>CAWINY010000006.1:0-1053451 GCA_963837635.1 uncultured Acidobacteriota bacterium
CGCCGGTGATAAGTTGGCTAAAACAAAGCGACTTCAAGCAACGTCTCTTGAAAAGGACAGGGTCAACCGCATATCCGCGAAGACCGCAACAGCCCGACATCGCGGTCCGAGGGCCGCCGAGGATCAATACTGGCCGATCCGAGGTGAATCTCCTGCAGCGGATTGGCCTCTCGCCTCCAACGTGCGCTCTACATGCGAAGAGATTCGCACATTTGACATGTTGCTTGTCAGTATGACAACATTAGTGTCATGCTAAAGGAAAACGAGCCTGGATCGGAAATTGCGACCGCGCTGGCTGCTTTGTTCGATCAGACGGTGATGCTGTTCCACCGGCTACGGGCGGAAGCGGAGGCGGTTCACACCCAAGGCAAGCTATCGGCCGGCTTGCGCGGAGTACTGCTGGAGCTTCATCGCCTGGGACATCAAACCGTGCCCCAGATGGCAAGAACACGCCCTGTAAGCCGGCAGCACATTCAGATACTAGTGAATCGGCTCCTTGAAGACGGATTTGTCGAATTGCGGCCCAACCCCGCTCATAAGCGCTCGTCGTTGGTGGCTCTGACTGCTCGCGGGAAACAGGAAGTAGAAGCCACGCAGAGACGCGAAGAGCAACTGCTCAGCCATCTGCAAGTGAAACTGAAGCCGTGCGATGTCAAACATGCGGTTGAAACGCTTAAGCAGGTGCGTGCGGCACTGGAGGGAGACCCATGGAAGTTGCTCACCCGAAAAGCAGGTCGGCGATGAACCTGATTGAGATCAGGCCGCCGAGAATCGCGTGCTTGCTGCTCGGTTTCTCCACCGTTGTCCACCTCGCCCTGCGCTCCTACAAACTACTCGTCTTCCGCTCCTATAGCGGAGCGGCCGTCTTAGGAGCCGGTGGACTAGTGATGATGCTCTGGGCTTGGGGGTTGTTTCGAATCCGCAAGACCGCAATTTGTCCAACTTTCTGTTCCTCCACACTGGTGACCGAAGGACCTTATCGAGTTTCCCGCAACCCAATGTATCTGGGCATGACCGGGATGCTGGGCGCCGTGGCACTGGCCCTGGGCACCCTGCCCATGTTCCTCACGCCGGTTGCGTTCTTCGTTCTGATGGACCGGGTTTTCGTTCCTTTTGAAGAGCGCAAGATGGCCCAACAGTTTGGAGCCCCATTCGAAGCATACTCACGTCGCGTCAGGCGCTGGTTCTGACCCCGGGAATCTGGCCGATAGCTAGAGCAACCCCGGCCTGGGACCGTCTCGGTTGGTGTGCGCATACTCAATGGGGACATTCCTGCGATGTGGCGGCCAGTTCGACTCACACTTTCTCCTAAGTCGTCTTAGCCGCCAAGGGCGCCCTGCGCGGGCGATCCGGGCAGGGAACTTGTTGACCTTGGGGGAGGGCCACGCAAGCAGCTTTTGGTGCCCGATCGCCGGATCCCGGATCTGGTCGGCTGGCAAACTGACGTCGGTCCGAACGCTTGGCGTAGAACTCAGGTGTTGTCTGTTATCGAAAATTAACGCTGATAACATCACCGTGAAACAGAAGGTTAGTAAATTGTCAGTGCCGGTGAAAAATGGAGCCATTCTCGCCAGAGGAGGCCAGAGAAGTGAGCCAGGAGAAAGCCCCAATTGTCGAGGACGCCGGTAAGATTCCCAAGTTCACATTCAACTCACTTTGGGGGATGCCGTGAGACGACGATTCATGGTTCTGATTGCCGCCCTGCTCTTCGCTAATTGCGCAGCGTTTTCACAGAGCGCGGATGCGGCGGTTGATGCGACCCATCAGTGGCTGGCGCAGGTTGATGACGGAAATTATGCCGCCAGTTGGGGCAACGCTGCGCAGTTTTTCAAGAACGCTGTTTCCCAGGAGCAGTGGGCGAAGATGTTAGGGACAAGCCGTGCTCCCCTTGGAAAAGTCGAGTCACGAAAACTGAAATCTGCAACCTATGCGACCAGTCTTCCCGGAGTGCCAGACGGCCAGTACGTCGTGGTTCAGTACGACACCTCCTTCGAGCACAAGAAATCGGCGATTGAAACGGTGACGCCGATGTTGGAAAAAGGCGGCCAGTGGCGAGTGTCGGGATATTTCATCAAGTGAACCGAAAACGAGGTGGAACGGGCCAGGAACCGGACGAAGTCGCGAGTGCGCTCGAAAGTCGAGCATGTATTTCGCGTGCTGAAGTTAAAGATCGGCTTCGTGAAGTACGCTACCGTGGCGTGGCGAGGAATGCCAATCGGCTGTTCACCGCCTTCGCCCTGGTGAACCTGTTCATGGTTCGCAAGAGATTGCTGTGCCCAACAGCGGCGTAGTGTTGCTCGGGGCGCTCGCACGTCGCATTCGGGCACAGCAACCGCCAAACCCTCACCTGAAAACCGAACCAAAAGGCGGCTGAATCTGCCCTCCAGCCCACGCTGGCTCATAAGCCGTGCTTGTTCAGAGATTCCTTAGAGATGCGCGCATCGTTACCGGCGTCCTTGCCCCACTGGCGCTCGACAACGCATGAGATCACTTCTCGTTTCGACGCGCCCTTGAACTCCATCAGTTCCGCAGTGCTGGCCGGTAGGCCGTTCGCTCCAAGAGCAGTGCAGAAGGAGTCAATGACCTCGCTGTTGTCTTGGATGATTGTCCCGGGCAATGTCAATAACCACGAGCTTAACCTTTAGCATATCGTCCCTATACTACGACAGGAACAACCCTGAATGCCCCAATGCGCGGTCTATTCAACGGAAATTCACAGTCTTGTTATGGATACGACGCCCTTCGGTTATGGCTGCGGGGGGCGTTATCGAGGTTATTCGATGGATAACCACACAAAAAGAAATTGCCGGCCTTCGCCGTCATTGGAGCGATGTTCATCATGACGTAACACATGGAGGACACACTTCAAGCATACTCCAAGCACACTACCGGCAGCATTGAGGAGGAGGAAACGATGGAGTCTAGATCGAGTTCTGTTTTCGGCTCGGCAATGCACGTCGGTGGACACAGAGAGTTACATGGTTTATCCGCGTGGCTTGCAGGGCGACTCCCGGTAGCGGCTATGTGGTGTTGGGCGTCTCTGGTAGTGCGGGCCTCTTTCCTACGAAGTCATATCCTAGAATCCAGGTGCTTAGTTCGCCGACATTTCTGTGATGTTTTTATGCCCACCCGAAATTGGTTGCCGATCACGGTTGCCTCCCTGTCGTTGCCACTGGCTTTCGCATGGGCACAAGATCAGCCGCGGGACAAGTCTGCCGAAACTCCAGCCACGGCGACGGTGGATTCCTCCAAGACCAGCCAGGAGCAGACCGCCAATCCGCTACAGCGGCCACTTTCCGATAAAGAGAAGAAGGAGCGCGCCAAAGCGCTCAAGAAAGAACTGAGCCGCACCTATAAGAAATGGCTGGACGAGGACGTCCAATACATCATTAGCGATCAAGAGAAGACGACATTTTTCCAGCTATCGAATGACGAAGAGCGGGACAACTTCATCGAGCAATTCTGGCAGCGCCGCAACCCCGATCCGGATAGCACGGAAAACGCCTACAAAGAAGAACACTACCGGCGCATCGCTTACGCTAACGAGCATTTCGCCGCCGGGATTCCGGGCTGGAAGACAGACCGCGGCCGCATGTATATCATGCATGGCGCTCCCGACCAGATCGAGTCCCATCCCAGCGGCGGCACCTATGAACGGCCCCCGGAAGAGGGCGGCGGCACCACCAGCACCTATCCGTTCGAGGATTGGCGCTACCGCAATATCGAAGGCATTGGCCAGGAAGTCATCATCGAATTTGTGGACACGTGCATGTGCGGCGACTATCACATGACCTTGGACCGCGGCGAAAAGGATGCCCTGCTGCACGTGCCCGGCGCCGGCCTGACCCAGTACGAGGAGATGGGTCTAGCCAGCAAGGCGAGCCGCGTCGGGGGCATGGAAACGCTGGGCGCCGGCCCCTACTCCGGGATGAATGCTTCGAAGGAATTCGACCGACTGGAGCAGTACGCGAAGCTGAATGCCCCGCCGCCGGTGAAGTTCAAGGATCTCGAGGAAGTGGTCACGCACAAGATCAGCATGAACCTGATGCCCTTCGTGGTGCACATGGATTTCGTCAAACTCACCTCGGACACGGTGCTGGTTCCGGTCACGTTGCAGGTGAAGAATCGGGACATCACCTTCACGAATAAAGACGGCGTGCAGCGGGGAGTGGTGAATATCTTCGGCCGCGTGACCAGCATCGGCGGCCGGGTGGTGCAGACCTTCGAGGATACGGTACAGGTGGATATTCCCGCCGAACTGCTGGAGAAGTCCCTGGACCACGCCTCCGTTTACTGGAAGGCATTGCCGCTGCGCTCCGGGCGCTACCGCGTGGATCTCGTGGTGAAAGACGTAAACGGCGACCGCGTGGGCACCTGGAGCAAGGGCATTCAGGTCCCCGAGTTCGAGGAAGACAAGCTGGCGACCTCCTCTCTCATCCTGGCCGACGACCTGGAAAAGGTCGCCGCCAAGAATGTAGGCGCGGGGCAGTTCGTGATTGGCATGACCAAGGTGCGTCCGCGAGTGGAACCGGCGGATGGCAAGCCGGCCAAATTCCAGCGCAATCAGAAGATCGGCTTCTGGATGCAGGTGTACAACCTTGGAGTCGACAAGAAGACCAATAAACCCCAAGCAACGGTGGAATACGACGTAATCAACGCCGTCAGTCACAAACCGGTGCTTTCCGCAGTAGAATCGACTGATACGATGGGAAACGTGGGCGACCAGCTCACGCTGGAGAAGATGATGCCGCTGGCCAGCCTTGAGCCCGGCATGTATCAGGTGACGATCAAGGTGGATGACAAGCTGTCGAAGCAAACCATTGCGCCGACGGCTCAGTTTCGCGTGGAGTAGGGAGCAGTCCGTAGCCACTTTTCTGGGGGTGGGTATGGCTAGAAAATTCGTATAGATTGGGCTGCTATTTCTGCTGGTGCTGGCGGCCGATCTCTCGTCCTCCATCTCGGGAGTGGTGACGAACTCCGCCGGAGTGCCGCAGATGGGCGCGGTGGTGGAGATTTTGGGTTCGCCGGCGGTTCCCGCGGCTTTGGCCTTCACCGACGCGAATGGACGCTATACCCTATTCCAGCTCGCCGCGGGTCTGTATCGCCGAGAAGGACGGATTTCGGGTACTGTCTGTGGAGGCTCACGAAAGCAAATCCTTGCCGGTCCTCTTGGTTCCTCATCTTCGGCAGATCCTGTTCAGCCTCGATGCTATGGAGAACGTGAGCGAGGAGGTAAAGCGAGGATCACGAGTTCTGCGTAGTTTTGTTGGCGGGTTGAAGGCAAAAGCGCGAAACTCGCAGAGGCACACGACTTACAATCCAGCCCGGCGAAGGGCATTGACGCACTGGGGAAACACGATCTGAAAGGTGGCGCCCAGATTCTCCTTACTTTCAACTGACAGATGCGCGTGGTGCATTTCTGCGATCCATTTCGCGATGGCTAGTCCGAGGCCGGTACCATCCACTTGGCTGCGCGAGGGAACGGCGCGATAGAAACGCTGAAACACATGGGGCAAGTCCGACTCCGGGATGCCGATTCCGTTGTCCTTTACCGTAATTAAGGCCTCGCTGCAGGTCCCCCGCAACGCCACATCAATTCGTCCCGGAGCCGGGCTATACTTCACCGCGTTATCGAGCAGAATCCACAACAGTCGCCGCACGCTGGCATCGTCCCCCATAATCTCTAACGGCTGATTATGGGGCATGGATGTTGTTAAAGTATGCCCTCGATCGCTCGCCAGGTGACGAGCCTTTTCGCAGACCTCGTGCACCACCCGCGCCAGATCGATAGGCGCGAACACTGCTTCAAAAGAGTCGGCATCGGCGCGCGCCAACGTCAACATGTCCTCCAACAGTCGCCCCGCTTCAATCGACGCTTGCACGATCTGCTCGAAAGCGCAGCGGCTTTCCGGATCGATACCCGGGTTGCCCAATGCCAGCTCGGCAGCCGTTCGAACCAACGAAATCGGATTGCGAAGCTCATGCGACGCATCCGCGGTAAAGCGTTTGATCTGCTGCACGGCTGACTCCAGCCGTGCAAGCATGTCGTTACAGGTTTCTGACAACCGCTGCAGTTCGTCCCCTGTGCGTGATACGGGCAGTCGGGCGGAAAGATTCCATATGCTGATCGAGCGGGCCGAAGCGATCAGACGATCGACGGGGCGGAGAGCCCTGCGGCTTAGAAAATAGCCGCCCAGAGCCGACAATACCAGCAGCGGGGGAATAGTCGTCCACAATCCGGCGGTGAAACGCTGCAGCAACAGGTCGTTGTCTTCCAAACTGCCGCCGACGCAAACGTAGACGCGCTGAGTGTCGAAGTAGAAGGGACGCACCAAGATGCGATAATGGCGTCCGGCGATTTGAAACTCGCTGAACTGCGGGTCAGCTACGCCTTGAACCTTGGGCCAGGGAAAATCAACTGGAGAAGTCGATGCGGCCGGGAAAATACGCTTCCCGTCCGCGTCAAATACCTGGATGAGGCTACCTTCAGGCGTACTGCGGGCAAAGTCTTCAAATTTCTGGGCGCGCCGCTGAGAAGAATCGTCTTCCGATCCGTGAAGTAATTCGATCAGCCGGGTGGCGCGCCGGCTTAAGGTCTTGGATCGTCCTGAACTCAGGGAATAAGCCAAATCGAGCCACATCATCAGGCAGAAGACGATCAGCCCGAAGAGAAACACAGCGGAATACCAGCAGGTGAGTCGCAGGGAAATGGAGCGCTGTGCAATCATGCTTCGCAACGCAGGGAATAACCTACGCCACGAACCGTGTGCAGCAATTCCGGCTCTCCGGGCTGCGTGATCTTGGAACGCAGTGAGCGAATAAAGACGTAGAGAGTAGAACCATTGACATCCGCACCGATGCCCCAGCCCGCATCGAGCAGGGCGTCTTTTGCCACAACCCGTCCCGCCCGCCGCAACAGGATTTCCAAAAGCGCATACTCGGTGCGCGTCAGCGATGCGCTGCGCCCCCCTCGCTGCAGTTCGTAACCGGCGGCCTTCAAGGTTAAGTCCCGAAACTGCAGGTCTATAGGGTGCAGGACGGGCCCACGCCGGGCAACCGCGCGCACCCGAGCCATGAGCACGGCCAACGAAAATGGCTTGGTCAGGTAGTCGTCCGCGCCTGAATCGAGGCCACGAACGATGTCCTCCATGGCATCGCGAGCCGAGAGAATGATGGTAGGTGTCAGGTGCTTGGCCTCCCTGAGTTTCCTAATGACGGTGTAGCCGTCGACACGGGGAAGCATGAGATCGAGAATGATAACGTCCAGGTCGTCAGACTCCCCGAGGCTCAACGCCTCTTCGCCATCGTAGGCCAACTCGACGCAATGTCCTTCGCGTTCGAGAGCGCGTCGCAGCAAATCCGCGGCACTGCGCTTGTCTTCTACGACAAGTACTCGCATATCCTCTGCATTGTAAGAGCATCTGCGGCACAGCCTGCTTTAATTTCCAATGAAATTCTTACCCATCAGCAATTTTGTTGTAAATCGCATTAATGTTTGATGAACATTTGGTTAATCCCCGTGCATCTTTAGGTTCTCTTTAGATTCGCTTGCTCTAATCGGCTTTCCGAATAGATTCGCTGCCCGCGCTTGCATGCAGGGGAACACGAAGACGCCGAGGAGCGCCGGGTCCATAATCGTGAAACAAAGCTCTGAATGGTGTTCTGGCACAACAGGGAAACCATGCACTGGTTGTTGCTTCTTATATTGACACTCTTACCAACCATCCCTGCACTAGCGCAGACGGCCTCCTTGAAGGGTCACGTACTTGATGCGACCGGGGCTGTGGTGCCCCAGGCAAAAGTTATTCTGAGTCGCGTCGGCCAAGCCGCACAGACGACAACTTCGGACCAAGCCGGGTCCTATTCGCTTACTGGGATAGTTCCAGACAGCTACAGCGTGGAGGCTGCAACCAACGACATGGCGCAGGCAGAGCCGGAAAGTATTGTGTTGACATGCGGCCTGCAGACGTTGGACCTGCGCTTGATAGTCAAAGAGGTACGGCAAAAACTGAGCGTGCAGGAAAACGCGGAGGTCGCACTGAGTACCGATTCGTCTAATAATGCCAGCGCCCTGGTATTGAGCGGCGACGACCTGGAGGCGCTCCCCGAGGATCCGGATGATCTTCAGGCTGACCTGCAGGCGCTCGCCGGTCCTTCGGCGGGGCCGAACGGCGGGACTATATTTGTCGACGGCTTCAGCAAAGGGGATCTGCCAACGAAAAGTTCGATTCGCGAAATTCGCATCAACCAGAATCCATTCTCGCCGGAATACGACAAACTTGGCTATGGAAGAATAGATATCTTCACCAAGCCGGGGAGCGACCGCTATCACGGAACGGTCAATTATAACTTCGCCAATCAGTCCTGGAACTCGCGCAATCCCTACTCGGCGGAGAAGGCTCCTTTTCTACTCAATGAATTTGAAGGAGGAGCCAGCGGTCCGCTCAATAAGCGAGCGTCCTTTGCGGTCGATGCCCAGAAAAACATGGTGGATGACGGCGCTATCACCAACGCCGTGATCCTCGATCCCTCAACCCTCGCGGCCACCCCGTTTGCGAGCACCATTACGTCGCCGCAGCGCTTCATCAAAGTCAGCCCGCGGCTTGACTACCAACTCTCTCCGAACAACACGATCACCTTCCGTTATGGCATCACGCATGCGGATATCCAAGACGCTGGAATCGGCAGCTTCGATCTGATATCCCGCGGTTATCACACCCAATATACCAATCAGACGGTGCAGTTTGCCGAGACCGCCGTGCTGGACCGGATCCTTAACGAAACCCATTTCCAATACTATCGCAAGAACTTTCAGACCACCGCGAATACGGAAGACCCGGTGCTAAAGGTGCTGGGGGATTTTAACGGTGGCGGATCGAACTCCGCGCGTTCCTCGGATGTACAAGATAGTTTCGAACTGCAGAATTACACCTCCGTGACCCATGGCCCCCACGCCTTAAAGTTCGGCGTCCGCATGCGAGGCGACCTAGACCACAACGTTTCACCGCAGAATTTCGACGGGTCCTACACCTTTGCGGGCGGCGACCTGGGGCCGGTCCTCGGTAGCGACAACCAGCCGGTGATGAGCGCTTCCGGCCAGCCGCTGCTCACGCCGATTAGCGCGATTGAACGATACCGCCGTACCCTTGTGCTCACACAACTCGGCTACTCCCCGAGCAAGGTTCGCGCCCTGGGCGGTGGGGCCAGCGAGTTCAACATCAGCACGGGTCAACCCTGGTCGTCCGTCCACCAAATCGACTTCGCTGTATTTGCCGGCGATGACTGGCGGGTACGCCCCAACTTCACGCTCGGCCTGGGGTTGCGCTATGAAGGCCAAAGCAATCTTCACGACTGGCATGATTGGGCGCCGCGCCTGTCCGTCGCCTGGTCGCCGGCGGGTTCGAAGAAGACCGTGTTGCGCGCCGGATTCGGAATGTTTTACGACCGCTTCGGCCTCAGCAACACGCTTGCAGCCGAGCGCTACAACGGCTGGGTTCAGCAGCAGTATGTAATAACCAACCCGGACTTCTTCCCGGCGATTCCTGCCATTTCCCAACTCGGCTCGGCGCAAGTACAGGCGATTGAGAAAGTTAGCCCCCAGTTGCGGGCGCCCTACATTATGCAGACCGCTGTCACCCTGGAGCGCCAGTTAGGGAGCAACACGACCCTGGCACTGACCTACAGCAACGCGCATGGAGTCCACATGCTGCGTTCGGAAGATATCAATGCGCCGCTCCTGGGAACCTACAACCCGGGCGTGGCGGGAAGCGGCGTTTTCCCCATGGGCCGCCCAGGGCCGGTCTTTCTGATGGAATCATCGGGAATCTATAACCAGAATCAGCTCGTTGCGAACTTAAGGATGAAGCTGAATGCCCGGAGCTCCCTGTTTGCGTTCTATGTGCTCAACAAAGCGATGAGCAATACGGACGGCATCAACACCTTCCCCGCGAACCCCTATGACTCAACCGGCGAGTACGGGCCTGCCTCTACCGATGTGCGCCATAGGATTACTGTCGGCGGATCCCTTGAGATGATGCGGAACATACGCATCAGTCCATATGTAATTATAGAATCCGGAGCGCCGTTTGATATCACCACCGGAAACGATCCTTACGGTACAACGCTATTCAACAGCCGACCAGGGATAGCCACCAATGCTTCCAAACCGGGGCTGATTCAGACCTCCTACGGTCTTCTTGATCCCAACCCGGATGCCAGCGAGAGGCTAGTATCGCGGAATTTCGGCCGTGGTCCCAGCGTGATTACGGTAAATCTCCGGGTAGGGAAAGCCTTTGGGTTTGGACCGCTCAAAGGAGAACAAGAAGGAAAATCATCCCAGGGTGCTGGACCCGTGCCTGTCGGAGCGGTCGGCAAGCATGGTCTTCATTCGGTTCTCAGTGCGCCGACCACGGCACGCCGCTATACCCTGAGCCTCTCGATGTCGGCGCGCAATCTTTTCAATCACACCAATCCAGGGCCCATCGTCGGGAACATCACCTCGCCTCTTTTCGACCGTTCCAATCAGATCGCGGGCGCGCCGAATGGCGAGGGCTTCTACGAAACGGCCAACAATCGCCGACTTGAAATGCAGATGCGATTTACCTTTTGAAGCAATGCGCCCAACTCGCGGCACATTGATAAGTCTGGACAGGCTAGACGAGAAACGAAAGATGACTTTAATGAAGCACCAACCAAAGGAGCACTGATATGAAATCTGCGTTACGTCTTCTGGTCATGGTATTGAGCGCGTCGTTCGCGCTGCAAGCGGCAACGTACAAAGTAGAAACCCGTTACCCGATTGGCGGTACCGAAGGGTGGGACTACATTACCGTCGATAGCGCCGCCCGCCGCCTATATGTTTCGCACGGCGTGCGGGTGAATGTCCTCGATGCGGATACGGGTAAGGTCGTTGGTGTTATCGAAGACACGCCAGGCGTACATGGAATTGCCATCGCTTCCACTGTTAGTCACGGATTCACCACCAATGGCAAGGAGAATATGGTGTCTATGTTCGACACCAAGACGCTGGCCCTCATCAAGAAAATCAGTGTTGGCAATAAGCCTGACGGTATTCTCTTCGATAAGACCAGCCAGCGGGTGTTCACCAACAACCATGGAACGCACGACATCACGGCTATCGATGCGGACAGCGGCAAGGTAGTGGGCACAGTGGATGTCAAGGGCGACGGCGAGGGCATCGTCAGCACCAAAGATGGCCTTGTGTACGTCAATCTTGAGGATACATCGGAAGTGGTGGCCTTCGATGCCAAGACCCTGGAAGTAAAGCACCGTTTCGCCATTGATGGCTGCAAGGCTCCCACCGGCTTGGCCATGGACCGCAAAAACAACCGTTTGTTCAGCGCCTGCCACAACGAGGTTCTGGTGGTGTTGGACGCAACGAATGGCAAGAAGGTAGCAAGCCTCCCCATCGGCAATGGTCCCGACGCCGCTGGGTTCGACGCCAAAGAAGGCTTGATATTCGTTTCCAATGGCGACGGCACCCTGAACGTGATCCAGGAGAAGTCGCCCGACAAGTATGAAAGTGTGGAAGCGGTAACCACTCAGATAAGCGCCAAAACCATGGCCTACGACAGCAAGACTAAGAAAGTCTTTTTGCCCGCAGCCGAAATAGAGGTAACGCCGGCAAGCGATCCGTCCCAGAAGCCGAAGAAAACGATTAAAGAAGGGACCTTCTCCGTTCTGGTGGTTAGCAAGTAGCTGCGAGAACCAGGAAGAGCACGCCGCGGTCTCGCCAGCGTGCTCTTCGCTCGTAACATCCTCGGTCTGCCTTTGGGCAGCTTTCGAAACCTGAGCAGCGTGAGAGGATCTTGATGAAACGTTCGTATTTGAAAAACGCGATCTTAGGACTTTTACTCACCATGGCTTCTGCTTCCGCGTTATCGGCACAGTCATGGAAATTCGGCGTGCTGGCCGACACGCAGTGGGGGCACGATGACGGAAGGAATCCGGGCTCCTGCGCCGTCGATATCGTGAAGGCCACCAACAAGGAATTTATCAAGCATGGCGTAAAGTTCGTCGTGGAAGTCGGCGACCTCGTGGATAAAACCGGCTCCAAAACCAGCACCAACGCGGAATCCATCGCTAACTCGGAAGACATCCGCGCCGTCTTTGCCCAGGAGCTATATAACGCCGGAATCGGTTTCTTCCCGTTGCGTGGCAATCACGACGGGCATCCCCTTGCCGCCACCGAGTTCAAGCGCATCTATCCTCAAACGCTGAACGGCGGAATGAATGTTACCCCGGCGAATGTCTTTTCCGTGCCCAACCCCGATGCCGCGGTGCAACCCTTCCCGACTCCCAGCGGCTCGCCCTTTACGCTAGGGACACACTTCAGCAGCCCTGACCCTAGCACGACGAGCAATCTAGATTGGCGAGGTTTGACCTATTCTTTTGACTACGAAAACGCCCGGTTCATTCTGCTTGACCAGTTTCCTCCCGCCAATGCAGGCCCGGATCAGATGAATTTGACGATTGATCTACAGCAGACCTGGATCAGCGCCGCTCTTGCCGGCAAGCAGGAGGGCGGACACGCCTTCGTGTTCGGCCACAAGGGTCTGATCAGCGAGAATCACCCTGACACCCTGTTCGGAGAAGACCCCTCCAAAAATCCTACCGGCCAGGACGCATTCATTACCAGCCTGTATCAGCACGGAGTGCGGTACTACATGCAAGGTCACGACCACATGCACGACCGTTCCCTTGTATCCGTCACTGGCGGCACTCCCTTCGACGGGGTAACGCCAAAAGTCGAGAACCTCCTCTGCGCGTCCGATAGCAACAAGTTCTACACTCCCAAGGTTCCCTCGAACGATGACCGGAGCGACGTGCCAGCGTTCGGCCACAAGCGCCAGGCGCAGATTTCCCAGGACCTGCACAAGGTTGGCTTCTATATCTTCACCGTCGATGGCCCGCGTGTAACCGGTGAGTATTATGCCGCGCAAGTTCCCAATGCGGCCCCCTCGGCCAAGTGCAAAGAAGCATCCCCCGAGTTGTGTGAATACATGATGCCCACAACGCCGCCCCTCACCTTTGTAAAAGCCGAGACCTTCGGCTATAGCCTGAACGGAAAGGAATTTCAGGTCTGCCAGGCGGGCCAGACAAATTGCAACAGCTCTTATGCGCAAGTAGCCGATAGCTACAAGGGCACAACGGTGAACATTTTGAGCGGCACGAACGGCAGCAAGGCTCAAGACTTCGACCACCGCTCATTCATTAAGACCGTTGACACGGGCTGGTCCGACAGTAACGGTGACACTGCTAGCAATATCCTGACCCTGTGGGGCATGGCCGATCTGGGCAGCAAACAGACCGATGTTTACACGCTTTCCATGACTTCTACCCCCTCCAAGTCTGGCACGGACAAAGATCCTTTGGTGCTGGCCACGAAAGCCCACGGCAAGTGGGTGAATGCGGTAGATCGGAACCAAGGAGGAACCAAGAAGTTTGTAGCCGGGCCCTGGAAAGCAAGCTATGAGTTGGGCACCTACGGCCTTGATCGAAAGACCAACACTGCGTGGGCAGTTGTCAACTATGCCGGCAAGTTCGCGGTTGCCCGTTTAGATCAATAGAGTTGGCCTTGCTGAGACTGTACTTCTCTCCCCCGCCTCCTGGGAAGAGTTGCCAAAGGGCCTCATCACCGCAAGCGGTGAGGCCCCGCAACACACGGTTGGCCAGCAACATGGCAGAAGAGGGATCTCTCTTCGGCATGACACCGTTTGACAGGGTTGTACCCACCGACGCCTCGGAGCGCGTCCGAGTAATGCATAATCAGCAATGTGAGCTACAAGCAGTTGGGGTTTGTAAAAATAGAAATCGCAAGATATGGCCACGAAATTGATTACTCGGACACGCTCTTAGTGCTGGTTCACGCAGCATGTACCTCGGCGGCCAAAGCCGTCAATTGAGCACGAGGCACTCAGTTGAACACTCGAACAGGTGCGAGACAGGTGATGGATCCCGCGTAGCGCTTTTCATGAGGTATTTACCTTCCCTTTACATACACGTAAGACACGGCGAGCAATGATATAGGGCGCATAACAAGCACTTCTCTGGGTTAATCGGGCCCCGCTCTGCGGGCGAGCGCCGAGCATTGCCCCGGGCAATTTCTACTTGCAATCTCATCTTGCCTTGCTCCGTGATGCAGGATGAACAAGAAAGGCTCCCATGTCTCTGTTTAGACGTGCTTCATGTTGTTTCGTTGTTTTTCTTTTTCTCGCGACGTTTCCACTCGCCGCCCAAACTAAGGGCGCGCCGAATGCTAATGCTATGGGCGCGGATCCCGGCGGCACCACCGCGCAAGGCGCAAAAGGCATGATTAGTGGACGCGTCACCGATAGCGCCGGCGCGGTGCTGCAGGGCGCCCGCATTGAGCTGCCGGGAAACGCCGCTGTGGTGTCCAACAACCAGGGCGAGTTTACGCTCGGTAATCTTGCCGCGGGCACGTACACTGTCACCATTTCCTATGTTGGCTTTGCGCCGTTCACCACCAATGTGACCGTCACTGCCGGTCAGGTGGCCCGGGTTGACGCTCCGTTGAGTGTGGGCAGCAAGAACGAACAAATTATCGTAACTGCGGAGCGCCCGCACGGCGAAGCCGAGTCGATCAATCGCATGCGCACGGCCGACAACATCGTGCAGGTGTTGCCCGCCGAGGTCATCACCAGTCTGCCCAACGCGAATATCGCCGATGCCGTGGGCCGCTTGCCCAGCGTTACCCTGGAGCGCGATGAGGGCGAAGGCAAGTACGTCCAAGTCAGAGGCACCGAACCTCGTCTTACTAATGTCACGATTGACGGCATTAACGTCCCCTCGCCGGAGAAGGGGGTTCGCCAGATCAAACTCGACGCCGTGGCCGCTGACTTGGTTGAGTCGGTTGAGATCAACAAGACTCTTCAGGCCAACATGGACGGCGACGGTATCGGCGGCTCGGTGAATCTGAAGACCAAGACCGCCAGCGCGCCGGAGTTCTCAGTCGAGGGCCTGGGTGGGTACACGCCCATCCTCGCGGGACGCGGCATGGATCAGTTTGCCGCTACTGCGGGCAAGCGCTTTGGCAAAGAGAAGAAGCTGGGCTTACTTTTTGGCGGCTCCTACGATTATAACGGGCGCGGCATCAACGACATGGAATCCGTTCCTACCGCCGACAGCGCCATTCCGCACTACGACAGTATGGATCTTCGCCATTACCAGTACAACCGTAGCCGCTATGGTTTCGCCGGCAGTGCCGATTACAAGCTCGGGCAAGATTCAAGCCTCTACGCCCGGGTTATGGATTCCACCCTCCTCAACTATGGCCATAAGACCGTCAATACACTCGTTGACGGTGGCGTACCCCAGCTCAGCCAGGACTGGCGCCGTCCGATTGATGGGGTTGGCAGCTTGCTGGTCGGCGGCCATCATGTCTTCTCCAAGTCTTGGATGGAATGGGATCTGTCGGTGGCGCGCTCGCGCGAGCTGGGCGGCAGCGGCGGGGCGAACTACGCTTGGACTGGCGACCCCACCATGGTCTCTGCGTACAATGCCGGCGCAACGACCGACATGTACCGGCCTCAATTCACCGCTGGACCTGGCGCTTTCAATCTTGCCAATTACTCGCTGACAGACTTCTCGGCCCCCACGGCAGGCAAGACGGCCCAACTCAATCTGCAAGGCTCGGCTTCGTATGGAAGGCGCTACCACCTGGGCGGCCACCCCTCGACTTTCGAGTTCGGCGCCAAGGTTCGCAACGCCCACAAGTACAACAATACTTATGGCCAAACATGGACCGTGAAGGACGGCGTGACGGCTCCTCTGGCAAGCCAATTCAGCACTGGCTACATCGACACGAACTACTACGACAAGAGTTACCAGGTTGGGCCTATGCTCGACTACAACAAGGTCAAAGCTTTTGTGGCGGCTAATTCTGGTTTGTTTGACCCCTCAGGAGGCCCAGGGGTAAACAAGAGCGACTACAACCTGACGGAGCGCGTCTCAGCCGGCTACCTGATGAACACCATCGATCTCGCCAGCCGCGTTCGCCTAGCCGGCGGCGTTCGATTCGAGGGCACGGGTGTGAACACCCTCAGCTTCGACAAGGCCACCAACGGTCTGACATTCAAGAACAACGGTTCCTACCTCGATGTGCTGCCGAGCGCATCCTTGCGTTTCGCTCTCACCCAGGACTCCGACGTCCGCCTCGTCTATAGCCGCGGTCTTGCCCGTCCAAATCCGTCAGACCTCACTGCGGCAGTCGGTGTGCCGGTCGTTAACCAAACACCGTATACCATCAGCATGGGCAACCCGAGTTTGAAGGCGGAACACGCCAACAACTACGACCTGCTCTTCGAACACTATTTGAGACCGCTCGGCATGATCCAGGCCGGCGTGTTTTACAAACAGCTGAGTGATCCCATCATTGCCACCCAGACGAAAGTAGCGTCGATACCGGGTGAACCGGTGCCACCATCCGGAGGCTACTATCTGGTGTCTCAACAGGGCAACGCCGGCAGTGCGCACCTGGCGGGTTTTGAAATATCCTATCAGCAGCGCCTTAGCTTCCTCCCCGGCCCAATGGCCGGTTTGGGATTCTCCGGCAACTACAGCTACACCGCGTCGGAGGCGAGCGGCATTCCACACCGTACCGACCACCCCGCGCTGCTGCGCCAAGCGCCGCATACCTGGAACATCAGCCCGACTTATGACCGCGGGCGGGTCTCAATGCGCGTCGGTCTGTCGTACAACGACTCCAACATCCACGCTTACAACTGGACAGACGGCGCCGATAGCGTCGGTGTCAAAGGCCCCAGCGGTGACGAGTATTTCTACTCGCATATGCAAGTGGACGCGGAAGGAACCGTTCGACTTTGGAAAGGTGTGAGCGCCATCGTGTCTGGCCTCAACCTGAACAACGAGCCGTTCGGCTTCTACTTTGGCAATCCGAAGTACGTAGAGCAGCGCGAATACTACAAACCAACCTTTGCCTTCGGCCTCCGCTGGACGCCTTCCCTCGAACGGTAGGGGCGTAGGCACGAACTGGTCGAAAACCCAACCACACTGCACGAGGAGCGCTCCGCGCTCCTCGTGCTTTCTACTCATCTAACCTGGATTATTCATGAGTACGACGAACAATGGGTGGAGCAGGACTTCAGGGGCCCCCAACGAGCGCGAAGCGCTTGTCGGGGCAGAGCCCTACGTCCAGGGTGCGCGTGCAACGGCGGCTTTAGCCGCTGAGGTACCTAAAGGTTAGTGCGAAAGCACCTCGGGGGCTAAAGCCCGCATGGTTCCTGGGCTTTCTTGCAGGCCTGAAGGCCTGCTCCACCCAATTCACGAATCATGCGGGTTGAGCCATAATTCATAACATGTGAGCCGGGACAGCACACGGCTCAGGAGAGCCATGAAGTCTTCTACGATGAAATTCCTGACAAGATCAATACCCAACGCACTTCTCATCGCATCCCTGTTGATCCTGCCCGCGTTCCTCGGCGCGCAGGCGGCGACCGGGTATCACGTCATCCAAATCTATCCCATCGGCGGCACCGGCGGCTGGGACTACCTCACCATGGACAATGCCGCCCATCGGCTATACGTCGCGCACGACACGCGCGCCGTGGTGATCGATCCAGCTTCTGGCAAGGTGGTCGGCGAAGTCGCTGACACTCAAGGAATCCATGGCGTTGCCATCGTGCCCACGCTGAAGCGCGGCGTCACCAGTCACGGGAAAGCGGGAACGGCCACGGTATTCGATCTCAGGTCGCTCAAGCCGCTCGGGCAGGTCAAGACAGGAGAGAAGCCGGATGCCATCCTCTTCGACCCGGCCACTGGGTATGCCTTCGCTTTCAACGGAAACGGCAAGAGCGCCACGGTCATCGACCCTGACAAGATCAGCGCCGTGAAGACGTTTGACCTGGGCGGCAGCCCGGAATTCGGCGTCTCGGACGGCCAGGGTACGATTTACGTCAACCTGGAAGACGAAAACTCGATCGCGGTAATCGACGCGCGCGCCATGGCCGTTAAGGCGAAATGGCCGCTGCCGGGCTGCGAGGCGCCAACCGGCCTCGCGCTGGACAAGAAGACCCATCGACTGTTCTCCGGTTGTCACAGCAAGGTGATGGATGTGCTGAATGCCGAGAACGGCAAGCTGGTCGCCTCGCTGCCCATCGGCGCCGGAGTGGATGCGGTCGCCTTCGATCCCGGAACCCAGCTCGCCTTCAGTTCCAACGGCGATGGCACCTTAACCGTGGTCCACGAAGACTCCGCGGACAAATTCTCCGTGGCGGACAATGTTCCGACGATGCGCGGAGCCAGGACCATGGCGCTTGATCCGGAGTCGCACAAGGTTTACTTGGTGACGGCGAAGTTTGCCTCTGCCACGTCAGAACATGCCAAGCCGGTAGTCATTCCGGATTCGTTGATGCTGCTGGTAGTGGGCAAGTGAGTGGCCTCCTCTCTTAAGCCCTTCCGGTGGCGTATCAGGGCACGACTTTTAGTCGTGCCGCACCGGACGCAACCAGGTCAGGGTTTTAGCCCCTGCTGCAAGTCATCGCCCCCAGGGGCTAAAAGCCCAGGTCGTTGGCAACCGATTGCGGCCCGGCTGAAGCCGGGCCCTCTGATACAAAACTACTTATCTGGCCGTTGCTAGGCGCCGAGTCAGCAAAGGAATTCAAGAACCCCTCAAGAGAAATTGAACTTCCAGGAAAATAGAAAATGAATAATCAATCAATTTCGCGTTCCCTCCGGAGGGCGAGTAGTTTGGTAGTGCTGGCGCTCCTCGCCTGTACAACTCTTCCCGTGCTGGCGCAGACCGCGCCGGTCGCATTGACGTGCCCAGTCAACACTCCCTTCCGTTTCGCCGCCTATGGCGACACGCGCTTCACCGATCCCGGCGACACCAAAGCGACGAATCCTGAAATCCGCCGCGATCTGATCCAAGCCATGGCCGACGCAAATCCTGCTTTCATCTCGATCGGCGGGGACATCGCTTACAACGGCAACAATCCCGACGATTGGAAAGTCTACGACCAGGAAACCGCGATCTGGCGGCAGCGCAAGATTCCGGTTTATCCGGCGCTCGGCAATCACGATCTTCATGGCGATCCCAAGGTAGCGCTGGCCAACTACTTCGAGCGCTTCCCCGAACTGAAGGAGAGCCGCTATTACTCTGTCCATTGCGCGAACACGCTGATGTTGGTGCTGGACAGCTCACTCGACGAGCTTTCCGGCCCGCAAGGGGACTGGCTGAAGAGCCAGCTCGATCATCTCGACAGCAACATCGATTTTGTGACCATGGTGCTGCATCATCCGCCGTACACGAGTTCGAAGGACAAAACGGTCGGTGGCGGACACTCCAGCCGTCCCACGGAACAGGCTTTGGCAAAGAAGTTGGAGCAAAGACAGCAGAGCACACGTGCGCGCTTCGTCGTCTTTGCCGGACACGTACACAACTACGAGCGGCACGAGCATGGCGGAGTCACCTATTTCGTGACCGGCGGTGGCGGCGCACACCCGGTCCCGATTCAGCACACAGCGCAGGACCCATTCCAGGACGGCGGTGTGAACTACCATTATCTGTTGGTCGAAGTAGACAAGGGCGCTCTGACGGTGACGATGAACCGCATCACCCTAGAGGACGATGGCAAGCCAAAGTGGACCCAGCCGGATACGGTGCGCATCGCGGCACCTGCGGCGCGAGCCGCTCAGACAGCCACCGCGCGGTAATAGCCGGCAAGACGACAGCGCTATGGGAGCGAGAAACTATTCACTTCCGGCAAGATTTCATGCTCCTTTAATGGACACCCAGTATGGTTGGGACATTAACCACTCCAACAAGCACTCCTTCCCGCCCAGCAAGCGCTACAACGGCGCTTGCTGGGTTTGAGTGCCGAGTTGGCAACCCAGCCGCTCCATGGAGTACACGACGCAGCACTACGGGCGGGTTGCACTTGCCAGCCGTCGTTATGGGAACTAGTCGCTGCTGTTCTCGGTCAGAAGCGTTTTATCTTTTCAAAACACGCGAGGTGAATGAACTTAATATGGCTCACACTTTGATTCTGGTACCGGCAGTAGGTTTTGTGTTCGCTGCCGGCTTCGGGGTGCTTATCCGTTACCGCCAGTCGCGCGATGACCAGCATGCTCGTGATAGCTTCACAATTGGCGCAGGACGCAACCATGAATCAACCTGCCCTCCAAGTCGATGACAGCACAGGAAAGATGAGACATAACACAGCAGAGAAAGCAGTTGTAGGACGTTCCCACGCTCGATTCGATTTGTCTTAGTTCCTGATATCGGCAGGGATGCGACCGCGAAGGACTGAAATTAGTACGTCTCCGCCGAGGAACTTGCTCTGCAATATTTATGACTGCGACGTAAATTTGACGGCGACTCAAGACGACAGGAAACTCCTTGCCTCAGAGCACCTCAGCCCCACCGCAACGTGGAGGAGACGTGATCGCGAAGAGCGTCCCATTCCGATGGTTGGCGACAGGGTTGCTGCTGGTTTTGGCGTACGCGGCAGCCTTCGCCCAGGAGTCGCGGCCAGCGGCCACGCCGCAACCTCAGCCCACAGATCTCTACACCGGCATCGTTGCCGCGGAGCCCGGCCAAACGCCTCCCGCTCAAGCCCCGGTGGTCACTTTGCAGGACGCGCTAGAACGGGCCAAGGCGAACAGCCCGCAATTCCAGGCAGCGGCAACCAACGCCTTGCTGGCGCGGGAAGACACGCCGTGCTGCTGAACGTCTATCGCCAATCGGACAGCAACACCATAAAAGTTGCGGACGCAATGCACGCCGAGATCGAGAGCCTGCGCAAGTCGCTGCCGCCCGGTGTGGAACTGCAGCCGTTTTATGACCAATCGGAGATCGTCGGCGACTCGATCAAGAGCGTGCGCGACGCGATTGTGGTGGGACTGGTGCTGGTGTCGGTCATCATGCTGGTCTTCCTCCACGATTGGGGGACCTCGATTGTTGCCGGCTTGGTCATACCAGTGGCCGAAATCGTCCTGGGCAAGCAGCGCATTCTGGAGATTTACCTCAACGTGGTTGAATGGGGCCCTGGCATTTATGGTGCAGAGTCGGCGTGTCGTTACTACGACGGAACCGCAGCCCGGAATGTCGGCCGGCAACAGGCGGTACAGCTCGCCGCGATTCTGCCGGCTCCCCTGAAGCGACGTCCCGAACGCATGAATAACTACAGCGGGCTCATTCTTAAGCGGATGCGCCAAATGGGTTGGTAATCGTGAGCAACATTTTACCCATGCTGCGCCTATGATTCCTCTCGTATTGGGTTCTGGCCGGATGGCCATCCGGAACTAATCGTGGAAATGCAGCCTCAAGGGGCAGCGGATCATCTCCAGGGTCCCCCGAAACCGCGATGTAGGAAATCACCGGCAGATCGTTTTCGTACCGTCGTCAATACAGGAAGCAAACAGGGCCCCCCAGCCAATTCGCGATTGATGAGAAACATCAGCCCAGGCTACGGCAGCGAGCAGCGCGGTGGTCCGCGTCAACCGACCCGTCCGGGCTCGCGTTACCAGCAACGTTGCGATCAGTGAAAAAGAGTTGGCGAGGAAGCTGAAGCCGCCTTGTGGAGGTCGCGACTCTACAGCCTTCTGATTTCAAGAACTGGAATGCTGTCGCCAGTCAAAGTGCGATCGGTGAAATTAAAGGTGGCGACTACCGCACGAAGGAGCTTCATCGCGCCGCGAAACCCCGGGGCTTGATCGCCCGTGAGATCGCGCCTCCGCGACGAGGGAGTGGTCAGTGAAACCGCGATTGGTGGAAATAATCTGGCCACTTACCCGAAGATGCGCTTTGGCCAGCAAGAGCGCGATTGGTAAAAAAGACCTCGATTGCCTACACCTCTTGACTTAAACATGCCAGCCTGCTTGCGGTATGGCATCTCCAACCTCGAACAAAGTCAACGCGGGTTCAGCACAAAGGACTTGGCATTTCAACCGTTTTCCTGCCATGCGCACTCTTGCGCGACCACTTCTATCATTTGCCGAACGCCGCCGAGAAAGTTCCACGGACAAGACCACGCTGAGCTGGGACCAACTGCCGCTGGTGCTGGCGTCGGTGCCGCTGCGGGATCGCATTTTGCTGACGTTGGACATGACGGAGACGTTTCGCCCGAGCGAGTTGTTTGCGTTCCGGTGGAGCGGCTTCGACATGGACGCGCGCACGCTCACCGTCACCCAGACGGCTTACAAGTGCAAGCTGCGCGACTTCGGCAAGACCAAGAAGTCGCTGCGGACGGTGCACCTGCCCGAAGGGCTGGCGAACGAGTTGGGCTGTGGAAGCAGGAGTGCCCGGATTGCTCACCGGAGGCGTTCATCTTTCCCAATGCGCGCAAGCGCAATGGAGCGAAGCGGAACGGCTTCATTCGTACCGACAACTATCGCGCCCGGGTGCTGAAGAAGCTGGGTGCGAAGCTGAACCTGGCAAAGCTCAATTTCCAGGTGCTGCGGCGCACCATGGCGACGCTCGCCCAGACCAAGGACGGCGTCAAGGACGTGCAGGGCGTTTTGGGGCACTCGAAGGCCGACACCACGGTGAACGTCTACATGCAGCAGATCGAGGCGGGCGTCAAGCAGACGCTCGAGGCGATCTACTCCGAGCTGACGGCGAAGCCGGAAGTGGCGGCAGGCGCGTGAAACATTTACCAAAGTTTGGTACGTTTTGGTACGGTGGGCATTTTTCGATGGCCCGTAAGTGATAGAATCAACAGCAACGGGCGCTTAACTCAGCGGTAGAGTGCCATCTTCACACGGTGGAAGTCACTGGTTCGAATCCAGTAGCGCCCACCATCGTTATCTTCATACCGCACAGCCACTTACGAGTGGCTGTTTCTGTTGTGATCCCTGTTCCGGCGCTGCTGAACAGTTAGCTCGCGCCAGCTTGTAACTTCTTGAGGGCGTAATCTAACCGTCCCATGTTCTTGTAATCATTGTCGTTCGCAAGGATGAACTCGACGCCGTAGTTGTCTCCGCTGGCGTTCCGGACCCAGCTTTGGAACCTTAGCATCTCCTGTGAGTGCGGTGGAGTGAACTCGATGAGGACCCGCTCGCCGATGAACAACTCCACCAATGCCAGCACTGACATTCCACCGCCATTCAGTTGAGTTCCTCGACCCGCAACCTGGGCGGGTCCTGTAGCCGTCGGCAAGATTACCTGAACAGGAACATCGACCTTGAGACGAGGCCAGCGCCTTAGGTCCCGGTACCCGGGCTTGGGTGGAACAGTTTCGATTCCCATTACAGCAGACCTCTTCCCTAACTCGTTCTGCGCCATTTCACTCCGCATCCCATGACGCGGAGAAGCACCCCGTGCCGTGGCGCACCGGAAGCCATATTATCGGCACGCCCTTTAATTCTCTTTAAGCAATACAGTGCTGAGTTGGAGTGGTGCTGCGGGCTTGGAAGCACACCACCCGAGGGGCACGCCGGTCGTAGTGGTGCAGGTCACGCCGGATGAGCCGGTTTTCCTCCGGTTACACGAGGCGTCGCAACTCCGGTTGCCTGACGAAAGTCCCGTACAGTGTTCCGAAAAACCAAAGTCCGGGTTCAACCGGACTTCTTGTAACAGGAATGATTCTAATCCAGAGTTCCGGCACCGCGGGACTGGAAGCGGAGAACAATTGAACGGATTTACCGGCCCAGCATTCCCGTTCCGAAGATCACCGGAGGACGGTTCACAGCCCGCGGCCTATGGAGAGGGAGAGGCAGAGCGCTCGCCGAGAGAGGAACGCTGCTTGACGGAAAAGCCAGGCTGCCGGTCGGAGGAGGCACGCTGCCCACATGCCCAACGGCTGAGTCTTTCGCTGACTCGTCGGTGGTGCTAACGCTCACGGCCTGTCCGGTCAAGGTGTGCGTACCGATGATCCGGATCTCGGCGACGGCGCGGGTCGAGGTCTGCATCCACATTCCATCCTGGTCGCTAAAATCCACTACGGTGTGTACCTTCTTGACCCACCAGGACGGGCTTTTTGACAAGTCGCCTTCGATGCGCCGCACCAGATAGGTGTTCTGGTCCACGTAGACCATGCCGTCGATCAAAGCCCGCTCTTGATGCTTCGGCTTGAGGAGAAGCTCGTAGACTGGATGGCCATCGAGGATGCCATTCCCCAGGTATTCGAAATCGTAGTTTGCGGAAATGATCGCCCCGGGGGCCTTCGGGTCCTGTGCCGCCCGGGCTTCGGTCTCAAGCAGTTGCCGGATAATGCTAGCGCCGCGCTCGGCGCCTTCCGTGGACTCAATCGCGAAATCTTTCCTATTGGGCGGGACGAAGTTTACCCGGGCGACCACGTGCGACACGGGATTTGCTTCCGAACTGCCGTACAGTCGGTAATCGCGAACCATGGAATAGGCCTTGGTGCTGGCCATGTTCTGCTCCCGTGCCTGCTCCATGCGGCTCACGATGACGCTGCTCTGCTCAGGTTTGCTACTCCCTTGCCCACACTGGCTACTCTGCTGAGAGTAGGTGGCTGGCGTAACCAGGGTAAAAACTACTAAGGCGAGCCAAAATTGCAATTGTTGTCCGTGCACGTCAGGTCCCCAACTACTCTGCCCGTAGGCCTTACCCCTGCTTAGAAGCAAATGAACTGCCAGGAGAGGGCCCTCCCGGCAAATAAGTCTCTGCCGGATTGCTCTGGCCCACTCGATGGCGAAAAACGCAGTTGGTGGAGCCTGGAGCTTTGAAAGGGCACGCCTTCAGGCGTGCCGCACCGGACCGCTCAGGAATCCGGCTTTTAGCCGCTTCACTCTGGTTTGGCCATGGGTAGCCAAAGGCGGCTACTCACGTTCCCAAACAAAAATGCCCTCGCTTGCGCGAGGGCATTTTTCCGGGTTGCCGATCAGTATAGCAGGGTTGCGGATCAGTTGGCAGCGACGGCTGCCGCCTTGCCCGCAAGATAAGCGTTGATGGCTTTGGCTGCCTTGCGACCCGCGCCCATGGCCAGGATCACGGTCGCGCCGCCGGTCACGATGTCGCCGCCAGCGAATACGCCCTCCTTCGAGGTTTGCAGCGTCTCCTGGTCGGCCACAATGTAGCCGCCCCGGCGAGTCTGCAGGCCCGGGGTGGACGACTGCACCAGCGGATTCGCCGTGGTACCTGCCGCGATCACGGCAATGTTGGCCGGGATCTCGAACTCGGAACCCGGGACGGGTTTCGGGCTGCGGCGGCCGGATTCGTCCGGTTCGCCCAATTCCATGCGGATGCAGCGCACGCCCTTCAGCCAGCCCTGCTCGCCGCCCAGGAACTCGACCGGGTTGACCAGCATCATGAACTGGATGCCTTCGTGCTTGGCGTGGTGAACTTCCTCCACGCGGGCCGGCATCTCCTTCTCGGTTCGGCGGTAAACGATGGTGGCCGACTTGGCGCCCAGGCGCAGCGCGGTGCGCACCGAATCCATGGCGGTGTTGCCGCCGCCGACCACGACTACGTCCTTGCCTTTGCAGTCATAGATAGGCTCGTCGAAGTCAGGGAAACGATAGGCGCGCATCAGGTTGACGCGGGTGAGGAACTCGTTGGCCGAGCATACGCCATTGAAGTGCTCGCCCGGGATGTTCAGCAGGCGTGGCAGGCCGGCGCCGGTAGCAACAAATATCGCATCGAAGCCTTCCTCCTGCATGAGTTCATCCACGGTGACCGTCTTGCCGACGACCACGTTGGTCTCGAACTCCACCCCACGCTGGCGTAGCGTCTCGACCTCGTGGCGAACGATGTCCTTGGGCAGGCGGAACTCGGGGATGCCATAGACGAGAACGCCGCCCAATTCGTGCAGCGCCTCGAAGACGTGGACTTGGTGGCCCGCTTGGATGAGGTCACCCGCGCAGGCCAAGCCGGCTGGGCCGCTGCCGATGATCGCCACCTTCTTGCCGGTCGCAGGCGCGGACTTGGGAATGCCGAACTGCCCGGTATGGCGCTCGTAATCGGCGACAAAGCGCTCCAGATTGGCGATGCCAACCGAACTGCCCTTCTTGCCGATCAGGCAGCCGCCTTCGCACTGGTCCTCGACCGGGCATACGCGGCCGGTAATGGCCGGCAAAGCGTTGTCCTCGCGGACTTTAGCCGCCGCGCCAAGATAATCACCCTGAACGATGAGGTCGACGACCGCCTTGATATCGACCGACACCGGGCAGGTTTTCATGCAACCCGGATCTTTGCACTCGATGCAGCGCGAGGCCTCGGATTTCGCCAGATCGGCGCTCAGGCCCTGGTTTACTTCCAGGAAATTGTGGGCGCGGACCTCGGGAGGCTGCTCCGGCATCTGCTGACGCTGGACTTTCATCCTCTCCTTATTACTGAGTGGATTGTGGCTCACGCTACACCTCCCGCCGTCACCGCAGCGCTTTGCTGCGCGCTTGCTTGCTTGATCTTGGCCCGAAGTTGCGCCAACTCCTGCTGGCAGTTCTCATTAAAGCGCTCGATCGAGACGCGCTCCTTGTCGCGGTACATGTTGTTGCGCTGAATCAGCACTTCGAAGTTCACTTGCGAGGCGTCGAAGTCGGGGCCATCGACGCAGGCGAACTGGCTCTTGTTGTCGACCAGCACGCGGCAGCCGCCGCACATGCCGGTGCCGTCCACCATGATGGAGTTCAGGCTGACGATGGTCTTGATGTTGTGCTCGCGGGTGACATTGGCGCAGGCGCGCATCATCGGCACCGGGCCTACGGCGAGCACCAGATCGACCTTGCGCTGGGCAATGATTTCCTTCAGCGGCTCGGTTACCAGCGCTTTGCGGCCGCGGGTGCCGTCATCGGTGACCACGATGGTTTCGTCGCTGGCGGCGCGGACTTCCTCCTCCAGCACCAGCAGGTCTTCGCTGCGCGCGCCGACGATGGAGATCACGTGGTTGCCGGCGTCCCGCAGGGCGCGTCCGGTGGGATAGGCCATAGCCGTGCCGACGCTGCCGCTCACCACCACGCAGGTGCCGTACTTCTCGATTTCGCTGGCCTTGCCGAGAGGGCCGACGATGTCCAACACTGCATCCCCAACCTCCAGCATGTTGAACAGCATGGTGGTCTTGCCGATGGCTTGAACGCAGATGGTTATGGTGCCGGCCGCGGGATCAGCGTCTGCCAAGGTCAGCGGGATGCGCTCACCGGTATCGTGCAGACGAACAATCACAAACTGGCCCGGCTTCTGTTTCCGGGCAATACGTGGCGCTTGGATCCGAAACAGTTTTATCCCTCGCGCCAAAGGGCGTGCTTCGACGATTGCGTACACCTAACCCTCCAGAGAAAGTTCCTTGTGGGGAAAGTTCTTTATTATGATCGAACAAGCACTACCCGAGGGTCTGTGACGTATGTCTCAGGCAGGGCGGTCATACCGCACAGGGGGAGGGGATTAGGTGTGGCGTCGGAGATAGCCCTGAGCGCAGTCGAAGGGGCTCGCTGGCGCTGGTGCCTGCATCGAAGCGGTTTTCGCACAGTGGTATCTGCTGCGGTAGCTCACATTGAGTTGGAGCGGGGGCACCCGGCAACGGTCCGTAGCTCTGATGGGCATTCGCCCGGAGGGCGGTAGGGATTTAGCCCCGGGCGCCAGCCCGGGGACGTGGTGGAGGAATCAACGGAGCCCCTTCAGGGGCGAGTGGGCCAGATTCGTTCCGGATCTGATGTCTCAGGTTGTAGCTCTTCAATCGCCCCTGAAGGGGCTCCGGCCATGACATGCCTGCTACCCCGGGCTGGCGCCCGGGGCTAAATCCCTACCGCCCCGTTCGGGGCGGTAACAGACTTCACACTCGAAAGTCTTATCCCGCCTGGCCCGTGAACGAAAAGATAATGTGTTCCGGATCGATCAACCCGATCTCTTCGGCCAGGATGCTGGCCCGCTCGACCACGTGGAGCAGCTCGCGCACGTTTCCCGGCCAGGAGTGCTGGCACAGCAGGTCGATGGCTGCCGAGCTGAAGAGCGGCGGATTAGGCGAGGACTTGCCCAGGAAATGTCTGGCGAGTGGCACGATGTCTTCCGCGCGCCGTGCGAGCGGCGGCAATTCAATGGGAAAAACCGAGAGCCGGTAGAACAAGTCGCGACGGAAGGTTTGGTCCGCAATTTTGCGCTCCAGGTCAGCGTTGGTGGCGGCCAGAATGCGCACATCGACCTGGAAAACCTCGGTGCTGCCCAGTCGCTGGACGTCTCCCTGCTCCACCACGCGCAGCAGCTTGGCCTGCAAGTTCAGGGGCATGTCTCCGATTTCGTCGAGAAACAACGTCCCCCCGTGCGCGGCGTGGATTCGCCCCATGTGGGACTGTGCCGCCCCGGTGAAGGCGCCGCGCACGTAGCCGAACAGCTCGGATTCCAGCAGGGGTTCTGGAATCGCCGCACAATTGATGATCACCAGCGGGCGCGAGGCGCGCGGACTGAGTTGGTGGATCGCCTGCGCCACCAGCTCTTTGCCGGTGCCGGTTCCGCCCACAACCAGCACCGGCGTGGTGCGGGGCGCGATCTTGCGTACCAAGCGGTAGACCCGCTGCATCGCCGGCGAATTTCCCACCATTCCGGGCAGGGGGCCCAGGCTGTCGAAGGGTCCATACTGCGGGCAGCACACATTGGAATGGCCTGCGTCCCGTTTCAGAACGCCCGCCGGAGCGAGCTTTTGACTGAAACCCGGGGGACTGAAACCCGAGGGAAGGGAACTCGGCGAGGATCCGAAGTCAAGCAGCGCGGCCAGTTCGGCCGTTGCCTGGGCAATCATCGCCCCGGCTGCGGGCGGGCCGGTCATTCGGGAAGACAACTGCCGGCCCGCCGTAGCGTCCAGCATGACCACCTGCACGCCAGGGTAGCGAGCCTTCACCAGGGCGCTCAGCTCTTCGCTGTCGAGATCCGGCAGTTTGGCATCGAGCAGCAGGAAGCGGCACTCGCTTCCCTCCAGCTTGGCCAGGGCATCGGCGCCACCGAATGCTTCCTCAGCGTACCAGCGGTTGCACTGGAGCTTCTCGACCAAGCTATGTCGCAGCGCGTCATTGGCGCTGGCGATCAGCACCGGAGTGAATTCCGCGGTACGGGCTTGAGCAGCATTCATGATGACCTCGCAATCCAGGACTTGGATGAAACAACAACGGATTGAGACGGATCTAAACCGATTCGACCCTCTTGTGGTACTTGCTCTGCTACTCCATTTGAATTTCCTCTGATCCGTCTAAATCCATTTGAATTCGTGGTTGGTCTTCCTGCGGTTGAACCTGACGGCTAGGCGGTGGCTACCTTGCCCCCGAAACCAAAAGTGCTCAACTGGTAGCCCACTCCACGCACCGTGTGAATCAGCTTCAGAGAACTTTCGCCATCAATCTTTTTTCGCAAGTAGTTGACATAAACATCGACCACGTTGGTGTTGTTCTGTAACGCCATGTTCCAGACTTTGTCCAGAATCATGGCGCGGGTCACCGCCTGTCCGGCGTTGAGCATGAGGTACTCGATCAGGCTGAATTCCTTGGCAGTCAGGTCCACGTCCCGGCCGGCCCGGCGGACCTTCCGCCTCATGCGGTCCAGTTCCAAATCGTCCACGCGGAGCAGCGCTTGCGTGGTGGGCGGAGTGCGGCGCAGCAACGCGCGCACCCGGGCGGCGAGTTCGGCGAACCAAAAAGGTTTCACCACGCAATCATCGGCGCCGCCGTCGAGGGCTTGAATTCGCTGCTCAATGTTTTGCGACGAGGTTACCGCCAAGACGCGGGTTTCCGGACGTTCGGCCCTTACCTGTTGCAGCAGGGCCGCCACATTGCCGGACGATAGGTCCAGATCGAGCAGGACCAGTTCCGGGGCAGCGTCCGTCATTGCCTGGTGCGCTTCCCCGACTCGATGGGCGACGCGAACCTGGTGCCCGGCGGCTTCGAAAGATTTGCACAGGAAGCTGGCCAGCGGCGCGTCCGGTTCTATGATCAGCAACGACATGGGTCGGGACCTCGGTTCCTGCTATGGGGGAGAGTTGCGCCAACAGGAGGAGCGGGACCAGTGTGCGAGCAGCCCTGTCCCATGGCAAGGGCAACAGGCCCACAAATTGATCGTGGATTCCAGAATAGATTTGCGTTCCGGATCAGGAACCTGCCTTAGCGAAAGCCTTCGAGCGTCGGTTCCGATTTCTGATTTCTTGAAACTTCCTGATTTATTGAAAACCCACCACGGAGGCACTGAGACACGGAGAAAGCTCTCTATTCCTCCGTGCCTCCGTGTCTCCGTGGTGAGATTTTCCCGATGCACTCGCGCGAAATTGGACGAAATCCGCGCAATCCAGGAATTCAGATACAATACGGCCTGCTCGGGACCGCAAACCGGGGATCTTCGCTTTCAACCTCACCGTTTTACAGGAGCGTAGAGCATGATAGAAGTCACCGCTACTCAAACGCTGTACGAACTTCCTCCGCTACCTTATAGCTATGACGCCCTGGAGCCGTTCGTGGACCAGGAAACCATGCATGTGCATCATGACAAGCATCACCAGGCATATTTGAACAATCTAATCGCCGCCCTCGATAAGCATCCCGAACTAAAGAAGCAGTCTCCCGAAGAACTATTGCGAAACCTGAACAGCGTGCCCGAAGACATCCGCATGGCGGTGCGCAATCATGGCGGTGGCCACGTCCACCACTCCATCTTCTGGACCTTGATGAAGCCGAAGCCCCAAGGCGGGGGCGAACCCGCCGGCAAAATCGCCGAGGTGATCCAACAATTCGGCGGATTCGACGCGTTCAAGACCAAGTTCAACGACCTCGGCCTGAAACATTTCGGCAGCGGCTGGGTCTGGCTGGTGCGAACCCCGCAGGGCAAATACGAACTGATCACCACCCCCAACCAGGACAGCCCGCTTATCCAGGGGTTGCACCCCATTCTGGTGAACGATCTCTGGGAACACGCCTATTACTTGAAATACCAGAACCGCCGGGCGGAGTACCTGCAGGCTTGGTGGAATGTCGTCAACTGGGAGGAGATTAATCGCCGAATCGAACGAGCTTAGCCGAGTTGCGCCCGTCGTTTCATCGTAGCGCCGGCGTCTCGCCGGCGCTACACCCAAACCTTAGCCGCCCGCGCTCGCCGCTCCCACCCCTTCCCGAGAAAGCATCACGCCGTCCGCTTTTTGAACTTCCCCCCTGCCGGGTTGATCTTTTGGCTGGCACTTGCCGATAGACAGACCTTCCTGCTATTCGGGAGCTGAACAGCCGAACGATGGCCGTAAGAATTAAGAAGAAGTGGTCAGAGGTCCAGGGTGTTGTTGCAAACGCGCTCGGCCTTGGTTTCACGAAGCAGGTAGACCCGCAGCTTAACTGGGAGCGTCCATGAAGACGATGGGGATTGGCAAGAAGTTGTATCTCGTCGTTGCCGCGTTGTTTGCCATGCTGCTGCTGTCCAGCTTGGTATACAAGGTTTTGTTCAATGAGGTACAGGCGGCTTTCGAAATTAAGGCGGGGGCGAACCCGCCGGCAAGATCGCCGAGGTGATTCAACAATTCGGCGGATTCGACGCCTTCAAAACCAAGTTCAACGACCTCGGCCTGAAGCACTTCGGCAGCGGCTGGGTGTGGCTGGTTCGTGCCCCGCAAGGCAAGCACGAACTGATCACCACGCCCAACCCGGACAGCACGCTCATCCAGGGGTTGTACCCCATTCTGGTGAACGATCTCTGGGAACACGCCTATTAAACGTCACCAGGAGGGTGAGAGCCGTTGGCGCGAGCAGCTACTGGTTAAACTCCGCCGGGCGGCCGGTCAACCGCTCGATGCGCTTGGCGATCGGCGGATGGGTCGAGAACAGGTTGGCGAAGTTCATGCTCAGCATCGGTTTTACGATAAACATATGCGCCGTCGAAGGCGTTGCCAGCAGGGGCACTTGGCGCGAGTAGGCATCGAGCTTCTGCAGGGCGCTGGCCAGCGCATAGGGATTGCCGGTGAAGCGCGCGCCGGTGGCGTCGGCCTGGTATTCGCGCGAGCGCGACACTGCTAATTGGATCAGCATAGCGGCGATCGGGGCCAGGATCAGCATGAACAGCGCGCCCAAACCGCCTCCGCGGCGCTCCTCCCGATCGCCGTAGCCGCCGAACATGGCGCCAAACATGGCCATGCGGGCAAGCATGGTGATGGCGCCGGCCAGGGTCGCCGCTACCGAGCTGATCAAGATGTCACGATTATCGACGTGGCCCAGTTCATGCGCCAAAACGCCTTCGAGCTCGTCATCGCTTAATAGGTTCAGGATTCCCTGGGTCACGGCGACCGAGGCATGGCTTGGATTGCGCCCGGTGGCGAAGGCATTCGGCGAATCGCTCGGGATGACGAAGATCTTCGGCATCGGCAGCCCGATGCGCTGGGTCATGCGCTCCACCACGTTAGAGACCCGGGGCAGCTCTTCGCGCGTGACCGGCTGGGCGCGGTACATCGCCAGCGCAATCTTGTCCGAGAAGAAGTACGAAACGAAGTTCATCACCCCGGCGAGAACCAGGGCAATGATCATCCCGTTCTGTCCACCGAGGGCTTCGCCTATGAACAGGACGAGTAGCGTAAGCGTGGTCAGCAAGAGTGCCGTCTTGAAGGTGTTTCCCATAGCTTTCACCTTAACCTTAATCCCTACCTAAGTAGATGGTATCGCGGCGGGAAAGTTTCGGCGAGGGTTGGACGGGCCGAGCGCTAAAAAGGTGAGCGTCGCGGTATCAACCATGGGCAGCCTAGATGTTTAACCGCGCCCTTGGTCTCAAGCCAACATCCAACTGCCAACCGCCAAGAGCCAAAAGCGCCTTTAGCAGGCTGTTCTACACGTTGGGATTCCGCACGGTGAGCACAGGGCAGGAGGCATTTGCCACCACCGTGTAGGCGGTGGCGCGGGCCACCAGGCGGGCATCGGCTTCAGGCCTGCGGATGCCGAGCACAATCAGCTCTGGCTTCCACTCTTCCGCGACTTTCAGGATGTACTCGCCAGGATTTCCATATCCCACGAACATCTTGGGAGACGCTGGCAATTTGGCGTCGGGAGGAATCAGCTCGCGCAGCTTCTGTTCAACCTCTCTCTCCACTTCCGCACGCGGCTGGTTGGTTGGAAGCTGGCGGATGGCATGCATCAAGCCCAGTTCGGCCTGTAATTGTTGCGCCAGCGACAGGGCATAAATCCCGGCATGCAGTGATGGCGGCCCAAAGCCGGAGGAGAATAGAATCCGGGCCGGCGGATGTTGCGAGAGCTCCGGCGGGACATTTGGGCCAATCGTCAGCACCGGGCAGGGCGCCTGGCGGAAGATCTTTTCCGCGGTCGAGCCCATCAGCACCTTCCACACTCCGCTGCGGCCTCTGGTCCCGGCCACCAACAGGTCGATGCTGTACTGCTCGATCATGTTGGAGAGCACCTGCCAGGTGTCGCCTTTGGCCACCAGCACGTGATTCTCGATGCCGTCCAGGCGGCCGGCGATGATCTGGTTGGTCATCTCGGTCTGGGCGTCGCGCCAGGCGTCGTTGATGGCCCGCTGCTCGGCCTCGCTGCTGAGGGAGAAAGGATTGATCACGTGGGCCAAGAAAACGCGCGAGCCCCAACGCCGCGCCAGGGCAAGGCCGTACAGCATGGCTGTTTCCGAGGCTGGCGTGAAGTCGGTTGCCAGCAGGATGTTGTTGAAGCGGATTTCCCGGCTTTCCAGCGGTTGCATCAGCCCTCCGAGCCTGAGTTCCGAAATGTGTTCATGGGTCCCTGAACGGCACGGTAATCATACTGGCTGAAGTCAAGACTGAAAACAGGCCCTCGCAACTTCCCACTCCGAGGGTGCCCCACATCTGCCTGCTGTCGGCAGATGTGGGATGATTTCGACTGAACGAGCGCAGCAGGCGAAGAATCCCTGTATTTGCAAACAGAAATACATGGATCCTTCGCTGCACTTAGGATGACATCACTGCTACACTTTCATTTTCCCGTGAATCCGAAAACGAGTCCTCGTCTCTCCGTTCCCATGCTGGATCTGCGGCGGCAATACCCGCAGATCCGCGACCAAGTCAGCGCGGCGATCGAACGCGTCTGCTCCACCCAACACTTCATCGGCGGCGAAGAGGTCAGCGCCTTTGAGCGCGAGGCTGCCGCCTTCGTGGGGGCAAAACAGGGCATCGGCTGTGCCTCCGGTACCGACGCGCTTTGGCTGGCCCTGCAAGCCGCCGGCGTTGGTCCGGGCGACGCGGTCATCACCACGCCGTTCAGCTTCTTCGCCTCGACTTCGACCATCACCCGCACCGGCGCCACGCCCGTGTTCGCCGACATCGATCCGGGCACGCTCAATCTCGATCCCAAGGCGGTCGACCGTCGCATCGCCTCGGGGCTCAGTGGGCTCAAGTTGAAGGCCATCCTGCCCGTCTATCTCTACGGCCAGTGCGCCGACATGGACGCCTTCGCGCGCATCGCCGCTGAGCACAAGCTCACTGTTATCGAAGACGCAGCCCAAGCCTTCGGAGCTGCCTGGAATGGCCGACGCGCCGGCTCGATGGGCACCGCCGCCGGATTCAGCTTTTATCCCACGAAGAACCTGAGCGCCTACGGGGATGGCGGCCTGGTCACTACCAGTGACGAGACTGTGGCCGAGCGCGCCCTGATGCTGCGCAACCACGGCAGCCGCCAGCGCTACTTCCACGACGAGATCGGATGGAACAGCCGCCTCGACGCCATGCAGGCCACCATCTTGCGCGTGAAGCTGAATTACATCGAGGAATGGAATCAGGCACGCCGCGCGAAAGCAGCGCTCTACGACCGGCTAATCGCCGAATCTGGGATGGCAGGCGTCGTTGTGCCGCTCACGATTCGGCCTGAGGCGTTTCACGTCTTCCACCAGTACGTGGTTCGCGTGCCACGGCGAGACGACTTGCGCCAGCACTTGAGCCAGCACGGCGTCGGCACGGAGATCTACTACCCGCTGCCGCTGCACCTGCAGACGTGCTTCGCGTATCTCGGATATAAGGAGGGCGATTTCCCCGAGGCCGAGCGCGCCGCCCGCGAGGTCCTGGCGCTGCCGATTTTCCCCGAGCTGACGGAGTCGGAGCAGCGCTACGTGATCGAAATGCTCGCAGGATTTTATTCGTAAGGCTTACCGCGGATTTACACGGAAAAAGCACGGATCAACGCGGATTCTTAAAGGACTCCGGGAATCTCTTTAGAAGCAAAAATTCTGACCCGTTTCGATCCGTGTGCAATCCGTGTAATCCGCGGTAAGCAGTTCGGTTCACGCTGCCGCAAGGTTCTCTTGCGGCAGCAGCACGCCCGCTTTGCCGCGATACCAGCAATAATCCCGCAGTAGCCGTTGCTCTTCCTCTGAGATGCCGACGGCGGCGGCGGCCATCTTGCAGTAGCCCATCCGGAAAACGGTGTACGCCAGCAAGTAGCCCGGCATGCGGCTTCCAGGATCGTCGCCGCTGGCCCGCCGATAGCGTTCGAGCAGGTAATCAGCAGCCTGACGCGGCAGGTCCCACTCGACGATCGCTCCGGCCAGGTCCCAAGCAATGTCCGTAGGGCCAGGAAAGAAGTGATCATCGCTATGATCCGCGGTGTCGGTCTTGAACAACCGTCCTTCCGGCGTGCGGATCCACTCCCAAGGCATCATGCGGCCATCCGCCAGGATGGGTTTCGGGCTGGCCAGAGCGGGCACTTCCAACTCCACGCCAAACTCTTGCGACACATTGAAGCGCAGCATGGTCTCCATCTCCGGCGCGTTCTGCGGGTCGCGGGACAGCAAGTGGGAAGCGCGGAAGGCGCAGTAGTCGGCCATGCGGTCAAGCACCTCGCGGCTGAGGGCGTCGCGGTCGGGGTCCCCAAAACGCGCCCCGCGTTTTGGGGCGGACAGCGGGCGGCCCTTGAGGACAGCGTAGCCGGCAAAGCCATTGGCATGGGCAAACGGCATCGGCCCGAAGCCGGCGTCGGCGACGCACTCGGCGCGCTGGTGCACCTCGGCTCCATAGCGTCCAAAGCCCTGGAAGCGATAGAGGGTGCGCTTGTCATCCGACCAGAACTTCAGCCGCTCCATCTGGACCCAGGAGGCGGGCCATTGCTCGCGGCTTGCGTAGGATTCTTCGCGCCAACCACCCCCGCCGATGTAGAGCCTTGCCGCTTGCGGCAAACGTGAATTCTTCGCCACGTAGCAGGTACGGTAACTCTGCCAGCGAGCGGCCCCCTCGCGCGCGCGAAGCTGGCTGAGATCGGGCTGGCGGCTGCACAGGAACCGGATTCTCTCGCGATCCACGCCTGCCGCGAGCAGCGCATCCCCCACGGAAAGGAATGACGAGCCGCTCATTCCCGGGCCTTCGTCCACTACCAGAAAGTCCGCCCCCTGGGCCAGGTGTGCGTTGATCCAGGGCAATTGCTCGGGAGCAAACTGGGTTCGCCGGTCATAGGGATGTCCAACGGGGCGCACGGTCATACGGCTGGCACGGATGCCGCGGCGCTCCAGCGCAGCGGCGACGACGGCGCTCAAGGTTGTCCCAATGCTGCGAATGCCGACTACCGCGGCGGGGCGTGTCTCGAGCGGCAGAGCCGCGGCGAGATCGGCAAAGTCGAGCGGATGCAGCGCGTAGTAGGCAAACCCCTCCGCCGGGGAGACGTGGACTTCCTCCGGCGCGTGGGCAAGATCAACCACCGGCAAGCAGACCGGTTCTTCTTCTTGCGGACAGATCAACAGGCGGGCGGCGGCTTCGGTCAAAGCCGTCAGATTTCCGTCGTTGTATCCGGCATCGGCCAGGCCACACTCGAGTTCACCCGCGCGCAGCAGCAGGTTCAGCGCCGCTTCATACTGGCAAGAGTGAGTAGTACATGCCGCGATCGCTTCTTGCAGGCCGGCAACCAGAGTAGCTGTGCGCAGGCAGCGACGCCCGTCCCGGAAGACGTACATGTTCCAGGCGTTGTCGTTCATGGGACTAGGCGGCTTCCTTCTTCGCTCCGCGCGGCGAACGCGAGACGTCGCCCTCTTTGTCGATAAAGTACAGGTATTTGTTGTCGCGGTCGACGGCGCGTTCCACCAGCACCTTGGCTTCGCCCTCGCCGGATTTTGGCTTCTGGCAGACGTTGCCGCTCCCATCAATGTAGTAAAGGTATTTCTTGTAGTCCCGTTCCAGATTTAGTTTCTTGACCTTTTCCGTCATAGCAAACCCGCTCGTGAGGAGTTGGATTCACGAGGCAAACTGGCTGATGCCTGCTTACCCGTCTTGCGTAAGCAGTCGCTGATGAACGCAGATCAACGCTGATCAGCCGAAACTCGAGCGTAGCTCTGATTGGGGCGGGAAATGCATAGATTCTTCGTCCCACATCTGCCAACGGCAGGCAGATGTGGGGCACCGTCCGATTTTAAGAATGACAGGAAGGAGGAGCTATCGCCGTAATTTGCGGGACGCGAACTATCGCCGGTGATGCCGCCGTCCGGCGACGGCATGGGATTTCGCTAGCTTGGCTTTGCGCGGGTGAGTGCCGCCCGCTTCTTTGGCGCGAGCGACGGCTGGTTTCTGCGGCTCCTCGCCGGGTGCGAGGGCCCGGCGCACCATAGGTCCGTTCATTTTGTATTTCTTGTCCACGTACTGGCCCGTGGCCTGGTCCTGCACGCGGACGGTGAACGTAGGCAGATCGCCTTCCTTGTCGAAGACCTCGTGGCCCACCTGCACTGGAAACACCCCGGTCAGGCTTCTTTCCCGATACGCCGTCTCGTAGCGATGGCGATGCACGTTCCAGGTGAAGACGCGCAACTGGTTGAAGTCGAAAGGCAGCCCGTCTTTATTCTCGGTCGCCAGCACCAGATATTGCGGGACTTGCCGATTCTGTTCGGCATCCATCACCTGGTTCAGGATCGGGCTGGCGACGATGCGCTGTCCTTCGGCATACTGCGCGATCTCCATCGGCACGTCGACGTCGATCATGCGCGCCAGCACCCAGCCCGCGCGCTTCTGCGAGTCGCGAACCAGGTACCAATCCTCGTAGACCAGCGGAGCGGGCGGCTTCTCGGGTTGCTTCCCGGAAGTGGTAAACGGTGCTGTCGCAACCGGGGCCACCTGGGGCTGAGTACTCGCCGCCTTCCCGGCGGCTTTCGAGTCGGGTTGGTTCGTCGCAGGGTTTGGAGCCTTCGGAATGGGCTTAGGTTGCGGCTTGGGCGCGGCGTTCTTCTCGGCGATGGCACGCTTCAGGATCTGGACTTTCTCGCCGCCGCCCAACTGGTACAAGTGCTCGGTTTCGCGGCCCGGGGTCAGGTGCAGGTTCAGCTCGAAGCGGGTTGCTCCCAACGCTTGAGCCGGGACATTAGCGTTGTCCTGGGCTAATTTGTCGAAACCCTCATGGATCGCGGGATCGACCAGGAAGCGCACCTCCACCCATCCTTCCTGGCCGCCGCTGGTGCGGATGCGGACAAAACGCTTGCTTTTCTCCAGGATTTCGACCCGTTCGCCGTTCTTGATGACCGCGACCTTGTTGTAAATGGTGGACAGCCGGTCGCGAACGTTCACCTGGGGCGCGGCAACGTAGGCGTATTCGGAGAGGAGGTGCCCGCCGCCATGTTTGCATCCCGCCGCGAACAGAAGAACGACGAACGCCACCACCCACGCGGCAACGCGAAATGGACGAGAAGACCTCACGAGTGTTGAAATCACTATAGCAGCCTGGGTAATTGGGTTAATTTGCAATTTGTAATTTGCAATTTCTTAGCAGTAGTGACGGCGCAGACTTGCTATGCAAAAACGCGATAAACCCGACTGAGTTCTTCGGTCCAGAACTTGTCCAGATCGGAAATATCGCGTCCCAAGACTTTAGCCAAATTGAAAAAGCCTGTACCCGGCCGATAGTCTTTCATGTGAACGACCAGCACCGAAATCATCCCTTTGCCGCCCGCATCCGATTCTTCGGAAAGCTGATCTAATAAGCGATGAAAATCATGGTCATCAGGTTGAAAGTTGATAGAGGCAATTTTGCGTGTTAGTTCACTGTAGAAGATCAGTTTGCTGGCTTTAGCGATTTCCACAAGCACGGCCTGTGTCTCTGCCTTCGCTGCATCCCAAGCCTCGCGCTTGTGGCCCCAGGTCGGAAGCGGCTGCATAGCCATCCCTCCTCCTCAGGCTGGAAATAATAGCAGGTTAGATATCCCAAAAACTCGCAACTGTTCGAGTCACCGAAACGCGCGGGCAATTCACAAATTACAAATTGCCAAATTACAAATCTTCGCTACTGCTTCCGGTTGGCCGCCTTGGCAATGCGCTCGTCGATGGGTTTGCGGCCGGCGAAGCCCTCTTCCAGCCCATGCCAGTGGGCCACGGTCGGCTCGCCCAACTTCCAGCACAGCAGGATGAGTTCCTTATCCACCAGGCAGGGGAAATCCAGTAAACCGATATCGAGATCCTTGACCTGCACTCCGGTCGCGTGGATCTCCGCGACTGCGTCCTTGGCGCGCTGCGCGAGCTTGTCCTGTTCGGCCTTGCGCTTGGAAAGCGCGGGCACGTCCAGCAGACAGCCGCCGGTGACGAACACCCGCGCGCGCACCTGGTTGAATTCATCGTCGATCTGCTCGATCTCGGACTTGGCCTGCATCGCCGCGCGCAGCAGGCCTTCCAGGACCGGCAGCAGCTCCTGCGCTTCCCGTAATGTGAAGGTGCGATCCATACCGTCAGTGGCCAGTGATCAGTAGGCAGTGGCCAGTTCTCGGTGATCCCTGTGATGAGACAGCCATTGCAAACCCATTGTCACACGAAAACGAATCATCGGACGCCTCGCTAGGATCACGGGTCTAACCACTGATCACCGGCCACTAGCAAATTACTGACTGACCACTGACCACTTCTACTGGATCTCCAGCATGCGGTCCAGAGCCACGCGGGCCCAGTGCTTCACTTCGTCCCGCACTACGATACGGTTTACCACGTTGCCTTCCACCAGGTTCTCCAGCACCCAGCACAGGTGCTGGGGTGAGATGCGGAACATGGTGGTGCACAGGCACCCGGAATCGTCCAGCGTGATCACCTTCTTGCCCTGCTCGGCGAACTCCCGGCCCATGCGGTTCACCAGGTGGATCTCCGTGCCGACGGCGAACATGCTGCCTGCCGGCGCATCCCGGATGATCTTGAGCAGCCGCTCGGTCGATCCCATGCCGTCAGCCTTCTGGCAAACCTCCAACCGGCACTCCGGATGCACGATCACTTGGATGCCGGGATAGCGCGCGCGCACTTGATCCACATGCTCCGGCAAGAACCGCAGGTGGACCGAGCAATGCCCCTTCCACAGAATGACCTTCGCCGCGCGCAGCCGATCCGGGGTCAACCCGCCCATCGGCAGGTTCGGATCCCAGACCACCATTTCGTTCAGCGGAATGCCGAGCGCATAGCCGCTATTGCGGCCCAGGTGCTGGTCGGGTAGGAAGAAGATCTTCTCGTTGCGCGCCAAGCCCCAGCGGAAGGCGCTCTGCGCGTTGGAGGAGGTGCAGACCAAGCCGCCGCGCTCGCCGCAGAAAGCCTTGATGTCCGCAGTGGAATTCACGTAGGTCATGGGCGTGATGCCCTTGACCCAAGTCTGTGGTCAGCCCCATGGCGACCCACTGCTCCCAGGCGTCTTCCACCTGGGTGATTTCAGCCATGTCGGCCATCGAGCAGCCCGCATTGAGGTCGGGCAGGATGCTGAGTTGTCCGGAGCGCGCCAGAATATCCGCGCTCTCCGCCATGAAGTGAACGCCGCAGAACACGATGAAACTGGCCTGCGCCCGTGCCGCCGCCTGCGCCAGCTTGTAGCTGTCGCCGCGGAAATCGGCAAAGCGGATCACCTCATCGCGCTGATAATGATGTCCGAGAATGACCACATCGTGGCCAAGTTTCTCCTTGGCGGCCGCAATGCGGTCGTCCATGGAGTAGTCAGGCAGGACAAGATAGTTGTCCAGTGAACAAGTCGTGGTTGCTGTCGCCAACTTTTCTCACTCGCTTTCAGTTCCTTTGCGGAACGGGGGTGTTGAAAGCATCTGCCGGCTCCAGCAGATCCACTGCGCTTGTTCCGGGGATCTCGGCACGCTTGGCGTATCGAGGTGGAACTCAGGCGCCCGACCTGCGGGGTGTTGAAGCCTGCAGTTGTTCCTAAGAACTTCTCAGTTCTATTGATGCCATTCGGGCCACGACGACTCATCGCCGCCAGCCGCCAGGCAACTTACAGTATTGTTACAAAGCCACCCGGCAGGTGCAACAAGCAATCGCGGGACTGCAAAAAAATCAGCCAAAGAGCCAAAGATCCACAGAGGACACAGAGCAAGAACAAACCACGGGTTCGCATTTCGCCCGTTCTATGTTCCTCGGTGTCTGTGCCCCTGTGGCAGGTTTTCTGATCTGTTCCGCGCAAATCCGTTTTTGATCCGTGAAATCCGCGGCAAGTCTTTTTGGAGTCAGCCGCCGATGTGCACCATGCTGCGCGAGGCGGGCACAAAGTCCGGCTCGCCGATGTGGTGGCGCGGCTCCTTTTGCATCACCGTCTGGTAGATGAAATCGGAGAGTTCGTCATCCGTCTTTCCGGCCTGCATGCGCCCGGCGAGGTCATGCTCGAGGACGGAGAACAGGCAGGTGCGGATCTTGCCGTCGCTGGTCAGGCGGACCCGGCTGCAGTGGCCACAGAAGGGATGCGAAACCGGCGCGATGATGCCAAATTCTCCGACGCCATCCTCGAACGCGTAGCGGCGCGCCGTCTCGCTCAGCCCGTGCGGGATCTCCACCAGGGGCCGGAACGCAGCCATGCGTTCCAGGATCTCCTCCAGCCGGACCACCACGTCCATCGACCATATGCGGTCTTCTTCCAGCGGCATGAACTCGATGAAGCGCACCATCACGCCTTCGTCGCGGGCAAACTGGCCGAAGGGAACGATCTGGTCCTCGTTGAAGCCGCGCAGCAGGACGCAGTTGACCTTGACCGGGTCCAGGCCTGCGCGCTTGGCCGCGCGCACTCCGGCTAGCACACTATGAAATCCGCCGTGCACCCGGGTAATGCGCTCGAATCGCTCGGGCTCGACCGAATCCATGCTGACTGTGACCCGGGTCAGCCCGGCATCCTTGAGCGGTTGCGCCATCTCCGCCAGCAGGTGACCGTTGGTGGTAACGGCAATCTCCAGCGGGTCGCCTTCCGGCGTGCGCAACTCGTGGAGATCGCGCACGAAGCCGACAATCCCCTTGCGCAGCAGAGGCTCGCCACCGGTCAGCCGTATCTTGCGGATGCCCATGGCCACAAACAGCCGAGCCATGCGCAAATAGTCGGCGAAGGGCAGCTCGGGAAACTGCGCGCCCACGTTGCCGGTGCGGCAATAGACGCACTTGTAATTGCAGCGGTCGGTGATGGCGATGCGCAGGTCGGTGATGTGGCGGCCGAATTTGTCGATCAACGGCGAAATACTGCGCGCGGGAACGACACACGGCACAGCGGTATACGTGGAGGATTCGGATTGCACAATGGCTCGCATCACAACTTCTTCAGGTGGTGAAGCGAGACAGCCCCCGCGTCGGCATCCAGCCCAACAAGTTCGCTGGACACAATTGCCGAGGGTCGGAAAAGTGTTCCCTTTCCAAACACGGGAGGCGCCGGCGTTTCCACCTGCACCCGGGTCTGTGCCAAGCACAGACACAGCCACCGCAGCCAGGGTATGCCCGAAGGCTAAGGCGGTCGGAAACAATAGCTGATTATACGATGGGGTCAGGCAAAGACAAACCCTCGGGCAACAGGTATCAGGTATCAGGCTTCAGTCTTTTGGCATCGTGAATTGCCGGTGGCCAAGTTGTGGGGCGATATCGATGCGATAGCTAGTGGCTGGTGGCTGGTACCTGTTACCCGCTACCTGATACCGATCCCGCAACCCGGCAAAATCCCGCTTGCGCCCATCATTTTTTCTCCTTTTACTTTTAACGCGATTTACCTGATTATGTTGATCGTGATTTGAGGGCGGCTAGCCGTGCCTCGGATCAATCGCAAACGTGGCGATTTAAGGCAACTTGCTCCACGTTAAAAACTGCTAAAGAGCTGTGGCTGCGTTCTCCTTCCCAACCAGCGTTCCGCCGGTTGGATTCCCCGAACGCCTCCCGCACTTTGGCGGGAGGACCCCCTGATGAATCGTTCTCCGTATTCCGTTCTCCGTTCGGCACGGATCAAGTTCTCCGGCATCGTACAAAGCAGACCCCACGGGGAACGTGGAACGGAAAACGGAGAACGGATCGCGGGGTAGAATGCAGGACTCACGTGCCATAGGACAGTTTTAGCGACATATTGAAGGAGTGACAATGTCGAATCAGGAAAAGAAGCTGGGCTTCGCTACCCTGGCGGTGCAAGCGGGCCAGCAGGCGGACCCCGCAACCAAGTCGCGCGCGGTGCCCATTTATCAGACCACCTCCTACGTCTTCGACGACGCGGATCATGCCGCCCGGCTCTTCGCCCTCAAGGAGTTCGGCAATATCTATACGCGCATCATGAATCCGACCACCGACGTCTTCGAGAAGCGCATTGCCGCGCTGGAAGGCGGGGCGGCCGGCCTGGCAACCGCCTCGGGGCAGTCGGCCGCGACCCTCATAGTCACCACGCTGGCGAAGGCTGGCGAGGAGATCGTCTCCACCACTTCGTTGTATGGCGGCACCTACAACCTGTTCCATTACACCCTGCCCAAACTGGGGATCACGGTGCGCTTCGTGGATGCCGACGACTTCGCCGGACTGGAACGGGCGATCAACGACAAGACTAAGGCGCTATATACCGAAACGCTCGGCAATCCCAAGCTGGACATCGTGGACCTGGAAAAGCTCGCCTCCATTGCCCACGCCCATCAGCTCCCCCTGGTGGTTGACAATACGAGTGCTTCGCCGGCGTTGGTCCGGCCAATCGAGTGGGGCGCCGACATCGTCTTCAGCTCGGCGACCAAGTTTATCGGCGGACATGGGACCTCGATTGGCGGCATCATTGTGGATGGCGGCAAGTTCGACTGGAAGGCGTCCGGACGCTTCCCCGACTTTGTCGATCCCGACCCGTCGTACCACGGCATCTCCTATACCGAAGCCTTCGGGCCGCTGGCGTTCATCATCAAGGCGCGAGTGCAGGGACTGCGAGATACGGGCGCGGCTCTATCGCCGTTCAATGCCTTTCTGTTGTTGCAGGGCGCCGAGACCCTCCACCTGCGGATGGAACGCCATTGCGAGAACGCGCTGGCAGTCGCCCAATTCCTGCAGAAGCATCCGAATGTCACCTGGGTCAACTATCCCGGACTCCCCACCAGTCCGTACTACGCGCGCGCGCAGAAGTATCTGTCTGGTGGCGCGGGAGCGCTGGTCACCTTTGGCATCCGCGGCGGATACGAGGCCGGCAAGACGTTCATCAACTCGCTTTCGCTGTTCAGCTTGCTGGCGAATATCGGGGACGCCAAGTCGCTGGTGATCCATCCCGCCTCAACCACCCATCAGCAGTTGAGCTCCGAGGAACAAGAGGCAACCGGCGTCACGCCGGATCTGGTCCGCCTCTCGGTGGGGATTGAGGACATCAAGGACATCATCGCAGACCTGGACCAGGCGCTGCAGACGACCGCGGCTGCCAGCAGCGCCAAAGCGTGAGGGCATGTCATCCTGACGGGCACATGGTTTTTTCGGCCCACCAGTCGAGATGAAGTCGGAGGGTGCCCTACATCTGCCTGCTTTGGGCAGATGTGGGGCGCTTTTTTACCGAGCGCCCGGTCTCCCACCCGGCCCGAAACGTGAACCGGCGCCTTCAAATTCCCAAATTACAAATTCCCAAATTACCCATTAAGCGAAGCGCTGCTTGAGCGCCCCGAGCAACGCCTGATAGATCGGATTGCAGAATTCGCTCACGGCAGCGGCATTGGGCGAATCAAACGACGACTGGAACTCGGCCAAGCAGGTGTTGTTCTCCGTGATCGGCAGCACGCGCCAGGTTCCGACGTAATTGCTGACCGAGCCATTCGCCAGCGGCCCGGGGCCGTTGTCGAGGCTGTACGAGAGCTTGTGCTTGCAATCGTCCAGCGAGAGCAGGGTCTCGTGGATGGCATCGTTGATGACGCGCTTGGCGCCGATCTGGTCGCCTTTTTGGTTCCCAACAGCAGTCAGCTTGGTGACGATAGCGGACGCCCAGCTCAAGTCGTGAAAGTTCCGAATCGTCTTCCAGACCACGTCCACCGGCGCATTGATGACAGCAGTGTTGTAGCACTTACCCATTGCCTTGCTTCCTTTCCGTTTGTGAATTCTCCCGCCGGCCAGGCCCTTTGACTACGCTCAGGGCAGGACGTCGGCGCTACCGCTTCTAGAATTCATCTCATAGATCGATCCAGGTCGTATCAGGGCACGACTTCAGTCGTGCCGAAGGGAGTGGTAAGAGTTCAAGGGCTTTAGCCCCTGCGCCTGAAAGCATGCTCCCCAGGGGCTAAAGCCCAAAGTTTTGTTGGCCAATTGCGGCACGGCTGAAGCCGTGCCCTGATACGAAACCATTTATGAGATACCTTATAGTTAAATATCGAGCACCCAGCCCTTGCCTTGCTTCCTGACCCCGTCTTTCATGGCGCCGAGGAACGTGGAACGTAGCCGATCGCTCAAGAGCGCCTTCTTCACCGGCGTCAGGTTCAGAAAAGCGCCGACAAAGGCGCGCATGAATTTCTGGTCGATTCTCTGCGGGTTGGCGAAGATTTGATTCTGCAAGGTCCCTTTCTCCAGACATTGCAGCATGATCCTCTCGAAGGTGGTTTCCGGAGGAATCACCCGCTGCTCACGTTGAGCCAGCTTGTTCGCTCCCGTGGAACACTGGAGAGCGCATACGCCGCAGCCCAGGCAGAGAGCCGCATCGACCTTTGCTGTCTTCAGTTTACTTTCAGGGTTCTGGTCATCGGCCAGGGTAATCGCGTTGATCGGACAGGCCTCCGCACAATTTCCGCAGCCCAAGCAGGAATCCTCGTCGATTTCCGCCTGGAAGTTGGACGTGACCACCGTGTTCGGGTAGCCGAACTTGCTGATGGCCAGCATGAGGTTGCAGCAGCATTTGCAGCAGTGGCAGACGAACCTGACATTCTTCTGCACATTGTCGGCAGTGAGCACCAGCCCCAGTTCCTTGGACTCGGCGAAGTTGTCCTCCATCTCGGACCGGGAGACTTCCCGCGCCAGATTGTGGCGGATCATCAAATCCGCGGCGTAGTCGAACGCTGAGCATTTGGCTAGTGGGACCTCACACTTTTTTTCGCCCAGGTGCATCTTTTCATGCCGGCAAGCGCAAAGTCCGATGGAGAATTTCTTGGCCTCGCCGATCAGCGACGACGCTTTCTCGTAATCGAGAACTTCGCAGTACTCCTCCGCCTTGATCGCATCTTCATGAGGCAGAACGCGGATGGGAGAAAGACGCTCACCTTTTCCAAAATTGGCGGCAACGAATGCATTATCGCCAAACATATATTCATGAAGGAGTTTGGCCCATTCCTTGCTGTTCGTGTCGGGGCCCATTCTCATCATGGTCAAGTCCAAAATCCCGACCACCATGGGAGAAGGGACATACTGGTAGGCCTCGTTCAGCCAGAGATCCATCACCAGGGCCTTGGCCGTCAAACTGTCCAGAATGCGGCGCAAGTCGGCCTTTTCGCGGCCGGTGGCCTTCTCCAGTTCTTCAAAGCTGGATAAGCCATAGGGCATTCGCACAACGACATCAGCTTCTTCCGCTGAGTAGAGCTCATTAAGAACGGCATACAGCCTGTCGTTCCAGGGGGCCCTCACCTCCAGCCCATCAATTTTGCTGCCCAGCTTCCGGAAGACGTCCTTGCCTACCAGATGCCCCATTTCTTACCCCTCCATCGGGCACGCCCGCGAGACGGTGCCCCACATCTGCGCGCCATTCGCGGATGTGGGACTCTAACCCACCCACATCTGCCAAAATCGGGCAGATGTGGGGCACCAAATCTTCTGCCTGAGCTCCGAATGGCTCGCAATTGTACTGCTTGCGGGTGGATCTGCAATGACAAAAAGGCCTGTGTAGCGCCGGCGCTACGCCTTCCGCGTCTCGTGCGAAAATAAGCTGTCATGCTGAAAAAGAACCGCCTCTTCACTCCCGGGCCGACGCCGCTGTTGCCGGCGGCCCAACTGGCGATGGCTGCCGCCAACATCCATCACCGCACCGCCGATTTCAAGGCCATCTTCCAGAACGTACTGGCCGGCCTGAAGACCTTCATCGGGACGCAGAACGATGTCCTGATGCTTGCCTCTTCCGGCACCGGCGCCATGGAGGGCTCGGTGGCCAACCTGACTTCGCCGGGAGAAAAGATACTGGTGCTGACGGCGGGCAAGTTCGGCGAGCGCTGGCGCGACCTGGCCAAGGCCTACGGCTGCGCGGTCGAAGTCCTCAGCGCGCCGTATGGCGAAACCTTCAAGCTCTCCGATGTGCGCGACAAACTCGCTGCAGGGGATGTGAAGGTCGTCCTGGTGCAGGCGAGCGAAAGCTCCACCGGGGCGCGGCACGACGTTGAGGGTATCGCCCACACCATCCGGCAAGCCAGCCCCAACACCCTGCTCGTGGTCGATGCCATTACTGGCCTCGGCACCATGCCGCTCGACGTGGACGGCTGGGGCATCGACGTCATCATCGGCGGCTCACAGAAGGCGCTGATGGTGCCGCCCGGCATTGCCTATCTTGCGGTGAGCGAACGCGCCTGGAAGCGCATGGACCAGCCGCACTCGCCCTGCTACTACTTCGATCTCAGGAAGGAGCGCAAGTCGGCCGCCAAGGGCGAGTCGGCGTACACCCCGGCCATCGCGATGATCTGCGCGCTGAGCGCGGCGCTGGATTTCGTCCGCCAGATGGGCAATGGCGATCTCGCCGCTGGGCGCGACGCCCTGATCTTCAACGCCCAGACCGCCGCCGCCATGACCCGGGCCGCGGCTCACGCGCTCGGACTCTCCCTGTTTTCGGCCACCTGCCCGGGCGACGCGCTCACCGCCATCGCTTCCCCGGTTGAGGACTCTGCCGCCATCGTCAAGGAGTTCCGCAACCGTTTCGACGCGGTCATCGCCAACGGCCAAGGCGAGATGAAGGGTAAGCTGTTCCGCATCGCGCACATCGGCTACTTCGATTACCTCGACACCATCGCTATCATCGCCGCCCTGGAGCAGGTGATCTATCGCGTGGTCAAACCGAAGGATTTTGCCTTCGGTCGCGCCGTCTCCGCGGCGCAGGCGGTGTACGTGGAAATGACCGAGGGTAGGGCCGCGGGAGCTTAAGAAGAGTTAATTTTTCCGATTCTGGATGGGCCGAATTACGCGCCGACTGCCGCCTCGCGCTCGCCCCGGCGCCGGTGGTGGTAGTGCATGGCAATGTTCATGAACACCTTCCCCTGGGGCGTGTCGAGGGACATCACCAGGGCCTCGGTGTCTTCGGTATTCTTCAAGCCCGCCTCGGAGGCGTGCAACTCGGGAGGCGCAACCCGAAAGCGGAAACCCTGATCGTTGAGCGAGGTCACGGCGTTGCCGATGACCATGTTAGCCAGTTCGCAGATGCTCTCGCTGATGATCGGGTCCCCGGCCGCGACCTCCATGCCGGCCATGGCGGCGGCCACCTGCACCGCGGTAGCGGGCTCCAGGTCAAAGATGACGCGGCCTTCGATATCGCCCTGGATGCGGATGAGCGCGGCGATCCCGTGACAGCGGTACACCTGCTCTTCCATAGTCATGTCCTCGATCTTGGTGGTGCAGTGCAGATTCTGGGCCAGGACTGCATCCGCGGCATTGATGAAGGGCTGAATCAGTTCCATCTTCATGGCCGTTCTCCGTTGCCACCCGTGGTGCCGTCGTCACCCATGACGTACTTGATCACCTCGTAGAGCACCTCCGGCTTGACCGGCTTTTGCACAAAGTGTCGCGCCCCCTTCTGCAGCGCCGCTACGATGTTCTCCTGGTACCCCACCGAGGAGACCATCACTACCCGCGCATCCGGGTGGGCGCGGACGATGCGGTCGGCAGCCTCGATGCCCTCCATCTGCGGCATGGTGATGTCCATGAGCACGATATCGGGCGCGATGCGGTCATACTCGGTGATGGCGGTGCATCCATCGCCGGCCTCGCCGGCCAACGCTCCGCCGAACGTTTCGATCATGCGCGCCAGGTTCTTGCGAGCGAAGACCGAGTCGTCCACCACAAGGTATCGAATTGGCTGCTGGTCTTGGCTGCGAAGCAAAGCCGCGTATGTTTCCATCTTTCCGTGCTCCTAAATTCCTTCTTTCCCATTGGCCGCAAGCTGCTCAGCGGTCCAGGGTTGCTGCAAGCGGTTTTGAAAGGGCGCGGCTTCAGCCGCGCCGCCGTACCTAGGAAATGAACTGGCCTTTAGGCCCTGAGGTGGACTCCTCAGCGGCTAAAGCCGGATTCACTCGTCGCCTTCACGGCACGCCTGAAGGCGTGCCCTTTCAAAACACATCCACTGTAAAGACCGTGCTAGATCTTGTTTTCCTGCGCTGGGGTTCCCGGTATGCCTGCTCTTCCCGCGAGGGGCTGGTCGTTCGCTACAGTCCCCATCATTCCGGTTGACGCGCTTCGGTCGAGGAACTGCGCCTGGATGGTGCTGGCCAGCATGTCCAAGCCGACCACGCGGCTGATGTAACCCCGCTCAATCGCCACGCGCGGCATGCCGTAGACCACGCAGGAGGCCTCGTTTTGGGCAATGGTGACGCCCCCGGCATCCTTCACCAGACCCATGCCTTCGGCGCCATCTTCCCCCATGCCGGTCATGATGACTGCCACCGAACTCGGCCCAAACTCCTGCGCCACTGACTTGAACAGCACATCCGCCGAAGGCCGATGACCGTTGACCCGCTCCTCTTCGCTGAGCACCACCACGTTCCCCTGAGGCGTCCGGCGCACTTTGATGTGCTTATTGCCTGGGGACACCAGCGCCCGGCCAGCCAGCAGCAAGTCCCCCGCCTGCGCTTCCTTCACCTCGATGGCGCAGGTTTCATCCAGGCGGCGGGCAAACATCTCGGTGAAGCCCTCCGGCATATGCTGTACGATCACGATGGCCCCGGGGAACGTGGCGGGCAACTGGGACAACACGTACTGCACCGCGTTGGGTCCGCCGGTCGAGACCCCGATCGCCACTATCTTGCTGGCCGGCCGGATCTGCCGCGGCGGCTTGGCCACCTTGGGATAATCCTGCTTCAGATCCAGCCCCGGCGGTGAGCCGATGCCCGAGGCCGTACTCGCAGCCGCAGCCTTGATCTTGCCGATCAGATCATCGGCGATCTCCTGCATGTGCGCCGAGGTGGCGTCGGAGGGTTTGGCCACGAAATCGAAAGCGCCCAGGGCCAATGCCTTGAAGGTGGCCACGGCGCCCTCGGTGCTGTGGGCACTGACCACGATCACCGGCAAGGCGTGCCGCCGCCGGATCTGGCGCAGTGCCTCCATGCCGTCCATGCGCGGCATTTCCAGATCGAGGGTGACCACATCCGGGTGCAGCTCCTCGATCTTCTTGAGGGCGAAATCTCCGTCCATGGCCGTGCCCACCACCTGGATTGAGGGGTCGTGCCCGATGATCTCTGGGATCAGCTTGCGCATAAGCGCCGAATCGTCCACCACCAGCACGCGCACTGTTTTCTTCATCCATGAGCCTCCGCCGCCCGGTTGGGCCCCACTACTGTGATCCCCAGGCCGCTCGAGCCCTCGCGTCCCAGTCGTCCCACCACCGCCGCCACGTTCAGGATCAGAACCACGCGGCCATCACCCAAGATCGAGGCGCCGCTGACCAGGTCGGTGGCGACCAAATGGTCATCCAGCGCCTTGATCACCAGTTCCTCTTCCCCTTCCAGCTTGTCCACCACCAGCCCGGCCTTGCTTCCGGCAAGCTGGATCACGATCACGAAAAGCTTGTTACGGGTGCGTACCTTGCGCTCCTTGTCCAGATGACTCACGCGGATCAGAGTCAACAACTCGTTGCGCAGCCGCAGCACCTCGTGGTTGTCCACCTGATGAACATCGGCCTCGTGGGCGCGCGTGATCTCCAAAACCGTTTGCAAGGGCAGCGCATAAAGTCGGTCCCCCACCCAGAACAGCAGCGCCCGGATGATGGCCAGGGTCAGAGGCACGCGCAGATAGAAGGTCGTACCCTCGCCGGGGCGGCTGACGATGCTCACGGAACCCTTCATGCGCTGCAACACGGCGCGCACAACGTCCAGCCCCACCCCACGCCCGGAGATGTCGTCTATCTTGCTGGCCGTGCTGAAGTCGGACTCAAAGATCAGGTTGAGCGACTCCCCTGGCGTCATCCGGGAGGCTTGCTCGGCGGTGATCAGACCGCGCTGCACCGCCTTGGCCGCCACGCTCTGCGGGTCGATGCCGCGGCCGTCGTCGTTGATCTCGACCACCACCTGGTTGCCCTGGTGATAAGCGTTGAGCTTGACCGTGCCTTGCGCCGGTTTGCCCGCGGCGACCCGCTCCTGGGGCATTTCAATCCCGTGGTCCACGGCATTGCGCACCAAATGGGTTAGCGGCTCGGCCAGCTCATCCAGGATGCTCTTATCGAGATCGGTTTCATGCCCCTCGGTCAGCACCTGCACATCCTTGCCCCGGCGCTTGGCGACGTCGCGCACCACGCGCGGGAAGCGGCGGAACAGTTGCTCCACCGGCACCATGCGGATCTTCATCACCGAGCGTTGCAGATCAGTCAGCACCCGCGAGTTCTGCGCCAGCACGTCGGCAAATCTGGAACGTAGTGGGTCTTTGGGATGTTTGCGCCCGAACTCGTTGATGGTCTCGCTCAACATCGAGCGGCTGATGATCAGTTCCCCGACCAGGTTGAGGACGTTGTCGATGCGCTCGGCATCCACCCGTAGCATGTTCTCGGAAATGGAAGACCCGTGCGCCGGCTCCGAGCCCGGCACCTCGATCGGCGCAGCCGCGCTGCCACCGGAGATGGCAGGCGGCTTAGGGACTTCGGCTGCTGGAGTTGCCCCGGTGGAGGAGTTGCCTGTTGCCGCGCGCCCAAGCTCATGTGGCAGAGGGGGCTGCGGCAAGTGCGGGCGGGCTGCTTGCTGGGGTGCGAGGTGCGCGTCTTGGGGTGAAGGAGCCACCGTCGGCGCCGGAACCGTTGGGGCACTGGAAATGTGCGGGGCGGGCGCGACTGGGGCTATGGCAGGCGTCGCGCCAGACGCAACCGGAACGGCGGGCCCGATCCCCTCCATGGCTATGGCCGACCCCTGATAGGGCTGCACCAACACCGAGGCCGCTATCGAGGGGATTTTGCACTTCTTCTCGATCCACTGCGGGTCGCGCTCGCTGGCGACCACGGCCTGCACGAGCACGGCTTTATCCACCGTCGTGTTCTCGTCGGGGCGCATGACCAACACGGTGCCCGCTTCATTGAGAACATTGCGGACCAACTGCACGGCCGCGCCCGGGAACGCGCAGTGGGGTTCGATGTCCACCGCGACGTTATATCGCGGCTTGCCATTCGAGATCTGACCGATCACCAGCCGCTCATATTCGGTCCAGTCGAACTGGGGATTGAACCCAGCCGCCTCGGATTGCTGCACCAGGGAGCGGATCATCTCGCGCACCGGGGCCGGGTCCGGCGGGTGGATGTTGCCACGATAGGCCAACAGGATCGAGTCGAACATGTCCGCCGCAGTCAGAACCACCTGGACGGCGGCCCCGTCGGCCCGGGTGGCGATCTCCGGCGTGAGGACGTCTTCCAGTTCGTGCGCCAGTTCGCTCAGTTCCTTGAAACCGCAGGTCGCCGAGTCGCCCTTGATGGTGTGGACGGCGCGCCGGATGCTGCGCACGACCTCAAGATCGTCGGGGCGCTTTTCCAACTCCAGGCCGGCGTCATTCATGGCCTGCAGCAGCTCCTGCGCGCTCTCGAAGAACAAGGCGCGCAGCTCGGAGACGCGATCGTCGGAAAAGAAGCTCACGCGATGGCCTCGATCCGCTGATAGCCCGTGCCCTGGTTGTTGTACAGCATGCGAAAGCGGTCGCTCATCCCGTACATCGACTCGGCATGGCCGATGAACAGGTACCCCTCGGGATTCAGACAGCGACAAAACTTCTGGATCAGCCGCTTTTGCTCGGCCGCATCGAAGTAAATCATCACATTGCGGCAGAAGATGAAGTCGTTGCGTTGCGGCAGGAACTCGGTCTTCAGGTTGTGGAAGTCGAAATGGACCAGTTGCTTGAGCGCCGGCTTGATGGCATAGCGATCCCCCACTTTGTCGAAATAACGCAGCCGGTAGACGTAGTCCACGGCTTCCATATGGTGCTCGCTGTATACGCCTTCCTGAGCCGCGCGCAGCACGGCATAACTGATGTCGGAAGCCAGGATCTCCACCTTCCAGGGAGGCGGGATCAGCGGCTTGCCTTGTGCGGGCATATCAAAGGGCAGCGGGTTGCGCATGTAGTAATAGGCCAGCGCATCGCAGATCATCATCGCCAGGGTGTAGGGCTCCTGTCCGGTGGAGCAACCGGCGCTCCACACGCGCAGCGACCAGTCCCGCCGCTCCTGTTTGCGGTGCAGGCACTCCTCCAGGCAGGTCTTCTGGAATAGCTCCAACTGCGGCTTGTTGCGGAAGAAACTGGTCTCATTCACCGTGAGATTTTCCAGCAAGGCCGCGAGTTCCTGCTTTCCCTGCGGAGAGGTGAGCAGGCAGTAGTAACTGTAGAAGCTCTCCATCTGGCAGGCTTTGAAGCGCCGTGAAACCCGGTCCAGCAGGAAATGGATGCGGCGCTCGTCAAAGCACATGCCGCATTGGTCGTACACGAGCATCTGGAGCAGCTTGAGTTCAGACTCGGTGAGCTGCGGTAGAACTTGGGTCGCCATGAGTTAACCGATTCCCGCCCCTGAGATCCATGAACTGCTGGTTAAAGGCCCTATGTCCCGGAGGTCTCCAACTACTCCGGATCTTCCAACCGCGCACCCTACGCCGAGGAATTCTCCCCGGCGGAAACTTGTGTCTGCGCTTCGGCCTCGCCAGTCAAGGCCGCGATCGTCTTAGCCGAGCTGACTAGTTGGCCTCGCTCCAGCAGCTTGGCGAGATCCACCAGGATGATCAGCCGTCCGCCGACTTTACCCAAGCCGGTCACATATTTGATTTCGTTCTCTGCCAGGACACTCGGCGCCGGCGCGATCTCGTCTTCTGGAATCCGGAGAACCTCGTTCGCGGCATCCACGATCAAGCCCACTCTTTTGCCTTCAAGATCCACCACCAGCACGCGGGCTTTATGGTTCGGCTCGACTCGGATGCCGAAGCGTTTGCGCAGATCCACCAGCGGGACGATCCGGCCCCGCAGATTGATCACGCCTTCCACGCACCCGGGCGCATCGGGAACGTTGGTGATGATCTCCGGCACGCGCACGATCTCGTGCACCAGAGAAACCGGAAGGCCGAACGTCTCCTGGCCAATCCGAAAGCCGACGGTCTGCTGCTCCTTGGCCACCGTGCGCTCCTATCCGCGGCCAGCGGCAGTGGCGGCTACCCGGAATCGCAGCTCTTCCCGTTGCGGCGGCATCTTCGCCCGGTCGGCTTCCAGGGTGAACCGCTCCATCAGATCCAGCAGCAGCCGCGACATCTTCGACATCTGTTCCGCCGAAACCGCCAGCTCGGTGGAACCGGAGGTCGAACGCTGAATCAACTCGCGCATGCGCTCCATGGCCTTGACCACGGCCTGCGTGCCCGAGGCCTGCTCTTCCACCGAGGAGTTGATCTCGTGCGTAATCTCGTTGAGCCGCGTGGTCGCCTTGGCGATCTGCGACGAGCCGTGCGACTGCTCGTTGGTGGCGGCGCCGATCTCCTGGGCAAACTTGTAAACCTCGGTGACCACGTTGGAAATCTTGCGCAGCGCGTTGTTCAGTTCGTCGCCCAACAGGAGACCATCGTTGACGATGGAGGTGCTCTTGGTCATGTCCTCGACCGACTTGCGGGCTTCCTTCTGAATGCTCTGAATCAACTCGGAGATTTCCTTGGTGGATTGCGCCGACTTTTCCGCCAGCTTGCGCACTTCCTCCGCCACCACGGCAAATCCCAGACCGTGTTCGCCGGCGCGGGCGGCTTCGATGGCGGCGTTGAGCGCCAGCAGATTGGTCTGCTCGGAGATGTCATCGATCACCTCGACGATCTTGCCGATATCCTCGGCGCGCTGGCCCAGCACGGCGATGAGCTGCGAAGAGGACTGAATGCTCTGGTTGATGCGCTGCAACCCGTCGGTCGCCATGTCCATGCTGGCTAGGCCACCCTGCACCTCCATGCGCGAGCGGTTGGAGATATCCAGCAGCACCTTGGCCGTATCGGCTACGCGCTGGATGCTGGCTACCATCTGGTCGATCGAGGCCGAGGTCTCGGTGACGCTCATGCCCTGCATGTGCGTACTCTTGACCACGTTCTGCACATTGATGGACATCTCATGCATGGTGCTGCTGACTTCGTCGATGGCCGAGGAGGCCTGCACGCTGATGCGCGCCGACTCCTCCGACGCATTCGCCACCTGACCGGCGGCGCTGGAGACCTGGGTGGCGTTGGAGCGAACTGAACTGACCAGTTCGCCCAGACCCTCGGTGATGCGCCGGAAGGCCAAGCCCAGAGTGTCGCGTTTGGAGCGCGGCTCGACCTCGACCGCCAAATCGCCTTGGGCGATGGCGGTCGAGGCCTCCGACATCTCTTTCAGATAGGAAACCATGCTGCCGAAGCTGCGGCCCAGTTCGCCGATCTCGTCGGAGCCGTTGATGTCGATGGTGTGCTCCAGATCGCCCGACTCGGCGATGTCGCGGGCGACCCCCATCAGTTGTTCGAGGCGATCGGTAATGGAAATGGAGGTTCGGAACGCCACGACCAAGCCGAAGATCACGATCAGCAGTGTGCCCACGACGGTGATGGTCTTGGTCACCATGGAGGCGAATTCATCAAATTGACGGCGCTGTTCCAAGACCGATTCGTTGGCTTTCAGCGCCTGCTCGATCAGATCGCTGGAGGCGGTCAGCGAGCGTCCCGGCTGCATTTGCAAAAAGAGCACTTGGAGATCGGCCACGCTCGCGTTCCCGGAATCGACCTGCTGGCGCTTGTCGAGCAGCGGCTTCGTAACCTGCTCGCCAAAGTTGCGCTCCTGCTCCCGCAGTCGAGCCAGCGCGCTACGTTCTTGGTCCGTGGTGGCTTTGGCTTCGGCCGACTGCAGCACCTCATTGAATTTGGCCAAGCCTTCGTTCATCTTGTCCAATGCGACCGGGTTACCCAGAAGATAGCTGCGCAGTTTCAGCTGGTTGTAAGTCACCTGAAAGCGCAGCTTCTCGTAAGTCTGCGCCGTCTCTTCGGCACGTCTGGTCTCCGCCCGGGCGCTACGCTCGCGCTGGATCGCGATCAGGTTGACGACAGACAAAATCGCCACTCCGGCCAGAATCAGTCCAAAACTCGAGTACAGCCTTTTGCGAATCGACATCGCTGTCGCCTCCAAAACACCCAGGACAGTACCTAGCACTCGGTACTGAGTACTTGTACTTAGTACCGAGTGCAAACCCAGAGTGCATACCGTCTTTGAAAGGGCGCGGCTTCAGCCGCGCCGAATGGATACCGAACAGCATCCGGCCTTTAGGCCCTGAGGTGATTGGTCCTCAGCGACTAAAGCCGGATTCCTGGGCGGCCAGGTGCGGCACGCCTGAAGGCGTGCCCTTTCAAAGCTCCAAACTCCACCAACCGTGGTTTCGCCACAGTAGCCTGTTCCGAGCGCTCACTTTCTGAATTGCGCTCCGCCGGGTCGTGGTGCAGCAAGAACCGCGAGGCCCGAAACTGAGTACTGGGTACTCGTAACTAAGAACTGCTGGATGTCCGGCCTAGGTAGAGGCAAACCGATTGCCATCCTATCCACTGCAGGTTTATGGAGGTAAGCTGCTTGTCTTCAACGTGATATCGTCACGCAGGGACGAAGCGTGAAGTGAGATACTGTCTCAAACTCCTGGCCAATGCTCCTCTGATCGTCTCAGCGTGAGACAAGCGCGGGTAACCTCCCGGTGTCTCGCAATCCTGAAGGGCTTCAATTTTCTTGACTCAAAATGAGATTCCAGGGTACCTTGCAGTTTCCCCCTGCGGTACAGGTTTGCTCGGAATTCAGAAGGGTATGCGCCACCCGATGCCGGTCGAACGCGAGAGTGTGCAGAAGGCCTCGCCACTGTTGGAAGACCCCTTCCAGCGGCTCCTCTACGAATTGGCTAGCGCTACGACGCAAGGCGGAGATCCAGAATCCCTGATCCAGGTTTTTTGCCGGCTCACCCGCCGGTTCTTTCAGGTCAGCGGGGTCTATTGGTGGAAGCTGAATTCGGCCGGTGAGTTGGTCGGTGTCGCTGCCGATGGCACCATGGTCGAGCAGTGCAAGGGTCGCGTAGTCCCGCCTTCCTCCGGCGCCCTGATGCAGGAAGCGGTCCTCACCCGCCGCCCGCTCTACGCCAACGATTTCCGGGCGGAGCGTTACGAGGTTGCGCGCAGCTTTGCCATCCGTTCCGGTATGGCGGTACCCCTGATCGTCGGCGGCACAGTGCTCGGTGCGCTGACCTTCGTCCAAGACGACCAGGAGAACTTCTTTAACGACGACATGGCCACCAAGGCCACGATCCTGGCCGCTACCCTCGGCAGCATGATGGCCTTGTCCCAGGTAAGTCAACAGACTCGGGACGAGCGCCAGCGCGCCGAAGACCTGGCGGCGGTGATGATCGATCTCAACGCCTCGCTGCGCCTGCCCGATTTCGCGCGCACCCTCACCCAAGGTGCCTTGAACATTGTCGGGGCGCGAGCCGCCGTGCTGGCGTTATCCCAGGGCTCTAAACTCGAGGTCATTCTACTTCAGGAAGCCAACGCCAACCGCGACAAGGCCACCCTCCATCGCCTGACCCGGGTGCTGAATACACGGGCGACGCAGCCGCTGGAGCTTAGCCACACTCCCGCCGCCGAGTTTTTCGGACCGGAACTCGCCGGGATCCTCGGCTGGCAGACCGTGACCGTGGCGCCGTTGAAAGGCGCGGGCGATGAACTGATCGGCTTGCTGTGCCTCTCTTGCGACTCGGAGCCGAGCGCCAGCCAGTATCGGCTCTTGCGGGGGATTGCGCTCCAGGCCGCGGTCATTCTGGAGAACGCGCGGCTGTTCACCCGGATCGAACAGTCCAAGCGCAATTGGATTGAAATCTTTGACGCCATCACCGATTTCATTGTGGTGCATGATGACGCCAACGCCGTGCTGCGAGTCAATCGTTCGCTGGCGGATTTCATCGGGGTACGGCCCTCGGAGCTGATCGGCATTCGCATGCGTGCCCTGGTCTCGATGGCCGCCGAGGGGGAGGCGCAGCCCTGCCCCTTCTGCCGCGCCGGCCAGGACGCCTACGACGAATACATCCATCCGGTGCTGGAGCGCACCTACCTGGTCTCCACCTCGCGCATTCAGTCGTCGATCAACGAGGGCCGCCAGACCATTCACGTGCTCAAGGACATCACCGACCGGCGCGAGGCCGAACGCCGCTATCGCGAGCTGTTCGACAACATCCAGGAAGGCCTGTTCTTCTCCACCGTGGAGGGTCGCTTCGTCGAAGTCAACGACACCCTGGTTCGCATGCTGGGCTACAGCAGCCGGGACGAACTGGTGCAGGCGGATATTGCGCGCGACATTTATGTGGACTCCGGGCGCTGGGAGAGCTTCGTGCAGGCTATTACCGAACGCGGCAGCGTGCGCGATTTCGAGGCGACGCTGCGCCGCAAGGATGGTTCGCTGGTGCACGCCCTGCAGAACGCCTTTGCGGTCCGCGATCTGCACGGCCATATCGTGCAATATCGCGGCCTGATGCTCGACATCACCGAGTCCAAGACCTTCCAGGCGGCTTTGCAGCGCGAACGCGACTTCAGCAGCAAGATCCTCAACAACACGCAGAGCCTGATCCTGGTGGCCGATACCGCCGGGCTAATCAGTTATGCCAACCGCCGCTGTCTGGTGGCCGGCAACTTCGAAGAAGCGGATCTGATCGGCCATCGCCTGGTTGATCTGATCCCGGGCAATCGCCGCGAGGTGATGGTGGGTGCGTTGCAGGCCGCCCTGGACGGCAGCCCGATGGATAATCTGGAGCTCCCCCTCATGCTGGGCGGCGCGCAAATGGGCCAGTTCTCCGTCAGCCTGAGCCCGATGCGCGACGAACCGGGCAACGTCAACAGCATCGTGGTGGTGATGACCGATGTGAGCGACGCGGCGATCCTGCAGGCCAAGCTGTTGCATACCGAGAAGATGGCCGCAGTGGGCCAATTGGTGAGCGGGGTCGCCCACGAAGTCAACAACCCGCTAACCGCCATCCTGGGGTTTGCCGACCTGCTGCTGGAACAATCCGATGTGCCCGACTCCGCCCGCAAGGACCTGAACATCATTCTGCAGGAGGCGCAGCGCACCAAGCAGATCGTGCAGAATCTGCTCAGCTTCGCCCGGCAGATGCCGCCGCAGCGCGCGTCGGTGCAGGTTAACAACATCCTCCAGCGGACGCTTTCGCTACGCTCGTACGACTTGGCCAACCATGGGGTCCAGGTCATCCAACAGTTCGATCCGGAATTGCCGGAACTGATCGCCGACGCGCATCAGGTCCAACAGGTCTTCCTGAACATCATCAACAACGCCTACGACGCCGTCTGCCAGGTCGGCCGCCCGGGCCGGATCGAAATCCGAACCAGCCACACCCGCGATTTTGCCGAGATCGCCTTCCGCGACAACGGGAGCGGCGTCCACCAACCGGAGCGCATCTTCGACCCCTTCTTCACCACCAAGGAGGTGGGCAAGGGCACCGGACTCGGCCTGAGCATCTGCTACGGCATCGTTCACGAGCATGGGGGCGAGATTTCCTGTACCAACAACGCCAACCTGGAAGGCGCCACGTTCCTCGTGCGGCTACCCCTGAACAAGGCCGCCACGGCGGGTCCTTCTGCCGCCGGCGCTGCGCGCTCCATAGCCTCCGGTGGGAGTTGCGCATGAACAACGCCCGCAATCCTATCCTGGTCATCGAAGATGAACCGTCGGTCATTGCCTTTCTCCGGGCCGTGCTCGAACGTAGTGGCTATTCCGTGACCTCAGTGGAGCGCGGGGTCGATGCCTTGGCCCTGCTCGCGGAAGGCGAGTACCACGGCATCATCTCGGACATGCGCACCCCGGGCGGGGTCGATGGCGCCGATGTGTACGCTTGGCTGCAGAAGCACCGGCCGGACCTGGCAAAGCGCCTGCTCTTCATCACCGGCGACATCGCCAGCGCGGAAACGGCCGCCACCCTGCACAACACGGGCGCGCCTTACATTGAGAAACCTTTCCGCGTGCAGCAGTTGATCTCCGCAGTTCAAGAGAACTTTGGGGCACTCAATGACTGACGACCTCAAGATCCGCTGCCTCATCGTGGACGACGAGCAGACGATTCGCGCCTTGTGCCGTCGCATTGCCGAGTCCATCGGCTTCCAATGTGCCGAGGCGGAGGATGCCCAGGCCGCCTTGTCCTACGTGGAAATGGAAGCGCCGAACCTGGTGCTTGCCGATCTCAAACTACCCGACATGTCCGGGGTGGAACTGCTGCACCAGATCAAGGTGATGATGCCGCGCACTGAAGTCGCCATCATGACCGGCCATGGCAGCATCGATTCCGCCGTCCGAGCCATGCGTCTGGGCGCCTATGACTACGTGCAGAAGCCGTTTCGCGTGGAAGAACTCAAGCTCATCCTGCAGCGCATGGAGGAAAAAGTCCGCCTGGTGCTGGAGAACGAGTACCTGCGCGACCGGGTGAGAAACGATGAAGTGCTGAGTGAGATCACCGGCACCTCACCCCGGATTCAAGACGTGGTGCGCATGATCTCCCGCCTGAAGGACACCCGCACCCCGGTGCTGATCACCGGCGAGAGCGGCACCGGCAAGGAACTGGTGGCCCGGGCCATCCATTTTCGCGGCTGCCTTGCCAAGCGTCCCTTCCTGACTGTCGATTGCGGCGCGCTGGTGCCGACCCTGGCCGAGAGCGAACTGTTCGGCCACGAAAAGGGCGCCTTCACCGGCGCCATCAGGGCCAAACAGGGACTATTCCAGGCCGCCAGCGGCGGCACCTTATTTCTGGACGAAATCGGCGAGCTTTCTCTGGAGTTGCAGGCCAAGCTCTTGCGTGCTCTCCAAGAGAAAGAGGTCCGCCCGGTCGGCAGCAATCAGATCCAAAAGATCGACGTGCGGGTGGTCGCCGCCAGCAACCGCGACCTCGAGGCGGCCTACCAGGCAGGTACCTTCCGCAAGGACCTGTATTTCCGCTTAAATGTCGTGACCATCCACATGCCGCCCCTGCGCGAGCGGCGCAATGACATCCCGGCTCTGGTGCATTCGCTCGCCGCGCGATATTCCGGCGAGCAGCGCGTCCAACTGACCCCGAACGTCATGTACTGCCTGAAGGAATACGACTGGCCAGGCAACGTGCGCGAATTGGAAAACTGCCTGGAGCGGGCTCTGGCCCTTTCCAACCACAAGCAGCTGATCGACCTGCCCGATCTGCCGGCGTCCATCCGCGCCATGGCTGGCTCGCAGCCGCCGGTCCTGCCGCAGAGCTCGCCTCTGGCCAGCACCGATCTGGGAGATATCGAGCGCGCCACCATCCAGCACGTCTTTGGACAGGTGAAGGGAGACAAGACCCTCGCCGGCAAGATGCTCGGCATCAGCCGCGCCACCCTCTATCGCAAGTTGAAGCGCTATGGAATTGCGATCGAGCAGCCCGAGACCACGGCGGCGGAAGCGGATTAACTGGGCTCCGAAAGAAAATTTTACACGGCGAGTAGAATGGGAAGCCCGGGGAGGGCGCATTCGTGCAAGTGATCTCGTTCATGAACATGAAGGGCGGCGTTGGCAAGACTACGCTAGCAGTTAATGTTGCTTATGGGCTGGCCTATTTTCATCGAAAGAATGTGCTGATCGTGGACGGCGATCCACAGTTCAACGCAACTCAGTATCTGTTGCAAGACAAGGCCTATCTGGCGCACATGGAAGATGCCAACAAGGGAACACTTAAGGACATATTCGTTCCGCGCCGCCCAGGTCCCGTTAACACCGTTCGCGGATCTTCTAGGGCAATCAATAAAACGAAAATGAGCCTTGCTTCCTGTTCTGTCTCGATCTACAACCCCGGCCCCGGGCGCGGCAAGTTGGACTTAATCCCATCCACGTTACAGTTGATTGATATCGAGACGTCGAAGCGCGGCACAGAGCGCAAGTTAAAGGTGTTTTTACGAGAAAAAGCTCTCGGGTATGACTAGAGCGTGTTTCATAAACAGCGCCTCAGCGTAATCCAGAAACAGGCAAGGTAGAAGAAGGCGCGGTAGGTGGAGAGCAGATGCTCATGACGAACCAGCAATCGGCGGAACTGGCCAAGCCATGCATTGGTTCGCTCCACGATCCAGCGACGCAGATACCGCCGCAGTTTACGGCCATCTTCGTAGCGCCGTTCCTTGTTGTTCTTGCGGTAGGGCGCAATCAGCTCGATGCCTCGCTTCTTCAGTCGCTCACGCAGCGGGTCGGAGTCATAACCACGGTCAGCGATTATGCGCTCGGGCTTTTGCCGCGGCCGTCCTTTCGGGCGCGGGACGCGGACTTCGGCGAGCGTGGCTTCCGCAAGCGTAACTTCTGCCGGAGAGGCACTTTCCAGCCGAACTCCCAGCGGAAGACCTTGACCGTCGACCAGTACCATCCACTTCGTTCCCTTGCCCCGCTTGGTTTTACCGACGGCAGCGCCCCTTTTTTTGCCGGCGCGAAGCTGCCGTCCAGGAAGGTCTCGTCCCACTGGAGCAGCCCTTCCTCATCCAGCGCACCGAGCAAGGCGCGCCACGCATTCAGCCAGACGCCTTCATCTTCCCATTGCTTCAACCGCCGCCAGCAGGTCGCGGGTGAGGGGAACTCGTCCGGCAGAAACCGCCATGCCGCTCCGGTTTGCAGAATCCACAGAATGCCTTCAAAACAGGCCCGGTTCGGTGCCCACGGTCGCCCCCGGTTGTCCCGCCGGCGCTTCGGTTCGGGAAGCAAAGGTTCAATCAGTTGCCACTGCTCGTCCGTCAACAGCTTCTGCCGCTTCTTCATGACAGAAGCTCATCAGTTCACCCGCCTCGTACGTAAGTACCTAAGCTGAGGCCGAACCTATTTATGAAACACGCTCTACGTAATTATTGATTGTCCTCCAACAATTTCAATATTTACGCAAGCGGCTATTTTGGCGAGCGACAAATACTTGGTACCGATCAAGCCAGATCCGCTCTCAGTGATCGGGCTGCCGCTCCTTGAGCGATGGCTCGATGAGTACACCGATGATGAGGGAATTAAGGTTGATGCCGTAGGGCTGGTTTTTTCGCTTGTCCGTGGACCTATCCCAGCAGTCATGAGAGATGTTATGACAGATCTTAGGTCCAAGCGAAACAGTGAGATATTCCAGGATTATTTAAGCCAATCGACTGACGTAGCTCGATCTGTTGATTCGCGCGAGCCGATTTTTATTCATAAGCGCAACTGCAAGACTTCCCGGCAGATTCAAGGGATTACCGCAGAATTCCTTAAGCGTACAACGTAGGAGATTTAATTGGTTCAAGATCAAAAGCATCGAGCCCTGCTTCAGTTCATCAAAAAGATCGTGGAAGTTCCGGCAGGGCATTCCAAGGAAGATTTGATGATCTTTAGGAGCGTTGCATCTAAGGAGTACCCGTCCCTCATTCCTGTAATGGATGCTTATCTTAGATTGGCCGAGAAGGCAGATACGAATGTTTCGCCAGTGGAGAGGCGCCAGTCTAGGTCCAAGGAAGCCAGGCGCGGGGACCCGGCAATGCATCTATTCGATATGTTGCGGGACAAGCGCCTATTCCCGTCCAATTCAGACCTATCAAATTTTGCCGCCCGCGTGCTCCCGGGTATGAGTAGAACCCGGTTCGACAAAATGTCCCGGGGAGATATCGCGGCTAGAGTAATCGAATATCTCGAAACTAAAGATCGTCACACCCGAGATGAACTGGAAGCTTCTATGAGGGAAGCGATGCTGTCAGGTTCCGACAAGGCGACCGATAGGAAGAGTTTTTTTACTGCGTGGGAGAAGATCATCAAGGGTATAGAGCTGTAACATGGCTAAGCGTGTCATCGCGTCAGTGGAGTCCGACTTTTCTAGTGTCATTCTCTTCTTGAAGAAGCGCAGTATCGTCCCACAGAAGCCCGATGACGCGCTGATTGAGAGCGCCAAAAGAATACATCGTGCTACATATAGTCTGATCCTGTGGAGATTCAGGCTCAAAAATCTACCCACATACGGGCGCGTTTTTGTTGAAGAAATCGCTTCTGACGCGCTCCAAATTCTACCTCAAGTTTTAATGGGGTACGGCAAGACAGCGAAGTTGCTAACTCGGGGAATAATAGAGAATATTCTCCGGCACCTGTATTTCTCCGATCATCCCATCGAATTCGAAAGGATGAATAGGGACGCCAAGTGGTATCTGGCGATGGATACCCTGATGGAGTATCCCAAAATTCATCCCATCTTCCTCGAAAGCGAGGCAAAATTTGACACGCTCCATCGACTGAGTTCGCTGTACAGTGAACTTTCTGGAGGTATTCACGGACGCACGGTGCAGGATCTCGAAATGCGGGTCGCGCTTGAAAAAATTGCATACGATCAAAACGCCGTTAGGAAGCAAGCAGATCTCACGGAAAAGTGCGCTGAGGCCGTCAACTTTCTGCTCGCGATGTTCCATCAGAAAGCAGTGGGCGGATTCCAAGCGGAGGATCGTCGCATTATTCTCCGCACGATGCCTCCCCGGGCTCGCCAAGCCTGCCGAGATTTGCAGTAAACCATTAACTTCAACCAACTCAATCCATTGTGCGTAGCGGTCCGGATCAATCCTTCTGCGGCTCCTCGGCGAGTTCAATCCTCACCCCTCTGCCGCGGGCGCGCCAGTGCTCGGGAATCCGAAATCCGTGCAGCCAGACGATTTCGCTCTGGGCCAAGGCCACCGGCCAGCGCGCGCGTTGCGAGCCGGTAATGTGGCGGCCCTGCAGCAGCTCTTTTACCTTTTTAGGGCCGCTGGTGTGCGCCGGCCAGAAGCGGTCGCCGGGGCGCCAGTTGCGAATGACGATCTCATGGCCCAGCGCCTCGGGGTCGAGGGCGTTTGCCTCTTCCTCTTCCTCCTGAGCAGGCGGTTCGGCGATGCTGGCGCGGATGGTGGCCGCAAGCTCCGGGATGAAAACCTCCCCGGGAATGGACAGGCGGTATTCGTAGCCGCCTTTGTCATTGTCATTCCGAACGAAGTGAGGAATCCCTTTAGCTGCTGGTGATGAAAGCGATTCCTCGCTCCGCTCGGAATGACAAGGATCGCCGGCACGCGCCTGGGCCGCATCGCATGGCATCCGGAAAAAGCGGAGGACACGGCGCGACTGGGGCGCCTCCACTGCAGGCAGATTCACAGGTTGAAAGACGCGTTCGACCAGCCAGCCTTCCGGCAGTTCCAGCCGTGCTGGACCCTCGGAGTTGACCATCTCCAAGACCTGCTCGGTTTGGCGGAAGTCGAGCGCGAGACCAAGGCTGGCGGCCGTGGTTCGAACCATCCGGCGACGCATCGCCAGCGGCAGGCGCAGAAGAAGATCAAGGCCGATTTCGCCGGGCTTTTTTGACGGAGGCGCAGAGTCCCAATAATCCTGTTCGGCGCGGGCGATTTCGGCCACCCCGGCCAGCGTTTCGGCGATGGCGGGATTGAACTCACGCTCGATCATCGGCAGCAAGAGTTGACGCACGCGATTGCGGGCGTGGTGCAGGTCGAGGTTGGAGGCGTCTTCGTGCCAGGGCTGCCCGAGCGCATTCAAATAATCGCGCAGCTCGGAGCGGCGGAAGGGCAGCAGCGGACGGACCACCTCGCCCTTCGACTTCGCTGAGGCAAAGCGCGGATAAATGCCCGCCAGGCCCTGCGTCCACGCCCCCCGCAGGAACTTGAGCAGGACGGTCTCGGCCTGATCATCCAGCGTGTGGGCGGTGGCGATTCTGGCGACCACGGCATCTTCCAGGAGCTGCTGGAAGAACTCGTATCGCAGCTCGCGCGCGGCAGCTTCCAGGCTCAGGCGCGCCCGTTCCGAGTGCGCGGGAACGTTGCCGTGTCCGGCGTGGAAATCCAAACCGTAATGGCCGGCCAGCGCGCGGACAAACTGCTCGTCCGCATCCGATGCCTCACCACGAATCTTGTGGTTGAAGTGCGCAACCGAGAGCACAAGCCCCAGTTCGCCGCACACTTCGAGCAGCAGCCGCAGCAGAGCGACGCTGTCGGCGCCTCCCGAAACCGCCACGGCCACACGATCCCCCGGACGCAGCAGCACCGTGCGGCGCAGGTGAGTCAGAAATCGGGATGACAGCGGCGTGGGCATGCAAGAAACCTACCCAAACCTACCACGGATTCGACGGATAACAACGGATTCACGCGGATGCGTCCTATCGATGGTGAGTCCGCCAACCTGCTGGAATCAGAAAACCTGCCACAGAGGCACAGAGACACAGAGGGGAATTAGATCGGCAATCCGATTGTCTCCCGATTCTCTCTACTCTGTGTCTCTGTGCCTCTGTGGCTGTAGTATTCCTTGTAATCCGCGGTAAGCAGTTAGCTAGCGCCGCCACCGCTGGAGGCACTGGCGGTAGGCCTGGTATTTCTCCAGCGGCGTGGAGTTGAACACGCAAACCACGTCGTCCTCCACGCGCACGGCGTCCACCCGATCGCGCGCTTCGCGTGCCGCCTGCCAGTAAAGGGAATCGACGTTCTGGAGAACGGTGAGAATGTGATCCGCCGGACAGCATTCGCGCAGCAGCGCGGGAAGATGGTTCGGCGCCATATGCGATTCGCCGAACAGCACCACGATGCGAGCTTCGGGATAGACTCCCAGCAGTTGGCCGACTTTCTCCACCGCATGGCGGTCCCGGGCGGCGATTTTGCGCAGGTCGTCTCGCGGCATGCAGTCGAGCGCGAAGATGCCAGCGCCGCTGGCGCGCGCGGTTTGCAGCAACGAGTAGAACGGCGCCCAACCGTATCCCCAATCGACATCGAAGCGGACGCGCTGGCGCAGGCCCAATTCCGCGATCCCGCCCCGCATCCAGTCATCGAGGATGGGCTGGTCGCAGGCAAAGAGAAACTCCAGCCCAAGTATGAGGCTTGGGATTCCCGGCACACTGCGCGCGCCGCGGGCGGCTGCCAGTTTCCGGATTAGCTTCGCGGCAAAATGTTGGGACGCGGGCAGCGCATGGTAGTCGCCGACTAGCAGGATGTCCGCCGAAAGCAGCGCCGCATCCAGTTGCGCTAGGCTGAGCACCTCGCGATAGCTTCGGAAAGCCTGGTTGAAGTCCCGCAGGTATTTACGGCGAGTATGCGGATCACTGGCGCGAATCTCACGTTCCATTTGGGCCAGCGCTTGCAATTGGGCCGCGCTGCGCAGCCACCTCTGATGAGTGCGCGAGGTTGCCATTGACCGTTGCTCGTCCCGTTACCCCACCTGACAATTCCGGCACACGCGCCAGAGCAAAATCAACGCGGAGAGCCGTGCACAGGCATGGGGCTCGACTTTAATCTGTGGCTTTGGCCATCCGAACTCCGCGCCGGGACCGTGGTTGCGCGTTTTGGGGTGGTCCGCTGCTGTCTGTTCGTCTTTCGGGGAACGTTCTATCCTGATTGGATGCACAAGCGAGTGGTTTCAGAACAGCTGGGGTCTTCCGCGCGAGCCGAGGCTGAGCGTGGTGAGCGCAACCTGATCCTGGCCACCAGCGGCGCGAGCGGTTCCGTGTTCCTGCGCGAACTGCTGCTCTCGGCGGAAACCGATCAGCGCGTGACCGCGATCAACTTCATCGCCTCCGACAATGCCTTGCGCGTGATGGCGGAGGAGCTTGGGATCAGCGGCCGCGCTAACCTAATAGCGCAGGTGCTCGGGCGCGAGTCAGAGAAGATCCGGCTGCAGAACAACAGCGATATAGGCGCCAACGTGGCCAGCGGCTCCTATCCCGCGGATGCCATGATCGTGATCCCCTGCAGCATGGGCACACTGGCCCGGATCGCCACGGGAACGGCGGAGCGGCTCATCGAGCGCGCGGCGGATGTCTGCCTGAAAGAGAAGCGCCCGCTGGTGCTGTGCGTGCGCGAGACTCCGCTGAACAAGATCCACATCCGGAATATGTGGCGGGCCGCCGACGCCGGGGCCACAATCTACCCGCTGATCCCCACTTTTTACAATCGTCCCGCCAGCCTGGAAGAGATGGCCCGCAACTTCGCCCACCGGGTGCTGGCGCACATCGGCCTGCCCCAGGCCGGGGCGTACCAGTGGAAGAAGCAGTGACTAAAGGGGCAACAGCAAGCTCAGGCGGTCGACTGCCGCTTTCATGTCGTCCGGTAATTGCCTTCCAAGGCCCGCCGGCAGGCGGTTCGGCGTCAAGAGTCTTGGGAACTCAGTCGAATCATCGGGAATCAACGGTGGGAAAGAAGATTGACACCCTCTTAACTCTCTTGGTACTCTGCTTTACAGATACTTCCACGCAACTCTGCATTCGAGCCGGACGTCCCCGTCGTCCCTGAGAGTTGTTGTTGGATGCGGCCTGTAGGTGTCGTGCGGAGGTGGTGCTTCCCACCATCGATCCCCTTGGGACTGAGCACATAAGCGGGCCCGATATTTACTTCCAGAGATAAGGAGCGGACTGTTTGCGAAAACGTTTCTATCTCCTTTTTGTTGCCCGCGGCGACGACGGTGAACTCCGCAAAATCCACATTCCGCTCCACTACCTGTACGTATTCCTGGTGGGCGCCGTGGTCGGCATGCTCACCATCACCGGGATAGCGGGCTCTTATACCCGGATGCTGCTGAAGATCTCCCACTTCAATCAGCTCCGCGCGGAGAAGCGGCAGCTCCAGGTTCGTTACGTCAAGCTGGAGCAGGTGGCGCAGGAAAAGGAGCTGCAGGTAGCTTCGCTCAGCTCCCTGGCCAGCGAGGTTTCCGCTCTTTACGGGCTTAAGTCTGACCCGATGCTGAACACCGCCATCGAGACCGACTACTTCGCCCAGCAACAACTCACGACCTCGGTTGGCCAGCTCGAACAACTGAGAAACACCGCCCTGGACGGCAGCGCCACGGCCGGAATCAGCTCGGGCGGACATAGCCTCACCACAGCCGACTGGCTGCAAATGGCGGCGGTTCCCACCGTCTGGCCGGTGAGTGGGCCCATCACCGGACCCTTCGGCCAGCGCATCGACCCGTTCAACGGTGAAGGCGCGTTCCACCGGGGAGTGGACATCTCCTGCGGATATGGGAGCCCGATTTCCGCTCCCGCCGATGGCATGGTGACCTACTCCGAGCAGATGAGCGGCTACGGCCGCATGGTCGTCTTGGATCATGGCCACGGGATTGTGACCCGCTATGGCCACCTGTCGGCACTGGCGGTGGTGGACGGGCAAAGGGTGCAGCGAGGGGCCGTCATCGGTTACGTTGGCATGAGTGGGCGCAGCACCGGGCCGCACCTTCACTATGAAGTCTGGGTGCACGGCACCCCGGTCAATCCTTCCAAGTATTTGCGCACGCAGCCGCTTCATCTTGCGCAGGCGTCGGCGGCTGATTAACTGATCGCGTCGAAATCAGGTAGAGAACCCCATTGAAAAAGCGTAGCGCTGGCCTGGAGGCCAGCGCTACTATCTGGCCTGCTCGTAGGCGTGGGCCAGGCGCAGCAGGGTGGCTTCGTCGAAGTGCTTGCCGAGCATCTGCACACCGATCGGCAGACCCTCCTTCGACGTACCGCACGGCACCGAGATGCCCGGCACGCCGGCCAGAGAGGCGGTCACGGTGAAGATGTCGCCCAGATACATTTGCAGCGGGTCATCGACCTTCGCGCCCAGTTTGAAGGCCGGGGTGGGCGTGGTCGGGGTGACGATGGCATCCACCTGCTGAAAGGCGTTGTCGAAATCCTGCGCGAGCAAGGTGCGCACCTTCTGCGCCTTCAGGTAATAGGCGTCGTAGTAGCCGGCGCTGAGCGCATAGGTACCCAGCAGGATGCGGCGTTTCACTTCGGCGCCAAAGCCCTCGTCGCGGGTGCGGCGGTACATCTCGGAGAGCGTCTTGGCGCTGCGGGAGCGATAGGCGTAGCGCACGCCGTCGAAGCGCGCCAGATTGGACGAAGCCTCGGCGGTGGCGATCAGGTAATACGTCGGGATGGCGTAGCCAGTATGGGGCAGGGAAATATTGACGATCTCGCAGCCCAGGCCGGCGATCTTCTGGATGGCCGCCTCGATGGCGTTGCGAACCTCGGGGTCCATGCCCTCAGGAAAGTACTCCTTGGGCACGCCGATGCGCATGCCCTTAACCGGCTTGCCGATCTCCTGCTCGTAGTCGGGCACGGGACCCTCGGCCGAGGTGGAATCGAGCGGATCGCGGCCGGCGATGGTGCGCAGCAGGATGGCCGCGTCCTTCACCGTCTTGGTCACCGGGCCGATGTGGTCGAGCGAAGAGGCGAAGGCGATCAGTCCATAACGTGAAACCCGTCCGTAGGTCGGCATCAGCCCGACCACCCCGCAGAAGGCCGCAGGCTGGCGGATGGAGCCCCCGGTATCGGAACCGAGCGCGGCCACGGCCGTGCCGGCTGCTACCGCCGCCGCCGAGCCGCCGGAGGATCCCCCGGGCACGCGCGAGAGATCGCGCGGGTTGTGCACCGGCTTGTACGCCGAGTTCTCGTTGGAGGAGCCCATGGCAAACTCGTCGCAATTGAGCTTGCCGAGCACCACCGCGCCCGCCGCTTCCAGGCGCGCCACCGCCGTGCAGTCGTACGGCGCTATGAAGCCCTCAAGAATCTTCGAGCCGGCGGTGGTCTGGACGCCCATGGTCATCATGACGTCCTTGATCCCCAGTGGCACGCCACCTAGCGGGGGCAGGGGATCACCCTTATCGGCGAGGGCGTCGATTTCAGCCGCCTTGGCCAGAGCGCGCTCCCGGCACAGCGTCAAGTAGGCCCCGATGGCCGGGTCCTCGGTTTCGATCTTTTTCAGGAAAGCTTCGGCCAGCGCCGTGGCGGTGATCTGCCGTTCGAGCACGGCGGTCCGCGCGGAGTCGATTGTCAGAAGGTTCAAGTCCATGGTCGTTAGTCGATGGTCGATGGTCGTTAGTCGTTAGTCGTTGGCTTGCGGCTGCGAATGCTTTGGGCTGACAGAGCCAGCAAGGCTGGTCTACCAAGTAAACCCGCCGGTGTTCAGCGCTGATTGGTTTAGCCGGCAGTGCCAATTCAACAAGCCAACGACCAACGACTAACGACTAACGACTGAGTACTACTTTTCAATCACTTTCGGCACTCGAAAGAACGTGCCGTCGGTCTGCGGGGCGTTGGCCAGCGCGAGGTCGTGCGGCAAGGAAGGCTGGGTCACGTCCGGGCGCATGGCGTACTCGAAGCGTGCGGTGCCGCGCTTGGCCTGGTCCACACCGTAGCGGTCGGAGGTTTGTGCCATCGGTTCCACGCCGCTGGTGTCTAACTGATTGAGCAGCTCGACGTACTCCAGGATCGAGTTCAGGTCCTTGGCCATGCGCTGGCGCTCGGCATCGGTCAGATCCAGGTTGGCCAAGTCGGCCACGTAAACCACGTCTTGTTCGGTTACCTTCATCGTTCTTCCTGCTGCGATCCTGAGCCAGCGACGTTGTTGCGCTCGCTGGGGCGGACTTCGAATCTGATTTCGCGCACCGCTTCGGGGACCACCGCGTTTATCGCTGCCAAATACTTGCCTGCCAGTCCGGAAAGCTGCGCACGCCAGGCGGCGTCGGTCACCTCGACGCACAGCGCGCCCCCGGAAAAACTGACCGCCCGGGTGCAACGGGCGACCGTCTGGCCGCACACCAATGGCCAGACCATCAGAGGCGCGTCACTCGCGGGGACGCGGCGCAGCACATCGCCCATCACTTTCACCAGTCCGGCGGCAGCACGCTCCATGGAACTACGATTTTAGCAGCTCACAAAGCTGGATTGTAAAAAGCAACGGCACGTCAGATTTCCTCAGTGAGGTTGGTAAATTCTAAAGCCAAATCTGCAGATTGGACTGTATTGCGGGCGCTGGGTTGCTGGGTTAAACTCGGGGTCGCTGAAAACTTCGGAATCAACCAACAATCGGCGCTTTCGTGGGGATTGCGCCAAATCCGCCGGCGAGAATTCAATCGTCGTATCCCGTGGGGAGAGCGAAATCAATGAAGTTGGATGAAGCGATGAGCACGGCTTTGCTGTACGAACGCGGTGTTCACAAAGCCTATTTTGACGCGATGGAGAAAACCTCCGACCCGTCGGCGAAGCGCATGTTCAAGATCCTGGCCGACGAGGAAATGGGTCACATGAACTACTTGAAGGATCGTCTTCAAGAGTGGCAGAGCGGGGGCAAGATCACGGTCAAGGAACTGCCGACATCGATTCCGGCCAGACAAGCGATCGGGAAGGCTCTTATTGAGTTGCGCCAGTCCGTGGTGGAACCGAAGCCCACCCGGTTGATCCCCGAACTCGAATTGCTGAAAGCGGCCTTGCAAGCGGAAGTAAAGACCAGCGATTTCTATAAAGAAATGGTCGCCAAGCTCGATGGAGACGGAAAAAAGCTTTTCCGGCGTTTCGTCGAGATCGAAGAGGGACATGAAGACATCGTGCAGGCCCAAATCGATTGTGCCAGTGGCCTGGGGGTCTTCCTGGACAATCTTGAATTCGGGCTGGAAGTCGAATAGCAACAGCTCGATGTGTTGACTTTGCGACTGGTGCCATGGCGGGAACTCTTCACGCCGCGGTTTCCTTGATTGCCAGGTGTGAGCAGTACCGCCACCACCGGCCACCCGCGTGATCTGCCAGACCTCGTCGAAAATAGGGATGAGGGCGCAGGATCCACGTTCTCTGGCGCCAGAGTGTCGTTCCTAGGGGACTCGGGTCACACCCGCGCCGAAAGCCAGTTGATTCTCACCACCGCCTTAGCGGCTTCAGCCGCGCCCTTTCAAAGAAAATGCGCGTGATTTTTGCGCACTGGCACAAAAAACCCCTGCCGGAAGCTCCAGCAGGGGTTAAGACTTATCAGGCCGGCCGAGGGCCAGCCTGAAAGCATGGATCAACTACGCTTTCGCGGCATCGGTTTTCGGCAATTCGCGGCCACCCGCGGCAGCCCACTGCTCCAACATCGCGGTGGTGACAGACTTCGGACGCTCGAGGGCGTAGCCAAGAGCGCGGTCCCACGTGAGGTTGGCCATGCAGCCAAGGCAGCGGCCGACGCCGAACAGGACGGTGTAGAAGTCCCACTCGCGCAGCCCGTAGTACCACTGAATGACGCCGGACTGGGCATCGACGTTCGGCCATGGATTCTTGGCCTTGCCGTGCTCCTTCAGGACGCCAGGGGCGACTTCGAAAATCATCGAAACAAGTTTGAACAGCGGGTCGGTATTGAGGCCCGGAGTAGCCAGACAGAACTCGCGCTGGGACATGTAGCGCGGGTCAGTCTTGCGCAGCACGGCGTGACCGTAACCCGGGACTACCTGGCCGGAATTGAGGGTATCCCACAGCGCCTTGGTGACCAGCTCCTTGGTCGGCTCCACGCCCTTGCAGTATTTCTCCCCGAACTTGATGGTCCAATCCAGAACTTCCTGGTTGGCAAGCCCGTGCAATGGGCCGGCGAGGCCGTTGAGGCCGGCGGAGTAAGAATAGTAAGGATCGGACAGGGCCGAGTGCACCAGGTGCGTGGTGTGGGCTGAGACGTTGCCGGACTCGTGGTCGGAGTGCAGGATGAAGTACATGCGGGCAACATCCTTGTACTCTTCGCACTGGTCGATCATCTGGGCGAAGTTGGCGCCCATGTCCAGTTTCTTATCAATCGGCTTCTGGAAATCGCTGCGATACTTCAGGTTGTAGATGAACGCGGCGACGATCGGAATACGGGCAACGATATCGCTGGCGTCTTCATAGACATATTCCCAGGCGACCATCTTGTTGAACTTGCCCGAGCCGTAGAACTTCGCGAACTTGGAGTCCTTCTGCATCGCCAGCAGACCGGCGGAGAGCATCACCATCGGGTGGCTGTCGCGGGGCAGGGCGCGGATCACATCCCATACATACGAGGGAACGTTCTGGCGGACCTTCCATTCGGCTACGACGTCGTCAACTTGAGCCTGGGTCGGCACGTCGCCGGTGAGCAGGAAGTGCCAGAACGATTCCACGGTCGGATAGGTGGAGCCGGGCGCCTTGGGCAGTGCGGCGAAAGTCTCCGGGATGGTCTTGCCGCGGAAGCGGATACCTTCCTGGGGATCCAGGTAGGAGATGTCGGTAACCAGGCAGCGGACGTCACGGGCGCCACCGATGGCTTGGTCGATGGTGACCTGGTCGATGACCACCTTGCCGAATTCCTTGACCAGCTTTGTGGTTCGGGGACGAAACTCATCAATCTTCTGCTTCAGTATTTCCTTCAGGGCCATATAGTTGCACTCCTCACGCGGCTACCCGACTATGCCGGGCCCGGCGCTCCGCTACCGCTCCGGACTGGCCGGAGCCGGATTGTTAGCGCAGACAGCATACGTCTGCGGCTGGAATTTCGGATTGCGGGCCACAGTCCGCAGCCTGCCTTCCGTAATAATTGCGAAACTGCTTTCCATGCCCCCACACATGCAGCCAGGACGGCAGTTACACCTCCGGCAATCCAGAAACACCGTCCGATGGGATCGCGCGGATTACAAATAGTAGTAATGACACACTGAGGCAGGATGCGCCGCCCGGTCAGTGAGGCGGCGCACAGCTGTTTGTGACAATTGGACGGGCGGGGTCAGTCGGCGGCGGCATCCCTTTTAACCAGCGGCAGATGACGCAACTCATGCCCGAGATAGACTTGGCGAGGACGAGCGCTCTTCTGTTCCGGATCCGAGATCATCTCCTCCCACTGGGCCAGCCAGCCTGCCAGGCGCGGGATGGCGAAGAGCACGGTGAAGAACTCCGGGGTGAAGCCCAAGTTCGCGGCTTTCAGCCCATCTTCTCCGAAAGGCGCGTCCGGACGATGCCTGCACGGCCGCCGCTATCGCGATACAATCCCCCCGGGAGGACCTTATGCTGGAAGCGCTCGACACGATTACTCGCCAGGGATACGGGTTCAGCAGAGTTATTTCCTTGCCCTATGAAGACGCCGTGAAGCAGATCAAGGAGAAACTGAAGGAGCAGGGGTTCGGCGTCCTCGCCGAAATTGACGTTCGCGCGGCGATGAAGGAGAAGCTCAACGTCGATTTTCCCAAGTACGTGATTCTCGGGGCGTGCAATCCGCAGTTGGCCCACCGGGCCCTGCAGGCGGAGCCGCGCTTGGGACTGTTGCTCCCTTGCAATGTGGTGGTGCGGCAGGTAGGCGGAGGCACGGAGGTGTCAACCGTTGACGCGGACGCGATGCTGGCGCTAGTGAACAACCCCGAGCTCGCCCCCATCGCCAAGCAGGCCAACCAGTTGCTGCAGAACGCGCTCAAGGCGCTCTGAGAGTATTCCGCGACTTCAGGTTGTAGCGCCGGCGTCTCGCCGGCGGGTTCCATTTACAGCACCAAGGCACACGTTGACCGGGCCCGCCGGCGAGACGCCGGCACTACTGGGCGATCACCCGCTCACGGGCAGAGTGGGTTTCGTGTGTGTTTGCTTTCGGACCGTCCATTTGGCGGCGCAGCTTCCTGAGTGCCCTTCTGGTGGCGCGGCCGTATCGCCGGCGCGGGCGAATGTGGGAGGCCGGCAATCTCGGCCACCGTGGTGTTGTCCAGCACCCCGGCAGCCGCGTTCCGGATATCCAGAAACACCTGATACAGGGCACGGTGCTGGGCATCGCGGTCCACGAGGCCGCGCAGTTGGTCCGCATCGCCAAAAGGCGCGAGGGGGCCGTCGATCAATCGTATGATCTCACTCAGGCGAATCTCGGAAGGATGGCGGCGCAACTTATAGCCGCCCTTTGCCCCACGGGTACTTTCCACCAACCGGGCATTCTTCAGTTCGATGAGAATGATCTCCAGGAATTTCTCCGGCAGCTTCTCTTCCGTGGCAATGTCATGGATCTTGATTGCTCCTTGCTCGTAGTGGTGGGCCAGCATCATCATCGCCTGCAATGCGTAGAGCCCCTTTTGTGAGACTTTCATGGATTGCCCTCAGAGGTTTGGCACGCGATCGGAATAGGCAGTCGGGGCGAGGTGCTTGAAAGATGAAAAACGCCTCAATGCTATCCCGCTAAGCGGTCTCGATCAGGATAGATCCGCGCTGTGCTCGCCATCACACGTCTATGTTACACGAGAGCGCGGCGCCCATGGAAATAGGGCGATAGAGGAGGGCTATCCTCTAGGGATTCGTATTCCGCTCCGCATCGTTTCCCGCCAAACTGGCGGTTCAGACCGTTATCAAGCCCGGGACTGCGGCCGCAGTTTGTCCAGATTGAGCGAGGCGACACCCGCTACGCTGGAAGCCAGCCGTTTGATTTCTTTGATTTGCGCGAGAACGGCGACCCTTCCTTCAACCGAGACCATGCCCCGGCGGGCGGCCACCTGAAGTTCGAGGTCGGAGGTTGGAGGGTTGAGGGCCAGATCGGCACGGATGCGGCTGGCCAGGGCCAGATCGTCCATCTTCTGCTGACATTCGGGAGTGAAATCAAGACAGCGCTCTTTGGCGGCAGAAATGATCAGTTGGCAAGCCTGGTCAATCGTAAAGTGCTCGAGATTGATCACTAGGTCATACAGGGAAGGATCTCCCCAATCTACGCCGTAGAGAAACTGGGTCCATCGGCGGCGGTCCTCATCCACTCTGGCGATGTGGAGAATGGCTTCATTCCGGCTGTACTTCAACCGATCCACTACGGCCTGGATTCGGAATGTCATGGGAGCGATGAGGCGGGTGCGCAGCACGGGGCCACCCTTGAGGAGCAAATGGCCAGCCAAGCCGTGATAGACGGCGTTCCCCGACCGAACCTCTTCGGCGAGCGCCGCCTGCACCAGCGCCAGATAGAGATAGCGTTTGTGTTGGAAGCGTTCCAGAAAGGTGGGAGGTTTCTCTAAAGCATCCCGGATTTCCTTCGAGGAAACCGAGTGGGCAGCGGCTCGCTCGACGATGACGTCACGATCGATGCAGCGGTAACCGAGCCGTCCAGCTAGAGATTCGGCCAATGCCTTCCCGCCGCTGAACGAACCCCTGGAGATGGTAATTACGGCCATCGGAACCTCCGCATGGAGCCACTTGGCAAACGGCCCGTACCGGGTTGTACCGGTACGGGCCGTCGGGACTTCAGTTCACTTTACTGACAAACCGCGGTCTGGTTCAGCTTACTTTACGTCGCCGGTGGCTGCCTGATGGAGCTTCACTTCGACCTTATTCTCGAGCTTGTCGTAGTACTCCTTCAGGATGGCAACCACTTCCGGCCTGGAGAACTCTGGCGGAACCGGCTTGCCTTCGCTCATCAGCTTGCGCAGCATGGTGCCGGAGAGCAGCAACCGGGCGCCGCCCTTGTAGTTGCCGTTGTCGTCGATGACGGCCTTGCTGTCGTGCGGGCAGGTCTTCATCGAAGCCATGGCTTTGCATTCGTAGCAGTAGAAGGTCCAGTCCATAGCCAGCGGCTGGATGGCCATGGCGCCCATCGGGATCTCACCGAAGATCTTCTGGGCGTCAAACGGACCGTAGTAGTTGCCCACGCCGGCATGGTCGCGGCCCACGATCAGGTGCGAGCAGCCGTAGTTCTGTCTGAACAGCGCGTGCAACAAAGCCTCGCGCGGACCGGCATAGCGCATTTCCATCGGATAGCCACCCTGGATCACGCGTTCCTTGCGGAAATACTTGTGCACCAGAGCGTCGATGGCTTTAACTCGGACATCGGCCGGAATGTCGCCCGGCTTCAGCTTGCCCAGCAACTGGTGGATGTAAACGCCGTCGCAAACTTCGATGGCTACCCAGGCCAGATAGGCATGGGAGTTGTGCATCGGGTTGCGCAGCTGCAGAGCGGCGACCGTGCTCCAACCGCGCTCGGCAAACTTCGCGCGCGCTTCGGCGGGGCTCTGGTAGATGCCCGGGAATTCCGCGGGGAAGAACGACTCGGAGAGTACCTTCACCGGACCGGCCAGGTTCACCGCAGCCTGCTCCATGACCTTCTGGACGCCCGGGTGCTCCGGATCCGTGGTCTTGAAGATCTGCTTGCACTCGTGGTCCTTGTCGATGGCGTACTTCTCGGTGACCTTCATGGTGCCGACGAGGATATTGTCTTCCGTGTCCCAGAGGGCTACTTCCTCGTTAAGAGCAATCGACTTTGCCAGGCTTTCCTCGGCCGATAGAGTAATCGGGATGGGCCAGAACAGGTTCTTCTTGCTGGGCAGGGTGTAAGTATCGCAGCAGCCTTGCCAATCCGCCTTGCCCATGTAGCCTTCCAGCGGAGTAAAGGCGCCGATACCCATCATGATCAGGTCGCCGGTTTCGCGGCTGGTCAGGGGGACCTTCTTCAGGCCCGCTGCTTTCTTAATTTCTTCCGCTCGGGCTTGGCCTTGGAGCAGGAGGGGCTTCAGTTCAGAACTTCCATGCGGGGGAACAAGCTTTCCCATATCGAAATCTCCTCAAATAAGTTCGTATTTAACGCGTTCTGTCTACTAGGTACTGACTTCCTTTTTGAAAACCATAGATTCTCAAACAGCCAAAACAATGACAGATTCCATCCGCCCCATTATGCCTGTTCGATCACCTGGGCGGCGAGAGCTTGCTGACCGGCTGGTTCTACCTCTTTGCGCACCGCAGCGACGTAAATCGCCACCGGCCGATAGAGCAGGTGCGACCATTTTCCGAAGGGCACTTCCACTACCAGCATGGGAACGGCGATCGCCAAATGAACCATGTACATGGTGTAGGTCGGCATGGTCAGATTCATCATCCGCATGATGTGAACCAGGATTCCCGTTAGCGCGGTCAGCAGGAGCAGGATCGGGAACAGCCAATCGGAAAGATGGCTGAAACGATGCATTTCCGTCCGCTTGGACATGCGGTCCGTGAGGATCCAACCGGTTGTAACCAGCAGAACCGCGGTCGAATAGTAGCCGAGAATGCTGGTCCAGCGGAAGCTGTTGTCCGATACCTGGAAGTAGGGCAAGAACAACGCCACCAGGGAAAAAATGGTGACATAGCCTGTGACCAGGAACAGGTGCCGTATCCAGTTGGTAGTCGCATCCTGATCCTTGCACTGCTTCCAGCGCATCTGGGTTACACCTTGCAGCAACAGAGCTGGAAGATTCGAGAGATAAACGCCCAGGGGAATGTCCCTACCTCGGGTTAGGCCCATGAACATGCGCGCAGCGTTGGTCAGCAGGAAGAAGCTGAGCAGCGCGGCCATGATCTGATCGGCGTGGTGGACGATCTCGACGGGGGCAAAATAGTTGAGCATGACCGCCGTGCGTGCTTCCGGATGCTGGGCGAGCAGATGGTAGCCAAAACCTTGAGGCACCATAAACAGCGCTATCACTATCGCGGCGACAATGAACAGCACGCCGATCTCCCAAAAAGCCGAGCCATACATCAGACGGGACAAGCCGGTCCAATCATATTGCGTGGTCAGGTAGCGGCGCAGGGCCATCATGCTCTCGCCGGGACTGGCTTGGCGCGGGCATGCCTTCGAGCAGTCGCCGCAGTAAAAACAGAGCCACGGCGCTGGATCTTTCATCAGTTCGTCTTTCATGCCCCACTGCGCCAGCAGCATCTGCCGGCGCGGAAAGGCATTGTCCACAGTGGAGAGACTGCAAGTAGAGGCGCAGGTGGCGCATTGGTAGCACTTCTTGAATTCGCCACCACTGTGGATCACTTCTTTAATTAACTGGGTGTCGGGTTGAACCAACTTGGTTGCCATGGCTAAAACCCCTTGTACGGATTCGGTCCAAGCTCGCGCATGCGGGCGACAAAGTCATCGATGATTTTGGGCAGTTTCCCGTAATCGTCAATGGCCACTTCCACCTGTTGAATGCGATCGGACTCCAACTGTAACCGTTTCAGGGTGTCCTTCACGTTCTCCAAGCGACGGCTGGCGAGTTCGCTGCCACGCAGGAAGTGGCATTGATAATCATCGCCGAACTTACAGCCCATGAGCATGACCCCGTCAATGCCTCCGGAGAGCGCATCGGCGATCCAGACGATGTTCATCGAGCCCAAACAGCGCAACGGAATGATGCGCACGTTAGCGTCGTAGATGGTGCGATCCATGCCAGCCTGATCGAGTGCCGGGTAGGCGTCGTTCTCGCAGGCAAAGATCAGGATGCGCGGCTTATCCTCAGTTTCGTCGGGTACTTCGACCGCCTTGACGACGCTGGCAATCTGGTCCACCGAGTAGTTCTTGAAGGAGATGATACGCTCCGGGCAAGCCCCCATGCAGGTGCCGCAGCGGCGGCAACGGTACGGGTTGAACTTAGGGATACCCTTCGCATCTTCGTCAATGGCGCCGAAGGGGCACTCCTCCGTGCAGCGCTTGCAAGCGGTACAACGTTGCAGGAAGAAGCTGGGGTAGGAAAGGTCACCGGCGCGGGGATGAACTGCCTGCCCGCGAGTGGCCATTTCGATGCTCTGCACCGCCTTCATCACCGCGCCGCAGGCATCTTCTTCCGCCTGCGCGGAACCCATGGGCGCGCGCAATGCGCCCGCCGTGTAGATTCCTGTACGCAAGGTTTCGTAAGGGAAGCAAATGAACTTGGAATCCGGGAAGCCGCCTTGCAGGACCGGCAAATCAGGCCCTTGGCGGTAGGTGAGATTCAGGATTTCGGTCCCCTCGTGGCACTTGAACTGTTCCACGACCTTCTCGGCTTCCTGACGCTGCTGGTCGGACTCGTTGCGCTCCACCTTGGCGATGGCATCGCGCAGGATGCGAATGCCCGGCCCGTCGGCGGAGTTCGGCACCATTCCTGTGGCCAGGACGACCATGTCGACCGGGATCTGGATGTGCTTCCCCAGCAAACTGTCGTCCACGCTGACCATGGTCCGGCCATCCGGGCCCTTCTCAACCGCGATGACATTGCCCTTCACAAAGAAGGTCAGCGGGTCTTGTTGAACCTTCTCATAGTAGTTCTCCAAGGGTCCGGGCGTCCGCATGTCCCTATAAATGATAAAGACCTGGGCGTCGGCATCCTGCTCCCGGATGTACTCCGCCTGCTTGAGGGTATTCACGCAGCAGGTGGTGGAGCAGTAGGCCAGATGGTCCTTGTCGCGCGACCCGGCGCACTGCACGAACAGCACGCTCTTTACGGGCGCGCCGTTCGACGGCCGCTTGATCTTGCCGGCCACCGCCATCGTTTCCAGGTCCACGCTGGTGATGACATCGGGCAAACCGTAGCCTAGCCCGGTGAGCTTAGAAGCGTCATATGGCTTCCAGCCGGTTGCCATCACAATCGAGCCCACCGGATGAACACTTCCATCCCCCAGGGTGACCTCGAAGTTGCCCGGCTGACCTTCCGTCTTGGCGATGCTCGAGGAGTAGAACACCTTGATGCGCGGGTTGGAAGTTACGGCCTGGATCTTGCCAGAGATTCCGTCGGCTTCCGCCTGGGTGTAGGGGAAGCGCTTCGGGACGTCCTTCTTCGCTTTCGCCCCAAAGCCGCCAAGTTGCGCTTGTTTTTCTACCAGGATGACTTCAAAACCGGTAGCTGCCGCTTCCAGCGCGGCGTTGATGCCGGTGACGCCGCCGCCCACAACCAGAATGGTCCGGCAGACGGCGTCGGCCATCGGCTCGGGCGCTTCCATCTTCCCAATGCGGGCGGCGCTCATGCGCAGAAAATCCTCGGCCAGCATCTGGGTATCTTCGTTCTTGGCCTCGTGACACCAGGCCACCTGTTCGCGCAGGCTGACGCGATCCATGACCACGCCAGAATCGAAGGTGAACTCCTTGGTCTTCGCGCGTGGCGAGCAGGCGGCGATGATTAATTTGTTGACCCCCTGCTTGAGATCCTCGCGGATCAGGCCTAAGCCCTCTTCTCCGCACAGGAAAGGATGGACGCGGCAAACCGGCGCCTTGCATTCCTTTCCGGCGACCTTCGACAGTTGTTCCACGTCCAACGATTCACCGATGGAACATCCGCTGCAAACGTAAACCCCCAGTTTGTTATCCATGCTGCGCCGCTCCTACTACGATCTGCAAAGCCTTGAGCGCCGCCCCGGTAGCGTCGCGAATGGTGGCTGCGACCTCCCCTGGGCGTTTCGCGCAGCCGGCGGCGTAAATCCCCGGCTTGCCGTTGGCCGCAAATCCGAAATCGTCGATCTCAAATCCTGCCGGCAGTCCGCTGGTTTGCGGAACCATGCCTGTAGCCAGGACCACCAGATCGAATTCCTGTGTCATCTTTCCCTTGCCCAACACATCCTCGGCCGTCACTAGCAGGCCTTGGCTGCCCGACTCTTCCACCTTGCCTACCTTGCCCTTAATCATTTCCACGCCGTTCTCGGCGATGACCTTGGCAGAGAATTCCTCGAGGCGCCCAGGCGTACGCTGGTCGATGTAGAACATCGTGATCTTGGCCTCGGGAAGCTGGCGGCGAACGTAGGTGGCTTGCTTAAGCGACGCGGTACAGCAAACGCTCGAGCAATAGGGCAGATGGTTCTTGTCCCTGGAGCCGGCGCACTGCACGAACGCGACCGAACGGGGTTCCTTGCCGTCCGAGGGCCGCTGGATTTTCCCTTTGGTAGGTCCATCGCCAGCCACCAGACGCTCGAAAATCACATTGGTGACGACGTTGCTGAACTTGCCGAAGCCAAGATTATCCATCTTGGTAGCGTCGTACCCTTTCCAGCCGGTGGCCAGAACCACGGAAGCCACGCTGATGGCCTTCGTTTCCGGCTGCTGCTGGAGATCGATTGCCTGGTACTTGCAGGCATCCACGCAAGCATGGCAACCGGACGGACAAGCTGCACGATCCAGCGTGTATTGCGCGGGGTACGCGGTCCGATGCGGCAGGCGCACTGCCTTGGTCTTGACCATGGAGCAGTTGAACGCATCCGCAATTTCTGCAGGACAGACCTTGGTGCAATCGTCGCACAGGGTGCAGGCCGCGGTGACATAGCGTGGCGCGATCTTGATCACCGCTTCGTAGGCGCCCGGTGAACCGCTCAAACTTTGCAGCTCCGCCTGCGTGAGCACCGTCACGCGCGGATTGTTCTTCAGGCGCTTGAAATTGATTTCCAGGCCACAGGAAGGCGGACATAGTTTAGGGAAATACTGATTGAATCCGGCGACCTGCCCTCCGAGGTAGGGGGATTTCTCAATCAGCACCACTTCACTTCCGGCTTCGGCGGCTTCGAGGGCTACGGTGAGCCCCGCGATTCCACCGCCAAGGACCAGAATCGTTTTGCCGTTTTTTGAGTCCGTAATTGCCATGATCTTTGATCTTTAAACCGACGAACTGGGGCTCGCCTTTGCTTTGCTGGTTGCCGCCGCTTGCGCGACGTTGATGTTCTTCTTCATCTTCATGCGCTTCTCGTGGAACAGGCTGTAAGCCAGCCAATCAAGGGCGAATTCCAGCAGGTCCTCATCGTCCTTGGCCAATGCCTCGATGCGCGCTTCGTCTACTTCAAACAGCTCTAAGAAACGGGTCTCGAAGATGAACTTGCGAAACCGGTCCAAGTCGTAGAGAGCCATGTGGTACATGGCCATCTGCTCGGCGTTCATCGCGTCCGCCTTCTCAAATCCGGGGTGCGACATGAATTCCAGGAAGGGGGTCTGCATCCGATCAAAGTCGTCAACGCCCTGCTTGTCAATCCACTCCCGCACCGAATGCTCCTGGCCAGTGCCATGTCCATGGCACAGCTCTTCTTTCACCAGGAAATAGAATCGGTTGGCCGCCGCGTTGGGGCCTTTCGGTTCGGCCATGCCCAAGGGATACATGCGGCAAGCCCACGGCCGGTGGGGATAGACTTGGCAGCCCTTCTCGCTCACGAGCGGGCACCTTTTGCTCTCTTCGTCCATCCTGAGCAACACGGCCGGGACGCGCTTTTCCCGGGAAACGGTGGTGAGGGTGTACTTTTCGAGAAACTCGGAAGAATTCATCTTCAGCGCGTGCTTCAGTCGTATCACGTCGTAGGGCGAAAGCAGAATCGCCACGTCACGGCAACAGGAGTTGAAGCAATCGTTGCCGGGGCCGCACTGGAAGTTGAAACAGGTATCGAGCTTCATGCGCGGAGCTTCTTCGAGAATCCGCTGCTCGGTAAGTTCGGTATCAGGCATGGGTACAATCCTCGGTGGTCAGAATACTGCTCTTCAGGGCGTCACGAGACCACACGGGAAGCGGACCGCTATCGCCTGTGGTTGGGTCCAGTCGGTAACGATAGGACGCGTCCACGTTGAACTGGCTTTTCATCCATTCCCAGCCACGCACGAAGTAGGGGCACTCGTCGTTGAAACAAACGTACTGATATTCGCCATCCCAGGATGCGAGTTCGGGATTAGCCCAGCGCACCAGCGGGTGCTGGCAATGCGGGCACTGATTCTTTGTTTCTACCGCCATGTGTACTACCTAAATCCAGAAGAAGGCTCCGGCCGAGGCCGAAGGTTTGCTAGCCGGGACCCTTGCGGGTCCCGGCTGAGCGGTTGTGTGATTAGAAAATCTTGAGAATGGGGCGCTTGATCATTTCCCAGTTCCCAGTCTTCGGATCGCACTTGCAATTGGCGAATACGTGCCAGTTCTGCTCGTCGATCGTGGGCTTGTCGGTACGGAAGTAGTAGCCCGGCCAACGTGTTTCCTCGCGGAACAACATGGTCCGAACGTGCGCTTCCGCTTGCCACATACGATGAACGTTTTCCCAGCAGCGCATCAACTCGTGGAGGTTCGAGGCGGCCAGTTTCTCTGAGTCTTCCTTGAGGAAAACCAGCAGCTCCAACGCCCGGTTCAACTGGGCTGTGTTGCACTGGAACTGGGCCGTCACGCCACCCGCGTATTCGTCCATGATCTTCTGCAACCGGAACATGAACGCGCGCGGTTTGATGTAGTTGGGATTGACGTCTTCGTCGGTGGTGACGTTCTTGTTGGCTTCGAACGTGTCAACCGGCTTCAGGACGGCCGCAGCCATCGCGTCGACGGCAGCTTGGTCCACCTTGGGCATGGTGTTGTTTTCCACGATGAACTTGATCGCGGCCTTGGCGGCGATGCGGCCTTCAGCGTGCGAGCCAGAAGAGAACTTGTGGCTCGAAGCACCGGAAGCATCACCCGCGCAGAACAACCCCTTGCAGGTCGACATATTCGCGTAGCCCCAGAAGTACTGGGCTTTGCTCTCGGCAGTCTGCAGATCTTCAGGACCGCTGACCCAAGCGCCGGAAGCGCCGGAGTGAGAGCCGATGAAGTAGGGCTCGGCAGCGGCGATCTCGGAGCTCTTCTGTTCAGGCTGTACGTTGGTAGAAGCCCACAGAATGGCCTGCGAAATCGTCATATCCAGGAAGTCTTCCCAAGCTTCTGACTCGAGCTCCTTCGACTTCTTGGCGAATGCCTTGGGATCGTCCTTGAACTTGTCGGCGATCTTGGCCATGGCTTCTTCGGTCCGCATGTAGATCGGACCCTTGCCTTCCAAGACGTCGAGCATGCCCAGGTAATTGCGCAGGTTGGCCGGAATCGGCTTCACCCGACCGTACGGTCCCCACTTTTCCAGTTCGGGCTTGCGCTCCACCATGTATTCGCCGCCCATCGCGTTGGTCGCGCGGGACTTGAACAGGAGGAACCAAGCGCCCACCGGACCGTAGGCATCCTTGAAGCGCACAGGAATAAAGCGAACTTCCTGGCACGTCATCTCCGCGCCAGCCTTCAGAGTGAAGTAGGCGGAGGAGCCGGAATTCCACGGGGGATACCACGCGCGGCCCATGCCTTCACCCGAACTGCGGGGCTTGAAGACGTGAACGGCGCCGCCCAAAAGCGACATGGTGGCCTTCGACTTGAACACATACAGCGTGTTCTCGCGAACCGAGAAGCCGATGGCGCCGGCGCAACGATCGCCGTCAAGCAGCGGGCCAACGATGAACACGCGCTCGAAGATCTCGCCAACGCCGGTCTGCAGCAGCGCGTTCTTCGCCGCCTCAGCCACGATGATCTTGTATGACTCACCGTTGATCATGAGCTGCCAACGGCCCTCGTGCACGTACTTGCCGGCCTCATCCTTCCAGATGGGCAGGCCCCACTTCTCAAACAGGTGAACCGAGGAGTCCACGTGACGGGCAATGTCGCCCACCAGATCCTCACGGGCGACGCCCATAAGATCGTTGCGGACGTAGTCAACGTAGTCCTTCAGGGTGTTGGCTCCGTCTTTGATCCCGACATACTGGTTAATGGCAGAAAGGCCCATGGCCACGGCGCCGGAACGATCCATCGCGGCCTTGTCCACCAGGGTCACTTTCAAGCCGTTTTGTTTGGCCCAGTAGGCCGCTTCCACAGCGGCGCCGCAAGCGGCCATGCCGCCGCCCAGAATCAACAGGTCAGTTTCTACAACTTTGGTTGCAAAGTTAGCCACGGGCACCTCCCGCATTGCTCAAGTCGGTGACTGCGGGCAGGCCCAACGAGGCCGGCTCGGTGAAGAGAGCGTTGCTCTTTAGGTCGCCTTTGGTCGCGAAGCCGCCATCCGGCACCGCTGAGCCTTCGGCCGTGGTGCGAATGGGGAACTTGAAGCGCTTCAGGGTTCCGTTTCTGAACTGAACGGTCCAGAGAATCGAGTCGGTGGAGCGCATCGGGGTGACTGCCGCTCCCAAGGGACAGAAGTCAGCATAGCCACGAACCTGGATCGCTTGCGTTGGGCAAATCTTCACGCAGCTGTAGCACTCCCAACACATCGAAACATCGCGGTTAAACGCCTTCATCTTGTTCTTATCGAGCACCATCAGATCATTGGGGCAAATGTGCTGGCAAGCAGTCTTGTCCAGCGCTTTGCACCCGTCGCACTTATCAGGTAATACATAGCTCGGCACTAAGTACCTCCCGGCCATCGTAGGTAGCGATGACCTAGAAAAGAATGTGGATAAAAAACGATCTGCGTTCGTAACGTACTGCGCTGTATCCGTCCCGTTGGGTGAAAACCTCGTTGAAGGCTGGAATAGAACCCTTTAGTGCTTGGTCGACTCCCACTGACGGCGGATGGCCACTAGGCCGTTATCGAACAGTCGAGCGCGCGAACTCCCACGCCTACATGCAATAAAACCCTGAGGCCGACCTTCCTGGAACCGATGATTGCTTCCACGCCACGCGTCCGGAGCTTGTCTGTCTCTGGACGTTTGACAACGAGTCTTGGTATTGACCAGCGTTCCTCGGTTCCGCGCTGCACCGCGTTCGGACTGATCAACACCGCAACGCGGAAGGTCCCATTTCCTCGTCGGGCCAAAAACCTGCAAGTAAGAATGAAAGCCATGGTGAATATGCACTGCCGCAGCCAACGGTCGCCGTGACCCAGATCACTCTTGAACGTGAGAGCCAACCCACCTACGGAGCAGACTTATCACCTTAGTCCATGCGTGTTACGTACACGGGAAATCTTGCCGCCGGAGGCTGGCGAGCCGAGCGAAGGGTTTCCTCCGGGCGTGGAGCTGCCGGCGGTTTCGCACCGAGATATTAGCACAACAGTACATGCGAATCAGCGTATCGGGAAAGGTGATTGGCGGATCAATTCACTTTGTTCATGTCGGGTTATGGTCGTTCTGACCTGACATCGGTGACGAACATCACAGCCCGCTGCAGCCGTTCCGCCCTATGTTTACGGTTACAAGCCGGAAACAACGAAAAGGCTTTACTGCTGCAAATTTGTTCCTGGAGGGGAGCATGGCTCTAACTGTGTACGCCGCTATTTGTATGGGCTTGGTGCTCTTTCTTATTGGATGTGTGCGCCGCGTCATCCAATATGCTTCACTGCCCATCCACCTGCGTTGGGAACTTTATCCCGTGCCGCATGAAGCGCCCGAGCGCGTCACCCACGGAGGTTCCTATTTCGAAACCACGGATTGGTGGACCAAACCCAAGCACTCCAATATGGCGGGCGAGCTTAGCTTCATGATTCCGGAGATGCTCTTCCTGAAAGGGCTGTGGGAGTTCAATCGCCGCCTTTGGTATTCCTCTTTTCTGTTTCACTTCGGTCTTTATATATTGATTGGGACCGTGGTGCTGGTGGCTGCCGGTGCTGGTCTGCCGGTCCTGGTGCCGAGCCTGGCCCACGGCAGCGCCTTAGTTCTGCTGGCCCATTTCTATAAGATCACCGGATGCATCGGTGCGGCGGCCTCCGCGCTCGGCGCGGTGTTGTTGTTGCTGCGCCGGATGACGGACCCGGCCCTGAAGAACTATACGAAACCGGCCGACTTCTTAAATCTCCTCTTGTTTATGGCGGCTTTCGCTGCCGTGGGCGCCGGCTACGTTCTGCGCCCGGCGGGAAGCGCGGGGATCGGGGACGTGGCAAGCGGTCTCTTTCACTTCAACACGAGTCTCCCGGTTAGTGGTTTGTTCGGCGTGGGACTGGTGCTAGCCGCCGCCCTGGTCGCCTACATCCCCTACACGCACATGGCTCACTTTATCGCCAAGTACTTCACCTATCACAACGTCCGCTGGGACGACACACCGAACATGCGGGGCAGCAGCATCGAGGCAAAAATTGCAGAGTGCCTGACCTACAAGCCCACCTGGTCGGCGGCCCATGTGGGCGCCGACGGCAAGAAGAACTGGGTAGATATCGCAACATCGAATCCGGCACGGGAGGTGCGGAAATAATGAAGAAGCACATCGACCTACGCGATCTGTCGCGCACAGACCGACAACCGCTCACGCACCTGGAAAACACGGATCTGATGCCGCTGCCCGCTCCCTTGGATACTCCGGCCAAAGATCACGCTTGGGCTCCGCTCTCCCAGCAGGCCAAGGATACGACCGAGTGCTTTCTGGATGACACCTGCGCGCTCAACCTTCCCAAGCCTCAGACTCCTGAAGAAGAGAAGCAGCTGGTCGCGAAGTTCATATCTGGCCTGGAGAAGCTGTTCACCAAGGAAAACAACTGGACGCTTCTGCAGCCACTGCTACTCACTATGGAGCACTGCACCGGTTGCCAGACCTGCGCCGATGCCTGCCACATCTTTGAAGCCAGCGGCGGCAACGAGCTGTATCGTCCCACGTTCCGGTCGGAGGCGATCCGCCGGTTGTATTTCAAATACGTCAAGCACGGTGGCCTGATCTCGGCTTGGCAACACGGGGACATTGAACTGAATTGGCCCATGGTGGCGCGGCTCGCCGAATTGGCGCATCGTTGCAACCTGTGCCGGCGCTGTGCCCAGACCTGCCCCATCGGTTGCGACAACGCGCTGGTGGCTCGCGAACTCCGTAAATTATTCAGCCAGGAGATGGGCATCTCGGCCAAGGAAGTACACGACCAGGGCTCCATGCTGCAGCTCAAGGTAGGTTCCTCGACGGGCATGAACTCGATTGTGGTCAAGGACAACGTCGATTTCGTCGACGAGGATACTTCCGAAAAGACCGGCATGGAGATTCACACCCCGTGGGACGTGGTAGGGGCCGATATTCTGCTGATCCACAACGCGGGTGAAATCATGGCTTGGCCGGAGAACATCGGCGCTTTTGCGGCGATTTTCCAAGCGGCCGGGCTCAGCTGGACCCTGTCCTCGGATCTGGCCGGCTATGACTCGATCAACTACGGGTTGTGGTATGACGACTCCATGTTCGCACGAACCGCCATCCTGCACGGGCAAGCAGCGGCGAAACTCAAGGTCAAGAAGATCGTGCTGGGCGAGTGCGGACACGCGCATAAATCCTTGTCTGTCATTGCCGACCGGGTGCTCTGCGGCGATCTGAACATTCCCCGGGAAAGCTCGATGACGCTGCTCCGCGACCTCATCATGGACGGCCGCATCAAGTGTGACCCTTCCCGCAACGATTTCCCGGTGACCCTGCATGACCCTTGCAACATGGTGCGTCTCATGGGTGTGGTCGAACCGCAGCGCGAGATCCTGCGCAAGATTTGCCCGCAGTTCCGCGAGATGGAACCCCACGGCGTCCATAACTACTGCTGTGGCGGCGGCAGCGGCATGGCGATCATGAAGGGTGGTAACTTCCCCGACTGGCGCATGCACGTCCCCGGGCGCAAGAAGATGCAGCAGGTTCTCGATGCCTTCTCGGAATGCATCGGACCCGAGACCAACAAGTATCTGTGCGCGCCGTGCAGCAATTGCAAGGGCCAGATGCGCGACATCCTGAGCTACTACGACCTGTGGGAGAAGAACCACATCCTGTACGGCGGCTTGGTGGAACTCATCGTCAATTCGATGGTGAATGTGAAGCCTGGCTATCTCGAGTGGGAAATGCACTAGGAAGCTGCTCTAGGCACCTCATTTTGTCTTGCTAAGTGGACCGGATCGCGGGAAGTTCGCGATCCGGTTTCTTTTTGCCCTGAATTGTCATTCTGATCCTCGTATCTTTCTGCGTCCCATGCAATGGCTCCCTGTATAGGGATCACTTTTTCAAAATTGCGACTAATCCGATAATTGTTCCAACAAGCCCCGTCAGGGCGGTGGTCAGGATTCCGATGATCTTCAAGCGGAATTCCCAAGCTTTGCGTCTTTCCTCTTTAACGGCTTGGTACAACTGTGATTCTGTTGCGTTAGACAAATACTGATTGCCATACTGATCACTATCCCACACCAAACCGTCGAGCCTGACGTAGTGCTTCTGGGCTCGGCGCACTAGCTGCCGACTTCGCAACTCGGCAAGTGCGTTCCGGTATTCATCAGCCTCGAACGCACGGTCACGCATGATCTCCTGACGGGCTTGCCAAGATGCCTTCGCCAAACCAGAATCAAATGAGCGCTCAATGACCAAAGCCTGCTGTCTCAGACTCCATTTCGGAAAGAGTCTGGCAAACTTTTTCAATAGGTGAAGTTTTGCTGGTACGTTCATTATGCGACACCGGGCATGTTATTTTGCCTCTGGCTAGTTCGCATCGCAGCCATCTGAGTGAACTGTGATAGTTCCAGTCTTAATGTCGTTGATCTGCTCTTGTACTCTGTCCGCTTTCATTTCTTCGGAAGCGCAGTGGACTTCGTGAATCTTAGTCACGATCCAACTGACGATAATGAAGCCCAAGACAATGATGATTAGAAGGGCAGCTACTTTTTGCACGCCCCAACCCGAATTCGGCTTCAGTGTAGTGGGCGGAGCATCTTCACCGGGTACGCTCGCTGCCTCAGCTACCGGGTTGCCGCACGAGGGGCAAAATCCACCCTCGCCCGATAATTGTGTTCCGCAATGCACACAGTGCAGCGCCATGCTGTCCTCTCCAGGTTTTGGGTTCCGCCATGTGCACTGGAGCTTACACCGGGGTCAATTGCTCAGGGAAGGCTCAAATTGCGGGCGGCACCCTCGCTGTTTTGGCTCCTTAGATGAACATGCCCCCGGACTCCTAGCCGGGGGCATCGTGTAGAATCAATAAGTTACGTGTTTTTCAACGCTCCTGTGCCGTCCCTACGGGACTCGGACCACAATTCTCGCTATCACCCCGGGGCTTACGCCCCGGGCTATTGTCTGCCGCCCCTCCGGGGCTGAAGCGAAGCGCTCGCTCGCGGAACCTTCTTCTTGGGTCGCTGCGCCTTTCCCGATTTGTGGCTCTCCACGAACTGTTCCAACGATTCGCGGCTGGCGATCTCAGCCATCGCCTTCCGCCGCTCCTCTCCCGACAAGTCCTGGCGAAGGATTTTCTCCCGCATCTTGCCCACCTGCTCGACCCACAGAGCGTACTCCGGTCCGAACTGCTGCTCCAGTTCGGTGCGCAAGCGGTGGGCCAGGGCAGGACTTCGTCCGCCGGTCGAAATGGCGATCTGCAGCGGGCCCCGGCGCACGACCGCGGGGTAGAAGAAATCGCAGTGCGGGGGATCATCGACGGCATTGCACAGGACGCCGTGTTTTCCACAAGCACGGAACACCGATTGGTTGATGGCGCTCGAATTGGTGGCGGCTACCACCAGGAACGCGCCCGCCACATCGGCGGCCTTGAACTCACGCTGCTGCCATTGCAACTTCCCGGCCCGCGCCTGGGATTGGATCCAGCGCGTGGCCTGGGGGGCGATCACCACCACCCGCGCCTGGCTGCACAGCAGACCGGCAGCTTTACCCTGGGCGATTTTGCCCGCGCCGACGACCACGCACTTGCGGCGCTCAAGCTTGATGAAGATGGGGAACAACGGCTTTTCCAAGTTCTGGCTCCCTCTAGATCGTAGCCTGGAACCGGTTTCCGGCGAACCGCTCCCGAGACGCGCATTACCACCTGGCCTACCCATCCGATCGTCCTAACTTACCTTACTTACCTTAGTCCTTGTGGCTCCGCATTTAGGCCTTTAGGCTTCCACATACCGACCGTGTAGTATTGGCCTGCATCTGCGCATTGTAGGCTGTTTCTCATCGGAGGTAAGTCCACTAAACCACTGGACATAATGGGAGATATGCCGTTTGACCGGCTTGCTTGGCGGGCTGCGTTCATCTCTCACGTTGCCAAGTGACGCGTGTCACCGTCAACCGTCCAGCGCGCAATGCATAGTGAATGCATATTCAACTTGGCATCGTACAGCGAGGTGGACGCCTCCATCGTGAAAAGAAGGGTCTTCATCGCGATCTCGTAGCGTCTGCTTGGATTCGACGGAAAGCGCCACCTGCGAAGCAACACGTCCAGTTGGTTTTAAGCCAATAAGGAGAGTTTTTGCTATGGCTGATTCGGGCAAACAAAAGCCTAAGACGGAGATGCTGGACCAATTAGAGAAGGGACCCTGGCCCAGTTTCGTCAAGGAAATCAAGGCTGCCTGCGAGACCAGTGACACCCCCAAGGATCTGCTGGGGCAACTGGAACTCTCGTACACGGAAAAGAAAGGCCACTGGAAGCACGGCGGCCTGGTGGGCGTGATGGGCTATGGCGGCGGCGTCATCGGCCGTTACAGCGATATCCCGGAACAGTTTCCGGCTGTGGCCCACTTCCACACCATGCGTTTGAACCAACCCGCCGGCTGGTTCTACAACAGTGACGCGATCCGCACCATCTGCGACATCTGGGAAAAGCACGGTTCCGGTCTCACCAACATGCACGGCTCGACCGGCGACATCGTTCTCCTCGGCACCACGACCGACGAGTTGGAACCTACGTTCAAGGACTTCACTGAGGCCGGCTTCGATCTGGGCGGCTCCGGCTCCGACGTGCGTACCCCCTCCTGCTGCAACGGAAAAGCGCGTTGCGAGTGGGCCTGCTACGACACGATGAAGACCTGCTACGACCTCACCATGAATTACCAGGACGAGCTGCACCGTCCGGCGTTCCCCTACAAGTTCAAGTTCAAGTTCTCGGGATGCCCGAACGACTGCGTGGCCTCCATCGCGCGTTCCGACATGTCCGTCATCGGCACCTGGAAGGACGACATTCAGGTCGATGCAGCCGAAGTGGCGAACTATGCCAAGGCTGGTCTGAACATCGAGAAGGAAGTTTGCAGTCTCTGCCCCAGCAAGTGCATGGAATGGGATGGCAAGAAGCTGGACATCGACAACCGCGCATGTGTCCATTGCATGCACTGCATCAACGTCATGTCCAAGGCGCTGCGTCCCGGCAAAGAAAAAGGGGCGGTCATTCTGCTCGGCGCCAAGGCCCCGATCATTCAGGGCGCTCTGCTCGCTTCGGTCCTGGTTCCCTTCGTGCCGGAAGCCGAAATTGAAGACACGATCAAGGAACTCTGCAGCCGCATTTGGGAGTTCTGGGATGAGTACGGCAGAAACCGCGAACGCATCGGCGAACTGATTCAGCGTGTCGGCATGCCGGCGTTCCTTGACGGCATCGGTCTGGATCCGACTCCTGAAATGGTTTCGGCACCCAGAGATAACCCGTACATCTACTTCCAAGCCGAGAAGGAGGGTGACTAATGAGCACCGTGCCAACTAAAAGACTGACCGATATCGGACCGCCGAAATTCGACAAGTACCTTCCTCCGATCATCAAGAAGAACTACGGCACGTGGAAGTATCACGAGAACCTCGCGCCGGGCGTGCTCTGTCACGTGGGCGAATCGGGCGACCGCCTCTATACGGTTCGCGCGGCCACCTGCCGTCTGACCAGCATCCAGACCCTGCGCCTGTTTGCGGCTCTGGCGGACAAGTATTCAGGCGGCTATCTCCGCTTCACCAGCCGGAACAATGTCGAGTTCCTGCTCGATAACAAGGCGAACATCGAGCCGCTGAAGAAAGAATTGTTCGAACACGGCTTCCCGGTTGGCGGCACCAACAATGCGATCAGCAACATCGTGCACACGCAGGGCTGGGTGCATTGCCACTCGGCGGCGACCGATGCGTCGGGCATCGTGAAGTGCGTCATGGATGCGCTTTACGACCGCTTCACGCATGAAGATCTGCCGGCGAAGTTGCGCATCGCGCTGGCTTGCTGTTTGAACATGTGCGGCGCCGTGCATTGCTCGGACATCGCCATCCTCGGCGTGCATCGTGTGGTGCCGAAGATCGATCACACTCAGGTTCCTCGCGTTTGCGAAGTGCCTTCGGTGATCTCGTCGTGCCCGACGGGCGCCATCCGTCCGGTCACGGTCGACGGCAAGAACTCGGTCGAGATCGTCGGCGAGCAGTGCATGTACTGCGGCAACTGCTACACGGTATGCCCGGCGATGCCGATCGCCGATCCGGACATGGACGGTCTGTCCATCTGGGTTGGAGGCAAGGTCAGCAACGCCCGCAGCCAGCCGAAGTTCTCCAAACTGGCGATTCCGTTCCTGCCCAACAATCCGCCACGCTGGCCCGAGGTGGTGGAGGCGGTGGTCAAGATCGTGGACGTGTACGCCAAGGGCGCACGCAAGTACGAGCGTGTGGGCGAGTGGATCGAGCGCATCGGTTGGCCGCGGTTCTTCGAGCTGACCGGCTTCGAGTTCACCCGTTACCACATTGACGACTTCAAACACGCGGGTCTGTCGTATGCCCGTTCGGCGCAAATTCGCTACTGATTTAATGGTGGGTCATGGCTCTATTTAAGGCAGTTAAGAAACCGGTAATCAAGGCAGCGACCGGAGCGGAAGTCAGCCCGCTCCGGCCCGTCTACACTCCGAAGACTCCGCCTTGCGCCGGACATTGTCCCAACGGCAACGAGATTCGCGAGTTGCTGGTGATGATCGCGCAAGCGGAAGCTTACGGTCGTACCAACGAACAAGCGATCGAAATGGCGTGGACGCGGCTGGCGGAACGCAATCCTTTTCCGGCAGTGTGCGGACGGGTTTGTCCGCATCCCTGCGAAGAAAGCTGCAACCGCACGGCCAAAGAGGACGGTGGCGTTGCCATCAATGCCATCGAGCGCTTCCTTGGCGATGTCGGCATCGCCAAGAATCTGAAGCTCTCCAAGCTGAATAGTGAAACCCGCAGCGAAAAAGTTGCAGTCGTGGGTGCCGGCCCGGCCGGCCTGTCCTGCGCCTATCAACTGGCCCGCCGCGGCTATCAGGTCACGGTCCTGGAAGGGTTCCCCAAAGCGGGCGGCATGCTGCGGTATGGCATTCCTGCCTATCGGTTGCCGCGCACAGTGCTGGATGCCGAGATCCAGCGCATCCTCGACCTCGGGGTCGAGCTCAAGTGCGATTGCATGGTGGGCCGCGACATCTCCCTCGAGGATCTCCGCAAGCAGTATTCGGCGGTCTTCGTGGGGATCGGCGCGCAGAAAGGGCTTAAGTTGCGAATCCCCGGCGAAGACGCTCCCAACGTCTTCAGCGGGACGGACTTCTTGAACCTGGCCAACCGCGGGGAGAAGGTCGAGATCGGGAACAAGGTTCTCGTAATCGGCGGAGGTGATACCGCGATTGACGCCGCCCGGGTCAGCAAGCGCCTGGGCGCGGACGTGACCCTGGTCTATCGGCGCACGCGGGCGGAAATGCCGGCCATTGCCCCTGAAATCGAAGGCGCGCTGGAAGAGGGCGTAAAGATCGAGTTCCTCGTTGCTCCGGTGGAAGTCATACAGGAAAACGGGAAAGCGGTACGTTTGCGCTCGATTCGCATGGCGCTTGGAGAGCCGGATTCGTCCGGCCGGCGGCGGCCAGTTCCGCAACCGGGCAGCGAATTCGAAATGGAAGCCACGGCGATCATCGCCGCGATCAGCCAGGAACCCGACTTCCAGGGTTTCGACGAACTGCACTCGGGCAAGGACTGGATCAAGGCCAACGATTTCGGCGCGACCTCTGTAGACGGTGTCTACGCTGGTGGCGACGCTCTCGATCTGGGTTTGGTGACCATCGCCATCTCCCAGGGGCGGTTTGCGGCCGATGCTATCGATGCCCAGATTCGCGGAGTCGAGATCAAGAAACCTTCCGCACCTCTGGTGGTCACGAAAGAGAAGGTCAAGCTCGACTGGTACAAAGAGGCGGCTCGCCACGAGCGCTCTCACGTGCCGGCGGCCGAGCGTCAGCCCGATACCGAAATTGAGCTCGGGTTGAGCGAAGCCGAGGTCCTCGAGGAAGCGAAACGGTGCATGTCCTGCGGCATGTGCATGGATTGCGAAACCTGCTGGATGTACTGCAGTAATAGTTGCTTTGCGAAACTGCCGAAAGGCGAGCACTACAAAATCAAGCTGGAACTATGTAACGGCTGCAAGAAGTGCGCCGACGCGTGCCCTTGCGGATATATCGAAATGAACTAATTGCGAGGTGAGACTACTGTGCCTACGTTTGAAGTGAACGGAAGAAGTTACGACGTTGACGAAGATGGGTTCCTTACTCAGCCCGAGCTCTGGAACGAAGATGTGGCGAAAGACTTTGCTCAGAGTGAGGGAGTTACGGAACTCACCGAAGGCCACTGGAAGGTCATTAAGATGATCCGTGACTACTATCTCCAGTTTGGCATCGCTCCGATGGTCCGCAAGGTCTGTAAGGATAGCGGCTTCAAGCTGAACGAGATTTACCAGTTGTTCCCGTCCGGTCCGGCCAAGGGCGCCTGCAAGTTGGCGGGCCTGCCGAAGCCCACGGGTTGCGTGTAATCAGGCAAGCTGCCGATCGGTTGTCGGTTGCCGGTCCACACCAAGGCCGGTAGCCGATTACCAACGGCAACGGAGTTTAGTTGTATGAAATCAGCCAAGGCCATCGCTCAGGAATGGTTTGAGCGCACTTTGGAAAGTTATCCGGCGCAGACGGCGCAGTTTGTCCGTGGGGAGCAGGACCAGTTCCGCAACCCGGTCGGATCGACCTTCCAGCCGGCTCTCGTCATTCTTGCGGAAGAGGTTCTGGGCAAGATGGATGTGGCGCGAATCTTTCCAGCTCTGGACGGAATCGTGCGCATTCGCGCAGTTCAGGACTTCACGGCTGCGGAAGCAGTAGGTTTCGTGTTTCTGTTGAAGGATGTTCTGGCGCCCGAGGCGGGTCCGCAGTTCGATAAAAATGTGGACAAGCTGGCGCTACTGGCTTTCGACAATTACATGAGATGCCGGGACCAGATGCTGGTCATTCGCGGCAGAAACGCATGGCGCTGCCCAACGGGCGCTAGCGAAGATAGCTGTGGGAGTTAACGGATGCCTGTCCTCCTCTCGCTTGTCACCGTCATCGTACTAGTGGGCTGCGGTCTGCTGGCAGGACGCGCCGAGGGATCGCACGCGCTGATCGGCATTGCCATCCCTTATGCGGCAACGGCGATCTTCCTGATCGGTGTTTGCTGTCGCGTCATGCGTTGGGCGATCACCCCGGTGCCCTTCCGCATCACCACCACCTGCGGACAACAGAAATCGCTGCCCTGGATTCGCCAGGCGAAACTCGATAACCCATCCTCCACGATGGGCGTGATCGGGCGCATGGCGCTGGAAGTTCTGGGCTTCCGCTCCCTGTTCCGCAACACGCGCACCCAATTGCAGGAGGGCAATCGCGCGTTCTTCGGGGACAGCAAGTGGCTGTGGATGGGCGCGATGGCCTTTCACTATGGCTTCCTGCTGGTCATCCTGCGGCACCTCCGGTTGTTCCTGCAGCCGATCCCGGCATGGGTATTGGCACTGCAGAAGGCGGATGGCTTCTTTCAGGTTGGCACCCCAGAGGTTTATCTGAGTGACCTCCTGCTGGTGGCCGGGCTGGCTTATCTGCTGGTGCGCCGCTTCCAAGATCCGCTGGTCCGCTACATCTCGCTGTTTACGGACTATTTCGCGCTGTTCCTGCTGTCCGGCATTGCGATCACCGGCGTCATGATGCGGTATTTCGCCAAGACCGATGTGCCTGCCATCAAGCAACTGGCGCTGGGGCTGGTCACCTTCTCGCCCATTGTGCCGGCGGGGGTGGGGCCGTTGTTCTTTGCTCACCTTCTTCTGGTCAGCGCGCTGGCCGCGTACTTCCCGTTCAGCAAGCTGATGCACATGGGCGGTGTCTTCCTAAGCCCGACCCGGAACCTGGCAAACACCAATCGAATGCGTCGTCACATCAACCCATGGAACTATCCGGTTAAGACCCACACCTATGCGGAGTGGGAGGAAGAATTCCATGACAAGATCGTGGCGGCGGGAATACCGCTTGAGGCCGAACATGCACGAGCAACCACCGTTACTGCAGATTGAAACCAAGCGGCCGCCGGCCAAGGATTGGCGCGACCCGAAGGTAGAGTTCCGTAGAGGTTTCTATAACTACAGTGCTCTTCCGAAGAGCGTGAAATACCTTGGCATGCCCAATCCACGGGAGTGGAATCCCACCGACCAGGATTGGAAGCTGCCGCCCGACTGGAAAAAGATTCTCTTGGACGGCATGAAGGAACGCCTGGAGAAGTTCCGTTCCTTCCGGCTGTTCATGGACATCTGCGTGCGCTGTGGCGCCTGCGCCGATAAGTGCCATTTCTATATCGGCTCCGGCGATCCTAAGAACATGCCGGTGCTGCGCGCCGAGCTGATCCGCTCCGTCTATCGCCGCTACTTCACTCTGACCGGCAAGCTGTTCGGAGGGTTGGCCGGCGGGCGGGAGCTGACCGAGGACGTGGTCAAGGAGTGGTTCTACTACTTCTACCAGTGCACGGAATGCCGGCGCTGCTCGGTGTTCTGTCCCTACGGCATCGATACCGCCGAGATCACCATGATCGGGCGCGAACTGCTCAACCTGATCGGGGTGAATATCAACTGGGTGATCCAGCCGGCGGCCGACTGCTTCCGCACCGGCAACCACCTCGGCATCCAGCCGCACGGCTTCAAGGACAGCCTGGAATTTGCCGCAGACGAACTGGAAGAGATCACCGGCGTCCGGATCGACCTGCCCATCAATCGCAAGGGCGTGGACGTTCTGTTCGTGACGCCATCGGCGGATTATTTCGGTGATCCGCACTACTACACCTTGCTCGGCTATATGGCCCTGTTCCATGAGGTGGGGCTCAGCTACACCTTCAGCGCCTACGCCGGCGAGGGCGGCAACTTCGGCCTGTTCACCTCGCACGAGATGATGAAGCGGCTGAATGCCAAGATTTATGACGAAGCCAAGCGGCTTGGGGTGAAGTGGATCATCGGCGGAGAATGCGGCCACATGTGGCGCGTGATCCACCAGTACATGGACACCATGAACGGGCCGGCTGATTTCCTGCAAGTGCCGGTTTCGCCGATCACGGGCACGGTTTTCGAGAGTGCCCGCTCGACCAAGATGGTTCATATTGCGGAGTTCACTGCCGACCTGATCCATCACGGCAAGCTAAAGTTCGATCCCAGCCGCAACGACAACCAGATTGTCACCTATCACGACTCCTGCAATCCGGCGCGCGCCATGGGGCTGCTGGACGAGCCACGCTATATCCTGAACAGCGTGTGTAACCACTTCTACGATATGCCGGAGAACACCATCCGCGAGCAGACCTTCTGCTGCGGCAGCGGATCCGGAATCGGAACCGACGAAAACCTGGAGATGCGCCTGCGCGGCGGCTTCCCGCGGGCCAACGCGGTGAAGTATGTGCACGAGAAGCATGGGGTCAACATGCTGACCTGCATGTGCGCCATCGACAAGGCCAACCTGCCCGGACTGATGGAGTACTGGGTGCCGGGAGTCGGGGTCGGGGGCGTGCACGAGATGCTCGGCAACGCCCTGATCATGAAGGGGGAAAAGGAGCGCACCACCGATCTGCGCGGCGAACCCCTACCAGTGAAGGAGGCCACCCATGCGTGATCGTCCCCAAATTGTTGCCGGACTGCTGATCTTCGTGGCCCTGTTTACCTTCCCCGCCTGGCGCGGAGTGGTAGCGGGCTCGAAGCCGCAGCAACCGGTGCTCACCCTGCCCACCGCGCAAAAGCACTGTGTGCTTCCGCGCGACGAGATGCGGGGCCGGCATATGCAGTTGCTGATCCAGTGGCGCGATAACAAGGTGCGCCGGGGAATCACGACCTACACGGCATACGACGGTACGGTGTACCCGGCTAGTCTGACCCACACCTGCCTGGGGCAGTGCCACACCAACAAGGCCGAGTTCTGCGACCGGTGCCATCAGTACTCGGGGGTTTCGGGGCCGTATTGCTTCGATTGCCACGTGGATCCGAGCAAGGGGGCGAATGTCGCGGCAGCAGCACCTGTGGCTGCGCCCGCGCCACCGCCCGCGATGCTCGCTTCGCATGAGGCGGATGCGGCCGCAAGGAGCGCACGATGAGCATCACGCGCAAACAATTCCTGGTTAGCATTGGCCTCGGTGCCCTGGCCGCGGGTTGCGGCAAGGCCGTGGCCTCCCTGGCCCCGGAAGTGGGCGAAGCAGTCAAAGGGAACGGCAGTGGAAAGCGCTGGGGCATGGCGATCGACTTCCAGAAGTGCCGCGCGGACGACGGTTGCCGGCAATGCATGGGAGTGTGCAGTAGCGTACACAACGTCCCCAGCATTCCGGATCCCGCGCACGAAGTGAAGTGGATCTGGAAAGAGCAGTTCCAGAAGGTGTTCCCGTTCCAGCAGAACGATTACACGAAGGCGGCGTACGTCAATCATCCATTGCCGTTGCTGTGCAACCACTGCGCCGAGCCGGCATGCACGCGGGTGTGTCCGACGCAGGCTACCTGGAAGCGCGACTCGGACGGCATCGTGATGATGGACTGGCATCGCTGCATCGGCTGCCGGTACTGCATGGCAGCGTGCCCGTATGGATCGCGCAGCTTCAACTTCTTCGATCCGCGGCCGTACGTCAGCCAGCAGAACCCCGAATTTCCCACGCGCATGAAGGGCGTGGTGGAAAAGTGCAATTTCTGCGAAGAGCGGCTGGCCAAGGGAGAGATCCCGGCCTGTGTCGAAAAATGCGAACAGAAAGCTTTGGTGTTCGGTGATCTGAACGACCCGAATTCCGACGTTCGCAAGCTGCTGCAAACGCGATACGCAATTCAACGCCAGCCGGAGTTGGGAACAGGGCCGGCAGTCTATTACCTGATCTGAGCGTGTCTCTATGTTGGAAAAAGCGTTAGTGGGAAGCCGCAAATATTGGAGTTGGGTGCTGCTCTTGTTGTTGGTCATGGCAGCCGGTTTTGCCTGTTACTTGCGGCAGTTGAACTACGGCCTGGGAATCACAGGGTTGAGCCGCGACGTGTCGTGGGGCTTGTACATTGCCCAGTTCACGTTCTTTGTCGGCGTGGCGGCCTCGGCGGTGATGGTGGTGCTGCCCTATTACCTGCACGATGCTAAGGCCTTCGGCAAGGTGACCATTCTCGGCGAGTTCCTCGCCATTTCCGCGGTGACGATGTGCATGCTGTTCATCTTCGTAGACATGGGGCAACCCATGCGCGTGTTGAACGTGATGCTCTATCCCACGCCGCACTCGATGATGTTCTGGGACATGGTCTCGCTCAGCGGCTATCTGTGCCTGAACTCGCTGATCGCGTTCGTTAGCCTGGGCGCCGAGCGCAAAGGCGCGCCGCATCCCCACTGGATCAAGCCCTTCATCGTGCTCTCGATTCCGTGGGCGGTCAGCATTCATACCGTGACCGCATTCCTGTATTGCGGCCTGCCGGGCCGGGCGTTCTGGCTGACCGCCATTCTGGCTCCCCGTTTCCTGGCATCCGCCTTTGCCGGCGGCCCTGCGTTGCTGTTTCTGCTCTGCCTGCTGCTGAGCAAGGTCACTTCGTTCGACGTGGGCAAGGAAGCCCGGCAGAAGTTGGGCGTCATCGTGACGTATGCCATGTCGGTGAACGTCTTCTTCATCTGTCTGGAGATGTTCACAGCCTATTACAGCAATATTCCCGAACACCTGGAGCATTTCAACTACGTCTTCCGTGGTGCCGAGGGGAACAACCGACTGGCGCACCTGATGTGGATCTCCTTAGGCTTGGCGGCGTTTTCTCTGGTATTCTTGTTGATTCCCAAGATCCGAGCCAACGAGAAGGCTCTCGCCGTGGCTTGTGTCACGGTGTTTGTCTCGCTGTGGCTGGACAAGGGAATGGGGCTGATCGTCGGCGGATTCATCCCCTCGCCGTTGGGCGTGGTGACCACGTATAAACCCACGGCACCCGAGTGGACCATCGTGGCGGGCATTTGGGCGCTAGGCGCGCTGATGATTACCGTGTTTTACAAAATTGTTGTTTCCATCCGTGCCGCAAACGAGCCCAGCAAGGTGGCATGAAGGTCAGGCGGGCGATCGCTTGGCAATGCCTTTGGACTGAGTAGAGACATGCAGTAGTGAGGTATTCATGGGCCAAGTTGGAAAAGTTTATTTGGTCGGAGCGGGGCCGGGCGATCCCGGGCTGTTAACGATCAAGGCCTCGGAACTGATTCGGGCCGCGGACGTAGTTGTCTACGATCGCCTGGTTCAGGAGGGCGTGCTCGCCTTCGCCCGTCCGGGCGCAGAAACCATCTTCATGGGCAAGGTGCTGGGTTGTCACAGCTCCCGTCAAAATGAGATTCACGAAACCCTGGTGAACAAGGCCCGCGAAGGCAAGATGGTGGTCCGACTCAAAGGGGGCGACCCGTTTCTATTCGGACGGGGCGGGGAAGAGGTGGAGTATCTGGCCGAACATGGGGTGCCGTTTGAGGTAATCCCGGGTGTCTCCTCCTGCTTGTCGGCGCCGCTGAGTGCGAACATCGCGGTTACGCATCGCGAGGCCTCCTCGTACGTGGCCATCGTCACCGGCCATAACGCGGACGGCAATGACGACCGGATAGACTGGCAGGCTCTGAGCAAGATTGACACGATCGTCTTCCTGATGGGCGTCCACAATGTGGGGATGATCGCTGAAAAACTGATGGCCGCGGGCCGCTCCGGCGCAACTCCAGCCGCCATCATTCAAATGGCGTTCTGGGACGGCTCACAGGTCGTCACGGGTACGTTGGAAACCATCGCGGAGGAGATTCGCCGCGCCGGGGTTGAGCCTCCGGCAACGTTAGTCGTGGGCGAGGTTGTACGTCTCCGCGACAGATTGCAACAGCTTATAGCAGCTAATTCAGAGAAAGAAGGGGTATTGGTATGAGTGTTCCCGTCGAGACCTTGGCGGAGGAGATGTTCCAGTACATAACGCAATACTTCGGCAAGAAGAACGTGAAAGCCGGCGATCTGACCAAAGAGATGATTGCCAAGCATGGCGAAGAATGCAGCAAAGACGACTGCAAGAAGGCCATCCGCATCCTGATGGATTCCGGGCGCTGCGTTTATAACTATATTGGCGGTTCCTTCATTACGCTTCCGCCCAAGGCCTAGTCGTTCCCTGCATGACTGAAGTTCGTGCACTACCGCGCCTGCTGATTGCTGGTTTGTGTGGAGGCTCGGGCAAGACCCTGGCTTCGCTGGGGCTGCTGCTCAGCCTCCGCCGCGCAGGCGTGGCGGTGCGAGCCTTCAAGAAGGGCCCCGACTACATCGATGCCGCCTGGCTCAGTTGGGCGTCGGCCCATCCGGCGCGCAATCTCGACACCTTCCTGATGGGTTCCGACGTCGTACGCTCCTCCTTTGTCCTCAATGGCATTGACGAGGGGATCAATGTGATCGAGGGGGCTCGCGGCCTCTTCGATGGCTTTGATGTTGCCGGCACCCACAGCAGTGCGGTGATCGCCAAGTTGATCCAAGCGCCGGTCCTGCTGGTGGTGGATGCGACGAAGGTTACCCGGACCACCGCGGCCATGGTTCTCGGATGCCAGAAGCTTGATCCGGAAGTCTCCATTTGCGGCGTCATCCTCAACAACGTGAATGGCCGGCGGCACGAAAAGATCGTGCGCGGGTCGATCGAGTCGATCTGCGGCGTCCCGGTTCTGGGCGTCATCCCCAAGGCTGCTTTTGCCGGCTCGCTGCCGGAAAGGCATTTGGGCCTGGTTACCCCAGCCGAGTGCTGCGAATTGGGGAAACTCGAAGAAGAGTTGCTGCGAGTGGTCGGCGGCGGCATCGACTTGGATGGGATCATGGCAGCGGCCCGGAGCGCGCCTCCGCTGGAAAGCGTTGTGCCGGAGAGCACTCAAGCCTGCGCCGCGTCGCGCGCCAGAATCGGTTATCTTCACGACTCGGCTTTCACTTTTTATTACCCGGAGAATCTTGAACTGCTCGAGAAAGCAGGCGCTGAGCTGGTCCCTATTTCCGCTTTGGCGGACGCCGCCCTTCCGGACGATTTGAATGCTCTGTACATCGGCGGCGGCTTTCCCGAAACCCACGGCGAAGCGCTGGCCCGGAATCGGACGATGCTGAGCTCCATCCGTGCCGCGGCGGAAGCGGACATGCCCATCTACGCCGAGTGCGGCGGTCTCATGTTGTTATCGCGCGCCATGTGGTGGAAGGGCGTGAGGTACGACATGGCGAACGTATTCTCATTCGAAGTCGAAGTCTCCGACAGCGCTCAGGGTCACGGCTATATCGAGTTGCTGGTTGATACCGCCAATCCATTCTTCCCGGTCGGGACCGCGTTGCGCGGGCACGAGTTCCACTACTCGCGGATCATGCCCCATCCAGAGGAGACCGCGACCGCCTGCGAAGTGCGCCGCGGCACGGGATGTTTTCACGGCCGTGACGCCGCCATCGCCAAGAATGCCTGGGCCAGCTATGTTCACGTACACGCCTTGGCAACGCCGGAATGGGCTCAAGGCATGGTCGCCGCAGCCAGAAGATTCGCCCCTCACCCTGTCTTCTGAAGGTCTTCCCAGTCGATTCCTCGCGTCAAAGCCCAGGCGCTCGTTGCGCCATCGAAATGGGTAGCGCTGGCCTCCAGGCCGGCTGTCCTGGCGGCGTCCACGCCGGCAGCAATGAGCGCGGGCCAGAGGCCCCCGCGACAGCCGGCCTGGAGGCCAGCGCTACCAGCTAAGCGGCTCTTCATGGTGGGTCCCAAAGCCCATGTGCCGCTCAGGATACGTCCTCACAGAGTTCCGCAAATGCGGGCCTTGTTGCGCGCACCGAGCATAAATGACTATTATGACCATAATTGATCGGCCCTTTGAGGGGTGAGCTATGAGGACGCATGGCTGGACGGTGGCTGAGGCGAAGGCAAAGTTCAGTGAAGTGATCGACAAGGCAAAATCAGAGGGGCCACAAAGGATCACCAAACACGGGCGCACGGCGGCGGTGATCGTTGCCGCGGAGGAATGGGCGCGGAAGGCCGAGCGCAAAGGCAACTTGGCGGAGTTCCTGGCCGCATCCCCTCTACGCGGCGCCGGGCTGAAGCTCAGGCGGCTCCCGGTGCGTCTGCGCACGATTGAGCTATGAAGTTTCTGCTGGACACCAATGTCATATCCGAACCCATGAAAGCCCGGCCCAACGCAGGCGTGCTCGCCTGGTTGGCTGAGGTGGACGAGGACAGCGTCTTTCTCAGTGTGGTGACCATTACGGAACTGCGCTATGGCATTGAACGTCTCGCCACCGGCATACGACGCGACCGTCTCGATGGATGGCTGCGAAAAGACCTGAGCTCGCGCTTTGAAGGAAGAATCCTGCCGGTTGACCTGGAGATAGCCGATACGTGTGGGAGGCTTGTAGCCCGCAGTGAATCCTTGGGCCGCCCCATGGAGCCCCGGGATGCATTCATTGCGGCCACCGCAGAAGTCCACGGACTAACGCTCGTCACGCGCAATGCTGCTGACTTCGAGGCAACCGTGAAGACGATTGTGACCCCTTGGACCTAAGTGCAGGACACCATTTCTAGTTCTAGAACTTGACGGCTGATGGCTGATGGCTGATGGCTACTCCACCACCCGGTAATAGCGTTCGCCGGCGCAGGCCTTGCACAGCACGCGGCCCTGGCGATGGATCTCGCGGCGGAAGTTGATGCCCTCGCCGCACTCCTCGCAGACCACGCGCTTTCCTTTGTAGCCCGGCAATTCCTCCGGCCCCAAATCGACCTTGACCCATTGCGTTACGAACAGCTCCTGGTCGCTCATCTCGCGATAGGCCAGCATCTGTTGCTGGTTCTTGCTTTCAAGCTCCGGGTGCATCCGCCGGGCCAGTTCCTTGGAGGATTCGCGCGCGACCACGCGCACTGCGCGATCATTCTGCAGGTCGATGAAGGTGGCTGCCACCTTGCCCCAATCGCGGAACTTGAGAGCGCGCTTGCCTAGCCGGCAGCCGGTGACGACCGCCACCGCGTCGGTGGCGCAGCGGTCGATTTCGACGAAGGTGACCAGCCGTTTGCGGTCCTTGCCGCGCGGGTCCTCGATGCCCAGCTTCTTCAAGCCGAGCATCGCCAGGCGTACCCCGAGCACCTGCCCGGCGCAGAGATGGCCGTGAGCGATTTCGGCCTCACGCAGATATTCATCGAGGGAGGGCACAGAAAAACTTACCACGGATTCCACGGATGCAAACGGATTCACGCGGAGCGGTCCCTTCAAAAGAATCCGTGCAGATCCGCGCAAGCACTTTAGATCTTATTCTTCGTCGCCATCCGCTTCGGCGGGCGGGGGCAGGAACGGCTGCCCATACACGTTGACCGTAAAGCTCTCGCCGCTGCTGGGCTGGAAACTGACCCGTGTCGGCTGGCGCTGCCAGCGTGGCGCCGCGCACTCCGAGTCCGGCTGTTCTCCGTTCTTGGCTTTGCCCAGCTCTTTGCGGAACAGCGGCTTTCTGAGCCCGAGCTGGGCCACCACTGCCGTGACCCGCTGACCATCGTCGGTGAGCCCGCAGTAGGCGACCCAGTCGCGATACCAGCTCGCCAGCGAATAGAACGGATCGAAGTCCGGCAGCTTGACCGGCGTGACCCGTCCGGTGACGCGGTCCACCTGAATCCATCCTGCGTGCTGCCAGCGCCAGCGCGGGAGTTTGCTGGAGTCGTCGGGCAGCGAGTCGTTCACCCGGTAGGCCCGCTGCACCACGAACGAGCGGTCGGTGATCTCATGCAGATCCCCGGTGGTGAATTCCTTGAGCTTGCCGTCCACGGTCAGGGGCCTGACCTTAATGTCCAGCGATTTTGTCTCTTCCGGCCCGAAAAAAAGCTTCGCTCGCATGGGGCTGCCCAGCGTGACCACATGCGGCTTGGCGCCGGCCCATGCCGCCAGCCCGAGGAACAGCGGGAGAATAACCGCGGCTACCTTACTCATGACGGGCTAGGGTAAATCCGTTGGCCACGGCAGGCAAGTCCCGGGGTAAGATCACGGTATATGGGTCTTCAGCGAGCGCCCCGCGCTTGTTGCGGTTGAAGTGCAAGGTTCCACCTAAAACGCGTGACTGTGGCGCGTTTTTGGACCCCCTCGACGGGGCGGCGAGCTGCACCTCTGCGAGAAATAAAGCAACCGGGATCCCAGTACCCTCGTCTCAGCATGGGTGGCAGTGGATAAAGGTTTCCAGCGACGTGCGGGCTATATCCTCGTGGTGGACGACAACGAGGCCAACGCCTATCTCATGAAGGAGTTGCTGGCCGCGCGTGGCTACGACGTCAGCACGGCCGGCAATGCGCAAGAGGCCGAGCGGCTGATGCATGACGGCCACCAGCCCGACCTGATCCTGCTGGACGTGATCATGCCCGGCAAATCGGGCTACGATTTCTGCCGGGAACTCAAAGAAGACCCCCTCACCCGGCTGGTGCCGGTGGTCATGATCACCGGCCTGAGCGAGCGCGAGGACAAGGTTCGCGGCATCGAGGCCGGGGCCGACGATTTCCTGAACAAGCCGATCTTTCCCGAAGAGCTCTTCGCCCGCGTCAAATCACTGCTGAAACTCAAGGAATTCACCGACGAACTGGAGAGCGCCGAAGCGGTGCTGTGCACCCTGGGCCGCAGCGTTGAAGCGCGCGATCCCTACACCGAGGGCCACTGCGAACGGCTGGCCGGCTACGCCAGCATGCTGGGCAAGTATTTGGGGCTTGGCGAGGACCGGCTCACCGCCCTGAAGCGCGGCGGTTATCTTCACGATCTAGGCAAGATCCAGATCCCCGACGACGTCCTGAAGAAACACGGGAACCTGACTCCGCGGGACTGGGAGATCATGCGGCAACACCCCGTCATCGGCGAGGAGATCTGCAAGCCGCTGCGCTCGCTCAAGCTGGTGTTGCCCATCATCCGCCACCATCACGAGCATTGGAACGGCAGCGGCTATCCGGATGGGCTCATCGGTCCCAGTATCCCGCTGTTGGCGCGCATCCTCCAGGTGGTGGATGTCTACGACGCCCTGCGTACCGCGCGCCCCTACAAGCCAGCCCTCAGCCACGATGAGTCCGCCAAGGTCATGGCGCGGGAAGCCGCGCAGGGCCTCTGGGACCCGGAACTGGTGGCACAATTCTTCGCCATGCTCGCGCATAAAGAGCGCGTTGCCTAGGCCGAATCGGAATCAACAACGGATCTAGACGGATTAAAACGGATCAGAAAAACCTGCCACAGAGGCACAGAGACACAGAGGAGGCTAGACGGACAAGTGCGGCTCGTGGTCGGTTTTTCTCTGTGCCCTCGGTGTCTCTGTGGTTGATTTTTTCTTTCCAAAAGCAGATCTGCGCTGATCCGTGCTCTTTTCGGGTGGTTCGCGGTAAGTCCTTCACCTTACCACCCCGGCCACCCGATCTTTGTTGCCAAGCCCTCAGCGACGTGGCAAAATCGGCTCCAGACCGGGGCGAAGTCATGCAGTCCAAATTGAATGCCACAGGGATCCGAGCCAGCGGGTTGCCGGAGCGCCTGAAGCAGCCAGGCCGGCTGATCAAGATTGGCACGGTTGCCCAGGATTTTGATATCTCTCCCGATCTGCTGCGCCTCTATGAACGGGAAGGGCTGTTGGTCCCGTTGAGGTCCCGGGGAGGGACCCGCTACTTTACGCGGCAGGATTACCCCTGGATTGCGACGGTGCTGCAGTTGGTGCGCAAGGGGCGGTTGAACCTAAGCGGCATCCGTCATTTGCTGGGCATGATTGCCTGCTGGAAACAACGGGAGTGTCCGGTCGAGTTGCGGGAGAAATGTCCGGTGATGAGCAGCCCTTCGCTGCGGCCGTGCTGGATGACCCCCGGCCTTCATTGCTGCCGCAACGAAAGCTGGCGCGAATGCTATTTCTGCGGCGTCTATCGCACGGCTTCGCGGTCCAGCAGCTTGCGCCCGATTCTGGCGGCGGCAGGTTTGGAAGAACAAGAGGAATTCATCAAGCCAGTTCCAGGCGGGACCGTAGTCCCCCCTCAATAAGCTTTCCAGGCGGTACGCGCAGCCTCCGCGCCCACCTTCCAGGTCTGCGGCCGCGTCGAAATGAACAACGGATCGAGACAGATCAGAAGGCTTTCAGTAAACAAATCTGATCCGTCTTGATCCGCTGTTTCTTTTTCAGGCGGGAGAGGGGTTAGTCGCTGAGCGGCTACACATTATAGTCCTCGGGATTCAGTTCCGCCGCCTTACCGCGATTGACCCAATAATCACGCGCGGTTTCGTTGATGTCGCCTGCCGGCTTCTCGCCGCGGAAGACGCGCGCGATGCCTCGCACCAGGCGGCGCATCGGCAGCTCGCCTTTGCGGTCGACGAAGAACGCCTCGCCCGTCTTGCTGGTGCGATACCACCAGCGCTTCAGGTAGGCGAGTTGTTCCATGGTCTCCTGCGCGCTGCCGGGCGGGAGCGGCGGGAGGGCGGACAGGGCCTGGATCAGGCGAGATTCCATCGACTGCGGCTTCACCGTGTCTTCCGAAATCGGTGTTCCGCCAGCCGGGCCCTCGGCGCGCGGCCTCCATTGCAGAGAAAACTGCGCCGGTCCGTTCAGCCTTCCGGCCTCGATGCGGAACAGCGCCACCGATTCCTTCTCCGCCGAGGGTTGCACGACAACCCCGTTCAAGTGGTCGAGCCGGCGCACGATCTCCGGCAATTGCTGCAACACCGGGTTCAGCTTTTCCAGGCGGGCGTGCCAAGCCGCGGCGGCCTCGAATTCCAGCGCGGCCGAGGCTTCGTCGCGCTGTCGCGCCAGTTCGTTGCGCAGGGAGTGGCCGCCGGAATCGAAGAACGCCTGCACCCGCCCGGTTTCGGCTCGGTATTCGTCATCCGTGCAGCCTTTGAAGCAGGGCGCAAGGCACATCTTCATCTCCGAGTACACGCAGCCGGGAAAACTCGGGTCGGGATGCAACTCATCGTTGCAGCGCCGCAGCTTGAAGAAGTCGAGCGCGTCGTTGGCAAACTTTTCCGCGGCGGCGCGGGTGGGGAACGGACCATAGTAGAGCGAGCGCCCGCGCAAGGTGGTAAGGCGCGTGGTGACGGCGACGCGCGGAAACTCGTTTTCAAGGATGAGCCTGACCAGCAGCGCGGGACGCAGCTTGAGCCTTTGCGCGTAGGTTTCCGGGAACTCGCTGCGCAGCACACGGTACAGCAGCAGGCCGCTTTCAAAGTCGCTCCCGGTGAGCGCATATGCGATGGTCTTGACCCGGTCGCGCAGATTGAGCTTGCGCGTGATTCCCTGGCTTGCGGCGAGCAAACGGATTAGCCGCCGGCGCAGATTGGCCGTCTTCGAAACATAGGGCGCCGCGCCATCGCCGTGCAGCAGGAACACCGCCGCCGATGCCGGCACCGAGCTGAAAATCTCGGCATCGCGCTCGGGCGAGAACGGGAGCAGGTGGGGCAGCACAAGCAGATTCTAACGGCTTCAACCAGATTCCGATCTGCAAAACCCACCACGCAGGACGCGGAACTTTCAATTTCTGATTTCTGATTTCTTCCGGGGGGCTTGGCAAATCAGAAATCAGAAATCGTCAATCAGAAGAAATTGAAAAAGCAATCACTCGATCATCCAAATTCAAAACCTGTTATCCGTTGTAATCCGTTGTTGTCTTTCCAAGGTAAAATTGGCGCTTCATAAAGCGCGCGTTTGGAGGAGGCCGGATGAGAGAGACAGTCGAGACGCAGCAGGCACCGGAGGCCATCGGGCCGTATTCGCAGGCGATCAAGGCCGGCGGCCTGGTCTTTACCTCAGGACAGATTCCCATCGACCCGGCGACCAGCCAGTTGATCGGGGGCGGCATTTCGGCGCAGACGGAACGGGTGCTGGCCAATATCAAGGCCATCCTGGAAGCCGCCGGCAGCGGCATGGACAAGGTGGTCCGCACCACCGTGTTCCTGAAGAACATGGCGGACTTCGCCGGCATGAACGAGATCTACGGCAAGTTCTTTCCCGACACGCCCCCGGCCCGCTCCACAGTGGAAGTCGCGCGCCTGCCCAAGGACGTGTTGGTAGAGATCGACTCCATCGCGCTGGTGTAGCGCCGGCGAGACGCTGGCGCTACTACCCTGCAGCGAGATATGCGAATCTGCTGGCCAAATGTCCCGATCAACCGATCACCGTTTCTGCTATCCTTTTGCGGCGACAAGGAGACCACGTGAAAGCAAGCATTCTCACTCTCGCCATTCTGCTGGGATTGACGACAACTATGATGTTGAGCCAAAACACGCAAGCCCCTGCGGGCGGCCCGCCGCCGCTTCCGTCCGGTGTTAAAGAACAGTCCAAACCCAACGGCCTGAAGTACTGGGACATCAAGGCTGGCACGGGCCAGGAAGCCACCTTCAACCACACGGTGCGGGTCCACTACACCGGCTGGCTGACCAACGGCAAGAAGTTCGACAGCTCGGTGGACCGCGGCGAGCCCTTCGAGTTCAAACTCGGTGCGCACCAGGTGATCCAGGGTTGGGATGAAGGCGTGGCCGGCATGAAGGTCGGGGGCAAGCGCCGCCTGCAGATTCCCCAAGAGCTAGGGTATGGGGCGCGCGGCGCCGGCGGCGTCATCCCGCCGAACGCGACGTTGGTCTTCGACGTGGAATTGTTGGACGTGCGGTAACGATTCCGTGCGTTCGCCTCCCGGCGATTGCCTGTCATGCTGAGCGAGCCGGATCCGCGCGTTTTCGCGATCCAGCGAGTCGACGCTCCTGATGTTGATTCAAAGAAAAGCCTCCCACTCGGGAGGCTTTTGACTTGGTCCCCTTCTAGGATTCCCTGATCTCCGATTCAGGTTGTCATCGCGGGGAACGGAAAACGGAGAACGCAAAACGGAGAACGACTACGCCTTGGCGACCTTGCCGCTGCGCAGGCAGGAGGTGCACACCCGCATTTTCTTGCTGCCGCTGCCCGCCTTGGCGCGCACCGGGCGCAGGTTGACGTTCCAACGGCGCTTGCTCACGTTGTGCGCGTGGCTGATGTTGTTGCCCGACTGCGGCTTTTTGCCGCAGATTTCACATACTTGTGCCATGATTCCCTCGAACTTACTGAGTGCTGGTTGCGCAAAACGTTAATTTTAGATGACGAGAGAGGGGTTGCGCAACTCCCGCTGCAACTGGCTTGCGCAAGCTTCGCTTCTCTTCCAGCTTTGCTTGCTGCGGTTTTCCAATTATCATTTTGGTTTTCCCCAGATTTCCTGAAAGGTTAAGAACAAGCCATCATGAAGACCCTCGAACGCACCTTGACCATCATCAAGCCCGACGCGGTTGAAAAGGGCGCGGCCGGCGATATCATCGCGATGCTGCAGAACGCCGGCTTCCGCATCCTCGGCATGAAGATGCTGCATATCACCAAGCATCAGGCGGAGGGCTTCTACGCCGTGCACGCGGGCAAGCCATTCTTCGGCTCGCTGACCGACTTCATGTCCAGCGGCCCCATGGTCCCGATGGCGCTGGAGAAGGAGAACGCCATCGCCGAACTGCGGGAGTTGATGGGCGCCACCAACCCGGCCAATGCCGCCGCCGGCACCATCCGCAAGAAGTGGGCCGACAACATCGAGCGCAACGCCATCCACGGCTCCGACGCCGACGACACCGCCCGCTTCGAGCTGAGTTACTTCTTTGCCGGATACGAGTTGGCAAAGTAGGTCATCCGCTAGCAGCCATCCGCTCTCGGCTGTCGGGCTAAAGGAATCGGATTTGAAACTTGCCGCTGATTGGCGCTGATCCACGCTGATAAGGAAAAAAGCGGATCAGCGTGATTCAGCGCTAATCAGCAGCGGGCAAGACTAGTTATGATCAAACACATCGTCTGCTTCAAACTGAAAGACTCGGCCGAAGGCGCCTCCAAGGCGGAGAACGCCAGGCGCATGAAAGCCGAGCTCGAAGCCCTCCCCGGCAAAGTACCGGGCGTGTTGCGCCTGGAGGCCGGGATCAACCACGTGGATGATCCCGCCGCCTACGATGTCGCGCTCTACTCGGAGTTCGCCAGCAAGGAAGACCTCGCGCGCTACCAGGCCCATCCCGAACACCAGAAGATCGCGCAGTTCATCGCCAAAGTCCGCGAGCAGCGCGTGGTGGTGGACTACGAAGTGTAGCGGCGAAGAGAGAGAACCATACCGCAGGTCCTCAGGTCACCCGGCAAAGAAATTGTCATCCTTCGCTTCGCTCAGGATCGCGGCGGCGGGCTCAGACGCCCGCCAATCGCCTCGACTTCGGCCGCTCCGCTCAGAATGACAATTCATGTCTTCTCCCGAGGGCGAAGATTCATCGCCATTCCCAGGAAGTAACGAAATTTCTGCAGTTTGGGACCGGAAATTTGGCGCCCCGATTTTTACCACGATGACACCCAATTACCGGCGGGATGAGTTAAAGTAATCGGATTCAAGGTGGTGTGACGCGGGCTACGCGTCGCCGCCGGCAGGTTCCCTGACCCGTAGTTGTGGCGGTAGAATCCCTCATTTAAATCAGGAGCAATCTTTCCCATGGCGAAGCGAACTAAAAAGAAGAACAACGAGACGGACGGTCAACCTTCCAATGAGGCCATCCAGGTCGTAACCGCCGAATCCGCTGCTCCTGCGCCCGCCAAGCGCTCGCGCAAGACCGCTAAGCCTGCAAAGAACACGCAAATCGGCGGCGACAATCCCCCGGCTCCGAACCGGGCAAACACCCCGGCGGTTTCAACTCCGCCAAACGGCCACAGTGCCTTTTCCGCCCCGCCGGCGAGTGTGCTCAGCTATCCGCCCGAGATTCAGGAAGCCATCCGGCTTCGCGCCTACCAGCTCTTCATGGAGCGCGGTGCCGAGCACGGCCACGATTTTGAGGACTGGCTGCGGGCGGAAACCGAAGTCTTGGCACGACACTGAACGGGCGGCGTAGCAAGCGCGAGCGGCTCAGCTCGTGTGTGACCACCCCTTCGACCGGGTCCTGCAGGCGGCGTTGCGGGGAATAACCCACCACAGAGCCACAGGGGGCACGGCGAACACCTTTACTATCAGCGTTGACCAGGGAAATCAGCGGCTTTTCTTTGTGTCTCCGTGCCTCGCTGGTGGAGTTTTGCTCAGTTGCTGGAGCGACGGCGTCTCGCCGGCAGGTCCTCCTTACTTTCTTTTCTTTCTTTGCATCGGAGTTGCCGGTTTTCGAATCCTTTCCATTGTGCCACTTAGCTCTTGGGATCCTTCGAGCAAGAGTTTTCACCGTGGGTTGGCGCGGGGTGCCGTCCCTACGGGACTCGGGTAACAATTTGTGCTCATACCCAGGGCTTGCGTCCTGGGCTACTACCTGCTGCCCCGTCGGGGCTAACCCGGGACGAAGCCATGGCCGGGGCCGCGTTGCGAGAAGCGAGCGTTTCTGGAAGAATAGCAGTTACTTGAGAGTTACTCCCTGATGGCCATCTTAGGAAGCTTTTCACTCCTCCTTGCCCTTGCCTTAGCCGCGTACTCGCTGATTGCGGGCGCGTATGCTCTGCTGCGGAAGTCTGCGGCTTCGGATGCCTTGAGCGAGACGGCACGCCGCGCCGGCATCGCGGTCTGGGTGGCGGTTACCGTGGCTGGCATTGCCTTGGTAACGGCGGTGTTCCGCAACGACTTCAGCATCGCCTACATCCTGCACCACTCCAACCGCGATCTGCCTGCGGCGTATAAGTTCGCGGCGTTGTGGTCCGGGCAGGAAGGCTCGCTGCTCTTCTGGGCATGGCTGCTTTCGACCTACGGACTGGTGCTACGGCTGCGCCACAAAGTCGACGTCCGGCTGGTAGCGCACGCCTCGGTGATTCTGGCGGCGGTGCAGGTCTTCTTCCTGTGCCTGATTAACTTCGCGGCACACCCGTTTGCCCTGGTGCAAGGCCAAATTCCGCCGGACGGCAACGGCCTCAATCCGCTGCTGCAGTATCCGGAGATGGTCATCCACCCGCCCATGCTGTATCTCGGCTATGTGGGCTTCAGCGTGCCGTTTGCCTTCGCGCTGGCGGCGCTGATCATGAAATACCCGGGCGAAAAGTGGATCTCCATCACCCGTCGCTGGACCATGGTCACCTGGTGTTTTCTGACCTGCGGCATCTTCCTGGGCGCGCACTGGGCCTACTCGGTGTTGGGCTGGGGCGGCTACTGGGGATGGGACCCGGTCGAGAACGCTTCGCTGCTGCCCTGGCTCACGGGCACCGCATTCCTGCATTCGGTGATGATGCAGGAAAAGCGCGGCATGCTGAAGATCTGGAACATGTGGCTGATCTTCACCACCTTCATGCTCTCGATTTTCGGCACCTTCCTGACGCGCTCCGGCGTGGTCAGCTCGGTGCATGCCTTTGCCGAATCGTCGATCGGCACCTGGTTCCTCGTCTTCCTCTCGCTGACCGCCGCCACCTGCACCTTCTTTTTTGTCAGGAACCGCGGCCATCTGAAGAGCGAGAACAAGCTGGAATCGCTGGTTTCGCGTGAGTCCAGCTTCATGTTCAACAACCTGATCCTGTTGGTCGCCTGCTTCACCGTGCTGTGGGGGACGCTGTTTCCCATCCTTAGCGAATGGGTAACCGGTTCCAAAGTCACGGTTGGGCCGCCGTTCTTCAACCGGGTGAACATCCCCATCGCCATGGGCCTGTTGTTGCTCACCGCGGTGGGCCCACTGCTGGCGTGGCGCAAGACCTCGATGGAGAGCATCCGGCGCAACTTCCTGTGGCCGGGCCTGGGAGCGCTGCTGGTCGCAGTCGCTCTGGTGATTGGCGGGATGAAGCCATGGCAGGAAGTCTCCGCCTTCTACTCGCTGGTGGCGATCACGCTTTCGGCATTGGTAATGTTTACCATCTCCAGCGAGTTCTATCGCGGCGCGCGGGTCATTGCCGGGCACACCGGCCGGAACCTGCTGCTGTCGGCGGTGCAACTGACTCGCCGCAACACCCGCCGTTATGGCGGCTACATCGTACACATCGGCGTGGTGGTGATCATGATCGGCTTTGCCGGCTCGGCGTTCAATCGCGACCTCGAGCAGGAACTCGGCCGGGGCGACAAGATGCAGATCGGCGCCTACACCCTGGTCTGCGACTCCTACACCCAGGACGACAAGCCGAACTACTCCAGCGAGTGGGCGATCATCGATGTTTACAAGGGCGGCCAGAAGATCGACACCATGTATCCCGAGCGCCGCTTCTACAAAGCCAGCCAGCAGCCGGCCACCATCGTCGCCAATCGCTCGACCATGAAAGAGGACCTCTACCTGGTCTATGCAGGGCTCAATCAGGACACCGGCCGGCCGATTATCAAGGCGCACGTGAACCCGCTGGTGATGTGGATCTGGTCGGGCGTGCACTTCGTGCTGATCGGCACGATTATCGCCATGATTCCGAACATGCAGGCCTCCCGGCTGGCGGTGAAGTCTTCCGCCACCGAGGCCGCTGCTACCTTGGCCGCCCAGGGCAACACGGTCAGTGCCGGAGGAGGCGATTGATGCTGCGGCAGACGTTCTCCGTTCTCCGTTCTCCGTTTTCCGTTGCGTATAGCCATGCACTACGGCGAGCAGGGAACGAGGAACGGAAAACGGAGAACGGAAAACGTATGCATCTGCTGCTTGTCGCGCTGCTGTTGTTGCCCCTGCTGGGCGCGACCACTGACCCGGGCAGCGGGACCCGCTTCAACAACCTCGGGCACAAGATGATGTGCACCTGTGGCTGCGGGCAGGTGCTTCTCGAGTGCAACCACGTGGGTTGCCAGTCCAGCGACCGCATGCGCGGCGAATTGCAGGCCCGCATGGATGCCGGCGACAACGACAACGCCATCCTGCAATGGTTCGTCAGCAAATACGGCAACACGGTGCTCGCCGCTCCCACCGGCCACGGCTTCAACCGCGTTGCCTGGATTATGCCGTTCGCTGCCTTTGGGTTTGGCATTACGTTGTGCGTGTTCGTGGTCCGCGCATGGAATCGGCGTGCGAGACCTGTTGCAGCCGGTTCCGGTGTCGTTATGCCCACCGCGAAGCTCGATGAAATGCGCCGCCGCGCCCGCGAGGAGACCGAAATATGACCTTCGCATTCGCCATCATGACGACGGCCGCAGGAGACATCGCCGCCGCCTCCGTCCTCTGTGCGGCGCTGACGCTGGCGCTGGTTTACTTCACGTTTTACCTGCCGGCCCGCTTCGAAGAGGCGCCGGAGAAGACGCGCCTCATGTACCTGCGGGAGCGCAAAGAGATCATCTACGACAACCTGCGCGACCTGAACTTCGAGTACAAAGCCGGCAAATATCCCGAGGGCGATTACGAACAGATGCGCACCTCGCTGGAAGGCGAAGCCGCCAGCGTGCTGGCGGAAATCGAGGTGCTGGAACAGGCCGCGCCGCAGCCCGGCTCCGTTCGCTCTGTCCGCGAGCTGCTCAGCCGCAAGCCGAAAGGAGCGCGCGCATGATGATGGATTCCGTGAGCCGCCGTTGCTTTGGCATTCCTCCGACTGTTGGGTTCGACCGCGCCCTCGCACTCGTGTTCACTGTGCTGGTCGCGCTCGCCATTCCTGCCGCTGCGCAGAACATCACCGGGTTGGTGCTGAACGGCACTACGGGCAAACCATCGGCAGGAGATACCGTCACACTCATCAAGATCTCGCAGGCGGCCGGCATGGAAGAGGCCGGTTCCACCAAAACCGATGCCCAGGGCAAATTCAGCTTCAGCAACGTCTCACAAGACGGCCCGCACTTGGTGCGCGTCGAGCACGCTGGGGTGAACTATCACAAGATGGTTCCGCCCGGCACGACCACCGCCGAGGTGCAGGTCTACGAGGCCGTGAAGGACAAGCTCGACGGGATTAGTACAGCGGTGGAGATGGCCATGCAGGCCCGGGCCGGCGTCCTGCAGGTGGTCCAGATTTACGGGATCAACAACGCCTCCAACCCGCCGCGGACACTGGCCGGCGATCACACCTGGCAGGTATCAATTCCCGAAGACGCCCAGATCGATGATGTTTCCACCCAGGCTCCCAACGGGCAACCGGTGGCGACCACGCCGACGCCGGTTCCGGGCAAGAAGGGGGTGTATGGCTTGGGCTATCCCCTGCGTCCCGGTACCACGCAAATCCGCCTCGGCTACCACATGCCCTATAGCGGTTCGGCCAGGATAGAACCCGGCCTGCTGGGGCCTGTGCAGCATCTGCTGGTGGTTTATCCCGCCCAGATGCAGTTTGCCCCGGCCAATGCGAGGACGTTCACCTCGACCCCTTCGGGTGACAACCGCCTGCTTTCCCAAATTGCGACCAAGGTGACTCCGGGCGCCCAAATGGCCTTCACCGTGAGTGGCACTGGGACGTTCCCTCAGGATGCCGGCTCGCAGGGCGGAGATCAATCCGCTGATTCTGGTGGCGGAATGCCCGGTGGCTCCACCAGCGATGCCCGACCGGGCGGCGGGCTTGGCGCGCCGATCGGCGCTCCTGATCCCCTGACCAACTATCGCTGGCCGATCCTGGGCAGCCTCGGCCTGGTGCTGGCCGCCGGCGCGGCGTTCGTCTCCTCCCGGCGCAATCAGCCTAGGGTGGCCCCGGCAGGAGCAGCTTCGATGGTCCCGGTGAACTCCGCGAGCGATCCTGCTCAGGCCATTGCCGTGCGAAAAGGAAAGGGCAAGCGCGGCGCCGGCGCGGCCAGCCAGAGCACGCCGAATACAGACAGTTCGAACAGCGGGCGTGGCCCGGCGCTGCTCGAAGCCATGAAAGAAGAACTCTTCCAGCTAGAAATTGACTTCACGCAGGGGCGTCTCACGGAAGCTGAATACCAGCAGGCCAAGGTGGGGGTGGATGCTGCCCTCAAACGCGCCCTGAGCCGCATGGCGGCCAACCAGTAGAAGCATGGGGAGAGCAGGCGAACGGATCAGGCGGATACTCCCAAGAAGCGTGTCGATCCGTTCCAATCCGTGAGATCCGCGGTAAGCGGTTGCTGGATTGCCCGATCACCCGATCGAAGGTCTTCGCAGGAACCGCTTCGGGCTGGTGTCGCATCTAGTTAAAGCTGGTATTGACGCTGTCTCCCCAACACGCTTATCATTCACGCTTCGTTGCGCGAGCGCACTAGCGGTTGGTGAGTCGGCTGTGGACGCTAAGCGGAGCGAAGTGGCCGGGCTGGAGCACGCCCTGCCCCTGAGAGTCTGCTCACGGAAATCTTAATTCGGCAGGAATACCGAGATCTCGATGGATAAGAAGCAACTCGAGAAATTCAAGAAGCAGTTGGAAGAACGGCAGCAGATGTTGCGGCGGGCGGTGGCTCGCACGGAAGTCGACGGGCGCACCCAAGACGAGGATAGTGCCCAGGACATCGCCGATCGCGCTGCCAGCTCCTACAACAAGGAATTCCTCTTTCACCAGAGCAACAACGACCGCCAGTTGCTGCAGATGGTGGATGGCGCCTTAGCGCGGATCGAAGACGGCACCTTCGGTCAGTGCATCTCGTGCAGCGCCGACATCAATTCCAAGCGCCTGGAAGCCGTGCCTTGGACCCGTTACTGCATCGAGTGCCAGGAAAAGATGGAGAAGGGTATTCTCCAGGAAGCGCGCCCCTAATCGCCGGGATTCATACGCCTGTGGTGCGTCCGCCCCGGACAAAATGCAGGATCAGCATCACCACGGCAAGCGCGAGCAGCAGGTGAATGGCGGCAGCCGTGACGTGAAAGGCCACCCAGCCCAGCAGCCAGGCAATTAACAGCACAATAAACAACAAGAGAAACATAGTTCTCTACCCCCCCAACCCGGTCTCCAGTTGGAGGGATCGCCGACGCACCGGGTTGCCGTAGCGCCGGATTCTCGCAGCGACGGTGCCCACAAACGAGGGTGCCCCACATCTGCCCGGTTTTGGCAGATGTGGGTTAACGAACGGTCCCACATCTGCGAACAGCGCGCAGATGTGGGGCACCCTCTGGACCGCGAGATACCGGCGTTGCGCTACTTCTTGGAATTGAAATCCGCCACTCCGACGCGCAGCAAGGTACGGTGTCTGACGGAGCGGGTCTCGTCCTCCTCACCTGTCTCCTCTTCGACGTTCTTCTTGTCCGGCTCAGCTTTCGAGGGCTCCGGGCCCTCTTCCGCCCAAGCGCCGTAGACGCGGCCGTTCAGAGCGGCGAGGCCGGTGTAATCGCCGAGAAAGTCATCCTTGCCAACGAAGGGTTGTTGGGTCCATGCGTAGTTAGTGAACGTCTGGCCGCTGTCGGTGGAGCGGGCCAGCACGACGAGCGTCTTCTTGTTCTGCGGATCGCCGCGCCGGTCGTAGAAGATCACGTAAGCCGTGCCGTCGCTAGGATCGACCGCGAGCCACTGGAAGAACTGGTCCGCCCCGTTGTGCAGCGGGTCGTTGTTAACGCGAACCGGCGGCGACCAACTGTGTCCCTGATCGCGCGATGTGCTGGCGAAGATGTCCACATCGCCGTTCCGGTAGTCGCTCCAGGTGATAAACAAAGTGCCTTTTCCGCGCGGATCGATCGCGATCTGGGGAAACCCGTTCGCTCGCGAGGTCTCACTAACGTTGAACTGAGGCGGCGCAGTTGGAACGATCCCGCGAGAGGGAACGAAGGTCTTTCCGCCATCTCGCGAGAAGGTGAAGTCGATGCGGTTATCGCCCGCCCATACTACGTACAAGGTGCCGTCCGCCGCCACCGCGCCGGTGAAGCCTTCGACCGCGCCGTTGTCATCGCGTGGCAGGCCGTCTACGCTGTCGATCTTGATCGGCTCCGACCAGGTCAGCCCGCCATTGATCGAACGGGAAAACAGGATGACCGACTTATCCAGCGTGAATCGGGTCCAGCCCACGTAGAGATTGCCGCGATGCGGCGACCGGGGCTGCGTGTCGGCAACGAGGTAGGGCTTGTCCTCGAACGGAATTCCGGGATCGCTCGGGTGAGAGATCACGGCGATGGCGCGCCCCTCCCAGCTCTTGCCGCCGTCCAGCGAGCGCTTGATGAACACGCCGTTGCGCGTGGCATTGTGGGCCCAGTAGTTCGTGGTGCCGAGCTTGTCGAAAGCGATATAGCAGAGAATCGCATGCCCTTGGGCGTCGAAGGCGATCGACGGATCGCCGGAAACTCTGAATTCCTGGGGCGCGGTTTTCACCGAGGCCCAGGATGCCCCGGCGTCGGATGAAAATGCCGCCGTTGCGCCGATTTGGTAGGCCACCACCACCTGTTGCGGATTATTGGGATTGATCGCGACCGATGGCTCATTGAAGAAGCCAACCTGAGTCAGATCGGTAACCTGCGCTCCGGGCACAGGGGGGAGCGTTTCGGCACCTTGGCTCCGGGGCGGGACGCTTTGTGCCGCACCTGCGGCAACCAGCAGCAGAACAGCGATCAAGATTCGCACGCGGGGGATCATAGCATTGGGGTGATCGGAGGTCGAACTGCTTACCGCGGATTTAACGGATTAGAGACGGGTTCACGCGGATGTTTCCTATGACACCCAAGAGATTGTCATTCCGAGCGAAGCGAGGAATCTGCATTTTTGTTGAGTTGACGAAGCTGCAGATTCCTCGCGCCAAAACCGGGCGCTCCGTCGAAAACCGTCCCACATCTGCCAAAGGCAGGCAGATGTGGGGCACCCTCCGATTTTCATCTCTGTGGGTGGGCCGTAGACCTATTCGGAATGACAAATCCATCAACAAAAATCCGTGTTCGATCCGTTCCAATCCGTGAAATCCGCGGTAAGCAGTTCTTACTTGCCGGCGCTCACGGCCGCTTTCCTGCCGTTGGCCACTTCCGCGTAGACGTGCAGCATGCGTTGCACGGAGGTCTGCCACGAGTAGCGCGCCGCCTGCTCGTAGCCGCGCTGTTTGAGCCGGTCGCGCAAGGGTTGATCGGTCAACACCTTCAGCAAGGCCCGCATGATGTCGAAGACGTTCTCCGGATTGACCAGCACGGCCGCGTTGCCCACCACTTCCGGCAGCGACGAGGTGTTGGCGGTCACCACCGGAGTGCCGTGGGCCATGGCTTCCAACGGCGGCAACCCGAATCCCTCGTAGAGTGAGGGGAATACGAAAATCTTGGCTGCATCGTAGAAGATGCGCAGCACGTCAATGGGGACAAAGCCGAGAAAGCGAACATCATTCTGCACCCCGCTCTTAATGGCCGCGCGCCGCAGGTCGGGGTGCTTGGAGATGTCGTCGCCAATGACAATCAGCTTCAGGTCGGGAAACTTGTCCACTTTTTCCAACTCGCCCTTGAGCGCCGAAAAGGCCTCGATGAGGCGCACCACGTTCTTGTGCGGGCTGATTCGGCCGGCATAGAGCAGGAAGGGATTGTGCACCTGATAGCGCTCGGCAATGAATTGGCGGTCCGCATCGGTGGCGTGGCCCAGGCGGAAGCGATCGTCGATGGCGTTATACACGACCTCGACCTTGTCGCCGTTGACCGGGAACAGACGCTGCACGTCATTCTTGGTGAAATTCGAAACCGCGAAGATGCGCGAGGCCCGCTCCAGCACCATGCGCGTGAAGGTAAAGTGGAAGCTCCGCCGCAATCCCCCGTGCCGATCCGCCCGGTACATATAATCCAGCAAATCGTGAACCGTGACCACGTAGGGGCAGGTCAGATAGATCGGGAGCGGCAGCAGGTGCGGCACATGCACCAGATCGCACCCCTGCTCTTTCACCAGCGCACGGAAGCGCAGGTTGCCGCGCAGGGAATACTCCTCGGCGGCGAAGGGGACGGGGTGAAAGTTGGGGGGCAGCTCGCCGATCTCATGAATGCGCTCGGTATCGCCGATGACGCAATACTGGTTCTCGCGATCCAGGCGCGTGAGCGTGCGCAGCACGTTGCGGATGTAGGTGCCTACGCCGAAATCCGTAATGTGACGGACATCGATTCCGACTTTCACGGGGTTAGTGTAGCGCGAAAAGTAGTACTCAGTACTCAGGACCAGAGGAACGTGGCAACACTGAGTACTGGGTACTGAGTCCGTGCTATCGTTCCTTCAGCTTCAGCTTGTCCTTATTTTCTTCCATGAAGCTGCGCAGGCGATCCGAGGCGTCCAGCAGGCGGATCCACTGCTCGTAGTAGAGCGTCACCGGGAAGCGTCCCAGGCCGTACACGCTGACCCCGCCCTTTTCGCTCACTTTCAACTGCAGCTCGCCGGTGCGGCGGGTGGTTTGCGCTTCCAACTCCGCAATGCGCGCCTTCAGTTGTTCAACCGACTCTTCAGCCATTCTCTTCCTCCACGATAAGTACAGGTATCAGGTCCCAGGTAGCAGGCATCAGCTCTCGGCCATTTCGCGGTTCAGTACCGTTCCCGGACACCTCTGACTGATACCTGATGCCTTACAGCTACTTCTTGAAAAGGTTCTCGAATGCCTTGCGCGCATCCGCGGCACGGCTGCCGCCGCTCGGCACACTGCTGCCCGGATTTGGGGTGCTGGATGCGACCGGCGCACCCGTCGAGGTCTCGCGCTCAAAGCGCAAGGTCAACTGAAACAACGAGCATTGGTTTTCGGCATCTTTTCGGGCCACCCGCTGGGTCACCGCCTGGCGGCACTCGTTCTGCAGGGAGGTGTCGAAGTGGGTGCACATCTTGCAGGAATGCAAGGCGGCCTGGCACTTGGGACAATTACCGAGCGGCTCTGTCAACCCCTGCAGCACAACGCCGCAATTGCAGCAGCGCGCCACTTCATGCGTGCCCGGCATCTGCATCGGGCGCGGACCGCCCATGCTGTCTTTCGACCGGGGCCCGGATTTCGCTTGCTGTGGCCGGTCCTCGCGGTCCTGGTAGCCGTGTTGCCGGTATTTGCGTTCGGACATGAATTCTCCCTGAAGCTGTTTGTCCCAAGAAACGTGTCTGAGCCAACGAGCGGCGCTTGCCGGGTCTCCGGTTGCGCTCCTTATGGAGCCCGCACTTAACAATGCGAGGCGGCGAACGCACTTCAAAAAAAGAGCGGCTGCTCTGGGATCCCTGCTAGGCTAGTCAGCTAACTATACGACGCCGGGCGCCGGAATGCACCTGCCTTGGCTGCCGACTTGGCGCGAGGCAGGCGGGGGAATCAACAACGGATCAAAACGGATTTAGACGGATCGGAAATCAATGAAGACGTTTTGAAAGATTTTGCCGTCGGTTTCATCCGGATCCGTTTCAATCCGTCTCATTCCGTTGTTAGACCCGGAACTGGAATAGCGGGAATGGGCAAATCCGTCGAAAATGCTTGCATGAAGAATGACAGCTTTGGCGGGCGCAAGCAAGCCTATGTCTTCGGCAGGAGCCGCCGAGAGCGCGTGGGCCGGGTCCGGCTGTGCCGCTGGAGATCCTCCCGCCGCAGCGCCGACCTGATCGAAATGATTCGCGCCGGCCTGCAGGGCCGCCTGCCGCAACTGGTACCCATCAAGTTGGAGCGCATGGCGCAATCGCCCTTCGGCTTCTTCCGCGGCTCTGCCGCCCTGATGGCCGCCGACCTCGGTTCCATGCCGGCCAGCGGCATCATCGCGCAAATCTGTGGCGACGCCCATGTGCGCAACCTGGGCGCCTTCGCCGCGCCGGACGGCCGCATTGTTTTTGACATCAACGACTTCGACGAGACCATCGCCGCGCCCTGGGAGTGGGATGTCAAACGCCTGGCGGCCAGCCTCGTCCTCGCCGGGCGCGAAGCCGGCGACGGCGATGATGCCTGCGGCGGCGCCGTGCTGCACTTTGCCCATGCCTATCGTGAATCTATCCATTATGGCTGCGAGCTGACCGCGCTGGAATGCGCTCGCCTCCAGGTACACCGTCATAAGGAAGCCCTGCCTGTGGCCAGCGCGCTCCACAAGGCGGCACGCGCCACCCCGCAGGAGAATCTCGCCAAGCTTGTGCACAAGCAGGGCAAGCGCGAATGGGCCTTCCAGGAAGCCAAGCCCGTGCTGTTCCGAGTGGGGAATCGCGAACGGGAACTCGTGCTCGACTCGCTGGCCGGGTATCGCACCACCTTGGCGGTGGAACGCCGGCATCTGCTGGATGCTTACCGCCCGGTTGATTTGGCGTTTAAGGTCGTCGGCACCGGGAGCGTGGGCGTGCGCGATTATGCGGTCCTGTGCTTCGGGCGCGACGAGGAGGATCCGCTGTTTCTGCAGGTCAAGGAGGAGATGCCATCCTGTTATAGCGCGCAGCTTTCGAAAGCCGCGCACCAGAGCGATCACCAAGGCAAACGCGTGGTGGAAGGCCAACGCCTGATACAGGCGCAGTCGGACCTGCTGCTGGGATGGACCTCGATCGAAGGCCGCGACTATTTGGTCCGCCAGCTCAGCGATCACAAGGGCAGCATCGAGATTGAGGATCTCAAGGGCGAGGGCTTGCTGCAATATGCGGGCATGTGCGGCGAAGTGCTGGCCAAAGGACACGCGCGCTCGTGCAATCCCTGCGCCATCGCCGGCTATCTTGGCCAATCAGAGCGCTTCGATGCCGCCCTCCAAGGCTTTGCCTTAGCTTACGCCGACCAGGCGACCAAGGACTACGATCGCTTTCTTAAGGCGGTGAAAGCAGGGGTCCTCCTCCAGCGGTGATTTGCCCGTCGTCTGCTCGCAGCATAGCGTTTCCTGATTCAGGAAGAAGCAGGAAGAAGCCCGTTCCGGGCTGAAGGCGGATAGGGAACATACGATTTTCTCAGTCCTGATTCGCCAATCTGGCTTACAATTTTTGCAGAGGACGGTGCCTTGCCTAAGTTTGAAGAATGTCTTCAGCGCCTCGAACTCATCGTTGCCGAGCTGGAGAAGGGAGACATACCCCTGGAGCGCGCCCTGAGCCTGTTCGAGGAAGGCATTCAACTCTCGGGTTCCTGCCGACGGGAATTGGAAGAGGCCGAAGGCAAGGTCGAGATCCTGCTCAAGCAGAACGGCAAGCTGCAAGCCGAGCCGTTCGAGACGGAGCGGTTGGAAGCAGAAACCAAGCGGTAGCGCCCACCGCCTTAACGCCGGGAGATTCATCAATGCTCCGGACGGTGTAGACAACAACTTTCCTGATTCCTTACTGCTCTGGCCACTGACGGGGGGTTCTCCTATGTGTCACAGCATACTTATCGCTCACCGCGACCGGGGTAGTGCTCAGGCACTTGCCGCCGCATTGCACGCCCACGTGTCCTCGGTCAGGGTGGTCGGCTCGCACCAGGAACTCGAGGCCGCTGTTTTCAAGTACAGGCCCGATCTCATCGTTTGCGACCTGGAGACCGTCGAGCTTGATCTGGTGAAGAAGCTCGCGCTTGACGAGCAGGTACAGGTGATCTGTACTCATCGCGTGCCGGACGAACTCATGTGGACCGCCGTGATGGAAGCCGGCGGCCTCGACTGCTGCGCTGTTTCCGATCCTGGTTCCATCCTTTCGGCCATCGCGAGAAACCGCCAGGCGCTCGCTCGCGCAGCCTGAAAGGGCAGTGCGAAACCTACGGATAGGAACCGGAACGCCATGCGCAGGAAGATAAAATCAAGCCATGGCCTCGTTTGGCAACGCGCTGGTGTTGTACAACCCGTCCTCGGGCCGCCACCGTGGCGAGCGCGAGGCGAAGGTGGCGAGTGTTCTTGCGGAATTGCGCTCGGCGGGCATCACCGCTTCTGCCGAGCCGACGTGCGCTCCCGCTGCTGCCGGCCGGCAAGCCGCGGAAGCTGTCCGCTCGGGTCACGACGCCATCATCGCCTGCGGCGGCGATGGGACGGTGCACGACATCCTGCAAGGGCTTGCCGGAACCGATGCCATGCTTGGCGTCGTCCCTTTGGGTACTGCGAATGCGCTGGCCGTTGACCTGCATATGCCGCGCAATCCCATCGCAGCCGCCCGCGCCCTGTTGACGGCGGTTCCGCAGCGTATTGCCATCGGCCGCATCGACTATCAATCCTTGGATAATCAGCCAGCCTCGCGCTACTTCATGGTCGGGGCAGGAGTCGGCCCGGATGCGCTGCTGGCCTTCCGCGTCAGCCCGCAGCACAAGCGCCATCTTGGGGTGAGCGCCTACTACCTTCAGGGGCTGCGGCTGTGGGCCACGCACGATTATCCCAGGTTCGACATCGAGCTCAATCTGAACGGCTGCACCCGGCGCGAACGGGCCTCCGAGGTGCTCGCCATCCGCTGCGCCCGGCTCGGAGGGCTCATCAACAACCTAGTCCCCGGCGCCGGTCTGGAGCGGGATCTGCTGCGCGTGGCGCTGTTCAAGACCCGCAGCCGGGTACGATATCTTCAGTACCTCACGCGCTGCATGATCTCGGCCGGCGAAATCCCTGGCATCGAAGTGCTGGATGCGCACTCCATCCGCTGCATCCCCGACGTAAACACCCGTATCCACGTGGAAGCCGATGGCGAACCTCTCGGATTTTTGCCCGCGACCCTCTCCGCTGTGCCGAAGGCGGTGACCTTGCTCATGCCTCAGGGTGTGCGAAGCGGGTGAAGTGCGCCGATCTCAGTGCATGCCACGCTCTCTCGAAGACCATCCCACATCTGCCCAAGACGGGCAGGTGTGGGGCACCCTCGATGTGATAAATCCCTCCCGACAACTGTCATCGTCGCAAAATGCAACACTTCCGTATGGGGAGTGCACAAAACCTGCTTCAATCGTTCATTCGACGCAATCCGCACTGCTCTTTCCCGTACTTTCAATGGTATAGTGGCTCCATTCATGTGACAGGTGGGGTAGTCCTCGTTTTGCACGGGAAGGCGCTCGCTGATGTGCCAAACGGGGTGGATGGACTGGGTTGCGCCGGCGAAGCGAGCCGTGGCCGCCCTTCAATCGTCATTGGGCGGCTATGGCATCGATCCAGGGCTATGGTGCGGTGTGCCAAGCGCACGGCACAGACAGCGAAGGACTCTCAGTCCCCACATCCGAGTTGCGTGCCAGCCATGAGGTAATCGACCTCTCCGCCAACGAAAATCCTCTCGGGCCATCCCCCAGCGCGCTGGCCGCCATGATGCACGCGGCGCAGCAGGCGCACCGATATCCTGAACCGGGCGGCCCAACCCTCAAGAAGGCGCTGGCAAGCCGGCTCGGTGTCCCGGTCGAGCAGATTGTATTAGGCAACGGTTCGGCGGAAGTCATTGACGCGATTGCGCGCACCACCCTGCGGCCCGGTGACGAGGCGATCATCGGAACGCCTACGTTTCCAGCATACCGATCGAGCATCGCCCGAACCGGCGCCAGCGCGGTAGCAGTCCCGCTGAGCGAGGGCGCCGAAGACCTTACCGCTATTGCAAAGCGAGTGAACGACCGTACCCGGCTAGTGATTCTGGCGAATCCGAACAATCCCGCCGGAGGCACCTTTGGCGCGGCAGCCTGGCAGGAGTTCGTCGCGCAAATGCCCGCGCAGGTGGTGGTGGTGGCCGATGAGGCCTATTACGAATACGTGGCGCGTCTGGACTTTCCCCGCACCCTCGAACAGGTGGCCGCCGGGCAAGCGGTGGTCGTGACTCGATCCTTTTCCAAGGCCTATGGGCTGGCCGGACTGCGCATCGGCTATGGCATTGCACCAGCACCTCTGCGGCAGCGGATCGAGAAGCAAGTTCAGCATTACAACACCAACCGGCTGGCGCACGCCGCCGCCCGGGCAGCGCTTTTTGATGATGAGTACCTGGCCCGCTGTGTCAAAATGAATGCACAAGACCGACAATTTTTGCACCGCGAACTGACTGCGTTGGGATTTTCCGTGCCGCACTCGGAGGCCAATTTCCTGCTCGTGCGGATACCCAACGCTGTCGAAGTGCACAAGCATCTCCGTGAGCACGGAATCATGGTCAAGTTGCTCGATGGCTTCGGCTTGTCCGACGCGATCCGCGTTACGGTTGGCCGGCCGGAAGACAATGCGCGCTTTCTTGAGGCCCTCGCCTTGGTGATGCACCTGGAGCGAGATCCGCAGGCCCCAACGAGCGCGTAGCACGGATTGGGGTTGAAGGTGGGGATCGGAAGGATTTTCTAGCACTGGCCTCGCGCCGGTGAGCTTCACCGCTGGGCAAGATCCGCGGTGGGGAGGATCTGAAATGGTGATGATGATGGCCCCGGGCGGCACCAAGCAGATGGCAAGAATGTCATTTGAGGAAGGCGCCGATGCGGTCTATGTGGGCGTGATCGGCTGGAGCCGGCGCGGCTCCGAGCACGAACTCACGGACCCGGAAATCCACGAGCTGATCGACTACGCCACCGACCACGGCAAAGAGGTGCGCGTCGTCGTCAACACCTTGCCAAGCTCCATCGAGATCCCCATGTTCATTGAGCGGATCGAGATGTACGCGGCGTGGGGCGCGCGGGGATTCATGATCAGCGATGTGGGCTGCATGCGCCTGGTTCATGAGCGCCTGCCCAAGGTAGACATCCACACCAGCGTCGGCTGCGGAATCACCAATTACGAGGATGTGGCTTGCCTGGCCGACATTGGCGCGACGTATGTCGTGTTGCCCTACCGGCTGACTCCGGAAGAAGTGGCGCAGATTAAGGCCAACGTGAATGTGGGCATCGAGTTCTTCCTGTTCAAGACGCCGTCTGGCGGCAAGATCTGCCCCGGCAAGTGCATGATGAGCAGCTACTTCAGCTATCGCCGCTGGCTCGACGATAACGGCAAGGACCATTTCTTCGGCAGCGCCAGCCGCGGCGGAGATTGCCTGCGCATCTGCCAGTCGAATTGGCAGTTCGATGTCGAGGACGTCTCCTACCGGCAAGGGATGGTCATCAAGGAGAATCCCTCGCTCTGGCTGGAAGAACTCCCGGCCTACCTGGCGGCCGGCGTGGGCTGCCTCAAGGTGCCGGGGCGGGATCGTTCGGACGAACTGGTGCGCGATCTGGTGCGTTTTTACCGCCGTATTCTCGACATGATCGCGGAGCAGGACCATCCCGATCTGTCGCGCCTCCGCCCCCAGTTGGACAGTTTCCGGCAGCGGTGGATGACGGAGCGCGGCCATCGGGACCGCCGCCTGATCGGCGAGGCGGAGCGGGAGGCGCTTCGCGCGGACCGGGCTGCCGCCCGCGCTACCACCACGACTATCGAGCTTGCGCAGTAAGGAGTGAATTGGATGTTTGAGCTTTCGACCAATGTGGCGTCCCCCAAACTGCTGCAGCAGGGGGATTACTCGGCCTACGACGCACTGTACCTGGGCGACTTCTCTTGTCCGAACTATCCCAACAACTTCACCTCGCATCCGGAGCTGCTGGCGGAAGCGGCGGCAACAGTGAAGAGTTGGGGCAAGAAGTGCTACCTGCGTCTTTACGCCGTGCCCAGCAATCATGACCTGCCCTGGGTTCGCAAGGTGATCGAAACCGCGCTGGCTCTGCCCTTTGACGGGCTGGAAGTCCACAACCTTGGCCTCCTGCGCGTGCTGCGCGACATGGGCTGCACCAAGCCAGTGCACCTCGGCGTGTTCGGCAACCTTTACACCGACGCCACCGCCAAGGTGGTGAAGGAGTACGGCGTCACGCGGGTATACCCCAACCCGGAATTGAGCCTGAAGGAAGTCATCTACATTCGCGACAACACTCCCATTGAAGTGTTGGTCCCCGTCCATGGGAAGATTCCCCTGGTCATCTCGGAGACCTGCTTCATCCTGGAGCACGCGAAAGGTAACGCCACGGAGGAGAATTGCACCTTCCCGTGCGCCGAAGAACATTGGCTCACCCGCTCCGAAGGCCAGTGGGCGCTCAAGGACACCGGCCGCATGACCCTGAGCGGCAGTGATCTGTGCATGCTGGAACATGTCGAGAGCCTCGCAGCGGCCAAGTTGACGGCCTTTTACGTCCAGAGCCATGGGGAAACAGCGGAGTTTGTGGCCAAGGTAGGAAGTATTTACCGCCAAGCCCTCACCCGCGCCTTCGCCGGCCAATCCCTGGGCGACCTCGCGCCGCAAATCGCCGAGCTTACCGGCCTGGCGCGCATGGGATTGTGCAACGGCTACTACTTCGAGAGCGCCGGGCGGCGCTACGTCGGGAGGGCCTGAGATGGCACTGCTGTTGGCGCCGGGCGGAACCACAGAAATGGCGTTCACCGCCATTGATGAGGGCGCGGACATCGTCTACGTCGGCCCTCTGGGCTGGAGCCGGCGTCCCTATGAATCCGAGCTGACCGATGACGACATTAAGACGGTCATCGCCTATGCCATGGAGCGCGGCAAACAGGTGCGGGTGGTGCTCAACACCTTCCCCAGCCCGTTCGAAATAGCAGACTGGCTTGGCAAGGTCGAGCGATATGCCGGCTGGGGCGCGTCGGGCTTCATCGTGACCGATCCGGGCGCAATTGTTCTGATCCGGCGGCTGGTGCCCAACACGGTCATTCACGTCAGCGTTGGAAGCGGGATCACCAACGCTTGGGACGCTCGGGTTTACGAAGAGCTTGGCGCGGACGTGATCATCCTGCCCTATCGCTGGGGCGATGCAGAGGTCGCGGCGGTGCGGGAAGTTTCCAAGATCGGGCTCGAGGTGTTTCTGTTCGAGACCGTGCAGACCGGCAAGATCTGTCCCGGCAAGTGCATTATGTCGAGCTATCTGAAGTTCCGCGACTGGCTCGACATCGAACACAGAAGCAGCTTCCATGGCAGCGCCAATCGTGGTGCTAAGGAATGCTACCGGGTGTGCCAGGCCGAGTGGGATTTCGCCCAGCTCGGCGAGACGCCGGACAAAACCAAACTGCGCCGCGACGCAAGGCTGATGCTGGAGCAGATTCCACAGATGATCGCCGGCGGGGTCGAGTGCTTCAAGATCTCCGGCCGCGAGCGCCCCACGAGCATGATCCGCGACCTGGTGCGCTTCTACCGAAAAGTGCTTGACGGAATCGCGACCGGCGCCCAAGACATGGCCGTTTATTCCGATGAGATGGCGACCCTGCAGACGCGCTGGGTGCTCGAAAAACGGAAACGGGTTGGCGACCTGATGGGCCGCGCCGCCGTCTATGGGGTCGCCGCGCAATGAAGAGCGTCGAGGAAGTCACCCTGTTGGGAACTCTGCGTGCGGCCTTCGAAGCCACCGGTACACCCTCGTGGATCATGCGCACGATCCTCAGCCGCGGACTGGACCGGCGCCACGGCTTCACCCTGGACCTCCGGCTCGGCGGCGATAAGGTGAAGTGCTCCTTGCAGGCGACCGAGGCACTGCTGGCCGAGGGGGCGGCGGATCTCGTGGACACGGATTGGCTGTCGATTGCACGTTGGCGGCGCGATGGCTTTTCGGTGAAGGCAGTTTTCCCCTATGGTCGCATTATGGGCGGCATGGTGGTCCCCGCCGCGTCCGCCATTCGCGAGCTTCCGGACCTCAAGGGCCGGCGCATCGGCATTGTGCGCAAGTTCGACAAGAACTGGCTGGTGGTGCGTGCCGCGTGCTTGCAACAGCATGGCTTCGATCCGCAGCACGAGGCCCAAGTCAGCGAGGCGATGTCCAAGACCGTGCTGCTGGAGTGGCTGGAGAACGGCACCGTCGAGGTTGCGGTGCTTTACTGGCATCTGGTGCCGCGGCTGACCGCCAGCGGCCGCTTCCGGCAATTGCAGGACGTGCTCGATCTGGTTCCCGCGCTTGCTGGAGTGAACCCTCCGACCACGTTCTTCGTCTGCCGCGAGGATCTCATTGCCGCCAACCCTGACTTGATCCAGGCCTTCGTAGCGGCCTATTGCGAGGCCGTAGCCATTATGCGGGAAGACCCTCGCGCCTGGGCTGAGGCGGTGGCGGACGTGGATCGCTCCAACACCCCACTCCTGCATGGACTGCGGGCGAGTTGGGAACGCCGCGTGTGCACCACCTGGAGTCCAGACGATGTTCGCGCTCTGACCGTCCTTTTCGATCGCTTGAAAGCGATTGGCGGGGAGGATGCGGTGGGCGGCATCCAGGCCATTCCGCCGGAGATGTTTGCTTCGGCATTTACGAACTAGGGTTTACGTTTAGGAGAGGTGCCGTGGTGGTTCTGATGGGTCCGGGTGGGACTTTGGAGATGGCCATTACAGCTCTAGACCGAGGCTGCGACTCCGTGTTCGTTGGCCCCAAGGGCTGGAGCCGCCGTCCCGCCTCGGACGAGCTCACGGATGACGAAATCCGGGAAGCCATCGAGTACGCCAACCCCCGTGGCAAGGACATTCGTGTCGCGGTCAACGTGATGCCGTGTCCCGACGAGATCCCAACCTTCCTGGCCAAAGTGGAACGCTACGCCAGTTGGGGCGCCGGCGGCGTGATGATCTGCGATCCCGGCTGCGTCCAGTTGGTGCATCGCAGTTTCCCGGAGCTTGAGATCCACGTCAGCGTCACCGCGGGTGTGTTCAATCTCGCAGACATCCATTTCTATCGCGACCTGGGCGCCAATATCGTTGTCATCCCTTACCGCTGGGGTCTGCCGGAACTGGAAGCCATGCGCGATCAGGCCCAGGTCAAGCTGGAAGCGTTCCTGTTTCAATCGACCAAGCGCGGGCGCATCTGCCCCGGCCGCTGTTATTCGAGCAGCTACTTCCAGATTACCCATACCAACGATGACGACGGCAAAGACCACTTCGTCGGCAGCGCCAGCCGTGGCGGAAGCTGCCATCGCATCTGCCGTGCGCAATGGGAGCTGGCGGTGGACGGCGAGAAGCGTTCCGAGACCCCGGACCTGAAGGCGACCCCCGAGTTGCTCTTGTGGGAGATGCCGGAATACGTAGCCCTGGGCGTCAGCCGGTTCAAGATCCCGGGCCGCGAGCGTTCGGTGGCATTGGTGAGCGACCTCGTGGCCTTCTACCGCAAGGTCCTCGATCACGTGCTGAGCGGCTCCCGTGATGTGTCGGCCTTCGAAGGGGAGTGGCTGCAGATTCGCGAGCGCTGGGTCCGGGAACGGGGACGGCGCGACACCTCCCGCATCTCCACCGCCGCCATGGGGTGCGCCCATTGAGTGCAACCGCCGCAACCACGGGACGTGCCCTGCCGTTGACCTCCACTGCCGTGGGGGAGTGCGCGCCGCGTCCCGAGGATCTGATTCGCGACCTGGCTGACATCGGCGTGGACGACGCGGCTCTGGTCGGCGGCAAAGCCTATCCCCTGGCGATCCTGATGCGTCGCGGCTTTACCGTACCCAGGGGCTTTTGCGTCACCACCGAGGCCTTTCGCCTGGCGGGCGGTTGCGAGGACCGGGAAATCAGGCTGCCGAAGCTGCTCCGCGAGCTGATCGTCGCCGCGTGGCGCCGCACCGGCATCGCTGCCGCCGCGGTTCGCAGTTCGGCCACCGAGGAAGACGGCCGGAACGCCAGTTGGGCTGGAATCTTTCCCACCGCCCTGCCGGTCGAGGACGAGCAGGCTTTGCTGGCCGCGGTCGAGCGCTGCTTCCGCGCGGTTCACGATCCCGAAACCAAGCTTTACCGCTCGCTGGCAGCCAATGGGGTGCGGCCAGCCATGGCGGTGCTGGTCCAAGAGTTGGTGGATGCTGAGGCCGCAGGCATGGTCTTCACCTCCAATCCGGTGAATGGCGCGCGCGATGAGATTGTGATCAATGCCGTTCCCGGCCTGGGCCACCCGCTGGCGGCGGGAACCGTGACGGGCGACACCTTTGTGGTCGGTCGCGATGGCACGATCAAGACCCAGACCGTTGCGGTGAAACCCTTCCGGATCACGCGCCACGGCGAAATCCCCGTGCCGCCGGAGCGATGGGAACTCCCGGCCGTGGCGGACAATGCGGTCTCCGTCGCTGGCCAAGCTGGCGGTGGAGATTGAGGCTGCGTTCGGTTGCCCGCAAGACATTGAATTTGCCCTCGTCGATGATGGCATCAGCATCCTGCAGGCGCGCCCGATCACCGGGTTGCATCGCGACAGCGATGAGCTCAAGAACTTTCTCGCTCGCGAGCGGCGCCGCCTGAAACAGCGCATCGAGACCCTGCGCGGCCAGGGGAAGCTGAACGCCGCGGAGGTGGTCTTCAGCAACGGGAATATTGGCGAGCTGTTGCCCACGCCCACGCCCATGAGCTTCGGCCTGTTCCGCGAGATCTTTGCCGGCCATGGCGGCGCCATCGTGGCGGGCCGCCGCGCCCTTGGCTACAAGCTGGCCGATGATTGCACCTGCGGGCTCTATGAGCTGATCTGCGGTCAACCCTATTTCAACCTGGAAGTAGACGCCGGCACCTTCAATCTGGGCATGCCGATTGACGTAGATAGCATCATCCGGCGCGTCAGTGAGGATCCGGCCCGCGCGAACTATCCTGAGTACGGCTTATATCAACAGGCATTCGAGGCCAATTCCAGCGAGCTTTGCGAAACCAGCTCCGATGGTGCCCCACATCTGCCCGACGTTGGCAGATGTGGGTTGGAAGAAGAATCGCGCAGTATTGGGCGCCGTTTTCATCGAAGCATGGTGGCCGCCGGGCACTCGGTACTCGACCGCTTCGCCCCCGAAATAGAGCCTGCGCTGCGCCAGTCTGTGACCGAGGCCCGCCAGGATCTCAAGAGCGAGTTGCGTGTAGGCGAATTAGTTGACGCCATCGGTCGCCGGATCGACCAGCTCAAGCTCGGCTCCTGTGTTCAATTCGTGATCGCCGCGCGCTTGGGCTTCTACTTCGCCGAGATGGTCCGCTCGCGCCTGACGCATCATCTCGGCGATCCGGGTCCGACGCCGCATCTGCTGCAAGGACTCGAGGGCAGCCGCATCACGCAGCAGGCGCTCGACCTCGAACGCCTCGCCTCCGGACAAATTGCGCGTGACGCCTTTCTCGACAGCTACGGGCATTTGGCGGCGAACGAATTGGAAATTTCCCTGCCGCGCCTGGCCGAGGACTCCTCGGCCCTCGACTGCCTGCTCAACGATCTTGGTGCTTCGGGCCGCCATCCCAGCGAGGACTTTAAGCACCAGCAAGGCCGCCGTCTGGCTGCCGAGGCGGAGTTGCAGCAACGCCTCCAGCGCGCCCAGTTGCCGGCGGAAGATGCTGCGGAGTTGCTGGAAGACCTTCGCTTGGCCCAGGCTTTTCTGCCGCTGCGCGAAACTGTCAAGTACTACTATGCCGCCGAGTATGGGGTGATCCGGTCGTTGCTGTTACAACTAAACAGCGCACTAGATTGGTCGCATGACGATATATTTTATTTGTTTCCCGAAGAAATTCCGAACTGCGCCAAGGCAGCCGGCAAGCTGAAACGACGGATCGCGCAGCGCCGCCGTGAACACCGGCTGGCCATGCGCGCGGCACGCCAGTATCGTCTTCCCGCCGTAATCTTCGGCTCTCGTTTGAAGGAGATCGGCGCGCGTCATGATGTCCCCGCGGCCGAGAGACTCGTCGGAACTCCAGTCGCGCCCGGTTCGGCCACCGGAGTCGTCCGGCTGTATGACTGCGCCAACGGCGCCGCGGCCCTGAAGGATATGCACGGGGACGAGATCATCGTGGCCCGCTCCGCCAACCTCGGGCTTGCTCCACTGCTGCGAGTGGCGGCGGGGCTGATCGTGGAAGTTGGCGGGGTGCTCGCCCACGCCGCCTGCCAGGCGCGCGAGAGCGGGATTCCGGCCGTCGTTTTGCCCAATGCCACGCTTGTCTTGCGCGACGGAATGGCCGTGCGCTTGGATGGCGATACCGGAGCGGTCGAACTGCTGCATCCCCAACCAGCACGAAAAGCTGGCGATACCGCATGAGCCTGTTCAGCCTGGAAGGGAAGATAGCCGCAGTGACCGGAGCCGGTGCCAACGGCGGCATCGGTCATGCGATCGCCCTGGGCTACGCCCGCGCCGGCGCGCGACTGATCGTCAGCGACATCGACGAACCTGGCTTGGCTACCACTGCGGATGAGCTTGCGGCCTTGGGCGCGCCCGCGTTGGCCCTCAAGTGCGACATCGCCAATCCCGCCGACGTAGACAACCTGTTTGCCGCCGTGGATCAGCACTTTGGACGGCTTGATGTGCTAGTCAACGTGCCCTTCTACTTTGCGCGCCGCGTTGCCCCGCACGAGATTTCTCTCGATGAGTGGCAGCAGATGCTGTCGGTCAATCTCACTGGGTATTTTCTCTGCAATCGGGCGGCGCTCTGCCGCATGCTCGCCTGCGGCGGCGGCAGCATCATCAATATCGGCTCGAATGCGGGCGTGAGCGCCCTTGGCCGTGGCGCTTTCCCCTATAGCAGTGCCAAGGCGGCAGTCCACCAGATGACGAAGGAACTGGCGGTCGAGTACGTCGGCCGCAACATCCGCGTCAATGCCCTGGTTCCCGCACAAGTTTTGACGCCGGGCCTGCAGCACCACCTGAACGATCCGCACTTCCGCGACAAGGTGCTGCCACGCATGCTTGCCGGCTTGCCCATCGGCCGCCTGCTCGACCCCGAGGACATGGTCGGCCCCGCCATCTTCCTGGCCTCCGACGCGGCCAAAGCCGTCACCGGAGTGCTGCTCCCCGTCGATGGAGGCAACCTCGCGCTGAACGCGGGGGGGAGCTACAACAATTTCTTTAGCCAAGGGACTTGAGGGGAGAAGTACTCAGTACCCAGAACCCAGTACTCAGTATTCAGGTGGCCAGCAGCCATTCGCAGCGATGGGATTGTCATTCCGAGCGGCCGGTTTTGGCGCGAGTCAACGGGTGTGGGATAACTGAGTACTGAGTACTAATAGTGGTGAACGCATCATGATCGAAGTCCATCCAAATTTGTTCGTTGGCCCGCAAGCAGAATACGAGTCTCGCATAAAACACGAGAGTGGCTGGATTGTCGTGCACGCCTGCAAGGAACCCTATCATCGCGAGGCGGTGGGTTACACGACGCCAGCGCCGCCCGAAGGTCATCCGGAGTACTTGATCGCGCGGCGTGATCACCGGCTTTGCCTAAACCTGACCGACGCCCCGAATCCGGCGGACATCCCAGCCGAGGTCATGGACGCGGCCGTGGTCTTCATTCGTGAGAATCTGCTGGCTGGCCAGCGCGTGTTCCTACACTGCCAGGCGGCGATGTCGCGCTCGCCGGGGATTGCGATGCTTTACCTGGGGACATACACGGATCAACTGCCAACCGGCTCGTTCGACGCGGCACTGAGCAAGTACTCGGAGATCTACTCATCGTTCTCGCCTCGCCCGGGCATTTTGGGTTTTCTACGAGATCGTTGGGCAGCAGGTGTGAGGGCTGACACCGCAGATTCTGCCGGACAATGCAATACGACAGGGCGTTAGAGCAATGACACCGCAGATGTGTTCGGCTTTGAAAGGGCACGGCTTCAGCCGTGCCGAACGCCCGAGGAATTCGCTGGCCTTTAGGCCCTGAGGTGTTTTTCCCTCAGCGGCTAAAGCCGCATCACCCGCCGCGTGAGCGGCGCGGCTGAAGCCGCGCCCTTTCAAAGAAGCCACGTTCCTTCAAAGCGCGTTTCTTCAAACAAGCTCATGTTCCTCACACGTTCGTGGGCTCCAGCGCCGCCGCGGCTTCGCCCATAGCCGTGCTATCGCTGGGCACGACAAACATCACTCCGGTGGCCTCGGGACCAAGCTGTACGACCAGCCAGAGGCACGCCAGCACAATTACCATCGCGCCAGCCATGGATCGCGAGTAGCTCATATGCTCGCCCACGATGGACTCAACATAGCCAATGGTGGAGGCGCAGAGTACGCCCACCTGGTAGGCGAAGCCCGGAAAGAAGCCGCGCAACGATGGTGGCGAAAGCTCGTTGATATGGGCGGGAATCACGCCCCACGCGCCCTGCACCATGAACTGCATCACAAAGGCCCCGAGAATGAGGGTCGGGAGGTTCGGCGCCAGGATCCACAGGGGAATGAGCAGTGCCGCCAGCGCGACGGCGGTCCTCATGGCGCGCCGGCGTCCCCAGCGGTCGGACAAATGTCCAATCACGATGCCGCCAGCCAGCGCGCCCAGCATCGAGATCATCGTGATCAAGCTTACCGTCCCTACCCCGTAATGGCGCTGCCGGGTAAGAAACGTGGGGAACATGTCCTGGGTGCCATGTGACATGGCGTTCATGAATGCCATCAGCAAAGCGAGATACAGGAAGCGCCGCCAGTTTGCGAAGATGGCCTTCCCGTACGCGCTCCAATCAGTACGCGACTGGTGCCATGCCTCAGGCTCTTTCACCTTGCGGCGAATGAACAGCGACAGTAGCGCAGGCAGTCCGCCGATGAAGAACATCGGCCTCCAGCCGAAGTGCGGAAAAACCGTGAAATACGCCAAGGCGGCCAGCAGGTAGCCGCAGGCATAGCCTTCTTGCAACAATCCCGACAAAATGCCGCGCCACTTGGGCGGCACAGACTCCATCGTCAGCGACGCCCCTACTCCCCACTCGCCGCCCATGCCGATCCCGTAGAGCAGTCGCAGCGCGAGAAAGGTCTTATAGGTCGGCGCCAGTCCGGAAAACACCTCGACAATGGAGTAAAAGACGACATCAAGCATTAGTGGAAGCCGTCGCCCGTAGCGGTCCGCCATGACGCCGAAGATGAGCGCTCCAACCGGACGCATGGCCAGAGTCGCCGTCAGGGTTAGGGCAATCGCGGGGATCGACTTGTGAAAGTCGCGCGCCACCGCCGGGAGGACCATCACCAGGATGAAGAAGTCGAATGCATCCAGCGTCCAGCCCAGAAAGCCGGCGATCACCGCGTTCCGCTGATCCGCTCGGGAACTCATCGATATCACCGCGCCCAATCTGCCGGTCGGCAGCGCGTAAAATCAGATCGCGGCACCGCGCGCGTTGCTAAGCTGATGTGCGATTCGAGCCAGCCCGCACAGCATTGTCTTGACAGAGAGGATACAGAGTAAGCCACCGCTTCCAACGGAGCAATAGAAACCCAAGAATGCCTGGCGGAACCACAACCCGGCAGCGTAGCGGGATGAGCTGGCGCTTTGCCGTGCGCGCGCTCCAGCACCGAAATTACCGGCTGTTCTTTGGAGGACAGGGAATATCGCTGGTCGGCACCTGGATGACGCGGGTGGCAACCGGCTGGCTGGTCTACCGCCTTACCGGTTCGGCCTTCCTGCTTGGCCTGGTCAGCTTTTGCGGCCAGATGCCGATCCTGGTGCTAGGTCCGATGGCAGGGGTCTGGGTGGATCGTTGGAACCGCCACCGGGTGCTGCTGGTGACGCAGGTGCTGTCCATGCTGCAATCGTTCGGCTTGGCGGCTCTGGCGCTCACCGGCACGATTACCGTCACAGAGATCATCCTGCTCAACCTGTTCCAGGGCGCGATTAACGCCTTCGATATGCCGTCTCGGCAGGCCTTCGTGATCGAGATGGTGGAGCGCCGCGAAGACTTGGGCAGCGCCATCGCGCTGAACTCGTCGCTGGTAAATGCGGCGCGCCTGATCGGTCCATCAATCGCGGGCTTCCTGATCGCCGCGGTGGGCGAGGGCTCCTGCTTCCTGATTGACGGCTTCAGCTACATGGCCGTCATCGGTTCTCTGTTAGCCATGAGCGTCGCCCCGCGGCAGCCTGGCCGCGCACGCCAGAGCGTAGCTTCCGAATTGCGCGAAGGTTGGGATTATGTCCGCAGCTTTCGCCCGATCTGGTCGATCCTGTTGCTGCTGGCGCTGGTGAGCCTGATGGGTCTGCCCTACACGGCGCTGTTGCCGATCTTCGCCGGCACGATCCTGCACGGCGGACCTCATGTCTTAGGCTTTCTGACGGCGGCGGCCGGCATCGGGGCCCTGATCGGCGCAATCTCTCTGGCCTCCAGGCAGACACCGGGGATGGCCCGCGTGATTCCCATCAGCGCAGGTTTGGTCGGCGCCTCGTTAGCCGCGTTCGCCGCGTCGCGCCAGCTATGGCTCTCGTTGGCGTTGCTGGTGGTCACCGGCTTCGGCTTCATGCAGCAGTTGGAGGCCAGCAATACCATCCTTCAAACCGTTACGGAAGACAAAAAGCGCGGCCGGGTCATGAGCTTCTATTCGATGGCGTTCCAAGGCATGTCGCCGATCGGCGCCTTGATTGCGGGGGCCATGGCAAGCCGCATGGGCGCACCTTTTACCCTGATGATCGGCGGTGCCATTTGTATTTGCGGAGCAGCGTGGTTCGGCTGGCAACTGCCAACCTTGCGGCAACTCGTGCACCCGATCTATGTCCAGAATGGGCTGGTAGGTAGCGCCGGCGTCTCGCCGGCGGGTTCCGTTCGCAGTACCACGGCGCAGGGTTGACACGAGCCCGCCGGCGAGACGCCGGCGCTACAAGAGTCATCCCACATCTGCCAACGGCAGGCAGATGTGGGGCACCCTCAAGCTGTCTCGGCAATCCCGATTGTCATGCAGGATGACAGCCTACCTGCGGTACACGTCATAGTTGTCGAGGCTCTCCACAGGTTTAAAGTCCTGCCGGAGCAATTCGAGCAACCGATTCTTGTCCTGGAGAGGTTCCTCTTGGAGTTGAAGTTCTCGTTTCACCACCAGCCAACGAATCGCGCGAGCCCGGCTGAGTTGGAGGATTTCTTCCGGGCTGTAAGGATTGATGGTGTGATCGAACATAAGCACGGGAAAGTGCGGACGTCTTCCGCTGGCGTAATAAAACAGATCCTCGCCGGGAATCATCAACAATCCGTCCTCTCGGGGAATCGCGCGCTCGGAGAAGCGAAGCAGCTCCTCGAACTGCGGGAGCCACGAGCCGCGCAGAGATAGCCCTTTCAGCGCGGGCACACTCGACCGGGTGATCGCTCCGTCAGAAACGTTGGCATAGTCCAATCGCTCGTGGCTCCAGACGTAAAAGCCGCCCGCGACGATGAGCGAAATGGCGACCACGGCGGTGAAAGACGCCGTCTTACAGCCGGAGGGATCGTTCGCCAGCGGGGCAAGTAGCGTAATCGCGTCCGCAATCAGGAGCATGAGCAGCGGCCAAATGGCGTAGGTCGAGCCCCAGAGCTGCTGGGACAAGAATGCACCTTGGACGGTGGCGATCACAATGAAAGGAAGCACCAGGGCAACGCCCATACGCCGTCGAACTGCCCAGGGCGACCGAGGTACAGCGCTCAGAAGGGCAAAGGCAAGAGAGACGATCAGCACGAACGGCCAGAGGGCGAGCAGGCGCTCCGCGTGCGCACTCGGGTCCTTGTCGATGAACAGATCAATCAGCGCCCAGAGAAAAGGGCTGCCCATCAGCAAGCCGGAAAGTAGCGTCAATAACCGGGCGCTGCGCGGAAACCGCAACAGCAATATACCGGCGAGAAACATCGCGATCCACCAAGGCAGTAGCGGATTGCGGTATACCCCGAGCATGTCCGCGAGCGGGGGCAGGCGCCGGGATGCGGCGAACTGAATTGTCCAATGCTCGTAATTCTGCAGGCCCGCGGTCACGTGTATAAGCAGAAGCGCCAGCAGCAGCCCTCCAGTGGCACCGAGCAGAACCCATAGCTGGCCGCGAACCGGCCGGCGCTGCCACAGGTTGATCCCGGCCAGCACCGCGAAGGCCAGCCCCGCGCTTGCCAGGAAGGCAAGCCCCGTATTCTGTTTCACAAAGAGTGGGACCACCAGCAGGACGCCGGTCAGAAATGCGGGCACCGGCGGAAAATCTCTGCGCTCCACTTGCTGCAGGAAAAGGATACAAACGAGAATGGCCAACGTGCAGTCGGGATCGTAAAAGGGATGAGGAAAGATGCAGTAGATGCCCAGCACAATGAGCGGCGCACTCAGCAGAAACGCCACGATCCGAGCTGACTTCACGGCTCCACACAGCAGGTTCAGCAGAATCTGCCAGGTGAGCACCGTGGCCAGTCCGCCCATGGCCGCGCAGTAGAGCACGTGATGAAAGAAGACTCGTCCGGTGAGTTTGATCAGCGCCGCTTGCGTGAGAAACGTCAAGGGCGCGTAGGGGAAGGGAAAGTCACGATAGGGCACATCGCCCAGCGAGATCCGGTACGAGTTCTCCAGGATATAGCTGAGGTCCCACAACACTGCCAGCCTGGAGTTCTGCCATAGCACCACTGCGGCCGTCGCGACAAAAAGGGTTATTGCCGCCAGCCAGTCTGGCCATGACCAACGTCCGCCGGCCGCGGTGCGGGTTTCGCCTGGCTTAGCCTTGGGTACCGTTTTAGTAATCTGCCGCTCGATTTTCATAACCAGTCAACGGAAAAAGGCCAGCGCTGGCGCTGGCCTCGACTGCACAACAGGAATGCTGCGGTTATTTCTTGGGAGGCGCGATCGCGTCCTTGGCGGCCTTGGCCAGATAGAACTTTGCCGTGGTCTTGGCTTTGATCTTGATCGGCTCGCCCGTCTGGGGGTTCCGGCCGGTACGGGCCTTGCGCTGCACCTTCTTCAGTCGGCCCAGGCCCGGCAGAACGAAAACACCGTTCTTCTTCGTCTGGGCGATGGCGATGTCGGCCAGATTCTCCAAGAACGCCGCCGCCTGCTTGTTGGTCAGCTCCAACTTCTCGGCCAGTGAGCGGATCAACTGAGACTTCGTCATGTTTGCTGCCATCTCTATTCTCCCTTTCATTTCAGCGGGCTTTGCCCTGCTTGTATTAACATCGCACGAGGCAGGGAGTGGCCGCAACCGCATTTTTAGCGGGTTTTACCCAGGCACGTTTATTTTCTAGAGGCCGGGCACAATAGAAAGAGCGATCCGCGGGGCTCGCCCTTGGGATGGAAATCGCTCCGCTACGCGGCTTTTCTGGCCAAAATTCGCTGGCTGGTTGAGGTGTCCACGTCGTATTTCTCGATCACCGGTTCGCCGGCGAGCCGCTCCTGCAGCATGTCTCGCAGCTTCTGATACTGTTCACGGTGAAAACGCTCAGCGTCCTCGCGCGTGTTCCAGAAACTCTGGGCCACCACCTGATTCGGATCCGTGGTTGACACCAGGACGATGTAGTCCAGAAAACCCTGCTGCTTTCTCAGGATGGGCAGCACTTTCTCGCTGATCGTTTTGCAGGCTTGTTTCGTTTGTCCGGGTTTGCAGGTCATCTTAACCACACGAGTGAACATGTTGACTCCTTGGTAGTTCAGGAAGAAAGTGGAAACGTGTAACGAGCACCGTAGCGCAATGCAGCGGCGTGGGGTTGGACGCGCTGGTTTTCGAAGGTGATGCCCAAGGAAGTCTGGCATTTCGTTTTCTTGTGTGCGGCAGGCCCTGGCGTTATCCGGAGCGATGGCATCGTGATGTGCGGCAGCGGCGCCGGTCAATCCCGGGCGCTGAAGATTGATCGAGCACCGGGGTCGATTCCAACAACCGCGGCTTTGGCAACCTTCTGTTGAAATCCCCGCAAACTGAAATACGCGGCGCGATCAAAAAACTGATCGAGCGAAAGCACCAGATCGAGTTCGCCGAGCAGTTCCAGCGCCCGGTCCGCCATTGCCTCCGAGCGCAAAAAGTCCCAGAGGTTCTCCTTGGTGATCACCAGCGCCCACATGAGGTCGGAAACGGCTACGCCCTGGCTGGCGCGGTGAGCGCCCAGGCAGGCATAAAACTTCTCGAGTTCGGCTTCGGACTTGCCGAGCAGCCAGTCCCCAAGGTGGCGGTAGATCTCGTAAACCCTGGAGTGCAATTCCTCAGGGGGCACTCTGACATACGATTGGGTTCGCGGAGAATTCCGGACACGAGCGGTCAGCGCCGAGGCCAGCCGATCCGAGTGATTTTCGATCAGGTGAACAAGTCTGAGCGCCAGCATCGTTGCCTCCTCGTGTCTCAGCACACCACAAAGGGCAAGATTATAGACCGGAACTCAAGCCCGGCAACGCCGAACCCGTCGCTTGTCGCACCCCACGTCCCAAATTGGAATACGTAAACAATTCGGCCCGCAGGACTCATTCGAGAGCTGCGGGCCGCTAGTTAAATACCGAGGGTTTCGCGCCAGATGTGGAACTCAGACCACGACCGGCCCGCTCACCAATTCTGTACCGGATCCCTCTCCGCCCTCTTCATCCCCGTCGTCAGGGGTGTCCTGTACTGGCAGGATGTGGGCTTCTTTATCAGGCCAGGGCGGGAGCAACCAGATGAGCACAGCTAGGATCACCAACGGCAGCCCCAGCAAGAGCAGCGCCACGAACAGTCCTTCCATCCCCAGCCACTGCATCTTGTAAGTCATCAGACCGCGCAAGCTCTTGGAGAACAACTGGCCGCCAATGACGATGTTGTAACGGGTGCACAAGATGCCAATCTCGATCAGCACCGCCGAACCAGCATAGATCAGGCGCCGCAACTCGTCGGGCACATGGAGTGGTGCTTTCCTGCCGGTCAGTGCGGGCGAGAAGAGGCCCAGCAAAATCAGGGGAATGATGGTTCCGTTCAAGGCTTGCACGATCACCAAACTGAGGAACAGCTTGGTGGTAACCAGTTGGCCCAGGATCTGAATCGACTCCTCGGCCTCATAGAGCCGGTGAATGAAATCCAAAAACTCTAGCGAAAAATCCACCACCAGGGCATAAAACAAGAAGCTGGCCAGCTTGTCGAGGCAGGGCATGTCCAAGGACCGGCCGCGCATCAGGGTGGTGAACATGTAAAGCAGCAACATGAGAGCAATGCCGGATACGATCGCGGAAAAGATGAACACGATCGGAATCAGCACGCTGGACCACCACGGGTTGGCCTTCACCGAGCCGAAGATGAAGCCGACATAACCGTGCAGCAGGAAAGCGGACGGGATGCCGATGATGGTAAGCCAACGACCGGCGTGGTCATCGACTGCCACCGTCTTGGGAGACAGATCCATCGCTCCCAGCGTGAGCACACGATGGATGAACCGCCGGAAGCCGGTTTCCTTTTCCGACCAAAGGACAAGGTCCTTGCGGTAGTCAAACCATATCTCAAGCTGGAGCACCACCATCAGATACCAGGCGTAGACGAAGCCGAACATCGCCATGGCTGACGTGAGGTTGGGCGTGATCATGATCTGAAAGCCGCGTTCGGGGTGGCCCAGATGGCAAAGCAGAGGGAGGGGCGCGACCAGCATGAACGAGAGCGCGGTCAGCAGCGCCAGTCGGTAAGCGGGATGCAGCACCCGCACGTTGAATACGCGCACCAGCGAAGCCAGGATAAAGGCGCCGGCAACGAGGCCGGTTATGTATGGATATACGACAATCAACAGGCCCCAGTAAAGCTCGACCTCATTGGGGTAAATGTAACCCGTAACCTGCTTAAGTGCCTCCGCAAGCTGTTCCATACTCAGCGTACCTCCTGGTCCAGATCCGCGTAGAAGACCTTGGGTTTGGTATTCATCTGAGGTTTCAGCGTCTGAATGTTATGGAACCGCTTGAAGCGAACCAAGGGACTCCCAGGCTGCTGAACGTCACCAAAGATGCGGGCGCCATGGGGACAAGCCTCTACGCAGGCGGGTTGCAAGCCTTGGCTGATGCGGTGGTAGCAGAAGGTGCACTTGTCCGCGGTCTTGGTGCGCGGGTCAATATAACGGGCGCCGTAAGGACAGGCCTGCACGCAATAGCGGCAGCCGACGCAGTAACCCTGATCCACCAGTACCACCCCTTCCGGGCTGGTAAAGGTGGCACCCACCGGGCAGACCTGTACGCAGGGAGGACTGTCGCAGTGGTTGCACAGCTTGGGAACGAAGAAGCTGCGCAGGATGTCTTTTTCGGCAGCGGTGGGGGGGAAGCCATCAATCCCGCCGTTAGGGCTATCTACGGTAGCCTCGCCCGCGGCATTGATGACGTAGCGTTCCACCCAGCTGCGGAAGTAATACGGCTCGCGCAGGACGCTGTTCTCGTTCTTGCAGGCATCGGCGCAGCGGCCGCAACCGATGCACCTGTCCACGTCAATGCCCATGCCGTACCGGTGCGTCTCGCCCTTGGCGTTGGTGACCTCGGCCACGATGGTGGCACCGCCCAGCCCCAGCAACACTGCGGGCGCGGCCAGCGAACAGGTGCGCACAAAATCCCGCCGGCTTTCGCAAATTTCTTCCCGAGTCTCAGGACTCTGCGGTTGTTCTTCCTTCATTGTTGCATCCCCTCCGGCATGTGCGGATAGTGGCATTGCCAGCATGAGTAGCGCCATCCCCCACCATGAGTTGCGATATCTATCTTCCGGATGCCATTCACATTGCGCACGCTGGCCGGCAGAATTTGGAGGTTCTTCGCATCTTGGCTGTGGCATTTGCCGCAGAATTCGCGGGTGGTCGGCTTGTCAGCACGGACCAGGGTGGGCGTCACCTTGTGCTGCTCCGGCACGTTATGACAATCGGTGCAGGCCAGCGGGGCATGCTTGGAAACCGCCTTGGTGCGCGCAATTTCGGCGTGACAACCGCTGCATTCCGCCGAAGCACCTTGCGTCAATTCCGGCTGGTGCGGCTTATGGCAGCTGATGCAGGGCACATCAGCGTAGTGCTCCTGGGGATCAATCTGGGGGAAGCCGGTCGGCCGGCTGGGATTATATCCGTGGCACAGCGGACAGCCCTCCCGCTGGTTTGGCTTCGGCAACACGACATCGGTGGGCGACTCGGTATGCGCCGCCGCCGGGCCGTGGCAGACCTCGCAGGCGACGGTCTTATGTGCGCCCCCCAGGTGGGTCTGGAAAATGTCGGAGTGACACGCCTCGCACGCCTCGCGTCCCGCGTAATGGATCGGGAGCGCCTTGATGGTATCGAGGGCCACCGCGCGGTAGTGTCCCTTTTCGCCAAAGGTCTTCGGCCTGAGCTTGTAGCGGGCTGCAACCAGCGCACTGATCAGGACGACGAATACGATAGCCAAACGCTTAAACTGCTGAGGCATAATGTACCAAGGTTCGCCCAGAGCCCACTTCTCCCTCGCCCGCAGCAGCCATTCCTGTCAGCACCTGCGCTCCGTTCAGTGGCGGAAGAAAAGCAAGCCCCAGAAGAGATAAACAGCGTGAACTACATTGGGCCGCGCTTCCGCCAAGACGCGCTTCCCGTATCAGGCAAACACCCTAATTATTAAGACTGTACTTGCTGCTTCTTATAATCCGTTCTTGCTGGCTCGATCTCAGGGCATGTTTCCTATGCCCTGCACGCACCAACTCAACCATTTTTACAGATTTCTTCATAAGTTAACCTTCTCTTCTTCCAAGGTTAACCTTGATCGGATACCCCACTTTTGAGTGTGAAACACTATTGACAGATTTCGTAGTTAATGTCAATTGGGAAATCCAGAAACGGGAACTTCTCCCGCCTTGGATTGCAGTCTGGCAGCCGCTAACTGACCCAGTACCATGCAGAAACCCACCAAACCCTCGAACAGACTAACCGGTAGTACTAGATAGTTAAGATGTCGCATGATGCGACACTATTTCGAGGGCAAACTTAAGGACGAAGTCGTGGTCGGCATACCCTCGCGAGGGAGATCGAGGCACGGTCGAATCGCGGTCAATCGCCGAGCAGATGTGGGTTACGCATTAAAGCCGAGTTCCGCTAGGGCAGCCCGCATGGATGCGTCCCGCAGCAGCTCGATAAAGCGCTTTACCGGCGGCCGAGTCAACCGATCCTTGGGCAGCGCGAAATCGTATTGCTCCGCTTGCAGAGGCAGGAAGCCGAGCCCATATTGGCGAGCCACGGTAGCGATGGCCACGCCCCAGTCGGCGCGCCTCTGGGCAACGGCCATAGCTACGGCATTGTGGGTTTTTGCCTGATTGGTGTAGCCAGCAGGGCGGACGCCATTCAGCAGGCGGTCGATCAAAATCCGCGTGCCACTGCCGGCATTGCGGTTGATCATCAGGCATTGAGGGTCTTGAACGACGGCGGCGAGTGCCGTCTCGGCCGTACGGCCCTCAAAGCGCACATCGCCTGGCTGGAAGACGATGCCCTGCAAACGGCCATAGCCCGTCACCAGTTCGAGCGCATCGCCCAGAAAGGGGCGGTTGTACTCGCCCGTGGCGGGATCCATGAGATGGATGCCGGCGATGTCGCACTCTCCACGGTTCGCCGCTGCCAGTCCCCCGGTGCTGCCAACGTTGAGTGCCCGGACCGAAACTCCTTGCTGGATCAGGCGCCCCAGGATCATATCTAGACCCACGCAATGGCTGCCGATCACCACCAGATCCGCCAGTTTGCGTCGCGCCCCAATCAGAGTGACGTCGACCGTGGTTCCCGCCGGTACGGCCTCGGTCTGTGGCCCGATAGAAAAGAAGCCGTCCGCGCGTCCAAAGGAAGTCACGGCACCGGAGCCCTTGGAGCCGGGATAAGCCGCCAAGCCTCCGCCCTCTCGCGCGACCAGCGAAACCATGACGTATTCGGTCCGCCCACGCTGCGAACTAACCCGCATGGGAAGGATTGCCGCCACGGTCTCGCGCCGTTCCGGCAGAAATCCGGCGAAGGCTCGGATCACCGGCGCTACGAATTCATGGAAGGTGAAGATGGCCGAGGTCGGAAAGCCGGGCAGGATTACCACCGGCTTGCCTCGGGTCACTGCCAGACAGATGGGCTTGCCCGGTTTGAGCGCCGCGCCGTGCACCACGATGCCGGGTTCCTCCAGTCGGCTCACCACGTGATAGGCCAAGTCGCCCGCGCCCTTCGAGGTCCCGCCCGATAGCAGCACCATGTCGCTTTCGAGGGCCTGCTGCAGCAGCGCCCATAACGGGGCTTCGTCGTCCCGGCCGATCCCGAGCGGGACAGGCGTGCCGCCCAACTCCTCCACGGCAGCGGCCAGGATGGCGCTATTGGAATCGAAGACCCCTCCCGGGCGCGCCGGTTCGCCGGGGGCAACCAGTTCGTCGCCGGTCGAGAAGATGGCGATGCGCGGCTTGCGCCAAACCCGGACTTGGCCCAAGCCGATCGCAGCCAGACAGCCAATTTCTCGGGAACTCAGTGACTGGCCGGCACGGAGAACCGTCTCGCCGTGGGCGATGTCGCCCCCCGCCGCGGCAACGTACTCTCCGGGAGCAACCGGACGGTGCACGTCCACCAGCAGTTGGCCGTCGCTGTCACGCGCCTCCGTTTGTTCGACCATGACAATGGCGTCGGCGCCCCGGGGAACCATTCCGCCGGTCGCGATGACGGTTGCGGTGCCCTGGTCTACGGCGATTTGGGGCAGGACGCCAGGGGTCAGAAGCTCGGGATTGAGAAGTAGCGTGCGGGGCGAAGTGGAGGAGGCGCCAGCGGTATCGGTCGCGCACACGGCAAAACCATCGACACTGGAGCGGTCAAAGCCCGGCACATCGACGTCGGCGAGCACATCCCGCGACAAGACCCGGCCCAGTGCCTGGGCCAGTGGAACGACTTCCTCACCCAGTGGCGCCAACCTGAGGTGCCGTCGGAAGCGCAACTCGGCCTCATCGCGATCAACCACCTCAAGAAACTGCTGCTGCCGCGCCGCCTTGAGCAGCAACGCCTTCTGATCTTGCTGATCCTGCTGTGTCATTCTGCGGAAACTCTCTCAAACTTTCTTGAGCGCTGGCGTCTCGGGCCTTTAGGCCCTGAGGGAGTATCCCTCAGCGGCTGAAGCCGCACTCGCTCGTTGTCTTTACGGCACGCCTGAAGGCGTGCCCTATCAAAGAGGCCATATTTTCTACGCATCAAGCTTACTTGAAAAGATGTACGCGAACCGGAGCTCCAGGCGCATACCCCTCCAGTGGAGCGGGAATCAGAACGAACCCATCCGCCCGCACTGTCGATGCCAAGCCGCCCGAATCCGGCGAACCCAGCGGTTCGACTCTCCCGTTTACAAGATGCACTCGGTAGAGATCGACAATGCCTACGGCCGAAACAATCTTGCGTCCCGCCTCCGCCTCCTGTATGGGATAAGGCAGTTCCCGCCCCCTGCCGCCCAACCCCCGGATCAATCGTCCGGCGAACAGCTCGTAGGCGCAGAAGCAGGCGAGCGGAGCTCCCGGCAACAAGAACACGGGTGTGCCCCCCGCCAGCCCCATTCCGGCCGACTCGCCCGGTCGCACGGCAATCCCGTGGATCGCCAGTTCCCCTGCTTCATCCAGGGCGAGCGGGGATTCATCATCCAAGCCGGTTCCGGTACGGCCTGCCACCAGGATTACGTCTGCACCAGGTTCGGCAATGGCTCCGCTGATTGCGGCACGCAGGTCGGCTCCTACAACGACAAAGTCAGCGATGCCACCATCGCGCGTAACCAATGCCCGCAACATGGGGCCGTTGGCGTCGGCAAGCGGCGGCAAGCCGGCGACCGGTTTGGGTCCGGCAACAATCAGGCGAACACGGGGACGTCGAACGACCTGAACGCGTTCAACACCGAGCAAAGTGAGCAGGCCCACGTCCTGAGGTTGGAGCACTCGCCCCAGTGCCAGGAGCGCGCTTCCAGTTCGTAGCTGCTGCCCCTTGCGCTGAATCCCTGACCCTTCGGCGACCGCACCGAATATTTCTAATGTGGCGCCGCTCCCTTGCCCAGCTTCGAAAGGCAGGATGGCATCCGCTCCCAGAGGCAGAGCTGCACCGGCATGGACCAGCGCGGCGGTAGCTGGACGCAATGACAATGACTCGGTGGTCGTCTGAATCGCGAAAACCAGAGGATTGTAATCACTAGCGCCAATCGTCTCGCTGGCGCGAAGTGCATAGCCGTCCACGCCAGCCAGATCGGCCCCAGGGAGATCGAATGTGGCCGCGATTGGCGCAGCCAGGACGCGCCCTACAGCGTCTGCGCCGCCGATCTCCTCTGGACCGAGTACGCGGGCGCGGGCATCCACCCATGCTGTTGCCTGATCAACCGAAGCGCGGTCGGAAAAGCCACGCAGGCGAACATCGCGGGAAGGGATGGGCCGAACTTGTTGCCCGCCGTGCGGCATCAGATGGTTCCTGATTTCGACGAAATTGAGGGCCTGCGGAGATGGGACGCGCGCCTGATGAATTCCTGTGGCTATTCTACTTCGAATTGCAGGCCTGGTCTGCCCGCCTCCCGAATGCGGAATATATTGACCTGACGTAACGTTCTACCAGGAAAAAAGTACAACGTAAGGGCTCCGTCTGGAATCAGTGATAGTTGGACTGGTTCGGAGGTAGCCAGCGTGAAGAAAGTGCTAGTTGTGTTGCTCTTGGCGGCTGCTGTATTGATTGTGCTCGTGCGGGCCAAGCAAGTGCGGTTTGCGGACCTCGTCCAGACTCAACAACCTGACATCCCGAACTTCACGGTAGATGGCGTATCCTGGCGCGTTTGGCACGAGCAGACCGTCACCCGTCCCAACCCGAACGACGGCAGCAAAGCTTATTTTTTCGGCTACACCATGTGTGACCGCCACATTCTCGAGGTCCAGCGCGGCTTGCCCGGCTGCTACGAGCGGGAGATCGTCATGCACGAGTTGATGCATGCGGCGATGTGCAACTGGCGGCAATTTGGCGAAAGTTTTGAGAAGACCCAACTCGACGGTCACGAGGCCATTAATCGGCTAGCTCCCCACGTGGTGCGTATCCTGGCAGATAACCCTCAGCTTACCGCCTATTTTGCCGCCGCGCCGGAATGCTACAAGGAAAAGCTCCACTAGCCGTTGGTCGTTGGTCGTTGGCGTGACACTCCGCGAGCCTTGCTGACGACGAACGACCACCGACTAACGACCTTCCTTAGCGTGGACACTCCATCGGCGAACTAACAACCAACCGCCGACCAACGACCTTCTGCTAGTCTTCGCGGGTATTCCCCTTGCGGGCGTAGTAGCCGTTGCGCGCCTGCACCTTGTAATCCCCGCCGACGCGGATGTCCACTCGGCGGAAGGTGCCGTCGTGCTTGTTGTTGGTGGGCGTGTAGCCGATGTTGTATTGGCTGCGCAGTTCATTGGCGACCTGGTCGAAAGCCTGCCGCAACTTGTCCCTCTTGTTGCCGACCTCAATCATGCGGCCGCCGGTTTCCTGCGTCAGTTTCTTCATCGTGCTGTCGCCATTGTAGGTGTCGCCGTAGAGGCCGACCCCGTAGAAGCCGCGGTCAGCGATTAGGAACACATAACAGATGGCATCGGCCTTCTGCGCTGCCTCGATGGCTTCCCGCATCTTCATCTGACTGCCCTGATCCTCGCCGTCGGTCAGCACGATCATGGCTTTGCGTCCGACCTCGGTGGCCAGCTTATCGTGCGATGCCAGATAAATGGCGTCGTAGAGCAGCGTGCCGCGCGGGACGCTCGCCGAGGGGAAGGGACCGCCGCCCAGGCCCGGCAGGTGTCCGCCGCCGCCGCCCGAGTTGATCCTGGCACTGTCCAGCGCGGTCTTGAGCAGCTTGTTGGAGTTGGTGAAGTCCTGCAGCAGATCCACATTGACATCGAAGCTAATGACGAAAGCCTCGTCTTTCTGCTGCAGCACCTGCTTGAGGAAGTCGTAGCCGACCTCCTGCTCCATGGGCAGCACCGCGGTCTGGCTCGCGCTGCTGTCGATCAGAATCCCCAAAGTTAAGGGCTGGTTGGATTCCGCCGAGAAATACTTAATGGGCTGGGGCTTGCCGTCCTCGAAGATCTGGAAATCCTCTTTCTTCAAATTCGGAATCAGCGCGCCGCGCTTGTCCTTGACATTGAAGAAGACATTGACCACGTCTACATTGGAGCGGAACGTGGGCAGGGATTCATCCACCCGCGGCTGGTCCGGTTGGCTTTGCTGGGTACTCTCCTGTGCGAAGACGGCCGCCGCCATGGCCGCACTGAAGGCGAGGATAAGCAGAACTGGGAAGACTCGGATTGCGCGCATGTACCGCATAGCTGTTACGAGCCGCCTTGCTCGTCTATAGTTATTCTAGACCGGTGGCCCAATAGTGCTAAGATGCTCGGCCACACCGGGTGGGTTCGGGGGATAAAAAAGATGAAATCAAGTGTGCTGTGGGTGCTCCTGGTTCTGGCTGGCAGCGTAGCCTGGGCCCAGCAGTCCTTGCCCGAAGCTCCGCGGCCGCAAAACAATGTTCCTGCCCCGCAGCCGTCACCGCCGCCAGCGGCTCCCGACGCGCCACGGACATCTCAAGACGCGCCGGCCCAGCCTGCTCCGGACAGTCCGTCCGGACCACCTGGGCAAGCGGAACACGGGCCCATGCCGCAAAAGCCCGTCCTCCCCACGGCTCCGCCCGATGCGGCACAGCCCTCCCCAGGAACCCGCGACGAGTTGTTTACCCTCACCTCCAACGTGAACTTTGTCGTGGTTCCGGTCACGGTGAAGGACAGCTCGGACCACCTGGTCGAAGGCTTGCTTGCCCCTGATTTCAGCGTTTACGAGGACGGCAAGAAGCAGCAAATCACCTTCTTCACCAGCGACCCGTTTCCGCTATCGGCGGCGGTGGTCCTGGATCTGGCCATGCCCGAAAAGGACGTGAGCAAGGTACGCGACACGCTCGCCTCCCTCACCGGCGCCTTCAGCCAGTTCGATGAGGTTGCCGTCTGGACGTACGGGAATACGGTTCAGAGGGCGACGGGTTTTTCCAACCTGGAGCAACTCGGAAACACCCTGCGCCGCCTCCGGCTGGATGTCCACGGCCGCAACGGCACGCCGGTGGTGGGAGGCCCCCTGGGCAACGGCGGGCCGTATATCAACGGCCGCCCGGCCGATCCCAGCCAATCCACGGTGCAGACCGCGATCAAAGAGTCGCATGTGCTGAACGACGCCATCCTGGCTGCGGCCGATGAGTTGGGCAAGCGCGAGCGCACCCGCCGCAAGGTGATCTTCGTGATCAGCGACGGCCGCGAGGTGGGCAGCAATGCCAGCTACGCCGACGTGTTGCGGGTCTTGCTATCGCGGCAGATCGGCGTTTACGCGGTGGGAGTGGAAGACGTCCCGCTCTACAACAAGGTGAACAAGATCCGCATTCCCGGGCTGGGCTACGGCAACATCCTGCCCAAATATGCTTCCGCTACCGGCGGCGAGGTGTTCACCGAGATCAGCGCAAGCGCTATCGAAGACGCGTACGCCCGTCTGACCGAGGAGGCGCGCAACCAGTACACCATCGGCTACAGCACCCATGCCACTCCCTCGGGTGCGTATCGCGGCATTGAGGTGCGGGTGGGCCAGCCCGGCCTGAAGGTCTTTGCCAAGGACGGCTATTACCCCCTGCCGCCGGGAAGATGAGGAGCAGTGGGCTGTGGCCAGTGGTCAGTACATCCCAAACTGGCCACCGACCACCGGCCACTGTTCACTGTTCACCAAAAAAAGACCCATATCCGGAGGGATAGGGGTCTTTTGCGCAATCTCCAATTCGCAACAAGCGGCTCGCGCCTGTCGGGGAGGCTGTGGTTACGCGAAGTAGGCGGCGTTCTTCTCGATGTATTCCGCCTTCTCGGCCGGTACGTCTTCCACCGGCATGATTGAGCTGGTTGGGCACACGCTCACGCACGCGCCGCAGTCGATGCATTCCTTCGGATCGACGTAAAGCTGGTCCACGCCCTCGAACTTTTCTTCATCCTGCTTCGGGTGAATGCAGTCCACAGGACAAGAATCGACGCACAGAACATCCTTGGTGCAACCATCGACGATTACGTATGCCATTGATCTATCTCCAGTGTCTCGGATATTTCGGAAGTAGAGCCAGGGCTCCCACGTTTGCCGCTTGCTTTGATTTCCTGACCCAAGACTACCGGGCCGTAAACAAACAGGCGGTGACAAATGTCACAGGGCGCAGCGATTTTGAACACAAGTTCCGGCTTGGACCGCATCGAAGAACCCATCCCGCGCACCTGAATTGCGCAACGCGGGACAGCACTAAGGCAAAGTTGCTGGAGCAGCATCCTGTTGGACGGTGCCCCACATCTGCCGCCTTTGGCAGATGTGGGATCAGGCAGACGCCCGCATCTCGCAGGTGCTACATTGGCGGGCGCTACAATGGCTGGTTCTGCATTGCTCATCTCACGCTCTGGAGGGCTGACTTGATGGGTCCTGTTCGACCGCGGATCCTCTGCACATTGCTGGCAATCTTGATGGCTGCGCCGGTCTTTGTCTTGGCCGCCAATTTCCCCGCCGGCCCAATCACGCTGGCGCTCGACGCCAGCCAGGCCGCCCGCAAACTTTTCCATGCGCACATGACCATCCCTGTCTCCGGCGCGGGCGAGGTTGCGCTCTGCTACCCGAAATGGATTCCCGGTGAGCACGGCCCGACCGGCCCCCTCGTCAACGTAATGGGGCTCACGTTCCGCGCCGGCGGGAAGCAACTCGCCTGGCGCCGCGATCTGGTGGACATGTTCACCATTCACGTCGATGTCCCGTCCGGCGTCAGCAGCATCGAAGCCGAATTCGATTATGTGTCGCCCGTCAACGAGCCCGGATTTTCCGCGGGCAGTTCCGCCAGCGCGCAAGTGGCGGTGGTGAGCTGGAATCAAGTCCTGCTGTACCCGGCCGGCTTCGCCGCCGAGAACATCACCGTCGTCGCCAGCCTCAAGCTGCCGGCGGGATGGAAGTTCGGCACCGCCCTGCCGGTCACCAGTCAATCAGGCGACAGCGTGCAGTTCCAACCGGCATCGCTCTCGACCCTGGTGGACTCGCCGGTGATCACGGGCGCCTTCCTCCGCGTTGTTCCTCTGCAACCGGGGCTGCGTCCGCCGCACGAGATGGACATCGCCGCCGATAGCGCCGCGGCGCTCGACTTCGGCCCCGAGGTCGTGCAGCACTACAACAACCTGGTCGCGGAAAGCGGCGTCCTGTTTGGCGCGCGCCACTATCGCGACTATCACTTTCTGCTGACCCTTAGCGACAGCGTGGCGCACTTCGGGTTGGAGCATCACGAATCCAACGACAGCCGTTACGACGAGCGCTCGCTGATCGACGAAAACCTGCGCAAACTGATGGCCGCGCTCCTGCCTCACGAGTTTGTGCACTCGTGGAACGGCAAGTACCGCCGTCCCGCGGACCTCACCACGCCGGATTACCAAGTCCCCATGAAGACCGACCTGCTGTGGGTCTATGAGGGACTGACCAATTACCTCGGCGAAGTCATGGCGGCGCGCAGCGGGCTGTGGACCGACGAGCAGTACCGGCAGATGCTGGCCCTGACCGCGGCGGCCATGGACCACGTCCCGGGCCGCACCTGGCGTCCGCTGCAGGACACCGCCGACGAAGCTCAGATCCTCTACAGCTCGCCGCGAGCGTGGCAGAACTGGCGCCGCAGCGTGGACTTCTATCCCGAGGGCTCGCTCCTCTGGCTCGATGTAGATACCACCATCCGCCAGCAGACCGGCAACAAGCGCTCCCTGGACGACTTCTGCAAGCTGTTTTATGGCGGGCAAAGCACGCCGCCGGAGGTGAAAACCTACAGCTTCGACGATGTGGTGAACGCGCTCAACCAAGTTGCGCCCTACGACTGGCGCGGCTTTCTTACTCAGCGGCTGACCACAACCGCGCCCGGCGCGCCGCTGGGCGGCGTCCAGAACGGCGGCTGGAAGCTCGTCTATGACGAGACGGAGTCCGACATGCTGCGCGCGGAAGAATCCGTGCGTAAGGTGACCGACGTGCGCTACTCGCTTGGCCTGCTGCTGGACGAGGAGGGCAAAGTCTTGGACGCCATCGTGAACATGCCGGCGGCGCGGGCGGGCATCGCGCCCGGCATGAAGTTGCTCGCCGTGAACGGACGCGGTTACAAGCCGGAGATCCTGCACGACGCCATCAAGGCCGCGAAACAAGACAAACAGCCAATCGAACTGCTGCTCGAAAACGACGACTACTTCAAAACCTACGCCATCGATTATCACGGAGGCGAGCAGTACCCGCATCTGGTGCGGAACCAGTCGGTCCCCGATTTGCTCGGCGATATCATTCGCGCCCATGCGGCAAGCGCCGCGAAAGCCAATATTGCGCAGGCGCGGTAGGGTGGTTCTTCCAAGCGAAGGCGCGAGGACGCGAAGCTATCTGAACGGGACGCTGACGCCATGGCCGTGTTCAGCCCCGAAGGGGCGCCCAGAGTCCCGTAGGGACGGCACCTCGCGCCAAAGAACGTGGCCCGCACCAATCGCCAGTTCGAGCAAGTGACAGCGGAGAATGAAATGATTTGCAGCACAAGCCATGAGCCCCGCTATCAGACCCGGTTTTCCAATGGCACAAATCAAGGGGTTGCGGATACGAGCGCGGATAAGGGCGGGGGCTCCTGCGGTTTTCGGCCGCATGATCTGCTGGAGGCATCTTTGGCCACTTGCGTGAACATGGCGGTGCGGATTTATGCGGATCGCCACGATATCCCGCTTCGTTCCGTAACGGCCAAGGTGAATCTGGACCGGAGTCAGCCGGATGAGGTTGTCTTCCGCTATGAGCTCGAACTCGACGGGGAGTTGACTCCGGAGCAGAAAGACAAGTTGCTTCACGCCGCCAATGTATGCCCCGTCCGGCGGACGCTGGCCAAGAAAATCCGGTTTGAGTCCGGTCTGGGTGCGCCAAATGGAAAGTAAGATGATCATCGCTATTGACGGCCCCGCGGGAGCAGGCAAAAGCACCATTGCCCAGGCGCTGGCGCGCCGGCTCGGATACGTGAACCTGGAGAGCGGAGCCATGTACCGCGCGCTGGGGCTCAAAGCGATCGAGACGGGTACCGTCCTCGACGACGAGGCTGCACTGCTCGCCCTGGCCACCCAGTCGCGGATTGATCTGCAGCCCACCGAGGGGGGCAACCGCGTGCTGCTCGATAGCCGCGATGTCAGCCAACGCATCCGCCAGCCCGATGTGACCGATGCCGCCTCGCGGGTCTCCGTACATCCTGCGGTGCGGGTATGGATGGTCGAACATCAGCGCGAAATGGGCCAGGGCGGCGGCGTCATCATGGAAGGCCGCGACATTGGCACCAAAGTCTTCCCCCATGCGGAGGTCAAAGTGTTTCTCGAGGCGAATCCCGAGGTTCGGGCGCAGCGCCGCTTCCGCCAGGACGAAGCCAAGGTGGATGCGAAAGCCGCCGCGGAACAGATCCGCCAGCGCGATGAGCGCGACCGCAGCCGCGCGGCTTCGCCGCTGGAACCTGCCGCCGATGCCGTGATCATCGATTCCAGCAGCATGACGATCGAGCAGGTGGTCGAGCGCGTGATGGGCCTGGTGCGCGAGCGGGTAATTGGTCGTTTGTAGTTATTCGAAGCGAAGAGAGATGGCTATGAGAGACACTTGGTACGGAGACAGGCGCGATCTAGTCAAATGGGGAACACTGGCGCACATTGCACAGCGCGAAAAGCTGGGCCTCATTGTGCAGGTCCCATATCTCCGTTGCGATAATCGACTTCCGCTCACTACCAGCAATGGCCGAGTCAACATACATTCGGCCGTTTGGAGTTTCTTTCGTAACGTTCCTTCAGTCGTAGGACTCGGAGCGCACCTTGACCGGGAGATCCTCGTTATTGACGATCCATATGACTCTAAGCAGCGGGACGCGTACTGCCAGAAAATTGTGGATCGGCTTAGGAGTTTGACTAAGCCCAAGGTCGTCCTCCTCGATCCCGACACCGGGTTGGCACCGACGACAGCGAAAGCCGAACACGTCACGCCTCCCGAGGTCCAGGCAGTTTGGCGCGCGCTCCGCGAGGGTGACTGGCTAGTTCTGTATCAACATGCGTGGCGTAGCAAAAGCTGGCAAGCAGATAGCCAGCAAAAGTTTAGCCAGACCTGCGGCGTGGAGGACTGTGAAAAGTTCATCGCGCCAGATATCGCACGGGATGTGGCATTCTTTGCAACAAAGAAAATGAATGGGAACGAATGATGGTCAAGTTCAGAGGAGCGTGCGCCGGATCGCCGGGATTTGGGTGGTACACGCAAGATCCTTCACTCGCTTCGCCGAACTGCACGGCTCCGCTCGTTCAGGATGACGCCCCACACAAGTTCACAGGAAGGGTAAATGTGTTCTACACCCTTGCCAGCTCCTCTTCCAGCAACTGCTTGTTGTAAAGGTCGGTGTAGTAGCCGTCGCGGGCCAGCAGTTCGTCGTGGGTGCCGTATTCGACGATGCGTCCGCTGTGCAGCACGGCGATGCGATCGGCATTGCGCACGGTCGAGACGCGGTGCGAAATGAAAATGGTCGTCCGCCGCTGCATGACTTCGCGCAGGTGGTTGAGAATGCGGTCTTCGGTGTGCGTGTCCACGCTGGCCAAGGCGTCGTCAAGGATCAGGATGCGCGGGTCGCGAATAAGCGCTCGGGCAATCGCGGTGCGCTGTTTCTGTCCGCCGGAGAGGGTGATGCCGCGCTCGCCGACCATGGTGTCATACTTCTCGGGAAAGGTCTCGATCTCGGCGGCGATGTTGGCCGCCTCGGCCACCTGGCGCACCCGCTCGTGCCCGTCGTGCGGTGTTTTTCCTCCAACCAGTGCGTCGGGGGAGATACTGCCGGCATGCGATGAAGCGCCCAGATCGCCGTCCTCGGTCCCTAGCGCAATGTTCTCGCGGATCGTGTCGCCGAACAGAAATGTCTCCTGCGGGACGAAGCCGATGTTGCGCCGCACCTGCTCCAGCGGCCACTCGCGCAGTGGACGCCCGTCCAGCAGCACCGTCCCCGGTGGTGCTTCATAGATCCGGGGAATCAGATTGACCAGCGTGCTCTTGCCCGATCCGGTCGGTCCGACCACGGCCAGGCTCGTGCCCGCCGGGATGCGCAGGCTGATATTCCTCAGCACCGGCGTGCCGTTGTAGGAGAACGTCAGGTTGCGGAACTCGATATCGCCGCGCACCGGCTCGGAGGCCAGCTCCGGATTTGCGTCGGCGTTGGTGATCTCCGGGCGCTCCTGGAAGATTTCGTTGATCCGCTCCAGCGACGCCGTGCCGCGCTGAAAGATGTTGATCACCCAGCCCAGGGCGATGACCGGCCACGTGAGCTGCACCATGTAGGTATTGAAGGCCACGAAGTCGCCGACCGTCATTTGGTGCTGGATCACCTGCCGCCCGCCCAGCCACAGCACCAGCACGATGGCAAAGCCGAGCAGCATCTCCAGCGTGGGCCAAAGCATTCCCATCATGCGCACCAGCTTGAGGCTGCGCTTGATGTATTCCTTATTCGAGCGCTCGAAATTCTCGATCTCCGCCTCCTCCTGGGCGTAGGCGCGGATGACTCGGACGCCGGAGAAATTCTCCTGGGCGCGCGCCGAGATCTCGGAAAACTGCGCCTGGATGCGCTCGAAGCGGTCGCGAATGCGGCGGCCGAAATACTGCACGATGATGCTGACGACGGGCAACGGGATGAAGGCGTAGGCCGTCAGCCGGGGACTGATCTTGAGCATGTAATGCAGCGCAACTACGGTGAATACCATAGTATTAGCCGTGTACATGATTCCCGGTCCGAGGAGCATGCGGACCGCATTCAGGTCGTTGGTGGCGCGGGCCATGATGTCGCCCGTGCGCGTCCGCTGATAATACGAATACGAGAGCTGCTCTAGGTGGCGGAAGAAATCATTGCGCAGGTCGAATTCGATATCCCGCGAGAGGCCAATGAGCACCCATCGAGTCAGGAAGAAGAACACGGCCTTGGCCAGCACTACCGCGATCAGCAGCAGCGCCCACTGGGCCAGTTTATCGCGATGGACGCCAGACTTCTGCATCTCGTCTGTTGCCCGACCGATTATGCGCGCAAACTGCCCCCAGATGATGTTAGTCAGGAGCAAAGCAAGCGCTCCGACTACGTAGCCCTTCCAGTAGCGCTTCAGATACGGAAATAACGGCCGCAGGTTCTCAAGCATTGCTAGTTGGATTCTACCAGCGGGGGCCGGGTCGCAGTGGTATCAGGTACCAGGTAACAGGTCAGGTATCGATGCCGGGAGATCAGGTCGCAGATACTAGCTGCTGCGGGCGCCAAGGACAACCTGGGGACTATCACCCGGTACCTGTTACCTGATACCTGCTACCCGATTTCGAGGTCGCTCGCAACTCAGGCTTGTTATACTGCCCCCTCATGCTCAAGGATACTTTGCAACAGGGATGCCAGGTTGCCGACGCGGCCCTCGAACGGCTGCTTCCGCGGGGGACGCAGTACCCCGAGGTCATTCACCGGGCCATGCGCCACAGCGTCTTTGCCGGAGGCAAGCGGCTGCGCCCCATCCTCGCCATGGAAGCGGCGCGGCTGATCTGCGGCAGCCTGCCCAATGGCGTGGACGAACTCGGCGCTGCGCTGGAGATGTTGCACACCTATTCGTTGATCCACGACGACCTGCCGGCGCTCGATAACGACGACTTGCGCCGCGGTCTTCCCACTTGCCACAAAGCCTTTGGCGAGGCGATGGCGATCCTGGCGGGCGATGGCCTGCAGACGTACGCCTACGAAGTCCTGGCGCGGCTGCGTTGCCCGGCCTCGGCTTGCGTGCACATCATCGAAGAGGTCGCCCACGCCACCGGCACTGTGGACGGCATGGTCGGCGGGCAGGTCATGGATATCGAAGCCGAGCACAAGAAGGCGGACGCTGCCACGCTGGAATACATCCACCGCTCCAAGACCGGCGCCCTGATCACCGGCTGCCTGGTTGCGGGCGCGCTCTATGCCGACGCCACCGACGACCAACTGGCGCGCGTGCGCGAGTTCGGCAGGCTCGCCGGGCTGGCCTTTCAGATCGCCGACGACATCCTCGATGTGACCCAAACCTCGGAGCAGTTGGGCAAGACCGCGGGCAAAGACGTAGCGGCCGAAAAGGCGACGTACCCGGCACTCTACGGGCTGGAAGCGTCGAAACGCAAAGCCCAGGAGCTGATCGACACCGCCTGCGCGCAGCTCGATCCCTTCGCCGAACGCGCCCAGACGCTCAAAGAGCTGGCTCGGTTTCTGGTGGAAAGAAAGAAATAGCAACGGATCAAGACGGATTAATACGGATTCAAGCTTCAAGCGAAACACCTGCCACAGAGGCACAGAGACACAGAGGAAGACGGAAATAAGAAAACGACAATTCCTAATCTTCTGGCTTTCTCTGTGTCTCTGTGCCTCTGTGGCTAATGCCTTTCTGATCCGTTTGAATCTGTTTTGATCCGTTGTTAAATGGATCGCATGGCCCTCGATATCCTCGCCCTCGCAGCGCACCGTGACGACGCAGAGCAGACCTGCGGCGGCACGCTGCTCAAAATGGCCGAGCGCGGCTATCGCACCGGCATCCTCGATCTCACGCAGGGCGAGATGGGGACCCGCGGCAACCAGGAAGACCGCGCCCGCGAAGCCGCCGAGGCGGCGCGCATCCTGTGCGTGAGCTGGCGCTCCGCGCTCGACATTCCGGATGGCCGCGTCGAGAACTCGTGGGAGAACAAACTGAAGGTTGCGCGGGTCCTCCGCGAACAGCGCCCGCGCGTGCTCATCCTGCCATACTGGCAGGGACGCCATCCCGACCACTACACCGCCTCCCAACTCGGATATGAGGCATGCTTTTTGGCGGGTTTGAAAAAGCTTGAGCTTTCGGAGGATGCGGTGATCAAGGAGGCGTTGCGCCAGCAGACAACACGTGTCTTGCACACAGTAAAAGCCGAGGATCAGGAGAAGCTCCGCAAACGCTTCGCTTTGGGCGAGTCTGGAACATCCTTTGACACATCCGCCAGCCTGCCACACCGTCCCTTCAAGGTCATCTACGCTTCCCTCTACTACGACGTGCGACCAACCTTCGTGGTGGACATCACCGAGCAGTTCGAGCGGCGCTTCGAGTCGCTCATGGCCTACAAGTCGCAGTACGAAGACCAGGCGGAGGGGGCGGAGATCTTCCCGGCCAAGCAGGAAATCCGAGACCGCATCGAGGCCATGGCGCGCTTCTACGGCCTGCTCGCCGGCGTCACCTACGCTGAGCCCTTCGTCCAGAAGGAAATCGGGCTGGTGGACGACGTTACGGCGATTCCGGTCAGGTCGATCTAGCTCTCAGCCGTCAGCCATCAGCCTTCAGTTACAAAATCAACGTTGCTGTGCAATCTGCTTCGGCTGTAGGATTCCTACTATTAACCATGACGGAATTGTTGAAGATCAACGATGCGGTCCGGATTTGTATCCTACCGGCGAGCGACTCCGTCATTCATGCCCCGTCGTCGGACAAAGCCCCGGAGGGTAATCAGCCCACCCAACATAAGGGCCGGATCAAGAACCTGAAGGGCAACACGGTCACTGTCGCCTTAGCCCTGGTGCTTGAAGACGAGGAGTTCCTGACCATCCATCCCGGGGTGGCAGTGGTCTTCCAGAAAAGTTCCGAGGAGGGCCTTTTTACTTGCGAGGCCGTGGTCAACAGTTTGCACGCGGAACCGTCCCCGTTCGTTGTCATGACCAGGGTCTCGGACTTTACCCGGCAGCAGCGGCGGGAATATTTTCGTATCAAAGTGGATTTGGAAACGAGATACGCCCAGTACGCCCATGACAACCTCCGGAATGGCGAGAGCGACCGCTGGCTGGCTGCTGCTTTGCGTGATCTTTCCGCGGGCGGAGCCTGCGTGACGATCAAGGGGCAACACCAAATCGGCGAGGAACTGGTATTGGAACTGCCTCTGGACCGGGGCACTCTGTGCATGAAGGGAGCCGTGTGCAGGTGTCAGCCCAAAGGAAGGGGCAAGAAGATCCTCTATTATGAAGTGGGAATCAAGTTCATGGAGCCGACCCAGGCCGACCAGAGCTACATCATGAGCTTCGTTTTTGCCCAGCAGCGAAAGCAGGCAAGAGGCCGGCTGAAGTAGTGCTGGTTCGCCCCCCCCAGGATTGTCACACCTTACGTTGGCACCTTCAGAATCAGGTACCCTCCGACCAGTGCGAATAGCAGGTCTGGAGACCAAGCGGCCAGCGCGGGCGGCAGTTGGCTGGTATTGCCCAACCCTTCGAAGAGCGCGTTTGCGACCCAATACACCATGGCAATGCCAATGGCTGTGGCCACGCCTGCCAGTGCGCCCCGGCGGCCGGCGGAAAGCGCGAACGGGATAGCCAGGATCGCCATCACGAAGGTAATCAGCGGGAAGGCGAGCTTCTTTTGCAACTGCACCTTGAGCCGCACCACGTCAAATCCGCTGTGTTGCAGGTCGCCGATATAGCGGCGCAACTCCTCGTAGCTCATCTCCGACGACTGCTTGACTTCCTTCTTGAAGTAACTCGGGTCCTCAGTGATCCCGGCCAGGGTGGTCACGTCGAAGGTGCGATAGCCGGTCACGGTGGCGCCGCGGAAGGTGCGCTCCCAGCCGTCTTCAAACACCCACTTGTGCAAGCTGACGTTCCAATGGGCGCGGGTGGCGTAAATGCGCCGGGTGAGCTCGAAGTTCTGCGGGTCTAGGCCAAAAACCGAGATGTTCCCAAACCGGTTTTGATCCGGATCGTAAAATTCGTAGTAAAAAATGGTGTCCTGCTGGCCGAAGATCCACTTGCGATCCGGCCGTAGGTAGGTCTGTGCCGGTTTCCCCTTGATCTCGTTCCGCAGGGCGTCCTGGCGCTGATTGGCGTGGGGCAAATAGAACTGATCACAGAAAAACAGGGCGCCGGACAGAATCGTGGCAATGACCGTGATCGGCACGATAAGGCGGTAAACGCTGATGCCGGTCGCCTTGATTGCTGTGATCTCGTTGGCCTTCTCCATCAGCCCCAGGGTGATCAGCACGGCGAGCAGCACGCTGAGTGGGGCCACGCTGTAAAGCAGATAGGGGCACAGATTCAGCAGGTAGTCACCCACCAGCCACAGCGGCACGTGGTTGCGGATGATGTCGCCCAGCAACTCGAAAAAGGTGAAGACCAGCATCAGGACCAGAAAGGTCGCCAGCACCAGGCTGAGGTAGAGGGCGAAGTCGTGCAGGATCAGATCGTCCAACAGCAGCGGAAAGCGGGCTCCAGGCAACAGTTGCCGGCGAGTGGGGATCCGCGCAAATCCATTCCCATTCCCATTTCGCCAGGGAATCATCACAGGACGGGACAGCCGTGCCTTGGCGTTTGACCACATCAGCTTGAGGGAAGGGAGCTGGATTGGCATGCGATCTACCCGCCAGAGCAGCACCAGCCCGCCGATCAGGAAGACAAGATTGCCCAACCAAAGTCCCAGGCCGGGAGGGACCCTGCCTTGCCTTGCCAGCGTCATCCCGGAAAGCGAGATGAAGTAATACAAGAAAACCAGCACGATGGTGAGCACGAAACCGGTGCTTTTGCCGCCCTTCTTGGCTGACAGTCCCAGGGGAATTCCAACCAGCGCCAAGACCAGGCAGGCCGTCGGCAGGGCAAAACGGCGGTGGAACTCAATCCTGTCGTAACGTGCGCGCCCCGGATCGGAGGAGGAGAGTCGCCGCGCCTCGGCCATCAACTCCCGTGTGGAGAGCTCGTTGGCTGGGGCCTGCTCCTTGCTGGGATGGGTGGAGGCGGGCACTTGGATCGGAAGCTCAGTCTCCGAGAAGGTCGAAATGGAATACTGCCCGGGCTGGTTGGGAACGGTTTCGTGCGAAGAACCGCCAGTCAGGTGCAGATCCACCCGGTCCGGGCCGTCGCTCACCACCACGCCCCGCCCCGCCAGCGTGATCTTCGGCGTGCCCGGCGTGCTGATGTCAGCCAGGAACACGCCTTTCCAGGATGACGTGCCCCGCCCGATGCTAGAGTCCTGCAAGTACAGGACGTTATTGGGAAAGCCCTCGTAGAAGACCCGCGGCTGAACTTCGAAGGAGGCCTGGGAGGCTTTCAACCGGTCCTGCAGGGCGGACAACGCCGCTGCCGAGCGCGGCGCCAGGTACACGTTGTTGACCAGGGCCAGCAGCCAGCCCACGAGCACGAACAGGGCGGTCATGCGCACGAACCACCAGGCTCCCATGCCGGTGCTGCGGATGGCCGTAACCTCGCTGTCGGCGGCCAAGCGGCTCAGGCCAATGAGAATGCCGACCAGTACTCCCATCGGGATGGTCAGCGTCAAGGCCGTGGGCAGGGTATAGGCGTAGATTTCAAGAACGCTGGTCAGCGAAGCGCTATTGCGGACGATCAGCTCCAGGATGCGGCCCACGTCCTTCATGAAAATCACAAAGGTGAACACCGCCACGCCGAGGAAAGCATGGTAGGTCACTTCGCGCAGCACGTATCGCGTGAGAATGCGCATGGTGGTAGGCCGAGCCCTGGGCTGAGTCTAGCATGGGGGGAATGGCTTACCGGAGCTGCGAGCCATGGGGCTAGGACCGTTGAGCCGCTGATTTCCGCCGATGAATGCTGATCGGAAAGGTAAAAATGCTTTTTGATCAGCCTTGGTTTCTTGATCAGCGTTGATCAGCGGAAATCAGCGGCCAAATTGGTTTTACGTCCGGCTCTAGCCGCGCAGCTTGGCCAGCAAGTCCTGGGGATGAACCGGCTTAGCCAGGATCTCGAACTCGTGGCCTTTTTCCCGGGCGCTTTCCAGCAAATCCGCCGTCGCCGCCTGTCCGGAGAAGAGCAGAATCTTACAATCCGGTAGAAAGCTGCGGATGGTAATCGCCGCCTCGATGCCGTCTATATCCGGCATAATGACGTCGCTGACGATCAGGTTCGGGCGCAACTGGCGCGCCATCTCCACGGCTTCAATGCCGCTGTAGGCGGCCGAGGCATCGTAGCCCTGCTGGTTGAGGATAATGGTAAGAGTATCGGCGATCACGCGCTCATCGTCGACCACCAGAACTTTAGGTCTGGTTTTGTTGTCGGCCATTTAGGCTCCTGAACTAGGCTCCTGGATCAAGGCTACATTATGCCACTTAGGACCCCGAAGAGAGGCTGCTCCTGAATTCCGAACAAAGGCCGCATTATAAAGACAGCCAGCCGATTGCGCCAGCAGGTTGCTGCCAACAGCGCAGGATTTTCGCGGATGCAAACGGATTTTACGGGATCTTTTTTGAGTTCAGATCCGCGTTGATCCGTTTGCATCCGTGAAATCCGCGGTAAGCCTTTCTTCCCTGCTTACGAAACGAGCTGCGGCTGCAGGATCGCGTTCAGGTCCTGCTCGGGCGTGGTGATTGCCATCAGATTGAACTTCTCATGCAGCAAGGCGAGCACCGACGGGGTCATGAACGCCGGCAGTGTGGGGCCGATGCGGATGTTCTTGATCCCCAGATACAGCAAGGTCAGCAGGATGGACACGGCCTTTTGCTCGTACCACGATAGAACCAGCGAGAGCGGCAGGTCGTTGACGCCGCACTGGAAGGCATCGGCCAGCGCGACCGCGATCTGGATCGCCGAATAAGCATCGTTGCACTGTCCGATATCCAGCAGGCGCGGCAGGCCGCCGATGGTCCCGAAATCCAGCTTGTTGAAGCGGAATTTGCCGCAAGCCAGGGTCAGGATCATGCAATCCTGAGGCACAGACTGGGCAAACTCGGTGTAATAGTTGCGCCCGCTGCGCGCGCCGTCGCAGCCGCCGACCAGGAAGAAGTGGCGAATGGCGCCCTTTTTCACGGCATCAATCACGACCGGCGCGGCGCCCAGGACAGCATTGCGGCCGAAGCCAACCAGGATGGTGTCATCCGGTCCGTCCTGCTCATAGCCCGGCGCAGCCAGCGCGGCGGCGATCACCGGGCTGAAGTCGTTCTTGGCGACGTGCTGCACGCCCGGCCATGCCGTCGCGCCGCTGGTGAACATGCGGCTCTTGTAGCCGTTGGGCTGCTGAATGCAGTTCGAGGTCATCAGGATGGCGCCGGGGAAGTTGCTAAATTCGGACTTCTGGTCCTGCCACGCGCCGCCGTAGTTGCCGGTCAACTGCGGATATGCCTTGAGTTTGGGATAGCCATGCGCCGGCAGCATCTCGCCGTGGGTGTAAATCTGGATACCGGTTCCCGCGGTCTGTTCCAGCAGGGCGGCCAAGTCCGCCAAGTCGTGCCCGGAGATCAGGATCGCCTTGCCCTTGCGCGGATGCAGGCGCACCGGCGTGGGCTCGGGATGGCCAAACGCTTCGGTGTTGGCCTTGTCGAGCAGTTCCATGACCTTCAGGTTCACTTCGCCGACGCGCAGCGCCATGCCGAGCAGTTGGTCCGCAGTTGGCGCAGCCTTGGTGAGGAAATCGAGCACTTCGTGGATGGCCGCGTAAGCCGCCGGATCGCTAACTCCAAGTTCCTTGGCATGGAAGGCATAGGCGGCGACGCCCTTGATGCCGTAGGTCACCAGTTCCTGCAGATTGGCGGTTTCTGTGCCCGCCATCAGCATGCGCTCGCTGATGAGCGCTTGTTTGCCTTGCTGGAGAAGGCCCTCAATGGTCCGTGCCGGCTGCCACACGGCCGGGCCGCTCAGAGATTCAGGGCTCCGGCCCTGCGCCGTGCAGGCTTGTTCGTAGAGGCGGCGCGCCGCATCCCGTGTCTTCACGGTAAGGGCAATCAGCCCCGCCAGGCGTTCCGGATCGAAATTCACGTTGGTAAGAGTGGCGAAGATGGCATCGACGACAAGGACGTCGATCGCGGGATCCGTGGCGCCAAGCTGCCGCGCACGGTGGGCGTACATCGAGACGCCTTGAGTGGCCTGCAGCAGCAGATCCTGCAGGGTTGCTGTGGTTTCGTCTTTGCCGCAGACACCGAGCGTTGTGCAGCCCTGTCCCTGACTCGTTTGCTCACATTGATAGCAGAACATTCGTCGATCCAAGCCTTTCAGGAAGGTAAGTAAAGCCAGTTCAGAGTAGGCGATGAGCAGGTGAGTAGCTGCGACTTTAGTCACAACTTAAAGATTATTCTTACCTGAATTGTCCGGAATCGCAAAAGTGTTTCGAAATCATAGAGCTAGAGCTGGCAGAGTGTCGTCCTGAATGGTTATGGTCGTAGTGTTGTGCCGGCATCAGAACCGCGGCGACCGCGGGGTGATGAATGGGATCTGCACGACAGCTTCGATGTCTACCGACTCACCATGCTTGGTCCCGGGGCGGAAGTGCCACTTCAGCAGAGCAAGCCGGGCGTTCTCGTCCAGACGCTGGTCCACGCTGCGCAGCACACGCACCTGGCTGACGCTGCCGTCGGCGTGGATGACGGCATACAGCATGACCGTGCCCTGGATCCGCTCGCGAATCAAATCCTGCGGGTATGCCGGATCGACCTTACGCTCCGCTACCGGTGCGTTCAGTTCGCTCTTGTCTGCCGACTCATGCAATTCGGCGAAGTGCATGATCCAACTGCCGCCGCCCGCGGAGGTCAGGTTCGGCATATTGATGATCATCATGTAAGCGCGCTTGGCGCCGAAGACTTTCACTTCCTCTTCAATCTTCGGCTTTGGCGGTTCGGGCTTTGGCAGGGGCGTGGTTTCGCGGGCCAGGTCGGCCACACTCTTTGGCCGGGCCATGGCGAGCAAGGTTTGCTTGGCATTTGCGGCAGGTGGGGAAGAAGCTGGCGGGGCGGCGACGGCGGAGGGAAGCGAATCCGCCGGACCGGGACCCACATGGATGCCCTCCGGAGCAGCCGCATTGGCTCCCCCGGCAGGACCGCCTGTTCCCTTGCCGCCGGGAGCGGCCTTGATCTCGGGGATGCCCGGCGCGTCCGGCTTGCCTTCAGGGGTGGCCGCAAACTCTCCGCTCCGATTGCCCTCCGGCACCACGACAGGTCCGGTGGGTAGCGCCGGATGCACGCTCAAAGCAATCATCTGCCCGATACCGTTGCCCGCCGGAGTGCCGACCGCTGTAAGCGCGGGCGCGTCCGCTGGGCTGCCGCCCGAGACGTTGCTCCCACCGCCTGCGGTTCGGGCGGCGGGCAGGCGCACCGGAACGTTGGCCTGCTCGGTCTCCGGCAGCCGTGGAGCCTGCACCGTCGGAGTCATCTGCCCAACGTTGAGTTCGCCCAGCTTGCGGCCTGCCAAGTCAACCGGCGGAGGAGGAACGGCGCTGGCAACGGGCAGCTTGGGCGCTTTTATATCGTTTCGCGATATGTCAGGCGAGTTGGGGATGGAAGGCGCGTCGGCATCCGGTGTGGGCAGGCTCGGCCCACTCAGCTTCGCGCGATGCGCCTCCGGAGGAGGCGGCACCGCCGAAGGCGTCAGGTCGGCAATGGCTGATATCTTGGCTGACATGCTCGGCAACACCGGCGGCGGTACGGCGGTTGCCAGATCTGGCGGGACCGTCAGTTTGGCGCCGCGCACCGCTTCGAGTGGAATTCTCGGCGCGGGCGTGTTCCAGGCCACGATGTTCGGCAGCGGCACATCAGCCGCCAGCTTCAGCGGGGAGGGAGTCACAATCGTCTGCCGGCGGTTGTCCGATCGTTTCGGAATCGAAAGGATCGGCTGTTTGGCGTACGCGGGCGCGCCCTTCTGCGCATGCACTGCCGGCGTGCTGCCGGTATCGATGGGTGGCAGATAGGCGGAGAGTGGATAGTAGGTGATCTTGGAATGTTGGATTGGACTGCGGAGGTTGATCGGCTGCCGCGCGAGGAAATTTTGGGTGATTCCCCAAACGGCGAGGACCACGAACACATGGGCCAGGACCGATTGCCGGAAGGGCGCAACCGGAAGGCGGCGGTTTACGAATACGTCGGGCCAGAACTCTGCCGGCCTGGAACTTAGCGGGAGCGCGCTTTCGGCCCGAGGCCAAAGCGCGTCGCGAAGATTGCTCAAGAACTCCCGCTGCCAACGCGTCCAGGGGACGAGCAGAGAGGGCGCCTCGCCCGGCAACGCCGCCCGTGCGCTTGCTGGGCTGTTGGGAGCCTGCTCTGCATCGCGTTGGGACGGCGTCTGCATCTCTCATGGCCGGGAAAGCCGATTATAGCGGAGTAACTGCGGGCGCCCTAAGCATCCGCTGACCGCGACCGAGTTGCACTCGATAGAGTTGCCGCAGCAATCGCACCCATTACTTGAGTAACTTGCGGACCTTGTATGCTGTCCCGCAAACTGCCACAACTACTCCTCCATGGTCATACGAAGCGACGGAGCGAAGAATCTATGTAGTTGAAATCAAATGCATAGATCCTTCCGCTTCGCCGCGCTCCGCGTCAGGATGGCGTTCGACCGATAGGTTGCGAAGTTCAGGGACAGCACACTTGCGGGCTAAGAAATAAATACACTCAGAGATCAGGCGTCGGGAGCAAGCCGCATCGCCCAAAACGGGAAAGGCGAGTGCAGGACCTTGCGCGTTTCTTTCGTATGCACTGGTTTGGGCGGCAGGCCGTAGCCGGGCGGCTTCCTTCCGAGGCAATCGTGAGAGCCCCACGCAAATCCAGGTGTCTGCTTAGTAACCCCGGCCCTTCCGCATCGCGGCTGCTTGTGGTAGCATCCAATATGTATCTCGCGAAGTTTGACGCGCGATTTGAGTTTGGCCTGCCTGTTCTGTGCCTCCCACTCTCAGTCTCTTGCCGACCTTCACAAGAAAATTCAGTACAAGGAAAACAACAACGTGGAACAAGGAAGCGTGAAGTGGTTTAACGATTCAAAGGGCTATGGGTTCATCGCCCGCGACAGCGGTGGCGATGTATTCGTTCACCATTCTGCAATTCAGGGTGGCGGATTCCGCAGCCTGCAAGAAGGCCAACGCGTGGAGTTTGATGTCACCAAGGGCCCGAAGGGCCTGCAAGCTGAGAACGTCAAGGTCGCCTAACCCGCGAACAATCCGGGGGGCTCGGATGGGTGCAACATCTGAGCTTTCACAACATGGTCAGCCACGGTTCGCTTGTGGTGAGAAGATTCGATCACTAGATCCGACATTTCCGCCTTTATTGCCCACCGTCAACACGGCGCATACAGCCTCTTCCGAGCGGCATCGTTCACACCTTCGCGAATCGCATCTGTTTTGCGTCTCGCGAGACGCCCCTCAGAAAATGAAAGAAGCAGATACGATTCGCATGACAAGTTTTTTGGAACTCCCTTTGTCTGCTGCGTTACAGCAAAGACTTGCAGCAGCGCAGTTCATTACTCCGACTCCGATCCAAGCCCAGGCCATTCCGGCCGCGCTCGAGGGAAAAGATCTGGTAGCGACCGCCCATACGGGCACGGGGAAAACCTTAGCATTCCTTCTTCCAGTCATTGAGTTGCTGGAACGTAGTACCGCTCGTACCGTGGAAGCCCTGGTGCTGGTTCCCACCCGCGAGTTGGCCATGCAGGTCCACGAGCAATTCGAACAATTACGGGGCGCCAAGCTGGGCCCGGCCGCGCTAGTGATTGGCGGGCTGGCAGAAAAGAAACAGTTGCAGGCAATCCGTTCAGGTGCGCGGGTGGTGGTTGCCACTCCGGGCCGCCTGGAAGATTATCTTCGGCGCAATCTGATTGACCTGCGACAGGTGCGAATCGCCATTCTCGACGAATCCGATCGCATGCTGGACATGGGCTTTCTTCCGTCGATCCGGCGTATTCTCGCGGTTCTTCCCCAGCAGCGGCAAACCATGTGCTTTTCCGCTACGCTGGAGCAGTCGGTGGCTGCACTGGTCAACCAGTACTTGCGCAATCCGGTGCGCATCGCGCTGGGCTCAACTTTGAAGCCGGTGGACTCGGTCGAGTTGCAGGCGTTTGAGCTAACCGGCATGCAGAAGCCGAATGTGCTTCGGCAACTCCTCTACAACGAGAAGGGGCGCACCCTGATTTTCGCGCGCACCAAGCGCGGAACGGAACGACTCGCCAAGCAATTGGCACGCGATGGCTTCTCGGCGTCCATGATTCACGGCGACCGCACTCAGGCCCAGCGCACCGCCGCGCTCAACAGCTTTGAGGAAGGACGAATCACCGTTCTGGTCGCGACCGATGTGGCCGCCCGTGGGCTGCACGTACAGGACATCATGCACGTGATCAACTACGATCTTCCCACTCTGCCGGAAGACTTTATCCACCGCGTTGGGCGCACGGGCCGGGCCGGTGCACGCGGGTTGGCGACGACGCTGGTCTCCGGCGCCGAGGTGTTTGAATTGCGCAGTATTGAACGCGCGCTCAAACTAAGCATTCAACGGAGAGAGATTGACTCGGAGAGTGTTTTCCTCCCCGAGACTCGCAATACCTTGCCGTCGCGAACGTTGACGGCGATGCCCGGTGAAATTTTTGCCTAAAACCATTCCTACCGCGTCTTCGACGGTTCCAGCCAGAGCGGCGGCGAGAGCCGCCGGAATCGAACATCGAGCCATGCAGCGGGATACAACTGGACGTGGGCTGCGACGATGGCTAGCACACCCTCGTCCATTGTGAAAGAGGTACTCCAATGGCCCTCAAGCCGGCTAGCAAGTACGACCTGAAAGACTTGTACCAGGAAATTGATCTGTTTGACCGCAAGATCGCCTACTGCCAGAACTTCGAAGCGTTTGACTCCGAGGAGGCGCGCGCGGCGGCACTCCAGAAACTCGTGACCAAACGCGAAAGCCTCGTCAAAACGGCTGCGGACGCGGTCAGCCGGGGGATTGAGTGCGATCCCAAATACCTGCCGCGCTCGTTTAACGCCGCGGCGACAGAAAACGAAGTGGCGCCGTAAAGCTTAGTGGAACAGCCGACGTCCGCTGTGGAGATTAGCCAATGTCACCCCGAACACGCCCGACGTTTACCAAACGCCAAAAGGAACAAGCGCGCCAAGAAAAGCAACGCACCAAGGCTCAGCGCAAGTTGCAAAGGAAGCTCGACAGCCAAGCGCCCGCTGCTGAAGGTGCGGAACTCGTTGAAGGTGCCGAACCCGCTGAAGGTGCGGAACCCGAGGAATTGTCTCCGGAGACGGAAACAACACCCGCTCCGTAGCTGCGCCCTTGCATAGACAACGCTGCCCAAACGGCAGCCCAGCAACACCAGAAATCTGGAAGGAACAATTATGAAGAACATTTACGTTGGAAACTTTTCGTTCAGCACGACGGAAGCTGATTTGCGTCAATGGTTTGAGGCGCACGGCGCGGTCGAGAGGGCGAGTGTGGTCACCGATCGCGACACCGGCCGATCGCGCGGGTTCGGCTTTGTCGAGATGCCAAACAATAGCGAAGCCGATGCTGCGATCGCGGCGCTCAACGGCAACGACGTAGGCGGGCGGCCGCTCACGGTCAACGAAGCGCGGCCGAAGGCAGAGCGCAGCGGTGGCTTTCGCGGCGGTCGCAGCGGTGGCGGTGGCGGTGGCGGTCGCGACGACTACCGGGGACACGCTCGCCAGCCCCGCGAACCCCGCTGGTAGAGGCGCATAGAGGCTCGCGCACGCTGACGTGCGTGAGCCCTTTGCAACCCAGGTACATGTCCCATATACGGCCTGCTGTCGCCAGGTGTAAGCAGTGGATCGCAATGATGTGGTGCGCGCCTGGGCGCACATCTCTGCCCGCGACGTCTTCTCGGTGCGGCTGAAGCCGCGCCCCTTTCAGACATGACCGACGCCAGATGCCTCCCGAACTCTGGGCAGGTCCGCTTCAACTTACGCTGCGCGGCTTAGTTGTCGGCCAATCCGCACTCAACTCGGACCGCGTATGGAGCACTTGCAGAAGATGCCAATGATTTCGGCTGATGGCCGAGTCACGACCGACGCGCTCCTATCTTATGATGTAATGCGGTTTGAGCGCTTAGTGCCAGCGCTACAACTACAGCGTTGCACCTACGAAATCGAATCGGAGATCATTTCCTTTGCCCCCCATCCTCAATGCGCAGGGCTTATCGAAGGCATTCGGCGCGGCGCCTCTGTTCCAGAACGTCTGCTTCACCGTAGGCGAAGCCGATCGCATCGGCCTGATCGGGCCGAACGGCTCCGGCAAATCGACGCTGCTGCAAATCCTGATCGGTCGCGTGCCGCCGGATAGCGGTGAGATCGCCGTGCGCAGGCTTGCCCACCTCGGCTACATTGCGCAGGAGTCGCAGTTTGCTCAGGGTGAGACAGTTCGCTCGGTCATCGAACGCGCGCTGGCAACGGCCGGCGTACCGCAAGCCGAACGGGAAGGCCGCGCCGCTGAGACCCTGGGCCGCGTGGGATTTGACGACTTCAAGGTTGACGCCACGGCATTATCCGGCGGTTGGCGCAAGCGCCTGGCACTTGCCGAGGCCTTGGTGCTCGAGCCTGACGTTCTGCTGCTGGACGAACCGACCAACCATCTCGATCTGGCCGGCATTGAGTGGCTCGAAGGCTTGCTGCAAAGCGCGCCCTTCGCCTGCGTGGTCGTCAGCCACGACCGCTACTTCCTGGAAAACGTCGCCACCTCCATGGTCGAGTTGAACCGGGTTTTCCCGGAAGGCATTCTGCGGGTAGCAGGGAACTACAGCGCATTTTTGGAAAAGAAGGAGGAATTTCTGGAGGCGCAGGCCAGGCGCCAGGAGGCGCTGGAAAACCGCGTGCGCAATGAGATCGAATGGCTACGGCGCGGCCCCAAGGCCCGCACTACCAAGGCGAAGGCGCGCATCGACCAAGCCCAGGAACTTATCAGCGAACTGGCCGGCATGGACGCGCGGGCGCGCAGTGCGTCGGCCAAGATCGATTTTTCCGCCACCGACCGCAAGACCAAACGCCTGATCGAAATGCAGCAGGTGAGCTATCGCATCGACGATCGTGTCCTGTTTGAGGACCTCGACTTTATCATCACCGCCGGCATGCGCGTCGGATTAGTCGGGGCAAACGGCAGCGGCAAAACCACCTTGCTGCGACTGTTGCGCGGTGAGCTGCTGCCGTCCACGGGAGAAATTCGGCGGGCCGAGGCGCTGCGCATCGTGCACTTCGATCAGAACCGCGAAATCGATCCCACGCTGACCCTGGCGCGCGCGTTGGCGCCCGACAGTGATTCCGTCGTGTATGGCGAGCGGGTGATTCACGTCGCCTCGTGGGCAGCGCGGTTCTTGTTCAGCTCCGAACAACTCAACCAGCCGGTGTCGCGGCTTTCCGGTGGCGAACGTGCGCGGATCCTCATTGCGAAGCTGATGCTGGAGCCGGCTGACGTGCTCCTGCTGGATGAGCCCACCAACGATCTGGACATTCAGACGCTGGAAATTCTTGAGGAGAGCCTGCTAGAGTATCGCGGCGCGCTGGTGATGGTCACCCACGATCGTTACCTGCTGGACCGCGTTTCCACCGTGGTGCTCGGACTGGACGGAGCAGGCGCCGCCGCGCGCTTCGCCGACTACTCGCAATGGGATGCGTGGCAGAAAGCTCGTAAGAAGTTGGTCGCTCTTGACTCCCGCCGGCAAGACCTCACTCCAGCCGCGCGCACCGCAGCCGCGCCGGGAAAGAAGAAGCTTTCCTATCTGGAAGCCCGTGAGTTTGCCACCATTGAACAACGCATCGCCGACGCCGAGCAGGCGCTGGCGGCCAAGCGCAGCGCGTTTCAGGACCCGGCGATTGCCTGCGATGCGCCGCGCCTGCTGGCCGCCGAGGCCGAGATGATCACCGCGCAGAAAGTCGTGGACGACCTTTACGCTCGTTGGGCAGAGTTGGAACAAAAAGGCGGCTAATGTCCAGAGTCGTAAGTTGGCTTTACACCAGCCAATCGTGCGTAGCATCGGCCAGGCCATTTACCTTCTGTCGACCGATCACCAGACTTTGATCTTCCATCCGCTGTTTTGCCGGATCAAATCCTCCTTCACGGTGGTCGACGCCGGCTTGTCCCGGTGAAATTGTTCCGAGGGCGCGAAGGTCAGGACCACGTCGGCCTGTGCGCTATCGCCATTCTGGGTTAGCGAGGCGATCTGGTAAGACTGTAAGACTGAAGCTTCCTTACGATGCTTGATGAACTCGTCTTTACTTACTTTAGCTTTATAGGCATCGTAGTAGCACTCATAGGTGGCCGAATAGTCCTGCTTCATCGCCGAGGCGAAGTACTTCTCTAACAATTGCCGTGGACCTCCGCCAGTGTGGCAACCCGAAGCGCATGCAAGTGCAACAATCGCCAAGGTGCTCAATACAACACTGCTCATCTTCCCAGTCATGATCCCTCTTTATGCTTCTGATTATAGTAGACGGTGGAACGTAACAGCATCCACCGTAGGGAAAAGTTCGAGATGGGGGTCCGAAGACCCCCATCTCGAAGCTAGACATCTTAGTCGTCGGTGTGCGTGCCGGAGGTGGTGCCGGACGTTCCAGAGGTCGAGGTCGAGACCCCTCCCCGGTGCATGCTATGCGAACCGTAGCCGGTATGGCACACATTGCAGTTCCAGATCCAGTAGTTGTCTCCCTGGAGCGCTTGGCTGACGACGCTATCCGCGGGGTTCGAGGAGGTACTTTCGGCGTGCGTGCTGTTATGGCACGCTTCACAGTAGATCCTGCCGTTCATGTCCCCGTCGGGTGCGTTCTGTAGAGTTGAATTCCTATACAGAGTGTTACTGTTTTCGCCGTAGGCCGAAGAGTGGCATTGTACGCACTTCGGCTCCTGCAGCCATGGCTGGCGGCCATTCTGCATTGAAGCAGTCATGGCATACATATCGCCGTGACAATCCACACAACTCTTGCCGGCGCGAGCCATAATTCCGCGTAGGCATTGCGTCTTGGGTCCCGGGTGGCAGTTATAGCAACCGGGGACCGTGTTCGCCGAGTACGTGGTGAAGTTCATCTTGTCCTTGTGCTGGTTGTGAATGGCCAACGAGAGGCTCTCCACGCCAGCAGCGCCCATCATTCCCAAGGCATTGCTCGAGTGACAGCTAGCGCACGCGTGGGGTTTACCAGCGTTGTAGTCGGCTACCAAGTTGGTGCCGCTCATCAAGTCGTGTTGATGCAGGATGGACAGCTGCGGGTTGAGGGTTGAATCCATGCTCGCAGTGCCGTGGCAATTGCTGCACATCAGCTCAGTCGACACAGGGGCAACCACATTCGAGGTTTGGAGCAGATTGCCGGAGGAATCCTTGACGGTGATGACAGCGGTTCCGTACGGATCCCAGGTGCCGTCATCGTCGTAGGGCGTGATGGGGATGCCCACGGCTTGATAGCTCAAACTCTTCGAGTCCAGTGTCATATTCCCGGCAAGTTTCGTGCCGGATATACCGACATTGGCCGGCACATTCCAGCCGTACTTGGCCGCGTAAGTCCAGAAATTGGTATGCAGGGTTGAATTGGTTTTCTTCGGGAAGGAGTAGCTTACTACGATGCCGCTCCTGATTAAGCTAGCGCCTTCGCCACCATGTTGAAAGACCTGCGCATGCAACGTGTTGTAGGGAGGGAGCACGGCGAAATACGAATAGTCGTTCTGGTCGCAGTGCATGCCCAGATCGTTCCAGGCGAAGACCACGTACTTCATGTTACTGGCCGGCGGTGTTTGTGTGCCGTAGGACTTGGTCAAGCTCCAGTTGTTGGTGCTGGTGGCCCCGCCAGCGACCGTGGCCATTTGGGTCGTGCTCAGATAACCATTGGCCGAGATCGTGAGCGTATAGGTACCCGCTGCCTTGCTAAAGGTATAGGCTCCGGTGCTGCCTGTATAGGTGAGCTGACCCGTGTTGTCCGCGATTTTGGCGCCAGTGATTACCGCGCCGGTGACGATATCCTTCACTGTTCCGTTTATGCTTCCGTTGCCACTAGCAGCTGCGGTGATCGTAACTGTCGCTGAGGCTGACTTGCTGGTATCGGCAACGCTGGTGGCCTTCACGGTGTAGGTTCCCGCCGTACTGGGCGCGGTGTACAAGCCGTTGGGGGCGTTCGTCGACCAGGTCACAGCGGTGTTGCTGCTGCCGGTAACGGTGGCCGAGAACTGCTTGGTGCCTCCCGTCGACAACGACGCGGAGGTGGGCGCGATGGCGACCGAGACCACCCCAGGCGCGGTGACCGTAACTGTCGCCGAGGCTGACTTGGTGGGATCGGCGACGCTGGTGGCCGTCACGGTGTAGGTTCCCGCCGTGTTGGGCGCGGTGTACAAGCCGTTGGGGGCGTTCGTCGACCAGGTCACAGCGGTGTTGCTGTTGCCGGTAACGGTGGCCGAGAACTGCTTTGTGCCTCCCGTCGACAACGACGCGGAGGTGGGCGCGATGGCGACCGAGACCACCCCAGGTGCGGTGACCGTAACTGTCGCCGAGGCTGACTTGGTGTTATCGGCGGCGCTGGTGGCCGTCACGGTGTAGGTCCCGGCCGTACTGGGCGCGGTGTACAGGCCGCCGGGGGCGTTCGTCGACCAGTTCACTGCGGTGTTGCTGCTGCCGGTCACCGTGGCCGAGAACTGCTTGGTGGCTCCCGTCGACAGTGACGCGGAAGTGGGCGTGATGGCGACCGAGACCACCCCAGGTGCGGTGACCGTAACTGTCGCCGAGGCTGACTTGGTGTTATCGGCGGCGCTGGTGGCCGTCACGGTGTAGGTCCCGGCCGTACTGGGCGCGGTGTACAGGCCGCCGGGGGCGTTCGTCGACCAGTTCACAGCGGTGTTGCTGCTTCCGGTCACGGTGGCCGAGAACTGCTTTGTGGCTCCCGTCAACAGCGACGCGGAGGTGGGCGTGATGGCGACCGAGACCGCTGCTGCCCCTGGGTTTACCGTGATGGTTAGCGATCCCTTGCCCGTGGATCCTCCGGTGCCGCCCGAAATGGAAGCGCCGTACATCGTTACCGTGGTCGGAACTGTAACGGTCGGGGCGGTCCAGTTGAAGGTCCAGCGCAGAGGGGCAGTAGAGAGGTGCGCGGTGTGTGTAATCTCACCATTCATTACCTGTAAGCCCGCGGGCTGCGTCGCGGGGAAGGTTCCACCCGTGGCGGACACATCCAACCCACTGTTCGGGCTGCCGCTATTGGTCAGGGTATAAGTGTTGTTTGTGGAACCGGAAGTGACGGTCACCGGACCGCTAATCGCTATCGTCGGCGCTGGAGTACCCTGACTGTGGCAAGACGTGCAGGTAGCTCCGTTAGACACTAGTGGATTGCCTGAGTGCCCGGAGATGCCGTTGTCATGTGCGTAGGCGGCGATGGCCGCAAAAACAATTAGGAACGCGATCAGGCCGATGCGGAATGTTCGCGTGGAGAACTCTACTCTTCTTCTCACTCTAATTAACCCCCATGCTTGCTTGTTGTCACGACTGCGCATTCCACTGATGCGACCGTTGTTCAGCGGTACGTCAGCGCGAATACCCCTCGGCGGCGCTGTGGCTAACCACCGAACTTTGTGCTAATCGCATCACGTTTTCCGTTTCCCCTTCGCAATAGAGTTTGGTTACAGGATTGAGACTCCTACGCCCGGATATCCGGGGAACGATCCTTGTTCTCGTGAATGCGGTGCGTTCCCCTGAACGTGTTACTTCCTTCCGGGGTGGTTGATCTCGTAGCCCTCTCCGAACAACCAAAGGCGAGAGCTCTGAATAAATAGCGAGTTTGCGAAGTTGCGCAAATATTAAGGTGACAACGCGAATACTGCAGCAGTTTCCGCCATTGCGCGAGATTACCGGGGGATACTGACCTTTAGAACCATTTTGGTGTCCTTCAGGGTTAATGGATCGTAAGGGGTTTATAGGTCGCTGAAGAGAACGCCTCAGGCTTTCTATGTATGCTGACACCCCAAAAGCGATCTGCACGGTTCCCCTCGTACGCACCGGCGCATACGTCTCCCTTGGTTGTCCAAAGACGTGTGCCAGTGACTTGGTATCTTTATGGTAACTAGGAAAGGCAACTCTGTTGCCAGTGCTCTTGCCGTGGGGCGACTCATCGTAGGCTATTGAATTGACAGGGACTGTAAGGCGTACAGATGCGATCTTCTGCTTAGCGCTCAATAGGGTGGGATTAAGGTGACAGGTGTGCAGAATATCGGCAGTGTCAGGTATTTATTACTCCAGCTTGTTTCATAAGCGCCACCGATATGCAGGTTCCTAGCCTCGGCTCAGGACAAGCGCTTCGACTCTGACCAGCCACCGGCAGCAAGCCGACAGCGGCGCTTGCTGGGGAGTCCGCGCATGCGGCAGGTCAAACGCGGGCTTGATGCATCCCGGCGCGGGCCTCGCTCAGGATCACAGTATTGTTTGGCTAAACGGGATCGGGTAAGGATATAAGGATGGCGGTTACGGACCGGAGCCATGCTGCTACGGCCACGCTGTCGGCCAAGATTCCCAGATCTTGGTTGGCCGCTTCCTCGATAATCCGACCAGCGGATCTCCGAAGGTGGTTCCGGCTCCGAGTTGTCGGATCGCGTTCCTCAACAGGCTTGGCCGCCTCCAAAGTATGGCCGACAGGGCATCGTGGTCCTTTGCCGAACGCTCAGTCTGGAGCATCCCCGATTTTGTTCAGCGCTACACCGTGTGCCGTGACAATAAGTGGAACTACCGTACCCGGTAGTGGCATGACGCGGACCGTTCATGTTGTTTAGAACAGGACGATATCGGACAGTCTGGAGTCTTGGCGACTAAATTGATCCAGATGATTAAAATTCACGTAACTAACTTAAAATAAACTACTTATCTCGTTCTGCACGGGGTCGATGAGACTCATGGAAGCCGGCTTGCACTATCCAGGACTAGCCACGATCGACCCCTGGCAAGACGGTGTCGGTAAAATTCCGGGCGCATGTACAGACTGCTTCATTATGGCGAGAACAGACGAACAGTATCGATCGATCCAGTTCCTATGCGTCATTATCGTCTTGGCCACATCGCTATTCGGCGAAACGGTTGGGTCTCAAGATCCTCCGGTTACGACCGTGGCGGGCGAAAGCTGGCTCAACCACCTCAATAGGGCGTTTAGCGATACCAGCATGGGCAAGACGGGGCGACTAGGGCCGGCACCTACGCAGCCAGAGGATGCTCGCTACTATCCACTGGCATCGCCCGGCGTCAATACGCATGCGGTAATTCTCCACGGTTCCGACCTGTACCGCCTAAATTGCCGGGGATGCCACGGGGAATCCGGCCTGGGCGCTCCGCCGGAGATCAACTCCGTCATTAACCCGGTCCGGTCGACTTCGGTCGCGATCATTCTGCAGCAAATGAAGAACCGCGGAATGGAAATAGGCCAGAACGATGCCGCGGAGCTTGCAAGGCAGTCCAAGGCGAGCTTGATGCAACGACTCCACCATGGGGGGCAGGACATGCCCCCATTCCCCCATCTAAGTGAAGCCGAGATCCGTTCGCTGTTCGCCTACTTGAAACAGATTGCGGGGGTTCCGGGCGCAGAGAGCGAGCAAGCAACGGTAAGAGAATCACCGGTCCGGGTGGGCGAGCACCTTGTAAAGTCTACCTGTCACACCTGTCACAGCGCGGCAGGGCCCAACCCCAACCCCCAGCAGCTTCTGGACGGCGCGATCCCACCGCTCAACACCCTCACCACGCGGTTGAGCCTGCCCGACTTTGTCCGCAAAGTCACGAACGGGGCGCCCATCTTCATGGGCTCGCCACCACTGCTCTGCAGGGGCAGGATGCCGGTGTTCTACTACTTGAGCCAGGACGAGGCTGCGGATGTGTACCTCTACCTCTCGCTCTATCCGCCGTATGCGCAGGGTCAGACAGCAGGCAAGGTAGAGCGCATCCAGACAGTTGTCAGCCCTTCCTCAGTACCGTACACCGAGCCGAGGGAAGGTCTGCAGCCACGCAAAGGTGTTATTAGCACAATGGGCACGTTGCGGCTTGTTGTGATATTCCTGCTGCTAGCAGGCGGTCTGGGATTCACGGTGTTTGAGTTTCGGCGGCTTTCAGTGCAGAGCAAAGGCCGCGAGCTGGCCGCGGAATGCGAAAGCTCCGCCTCGAGAGAAGCCCGCATGGACAAAGGCGCATAAAGGTCAATCTAGACCACCTCAATCGCGGCGCTTCCATCCGTTTCCCCATTCGGGGTGTGGCGACGCCTTGGAAGCTCCTTTGGTTGTCCCCCGTGCACAGTCGCTAGTGCCTGGTTCCTGCTGGTCCAAACTGGTGGATTGTTCTTAACGGAATGTAACCGGAAGTACCACTCCTTCTGAGGTGCTCGTGCTACCACTATGTGGTAGGCAAGTTCCCAACCTGCCGAACGACTGAACCCTTGACTTGTGTATTTCCGGTTTGTCGCAGAAAAGTGCACTGTCCAAAACTGTGGGAATTTGCCCGATAATATCGAGTTTTGCGATTACTACTAAGCTATCCTGACCGGCGAGTGTTGCCTTCGCATTCAATATCCAGCAATTCTGGAATTGCAGTTGCAACTCTAATCCGCGAAACGCCATGCTTGCCGGCTTCCCTGGGCCAGGTGTTGAGCATAGGTCGGGAGTGTTAGATGTCGATTGCACCACTGTCGTTTCCGGTACCATTACCTTCGTCGCCACCATCCCTGCCGTGTGGACCAGCGCTTTTGTGTGACCATTGTAACTGCATGTCACAGTTCGTCAGCGTATCGCGGGCCGTCCGTCTGGTCGCAATCAGTCGTTCCACAATCTACTACTGGATGAAGCGCGGATGGGTCCACTGGCGACTGTTGCCCAGCGGCCGTCGCATGATCTGTTGGAAATCACTGAGCCATTCCAGTTCTGAACTTGAAGGGTAGGCTGCAAGTTGCGGGCAGAGCGAGCTGAGCCGTGGCGTGCGCGACAGACGTGCACGCCACGGCTCAACCGCCTTTACCTCTGAAATTAGATTGTTTCCATGCGAATACTTTTGGCCATGGCGGTCGGGTTGTGGCTTGCGCTCATCCTTGCGCATGCCCAAGCGCCCCCGTTCGCGAATCTCGACACTGCTGCTGCGAGCCAATCGGCGACCACGCCCGTGAATCAGTGCTCTGGCAAAAGCGCCAAGGAGTGCAAAGAATCCAGAAATGACTCTAAGAAAGCGCTAGCGGCCTTCAATCACGGAATCAAGCTCACGGACAAACATCCCGAGGAGGCATTGAAGGCGCTGAATCTGGCCGTCCAACTGGAACCTGGAAAAGTGCAGTACGTCTCAGCTCGCGAACTCCTTGGTCAGCAAGTCGCATACCAGCACATTCAAAGCGGAAACCGTCTGTTGTCCGCGGGAAACCCTGTCGCCGCGGCAAGCGACTTTCGCCGGGCGCTTGAGGTCGATCCCGGAAACCAGTTTGCTTCACAACGATTGCTGGACGCAACGCTTTCCCCGGCGCTCGGGGCCCCCGCTGGACGTAAAACACCAGATCAGACTTCCGTGCACCCGGAGTACACCGAACCAGAGTGGGACGCGCAGGAAGCAATCCTGCGTCCCAAAGCGGGCCCCGAAACCTTGCACCTGACGGGAAAAACGGGCTCCGCTTACACTCAGATCGGCGCCGCGTTCAACATCAAGGTACGCTTGGATTCGTCTGCTCCCGACCGTAGCCTGCACCTGGCCCTGAACCAGGTGACATTCGAGCAGGCAATGGATGCCGTGGCGCTGGTGACCCACACTTTCTGGACTCCCGTTTCTTCCAGCGAAGTGCTTGTCGCTGCCGACACGCCTGCCAAGCGCAAAGAGCTCGAACGCTGGCTGATGCGGACCTTTTACTTGCCGGAGCTCCCCTCGGCGCAGGCCTTGAACAATATTGCGAACCTGCTCCGGACACTGTTCGAATTTCGATCCGTCACCCAATCGGACAGCAACTGGACCGTCACCGTACGCGGCCCGGCCTCCAAGATATTGGCGGCTACTCGGTTTCTGCAGACGTTGCACCCGGGGCGGCCGCAAGTGATGCTCGATTTCGAAGTGTACGAGATCACCCGGCCGCTGTTGCGTGACATTGGAATCACTCTCCCATCTCAGTTCTCCACCTTCAACCTTTCACAGACTGAGCCTGCCGCAGTGATCCGCAACGTTCAACAGGTTCTCTTACAAAACGGCACCCAGGGAAGCGTCCCTCAGCTGACCGGACTGGCTCCAGTTCTCCCTGCTCTGCTTTCGCAACGTCAACAACCAAACCAGCTGACCGCGCCTTTGCAGAACTCAGTGCCCACCTTTGGCGGTGGAAAGAGCTTGATGGGAGTCCAGATCCCGCCGGTCACCGCCAATTTCTCGCAAACCCAGTCGCGGGCTATCTCGCTGAGCAGCGTCACCCTTCGCGGGTCGCACGGCGACGCCACAACCTTTCGCATGGGTACTCGTTATCCCGTTGTGTCCGCGTCCTATCCGTCGGGGACAACCTCGCTTGCGGCTTTCCCTACAATCACCTACGAGGATCTCGGCATAACCATCAAGGCAACTCCCTCAATCCACCAGCAAGATGTGACCCTTGACCTGGGAATGGAGCTGCGTTCGTTAGGGTCGCAGCTTTTCAATGGGATTCCTACCATCAACCAGCGGAGTTACCAAGGAACCATCACCGTGCGAAAGGACGAACCCGCTGTCGTGGCAAGTTCTGTGAGTCGAAGTGATCTCCAAAGCTTGCAAGGCATTCCCGGTTTTGCTAGCGTGGCCGCACTGGGCAGGCTTGTCAGCGACCGGAGCACCGAAGAGGACGAAGAAGAACTCCTTATCCTGATCACCCCCCATGTCATCGACACCATGCAAACCGTCGACAGTACAGAGGTCTACCTGCCGTCGAACAATTAGAGGGCGCTTCCAGCATATTACCTCGGCAAAAATGGGTGCGAATCTGTCGAGCGCCACGCCAATCACAAGCCTGCTTGGCACTTCGGGCGCTCATCATTTTGCGGTTGTGAGCCGGACTGCTATCCTTGAACGAGTTCGCCATGGCTCTCGGTAAACCTGCGGCAACGTTTGCTTTCGCTTGTGCGCTGTGCGCATCCTCCCATGCGCAAACCGTGGGCGACCTCATTGGTTCGGATAGCACCGTAGTAATGGTCGCCGGCGGCAGCATCAGCGCCAAAGACACGGCGGCCACGCTGAAGCTGGCGCGCGGCGGTGAGCTGCGGATATGTCCTCACTCCAGCGTTTCGCTGAGTGCCAGCAATGATGGGCACGACTTGGTCATTGGCATGTTGGGCGCCGGTGCCATCGAGACAGACTATGTGCTGGGCACCTCGGTCGACACTCTCCTTACCCCCGACTTCCGTATCCGGTTGCAGGGGCCGGGGGTTTCTCACTTTGCCGTTGCGAGCGATGTGCACGGGAATACCTGCGTCCGTTCGCTGCCCGGCAACAACTCCTCACTGGTTGTGAACGAGTTGCTGGGGGACGGCGTTTACCCGGTGCGCTCGGGAGACCAGGTCGTCTTCCACAATGGCCGGATAAGCGAGACCGACCTGCTTGTCCCGCCTGACTGCGGCTGCGGACCGCCGCAAGCACCCGTGCAGAGAACTGAAAACCCACCCGTGCCCGCTGCGATCCAAGCGACGAAGCCTGTTATACCGGCCTCGCCTGCCAAGTCTGTAACGGAACCCACTCCGCCGAAACCCGGGGTAACGCCCACAGCGTCCCGCGAGGTCACACGGCCACAGTTGGGTAGCGTCTCCGGCGCCGAACCCGAACCTGTTCCTGGATTGGACACACCACCCCTTGGACTGCCCGGCCCTGTCAACAGCACGCTCCGCCAACCTGGGACGATGCCTGAGACCCTCATCACAGTTGACGCCCCGTTCGTCTTCCGTGCTGAAGAGGCCTCGCTTCCTCCGCCTCCAATCGTAGCCACCGTGTCGCTCTCGCATATGCCTGACCTACGCATTCCGAGCGTGCAGCCATTACCACCTAGGGTGGCAACCGTGGCGGCGCCAGATGCCAAATCGAACGCCAGTGGACGGCCGGCTGACGAACCCAGACAAGGCGGCTTCTTCACTAAGCTCGGAGCGCTGTTCGCGGGTTTGTTTGGCAAGCATCATTAACCGGAAGCATAACGAACCGAAAGCGCCCAATGACGCGCTGAAGGTTCCACCTTATGTTTGGCCACCGTTGTTTCTGATTGATAGATTTTTGGGGAAATCGTCAAGCGTTGTGGTACCAAGCTTCGAACCTGCTTGCGGGGAGGTCGTCACAAAAAGCCTGAAATAGCAAGGAAGGCAGCTGCTAGAAGTTTCCCGCGCTTCCATTCTGTCCAGACACAGCACCTGAAGTCATGCCAGGCAAGGTCACGCCAGGCGCGCCGGACTGTGGTGGGGCAGGCGCAGCGGGAAGAAATCCGGGACCATTCGCTTGATTGAATATCCAAATTCCGTCGTAGGGCCGTGTGAAGAGTCCGCCTCTGTCGAGTATGCGACTATATACGAACTGCCAGCAGTTGTAGTGGTCTTTATTTTCATCGAAAACGTGGAATGATTTCTTTGTGCTGGTGCTGGCGACGCCAATGATAGGGCCGCCTCCGAAAACCGGCCCTTGTGCTCCCGCGTCGGCGGGAGCAGCAGACTCCTGGGACGAACCCGAGGGTTGCTCTCCGCATGGTGATGGACTGTCGCCGGAGTCGGCAGGCGGTGGTGCTTGATCGCCACCCTGACTGGCTGCCAGGCTGGAATGCCTCGGAACAAGCTTTACATCACCCACATGAAGCAAACGGAAGTCGTCGCCGGTCATCGGGTCTTTGTAGCGCTTCCGCAAACAACGAATATGATTGTTGTCCTCGAGTTGCTCTAATGTATTCGGATAAGTGCCGAATCTGCGATAGTACTGCTTGATGGCGCGCGTGTACTGGACGCCACGATGGATGAGTTCCTCCTCCCGTTGCCGTCGGAGCTCGGCGGATAGCACGGGCAGTCCCGCCGAAAGCGCAATCAGAATCAGCGCGACCGCGAGCGTCAAGGCGATCAGAATGTAGCCGCATTGCCCGCCTTGCGAATGATGCTGGAAGTATCCCGATCGCATCGTTAGCGTCCTGACCATGAGTCCGTCAATACGTTACCGGGATGGTCTGCCGGTTGTTGCTAAGCAGGTCCTCAATTTCGACCGAGCTCGGACCGATTTTCTCGACCTTATAACGCCGGGCAAGAATGTCGCCCTCATGAGCCACGAAGCCGTTTTCGCCTTGCGCGAGAAAGACCGACTTGGACTCGCCGGGAAGATTTGCCCACCCCCAAAATTTCAAATTGATCGGCGGTGGCGGTGGCGGTGGCGGTGGTGGCTGCCATGCGGGAGGCGCATCGACCGGCTTCGAGCTCGCGATCAGGCCGGGGGCTACAGGCTTTGGAATCTCTTCCTCATCGTCAGCGAAAATGTCGTGTCCGCTTCCTTCGTAGGAGGTGCCTTCACTCTCGGCCAGCAGGTCAACCCGCAGATGTGGATCGAGCGTTGGCTGAAGCAGGGTACCGACATAACCATGACCGTTTCGTGAACGAGCCTTCGCGGTGGAACTGACCGCCTGTACTCCGGAACCCGCTTTCGTTGCGGGAGCATTTGCCGAAGGCGCTTGAAACCCCCGGTAGAACAGCACCGCAGCGGCAATCAGGAGAACGACGGCAGTCGTGGTAGCCTTCTTGTTCTCTGTTCCTACCTTCATTATGGATGCCTCATCAATCTTCGTTCTATTCAGTCCCCGCCAACTACCAACCCATCAAGCCTCTTTCAAGAGGGCCTCAATCTTGATCTTCAATTGGACGATGCCACCCTTCTGTTGTGTCAGGGAAACGCCGTCAATGATGAAGAACATCTTTTCCCGCTCCGCCGCATTAATAAACTTCACCGTGTGCAGGTAATCGCCGCTGATGGAAGCTTCGATAAACAGGCGCTCCAAACCAGGCACGTCCGAAACTTCCGAAGTGTAGTGGCCGGTAGTTAGGTTTACTCCGCTTTTCGATGCAACTGCACCCAGTTCTTCGGAAATATTCGCATAACTCTCAGACAGACGGTCCCGGTAGAATACCGTGACCTCGTCGCGGGCAGCTACTACCTTCCGGTCGATCCCACGCAAAGGACTAGTCTCGAGCTCTTTGGCCCGCAGGTCCGCCCGAAGTTGTTGGATTTCCTGCCGGAGGGATTTCGAGGACGTGCCGATAGGCGACAGCAGGACTCCGGTGGCGCCCAGGCATATCGCAAGCAGGATCGTCAATATAACTCTGAAACGGTGGCGGGCTTCGTTAATGTCCTGCATCGGCTGTCTCCCTCGGCGTTTCATGCTGGCTGGAAGCTATCTCGGGCGGGGCCGAGCTGGTCTGCGGCTTCGGCCGCTGCTGACGGGCGAACTTCGGGATATAAATCGCGGTAATCTTGTACTCAACCACATTGGCCTTTTCCCCCTTTTGTGCAGTCTCCGTCCTCTCGTCATGGATCTGCGCCTGTGCAAAATGGGAAGATTGTTCGAGCCGGCGCACCAATTCGATCGCCGCTTCGCGCCCCGCGCCTGCGACCGAAAGCTGCAACTCGAGCTGGTCCTCGTCAGTGACCTTAGGTTCCATACTCGTCACGTGCAGATGCGGGGGCATGATGTGTTCCAGGTCGGTGAAGACCTCGGTCCATGAAAGAGCTTTGCGCGCAAACTCGGAATTCAGAAACTCCGACCGAATGCGAACTTGCCGGTTCTCCGGACGGTCCAGAAATGCCTCGATGTCCTTCTTCTGGCACTCCCGCTCGTCTAGCTGTACTCTTAACTGGGCGACTTGTCTCTTGGCTGTGCGCCAGGACAGATAGGCCGCGGCCGATCCGCAGAGAAGGGCGACGGCGATCAATGCTACTCCGGCGATGATTAGCTTCCACCGGGCATGGAATCGCTGCACCTGCTGGTAGGACTGAGTTGCGAGATTAAGCGTAATATCCATTGTCTTCGCAATTCTTCGTGCGGTTCACTAGGCCGCGGGAACGAGTGCGCCCCCCACGGCTCCTAACAGGGAACGTTGGCTCTTACAGGATGCGTCCAGCCACCGGTCTTCCACCAATTCCTGTGCGCCGATTCCGCTCGCCGGTTCGAGGGCCGAATTCAATTCGTCGAACGAGGCCACGCCACTCGCCAGGATCTTCTGGATCTTGGTTCCGTACGCGTCTTCAAAGAACACCAGCGACGGATACGCGTCGTCGGCAATCTGGGCGCCCTCCGGTCGCTGTCCGGGGCGCCGATCAAGGATGCGAATCAGCAAAACTGCCGCATGGTCCACGATGCCGACGCTGGTGGTCGCGTGGTTCGCCTTAATGACCAGCGTTGGTACGCTGGCATCCACCTGCCGGAGCGAAGCGAGAATGGACGGAAGCACCAAGCCGGGACTACAGCCCACCTCTCGGATCATCGACTCGTATTCTTCCAGCACCGTGCCAAGGGTAGTCGCCGCAAGCACGGTGGTTTTGCCGTTGCTTCTCTGCGCCTGCCAGGCGACGCGCGCCTTTTCCACATCGAAAGGTAGCGACTTCTGCAGCCGAAAGCGGACCAGCACCTCCGCTTCCTTGGGCCTATCGGGCAGAACGTCCAGGTCGATCAAGACGACTCGGCAACACGCATCGGGCAGGATGAGAGCCACATCCTGATTGCGGCCGTCCAAGCCATCCACGGCTTCCTGAAGGGCTGTGCGCACAGCATCGCGCGCCTGGATGTTAGTCCCAAGGAGATCGGGCGCGATCACTCCGGGCTCCAGCGCGCGCACGATCATCCTGTCAATCACACCGCTCTCCGATGCGTGAGCGGCGACAATCTGCGTGGAAGTGAATTCACACGCGATGCTGGGCCGTCGTACTCGGAAGGTTTTCATCATGTCTCAATCGCCAGTCGCAGGACGCCAGACTTGAACGGTCTAACGCAGCGCCTCAATGAAGGTGACCTTGTTGATTTCCTTAAGGGTTGTAATTCCGGCGCGCACTTTGGCGATCGCCGATTCGCGCAGAAACCGCATGCCTTCTTCTTGCGCGCCTTTTCGTATCTCCGAGCTAGGCCGTTTGGCAAGAATCATCTCGCGCACCCGATCGCTGAGGTCGAGCAGCTCATGAATCGCGGTCCGGCCGTGGAACCCGGTGCCGCCGCATTCCATACAGCCTGCTCCTTCGAAGATCGGGACATCGCGCCACATCGCGGGATCCAGACCGCCGGCCTCCAGCACAGCGTCGGGATAGCGCACTTGCCGCTTGCAGAATGGGCAGATGATGCGCACCAGGCGTTGCGCCAGCACGCAGTTCAGCGCGGAGACAAAGTTGTACGGCTCGATTCCCATGTGAAGGAAACGTCCGAGAACGTCCACCACATTGTTGGCATGTACGGTGGTAAAAACCAGGTGTCCGGTAAGCGCCGATTGGATAGCGATTTCCGCCGTCTCGCGGTCGCGGATTTCGCCCACCATGATCTTGTCCGGGTCGTGGCGCAGGATCGAGCGCAACCCTCGGGCAAAGGTCAGGCCCTTCTTCTCATTGACCGGGATTTGGGTGACGCCCGCAATCTGGTACTCCACCGGGTCTTCGATGGTGATGATCTTGTCTTCGTCCGTTTTGATTTCGTTGAGCGCGGCGTACAGGGTGGTGGTTTTGCCACTGCCCGTCGGTCCGGTGACCAACACCATCCCGTAAGGCTCCAGGATGTAGCGGCGGAAGCGCGTCAGTTCCTGCTGGTCGAACCCGACCACGTCGAGCGTCAATTGCTGGAACTTCGCGCTCATGGATTCCTTATCGAGCACACGAAGTACGGCATCCTCGCCGTGAATCGACGGCATGATCGAGACCCGGAAATCGATGGCGCGGCCCTTGTACCGGACGCGGAAACGTCCGTCTTGAGGCACGCGGCGCTCGGCGATATCCAGCTCGGACATGACTTTGATGCGCGAGATGATGGTGGAATGATGCTCCTTGGCAATCGGGGCCACCGCGGGTTGCAGGACGCCATCGATGCGGTACTTAACTTGCACGGAATCGTAGCGGGTTTCGATGTGAATATCGCTCGCCCTACGTTCCAGAGCGGTGAAAATCGCGGTGTCCACCAGCTTGATGATGGGACTGCTATCGTCCTGCGTCGTGAGCCGGTCGACCGAAATCTGCTCGTCGCCGTTTTCCTCTTCCCGGACGACATCGAAGGTAAACGCCTCGCTAGCCTCTTCCAGTACCCGTTGCGACTGCTCGTTCTTCTTCAGGATGTTGTTGATGTGCGACAGGGTAGCGACCCTGATCTTGATCTGCTTGCGCAGCAGGATCCCGATCTCGTCGATCATCATGAGCTGGCTGGGGTCGGCGATGGCGATCTCGAGCAGCCCGTCATTTTCTTCCAGTGGAACGAAGTTGTAGCGGAACATCAGCCCAACTTCTACCTTGCGCAGCAAGGCCGCGTCGAGCACGAACTCGTGCAGGTCGATGAACTCGCAGCGATAGCGCCGCGCCAGATCGCGCGCATGCAATTCCTCTTCGGCCGCGGCAACCATCGCCATGCCGGACGCGCTGCCGCGGTCGATCGGAGGCGGGCCTGGAATCAATTGAGTGTTCGTTGCCATGGAATCAACCTTTCACTTCCGGCTTCCCGCTTGGGCTCGCCGTTGATGCCGCCGTTAATGGATCATGTTGGCGTTCCCAAGCTTGAAGATTGGCAGGTAGAGCGAAATCAGCACGAACCCTACAACCACCGCCATGACGATGAGAATGAGCGGCTCAATGAGGGAGAGCGCGGCGGCCAGCGCGTTTTCGACGTCCTCTTCGTAGAACTCGGCGACGGAAGTGAGCATCTGCGGCAAAGCGCCGGTGGATTCGCCCACGTCAACCATTCTCACCGACAGATGCGGAAAGCGTCCCGACTCCTCCAAACTACCAGCCAGGGGATGGCCTTCGTAAACCCGCTGCGCCGCTCCCGTCACTGCTTTGGCAAGTTCACGGCTCTGCAGCGAGGTGCCCGCGGTCTGCAATGCCGGTACTAGCGGCAAACCGCCCGTGAGCAATGTCGAGAGGATGCGTGCAAACATCGAGACCTGATACTTCAACCAGATCACGCCGACTAGAGGTAATGCCAGACATAGACGGTCTAACTGATGCCCGCCGGTCTCGGTGTTCATCCAACGCCACACGCCGATCGCCGATAATGCCGCGATGGCCAGCACCAACGGCGCGTACTGTTGGGCGTTGACGCCAAGCTCTAGCATGAACTGCGTAACCGATGGCAGCTCCGCGCCGAGTTGACTGTACATTTCCGCAAACCGCGGCACCACAAACGTGACCAGGAACGTCAACATCACCACCACCATACTGACTAGCAGCACGGGATAGATTAGCGATGCTCGCAGCTTCTTCTGGAAGGAAAGTACCAGACGTTGAAAATGTACGTAACGGTTCAGAACCTCTTCCAGGTTCCCGCTCTTTTCCCCGGCCAACAAGGTCGCGGTATACATTTTCGGAAAGACGCCCTCATTCTGAATCGCGTCCGAAAGTAGTTCGCCTGACTTCACGCGCTCGTGGACATTGTGCACGATCTCGCGAAACATCCCTTCGCTCTGCTGCTTTTCCAGCAACTCCAGGGCGGTGAGGATCGGCAGTCCCGCGTGTAACAGCGTTACCAACTGCTGGTTGAACACCACGAACTGGGCCAGCTTAACCTTGGGCTTCTTGCCTGCGGTCAGCTTTCCCACGACATCCAGGCCGCGCGGTTTGACTCCCACAACCACCAGCCCCTGCCGCTGCAATCGTTCGCGAACTTCGGCTTCCGATACGGCAGAAGCCACTTGCTCGGTCACGTAACCGCGTTCGTCGGATAATCTGATTACAAAGTCAGCCATATCCTTATAAAACTTTCCGTCCCTCTACGGCTTCTGGACGGCTATGGTTGGTGTTGCAGCCGCCTGCCTTATCTCTACTAACGCGGGCGTCCCGGATGAAGGTACGGGTTGTTCATCGGCGTTTCGCAAGCCGGCACGGGCAACGGACACAGCCGCTTTACCGTCTGCCTTGGCCAGGAACGTAAGCGTGATTAGCGAACCGCTTCCTGAAGCCCCGCCTGAATTGGGCGGCCGCATGGCCGTGATTCGCATCGTCCCGGTCGTCGGATCATCGCGTTGGGCTAAGGCCACTACCTGTTCGCCCTGCGCGAGAAACCCCCCGTTAGAGACATTCGTGACTTGCAACTTTGCGGCATCGTACTGTAATTGGATCGGTACCGACGAAAGCTGCTGAGCGTTGCTGACGACAAGGTCTACCGTGAAAGTGTGACCCACCGTGGCAGTCAGTTGCTGCGGATTGAACGAAAGCAGCACCGATGCCGGCCCCGCAGGAAGCTGAGGCACCGCCTGGGCAACCGCCGCTTGTGTCTGCGTCGCGACTACTCCAGCCGGAGCGAACGGTTGTGTTACTGTCTGCGGCGCCACCGCTGACGACGTCTGCGGCCGTGTCTGCTGCGTTGCCGTGGATGGAGGGGCGGGAGGGGCAGTTGGCAAACTCGAACCCCCTGCTGGCCGCATTACCTGGGCTGCCGGCGCCGGATCTGCATCTCGCAGTTCGATAGTGCTTCCCGTGCCGACCTCGACCGGCCTTAAGTTCTCCGGTGACACTTCCGGCGCACGTACGATGTGCGGCGTCATCAGGAATACGATCTCGTTCTGACGTTTTTCCGTGTGTTGGTCGCTGAAAAGATACTTCAGGATAGGAATATTGCTGAGTCCCGGATAGCCGCTCACAGCTTTGATGTCGCTGTCCTCAAGCATGCCGCCTAGCAGGTTGACCTCGCCTTCCCTGAGCCGAATCTCGTGCTCAATTCGGCGCTGTCCAATCGTCGGTTGCGAGAGGCCTCCGATATTCACGCTGCCCGTCACCGAGGAGATATCCATCGAGACTTTCAGCGTCACCGAGCGGTCGCCATGGATGTACGGAGTGATATCAATGTTTACCCCGACATCGAGATACTGGAATTGTGTATTCACCAGGGGACTAACCCCGCTGGCTCCGATTCCCGCTTGGAACGAGCCCGTCGCTACCGGAACACGGTCGCCGATCTTCAGCGTAGCCTTTTGACCGTCGGCCGCACGAATTTGTGGATTCTGGATAAGCTTGGTGTTGCCGTCACTGAACAGGAAGTTAGCCGTCGCGGAGGGGATGTTGACGGCAAACGATGTCCCGTCTACATGGCCGAAGTTGATTTGTCCCGGAGGAGTTCCGGACGAAGCCGTCGAACTGGATGAGTTCGTTGTCGTTGTCGTAACGATGTTGGATGTCGGATACACAGTAGCGCTGGTCGGAAGGTTTGTTCCAATGTCCCGTATCCGCTCTCGGGTCACCTGCATGACTGCGACATCCACGACCACTTCGGCGCGCTCCTTATCCAAGTCATTGATGATTTTGCTGGCAAGGGCGAGCTGATCCGGAGTGGCGCGCACGATGATCGCCCCCAATTCGGGAACGGGAGTCACATGGCTCAGTTCCAACATGGTGTGCAACGCAGTCACCACGCTCTGCAACTGGGTCGGTTGGGACAAGTTGGTCAGATAAAAAGTCTTTATGACACTCTCTTCCAGGTCCTTGCGCTTTCCCGGCGTGTCGGAAGCTACGAAAATTGCATTGGGTGTTACCACCCGCCAGAAGGCCTTCGATTCCATCGCGATCATTCGAAGCGCCTGCGTCAGTGTGACCCCATTGAGTTCGACATGAATTTTTCGTGCGGGATACTCAGGATCAAACAGGACATTGATTCCGGCGAGATTCCCCACCGTTTCGAAGATCAGCTTGCTGTCTTCCGTCATCTTGAGAACGATGGGCTGATCGGAAATGGGCGCGAGTTCAATGGGTTCTGAAGCAGCCCTTTGTAGCTTCCGCTGAATAAACGACTGCGGGGCGACGTTTTTGCTCCCCGTCGCGCTCTTGGCAGACTCAATCATGGTTTGAGTCCGCTGGACTTCCTGCGAGGCCATAAAGCTGCTCGGGTCGGTCGCCGCGGCCTTCTCGAACTCTGCCAACGCTTCTTCCAGTTTGCCGGCATCCCGCAACTGTTGGCCGCGATGTATGTGCGCGGCGCCCGCCAGGAAACGCATGCGCATCGCCGCTGTCCGGTACTTCAGGTCTTTCGGTTTCTGGCGCCAAGCTTCCTGATAAGCGCTGTAGGCGGCCTCATAGTCCTGCCGGGCTTCCAGATCCATTCCTTGTTTGTACAGCGCCGACGGGCTCTCTGCTGCCATTGATACAGTCAACAGCAAGAGCGCCAGAATCGACGCGGAGAGGCGGCAGAACGGCTTCTGAAAGTAACGTTGGCGGATCCGATTCATCGAATTCACTGGTCCTGTTGTGGTTTCTGTGCCTGATTCTGTTGTATCTGCAACTGGCGGCGCGCCTGGAATAGATCCTGTAATACCTGCATCGGGCTTCCGTTTCCCGATGGCTCGGCGGCAGCCGAATCGGGTGAAGGCTGCGTTGCGCCATCGGGCGCTGATGATTTCGTAGACAATTGCGCTGTCGCCTCAGCGAGTTGTTGGGCGGCATGCGACATATTCTCTTGAAGCTGTGCGTCGGGCGTAACCTGGACCGCAGGGGACGGCAGCGGGGCAGGGCTGCTAACCGTACTCGCATCGGGGCTTCTGCCGGGATCCGCTGTTGTTGGAGAAGGGTAATCCGGCGTCGGTCCGGCTTCAACCGGCATAGTTGCGAGAGGATTGCTCGGCGCTCTGCGAATCGCCGTTTGTGTGGTTTGTGCGTGCGCATCGCTGGGCGACTGGCTCATGAGGACTACTTTCTGCACCGCGGCCGGATCGCCGGGAGGATACAAAATAATGTAGCCAAATTTTCCATCGTCCAGGAGGGACGCAATGACGCTCCGTGGCGTACCCGACAGGTGGGCAACTACTCTTTCACTGTCGGCTGCGGGCGGTTGATCGATCTCCGCTCCGATCTCCTTGCCAATGGCATTCAATACTTCACCCAGCGTGGCGTTGCCCGTATCGACGGCTAATACACCGTTACGATAGCTGACTCGCGGCGGTTTTGCCGGAAGTTCCTCAGGGTTCATCGCGGGAATAGGGAAAGGATCCAGTTGCACTGTTTCTGGAACGGCGGGCTGGGTTTCTTGCGAGGAGACGGCTATAGGATTCCTTCCCTTATCGGACGCCCGATTGAGCGCTTTGCCCGCGGGAGCATTTTGAGCCGTTGCGCTGGCCAAGGCCAGCACCAGCACTATGAGCACGGAAGATTTATTAGTGAGGATAACCATAGCCGTCTGGATCAAAGCTCTTCTGGTGTCAACTGCCGCGCCGTGCGGCAACTTCCGTCGAGAAGACGCAACATCTGATGTAGATGCTGGTGCCTGCCACTTCGGTGTAACGCTAAGGCAAGCGTCGCTGCCGCTGGAAAACAAAGTGTCCGAGATTGTCCAAGACCGTTCAGCTCGTTGTCTGGCCTGGGGTATCGTTCTTTATGGGCCCTGAATCAAACAGAGAGTGCGATAGAGTGCGTCTCCCGGTGGCAGGATCGATCACGCCGGTGCAGCGGGCGCGGAGTTAAAGGAGCAATGGCCATGTCGGAACCGAGAGCACTATCCAGCCTGCGACTCCCTCGAAGCAGTAGACAGGCCTGGCTGATCGCTATGGCGTCGGTTGTATTACTGATCGTCTGCGTAACGCAGGGCTATGCGGAAAAACTGCGGGACTCAGTCAGGAAGCAATCGATATCCATACGCCTTGTTGGACGCGCTGCCCCATTGCCGATTTCAAGTTTCGGAGCCAATTACGCTTCTTACGTGGCCGTGCTGCAGTCCGGCAATGATAATAAAGATGTGTCGTTTGTGAAGCTCGTCTATCGTTTTATGGACTATGATCGGAACCTTCCCGTATTGTTCATGAACTACGACTATGTGCACAAGTTTCGTGCCGTCAGGCAAGCGGACTGCGATGAGCCGGCAGATGCCCTGCTGTACAGTCGACATGTAACACCAGTCGGCGGGCTAGTAGATAGCGAATTTAGCTTTGAGTACGCCAAGAATGCCACCAGCGTAGCTATTCCAGCCACTACCGTGCTGCCGTGTTACACGGTTGCACCGCCAGACTATAAAGGATCCCACTTGATTCTCCAAGATCCTTCTCGTCCCGTCATGGCCGAGAAAGAGTCGGGCCTCACGCCGGCACCAAAGGTCCCGTAGTGGCAGCCATTCACCAGTAGAAGATACAGAGGTATGCTGAGGCACTTCCTGCGCTATCACGGCGAAGTGTTCTGTTCTCCTCCTATGCGGACTCTTGAAGGACTGCTTACCTCAAAGGTATTATCTATTTGTGCCCCTTCGCTTTCTCTCGGCCCGCCCTGCCAACACCCACCAACACACTTTGCCGTGTGAGTGGTCACTCTCCCAATAGTAGGAATCTAAGTACCACCTTTTCCCGTCAGAGTCTCACGAGTGGATTCATGCGAGAACGGGGAGCCTCCGCGTATCGAAATGACCATCCGAAAGGGTCCAAGACTGTCCGAGTGTATACGGCACATTGACCCATCCCGCTACTCACGTTTGGCCACCACGTTGCTTGTTGTTGTGTGGCGGCACACGGTGTGTGCCCCTAAGGATCCTTTTTGCTGAGAGGTAGTATGGTGATCGGGAAGGTATCTCCTATTTGCAGGACAACGCTGTTGCTCTGCCTTGCGACAGCGATTGCAGCCGCCCAGTCTTTTCGCGTGCAATGTCCAACCAGCACCATAACGCACCCCAATGCCGCCAACAATAACGCGGAGCCTCAGTACACCGGTCCAACCGCATTTACGACCAACGCGCAGGGGTACGTGACGCCGACCGACAAGACCGTGAATGGCGCCATCAAGTGCCAGCAGGTTTCGGGCGGTGACGGTTACTCTACTATGGCTGACGGCACGCAGATATTCATGTTCGCCTTTGGACCGCTCTCCGGGCTCGCGGACATTGCGTCCGGCCTGCCAGGCACGGAGTTCCCGAAAGACTTTAACACCCCCTACCCGGGCACGCTGGTGCGCGGCGACCCCGCTACTACCGATGGAGCGATGAACGGCGCCGTACCGGGGGTCGCCGGTGCGAATGCTGCATTTACGTGGAACGGCGCCGTGGGCCTTGCCCCCGAAGTGCTGCAAACCGCGAATATCTCCGACCTCGTCGAGGGTGCGCTTACCGCCCCCGCTAAAACCCCCAGCTGCACAACCCATAGCGCTACGACGGTGACGGCATTCACATTCGAGCCGGTGGGTATTCCCGTGGGGTCGCAGGTGATTATCGCCAGTTCTCCAACAACCATGACCCCGATTCCGGCGGGCTATCAGGGTACCTTCACGGTCACCTGCGTGGACAGCAGCGCTGTCGCTCCGAGCGGCTTCAGCCAGTATGCCTTCCAGTACACCGACCCGACCAAAAATCTGGCCGTGCAAAGCCTCCTACAGGGCGTGACCGCGTCGACCCCTCCGCAATTAGACGGTCATGTCGACCCCCGCCCCATCATGGATGTCGGAGTAATGAACGGCAACATCCCGGCGCCGCTGATAGCGATCGATGAGGATGACGAGTTCTTCCTCACCCTCACCAACGTCGGCATGATCATGCGCCCCGACCTGTTCGAGCAGCACACCATCCACTTCCACGGCTATCCCAACGCTTCTTCGTTCTATGACGGCGTGCCCGATGCCTCGGTGGCAATCAACATCGGCGGCAGCTTCACCTACTACTACCTCGCCCCGGATGCCGGCACTTACTTCTGGCACTGCCACATCACCCCTCCCGAGCACTTGCAGATGGGCATGGTCGGGCAGCTCTATGTGCGCCCGCGGCAGGATCGAGTTGCCGAGCGGCACTTCCCTCTATACGGGACTCCGGGAACAGCAGGGAGACCTGCGCACGGCTTGCAATCCCGCCGCCGATATCCTGTGCAGCACCGACTTGCCCCTGACAGAAACGGGCGCCACGCAAGGCACCGATTTGCTGGGTAATCCCCACAAGTACGTCTACAACGACGGCGATGGCTCCACGGCTTACGACGTCGAGTACCCCATCCAGATGCACGGCTTTGACCCCAACTTCCACTTTGTCGGCATGACGTTCAACCCGGAAATGTTTGTGGACATGAAGGACAAGTACTTCCTGCTGAACGGACGGAGCTATCCCGACACGGTTACCCCCGGCCCTCAGGCCACGGTAGTCGACCGACGGCCAGATGCACTACTCGCAGCCGCTGCCGGCCATCATCAACATTCCGGCTGGCGGGAAGGCGTCTGCTGCGCCTGGTCAACCTGTCGGTCGCCGAATATTTCACGCTTGGCGTACCCTGGGAGTTCCGATGAAGGTGGTGGGATGGAACGCCAAGCTCCTGCGGGATCAGGCGGGAAACAACACGGAATACTACACCAACTCGATCACGCTGGGTGGCGGCGAGTCCAATCGACGTGATTCTGGATGCAAGCGATGCCGGGTGCGGATCCACGGGGTGCGCGGCAAAGATGTATCCGGCGGGCAGCGTCTTCTATCTCTACACCCCCAATCTCGACCAGCTGTCGAACGACGCCGAGAATTTCGGCGGGATGATGACCGAGGTTCACATCTGCAACAGTGTGACTGGCGGCAGCACATTCGGTAACACTTGTAACTAGGAGCACGGCGATGAGAGACATGACGATGAAAGAAGCGATCTCGATGACAAGACTGGTTCCCGTGGTGATCGCGGTGGCACTGTTGCTCACGGCTACGGCTTACGCTGCGGCTCCTGGCATCACCGGCCCTACCTTCAACCTGACGGCGCAACCCGCTTACCTCAACCAGCCGGACGGAGAGGCGGTTTACTCCTGGGGGTACGGCTGCAACGGTACGCCGAGCGGCTTTGCCCCGGCGGCTATGCCCAACGCAGATCTGCCAATCGATGCAGGTTCCCGGCCCCACGCTGATCGTCCACGAAGGCGATACGGTCACGGTGAACCTGCTCAACGGACTTCCCACCGCGGCCGGCAACACCTCGATTCTGTTTCCTGGCTTTCAGGTGACGGCGACGGGCGGCGTAGCCGGCCTGCTGACGCAGGAGGCGGCGCCTGGCGGCACAGTGACGTACACGTTTACTGCCTCCGCTCCGGGCACGCACGCCTACTACAGCGGCACGCAAGGCGACCTGCAGGTCGAGATGGGCTTGTACGGCGCCATTATTGTGCTTCCGACGAGCGTTCCCGGCGAACTGCACAACCGGCTACCATGCCGCGAACCTGGCTGCGGAGAAGCACTGGGGCGAAACGGATTTCCGGCTGTCGCCGGCCGCCTACGACCACCCCGGAAGCTGCTACGACCGGGAGTACCTGTTCCAGTTCGCCGAGATGGATCCCAGAATTCACAGCAGCCAGGCGGAGGCGCAGGTCCGGCACGGCGAAAGCGTGCGCGGCTGCGACGGCTACGGAACCGCGGGATGCAGCCTCGACGTACCGACCGAGCCTTACCATCCCGCCTACTTCCTGATCAACGGACGCTCGATGCCCGACGACATGGACCCCAACTATGCGGCCGAGTATCCGCACCAGCCCTACAACGGCAATCCGCACATGCATCCGGGCGAGCTGACTGCTGATCCGCATCATCGGCCAGGGCCGGTGGCAACATCCGTTCCACGAGCACGCCAACCACGTGCGCATCCTGGCGCGCGACGGGAACCTGATCCTAGCAGCTCCACCACCCCAATTTCGTATAGCACACCGGGTGGCACAGCCGTGGCGGGCCGCCGCTGGCCGGCATTCTGATGTTCAACACCGACACGACTCCGGGGCAGGCGTTCGATGGGATTTTCTACTTCACGGGCAGGGGATTGAACTGGGATCCGTACGGTCACCACCCTGGTGATACGACCGATCCGCTCGCCTCGCTTCCCTGTACTCCGGATGCCAATGGCTACAACACGGGTGACCCCACGGCGATCAACTACTTCGAGTGGTGCCAGGATCACAACAAGCCGGTGCAAGTCAACCCGTTCGGCGATGTGGCGGCGGGCGGCCCGGCCACTCTGCCCGATCCGAACATCCTGACCAATGGCGCCTGGTACGGCGGCACGCCCTACCTGGGACCGGATGCGAGCCTACGCGCAACCGCGCCTGCCTGTGCCGGCACGGCCAACGCGGGCTGCACGACTTTGCTGCCCTCCAACACGCACGCCAACCCGGCCAACGAGCGCGGCTGGGCCTTTATGTGGCACTCGCACAACGAGCGCGAGATCACCACGAACAACATTTTCCCCGGCGGCATGCTGATGATGATGCTGGTTGATTCCCGGGAATTTGTCATTGACGAGTCCCTGTAACGAGGAAGAGGAAGAAGAGGATAAAAGCGCCATGCGACTGAACGACTGCAAGATCGCCTTGAAGACCGCGGTACTGGGAATAGGTATCCTTCTCCTCGCCGTGGGCTCGTCCTTTGCCCAGCAGACGATCAATCTGACCGCGGCACCAACCACTACGACCCTCCCCGACGGCTCAACCTTGCCGATGTGGGGCTATTCTTGCGGCGCGGTCGCCAGTACGACCACCACCGCCACGTGTGCCGCGTTGAATCCGGCATCCGTATCGACAGTGGTCGGAGCGCCGAACAATTGGTCGCCCGTGGTGATCACCGTTCCCGCGGGACAGGGGTTGACGATCAACCTGACCAATAATCTCTCGTTCCAGCCGCCTACGCCGACAGGGGCGCCCGCGAATAATATCCCCACGTCAATCGTGATCGTGGGCCAGGTGGGAGGCGGCCTGGGAAATTTGGCACAGCGAACCACCTCGCTGCCCCCGGACCACTCTGGCGCACAAGCGAATAACACTTGGTTTATCGCCAACACCGGCGCGCAGGGAACGCCGCCAGTGCAAGGGCAACGCGTGCGGTCGTTCGCCACGGAGGTGCAGGCGACACCGTCAACGACAACGCAAACGGCCACCGCGTTGACTTGGGCTAACCTCCGCCCGGGCACCTACCTGCTCGAGTCGGGCACGCATCCTTCTATCCAGGTTCCCATGGGTCTGTACGGAATCCTGGTGGTCACCGCTGCGCCCTCGGGGACTGCGGCCGGCACCGCTTATCCCGCTGTGGGCACGAATCCCGCGGTGACGTACAAGGCAGAGGTCCCGCTGGAGTTCAGTGAAATCGACCCGGTGCAGAACAAACAGGTCGACACCGCGGTCCACACAGCGGGCTTCAGTGAGGATGCGACCATGGGGACGTACCTCGGAGGCGCAGTCTCACACATTTACATCGCCAACCCTGGCTCGGGTTACACCACGGCCCCGACCGTGACCATCAGTGGGGGCGGTGCGCCGCCCGCCACAGTCGCCAAGGCCGTCGCCACAATCGATACCACCCCTGGGAGCCCAACTCAGGGTCAGGTGATTGCCATCAATGTGACGAACGGGGGCACGGGCTATACCTCCACACCGACCGTCCTGATCTCCGGTGGCGTGGGCGGTAGCGGTGCTGCCGGCACAGCACAACTGGCGCTGGGCACGAATGCGATGGCCCATTGCGGCGAGGGTACGTCGACTGCGGCCGCAGCCTGTTATCCGCCGGCGGTGAACTACACACCGTTCTACTACATGATCAACGGCGTGGCCTTCAACAAGACCGCCCCCGGAACATCTCTGTTTGCGGCTGTACCAGGAACGGTGGCCGCCCCGGTCACTGGCACCGTATTGGTGCGCCTAGTGAACGCCGGCTTGCGCATGCACGTGCCTTCCATCGTCGGATCGCAGACCATGGGCTTTACCGGAGCTGGAGCGTCTGCTCTGGTTACGGGATTCACCCTGATCGCTGAGGATGGTAACGTCATCCCGGGCGCACCCACCGCTCCCCGCGTGCAGAGCGACGTATTCATGGCCGCGAGCAAGACGTTCGATGTAATGATCAACGCGCCGGCCACTGGCGCGCCGGCCATTCCGGTCTACGACCGCGAGTTGAGCTTATCGGGTAATTCCTCCGAGCGCGATGCCGGGATGCTGGCTTACATCGGCGTCAATGGCGGAGCTCTGCCGAGTGGCGCCCTGGCCGGACAAACGGCTGGCGCGCAAGCCAATCCCGATAATTACCCCTCCCTGGCTCCGGGACAGACCTTCACAGTAGACGATGTCTCCAAAGGCGTGATCGCCAACGACATTAACGTCTACGGCGTTCAGCTCTTAAAGCCAGCGGGCGGCGGCACGGTGACCCTCAACGATAATGGCACCTTCACGTATGTGCCCACTACGAACACGACGGCCGCCAACGACTCCTTTACCTATTGCGCGAACGGTACGGTTACGGGGACGAAATGCTCCTCCGGTCTAACCGCTACGGTGACACTGGGTAAGTCGACGCTTACCGGAAACCCCACCGCGATCGCTCAAGCGTACACGGCTAACACGTCCACTTACCTGAAAATTCCCTCCTCGCCTGGCTTACTGAGCGGGAACTCGGACCCGAACAATCTACCCCTAACCGTTGTCCCATTCTCGGGCGCCGCAACCGGCGGAACCGTCGTTATAGATAAGGATGGCGGATTCAGCGTGTCCGCAACGGGTGGGGCAACCACCGCCAGCTTCAGCTACACGGTGCAGAACTCCCAGGGAAGGACGGCCACCGGAACCGCGACCGTCACCTTCCCGAAGCCAAGCAATCTCTCGGTCAAGGTGGTGGACGCCCAGGCCTATGCAGCCTGCGCAGGAGTAAGTACCTGCATCAGTGGATTGGCTGCCATCACCGACTATCGCTGGATCATTGAGGAAGATAAAACTTTCTACAACGATCCCAACTGCACCACGAATTTTGGCCCCGCGGGCCCGGCGCCGGGCTGCCCCAAGCTTGTGGGACCTTCCGGCCAGAGCACAATCCCCACGTTTGGCGTGAATTTCCATACCAGCCACATGGAATTCGTGGCGCAGGGCTGCACCGGACCGCTGTCGTGCGAATCGGGGCAGACTGTTTTCGACCCGAAAACCGGCGCGCATGTGTCGGCGGCCTGCGATGTGGGCAATGGCGCTTGCGATACCACAAGAAAGCAATGGACAGCCGTAAATCCCAGCCAAGTCCATCTTGATCCCACCAAGCGCTACTACATCTCGGTTTTACCGGGCGACGCGGCCAATCCGTTCAACACGGTAAATACTGGTAATGGCTGCACACCGACGGCAACAACATCATGTCCTAGCACCGGCCACGCCATGACCGGAGCTCCAGTCCCCGCGGCCTGCAACATCTATACGGCGGGGTGCACATCTACCAGCACCGCTGCCTTCGCGCCCGTGATCGTAAAGGCGCTGCCCACTCCGTTTCCGACGGGAAAACTTTCCGTGATGGTGTTCGAGGACGACTTCCCGCTCAATGGCGAGCAGGATTCCGGGGGCGGTGTCGACGTGCTTTCGCCCAATGAGCCCGGGCTGGGCGGTTTCAGTCTTGTCCTCTGGGATGCCTATGGCCAACTCGGCGACGTGACTGGCCAGATGACCTACGACATGTTCAACCAGCCCTTGTCGAACGCCTTGGCAGGGACCATCGATCCGGCCACAGGGTTTGACGCCTGCCCGATTTCGGCGCAGGCCACAAACGATCCCACGCAGGCAGGCATCACGGGCATGATCGTGACCTGCCCGAAGTACGAATCGGATAATAAGATGCTCTCCCCGCTGGCGGGCCAGGCCGTCATCGCCAACCTCATGCCGGGAAAATTCAACGTGCAGGCTTACCCGGCGGCCGACCGCATCGCGCGCGGAGAAGAGTGGATCCAAACCAACACCCTGGACGGCCAGCACGCCCACGATTCCTTCATCCGCATCGGGGAGCCTAGCTACTTCCAGGAGTACGGACCGGCCGGATACCACGTCAGCATCGGCTTTGCCAATCCGGCGATTATCAATGCTCGCAAAGCAGCCGTTTGCAGCGGCGCCTACGGCCCCGTCGGCGCCTGCACCAACACCATCAAGGGCCAGGTCGTGAACGAACGCATGAGCCGGACGCCGGATCAGAGACTCTATCCCAGCGGCTCGCGCGATGGCCTCGCTTGGACCCAGTGCTGGGTGAGCCTGGGAGACCCCGACGCCGAGGACTTCATGTTCGCCAAGTGCGACGCCGATGGAAAGTTCCAGTTCACGGGTGTACCTGGCGGGGAATGGAGACTGACCCTCGGCGACCAATGGAATGATCAGATCATTGACGGCCTCTCGACGCCGGCCAACGTGAGCAACGGTCAAACCCTCGACATGGGGATGGTCGGCGTCCAGCAATGGCAGTCGGATGTCTACACTCGGACCTGCATTGACGATAACAAAGACGGCATATGCGAAAGCACCGAGGCAGGCATTCCGTTGCTCAATACCACCGTCCGCTACCGGGACGGGGAACGGGCCAACCTTTCGGTAACCGACTTTAACGGCACCGCCAACTTCAACGAGACCTTCCCGCTGTTCAACTGGTACGCCGTGGAAGCGGATACGACCCGCTATAAGACCACCGGTATCCACACCGTCTACGACGCGGGCGGGCCCGCCGACGGCTCACCGGACTGCGGGTCGGCGTCGAATGGCAACGCCAAGTGCGGAACCTCGACGGCTTATAATTTCCTGGCGAATACGTACGAGCAAACCCCTCTACCCGCCGGCCTCTCCGTACCGGGCGCGATCTATTGTTCCAGTGCAGATTGCACCGGTTTCTCGATCGCGAATAGTGGGACGCCGAGCAGCCAGGGCCACTCCACCGGCCGCATCGATCCGCCTTGGGTCACGGCCGAGGGCTGGACGGGCGAAATCGGTGAGGGCAATTTCATTGAATTCGGCAAGGCGCCCTACGCGCCTGGGGAGACGGGCGGCATCTATGGACACGTCGTCTATGCCTCCACCCGTCCCTTTGACGATGCGTCGGCACTGGTGCAGCTGCAGTGGGAGCCTCTGGTTCCGCACGTCACCATCAACCTCTATCAGGAAGGCTTTGCGGCGGATGGCGTGACCCCGATCCGCAAGCTGGTGGACACTACGCAAACCAGTAGTTGGGACGATTGGGCGCAGGGATTCTACCCGGGCAGCACCGCTGGTTCCGGGTCGGGTGCAGGACAAAAACCCTATATGAGCTGCCCCGGCCAGATGGGGGCGCCAACCTCAAGCTCGCCCGGCGATCTCTTCTTCTTTACTCTGTTTGACCAGCCGGAATACCTGGATTTCTACAACTCTCAGCACAACGGGGGCACCCTGCACACGCTGCCCTATAACTCCCAGTTCAAGTGCTATGACGCCATGCACGTCTGGAATCAGATCCAGCCGGCGCCCTACGACGGCATGTACTCGTTCCCCAGCTCCCTCGGCATCGATCCGACGACTGGAAAGCCTGTCGCGACGAAGGGTTCAACCAACGGCGTTGCCGCGAATATGAACGGGACCAACTGCACGGTCTGCGTGCCGAATCCCGACACGACCGACCCGTATAGGGTTGGCACTCCCATGCTACCGGCCGGCAAGTACGTGGTGGAGGTGGTCATGCCTCCGGGCTACGAGGTGGAAAAGGAAGAAGACAAGAACCTGCTGATTGGCGACAACTACATCGCGCCGGTCACGCAGCAGTTCGCCGGCTTGGGTGGCTTCATCTTCATCATGCCCGACCAGGCCTCGGTGGCTTCGCTGTATGATCCCAGCGGCGCCGGTTACAACCCCAACAACGCGCAGAACGCCACCACGAGCACGGGGATGGCACCGCGTACCCAGTTCGACCCCGGGTTCGTCGAGCCCACCTGGCCGTGCGTGGGCGAGATGCGTACTGTGCCCGATTACCTGAGTCTCTTCCCGCAGGCCCTGGAAGTAGCGCCCTTTGCCGGAGCTACCCGGCCTCTGTGCGACCGCAAGGAAGTGACGCTGAGCGAGCAGATGGGCGCGACTGCGAAGTTCTACATCTTCACCTCGACCCACATCGCTTCCAAGTTCACCGGCGTCATTACCGACGACTTCACCTCGGAATTCGATCCCTTCTCTCCGCAGTTCGGTGAGAAATTCGCCCCGCCCAACATGGCGATCTCCACGAAGGACTATCTCGGAAACGAAATCTCCCGCGTGTATTCCGACCACTTTGGGATCTTTAACGGGATGACTTATTCGAGCTAGGAAGTAAACCCGCCCAACCCCACGGGATACTCGCCCTCCATGATGGTCCAGTGCATGAACGACGCCGGACCGATACCTGATCCCAGCCATCCGGGCCAGACGATGCTGGATCCGCTGTACAACTCGGCCTACAGCCAGTTCTGCTACGAGCTGCCGTACATGCCGGGGACGACCACTTACCTGGATACGCCGGTGGTGCCCACGCAAGCCTTCGTGGGGGCGGGATACAACAATCCTGATTGCGAATACCCGGATGCCACGCCGGCCATCAGCGAAGTGGATGGGGATGGCATTGGACCGTGGGTGAACAAGGCAGGAAACCCCCTCACGATTACTGCCTTGGGCGACCAAGCGGTTAACAACTATGGTTACGCCGGCCCTTCGGCCTTCGTGGCTCCTTTCAATGACAAGACCGTCAGCCGCCACTACGGTTTTGGGGCTCAATGCACGTCCCCAACCGCAGGTAGCGCGACCTGCAACACGGCTTCGAGCGTTACCATCGGTGGCAAGACTGCGACCGTTACTTCTTGGAGTGACACACAAATCACTGTTACGGTGCCGGGTGGCACACCGTTGTGCACCATCCAGCAACAGGCGCAATACGCCCCAGGAGCGACACCTGCACATTGCGGTCAACTGGTGATCACGGCCGGCAACGGCAAACAGTCGGTCGATACTGTGACCGTCACCGTCGGCGGCAAAGCTCCCTCCCACGTGGCCGCCTCGGCGACGATTCAGGGCGCGATTGACCTTGCCGCTCCGGGCGACTTGATCATCGTCGACCCGACCTGCAGCGCGGCGAATGGAGCCTCGACTGCGTGTGCTAAACCCTCCACTACCAATGTTCACTCTCCCGCGGCCCACACCGAGATGTTGATTATGTGGAAGCCGGTCCGCCTGCAAGGTGTCGGCGCCGCCTCCACCATCATTAACGCCAATGCCCATCCTGCAGGCAAGCTGCTGGAGCCCTGGCGCCGGCATGTCAACTGCCTGTTCGGCTTAACCCTGCAAGGCGTACCGTACACGGCGGCGGGCGGAACGGCTCCGTACGATCCAAACGGTGGATTCAGTTGCCCGGACACGGGTTGGAACTATTTCACTGCCCAACCCAACGTTCCGCAGATTGACAGGATGCCTCTCGAGGCTACCGTCGGCTGGGACGCTTCGCTGAACGGCAACTTGGGCGAACTCTTACAAGAACCCTCGCTGATGGGCGCCTACGAAGGCGCGGGTATCACGGTCCTGGCGAAGGGGTTGGATTTCCACGGACAGAATCCGTGGAACGACGGCAGTGAGGCCGGCGCGTTCCCGACCGTCACCACGCTGCTGACTGGCGTCGTGCCTGATCCGGATGCGGCCCCGGGTACTGGCGGTGCTCTCGATGTGGGCGATGGCAACGCTCTCTGCCATACGAGTAAGAAAGTTGACACCAACCCATTCCCGAGCAACTACATCTGCAACCCGTCGAGCATCGATGGGCTGAGCATCACCAACAGCTCCCAGGGCGGCGGCGGCATCTTCGTGCACGGCTGGGCGCATTTCCTGCAAATCGCCAACAACCGGGTTTACAACAATGCCGGTACGCTCTCGGGCGGCATCAGTGTCGGCCAGGGTGAATTTGCTCTTCCGTACATCAAGGGAGGCATAATCGCGGCTCCCGGCTCCTGTAGCAATGGGAACGGATTTGTAAACAATCAGCACCTGCCGATGTGCTTGCAGGTGGACGTGAACGTGCACAACAACCAGATCAGGGACAACGCCGCGATCGGCGATGAACTGTTCTCCGCTACGCTGTCGGGCGGGGGCGGCGCCACCGTCTGCACCGGCAACGAGTACTACAAGTTCAACTACAACTGGGTGTGCGGCAATGTGAGCGCGGGTGAGGGCGGCGGCATGGTTCACCTTGGGGAAATCTTCAATGGTGACATCGAGCACAACTCCTTCCTGTTCAATCAGAGCAGCAACCCCACTATTCCCACCAACGGCGGCGGCATCATGGTTCAGGGGACGCCGGATACCGATCCGACATGCCCTGGCGTGGCCGACACGGATTGCCCGCCGGGATTGAGCGACGGCACGGGACCGGGCTTGGTGATCAACGCCAACCTGATCCAGGGCAACTCGGCGGATAGCGGCAGCGGTGGCGGCATCCGGCTCCAGCAAGTCAACGGGACCGAGGTAGCCACCTTCGCGAAGCAACCGCAGTACTGGCACGACGTAACCATTACCAACAACATCATCGCCAACAATATGGCGGGTTGGGACGGCGCGGGAATCTCCTTGCAGGATGCGTTGAAGGTGAACATCATCAACAACACCATCGCGCATAACGATACCCTCGCCACGTCGGGGGTGCTCACCAACAGCATCGGGTCGCCCCTAGCCAGCGCACCTCCGGGAGAATGTCACAACGCCGCTGGTACGGCATCGTGCCCGCAGTCTGCCGGGGTGACGAGTATGCAGAACTCCTCGCTGCTGAACACTACCTTCACGGGGCTCACGCTCACCTGCCCGAACGGACACCCCAACTGTCAGGGGTTCTCCAACCCGCTGCTGGTTGGCGATGTGCTCTGGCACAACCGCTCGTTCTATGTCGGCGTGGGCGGCCCTGGAGCAGGAACCCTGAACCAGCAGAACCTCATCACGCTATTCAGTGCGTTTACCAGCACCCAGGCTCCGACCCAGGCGACCACCGGCGCCTGCTCCACGAGCGGCGTCACCTATTGGGACCTCGGCGTGCGCGGCGACACGGCTACAACGCCGAACTCGGGCTCCCACTTTAGCCTGAATCCGATGTACTCGGTGCTGAGTAGCACCTCAGGGTATAACGGCGCAAGCGCACACAACACACAATCCAACCCGAATCTTGTCTCCGAGTACTGCAACGGCGCGCGACAGACGCCGGAATGCACGGTGGCGGATGGATGCGGCGGACTCAACGGCTTTGGGGTGCCTCCGGGCATCGCAGACTCGGTGGTGCCGAACCCGGTCTTCAGCCTAACTCCATCGGCAACGGTGGACGAGGGCAACAACTGGATCAACGTGAGCTGGGGCCCGCTGGCGCAGACGAACCCATCGGCCAAGGGGGCGGATGGTAACTATGGCGGCGGACCTGCGCTCGGCAATTACGCGCTGGCGGCGGGCTCACCGGCGATTGATTACGTCCCCGGTAACCTACCCAACGTGGTGTTGCCGACCACCGATTTCTTCGGAAATCTCAGGCCGGATGCCGCAGGCACCAATGTCGACGTCGGTGCGGTCGAGTTTGGTTCTGCGAGCGGAACCGGATCAACCGGATCCGCAAGCCTGACACCGGCGTCGTGGACGCTGTCTCAAACTCGCAATTGCCCAGGCACCGGCCTGGGGATCTTTGCCTGTTTATTTGATCCGACTCAGGTGTTCACGCTCACGAACACGGGCAATGTGAACCTGAATGGTATTACGCAAGCAATGCTGGGAGGAACTACGGCGAACGTTGCTAACTACAGCATCGTCCGGTTCCTGTCGACTTGCGGTCCGAGTGGCGGCGGTCAGGTCTTGGGCATAACGAGTTTGGGTCCGGGCGGGAGCTGCATCGTCACCGTGCAGTTCAAGCCGTTGACGGCTCAACCGGCCGGCCTCAAGCCCGCGACGGTCTCGGTCACCGACTCGGCTGGCACTCAGACGTCGGCCTTGAATGGAACGGCTAACTAGCCTCTGCTAGTTCGTGATGCTGCTCGCGGAAACACCCCGCGAGCAGCATCGTTCTGTAACCAAACCGAAGTACGCACATCAATTAGGTACGCACGGCGGCCAGAAGGTGGAAAGTGGGCCCAACTCCAGGGAAGTGAGGTTAATACGCTTATGAAGTTTTACCGCACACTCTGTCTAGCAGCAGCCATCGCAGTTCCTCAGATCATGCCCGCCACCGAATCCGTACCTCCGCGAGCACTCGGCCAAGTTGAAGCCACAGTGAACTTCTGTGCTCAGGCTGATTCCCAGCGGGCGGACCAGTACCAGCAATGGGGGAAGACAATAACACAGGGCATGACCGAGAAGGAGTTGGCTGACGCCCGGCAGTCGGGAGAGTACAAAGACAGCTACAACACGATTACAGACCAACTCAACAATATCCCCAAGGAGAAGGCTCCTGAAAACTGTCACGCGGCGCTGGATTCGGTGGGCAAGTAGAGTCGCTCGGATTGATGTGAGCCGCAGGATACTTGATTTAGTGCCACCCGACCGGGGAGCGCATTTGAAACAGAGGATATATGAACGCCATGTATGGCAACACGACAATGGGTGTCATAAAAGCTATGCTGCTGGCAATAGTGCTTGTCATCAGCGTTCGTGTTTTGAGGGCTGAAGACAATTTGTCTGCAGCAGGCTCTCAATCGGCTGCTCCTGCAGCTCAATCCGTTGCCCCGGCCAAACCGGCGGCGGCTGGATCTCCGGCCCGCTTTTTGCCGGATCGCTTGCCAGAACAAGCACAAATGTATTACCAGGCGGTTTGGGGGGTTGACTCGCTCAAAGTAAAGTACACGGAGTCGGGCGAGATGATTAGCTTCAGCTACCGCGTGCTGGATCCGGCCAAAGCTGCACAGCTCAATGACAAGAAATCGGAACCGTTCCTGTACGATCCCCAAGCCCGGGTCAAACTGGTGGTCCCGCAAATGGAGAAGGTCGGGCAATTGCGCCAGAGCAGCACGCCCATCGCCGGCAAGTCGTACTGGATGGCCTTTTCGAACAGCGGCCGGCGGGTGCGACCGGGCGACCGGGTGAGTGTGGAGATTGGGCAATTCCATGCGCTCAACCTCGTAGTGGAGTAGGAACCGGTTTTGCAGGTGACGATTACGTCGCAACCGTGGCACACGCCTTTTCTCACGATGCCGGAAATAACTTCCGAAACCGTTCAATATCGTCTTAGTTTGGCGTCAACGCTCTGCTCCCGCAAAGACGCACCAAGAATCCAACTAATGGCGAGTGGGAACTACGGCTCAGTACGAGATCGCAACGCGCATCCACCCAGGTTCAGGTAATTGCGCCAGGTCCAACACCATAGGTTCTCGGGGTATCCACGGCAACACGAAAGCTTTGAAAATTCGCGACAAGGACGATCACATGTTTAGAACATTGCTGGCAGTTTGCATTTCCCTGGCGTTGGCCGTTTCGCTCGCCGGGGCCGCGAACGCCCCTTCCTCACCAGCTAAACTTTCGGCGGCCGAGATCGTGGACCGTAACGTCGCGGCCCGCGGCGGATTGCAGGCGTGGCGGGCAGTACAGGCGCTGTCCCTGACGGGCAAGATGGACGCCGGCGGGAATGAACGGACAACTCTTCCCGTTGCCGGCTATCCCGGCGGTCGTAGGACCTCCGGGGCGGCGTCAATGCCTCCGCTGCGCCCGGCGGAGCAGGCGCAACTGCCCTTTACGCTTGAGTTGAAGCGCTCCCGCAAAATGAGGCTGGAACTTCAGTTCAAGGGGCAGACGGCGCTCCAGGTCTATGACGGTATCCAAGGATGGAAGGTCCGTCCTTTCCTGAACCGTCACGAGGTCGAGCCCTTCACCCCGGACGAACTGAAAATAGCTGCGACCCAGCCTGATTTGGACGGGCCACTAATCGACTACGCGGCCAAGGGTTCGAAAGTCGAGCTCGAAGGTATGGAAGCCGTGGAAGGGCGGAATACCTACAAACTCAAAGTCACGGGCAAGAACGGCTCCGCGCGCCACGTGTGGGTGGATGCGGAATCCTTTCTGGAAACCAAGATGGAGGGCAGCCCGCGGCGCCTCGACGGCAAGTATCATCCCGTGGCGACCTATTTACGCGACTACCGGCAAGTAAGTGGATTGATGATACCCCAGGTGCTGGAGACGATCGTGGAAGCTGCCGGTCCGGGCGCCCAAAGCGAGAAGATCCAGTTCGAGAACGTAGTGGTGAACCCCAAGCTCGATGATTCCCAATTCGCCAAGCCGCGCTAGGCAGCGAGCGAGCTGAAGCCGGGTTTTTGCCGTGCCGAACGCGCGAAAAATGGGTTGGGCTTAAGCCCTCGCTACGGTGCGCAAGCCCGATCTCTCGTCACGAATGTCGTAGCCGTGCCTGACACGAACCGTAAACCCAACTTGGCGGTCGCGGTCGAATTCAATGACCGGGGAACCGCTACTAAGGAGTAGACATGAAAATCAACAGTGCGATGGCGATCACCCTGGTGTTGGCAGCGGCAACTGTATGGGCTCAGAACACTACCCCCGTGACGCCGCAGTCGGACCCAGTTATGAGTGGCCGCCATCCGATGTCGACTCGGTCCATGCCGTATTCCGCCACGAGCAAGATGGGCAGCGGGCCGACTGCCACCACGGTGCGGCAGCGCGAGCAGGATCTAGAGGACACGGTGAACAAGATGCAGGCGGTGCTCAAACAAATGCACGCCCGGGCCGCCGCGAGCAATTCCAAGGATCGCGTCACCAAGGAGAACCTGGAAATGTGGGACTTGATGGTGGGCCACTTGGAAAAGAATCTAGGCGAGTTGCGCCTCGCCATGGCAACGCAGGAGGACATGGCGGCTCGTCGCGCCGCCCTGTACAAGCAGGCAGAGGCCCGTAGTGCGGCAGCCGCCGAGGCTGCACGGAGTGCAGCAGCAGCCGACGCTGCGCAGAGTGCCGCCGCCGCCGAAGCTATGTCAGCCGGCCAGCCTGCGGCAGCCGGGACCCCCGACCACAATCAAGTCGAGCCTCCTGCACCTACACCGCCGCCTTCGTCGAACTAGACATAGATGACCGGTTCCAGCGAGGGCGAGGAGCGGATGTCCGCTCCTCGCCCTCATCCGCTTTGATGTGGTTGCAGTCGGCTACTCCTTAGTGGTTTTACAACCGCAACCTCGAAACCCAGCTAACGCAAAAACATCTTCTTATATTGTCCAATCGCGTCCCATTGTGTAAGTACCAGTTAGGAACCAATGGGAATCCTCCCGCTTCTAATGAACGGGACAGTTTTTTCGCTATGGATCTAGGCTACCAGGAGTTCGCTTCCGAGAAGACAACAGCTACGAACCCGCACCGCAATAGCTGGTTTGCCGGCGCTCCTGGACACTGTGGAATTTAGCGTGTCACCCATTGCTGCAACAATTCGCTTTTCCAGACGAGGACTCATGAAACTGTACATCCCATCTCTGCTGCTGCTGCTAACTTCGGTGGGCTTTGGGCAAGCGGCGCCCGCTCCAGTTGCTCCCGCGGTTGTCACCACGCCCCGCGCAACATCGGCGCCTACGGTTCACCAAAGGACGGGAGTCGGCACGGTGTCGCCGGGGACTGCGGTCATCACGCTGGACGGAATTTGCCAGGCTCAGGCCGCGAAGACGAAAGAGTGCAAAACCGAAATTACACGCGCTGAGTTCGAGAGGCTGATGGACACACTTTCCCTGCAGCGCACCGGGCAGGCGTGGCAATCGGTTCCACCTCAGGCGCGGTGGCAATTGGCCATGCAATATTCGCGTCTGCTCGTGGCGGGCAACGAAGCCGAAAAGCAAGGTCTGCAGAACACCCCTGAGGGTCAGTCGCTGATCCGCTTCGCCCAGTTGGAGGCGCTGACAACGGAGCTGACGCGTGAATTGCAAAAGAAGGCGAAGCCCACACCCGAAGAGATGCGGAAATACTATGACGGCAATCCCGAGCGCTTCAGTGAACTCGCGCTGCAACGCATTCAAATCCCAATCCTTTCCAAAGCGGAAGGCAAACCCGATATCGAGGGACTGAGGAAGGTGGCCGAGGACTTGCGTCAGCGGGCGTCAGCGGGCGGTGATTTCAAAGCGCTTCAGGCCGAGGCCTTCAAAACAATCGGGCAGCAAGACCCGCCCGAAGTGAAGCTGGCTTTGCAGCCGGAACTCTTGCTTCCTCCCGCCCACTCGGTGGTGCGTCAGTTGAAACCGGGGGAGGTATCGCAAGTGATCCAGGATGCTGGCGGCTTCTATATTTATAGGCTGGACGCAACCCATCTAATTCCATTCGAACAGGAACAAGTGGAGATCCGAGACCTGCTTGCCGGGCAGACGGCACAGCGAGAACTCCAGAAACTTATCGGTTCGGCAACCCCGACGCTGAATCCAAAGTACTTCGAGCAGGCGCCTCAGAGTTCCCAAGCGAACATGCCTTCAACAACGCGTTGAGAGGAAATACGGCCTAGAAGCAGATCGGAGGGTTCGATCCAATGAGAAGAGCATTGTTGGCGGTCTTGGTGGTAGCAGCCATTGCATTGTCCTACAGGTTGGGACGAGGGCAAACGGGGCGGGCGGCAAGCGCAAGCACCACACGTCGCGTGCTCTATTACGTCGATCCCATGCATCCTGCCTATAAGTCGGATAAGCCAGGCATTGCTCCGGACTGCGGCATGGCGCTGGAGCCGGTCTATGCCGAGGATGCCGGCAATGCACTGCCCACTGCCTCCCTGGTGCAATTGCCCCCAGGAGCTGTCAGCGTTGATGGCGCCATGCAGCGATTACTGGGGATTCGGGTAGCTGCGGTGGAGAAAAGCGATACAACTCGGGTCGTCCGCGTAGTGGGTCGTGTGGTTCCAGAAGACGCACGAGTGTATAGGATCAACGCCGGGATGGAAGGATTTATCCGGGAGACTTACGACGATTCGATAGGAGTGCTGGTTAAGAAAGATCAAAAACTGGCTACGTTTTACGGGCCTGAGTCCTTGGCGGTGGCTTCCGGATTCCTGGCCGCGACGGAGCGCGTGCCGGGCGCTGACGGTAAAGACGGTAACAGGACTGTTGCCTTTCCGGGCGCGGTGTCTAAGCAAGGGGTGAGCAGCCTTCAAGGCTATGCCGATCGGCTGCGCAATCTTGGCATGAGCGATGTGCAGATCAAGCAGATCGCCGAGAGCCGCCAGCTTCCTCCTAGTGTTGATGTCGTCGCGCCAGTCGAAGGCTTTATTCTCTCTCGGGACATCACCCCCGGTCAGCACTTTGAGCGATCCACGGAGTTTTACCGCATCGCCGACTTAAGCCAGGTCTGGATTAACGCCGAAATCTTCGAAGACGAAGCCCAGTATTTTCGTCCCGGCATAGTTGCCCACGTCTCGCTCCCCGGCCAGAGGAAGACTTTTCCCGCGCGCGTCAGCAACGTCCTTCCTCAGGTCGATCCTGCCACGCGCACGTTGAAACTACGCCTGGAGGCGCAAAATCCCGGCTTTGCTCTCAGGCCCGACATGTTTGTTGATGTCGAATTGCCGGTTCCCATGCCTTCCGGCCTGACGGTCCCCGTGGATGCCCTAGTTGATTTTGGCTTGAAGAAGCGCGCCTTTGTTGACCGAGGGAATGGATTCTTCGAGCCTCGCGAAGTCGAGACCGGATGGCAATTCGGCGATCGCGTACAGATTGTCAAGGGCTTGGCTGTCGGCGAGCGCGTAGTGGCCGCCGGAACGTTCCTCCTGGATTCGGAGAGCAAGCTGAGAGCGACGGCAGAAGGCAGGGGCGCGCCGCCGGAGGAGAATCATCACGACTCCATGCCGGGGCCCGCGCCACGCGCTGTTACCACGCGTGCGGGCGCAGAGCCGAGGCCGCCGCAACTCCTACTCGCCAATGCCACGAGTGCGACGGTGCAGGATCCCAAGTGCGGCATGAAACTGGACCCGGCTAAATCGTCGGCGTCGGGCAATACCTTGGAGTACCGTGGGACGACTTACTATTTCTGCTCAAAGCAATGTAAAGAAGAGTTCGGAAAAGATCCCGATCACTATCTTGCGGCCCGCCATGACGGGGCCAGTCACGATGGGGCTGGACAATGATTAACCGCATCATCGATTTTTCCGTCGAGAATAAGCTGCTCGTGTGTGCTGCCATCGCCGTGGCATGCATGGTTGGCTGGTGGGCGGTGATGACGGTGCCGCTCGATGCCACGCCCGATCTCAGTGACACTCAGGTCATTATTTACTCCCACTGGGACCGCAGCCCGGATGTCATCGAAGACCAGGTGACGTATCCTATCGTTTCCGCCATGCTGGGCGCGCCGCACGTTAAGACCGTCCGCGGCTTCTCGGATTTTGGTTACTCCTACGTTTACGTTATTTTCGAGGACAACACGGATCTCTACTGGGCGCGCTCGCGTACCTTGGAGTATCTGTCTGGCGTCCTGCCGCGGCTGCCCGAGGGAGTGAAGACGGAACTGGGACCCGATGCCACCGGTCTGGGCTGGGTGTTCCAGTATGCACTTGTCGATCCCTCCGGTCAGCACACCCTGGCTGACCTGCGTTCCTATCAGGACTGGTATTTGCGCTATTATCTGAAAGCTGTTCCAGGGGTCGCCGAGGTTGCTCCCATCGGAGGCTTCACCCGGCAGTTTCAGGTCAACCTGGATCCCAACCGCCTGCAGGCTTATGGTATCCCGCTCAATCGGGTCATTGAGGCGGTGCGTGGCGGCAACAGTGAAACGGGTGGCCGACTGCTTGAGTTCGGCGGTACCGAGTACATGGTACGCGGTCGCGGCTACGCGCGCTCACTGGACGATTTTGCCAATATCGTTGTAGCCAGCAACAACGGTACGCCCATCCACATCCGTGATGTCGGCGATGTCGCTATGGGACCCGATCTGCGCCGGGGAATCTCCGACCTGGATGGTACCGGCGACGTGGTATCCGGCGTCGTGGTCATGCGTAGCGGCGAGAACGCGCTGGATGTAATCAATCGCGTAAAGGCCAAGCTGAAACAGATTGAACCCGGCCTGCCGCCCGGGGTGAAGGTAGTGCCGATCTACGACCGTTCGCAGCTGATTCAACGCGCGATCGGCAACCTGAAGCAGACCATGCTCGAGATCATCATCACGGTGGTGCTGATCATCATGGTCTTCCTCTGGCACTTTCCCAGCGCGGCTATCCCGATCGTCACCATTCCTGTAGCCGTGCTGTTGTCCTTTATTCCGTTCCGGATGATGGGTATCAGCGCGAACATCATGTCCCTGACCGGCGTGGCGATCGCGTTCAGCGAGCTGGTCGATGCATCGATCGTCGTCGTCGAACAGACGCACAAGAAACTAGAGGAATGGGAGAGGACTGGCCGCAAGCGCGACCCCCGGGAGGTCGTCCTCAGCGCGATCAAACAGGTTGCCGGCCCCACTTTCTTTGCGCTCCTCGTGATCGCGGTTTCCTTCCTGCCGGTGCTCACATTAGAGGCGCAGGAAGGCCGCATGTTTAAGCCCTTGGCCTACACCAAGACGCTGGCCATGCTGGTAGCTGCCGTGTTGGCTATCACTCTCGACCCCGTACTGCGCATGATCCTGACCAACAGGAAGCCTTTTGCCTTCCGGCCCGTCTGGTTATGCCGTTGGGCGAATAGTGTAGTCATTGGGAAGATCCGTCCCGAAGACCGCAATCCGGTCAGCCGCGCGCTGATGAGGATTTACGAACCGGTAGTCAGGTGGAGCCTTCGTTGGAAATGGGTAGTGTTGACCACAGCGGTCGCGCTGCTGATCGTCACTGTCCCGGTGTTCATGCACTTAGGTAGCGAATTCATGCCGCCGCTGGATGAAGGTTCCATCCTGTATATGCCTTCGACCATGCCAGGCATCTCGATCGGGGAAGCGCAGCGGCTCCTCCAAGTCACAGACCGCATCATCAAAGGCTTTCCGGAGGTCGATCGCGTTCTGGGCAAAGCCGGCCGCGCCGAGACGGCAACCGATCCGGCTCCGCTCTCCATGCTGGAAACGGTCATTATCCTGAAGCCGCGTTCGGAGTGGCGGCACGTGGATACTTGGTATTCGTCGTGGGCCCCGGAATGGTCCCGGCGCGTGTTCCGCCACATTACGCCGGATACGATTTCCTCCGAAGAACTGGTCGGCAAACTCGACGCCGCGGTCAAAGTGCCGGGCCTTACCAATGCTTGGACCATGCCCATCAAGGGTCGAATCGATATGCTGACCACCGGCATACGAACCCCAGTTGGCTTGAAGATTTCCGGAGCAGACCTGAACTCCATCGAAGAGATCGGCACAAAGATAGAGGCATTGCTGCCGGCAGTTAAAGGCACGCGTGGGGTCTTTGCGGAACGGACCGGGGATGGGCACTTCCTGGATATTGACTGGAATCGCGAACAACTGGCGCGCTACGGATTGAGCGTGGGAGACGCGCAACAGGCGGTCGAGAACGCCATAGGCGGTGAGAACATCACCACGACTGTGCTGGGTCGAGAGCGATATCCGGTCAATGTTCGCTATAAGCGTGACTTCCGCAGCAACCTGGGCGCCCTGAACCGGGTTCTGGTTCCCGCCGGTGGCCAGTGGCAACTGCCGCTGGGTGATCTGGCCGCAGTTCACACCAGCAGCGGGCCTGCCATGATTCGCAATGAAAATGGCTTGCTGACGGGCTACGTCTACGTTGATATCGCTGGCCGGGACCCGCAAAGTTATGTGGCCGAAGCCGGCGCTCTGCTCCGCGATAAGCTGCAACTGCCGCCTGGATATGCCGTCGCCTGGAGTGGACAGTATGAGGCTATGGAGCGCGTGGCGCATCGGCTCAAGTGGATCCTGCCGCTGACGTTGCTGCTCATCATGATGCTCCTGTACATCAATACCAAGTCGGTCGCCAAGACCGCCATCATTCTGCTCGCGGTGCCGTTTTCGGCGGTGGGCGCAATCTGGTTTCTGTACCTCGCCGGATACAACATGAGCATCGGCGTCTGGGTGGGGTTAATCGCTCTGCTGGGCGTGGATGCGGAGACCGGCGTCTTTATGTTGCTGTACCTCGACCTCGCCTACGAGGAAGCCGCGCGGCGAGGTGAAATGTGCACCCTGGCCGATTTGCGAGAGGCCATTGTCCATGGCGCCGCCAAACGGCTGCGTCCCAAATTCATGACGTTCGCAACCATGTGCATCGGCCTGTTGCCGATTATGTGGTCCACCGGTGCCGGTTCGGATGTCATGAAACGAATTGCCGCGCCCATGGTCGGCGGTATATTCACCTCCTTCCTGCTTGAGCTTTTGGTGTATCCCGTGATTTATCAGCTGTGGAGATGGCATACCGCGGTCAAGCATCAGGCCACAAGGGAACCGGCAGAGCTTTCTTGCGAAGACGAATTCATGCAACAGGTGAGTTGATCGAGAGATTGCGAGATGGGGAGCCGGAAATGAATTCGCGCTGCAGAGGAAACCGGGGCCCTGGCATTGCTGGTGGCTCGCTGCGCCGCCGCGCGCTTGGCGTGACGATGATCGAATTGATTGTCGCCACTGCGATTCTGAGCATCCTGACGGCCATGGCGTTACCGCTTGCCAAAGTCAATATCAAACGTCAGCGGGAGTTGGTGCTGCGTCGCGACTTGTGGGAAATGCGCGACGCCATTGACCACTACAAGGACGCAGCCGACCACGGTGCCTTCCAAATTAAGCTTGGCAGCGAAGGCTATCCGACGGACCTGGACACCCTGGTCAATGGTGTGGATGTTGCCGGAAAGACGGTACGCTTTTTGCGCAGAATTCCGCTCGACCCGATGACTGGAAAAGCCGAATGGGGCCTTCGTTCCATGCAGGATGATCCTGACTCCAGCTCCTGGAGCGGTGACAACGTCTTTGACGTATACAGCACAGCGGATGGAACGGCTCTTGACGGAACGAAATACAAGGACTGGTAGCCATGAGAGCGCGCGAGTATAGAGGCAGGCACGGCGGCTTCACCTTGATTGAGTTGATGGTGGTGATGGCGATCATGATGATCCTCGTGGGCATCGCAGTGCCGGCCTACAACCGGAGCATCATCCGCGCTCACGAATCCGTGCTGAAGCAGGACCTGTTCACGCTGCGGTCCGTAATCAACCAATACACCAACGATAAGGAAAAGGCCCCGCTGTCGTTGGCGGACCTAATCAGCGCCGGATACCTGAAACAAATACCGGTTGACCCGATGACCCATTCCAACAGCTCGTGGCAGGTGCAGCAGGATGACATGCTGGACAGCATCTATCAGGACGATCCGGGCATAAGCGATGTCCACAGTGGCTCGGGTCAAGTCAGTTCCGAAGGCACCGCCTACAGCGAGTGGTGAGTGAACCGTCGCGGCTTCGGCGGTCAGTCTACTGGGGGCGCACTTTGCGCTTCCTGCGCTAGCCTGCTGTCCCGCAAATTGCTGCAACAACTCCTCCATTGTCATTCTGAGCGACCGAAGGAAGCGAAGAATCTATGTATTCGAAATCGAAATGCATAGATCCTTTGCTTCGCTCAGGGCCCTCAGACGCAACTCCTGCATCAGCACGTAAGCGGCGGCGGTCAGCAGTACTCGGAACTGATTGGCCCAGAACGCGCTGCAACTGGTGCGGTCAATCTGGAGATCGTGCAGTTCCTTGATGCGATTCTCGATTTCACCGCGCTGGCAGTAAACCTGTTCGTATAGCCATTGGAGGCTCTGTTTCAGGTTGGTGAATGGATTCACGGCTATAGGTGTGGCCCTTGTTCATGACGGGGCGGACGCAACGCCAGTTGCCGTTCCCCAGGTTGATATACTTGTAGACGCTAACCTTGCGATTGGCCATCGTTCCTCCGTTGCCCATACGGGGGTTTTCGGAGGAACAACGATTTTGGCAGGTGGCGGTAGTAGGTGTTCCTGCTATGTCGTATAGAATCAACGCAGCCTATAGTGGCTCCTGATAGCTGACAGCCAATAGCCAATAGCGATTTTTTCAACTCAGTCAACCCGATGAAAATCTCCCCAGAGTGGCTGCGCGACTTTGTTGACCTGAAGGTGGACGAGCGAACCCTCGCCCACGATCTGACCATGCACGGGCTGGCCGTCGAAGGCATCAGCGATAGCGGGCGCACCGAGGCTCCGGCGCAGACCATCTTCGAGATCGAGTTCACCACCAATCGTCCCGATGCCATGAACCATTACGGGGTGGCGCGCGAGTGCTCGGCTATCTACGACGTCGAACTGAAGCCGCTCCAACCCCAGTTGCCGCAAGCGAAGCCTGCCGCCAAGCCGTTCCCCATTGAGATCGAGGACACGCAAGGCTGCGCGCGTTACACCGGGCGCGTGATCCGGAACGTGAAGATCGGGCCGTCGCCCGAGCCCATGACGCGGCGGCTGGAAGCGGTGGAGCAGCGGCCCATCAACAACGCCGCTGATGCCAGCAACTACACGCTCTGGGAGATGGGCCACCCGACCCACGCCTTCGATCTGGAACTGCTCGAGGGCGGCAAGATCATCGTGCGCCGCGCCCGCGAGGGCGAGGTGCTGAAGACGCTGGACGGCGTCCAGCGGAAACTATCGCAAGACGACCTAATCATTGCCGATGCGAGAAAGCCGGTCGCGCTGGCCGGGGTCATGGGCGGCTTCGAGACCATGATCACCGAGCGCACGCGCAATATCCTGATCGAATCGGCGTGGTTCGACCCGGTCGCGGTACGCCGCTCGGCCAAGCGCCACGGGCTGCACACCGATGCCTCGCATCGCTTCGAGCGTGGCGCCGATTGGGGCGCCACTCCGAAGGCTTGCGACCGCGTAGCGCAACTCGTTCTCGACTCCGCTGGCGGCGAACTCGAAGGCGACGCGGTGGATGCGATCGCGCGCCAGGTGGGCAGTGCGGCGGTGCAGGTGCGGCACAGCGAAGTGCTGCGCATCCTGGGCAAAGACGTTTCCACGCCGGAGATCGCGCGGATTCTGCAGCATTTGGGATTCGGCATCGGTTACCCGCGCTCGACCGCGATCACGGCCGCAGGTTCCCCCGCAACGGCGGGTTCTGGCGGCGCGCATGTGGCCATCGCCCAACCCCAACAAGCGCTTCACGCTTGTTGGGGGCCCCACGAAGAGGGGACCGCGTTCGAGGTCAAGATCCCCACCTGGCGGCTCGACGTGGAGCGCGAGATCGACGTGATCGAAGAGATTGCGCGCATCCATGGCTATGACAATTTTCCCAATACATTGCCCCGCTTCAGCGGCGCGGTGGTGCCGCTCCCGGACGAAGAGAAGGATGCGCGCCTGCGCGAGAATTTAATGGCCCTCGGCTATAACGAGGCGATGTCGCTGACCTTCATCCCCGGCGACGAGGCGCGCAGGTTCGCTCGCGCCACGCCGGTAGAGATCGCGAATCCGCTCAGTGACGAGGCGGCCTTCATGCGCACCTCGCTGCTGCCAGGCATGCTGCAGATGCTGGCGTGGAACCTGAATCGCGGCAACAATTCGGTGCGCTTGTTCGAGGCCGGCCGCGTGTACGAGAAAGTGGGCGAGCGAACGGAAGAGCGCAAGCGCATCTCGCTCGGCGCTAACGGTGACGCGGAGCAGGGAAGCGTTCATAGTCAGGCGCGCTCCTACACGTTTTTCGATATGAAGGGCGACATCGAGCAGTTGCTCGCCGGTTTCGAGCACCGCTCGCTTTACTACGACGCGCACACGCCGGAATATTTTCATGCCGGCCGCTCGGCGCGCGTGGTGGTGGACGGCTCAACGGTGGCCCGTTTCGGCCAAGTCAATCCCGAGCTGGCAACCGCGCGCAAATTACGGCAGGACGTTTTCGTGGGCGAAATCTACCTCGACCGTCTGTACCAGCATGCGCTGCGCAAGCCGCGCTATCGCCAGATCCCGCGCTACCCGGCGGTGGACCGCGATTTCTCTTTCCTGTTCGATAATGCAGTCACGTTCGAGCGGATTGAGGCGGCGGTTGGCACGCTGCGCATCGGCGAGCTGCGCAACTTCGGCGCAGCGGAAATCTTTCGCGGAGGCGCGATCCCGGCGGGCAGGTACTCGATCCTGTTGCGGGCGGAGTTCCAGTCGGCTGAGCGCACCTTGCGCGACGAAGAGGTCGCGCTCTGGGCGCAGCAAATCGTCAAGGCCTTGGAAGCGCTGGGTGGCACGCTGCGGGCGTGAAAAATCAACAGCGGATCTATACGGATTAAGACGGATCAGAAAGAATCTGCCACAGAGGCACAGAGGCACAGAGGTTCAATTTCTGATTTCCGATTTTTGATTTTTGAAAGCTCCGACGTTTTCTTCTCTGTGTCTCTGTGGCTAGTTCTTTTCCAAAATCCGCGCTGATCCGTGCTTTTTCCGCGTGATCCGCGGTAAGGTTATGCCAACAGATCTACTGCTGCCGGAAGTCATCTCACCGCTGGTGAAGGGCACCATCTTCAGCGGACATATCCGCCACTTCTTCCGCGTGGGTTCGACCAATGCCGCGGTGATGGAGGCGGCGGAATCCGGCGTGCCCGAGGGCTCGGCGTTTTTCGCCGAAGAGCAGACCGCCGGACGCGGTCGTGGCGGCCACACCTGGCATTCGGAACCGTCAACCGGGATCTATCTTTCCGCGGTGCTGCGTCCGCGACTGGCTTCGGCCGAGGTGCTGGTCCTGTCGCTGATGGCCGGACTGGCGGCTGCGGCGGCAGTCGAAGAGGTCACCGGGGTGCGCTGCGACCTGCGCTGGCCCAACGACCTGCTCATCGGAGCGCGCAAGTTCTGCGGGATTCTCAGCGAGGTGCGCACGGAATCGGGCCGAGTGGCGTTCGCCGTCGTCGGGATCGGGATCAACGTAAACCAGGACATATTTCCGGCAGAACTGGAGGCAATTGCGACCTCGTTGCGCCAGGAGACGGGCCGTTCCTGGCCGCGCGCGGAACTGGCGGCAGCATTGTTGCGGTCCCTGGATCGTGAGTACCGGAATTTGCTTGCTCCCGAGGGGAGGCAGAGCGAGGAGATCTTTCGGCGTTTCGAGAACAGATCCTCGTATGCACGAGGCCGCCACGTATGCGTGGAGGAGGGTGGCGGCTATTCAGGGTTTACGGAAGGACTCGACGAGCGCGGTTTCCTGCGGGTGCGCACGGTAGAAGGTATGCGCACCGTGATCTCCGGTGGCGTGCGACTGATAGACGGCAACGAACCGCCTACCCGATAGCAACACTTATTGCGTGAAGGTGGAAGCCGTTCGAGCGACGGCAACCGAGCGTCCTTCACCCAGGCTCAGGATCAAGCCGACGCGGCCGTGCTCCGTTTCGACTGGAAGCACTCGCGGCAGAGTACCGGACGGCCCTGAGTAGGCTTAAAAGGAACCGTGGTTTCCTTGCCACACTCCGAACAGTGCGTCCGGGTTTCTACCCGGGGATAGTTGCCCGGACTGGAGACTCCCAACGCCTGGGCGCGTTTGGCCTTGCACGCCTTGCAGCGCTTGGGTTCGTTCTTGAATTGCTTATCGTGGAAAAAAAGCTGTTCCCCCGCAGTGAATACAAAGTCCGCACCGCAGTCAATGCATTTGAGAACTTTGTCCTGGAATTCCATAGAGCTCCCTTTCGACCCCTTGGTCCTCGCGCGACGTCGAAATGGCACACTCCTACAGCCCTCCAGCCAGCACAACAGCGGCACTTGACCCCAGACCGCGCCAACAGAGCACGTTGGGATGCCACAGCTTTGCCGAAGGCCTCCCGAAGCCGCACGGAGTTACATCCCCAGGTTCGGCCCAACTGCATACTGCTTTCCTACGGAAAAAAGGCAAGGTCGGCATACTGCGGCTACGCTTCCGCGCCAAAGCTTCCTTAGTTCGCTTCTTCTCGCCCGGCTTGAGGTAGAAGGAGTGCCTCTTGACCTCCTTAGATATGGTCCTCTGTCTGCACCTTGCGCTTGAAGCGCCGCAGGGCGTTTTCCACGGACTCGCCCTCCTGCAGCCTAACTTCGGCCAAACGGAATCCCCCAACCAGCCCGATAGGACCCCACACGGGCTAGAAATTACCGCGCTTTGGTGCGTAAGTCAAGCAGAATGTTTAGCTTTCCCGAAATGGGACCGGGAGATCGTTGAGATCGGGTCGTCGGGTGATCTACCTAGCACACGTGGACGACTCGCCTTAGCGGTGTTACTAACATAATCCGGCTATCGGGTGATCTGCCTGACCACATCTAACCGATTCGCCTTAGCGTTGTTATAAGACGCCGCAAAGATCGCGAGTAGTTCTCAGAACCGCAGCCTCAGGGCAAACTGAAGCTGCCGCGGCGCGTATGCACTTGTCGGCTGCTGAAAGCCACTGGTCTGGCTGAAGTATCCGGGATAACGTATGCCGTTCACCCTTACCGAGTAGGGAACAAAGGCGGCAGCCGCGGTCTGGAAACCATTATCGGTAATCCCCACCCGCTTGTTGTCGCGGTTCAGCAGGTTGAAGGCTTCGGCCAGCAACTCCAAATTCCAGCGCTCGTGGAGCTCGATGCTGCGGGACAGCCGGAGATCGGTGGTGGCGTAGCCGGGGCCGGTCAGGGAATTGCGGCTCACACCCGGCAGGCGATTGTTGTCGAGATTACCGTTGGCGCTGGGATCACCGGTGACAGTGGCGCTGAAGGGACGTCCGCTGCCCAGGGTGGTCACGCTCGAAATCCGCCAGTCGTTGAATAAGCGCTTCAGTTGCTCGTGTTCCCGGTGGAAGGGATTGGGCTCGTAGACCCAAGCCAAGACAAACCGGTGCCGCTGGTCGTCGGTGCTGAGCCCGCGCTCGGCGGCGGGATTGTAGCTGTTCTGCACCAGCGCCGCAGCGCCCGTGATGGGAGCGTCTTGAAAATCATCGATGGCCTTTGCCCAGGTAAAGGCCGCGCGGAAATACACGCCTCGGCTCATGCGCCGGCGGATGGAGAGGGTCAAGCCGTTGTACGTACTGCTGGCGGCACTCTCAAAAACCTTGATCGTGCCCAGTTGCGGAATCGGCCGCACCAGGTCGCCAATACAGATTCCATACGGACAGGAGGGATCCCAGGGCGCAAACGATTCCACCTGATAGTACTGGTTGAGAAACGTAGTCCCGTTGTCGCTGGACACGGGATAGGTCACCAGCACCGGCGGGGGCAGGTTGGCGTCGCGGGCGCGAATGAGGTGCTCGCCATGGACGTAAAGGTAGGAAATGCCGATCGAGAACTGCCCGGCGACCTCGCGTTCGATGCTAAGGCTCGCCTGCTGCGACATCGGGGTGTGAAAGTCCTTGCCGAAGGCCGCAACGTTGCTACTGAAGGCGGCAGGGTCGCTGGCAACCAGACTGGCCGGCGGAGTACAAAGCATGGCACCAGAACAGTTCACCAGTGGAGCGGGATATTTCGGGAAGAGCTGCTGAATGGGATCGTCGGGGCCATAATGGATGCCGCCGCGATCCAAATACACCGAGCTGTTCGTGACCCCGTTTTCCGTTTCCACCGCCGAGTTGAAGATCTGCGGGATGCGCGCATAGAACCAGCCATAGCCTCCGCGAATAATCAGAGGGTGCGATTCGCCCAACGAGTAAGCGAACCCCAGACGGGGCGCGAAATTGTGGGTATTCAGCGGCATCTTGCCGGAATCGGGCCACAAGGGATTGGAGACAAAACCGTCGCTGCGAAACGTCTAAAGATCCCATCGTACCCCGAGGGTCAGGGCGAGATGATCGGTCACTCGCATCTCGTTCTGCGCGAACAGGGCGTAATCGGTTGAATCCGGATGCGACACGGCACTGCCGAAGCTCTGGCTGTAGTAGCGCGGAACATCATGGGCGTAGGCCCGCAGCGGCGTGAATTTCACACCGCCATACTGTGGCTGACAATACCTGCTTTGCGAGAGACAGAACGGATTCACCTCGATATCGTTGAAGGTGTACTTGCCGCCGAAGATTCCGGGAAAGTAGTCGTAGATCCAGGTAGGGGTGAAATCTCCGCCAAACTTAAAGGTATGGTGGTGCCTTTCGCGGCTGATGGTCTCCGCCAGATGCAGCTTATGCTCGCGCGTCGCGCGCGGCAGCAGGTTGCTCTCCCCGAATCCTTTGGTGATGTCGGTGATGGTGGTCCATGGCTGCTGCGAGTTGGCCCAGGACTGTTGCAGGTCGCGCGAGAACTGCAGGCGCAGGTGGCTGGTGGTGCGGAAGGAGAGCGCGCTGGTCAGCGACACCATGGCCGACTCGGTCGCCACCTCTTCTTCCCCGTTATTGCTGATCGTGTAGAGCGTAATCGGGCTGGCAGGATCGAAAAACACGTTGTTGCTTCCCCAGTAGCGTGAGGTGTTCAGGCGGGCACTGAGCTGGTTCCGCGGCGAGAGTGTGTAATCAAACTTCAGGAAGCCGGCGTTGCCGATCAGGGCCGAGGGATACGTGCCGCCCAGAGCCGACAACTGCGCGGCAGCGTTGGCCACAAGCGTGTCGTCCAACCCCGCTACGGAGTCGTACGGGCCGGGCGTCACCACCGGAACCACGGAATAGATGGGCGTGGCATTGGTAAGACGCGAGGTGCCCGGCGGCGGATTGCGGTTCTCGAAGCGCACGACCGCAGGCACGTGGAAGACGTGCTGGTCGAAACCGGCATAGTAGAAAACGCGATCCTTCTTGATCGGCCCGCTGATGGTGCCGCCGAACTGATCCTGGCGTTCGCCGGCCTTGAAGTCGGTGAAGGGATCCTGCGCGTTGAACTTGCTGTCGCGCACAAAGCAGAAGGCGCTGCCGTGGGTGTAGTTGCCGCCCGACTTGGTGACTACGTTCACCACGGCACCGGCGCTGCGGCCCATTTCCGCCCCATAGGTGTTGGAGCTGACGCGGAACTCCTGGATCACCTCGTTGCTGAACTGATAGGGGGCGCGATAGCGGCCGCGCGCTTGGCCGAAGAAAGAATTGTTGTTGTCGGCTCCGTCCACCAGGTAGCTGGTATTCGCGCCGCGCAATCCGCCAAAGGCGAGGTCGCCGTTGCTGCCCGAGGTCAGCGAGCGCGGGTCCTGGGTGATTCCCGGAGTCAGCAACGCAAGGTCGGTGAAGCGCCGGCCGTTGAGGGGGAGATCCGCGATGGCTTTCTCGTCGATGACGCTGGACACGGCAGGTGTCATCGGCTCCACGGCTTGCGCATCGGCGGCAACCACCACCGTTTCGCGTTTGTGCGACAGCGCCATGCGGCACTCCAGCACGACCTTGCCGCCGACCTCGACAAGGATGCCGGTGCTCGCCCACGGCGCAAACTTCGGGGCGTTCACCTGTAATTCGTAGCTGCCGGGGGTGAGCATCTCAATGGCGAACTCGCCCTCGTGGCTGGCAACGGTCTGGCGCTTGGCTCCGGTGGCGCGGTTAACGGCGCTAATCTCTGCATTGGAGACGCGAAAGCCGGTTGGATCGAGGACTGTGCCGCGGATGGCCCCGGTGGAAGCGTCCTGCGCCCAGGCCGCCGCTCCAAGGATGAGGACGAGCAGGATCGTTGCGATCACCACTGCAGGCAACGAAGAGCGGGCACAGGGCACGGCATTGCTCCAGTTTGAGCTGAGGCGATTGGGTATATCACTGGGGTCTGGCCGGGAGAGCAGTTCTGGAATTTTGTTCCGACTATGGAAATCCCGGGATGGGAAAAGCCGTCAGCTCTCAGCCATCAGCCGTTAGCCGTCGTCCACCCTCAGGGGGTAGGCCGAAGCGGGGGAGCGTCAGCATCCAAAGCCTGATTACGGGCATCTGTGCTTGACATCGTTGTGACCAGTCCTCGGTTCAAGCTGTATTGGTAGTACCCGGAAACGCGTTACTCCCCGCCGCTGCGTCCCATTTCCGAACGTTCATCTGCGAGGCGCTTCGGGGAGTTCGGTGCCGCCCTCGAGTATGCGCGCGACGAGTGGTTGTACCTGCTGGGCATGCCGCTCGCCTTGCTGCCCGCCATCCTGCTAACGCCCGCATGGTTGTATCTGGTGCAATCTCCACGTTTCGCTTATGCCCATCTATTGGCTGTTCCAGTGCTGGGCGCGCTGGCAGCCTCGGAGTTCTTTGGCACCCGGTGGCTGGTGCGCTGCGCGCGCCATCGCCCCGATGACATGCTCGCCGGCTTATGCATGGCCATCATGACCGTGTCGGCCATCTTCCTGATGTTTGCCGTGGTGTTCCTCTTCCTGCTGTACTGGGCGTCACCGATTCCGCGCTATGCGTTCGCTGTGTAGAACCAAAACTGCCGCTGATTGTCGCTGATCAACGCTGATAGTTAGGAAAGAAATCAAAAATCAGCGTTGATCAGCGCAAATCAGCGGCAAATAGGTCTCACGCCTTCACCGGTTCGCCGGCGCGTTGTGCGACGTGGAACGTCAACGCATGGCGCGCGGGATCGGTATCGACGACCACGTGGTCTCCGTGGAGCACCTCGCCGTCGAGGATCTTCAGTGCCAGCGGGTCCTGGATCATGCGCTGGATGGCCCGTTTCAGCGGCCGCGCGCCGTACTGCACGTCGTAGCCGGTGGTAAGCAGAAGCTGCTTGGCGGCATCGGTTAGCTCCAGGCTAATCTTGCGATCCGCCAGCAGGCGGCGCAGATCTTCCAGCCGTAGGTCGATGATGCGCGTCAACTCTTCCTTGCCCAGCGGGCTGAAGAAGATGATGTCGTCCACCCGGTTCAGGAACTCCGGCTTGAACTGCTCGCGCAGGGTATTCATTACCTGCTCGCGGGCGCGCTCGAAGGCCGCGGGCGTGGCCAGGTTCTCGGCGCGCAGATACATTGCGCCGAGATTCGAGGTCATGATGATGACCGTGTTCTTGAAATCCACGGTGCGGCCTTTGCCATCGGTGAGGCGGCCGTCATCGAGGATTTGCAGCAGGACGTTGAAGACGTCCGGGTGCGCCTTTTCGATCTCGTCGAACAGCAGTACCGAGTACGGCCGGCGGCGCACCGCTTCGGTGAGCTGGCCGCCCTCTTCGTAGCCGACGTAGCCGGGAGGCGCGCCGATCAAGCGGGCCACGGCGTGCTTCTCCATGTACTCGGACATGTCGATGCGCACCATGGCGTGTTCGTCGTCGAAGAGGAACTCGGCCAGCGCGCGCGCCAGCTCGGTTTTGCCGACCCCGGTCGGGCCCAGGAAGATGAAGGAGCCGATAGGCCGCCGAGGATCGCTCAACCCGGCGCGCGAACGGCGGATGGCGTTGGCGACGTGCTGCAGTGCCGGATCCTGGCCGATCACGCGCAGCCGCAGCCGCTCTTCCATCTCGACCAGCTTCTTGACTTCGCCTTCGAGCATCTTCGAAACCGGAATGCCGGTCCACTTGCTCACGATGTGGGCGACATCTTCTTCGTCCACCTCTTCCTTCAGCATGCGCTGTCCGCTCTTGCTGCCGTCGAGCAGGGCGTTGGCTTTGTCGAGCTCGGCTTGGGTCTGCCGCAAGTCGCCGTAGCGGATCTGTGCCACGCGCCCGTAGTCGCCTTTGCGTTCGGCGGCGGCTTCCTCGACCTTCAAGCGCTCGATGCGCTCCTTGAGTTCGCTGAGCCGGCCGATGGCTTCTTTTTCCTGCTTCCAGCGGATCTTCAGCGCGTTTGCCTGCTCGCGGATTTCGGCCAGCTCTTTCTCCACCGCTTCCAGCCGCTCGCGTGAGTTCGCGTCTTTCTCCTTGACCAGCGCCTGGCGCTCGATTTCAAGATTGGTAGCGCGGCGCTCCAGCTGATCGATTTCGGTGGGAACGGAGCCGATCTGAATGGCAAGCGAGGCGGCAGCTTCGTCGATCAGGTCGATGGCCTTGTCCGGTAAAAAGCGGTCGGAAATATAGCGATGCGACAGGGTCGCCGCGGCGATGATCGCCGAGTCCTTGATGCGCACGTGGTGGTGCGTCTCGTAGCGCTCTTTGAGGCCGCGCAGGATGGCAATCGTGTCCTCGACATTCGGCTCGCCAACGAAGACGATCTGGAAGCGGCGTTCCAGGGCGGCATCTTTCTCGATGTGCTTACGGTATTCGTTCAGCGTGGTGGCGCCGATGCAGCGCAACTCGCCGCGAGCCAGCGCCGGCTTGAGCATGTTGCTGGCGTCGATGGCGCCCTCGGCCGCACCCGCCCCGACCAGCGTGTGCAGCTCGTCGATGAACAGGATGATCTCTCCCGCGGATTCCTCGATCTCCTTGAGCACAGCTTTGAGGCGGTCTTCGAACTCGCCGCGATATTTCGCTCCGGCGAGCATGGAGCCGAGGTCCAGCGAAATGAGGCGCTTGTTGCGCAGAACTTCAGGAACGTCGCCGGCAACGATGCGTTGCGCTAATCCTTCTACGATGGCCGTCTTGCCCACGCCGGGCTCGCCGATCAACACTGGGTTGTTCTTGGTGCGACGGGAGAGCACCTGCACCACGCGGCGGATTTCCTCATCGCGGCCAATTACCGGGTCCAACTTGCCGCGACGCGCCATGTCGGTGAGGTCGCGCGCGTAACGCTCCAGCGCCTGAAACTTTGCCTCGGGATTCTGATCGGTGACGCGCTGCGTGCCCCGGACCGAAGCCAGCGCTTTCAGGACCGCGTCGTAGGTGGCGCCGTTGTGGGCCAGAATGCGTTGGGCCGCATCACCGGCGGCCTGGGCGATGGCCAAGAGCAGATGTTCGGCCGAAACGTATTCGTCCTTCATCTTGTCGGCTTGCTGGAAGGCCGAGTCGATGACCTTGGCTGCTTCGTTGGACAGCGTCGCCTGAAACCCCGCGCCGGAAACCTTGGGCAGGCGTTCGATCTCGCGCGTCAGTTCCGTCTGCACCGCCTGCGGCGAAGCGCCAACCTTCTCCAGCACCGGGGAGACAATGCCTTCGCGGTCTTCCAGCAGCGCGGCGAGCAGGTGCAGCGGTAACACTTCGGGGTTGCCGTTCTCCGAGGCCACGTTTCCCGCGCGCTGCACCGCCTCCTGCGATTTCACCGTCAATTTATCCCAACGAATAGGCATAGGAAGCCTCTCTGACGATTTTGGGACCCATTCAATTTCTGATTTATCGATTTCTGATTTCCGATGCGAAGCAACAACTGCTTACCGCGGGTTCTACGGATTATGAACGGATTTACGCGGATCGGAGAAATCAAAAGAGCGTTTCGTGTTGATCCGTGTACGATCCGCGTAAATCCGCGGTAGGTCTGTTCAAACCAGAAATCAGAAATCGATAAATCAGAAAGGGGAGGCGGTAACCTCCCCAAGTGGTCAATTGCCGTGAGAAGGCGTTACGCAGCCTTGCCGGTCTTGGACTCAATGACCTTCTTCTCGCCTTCGCCGATGCTCACCTTGATCTGCTTCGGTTTGGCTTCGGCGCGCTTAGCGAGACGAATCTTCAACAAGCCGTTGGAATACTCCGCACTCACGTTATCGGTATCCACTGAGTTCGGCAGCGTGAAGGAGCGGGTGAAGGAGCCATACTGGCGCTCTACGCGCTGGAAATTCTCCTTCTTCTCTTCCTTCTCCAGCTTGCGCTCGCCGTGCACCGTCAGGATATTGTTTTCCACGCGAATGTCGATGTCCTTCTGGTCGATGCCCGGGACATCCATCTTCAGGCTGATGGCGTGCTCATCTTCGTAAACGTCGACCGGCGGCAGGAAGCTGCCGAACCCCAACTCCTCGCTCCGGCCGGGGACTGCGACGCTCTCCTCGAACAACCGGTTCATACGGTTCTGCAGGTTGGCCAAATCACGGAATGGATCCCAGCGGGTAATCATGGATGACATGGTTTTCTTACCTCCTTACTGTCGTTGTTTCGTTCTCTCAGTTAGTGAGATGCTGGTTAAGCACGAGAAGATAATAAAAAGTGAGTCAGTTTATGTCAAGTCTTGGATAGTATTTTTATTCACGATTATTCACTTGACACAAATACGGCTTTGTGCGATTCTGTTTATGGGAGCTGGTTATGAACATCCGCGAAGCCGCCATAAAGTTTGCAACTGACGAGCAATGCTTGACTTACATCCAGCAGATGCGCTGGCCTGATGGCGTGGTCCGTTGCCCAGTGTGTGGGAACGACCGCATCCAGAAGGTTGAACGCAAGGCCGACTCCAAGAATCGGCGCAAGTGGTTCTATCTGTGCTTGGAAAAGACCTGTCATAACCAGTTCTCGCCCACGTCCGGCACGATCTTCCACGACTCCCATCTGCCGTTGATAGTGTGGTTCCAGGCCATCACGTTGGTTCTAAACGCCAAAAAGGGCATCTCGGCAAAGCAGCTACAGCGGGATCTCGGCATCGGCGGCTACAAAACCGCGTGGTATCTGTATCACCGCATCCGCGAAGCGATGACCGAAGGCACCATACCCCCGATTGGCGGCGGCGGAATCGTGGAAATTGACGAAACCTACATTGGCGGAAAGCAAAAGGGCAAAGGCGTTTACTTCGGCAAAAAGCAGAAGCAGACGGTGATGGGCGCTCGTGAGCGCGGCGGCGATCTGCGGCTTACTCATGTGCCGGATGCCAAGGGCAAGACGCTCAAGGGCTTCATCGAAACCAACGTCAGCCCTAACGTTGAGCTGGTAATGACGGATGATTCCTCGGCTGCTTATTCCGTCCTGAAAGACACCGGCAAGCACCGCACGGTGAACCACATAGCCGGACAGTACGTGAACGGCATTATCCACACGAATACGATTGAATCCGCATTTTCACTGCTCAAGCGCGGCATCGTGGGCAACTATCACAAGGTTTCAATAAAGCACTTGCAGCGTTATTTGAACGAGTTTCAGTACCGCTTCAACCGCCGCGATGAACCCGAGGATGCATTCACCGAGACAGTGCGGCGGCTGGCGATATTCAAGCCCCTTCAGTTTGCTGCTCTGACTTCGGGGAAGAAGGCTTAGGCTTCGCATGGGCCTTCTTCTTGCCCTTTATCTCAGCCGTTTTCTGCGGCGGCTTCGCCAGCATCCGCGTCAGAACCGTGTCGAATTGTCCTTTATCAGCTTTCATGTACGTCTCGCTCATTCATACCGGGCAGCGGCAGGGAGGGCCTGTCGGGGCGCTGGGGCGACCCTCCAACAAGCCGATAAACGCCGGGTTCAACCCGTTCAAACTTTCCGCTTCTCTGAATTACGCTGAACAAGATGTTTGACGCATTTTTGGGACTTTTGATCAAACCACCTTGGAGCATAAGTTTCTTGGCGTCTGCCGTCCGTCCGGTTTGTGTCAAGTGAATATTCGTGTTTTTATTTGCTTGTTTTTCAATGGTTTGAGGTAGATGTGCGAGAGCATTGTGCCGCGATCCTTGGTCGCAAAACCCGCTCTGCCCCGCCCGCCATAGAAGGATTGGCAAATCAGGTGGGGACCTTCTTTCTTACTGAGATGCCCTCATGGGGCGAGAAGGGATAACGAAATTTACCGGGCGATGAGCGGGATCGAAAGCAGGGCGGCGACGACCCCCGTCAGTTGCACCCGCGAAAGCCTCTCGCCCAGGATCAAGCGGGCCAGGATTACCGTAGTTGCAGGGTAGAAGGACGAGAGCACGACCGCGACATCCAGCCGCCCATGGCGCGTGGCGCCAACGTAGAGCGCATTGCCGGCGGAATCGAGCAGTCCGGCCACGATCATGAACTTGAGCAGAGAAGCCGGTGGACACCATGGCTCGCGGCGGATGGTCAGCAGCGTGAACATTAGCAGCATCGAGGCTACGCGGGCCACCACCAAAGGCCAAAATGCCGACTGCTGACCGGCGTACTTCGAGAAGACCAGGAAGCCGCTGAAGCCCAAACCGGCTGCCATGGCCAACCCCAAGCCGCGTGGGCGGCCGAGGCCTTCGCCGGGCGTAGACATCAGCCAGATACTCAGCAGGGCGACGACGAAGCCGGCGAACTGCAATGGGCCGGGAGCACCCTCGGTGCGGAAGCTGAGAGCGACCGGCACCACCGCGGTCAGAACCGCGGCGATCGGGGCGTTGATGCCCATAGGTCCGACCGCCAGCGCGCGATAGAGGCTGGCCAGACCCAGGCCGCCGGAGATGCCAGCCGCCGCTCCCCACAGCATAGGAATGCGCTGGGGCAGGGGATCATGCGCCGCCAGTGCGAGGGCTGTCATCAAGAGCAGGCCTGTGGCGTGGGCAACGATCACAATGCCGAACGCATTGGCCCTCTTGGCGACAAAGCCTCCACTGAAGTCAGCCGCGCCCCAGGAGGCGGCAGCGGCCAAGCTCAGCGATCCGGCCAGAAGTGGAGCTGCCTGCATCAATACAGAATAACAACGGATTGAGTCAGGATCAGAGGTCGAGGATCACGCTGCGGGGCAGCACACAACACTGGTGGTGCGAAGGGGGATTTCACAACAAAGTACCTTCGATGTGCAAACATGTTTACAATCCCCAGCATGAGACACCGCGCACTGCTTGCGATCGTATCAATGTTCCTCGTGTGCAGCAGTAATACCTTTCCGGCGCACGCCCAGTCGAAATGCCAAGATGCGGCCGACGTCTCCCACTTCAGCGTGCTTTTCCAAAATAGCCGAGTCCGCGTATTGGTTCTTGAACTTGGCCGGTTAGAAAGCACGAAGCCATATTGCAACAAGAGCGCGTATCTGTCGATTGTGACCACTGCAAGTCGATCAACAACCATCGCCCAAGGCGCGGCCGGTGTTGGTCACGACTGGAACCCCGGCGAAGCCCGATTTCATTACAGGCCCGTACAGCAGACCATTCGTAATGAAACTTCCGCGGCGCATCGGGAGATTGTCGTGGAGACGTTCTTGCCTGTGCAGTACAACCCGCTGGATGGGAATTACGACACTGACGAGTTTGGTTCAGACCTGACTGTAGTGAAACCTACGTGGTCAACGTCTTTCAGCCGGGGTGCGCTTTTTGCCACCAGAACTCAATTAGCCGTTGGCGACAGCGTCCACTTGTCGGGAGCCGACCATGTTCTAATTGCTCTTACCGACATTGTTCTCACCAGTGACGCCGATAAGACAATCCGGATGGACAAGCATGAGGCAACTATCTTGAAGGGCAGTGAGACGAGCAAACTCACAAATACCGACACGGCTCCAGCCAAGTTCGTCATCGTGGATTTTTGAGGCGTATCGCGCCGTTCCGCAGGGCTGCACAAGAAACTGCTTTCGAGCTGGAGCGCCTACCCATAGTTGTCGATAACACCCTCCAGGTCAAGGTATAACGCTGTCATCCTGAGCGGAGCGCAGCGGAGTCGAAGGACCTTGCGGTTAGGCCCGCCAAACACAAGGTGCTTCGACTCGCCGGATCGCGAAAAGCGCGCGATCCGGTTCGCTCAGCATGACAGCAAATCTTCCGGCGCAGGTTCCCCGCCCGCCAGCTAGACCCTTCGACTCCGCTCAGGGCAGGCTCTGGTGCTACACCTGATACCTGAGGTGGCGATTGCCGGTCTAGGCTGCCTTCTTGGAGGCTTCCTTGGCTCGCCTCTCGAGTTCGTCGTGGGACACATCCTCGATGTGAGTGGCGATGAACCAGAAGTTGCCCGAGGGATCGGTGACGCCGCCGCTGCGGTCGCCGTAGAACTGGTCGGCCGGCTCCATCACGGAGGTGGCGCCCGCCTCCAGAGCGCGGCTATAAGCCTCGTCGATGTCCTTGACGTAAACGTAGAGCTGACCCGGCCGGGCTTTCCACTGGCCCATGGGTTCGCCCAGCATGATCAGCGAATCGCCGATCTTGACTTCGGCGTGCATGATGCCGCCGTCGGGACGCAGGAAGCGTTCTTTCTCCTCGGCGCCAAAGGTGTGCTTCAGAAAGTCAATGAGCCGGTCCACGTTGGGGACGGTCAGGTAAGGGGTCACGCTGTGGCATCCCTCAGGAATGGGCTTTACCGCCATAGAATCCTCCTCACAACGCCGGGGGTTCCCCCCCAGACGTGCCGTAATGCCTGATGGGGTTTCGGAGTTGTCGAGCGGGTTGGATGCAGTGCTTCCGGGAGGTGGTGCCGAAGTTCGTTCAATTTTCAGAGCCAGGCGCCTGTTGTGCCTGGAACAAAGACGAGGGAAGCATTAAGCAAAGGATCAAGGCTTGCGAATTAGCTAAAGAGGGTCGCTGCCTTCGCCGGCGGCCCAGTTTTCGATTCTCACTCCACGTACACGCCTGAATTCCCGGTCGTTGTTGGTTACCAGGATCAGGTCAGCAGCTTTCGCGTGAGCGGCAATCCAGAGGTCGTTGTTGCCGATGATCTCGCCGCGAGATTCCAAGTCTCGACGTATCCGGCCATACGCGCGGCCTGCTTCCAGAGGCATTGGCAACACAGGCAGCAGGCAGGCCAGTTCCTCGAGTTGCTGGAGCGCCCGTTCGCGTTGGCGACTTTTCTCGGCTCCGTAGAGAAGTTCGCCGTAGGTGATCACCGACAGAACAGCTTCTCCAGTTCTGAGCCGTTGAAAGCGGGCCAGAATTTCCGTTGGTCGTTGCTGCCGGATGTAAATGCAGATATTTGTGTCCAGGAGGTAGCGGGCGTTCATCAAAGGCCTTTGCGCTGCTGGGGAACTGCATCCTTGCGATCAGTCGAAAAGCAATCTTCCGGCAGGTCCGTTAACAGATGGAAAGCCGCTGCCATTGCCCGCGGATTTTCGCGCAGCACGATCTCGTCGCCGCGCCGAAATATCTCGACCTCGGAGCTGCTTAGCCGGAACTCTTTCGGTAGTCGCACAGCCTGACTGTTGCCGGAATTAAAGACCTTCGCCTTTTTCATTACGTTCCTCCGGTGTATATACGTGCAAGTATACACGCCAGCGCGCGTCAAGAAAATGCTGTGCGCGCTCTAGCTCAGAGCGGGAAATCCCAGTTGCTGGTGCGCTAAGCCGGACTCGATCCAAGCCCTAGGAACACCTACGCGTAGGCGTGCAGGCCGGGTAGCAGGTAAGTCACGCCGAAGAAGGTAAACATCACTACCGCGAAGCCCAGGATCGCGAAATAAGCCGCGCGCCGACCGCGCCAGCCGCGGGTAATCCTCATATGCAAGTAACCCGCGTAGACCAGCCAAGTGATGGCAGCCCAGGTCTCCTTGGGATCCCAGCTCCAGTACGAGCCCCAGGTGCGGTTAGCCCAATAGGCCCCGGCCGCAATCATCATGGTCAACAGCGGGAAAGCGATCGCGATGGTTTTGTAGGTGACTTCGTCCAGCACCGCGGTGCTGGGGAGCATGCGCTCCAGGCCCTCGCGGCGGCGGTATAACATCAGGTACAGCAACGAGGCGAAGATACCGCTCAGCAGGCCCGAGAGGATGAACGGGCTGGCAGCCATCGCAGTGGGGTAGACCCCGTCCAGGACCGGCGAAGGATAGCTCGCACCGCTAACCCGCCAGGCGAAGGCGCCGAGCGCCAACACCTGCAAAGCCATGCCAACGAATACGGCACTGTTGGCCGCGGGCAGCAGGCGGGGGTTCTTGGTCAGCTTCGAAATGAAGTAGATGGCCAGCGGGGCGGCGGCGGCAAAGGCTGCAAGCACGAAAAGCCAGCCCAGATCCGGAATAGTCACCATCAGGCGCGTCTTGCCGCCGCCGGGGATGCTCATCTCATCTTTCTGAACCGCGTCCCACGCCACCACGCTCAAGCCTCCCCATCGCTCGAAGCGGGTGAGGATGCCGACATAGATTGCCACTGACAGCGCACTGGTGACCGCCAAGAATGTTTCCGTCTGCAGGTTATCCTTGATCAGGAACATGATCGCCAGGGCAAAGCTGAGCGCGCAAGCGGCATAAGCCAGCATGGCCAGCGTCACGTGAATGTGAAGCCACGTTGATTGCAGCGCGGGGACCAGCGGGCGGACGTCGGAGGGCAACAACTGCATCAGCACCACCGCAATTACCGCCAGCGGCATGGTGACGCTGCCGATCAGCTTGACTCCGAACTTGCGTTCGGCAAGCTGGGTAAGCAAGGCCACGGTCCAGGTAAAACAGAGCAGCATCTCATAGATGCTGGCAAAGGGCGGATGTCCGGCCAGATACCAGCGATGCGCCGCGGCTCCGGTATTCGCAATGAGGCCAATGATGCTGATGATGGAGGCAAATTTGACGTATTTGTCTATGCCGCTGACGCCGAAGGCGATGTACAGCGCGGCCGCGCCAGCGTAAAAGATCAGCGCCAGGAACAACATGGTGGTCTCGCTGACCAAGCTGCCAGTCTTGCCCATGTTGAGCAGGGTCAGCACCGTCAGGAAGGCGAGTGCAAGTCCGACCGCCACGATCAGACCGTTGCCTGAGGGGGCCTGCTGCCGCTTCAATTTCACTCTGGTTGCACGCGTAGCCATTAAACTTCAAACTCCCATCTACTTCTCGGCGGGAACCAGCTCGGCCAGCGGGGCCGTGCGTGCCATTCCCAACTCTTTTTCGATTGCTTCCGTCAGATTGCGGAAGCGATGCTCAAACGCCTCGCGATTCTTGTTGGCGGCTCCGCCAATCCAGAGCACCAGATGACCCTCCTTGTCGAGGACCGGCACCGCCCAATAGCGCACATGCAGCAGGTAGAACGAGATCATCAGCCCGGCGCCCATCAGCAGACAGCCCGCCCAAACCAGCCACTGCCCGGGTTCGTGCGAGACCTGTAGCCCGGACTGGTCGATCATCTTAAGGTCCGACATCTGGAAGGCGAAGGGGAAGGCCTTGCCTGGGTCCGTCACCTCGCCCCAAAGGAGCCATGCCGGCTGGGTTTTTCCCTCGGGCGTCTTGATCTCGATTTGCGCAGCCGGGTTTTGCAGGCTTCGCGAGCGCTGGTAGACCTCGCCGTTGTCCTGGCGGTAGGCGTCGGGGATAAAGCGCAATACCTTGAGAGTTGTGCCGCCGGCCAACTGAGTCGGGGCATTCATGCCGAGGTTGACGGTCTGTACCGTTTTGTCGCTCTTGCTGCCGATGCCGAGAACGATATTCTTGACCCGGTCGCTGGGGCCGAAATCCGACTGATAAAAGCGGATTCCCTGATAGACCAGCGGCTCGTTGACCGTGATCTGCTGATGCAGGACCTCTTTGCCATCCTCCAGCACGGTCAGCTTGGACCACCACTGCTTCGGCATGCCCTGGAAGTCGCCGGTGTAGTCCTCGCGTCCGGCGGCGTCGCAGCGCAGGGCGAAGGGCAGAGTCCGGGTGCCGCCTTCGCGCGATTGGATCTGCTGCACGGCCGGATCGCCGGGAATCAGTTCTACAAAACCTTTGTAGCCCCACACCGCGTCCACAATGCCACCCAAAAAGATGAGCAGCAGGCTGGCGTGGACCACGTACACCGCCATCACTGCAAAGCGGCTCTTCTCCGCGTAAAGGGAAACCTCGTCATGCTCGACGATCCGCTCCGGGTCGAGGCCGAGCTTCTTCATCGCCCGCTCGGTGGCGTTTAGCGCGGCTTCGGCATCCTGGATGGGGATCTGCTTTTTTGTGGGCAAGGCAGCGCGGAAGTGGGGTTCGGTGCGGCGGTAGGGCCGCGCGTAGTATCTCCACGCTTTGGGAAAGCGCTCGATGGAAACGAAGATGATGCTCAGCGCTACCAGCCCCAGCAGCAGCGCAAACCACCACGCGTGGTAAACGTCCGTCAGTCCGAGAGCATCCAGCACCCGCAATACCTGCGGCGAGTAGGCGCGCTCCATCTCTTCGGGACCGGTCAGCGGCCGTTGCAGAATCAGCGTGCCGGCGGCGGAGACGATCGCCGTGATGATCAACAGAATAATTCCGGTGCGAACCGCACCCAGCGTTTGCGTACAACGCCGCCAAAGCGATACAGCAACACCCATTCCTACTGCAACCTCCATCAACAACAAGGCACATCGTGCGACGCACGAACGAAGCAGAGCGATAGGCCTAGTTAAGTGCCTGCGAACGCAGTTTAACCGATTTTGCCCACAGCTTGCTTTAGGGCTAAGGTGATCGCCATGGCCTGTGAGGCTAGTGTAGCGTCACAATCAAGGGCATGTAAGGCAATGCGGTTTGAAAGGGCGCGGCTTCAGCCGCGCCGAGCCAGTGGTGCTTTACAGCCGCTTTAGCGGCTGAGGGGCGATATCCCTCAGCGGCTGAAGCCGCATCGCAAGGACGCCTTTTCGGCGCGGCTGAAGCCGCGCCCTTTCAAACATTGCAGACCCTACATGGTGGCCGGTTTGTTGGTCGTGGTGCCCGGGGCCATGTTGCTGTGCTGTTTAGCACGAGAGATCGCCTGCTCCACTCTTTCGCGGTCGGGGTAGTTGGGATTTTCCTGCAGCAGCTTCTCCCAGGTCTGGATCGCGCCGTTCGCATCTCCCTTGCCCTCCCACTTCACCATGCCGAGATTGAACAGGGTCTGTGCATGCTTGGGATCGTCCTTGAGGACGGTATTGAATTCCGCGATTGCGTGGTCCGCATCGCCCGCGTAGAAGTAAGCCGTCGCCATGTCGGTGCGCACGTCGAAGTTCTTTGGGTCTGCCTTGAGCGACCGCTCGTAGTAGTTGGTCGCGTCCTTGAACTGCTGCGCGTCGTAGTAAACGTTGCCGATATTGGCCAGCAGGGCCGGATCGTTGGGTTTCGACTTCATCTGGGCCAGAAGGGGTGCAGCCTGCTGGTCCGCCATGGCCTTCATCTGCTCGGGAGAGGGCTGCGCACCCCCGCCCATGCCCTGCGGCACAGCGCCCGTTCCTTGCGCGGTGCTGCCCTGCACTGGCTGGGCGGCCGGAACGGCGGCGCTGGACCCCGATCCGCGCAACAGGTAGCCGGCGGCCACTCCCACCAGAAGGCAAACCACGGCAAGGATATAGGCCTGCGCGCTGGTCCACGTGCCGCTGTTGCCGGTTGAATCGGGAGCTACTCCCTGGGCCATCTTCTGCTTTTCTCCTTAATTCTGGACTGCTCGAATGCAATGGCGCCGCCACTGGCTGCCGCCTCTGCTCAACAGTTTAGCGGACTTTATTGCTGGGGCGCCGGAGGCAGCGGGTGTTACGGTATTTTTCTGTCGGTGTTAGGGAAGAGTATTGTAAAATTTTTTCGCAACCCGGGTAATTTTCCTGTGTTATTAGCATTTGAATGGGATCGCTTCGGCGTCAGGCAGCGCGATTCGGCCGAATCGATTTGCGAGCAGTACAAATTGATCTGACATTTTGCCAGTGAGGAACGCGATGAAGAAACTGTTATATGCAGTTACGGCTCTTGCCCTGTTGGCGCCCGCGACCATGAGCGCGGCTGACCTTTCCAGCAACCCCGATTTCAAAGCCAAGTGCGCAATGTGCCATGGCGCCAATGGCGAAGGCAAGCCGGCGATGAAGACGGCCCCGCTGAAGGATTCGGCTGCCAAGCCGGCCGACGAGCTGACTGCCACGATCAGCAAGGGCAAGCTCCCCAAGATGCCGGCCTTTGGAGCCAAGCTGACCCCGGAGCAGGTCAAGGGGCTGGTCGACGCCATCAAGGCCCAGAAGTAAGCGCAATTTGAACGTTTTATCCGAGAAGAGCGGCTGGCAACCCCAGCCGCTTTTTCGTTCTACGAGGAGTTGTGCTTGATCCAGATTGCGAGTTCGTCTTCGCTCACCTTGCCGGATGCGAGGTCGATGAACATTTGGTAGGCGTTTTCCTCACTGGCGGTTATTTCGATCCCGTTCAGTTCGAGAAAAACAAAAGCGACCACCAACCCGGTGCGCTTGTTGCCGTCCACGAATGGATGATTCTTGACGATGCCGAATGCGTATGCTGCGGCGAGCCGTTCAAGGGATGGCCTGCTGCCTTGGTAGTTCAACAAGTTTCTCGGCCGGGCCAGCGCCGATTCCAGCAGGCCCGTGTCGCGAACGCCCGCTGTTCCGCCAAACGCCACCAGTTGCATGTCATGGAGCACCAGCGCCTCGGCTAGTCCAATCCACACAGGCTCTTTCATTCAGCCAGCTTTCGCAGCGCGTTGCGGTACTTGCGCATGACGCGCCGGCCGGCTTCCACCGTCCTGGCAAACTCCGGCTGGAACGGCGTAAGCTGCACACCACCCGGAGTCTCCGTGACGTACAGCGTGTCTCCCTTCTCGATGTGCAGACGCTCAAGGACTTCTTTCGGGAGAACGATCCCTGTGGAACTGCCAACAGTTGTGACCTTCACGGTCTTTGCCATGTTGCGCCTCTACTAGGGGTATTATAACAAACGTTATAATAAGCTGAGACTCGATTTGGCGGGGCCTCTTAACGACGGTGCCCCACATCTGCCGGGTTTTGGCAGATGTGGGTTAGCGAACAGCCCCACATCTGCGAAAGGCGCGCAGATGTGGGGCACCTCAGCCCGCGAGGACGAAGGGGCCCAACTAAAAGGCATTCTCTGTGTCTCTGTGGCAGGTGTGACCGAATCACGCGAACAGGAATTCCTTGGTGCGCAGGTCGCGAATGGTGTCGCGCAGCTTGGCGGCTTTTTCGAACTCGAATTTCTTGGCCGCCTCGCGCATGTCGTTTTCCAGCCGCGCCACGAAGGCGTCGAGTTCTTCTTGGGACTTGAGCTCGGGAATGCCGTCCGGCGGTTCGGTCTCGATCTCCATGTAATCCGCGCTAACGATCGCCGCCAGCGACATCTCCAGCGGACGCAGGATGCTGGCTGGAGTTATGTCGTGCTCTTCGTTGTAAGCCTGCTGGACGGCTCGGCGGCGGTTGGTCTCGCCCATGGCCTTCTGCATGGATTCGGTCATGCGGTCGGCATACAGGATGGCGCGGCCCTTGACGTGACGGGCGCAGCGCCCGATGGTCTGGATCAGCGATCCCGCCGAGCGCAGGAAGCCTTCTTTGTCGGCGTCGAGGATGGCGACGAGCGAGACTTCTGGGAGGTCCAAGCCTTCGCGCAGCAGGTTGATGCCGATCAGCACATCGAATTCGCCCTTGCGCAGGTCGCGCAGGATCTTGACCCGCTCCAGGGTCTCGATCTCCGAGTGCATGTAGCGGCAACGGACGCCGACCTCGCTATAGTACTCAGCCAAATCTTCGGACATGCGCTTGGTCAGTGTGGTCACCAGCACGCGCTCGCCGATCTTCGCCCGCTCCCGGATCTCGTGCAGCAGGTCGTCGATCTGTCCCTTGACCGGGCGCACCTCGACTTCGGGATCGACCAAGCCGGTGGGGCGAATGATCTGCTCGACGACCACCCCTGCGGACTTGGTCAGCTCATATGGGGCGGGAGTTGCCGAGACGTAGATCACTTGGTCCACGCGGCTCTCCCATTCCTCGAAGGTGAGGGGCCGGTTATCCAGCGCGGACGGCAGCCGGAAGCCGTACTCGATCAGGGTCTGCTTGCGTGAGCGGTCGCCGTGCCACATGCCATGGATCTGCGGCACCGTCTGGTGCGACTCATCGATGAAGAGAAGGTAGTCGCGCGGCACGTAATCGAGCAGCGTGGGCGGCGGTTCGCCGGGCAAGCGGCCGGTGAAGTGGCGCGAGTAGTTCTCGATGCCGTGGCAGTAGCCGACCTCCTTGATCATCTCCAGGTCGAAGCGGGTGCGCTGGTGGATGCGTTGCGCCTCGACCATGCGGCCCTGCTTCTCCAGTTCCGCCTCCCACCAGGCGAGTTCTTCCAGAATGGAGTGCACCGCGGCGTTCTTGCTCTCGGGCTTCATCACGTAGTGCGACTTGGGGTAGATGGGCAGGCGTGCATACTTCTGCTTCACCGTGCCGAATAGCGGGTCGATCTGGCTGAGCGATTCGATCTCGTTGCCCCACAGCTCGATCCGGTAGGCGTTGTCGTCGTAAGTAGGGAATAGCTCGATCACGTCGCCGCGCACGCGGAAGGTGCCGCGGCGAAAGTCGCTGTCGGTGCGCTCGTAGAGGATCTCGACCAGCTTGCGGGTAATGTCCTCGCGCTTGATCTTCTGACCCTTTTCCAGGAAGAGCAGCATGCCATAGTAGGCTTCCGGCGAGCCCAGGCCATAGATGCAGCTTACCGAGGCGACGATGATGCAGTCGCGCCGCTCGAACAATGACCTGGTGGCGGAAAGCCGCAGCTTGTCGAGCTCCTCGTTGATGGTGGCTTCTTTTTCGATGTAGATATCGCCGGAGGGAATGTAGGCTTCCGGCTGGTAATAGTCGTAATACGATACGAAATATTCGACTGCATTGTGCGGGAAGAAGGACTTGAACTCGTGGAAGAGCTGCGCCGCCAGGGTCTTGTTGTGCGCCATCACCAGCGCCGGGCGGTTCATGGCATCGATGACCTTGGCCATCGTGTAGGTCTTGCCGGAACCGGTGACGCCCAGCAGCACCTGGTGCTTCTCGCCTTCGGACAAGCCGCGGGTCAGCGACTGGATGGCCGTGACCTGATCGCCGCGTGGCTGGTAGTCGCTGACGAGTTTGAAATCCATAACAAGTCTTGGCTCAGCGGGATGGCTCACAAAACCGCTCTTGGCTGTTGCGTTTAGCTATTGGCTTCTAGTGCTATCTCACGGGCGAGAGCGACAACGCAAAAGCAATGATCGAGTATAACGTGCCGGTAACGGCTTACCGCGGATCTCGCGGACTACAGACGGATCAACGCTGATTTCCTTTTCCAATATCCGCGTAATCCGTTCTTCCGATTTCCGATTCGTCCGTGCGCTGAGTCTGATCTTCTGCTGGGGTTGAGCACGCAAAGCGTGCGGCAGAAGGTAGCCCCAGGCGCGAGCCTGGGGTGGAAGTTGGTCCGGACCGGGCACATGGGTGACAGTTTAGACCGAGGACATGGGTGACACTTCGGGATCCGTTAGCAAGGATACGAATGTCTGGAGCGTTTCCACCAGGAAGGTTGGCCGGGTTTGGCGGATCATCCTCGTGCCCCCAAGAAGCACCCGAACCAAACCCCATCCCAGCTTGAACAGCAGATTCTGCAACTCCGGTACGAGCACCCCCGATGGGGTGCGCGGAAGCTGCGCGGCCATCTGGACGAGAAGTATCCCCAACTCCATTGGCCGGCTAACAGTACGATTGGCAACCTGCTCCAGCGGGAAGGTCTGGCTGTCCCGCGCAAGAAGCGCCACCGCGCACCGCCCTACACGCAGCCCTTTCAGGCTATCGGGCAGCCGAACGATCTCTGGTGTGCGGACTTCAAGGGCTGGTTTAAAACCGGCGACGGCGAGCGGATCGATCCGTTGACCATGACCGATGCGCATAGCCGGTACCTGCTGCGTTGCCAAGCCGTCGATGCCGCCAACCTCGCGCAGGTCAAAGGGATTTACGTGGCAGCGTTTCGGGACTACGGCACGCCGTTAACCATCCGTACCGACAACGGCGCGCCGTTCGCATCCCGAGCGATTGCGGGGTTGTCTCGCCTATCCGTTTGGTTAATGAAGCTGGGCATCATTCCAGAACGAATCCAAGCTGGACATCCGGAACAGAACGGCCGTCATGAGCGGATGCATGCCACGATGAAGGCAGAAACCGCCCAACCGCCCGAAGCCAATCGCCGAGCTCAGCAACGACGCTTTGATCCGTTCCGCTCCGAGTACAACGAAGTGCGTCCCCATGAAGCCCTGGACCAGAAAACGCCCGCTTCACGCTATCAAGGTTCGCCGCGCTGTTATCCGGAGCGAGTACCCGAACCGGAGTATCCCGATGGCATGCAAGTCCGACGCGTAATGCGGCACGGAGGGTTCTACTGGAAACACCAGGAGGTGTTTCTCACCGAGGTGCTCGGAGGGGAATCGATTGGATTGGAGGCGGTGGACGATCGCTACTGACTGGTCCACTTCGCCGCCTTTCCCATAGCCTGCTTTGATAGCCAGGAACTCAGGATCCAGCCGTTGCCCAAACATGCGGATGCAAACCAGAAATAGCTGTGGGAATGGCGGAACCGTGGAAGCGCGAAAAAGCAAACACCGCTTTCCCGCCCTTCCCCAGTTCCTTGGAAATCTCGCCACAAGGACGGCGAGATTTCCACATTCCCACAGCTACGACTACTGCTATCATTACCTTCCCCCGTTGGGGGAAGAACCTCAACCCCGGGCTCGAAGTGTCACCCATGTGCCCAGTCTAAAGTGTCAACCATGTCCCGGGCCGCTCAAGTTGTCGACGAACGAGAGCCCCGGAGGGGCGACAGAACACACTTATGCCCCTTGGGGCTGTTCATCTTCGACGTAATCCCACCCACGGCTAACATCTGTGCAATCCGCAAAAGGCATTCACGGGTTTCGTCGATAACTCAGCCCGCGTCCTTCTGCTTCTGGCGCAGCAGCTCCGAGTACAACATGACGCGGTTGCGGCCTGTGTTTTTGGCGGCGTAGAGGGCGGCATCGGCAAATTCGATCAGGTCGCGGCGGAAGTGGGCATCCGTATCCCATACGGCGATACCCAAGCTGATAGTCAACCGCTCTTCGGCGTCGGGCGAGCCGGCGAAGAACTTGGCTGACTCCACTCCGCGACGCAGACGTTCCGCCACCAGCCGGGCGCCCGGGCCGCCGGTTTCCGGCAGGATGATCACGAACTCCTCGCCCCCGTAGCGCGCAGCCGTGTCCACCTCGCGCATCTCCCGGAGCAGGATGGAGGAGAGGTCGCGCAGCACCTGATCGCCGGCGTGATGTCCGTAGCGGTCATTCAACTGCTTAAAGAAATCGATATCGACCATGATCAGGGCCAAGGGCGTCTTTTTGCGTTCCGAGCGCTTGATCTCCAGCTCAAGCTGCTGCTCGAAGTAACCGCGGGTCTTCAACCCGGTGAGGTAATCGGTGAAGGCCAGGCGGATCAGCCCGTCATTGGCATAGTCGCGGGTGATCGGCGTTTCGGCCACCAGAGCGAGCATCCAGAGAAGCTGCGCGTCTTCTTGGGAGAAAGCGCTGGCATCCTGGGAGAACAGTTGCAGCGAGCCCATAACCCGGTTGTTGGCGAAAAGCGGGACCACCAGGGCGGAAGCCGCGCCCATGGCTTTAAGACAGGAGTCGGCCTGCACGTTGATCCCGTGTCGGACTAGCAGGGGCTTGCCGAACTTGGTCGACCAGAGGTTCAGCAGGTTGCCGCGCATGCAGGCGTCCGCGGGGATGGGATCGGCGGAGCGCACCAGCCGCAATTGCGCCGGCCCTTGCTCCTCGTCCCAGAAGTACACCAGAGCGCGCTCGTGGCTGACGATCTCCGTGGCAAAATCGCACAACAGGTTCAGGGTGGCTTCCAGCTGCATCTGCAGCCCGGAGAGCATGCTCAGCCGCAGAATGACGTTCACCGCCTGCCAGCGCTGCCGCACCGTGCTCTCGTTCAGCTCGGAAAACACCTCGACCGCGAACCGCTCCGGAGGCGAGGATTCATAGGTTGGGTCGGCCAGATGCATAGTCTCCCAGGGGCGGACGCAAATCCGCCCCGGTGGCGCACTGCGGCGGTTTCCACATTAGCAGAGATGCATATCACCGGGAGCGCGGCTCGGGAGAGGTAAAAAATTCCCGGAACGGGACGTGCATCTACTCACACCAGCTTTGGCATCAGACTTAAGCAGAGATTTCATCGTGCTCTGCTACCCGGATCGTGTGTTGTCGCACTCACGCCCACAAAAGGGACGGCCAAAAGACGGTAGTGCAATAACTTGCAGTTTCATCCGGGGGAACGAATCGATCCTTTGTTGGCTTGTTGGCATGGAATGTAGTAACGTAATTGGTGCATGATGGAGGCAGAAAACGTCTGCGGGGTTCGCAGCGGTATGAGTCATCCAACGATGCCCAGTGCGCGGAGCTGCGCTCTGGTCTTTGCTGTACCTAGCCGTTCCCAGCCCAGGAGCGCGCAAACCCAGCGCGTTTTGGGTTCCGTTTTTTTGCCCACATTCGTTCGGCCCGACTGAATGAAGTTCACAACTTTAGCGCCTCCAGCCTTTTGCGCGGAGAACTTCGATGGCATGGTACGCATATTGCATAACAGAGCAAATAGCCTTTCAAGGATCGAACCGGGCTCGCCGCCCCTTCCCCATCGAAGGGGTTAAGGGGATTGGCGGGGCCCAGATTCTGGGCTATCCCAGCGGCGATTTTGCCGTGATTGTCAGCGAGCATGTTCCTGGTCAACTGGATCAACGCTCCGTGGTGGAGCATGCGCGGGTGGTGGCCGAGTGCTTCCGCAACACCACCGTGCTGCCCTTCCGCTTTGGCACGGTGTTCGAGAGCGACGAGGCCGTCCGGCACGCGGTGCGCGCCAATCGCAAGGCCTTCATGGACAGTGTGGCGAGACTGCGCGGCAAGTCGGAGATGCACCTGAAAGTCATGGTGCGCGACGCCGCCGCCATGGTGGAAGCCGCGTTGCCGACCGCAGTCGGTGCCGAATATCTTACCGTGCTCCGGCAGCGGGCGGTTCGCGATCGCGAGCGCCAAACTAAGGCCCGGGCGATCTCGATCCAGGTTCACAAGCTATTCAACCCGCTGGAAGAGGAAGTTACTTGCAAGCGGGTGGATACCGGCTCGCTCATCATTGACATCTCCCACTTGATCGATTCCGCTCACGTGGATAAGTACCAGAGCCGCTACGCCGCCGCCGCCCGGCATTTCAAGGATTACAACGTGGTGCTGAGCGGACCCTGGCCGCCCTATCACTTCATGCCCGGCAAGCTGCGCACGGTAGGGTAGAACTGTAGCGCCGGCATCTCGCCGGCAGAGTCCAAGGTTTCGGCCACCTTACGACGAGGGTGCCCCACATCTGCCAAGGTTCTGGCAGATGTGGGTCTCTTAATCATCCTCCGGCGCACAGCCCAATCCGACTCAACTTCGACGATCCCATCCTCACCGGTTGCGAATGGCGAAGCTGATAACCCTTGAGACCGACGTCAGCCCAAAGGGGGTACCCGAAAAATACCCACATCTACCAAAGGCGGGCAGATGTGTTGGCACCGTCGCGGTGACTCCTGAGAAACGAATCCCCTATTCCCCCAATTCCAACTCCCTCGCGACCGGCTTCAGGGCCTCGATGCAGAACGCGATGTGCTCGTCCAGTTCCACGCCGAGCTGTTGCGCGCCGTTGATGATGTCGTCCCGGCTCACGCTACGGGCGAAGGCTTTGTCCTTCATTTTCTTGCGCACGCTCTTGGCATCCACCTCGGCCAGCGATTTGCCCGGCTTGACCAGGGCCACGGCGGTGATGAAGCCGGCTAGCTCGTCACAGGCAAACAGCGTCTTTTCCAGCAGCGAGTCGCGGGAGACGCCGGTGTACTCGGCGTGGCTCATAATGGCGCGGCGCACGTCTTCCGGCCAGCCGCGCTCTTCGAGGATCTGGTTTCCTTTGTAGGGGTGCTCCTCCGCGGAAGGATACCGCTCGTAATCGAAGTCGTGGATCAGGCCCACGATGCCCCAGCGGTTTTCGTCTTCGCCGAACTTGCGGGCGTAGGCTCGCAGGCAGGCCTCGACCGCCATAGCATGTTTGCGCAGATTTTCCGAGGGGGTGAACTCAGTTAGTAACCCCCATGCCGATTCGCGATTTATCATGTTTTTCTACCGGTTTCATCGGATTGGTTTGGAATTTCCCCTAGATTTATCCGTCTGTAACCAAAAAGATGTTGACGCCGGATGTTCTGCCTCTTAAATTTCCTTCAGCCTGCAGTTGACAAGACGGCAGGCGGATGCCTGCTCTGGCATCTCCCACAACCTGATGGCCACGAACCTTGCACCCGTAGATGGACGGGAAGTGGTGAGATGCCGTTCCTGCTTGATGACCCAGTTCCGTACGCATAGCGGTCTCTGCCGCCGCTGCCACGCACCACTCGACCACGAAGAACCGGATTCGATTGCCATCGAGGCCGCCAGCTCGCCGGTTCCCGCCGCCGAGACCACGCCTCAGATCCAGGTGGCGCTCGCCATCCGCACATTACGCCATAGCAATGGGATCAGCCAGCGGCAGCTCGCCCAACGCATGGGTGTGCCGCGCACCTACGTCTCGAAAATCGAGAACGAAAAGGCCACGCCCACCCTCTGTTCGCTGGAGCGGCTGGCCCGGGCCCTGGACGTCGGAGTGCCGGATCTGCTCAACGGCGGCAGCACGGACCGCGGCCGCGAATTGCGCGAGCTGGTCCAGGATCCCTTTAGCGCCGAACTGATCCCGTACCTCAGGAAGCTGAACGGCATGCAGTGGCAGAGCGTGCTGGCCCAGGTGCGCGAGATGAGCGTGCATACGCGGCGCGGCGCCTGAGAATATTCGGGACTGGGAGTTACCTTGTGATTGCAAACACTCCTGTCATTCCGAGCGGAGCGAGGAATCTGCAGTTTCGTTGAGCCGTGAACAACTGCAGATTCCTCGCGCCAAAAAGCAGGCGCTCGGAATGACAACTCTGGGTTCCTGGCGTTGCTGGACTAGGCGACGCGCAAATAGTCTGTAATTCTCAATACTTCACGATTGCGGCAAATGATTCGGGCTTCAGGCTGGCGCCGCCGACCAAGGCGCCGTCGATATCCTCTTGCGCCATCAGCGCGCTGGCATTTTCCGGCTTAACGCTGCCCCCGTACAGGATGCGCATCATTTCGGCAAACTCCTTGCCGAACACGTTGGTGGCTTCGGCGCGGATGACGCTGTGCGCGTCCTCGGCCATCTCCGGAGTCGCGGTTTTGCCGGTGCCGATGGCCCACACCGGCTCGTAGGCGATGACCAGCTTGGCGGCCTTGCGGCCGGACATGCCGCGCAGACCGCGCGTGAACTGGCGGCGCAGCACTTCCTCCGTCAAGCCGGCATCCCGCTCTTCGATCACTTCGCCGATGCACATGATCGGCGTCAGCCCGGCTTCCATTGCCACTTTGACTCTACGGTTGACCGAGTCGTCGGTCTCGCCGAAGTACTGCCGCCGCTCGGAGTGGCCGATGATCACATGCGTGCAGCCCACACCCTTCAGCAGTTCGGCCGACACCTCGCCGGTGTAGGCGCCCTCTTTTTCCCAGAACATGTTCTGGCCGCCGACGCTGATCAGCGAGCCCTTGGCGGCCTCGACCACGGCGGGAATGTCCACAAACGGCGGGCAGATGCAGATCTCGTCGCGCCGATGGTCGGAGACCATGGGGAGAAAGGCGCTCATGAACTCGCGCGCCTGCTCGGGCGTTTTGTACATCTTCCAGTTGGCGGCAATCAGTTTGGTTCGTGCCATGAAGTCCTCTGTCGGTCGTTAGTCGTTAGTCGTAATTTGTTGGTCGTTTGCGGGGCCGTTCGTTGTCAGTCGCTGATTTTCGGGATGCTGCCAAAGGGCGATGCTAACGACCAACGACTAACGACTAACGACTGCCGACTTGCTCTGCTGCGGTTACGTGTGCCTGGTACGCGTGCTCGCCGAAGAGCACGAAGCGCACCAGCTTGACGCTGGCCGCCTGCTGCAAGGCCTCGGCTGCGGCGCGAACTACGATAGCCGCGGCCTGATCCATGGGATATCCATACGCGCCGGTGGAAATCGAGGGAAAGGCGATGCTGGACAGCTTCAGCTCGTCGGCCACACGGACCGACTCGCGATAGCAACTCGCCAGCTTCTCGGCTTCGCCCTGCGTTCCGCCACCCCAGATCGGCCCGACCGTGTGGATCACGTACTTGGCCGCCAACTGCCCGCCCGTGGTGGCGACGGCTTGCCCGGTGGGCAGACCTTGCGGGTACCGCTCCTGCCGAATGCGCCGGCATGCCTCAAGGATCGCCGGGCCGCCAGCAGCATGGATAGCGCCATCGACGCCGCCTCCGCCCAACAAGGAAGAATTGGCCGCGTTGACGATGGCATCCGTCGTCTGCCGGGTGATGTCGCCGGAGGTGAACTCGAGCGACTTACCGTTGCCGAGATCGATGGAGTGCATTCGGTCGTTGGTCCTTAGTCGTTGGCTCGTCATTCGCGAATTGACTTGCTCGTGAGAGTTCGCCAGGAGTTTGGGCGTCGATGCTAACAGCCAACGACTACAGACTATCGACTACTTGTCCGTCAGCGCCACCACTCCCGGCAGTTGCTTGCCTTCCAGGAACTCCAGCGACGCACCTCCGCCGGTGGAGATGTGCGTGATCCGGTCGGCCACGCCCGCCTTGTGCACGGCGCTGACCGAGTCGCCGCCTCCCACAATCGAGGTCGCGCCGACATTGTCGGCCACGGCATGGGCGATGTCCATCGTGCCCTTGGCGAACAGATCGATCTCGAACACGCCCATCGGCCCGTTCCAGACGATGGTGCGCGCTTTGGAGATCTCCTCGGAGAACAACTCGATCGACTTTGGCCCGATATCGAGCCCCATCATGTTCTCGGGGATGGGCTGGCCTTCGCCGATCGCCTGCGTGTGCGCGCCAGCGTCCACTTTGTCGGCTGCAAGATGGTCGACCGGCAACAGGAACCGGACATGATGCGCCTGGGCATCGGCGAGCAGTTGTTTGGCGAGGTCGAGCTTATCCTCTTCGACCAGCGATTTGCCTACCTGCATGCCTTGCGCCTTGAGGAAGGTGTAAGCCATGCCGCCACCGATGATCAGCGCACTCACCTTGTCCATGAGGTTCTTGATCACGCCGATCTTGTCGCTGACCTTGGCGCCGCCCAGGATAGCGACGAAAGGCTTCGCTGGATTCAGCGTGGCCTTGCTCAGATATTCGATTTCCTTCTCCAGCAGCAGGCCGGCCGCGGATTTAGCGACGAACCTGGTGATGCCCACGGTCGAGGCGTGCGCGCGGTGCGCGGAGCCAAAAGCGTCGAGCACGAAAAAGTCGGCCAGCTTGGCCAAGGCTTTGGAAAAGTTCTCCTCGTTCTTTTCCTCCTCGGGATGGAAACGAACATTCTCCAGCAGCAGCGTCTGGCCACTCTCGAGTTTGCCCGCCATCTCTTCGGCCTGCGGACCGATGCAGTCCGGACAGAAGCCGACGTTCTCGCCCCGGTTCAATTTTGTGTCGAGCAGGATGCGGAGCCGCTCGGCGGCCGGCTTCAGGCTGTACTTGGGATCCGCCTTGCCCTTGGGACGTCCCAGATGCGACGCCAGGATCAGGCGCGCGCCGTGGCGCAGCGCGTATTCAATGGTGGGCAGGGTTTCGCGGATGCGGGTATCGTCGGAGACGCGCCCGCCCTCCAGTGGTACATTAAAGTCGACGCGCATGAAAATGCGGTGGTCTTTCAGAGGCAGATCGCGAATCGAGAGCTTGTTCATGGGGTCGGCACCTCCGCGCACCGACGGGGTTTCCGACGACCGTGCTGTTTGAGGACGGGTTGCGGCCGCTCCGGGATCTTGGATCATGGCTCACCTTGAATCGGGCAATAAATAGTGGCGGTTTTTGAAATCACTGTTCTTGATTAATCTCGAAACGCACCTTGCAGGTTCGGCATTGATAGCTGTGCGTGTCAGGAGAAACGGTTCCATCGCTTCGTTTATGTCCCGTTGAGCGCATTTCGCTTCGCGCGAGATTGCGCAGATCGCCCTTGCATGTGGGACAAAACTTAACATCTGGCTGCGGGCCACTAAGGTTAGCCATTTACGCACCTCATTGACGGCGTTAAATTGGGTAACAGATATCAGGTAAGAGCTATCAGCTATCAGCCTGATACCTGACACCTGCTACCTGTTTCCTACAGTCCTTTCTTGCTGAGATAGTTGATCAGGTCGCGGACCCGGCACGAGTAGCCCCACTCGTTGTCGTACCACGCGATCACCTTGACGCAGTTGCCGCCGACCACCAGCGTCATGGGCGAGTCCACGATCGAGCTGCGCGGATCGCCGCGGTAGTCGGTCGAGACCAGGGGTTCGGTCTCATAACCCAGGTACTTCGATAGCGGGCCGTTCTCGGAGGCCTTCTGCAGCGCGGCGTTGACTTCTTCCACCGTCGTCTGCTTCTCAACCCAGACCACCAAGTCCACAACCGAGACGTTGGGTGTCGGCACGCGCATGGCGAAGCCGTGCAGCTTGCCCTTCAGCTCCGGAATGACGAGCGCAATCGCCTTGGCGGCGCCGGTGGTGGTGGGGATCATGGACAGTGCAGCGGCGCGCGCCCGGCGCAGGTCTTTGTGCGGGAAGTCCAGGATCACCTGATCGTTGGTGTAGGAGTGAATAGTGGTCATGGCGCCGCTAACGATCTTGAAGGTGTCATGCAGGACCTTGGCGACCGGGGCCAGGCAATTGGTGGTGCAGGAGGCGTTGGAAATCATGTGGTGTTTGGCCGGATCGTAGGTGCCCTCATTCACGCCCAGCACGATGGTGACGTCTTCGTTCTTGGCGGGCGCGGTGATGATGACCTTCTTCACGGAGCCTTGCAGGTGGGCCTTGGCCTTTTCCGCGTCGGTGAATTTGCCGGTGGATTCGATCACCACCTGCACGCCCAGCGAAGACCAGTCCAGCTTGCCCGGTTCGCGCTCGGCGAACACTTTGATGTTCTTGCCGTCAACTTGAATTCCATCGGCGCAGGTCTTGACGTCATGGCCCTTGAGATTGCCGACCACTGAATCGTACTTGAGCAGATGGGCGAGGGTCTTGGAATCGGTCAGATCGTTGACCGCGACGAATTCGAGATTGGGATCGTCGATTGACGCCCGCAGGACATTTCGTCCGATACGCCCAAATCCATTAATGCCTACTTTGACTGCCATGTCTTGCCTCCTGGGTAGAGCGAGGGTTGAATGCGATTGCGCGGAGCAAAAGATCGTAACAAACGGAGTTACCCGGTGCAAATGATTGTGGCGAAATTCATTTTCGGTGCCTTCGGGCCGCTGTGGTAGGTTTTTACTGAGAATCCCATGGCATACAGCGACCTTCGCGAATGGATTACCGCCCTCGAGCGCGCCGGCGAGCTGAAGCGCGTGAAAGCCCCTGTCGATCCGATCCTTGAAATCACCGAGATCACCGACCGCGTCTCCAAGCGCGAAGGCCCGGCGCTGCTATTCGAGAACGTCAAGGACCATCCCGGTTCGAAGGTGCTGATTAACCAGTTTGGTTCCACGCGCCGCATGAACCTGGCTCTGGGCGTGGATTCGCTGGATGCGGTTGCCGAGCGCCTGCGCATGTTCCTCGACGTGAAAAGCCCCGAAGGCCTGCTGGAGAAGATCAAGATGCTGCCCATGCTGGCCGACATGGGCAAGTTTTTCCCGAAGACGGTTTCCAGCGGTCCCTGCAAGGAAGTGATCAAGCGCGACAACTTCTCGCTGCTCGATTTTCCGGTGCTCAAGTGCTGGCCCAAGGACGGCGGCCGGTTCATCACTCTGCCGTGCGTCATCACGCGCGACCCGCGCACCGGCAAGCGCAACGTCGGCATGTACCGCATGCAGGTTTACGACGAGCGCAGCACCGGCATGCACTGGCAGCGGCAGAAGGTGGCCGCCGAGCACTATCGCGAGCGCATGCGCACGGCGGCGGCAGGAGCTTCTGGGGAGTCCCGCGCCGCCGCGGTGGACGTGATGGCCCGCTCTTCCGGCGGATCGCGTCTTGCCGAGGGCAGTCGTCCTGAAGGACGTATGGAGGTCGCGGTCGCCATTGGCACCGATCCCACGCTGAGCTTTGCTGCCATCGTGCCCGCGCCGCCGGATGTCGAAGAGTTCATGATCGCCGGTTTCCTGCGCCAGAAGCCGGTCGAGCTGGTGCGCTGCGAGACGGTCGATCTGGAAGTTCCTGCGAGCGCGGAAATCGTGCTCGAGGGCTACGTCAACCTGGAAGAACTGCGCACCGAAGGCCCGTTTGGCGATCACACCGGGTTTTATTCGCTCGAAGACCTCTACCCGGTGTTCCACGTCACCTGCGTCACCCATCGCAAGAACCCGATTTACGCCACCACTATTGTCGGCAAGCCGCCGATGGAAGACGCATGGATGGGCAAGGCGGTCGAGCGCATCTTCCTGCCGCTGATGAAGCTCTCGCTGCCGGAGATCGTGGATGTTCATCTGCCCGCGGAAGGCGTCTTCCACAACCTGATGGTGGTCTCGATCAAGAAGTCCTACCCAGGGCAGGCACGCAAGGTGATGAACGGTATCTGGGCCATGGGGCAAGCCATGTTCACCAAATGCATCGTGGTGGTGGACGAGGACTGCGATGTGCAGGACCTGCGCGAGGTCGTGCTGCGCGCGTTTAACAACATCGATCCCGAACGCGACATCCAGTTCACGCTGGGGCCGGTGGATTCGCTCGACCACGCATCGCGGCTGCCCGATTTTGGCTCCAAGATGGGCGTGGATGCCACGCGCAAATGGCCTAGCGAAGGCTTCACCCGCCCCTGGCCGGACGAGATCACCATGGACCCCGAAACCAAAGCCCGCGTGAGTGCCCGCTGGCGGGAATTAGGGATAGACTTGAAGTAGTATTGACTCGATTGTGCTTTGAAAGGGCCCGGCTTTAGCCGGGCCGCTTTGAACCGCATGAAAGCAGGCTTTAGCCCCTGAGGGACGGCCCGCACGGCTGAAGCCGCTAGTCAAAACAAGCGGCTTGCGGCGCGTTTGAAGCCGCGCCCCTTCTAAAGATCGCTTTTTTCAAAGACGCTTGATGGTGGAAACATCTTGTTGGATCTTGTCGCAACTCTGAAGCCCGCTGTCCTGATAGTCGCTATTTTGCTCGGCATCGCCGCAACCCCTCAACCAGCTTGGGGCTCGCAAAGGACATCTTCTGATCCGGCAGCCCACAACCCTTCACAGCAGCGAACAGAGAACCCTTCGCCCGACGCACAGAATAGCGACCGCGACTCGCGGCAGGGAAATCTGGAGGATGTGCCGCGCTCTTCAGAGCCCGCCCCTCCCGCTCGCGATAACGAAAGCTCCAGCAAAACCACGAAGGTCAATCTTGCGCCTCCGCCGGGCGAGCCGGACTTCCGCATCGGCGGCGGTGATGTTGATGTTCGCGCAGGGGTTAACGAGACCAAGCCTTGGAACCCGCACAAGTCCGACAAGGACGTTGAAGTGGGAGATTTTTACTATAAGCGGCAGAACTACCGGGCCGCGGAGAGCCGCTATCGCGAGGCGCTCTATTGGATGGACAACAACGCCCTCGCCAACTTCCGCCTGGCACAGACTCTCGAGCAACTCGGGCGATATCAGGAGGCCACCAAGTATTACCGCCAGTACGTCAGCATCCTGCCCCGAGGGAACGAAGCGAACGAGGCGCACAAGGCTGTTGACCGGCTGGCCAACAAGCCCGATCAGCCCACCAAGGCGACTGCTCAGGAACCGCAACTGCCGCAGGAGCCGTATGGTCGTTAGTCGTTAGCCGTTAGCGAAGAGGGCAGGAGTTCAGCTATGCTTAGCGCCTCTCCTAGCCCTTCGCAAATCGTAAATCTCGAGATTTCCACTCTGATAGACCATGCCCACCACCTTCATGTCGCGCCGGATCTGCGGCACGTTAAAGGCCCAGACGTAATCGAAACAGGCACGCGCCTGGTTCCAATCCAATGGCTGGGTGTACTGCAAGTCCCAGAACTCATCGGGCGTGTACTTGTTATAAGTGATGCGCAGCGGAGTCTGCCCAGGCAAGTCGAATAGATACGGTGAAAAGGCTCCCCGCCGGATCACGGCGTAGGCCCAGAAATGTGCGTAGCTGTTTAGGATTTCCTCCGCGGAGTCGCGCCGCACCACCAGGGGAAGAATTCGCGAGTTGCGCGGCAACTTCTCAAATCCGGCAGCGATGTTCTTTAGTTCCGATTGTTGGTGGCGGAAAGAACCGCTGATGTCCACCATGCGGACAGCGAAGATAACCAGACCAACCAAAACCAGGACCCACTGCCGCTTCCCGAGATTAGCCACGGCCAGCAAAACGAGCATCGCGGCCGGAACCAGGCGGATATCGACATCCCAGGTCTCGCCAACGCCCTGCGGCGCAGCCAGGTAGATAGCGAACAGGGTGGCGGCCACTGCCAGCCACGCATAGTGGATCCGAAACTGTCGATTGCCCAGCCAGCCCAGCAGCAGGCAACTAGCCATCGCCAGGAACAGGGGAAGAATGAACCCATCCTTGTAGGCGTAGGTGAGGACCTCACGAATGCTTACGAACTTCTGGGAAAACTCCCGGAACACGATCTCATGGCCGTTGTGTACGCCGATTCCCGACCAGACAAAAAACACCACCCCGGGGACAAACAGAGGTACCGACTTCACAAACTGTCGCCAACGGGCAGAGAACAAAGCATAGCCACAACAAATCGTGCCCGCGATCAGGAATCCGATCAGGTGTGTGAAGTAGGTCGCGGTGGCGAGCAGCATTGCCGCCGTCCAGCGTCCGCTGCCGGGCTTCTTGAGCCAGCGCAGGTACAACGCTGCAGTGGTGAAGCACAGCGCCAGGCTCAACTGGAAGTTGAGGAACCCTTCCAGGAAGAACAGGTCGTAGGCGGCGATCGCGGCGAAAATCGCCAGCCCGTCGTTGCCCGGATTAGCTTCCCGCAGGAAGAACCACACGGCGGGAGCTAAGGCCAGAGCGCAAAGGGTGATGAAGATCTTTCCCGCCAACTCCACCGGGACCAGCGATTGCAGACCCATGAGCACGAGGTCCATTCCAAGGTAGGGATAGGGTCCCCATTGTGCGGAGTACCAGTCCGAAAAATGGTAATTCGGGTCGTGCAGATGCATCAGCACGAAGCTACGCGCCAGGTGGTTTGGAAAATCGAGCAGTGGCGGGAAAGTCACTATCCAGATCGGCAGTACCAGCGCGGTGGCGATGCCCACGATCAGCAACAGGGCGAGCCAGTTGAGTCCACGCGCACTCGACGGCGGGACTATCGTGCCACGCGGGCGTGCTGTAACCCCGGGCGCTTCAGCAGGAGTTTCGGGAACGGACTGAACCATTACATTCATTAAAAGTGTCTCTGATTATTAAGGCGCATACAGGCCAGAGCTTGGTCATCAACGCGGCCGGGTCATTTCCAAACGATTACGCCCATGCGGAACAAATAGTGGGGGCGGATCTCAAGCCCGCGAGTTGGGACATTCTTAAGGATACCTTCAATTTCGGTCATCGTGTACGCCCGACGGACGGAAGCGATGGCGTCGTGTCGGGTCAGGCGGCTGCGGAACAGAGGCAGGCCCAGGCAAGTGAGGGCCAGGGACACCGCACTGCGGCGCAGATCATTGATGAGCACAGCGATGCGGCACACGCGCAACGCTTCGCCGATAAAGCGGACAATCTGCTCCGGTTCCAGGTGATGCACGAACAGCGAGCAGGTCACCAGATCGAAGCTCTCGTCGGCGAAGGGCAGCGCCAGCGCATCGCCGATCACGCGCACGCCATCGCTGTCCACGGTCGCTGCTTGTCGCGCCTGAAAACCCACCTTAGCCAAAACCGGGCTAGAGCCTGCCCTGAGCTTGTCGAAGGGGTGGGGCACCCGCTTGTCGAAGGGATGGGGCACGCTCGGGAGTCGGTGGGCAGGGGAGCGGTCGAGCAGAGTCCGCTCAATGCGGATCCCGCGCCGCGAGAGCCGGGTCGCTGCGCTGAACGTCACATCGCCGGAGGCCGCCGCCACGTCGAGCAGAGCGAACTCGCCGCAGGCGGTCGCCTGGACCACGCGGGTCAGCAGCGCCTGGGTCGTCGAAATCCCGCCAAACAGCCGGTTGATGCGACGCAGGTCGGCCATGCTGGTGGCGATCTCGGCAGGCGTGCCGCTGTCGGAGTCGAGCAGTTCCGGGATGACGGTGCGACGCATGGGCGGATCAGCAATCTCCCTCAGGAATCCGTTCCGATCCGCCTCAATCCTTCATTCTCCTCGCGAGGCTATCGTTATGCGACGCGCCGGTGTGCGGTTTCCAGCGGGGCGTCCTCGTGGTCCTCGAACGTAGGAGTCACCTCAACCGCTTGGGGGAGCTTTTCCAGCAGCCGGACACAGCGGTTCCAGCGCAGAACGGCGTCATCGTTATTCGGCGGATGGATCTTCTCTGCCCGCTCGAAGCAACGCATGGCATCCTGGAACATGTTGACGAGACTCTGCGGCAGCGCGCCAGCCCGCATCTGTGCCTTGGCGCGCCGCTCGTGCAACAGGCCCATGTAGTACTCCCGCTCGTAGGGAGCGCTGAGCCGCTGAAAAATGCTCACCACCTCGGCATAGCGGTCGGAGCCTTGTCCGGCGAATTGGTCGGTTATCGCCAGACCCAGCGTCCGGAGCGCGACCTGGTCTTCCGGGGCAATCGCCAGAATGTCATGGCAGATCGATTCCGCCTCTTCCGGCTCACGCAGGCAACGATACAGGTGCGCCTTGTTGAGAGCTTCGGAAATGCCGCTCCAGGAAATGGTCTTCAATTTGATTTCCACAAGAACCTCCAAAATTGCGCCGGAGGCGCATCCGAAAATAGCCCAGGACGGTATCTTGGGTAGGCGTACCTTCGATATGGAAGTGCGGGAGGCTCGGCCAAGGCACGCTCTGGGCGACTCGCGGACGGTCAAGCAAAATTCCATAGCAGATATCCCGCTATCGCGGTTCCTGCCACTGCGCCGCCATACAGAGGGAAACCACCGCTATGCTGAGTTTGCGATTCAATTCCGCGGCGGCAATGGCGGCCCGCAGCCCTGCAGCTCCGCCACCTACGAGGAGAACGTCGTGAGAGGAGACATCCATACTCCCGCGAGATATCCCGGCCGGGAACGGAGGCGGCCCCAACCACGCGACGTGCTTGTTGGGGGACGCCGACCGAGACCGTCCCGGACCACGGATTGTTCAACTAAGAAGGAAAGGCTCCAGAAGGGGTTGCTCTGGCCGGAGTCACCATCTTCAGGTTCGGCATGATAGCGAGCGAGCGTTGGTGACCGCTGTCCTCTTCACTGGACCTTTTGCAATCGCTCAATCAGTTTTTGGGCCAGATTTTCCTCGGATTCCGACCACAGCACGCGCCCACTGATGCCGCAGTTCTTTTCGACCGCGCTGGTGAAGGCTACCAGTTTGGCCACGTTCACCTTGATGTGCTCTTCCGCAATGGCGGTCAACTCCAGTTCCTCTTGGAGAAAGGGCACATCGAGTCCGAAGTCCAGCTGCACGTGGCCCATCTGCTGGAAAGCGCCTTCCTCGAACTCGAGGCCGTGCGCGATGATGCGTACCGTCTGAGGTGCCAGCGCCACCTGGCCGTTGTCTTCGTCCGCCGTCCAAAGATCCCAGGCACACTCGAACACATAGGCATGATCGGAGTGAAGAAACTCGTTTGCGATGGAAGCGGCCTGCTCCGGATCAAGGCCTGGGCGGAAGCGGCGTTCCAGCACGGTGGACTCGCTCCAGGATACCGGGTGAATCGACAGGTACGTCACTCCGGGCCGCGACGCGGAAAAGGGAAACTGGCGCAGGACGGAGAGCGTGCGCGGCAACATCTCCTGCGGCGCAAAATGCGGGAACCACAAACTCAGATACAGAGGATCAGCCATGGAAGTCCTTTAGCCGCGGCGTCCGGGCGCAGGCGTTGCCTTTGCTCGTGTAATTGTCCATCGCCCGCGACGGGGCTGCCCGCACTCGCTAGCTTTACAGCGAACGCGAACGGCTGATACGATACACCCTTTGAGCAATAACCCTGCCAACGTAAGCGTCCCTGTCGTCTAGCCCGGCCTAGGACATCGCCCTTTCACGGCGGTAACGCGGGTTCGAATCCCGCCGGGGACGCCATGATTATAAATGACTTACATTAAATCCGGCTTCGTCATCAAAGCCCGTCTGTGACGCTATTGTGACGATTCCCCCTCTTTTTGCACCTCTTCTCCGGCCTTTTCCTCTTCTTCCGTCTCTTCAGGTGCCGGAGCCAGTGAAAGCACCCCATCAAGGCGTTTAGCGGCGTCCAACAAGAACGGCTGCGACAGGTGGGCATACCTATCGGTCATTCGCGGGTCGCTGTGGCCTAGCAGCTTTTGCAGGGTGTGCAGATCGACGTTGTTCATGCGGAGCATGGAAGCGTAATGGTGACGCAGATCATGCAGGGAGAAGTCGGATACCCCGGCATCTTCACACGCCCGGATAAAAGCCACGGTCACCCGTGCAGGTGTCACGCCGGGGAATAGCAGCCCTCTCAGCTTATGCGTACCAGCGCCCATGGACGTGAGTACCTGCAATGCCAGATCGTTGATGAGGGCGGGCCGCTCTTTCCCGCTCTTCGTGTGCCGCAGCCGCATCTCCCGGCGTGGGATGCTGACATCCTCCCATCGGATTCTCAGCATCTCGCCGCGCCTCATGCCTGTGGCCACGGCAAGACCCGCGATAGGCCGCAGCCATTCAGGACAGGCTCGCAGCACCTTGCCTAACTCTGCGGCTGAAAGGTAACGGACGCGGCCTTCCGGCGCTTTGGGAACAGGCGCGCGGTTTGCTGGATTGACCAAAATCTTTTCCCCTTCGACTGCGATATTGAAAAGGCGCTTGAGCACGTTCACCTCTTTGATGATGGTGCCGTCACCCGCCTCACCCGTGCGGGTGTTGATGTAGGCGGCCACGTCCTTGCGCCTTATTCTGGCGAGCTGCATCTTTCCGAAGAACGGTTTCAGGTGTGTCTCCACAATGCCTTTTTGCCGCTCATACTCAGCTTGTGACAGCTTGCCTTTTGCGACTTTCGACGCGATGCGCCGCTTTTGGTAGTCGAGAAACTCATCAGCGAATGCGGCGAATGAGGCTTCGCTTAGCAACGGCTTGCCGAACTTGATGGCCTCTTCGACCTTCAGTTTTTCGGCGGCGAGCGCATCCTTCGCCTGCTGCAAGGTGGCAACATCGAAACGGCGGCGAACACGGCGGCCTTGTGCGTCCGTCCATGATCCCCAGAAGCCCGCCGTATCGGGCCGGGTGTAGATGCCGTCTTTGCGCTGAATCGCTTTCTTAGGCATAACTACTCCTCCGTTTAATTTCAACAGCGTTTCTGCTGACCCACTTTTGCGTAACGCGCGGCAACGAGCGGCGCACTTCTTTGATCTTGGCTGCAACCCACAGCGCTTGATTCGGATGGGCGTCTGGCGTCCATTGTGACCAGAACTTCGCTGCGAGCCTAAGCAGGGCGGCTTTATCCTTTTTTCGCTGTATGTCCGTGCCCGCGCCCTTCGAATGCTTTGCGCAGTACGCGCCGCGCTTAAAACACTCCTGTAGCTTTGACCGCTTGAAATAGGTTCCACACCCGCGCTTCAGGCACTTGGCAATGGTGTACTTGAACTCGGAATCTAGCAGCGTAAACATGAGGCGCATTGCCTCATGGGCGGCGAAGTCTCCGCTCGCTGATGGTTCGGCGGGTATCGCACACAAAACCTCGCCCCACTCTTGCACACGCACTTGCAAGGGGTTCTGTGCGTGGAAGGATTTCAGCTTTTTAAGAAGAGCGCCGGAAAGGTGGCGCGCCCACGGAGTCTCTCTGTCCTCTGCGTCATAGCCGCTTTGAATCCACTGGTCGATGTGCTCCCGCAACAGTACCGCTACGGCGGGCCATGCCGCAGACTGGCGGCGAATAAGCGTCTGCCGGAAAACATGGTCAAACATGAACTGCGTAGCATGCCGGTACACCATATAGTTTGCGAGTATCTCAGCGGGGAAGTCTGCTGGTTCTTTGCCCCAGTGCTCAATAGGCCGCATCGCCCATTCCCGCAAACCGTCCGTTCCCGGCGGCAGTGACGCGAGGAACTGAGCGCGCACAGAAAAGTCTATGGGGAGTGGGTCTCCATTCAACAGCGCCAAGACGAAATCTGCGTCAAACCCTTGTGTTACCTGCATATAATTATGCTATACCAAAAGGCTACAAGATGCACCGATAATAAATCGACACAACCGAACTGCGGGAGCTAAGGTTGCGAACATTGGAGGTTGAAGATGAAGAGGCCGAAATTGAATCAACGCCCCATAGCGGTCCCTCGGCGTGCGCCGATGCCTGCAGCGCCCCCTCGGAGCACGGCAGCCGCTCCCGCAGCCGCACAACCACGCCGCTATGTGACTGTGCAGCGCGCAGCCGAAATCAGCAACGAGAGTGAGTGGACTTGGCGAAGCCGCGCGTATCGCGGTGATGTTGCCTCATCGAAGCCCGCCGGGCCGAAGAGCAGATTGTTAATCCCGCTCGACGAGGTGGAGCGGTTCCTTGCGGCGGGCCTGCGCCCGCGCCGCGCGCAGTAGCGCGAACTTTGAACAACGGCCTTGTCAGGAGAGCCGAAATTTCGAGTACGGACGGGACCGATGAGACTTCAAGACCGCTTAAAAAAACTCAGGGCAAAGCCGAAGCGACCGCGCGTTCCCCCCAAAATCGAATCTGGTGCGGCGCTCACGCCTGCTGACCTCGCCATGTTCGCGAAACTCAAGAATCCCGCCGATCTGGTTCAAGCTGCGGGTGTGCGCCGTGTCACCGATGCCGAAGCGCGCGCGCTGGGCATCACGGGCGCCGTGGACATGGGCGGTATTTGTTTCCCGTACTGTGATCCGGTTACCGGCGAGATGGATACGCTTCGCGTTCGACTTGACCATCCGCCGATGAAGGACGGCAAGCCAGACGGAAAATACCGTTGCCCGAAGGGCCGCCCACGCCGCCTGTACTTCCCGCCGGACGCGGCGGAGAAACTCGAAGATCTGAATGTTCCAATCGTTTTAGTTGAGGCGGAGAAATCTGCGCTGGCACTAACAGCGTGGGCTGCCCGCACCAGCCCCGCAATCCTGCCTTTCGCTATGGGCGGCTGCTGGGGTTGGCTCCAGAATAACGCGCCCGCAAAGTCAACCCCGCTCGCCGATCTTGATTACGTCAACGGTCACCCCGTCATCGTGATGCTCGACGCAAATGCTTCGAGCAATCCAGACGTTCAGGCGGCACAGGAGGCGCTAGTTGCGGAACTGCGCAGGCCGGAGCGCAAATGTCCATCAGTCGCGGCTGCCACGTTGCCGCAAATCGTGGGCGTCAACGGGCCGGATGACCTTATCGCGCAAGATGACGGCGACGCCCTAATGACTGAAGTTCTTGATGCCGCCGCCCCCGCAGACTCGCTTGGTTCGTACTCGGATGACGCGCTCGCACTGAGGTTCACGGCGGAACACGGCAACGATTTGCGTTATGTATCCGCATGGAACCAGTGGCTCGCCTGGGACGGGCAACGCTGGAGGCGTGATGATACGCTCGACATCTTCAGCAAGGTCCGCGCTGTTTGCCGGACGGCTGCCGATCAATGCGGCAAAAAGCAGGTTGCGCAACGCATCCGCTCTGCGCAAACAGTCGCCGCAGTCGAACGTCTGGCGCGCGCGGATAGGCTGCACGCTGCAACCGTCGATCAATGGGATAGTGATTCATGGCTGTTAAACACCCCGGGCGGCGCGGTCGATTTGCGCACTAGCGCGATGCGCCCCGCTAAGCGGGAGGACTACTGCACGAAGATCAGCGCCTCCACTCCGGGCGGAGAGTGCCGGTTATGGCTCAAGTTTCTGGCGGACGTGACCGGGGGTGACAGAGAGCTGCAAAAGTTTTTGCAGCGGATGGCAGGCTACTGCCTCACCGGCGTGACCGATGAGCACGCCCTATTTTTTCTTCACGGAACTGGTGCCAACGGAAAATCGGTATTTATAAACACAATCGCCGGAATCCTAAGCGACTACGCGAAAACCGCGCCAGTCGAGACGTTCACCGCATCGACGAATGAAAGTCACCCTACGGACCTTGCTGGACTGCAAGGCGCTCGACTCGTGACTGCGACCGAGACAGAGGACGGGCGTCGCTGGGCGGAGTCGAAATTAAAAGCGCTCACAGGCGGAGACCCCATCGCGGCACGCTTCATGCGTTGCGACTTTTTCGCGTACGTTCCGCGATTCAAGCTCGTCATTTCTGGCAACCATCGCCCTGGACTGCGCAGCGTTGACGAAGCGATGCGGCGTCGCATGAATTTGGTGCCCTTCAACGTGACCATTCCCGTCGCCAAGCGCGACGCGAAGCTTTCGGAGAGGTTGCGCGCCGAATGGGGTGGCATCTTGCAGTGGATGCTTGATGGCTGCCTTGCGTGGCAGCGCGAAGGATTGCAGCCGCCGCGCGCGGTCACCTCCGCCACTGACGATTACATGGCCGCAGAGGATGCGATGGGCCGCTGGATTAGCGAACACACGGCTAAGGCAGCAAACGCGCGGGTGGGCTCAAGTGAAGCGTTCCACGATTGGCGGCGCTGGGCGGAGGCTGCGGGCGAGTACGTCGGCAGCGCGAAGAGGTTTTCGCAGTCTCTTGAAGCGCGCGGCTATTCGATTTTTAAGGGGCGCGCGGGCAATAGCTTCGCTGGACTCCGGTTGCGTGGTGTGGAGGATGTGGAGGGACAACCCAATATGTCCGTAGAGAGTTTTTCAAAACAAAAACTCTCTACAGGGATAACAGGTGGTCCCTCCACATCCTCCACACCGCTAAAGTTCCGCGTCGCAAGGGCGGGGAAATGAGCATCGAGTTTTGGGTTTCGGTTGTCGTGTCGTCGGGTGGTGCCAGCGCCACGACATCTGAAAAGCTCCGGCGGGTTGACTCGTCTCTTATCGCTGGGGTTAAAAGTGCGGTGCCGCCTCGTCCACGTCGCCGCACATTGCGCGCCGGTGTTCACAATGAGCGCTGCCGTACCCGTCCTGTATCGGTGCGCGCCCACGGGCAGGTTGTTGTCCCTGACAGCAGCAACCGCCCGTGGTTCTTCGAAAATCTTGGACCTGGAGATGATTGCGATGAACAAATCCGAATCCGAAACCGAAGTTACGTGGAAAGGTTTAGACGATTTTCAAAAGTCGATAGGCCGCTGCTTGGTTCGCTGGCCTTACCGGCACGCGAGAGAGGGGCGCGCCCACAGAACTTGGAGAATGTACGCCTCTGTAATACGGCATTTCCAGTTGTACGCAGATGCGGGCCTTCCGATTTTGCCGGGGATGACGAAAGCGTTTTTCGACGCTGAGGACGCGTCGCGCGTCGCGCACCGGAAGATGATCGAAGATAAGCACCGCCGCTCCATGCTCCACCTTACAGGCAAGCGCAAAACCGCGCCGCCGTGGGGTTGTTAAGGCTTCGCTGCTTGGCAGCGGTTTTGAGAAAGGGGCGAGTATGGTGCGCACAAAGAAGAAAGCCGCTAAGAAGAGCGCCAAATCGAAAACGCTAGTTGTGGTAACAGCGTCTCCGGCGCGAAAGAAGCATCCGCCGTCCACTACTTTCAAGCCCGGCAACCCGTATCGCTTCGAGAAAGGCGTTTCTGGGAACCCTTCGGGGGGAAGTCCCAAGTCCGAGATGCGCCTTGTCACGAAGGCGCTTCTTGCGATGCTCCCCAATCGCGCGACCGCCGTAGTCACCAAAGCCTTGGGCCTTCCGTCCCATGCATCGTGGGCAACGTGCATTGCGCAGCAGCTAATTACGGCGGCGGTGAGTGGAGATACCTCTGCCGCCGCACAGATCATTGCGACAACCGAAGGCACGCGCTCAAGGCTAGATGTGTTTCAGGAGAACATCGGCAGCGCGGGCGCGCCGCCCATCTTTGAGATTGTCTTTGTGGAAGCGATTGACGGAAAGCCAGCCCCCGGCATCACCATCGAAGGCAGGAGCGCCGCTGTGCCGCCCGCGTTGCCCGCCGCTACTTGACCTTCGCTTCCTCAGTGAGCGACGGATTGCTTGGAGTTCTCCACCGGCGCTGGTACCTGAGGGGCCGCATCCATCTGATAGTTGTAAGTTCCACAAAGAGCTTTCGAGTTTTCTAGCGCCTGTGTCTGAAAAACAGGCTCGGCATCGCCAGAGAAAAAAGCCAAATACAACCAGTCGCCCGTATCGGAGCCTCTTCCTTCCGCGTGGGTCGTGAGTACAAGAACCCATTCTGCGTTTTCGCTGCCGCAAATCGTGTTGTCATTGATTAGGTGTGTAGTTGCCGGAATCTCCGTTCTGAATAGTCGTCCTACTAAGCCTGAAGATGTTACCGCTTCGACGTAAAGCAGCTTCGCGGAGTTTTGAAGCTCATCTCCGTGCAAGTCTCGGTCAAGAACTAATGGGTATGATTTCTTTAACAGGGAAATGCTATCTCGTGAGGTTACGACATCTCCTGTGATCGCGTACGCCGTATGGCTCATGGCCGTCCACTTGACGGCTTGTCGGTCGCCAGTAAGCGAAGCCGGTGCTGGGCTGGAAACCGCCGAAGGCGCGTGAACTGGGGAGGCGGACTTGGCTTTAAGATAGTCTGGCCCGTCAACGATGTTAACGATGGTTGCCGGTCTGTGCATGAACTGTATGAGTGGCGTCATGGTGATCACCGCAACAACCAAAACGACTCCGCCAACAATGCATATATTTCTAAAGACTTTGGTTGGTCCTGGCACCGGCTCTTGAGCGAGAGTCCGCAGCCTTTCCATATCTATTGGAATAGTTTCCTCCGGTACAGGCGTTGGCTCCGTAGCAGAGCCTTGCACGTCCGGCACTGGCTTCGCCACGGAAACAAGCGCATTTCTCCTGGCGTCGAGTCCTGCCAAAGACCAAATCATTGCGATTAACCACCCCAAAATAGTCCACCCAAGAAACCAGTTCACGAAGCATATAGCAGTCCTGCTTGGATGTTTCGTAGCACATGCGATCACAGAAGGCAGTGTGTACAGAACCACCGAAGACACGACTATTGCAACGGCACCCACGTACACCCACGGCGCTGTATTCGGAAGCAGACCTATTGCGCACATGAAGACAATCCACAGCGAAAAACATCCGCTGTAAATCCACACCTTTAGCCCTAAGTGATTCCGGCTCAATTCGCACCTCCCCTGCCCTTGCGTAAAGTGCATATTTCCGAGAGGGAATAACCATGGTGGTTGGCGCGGCCTAGGCCCGCACCGCACCGCCGCAAATTGCAGAATCTTGCGCGTCCGGCATTGGCTCCGCCACGATAAAAGGCGGTCCATGACGCACCCCGCGTCTCATAGTCTTCGCAGACCTAGAAGCAATGGCCCGCTGGAGGATGTGAGACAAACTTCGTGGGAATGGTAATACCTATCGTCTCTAGCAGCAAAGTATTTATTGACTGACGATCAAAGGGTGGTAATTGACGCCCGCGTTCAACTCGGCAAAGCGGTCAGGAAGAAGCGCCTTCAACTGGGCCTTTCGCAAGAGCGTCTAGCTGAAAAGGCGGGCCTTCACTGGACGTACATTGGCGGAATCGAACGTGGTGAACGTAATGTCAGTCTGCTAAACATCGTAAAGATTGCCCGTGCGCTAGGTGCTACGCCGTCCCGCCTGTTGACTGGTATCCAGTAACCCCCATTTGACTTTCGCACGTTGAGTATCCCGATCTCACTTCGGCGGAGCCGTTAACCCCCACCGCCTCCGCGAATGTGCTTGCCGCCACGCCCCTTTGCTCCCTTGCCCTTCTTTCTGACCGTTGCCTTTTGAACCGCTTTCTTCGCCCTGACCGTGGGCTTCTTTATCGCCACCTTCTTCGCGGCCCGTCTCGCAGTGGGCTTTCTGACGGTGTGCTTCGCAACTTTGGCATCTTCGGCGTTCTCGTCTTCGTTGTCTTCGTCCTCTTGCTCGGACAACTCCGCGTCTAACTCAAAAGCACCTTCCGCATCGAGACGATTCAGCTCTTCGGTCACATCCGGGTCGAAGGGATCGTCTCCGTTTGTTCCGATGCTAGGCTTCTTCATCTTCATCTTCATCCTCCAAGCCGTATGACATGCGCATCTTGACAGGTGTCCGGGCGCTTGAAAAGATCGCCCGAGCCTTTGACCTGAGTTTGCAATTCTTTGAGGGTTCTGACGCGCCGTAGCGAGCCGGTAGGGGATACGGGCTGCCCCAAAGTGCCGGAGCGCCGCTGGCGGCCTATTCTGGCCCGCCAGAGGGCATTCTAGGGCCGATTCTAGGCCGCCAGATCGTCCCACAGAACCGGGCCTGTATCGCAAGAGGCCGCGTATTTACAGCGGAACTCGTCTGTGACGCTATTGTGACGATTCCCCCTGAAAACATACCCAAAGTGAGCCAAGCTAATACTAGCAATATAACCACCGTAAAAGCATACAGATAGAGAACTTAACTAAACTCTTGTGAACCTTTCACAATGCCATTGAAGGCCCTTTCACGGCGGTAACGCGGGTTCGAATCCCGCCGGGGACGCCATGATTCTAAAGCACTTCCAAGCACTCACCATTTCACATCCTGAGTTCTGGTAACGCCTGGGTTACGCGGAAAGGCAAAAACCGTCTTGCACAGCATTTCCTTGGCTTGTTCATCGATCCCAGGCATCCAGCGATAGCCAGCCAAGATGCATTCGGGGATTCTGGGTGAAGCGTTTGCGCTAGCGGGGGTATCTAACTAGCTGTAGAATGTTTGTGCTCACACTATGATGAGGTTCAGCTTCAAACCGGAAAAGTTTGCGAACGCGGTAGCGTATTTGGCTAGTTCGTGTCCAGAAGCTACTAAGATGAAAATTTGTAAGCTGCTCTTTTTCGCGGATAAGGAACACCTGTTGCGCTACGGACGCCCTATAACGGGAGACACGTATTACAAGCTTGAACACGGCCCCATTCCAAGCAAAGGCTTGAATTTGCTGAGGGGCAAAGTCGGCGCCACCGCGGCCGCGTCAGTACAGGAATATTTCAGAGTCGTCGGGAACACTGTTAAGCCCAAACGACAGCTGGACATGTCTGTGTTCTCCAACTCTGATGTCAAGGTTCTCGAAGATGTTAAGCAGCGGCTTGGGACTCTTAGTGCTTCGAAACTGCGCAGGCTGTCTCACGACGAACCGAGCTGGAAGAACTCTAACGATAATCAGCCGATGGCTTTTGAACTGTTTTTCGAAGGCCACCCTGAGGCAGAGACAATCAAGAATCTCGTTCTCTCCGAACAGGACGACCGCAGTGTTCTAGCCCCGTATCGTGCCAACTAGACAGCTGGACCTTTCGCAGGGCGCGCTGATCCTAGTCCGCTCATTCAATTCGGATAAGGGGTTTGAGGCGAAAGACAAGTTCCTGGTGATTATCGGGCACCTGAATCCCTCTACTGTCTTAGCATTCCGCATCACCTCGCAGCTGAGTTATCTTAAAACGCGCTTGTCAAGAGAACTCGTCCGAATCCCAATCGGTACTTGTAGGACGCTCTCGAAGGAAAGTTTCGTGCAGTGTTTTCATGATGTCGAACGACTGGACGTCAACGATCTTCAAGCGGGCTTCGTTCAGGGGCGGGTTATAAATCGCGGAAGTCTCAACCCGTTTTTGGGGAAAATCAGAGATGTTGTCGAGGATTCAGACGTACTGTCGCGCCGCGACATCGCAGACTGCTTGCAGTCTATCGGCAAAATATGAAGCGCATCGCGGTTTTGTGTCTTCTCTACGTCCTGCTCCCCGGCGACTACGCCGTCAAGTTTGGAGTGGGCGGCAACGCGTTTGGAACAACCGACAGCCCATAAGCGCTATCCAACCGCGCCACGGTATCGGCCAGAAACGCCGGCGAAAGGTGCTGATACCGCGCGGCCATCCTCAAATCCTTATGACCTAGCAGCTGCGCGACGGTGTGAATGTCCGCGCCTTGCATCCTGAGCCAGCTCGCCGCCGTGTGGCGCAGATCGTGAAAACGGAAATCGAGAATCTTTTGATTGCGACACAGGCGGGCAAAAGCCATGCTCACCTGTTCCGGCGTGATATCAGCGAACACCCGATCCGTCGCCTTCGTTTCCGGTGAATGGGGGGCAGCGGAGAGCGCGGCGATTGCCGATTTGTTGAGCTACACGATTCGGCCATCACCGTTCTTCGTCTGCGGGAGCATGATGCGGGCGTGTGTTACGTCCACATCTAGCCAGCGCAGCCCTGGAATCTCGGAGCGGCGCATCCCGGTTGTGGTGGCGACGCCCGCGTGTAGCGGTTCGCTCATGCTGCATTATTTCTCGCCCATGCCGAGCATCTGATTACGGTTTGACCTGGATCAAGCGCAGCCTCTTGAGCAGTTCCCGTTCGGCCATCTTGCGCTCGCGCGCGCGGCCATCGCGGATGGCATCGATGAGAGCCGAGAACTCGTAAAGCACCGGATCGCGTAGGGCGGCACCGGGTACAGCTCTATAGAGCGGTTCGAGCGCGATGCCGCGGGTGTTGCCGTCGCGCCAAGGCCACACCGGCGGAAGCTCATCTCCCGGCAAAAGTTCGGCATTGAGAGGCTCGGCAGCGTAAGAGGTCGGAACGCCGCGGGTAAACGGCCCGTGTTCGGCTGGAAATGCGTATTTCAGACCGTGGAGCAGGAACTCTTCCAGATTCGACACGTTCGGTCGGTCCTGCATCTCCGATTCGTGGAGAAGGCGAGACTGTTGGAGTCGCTTGATTGCCCGCGTGGACCTCGGCCTCGCCGCAAAAATCCCAGCGATCGTTTCAGTTCCTCCACGACCTCATACACAATCGGACAGATCGGTACGCGCTCAATCATTGCCAGGGTGCGAAACACAAAATCCGGCTCGTATAGATGATGATGCCGTCCGCAGCACAGCGCCCGCTCACCCTGTGCCGGATCCCGCTGAACTTGTCGCCCGCCTGCAGGCCCATCAAAGGGAGCTGGTTTCATAATGATCGGAACCAGGTGGCTTCATACTCATCGGAAGGGGTGGCCAGACCGCTGCTAACAAAGAGCAGATTCGGCGCCTGAGCGAGCGCTTTCACGTCTCGCCGGAAGTGTTCTTGTGAATCCCACCTCTGCCTGGGGGCCCCAAAACGCGCCGCATTTGCGCGTTTTGGGGCAGAAAACCGGGCAGATGTTGGGGCACCATCGGCATGCTTAAGCCCGGTTCGCGGCGACCTTTCGGCACACTACACGAGGCCTCAGGTCCTGTATGGACCACTCACCATGCGCCAACGGAGCGCGCCGCACGTAATAAAGTTCCGTACCGAGCATCTTGGCTACTTCGAGGCAGAGCTCCGGGCTTTGCCGTAACATTTCCATGAACTCTTTATGCGGCACAAAGGCGAGTTGGACTTCTTCTACAGCCTGTGCCGTGAGGATGTACGCATGGTGGCCCACCACCGCTGGCAAGCCAAGAGCGCTGCCCGGTCCGGCGAGGGTGGCCTGCTGGGAACCTGGAAGGGCGAGCCTCACTGTGCCGGAACAAACTAGATAGACCCCGCGCGATGGTGCGCCCGTACTGAAGATTGTCTCACCAGCGGCAACTCGCAGGTGGAAGGAAACCCTCGTTGGCGCGGTTAATGCAGCGCGCAGTTTGGCTGACGCAAGAAACGGCTGGTGTTCAATCATTAGAGCTCGCCTCGTGGTTCGCGGTACAACCGAACCGTTCCAGATTGCTGGCACCGGATCGGCAACACTATGACTTTTGTCACGAGCGAATACTTTCTGTTCACGCACAGGGAATCAGGTTGGCACTTTTTGAGATGGACTTCGACGGGGTGGGGGCAACGGGGACCCTAAAGTGTCACCCTGGCCAAGCTCTCAGGGCCACCTGAGCGACTCGATCCAATTCTCGACGGCTGGCACCGCCTGACGCTTGAACGGCCATTCCATACATGACTGTCGTGACGAAGCGGGCCAGATCTGCGGGGTTGGAATCGGACGGTAGGTCGCCTTCTGCCTTGGCGCGCTGCAGGCGCCGGCGTAACGCCGCCTCTCCCTCTTGCCGTCGCAAGATGAGCTCCTGCCGAATCGGTTCCGCCACCTCTCCGCAAGCCAACGCACCCTGCACTATGAGACATCCCGGCGGATTGCGGGGATCGGTCTGCAACTCGGCCGCGCCGCGCAAGATCTTTTCGGCCACGGCCCGTGCCGTGGGTTCCTCCAACGCTTCTCTGACGTAGGCTGCGGGACCACCGGTGTAGCGGTCGAGCGCCTTACGGAAGAGGGCTTCCTTATCGCCAAAGGCGGCATAGAGGCTCGGACGGTTAATGCCCATCGTCTCAGTCAAATCCGACAGAGAAGCGCCCTCGTAGCCCTTCTCCCGGAACACCTGCAGTGCACGATCCAGGGCCTTGTTGAGGTCGAAAGCGCGTGGCCGACCGATCGGCCGCGTCCGCTTGCTCGTTTTCATGCTCTTCCAGTATATGCCGTTGTATACCAAGCAGTACATAAATCTTGAACCTTTCCGCGCGATCCGTAATCTGTACCGTACAGTACGTATATCTCCCAGGAGGGATCGTCATGGCAAAGAAACTCGAAGGCAAGGTCGCAGTCGTGACCGGCGCGTCCAAGGGGATCGGCGCCTCGATTGCCAAACATCTGGCAGCAGAGGGAGCAGCCGTGGTCGTCAACTACGTTTCTAGCAAGGAAGGTGCTGATCGTGTCGTCAACGAGATTGCGGCGAACGGCGGGAGAGCGGTGTCCGTGCAAGCAAATGTGGCCAAGCACGCCGATATCGAGCGCCTCCTTTCTGAGACGAACAAGGCATTTGGCCGCTTGGACATCCTGGTCAACAATGCCGGCATTTACGAGTTCTCTCCCCTCGGGAGCGTCACCGAGGAGCACTTCCACAAACAGTTTGACCTGAACGTTCTCGGGCTTGTCCTTACATCGAGGGAAGCCGCCGGCTATTTCGGATCCGAGGGCGGCAGCATTATCAATATCAGCTCGATCGTGAGCACCGTTAGTCCTCCCAATGCGTCTGTCTATAGCGCAACCAAGGCAGCTGTTGATGCCGTCACCAAATCGCTGGCCAAGGAATTAGGCCCGCGCAAGATCCGTGTGAATGCCATCAATCCCGGGATGGTTGAGACCGAGGGGGTGCATGCAGCCGGATTGCACAACGGCGATTTCCGCAAACAGATCGAAGCGCAAACTCCGCTGGGACGCATCGGCCAGCCGGAGGATATTGCCCCGGCCGCTGTGTTCTTTGCCTCAGCGGACTCGGCGTGGATCACCGGGGAGACGCTGAAGATCGCGGGTGGCCTCCAGTAAAGAGAAGGCCCCGCGTCGAGTAGCGGCTACTGGAATGCGAGCGGCGGGGCAGGGTGGCGTCCGCACGACGGGTTTCTTCTCATGCCGGCCTCTTCGCCTTGCGCGCTTCGAAGCGGATAAGCAAACGCGACCCGGTAGCTTTCGCCAGCCGCTCCAGCGTCCGCATCGACGGGCGCGTGCGCCCGCTTTCCAGGCGCGCGACCACAGGCTGAGTTGTCCCCATCTTCCGCGCCAGCTCCTCCTGCGTAAGGCCGGCACGGTTCCGCACATCGATCACGGCCGACGCCAGGACAAACTCATCCTCAAGCGCCTCGTACGCCTTCCGGTATTTCGGCTCCTTCAGCCACTTCTTATGCAGGTCGGATATGCGTGCCATCGTTACACCTCCATCATTGAACCGATTTCGCGCGAAACAAAGCCAGCTCTATCTCTCGCCGGGGCGTCACTGCAGGTGCAGTGCTGAGAATCAGGCGATCATTTCCGAAGGATCACTCTCTGAAATGTGCATCGGCACGGCTTGTGGTCCCCGCTTCGCAGTCAATAGCGAGATCAGCTTTTCGATTACCTCACCCCGTGCCGCCTGACCGTACGCGATACCGGTTTCAATCGCCAGCGGATTGCCTTCAATCGGCTTGAAGACAACGCCGGGAGACGACACGCGATCGGGCCAAGGCCGGGCAAAGGTAATGCGGCGCACCACTTGGCGGCCAATGGAAGAACTGCCAAATTCTATTCCCTCCGGTAGAAGGACTTTGTGTTTCCGCGGACAGCGCCGGCCGGCTTACACACATCTGGAAGACTGTTGCGATCTATGGTTCTAAGGACTATGGTTAATTTGTGAGCGCACCGACCAGCGAGAAACCACGGCTGTTCGCATCAAAGAACTTCATGCGGTTTGCTCGACGACTCGGCAGCGGTGAGCAGGATCTTTGGGAAGCCGTTCAGGAGAAGCCCGACGCTGATCTTGGCGGCGGTGTGTTCAAATTCCGGCTGGCGCGCAAGGGCGAAGGAACTAGCGGCGGAGCCCGCGCTATCGTCGCCATGAAGGCGAGACAGCGGATCGTTCTCATGTATGGCTTCGAGAAGAAAGACTTGGCAAACATACGGCCCGATGAACTGAAGCAGTTCAAAGCTTCCGCAAAGATCTATTTGGGGTTCTCCGAGAAGCAGATGTCTGATCTGGTCGAGAGGCAAGTGCTGACCGAGATAAAGCCGAAGAGAACGGGCAGTGCCAAAAGGAACGTGTAGGAGGGAGTCGAAAGCCATGAAGACCAGGAGAGTACAAGCGGCCAAGCCCACAACGTCACGCAGAACGGGCGGACCGAGAGCCTACAAGAGTGCGGCTTTGGCGGCGATCCATGAAAACATGGCCAACCTGTACGAGGCGGGTGCGATCGACACCAAGACGATGCGCAGCTTCGATAAGGCATGTCTCACCCCTGTGATGTCTCTGACCCCGGCTGCCATCCGGCGGATTCGCCAAAAAGAAGCACTCAGCCAGGCGGTCTTTGCCGCCCATCTGAACGTAACGACCGGCGTGGTAAGCAAATGGGAGCGCGGCGAAAAGCAACCGCGGGGACCAGCCGCCAAACTGCTGACGCTTGCGGCCAAGCACGGGATCGCATCCATTGCCTGATCGTGGGGATACACGCTCCAGCGCTGCTTCCTGACTGGCTGTCATGGCCGGCTTTCATGTGCAGCCTCCTCTCACCCGGCGAGCCCGCTGAGAATCAGGCGATCATTTCCGAAGGATCACTCTCCGGAATAGACATCGGCACCGCTTGCGGTCCATGTTTCTTCGCCAATACCGAGATCAGCTTTTCGATCACCTCACCTCGCGCCGCTTGACCGTACCCAATGCCGGTTTCAACCGCCAGAGGATTGCCTTCTATCGGCTTGAAGACAACGCCGGGAGATGACACGCGATCGGGCCAAGGCCGGGCGAAGGTAAAGCCCATGTGCTCGGCGACCATGTCGGCCGCCTCGGTGAATGTTGTCACGTCCTGCACATTTTCCGGGTTCAAGCCGTGTTCCACACAGGTGTACATCAACACCTGGATACATCTTTAACAACCTCTGATTCAGTTTACAGGTGAGCTTGCAAATAGGCGTAGTCAAGCGGGCACTACTCTAACCCGGACGAATTCAGACTCGTGCGGCGCGTTTCATCCTGAGATGCTGCTGTATTTGGCTGCGATTCGCATTGCGCGGCAATTCTGAAGGCCAATGGCTGGGCATGGCCGGAAGTGCAGTGTCCAGCACACTGTCCAGAAACTGGAACACATCAGGTCTCAAGCACGAATTCCAAGCCGTCATTCCCCACAGCTATAAATCCGGGCGAAAGAAGTCTTGGACTGCTGCTGCGCTCAGGAAATACGCTAATCGAGCTCTGGCAGTCTCTGACTGCCCAACAATTCGTCGGAGTGCTTATGTCCGATCCCCACTGGAAGCCCGCCCGGGCCGTCGTGGCCGCTCTTTTCCCGTCTTTTGAACAACTACTGGGTAACGACAAAAATGCCGCCGCCCTGAAAAGCCACGCCAAGGCCGTGCAACGTCTCGCACGCAACGGAGAAATTGCCGGGGAGTTAGCCAGTTCCGCGTTTGCGAACAGCGAATGCCGGATCAGCGAAAGGATCATCGACAGGCCGCCGAAGACCCAAGGAGGGATGTAATGTCTGCCCAACCCATGCCTGTCGTGCCAAGATCCGCCGCATCATGAGCCTGGTTTTCAAGCACGGGTAGCGGCACAACTTTGTGCCGCGGCAGCAAGAAGGCAATCCCATGAACTGGGTGAGCCAGCGGACGACCAGCGATTACAAGGCGCTCATCATGACGCCAAAGTAGGCGTTCGAGGTGCTTCTCAATACCCCGTAGCCGAGGCGGACGCTCACCTTGAGCGACGCTGCCACGGCATTGCGGGTGTCGGAATTGCTGAGCTTGACGTGGATGGATCTGGACTTCGAGGGCCCTCGTGATGTATGTGAGGCGGGCCTACGTCTGGGGAAGGTTCAAGCAACCGAAGTCGAAAGCCTCCAAGGCTCCGGCCCCCATGCACCCATTACTGGCTGGTTTCCTGCTCGCATGGCGCGAGAGAACGCGTTATCCCAGGGACAACGACTTCGTGTTTCCCAGTGTGAAGCTCGGCGGCAAGAAGCCGCTGTCGGCTTCCGTTATGGTGCAGAAATACCTGAGACCCGCAGCAGTCAAGGCTGGTGTGATTCCGGCAGACTGGAAGGGTCGTTTCGGTTTTCACAATTTTCGGCACTCGCTGGCGACCGCGCTGGTGAAGCTGAAAGTCGATCCGAAAACCGTGCAGGGTATGCTGCGCCACGAGGACTTCGGCACGACCATGGAGCTGTATGCGCAATCCGACATGGAATCGATGCGAGATGCGCAAGGCAAGTTCCTGGAACAGCCTGATGGGGGACAAAATCCACCTGCTCACGGAGCAAGTTCAGTGAGAATCATGGGTGGGATCGTGGGTGGAAGATTTTCGTTCCGAACCGCTAAGTGATTTAGAATGATGGTGGCCAGGGACGGAGTTGGTCTTTCTATGGGGATTGATGGCGCATAAGTTATTGATTCTTATAAGGGCTGAAAGGTCAAAAAGGGCACCAATCCGGCTCCGGCGGTACAAAAACGGTACAAAAGCTCGTTGCGCTTTCTAGGCATGGTCTTCCCATCCGTGAGCGGTAGAGGGGTTGGATTCGCTTGCTGCGAGTGTACACAATGGTGTACGCTATGCACGGGAGTATAGGTATGGCTACACTCAAAGTCGGCGTGCGCGAGTTCCGCGAGCGAATTGCCAGTTTTCTAGAATCGGATACCCCGGTTGCCGTCACTCGTCGCGGTGAAACTCTCGGTGTCTATGTTCCAACGCGCCGGAAGCGTCCGAAGTCAGCCGACCTTTCCGAACTCAAGGCTGCAGCCGACCGTCTTGCCGAGGCGCTGGCGGACGTTGACGAGGAAGCGTTGGTCACCGAGTTCAAGCAACTGCGCCGGCGCGAGAAGAGCGCGGTCCGCTAAGATGATCGTTCTTGATGCGAACATCCTCATTCGTGCCGTCTTGGGACGCCGTGTTCGGCAACTCGTCGAGACCTACGCAGCTCAGGGAGTCCGCTTCTTTGCACCTGATATCGCCTTCGATGACGCCGGGAAGCACTTGCCTCCCCTGCTGAAAAAGCGGGGGAGGTCTGATACTGACGTTCCAGCATCGCTCGAATACTTGCAAAACCTTATTGAGCCCGTTGAACCGGACCTTTATGCCGTATTCGAAAACGAAGCCCGACAGCGCCTACGCGGTCGGGATGAGAGCGATTGGCCGGTACTGGCCGCCGCTCTCGGGTTGGGATGTGGGATTTGGACCGAGGATGCGGACTTCTTCGGAACGGGCATTGCGGTATGGACTACAAATCGCATTGAGATCTTTCTGGAAGCACAGATCAAACCAAGCGAATCTGTGCAAGAGTAGCAAGTCGTATTTCTTCCCGGTGTTCCCAGTAGAACTCAAGCGCGGCCAGGTTCTTTGCCCGGACCACGGAGTCCAGGGTTCGGCGTCCGGCGTAGTCCGGAAAGATTCGGTCTGCCGGAACACCCTTGTCAAGCAGGGCGTTTTTCATGTCGGTGGGCTCGTCATATCCCCGGACGTGGTTGTCGCCGCTGACTACCAGATACTCGATCTTGCCATGGCGGTAGAGATCGGCGGCGGCAGCAATTCGGTTCTCGAAGTAGGGGTTCGACCAGCCGCCGGAAGTCTGCTTGGGGCAGCCAAGAACCAGTCCCACCCGCCGTTCGGGAATTAGCAGTACATCTGAGTAGGTCTTGTTTCTAGTGTAGTGCGTCATAACTAACAACCTTTATCAATCCGCGCGCGTCTTATGATTGAGGACACGGTTGCGGATGCGCATAGCCCCTACTATTACGTTGAGTCCGGAGCAACGGACGGTGTTGGAATATCAAGCCCGGAGTCGATCCCTCCCGGTGCGGGTGGCGGAGCGTGCACGCATCGTGTTGTTCGCGGCTTCCGGCCAGCAGAACCAGGAAATTGCGGCGGCTATGGCCATCACGCCGAAAAAGGTTTCCCGATGGCGCAAGCGCTTCCTCACGCTGGGCCTGGCCGGATTAGCGAAAGACGCGCCTCGGGCCGGCCGCAAACCCAAGATCAGCGCCCGCCTGACAAAACGTGTGGTGACGATGACCACGCGCCAACAGCCGACCAACGCCACCCACTGGAGCACGCGCACTATGGCAGCGGCCATAGGCATCAGCGAAGCCAGTGTGCGGCGCATCTGGCGGGCCCACGGGTTGAAACCTCATCTCGTGGAAACCTTCAAGCTCAGTAACGATCCCCAGTTTGCGGAGAAACTGGAAGACATCGTCGGTCTGTACCTCAACCCGCCTGAGCACGCGCTGGTGCTGTGCGCGGACGAGAAGAGCCAGATTCAAGCTCTGGATCGTACTCAGCCTGGATTGCCGCTGAAACGTGGGCGCGGCGCCACCATGACGCATGACTACAAACGCAACGGCACCGCCACCTTGTTTGCCGCGCTGAATGCGGCCAACGGCGAAGTCTTTGGCCTGTGCCAAGAGCGGCATCGCCATCAGGAATGGCTCAAGTTTCTCCGTCTGATCGACCAGACCATTCCGGCGGAGCGACAACTCCACTTGATCTGCGATAACTACGCCACCCATAAGCACCCCAAAGTGCAGCGCTGGCTGGCGCGGCATCCGCGCTTCCATCTGCACTTCACTCCCACGAGCGCGTCGTGGCTGAACATGGTGGAACGTTTCTTTCGCGACCTGACCCAAAATCGCCTGCGTCGTGGTGTCTTCCACGATCTGGAAGAGCTCATCATGGCCATCGGCACCTACATCGACCGTCACAACGAGAGCCCCAAACCGTTCATCTGGACCGCGCGAGCCACCGATATCCTGGAAAAAGTGAAGCGCGCTCGCCACACCCTGAATAAACGTCAATCTGTATGACGCACTACACTAGCGGCCCGCGCAATCACGATCCTGGCGACGCCCATCGAGACGGTGCAAATGGCCAGCAGCCCGCATGTCACAACGAGGATTGTTCGCATCATGGAAGAGTTGCCCGTTTTCATAGCCGTTGTTGCTTCTTCAGTGCTGCAAGCCAGCGCAGTAGTGAATTCGCCAGAACCTAAACCCACCAACGATTTGGCCGAATCGCTGTTCGTCAGCCGTGTAGTCGTGCGGGGTAGTCGTCAAGCCCACTTCATATATCATTCTGGCACGCAAAACGATTACCTCCTCTTCGACCATCCTGCCTTTAGAGTCGTCGTATTCGGCTCTGATTTTCATGGCCCTTCTGTTGTCGAGTTTGAAAGGCTTACGTGCCATTAGTTTGAACCCTTGTTTTTGCCTTCCCATGAGGTCTACGGCGTTGTCGGTGACCTGTTTCAATGACTTGAATTCCAATGAATTGTGTTCTGCCGACACCCGCAGTAGCCGATCGTTCTCATCAAAGGACACTGGCTGAGTTGCCCCAACGTCTGGCAATGCAACCAACGGGACACGCCCCGCACTGTTAGCCCAGAGTTGTTCGAGGAAGTATAGCGGAGGTGTGCTCACTCCGAGTAACCTTCGTCTTCATCTTCGTCATCGTCATCTTCGGCGTCGTCCTCCTCCTCCTCTTCTTCTTCGTCCGGCTCTTCTCGAAGGAGATCGGCGGCGGTAGAAGCCGAAGTTTCAAAAGGGTCTGGGGTGAGGCACTCTGGGCAACTTTTGCTCATGCCCAATGGTACGCCTCGCAACCTTGGCAACGTCACGGGGCGGCTCAGAACTATTGGGGGCGACTACCCAGGCGTCGGGGCTGAACGTCAAGCAGCTACGTTGAAACTCGCAATGAACGGAGCTAACCTGTCTAGCCACATCACGAGGTGAGGTCATGGCCAAGAATCGCAAAGTCATTGATTGCCGCTGGTTCCCAACCGACAAACCATGCGATGTCGCCATCTCCGGCAGTGAAGAAGAGGTGCTCGAAGTTGCGGTGCAGCATGCCGTAAAGTCCCACGGTCATCGGGACACGCCTGAACTGCGTGAGCAACTACGTTCCATGCTGCGTGACGAAAGCAAGACACAGGCCGCATAGTAGGACGGCTACGGCGGCGTTGAATGAATGGTGCACGACGTGACAGGGGCACGAGGGTCGGCGTGTGCTGTAAGCTGGTGTGTGCTGCACCTGTGAGTAGCTCATGCCTGACGCCAGCTCCTTCCGCCCAGACCTGTTCGAGTTCCTCCGCCAACTCAAGCGCCACAACAACCGGGACTGGTTCGCCAAGAACAAGGCGCGATACCAGCAGGTGGTGGTCGAACCCGCTATGCAGTTCATCAGCGGATTTGCCCCACGTCTGGCGAAGCTCAGCCCCCATTTTGTCGCTGATCCACGCCCGACACGGGGCTCGCTGTTCCGCATCTATCGGGACACGCGGTTCTCTACGGACAAACGCCCCTTCAAGACGCATGTCGGAATCCATTTCTCCCATAACAGCGGCAAGGACGCCCACGCTCCCGTTTTCTACCTGCATCTTGAGCCGGACAACTGCTTTGCGGCGGCGGGCGTGTGGCACCCCGACAACCGTGCGCTGACCAAAATCCGCACGGGAATCGTCCGGGAGCCGGAGCAATGGGCGAAGGCGATTCGAAAACTCGAACTTGAGGGCGAGAGCCTGACCCGACCACCCCGTGGGTTCGACCCCAAGCACCCGCTCATCAAGGACATCAAGCGGAAGGACTTCGTGGCATCGGTGGCGATGACAGAGGAGCAGGTGTGCGGCCCCAGGTTCATGCGGGACTTCACGGCGGCGTGCCGGACGATGCTGCCGCTGGTCAAGTTCACGACGGGGGCGCTGGGGTTGAAGTCCTAAGGATTCCATTCCCGAATTCGGCAATCTTCGGAAACAGGAGTCACCCATTACCTTGGTCATGCGGATAAGGCGATTCCCGTCTTGCCACAGAGCCGGAACAGGGGTAAACAGTTTGCGTGGACCGTAGTGCACTCGGGCCGAGGCGGCGTTGAGGGCAAAGCTGCCGGGCACGAGAATTCGCTAGCGCCCAGTGGACGGGCAAGGAGGGTAAAGTAGCGACGGCAAACGACGACATTCGAGAGAGGTTTCGCAAGATTCTTACGCCGTGTGCAGTACCCTCAAGCGGCGCTTAGTTTGTCCGTACAGCAACCGGGCGTGCCGGGCAACCTCCCCCACGCCCGGTTCGTATTTTCTGACTTGGCGGGTAGCCTTCGGCGGACTACTCCTATTTCATCGGAGCTGAAGCCGATGCGATGCACTTCCATGTTCCGTCCGGCATCTGCTGCCAGGTGTCCACAAACCGCTCTGTGGCGTCCACGTTCTTGCCCGTGCTATCAACTCCCTTGCCGCGCCACGATCCTGTAACGATGGCGGTTGTGCCGTTTAGGGTGACCTGCATGTCGCTAACCTCGTTGGTCTCCCACTTAGCCTTCTTCATGCGGTCGAGCGTCTCGGTCTTGGAGTGCACAGTGCCGTCCGAGTCGAGATTTACCAAGTTGTCGGAGAGTATCGAATTGAGGGCGGCGGGATTGTCGGCCTTTGCGGCTTCGGCCCACTTCTGCTCCATTTGCATCAGGCTCTGTTGTACGCTCCCCTTGTCCGCACTCATGTTATCCGTGCTCATCGTCTGCGCCCCTGCCATGCTGAGCAGGAACAACACTGATACCAACGCTGCGAGTGGTTTTTGCATCTGAAATCCTCCCGCCGCTCAGACGCCAGAGAGGCTCAGCAGGTTGCATCGGACTTGGTGAGTCACTGTCGTTCAGACCGTGGCAGCATCCGCCCGAACCACGGGCTCCGCACACGCCGGGTCGGCTGCTGACTTCGTATCGCCGCATCAACGCTGGGTTGAACGGTCTCACAGACGGATGTGCGTAATACAAACTAAGGCGCTATTCCCGTTGCTCCAGAGTTGCTATCGGAGTAAACAGGAAAAGTAAGCCGTAAAAACCACCTTGTGTCACGACGATGCTGAGGGCACCTGTCGAGGCATGAGAACTTCATCTTTAACCCAATGGGTGGAGGAGGGAAACGTAGCGACGACACATTACGTTCGACAGATTCGCAGCCTTGTTGCCGTCCCCTCAAACGGCGCTTAATATCCTCGTTCATATCAACCGGGCGTGGTCCGTCACCGCGCCCGGTTTGGTATTTATGGGGTGCGGTTCTATTGGCTAACCGCCGCCACACCCAACCTAGCCACTGGTTCGGCACACTCCGGATCGTCGTTTCCCGGTACCGTTCATGAATTCGAGGGCTTCCGCCCACCGGAACGGTATCCCTTTCCACCTCTCTGGGAACTTCGTCCTTCGGATAAGCGTGTTATTGTTTCTGTCGAGGCGAACCTTCGCTGCCCGTTTCCAAGGAAGGACTGGGAACGGATGGCAAGACGGCGACACCAAGTCCCCAAGCCATTCAAGCGTGGCACATGGTGGTGCTTGTTAACCTAGACAGATGATTTCACAGGAGGAAACCACACACGCAAACGGCAGTGGCACAGACTCGCCCCTGCCACAACGGGAATTCGTGAGGTTCAGAAACTGGCCGACGAAATCCTGCACCCCATCAATGCGGGACTGCAAGCCATCGGTTCGGCTACGAACTTCGCACATTTTGTGAACACCACCTACGTCCCTCTGGAGTTGCCATTGTTGGCCAGCAGCACTCAGGATCGGTACAGCGGGGTCATAAAGAATTACCTGCTCCCGCAATTCGGCTACCTGAGCCTGCGTGAACTCACCCCGAGCACACTCCAGCGGTACTTTACTGCGATGACCAGCAGCCCGTTATCGGCAGAATCACGAGACAAAATCCGGGATGTGCTGGCAAGCATCCTCCGCACCGCCGTGAAGAAATATGAGCTGTTGGTGAAAAACCCGATGGAGAACGTGGAGCTGCCTAGGCAGCGTCGGGGGAAGCGGCACCCGAAGCCGTATATCACACGCCGGCAGTTCAACCAGTTGGTGGAGTTGATCCCTGAGCCATATGCCACGATGGTGTTCGTTGCGGTAATGACGGGCCTGAGGGTCAGTGAACTGGTTGCGCTGAAATGGGAGGATGTGGGGGTGGATACGAACACAATCACGATTGATGAACGATTCTGCCGTGGCGATTGGGGGGAGCCGAAATCAGACGCCTCCAATGCCACGGTGCCCGTCAATCAGGAAGTGATTGACCGCATCCAGCGGTTGAAAGAGATGAAGGTCGTGGTCAGATGGGGCGGTCACAGTGCCACGAAAACCATCAGTGTTGTAAAGTCCACGGCCCCCGATGCCCTGGTTTTCCAGTCGCTGAAAACGGGAGCACCGATGCGGGACAACAACATCCTGACCCGCCACATCAAGCCAGCGGCTCGGAAGTTAGGGATGGATTTTGTGAACTGGCAGGTGTTGCGGCGGTCGTTCGGCACTTGGCTGAAGATCGCTGGGACGCACATCAAGGACACCCAGGCACTGATGCGGCATTCCCGTATCAGCACCACGATGGAGATTTACGTCCAGGACGTGCCCGAAGCGCAGCGAAAAGCGGTCAATGCACTCAGCTTGTTGGTTCAGTGACTCAGGAATTTGGAAACAAATTCTGTGGTCAATTGGAAGCAAATGGAAGCAGAAGCAGGGTTGGAAGCGATGTAAGTTGTTGAAAAGATGGTGGCCAGGGACGGAGTTGAACCGCCGACGCCAGCCTTTTCAGGGCTGCGCTCTACCAGCTGAGCTACCTGGCCACTTTTGCGACACGATGAGACCCTATCGCGCCTGCGTGACACCACAAGGATGGGTAAGACCTGTGGCTGGACGAAATTATATCAAAGAGCTTGGAATCCGCCCGCGCCAGTTCTTCCGAAACCCTGCTTTAGTGATTGCCAAGGGCCCCGACTGAGTTTAATTCGAAGCGGAACGCGGTTACCTAACCGCATAAGGTGCCGGGCCGACGACCACCTAGCCCGCATTTCTCGTGAGAAATGCGGGCTAATCGTGAGCCAAGAACGGCCGCTGATTTTCGCTTTCCGCGTTATTCGGGTACAGCCGCCGCTTGCTTCTGGTTGCTGAGCTGAAACAGCCTTACCTGGTGAGATCCAGCGACCGTACGCCAATGAACGTACACAGCGGTTCCAGCCTTGATTACAATGATTGTTTATGGAAGCCGCACCCGATTGCTGTCTTTCCGTGGTGGTTCCGGTATACAACGAAGAGCGATCGTTGCGCTCCGTCGTGGAACGGGTATTAGCCTTGCCGGAACTATTGGAGATCGTAATTGTCGATGATTGCTCGCACGACAATACTCCGCGCATTATTGAAGATCTCTGCCGCAGCTGCCCGCACGTTCGCGCTGCCCGACACGAACGAAACCAAGGCAAGACGGCGGCGCTGAAAACCGGCTTTGCCCTAACCCGGGGTGAGGTGGTTATCGTACAGGACGCGGACATGGAATACGATCCTGCAGAAATTCCCTACGTGATCCGCCCCATTCTGGATGGCGTGGCCGAGGTAGCATACGGGTCACGCTTCCTGGTGCGCCGGGCGGCGCGCGTGGTGTACTTCTATCACTATCTCGCCAACCGGGCCCTGACCTTTCTGTCGAACGTGTTTACCAACCTCAACATGACCGATGTGGAAACTGGCTACAAGGCCTTCCGCGGCGAGATTATCCGCAACATGATCATCAGCTCCCAGGGTTTCGGCTTTGAAATCGAGGTTACGGCGAAGATTGCCAAGCTGAAATGTGCTGTTTATGAGGTGCCGATCAGCTACTATGGGCGCACCTACGAGGAAGGGAAGAAGATCGGAATGCGGGACGGCCTGGACGCGTTGTGGTATATCCTCCGCTACAATGCCACCCCGCTGAGCCGATGCTATCGGCAGCTTCCGTCTTTGCGTCCCATCGGTTCCGCCGCGAGGTGCACGACTTCCAGCTGACTACCCATCTCATCAATTAGCTGTTCTTAGTCGGCGCTTGACTGCGCTTGCAGTTTGTCCAACTCTCCCTGGAAATATCGATTGTCTAGTTCGAGACATTGCTCCAGAGATACCAGCGGTTGGTTGAATGTTTTCAGGGCGTTTGCTGGGATGCTGCCGTTCGCCGCCAGCTCTCGCCCGGCTGCGTTGGCCGCTGCGAGCACATCGCTGACAGCTCCGCCCGTGCCGAGCATGGCGCCCAAAATCCATCCGTGGGGCCGCAGCAAGGCGCCTGCAAAATCAAACCCTGAGATCCGGCAATCGGGGCCTACTGCAGGTTCGCGACGGCTGCGGCTTAGCCCGTAGTACATGTGGCTGATTTCCCGCAAAGCAGGCGGCGCAGCCGGGTGCGCGATCTTGCAACGTACTTGGCGATCGATACGGCGACTGCGAAGTCGCGGCTGACTATTTCCCCGCCAGAGCAGTAGCAGAACACGCATAACGAGCCTGCCGATACGGTTTCTCAGCTCCCGCGGCGTGCCTGCGCCCAGCAGCTTGCGCAGAATCAGGCTCAGGTTGAACGCGCCGACGTGAATCAGCTGCCGTTTCAGAATGTTGTCTCGGCCCCGTAGATGGCAGCGCCGCAGGCCACCGGTCTCGTAGCAGTGGGCAAAACTGCGTTCTACCATCTCGCCGCGTCGCCTCAGTAAGCTCTTGCCGTACAGTGATAATCCAGGCTAACCACTGCGTCACACCACCTCAATCCGTGGCTTCTCCGCGGCAAATGCTTCGCCGATTTCCACGGCGCGAACGCCGGCAGTATTCAGTGAGGAGACAAGGCTCGCGGCATCGCCAGAGGCGACCGCCATCAGCAGACCGCCCGCAGTCTGCGGATCGTAGAGAATCGTGCGCAGATCTTCGGGGATCGAATCCGCGTAATCCACCATGCACTCGGCAAAGCCACGGTTGGCTTTCAGTCCGCCCGGGATGAACCCGGCGCGCACGCACTCGATTGCTCCGGGGAGCAGCGGTACCTGCGAGGCGCGAATGCGTAGGGAAACGCCGCTGGCCAGCGCCATCTCGCGCCCGTGGCCGATCAGGCCGAAGCCGGTGACGTCAGTCATGGCGTGCACCTGATGGCGGAGAGCGATTTCCGAGGCGGTGCGGTTCAGCGTCGTCATCGCAGCGACCGCAGTCTCGATCCATGCCGACTCGGCCTTTTGCCGCTTGATCGCGGTGGAGATTACGCCGGTCCCAATCCCCTTGGTGAAGACGAGACTGTCTCCAGCGCGCGCGCCGCTGTTCGGCCGCACCTGATCAGGATGAATCGTTCCCGTAACCGCGTAGCCGAACTTAATCTCTTCGTCCCGGACGCTGTGGCCGCCCACCACGGTGCAGTTCGCCTCCACCATTTTGGACAGCCCGCCGGCCAGCATCTGCTCCAAGATGGCAATGTCACCTTTCTCCGGGAAACAAACCATGGTCAGCGCGGTCAGCGGACGTCCGCCCATGGCGTACACATCGCTGAGCGCGTTGGTCGCGGCAATCTGGCCGAAGATGTAGGGGTCGTCGACGATCGGCGTGAAGAAGTCTATTGTTTGCACCAAAGCGAGGTCGGGCGCGATGCGATACACTCCGGCGTCGTCGGCTGTGTCGAAGCCAACTAGGAGGTTCGGGTCATCTTGCCGGGCTAATTTCCCAAGCACCGCGTCCAGCACCGCCGGACTCAGCTTGCTCGCTCAACCCGCAGCTTTGGCCGCCTCGGTAAGACGGATTGGCTTCGCATCGGCCATGCAGCCATTGTATGGGAAGGTATTCGGCGAGGCTGCTCCTAATTACATGGATGGCTCGGCCGGATCGCGGACTCGCCTGTGAGTTGACCTATGCAGGATTCCGCCACTCCCTGGCGGTTCGCGATTGACAGTGCAAAGCCCGCGCACCTACTCTGGTGAATCCCCGGAGAGAGAGCAAGAGAGCATGAAAGTCCTGGTTATTGGCAGCGGCGGCCGCGAGCACGCCCTGGTGTGGAAGATCAAGCAATCGCCACGAGTGCGGCAGGTGTTCTGTGTCCCGGGTAATGGCGGCATCTGCCGCGAAGCCGAGTGTGTTCCGGGAAACCCGGCCAGCATCGAGTCCCTACTGCAGGCCGCCAACCGCATTCAGCCCGACCTGACCGTGGTGGGACCGGAAGTCCCCCTATCGCTCGGCGTGGTGGACGAGTTCACGCAACGCGGCTGGCGCACCTTTGGGCCAACCCAGGCTGCCGCGCAACTGGAGTCGAGCAAGAGCTTTGCTAAAAGCTTCATGCAGCGCTACCGGATTCCCACTGCGGGATATGCCATTTGCACCACGGATGCGGAAATCAAGGACGCGCTGGGACATCTTTCCGCGCCGGTGGTGGTGAAGGCTGACGGACTCGCCGCCGGCAAAGGCGTGGTCTTCGCGGCAACGAAAGAGGAAGCCGTAACCGTGGCTGCGGACATGGTGTCCGGCAAGGCGCTGGGCGAGGCCGGGCGGCGGGTGGTGCTGGAAGAGTTCCTCGAAGGCGAGGAGCTGAGTTTCCTGGTGCTCAGTGACGGCGAGCGGGTGGTGCCGCTGGTCGGAGCCCAGGACCACAAGCGCGTCGGCGACGGCGACACCGGTCCGAATACCGGCGGCATGGGCGCTTACTCCACCGCGCAGATCGTGGATGAGCCGATGTCCGAGTGGCTGCTGGCGCACATCGCGCGTCCGGTGATCGACGGCATGAAGGCCGAGGGAGCGCCCTACAAAGGCATCCTGTACTGCGGCCTGATGATGACCGCGCGCGGGCCCTTCGTGCTGGAGTTTAATTGCCGCTTCGGCGACCCGGAGACCCAGCCGATCCTGATGCGGCTGGAGAGCGACCTGGTTACCGCGCTGGAGGCTTCGATCGACGGGCGGGTCAGCGCCGGCGACTTCAAGTGGACGCCGGATGCGAGTGTGTGCGTAGTGCTGGCCTCGGGAGGCTATCCGGGCGCCTACGAGCAGGGCAAACCGATTACCGGCATCGAGGACGCGGAGAAGGTCGAAGGCGTGAAAGTATTCCACGCGGGAACCACGTTCCGCGACGGCCGCTTCTACACCGCCGGCGGGCGCGTGCTGGGCGTTACCTCACGAGGCAAGGATCTCGAACAGGCCATTGCCCGCGCGTATCAAGCATGCGCGCAGATCAACTTCGAAGGCATGCATTATCGCCGGGACATCGCCAGCAAGCCCCTGAAGCTGACGGGAAGATGAACGGAGAACGAATGAAGCCAGTGGTCTCGATCGTCATGGGCAGCGACTCCGATTTGGAGATCATGCGCGAGTGCGCCAAAGCGCTGGACGGGTTCGGCATTGCGTACGAGATGGACATCACCTCGGCGCACCGTTCGCCCGCCCGCACCAGCGAGTACGCCCGCAACGCCGCGGGGCGCGGGATCAAGGTGATCGTGGCGGGAGCGGGCGGCGCGGCTCATCTGGCGGGCGTAATTGCAGCCGAGACTACGTTGCCGGTGATTGGCGTGCCGATCCCATCGTCCTCGCTGCAGGGGCTGGATTCGCTGCTGGCGACGGCGCAGATGCCCGCAGGCATTCCCGTGGCGACGGTTGCGATTGGCAAGGCGGGCGCTACTAATGCGGGAATCCTGGCTGCACAGATGCTGGCCCTCAGCGACGAGCGGCTCGCGGAGAAGATGCACAAGCACAAGGAAAAGCTGGCGCGCGGGGTGGAGGAGAAATCGAAGAAACTGAAGGCGCAAGGCTGATGAGCGGAACCGTAAAAGCCGCACGGGCCGTTCGTCCCTGCCTTCCAGGGCGGCAAAGCGATCAAGTCCGCTCGCGTTTTCTCGGTGTCTCTGTGCCTCTGTGGCAGGTTTTCCCCGATTTACCGCAGCTTCAGCGTGGTCAGCGCGAACAGGGCAAAGACCAGCGAGGCGATCCAGAAGCGCACGATCACCTTCGATTCCGACCATCCCAGCAGCTCGAAGTGATGGTGCAGGGGGGACATCTTGAAGATGCGCTTTTTGCGCAGCTTGTACGATCCGACCTGCAGGATCACCGAGAGCGCCTCGATCACGAACACCCCGCCGATGAACGGCAGCAATAATTCCTGCTTGATGATGACGGCCACGGTGCCGATAGCGCCGCCCAGGGCGAGCGAGCCGACGTCACCCATGAAGACCTCCGCCGGGTGGGCGTTGTACCAGAGGAAGCCGATGCTGGAGCCGACCATCGCCCCGCAGAAGATGGTCAATTCCGCCACTTGGGGCAGTCTTTGGATGTCAAGGTAGTCAGCAAAAACGGCGTGCCCGCTGACGTAGGTCAGGACGGTAAGCGCAGCCGCGGCAATCAGGGTGCAGCCGATGGCCAGCCCGTCCAGGCCGTCCGTCAGGTTGACGGCGTTGCTGGAGCCGACGATCACCACCACCACGAACAGGACGAACGGCAGGAAGCCCAAGGGCCACAAATAGTGGTTGTGGGCCAGCCCCTGGATCACCAGGTCAGGCCGGAACTTCTTGAAGAAGGGCACGATCAGGTGGGTCGAATAGGAACCCTTTACTTGCAGCAGAACCAGGGTGACCGCCACAGCCACGCTGACCAAGCCCTGTAGCACCAGCTTCGTCCGCCCGGTCAGGCCAAGATTGCGGCGGTGCACCAGCTTCAGATAATCATCGGCGAATCCAATGGCGGCAAACGCTATAGTCGAAACCAGGGCGATCCACACATAGAGGTTTGAAAGGTCCGACCAAAGCAGGGTGGGGACGACGATAGCCACCAGGATCAGCACCCCGCCCATGGTCGGCGTGCCCGCCTTCTTCTGGTGGGCCTTGGGACCCTCCTCGCGGATGTACTGGGCAATCTGGAACTCGCGCAGCTTGCGCACGATGGCCGGACCCACCAGCAGACCCATGAACATGGCCGTCAGGCTGGCAAAGGTGGTTCGGAACGTCAGATAGCGAAAAATGCGGAACGCGCCTACATAGTGGTAGAGCTGTCCGTAAAGGAGCCAATAAAGCAAATTGCCTCTGTCCTCTTCCTCTGTAGCGCCGGCATCTTGCCGGCGGGCCATCTCAAGCGCGACCGCGGGCAGGACCCGCCGGCGAGATGCCAGCGCTACCTGTTGTGGTATCCGCCGCCTCTTGCAGCCTCTTCCAAGTGTCCAGGGCGCGTTCCAGCCGCACCCCGCGCGAGCCCTTTATCAGCACCAGGTCTCCAGCGCGTACCTCACGCGCCAGCCATTCGCCGGCGTCCTCGGGCGTCTCCAGATAGAGCGCCTGGGTGCCGCCTTTGGTGTTTGGCACCGCTTCGACTATATACTTGGCCAAACCGCGAACCCCGACTACGATGTCGATCTTCTTATCTGCGGCCCACTGCCCGCAGCGGCGGTGCAGCTCTTCTCCCGCGTTACCGAGTTCCAGCATCTCGCCGGCCACCAGGATCCGGCGGCCACCTGCGCTCACTGTCATGCCAGCCAGTGCGCTGATCATCGATTCCAGAGCTCTTGGATTGGAATTGTAGCAATCGTTGATCACCGTGGCCCCGCCGATCTCCAGAATCTGCCCGCGCTTGTCCACCGGCGTGACCTCGGCCAGCGCGGCCGCTATCTCCGGCAACGCGATGCCGTTCTGCAGTCCCACGGCGATGGCGGCGAGGGCATTGTAGACGTTGTGCTTGCCGATCAAGCGCAGCTCGATGATCGCCTCCTCGCCGGCCGCCGCCACCTCGAAACGCGAGCCGCTGATTCCCATCTGGGTCAGGCTCTGGGGACGCACGTCGGCGGGGTTCTTCATGCCGAAGGTCACCACGCGTCCCGCAAAATCCGTGCCGAACTTGGAAACGTACTCATCATCGGCGTTCAGCACCGCCGTGCCGTTGGGCGGTAGTTCCTCGACCAATTCCTGCTTGGCGCGCGCGATCTCCGCCACGCACTTGAAGAAGCCCAGATGCACCGGCGCGACGCACGTCACCACCCCGAGGTTCGGTTGTGCGATGCGCGCCAGGGCGGTGATCTCGCCGGTGTGAGACATGCCCATCTCGATTACGGCGATGTCGTCTTCCGGCTCCAAGCGCAGCAACTGCATCGGCAGACCGAAATGATTGTTCAGGTTGCCCTCGGATTTCAGCACCCGGAAGCGCCGGGAGAGCACGTGCGAAATTAGTTCCTTGGTGGTTGTCTTGCCTGCCGAACCGGTGACGGCCACCAGCGGCTTGCCCCACAGGGCGCGCACGCCACGCGCCAGGGCCTGCAAGGCCAGTAGGGTATCGTCCACAATCAGCAGCGGTTCGCCCTGATAGAAGTGAAAACTCTGTGTCCGGCTAACCACCGCCGCAACGGCGCCTTTCGTGAGGGCGTCTTGCACAAAGTCGTGGCCGTCGAGATTCTCGCCTTTGACTGCAAAGAACAACTGTCCGGGTGCGACCACGCGCGAATCAATCGCGTATCCCTGCGCTAATGCTTCGCGATCGAAATCACCGGAAGCGGAGAGAATCTCCGCGATTCTCCCCAATTGGAGTTTCATTGCGTGTTCCCTTCTGGATGAGTACCCACATAACCCGCGGCGGCCAGCGTCTGGCGGACGACCTCAACGTCATCAAATGGCGCGACCCCCTCGCGCGTGGTCTGGGTCTTCTCGTGCCCTTTGCCGGCGATGAGCACGATGTCGCCAGGCTCTGCCTTACTGATGGCCAGTTCGATTGCTTTCCGGCGATCCGGTTGGACCGCATAGGGCGTGCCGCTATGCATAAGGCCGGGCAGCGAGTCTTGGATGATCGCCACGGGATCTTCGCTGCGCGGATTATCGGAGGTGAGCACGACAAAATCACTGCCGCGCCCCGCAACTTCACCCATCAGCGGGCGCTTGCTGCGGTCGCGGTCGCCTCCGCAGCCAAATACCGTGATGACCTTACGATTTACACCGTCGCGACGCACGAACTCGCGAGCCAGCGAGGTCAGGTTGCGCAAAGCGTCGTCCGTGTGCGCGTAATCGACTGCCACGGTGAATGGTTGGCCCATATTGACGGTCTCAAACCGGCCGGGCACGCGCTGAAGATTGGCGATGCCGGAAGCCATGTCGTGCGGCTTGCAATTGCGGGCGTAGGCGACGGCGCTCGCCGCCAGCATGTTGTAGACATTCACCCGGCCTGCCAAAGGAGAAAAGATGGGAAGGTTCCGTTCCGGCGTGACCATGTCCAAGCGCGTGCCGGTCAGCATCAACTCCACGTTCTTCGCGTGAAAGTCGCCGCTGTCCATGCCATACGTGAGGACCTGCGTCTTTTGTTTCTTGCAGAAGCCGACCAACTCGCGGCCGTATTCGTCATCGATATTCAGCACCGCAATGCGCGGGGGCTCAGTGCCGCATCCGGCAAAGAGCGTGCGCTTAGCGGAGAAATAGCCGCTGAAATCCTTGTGATAGTCGAGGTGGTCTCGAGTGAGATTGGTGAACACCGCCACGTCAAAGGGAATGCTGAAAACGCGCTGCTGATCGAGCGCATGGGAGGAGACTTCCATCACCCCTTCGGTGGCGCCCGCGCGCACCGCGTCGGCAAAAACTTGATTCAACTCCAGCGCTTCCGGCGTGGTATGCGGTGCTTCGATCACCCGGCCGGCAATGTGGTATTCGATGGTGCCCAGCAACGCGTCCTTACGCCCTGCGGCGTTGAGGATCGACTCGATCAGGAATGCCGTAGTGGTCTTGCCATTGGTGCCGGTAATGCCGGTGATGGACAGCTTATTTGCCGGCTTGCGATAGAAGTTTGCGCTTACCACGGCTAGCGCTCGCCGTCCATGAGCGACCACCGCCCATCCGACTTGCGGGCGCTCGGGCTCCGCGGGCGAGTCGGTAATCACGGCCACGGCGCCCGCCTGAATCGCGGCGTCGATGTAGCGGTTTCCGTCCGTGCTTTCCCCGCGCATGGCGACGAAGCAATCGCCCGGGCGAACGCAACGGGAGTCGTATTGCACGCCGCTGACAAACGGCTCGCCTCGCCGCGAGAGCACTTCGGCCCCATCGAGGAGCTGTTGAAAGGTCATTCTGCGCCGATTATACGAGTTGCCGCCGGCCTGCGCAGTGTGGGGCGGGTCTCCGACCCGCCCCACACCATCATTTTGCAGGCGCATTCAGCTGATCAAGCGCGCGCTTCAATTGCTCGAGCTTCTGTCCGGCCTCGCCGAGTTTGCCTTCCGCCGTCAGTCGCTGGTAGTCGGCAAGGTCTTTGGCGGCTTCCGAAATCAGCGCATTGTGGTCCGCTGCGGGCTGAGGTGCGGCGGAGGAGGCCGCTGCAGTTTGCGCCGGCTGGGAAGCGGCCGCAGCACTCGTCGACGAGCCCGCTTCGCCGAACAGGGATGCCATGGCCGACTCGAAGGTCGGGCCGTAGGCCAGTCGATCTTGCAGCGCGAGCACCACCAGGCGCAACTCCGGCATCGGGCTCCGTTCGGCCTGCAGATAGATCGCCTCGGCATACAACAGCGCGCGCCCGGTCGGGATCACCAGCAGCGTTCCGCGCCGCACGTGCGAGCCTTGCTGGTTCCAGAGCGTCAATTGGCCGGAAAGTTGCGCGTTCTGATCGATTCGCGCCTCGATCTGCAACGGCCCATCGACCAGCTTGGTTTTCGGGAAGTCGTAGACCACGGATGTGCCGTAGTGGGTGCCGTCGCAGCGTCCGGCAATCCAGCCAATCAGATTGTTGCGGTTGGCGGGCGTGAACGGCAGAATCTCCACAAACTCCACCCCGGTTTCGCCCGGTAGTTTCATCAGCACGAAATTCGGCTGCATCGGCAGGGTGGCTTGCTCGCCACTCTGGCTCATGCCGACTTCGCTGGCAACCGTCCACAGATCCTCACGGTTGTAGAACACTGCCGGGTCCGTCATGTGATAGAGGCCGTACACGGCTGCCTGCAATTTGAGCAACATCTCGGGATAACGCACATGTTTGCGCAACCCGGGCGGCATCGCCGCCGCATCCTGGAATAGGCCCGGAAAGATGTGGCGATAGGCCGCGAGGATCGGATCCTCGGGATCAAAGACGTAAAACGTCGTGGTGCCGTCATAGGCGTCGATGACCACCTTGACGCTGTTCCGCATGTAGTTAACGCGATTGTCGCCAAGCGGGGAGTGGCTCGAGTATGGATAGCTGTCCGAGGTGGTAAACGCATCCATGATCCACGACAGCCGGCCATCTTCGCCGAGCACCATGTACGGATCGGGATCATAGGTAAGGAACGGCGCTAAGGTGGACACCCGTTCGCGCACATTGCGCCGCATCAGCAGCCGGCTCTGCGCGTTCACATCGTCGCTGAACGGGAGCTTGGAGATGTCGTCGCGGTCGAAGGCAATAAGAATCCGGCGCAGGAACCCGCCCAGGACAATCCCCCCGTTACCCTCGTAAGAGGTGAGGCTGTTGGTCTCGCCTTGCGGGTAGTTGAACTCCTTTTGCCGCGTCTTCACGTACACGTCGGTGTTGGTCATCTCGCCGAAGTAAATCTCCGGCCGGGTCACGGTGAGACCCGGAACCGTGCTCTGGACGGGCATGTTGCTCAGCATCAGTGTTGGCAGCCCCTCCGTAGTGAAGCCATTGACCGGATTCATGGTGATGCCATAGCCGTGGGTGTAAATCAGCTTCTCGTTGATCCAGTTGCGGCTGCTCTCCGGGAGCTTGTCCACGCTCAGCTCGCGGGGGGCGAGCATCACCTGGCGCATGCTGCCGCCGATTTCATAGCGATCAATGTCGATGTCGGGGAAGTCATAGTAGGTGCGGATTTCCTGAATCTGACGCAGCGTGTCTTGCAGCGCCCGCCAGTCCCATAGCCGGATGTTCTGCAGGGTAGCCTGATTGTTCGCCGGGTCGGCCGCTTCGACCGTCGTCTCGGCGGGAAATTCGCGCTGCGAAACCCGGTCCAATCCGTAGGCTTGCCGCGTCAGCTCGATATTGTGGGCAATGTAGGGCCGCTCGCGCACCAGCTCGTTGGGTTTCACGATAAAGCTGTTGACGTACCAGCCGATCACCTGAAAGGCCACAAAGCATACCGCCGCCGGAACGATTGCCGCCACCAGCCAGCGCACGCGTGGGGTGGAGAAGGCATTGATGGACGCGATCACCGCGCCGATAACCAGGGCCGCACAGACGATGAGCATGCCGGTGAGCGTGACGTGGGCGTCGGTATAGGTCACGCCGCTGAAGATGGTGTGATTCTCGAACAGTTGCTCGAAGCGATCAAGATATACCTGCAACGCGATCACCAGCAACAAAAAGGCAAAGGTGATGGAGAGCCCGCGCCAGGGTAGGGGGATGCCACCGCCGCGGCGCTCCTCGAACAACTGGGTGCCCCCGGAGAGCAGGATGAAGACGCCGGCCATCACACAGGTAATCACGGCCAGGACCATCAGCCAGCCGGCGATAAGCTGCCACGCGGGAAGGGTGAACAGATAGAAGCTCAGCGGCTTACCGAAGATTGGATCCACAACCCCGCCGGGGGCGTGCGGCGCGTACCAGTAGAGCGCGAGGGTGGGCCACTCCACCATCATGCTGGCGCCGGTGGCAAGGGCAATGAGAAACGACCCACCCAGCGCGACGAGGCGCAGGATGGACTCCACCGGCAGGGTCAGCTCCTGTCCGCCGACCAGGATGGTGTGCCCGCTCGGGAGATCGTTAGGCTGCGCCTTCTTCAGAGCCAGGAACGCTCCGTACAGAATGACAAATGTCGCCGCGGCAAAGACCGCGAAGACCGTCCACTGAAGGCTCAGGGTCTTGCGGAACACCTCTTCGTAGCCGAGTGAACCGAACCAAAGGAGATTGACGTAGTACGACAATGCCGTCCGGCCACTGAACAGAAAGGCGGCAACCACGGCGAGCACGAGCCACCACCAGCGTGGGCGCCGTCCCGGTGCTGGAGGAACTGGCGGACGTCTCGGCCGACGTATCGGCGGCCACTCAACGGGCTCGGACATTTCTCAACTCCGTTTCTACCAGCCTGTTCTCTTTTTATGTACGGCGTCCTTCGCGCCCACGACTGCGATTGTGAGCCGAGGCTGAACGGCAGGATGCTTTTCCCCAGGCTGGTCTGTTGCGCTTCGGAGGGTAGCCGGGAGAGCCATGGGCTGTCAATTCAACATGGCTGCAGGTAGTGTCCTAATTTGGGTTGTGGCATTTTTTATTTTTACGGTTGCCGTCCCCATGTAACGCGGTGATCCGAGCTGATTCAGTCCACAAAATTGCTTCCGTTGGGAAGATCTACGAAAATCAAGGATTCCTTTGGGATAGGGACTGTTTTGCTGACGTCAATAGGTATGCGGTCCTTCGTCACCAACCCAAACATAAAACCAGTGTGGTGTGGCGTTGTGCTGGCTCCGAAATAGCCTATGCAACCAACAATGCCCATCGGCACTTCGGCATGCAATGCAACTGGTGGCAATGTCGCCCAGTAGGCTTCAATCTCTGCGTTAGAGGATTGCAAATAGGATTCTTGGGTCAAGTGGGTTTCGGGGAAGAGGATGTATCCAGGAATCACTCCAGCTCTTTCTTTGGATGTCGTCCAGTCACATATTTTCTTTTGTTGCTTGCGCCACTCCGGAACATTCGTGACATTCAGCCCCGCTATCAAACTAGCTACCATATAAATTCCCTGCGCGGGAGAGCGACCGACATTTTGTGGGGTGAAGGAGAAGGTTACGTGCACTCCAGCCTTGTCATGGGTCAATGGGGAATTGATAGAAATGCCTACGGATACCCACGGGCGATCAGTGGCCTCAAGTTGTTTGTGGGCGATTTCCGCGGCACGACTCGCAGCTCTTGCGGCGTCGATGGCGGCATCCGTCGATTTCTTCATCTGGCAGGCCTGATAGGCAGCGATACTGGCATAGATAATAGCGGCACCAACTGCCGACCAAGTTGCCCACTTTATCGAATTTTGGGTGCGATATTGGCGATCGTATTCAGTCCTCGCGTCTCGTTCCGTCTTATCGTCAAAGGCTCCGATTCTGTATACGGCCTCCCCGGTTGGTTCTTTATACCGCTCTTTCTCCTCAGTGGGATGTGGGGTAGCTTCGAGCTTTTCAAGTGTGCCCTGGATTACTTCGAGCCTTCTGGCGATAGATGCGAGGTCGCGACGCAACAGTCTTACGAGGACGGCGATTTGAGGAGACAGGTTCATAGACTATTGAATGGCAAAAGTGTAACACAACAATACCAACAAAACCCATTGACAAGCCGCTGTTGTTGTAATACGATAATATCAGTTGATAGGAGATTGGCAATGGCAAACGTCCCGGCACTTTGTCACGGTGCTGCATTGCCACCCCATCAAGTCAGCAGAGGATGCCGTAAAAGCGGCCATCGTGCAGGAGTTCGGAAGTGGAACAGAAGACGCAGACCAAGAAGCGTAAAAAACCGGGACGGCCCAAACTGCCTAAGGGTGAAGCAAAGGGCCGAATCGTGCCCGTTCGGTTCAATGGCGACGATCTTAAGCGGATCACGGCAGCAGCCAAGAACAGCCAGCAAACCGTTTCCGAGTGGATTAGGGGCACGTTAAATGCCGCAACCGCAAGCTGAAAACTTCAAATTAAGACACTACCTGGCTGCAGAGGGTGCACCAAGAGGGTGCCCCACATCTGCCCGCCGTTGGCAGATGGGGGACGACTTTCGGGAGAACGAGGTCAAATTGATCCGTGGTACCGAAACGGGCTCAGGAAGAGGCAATCTGGTGTGTATTTCGCCCTGATTTTCCTCAGCGGAAAAGACTTAGCCCCTTGCGAAACAACCGACAACTCTGATAGATAAGCAGACAGGGAGTGTAGGAGCTCCCAACCAACGCGAAGCGCGCCGGAGTTTGCACCAGAGTTACCAGAACATACGCAAGTGGGTTTTGGGGCGGGAAGTCGCGGCTAGGCCGGCCGGTCGCTTGTTGGGATGTGAAGCGTGCAACGATATCAGCGAACGGACGTTCTGCGGATTCTCCGGATCACCGGCCAGCAACTGGCGCAGTGGCAGAAGACTGGGCTGGTCGCCGCAGGGGACGCTTTTTCGTTTTTCGACCTGCTTCAAATCAAGAAAATCCGCGATCTGCGCGCCTTGCGCGTGAGTCCTAGTGTCATTCGCCAGTCGCTGGCCGCCATGCAGAAGCAGGTGGCCGGCATGGAGAACCCGCTGCTCGAGGCAAGCACTTTCTCCTCCAACTCGCGCGTGGTGTTCCGCCATCAGGGACACGCCGTCGAGCCCATTGCCGGGCAGTTCGTCCTCGACTTCAGCCAGCAAGAACAGGCGGTTCCGACCAACATCCGAGCCATGCCCGTCGCTCAGAGCGCGGTCGAGTTGTTCACCCGCGGAGTCGCGCTGGAAGAGGATGCCGCAACCGAGGACGAGGCCATTGCCAGCTACCAGAAGACGCTAGAGCTGGAGCCGGCGCACGCGGCCGCCCACATTAATCTGGGGACCATCTATTACCACCGCCAGGACTTCGTTCGCGCCGAGCAGCATTACCGCAAGGCAGTGGAGATCGATCCGCGCTACGCGCTGGCCCACTTCAACCTGGGCAATGTGTTGGACGAAACCGGTGGGATTCAGGCGGCCATCGCCTCGTACAAAACGGCGCTGGTATTGGCTCCCACTTACGCCGACGCACACTACAACCTTGCCTTGGCGTATGAGAAGATCCGCCAGCCGCGCAAGGCGCTGGCCCATTGGCGCGCTTACCTGCTACTGGACCGCTCCGGGCCCTGGGCGATGCATGCCCGCAGCCAGGTGCGGCGTATCCTGCACAGCGATCCGCTGCGGATCGTCTTCCGGCGTAGGTAGCGTAGCCACTCTCAACAGAAACCTGCCACAGAGACACCGAGACACAGAGGACGAAAGGATTGTTTCTCTGTGACTCTGTGGCAGGTTTTGAAAACGGTTTGCCGAGCCGATTTCGCGTGGATTCTGCCCTTACTCCGGGGAGAAGTAGTCCACCGTCACGGGATTCTCGAAGAGCGAGAAGTCGCGGGTGACGACCGTAATCCCGCTGCCGGTGACGAAATACCGTTGCCGGTCGCTCTCCGTATCGTAGCCGATGACGGTTCCCTCCGGGATTTGGACATCGCGGTCGATAATGGCGCGCCGGATGCGGCAATGCCTCCCGATATCGACATGGGAGAAGATGATGCTGGCATCGACTTCCGAGTACGAATTCACCCGCACGTCGGGGGAGACCACGCAGTTGCGCAGGATCCCTCCGGAGATGATGCAGCCGGACGAAACCACGGAATCGTAGGCCGCGCCCAGGCGGCCCGCTTCGGCGAAGACGAACTTCGCCGGCGGGTACTGCCGCTGGTGGGTGCGGATAGGCCAGTCTTTGTCGTACAGGTTGAACACCGGCGACACCGCTACCAGGTCCAGGTTGGCCTCGTAGTAAGCCTCCAGCGTGCCCACGTCGCGCCAGTACAGCGCTTCTTTCTTGTTCTCGTCAATGAAGTTGAAGGAGTAAACCTTATATTGGTCCACCATCTTCGGCAGGATATCCTTGCCAAAGTCATGGGACGAGTTGGGATCTTCAGCATCCTTCAGCAGCACCGGGATGAGCACGTCGGTGTTGAAGCAGTACACGCCCATGGAGGCCGAGACCAATCGTGGGTTGTAAGGCGAGCGGATATCCGTCTGGCGAGGTTTCTCCTGGAAGCCCACCACCCGGCCATTGCGGTCAATATCAACCACACCAAAGTGGAAGGTCTCCTCGGGCTCGATCAGGATGGTGGCCAGGGTCACGTCCGCCCCGGCGTCACAATGCTGCCTCAGCATCAGGTCGTAATTCATCTTGTAGATGTGGTCGCCGGAGAGGATCACCACATGCTTCGGCTGCTCGGAGCCGATCGAGTAGATGTTCTGGTACACGGCGTCGGCGGTGCCCAGATACCAGTTCTCGCTGACCCGTTTCATCGGCGGCAGGATTTCGATGAACTCGCCGAGATCGCGGGCCACGATGTTCCAGCCCGAGCGGATGTGCCGGTTCAGCGACAGGGCCTTGTACTGGGTCAGGATGTAGACCCGGCGCAGGTCGGAATTGATGCAGTTGGAGAGCGTGATGTCGATGATGCGATAAATGCCGCCGAACGTAACCGCCGGCTTTGCCCGGTCACGGGTCAAGGGATAAAGCCGCTCACCCGCTCCGCCGGCCAGAAGAATTCCTAACGTGTCCTTCATGCCCGTCCTTAACAGTGCTGCACGTCCGCCTGCCCCAACTCGCGCGACGCCGGTTGGAAGCGAGTTCCGCTCTCGGATGCTACCACACCTGAAACAGGAAAAGAGCGGCACTGAAGGCCGCTCCTTAGGGGTTGTTGCGAATCGGTCAGGCGGCGTCGTCCAGAGTAATCTTAAGTGACTTCAGGAACTTCACGTCTTGCGCGCTGACTTTAAATTCCGGTTCGGTTTTCCGGGTGGCATTCACCAAGGTCGGCTTGCCTGCGGGCTCCTCCCGCTTATTGAAGCCGATGGTGGCCTCGAGGACGAGAAACACATCATAGCCGCCGCTTTTGATTTTCGAGATCACCTCGGCGATCTGCTCGGATTCGGACAGAGACTCGTTGATCGCCTCCCCAAGTTCCTTCATCAGTTGCTTTAGTTTTGGATTCACAACGGGCCTCGCTGCCCCGGCGGCGGAGTATTTCGTCCCGCGACTGCCGCCATATTATCTTGGATGCCGCACTTCCCAAACGAGTTTCGTTCAAAACCTGCCACGTTCAAAACCTGCCACAGAGACACCGAGACACAGAGGACGAAGGGAACGTCTCTCTATTTTCTTTCTCTGTGCCTCGGTGCCTCTGTGGCAGACTTTCGCTATTCCGGAGAAGGCGACGATTTTCCGGTAAAATCAAGTGGTGAAACCCTCCACGGCCCATGCCGCGGCCCGGGTTGCCGGGCGGATGGCGGGAAGAAGCCGTTTCGTGCGGGCTGCCTTCGCGGCAGGACAATGCACAGCCACTCGCCTGGCCCACATCGGCCATCTGCTCTTCCTGGAAGTAACCGGGCTCCTGTTCCTGGCGATCGCCCTAGCCTGCGGCAGCGCCGCCTTCCGCGACTATCATCGCTTTACCCTGGGCGAGACCGGCAGCGACCGCTACAAGCTGGCGACCTGCTTCGCGCTCCTCTTTGGCTGGTTCGGCATCAGCTCGTTCCTCAAGGCCAAAAAGAAGGGGCACGGGGGATAGGAATAGGTTCCACACTGGGTCTTGAGCAATCGGGTCCGCGTCAAAACGAGCGGCGCTTGCCCGTAGTGCTTGCCGAGACGCCCAATTTCTTGAGTTGCTCGCGCGCGGTCGTGGCTTCGATGGCCTGAGGATAGCGCTGGATCAGGCTCTTCAATTCGCGGATGCCCGCATCCTTCTGCCCCAACTGAATCAGTGCCATGCCCTTCTTGAGCTGCGCCGCGGGAGTCTTGTTGCCGCCCGGATACTCCTCCAGCACCTTGTCGTAGTCCTTCACGGCGGCCGCGTAGTTGGCTTGGCGGTACTCGATGTCCGCTAGGTAGAACTGGGCATTTCCCGCCAGATCGGTGTTGGGGTAGAACTTGAGATAGTCGCCAAATTCCTGGGTTGCGAGATCGAACTTGCCGGCATTGTAATCGCGCAGCGCGTTGTTATAGAGCACATCGGGCGGAGGCGCTTGCGCTTGCGGCGATTGCCCCCCCGTAGCGCCCGGCTGGGTCGTGCCCAGGGATGGCGCAGGCTGCTGCAGATTCTGCTGGGATGCAGCCATGTCGTCCAGTTGCTTGTTGACCTTCGCCAGGCGTGCCTTGAGTTCGTCGAGGCTATCGTTCAGCGCCTGGACCTGGCCGGACAGCTGATCATTGCGCGTGGCGAAATCGTTGTGCTGTTGCTGCAACTCCTGCTGAACGCCCTTCTGCAGCTCGGCCGTGGCCGCTGCCAGCTTGTTCACGGAGTCGCTCTGCTGCTCGACCAGGTTACGCATCACCCCCATGCGCTCATCGAATGCCTGCTGCATGTGCGTCATCTGGTCCTGCAGTTGCTGGACCTGGGTCTGCAGTTGAATGATCTCCTTGCTGACGCCGAAGGCGGGGGTGGCTGCCGCCAGGGTCAACGTGAGCAGAAGGGGAAACAGAAGATTGCGTAACGCTCTCATGTGGTCTGTCCTGATTGGATGCCAGTCAAGTGGCCAGTGGTCAGCGAACTGAGATCAGAGCCCGATCCGGATGACTTGGCGCTGATCCCTGGTCACTAGCCACTGGCCACTCTGAGTCTACTGCTGTCCGTAAACGAAGTGCGCGCGGCGGTTCTGCTGCCAGCAGCCCTCGTTCGATTCGGTACAGACCGGCTTTTCCTTGCCGAAGCTAACGGTCTTGATGCGGTCGGCGCCGACGCCTTGCTGCACCAGGAACTGCTTGGCAGCGGCGGCGCGGTTGTCGCCCAAGGCCAGGTTGTACTCGGTCGAGCCACGCTCGTCGCAGTGGCCTTCAATGGTGAACTTAATGCCGGGATTCTCCTTCAGGAACGCGGCATCGGTCGTTAGCGCCTGCTGCGCGTCCGAGCGGATGTCATACTTGTCGTAGTCGAAGAACGCATCCTTGATGTTCTGCTCGAACAATTGCTGCTCGCTCACGTTTGGCTGTGCCGGCGGCGGCCCGGGCGTTGGATGCGGCGGCGCGGTCACGGTCACGCGGGCCGTGGCTTCCTGTGTGCCTCCAGGGCCCTTCGCCGCGAGGCGATAGGTAGTCGATTCGCTCGGGCTGACCGACTGCGAACCATTGGGCTGAACGCTGCCCAGGGTATCGATCGAGACATCGGTCGCGTCGCTGGTCTGCCACGTCAAAGTCGTGCTCTGGCCTTTTTCAATGGTCGCCGGGTCCGCGGTCAACGAAGCCGTAGGAGCCGGGGGCGGCGGTGGCGGTGGTGGTGGCGGTGCGGGCGCAACCTTCTTCTTGCAGGCGCCTAATGTCAAGATGGCCATAAGCGCCATTGCAAGCACGATCCACTTCATCTTGCTAGCCTTCAACTCTTCCTCCTGATGGCGAGAAATTCGCCAATGCTACCTGCGCGACCGCGAAACCTCTTATCGTCGATCACCTACTGAATCCTGATCAGCACGGATGTTGTGAATGACTATGCGTAGATCCCTCGGGTCCGCGCCTTGTCCCTGCCAATCCGCAGTAAGCGGTTTCCGACACAGCAGGAAAACCGGGGCCGCGGATTCCCCTGCCTGAGGCTGTTGAAAAAGCTTTGTTGCCCAGCGCTCATCCGCGGCGATTTCTATCGCGCCCCGACGAAGCGGCGCACTCACCTCATGTGTAATATCGAAGCACAACCTGGCCCAAGCTGCTACTTAAAACTCCAGTTTGGTTCGGAATTGGTTCCCGAAGTCGTCAACTGTTTCTGCTGGCTGCCGTCGGCCAGCATGGTCCAAATTTCCTCGCGCCCGCTGCGGTTGGACTGAAAGACGATGTGCCGGCCATCGGGCGACCAGGACGGAAAGTCGTTCTTGCCGCCATCGTGGGTCAGTTGCACCCATTGCCGGCTGGCGACGTCCATCAGGTAGATGTCCTGCGCTCCCGGTGCACCCGGGCCGTAGTGGCGGATCCAGGCGAAGGCCAGGAACTGGCCGTTCGGCGACCACGAAGGCGATACCGCATATCCCTGGTCGGTCAACCGCTGCGGGTTGGTGCCATCGGCGTCCATCACGTAGATCTGCGGCAGCCCGCTACGTCCGCTGACCCAGGCGATCTGGGCGTTGGTTTTGGGGTTCCAGCAGGGCGAAACGTCCGGGCCCTTGTAGGCCGTCAGCCGTTTCAAGCTGCCCCCGTTGGCATCCGCCACGTAAATTTCGGGATCGCCGGTGCGAGACGACGAGAACGCGATCCGGGTGCCATCCGAGCTCCATGCCGGCGAAAGGTTGGTGCCGCCGAGGCTGGGGAAGCGCAGCAACCGGTTCAGTTCCGTGGAGAAGATCTTGATTTCCCACGACGCGCCCGTCATCGTGGCAAAGGCCACGCGCGTCTGGTCGGGGGAAACATGCGGCGAAAGCGAGATGGAGTTCAGATGGGTCAACGGGTGCTGGTTCGCGCCGTCGTAGTCCATCGTCCAGATTTCCTTGTTGCCGCCGCGCTTGCTGACGAAATAAAGCTTGCTCTCAGCGATTCCTGGGATTCCGCCACCCAGCCGGAAGATGATCTCGTCGGCAAAGCGATGGGCGATCAGGCGGGCGTTGTCCGTGGTGGCGGCCTCGCGATACTGCTTGCCCAGCACCTGTGGCGAGGCGGTGTTCTTCACGTCGTCGAGCCAGCCCTGCACTGCGAGCGCATCCCCTTGCACGCCGAGATTGCCGAAGGCCAGCATGGCGGCATTGGGCGGAGGATTGCCCCAGGCGTCCAGGCGCACGTCTTGCGGGGCGCCAGGGACCTGCAGCGGATAGAAGCTCTTGGAGACGATGTCGAAGATGCCGGCGCTCTGCAGATCGTTCCACAGCGTGTCGTTGAACGTCTTCAGCAGCTCGTCGCTCGGGCCGCCCGTGGAGGTGGGCTTGAAATCGGTCACGGCCAGACGGACCTTCTCCACTCCCAGCCCGGTGCCGGTGCGGATCCAGTCCTGTGGCCATGCGCTGACTGCAAAAAGTAAAAAGAACAGAAACGCTAGTCGTTTCATATCGCGATATTCAGTTTCAACCCTGATTTGGTCAAATTGTTGCGCGACTATTTTATATTTTATATGGGTCGTGTCGTGATCCGACTGAGGATCCGCACCCATTACGTTAAGTCATTGTGAGCGAGTTCCCCGCCCTAATTTATTTTGCTGATGGCTTGCGCGTCACTTAGCGAGCCCGCCACGGACTGCACCTCTTGAAGAAACTGGGAAACCGGCATTCCCTCGTACTTCTTCCCGAGTTGATCACGGCGGTACACAGACTTGAGTGGCCCATTGTCCACATTTAGTCCGGAATTACATCTGACAATGCGATCATGGTCGTTGCCAGCGCTATAGTATGCGCCCCAGGCAGCCCAACATGCTGGGGAAGAATGATCGAGGCTGGCGCATATACAGTCATGGAGGTCAGAGTGAACCGCGAAGATTCCCTGCGTTCCATCGCCTCCTGCCAGTCTAAGCCCTGGCATCAGCGCCGTCTCATCGCCCCGAGACTGACGCAAAAACAGAACATACGGCCCATCATGGCTGAACGGGTTAAATTCCGTCATGTCCTTGCGCGCAGTCTCGGTAAATACAAGGTCGTTCGTCACGACCGACTTAGTGCAACCGATGCCTCCAAAAGGGAGTACAAAGGTGATGATATCCCCGGCCTTATGGGATCCCTTCCATGTGCGCAACACCTTCGCGTCAAAATATGAAATTACATCCTCACCCGAGGGCGAGATTACACTGACATCGCGAAGCGAATTGCCAACCAGAACCACCTCGTCGCTCTTCTGCATCAGTGCTAGAGCGTGTTTCATAAACAGCGCCTCAGCGTAATCCAGAAACAGGCAAGGTAGAAGAAGGCGCGGTAGGTGGAGAGCAGATGCTCATGACGAACCAGCAATCGGCGGAACTGGCCAAGCCATGCATTGGTTCGCTCCACGATCCAGCGACGCAGATACCGCCGCAGTTTACGGCCATCTTCGTAGCGCCGTTCCTTGTTGTTCTTGCGGTAGGGCGCAATCAGCTCGATGCCTCGCTTCTTCAGTCGCTCACGCAGCGGGTCGGAGTCATAACCACGGTCAGCGATTATGCGCTCGGGCTTTTGCCGCGGCCGTCCTTTCGGGCGCGGGACGCGGACTTCGGCGAGCGTGGCTTCCGCAAGCGTAACTTCTGCCGGAGAGGCACTTTCCAGCCGAACTCCCAGCGGAAGACCTTGACCGTCGACCAGTACCATCCACTTCGTTCCCTTGCCCCGCTTGGTTTTACCGACGGCAGCGCCCCTTTTTTTGCCGGCGCGAAGCTGCCGTCCAGGAAGGTCTCGTCCCACTGGAGCAGCCCTTCCTCATCCAGCGCACCGAGCAAGGCGCGCCACGCATTCAGCCAGACGCCTTCATCTTCCCATTGCTTCAACCGCCGCCAGCAGGTCGCGGGTGAGGGGAACTCGTCCGGCAGAAACCGCCATGCCGCTCCGGTTTGCAGAATCCACAGAATGCCTTCAAAACAGGCCCGGTTCGGTGCCCACGGTCGCCCCCGGTTGTCCCGCCGGCGCTTCGGTTCGGGAAGCAAAGGTTCAATCAGTTGCCACTGCTCGTCCGTCAACAGCTTCTGCCGCTTCTTCATGACAGAAGCTCATCAGTTCACCCGCCTCGTACGTAAGTACCTAAGCTGAGGCCGAACCTATTTATGAAACACGCTCTAATAAGTCTTTTTCCAGCGTTTCCGGATTCACATCACGGAGATGCTCGTAGCTCCGGCCAGCCGCCTGAACTCGTTCGCACAGAGCGCTCGCCATCACACCCGGCGATTGCTCTGCACTTATATCCTTTACGTGCTTCTCCGGGACCACATCCTGCGCCAATGCGCACCCGACAGCGACGGCAACCACGAGAAGGATCACTTGGGCAACACCGCGCACACGCATCGCCATAGAGCCTCCGCACCTCTACCGCTTGTAATCAAACCAGAATTCTACGCTCACCCGGCTGCCAGAGTAATCGCCCGGCAGGGGGCCGAAGGTGTCGATGCGCTGCAATGCGCGCACTGCCGACTGGTCGAGCGAGGGCACTCCGCTGGACTGTTCCACCTGTACATTGCCGGGCGAGCCGTCACGCCGAATATCGAAGGTGATGTACACGCGGCGTGCGTTGGCGATGTGCGGATCGATCTCGTATTTCAGCCAATTATCGCTGACCTTGCGCCGCACCACGTCCACGTACCAGCCGTAACGGCTGCCGAAATCTCCGCCGCCGCCAAGCGATAGCCCGCCTTTCGCGCCGCCAGCGCTAAACACCCCATAGGGGCCGCTGACCGGACCGCCCTCACCGAATGGGACGACATTTTCCGCCTCCTCCACCGGCTCCGCAGGACGCGGCTTTGGTGGCGTCACACTGCGCGGAGGCTCTTTGGGCGCAGGCTTGTTTTTCGCATTGCGCGCCGGGATCGGGATTGCCTCGGGCTCCTCGACCTTCGGCGTCGGCAGCGTCTGGCTGAGTCCCTTGGACTGGTTGGCCAGCACGTTGGTCGCTTCAGGATTCGCTGGCAGGGGAATGGTAGTGACCAGGGTTGCGCTCATCGCGCCGCCTCCGGTGCCGTTTGTGCCCCAATCATTGCCGCGATGAAAGCTGCCGAGGATGCCGTAGGCGACGATCACGCCGAACAAGGCAGTATGCAGCACCACGGAGCCAACCAGGGGTCCGCTCCAGCGCTCCTGTTCTGTAAAGATGTCAGCGCTTACCGCCATGCTCATCCATTGGCTGGGTCACGATGCTGACGTTGGTGATGCCCGCCTGCTTTACCGCATCCATTACGGTGGCAAAGGCCCCGAAGGGCACGTTTTCATCCGCGCGCAGGAATATTGACTGCCCCTGCGGGTCGCGGATCCTCTGCTTTAGCCGGCTCGCGATCTCGTTGATATTGATGGGATCGTTGCCCAGAAACACGCGTTGCTGCCGGTCGATGCTGATGACTAATCGCTCTTCGGTAATCTGCTTCACCGTCTTGGTCTTGGGCACGGCAACTTCAATGCCCGATTGCAAAATCGGCGCGGTCAGCATGAAGATGATCAGCAGCACCAGGACGACGTCCACCAGCGGAGTGACGTTGATGTCCGCCAGCGCCGTGCGGGTGCGGCCGCTGCTGTCGGTGAAGGCCATCAGCGGTACTCCGGAGTCTCGATGCGGGAGGGCGCCGCCGCGGTCGAGCACTCCACGCTGTTCAGTAGTTCCAGCCCGAAGTCGTCCATGCGGGCGCCGAACTCGCGGATCTGATTGCCGAAGATGTTATAAGCGATGACCGCCGGGATGGCGGCAAACAGGCCGGCGGCGGTGGTGATCAGCGCCTCGGAGATGCCGGGCGCCACCGCGCGCAAGGTGGCCGCGCCCGCCGTTCCCAGGCCTTGGAAGGCGTCGATAATGCCCCACACCGTGCCGAACAGCCCGATAAATGGGGTGACCGCGCCGGTGGTCGCCAGCCAGGGAAGGCGGCGCTCCAGGCGCGTCATCTCTTGTGAAGCGGCAATCTGCGTGGCCCGCTGGATGGCGTTGACGCGCAGCGGCATCCCGCCCTGCTTGCGGTACTCCTCGAAGCCGGCTTCAAACACCGCAACCAGCGGGCTGGGCTTGAATTGCTCCGAAACCGCGGCGATGTCCTGCAGGCGCTGCGCCTTGCGAAAGGCACGCGAAAAGCGCGCGCTCTGCACGCGCGCCCGGCGGAACAGGCCCCACTTCGACAGGATGATTGCCCAAGAGAAGACGCTGAACACCAGCAGGGTAACTAAAACGATCTTGGCGACAGGGCCGCTCTCTTCGACCAGAGTCACGACCTCGCCGCCGATTACAGCGGCAAACAAATAGTGATTTAGCATTTCTTGTTCGACTGGCGAAGCCCCGCTTTCGCGACCATCCCCGGGGTTGGAAAGATGGCCCGTTCAATCCGACCTCAGAAGCGCTCCCTTATCCGTGATCCCATCATGGCACGTGCGCCGGTTGAGGCAAGAAGCGGGTGAACTCTGCCAGAACGGATTCGATTATAGACCTCTGCTCCCGCGTAAGTGGCTCCATTCGCCTGGCGAATGCGGACCACCAGTAACTATTTCGTCAACCTCAGGCAAATGGCGGCGGGAGATGAGCGAATTGCCATAGGAGTCGTTGGTCGTTGGTCGTTAGTCGTTAGTCGTTAGCCGTTGGTGTATGTTCATGATTCTTGGGATCAATTCGGTTGTGCGCCTGCTTCGCACCAGCGCTTCAGCGCTGGGTCAGGGCGGGCAACAGAATACAAGTCATGGAAAGGTGGGGGATTCCATACGATCCGCGCTATTGTTCGGTTAGTGCCGTCCCTACGGGACTACACGCTGTGTTGATTCTAAATGACTTAGTGGAGACACCTACTACCGCCACCTACCAAAATCGTTGTTCCTCCGAAAACCGCGGTATTTACCGCCAGGAGGAACGATGGCGAATCGCAAGGTTAGCGTCTACAAGTATATCAACCTGGGGAACGGCAACTGGCGTTACGTCCGCCCCGTCATGAACAAGAACCACACCTACAGCCGTGAATCCGTTTGGTTCAAGGGCAAGCAGGAACGGCACCCGGAAGGCAACTTCTACTTGGGCTGGAACGAAGGCAAGAAGAAGTGCTGGCTCACGGCGGGACCAGATCCCGACCGTGTAACCGGCATCGGGGCGCTGACCGTTTCCCTCCACGCCGCCGTCAAGATTCAGGAAGCACGGCTGCTGCGGGGTGAGACTCCTTCTGAAAAGCCCAAAGAGCAGCAGCCGGCGACCGACTTCAGCACTGCCATTGCGCTGTTCCTCAGCGACTTTGAAACGGGGGGGCGCAAGGGGCTCAAGCCCGCTCGCCCGTCGACCGTCAAACTCTTCCGTCAGACCCTGACCGAGTTTGCCGGCGGGCTGTGGCACCGGGATAAAGACGGGAAGAGCAAAGGCGGCTGGCTGACGTTCCCCGGCATGGAGCAGATGCGGCGTGACATCTTCAAGTACCGGGAATGGCTGGAAGAGCGGCAGAAGGCGCCCGGGACGATTGGGAAGAAGATTGACCGGTTGAATCAGTTCATCAGGATTGAACTGGGACTGGAGAAGGGCAAGGGACCGGTCAAGCGCAGCGATTTTGAGCAGTGGGGCTATTACGACGATGAGGACGACGTTGAAATCTACACGGACGAGCAAGTCGCCAAGTTCTTCAACGTCTGCGACGCCGTGGAGCACCTGCTGTTCTCCGTCTATTTTGAGTCCGGCTTCCGTGCTCAGGAAGTCGCCAACATCACCTGGTCGGACGTCGATGTGGTCGTCAACAAACTCAAGGTCACCCGCAAGTCGGGATTCAGCCCCAAGACCAGACGTTCCATCCGTTCGGTGACCGTAAGCAAGCTGCTGATCGCCCGCCTGAAGGCTTGCAAGGAAACGAGCAGCAGCGAGTACGTGTTCTCAAACTACGTCGGGCACCCGCTCAGCAATGGCGACATGCTCACCCTGTGCAAGGAGATTGCGGCACGGGCTGGACTGAGCCCCGCTGATTTCTGGCTTCACAAGTGGCGGCACACCAGCGCCACCACGTTTCTGCGCAACAGTGCCTCGGCAGCAGGTGCGCTCAAGATGCTGATGGCGAGACTCGGGCACAAGAACATCACGACCACTCAGGCGTACCTCGGCAAGTTGCCCCAACAAGAAGAGCAGAACATTGTGGACAAAATGGCGGTCATGCCGGCGATCATAGCGGAACAGCCGGCGGCACTGCAGTAGGTGCAGTATAGAGAAGCCGCCGAAGCCCTACGGACGGTCGCCACTCTGATACAGTCTGCGATCTGGCCGCGAGCGAAAGTCCTGCTTGCGGGGGGACTCGTCGCCAGCGAACAACTGCTCAGGGATCTTCAGATCCTGCTGCCCAATGTCCAATTCGAGGTGCTGCCGCAGAGCGCGTACCTGGAGGCGTTTGGCGCTGCGGTCGCGGCGCAGTGCCGGCGTGACCTTCATGGGCCGGCCCTTTAGGGCTCGGGCTTTCAAGGCGCACCAGCTACTCTCCACCCTTCGATTCCTCTCCTGTGACGATCCAATCGATGCTCTTGCCCGAGTGCGCCTTTAGCCGGACAAGGAACTCCAAGTTCGGCGCTGCCTGCCCCTGCTCATATTTCGATAGAGTGTTCTGCGGAATGCCTAAGGCTTTCCCGAACTCTGCCTGAGTGCGGTCAAATCCACGGAGTTCCCGAATCCGCCGTCCCACAGTCTTCAGAGCAAGCTTCGGCGCATTATCCTTTTTAGTTGACATTTATCCTTATTGTGATAATTTATCCATTATGTGAATGTATAGCCGGACTCGCGATAACTTATCGCACATCCGGCTGCCGCTGGCAATTGGCAAGAAAGGTTCAGGTGACGCTGTATGGCCGTTGGAAATGGCAAGGTCGAAGTTCCGCGTATGGACGAAGGCGAGCGCAAAGAAGTCTGCGCCAGGCTGGAATGGGAAGGCGGCTTGGAATACCTGGTCATCACCGGATACGACTTTCCCGAGATCAAGGACGAGCACTTCCATGCACTCCGTGAGGCGTTCGTCAATGCGGCAAGAGCACTGGAAGGCTACGTTCGCTATGACGATTACCTGAACGAAATTCCCGAAGGAGAAGATCGAGATGAAAGACCCTCGCATTGATGTGGTGTGCCCGCAATGCGGTTACGAATTTCAGTTGCCGCTGGGCGAGGCACTATCCCCGCTGGTGGACGCCGAAATTGACCGTCGGCTCGGCGTGGAACGTCAGAAGATCGTCGATCAAACCCGTGAATCCGCGGCCAAGGAATCCGATGAACGCAACCAACTGGCGATAGCGATGAAGGACAAGATCATCGCCGACATGAGAATCCAGATCGAGGAATTGAGACGCAAAGCCGAATCTGGGTCCCAGCAGTTGCAGGGGGAAGTGCAAGAATTGGCACTGGAGCGGCTGCTGCAGACCACCTTCCCTAGCGACCGCATCGTGCCCGTCGAGAAGGGGCGCTCGGGCGGCGACATCATCCACGAGGTCGTCGGCCTCAACGGCACGCCCATCGGGGCAATCCTCTGGGAATCCAAAAACACACGGGCTTGGAGCAACGAATGGCTGACCAAGACCAAGCAGGACATGCGTGCGGCGAAGGCTGCCCTGTGCGTGATTGCGACCGCCGCCTTGCCCAAGGGGGTCGAGGTTTTTGACCGCATTGACGGGGTATTTGTGGTTTCGCTCCGCTGCGTCCTGCCATTGGCGCAAGTGCTGAGGCAGGTGCTCATTGACATCGCCGTTATCCGGGCCACGATGAAGCAGGGCGATGGCGTAGCAGACAAACTGATGTCCTATGTCACGGGACAACAATTCCGAAACCGAATGATGGCAGCAATTGAAGCCTGTATTGCGCTCCAGGACGATCTCAGCGCCGACAAACGTGTTACAGCACGACGTTGGGGACGCCAGCAGCAGCACACCGATGCCGTTGTCAACAACATGGGCGCAATCTTCGGCGATCTTCAAGGGATCGTGGGCGGAAGGTTGCCTGGAGTGCCGGGGCTGACAGTGGATGGCGATGCCGATCCGGCACGTCGGGCATCGTGAATTGAAGGCAGCGTCCAGCAGCAGACGGAATTCGATCAAGTCGCTCAGAAGCATGGTTGGAGAGATCATCATCGTCCGTATCCCGGCACTGGACCCGGAAGAGATGTCGCTCGTCCGCTCCACGGCGTCGAGGCAAATGGTATCTGGATTGAAAGCCAAGACTTCACGGACGCAATGATGAAGAAGTGCAACCTTGCAACTTCGGTGACGACGACGCTGCTGTTCGTGCCTTTTCAGAGTGTCCAGTTCATTGTCGGCTCAATCCGCTCGGTCTCGTTGTCGGAGCCGGCGTTCGGTCTATCTGGAGATGGTTGATCATGCCGCGAGCCCCACGGCCCAAATGCATTGTGAGGAGAACCATCATGACCACGAAAAGAAAGAACTCGAAAAAGGCGTCGAAGACGAAGCGTGACGTGGCCGAGGCGCGGTCCGGAAGGCGTGCCGCGAGCTGGCGCATGGAAACGCGGCTTGCCGTCCCCGCCGGCGAGCCCAACCTTGAGGCCCTGGGTTCGGTTACGCGGGAGTGGCTCGTCCCACTTCTAGTCGAAGAGTTCTTGCGGGAGCAGGGTGTCGAACTTCGAGCGCGCTCGAATGCCGACCCAGGGAAAAACCCAATTCCAAATACATAGATAGGGCGGACCCTTCGCTAGCGAACTTTGCGTCAAGAGATCCTAACGTCAGTGCCAGTCGGCCGAATACAGGGTGCCTAAGTGCGCGGGCTCTGCGGCCTGCAATGCGCCAAGACCGTGGCGGAGCCGGCTCAAACTGTGATGCGGCTGCCGAAGGGACTGGCGGGTCGGGGTCACGATCGCCAGTGAATGGAAAAAACAACTACGCCCCCCCTTAAGTAAAGGAGATCGCGGGCTCAAATTTCAGCCCCCGCGAACGCTGATTACGCAAGACACATTCGCCAATTCGGCTCCGAGGTCTGGACAACCGCCCTGTGCTCGCTGCGCGATTTACGCGCGCTATTCGTCCGACCTGCAGCGCCCCTCGTCCATAGACGACCAGATCCGGAACTGCCGCGCAGCCGCCGCGGAGAAGGGCTGGATGGTGTCGGACGAATACATTCGTAACGATTCTGAACTCACGGGGCGCACCATGGTCGGGCGAGATGGCTTAGCCGAATTGATTCGGCTCGCCAAGATGAAACCCAGACCGTTTGACGGCATCCTCATTGATGACAGTTCACGGTTTGGGCGCTACCTGCCTGATGTTCTCCGAGAATGCGATGTGCTCGCTCATCATGGCGTGTTCCTCTACTTTGCCACGGACCGGCTGGATTCCCGTGATCCGACTTTCCGCTACGCTTTCATCTTCAAAGGTATCGGAGACGAGCAATATGTAAAAGGACTGAGTGAGAAAGTGCACCGTGGGCAGGCTGGCTGTGTCCTCAATGGTTACACGCCGGGCGGAAGAAGGTATGGATATAAGAACGTCAATATAGAAGACCCCACGCGCAAGGGCGACCATGGACGACCCTTTGTCATCGGGGTGAGACAGGAAATCATTCCTGAAGAAGCCGCGGTCGTGGTGCGGATTTTTGAAGCGCGTGCCGCGGGCACGAGCTTTGGAAGAATTGCCAGAACGTTGAACACGGAAGGAGTGCTTTCGCCGCGCCATCCCAACAAGGCTGGGGTTCGGGCTTGGTTTGCATCTACGATTAAGGAACTCGTCAACAACGAGCTTTATCGTGGAGTCCGAGTTTGGAACCGGACGCAGACGGTCTTAAATCAGGGTGACGGGACCACGTCCATACGCAAACGACCGGAATCGGAATGGATAACAAAAGAGATTCCGGACCTGCGCATCGTCTCCGATGATCTTTGGGAGAAGGTTCAGGCGGTGAACCGGCGGCGAGGCGACAGTTATGCGAAGAGACTTGGAGGTTTGAACCGGAGCGAAGCCAGCCGCAAATACCTCTTCAGCGGCGTGCTGTACTGCGGAATCTGCGGCGATCCCTATACTGTGACTGGCGGGAAGGCGCCCAACGTGCGGTACGGCTGCCCGAATTACCGATTCCGTGACACCTGCACAAATAGGGTCACCATTCTGCGGACGCGCCTGGAGCAGCAACTCATCTCCGCGCTCTCAAGGAACCTGCTGAACCCAGAGCTGGAAGAAATTCGGGTCCGTGAGTTCTCCGAACAGATGAAGGCAAGGCTCGCACTGGAAGCGAAGACGGCACGCGAAGCCGCGTCGAACGGATCGCAGCTGAGAGAAGAGCGTGGCGAGCTGCAGAGACAAGCGGCCAACTTAGTCGATGCCATCGCCAAGTACGGGCTGTCTGCTCTTCTGTCTGCGCAGCTTGCGACGCTGGAATCCAGGCTGGCGGAAGTGGACCATTTGTTGCGTGCCAAACCAGCGCCGGCGCTGTCCGTGATCTCGGATGAGCAGATACGAGAATTCCTGCGGCAGCAGTCCCGACAGTTCCACGAGATCCTGGTCAGCGACCCTGAGCGCGCGAAGCAGGAGCTTCAGAAGCACATCAGGAAACTGGTCCTGACGCCAAAGGACACGCCAGAAGGACGCCGGCTTGAGGTGACAGGCGATGTCGCCCTGTTCGCCGGGGATGATGTAATGGTGAACAACTCCTTGGAGGGAATTGCTCAGCATTACACCAGCGTGCCGCTTCCGCTCACCGGGGTCTTCCTTGATTCGTCCCTGCCCCAAATACTGCTTTTTTGTGCGCCGTGAAAAGGCGCCTGTCCACCGCGGAAGAAAGTCCCGCCCGGGAACTGGTTCGCTCTGCCGGAGTAGCAACCTTCGCCCCCACGGCGTATAAACGCCGGAGCAAAACTCGACCATGTCACGCCGCGTAAGATTGTGGTTTCAGGAAGCAGTTGCCGTGAGTAGCTGCTTCGTGCAACACCGGAGGGATGTACACAGTGGAGCTTTATGCGCGGGTGCGACAAGCTGTACTGGTGAAGGGCAGGAGCGAGCGGAAGTAGCGCGCTGGCGCGTGTGACGGTGCACAAGATGCTGCGCCATTCGGCACCGTCGGGCTACCGGCGGAAAGAACCGGCGAAGCGGCCCAAGTTGGTGTCGCGGCTGGGTGTGATCGACGCTATTCTGGGGGAAGACAAGAGCAAACCAGCGAAGCAGCGGCACACGACGAAGAGAATCTTCGATCGCCTGCGCGCCGATTATCGCTTCACGCGCGGCCACACAATCGTGAAGGACTACGTGCGGCAGTGCCAGCTGCGCAGCCAGGAGAATTCGTTCCGCTGGCGCACGCGTCGGGCACGGCGCAGGCTGACTACGGGCAGGCACATGCGATTGTGACTGGAGTGGAGTGCGCGGCGCGCTATCTTGCCATCGACCTTTCCCACTCGGACGACATCTTCGTGATGGTCTTTCCGGCCGTGAAGAAGCATGCGCCACTAAGCGCACTCTGCTCCCCTCACCTGAATCCGAGATTATACTGGGGAGCAGGTCGCTATAACTTGCGCTTGACGTATCGAATGCCGTACCAAGTCCCGTTACGAAAGAGACCTCTCGGTTCGTTTGCGTGCCAGATTAGCTATTGTCTGTTGCCACGGTAGTCGTGATGATCTCGGTCATGTCCCCAGTCGCGATGGTCGCCATCAGGGTGGTGTTCATCATGATAATTTCCATCGCGGTGGGCGCGGTTGTTTCTCCAGTTCTGTCCACCGTATGCATGGTCATAGCGCCTGTATCCTCGATAGTCCCTTTGATAGCGATAACCATGGTCGTAGTAATACCCTTCGTGGTAGCCACTGGGATACATGACGGTGTGATGGACTACTGGCTCTCCGATTCGGACGCCAATGTTTATCTGTGCTTCTGCTCTAGGCGGCGACGCCAGACCGATAGCAAGAACCAGACCGAATGACAATAATACTATTCTCTTGAACATACTTAATCCTCCTGCTACTACTTTGGCTTGAGTGAACGCACAACAATCCTGGCTACGATGCCCCTTCAGCTTCCAGCACAACGCTGACCAGCGAGCCATTTATAACCATTCCGGCACTGTTGTAGTCGATGTAACCGAGATCGCGAAACCGATTCAGGAAGAAGCTGACACGAGATCGGGTGGTGCCTATCATTTCCGCCAGGGTCTCCTGACTGATCTTGGCGATCACCGGAATGGGCTTCGAATTCTGGCCATAGTTGGCCATTAGCATTAGCAACCGGGCGAGGCGCTTTTCGCTGGAATTAAACAAATGATCGACCAAATCAGCTTCCATGCGGATGTTGCGGGAGAGCGTGTGCGCGAGGAATTGCTCGGCAAACTCCGGCTCACGGCGGAGCAGGTCCAACATGACCGTCTTTTCGACGCGAACGATGGTGCTGGATTGAAGTGCACTTGCCGATGAAATGCGAAGCGGCTGGCCAGCCAGGGAACCTTCACCGAAAAAACTAGTCTCCGGAAGGTAGGCGATTACGGCCTCCTTGCCGCTCATCGATGCGACGGTAAGCTTCACCTTGCCACTCTGAATGTAGAACACTGCATTGGCCGTATCGCCTTGCGAAAAGATGGATTCGCCGGTCAGGTATTCGCGGCGCGGTTTTCCAGCCAAGAGCTTGGTCGGCAGAATCTGAGCGTCGAATGCGGGACCATGCCCCGGCAAAGCGCCAATCTCCTTTGACACGACCATTAACCTGTGATGAGCAGCCGGAGGCAGGGGAAAGGAGACACCCAGTGGAACCCTGAGTGCGGTGCTCGTCATACTGGTGAAGCTAGTAGCCATCATTGATACCTTTCAATGTTACGGAGTGCGCGCTCGGGTATGAATTACCGTCAACCTTTGCGATCTCCACAGAACCAAGATACGGAACGAGAACGGGAATGCAAATCGGCGAAATCTGTTATTGCTGTAGGCATTACCACGTGATTTTTGTAGGGTTTTCCCTACGGACGAAGACACGATCGCATCGATCGGGTTATGCGTTATGGCATAGCGGCCACATTCGACGTTGCTCTTCACTTGCGGCTTTTCATGATGGAAGCGCGACATCTACTTGTCGCTTTTACTAAGACATAGGGCGGTCGACAAACTCCGCATGAAGAACACCGAAGACAATTATCCCTTATTCTTCGTGCTCTCTCGGTCCGAGAGTGACTCATGCAAGGGGATGTGAAGGATTCGTCGAGGTTGGCGATCAGTCTCTATCGGCGGTCAGCGCGATTGCGTCGAGGCCCAGTATCTTCCTAATCGTCGGCGCCAGTTCTTCTGAAGCGCTGTCCTTGTTGACATAGGCGGCCGCACCGGCCCGCAGGCAGCGCGACGCATACTGGTTCTCAGGCTGGACACTCACCATGACCACAGGAAGCTGCGGGTATTTCTGTTTTACGTTCTGCAGCACTTCCAGCCCGCTGCGTCCAGGCATATTGATGTCGAGCAACAGTACGCCAAATTGAGATCTGGCCAGTTGGGACAGCACTTCATCCCCGTTGGCGGCTTCGGAAAAGCGTGCGCCAGCAAAGGCATCGGTCAGAATCTCTCTCAGGCCGCGGCGCACGTTCGCGTGATCATCTGCTATTAGGATATGCATCTTCGTGTCCGCTTGCCGAACGGGAAATTCGGCCTGAATCCACAATACCGGAGGTGAAAAGGAACTGACACCAGCGAAAACCGTGATTCTTGCAGGGTTTCGTAAGCTAGCTCTGTAGGGATATTCCTACATCGACGTTCCATCTAATCGATCATGTTGTGCGTCATGGCGTAGCGGGTAAGTTCGGCGTTGCTTTTCATTTGCATTTTTTCCATGATGCGAGCTCGATAGCTGCTGATGGTTTTTACGCTGACATGTAGCCGGTCGCCAATTTCCGTCAAGGGGACGCCGGAGGCAATCATTCTCATGACTTCGTGTTCCCGGTCCGAGAGCAGTTCATGCAAGGGCTTGTCGACGGACTCATCCAAATTGGCAACCAGTTTCTCTGCGAGGCTTGCGCTGACGTAGCGGCCGCCTCCCAGTATCTTCTTCGCCGCGAGGGCGAGCTCTTCGGGGGCGCTCTCTTTGTTGATATAGGCGGCTGCGCCAGCCCGCAAACAACGTACTGCATACTGGTCCTCCGGCTGGCAACTCAGAATGACCACCGGCAACCGTGGGTACGTGTGCTTTACATCCCGCAGTACGTCCATCCCACTGCGCCCGGGCATATTGATATCCAGCACCAGCATGGCAATTTGGGATTTGCCGAGGTGGCTAAGGACGTCATCCCCGTTGCCGACTTCGGAGAATTCCGAGCCGGGAAGAGCATCGGCCAGGATCTCTCTCAGGCCACGGCGTACGACGGCATGGTCGTCCGCTATCAGTATGTGCACGTTTGCTCCCTCTCGGCGCGTGGAGTGTCCACCGGAACGCGAACCGTGACCGTCGTGCCATTGCCGGGTGAACTGGAAATATGTACGTCACCGCCGCAGAACTGCGCTCGCTCTTTCATCCCCAGGAGACCCAGTGATCCAAGAGAGCCTGACAAGTCGGATTCACAGAAGCCTATTCCGTCGTCCTCTACAACTAGGACGATTGTCTCATCTTCCTGGCATAAGGAAACGCGCACCGCCTTTGCCTGCGCGTGCCGGATCACGTTGGTCAGACACTCCTGGAAAATTCGAAAAGTGGCGGTGGCCCGGTCGCCATCCAGGTGCAAATCGACAGGCGGGACAGAGACCTGGCAGCGAACACCATTGCGCGAAGCAAAATCGCTGGCCTGCCATTCAATGGCTGCCGCCAGGCCAAGGTCATCCAATACTCCCGGCCTCAACCCACTGCATATAGTGCGCACGGACTTTACGCCATCATTGATCAGCTGAATCGATTCCGTCAGTCGAGCGAGCACCTCGACTTCCGACACTGGCAGGTGACGAGTCATCCATGTCATATCCATTTTGATCGCAGTCAGAATCTGCCCGATCTGATCGTGCAGGTCGCGAGCGACCCTCTTGCGATCCTCTTCGCGCACCCACTGCAGGCGTTCCGCCAGCGCGCGCAGTTGTTCTCTTTGCAAGACAAGCGACTCTTCCCCCCGCTTGCGTTCCGTGATGTCGCTATTGATCACCAACACGCGAGGTGGTTGGTCGCGCTTGCCCCACTGCAATGCCCAGCGGCTAGCCACCACAATACGCCTGCCGTCCTGAGCCGTCGTGACGAGATCTCCCTCCCAGTGTCCTACGCGCATAAGTTCCGCTCTAATCTCGGCCAGCGACTGGGGAAACTCGCTGCGGAGCAGGTCGTGCGAGATTTTGCCGGCGGCCTGGCTTTTGGAGTATCCCAACATCGCCTCCGCCCCGCGGCTCCAAAAGCGGATCGTGCCATCCATGTCGATCACAAAGACGGAGTCCTGAGTGAGTTCGAGTAGAGCGGCCTGCTCCGCAGTCGCCTCCCGCTCCTGACGCCGCTGCGTAACGTCGCGGAAAACCAGCACCACGCCAATGACTTTTCCTTCGCCAGCGAGAATTGGCGCGGCGCTGTGCTCGACAGAAATCTCGCGGCCATCCCTTGATATCAGTGCCACGTGATTGGTCACGGCTAAAATCTGTCCGTCTTCGAGCACCCGGCGCACTTCATCGTCCGCGCCCATCCCGGTCTGCTCGTTGATGATCTTGAACACGTCCTGGAGGGGCTGATTGTGAGCCTCCTCCGATGGCCACCCGGTTAGAGCGGCGGCGACCGAGTTGAGGAATGTGACTCGAGCTTCGCTGTCAGTTGCGATAACGGCGTCGCCAATGCTGCCCAGAGTAGCCGTCCATCGCTCTTCGCTCTGCAACAGCTTGGTGCCCAATCGTTCGACGTGGTATCGAGTGAACAGTGTGATGAAAACCACAAATCCCAGACCAAGGCCAACGCAGCTTGTGACCATCCAGGCCCATCGCAGGTGCGCGGTTCGAATGCGCTGGACACGTAGTCCTTCTTCCACACCTTGAAAGTCCGAGAGCTGCTCTCGAAGGGCATCCATTCCGCGTTGTCCTTGCAGGCTCTCGTAGATGGCGCCGTCGGCTTTTCCCGCTCTGCGCAGGGAGATAACTTTATCGGTGTATCCCACCCAGTCCATATAGTCAGCACGAGCGTCATCCAGTCGCTGCTTCTGCGAAAGACTGTCATCCACCAACTGATACAAGGCCCGGTATTCGGAATCGAATCCCTTCGTGCCCTGCAGATAGGGCTGAAGGAGGGTCTCGTTGCCAGTTACGAGGTATCCGCGCATGCTGGTTTCTATATCCACCAGCAACTTAAGCAGATGCCTGGATTGGTCGAGAACCTGATCGGTATGGTCAACCCACTGCAACGATTTGTTCAAGTCGAAGGTTTCCCATAAAAGCAATCCGGCAAGGGCTGCCATGATCACCAAGGGAATCGCAACCACTCGGCGGAGCAACGACTTGAATTTCGCGTATTCCATCGTAACCAATCACTCCTTTTCGGAGGACAAAAGAACCAAGTTCCCTATGAAGTTTCGACTCTCAACATCTCACCGGAATGTCCATAATTGCGGGCTTTGCGGCGTTGTCACCGGGTAATTGATCGTGCAGAATCACGTTGAGCAGCGCCTTATGCACCCGAATGCCGCCGTTGTAATCAATAAGGCCGAGCTCGCAGAATCGTTTCATGAAGAAGCTGACGGTGGACCGGGGGGTGCCAATCATCTGCGCCAGACTTTCCTCCGTGATCTCTGGAATCAACCTTTCCGATTCATCTAGATCGCCAAAGTCCGCCTTCAACAAGAGTATTCTCGCCAAACGTCTTTCGCTGGAGTCGAAGAGCTGGTCGACAAGATCGGACTCGATGCGCACACCGCGAGCAAGAACAAATCTGAGGAATATTTCGGAGAGGGCGGGCTCTTCGCGCATCACACGGATCATCTCATCCTTCTCTATCTTGAGGGCTGTACAGTCGGTAACGGAAGTGGCAGTGGCCGTACGCAGTGCGCCTACGCTCGCGAGCGACTCTTCTCCCATAAACTCCCCGGCGGACAGGAGAGTGATTGTGGCTTCCTTGCCATTTCTGGAAACGACAGTCAGCCTCGCGCGGCCACTCTGAAGATAGAAGACGGAGTCCGCGGGTTCTCCCTGCAAGAATAAGGTCTGCTTTCCTTGCAGTTTGACGATTCTGCGCCCGGGCCCGGCACTCGCCAAAAAGATCGCTGCATCGAATGCGGACTTACATAGTTCAAGCATCTAAATGTGTCCCCTGATATGCCGCCACGGTCCCTCAGCTCAAGCAGTGCTGATGACTTGGACCTCACCAGGCAAGCCGATCAGTACCTCAAGCGTAGTCGGTCAGGCTGCCGCGTCCTCCGCCACCTGTTCCGTGTAGCTGCGGATCGCTTGTGCCAGTTGCCAGTCCACCTCGTCCGCGATGGTCATGACGTCGACCAACAGCAGGCTGAAATCCACTCGCTGCAGATTATTCTGCAGCGTCTGGAAGATGCTGACCTGTAGCATTCGTGACTCCTCCACCATCATGTCAGCGGTGTAGCCCTGCCTGTAGCGCAATTTGCCGTGTTCTGCGGCTGCTTGGGAGATCAAGTGTTTCCCGTCCAGGTCTTGTGGCTGGCGCAGCCGTACAACGAGTTCCCCGAACAGGTGAGGCAAGTGGCCGGTACGCTGCTCGTAAGTAAGCGGGATGCAGGCCAGATTTTGGTGGCAATCCACCCGCGCCAACCAGTCCTCGATCGTGGTGCTGCAGTCGTGCTCCAGGATCGTGGCGACGCTCTCGGTGGCGCGCTGGACGTCTATAGTGCGATGCAGCAGCTTCTCGCGAATCAGTTCTACGAGTTTGGGGGGATCGAGCGGCTTCACCAGTACTTCGTCCGCCTGCAGGAGAATGGCAGACATCGCTTGTTTTAACTCTGGGTAGCCGCTGAACACCAGCGTCACTGCCTGCGGATAAGAGTGGCGCATGGCACTGACCACGGTGAATCCGTCCCCGCGGCCCGGCATGTGCAGGTCGCAGAGCAAAACGTCAAAGGTTTGGGCGGAGATGCAACCCAGGGCTTCCTTTACGCTCGCGGCAGCGACGACCTCAAAGTCGTTCAGTTCCAGCACTTGCGTGAGGCTGGTGCGCACCGCGTCGTTGTCGTCCACCAATAAGATTCGAGGGTTCGTCATGACAATTCTCTGGGGTCTAGCTAGCGTGCCTACCGTAAGTTCACCGCATAAGGTCGGCCATCTGTGAAAGAGCACGGTTTCAGCCGTGCCGCAGAGCAGGCCAAGAATGGCGAGCACTAGCCCCTAAGGGCAATCGCAGAACCGACTCTTATCCGTTCAATTATTGGTCCACCACCGTAAGAATACCTCGTCAGTTCGAGGCGATACTGAGCAAAAGTGAACACCCTGACGGCGGTCACATAATCTCTTTAGTTTGTGTACGATCACAGCTAGCGGGCACTAACCAGCACGGTCAATTTTGATCAGATTTCCGTTGGTCACTGCAGGATACTGGCTGTGCGAGGTGTGACGTGCCCGGGTCGCTAGTTATATGTCACCTGCCGTTTGGGTTGGGACGATCGCCGCATTGGTGTCCTGCTAGCACGAGCTGGCGTGTTCGAGTCTCATCGCGGATCAGTGCTTCGTACCTGTGTTATGCCCTGCAGATGCTCGTGTTGCTACTCTGTGTGGGATTAGGGCAACCCGTCGGCGCGCAAGAGTCGGATGCAGTACCGCGTCCTTCCCTCGCTCCGCTCAGCACGGAGGAAGTCGTACAGAACCTGGTTTGGATGAACTCTGAACGTGCCCAGGCTTTGCAGGCCTACCATGGGACCCGGATCTATCGAGCGAAATATGATGGCTTTTACGGCCCCCGCAGCGCGGAGATGGCCGTGGAGGTGAAGTACGAGTCTGGGACAAAAGAGTTCCTCATTCAGTCTGCAACGGGATCCAAGCTGGTCATCGACAAGGTACTCAAGAAGCTCTTGCAGAGTGAAAAGGAGGCGCTTGACCCGGAGACACAGAGGCGCACCGCGCTGAACGGCGAAAACTATGATTTCTCATTGGTCGGATACGAAAGCACGCCCTCTGGTTCGATGTACGTGCTTATCGCGGAGCCCAGAAGGAAGGATAAGTTTCTTTACCGGGGCCGATTGTGGGTGGATGCAACTGACTTTGCTGTGGTGCGCTTAAAGGCAGAGCCCGCCAAGAATCCTTCTTTCTGGACCAAGAATACGGAAATCGAACAGGTGTACACGAAAGTGAGTGATTTTTGGCTACCTGCCCGAAACCACAGCGTCTCCTCGATTCGGCTTGGCGGACACGCCGAACTGACGATTGAGTATAACAACTACCAGATCACGGGTGCGGATCCGGTCGGCAACTTGTCGATGCTGGAACCGACTCGGTCGGCAGACAGTCGTCGCGCACAACGCTTTGGCGATCACCGGTAGCGAGGCTCCGCTCTCCTGTCGGTCCCCGGCGCGACCGCGGCGCCGCTCTCGCGGAGGATTGCGGTGGTGGTGAATCTTGACCAGCCTTCGGAACCTGTGCCAAGCGGTCGTCATCGCCCTGGCAAGTCGCCGTGAGCGGTATTGCTCAGACCTAGCCGCCCCAATCCTCTAACGTAAGAAGCACCTCAAGCGCTACAAAGGCGACTGAAACAACAGACGCAGCGCCAGGTGGACGAAAGAGTTGAATATGCTTTGGACGATTCCACGTCCTGTTGCTCACGGCATTCATTAGCCCTCCTGATGATCAACGTGCTGAGCGGAGGCCGCAGGGCGGCATGAACGATGATGGCTATGTTGGGAGGTGTACGATGTCTGCTCACAAAATTTCGGTGCCTACAACGCCCTACGCTCCGACTGCTTTCAGTCGAAGATTGGAGCCCGCTGCCCTCCTCTTGGTTGAGCCTCGGAAGCGAGATGCCAGGGGAGTTCTCAGATTCTTGCACGAATGTGGGCGGCGGATGGGCCTCATGAAACTTTCTTTTGATCATGCCGAACTGGGCGATGGTGCAGGGTCACGCGAACGAGCAACGATCGCCGCCGGGACGAAGAGGCTTGGTCGCGCATGGATGACTATCTCAACGCAGGTTCGCAGTCTATGGCGGGCCCGACAGAACCGCCAAGAAAGGAGCCGGCTACTCACATCGTCTAGCCGAACTGCAATGGAGCACCCACTGAGGACGCTGTTTTACGAGGTGTTTGTCGAACCCATCTTGCGGTTCCTGCACTGGCCCATGACGCAGCATGTCGAAGTCCCGCCGATAAAAACGGAGGTATGAACGCAAGGGGAAGAGATCTCTGGAATGGGTAGGCCCCTGGGCCGGGAACAGCTCTTCGTTCTTCGATCCCTGGCCTTCACCTCGGGGACGAGAGCGGCGTCAACAGCGGCTCCTAATCATGAAGCACGACGCTGACGAGCGAGCTGTGAACGTGCATGCCACCGCCGTTGTATTCAATGAAGCCCATCTCCCTGAACCGATTCATGAAAAAGCTGACGCGCGAACGCGTGGTTCCGATCATTTCGGCGAGGGTTTCCTGGCTCATTTTCGCGACGACCGGGATTGGCTTGGATTCCTGGCCAAAGTTGGCGAGCAGAAGGAGGAGCCGCGCGAGGCGTTTTTCGCTGGAGTTGAAGAGCTGATCCACCAGGTCCGCTTCCATGCGAATGTTCCGGGAAAGCAGGTAGGCAAGAAAGCGCTCGGCAAATTCCGGTTCCTTATGGAGCAGACGCGACCATTGCCTCCTTTGTCACCCGCATGATCGTGCACCGTTGCACTGCCGTGGCGGTGGACATGCGAAGCGGTTGGCCCGCCAGACAGCCCTCGCCAAAGAAGCTGGCTTCCGGCAGCATGGCAACGACGGCTTCTTTGCCACGCTTGGATACAACCGTGAGCTTCACCTTGCCGCTCTGGATGTAGAACACCGCATCCGCCGCGTCCCCTTGCGAAAAGACGAATTCATCAGCTCGGTACTCCCGACTGGTTTTTCCAGCCGTGAGTTTTGTTAGGAAGAGGCGGGGATCGAATGCGGCAGTGTCATGAGGATCTGACGCACCAGAATGTGCCCCACCAGACTTTGCCGAGCTGGGTAACACCGCATGAGCTGCTGTCGAGGGCAAAGATGCGCGCCCGTTACCCGAAGATCTCTTTTTTGCCAGGGCCTTAGTGGGATCGAGGGTGGCGAGCCGTTTCGTGGCCATAAGAGCCTCCAACTCGGGAACTGCTTACGGGGCCTGGCCGAGTGGGACGATTATATCCCACTTGGCGCAGGTTAAACTCGCCTTGGTTGCGCTCACCGTGAGCCCTGTTCGGAACCAGTTCTCACCCTGCTTTGCTTCTATTTCACTAGAAGACAAGCGTGACAGCGATCCCTGGGCCCGGGCGCATGCGGTCATACAGATAATACCCATCGCTATAGTCAAGATATACGTCGTCGGTTGCGTACCAATTCACTGGCCACGATTCCGGCCACGGATCAACGGATGTAACCCAATAGCCATCGTACTGGAAGCGCGGATACCCGCCCACGAAGAGCAGCGGAAGGGCGTTGATGCGGAAGAAGTGGTCCCGCCCAAAGTAACTCCTGAAGCGATCGTCAGGAACCCGGTAGCCGTTATAGCCGCCGCGCTGGGCCCAGGTGCGGTGATCGTTGTCCCACGAATTGGCGCGAGACTGGCCGAAACCGGCGCGCACCTGCCCTTGATGTTGCGGGACGCCGCTATGGTGGACGCCTGCATGAGTAGGACCGTTCGACTGGACGCCGCCGTGATACGCGCTGCCGTAGCTCTGTTGCGGTGGTCCGTGATGTTGTGCGGGTTTGTTAGCCTGCTGATGCTGTTGCGCGGCCTGCTGATGCTGCGCCGGCTGCTGATGCTGTTGTTGTGCGTGTTGCGCTTGTTGTGCGGGTTGCCCTTGTTGATGTTGTTGCCCTTGTTGATGTTGCTGCCCCTGTTGCGATCTCCCCTGCTCGTGACCCTGCTCCTCGTGCTGTGCGTAAATAAAAACAGTGGTTCCGAGAAGCGAGAACAGAATTGCTGTGCTGATAACGCCAACGCGTTTCATTGCTCGGTGCTCCTTTCATACTCCGTACAACCTTAAGTAAAGAGAGTTGCTCAGGTCTGCTCACAATTGCTCACCGGCACCATGAGCTTTATTGCTCAGACGGCTTCATCCCAACCCCGCTAACGTAAAAGGTGCCTCGCGTCTTCCAATGTGATCGAGAGAAACGCGGCGCAAGGTAGAAGAAAGAGGTGGAACCTTGAAGAAACTTATGTTGCTCGTTGCGTTGCTGAGTTTTGCCAGCCTGGGCTGGGCGGAGTCGAACCGCGAAACATCGACCGACCGACTGGATAACGCAGGCAAAGTGCTGCACGAGATCATGGCCGCGCCGGATAACGGCATCCCGGAAGAGGTACTGGAGCACGCAAAGTGCGTGGCTGTGGTACCACACATGATCAAGGGTGGCTTCGTATTCGGTGCGCAGAATGGCAGAGGCGTGGCTACCTGCCGAACCGCCGACGGCTGGAGTGCACCAGCGTTTTTTGCGATCACGGGCGGTAGCTGGGGATTGCAGATCGGTATCGAGGGCGTGGATCTGGTCATGATCATCCAGAACGAAAAAGGCATGCAGCAGTTGCTGGCCAGCAAGTTCCAACTGGGAGCGGATGCTTCTGCGGCAGCAGGACCGGTAGGACGCCATGCTTCCGCCGAAACCAATTGGAAGCTGGAAACCGAGATCCTGACCTACTCACGAGCGAAGGGCGCTTTTGCCGGGCTCACGTTGAACGGCGCTTCGATTCGCCGGGACGACGATTCGATGCAGGCCATCTACGGGCGTAATGTCACCACACGGTCCGTCCTGTTGGGTAAAGTAGCGGCGCCAGCCGCAGCCCAATCGTTCCTGGACGCAGTCAGGGGCGCCAAGGCGCAGGCCGTTGCACAGGCAAAGAATAGTTGGTTTTGAACGCGCGGGAGCACCCGAGAAGGATGTTAGGTCTCGGGTGCTCACGAGGCGCAGAGAGAAGGCAAGTATGCTTTGGACGATTTTGGTTGTTCTTGCGATTCTGTGGTTACTTGGGTTCAGTCTGCACGTAGGCGGCGGACTGATCCACCTGCTGCTGGTTGTGGCGCTGGTGGTGCTCATCTTCAACTTGGTGACCGGACGCCGGCGCGTAGTGTAACGGCAGCTGTCGAGCTGTGCGATCTGAGTCTATATCCGGCCATTGAACCCATGCTTCTTTGGCCGTACATCGCTCCGGAGGAAGATTAGTGAGAGTCGAAGGCCGAGTAACTGGTGCTATGGGGAATTCATATCAGCAATCGACGGGATGTGCGCCAATTTAGCCCTAATAATCAACGCGCCAATCCTCGTGTAAGTGTTAGACAAAAAGAAATAGGAGTTCTTGCGTGGCTGGATTCGCTTACCGCGTGCTGATCGTAGACGATGAGCCGACAATCCGTCAGACTGGTGCTGCGGTCCTCGGTTCGCAAGGGTATGAGGTGCTGACAGCGGAGAATGGACTAGCGGCACTGCAGTGTCTCGACCAGTCTCTCCCTGACGTCATCATTTCGGACCTGCGGATGCCCAAAATGTCCGGCTTCGAGTTCCTTGGAATCGTCCGTTCCAGGTTCCCTCAGCTCCCCGTTATTGCAATCAGCGGCGAGTACCTTGTCAGCGATACTCAGGCTGTGCTTGCAGATGCTGTTTTCCCAAAGGGTGGATTCACGCCTGATGAGTTGTTCACGAGGATTACAGACTTACTAGCCGCTTCGCCCCTTCGGCATCAGAAGGCGGCGACGGCTGTGGCGCCTATTTGCGTGCCGATACAGGCGACAGGCAACGTCATAATAACGTGTCCCAAGTGCCTTCGCTCTTTCGAACAGTCGGCTGCAGGTCTGGACGGTGAAGCAAATCCGACGACATGCCCGTCGTGCAAGAAGGATTTGGAGTTCTTCATCGAGGGACACATCAAGAAAGCCATCCGGGAACTGACCGTCTGCTGACCGTCGACGCCGGCGCGTAGTGTAACAGCAGGCAAGACAGCAGGACCATGTAGCCGGGCCTGCATGTACAAGAGCCTGCTCGCCGCAAGGTGTGCAATTCTGACCAGACGCAAACATTGCGATAATGCAAACTCTGAGCTGGAGTCGCCGAACGGAGAGGCCTCACGATGGGCAATCAACATAGTGCACCCCGCCCGCGATAGTAGCGGTATTACGAAACGAGGGCGGCCTTTGTTCTTGCTAATCCCGCTAGGAGTACAAGGGGCGGAGGTAGACGATAATTCGCCAAACCTCTCCACCCGCGTATTTGAAGACTTGCGGTCCTGTGGTTAAGAGCTCTTGAACCATGCGCTGGGCAAGCGAGCTGGATGGCTGTGCTCTTCAGAGACTTGGGTGGAACTCCGCCGCAGGCGCTGATGGGGGCTGCTAGCAACAGCAGAGTGTCCGTCGCGAGGCGGATCGAGGCGCTGTGCAAGCGGCAGGAACGAATATGATGGCAGAAAGGTTCAATCTTCGGGAGATGGCGGCCTTGCGGTACGAGTTGCGGCAAGGAGGGATGGATTCTCGTCAAGCAGCTGAGTTGCTGCAAGTATTCCTGATGGGCCGCGGCTATGGGGTGTCGCCGCAGGCCGCCCGAGACGCTGCCAGCCGAGTAAGCGGCACCCGCTGTTCGATTGAGTTGCTGCACAAGGAACTGGAGAGCTTGGCACTCGCTACGTAAATTAGCGGCCGAACGCGAGAGCGCTCTGCCTGTCCCGCCTGCAACTGTACAGCGAGTCGAATTTGAACCCAGCATCAGAACCAAGATGCGGGGTCCGAAGCTAGAAGAGCAAAAGAGCCGGGTTAACCGACCCGGCTCTTTTGTATGCCAGACCTGAGAGCCGAGGATTCCTCTTAGCTTCTATCAGTTTAGGCTTTGCCTTTGCACATTTCTTCTGGAAAGCTACGCGATTCTGGCCTCAGTGCGGCTGCAGCCCTCAGGAGCGATCGAGAGCTAGCACGAAGGCGTGAATAAACATAGAACCGGCCGCTAGCGGCCGGCTCTATGTGCGGATCACTGAAACGTGGTAGCGCTTCAGTTACTGAGGCTGGGGGAGTGTGGTGGGTAGCATTCGCAGCTCACCGATCGTGGTTCCGATCACTTCGCCAGAAACTACCAACTCGACTCGTCGATTCTGCTGACGGCCTTCGGCGGTGTTGTTTGACGCAATAGGTTGGGTTTTGCCGAAACCCACTGCTGTCATCGAGGCTCCAGGAATCCCTTGCTTCGCCAGATAGCCTCTGACCGATTCCGCACGCCTCTCCGAGAGACCCTGGTTGTACGCGTCGCCGCCAACGCTATCGGTGTTGCCTTCGATTCCCAGCGTGAGCGCTGGATAGGCCAGCATGATGCCGCTGATCTTGGCCAGCTTTTCACGCGCGACCGGGCGCAGTGCCTGCTTGCCCGTATCGAAAAGAACGTCAGACATGTTTACGACCAGCCCGCGAGCGGTGTCGCGAGTCTCGAGTATGGTGTTGAATTGTTGCAGCAATTGGGCGCGGAGCTCTTTCTTCTCAAGCTGGGCTTGCTGGAGCTGCTCATCCGCTGAGGCGGCAGCAGTTGCGGCAATGGCGCGATTCCTTTCGGCTTCGGCCTGAGCGGCCTGTTGCTGCTGGAGGGTATCAGCCTGGGCTTGGAGCTTCTGACGTTCGGCCTCGTCACGTGCCCGCATAGCATCGGCGGTGTCACCTTCCGCGTTCATGGTCTGAGCTTGGGCTTGGAGCTTCTGGCGCTCGGCCTTGTCACGTGCGCGGATGGCATCGGCGGTGTCAGCTTCGGCGCTCATGGTCTGAGCCTTGGCTTTCGCTTCGCGGTCGGCAGCCGCCATGGCGTCGGCGTCGGTGCGCTCGGCTTCCATGCGCTTGACCGAAATCTCGCGGGCGTCTTCGGCCGTCTGTACAGCTTCGCGCGACACTGAGCTGAACGATTTCTTGTCGCTGTGCTTGTCGGTGGCATACTGATCTGCCTGGTTCATCAGGCTGACCGCATGCTGAAAGGTGTCGCTGGCGTACTTCTCGGCTCCCTCCGATTGAGCGATGCGCAGCGCATTGCGCGCCTCAAAGAATTCCAACGGCAACTTGGCATTCAGAACTACCGGGTCGAATGTGTAACCCGTGGGGATGTAGCCGCCCCGTTCGAGAAGCTCATATTTGGCATTCACCGCTTGGGTGGTTCCCACCGTGTCTTCACGAACCACGTTTTCGAGCACCACCACGTTGCTGGGACGCCGCACGGCATAATAGGGTTCCGCGGTGACGATCAACGCAAAGGCCTGAAGGTCCGTGGTGACATCCAGTTTGCTGCTCCCGCCGCCCACCACTACTTCGCCCAGGTTCACTGACCGGCCTTCGGGCGTAACCGCCCACATGACGTAGGTCAGATACTCATTACCGAAAGTCTTGGGGCTCTCCAGTCCGTGGAATTCGACTTCAATCGCGATATACCCCTTTTTGGTGTTCACTCTGGCTTGGGCGTGGGCTCCGGGCATCAGGTCCGTGCCCTTGAACCCCAGCGTCGTAGTTCCGCCGTGGTGCAGGTAATTCACTGCTTGCACGTTACGGCTTACCACGGTCACCCGGAATATGGGCGTCGGACTTATGGGTTCGACAGCTATCGTTGTTTGAGAGTTAGTTTGAGCAAACGCGCTCATACTCAGGGTGATTACGATCGCTAACAGAAGCGTTTTCTTCAAAGAATCTCCTGGAGGCAGACGCCTGCCTAGTTGTGTTATGTCGATGTTGCGTTGCATTCCGCCTTCCGGACGGGTCTTCCGTCATCCCTCATGTCCCAATGTGGATCCTTGAAAAGGATTGAAACAGCCCAAAGACTTTAAGTAGCCACAACACGACAGCGATGACCACCACGCCATTTAGAATTGACTTGATGGTTCCCTGCATTGGAATGAAGCGGTTCACCAGCCACAGCAGCACACCCACCACGATCAGAACTTCAACTAATTGAATTAGAGGCATGATCTTTACCTTCCTTGCTTCGCGGGCTATCCTCGTCAGTCGTCCTGAGTTGTAGCCTCGATTTCCTTGTTCGAGATCTTTTGGTCGACCTGTGAATTGTCTCGGCTTGGACGTTGTCGTTCTTGACTTGGACCGACCCAAAGCAGTCTAAGAATGAGAGCTAAGACCAGCGGTGGCGTCGCAGTTTTCAGCCTCACCAACTAAATAGTGACATGTGTAGGCTTTCGCGTCTGAGCAACAAAGCTCACATGTGGAAGAATTGCGATTGCGACAACCGGGCGACACTCGGTCCCGGAACTTAGGTCATGCTAAGCAACATCTGGTCGCACGCGAGTCTTGGCCGGTCGGAACAGGTGATGGGGCCATGAACGGCACCATTTCATCCGCTGGGCTTGCTGTTTCCTATAAAATACGAGCTACGAACGGCAATTATGCCCGTTGAGTTGCGTTGACGACTCCAACCCAGCGTGGTTGCTGCGATATCGCGGTTGTAGCGTGCTGATGATTATGGCCATCCGCCGGAAGACGATTGTCATCGCGATCGTAATGGTCGCCGCTGCGATTCTCGCAGTGGCTTTGTTTCTATCCGTTCTAGCCAACCCCGATCGCTACCGGCGTGAGGTTATTTCCTATCTGGCGGCAAAAACTGGTAAGCAGATCGAGGTCGGGCATATTGGAGTAAATTGGATTCCTCTGTCTATCCGCCTCGACGACTTTGGCGCTAGAAATCCCAAGCCATTTCCTTCCGGCTATTTTCTTAAGGCAGCTAGAGTGGACGTCGCGATCGATGCTGCGGCGTTGCTGCACCGGCAGATTGTAATCAAGTCAATAGTGTTACACGATCCGATAATCCATGTGATCTCGGATCCTGACGGACTGTGGAACTTTGAGAATCCACCTTCCAAACCTTCTCAAGAACGGGCCCCGATCTTCGCTTTTGGAGTAATTCCCCGAATAGAGATTGCCGGCGGCCAATTGCTTGCTTCGAGCCTTATCGAGCCATCCGACCGGTCCGGACCTGTTGTTTTTGAGGCCCACAACTTGGCAGCCACACTGGAGCAGGTGGACTTCGACGCGTTCATTCGTTCGGCCTCTTCCGTTGTTTCTCAGGGCGAGATGAAAACGGATGCTCTGCGCTTCGGCTCGATCGAGGCAACCAATGTAAATTGCAAGCTCCGGCTGCAGGCGAGACAGATCGTCTTCAGCAACGTCAGAGCGGAAACCTATGGCGGAAGCGCCTCGGGGGATCTCTCCTTTAAATTGTCGGGAAAGAACCCAAGCTTTAATGCAGATGCGCGAATAAGCAGAATCGCAATGGACCATCTTCTCGCGGCATTCCAAACTGCCCGCGGGAAGATGACGGGAACGATGGAAGGAGACCTGCGGCTTGCAGGAGAAATCGAGCACACACTCCGTCCGCTGGCGGGAATGCACGGCACCGGGCACGTGACGGTGCGGAACGGTCAGGTGCCGAGTCTCAAACTCAACGAGAACCTGATGAAGCTGGCGCACTTCAACGATCTCGGCCCTGCCAAACAAGATCCTTCTTCGTTTTCCTCCATTTCCACCGACCTGAGTTTATCGAATCAGCGGATTTCGAGTAGCGACATCGACATCGCAGGCTACGGGGTCAATGTTCAGGGCTCCGGAAGTCTCAGCGTCACGGGCTCCGACCGTCTTGACTATCGGGGAGTAGCAGAGATCCTCGCCAAACAAGGCTTCTTCACCAATATCATGGCCCGGCTCTCCGGAGCTACATTGAAGAATGGCAGGTTGTCGTTTCCCTTTCGGGTCGGAGGAACTATCCAGAACCCAATTTTCTCCAAGGGAAAGAAGGCGGACTAAAGTTTAAGGGGAAGGGTGAACCCCCAAATGCCCTTCCCGAAGATCGGACACATCGGGGGTTCACCATTATTTCGTCGGGAAGCCTCATGATGGGGCGCGACGGGGAGGTCCTGTCAGTACATCAATTGAATTCCAGCGTACACCACCGCACCAGGTTGTTGTTGCCGGCGCGGCCTGCCGCTGATGGTTATTAACCGCGGGACGAAATGGTTAGCTTTAGCGCCTGTCCCTGTCATCTGGATGTTCGTGGCGCCAGTTCCAGTATGCTCGCTGCTGCGCTTGCTTTATCTTGTTGAAGGGACGATAAGCCTCATGCCTTTCCGCCTGCCAGTTCCGGTAACGGCCGTCTTCGCGGTCATCCCACTGATGGTAGTCCTTGTGATCGCGGTCGTAGTACCGCCTCTGGTTATTTTCGTTCCGCTCTCTGGCATCTTGACGTTGGTCATCTCCAGGATTGTTATTGGCCCGGATTCCCACTGGGGCAATAAGTGCCACGCCCAGGAGAAGTAAGCCTAGATATCTGTACATACGACGCATGTCGTCCTCCAGCGCCCGCGATTTCCATATTTCATTTCCGGGGGCTACCAGCGACTGTACGATTCCAGCCTCGTGGAGTATGTTCAATACAGCTCACCTGGATAGAACGCGAGCGGTAATGATCGCTATGGCTTCCAGCAGTGATGACTTGCACCCCGCAAGCCGGGCTTGGCTTTCACGGCGTCTCATCCTGGAAATCGGCAGAATATGAGCGAGAGTCTGGCGAAAGCTCAACGCAGCATCGCCATCATGATGGCGATGCTGGCCACTTCAGTGGTGGTTGCCCTTCTGCTATTCGCGTGGCTTACCGAAGAGGTCTTCGAAAATGAGGCCCGCGGCGTCGACTTTAGTGTGCGCGCTGCGGTTCACCACCTCGCGTCACCGACCCTAACCGCAACGATGTTCGGCGTTTCGCTGCTCGGTTCGTACGTACTGGCCGCCTTGTTTGTTGTCGCCATGGTGGGGTTCTGGCTGGCGCGCCACCGTCGCGCTGCGACTTTGCTGCTGATCTGCATGGCAGGTGCTCTCGTCCTCAACGTCAGCTTAAAGTACGCGTTTGATCGTGTGCGACCGCAGGCCTTCTTCGGAACCGAACCTCTGACGCCCAGCTTCCCCAGTGGACATGCCTTGATGTCGTTCTGCTTCTACTTCGTCATGGCAGGGCTGGTGGCAAGCAGATCGCGATCCAACGCGCTACGCGTGGCAATCTGGGCAATTGCCGCGCTCATCGTCCTCGCCGTGGGCTTCTCGCGCGTTTACCTGGGCGTTCACTATCCAACGGATGTCATTGCCGGCTACCTCGCCTCGACCGTTTGGGTTACTGCAGTTGTCGCGATCGACCGGCTGCAATTGCAGCAACCACTCCGGTAGGTGATCAATCAAACCGCGCTTCGTCGTCCGCTCAGTAAGTTAATGACCAGAACCACAAGCCCCACAACCAGCATTCGTGAATGAATTGAGCAATTCTGCTCAGCATTGCAAGAGCAGGTGAGCGAATCTACTCATGCTGCTCAAAAGAGCAGTGTCCTACCCAAATCGGACCGCCTATCTGCCTTCTTGAAGCATGGACAAGTTAGGTGTTGGGTGTCATTCGAGCTCTGTACATTATTCGCTCGCGTGAGGCGCGGCGCATTCCCGAAGGACCGTTCTGAGAACTTGCTTCTCGCGAGGAGTGACTTTCATGAACACGCAACTAAGAAAGAGACTGAGTTGGCTGACCGCGCTGCTCGCGGTCGCGCTAACGCTATCTTTCCCGCCAGCGGCCGCCGCGGATGATGACGATCCGCCAAGCCGCGTGGCCCGGCTGAGCTATATTCAGGGCTCGGTCTCTTTCCAGCCGGCCGGTGAATCGGATTGGGTCTCAGCGGCTACCAACCGTCCCGTGACGACGGGCGACAAGCTTTGGGCCATCAATGGAGCACGCGCAGAATTGCATATTGGTTCTGCGGCGATTCGCCTGGACGGCGGCACTGGCTTTTCCTTCCTCAACCTGGACGACCGCACCGTTCAGATCCAACTCACGGAAGGAATACTCGACATTCGCGTGCAACGGCTCGGGCACGACGAAATCTTTGAAGTGGATACGCCCAATCAGGCGTTTTCCATCTTACGTCCCGGCCGATACCGCATTCAGGCCAGCGAAGACGGAAACTCCACAACCATCACCGTGCGTAACGGCGAAGGCGAAGCCACCGGCGGTGGCCGGACTTACACGGTTCACTCCGGGCAGAGTGGCACGTTCACCGGCACGGATTCACTCCACGGAGACATTTACAACGCCGGCGACAACGATGAGTTTGACAAGTGGGGTCAAGGCCGCGACCGCCACGATGACGACTCACGATCGGCGCGGTACGTCTCGCGCGACGTCGTCGGCTACGAAGACCTGGACGACTACGGTTCCTGGCGCGCGGATCCGCGCTACGGCAATGTCTGGATGCCCACGAGGGTTGCTTCCGGTTGGGCTCCCTATCACGACGGGCATTGGACCTGGATTTCCCCCTGGGGCTGGACTTGGGTCGATGACGCGCCGTGGGGCTACGCCCCATTTCACTACGGCCGCTGGGTATCTCTCGACGGAAACTGGGGATGGGTGCCCGGACCGCTAGCGATCGAGCCTGTGTATGCACCCGCGCTCGTGGTCTTTATTGGCGGGCCACAGTTCGGCGGGCCGCCTTCGCGAGGCAGAGACGGGTACGGTGGCAATGTGGGGTGGTTCCCGCTGGGTCCACGTGAAGTCTATGTGCCCGGGTATAACGCCAGTCGTGGGTACGTGAACCGCGTCAACGTCAGCAACACGGCCGTCAGCACCACGACCATCACAACCGTGTACAACAACCAAGTCACGAACAACATCAATAACACGAACATTACATACGCCAACAGGACGGTGCGAGGCGGTGTAACCGCCGTTCCCCAGAGCACGTTTACGAGTGCACAGCCGGTGGCCAGAGCCGCCGTCGCCGTGAATCCGCAGCAAATTGCCGAGGCGCCCATCACTTCGAGGGCGGCGGTGGCTCCAACCAGAAACAGCGTTCTCGGAACTTCCGCCCCTACTGCCACTCGTGTGGCTCAGCCGCCGGCGGTGATTGCCAACCGACCCGTAGTGGCAAAAGCAACGCCGCCTCCCCCGCCTGTGGCCTTTGAAAAGCAACAGCAAGCGCTCGCGGTGCACCCTGGCCAGCCGCTCGCTCGGCACGAAGTCGAAAGTTTGCGTCCAGCGAACGTTGCGGCAGGGCACCCGCTGGTTAAGCAGGCACCTGCGGGTAAACCCGCGACGTCGGACACAAACCGTCCAGTCAGCCAGCCGGCCGTTGGCAACTCCAGGCAGCCCGCCAACGCGCAGCCGTCGAACACGCCAGCCAACATGCCGGCGGCGAATGCGCCAGCCGATAAGCCTCAACCAATTCGCAGTGACCGGCCTCCATCGGCGCAACAGCAGGCCGACAAGACCACTCGCGAACAGCAGGCCGCTCAGCAGCAGGCCGACAAGACTCGTCAGCAGCAAGCGACTCAGCAGCAGGCCGACAAGACCACTCGCGAACAGCAGGCCGCTCAGCAGCAGGCCGACAAGACTCGTCAGCAGCAAGCGACTCAGCAGCAGGCCGACAAGACCACTCGCGAACAGCAGGCCGCTCAGCAGCAGGCCGACAAGACTCGTCAGCAGCAAGCGACTCAGCAGCAGGCCGACAAGACCACTCGCGAACAGCAGGCCGCTCAGCAGCAGGCCGACAAGACTCGTCAGCAGCAAGCGACTCAGCAGCGGCCCGACCGGCCACCGAGTGTACAACCTGCTCAACAACCCAAAGCGCAACCGGTGCCACCGCCCGAGGCGCCGCCGAATCCGCCGGTGACGCAAGCCAAGAGAACCCGCGAGGAACAAAACAAACAGGAAGACAAGCCGCAGCCGCAGTAGGAGCGGCAGCGGCTGTGATCCGCCTCATTTAATCATGTAATAGTGGAGGGATTCGAGTACCTGAAGCCGCTTTAGCCCGGTGGCGAAACTGTAAGGCCGACCTCGATCCAGAGTCGCGGTGCGAACTCCGGTTCTTTACGGCTTGACCGAAGTGACAACCACGCGTTAGAAAGATGCGGTGTAGTAACGGGTGCGCTGGGCGGAGAGCTGCAAGAAAGACGAAACGATGAAACCCATATCTTGGATTGGACTTGTCGTGCTGGTACTAGGCGTTCTGTCGCTTGTGGTTCCCATTCCTCACAAAGAGCGTGAAGGCTTTTCGGCCGGGGGCATCTCCATGGGAATTGAAACTCAGCACAGTCAAACCGTCTCGCCGATCATCAGTGCAGTGATGATTCTAGGCGGTGCCGGCATGATGATCGCGGGCAAGAGCAGAAAATGATCTCCGCCGGTTGTCGTTAATCACCTGCAGGCTGAGCTTCTTGAATCTGGGAGTTCAGCCGTGCGTCAACATCGGAGAAGCAGTTGCCGGCGCCGTAGTCGGCGCGAAAGATCTGCAGCGACTCGATCGAACAGCGGGCGCCGCCGACTCGGCTGGCAGCGTCGCCCTGCGGCGACGCCCCTTAGCCGCGGCCATCAGAAATACTTGCAGCAACTCAGCTGCTTGACGAGAATCCAGTTGCCCGTCCCTGAAAATCAAAGTGTTTGAGCCGGTGTGTTGTGCTACTTCTGGCAGGTGTCACTGACCATGGTCAAATCCGTGACCGTCATATGACCGTGCTCGGTGGCGTGTTTATCCATGCCATGCTCTTTCATCTCCTTCTTCGCGTCTTCCTTCATCCCGTGCGCGGTGGCGTTTGACACTACGCCGACAATCTTGACCGTATGCCCGACATGTTCGTCGAGTTTGACACTCTCGCTGTTGATTTCCCAGGTTCCGCCGTTGTTCGCAGTGAAATTGTACTCATTGGCATCCTCGCCTTTCTGAAGGCAGCCCGTGAGCGTCCGCGTTGTCTTGTGGGTGGTTTTGGTTGTGTCCTGTGCCCAAGCCAGCCCGGTCGCACCTGCCAACATGAACAACGCAATAACCCCTGTCACGATCTTACGATTCATCATTACCCTCCGAAAGCTAAGAGTTGCTTTACAGGTCTGTGATGATACGACGCGGGTAATGGCGTGACTGGTCAAACTTGCACACTTTGGGAGATTATCTATGGAGCAAGAAGCTGGCTCGCTTCTATGAGGCTTAGCCCGGATAATTCGCGAAGTTGAAGACGCGAGAAGCCTCTTCTGCTACAAACATGTTGCTGAGACAGTGTTTGTGGTAACAGGAAAGGCTTCTGCGTGTTCGACGATAGCACGACACAGTGTTTGTTGTTCGCTGAGAGTTTTGCCAAGCCCGCCGCGTTGCAGTTCGATCAACGGCAAGGCAGTTCCGATGGCGGAGCCATCCTGCTGAAGGCGGCTGACCGCCGCTACGGATTGATCCGGAGTTTGGCCGAATGTCTGCGCGATAAGCGGCAAGCCGGCAAGGTCGATCATTCTTTGCGCGAGTTGTTGGCACAGCGCGTGTTCTCGATTGCCTGCGGCTATCCGGATGCCAACGACTCGGCCCGCCTGTCTGCCGACCCCATTCACAAGATGTTGCTCGACCGCGATCCGGTGGCGGGCCGCGATCTGGCTTCGCAGCCAACCCTGTCGCGCTTTGAAAACGCCATTCGCCCAAGGGAACTCTACCGTTTGGGTGAAGCACTGGCCGATAGCGTGATCGGGCGCCATGCCCAGCGGTTGCGCGGACGCGCCCGCCGCGTCACCATCGACCTGGATCCAACCGACGACCCCACCCACGGCGCCCAGCAGCTATCGTTCTTCAACGGACACTATGACAGCTGGTGCTACCTGCCGGTGATGGGATTTGTGAGCTTCAACGACGAAGCCGAACAGTACCTATGCGCGGCGGTGCTGCGTCCCGGCAACGTGACCGCCGTGGTAGGAGCGATGGGAATTTTGCGTCGCCTGCTGAATATGATCCACTATTGCTTTCCGGGTGCGCGGATCCGCGTGCGCCTCGACGGCGGTTTCGCGCATCCCGATCTGCTCGACTTCCTGGATGCAGAGCCCAACCTTGAGTACGTCATTGCGATGGCCAAAAACGCGGTGTTGAAGCGCAAGGCCAAACCAGCCATGCGGCAGGCCCGCCGGCTCTCGCGGCAGAGCGGAAAGACCGAACACATTTACGGCGAAGCCAACTATGCGGCCCAAACGTGGCCGCAACAACGTCGCATCATCATCAAGGCCGAGGTGGTGCGTGCCGAGGGTAAGAAGCCGAAAGATAATCCGCGCTTTGTCATCACCAACATGAAGCAGAGTCCGCAATGGCTCTATGAAAAGGTGTACTGCCAGCGTGGCGAAATAGAGAATCGAATAAAAGAACTGCACGATCTCCAGATCGACCGCACCAGTTGCAGCGACTTCTGGGCGAACCAGCTCCGCGTGCTGCTCACCGCTGCCGCCTACGTCCTGATGCAGGAACTACGGCTGCAAGCCGCGCACACCAGCTGTGCGCGAGCTCAGGTCTGGACCCTCCGGGAACGGTTGCTGAAACTGGGTGCCCGGGTGCTGGTTTCGGTTCGCCGCGTGGTCGTACACCTGCCCGCGTCGTTCCCGTTCCTGCCCACCTTCCGGCAAGTGGCGCTGGCACTGGGCGCCTCGCCCGGATAACGCGGCCTCGCAACGCCCCGAAACATAAGTTTCAAATGTTGCGCAAAATGGCGTACGAGGGAAAGCTTTGCTCGAAAAGCCACGCCATACCCATTTCGCACACACCCAAGCTCGTCGTCCCCGGTGATCCAACGAACATCACGCAGCAACGCGCATCTTCGCCGCAAAATCGCGGCGCCGACTACCGCTCGCGGCACCTTCACGAATAGTGCAGGTTAGATCACCGGGAACCGCACGGAAATTCGACCGGGTCTCGTATTGCTGTTTGTTGATTGTCTTGAAGAACACCAAACGTCCTGATAATTGCACATTGATCAGGGCAGTCTTCCATTGTGAAGGTCCAACCTGTACACGCCCAATCTCGAGTGTGCCGCCGTTATCGATGTGCCCCACGATCCCATACCCAAACTCTACGCGGTTTATGAGTTGGCCCGAGAGCTTTGCCAGGCGTTTCTGCTGCGAATCGATCAGAATAGTTCCAGCCAGGCTATGCACGACGCGAGCTTCGTAAGTCGGAGGATTGTAGCTGGCGTTGGGTCGGAATGTGAGCCTTACGAAGTTCCCCTCGACGCCGTCGTAGTCGTATAGAAAAGCGTCCGGCATCATGTGCATCAGCTTCTCCAGCGTCTGCTCGTCTTCATCATGCGCTTGCTTGAACTTGAACTGCAGGCTCGGATCATGCAAAAAGCGCTCCATGCGCGCGTTGTCCTGCTGCCGCTGGTCCGGGTTAAGCGGTGTGCCGTCAATTGCAAGTACACGATAGAAAGGGCCGTCCTTTGTGTCCACCTGCTCTTCCGTGAGGGTTTGCTTCCCCTCTCGCTTGTCGATCACATATATCCACTTCCGTTGCTGCACACGGTCCGTCAGTTCATTTGCCACCACCTCATTAATGAGTTCGGCCGCAGGCAGCGGGAAACTGTGATATTGCGCGGGAGCGGCAATACATACTACCAATACGAGTGCGATTGCGAGTCGGCGTAAAGTTGTCGGGTTTGGAATATTGGTGCGCACGGTTGTCGCCGCTCTACCGGAGCGGCTCCTGCATCTATGTTGTCGATCACTTGGCGCGCGAACACTTGCTTGTACATGCTGCGGCCAGGATGCCCTGCCCGCCCTTCTCACGGTGCAGGGCTGCCCGCCGCAGTCGGCACCGGCACCACGGACTTCAACTGGTCCAGCGACGTCAGCACACTCTGCCAGCGAAGTTGATCCTTCTTCGTTTCTATTGGTGCCGAGAGGTCAGAATAGAATTGCAGGATGTTATCGCGCAGATCCGGCGACGTCAGAGCGAACTTCCGCTCCGCCAACTGAGCCAGTAACTTTGCGTAGGTGTCGTCCGTGAGCGAGTATTCCGCTGCCATAGTCACTTGGCCGCTATCCAAGTCGCAGTCGGACAGCACCAGGGTGTCAGTGCGCACTTGTTCGAGAAAGGCCCGGTATTGATCGACGGTAGTATTAATGCTCTTGATATACAGGTCCTCGGTTTGCGGAGTTGGGTTATTGAACGCCAGCGCTTTGAAGGGACCGACCTTTGGCATGTATCGCAAGAGCGTTGACAAAATCCGGGTACCCAATCCCGGCTTCACATAGTCCTTCCCCCACTCCTTCTCATATCCGGAGCGCGAAAGACGATACAGGAACTTTCGTTTCGCGAAATTAGGCGTCTCGCGCATCAGCTCCTTCTTATGGGTTCGAAGAGCGACCTGGGTCATTTGCGGAATCAGCCGGCTGATGGCGAAACGATACGAACCCACCGCCAGATCCTCATGGGTGAGCACATCCTTCAGCTCTACTCCGTACACCACAGGGAAGACCCGTTCCAGCAAGGACTTGGATACCTGAAATCCGATGAAATCATGGTACTGCTGGGACGCATAACGATTCTTTGCCACCTGTACCGTGTCGAAGCCAAACTCCGTTTTCAGATGCGCTGTCTTGTCCTGGGCAAAGCGAACTGACTTGCCAAACTTCGCTCGTAACTTCGGATACTCGATCGCGACGGCTTGGTTGACAGCCGGGTGACCGGCGATATCCGACGCATAGTGCGACAGTGCGCCCAGCGCGAAGGCGTACTCGTCGACGTCCTGGCTTTCGAGCAGCAGCTCGCGAACAAAGTCTCCGCTGCGAACGTAATGCACCAGGTCGCTGAATTCTCTACTACCGAACGGGTAGTAGCCGAGATCCTGGATGACGGCGCCTCCATAGGCGTAGGCATGCGCTTCCCTGATCTGGTCTTCCGACAGTCCCGGATACCGCTTGAGCAGGAGGGGGCGGATCTCATCGGTCCAGAGCAGGTCTACGATTTCCTCGTGGGTCAGAACGGAGTATGCGGACAAACCGCCGCAGCACACCAGCACGACGAGAAGAAGTGCCGCCGCACGGACAGAAAGCAGGCGCCAACCCTTGGCCATTGCGCCCGGCGATGAAAGTCTATGCTTAAACCTCATAAACAAAAGACCCGACTGCCTTGAGATAACTTTCATGAGTTATGCGCCCTCGAATCTTCCGTCCTTCTGCTGGACCCCACAATATAGCTTTGCACGATTTCTTTCGAAATACTGTGCAGAATGGATCATTTCACGAGCAGACGTGCAGGGAGAGGGTAGATGTACGCCCGGATTGACTGAGCTAGCTCAGGGCATGCAAGGACGCTGAAGCACGTAAGGGCATCGCTATATTCCACACTCCAGGCAAGCTGCTCTGGAACGGGACGTAATTCTCCCGCAATGGGGACACATTCTTTGTGCCCCACTCGCCGGCACTCGCCGTCCCATCCAGCGTCGGGATAGGTGGATCGCCGGAAGAGCAATCCCGAGAAGCGCCAAACCCAAGCAAATGTTTCTGATGATCACAAGTATCCCTCGTTTCCCGCTCTCACCGGGTGACTTTCTAACCGTAACGCGAAGGCGCGAATGCCGTCTGAGCAATAAAGCTCACAGTTCCCGACGAGAGTCATTGGCGGGGGTACTTGAAAGAGGGGTCGGGCTTTGGTCTGCCCGTTTGCCAGCCCGGCTGCAACGGTTTTGCAATGACGCTGTGGTTGCATACCGGCAGCCAGAAATCGCTCACCTTCCTGTACACCTGCACGATTTCCGATTTCTTGGTCTAAAAGGGAGGATTCTTCGCGGGCTCAGCCTCAACCCGCACCACGGAAGAGTCTTCTGCACGGGTGATGAGCAATGTTGCTCAGTCAGCGGCTTCAGAAAATGGCACATTTGTTCGTGAAGACTCTCTCTGACAAGCCGCCGAGTAATGGCCATGAGCAACGTATCACACCGGGTTCTTGTAGTCGACGATGAGCCGAGCGATCGCGAAATCATCGCAATGTTGTTGATGCCTAGGAGAATTTCCACCTTCAACATGCGCCGACTTACGCCCTTGCTGCTGGTCATATCGAGCTTAGTTTCCCTGTCTGCGCCGGCAACGGCGCAATCGCGTCGCTACGACGCCAAAGATACGTTGCGGATGGGCAACCACAACCTGCTGGGATCGGTGAGCGGGGATATTGCACTGGAGTTCCTCTATGGCAGACCCCACTCCCTGCTCTCTCCCATGCACCTGGACAATAGAAATCGATTGCCAAATCCCGGTTTACGCCAGTGAGCAACCGCAAGTGTAATACGCTCGAAGACATAGATTCCGGCCCTCCGGAGCGACGAAGCGTGTTCGCCACGGTTAGCCACGCCCAGGACCTGATTCGCGAGTTTCTCGAGTGGTTCGGCGACCTGGGCATATTCGTCTGGCAAGTTGTGCGGGCCGCAGTAACGCCGCCATTTGAATTCCGCGAATTCCTTAGGCAGTTCGACGAGATGGGATCAAAGTCCCTGCCGCTGGTGGCTTTGGCCGGCGCCGCCACCGGGGTTGTACTCTCTCTGGAAGCCCGATACAGTCTGACTCGATTTGGAGCCAAATCGCTCCTTCCGGCCGCTATTGTGTTCTCGGTCATCCACGAGACCGGTCCGATCATTACTGGCCTGGTAGTTAGTGGCAGATTGGGAGCTGGCATTGGCGCGGAGTTGGCGTCGATGAAAGTGACCGAGCAGATCGACGCCATCGAAGCATCTGCGGTGAACCCCTACAGGCTGCTGGCAGTAACCCGCATCCTAGCCTGCATCCTTGTACTGCCACTACTGACCCTCGCTGCCGATCTGTGCGGCTTGGTCATGGGCTGGCTTGCGCAAGCCATGGTTGAGCCGCTCTCGTTACGCCAGTTCATCAACAGCGGCTTCAAGGGCGCCAGTTTCAATGACTTTCTGCCGCCCACGTTTAAGACCGCGGTGTTTGGCCTGATTATTGGACTGATCGCGTGCTTCCAGGGAATGCGCACCCGAGGCGGCGCCGAAGGCGTGGGACGCGCGGCCACCAGTTCGGTTGTCTTGTCCTCATTGTTCGTGATCCTGGCCGATGTGGTGTTGGTGAAATTCATAATCACAGTTTTCCCGTAAACACCGATTCAACAGCTAGCGAAACAGATATGGCTACAACCGACCAAATCGCAATCAGGCAAGAAGAAGCCGAAGAAGACGGCAATGCCCCAGTTTTGATGGCCGAGAATTTGCATAAGTCCTTCGGAAGCCAAAAGGTCCTAAACGGTATTAGCCTGACTGTGAACCGCGGAGAGACCCTCGCCGTCCTAGGACGCAGCGGTACGGGCAAAAGTGTATTGCTGAGACTCATTATCGGTCTGCAGAAACCTGACTCGGGATCGATTCGTATCCACGGCAAGGACATCGCCGGCCTGTCTCTCGACCAGCTTGGTGAAATCAGAAAGAAGATGGGGTTTCTGTTTCAGCGCGCCGCACTTTATGACTCGTTGACCGTCGAGCAGAACGTTGCTTTTCCGCTCCAGCACCACAAGAAGGAAATGACTAGATCGGAGCAACTCGTCCGGGCCGGGGAGCTACTGTCGGAAGTGGGAATGGGAGGGAGCTTCGGAAAGATGCCTTCCGATATCTCGGGCGGCATGCAGAAGCGAGTAGGGCTGGCCCGGGCGCTAGCTTTGGACCCCGACATTCTGCTGCTCGACGAGCCCACCGCAGGCCTCGACCCCATTAGTTCGGCGGAGGTCGAGGACTTGGTTCTAAAGCTCCAGGCGGAACATCACTTGGCATCCATCGTCGTAACTCACGATCTGCACCTCGCAAAGACCATAGCGAACCGTCTGGCCCTGTTGAATAAGGGAAATATGGTGATCGAAGGAACATTTGAAGAACTTCAGAAAAGTGACGTCCAGTTTGTAAAGGACTTTCTAAAGCATTCGTAGGAGGACAGATGTCGAGAGCGGCGCGGCTGGGAGCCTTCATCGTTGCAACACTGGCGATTCTTGTAGGTGGTGTCTTCGTCATCGGAAGCAAGCAGGACCTTTTCAGCTCCACGTACCAGTTGAATGCGCAATTTGACAATGTGGTGGGGCTGGATGCGGGCGGCGATGTGCGAGTAGGCGGGGTGCACAGCGGAACGGTGCGCAGAATCTTGTTGCCTCACAAACCGGGCGAGAAGGTCACGGTGGTCATGGATCTCGTCAAGTCGACGCACGAGATTATCAAGCGGGACTCCGTGGCCTCCATCGAAACCGAGGGACTAGTCGGGAACCAGTATCTCGCAATCTCGTTTGGATCCACTGGGGCAAGGGACGTGCGGGATGGAGATCTGATCGCCAGCCTGTCGCCACTCAAGATGTCAGACCTACTCAAGAAGGCGAGCGGAATCCTGGATAGTAGTCAGGACGCCATCCAGAATGCCACTCGTGCGACGGCGAATCTGGACTCGATCAGTACGAAGATCGACGGCGGTCGGGGAACCGTAGGAGCGCTGGTCAACGACAAACAGCTCTACAGCAATCTGGTGCAAACAACGAATGCCATGCATGACACAATGGTCCAGGCGCAATCCGGGGTCACCGACTTCCAGGAGAACATGGGGGCCCTGAAGCAGAACTTCCTCCTGCGCGGGTATTTCAAGAACCGCGGCTACGAAGATTCCGCCGATCTGGCAAAGAACGCGGTAGGGCGGCTGCCTAAAGGTACTCCGATGAAGGAGTTTACGTACTCGGCGCAGCAGCTCTTCGATAAGCACGATTCGGCCAAGCTGAAGAACCAGAAATCTCTAAATAGTGGCGGCGAGTTCCTGGCTAATGAAATGGGAGTTCCCCCGGCTCTGCCGGGGAGGCACGCGAAGTTTGACAGATACGGGAGTCCATCCAAGAAACTCCTGGCGTGAGCCGCGAAGCACACGCAAAGGAGAAACTGGATGGACGAGTATGAAAGCTTAAGCCACTCGAAATGGGAGTGCAAATACCATGTGGTGTTTATCCCAAAGGGCCGGCGGAAAGCGTTGTATGGGGAGTTGCGGAAGTATTTGGGAGAGGTGTTCCGCAAACTGGCGGAGCAGAAGGAAAGCCGGATTGAGGAAGGGCATCTGCTGGCGGACCACGTGCACATGTTGATATCGATCCCGCCGAAGTACGCGGTGGCGCAGGTGGTTGGGTTTATGAAAGGGAAGAGTGCGATTCATCTGGCGCGAGTGTACGGAGGGCGGAAACAGAATTTTGTAGGGCAGAGTTTCTGGGCGCGGGGATACTTTGTGTCGACGGTCGGGCGGGACGAGACATCGATCCGAGAGTACATCCGCACGCAGGAGGAAGAGGACAAGCGCCTGGATCAGTTGAACATGTGGCGCTGAAGGGGCCACCTTCAGGTGGCCAAGAATGTCGGGGCCGCGTTAGCGACCCCGCTCAGCCGCTTTGAGCGGCTCACATCCTAAAGCCCCCGGCTCTGCCGGGGGATATTTACTAACCAGATCGGGTTTGCGGTAGTCGTGACATCCGCTGGCGCTGAAGGCGATACCCAGAAGGATCTGGTGTTGACGGAAGCCCGGGCGATGGTGGTGCGCAACTATCTGGTTGAGAACTATGGATTCGATGATAGTAAGATGAAAATTCTGGGATTGGGCAAGCAGACAGGCCCGAATACGGATACCGGCTGGGGTGCGGTACGGATCCTGATCTATCCAACAGGGACCGCGATTCCACCTAACAAGGAGACGCAACCGCACATCTCATCCAAACCACCTCAGACCGACCGGCTCGGGAGTCTGCGACCGTGACACCCAAGCCATAGTAGCAGCTGTCGGTCGTGTACTACTCGGCCCCGCAACCTGGACTGAAGTCGAGGAACTCTGACCTTTTTTGTGTGTGGTCACTTTTGACCAGTATTCAGACGCCGGATGCCTCATCCTGATCATGGAACCCTTCCTGAATGGGGGACGAGACAAACGGCGTATAGGTGTTGATCCACAGTGTTGTGATCTTGCCAAACTCGGCAGCTAGCACGCTGGGATCTTCGCTCCGACGTCTCCAATTTCCTCGATTGTAATCTTCCCGTGCAGACATGATGCGCCTTGGCCTTGGGTGTCGTTGTGTTCTGCGGTATCAGCGGAATGATTGAGAAGGCTCGGGCATTGGAAGGCCACACGAGGTAAGCCATCATGCAGGTAGAAACCGAAGCCGAGCACTCGGAAGAGGCCCTACGAGCTTCCGAACTCAGATATCGTCGGCTTTTCGAAACCGCCAAAGATGGAATCCTGATTCTCGACGCGAAGACAGGACAGATAACAGACGTTAATCCCTTCCTGGTTAATTTGTTGGGCTACTCTCACGACGAGTTTATTGGCACGCCCCTCTGGGAGATCGGGCCGTTCAAAGACATCAAAGAATGCAAGCTCGCTTTTGTAGAGTTGCAAGACAAGGAATATATCCGCTATGAATCTCTCCCGCTTGAAACCAAAGACGGCCGGTCTATTGCCGTCGAGTTCGTTAGTAACGTCTACGGATTGAGTGGCGGGACGAGGGTCATTCAATGCAATATTCGTGACATCACCGCGCGCAAGCGGACAGAAGAGGCGCTGCGTGAGAGCGAGGAGCGGTTTCGGCTATTGGTAGATGGAGCCAAAGATCACGCCATCTTTCTGCTCGATCCTGATGGCAGAGTGGTGAGTTGGAACAGCGGCGCGCAGATGATCACGGGCTACACAGCGCCGGAAATCATTGGCCGCCACATATCCTGTTTCTACGCCCCCGAGGACGTCGAACTCGGCAAGCCCGAACGGCTTCTGAAGGCAGCTGCCGAGCACGGTGTCGCGGAGGACGAGGGTTGGCGCGTGCGCAAGGACGGTTCCCAGTTCTGGGCAGAAGTCGCGGTGAGCGCGTTGCTTGATGAGTCTGGGCATGTTCGGGGCTATAGCAAAGTCACTCGTGACATCACCGCGCGCAAACAGGCGGAAGAAAACCTCCGCACCAGTGAGGCGCGCCTTGCTGCCATTATCGGCTCGGCGATGGATGCCATTGTAACGGTGGACAAGGACCAGCGGATCGTCGTGTTCAATGCGGCAGCAGAGAAGATTTTCGGCTGTCCTGCAGCCGAGGCCATTGGCCAAGCTCTGGAGTGTTTCATCCCGGAACGGTTCCGCGAAGCTCACGACAGCCATGTGCGACACTTTGGTTCGACCGGCGCTACCAGCCGATCGATGCATTCTCCCGGCACCCTCTACGGGCGGCGCGCCAATGGCGAGGAGTTCCCGCTGGAAGCTACCATTTCACAGGCAACCATCGGCGGAGAAATACTGTACACGGTGATTCTGCGGGACATGACTCAACGGAAGCAGACCGAAGCGGCATTGATGCGCAGCGAGAAACTGGCGACCGTAGGGCGGTTGGCGGCGACCGTTGCGCATGAAATTAATAATCCGCTGGCAGCTGTAATCAACCTTCTGTACTTGGCTGAACACAACCCGTCTCTCGATGAAGCTGCAAGAGAGCACCTGAGAATGGCAGGGGCGGAAATCATGCGCGCCGCTCAGATCGCCAGACAGACGCTGAGTTTCTCCAAGGGAGGCGCGGCCGTGAGCAGATTCCGGCCAGCCGACGTTTTGGAAAGTGTGCTCGCTTTGCTGGAAAGCAAGCTGCGCAACAAAGCAGTAGTGTGCGAGAAAGAGTTTTCCGGGCACGCAGAGATTTGCAGCGTGGAGAGTGAAATCCGCCAGATATTCTGGAATCTCCTCAGCAATAGCTTGGATGCCGTGGCCGCTGGTGGTCGTATCAAACTACGCGTCTCGCCCAGCCGACGTCATGGCGGCGCGCCCGGCGTCCGCGTAACTGTCGCCGATAATGGCAGCGGAATCAGTGCCGAGCACATGCCGCACTTGTTCGAGCCGTTCTTTACCACCAAGGAAACCGGCAACGGCCTGGGGCTTTGGATTACCAGCGAGATTGTGAAGAAACATGGCGGTTCGCTCCGAGTGCGGTCTCGGAATGGAACAGGCGAACGGACTGGCTCGGTATTTTCTGTCTTCCTTCCGGCGGATTGGCAGGACGACGTTTCATCTGGTCGCGCTCGACGAGCACGGCAAGGTTGTGATCAAGAAGAAGTTCTCGCTGAAGCAGCTGCTGGCCTACACTGCGAACCTGCCGCACTCGCTCATAGGCATTAATGGCGCATGAACTGGAAGCTCGGCTCCCACGCAACAAGGCGGTGGTGCCGTCGCGAAGAACTGGCGCGGATCGCTTGGGCGGTGCTGGCCAAGGGTGCGCCTTACCGAGCAGTGCCGGCAGTCGCTGCAGCGTAGGGCCAACTAGTGGGCTGTCCCGGCGATTTGGTTAGTACGGATGCGCCGGCGAGGATTGGTATAGGTCCAACGGAAGGGCGCGCTGGTTTCTCATAGGCTCGGCTGTAGCGACGCAGCTTGCGAGCCAGGTGGGCGACGGAGGTGAAGACTCCGTGGTCGATCACGTCGCGCTGGATTTTGGGAAACCGGCTGCGCAGGAATCTGAAAAACTCATGGATTTAGCGGATTCCGGAGTAGCGGAGTATTTGGCACGCTCGGTGTGGGATGACCGACAACGAGTGGATCAAGATTCTGGGATGGCCCGGCGTTTATGGGTGCGGCGCAAGCGCGGAAACCTGAAGCGGGTGTGTTCCGGCTGCGGGCAACGGGGCCGGGCAGCTACTGGTGTGCGCCGCGAAACGGCGGGCAGTTATCTGCGCGGTGCCGGGATTGCATTACGGACCGCAGGATGGCCGTCCACGGCCAAGCCGGCCATGGGAGTGACCACCGACTCTACTGCGGAAAAACCGGCCACGGCGGTATGACTGACCCTGATCCGCCAAAACCGGCCATGGTGGTGACCACCGACTTCGAACCGGAAAAGCCGTTGCCAACCGCGCTGCGATTGCCTGCGAGCCGCACCGGAAAGCCATCCAGTTGGCGCTGTCCCAGGGCCGCGATGCCATGTCCATCTGGCAGATGAATGGCTTCGGCGGGAGCTACCAGAGTGTAAAACGCTTCGGTCGTCGGCACAGCCGATTCTTCGGAGTCAGCCCCCGTCGCCTCGGTCCTGGAGCTTCGCGCCAGGCGCGACCGGTGCGAATCGCTTCACGGTAGCATGTTTATCCTTGCCTTGGCTCTACGGCAGGGTAAAACAACCACTGCCCGGATCAGTTCACATGGCCGTTTTGAGGTGACCACCGAGGGTTGTGGACGGTTAACTGGCGCGGAACAATTCCCCGCTTTATTTTTCTCCAGAACCTCCTATAGTAGCGGTGTGGCTGCAGATTACGCGCCACTAGCTACTGGGCTATCCCGGTCAGTATGTAAGCAGGCGATTTGCACGGAGGATCGGGAAGATGTGGCAATTCACGCAGCTTTCGTTGTGGGGCTCGGCAATCGTCGCTAACGATCTCACCGGGACAGGTCACTAGCTAGTGGCTGTCCTACTACTCCCTACCAAAAATGGCTCTGAACCCACGGTTCCAGAATTCCATTTTTGTTGAGGTTTTTCAGGCAGGCATCAGAGCAAAACTGTTGAGGGACAACGATTTATTCAGTGTCGATGGCAAAAATGTTAGCTCTCCTCTAGTCCCTACGGGACTCGATCGCCCACTTCTGCTTTCCCAGCGCTGAAGCGCTGGGCTAAGAAATGCCGCTACTCCGTGGCTCGGATCCGCCTGCTGCCAAGCCAACGACCAACGACTAACGACCCACGACCGTAGTCGTGCTATCCTGCGCCCGACCATGCTGCTCGAACTGCGCGTCGAAAACTACGCCGTCATAGACAACGTGGTGGTCGAATTCGGCCCCGGCCTGAACCTGTTGACCGGAGAAACCGGCGCCGGCAAATCCATCCTGATCGACGCCCTGGCGCTGCTGCTGGGCGAGAAGGCCTCGGCCGACGTGGTCCGCCACGGTGCGGAAAAGGCGGTGATCGCCGCCGTGTTCGAGTTTCCCGATGCCGCGGACGCGATCCTTGAGGCGAATGGTCTGGACAGCGATGATGACCAGTTGATCCTTCGCCGCGAGATCACGGCGGGCGGCAAGGGACGCGTATTCATCAACAATCAGGCGGCGACGGTCAGCGTGTTGAAGCAGCTTGCGCCGCTGCTGGGTTCCATCCACGCGCAGAGCGAATCGATCGTCTCGTTCGACGCCGCGGCGCGTCTCGATCTGCTGGACGCCTACGCCGCTGCCGACCGCCAGCCCACGGCTGAGGCGTTTGCCAAGAGGCGCTCCATTCAAAGCCGGATCGCCGACCTGGAGCGCGACGAGCAGGACCGCCTGCGCCTGTTCGACCTGTGGAGCTTCCAGAGAAAAGAGATCGAGGACGCCAAGCTGCAGCCCGGCGAAGACCAGTCGCTGTTGGCCGAAAAGCGGGTTCTGGCCAACTCCGAAAAAGTTTACGGCGCGGCCATGGGCGCATTCGACCTTCTCTATGAGGGAGAGCAGTCCGCCTCGGCCTCTTTGCGCGCTGCTGCCCGGCAGGTCGAGGAACTGGCCCGCTATGACGAGAAGTTTCGCGACGCGATCGCCGCGCTCGATTCCTCGCGACTGAGCATGGACGACATCGCCTCCACGCTGCGCGATTACGCCGAGGGAATCGACGCCTCGCCGGAGCGCCTGGCAGAGGTGCAGGAGCGGCTCGCGCTGATCGAGCGGCTGAAGCGCAAGTACGGCCAGAGCGTCGATGAGGTGATTGCCTTCGGCGAAGAGGCCGCCCGCAAGCTCGGCGAAATGGAGAACAAGGACGAGGTGCTGCGCCGCCTTCGCGCCGAGTTGTCGCAGGCGGCGGCCGCTTATCTGGAGCGCGCCCGCGCCCTGTCGCGGCAGCGGTACGAAGCCGCCCGCAAATTGGAGAAGCTCGTCGAGGCCGAGATCAACGATCTCGCCATGAAAGCGCGCTTCAAGATCGAAGTAGGCGGTTCGGATGAAGCAGGGAACTGGACTGCCAGCGGTTTCGATCAGGTCGCCTGCCTGATCTCCGCCAACCCGGGCGAGCCGCTCGGTCCGGTCGAGAACATCGCCTCCGGCGGCGAACTCTCGCGAGTGATGCTGGCCCTGAAGACTGCCGTCGCTACAAGTAGCGCCGGCGTCTCGCCGGCGGGCTCTGCTCGGTCGAGGGTGCCCCACATCTGCCCGGGGTTGGCAGATGTGGGTGACGAGGTTGGCGATAAAAAGACCCACATCTGCGAAAAGCGCGCAGATGTGGGGCACCCTCAGTCTGGATCTTCCAATCCCCACCGCACCCTGGTTTTCGACGAGATCGATTCCGGCATCGGCGGCCGGGCGGCCGAAGCGGTCGGCAGGAAGTTGAAGTCGCTGGCCCGCTCGCACCAGGTTCTGTGCATTACCCACCTGCCGCAGATCGCCTGTTTTGGCGATCAGCACTTCCTCATCGAGAAGAAGGCCGCGCAGGGCAGGACGAAAACCTCCATTCGCTCCCTGGACATACCCGAGCGCACCGAGGAGCTAGCCCGCATGCTGAGCGGAGCCAAGCTGACGGAAGCAGCCTTAAAGAACGCCGAGCAGATGCTCAAGGCGGGGGTGGGCGGATGCTAGACCCAGAAATTGTCATCCTGAGCGAAGCGAAGGACCTGCTGTTCTGTTCCAGTTAGCGAGAAGCAGGTCCTCCGCTCCGCTCCGTCGAACATCACGTATCAGTCGCCCCTGAAGGGGCTCCACGGAGCTTTTTCTGCCTACCCCGGGCTTACGCCCGGGGCTAACTTCAGTCGCCCGCCTCGCGGGCTCGTGATGTTCATCCCTGCGGGTGGGCCGCAGGCCCATGTGTCACTCAGGATGACAAATCGGCGGAAACAAAATTCCTTGTTGCCTCTTACTTCCGCTAACCGCCCGAATTCTCCCATTCACTGCTAATCCCCTGACCTCCATGGGCTTACGTTGACTCCGCACAGCCAGTAACGCTAACTTTGCATCCTTAAACGCAAGCGAGCTCCCGGTTATACTGGACGAAGTCATGAGTGTACCCCCGACAGACACCCCGAACGGCAAGACGGTTTTGTTATTGAAGCCGCGAGGCTTCTGCGCCGGCGTGGTGCGCGCCATCGACATCGTCCGGATTGCGCTGGAGGCGTTTGGTCCTCCCATCTACGTGCGCAAAGAGATCGTCCACAACCGTTACGTGGTTGAGGATCTCTCCGCGAAGGGCGCGATCTTCGTCGATGAAGTGGATGAGGTTCCAGACGGCGAGCGCGTCATCTACAGCGCTCACGGGGTGGCCCCCGAGGTGCGCGAGGCCAGTGCGCGGCGTCATCTGCGCGTGATTGATGCGACCTGCCCGCTGGTGACCAAGGTCCATGTGGAGGCTGCGCACTTTGCCCGGGCTGGCTACACGCTCGTCCTGATCGGCCACAAGGCGCACGACGAGGTCATCGGCACCATGGGCGAGGCTCCGGAGGCGACCCGCGTGGTCAGCTCCGCGGAGCAAGTCCAGGCGCTCATCGTGCCGGACCCGAACCGGGTCGCGTATCTGACGCAGACAACCCTGAGCTTGGACGAAACCCGGGGAATCGTTGAGGCCCTGAAGGCCAAGTTCCCCAACATCAAGGGCCCTTCGGCTCAGGACATCTGCTACGCCACCGAAAACCGCCAAACGGCGGTGAAGCATGTCGCCGCGGAATCCGACCTGGTGCTGGTCGTAGGGTCGGTGAACAGCTCGAATTCCAACCGCTTGGTGGAAGTGGCTCGCAATCTTGGTACCTGCGCCCACCTGATCGAGAACTACAAGAGCATCCAGCCGGATTGGCTGGAGGGCGTCGAGACTGTCGCTCTGACCGCGGGCGCTTCGGCGCCGGAGTGCCTGGTCGAGGAGGCCCTGTCCTTCCTGGCTGCCAAAGGTTTCAACCAGGTCCGCGAAGTGGAAATCATGCCGGAGAATGTCCGTTTCGGCCTGCCTGCCGAGATCGTGCAGGCGATTTCCAACGTTCCCCCCACGCCAGCAACGCCGACGTTTGCTGGGGGCCCCGACGTGAGCACGGAGCTATAGCCATGCTGGAAAAACCTGAGCGGAGACCCGCCCCGATGCGGTTTGGCAAACTCGATGGTATGTTGAGCCGCGTGGCCGCGGCCCGGGACAAGGCGCGCAACTACCTGTTCTCGCTGCAGCACGAGGATGGTTACTGGTGCGGCGAATTGGGCGCCGATACTACCTTGCAATCCGATTACATCCTACTGCACCGTCTGCTGGGGACCGGCGATCAGCGCAAGATGCGAAGAGCGGTGGTCAACATCCTCCAGCGGCAGAACGAGGACGGCGGCTGGGGTGTCTACGCCGAAGGGCCCTCCAACCTCAGCGCCAGTGTGAAGGCTTACTTCGGCCTGAAGCTCATGGGCTTCAGCAAGGACCACCCCACGCTAGTCAAGGCGCGCGAGTGCATCTTCCGACTCGGCGGCATTACCGAGATCAATACCTTTACCAAGATCTATCTTTGCTTCTTTGGACAGTACGATTACAACTGCGTCCCGGCCATCCCGCCGGAGATCGTGCTCTTTCCTAAGTGGTTCTGGTTTAATATCTACGAGATCTCCTCGTGGTCGCGCGCCATCCTGGTGCCGCTCTCGATTGCCTACGCCAAGAAGCCATTCAAGAAGATCCCGCCGGAGCAAGGCTTGGCTGAGCTGTTCCCGCAAGGCATGGAGCACACGCCCATGCAGTTGCACTGGGACAAGCGAATCGTAAGCTGGCGCAATTTTTTCCTGGTCTTGGACAAGATGGTGCACTTCTTCGAGCGCGTCCACGTGCGCCCGCTGCGCACCGTGGCGCTGAAGGCGGCGGAAAAGTGGATGCTGGAGCGCTTCGAGATGAGCGACGGGCTCGGGGCGATCTATCCCTCGATCATGAACTCGATCATCGCCTTGCGCTGCCTTGGCTACTCGCTGGACGATCCCCAGGTCATCCGCGCGATGGACGAATTCGAGAAGCTGGGCATCGACGATGAAGATGGCTTCCGTATGCAGCCCTGCATGTCTCCGGTGTGGGACACGGTTTATGCCATGTTCGCCCTGGGCGAAGCCGGCGTGCCCCGCACCGACCAGCGCCTGGTGACCGCCGCCGATTGGGTGCTGAAGAAGCAGGTCACGCATCTTGGCGACTGGTGCGTGAAGAACCCGAAGGGCAAGCCCGCCGGGTGGTATTTCGAATTCAATAATGAGTTTTACCCGGACGTGGATGACACCGCGATGGTTAACCTGGCGTTGAACATGGTGGAGCATCCCAACGAGCGCTATCAGCACGAATCGGTGCAGCGCGCCATCGAGTGGGTGCTCTCGATGCAGTGCAAGGATGGCGGCTGGGCGTCGTTCGACAAGGACAACACCCGCATGGTGTTCCAGTACGTTCCCTTTGCCGACCACAACGCCATGCTCGATCCGCCCACCGTGGACATCACCGGACGCGTGCTGGAGATGCTGGCCACTTATGGCTTTACTCGCGAGCATCCCGCCGTGCGCCGGGCCATCGAATTCATTGAAAAGGAACAGGAATCGGATGGCTGCTGGTTTGGCCGCTGGGGCGTGAATTACATCTACGGCACCATGCTGGTGCTGCGCGGGCTGGAAGCGATCGGCATGGACCAGAACGAGCCGATGATCCAGCAGGCCGCCGAGTGGCTGCGCTCGGTGCAGAATCCGGATGGCGGCTGGGGCGAGACCGTCGACTCCTACGATGATCCGCACCTGCGCGGCCAGGGCGAGAGCACGCCCTCGCAAACCGCGTGGGCGATTCTGGGGCTGTTGGCGGTGGACGATCTGCGCAGTGACTCGGTTCCGCGTGGCGTCGCTTATCTGATGCAGCACCAGCGGTCGAACGGCTCCTGGGACGAGAAACTGTACACCGGTACCGGCTTCCCCCGCGTCTTTTATTTGGAATACACGCTGTACCGGCAATACTTCCCGCTGATCGCTCTGAGTGTTTACGCTAAGGCGCTGGAAGGATGATCACGTTCTCCGTTTTCCGTTCTCCGTTTCCCGTTCGAATGTGGTCCAACTGTCGAAGTGAAACGAAAGAAACGAACGGGGAAAAACGGGGAACGGAAAACGGAGAACGGAGAACGTGAAACGGGGTTTATGCGGTTTCCACTGGCACTAACAATCGATCTGTCCAAGTACATCGTTGGCAAAAAGCTCGCGGGGACGAAGAAGTACCCGGTGGTGATGATGCTGGAGCCGCTGCACGCCTGCAATCTCACCTGCACGGGATGCGGCCGTATTCGCGAATACGAGACCACGATCCGCGAGCAGGTGCCAGCCGAGCAGTGCCTGGCCGCCGCCGACGAGTGCGGCGCGCCCATCGTTTCCATTTGCGGCGGCGAGCCGCTCATCTACAAGGAAATCGGTAAGCTCGTCTCCGGGCTGCTCGCGCGCAAGCGCCAAGTCATCCTGTGCACCAACGGCATGTTCATTCGCAAGCGGCTGGACGAGTTCCATCCGGACATTCGCTTTTGCTTCAACGTCCATCTGGATGGCATGAAGAAGACGCACGATTTGGCCGTCGAACGCGAAGGAGTTTTTGACGCTGCGGTGGATGGCATCAAGGCGGCCAAGGCCAAAGGTTTTCGGGTCACGACGAACACCACCGTCTACCAGGAAACCGACATGAACGAGGTCGAGGCGCTGTTTGAGTTCTGCGAAACTCTGGGCGTGGATGGCCACACTCTGTCGCCCGGCTACAACTACAGCGCGGTGCAGACCAAGGAAATCTTCCTCGACCGCAAGATGGTGCGCGACAAGTTCAAGGACATCAAGCGGCTTTCCAAGCGCTTTCCCCTGAGCACCACGCCGGTGTATGCGGAATTTTTGGCCGGGGAACGGGAGCTGATGTGCGCGGCGTGGGCGAATCCCACGTACAACACCAAGGGCTGGAAGGCGCCCTGTTATCTGATTACGGACGGGCACTCCCGGACCTTCGACGAATTTATCCACGACACGAAGTGGAACCAGTATGGCTACGGCCGCGATCCTCGCTGCGAAAATTGCCTGGTGCATTGTGGCTACGAGATGACCGCCGCGACCGGCGAAGGCGCTCGTCCCGGAGACACATGGAAAATGGCGGCGTTTACGCTATTTGGGTAGGAGTCAGTGGTGGAGTGTGGCGCCGGCGTCTCGCCGGCGGACCCTGCCAACTTGGCACCATGGTACTGCGAACGGAACCCGCCGGCGAGACGCCGGCGCTACAACATTAATGAAAGTCCTCATAACAGGTGCGACCGGCTTTGTGGGCAGTCATGTGGCGCGACAACTCGCCGACGCCGGGGCTGAGTTGCGCTTGCTGGTGCGGAAGACCAGCCGCATGGATAACATCGCTGGTTTGCCCGCCGACTGCGTCATCGGCGATCTGAGCGATCCGGCGAGCCTGAAAAAAGTCTGCTGCGGTTGCGAGGTGGTGCTGCACGTGGCCGCGGATTATCGCCTGTGGACGCGGGATCCTAGGGAGATGTATCGCAGCAACGTCAATGGCACGCGCGCCCTGATCGAGACCGCGTTGCGCGCCGGTGTGCGCCGGGTGGTCTATACCAGCAGCGTCGCCACCATGGGGTTCAGCTGCAACGGCACGCCGGTCGACGAGAACTCTCCTGTATCGCTTAACGATATGATCGGGCCCTACAAACGTTCCAAGTTCCTGGCCGAGCAGGTGGCGCTGGAGGCCGGCCGTGGCGGCGGAAACGTAATCGTGGTGAATCCGACCACGCCGGTGGGCGCCCAGGACATCAAGCCCACCCCCACCGGCCAGATCATCGTGGATTTCCTGCGCGGAAAAATGCCCGCCTACATCGATACGGGGTTGAATCTGGTCGACGTCGAAGCATGCGCTCGCGGACATCTTGCGGCCATCGAAAAGGGCCGAGCCGGCGAGCGCTACATCCTGGGTGGCGAGAACCTGAGCTTGAAGCGGATTCTTGACGAGTTGGCCGCGATCACCGGACTGCCTGCGCCGACGGTGCGTCTGCCGTATGCTCTGGCCTATGCTGCCGGCGCGGCGGACACGTTGTTCACCGGGGTGATATGCCGGCGCGAGCCGCGCGTAGTGCTGGACGCGGTTCGCATGAGTCGTAAGAAAATGTTCGTCAGTTCCGCCAAAGCCGAGCGCGAACTGGGCTGGAAGGTGGTTCCGGTGCACGATGCGCTTCGCCGCGCCGTCGAATGGTTTCGGGGACACGGTTATGCCTAAGCCAATCAACATAGCCGTGCTGGCCGCGCTGAAGCGCGAGATGGCTCCCTTGCTACAGTCATGGAAGAAGGGAACCATCGTGCCGGGGTCGAATCTCTGCTATGAGCAGGGCAAGAATCTGGTCGTGATCGGCGGCATCGGAGCCCGAGCGGCGCGCCGCGCGACTGAAGCGTTGTTGGAGGCGACCCGCCCGCGGTTGCTGGTATCGGCGGGGCTGGCCGGCGCGCTGACCTCGGCGTTCAAAGTTGGCGATCTCTTTGTGCCCAACGCGATAGTCAAGGAGAGCGGCGAGATCTTTGTCACGGACCGTGGCAAAGGCACTCTGCTCACCGTCGCCGGGATGGCGGGAATCGAAAGGAAGCGCGCCTTGGCGCAGCAGTTTTCGGCCGACGCCGCCGACATGGAGGCCGCTGCCGTGGCACAAGTGGCGCGCGAGCATGGAATCCCCTTTCTGGCGGTCAAGGCGATTTCCGACGAATTGGACTTCCCCATGCCGGACTTGGGCGAATACGTTACCCCCGAGGGTTCATTCTGCACCGGCAAGCTGATTTCGCGCGCGGTTCTCCATCCGAACATGTGGGGCGTGCTGGTTCGGCTGAAGGCGAATAGCGAGCGCGCGGCCAGCTCCTTGTGCGACGCCCTGCGATCATTTCTCGAAACAGGAGTAGCCGGTACGGCGCAAATCGCATCCCTTGCGGCGGCACCGCGGATACCTAACCGATGAGTCTTGCTCTAGTTCAAGCTGTTGGCCTGGCGCCCATTCCAACCACCATGAAAGCCGTGGTGTATCACGGCGTCAACGACGTTCGCCTGGAGACCGTGCCTGTGCCCAAGATCGGCGCGGGTGAGCTGTTAGTGCGCGTCCATACCTGCGGCATCTGCGGCACGGATCTGAAAAAAATCGCCACCGGTTCCCATTCGGCGCCGCGCATTTTCGGCCATGAAACTACGGGAGTGGTTGCCGCTGTCGGCGATGGTGTGGAGAAGTTTGCGCCGGGCGACCGTGTTTTGTTGTTTCACCACATCCCATGCCGGCGCGCCGACTGCTTCTACTGCGCGCATAAAACCTTCGCGCAGTGCCCGACCTATAAGAAGGTCGGCTGTACTGCCGGCTTGGAACCGAGCGGCGGGGGCTTCTCCGAGTACGTGCGGGTCATGGACTGGATCGTGGCTTCCGGCGGGGTGGTGCCCATTCCCGACCACATATCGTTTGAACAAGCTTCGTTCGTGGAGCCGGTGAATACCTGCATGAAAGGCGTGGAAACGCTGCGGCTCGAGGCAGGTGAGACGGTGCTGGTCATTGGGCAGGGCGCCATAGGAATCATCCTGGGCCTGCTGGCCATGCGCGCCGGTGCACAGGTGGTAACTTCCGATTTGTTCCCGCAGAGGCTTACAATAAGTAAGTCCTTTGGACTCAGGGCCACAGTCGATGCCTCGTGTGCCGACCCCATCCGGGCGGTGCGCGAGTTGACCGAGGGGCGTGGAGCCGATGCCGTGATCCTGGCCGTGGGCGGGAACCAGTTGATCCGGACAGCGGTGGACGCTACGCGTCCTGGCGGAAGAGTTCTGCTGTTTGCGCAAACCATTCATGGGGAGGCGGTGTTCGATCCCGCCGCCGTTTGCGTTGACGAGAAGGCTCTGTTGGGATCCTATAGCGCCTCCGTGGAGTTGCAGGAAGAGACGATGCGATTTGTGTTTGGCCGGGAGGCGGAACTGGAACGGCTGATTTCGCATCGTTTTCCGCTCGACCGGGCGGTGGAGGCCTTGGGCTTGGCGGCACATCCTCAGCCGGAATCGCTGAAGATTGCGGTTCAGCCCGGCCAATCGTGGGAAGGAATACGCTAGTGAATGCACGGATGACGGCTGCCGTCCTCTACGGCAAAGAGGACGTGAAAATCGAGAAGGTTCCCATCCCCAAAGTGGGGGAGGGCGAGGTCCTGGTGAAAGTGCAGGTTGCGTTGACCTGCGGAACGGACCTGAAAGTCTATCAGCGCGGTTATCACGCACGCATGATTGTGCCTCCGGCCCTGTTCGGACACGAGTTGGCTGGGGTTGTCGAAGAAGTCGGTCCCAACGTGAAGGGCTTTCGCAAAGGCATGCGCGTGGTCGCGCTGAATTCGGCTCCCTGCGGCGGCTGCTTCTATTGCTCCAAGCACCAGGAGAACCTCTGCGAGGATCTGCTGTTTAACAACGGCGCCTACGCGGAGTACATCAAGATTCCCAAGCGAATCGTCGAAACCAATATGCTGGCCATCCCCAGTAATGTGGGCTTCGAGGAAGCCGCCATGGTCGAGCCGGTTGCTTGCGTTTTGCGCGGCCTGCACGAGAGTCATGTTGAGATTGGTGATACCGTGGCCGTGATTGGCGGCGGCCCTATCGGCCTGATGTTCGCCCAAGCCGCAAAGCTGACGGGTTGCAACGTGATCTCCGTAGTGAAGCGCGATTCACAGGTTCTAGCGGCCAAACGTCTGGGCGCGGACGAGGTCGTGCAGATTACGCAGGTGCACGATCCGATTGAGGCGGTGCGCGCCTTGACCGATTCGCGGCGCGGTCCGGACCTAGTGGTGGAAGCCGTGGGCCGACCCGAAGCCTGGGAGTGGGCTATCGAGATGGTGCGCAAGGGCGGCACGGTGAACCTGTTCGGCGGTTGCGCCACCGGCACCAAGGTCGAGCTCGATACTAACCGCTTGCACTATTCGGAAGTGACCCTGAGGGCCACCTTTCACCACACGCCGGAAACCGTGCGCAAAGCCTTTGCGCTGATCGTCGAGCGGAAGATCAAGGGCTCCGATTACATCACCGGCGAGGCGCCGTTGTCGCGCTTGAAGGAGGTCCTCAAGCACATGACCAACCGCAACGGAGATATCAAGACCGCGATTATCCCGGGGAATTGATCGTTCTCCGTTCTCCGTTCTCCGTTCCCCGTTTCTTCTTGCATTGACAGATAAGGAACGGAGAACAGAAAACGGGGAACTGAGAACGGAATTCATGAGCTTGGCGGCTAATAAAAGAGTCCCGCTCCCGGCCACGGGGCCCCCAACCAGCGTAGAGCGGTTGGGGGAGTCGTCCGACCTGTGGGGCGCGCTGCCTGCCGCCTATCGCATCCCTGAGCATGCGCCCTCGCTGGCCGAAGCGCAGGAATACTGCCGCGCCCTGGCCCGCGGCCACTACGAGAACTTCTCGGTGGCAACCTGGTTCCTGCCTAAACGGTTGCATCAGCACTTCTACAACCTCTATGCGTATTGCCGGATTTCCGACGATCTGGGCGATGAGACCGGCAACCCACAGCACTCGCTGGCGCTGCTCGATCTGTGGGAGTCCGAACTGAATGCCATGTACCAAGGCGCAGGCGCTCGCCATCCAGCCTTCATTGCCTTAGCCGAGACGGTGCGCCAGTTCGATATCCCGCGCCACGAGTTCGCCGACCTGCTGACCGCCTTCCGCCAGGACCAGACGGTTACGCGGTATGAGAGCTTTGACAAGTTGCTCGGTTATTGCCGTTACTCGGCGAATCCCGTCGGGCACCTGGTGTTGTATCTGGGAGGCTTCAAGGACGCGGAGCGCCAGCGCCTCTCCGACTTCACCTGCACCGCGTTGCAACTGGCGAATTTCTGGCAGGATGTGGCGGTGGATTATGCCAAGGGCCGCATCTACCTGCCGCTGGAAGACCTTCGCAAGTATGGGGTAAGCGAAGAAATGATCGCCCAGCGCCGCTTCACCCCGGAGTTCCAGCGCCTGATGCGATTCGAGGTTGAACGCGCGCGCCAGTGGTTTGCCAATGGACTTCCACTGCTGAAGATGGTGGATCGCGACCTGGCGATCGATATCGAACTGTTCACGCGCGGGGGCCAAGCCATCCTGGACGCCATTGAGGCGCGGGGCTTCGATGTGCTGAGCGCGCGGCCGGTGATCTCGAAGCCGCGCAAACTCGCGCTGGTTGCCCGCGCCGCCATCGGGAAGCTCCTCGGATGAGGCTTCCTCTCACCAAACCCAGTGCGGCCAGCCTTCCACCTCAGCAAGCGCAAGAACGCTTGCCGGGGGCCCCGTTGCAGTTACGCGCCGCGTACGCCATCTGCCGCGGGATTGCCCGTTCGACGGCGAAGAATTTCTATTACGGGTTTCTGGTGCTGCCACGCCGCAAGCGCAATGCCCTGTGTGCGGTGTACGCCTACATGCGGCACGCGGACGACATCTCGGATGATCCTTCGCTCAGCACCGAGGAGCGCCGCACGCGCTTGCAGAGCTTGAGTGATTCGCTGCACCGGGCGATCGCCGGCGAGGCCACTGACGATCCTGTGCTGCTCGCCTTGGGCGATACCCAGCGCCGCTACAACATCCCGCTGGAATGGCTCGACCAACTCGTCGAGGGCACGGCGATGGATGTACAGCCCGGCATGGCCGCGCCCAACTCGCCCAACTCACCGTTCGCAACCTACGAGACCTTCGCCGATCTTTACGACTACTGCTATCACGTGGCCTCGGTCGTGGGGCTGGTCTGCATTCGCATCTTCGGCTATCGCGACCCGGCGGCGGAGCCGCTGGCGGAGCGCTGCGGAATTGCGTTCCAGTTAACCAACATCATTCGTGACGTAAAAGAAGACGCGGAACTCGGCCGCGTGTACCTTCCGCAGGAGGACCTGCGGCGCTTCGGCCGTTCCGTTTCTGAGCTGGCCCAAGCCGCCGCGAGCGGGGATCTTGCGCAACGCTTCCGCCCGTTGCTGGAATTCGAGGCCGAACGCGCCCGTGGATTCTATCGCTCCGCCGATGAGCTGTTTCCCCTGATTGAAGACGACAGCCGGCCGGCCTTGTGGGTGTTGGTGGAAATCTATCACCGGCTGCTGGAAAAGATCGCGAAACGAGGTTACGACGTCTTCGGTCCCAAGGTGCGGCTCAGCACGGCCGAAAAGATTTCCGTCCTGCTGCGAGGGTTCTGGCAGCGGCTGATATGACCACGGGATCAACAGTCCCGATAGGCACCTCGAAAGGACCCACATCTGCGAAAAGCGCGCAGATGTGGGGCACCCAAGGGCGGTTCCTATGACGGGCGGATCAACAATTGCAAGCCCAGCTACGGTCGCCATCGTCGGCGGCGGCCTGGCGGGTCTGGCAGCGGGATGCGCGCTGAGCGAGGCCGGCTTGCGCGTGCATCTGCTGGAGCGGCGGCCTTACGTCGGCGGCCGCGCCTCCTCCTATGAGCACCCCGGTACCGGCGAGGTGGTAGATAACTGCCAGCACGTTCTCCTGGGCTGCTGTACGAACCTCCGCCATTTGTACGACCAGATCGGCGCCACGCGCCTTGTCCGCTGGTATGACGAGTTGACTTTCATCGAGCCCGGCGGGCGCGCCTCGAAGATTGGGTTGTCCTCCCTGCCGGCGCCCTTCCACACCGCGCCCTCGTTCCTGCGTGCGGCGGCGCTGACGTGGAAAGACAAATTCTCAATCGCCTCCGCCATGCTCGCCCTGTTGCCGCGCACTCCGAAGGACAATGGCAGGCCATTCCTCGACTGGCTGAAAGCCCACCAGCAGACGTCGGGGGCCATCCGTCATTTTTGGGAACCGGTGCTGGTGAGCGCGGTCAACGAAGGCCTGGATCGCGTTTCCCTGGACATGGCGGCCATGGTCTTTCGCGAGGGCTTCCTGAAATCGTCGGAAGCCGGACGCATTGGCTTGCCCAGAGTTCCGCTCAGCGAACTCTACAGCGCGGCCGCAGAATATATCCGCAAGAAGAATGGGACGGTGGAATTGCGTGCCGCAGTCGATTCCATCCGTAGCGAAGGCGATCAGGTGCGGCTGTGCGCCGCTGGAAATGAGCTGGTCGCGGACTACGCCGTGCTGGCTGTTCCCTTTGACAGTCTCGCCAAGCTGCTTCCCGCAACGTCGGAAGCCGATTCGCTGCGCGCGCAGCTCGGGGGCTTTGAAACCTCGCCGATCACCGGCATCCACTTGTGGTTTGACCGCGAGATCACCCGGTTGGACCATGCCGTGCTGCTCGACCGCACCATCCAGTGGATGTTCAACAAGTCGCGCATTCTGGATTATGTAGCGCCGGCGTCTCGCCGGCGGGCCCTCTGTGCTGTGGTGCCACGAACCGAGCCCGCCGGCGAGACGCCGGCGCTACAACCCTGTGACACACCCGAATCCAAGGCTCATCACATCGAGCTGGTGGTCAGCGCATCGCGATCGCTGCTGCCGCAATCGCGTCAGGAGATCCTGTCACTGGCGCTGCGCGAGCTGGCCGAGTTCTTTCCGGAAGTGAACCAGGCGAAACTGCTGAAGTCCACCGTCGTGAAGGAGGTCCATGCCACCTTTTCGGCGCTGCCGGGAATAGGCGCGCACCGTCCGGGTCCGCGGAGCCCTTGGCCGAACATTTTTCTTGCCGGAGACTGGACCGATACCGGATGGCCCGCAACCATGGAAGGCGCGGTCCGCAGCGGATTCGCCGCTGCCGAACTGGTGGCCGCTGCGGAAGGCCAAGCGGGCAAATTCATTAAGGCAGACCTGCCCGCGCAAGGTTTGATGAAGTTGTTTGCTTGAATTCCGGCGTTCCGGCAACTCAGAATTGCGTTATTGTGAAGAAGTTGGTCGCGCAACGTCCTTCGGACGGAATGCGTGAGTGCATCGTTAACTACTGGGGCCCCGACAAGCCGCCTTCCAGCCCAGCAAGCGCAACAGCACGTGGCTGGATAATCCGGTTCCGTCAGATCGGGGGAATGGGTGATGCGAGGGGGTCAGCAGCGATGTTCAATTTGGTCGCAATCAATCTGAAGGGTGAACAGGGAAGTGTGTCCCACACCTGCTCAGTTAACAAGTGCCCGAATCCGGGCCGATATCAAATTTATAAATCGATAGAAGCTGAGGGGCTTCCCGACTGGGAGGGCAGGCCGATTTGCTCCAAGCATCTGGTGGAGGAGGCGCGCCATCGTCCGGAGATCATCATGTCCCTGCTGGACATCCTGATTGACGCCATGGAGCAGAGCCGGATTTTTCAGGCGCCCAGCGGGCCGCTTGGCGCCGGGGGTGGCCGGGTGGTGCCGATCCGCGGAGCCGGGGAGTAGGGAGGTACCCGCGATGAAGAATCATTTTGCCGCTGATTTCCGCTGATCAACGCTGATGATTTCGAGTAGAGATCAGCGTACATCAGCGTTAATCAGCGGCAAACAGCTCGGCAGGGGAACATCATGCGGTTTGATGAGTTCTCTTTCGGCGCGATTCGCATCGACGGCGTGCGCTACGAACACGACGTCGTGATCGATCAGGGAGAGGTGCGCAAGCGCAAGAAGAAACCCTCCAAGCCGTTCCGCGACGCCTTTGGCCACACGCCGCTGTCGTTGAAAGAAGACATACCTTGGAAATGCCGGCGCCTGGTGGTCGGCACCGGCACGGGTGCTCTGCCCGTGATGGATGAGGTGAAGGCCGAAGCCAAGCGGCGCAAGATCGAACTCCTCATACTGCCGACCGGCGAGGCGATTGAAGTGCTGAAGAAGAACCCCGCCAAGACCAATGCCATCCTGCATGTAACCTGTTGAGGTCTAGAGATGTTCTTACTTGCTGATGACTGACGGCTGATGGCTGACCGCTGCTCCAATGGCTCCACGCAAACATCATTACCGGGAAGATCACGCGGCAGCCGACGTCCCGATGTGGAAAGAGGCTCTGGTCGCCGCCGAATTGATCTTGCTGCGCGCATCCCCCGTTTACTACGGCGTGGGAGTGCCGCGCGGAGACAGCTCCGCCGTGATCGCCGTCCCCGGTTTTCTTTGGGCTGACCGCTACCTGGCCCCGCTGCACACATGGTTGGAGCGCATCGGCTATCGGTCCTATCCTTCCGGCATCGGTCCTAACGTGGAGTGTCCGGACCTGCTGATCCGGCAGCGCCTCTCGCAGACGATCGATCAGGCGCTCGCGGATACAGGCCGCAAGATTCATCTGCTCGGCCACAGCCTGGGAGGGCTCATCGCTCGTTCGGTCGCCGTGCAGCGGCCGCGGGATATTGCTTCCGTCATCATGCTGGCCGCCCCGTTTCGCGGTACCGTGGCGCACCCCAGGGTATTGCGCACCGTTGCCGAGGTGCGCAAGCGCATCCGCGAAGAGCACGGGAGTGGCGTTTTGCCCGACTGTTACACGGGACGCTGCACCTGTGAATTTGTGAACTCGCTGCGCCGTGAATTGCCCGCCTCGGTTCCGCAGACCGCGATTTACACCCGCGATGACGGAATTGTGGACTGGCGCTATTGCCGCACCGAGGACCCCGCGATCGACTTTGAAGTCGCGGGGACGCACATTGGGCTGCCCTTTAACGTTTCCGCCTACAAGATCATGGCTCGGCGGTGTGGCGTCTTCGCGCTCATCCGGATGTAGACCATGTACAGCACAATCGCCAGGTTGACGAACAGGACCGTCCAGCGCAGGACGGTGGCCTTGTGCAGGATCTCGTACACCTCCCACGGCAGGTAGAGCGCGCCGGCGAGCAGCGCGAACCACTCCGCCCACACGCGCGCGTTCCACAGCCCGTAGGCTTCCGTGAAGCGGGCGCTGGCATAGAGGAAGCCGAAGGCCGACAGCTTCACGATCTTGGCGGGAGTGAGCATTGCGGCCAGATCCAGCAGGCGGACGGCAAAGTGGCCGCCGGGAGCGGAGTGGAGCAGTTCGAGCACGCGCAAGGCGGCGTCGCCGGCGAGATCCGCTACATCACCGTGCGCTAGCGACAGCAGCCAGCCGGCGAACAGCAGAGTGGCAACCCCCTTCGTGAACTCCAGGCAGGCCACCGTTCGCAGCCCTTGGAGCTGCGAGCGGGAAGGCCTGTTCGGTTCGCTCGTCTCTGGTGATTTCTTTTCGATGACCGATAGCATAATGCGCAATCAGGAGCTGCGGGGCTAAGTCTTCCGCGCGCGCTTCGAGGGCTCGCTCTGTTTGCCGGCGGCTGGCTGCGTTGGGGGTCCTTGGCCGGCTTGCGTGCTGGCGGGATCGGGTTGATCTTCTACCTGCACGCACGGCGGCGAAGGTCATCTCCTCGGCCGGACTGCCGGTGCGGGCCTTCCATTCGAAGAACAGGCTGGCGTAATTGGAGGTGATGTACGCCGAGCGGGCTATGCCTAGCGTGCGCGCCAGGCGATCAATCCAGCGGGCCGGGCCTTCGATCTCGGCCAGATTGCCGATCGGGGTTTCATCGAGCACCACCTCGCCGATTGAGTCGGCCCATTCCGCGCGGAACTTCTCATAGCGAAAACTGGGGGCAAAACCGAGCGCGCGCAGGATATGATCCATGCTCTTGCCGTCGGCGACTTCAGTCTCGGTCTCCTGGCGCGATTTGTGACGCCCACCCTCTTTTCCCTTGGCCTTGTGGGTCAGGGTCCACTTGCCGCCATACTCGCGCAGGCGCAACAGTTCGCCTCGCTGCCGCAAGGGGAATCCTGGCAGGTCGTACAGAGTGTTGATCTCATGCGTGCGGCGGGTCTTGAGACGAAGGCCAGCCTGCCGCAGTTTGCGCGCAAGCGCGTCTAGGTCGTCGGCCAGGAACTTGATCTCGACTTCATTCGCCATGGCAACGTCGAGTATAAACATGGCGATTGGGGATCGGGTCCTCGGAGAGTCGGTAATTACAAAAAATGGAAATTTTCGGCCAAGCGGCGTCGGTTGAGGCAACGAGCTCTGGTCAGAGTACCTCAAAACACTGGAGGTCACACTGCTCGACCACAAGGAGTCCCATGGACGGGCGCTTCAGATCCGCGTTCCTACTGTTCCTGCTTTCGCTCATAACTGTCTGCTTTGACTGTGTGGAGGAAGTCAAGGCCCGCATGCCACTTCGACGGAGCCCCCGCGGCATGAGATCCAGGGAAGGAAGTCGTTCCATGGGAGGCCACGAGCCGGTCCCGAGCTTGCGTACAGCTCCAGATGAAGGCGGCGTAGCGAGCGCAGCCGCGATATGTGGCCTGTCCCTGTCAGAGCCGGGGGTGCGGATCGACGCTTAGTGGTGTGTGGCGCCAGAGCTTGCCCTGAGCGTAGTCGAAGGGTTCACGCCGGCGGGACTGCCCTGCCCCCAATTCCTTGGCAAGCCTGGGCCATATCGGGATGATGTCCAGAATTGGCCACACGATTTTGCCGGGGCCGATTAGAATGTCCCTCCATGTTCGTGAAGAGCGATGATGCTGAGATCTATTACGACGTGCTGGGCAACGGACCTGCCGTAGTCTTGCTGCATCCGTTTCCGGTCAACCATCTTTTCTGGCGTGCGATTGCCGGTCACCTGGCCAGCCGCTACCAGCTAATCATGCCCGACCTGCGCGGAATGGGTGCCTCCGCTGCCGGTGACGGCCCGGCCACCATGCAGAAACATGCGCGCGACGTGGCCCGCGTGTGTGACGAATGCGGCATCGAGCGCGCCGTCTTCGTCGGCGTGTCAATCGGGGGTTATGTGCTGCTCGAGTTCTGGCGGCAGTTTCGCGCTCGCGTGCAGGCGATGGTGCTCTCCGACACCAAGGCGGCGCCGGACACGGAAGAAGGTCGCGTCGCGCGCCTGAAGGCCGCCGATGATATCGAGCGCGACGGGGTTGAGTCGTTCCTGGACGGGCTGCTGCCCCGCCTGCTGGGCGAGAGCACGCGGCGCAACCGGCCGGATCTTGTAGCCGAAGCCCGCGCCATGGGGATGCAAGCGCTTCCGCAGGGGATTGTGGCTGCTCAGCGCGGCATGGCGCAACGGCCCGATTCCATTCCGACGCTGCGGACCATCGACGTTCCAACCCTGCTGGTGTTTGGCGAGGAAGACGCGCTGACCCCGGCTGCGGACGCCATGACCTTGCGCGAACACCTGACCGCTCCCGGCAACAGCGTGGCCCCGGCGGATTCCGAGAACCTCAGCAACCGGCTCCACATGATTCCGCGCGCCGGGCATTTCACCTTCTTCGAGCAACCGGACGAAGCCGTGCGCCCGCTGCGTGCTTTTCTCGACAGGATTTGCGGAAGAGCATGAAAGGCTGACCTTGGATTGGACGGATTGAAACGGATTGCCGCGGATCAGAGAACGGATTATCAAAGGATTCCTCTCTTTCAGATCGGTGGAGATCCGTGTTCAATCCGTCTGATCCGCGGTCAGTACTTTTTGTCAGAGCGATCATCCCTCGCCCCTCGATTGCAAGAACCTACCCTGTGTGCTAGGTTGAGCTTTTGAGGTGCAGCTCCTTGCGTTTGAGGATTCCCGCCGGCTTGAACCGGAAGGAAGCGGAAGTCTATTCCAAGCTCGACCCGGTCCGGCTACCGCGACATATCGCGATCATCATGGACGGCAATGGCCGCTGGGCCAAACGCCGCCATTTGCCGCGCATTGCCGGACACAAGGCGGGCGTGGATGCAGTGCGCTCCACGGTGGAAACCGCCGCGCGCGTCGGTGTCTCCGCCATGACACTGTATGCCTTTTCCGAGGAAAACTGGAAGAAACGACCGCGCGCCGAAGTCAACTTCCTGATGCGCCTGCTCCAGGTCTATCTGCGCCGCGAAGTCCCGGTGCTCAACAGGGAAAACGTCCGGCTTCAGTTCATCGGGCGATACCAGGAGCTTGCGCCGGAGGTTCTGGAGCGCATTGCCTGGGCACGGCAGGCCACCGCCCAGAATACCGGCATGGTGCTGACCCTGGCCCTGAACTACAGCGGTCGCACCGAGTTGGTGGATGCGGTCAATGCGGTGCTGAAGGCCGCGGCCAGCAATGGCGGCTTCGGCCATGCGATTACGGAAGAAGTCATCGAGCAGCACCTCTATACCCGCGGCCTGCCTGAGCTTGACCTGATGATTCGCACCAGCGGCGAGATGCGGCTCAGCAACTTCCTCCTGTGGCAAGTGGCCTATGCCGAGATCATGGTCACGCCCACCTTGTGGCCGGATTTCGACGGCGTCCATCTGCTGCAATGCATCGCGGAATTTCAGAAGCGGGAGCGCCGCTACGGCGGCCTGATCGATCATGGCATCGAACTCACGCCCCTGAACGCGCCCAGGCTGGAAGACGAGCACCGCGCCGATACTGCCAAGGATCACGTGGCGCATCCTGGGAACTCCGCCAAGTCCGCCGGCGCGCACGCCAAATGAAGCGCGTCGTCACCGCGGTTGTTCTCATCCCAATCGTTCTCCTCGCCATCCTGAAGGCGCCGGTGCTGGCGCTGGCTGCGGTGGTTTGCTTCGTCGCTCTGCTTGCCGTGCGCGAGTTTCTCGATCTGGCCAGGCACGCGGATATCGAGCCTTTCTACTTGCCGACCTACCTCTACACGGGGCTGACGTTCCTTGCGGTTGGCATCGGCCTGATGGGCGAAAAGCCGCTGGTCGGAACCAGCTTTACCAGCACGACGCTGGCGATCGCGGCCATCTTGGCTCCGTTCGTGTTCCTTTCACTCGGCATGGGTCGCAAGTCGCTGGCGACAGGTTTGCCCGCCGCCAGCGCCAGCGTCTTTGCCCTGACTTACGTCGCTCTGCCTCTGGCGCTGCTGGTCCACCTGCGCGAGCAGTGGGCCGGGGCATTTCTGCTGCTGTACACGCTGGTCGTGGTCTGGACCGGCGACACCGCCGCCTACTACACGGGACGCCTACTCGGGCGCCACAAAATGGCCCCCCGCGTCAGCCCCGGCAAGACCTGGGAGGGCACTGCGGGATCGCTGATTGCCGCCGTCGCGCTAGGCACATTTCTCCTCCAGCACGCATTCGACATCAGCTCCGCGCTGTTGCGGGCCGGGCTCCTTCAGCGTCAGCAGGGCTACTTCGCCATGCAGCCGCCGCCGCTGCTGAGTTCGATCCTGCTCTCCGCCTGCATCAATGTGGCCGCGCAGTTGGGCGATCTGGTGGAATCGCTGATCAAGCGCGGCGTGGGCGTGAAAGACTCCGGTGCGCTGCTCCCTGGCCACGGCGGCATGCTCGACCGCATCGATGCCCTGCTCTTCGCCGCTCCGGTGATCTGGTATTACGCGGCGTGGAGAGTGATGCAGTAACGGGGAAGCAGCATGAATCCCGGCAACCCTTCCCGGCATCCGAACGGCGCAGGGAGGATTGCTGTCCATGGCTTTTGAAGTCCCACCGCTGCCCTACGCCTACGAAGCGCTGGAGCCACATATCGACACGACGACGATGCATCTGCATCATGACAAGCATCACGCCGCCTACGTCACCAACCTGAATGCCGCGCTCGACAAACATCCCGAACTGCACGGCAAGAAAATCCATGAACTCATCGGCGGCATCAAGTCCGTCCCGGAAGACATCCGCACCGCGGTGCGCAATCATGGTGGCGGCCACCTCAACCACACCATGTTCTGGGAGATCATGAAGCCCAATGGTGGCGGCACGCCCACCGGCGACATTGCCGACGTGATCAAGAACAAACTGGGCGGCTTCGAGAGCCTCAAGACCAAGTTCAACGAGGTCGGCGCCAAGCACTTCGGCAGCGGCTGGGTGTGGGTGGTCACCAAAGGCGGCAACTTCGAGGTGATCAGCACCGCCAACCAGGACTCGCCGTTAATGGACGGCTATTACCCGGTCTTTGGCAATGACGTCTGGGAGCACGCCTATTATCTGAAATATCAGAACCGCCGCCCCGAATACCTGGCTGTCTGGTGGAACGTGCTCAACTGGGACGCCATCAACAAGCGCTTGCGCGAAGCGGACAGCTTCAGAGTCGCGGCATAATTTGTAGCGCTGGCGTCTTGCCGGCGGGTTCCGTTCGCAGTACCACGGTTGGCAGGACCGCCGGCGAGACGCCAGCGCTACGACCGATACCTGTTGCTCTATGCTCCTGCCGGATCACCCTCGCCGCTGGGCTTGGTTCGCTTGCGCGCAATCGTTTCCAGGCAGTCTTCGAGGATTTCCATCGCCACGTCCGCCTCCTCTTTCGTCACCACCAGCGGAGGACAGAGGCGGATGGTATTGGCTCCGCAGCCCAGCAGCAGCAGTCCGCGTTCAAACGCCTGTTCCACGATCAAATCGCGCTCAGGACCGCCGGCGGTCTTGGCCTTCTTGTCGGTGACGATCTCAACCCCGATCATCAGCCCCAGGCCGCGCACGTCGCCCACTAATTCGTGCTTCTGCGGCCAGTCTGCAATCCGCTCCATGATGTGCCGTCCGACCACCTCCGCATTGCGCATCCCCTCACGTTCCAGCACGTCTAGCGTGGCCAGCGCCGCCGCGATCGACACCGGGTTGCCGCCGAAGGTCGAAGCATGCGAGCCCGGCACCCAGTCCATCACCTCCGCTCGCGAGATCACCACACTCAGCGGCATGCCCGACGCAATCCCCTTGGCCACGGCAATGATGTCCGGTTCCACGCCCGAATGCTCCACCGCCCACCAGCGTCCGGTGCGGCCGCAGCCCGACTGTACCTCGTCGCAGACCAGCAGGATGCCGTGTTGGTCGCAGATGCGGCGCAACTCGCGCATGAACTCCGGCGGCGCCACCAGATAGCCGCCCTCACCCTGCACCGGCTCGACAAAGATGGCCGCCACTTCTTCCGGCGGCACCTTGGTCTTGAACAGGACCTCTTCGATGAAGCGCGCGCACTCGATGGCGTACTTTCCGGCGTTGCTGCCCTCAGGACGGCGGTACAGGTTGGGAAACGGCACATGCTCCACGCCTGGCACCAGTGGACCGAAACGCCTCCGCTGCTGCGGCTTGGACGCGGTCAGGGACAGCGCGCCCATGGTCCGCCCGTGGAATGCCCCGTAAAAGGCGAGGATCGTCTGCCGACGGGTGTGATAGCGCGCCAGCTTCATCGCCGTCTCGATTGCCTCGGCCCCCGAGTTGCCGTAGTGAAAGCGGTGTGGTCCGGGCATGGGCGCGATCTTCGACAGCCGCTCCGCCAGGGTCACCAGGCTCTCGTAGTAGAAGTCGGTGCCGGACATGTGGATCAGCTCGGCGGCCTGATTCTGGATGGCGGCCACCACCTCGGGATGGCAGTGCCCGGTCGAAACCGTCGCAATGCCCGCGGCGAAGTCCAGAAACTGGTTGCCGTCCACGTCTTCCACCCGGATGCCGCGACCCTGTTTGGCGACCATCGGATACGAGCGCGTGTACGAGGGCGAAACGTACCGGGCGTCACCCTCGAGCACGCGAATGGCGTTCGGTCCCGGCAGCTTGGTCTTGATCAGCGGAGCTACACTCTTATTGGCCATAGATGAATTGAGCACAGACGAGGCCATATTTATTTCCTCCCGTCGGCGAAGCACAAATGGGGTCGTAGTCCTGAGCCTGGCGGCCGCGCTCTTGCGTCTCTACACGGCTGCGCAGCAAAGGAGGTGGCCGGGTTACGGGAGAGATGAAACTAATCGCCGGCGAACAGATTCGGCCGCGCGTGGGACGGAACGAAGCTGAGCGCCGCCCGCGGATAGGCTAGCGCCAGCCTTAACCAGGTTGGAACCGGAGTCGTGGGACCGATTTTTGGCGCCATCGCTAAGTTCCTCTGGCGCCGATTATAGCTCGCTTTCGGCGAAGATCGGTGGTCCGCAAGGACTGACAACAGGCGAGCCTGTGCCCCCGCAGCGCCAATCGCAGCATCCTCTGGGGTAAATACCCTAGTTTGAAGCCAAAAGCCGTCGCACCGCTCCCAATAACTCCGCGGGTCTGACCGGAGCTAACAGGACGTCATCAACGTCGATATCGGGGCTCCGGCGATCCACAATGCCGAGTACCCTGCCATGCTGATTCTTTTCCCGGAACATTGCACCGAACTCCACCACTGCCGATGAAGACAGCGAGTTACAGAAGATGAGCAGGTCGAACGACTCGTTATGCAACATAGCCAAGGCATGTTGTTTATTGCGGCTGACCGCTACTTGCCAGCCGTCATGTTCCAGGACTGCCTTGCGCGATTCGGACAAGGGCATATCCGCAGAAACGATCAAAATTCGAGTGTTAGTGCGCGTCGTCGAAGCACACATGTTCTCCTAGGGGTGTTTGCCTCGGCAAGGCCCTCTAATTCTCACCCTTCGAGCAGGTTTGTCTTTGAATGTACTACTTTCCTTTTTTTTGTTATCTCATGTCAAGAGCCATGCTTGGAGGACGGGCCGAATTGCGCCTCCTCACCGAAAACCCACCGGAGCTCCGCATGGGTAGCCACGTTCGCGCCTTGTGCCGCATGGAATCATCTACTTCGCATTGGCGCTTGCACTCTTGTCGGCGGCCTTCTCGCACTGCAGGCTTCAAGCGTAGCCCGCCGGGCTATCGAGCGCAGTTGCGGTGTGTTCTGCCCTGCAGCCGCTCCGGAATCTGCTTGAGGCAGAGCGGACTTTGTCCTATCGTCGTCTGCATTTCCGGTTGGGCCGCCGTCGTGCGGAGCTGGTCGAGTCGCACCTCGGGGCCGAGCCAGATACGGAGGTAACCGTTATGCCGAAGTCCAAGGAATTTGTTTTGCGCATCGAGGATCGTCCGGGAATGCTAGGCAAGTGTTGCAAGGCCCTCTCCGACCGTGGAGTGAACATCATGGCCTTCCAGGCGTTCCCAACGGAGGGGCAGAGCACGCTGCGCATGGTGGTCGATGACCCTGCCGTCGCCAAGTCTGTGCTGGATGCGGGACACATCAACTACAAAGAGACAGAGGTCGCCCTCGCACAACTTCCCAATCGGGTGGGCGAATTGGGCCGGGCTGCCTCGCGACTTGGCGAAGCCAAGATCAACATCGATTACGTTTACTGCGGAGCCCGGCCGGGATCGAACGCCCCACTGGTGATCTTCGGGGTGGCCGATGCCGCCAAGGCTGCCACGGTGCTGGACGAGGTGGTCGCCAAGGCCGCGTGACGCACATCGGAGAACGACAACTAAGCCGCTGATCAACGCTGAGGAGGATTAATTCTTCCTTTTCTTTTCAGCGCCGACAGCCGAAATCAGCGGCTTTTGCTTCCGGCCTGTCTCACAGCTCAAGTCCGTGCGAGTAGGTCTTGCGTCCCGGAACCTCATCGAAACGGATTCAAACGGATCAGGTTGGGTCGTGAAATCTCTCTGATTCGATTGCTCCGGCTTGTTTTCCTTCTTCCTCAGTGTCTCGCTGCCTCTGTGGCAGGTTCTCAGTCCTTCTTCGCGACGCGGAAGGCCTTCATGTATTTCTCCGGGAACGCGGTGCGCTGGCCGGTGTGGGTGACGGTCAGGTGCAGGGTTTCGCCTTCGGCAAGCGGCGAGTGATCGTCGGCGCGGAGCACCTCATAGCCGAAGTGGATCATCGAGTCGCGCACGCGGAGCAGGCGTGTGCGAACCAGGATCTCGTCGTCGTAGCGCGCCGGCGCCTTGTAGCGGCAGCGAAGCTCGACTACGGGGAGCACGCAGTCGTCCTCCTGCTCCATCTGGCGGTAGGTGAAGCCGAGTTGGCGCAGCAGCTCGACGCGGCCGACCTCGAACCAAGTCGCGTAGTTGCCGTAATAGACGACGCCCATCTGGTCGGTTTCCGCATACCGGACGCGGAAGCGGGTTTCGTTGAATTTCACCGCGGACTCCACCGCGGCTTGCGCTTTTCCAGGAATGACGAGACTCCTTCGCGAAAATTTTCAGTGATGCGAATGCGGGTGTTCGCTTCGACGGCAAGTTCGATGTTGTCATCGAGTTCGCCACCGTAGACGGCGAGCAGGTGCTTGGTGACGCGCAGCGACGCGGGCGAGTTTTCGAGCAGGGCGGCGGCAAGCTCTCGCGTCCGTGGCATCAGTTGCTCGGGCGCGAGCACTTCATTGACGAGACCCAACCGCAACGCCTCCTCCGGGCCGATAATGCGGCCGGTCAGCAGGAGGTCACGCGCCTGCTTCTCCCCAATCTGACGCACGAGAAAGCTGGAAACGATCGCCGGAATAAACCCGATGCGGACCTCGGTGTAGCCGAATCGCGCCTCGGTCGAAGCCAATGTGAAGTCGCACAAGGTGGCCAGGCCGCAACCGCCGGCCACGGCCGGACCGTTCACGACGGCGATGGTTGGGCACGGGACTTCGTACACGGAGCGGAACAAGCGCGCCATCCTCTCCGAATCTTTCCGGTTCTCGGCTTCGCTGCGGCTGGTGAGAGCCCTCAGATACTCGATGTCCATCCCCGAGCAGAATGCTTTCCCAGCGCCGGTGAGAATGATGACCTGTGTGTCGGAGGCGCTGATTTCGCCAAAAACGGCGAGCAGTTCTTCGATCAGCTCATCGTTGATCGCGTTGCGCCTCTCGGGCCGGTTCAGGGTAACGGTGGCCACGGTGCCATCGCGCTCGAGTTGTAAGGTCTTGAAAGGCACGAGTCGACTCGTTCGAACAGCAGGTCCTTCGCTCCGCGGACAAGGCCCGCTTCGCTCAGGATGACAATTCTGTAGGAGGACGACGATTTCGGCAACACAGCAATTGCTGGTGCAACAAATTTCCAACAGCAGGTTCCTTCGCTCCGCTCAGGACAGGCTCTTCGCTCGGCTCAGGATGACAATTCTGTGTGAGGACAACGATTTCGGCAACGCAATAATTTGTTCAGTGCGCCAGGGATCCGACGCCGCTGTATTGGCTGGCGATTTCGCGGCTCATGCGGATCAGTTCGTCCAGCGGGCGGCGGACAGACGGCTCGACATCGCGCTTGCGCAAGGCATCGAAGACGCGCTCGGTCGGGATGTTGCCCACGAGCTGGTCCTGGGCGAACGGGCATCCGCCGAGCCCGCCGATGGCCGAGTCGAAGCGGCGGCAGCCGGCGTCGTAACCGGCGATGATCTTTTCAACGGCTTGGTCCGGCCGGCTGTGGAGATGCAGCCCGATTTCCAGGTAGCCGTACTTGGCCAGCACGGCCTGCATCAGGGTGCGGATTTCCGCTGGTCCGGCCAGACCGACGGTATCGGCAATCGAGATCTGGTGGATGTCCATCTGCTCCAGGATGCCGACCGCCTCGACCACCTCGTCCACGTTCCAGGGGTCGCCATAGGGATTCCCAAATGCCATGGAAATATAGACAAACACCTGGAGGCCGGCGTTGTCGGCTTTCTCCTTGATCTTCTCCAGGGTGTCGATCGCCTCCTCCAGGCTTTGATTCTGGTTGCGCTGGAGGAAGGTCGGCGAGACGGAGTAAGGGAAGCCCAGGGTGCTGATGCTTTCGGTCTTAATGGCGCGCTCGGCGCCTTTTTCGTTCATCACGATGCCGATCAGCTCCACATCGTCGGGCGGATCGACCAGCGCGAGCACCTGCTCGCTGTCCGCCTCTTGCGGAACCGCTTTGGGCGAGACGAACGAAGCGGCGTCGATGTGCTTGAAGCCGGTAGCAATCAATGACTTGAGATAGCGCGCCTTAACGCTGGCAGGAATCTGCTGCTTCAATCCCTGCCATCCATCGCGTGGACATTCGATTAACTTCACGGTTTCAGACATAGCATTTAGCACGGAGTTTCAAGACCCACCTTAGCCAACATCAGGCTAGGGTGGGGCACCCGCTAGGCTAGGGTAGGGAACTGGCGATCGTCAATGCGGATGAGCGATCCACAAACCAATGCTTGCGGCCAGCAGCAAGGGCACGGCGATCAGGAGCGCAATGCGCAGGTAGCGGCGCCAACAGCCCTGCCCGGTGCTGACGAAGCAAAGCGCTCCTGCCACCCCGGAGAGCGCGGCCCGCACCCATGCGTGCCTGAAGCCCGCGAACAAGCCGAGAATAACAGCCAGGCAGCCAAGCGCGATCACGGTAAGCCGCATAGGATCGCGCCAGGGAGCCTCGACGCTGGTCAACTCAATGCGGATCTTGCCCTCTCCCTCATCGAGATGCGACGAGTCGATCACCAGCGACTTGGACTGCAGGCGCGTGGTCATGAGAGTTCCCGTTGAGCAACTAGGTTTGCAGCACCCCAACCTTAAACTCGGGCACGTCCGGATTCAACGCTGCTGCTTCCAGAGCATAGATCAGCGCCTCGCGGGTGTCGATAGGGTCAAGGATGGCATCCAGCCACAGCCGGGAGGCGCCATAGCGGGGGTCCATCTGCTCATCGTAGGTCTGCTTGACCGAGTCGTAGAGGGCCTTGCGCTGCTCTTCATTCAGCTTCTGGCCGCCGCGTTCGAGCTGCTTGATCTTGATCTCCACCAGCGTTCCCGCCGCCGATTCGCCGCTCATCACCGAATACCTGGCGCTGGGCCAGGCAAAGATGAAGCGTGGATCATAGGCCTTGCCGCACATCGCATAATGGCCCGCGCCGAACGATCCGCCCAGTAGAATGGTGATCTTCGGCACCACGCTGTTGGAAACGGCATTGACCATCTTCGCGCCGGCGCGGATGATGCCGCTCCACTCGGCGTCCTTGCCCACCATGAAGCCGTTCACGTCGTGCAGGAAGATCAGCGGCACCAAGTTCTGGTTGCAGTCCATGATGAAGCGCGCCGCTTTTTCCGCGCTCTCCGTGTAGATGACCCCGCCGAACTCGATCCGCTTGCGGCCTTCGAGATCGATCTGATGCTGGTGCGTCTTCTGGTTGGCGACAACGCCCACGGCAAAGCCGCCGACGCGCCCGTAGCCGCAAACCAGCGTCTTGCCGTACTCGGCCTTGTATTCGTCGAAGCGGCTGCCGTCAACCAGGCGTGCGATGATCTCCTTTACGTCATACTGCTGGCGTGGGTCGCCATCATAGATGCCGTACATCTCCTGGGGCGGGTACAGCGGCGGTTCCGGTTTGATGCGGCTGAAGGGTGCCAGCCTGCGCTGGCCGATCTTATCAACCAGCGAGCGGATGCGCGCCAGGCAGGCTTCGTCATCGGGCTCGCGGAAGTCTACGGTGCCGCTGACCGAGGCGTGCACTTTGGCTCCGCCCAGCTCTTCGGCCGGCGTCTTCTGTCCGATGGCGGCCTGCACCAGCGCCGGGCCGGCGAGGAATAGCCCGCTGCCTTCGGTCATCAGGATATGGTCGCACATCACCGGCAAATAAGCGCCGCCGGCAACGCACATGCCCATGATGGCCGTGACCTGCGGAATTCCCATAGCCGACATCACGGCATTGTTGCGGAAGACACGGCCGAAATCGTCCTGGTCGGGGAAAACGTCCTCCTGCAAGGGGAGAAAGACACCGGCCGAATCGACCAGATAAATCGTCGGAATGCGGTTCTGCATGGCAATCGTCTGCGCCCGGATTACCTTCTTGGCGGTGACCGGGAAGAAGGCGCCGGCTTTGACCGTGGCGTCGTTCACGATCAGCATGAACTTGCGGCCCTGTACCTCGCCGATACCGGTGATCACGCCCGCGGCAGGCGCGCCGCCCCATTCTTCGTACATGCCGTGCGCGGCGTACAGACCGAGTTCAAACAAGCTGGTGCCGGGGTCCAGCAATCGGGCAATGCGCTCGCGCGCGGTCAGCCGTCCCTTGTTGTGCTGCGCCGCAATCGCCTGCTGGCCGCCGCCTTCCAGGATCTGCTGCTCTTCGTTGCGGACGCGCGTCACCAACCCCGCCATGGTGCGCATGTTCTGCTCGAAGCGTGGCGCGGCGGCATCGATCCGGCTCTGGATCAGGTTCCCAACCCAACTTTGTTCTTGGATGGCCATAGTATTCGTTCAAAGACCCGTAAAGGTACACCGTGACATGCCGGGAGCGCAATGCACGTTGGTTCGAGTGGAAGGTGCTGAATATTGTGACATCACGTCGATTTTCAGCAGCCAGTCGCGCTCCAATTTGTCATTCCGAGCGCCCGGGTTTGGCGCGAGGAATCTGCGGTTTTGCCAAGTTCGGCGAAAATGCAGATTCCTCGCTGCGCTCGGAATGACAATTCATCATCTCGAAGACGAAACAACTTCGGTGCTAACGAGAACTCACCGTTTGTAATTGGGAGAGCAGGCGAACACCAGCCTCCACCGGTTCATCGCACATGGCACTCACAAGCCCTATGTCGAGAGCGCGTTGGGCCGTGATCTTCTCCGCGGCAACAAACATTTCCAGTGCCCACGCTTTACCAATTAGTCGCGGCAGGCGCTGGGTGCCGCCCCATCCGGTCATCAACCCGAGCGCGGCGCCACGGTGGCCGAAAACGGCATGCGGATGGGCAAGGCGCAGATCGCAGGCGAGGGCGAGATCGAGTCCACCGCCCATGCAGTAGCCGCGCACGGCCGCGATCACCGGAGCGGGGAAGTCGTCCACAGCCTGCATCAGTGCCTGTCCTATTCGTGCGAAGTCGTAAGCGGCGGGACCGGTGAGCCGGGTGATCTCCGCCAGGTCTGCGCCGGCGGAGAAGAAATGATCGTTGCCGGTGATGATGAGCGGGCGCGCTTCTCGGGCAAGTTCGAGGACGGCATGCGTCAATGCCAGCACCCGCTCACGAGTCAGGCGATTGGTGTGGTCCGCCGAGCTGAGCCGGAGGACGCGGGCGCCGCGGCAGTCATCGATCGAGAAGAAGTTTTCCGGCATCTGCGAAGAAACTTCTACCACAGAGACACAGATAAAAATCAGTGAAAGACCCACATCTGCTAAAACCGGGCAGATGTGGAGCATCCTCATCAGCACCTCATCAGCACAGAGGGCACCAGAAAATCAGAAATCGAAAATTAGAAATCAAGAAATTGAAAAATCAAAGCCCTCCGTCTTTTCGGGACTATGCCGCCATGCCCTGCGGCTTCACGTGCGTGCGGATGAACTGAACGATCTCATCCATCGGCGTGCCCGGTTGGAAGACGGCCGCCACCCCGTTGCGCTTCAGTTGTTCGATATCGACATTCGGAATAATGCCGCCGACCAGCAGAAGAATATCGCCGGCATGATTCTGCTTCAGCAGTTCAGTGATGCGCGGCACGATGACATTGTGCGCGCCGGAAAGGATGCTGAGGCCGATCACGTCCACGTCTTCCTGCAGCGAGGCGTTGACGATCATCTCCGGCGTCTGGCGCAGGCCGGTGTAGATGACCTCCATGCCGGCATCGCGCAGGGCGCGCGCAATCACCTTGGCCCCGCGGTCGTGGCCATCCAGGCCAGGTTTAGCGACGAGAACACGAACCTTATGTTCAGTCATCATGTCGATCCTCGTTGAGCGTGGAATTGCTCGTTCAAACTGTCCGGTTAGAAGATGTCGCCCTTGCGATCGTCATACAATCTCGGATTCGCAGCCGATGGTGCTTATGGTCACCGGAACACTCAACAGATCCGCCTAGGTAAGACACCCAAAACGCCATCTGGCGGGCTACGCAAATCAACCGATCAGGTAACGCTCGCCTCTTCATAGGTTCCATACACCGTCTTCAGGGCCTCGCAAATCTCGCCCACGGTGGCATAGGCACGCACCGCGTCGAGGATGTAGGGCATGGTGTTGGCCTCGGAGATGGAGCCGTCCGGTTTGGCCTGGGGCGTTTGCGCGGCGGCACGCTTCAAAGCGTCCAGGCAGCGGGCGACCTCATCGTTGCTGCGCTTCGCCCGCAGGGCTTTCAGCTTGGCCGTCTGCTGGTGACGCACGGTTTCGCCGATGTAGAGGATATTGGGCGCCTCTTCCTCGATAGTGAACTGGTTGACTCCGACGATGATCTTCTCCTTGCGCTCGACGGCGCGTTGGTATTGGTAGCTGGCATCGGCGATCTCTTTTTGCGGATAGCCGCGTTCGATGGCGGGAACCATGCCGCCCATGGCGTCCAGCTTCTGGAAGTAGTCGAAGGCGCCATCCTCCATATCGAGCGTCATCCGCTCCAGGAAATAGGAACCGCCGAGCGGGTCGATGGTCTGGGTAACGCCCGATTCGTAGGCGATGATCTGCTGGGTGCGCAGGGCGATGCGCGCGGCCTCCTCAGTGGGAAGGGCCAGGGCCTCGTCGTAGGCGTCGGTGTGCAGCGACTGCGTGCCGCCGAGCACCGCCGCCAGCGCCTGGATCGCCACCCGTGCGATGTTGTTCATCGGTTGCTGCGCCGGCAGTGAGACCCCAGCAGTCTGGGTGTGGAAGCGCAACAGCCAGGTGCGCGGGTCCCGGGCGCCGAAGCGGTCTTTCATCACCCGGTACCAGATCTTGCGCGCGGCGCGGTACTTAGCGATCTCCTCGAAGAAGTCGTTGTGGGCATTGAAGAAGAAGCTAAGGCGCGGCCCGAATTCGTCTACCGGCAGGCCGCGTCGGCGAGCCCACTCCACGTACTCCACCCCGTCGTACAGGGTGAATGCCAACTCCTGCAGCGCGGTCGAGCCGGCCTCGCGAATGTGATATCCGCTAATCGAAATGGTGTTCCAGCGGGGCACGAACTTGGAGCCGAACTCAAAGGTGTCCACCACCAGGCGCATGGAGGGCGCGGGCGGATAGATGTACTCCTTCTGCGCGATGTATTCCTTGAGGATGTCGTTCTGGAGGGTGCCGCTGATCTTCTGCAGGTCCGCCCCCTGCTTTTCCGCCACCGCCAGATACATCGCCCACAGCACCGAGGCGGGCGAGTTGATGGTCATCGAGGTGGTGATTTTCTCCAAGTCGATGCCGTCGAACAGGGTCTCCATATCATCGAGCGAATCGATGGCCACGCCGCACTTGCCCACCTCGCCCTCGCTGAACGGATGATCGCTGTCGTACCCCATAAGCGTGGGCAGATCGAAGGCGACTGAGAGGCCGCTGCCGCCGTGCTCGAGCAGGTACTTGTAGCGCCGGTTGGTCTCCTCCGCCGAGGCAAAGCCGGAGAACTGGCGCATGGTGAACATCTTGCCGCGATAACCGGTGGCGTGAATGCCGCGCACGTAGGGCGGCTGGCCGGGATAGCCGAGGTCCTCGTCGTAGTTCCAGTCCTCCGGCAGGTCGGCCGGGGTGTACAGGCGGCGGATGGGTCTGCCACTGACAGTAGTGAAACGAGCGTCGCCGGCTTCGTCGAGGTTGATGCCAGTGGGCGCTCCGATTGGCCGCTCGGGAGAACGAGCAAGCGTGGGTTCCAGCGTCTTCTCAGCCCAGGCCAACTCGGAAGCGGAGGGATGGCGGCCTTCGAGCACATCCTGCTGAACGCGATCCTTGAGAGCGGAGTTGCCGTTCAACACTGCTGAATTTTTTCCGGTCTTCTCGGCCATGCCCGCAGATGCTCCTCACCGAGCCAGAAAAGAGCACTCCTCTATTCAGATGCGGGATGGCAGTGTAAGGACCAGTTTCGAGCGCAGTCTCGGAAATTAGCTTTCAGCGAAGAGCGCGGCGGGATTCGCGCCGCCGGCAGCGGCGGCGCTACAAAACCTTAAGCCCAGGCCCGTACCGGCTTCATCTTCATGGACACCCCCACCACTTCGCCGATGATGTCCGCTTCCTGCGGGCAACGGAGGACGCGAACCGGGTGGGAGGAAAGCGGATGCGGCTGCAGGACCAGCTGATCGCCACACAGGGTACACCAGGAGCAAACAAATCCGTCGCGGATAGCCACGAAGTAAATGGGCCGCTCGTACTCGGACACCCAGGGGCCGTTGGCAACCCGGTCACGGGTGCTGTCGATCTGCAACAAGGAGCCGGGCCGCACCAACGGGTACATGGTAGTGTCCTCCGTACCCACGTAGCCGTAGGTGAGGGAGTGCGTGCCGTTTTCCATAAGCTGGGGCAGGGCCAGCGGTCCCAGCGCCCCGGCAATCGTGCCAAGGTTAGTGGTCTTGCACGGATCGAACGCGGAGGCAACTTCCTGGGCCAAGCGCAACTCGACCGTGGCAGGCAGCACTTCAATGGGGTGCGAGCGCGGGGGCGCGCCGATCAGCGAGCTGTCGGAAACAAGTTCGCCAAAATCGAGCCCATACCAGGAAAGCAGCTCCGTGAGCTGCATGCCGTAAATCACGGACATGCTGTAGAGACGGAAGATGTTGGGTACCACCGACTTGTTTTCTAGCTCCGAGATCCGGCTTAAGGTCAGAGCGTATTCATCGCTCCCATGCCTTCCGGCAATTCGCAGACTCGCGGCTTCCACATTCCGGATCGTAAGGCCCAACTCTTCCCGCACCATACGCAATCGATGGCCTGCACTGAGCACGGCTGTTCTCCCTTCCAAACACACGCCAGCGCTAATGGGACGTTTCGGGCAAACATAGCCTATGAGGAGTGGCAAGGGAATATTAAACTGTAGCCTTTTTGCCAAATTCCCAAAGTGGGGCGTCCGGAAGGACTATGACTTTAGTAACCCAGGTTGGCACAGTAGTAACCAGTCGTTTGCCGTTGGTCGTTGGAATCGCCGTTCGAGATTGCCGGCTAACGACTAACGACCGACCGCCAACAACTCAGCCGTAGCGTTCGCACAGGAAATCCGCTATGGCGCCATAAGCCTGGGTCAGCATCGATTCCGGCGGCAGGAATACCACGCGCATGTGGTGGGTCCCTGGGGCCTGACCAAAGCCGCTGCCGTGCACCACCAGGACCTGTTTCTGCATCAGGAGCTCGCGAACGAAAATCTCGTCGGACTCGGGAATATCGAGCTTCGGATAGGCATAGAAGGCGCCGCGCGGCGCCACGCAACTGACCCGCGGCGTGCTGTCGCACCACTGCATGGTCAGATCGCGGCGGGCGGTCAGCTTGGCTCGCGCTGCCGCCATATGGTCCTGCGGGCCATGGATGGCGGCGGGAATGGCGAACTGCATAGGTTGGCTGGCGCACAGGCGCGAACGGAGCAGCTTGTTGATGGTCTCGGCGTAGTTGGCGACCAGGGCCGGCGGGCCGCTCACGATCCCCCATCCAATCCGCCAACCAGGAGCCAGATAGCCCTTCGACAGGCCGTCGAAGGTGACCACCGGCAGATCCGGCGCCAGCGGAGCGAAGGGGATGTGTGTCTCACCGTTCAGCACCAGGTGATGGTAGGTCTCATCGGAAAAGACGATCAGGCCATATTCGCGGGCGATCTCGGCGATGGCCTCTAGCGTGGCGCGTGAGCTGACCGCGCCCGTGGGATTGTTGGGATTGATCAGCACGATGCCGCGAGTCCGCGAGGTGATGCGGTTGCGGATATCGCGCAAATCGGGTTCCCAGCCGGTCTCCTCGTTCAGCACGTAGGGGGTAGCTTCCAGACCCAGCTTGGCGATCACGGCCGAGTACAGGGGATATTCGGGACTCGGCGTGAGCACGTGCTCGCCAGGATTGAGTAGCGCCGTGAGGCAGACGTCGACGCCCTCGCTGATGCCATTGGTCACCCAGATATCCTGGATGTTGCGGATGCCGCGCCCCTCCGCATCTGCCCGGATAGCGTCCAAGGCTGACTTCACCCCGGATGAGCCCGCGTAACCGTTGTAGCCGTCACGCATGGCGCGCTCGACCGCCTCGATCATGTGGGCGGGCGTGCGGAAGTCGAACTTCAGCGGGTCGCCGATGTTCAGGTACAGGATCGGCTTCCCCCGGCGGGCAACCTCTTCGGCCAGGACCGCGATATCACGAATGGCGTAGCGGACATTGTTGGCCCGGGTTGACGGGATCACTTCGCGTGCGTTGACTGTAGTGCTCATAATGTGACTCGTAACTGGCGTTTAGCTATAGGAGACAGTGTAACCCAATGTGGCGGGGAGGGCGCTCGATCAAAATCGGTTTCATCGAATCATCGGGTCATCGGCCATGGGTGATCAGGTCATCGGGCTTAACCGCAGAGGACGCAGAGGTCAGCGCAAAGGTCGCAGAGGAACGCAAGAATATAAGGAAATCAAGATTTCAGTACCGCGGATTTCACGGATTTGAACGGATCGACACGGATTTCCACGAAATATCCGCGTAATCCGTTTTCATCCGTTAAATCCGTGGTAAGCAGTTTGATTATCGGATCACCCGATGACCCGATCACTAGTCACTGAGCGCTCTGGACCGCAGCCGGCGGGTTCAGGTATTTGGCAAACCAGTCGAGGGTGCGGATGGCCCAATCCCGTCGATCTTGCGGCTGGACGATCATGTGGCCCTCGTCAGAGTAAACCACCAGTTCCACGGGTACCCCGAAGGTCTTCAGCGCGTGATACCACTCGAACGATTGCGGCGCGGGCGTCTCGCCGTCGCGTTCCCCGACCAGGATCAGCGTGGGCGTCTTCACGTTCTTAACGAAAGTGATGGGGGAACTCCTGGCATAAACCGCGGGATCGTCGTAAACCGAAGCGCCAAAATAGGGGATCATCCACTGATCGATATCGTTCTCGCCATAGTAGCTTTGAAAGTTGGATAAACCCGCGCCGGCGACGGCGGCTTGGAAGCGGTTGGTCTGCGTCTCCGCCCACATCGCCATATAACCGCCATAGCTTTGGCCTTTGATGCCGAGCCGATTGCCATCGACCGGCAGTTCCTTTAACACCTCGTCCACTCCCGCCATGATGTCGCGAAAGTCGCCGCCGCCGAGGTCCTTCACGTTGGCCTGGGTGAAGGCCTCGCCCTGTCCGTAGCTGCCGCGCGGGTTGGGACAGAACACGAAATAGCCCAGCGCAGCGAAGGGCGCGTCCTGCAGGTTGGGCCAATGTGCGCTACAGGCCCCAGCCGGTCCGCCGTGCACGCTGACGATCATGGGGTAGCGTTTGCCGGGATCGTAGTCGCGCGGGAACAGTAGCCAGCCCTGCTGCTTGAGGTTGCCGTTCGTCCAGTGGATGTTGCGCCCCTCACCCCAGAGAACCGGTGCGCCGGGGTTGATGCCGGTCAGCTTGTTCCAGTTACCGATCTCCCCCGCCCACAACTCTGGCGGCTGCTGGATGGATGAGCGGACGGCTGCTGAGGTCCTCCCGTCTGCGGCCAAGGAGATGCTGAACGGCCAGCCCGCGGCGGCGATGGTTTCGCTGCTGTGCCAGATCGGCCTGAAGGGCTCATTCAGCCCGACGGACGTAAGCGCGGCTTCGCCGTCCATGTTGGCGGCGAACAGCAACCGGTCGGGCGCTGTCCAACTGAGCCAGCTAGCTGAAGCGGGCATCTGGGGCGTCAGGTCCTTCGCCTCGCCACCGCTCGTTGGAATCACGTAGACGTCTCCTCCGGTCGAGCCCTCGTCGCTCATCAGGCCGGAGATGAAGGCGATGTGCCGGCCGTCCGGGGAGAATCTTGGAAGCGCAATCTGCAGCTTTGGTTGGAGGATGGACTTCATCGCGCCGCTGGCCGCGTCCACCGTGTACAACTGCGCGATCCACCAGTTGCTGTCTCCTGAGTCCTTGGCGGCTACGGCGGCGAAGCTCTTGCCATCCGGCGCCCAGTCGTATTCGTAGATGTACATGTCGGCGGGCGTGATCTGCCGCACCGCGCCAGTGTGCACGTCGACCAGCGCCAGCCGCTGTTCGTAGATCTTCTCTTCGATTACGCCGACGGCGCGCGTCATCGCCACCAGCGGGCCGGCGTTGCGTGGCGCATCTTCGGTGAAGAGCAGCGCGATCGTTTTGCTATCGGGCGACCACCGCGGCGTGTCCAGGAAGCCGGTCAGGCTGGTCAACTTGGTGGTCTTGCCCTTGTCCACCTCGGCCACGTAGAGCTCGAACTGGCCCGGGCTGGCTGCGTCGGAGAGGAATGCCAGGCGGCGGCTGTCCGGCGACCACGCCAGGTTTCGCTCCACGGTGGCGGTGGTTCCTGCGGTGATGTGCCGGGGCGCGCCGCGCCTCCCAACCAGCCCGTCGGGCTTGTTTGGGGACTGTAGATTCTGCACGTAAATCGCGCGGCTTTCCACGTAGGCAACCGCGTGGGCGTCGGGCGCGATCGCGACCTCGCCGAACGGGTGCAACGTCGCAAGCGAGTCGAGGATGGCGTCAACATTGGGCGAGCTTTGCGCGAACGCCACCGAGGCAGAGAGAACCAGGACGAGCAAAACGAAGATCCGAGCGGCGGTTCGTGCAGCCAGGCGCTTCATAAGCATGGGCCAACATACCAGATGCATATCTAAGTTGTAGCGCCAGCGTCTCGCCGGCGGGCTCTGCTGATCTGCGCCCTGGTCTCCTGCGGGCAGAACCTGCCGGCGAGACGCCGGCGCTACAACGTCTCTCTCGCCCATCCTTCGATCACCGCTCTCAACTCGTCGAGGTGGCCGACGAAAAAGTGATTGGCCATGGGGATGATGATCAGCGTTTTCGGCTCCGCCATGCGGGCAAACAATTCCTGCAGATGTTGCGTGGGGCTGAACTCATCTTCGCCGCCGCTGACAAACAGCTTCGGCTTTTCACAAGTCTCGAGAAATCCATAGCGGGGGATAGCTTCCAGAAGCTGCGGCGATTGTGAGATTGCGTCGGTGTCCTCCGTTTTCGGGCGGAGCGGTGTGCCCAGGGCAATGAGCGCTTTGACCCGTGGGTCGGGACAGCAAGGCTGCAGGCCAGTGGCAGCGCCAAACGAGAAGCCGGCAAAGACGATCGGCAAGCGGAACTCTCGATCCAGCCAATTGAGCGCCGTGCGCACATCTTCCCGCTCGCCGCGACCGCTGTCATGCTCGCCTTCACTCAGTCCCGCGCCGCGGAAATTGAAGCGCAGCACGGGGAAACCCAAGCCGTTAAGCGCCTTCATGCTGTGGAAGACCACTTTGTTGTGCATGGTGCCGCCAAACAGCGGATGCGGATGGCACACCACGGCGGCGTATTGCGCGTCGGAACGGCCTTCGTTCAGCAGCGCTTCCAGCCGGCCCGCCGGGCCCTCGAGAAAAAGCGAACGGATTGCGGTGGAGGTCGGCATTAGTTTGGCTGAGTGTAGGTGCCGAAGACGCTGTACGCGAACATAAGTATTAATGTAGCGCCGGCCTGGAGGCCGTCGCTACGGCTAAACGCCCTCTGCTATCCTCTCGCACATGGACCCGTTGCAGCTAACCCGCAAGCTGGTGGAGATTGAGTCGATTACCGGCAATGAGAAAGAGGTGGGTGGATTTCTAGCCCGCGAACTGGAGAGCTTGGGCTATCAGGTGAAGCGCATGGCCGTACCGCCGCTGGAAGGGGCGTTAGCGAAGGACTCTGGCGCCAAAGAGCGCTTCAATCTTTGGGCCACGCCGCCGGGCAGCACTCCTGAGATCGTCTTTTCGACGCACATGGATACGGTGCCGCCCTTCCTGCCGGTTCGCGAAGACACCGACAAGATTTATGGCCGAGGTACTTGCGATGCCAAGGGGATTATCGCCACGCAACTCGCCGCCGCGCTGAAATTGCGGGAGCAGGGAATCCACGTAGGCCTGCTGTTCGTGGTAGGCGAGGAGCGAGACAGCCAGGGCGCTCTGGTCGCCAACCAACAGGCCGGCGGCACCAAATTCCTGATCAACGGCGAGCCGACCGACAACCGCCTCGGCATAGCGTCCAAGGGCGCCTTGCGCGCGGTGGTGACCGCGCACGGCAAGATGGCCCACTCGGCATATCCGGAGCTGGGAGAGTCGGCGATCGAGAAGCTGCTGGATGCGCTGCAGCGAATCCGCGCCATCGAGCTGCCGGTCAATCCCGAGGTCGGACCGACTACGGTAAACATCGGCCTGATCGAAGGTGGCCGGGCGCCGAACGTCATTCCCGATCTGGCCCGGGCCCAGCTTCTTTACCGGCTGGTGGGTCCCGCGGACGAGTTGCGCCGCAAGATTAACGCGGCGGCAGGGAAGCTGGCCGAAGTGGACTTTGCCCTGGATATCCCCTTCGTTCGCCTGCGTACCGTGGACGGCCTGCCCACCATGGTTGCGGCCTTTACCACGGACATCCCGGCGCTGAGCAACTGGGGTGAGCCGCTGCTGCTCGGCCCCGGATCGATCCTTGTGGCTCACACCGAGCGCGAGTTCATCCAAAAGTCAGAATTGCTGGCCTGTATCGATCTTTATTGCGAGGTGGTGCGGAAACTCATCGATTACCGCGGATTACACGGATCAGGAACGGATTTACGCGGATCAAAATCAAAGCAATCATAGAAAAATCCGTGTTGATCCGTGCGCAATCTGCGCATATCGTGGTAAGTCTTTTCTTGCATCAGGAATCAAGAAATCATCTAAATCAGCCATGCACGACCACACAAATTCGCTAGCCCGCGCCGCCTCGGCCTACCTGCGCTCTGCCATGCATCAGCCGATCCAATGGAACGAGTGGGGCGACGAAGCCTTGAGCAAGGCTCGCCGCGAGAACAAACCCGTCCTGCTCGATATTGGCGCGGTGTGGTGCCATTGGTGCCACGTGATGGACCGCGAGTCCTATGACGATCCGGCGATCGCCGAGCTGATCAACCGCGAATTCGTGCCCATCAAGGTGGATCGCGACGAGCGCCCGGACGTCGACAGCCGCTATCAGGCGGCGGTGCAGGCAGTCAGCGGGCAAGGCGGATGGCCGCTCACCGCCTTTCTCATGCCCGACGGCCGGCCGTTTTACGGCGGCACCTATTTTCCGCCGCAGGAGGGCATGGGCCGGCCCAGCTTCCGCCGTGTGCTGGAGGCGATTGCCGGAGCCTTCCGCGACAAGCAGAGTGAGGTGCTGGAGTCGGCGGCGGCGCTGATGGGCGTGCTTTTCCAGGCGGAGTCGTTTGCCGGGCCGAAAGGCGACATTGCGCCCGATCTGCCGGCACAGATCGCGCAGACAGCAATGGCCAGCTTCGATCCGCAAAACGGCGGCTTCGGCACGGCGCCGAAATTCCCCCATCCCACGGTCCTCGACCTGCTAATGGAATTTGCCGTTCGTGGGAACGAGCAGGCCCGTGAAGTCGCGCTTACCACCCTGGACCGGATGGCGAAGGGTGGCGTCTATGACCAGCTTGCGGGCGGCTTCCATCGCTACTCGGTCGATGAGCGCTGGATCGTGCCGCACTTCGAGAAGATGGCCTACGACAACTCGGAGCTGCTGAAGAACTATGTTCACGGCTTTCAGATTTCGGGCGATCCGCGCTTCGCCTTCGTCGCACGCGACATCATGCATTGGATGGATCAGTGGCTCAGCGACCGCGAGCGCGGCGGGTTCTATGCCTCGCAAGACGCCGACCTCTCGCCCGACGACGACGGCGATTACTTCACCTGGACGCTGAAGGAAGCCGCCGCCGAGCTGTCTCCGGATGAGCTGGAAGTGGTCTCGATGCATTACGACATCGGCGAGACCGGCGAGATGCACAACAATCACTTCAAGAACGTGCTGTGGCAGGCGGCGTCGGTCGGCGACATTGCGCGCAAGACCGGCCACACCGAAAGCGACACGACGGACCTGCTTGAGCGTGCCAAGGGAAAGCTTTATGCCGCGCGGCTGAAGCGCCCCACCCCGTTCCTAGACAAGACGATCTATGTGGGCTGGAATGCGCTGTGCATCTCGGCCTACATCGAGTCGGCCCGGGTGCTGAGCAGTGAAGACGCCCGCCACTTCGCGCTGCGCTCGCTCGACCGCATCCTCAGCGAGGCGTGGAACGAGGAGAGCGGACTTAGGCACGTCATTGCCTACTCGGATCCGACTGTGCCGGCGCGCCGGGTCCCAGGCGTTCTCGACGATTACGCATTTACCGTGCTCGCCTGCCTCAATGGCTACGAGATCACCGCCGACCTGAGCTATTTGCAGTTCGCCCAGCGCATTGCCGACACCATGATCGCCCGCTTCCATGACGAGGAGAAAGGCGGCTTTTTCGACACCCAGGCGGGCACGCCCGACGATCAGCGCATGGGAGCGCTCGCGGCCCAGCGCAAGCCGTTCCAGGATGCCCCCACGCCGGCCGGCAATTCCTCGGCGGCGCTCGGGTTGCTGCGCCTGTACTGGTACACGAATCAGGAAAAGTATCGCCAGTGCGCCGAGAGCACGCTACAAGCGTTCGCGTCGGTCGCGGGCCAGTACGGCACCTACGCCGCAAGCTACGCGATTGCTGTGCTGGCGCACACCCAGCCGCACACCCAGGTGGTTGTGGTCGGCGACGATGCGCAGGCGAAGGAACTGTACCAGGCGGCGGTGATGCCGTTTTCGGGCAACAAGACCGTGGTGTGGGCCAGCGATCCGCACCAGCTTGCTCCTGCCTTTGCCGATACCGTTCCGAATCTGCCCGGAGTGAAAGAGGGCAAGGGTGTAGCGGTGGTGTGCTCGGATTTCACCTGCCATCCCACGGTCTCAGGAGTGGCAGAGCTGAAAGCGCAGCTCCAGGGATCGCTGGCGCCGAAGGCGGCGGATTGAACCAAGGAATTCCCCTCCTGGGCCCATTTCGTGAATAGGTTTTCCTGCTCAGGCCCATGGCCGAGCAGATTGTCCTTTTCGCCACGCGGCGCGGTTTTCGGCTATAATCGCCCGCTTGAATGTCGGCTCCCGATAGATCGGAGGCGGGCCCGCTGTGTTAGGAGAGCTTGCGAAGCCGATTTCCGTTGATCGGGACACCATCGCGCAACGTCTGCGGCGGATCAGATCGCCTCGCGATGTCTCCCCACGATGCTGTATCCGAGGTGGCTGATTTTGACCCTGGCTTTCGTTTTTTTTTCGGGTTCTTGGGCCAAGCTGATGCTGTCCGGCAACTTTGTCGTGAGTTGACACATCCAACAGCGGACAAATCAAGAAGCTAGGTGGTGGCTTAGACCTCGCTTCGCAGAGGATGGCAGAATGCGGAAAGTCTCGCTTGCTCTTTCCCTCAGCGTCGTAACCGTCGTGGTGTTGACATGGATGTTCCCCGGTCGATGCGAAGCAATCCCGTATTTTTCGCGCGAATACAACACTTCGTGCAGCACCTGTCACTTGGATTTTCCCAAACTCAACGATTTCGGCAAGGCCTTCAAGGATGCCGGTTTCAAGTTTCCCGTGGATGACGAGTCGATGATCAAGCTCCCGCCGGTCATGCTGGGCGCGCCCGCCCAGGCGGAGCTGTGGCCGCACTCGATCTGGCCGGGCAAGCTCCCCGGAATCCCGCCCATGGGCCTGCGCATGAACAACTTCTTCCAGGTGACCGGCAAGAACCGGAACAACTTCGTGTTCGCGCCAGGGGGGCCGGCCCCCAATGCCCCAGGCATTCCGCGGACTGATTTTGAGCCCGGCTTCTTCAGTATCTTCACCGCGGGGAATTTCGGCAGCGGTATCGCCTTCTGGGTGGATGACGATTTCAGCATTTCCGGCTTGAACAGCAACGGTGGGCTGGGCGACGGCTATTTGCGCTTTGTCAATCTCAGTCGCTTCCTGCACCTGCCGAAGGATTCGCTCAATTTGCGGGTCGGCCAATTCGAACTGGACCTGCCGTTCAGTGCCGCCCGGAGCTGGAATTTGAGTGGTTGGGACATTTACGGCCAGAATAATGTCGGTGTGCCGGGATCACAGTTTGTGAACAACGTCTTCACCATGAGTAAGGGTGTTCAAGGCGTCGAGTTCAGCGGCGGCCACCATTATGGCGGCTATTGGTACTCCTTTGCGGTGTTCAACCAGAACACCTCGGGGAGCCCGGCGACTTCGAGCTTCGTTCCTTCGCCCACGGGCTTCGCCTCCGACTCGAATTTCAAGGATCTATACGGCCACTTCCTCTACCGGTTCAATCTGGAGCGCGACCCCAAGAGCCGCCACGAGATCCAGGCGGCTGGAGCCACCGGACCGCGCGACCATACCTCTTTGGAACTGGGCAGCTTTTACCTGTATGGGCGCTCCGCGCAGCGCGTGATTGGTACCGCCCTTGGCGCGGCGATACCTTGTGCGGTTCCAGCCTCGGAATGCGTCCTGCTGACGGCCCATGAGCCGTTCTACCGGGTGGGTGCCGACTTCAGTTTCAACTATCGCACTTTCAACCTCTTTGGCCAGTGGATGCACGGGCGGGACCACAACCTGTTACCAGTCGACGCAACGGGGACGCCGGTGGATCTCACGGCTATGCCTACCCCCACTACGACCGTGGCTTTCGTGCACCAGATTCCTGCCACGTTTACCGGGGGGTTCGTGCAGGCCGACTACCTGGCGCTACCGTGGGTGATGCTCATCATGCGCTACGACGCAGTCAACTCGCGCTCGGATTTTTTGAACGGGGCGGGGTTGACGGCACACACCACGCGCAACCGGTACACACCAGGGGTGCAGTTCCTGATTCACGCCAATATCAAGGCGTCGTTTGAGTACCAGATCCGGCCGGAACAGGTGATCCTGGCACCTGTCAATCCAGTTACGGGTCTGCCTTTACCAAGCGCCATTGGGCCATTCCGAGTCAATACGGCCGTGGCCGGGTTGGAGTTTGTGTACTGAGGCCACTTGTCAAAATTCAGTTTGGAGGATTGTGAGTTCAATGAAGCGTAGATTGGCGGTAATTACGATTCTGTTGGCCGGCCTGAGCCTGGCTGCCTGGGCCGGCACCATCGAAGGCAAGGTGTCCGGCGTTTCGGGCAAGAGCGTGGTTTATGTGGATACGATCGCGGGCAAGACTTTTCCCGCGCCCGAGAAGCACGAACTGATGGACCAGAAGGGCCTCATGTTCCAGCCCCATATTGTGGTCGTACAACTGGGCCAGACAGTGGACTTTCTGAACAGCGACAACGTTCAGCACAACGTCTTCTGGCCTTCGATCGGAGGCGACAAGAAAGCCGGGCACAACATGGGCACCTGGCCGAAAGGCGAGAAACGGCCCTACAAGTTCGACCATCCTGGAGTCGCGTCGATGCTGTGCAACGTGCATCCGGAGATGTCGGGCTTCGTCGTGGTCAGCCCGACCCCGTATTACGCGGAAACCGATGAAAGCGGGAAGTACACCATCAAGGACGTTCCTGATGGCAGCTACACGCTGACCGCCTGGCATGAAGGAGCCAAGCCCAAGTCACAACCGGTCAAGGTGGCGGGTGCCACGACCTCAGACTTTACGCTGAGCAAGTAGGGCGATGGCCAGTTCGAAGATGTAGCTTGAGGCCTTGGCCGACGCCGCTGCTGTATTGTCTTTGGGCAGCGTCCGTGTGCAAGCTATTGCGAGTAGGATAAGCCCCGTAGGGGCGGCAGAATGGCTCTTACGCCTCGTTCGGGGCTCAAAGACGATTTTATTCAGCTACCCACGGCTTGCGCCGTGGGCCACCTTCTTTCGCCGCTCTGCGGCTTTCCGACTGACGACACAATAGCGGACTGATCCAGAGGCAGTTGCGAGACTGAGCGTTGAGTATTGAAGCGACATCGGATCACAGATGAAGCGGTATCTGGACAAAAAAGTAGATAAAGACTGGCTCAACACAAACTTCCCCTGCATGATGGCGTGCCCCGCGCACACCAATGCGGGGCGATACGTTTCCCTGATTGCGGAAGGCCGCTTCGAGGAAGCCTACCGCTATGCGCGTGATCCAAACCCGCTGGCCTCCATTTGCGGGCGCGTTTGCGCGCATCCTTGCGAGACCGCTTGCCGGCGCGGCGAGATCGACAAGCCCATCGCCATTCGGGCCCTGAAACGTTTTCTCACTGAGCGCTATGGGCCGGAATCGCGCCATCCGCTCGAAATGCCCAAGGCGGCGGAAAAACTGCCGTTCAAAGTGGCCGTGGTCGGCGGCGGGCCGGTGGGATTGTCGGCGGCGCATGATCTGGCATTGATGGGCTACTCGGTCACCATTTTTGAAGCGGCGCCGGTCGCGGGCGGCATGTTGTATCTGGGCATTCCTGAATACCGGCTACCGCGCAACGTGGTGGAAGCGCAGGTGCGCGAGATCCTGGAAACCGGCGACATCACGCTACGCCTCAATCAGGCCGCGGGACGCGACTTCACCATTCGTGAGTTGCGGCAGCAGGGTTTTGACGCGGTGCTCATCGCCGTGGGCGCGCATCGTAGCCGCGAGCTGAATATCCCGGGCGTCGATTTGGACGGGGTTCACCGGGGCATCGATTTTCTGCTAAACGTCAACTTGGGCTACAAGTTCACGATCGGCAAGAAAGTGGTCGTGATCGGCGGGGGCAATGTCGCCATGGATGTGGCGAGGTCGGCGGCGCGCGAGGTGCTCCGCGAACATGGCGCGGCCGACATCGCGCCGAACGAGGAGAATGTTGCCACGGTTGCCACCCAGGAGATGGTGGACATATCCCTGTCGGCCTTGCGCATGGGTGCGCGCGAGGCCCATCTGGTCTGCCTCGAGCGGCGTCATGAGATGCCAGCCGCGCTGGAAGAAATCGAAGAGGCGGAAGCCGAAGGCATCGTCATTCACGCCGGTCTTGGCCCCAAGCGCGTGGTCGGGCGCGACGGAAAGGTCACGGCGCTGGAGACGGTGGACACCAAATCGGTCTTCGATGCCAGCGGCCGTTTCAGTCCTGCCTTCTACGAGGGCAGTGAAAAGCAACTGGAATGCGACACCATCATCATGGCCATCGGGCAGGCAGCGAACCTGGATTTCTTGCGTCCGGAGGATGAGGTGCAAGTTTCTCCGCGCGGGTTGATCAGTGTTAACCGCGATAGTCTGATGACCAGTGCTCCCGGTGTCTTCGCCGGCGGCGATTGCGTCTTTGGTCCGCGGCTGATCATAGACAGCGTTGGCGATGGCAAACGCGCGGCGGTCGGAATCGACGAGTATGTGCGCGGGCACAAGCATCCCGAGCCACGGATCGAGGTGGAAGTGCTCAGCCGGCACCAGATGTTCGAGGACTTCATCAAGCTCGACCGTCCGCCTATCCCGATGCTGCCGATTGATCGCCGCACCGGGGTGACCGAGGTGGAAGTCGGCTACGACGAGCAGAGCGCGATGGAAGAGGCGCGCCGCTGCCTGCGCTGCTGGATCAACACAGTCTTCGAAGGCCGGCCGGAAGACGGCACCCAGTGTATCCTGTGTGGCGGCTGCGTGGACGTTTGTCCCGAAGACTGCCTGAAGCTGGTGCCGTTAGAGCAGGTGCAGTTCGAGCCGCAGACCCTGGCACATATTCAGCAGAATCCGCAACTCTACGGCATCGAGCTGGACGACGTGGCGGCCGAGGAAATGGGCGTGATCACCGGCTCGGCCATGATCAAGGACGAGACGCGCTGTATCCGCTGCGGCTTGTGCGCGCTGCGCTGCCCGGTGAACACCATCTCGATGGAAGCCTATCGCTTGGCATCCACGGAGCCCACCGGGCTGGTCTCGATCCAGAGTTACGACCTGCCGCCGCAACCCGCAGGGCAGGCGCAGAAGTGAAGTGAATCATGGCAGATGCGAAAGACGCCTCGGCGACGGCTGAACCCGACGATTTAAGCCGCCGGCAATTCTTCGTCAAACTCGGAGTCGGCTCGCTGGTAGTTGCCGGGGCGGGTACGGCCCTGTTTGCTTACGAGTACCTGTCGCCGAACGTGCTCTATGAGCCGTCCCCGGTGGTGGATGCCGGCAAACCCGACCAGTATCCGCCCGATTCGGTGACCCTGGACCCGGCGACCGGCATTTACCTGGTGCGCGGGGCGGAGGGATTCTATGCGCTCTCGGCGGTGTGCACCCACCTGGGCTGCCTGACCGCGTGGAAGCCCGAGTTGGGCATCATCGCCTGCCCCTGCCATGGCAGCAAATTTCACCGCGACGGAACCAAGATCGAGGGCCCCGCACCCAAGCCGCTGCCCTGGCTACGCGTCTGGATCAGCGACGAAGGCAACCTGATGGTGGACCGCAGCACGGTAATTCCGCCGAAGCAACAGTACATCAAGGTTTGACATGAAACCGCTCACCGCGTTGTTTGACGAGCTACGCACCACCCGGATCTGGCGCTCGGTGTTCCGCAGCGGACCGGGCGGAACGCGCCTGCACAGCTCCCTGGTGGTGCAATCCAACGTATTCCTGCACCTGTTCTCGGTGAAGGCGCGCAAGCGCGTGCTGGGCTTCAGCGCCACCTGGTATCTGGGGGCGCTGACCTTTGCCACGTTTCTGCTGCTGACGATTACCGGCATCCTGCTGATGCTGTATTACCACCCCTCGGTACCGCAGGCGTATGCCGACATGAAGGACCTGCAATTCGCGGTCTCGTCGGGAGTGTTTCTGCGCAACCTGCACCGCTGGTCGGCGCACGCCATGGTCTTCCTGGTGTTCGCCCACATGTTCAAGGTGTTTTATCGCGGCGCCTACCGCCCGCCGCGGGAGTTCAACTGGGTGATCGGCGTCATCCTGCTGCTCGCGACGCTGCTGCTCAGCTACACCGGCTACCTGCTGCCGTGGGACCAACTTGCCTTCTGGGCGGTCACGGTTGGTACCAACATTGCCTCGGCGGTGCCGCTCATCGGTCAAGACATCCGCTATCTGTTGCTGGGCGGGAATCAGGTGAACGCCAACGCGCTGCTGCGCTTTTACGTGCTGCACGTCGTTGTGCTGCCGGTTGCCACGGCGCTTTTGATTGCGGTGCACTTCTGGCGCATCCGCAAAGACGGCGGCCTTTATGTGCCGGAGGAGGCCGGGGAAGCTGTGCCCGTGACTACCGGGACTCCCGGCACGACGGCCACGAACGCCACAGTGGCTGGAGTGAAGCCATGAGCGAACCCAAAGCCTACGTTGCCGGGCTGAACTCCGATGCGCGCAAGGCACCGGTGCGCGTAGCCTTCATCACGCGGCGAACTTCGCCCGCCGTTCGCGCCGTGGACGAAGAGCGGATCATGACCTATCCCGGCGTCTTCCTGCGGGTGCTGGTCGCCATTGAGTTGTTTGCGGTCGCGTTGGTTTGGATCTCACTGCTCTTCGACGCCCCGCTGGAGGGACTGGCCGACCCGATGCACACGCCCAACCCGGCCAAGGCCCCGTGGTATTTTCTCGGCCTGCAGGAGATGCTGCATTATTTTCCACCGGTCGTGGCCGGCGTGGTGATTCCCGGGCTGGTGGTGCTGGGCTTGATCGTGATTCCGTACTTCAACGTCAACATTGAAGGCCGGGGACTCTTCCTCGATCGCCGCGCCGAGCGGGTGAAGCTCGTTGCCGGGGTGGTGATCGCATTTTGTATCTTTCTCGCTGTGTTCGACGTCTGGGTGGCACTGGTACCCACGCTGATAATCGCCGCGTTTCTTGCGGCAGCCGCCAGACAGGCCGGCCGAGGCTCCACAGGTAGTTGGGCCGCGAAACCGCTGTCCTTCTGGATCATGACTTGGTTTCTTACAGAGCTGGCCGTGCTGACTATAATCGGCACATTTTTCCGCGGTCCGGGCTGGTCCTGGGTTTGGCCCTGGGAGGGGTACTGACGTGCGCTTCCTGCAAAACCTTTGGAACGATCCCGTCAAAGCGTTCGGCGTGGCCAGCATCGTGTTGGTGTTGTCGCTGGCTATCGCGCCGGCCAAGAATCACTTCAGCGAATGGCGGCACTACCAGCATGCGTACTCGAACCTGATTAGCGGGCGCGCTGACGCGGTCACGCTGTCGAAGCGCATGGATCATGGTATCCAGCAGATTTGGCTGCCCGACCAGGGCCTGGTCGATCGTTGCACGACCTGTCACGAAGGGCTCAAGCAGGCGTCCTTGCGCGACGTGCAGGAACAGCCCTTCCGCCCGCATCCGGCCATCCCGCACAAGCTCACGGAATTTGGCTGCGTGACCTGCCACCGCGGGCAAGGACCTGCGACCACGGTGCGCGAGGCGCATTACACGACCCTGGCCTGGGAACAGCCGCTGTTGCCGGCCAAGTACATCGAGTCCGGTTGCGGGCAGTGTCATCTGGCCCCGATGACGGGCACGCCGCGCTTGAACTTCGGCCGCCAGTTGCTCGCCCGCGAAGGTTGCGTGCACTGCCACACGGTAAAAATGCCGGATGGCACGGTGATGCAGGGCACGGATTTTCCTCCGCCGCTGACGCACATCGCCGACAAGACCACGCGCGAGTGGATGTTCGCATGGCTCAAGGACCCGCGGGTGTATTCGTCCACTGCGACCATGCCGAACTTCCACCTGAGCGATGCCGATATCAGCGACGTCACTGCATTCCTAATCGCGCAGAGCACGCCGACGCCTTGGACTACGGCCACAGCAGCGCCGACGAAAGCAAAAGCAGCCGCCGCGCCGGATGCTGCGGCGGGCGCCAGCCTGTACGGAGAGTACTTCTGCGCCACTTGCCACGCGACGCAGAACGCGGCCGGCAATCTGGTAGGCGGGGATCTTGCTCCTGAGTTGACGAAGGTTGGCACCAAGGTGAAGCCAGAGTGGCTTGTAGGCTGGCTGACCAATCCCGGGGATTACAATCCAACGACCCGGATGCCGCACTACCGCTCCGACAAGGGAGAAATCGCAACCCTTGCCAGCTTCCTGGAGGCTAAAAAGGACGATAGCTTCGTCGCAGACGTGCACCTGTCCCCCGCCACGCCCGAGCAAATCGCCCACGGCAAAAAGCTGGTGGACGAATACGGTTGCGCCACATGCCACGAGATCAACGGCATCAGCAGGCCGGAGAACTTTGCCCCGGATCTGACCCGCGTGGGCAGCAAGCCGTTTGCGCTGCTCGCGTTCCCGCCCAACGTGCCGCACACGCTGCCCGACTTCCTGGCGTCCAAGATTCGCAATCCGCGAGCCTTCGGACCCAGCCTCAAGATGCCGCAATTCACCCTCGCTGACCAGCAGGTGGACGCGATCACCACCGCCTTGCTGGCGCAGACCGACCGTGCCGCGACGCAGCCCGCCACCATGCGCACCGCCGCGGTCCACGAGACCAGCTACCAGCCCGCCGGCAAGGCTGGACAACTCATCGCGGACCTGCGTTGCTTCAGTTGCCATCGCATTAATGGGCGGGGCGGCTGGCCACCGAACACGACCGACACGGCGCCGGATCTTTCCTTTGAAGGCAGCGCCGTGCAGCGCACCTGGCTGACGAGCTTCCTGAAGAATCCGGAAACCCTGCGCCCGGCGCTGATTCGTCGCATGCCCAAGTTCGATTTGTCCGCTGCGGAAATCAACACCTTGGCCGACTACATCCTGGCGGTCTATCAGACGCCGGCGTTCGACCGGGACTCCTCCCCGGTGGAGGCGACCCCGGCGCTGGTGGAGCAAGGCCGGCAGCTCTTTTACGGCAAGTTTTCTTGCCAGTCCTGCCATATCGTCAATCCCTCGCAGGATAAGGGCTACATCGGGCCTGCGCTGTGGGCGGTGGGTGCGCGCCTCAATTCGGCGTGGATCTATCACTGGCTCAAGGATCCGCAGGCGCTGCGCCCGGGAACCATGGAGCCCAACCGGCACATGAACGATGACGATGCCAGCGCTCTGACGGCGTTCCTGAGCGCGCAGAAGTCGGCCCCAAAGACTGCCGGCAGCAAGCCCGCAGCCGGGCAGCAAGGAGCGGGACGATGAAAAACAATCGTTCTCCGATCTCCGTTTTCCGTTCCACGTCTTTGTGTCCGGCTATCTTCGGGAAACGGAGAACGGAAAACGGAAAACGTATTTTGGTGCTCTTCGCCATCGCTCTGCTGGCGGGCTGCACCTCCAAGCGCTCGCCAACCATGCCGCAAGCGACCGCCTATGGCGCCGCCATTGTCGTCAGCAGTGGTGACAAGCAAATCGCCAGCGCAGGATCGCAACTGGATCAGCCGGTCGTCCTGCAGGTGAATGACGCACACGGCAGCGCGGTGACGGGCGCGCCGGTTTCCATGCAAGCCGCTCCGGGCGTGGTGTTCGCTCCCGCCTCCGGTTTGACCGACTCCAGCGGCCAGTTCACGACCAACGTTTCCCTGGGCGGCCAGGGCGGTCGGTATCAACTTACGGCGGTTAGCCGCGACGCGAGCGGCAAGCGCTTCGACGTCAAGACGGAGGAGATTGCCCTCGATTACCAGCAGGGGCTCGGGCGGCAACTCAACCTGCAGTACTGCGATCGCTGTCACAACCCCGAGTCCACCGCGGAGCGGGTCTCGAACTACGACAACCTGAATACCAAGCCGCATCCGTTCAGCGAGGGCGATGCTCTCAACAAACTTAGCGACGATGATCTGATGTCCATCATCAGCCACGGTGGGCCGGCGCTCAGCCGTTCGGCGGAGATGCCTCCCTGGGGCTATACGCTTTCCAAGTCTGATATTCAGGCTTTGATTGCGTATGTCCGTGCCGTTTCCGATCCGCCCTACCAGACAAAGGGATTGGTCTATGCGAGCAATGCAAGGAATCCGTAGCTACGCCCTGGTGTTATTGGTGGCGCTGGCCGCGCGCGCGCAGGTATTGACGGTGTTCGAGATCAAGGAGCCGGGTGCGCGCCGCTTGCAACAGCGCTACATCAACGAACTGACCGCGATCGGCAACGAGTTGCAGCAGCACCAGTTTCCGTACTCGTTCTACTTCAGCCGCGCGCTCGACATCGACGAGAAACAGCAGCAGAAACTCGATCAGCGCTCCATCCGCTTCGATAAGTTCAACGGCCAGACCGTGCTCCAGACCACCGGCAACTACTATGCGGCCTATAACGATTCCCTGATGGATCGACTGGCCCGGACCCGGCGTACCTATCGCGACGTGATCTTTCCAATCCTGAAGAGCGAGGTTCCCAAGTTCCCCTCCGATGACGACTTCGGAGCGTTCGCCATCGAGGTCTCGTATCACGTGCGTCGCCGGGTCATGGGCATCGACACAGAGAATCCGGAAAACCTAACCTTGATCGTTCCGCGCGAGATTGCGCATCACCTGATGACAGCTACCAACGATGAGCAGCAGCAGGCAGCGCTGCTGGATTCCGAGGTCTACGTCAATGCCGAGCCTTTCCTGCTATGGCTAATAGGAGACCAGCCGCCGGATTTGGCCAAGAACTCCGCCAAACCAAAGAGGGTCGCGGCTAGCCGGGATGCAGATACAGGGGAGCCCGAGGCAACAGTCTCGGCAACGCTGCTCAAGCCAACCCTGCCGGCGCGATTGGTCACGCCCACCGAACTCGCCAATCTGAAAGCGACGCATCAGGACACCATTCAAGGCATGCTCCATAATCTGGATGCGCAGGCGCATTTTGCCAAATATGCGCCGCCCGCGTTCGTTGCCTTTCATCAGGGCGCGTATTTGCAATTGTCGGTGAGTTCGCCGCTGCCCACCGCCAACGGTTCGCGCTACCAACTTGCGGCGCTGGCCTTCGACGAGCATATCTCGCATCTGGTCCGCCCCGTCCTGGCGTACTTTCCCGAGGACGGCGGCTTCGACGGCGTCAGCTTCAGCTCCATCTTGAAAGTGCCCGGAGCCGATAGTTCCGAGGCGGTGGAGTTCTTCTTTCCCTTCCAGGCGCTGCGATGTTTTGCCAGCTACGACTGCACCGGCCAGCAGTTGATCGACAGCGGAATCGTGCTGATCAACGGTGAGCGCTCCGAATTGAACTTGGCCCGTGTGGAAGCCCTTCCCCCTGCACGAAAGTGATTCAGTCCCATGCGCTTCCGTCACATCCAGGGGTGATGGGGGTCACTCCCGAGTAGGCTTATTCAGATACAATGACGCATCGCGTATAGCCGGACAGCAATGCTCGCCCGAGCACACGTAGCGCAAGCTTAGTTGGCCACCACTATGACGAATCTCTCCCCAGGCCAATTCGAGGAGATCATCGACAATTCCTCCGGGGCAATTTTCGTCAAGGATAGCGAATTCCGTTATCTGTTCGTGAACCGGCGGTATGAAGAGGTCTTCCACCATTCCAAGCACGACGTAATCGGCAAAACCGACTACGATCTGTTCCCCAGTCAAGTGGCCGATCGTTTGCGTGCCAACGATAAGTCTGTGTTTGCGCACGGTGTACCCGCGGAATGGGAGGTCTTGATCCCCCAGGAGGACGGCCTCCACACCTTCGTTACCAGCAAGTTTCCGCTGCGCAACCCGGAAGGGATTGCCACGGCTATCTGCGGTATCGCCCGCGACATTACTCAGCACAAACAAGCGGAACAGGCTCTCCGCGAAAGTCAGCAGAGGCTATGGGCCATTGTTCAGGGCTCGCCGATTCCACAGTTTGTGTTAGGCCAAGACCACAAGGTTATTTCCTGGAACATGGCCTTGGAGAAGTACACCGGGATCAGTGAGAAATCGGTGGTGGGCACCAGCGAGCACTGGCGCGCCTTCTATCCCGCGCCCAGGCCGAGCCTGGCAGACCTGGTCATCGACGAGCGCGAGGAGCCCATTGCTTACTGGTATGCGGGGAAATATCGCAGCTCTGATCTGGTCGCGGGCGCCTATGAGGCTACCGACTTCTTTCCCGCCATGGGAGAACATGGCAAATGGCTGCATTTCACCGCCGCGGCCATCCGTGGGGCAGACGGAAAAATCATTGGCGCGGTGGAAACGCTGGCCGATATCACCGAGCAGAAACTGGCGGAAGAAGCGACCCGCGCCGCCCGCCAGCAATTGCTGGACATCATTGAATTTCTGCCGGACGCCACCTTCGTGGTGAATCAGGAAAAGAAGGTCATTGCCTGGAACCGCGCGATCGAGGAGATGACCGGGGTTCGCAAGGAAGACATCATCGGCCAAGGCGACTTTGCCTATGCCCTGCCGTTATACGGCGAGCGTCGGCCGTTGCTGATGGATCTGGTGGGTAGCACGGATTCCGACTTGCGCTCGAAGTACGAAAACTTCTGCGTCAAGGGCAATACCCTGTACGCAGAAGCCTTTGTGCCGCTCTGCGGAGGCCGAGGCGCTTATTTAGGCGCGGTGGCCTCACCGCTGTTGGATCGGGAAGGCAATCAGGTCGGCGCGATCCAGTCGATCCGGGACCTTACCGAGCGCAAGCGGGCCGAAGAAGACCTGCTGAAGATGCAAGAGCAGCTTCGCCAGGCTGCCAAGATGGAAGCCATTGGCCGCTTGGCTGGAGGCATTGCCCACGATTTCAACAATCAGCTCACCATCGTGCAGGGCTACTGCAATCTGTTGCTCAATGGCTTGTCCCAGGGGAGTTCGGAAAGCGAGTTGGTGCGGGAGATCCTGCGCGCGGCCGAGCGATCGGCTCAATTGACCAGTCAACTGCTCGCCTTCGGCCGTAAGCAAATGCTTCATCCCGAAGTCCTGGATCTCAACGAAGTGCTCGAGAAGCTGCGCGATCCGCTGGCCCGCATGATCGGAGAAGACATCCACCTGGAGGTGCAGGTGGCCCCCGACGTGTGGAAGCTGGAAATTGACCGGAACCAATTGGAGCAGGTGATCATCAACCTCGCCATCAACGCCCGGGATGCCATGCCCGGAGGCGGCCGGCTGACGATCGAGGCCGGCAACGCCGTGGTGGATTCCACATACGTGTTGCGGCACATGGACGCCTCGGAGGGGCACTACGTGCGGCTGAGGGTGCGTGACACCGGCGCCGGCATGGATGAGCCGACCCGGCGCAAGATCTTCGAGCCCTTCTTCACCACCAAGCCGGTGGGCGAAGGTACCGGTTTGGGGCTCGCCATGGTGTATGGCTTTGTCAAGCAGAGTGGCGGCCACGTGGACGTCCTCAGTGAACCCGGGCACGGCACGTGCTTCAATATCTACTTTCCGCGATCCAAGGCGGCACTGGTCGCGGAGCCGGTAGCCCCGGTGGCGCCGCCTCCTACTGGCAATGAAACCATTCTGGTGATTGAGGATGAAGATGCCCTCCGCGAACTGATGTCCCACATCCTCAAGACTTGCGGCTATAAGGTGCTGCAGGCGGCGGACGGTGCATCGGCCATCGCGCTCAATCGCCAGTATGCGGCAAACATCGACCTCGTGCTTTGCGACGTGATCATGCCCGGATTGGCTGGTCCGGATGTAGTCAAGCAGATCAAGCAGGACCGGCCTGCGGTCAAGATCCTCTACGTAACCGGTTATGCGGAGCGCTCAGTGATCGAGGGCGAGACTCGTCTTTTGTCGAAGCCGTTTGCGCCCGATACTCTGTTCCGGATCGTCCGGCAAGTGCTCGACGAAGACATGATGATGTGCGCATAGCTGGGCGTTCTCCGTTCTCCGTTGCTCAGAACCCGACGATGCTGCAGCCGGAAGCGGAGAACGATGAACGGATAGGGATCTGCAGGTTCGTGTCACGATCTGACATGCCGAACTGCAGATCCCTTTTGGTTGGGAGTTTTTATTTAGCAGTACCGGTGGTACAAGTGTTGGCGATCTTTCTGAATTTGCTTACATTGAACGAGGCAGCGGGTGTAGCCGTGCCGCCAGCGGCGCCAGCGGCGCCGGCGGGCGCGCCCATGGAAGGTGGCGTGCCGGCTGCTGTGCCGCTAGTGCCACTGGTTGCCGCACCGGAGGTGCCCGCAGTCCCGGTGGCTCCAGCGCCCATCGCGCTGGTGGCCTCCGCATGGGTGCCGATCACGCGGATTTCCTCGCCCACGTGCCTGCTCAACTGCGCGGTGTCACCCGTCAGCTGGTAAGTGTTCCCGGAGCGATCCGTGAGGATATAGTTGCCGACGGAACCACTCAAACAGCCTTCCAGATGATTGTGTTGCCAGGCTTTGGTCGTGGCGGGCGTCTGTGACTCTGTCGGGGTGGCGGATTGTGTTCCGCTGGATTGGGCTCCCATTGAGCCTTGGGACTCAGGTTTCGAGCCTTGGGACTCTTGGGATTCGCTGGGTTGGCTATCCATTTTGCTTGGGTCGCTTTGACTTTCCGTCGAGCCCTGAGCCCCGCTAGGCTGACTGCTTTGGTCGCTTTGGCTTCCCATGGAGCCCTGGGCCCCGCTGGTCTGGCTGCCTTGGTCGCTGGTTTGGCCCCCGGTTGTGCTTTGCTGCCCGCCGTAGGTCTGTGCCATCATCCAGGCAGAAGCAAGCAACATTACCAGAGCCAGAAGTATGCTCTTTCGCATGCGAAATCCCTCCTTACTTCTGTGTGACGGTGGTGCTGGAGTAGAGACGATAGATACGCACCGCAGGATGCCCTGCGTGAGTTGCGCCTAGAATGGAAATCCACCTCTCGATCAGCAATGTTGTGAAATGAGACCTCCCGGGTTGGTTCGCCGATCCGGGACTGCATCTAACCGCGCAATCTCCTATCTAGAACCTGAGAGGAAGATAGGAAAGCAGAGTCCGATTGCGTGGCGGGCACCGCCCTACGCATTGATTCGAGGATTTCCCATGAGAGTTGATTCCAGCTCCGTTTCCGATTCCGGCGGCGGGCAGGAAGTCCGGATTCCGGCAGACCGAGTCGTCCTGGAAGGAAACTTAGGTGCGCCGCTGGAGGCTCGCGGAGTCGTAATGTTCGCCCATGGAAGCGGCAGCAGTCGCCACAGCCCGCGCAACCGCTACGTCGCGCAGGTTTTGCAACAGGCGGGGATTGCCACCTTGCTCTTCGACCTGCTGACCCGGGAGGAAGAGCCGATCGACCGGCGCGCGGCTGACCTGCGCTTCGACATTCCCCGCTTGGCGCAACGTCTGATTCAGGCCACGGATTGGCTGTCCATGCAGCCGAAAATCGGGGAGTTGAAGATTGGCTACTTTGGCGCGAGTACGGGAGCTGCGGCGGCGCTGGTGGCGGCCGCGGAAATCCCGCATCAGATTGCGGCCGTGGTCTCGCGTGGCGGACGCCCTGACTTGGCTGCGTCCTTTCTGCCAAGAGTACAGGCTCCCACGCTGCTCCTGGTGGGTGGCGAGGATCCTGTGGTGCTGGATCTCAACTCCCAGACCCTGACCGAACTTCGCTGCGAGAAGCGTCTGGAAGTTATCATGGGTGCAACTCACTTGTTCGATGAACCGGGCGCGCTGGAAGAAGTCGCGCGCTTGGCTCGCGACTGGTTCGATCGCCACTTCGGACGCCGGCAGGACGAGATTCAGGCGGCCTAACTGCTCACCGGAGAAGGAAAACTTACCGCGGATTTACACGAAAAGAGCGCGGATTGACACCGATATTTTAAGAAATTATCCGCGTCAATCCGTTGGGAAACCGTCAAATCAGTGGTAAGTCTTTTCCCGTCTACTCCGCGGTAAGCACGTAGTTCATCGTGATGTGCCGCAGGTGCTGGAGATGTGTTTCAGCGAAGCTACATTGATGATTTGCTGATTGCTGCCAGCGCCCCCCGCCGTACTGCTTGCTGTTGAGGGGGCCATGTTGCCGGTCACTTGCACGTCGTGACCGACGTGGTCGCGCAGCATCGAGTTATCTCCCGAGAGCTGATACGTGTTGCCGGACTTGTCGGTCAGCGTGTAGTTTCCGTCGGACCCGCTCAGGCAACCCTCGACCGTAGTCTGATTGCCGGGAAGGGCGCCTTGGGGGGCATTCTGCTGCGCGGCAAGCCAAGCGGCTGAGAGCAGAAGGACTATGGTCAGCAAGATTCTCTTTCTCATGGTGCCTCCATTTCTGGTTAGGGAATCCTATGAGCAGAAGCCCCGCACTGAATTTGGGTTGCACCGCGGGAAAAAAACGAGAGCTCGCCCAGGCACTCGGTACCCACGAAAGCCAATCTACCGAGTCACGACAACGGTGCTGAGGCGAGCCACATCTACTCCTGTACGAATCCTTGCCGGTTCATGGGTGCGCCCGTCAGCTCGAAAAGGGTAGCGCCGGCCTGGAGGCCGGCGCTACCGAGCGGAGATAAGGAGGAACGTCATGGCGAAGTGTGAAGTCTGCGGCAACGAATACGACAAGAGCTTTGAACTGATCGCCGCCGGGGCCCGGCACACGTTCGATAGTTTGGAGTGCGCGATTCAGGCGGTTGCGCCCATCTGCGAACATTGCAATTGCCGGGTCATCGGACACGGAGTAGAAGTCGGCGGCCGTTTCTATTGTTGCGCCCACTGTGCGCGCTCCACCACCCAGGCCGACGTCCGAGACCGGGCCGCCTGAAGATAATTCATCACAAGCCGATCCGCTGTATCGCGGCGCGACTTGCTGTTCGCGGTGGTGGGCGGCGAAAAAGAAAAGGGCGGCCGCGGCCGCCCCTGGAAATCGGGTTGTTAGGCTTTACGCAATGGTCACGTTTTCAGCCTGCCAGCCCTTGGGCCCCTTCACGACGTTGAACTGGACCGTCTGACCTTCTTGAAGGCTGCGGAAGCCCTTCGACTGAATCGCGGAGAAATGCACAAAAACGTCCTCGCCGGTCTGACGGGTTATAAATCCATAGCCCTTGGCGTCGTTGAACCACTTCACAGTTCCTGTTTCCATGTGTTGCTTGATGTTCCTTGAGTGATGTAGTGCAGAGGTCAATCGAAGGGGTGGCAGGCCATCTCTTGCTCAGAGGGGTACTGCTGACAACTCGACCAAACTCGCGGAATCCAGTGTACCTGAATGGCCCAATTCTACATAGCCCCTATATTGCTTAGTTCTGGGGAAGTAAAAACCCTAGCAGCCATCAGCCATCAGCCATCAGTCGTCAGTCATCGGAAGTCACGGCTGACGGCCGATGACGCGCCACGGATTGCACGGATCAATACGGATTGACTTCGGATAGGGCTTCGGTGGTTTCCCTCCGCCAGTCCACGTAAGCAGTTATGCCGCAGCTCTGATGGCTGAAGGCTGATGGCTTTGTGCTACGCGCCATCTTCCAAAATCACCTGGGCGATGGCGTGCTGTCCGGTGTGCGAGAGCGAAAGCGACACCCGCTTCACGCCCAGCGAATCCGCGATCTCTGCGGCCTTCCCCTGAAAGGCCAGGGTCGGTCTTCCGCCCGGTTCGCGCCGCACCTCGAGGTCGCGCCATCCCACGCCGTGGTTCCAACCGGTTCCGATGGCTTTCAGGCCCGCTTCCTTGGCGGCGAAGCGGGCGGCGTAGCTCTCGACGCGGTTCGCCTTCGCTTCGCAATAGCCAATCTCGCCCTCGGTGAACAAACGCCGGAGGATGCGCTGCCCGTGACGCTCCAGCGCAGCCGCCATTCGTGGGACTTCGACGATGTCGATGCCGGTGCCGACAATCATGGGCACACAGTTTAAATCAAGCCATCAGCCGTCAGTAAAACAAGCCGTCAGCCATCAGGCCTGCAGATTCAGGAGTGCAGATTGCTGCTTGCTTCGGCACAGTTCGTACTGGATAAGAACTGATGACTGATGACTGATGGCTGATGGCTAACCGCTGACGGCTGCTCTGGCGTGCTCGCCCAACGAAGCGCGACTATAATCGCCAGCCATGGCTACCTCATTCGAAGTCGGCTCGGTCCGTATCGGCTCCGAGGAGTTGTTCCTGATTGCCGGTCCGTGTGTCATCGAAAGCGAGCAGCATGCGCTGGCCATGGCGGAGGCCATCTCCCAGACCGCACGTGCGCTCGGAATGCCCTATATCTTCAAAGCCTCCTACGACAAGGCCAACCGCACCTCGGTGAAGAGCTTCCGCGGTCCTGGGCTGGCGGAAGGGATCAAGATCCTGCACAAAATTCAGCAACGGATCAAAGTCCCCGTGCTGACCGATGTCCACGAGCCCAGCCAGGTGGAACGTGTGGCCGAGGTGGTGGACGTCATCCAGATTCCCGCATTCCTTTGCCGCCAGACCGACCTGCTGGTCGCCGCCGGACGCAGCGGACGCGCGGTAAATATCAAGAAGGGCCAGTTCGTATCTCCGTGGGACATGCGCCACGCCGTCGAAAAAGTGCGCTCCACGGGCAATGATCGCGTGTTTCTCACCGAGCGGGGGACGTCGTTCGGCTATAACAACCTGGTGGTGGACATGCGTTCGCTGGCCATCATGCGGGAGATCGCCCCGGTGGTCTTTGACGCCACCCATTCGGTGCAACTGCCCTCGGCAGGCAGCAATGGCGAGGTGGTATCGGGTGGACAGCCGCAATTCATCCCGCTGCTGGCGCGCGCCGCGGTGGCCGCAGGCGTCGACGGAGTCTTTATGGAGGTTCACGACAATCCCGCCGAGGCCAAGTCGGACGGCGCCAACGCTTTACCCCTGGTGCAGCTTCGCGGCGTGCTCACGTCGTTGTTGGCCGTGCATCGGGCGGCGGCGGTTTAGGCTCGAGGGCGGGCGCGTTTGCTGTCTGGCGCCGCGAGCATCCCGAGCCACGCCTCGCCCGATTTCCGATTTGTAAATTGGCGTTCGCTTCCGTTCCCGAAATGGGAAATTCCTGATTGAAAAATCAATCGTTGGTGTTGAGGGCCACATCCGGGCATCATACGAAAGTAGTCGTCGAGGAATGGTGGCATGCCCGATCCTCTGAACCATATCGATCCGACGTCCCCGCACGATGAGTCATCTTGCGGTCATTCGCCTGTCTGTGTTCACGAGAGGCTGCTTGACAGTTTGTACGATGGAGTTTACTTCGTTGATACCGGGCGCAGGATTACCTACTGGAATCAGGGCGCATGCGATTTGACCGGGTACTCACGATTAGAAGCGGTCGGAAGACTATGCTTTGATAGCTTTCTAGCGCCTGTTACCGGCGAAGGTTGTGCGCTGTGCTTCGGCGCGTGCCCGCTTTATCAGCAATCGACCACGGTGAACGGCGACAGGTCGAAGTGTATTTCCGGCACAAGCATGGGCATCGTGTCCCGGTGTGCGTTCGAGTTGCCCCAATCACAGATAGCGCAGACCGGATCGTCGGGGCGGTGTCGGTCTTCAACGACAACACAACCAAGAAGACGATAGAGAGAAGAGCGGCAGAACTGGAAAGTCTCGCGTTTCGCGATGCGCTAACTGAGGTGGCGAATCGCCGCTACATTCAAATGAAGATCGAGCAGGCGGTTCATGAGTTTGAGCAGTTCGGCAGAAGTATTGGATTGCTGATGATTGATGTAGACCACTTCAAACATGTGAATGATTCCTATGGCCACCTCACCGGCGATCTCGTCCTGAAGGCGATCTGCAACACGCTCAGGCTCTGTCTGCGCCCCGGTGACATTGTGGGACGCTGGGGCGGCGAGGAATTCGTGGTCATCGCAATGGATGTGAATGTCGAGGCGTTAGGTGTCTTTGCCGAGAGATGCCGAATGCTGATTGCACAGACTTCCGTTCCGGTGAACAACCATCTTGTTCAGGTTACCGGCTCTATTGGCGCTACATTGATAAGCCATGGCGATTCAGCCATTTCCGCGATCCAGAGGGCAGACACATTGCTCTACAAGAGCAAGATGTCCAGACGAAACCGAATCACTCTCGGGTAGGCATGCACTTCAGCCGCTATGTTGTTCTCACTGCGCCACCCGCAGTTCCGCCTCATGCCGTCGCCAGCGTAGTGTTACCATCGCATTCTTCCCCATGAGACGCATCGGCGAAAACGTGATCCGGATCGAGGCTGAGGCCCTGCGCGCGCTGGCCGACCGGCTGGCCAGCAGTATGGGCGATGCCTTCGAACAGGCCATCACCCTGTTGCACGACTGCGCTGGGCGCGTCGTCGTTACGGGAATGGGCAAGAGCGGGTTGGTGGCGCGCAAGATTGCCGCGACCCTCAGCTCCACCGGGACGCCATCGGTGTTCCTGCATCCCGCCGAGGCGGTGCATGGCGATCTAGGCATGCTCGTTGCCGGGGACGTGGTCATAGCCCTGTCGCAGAGTGGCGAGACCGAGGAGATCCTGCGCCTCATTGCGACGATCAAACGCCTCGATGTGAAGCTGGTCGCCATGACCGGCGAAATGTCTTCCACCCTCGCCCAGGCCGCCGACGTGGCGCTCGACTGTTCGGTGGCGCAGGAGGCCTGTTCGCTGGGCCTGGCGCCCACCGCTTCGACGACAACCATGCTGGCTTTAGGCGATGCGCTTGCCGTCGCGCTGGCCGAACGGCGCGGCTTCAAGGAAGAGGACTTCGCGCTGCTGCATCCCGGCGGCAAACTGGGCAAGGCGCTGGCGCGGGTCCGCGAACTGATGCACACCGGCGATTCCTTGCCATGCGTTGCACCCGCCACCAATATGACCCATGTCATTTACGAGATGTCGCGCAAGGGCATGGGCATCACCACGGTTGTAGAGGAAGGCAGAAGACTGGTTGGGATCATCAGCGATGGCGACCTGCGCCGCCTGCTCGAGCGGCTTGGGGGAGAGGTCCTGAAGCTCACCGCCGGCGAGTGCATGACGCCCCACCCCAAGACCATCGGCGCGGATGAGTTTGCCGCCAGCGCGCTGAACATCATGGAGAAACGGAAGATTACCTCCCTGATGGTCGTGGACAGCGGAGGCCAGCTTGAAGGCATCGTCCACTTGCACGATCTGTGGGGAACGCAGATGGTGTGACAAACTCGGTAGAACACCTACCACAGAGACACTGAGACACAGAGGAAAGCAAAGAAGCAGGAAAAGGACAGGAAAATAGCGCTGTGGAGTACGACCCTTCTTCCGCTATCAAGGCTCTTTTAGAGGCCTTCTCCGTGTTTCTCTGTTTCGCTGTGCCTCTGTGGCAGGTGTGTTCCTGATTTTCTTGGATTCTCCGTGTCTCCGCGTCTCCGTGGTGGATTTTGCCTTTTGTGCAGCGGAAAAGAATTGATGGCGGCAGCGGTTCATGTCCACCCGCAGACCGCGAAAGGTCACTCCCTCGGCCTGGAGCCGCATGCGCTGTTCAAAGGCCATCTCGCCGTTCAGCAGGATCTTTCCTTCCGCTCCCACAATCCGATGCCAGGGCAGCCCTCGTGACTGCGAGTGCAAGGCCCAGGCTACCTGCCGCGCTGCGCCGGGAAATCCGGCGGCATAGGCGATATCGCCATACGTCGCCACTTTGCCGCGCGGCACGCGCCGCACCTGCGCCAGGAACGACTTGAACATGTCGGCCATGGGTAAAGTAATTGATTCAACAAGATAAAACGCTGAAGGCGCTCTTGGCTATTGGCGATTGGCTCGTGGCTGTTCGCCCTTCGCGATTGGTCATGATGCGCGTCGGATTGTAGCCCGTGATGGAGTCTGGATCCTCGTTGCCCGCAGAGATGTCCATAACGCCAAGAGCCGAAAGCCAAGAGCGCTCATCCCTACAAATTTTATGTGCAGCCTGCATCAGCGCCCGCCAGGAGGGATGTGTGCAAAGCTCACCTAGGGTTGTGACGTTCGTCCTAGGCAGTCGTAAGACGACGGAATAATCTATCTGCAATCCTGAGCCAGCGCTTCTATATGCAGCAAGCGTTTTGCGCTCATTAGGGATCTTTTTGGCGTCTGTGGGGCGCCAGATGGCACGGGTCCCAAGTCTCGTCAGGGTGGTGAAAGGCAATGAATCGAGTTCCATTTGGTGCTTCCGAGCAACTCGCTGGGGCGCTCGCGGTTTTAGGCGCGCCTCAACCCGTGATCGCTGGCCAGTTCCTTTTCAAACGCTGCGAGCAGGCCCGTGGTGTGTACCTGGTCGAAAGCGGCAAGGTGGAGCTGGCCCTAGAAGAAGGAGTGCGCGAATTGTCACGCATCTGCGGTCCCGGCAGTCTGCTGGGATTGCCCTCCAGCATGACCGGGAACGATTACTCCATGAGCGCGCAGGTGCTCGAGTCCAGTGTGGTGCGCTTCATCCCTCGTGAAGCGTTCCTCGACTTTCTGCGCGAAAGCACGGATCTGTGCGTGGAAGTGCTTGAGGTGCTCGCCACCGAGGTGCACCACGCGCGGCACCAGTGCGCGTAACCCATCCCCAACACACGCATCGTAGCCGGTGCGGCTGTCTGGCCCACCTACGTCCAGCCGGTGATAGCATTTCATCGAGGACTCGATGAAGCTGAAGGCGGTTGTTCACGAAGCGGAAGAGGGCGGTTTCTGGGCCGAGGTGCCTGCTCTGCCGGGATGCGTCACCGAAGGCAACACGATAGAAGAACTGATGAGCAATCTTCACGAAGCCATTGAGGGTTGGTTGTCGGTCGATGTGAAGCCGGCCGCGAAATCCACGAAAGAGCGAGTCATTGAGATTGCAGTATGAGGGAAGTCACTGAGAGCTGATGGCTGATAGCTTCTTGAAAGCCGACCTCACCTGAACACATCCTCCTGCCTTCCTTTACAATTGTCATTTCCAGAATTCCCCGTCCTGGTGCGTAACAATCCGACAGCGCTGCGGACGTGCGAGGCAATGATGATCCGGTGGTCCCAACTGTTTATCCCGACGCTGCGCGAAGCGCCGGCCGATGCCGAAGTCGCCAGCCACAAGTTCCTGGTGCGTGCGGGCTACATCCGCCAGCTTGCCGCCGGCATTTATTCCTACCTGTTCCTGGGCCAGCGCTCGATTCTGAAGATCACGAACATTGTGCGCGAGGAGATGGACAAGTTCGCGCAGGAGTTCTATCTGCCGGCCATCCATCCGCGCGAAGTGTGGGAGGCCAGCGGTCGCTGGGCCCTGATGGGCGACAACATGTTCCGCCTGAAGGACCGCAAAGGCGCCGACCTGTGCCTCGGCATGACCGAAGAAGAGATCATGACCGAGATCGCCCGCAAGGAGCTGCGCAGCTACAAGCAGCTTCCCCAGATCTGGTACCAGATCCAGGCCAAGTTCCGTGACGAAGCCCGGCCCAAGAGCGGTCTGATGCGGGTCCGCCAGTTCACCATGAAGGACTCCTATTCCTTCGACATCGACCCCGCCGGCCTGGATGTGAGCTACCAGAAGCACTACGACGCCTACTGCCGCATCTTCGACCGCTGCGGGCTTGGCTACGTTGCGGTGGAAGCGCACTCGGGCGCGATGGGCGGTTCGGCGTCGCACGAGTTCATGGTTTACACGGATGCCGGCGAAGACTTGGTCGTCTCCTGTCCCAAGTGCCGTTACGCGGCCAATCTGGAGAAGGCGACCTCGCGGCTGGAAGATGTCGAGGACTACGCCGACGTGGGCGACGGCACGCCGCTGCAGGTGCACACTCCGGGCTTGAAGACGGTTGAGGAAGTCGCGAATTTTCTGGGAGTCTCGCCGAAAAACAAGATGAAGACCATGGCCATGATGGCTGTGTTGCCGCAGGGAGAAGGCGGGAAGACGCAGGAAATCCCGGTGATCGCTTTTCTCCGGGGCGACCACAGCTTGAACGAGGCCAAACTGGCCACCACCGTGCCGGGTGCCGAGTTCCGCCCCATGCATCCGGAAGAAATCCAGGAAGTGTTCGGCGCGCCGGCCGGTTTCCTCGGGCCGATTGGTCTGAACGGCCGCAAGTTCCGGGGGATCGCCGCCAAAGTGTTCGTGGATCGCGCGCTGCTAGGCCGCAAGAACCTGATCGCCGGAGCGAACAAAGAGGACTACCACGTGCGCAACGTCACCCCGGGCCGCGATTTCGAGATCACCGAGCAAATGTGGATGGATTTGCGCAGCGTCGCCGAAGGCGAAGGCTGCCCGAACTGCGGCACGCCGCTGCAGGTCGGCAAGGCGGTCGAGATCGGACACATTTTCAAGCTGGGATACAAGTACTCGGAGTCGATGGGCGCGCGCGTACTCGACAAAGACGGCAAGGAAGTCACGCCGATTATGGGCAGCTATGGCATCGGCATCGAGCGTATCCTGACCGCTGCCATCGAGCAGAACCACGATGACAACGGCTTCTGGCTCAATCCAGCCATCGCGCCGTTCCAGGCCATCGTGGTGCCGACCAACGTGGCTGATTCCAAGCTGGCCGAGGCCGCCGAGAAGATCGCACGGGAGTTGGAGCATGCGGGCATTGACGTTCTGCTGGACGACCGTGACGAACGCCCGGGCGTGAAGTTCAAGGATGCGGACTTGATCGGCATCCCCTTTCGCGTCACCGTCGGCAAGAAGCTGGCGGATGGCAAGGTCGAGCTGCTGAAGCGGGCCGATCGCGGGTCGCAGGATGTGGCGGTGGCTGAGATCGTGACGGTTCTTAAGGGGTTGTTGTCACAGTAGTTTCCCCGATTTGCATTGCGGGACGGAAAGAGTAGAGTTCCGTTTTATCGGCGTGCAGTTGTTCTGATGACCATGAAAGCTAAGCCCATCTTTTATCTGCTCGTGCTGGCGGCTGGCGTGTATATCGGAAGCCTGGTGGTGCCGCCTTATTTCAATAACTACATGTTCCAGGACACCATGCAGAACGCAGCCGCGCTGAATACGAACCCGATTTTTGCGGCGCACGCGGACGAGGCCATTCGGGACCAGATCTACAAGGAAGCGCAGTCGCTCGGATTGCCCCTGACCCGGGATCAGATCTACGTCGAACGCATCGGCTCCCAGCTGTCAATCCATGCGGACTACACGGTGCACATCGACCTGCCCTATTACCCGTTCGATCTCAGCTTTCACCCGGCCAGCAAGAAATAGCAAGAAACTAAGGATCGGGGGATCGGGGATGTGCCCGGGTAGGTTGCTCGGCTTGCGTCATTTAGAATGGCAGTGGACAGGTTAGTCGACAGTGGTCAGTTACAACTCATTGGCCACTGAGCACTGACCACTTCGTTGGACGGGGCGCCATCGTCTGAATCCAAAAGAGCTTCTCCGCAATTTATAGTGGCAATCAAAATTAAAGTCGCTCCGAAAAATGCCGGCCGCAGAACTGCGTCCGGCAAGCCGTCATTCAAGGCGCCGTTCCACGCCAGTCGTGGTTTCATTCAGCTGGTGATCGCTGCCGTAATGGTTGCGGCGATTGGCATCTTCGGCGTATTCGCTTTCTATTACCTCCGCTACGAAAAGGCCATCGACCGGCGCATGAGCGGGCAGATATTCACCCCCTCGGCGCAGATTTATGCCCTGCCGCACACCGTCCGCGTCGGTCAAAGCATCGAGGCGGCAGAGATCGCCTCGCAGCTCCGTCGCGCCGGCTACACGGAAGGCAAAAGCGGAGGGGCCGGTATTGGAACGTATCGCCTGATCAGCGGCGGCATCGAGATCAGCCCCGGGCCCCAGTCCTACCACGAGCAGGACACCGCGCGCATTCAGATCGCCGATGGCCAGGTACAGGCGATCACGGCCGGCAACGGCGCCGACGTTACTGCCTATGAGCTGGAGCCGCAGCTTGTCACCGCGCTCTTCAATGGCGAGGGGCGCTCCAAGCGGCAATTGGTCCACTATCCTGACATTCCCAAGGTCATGCTAAACGCCGTCCTTGCCATCGAGGACCGGCGGTTCTTTCAGCACAATGGGGTCAACTACTTCCGCCTGCTGGAAGCGGCCTGGGCCGACCTGCTTTCCGGGGGCAAGAGCCAGGGCGGCTCGACCATCACCATGCAGGTCTCGCGCGCCTTCTTTCTGACGCCCCAGAAGACCGTCACCCGCAAGATTTCGGAGATGCTCATCGCCTTCCAGCTTGAGCAGCGCTTCACCAAGCAGCAGATCTTTGAGCTCTACGCCAACGAAGTGGATTTGGGCCAGCGGGGCTCGTTCACCATCGTTGGCTTTTCCGAGGCCGCGCACGCCTACTTCAACAAGGATCTGCAAAGCCTTACGCTGCCCGAAGCCGCGCTCCTGGCCGGCCTGATTCAGCGGCCCAGCTATCTCTCGCCGTACCGCCATCCGGAGCGCGCGATGGATCGCCGCAATCTGGTGCTGGACACCATGGTGGAAACCGGCGCCATCTCCCGCGACGAGGCTGATAAGGCCAAGGCCGCGCCGTTGAAGCTCGCGCCACCCAATGTCGAAGCCAGCGATGCGCCCTATTTCGTGGATCTGGTGCGCGAGCAACTGAGCGCCAAGTACAACGACCTCAACGATGCCGGGATGCGGATTTACAGCACCATCGACCCGGACCTGCAACGCGCTGCCGCCGAAGCGGTGGAGCTAGGCATCCAGCAAGTAGACGATCTGGTGAATCGCCGCCGGACGAAGAAGACTAAAGTTGGCGTGGGCAAAGCGGCCCAGGTTGAAACGACCGTCGCGCCCGGACCCCAGGCGCAGGTGGCGCTCATCGCCCTCGACCCACATACCGGCAACGTGCTGGCGCTGGTCGGCGGGCGCAACTACGGCACCAGCCAGCTGAATCACGCGGTTGCCAAGCGCCCGACCGGATCGATCTTCAAGCCTTTCGTCTACGCGACCGCCATCAACACCGCGCTTGCCGGTGGTGACAGTCCCACCACGCCGGTGTCGATGCTCGACGATTCGCCGACCACCTTTAGTTATGAAGACAAGACTTACGAGCCGCGCAACTACAAGGACGAGTACCACGGCATGGTCACCGCGCGGTATGCGTTGGCCGAGTCGCTGAACAATGCGACGGTCAAACTGGCGGAAAGCGTGGGCTTCGGCAACGTGGCCTCGCTGGCGCGAGAAGCCGGCATTGCCTCCGTCAAAGCCACGCCTGCCATCGCGCTCGGCGCCTACGACGCCACTCCGCTGGAGATGGCGGGCGCGTACACCGTCTTTGCCAACCAAGGTGTGCGTCTGTCCCCCACATTGGTGCGCTCGGTACACGATGCCAAGGGCGATGAACTGGACGAGTTTCATACCGACTCCCGGCAGGTGCTGGATCCGCGTGTCGCCTACGTCATGACCGGCATGATGGAAGGGGTGCTGAACTTCGGCACCGGATACGAGGTCCGCAAGCGCGGCTTCACCGCCCCTGCCGCAGGCAAGACCGGCACCTCGCACGACGCCTGGTTCGCCGGCTATACCTCGAACCTGCTCTGCATTGTTTGGGTCGGCTTCGACGACTACAGCGACTTGAAACTGGCCGGCGGCCAGACCGCCGCGCCCATCTGGGCCGAGTTCATGAAGCGGGCCATCAAGTTGCCCGACTATCGCGACGCGCGCGACTTCCTCCAGCCGGAAGGCGTGGTCAATGTGCAGCTGGATAAGAACACCAATTTGCTCGTGACTCCCGCCTGCTCCGATCAGACTTACACGGCTGCGTTCATCGCCGGGACCGAGCCGAAGGAGACCTGCGAGCAGGGCAACAATCATCGCAACTTCCTGCAAAAGCTGCTCGGGATCGGGACACCCGCGCCGGCTCTGCCTCCTCCGCCCCCGCCGCGGACTGGAAAAGTGCGGACTGTGACGAACGCCCCGCCGTCTCCGCCACCCACTCCCGCTCCGGGGGACGAGAATTCCGATAAGAAGGGCTTCTTCGGCAAAATTGTCGGAATTTTTAAGGGCGACGACCAATCGAAGCAGCAGAAGTCGAAACCGTAATACCTGCCACAGAGGCACAGAGACACAGAGAAATCGATTTTGCTTAGCGTGCTCTGTGCCTCGGTGGCAAGTTTTTCTTTTTTGGATCAGTCAAGAAATCCGCGGTGGGGTCACTGGCTGAAAACAACCTTCTGCCCGTCCGGACTCGTCTTACAATTAAAAGCCAAGCGTGCCGCCGGTGAGATCTCTATGCCTCGGAAACGCGCTTTCCTGCTCCTGCTTCTTGCCCTAGCTCTTCCTGCGCTTTCACCAGCCGACATTCGGCCCTCCCGTAAGTTCGGAGCGCCGCCGGCGTCCGCCTCGGCCGCGGAATTGGAGCGCCAGGGCGACGAATACCGGGATGAGAAGGCGCTGTGGGACGCCATGGATTACTATCATGCGGCGATCGCCAAACAGCGTACCCCGATTCTCTACAACAAGGCCGGCATCTGCGAGCTCGAACTGCAGCTACTGAAGCCGGCAAGAAAGGATTTTGAGCACGCCATCAAAATGAAGCGGGACTATGCGGAAGCCTACAACAATCTTGGCGTGGTCTTTTTCTTTCAAAAGAAATACGGAAAGGCGGTGGACCGGTACAGGCAAGCCATCTCGCTGATGCCCGAAAGCGCCTCTTTCCACTCGAATCTGGGCAGCGCGTATTTCGACCGGAAGGACTACGCTTCCGCCGCGCAGGAGTTTACCCGCGCCATGCAACTGGACCCGGAGATCTTCGAGCGGGTGTCGCGCACCGGTATGGCCGCGCGGCTGGCCTCGCCCGAGGACCGCGCGCATTTCAGCTATCTGATGGCCCAGTTGTTTGCCAAGTCCGGCGACTTCGAGCGCAGCCTGCATTATCTGCGCCGCGCCATTGAGGAAGGCTATAAGGGCATCAACAACGTCTATACGGATCCCGGGTTCGCCTCGCTGCGCCAGGATAAGCGCTTCGCACAGCTCATGAACTCGCCGCCCCTGATGATTCCGCAGTAAGATTCAGTCCGGCAGGCGGCAGTGGCAACGCTGCCCTTAAACTTTCTTTACACAGCCTTTACACCTTCCGTTCCCGTCCGGCAGCATGCTTCATGAGAAAATAAGCGTAACCCTCAGGGCGCGGGAGCGCGTCGAAAGTAGTGCATGGCAACCACTGAACTGCCACCAGCCCGGCAACGGGACTCAGTCGGCGAAGAACTTCACGAAGTTCCGATCCTGCTCGTGCAATTGCAGGACGATCTGGCACGCTCGCGCAGGCGCGAAGCGTTCTGGATTTCGCTGGTACTACACTTGGTGGCGGCCATTGTAATTGCCCTCTCGCCCAAGCTGCTGCCTGCCGGATGGGCACCGGTAGGGTTGCTGAGCCCCGAGCAAATCATTCGCAATAAACAGCTGACTTACATGGAATTGCCCAAAGACGAGCAGCAGGTCAAGACCCCGCCCAAGACTGACGTCATCTCCGATAAGAATCGCATTGCGACCTCCCGCCACCCCGTGCTGGACCGCAAAACCTTGGATGAGTTGATCGATGCCCGCCGCCAGGGCGCGCCTGGAACCCCGGCCCCGCAAATTACGGCACCTCTCGTGCCGTCGCAAGCCGCGCAAGCCGCTCCACAATCTTCAGGTCAGTCGCAGGCGGGTCGCGCGGCGCCTCCAACGAACTCGCTCTCGCAGATGGCACGCTTGGAACCGCCCGAGAAGAACGAAGGCCCGAACCCGTTTGCCGCCGCGATGTCGCCCGGTTCCGCGATCCAGCAGGCGGCACGCGCCGCCGCCACGGGAGGCGTCGCGTCCGTCGGCCGCTACGGCGCAGGTGGCGACTACGGCATGGGCAGCCACTCCAAGAGCTCCATCCAGAGCGAGATGGACATTCTCAGCGACACCATGGGGGTCGATTTCGGCCCGTACTTGCAACGTGTGCTGCATGACGTCCGAACCAACTGGTACACCCTGGTCCCGGAAGTCGCCCGGGCACCGATGGCGAAGAAGGGCAAGGTGGCGATCGAGTTTGCCATCACCAAGGACGGGCACGTGACAGCCATGAAACTAATGGGGCCTTCAGGGGACGTATCTCTGGATCGTGCCGCGTGGGGCGGGATCACCAACTCCAATCCGTTCCCGCCGTTGCCCCAGGAATTCCGGGGTGAATATCTGGCGCTGCGGTTTCATTTTTTCTACAACCCCGACCGTGGCGATCTTGAGTAGTCGTTCTCCGTTTCCCGCATAGCAATCGCCATCTGGAAGTTCTTGCCCTGCCTAAACCGAAAAAGGATCAGCATCGTTCCCGATAGGCTCAGCCGCGAAGTTCGTGTTTTTAGGCGAATGAGAGGGAATGTGGAGAAGGCCTACTAACGACATCGACGCCGTTAGGCACCGTAAATAAATAACGTTTACATCTACTATCCTGATCTGTTATTACGGTGGGCATGGACTCGGATGCCCAGCTCGGCCGGTACTTTGCTGGCATGTGGCCGCATCTGGACGAACACGCTCGGCGTTTGGTGGCTGCCAGCGAAGCTTTGGAACTGGGCTATGGCGGCATCTCGCGAGTCAGCCGCGCCTGCGGCCTATCGCGGGTCACGTTGACCAAGGGTATCGAGGAATTGAAAGCCGCGCCGCTGGCCCCGGGCCGGATTCGCCACGAGGGCGGCGGACGACACTCGTTGACGTCCAGCGATCCCGGCATGGCGCCCGCCTTGGACAGCATGGTCGAACCCACGGCACGCGGCGACCCGCAGTCGCCCTTGCGCTGGACCTGCAAGAGCGCCCGCACGCTGGCGGCGGAACTAACAGCCCGGCACCACCCGGTCAGCCACACCAAAGTGACCCAACTCCTGCGAGAGAGTGGCTACAGCCTGCAGGGCAATCGCAAGACGGAGGAAGGGGATGACCATCCCGATCGTGACGCGCAGTTCCGTCATATCAATAGCGCCGTCAAACGCGCTTTGCGGGCAGGCGAGCCCGTCATTTCCGTGGACACGAAGAAGAAAGAACTGATCGGTAACTACCAAAACCAGGGCCGCCAGTGGCGCCAAACCGGAACGGCGGATAAGGTCAACGGACATGATTTTCCCGGTCCCGATGTACCCCGCGCCTATCCCTACGGAATCTACGACCTGGGGCGCAACGCGGGCTTCGTCAACGTGGGCACGGACCACGACACGGGGGCCTTCGCGGTGGCTTCGATTCGGGGCTGGTGGCGCGCCGACGGCCGGAACCTGTATCTGGGGGCACGGCGACTGCTGATCACCGCCGATGGCGGGGGTAGCAACGGCTGGCGGCTGCGACTGTGGAAATGGGAGTTACAGCGTCTGGCCGACCAGACCGGGCTGATACTGATGGTCTGCCATTTTCCGCCGGGCACGAGCAAATGGAATAAGGTGGAGCATCGGTTGTTTTCCTTCATTTCGTCCAACTGGCGCGGCGAGCCGCTACGCGATTATGAGACGGTGGTACGGCTGATCGCCGGAACGACGACGGCCAAGGGTTTGAAAGTGACCTGCCGCCTAGATCACCGCAAGTATCCCGTGGGGCGAAAGATCACGGATGAAGAGTTTGCCCATGTCAACCTCAAGCCAGACAAATTCCATGGTGAGTGGAACTACACCATTCATCCAAGCAACTAGGTTGTAAATGTTATATATTTACGCCGCCTTACGTCGAAAACGGGGAACAGAGAACGGGAAACGGGGAACGATTACTCCCCCGCCACCTTGGCTAACTTGGCGCCGCCGACGACAGAGAGGCGCTTGCCGGGATCTTTTGCATTGCCAACGACGCGGCGTTCCAGGTCGAGGAGCCATTGCTTGGCCATCACCCCGCCGGCGTAGCCACCCAACTTACCGTCCGAGGCGATCACCCGATGGCAGGGAATGATCACGGCGATGGGATTCTCATGGTTCGCCATGCCCACGGCACGGAAAGCGCGCGGCTGGCCGATGGCCTCGGCGACCTGCGCGTAGGTGCGCGTCTCGCCGTACGGGATGTCCATCAGTTGCTTCCAGCAGCGGCTCTGGAACTCGGTTCCGCGCAGGTGCAGGGGAAGATCGAACTCGTCGCGAAAGCCGGCAAAGTACTCTTCCAACTGCCGTGCGCACTGATCGAGAGTTGAGCTGTGGTTATCGGAGTCGCACAACTCCTGTCCGCTATCGAACTCCACGGCAACGACGCCGTAATCGGAAGCCCCAATCACCAATGGTCCGACTGGCGTCGAAATTCGCCGATACCGAATGCCAACTTGCTCCATGCCGCTACCCCACTGACTTCTCGTTCTTCGTTTCTCGTTCTCGGACCGCAGAATCTTATTCCGTTCTTGGCATACGTGGTAGGAAAAAAACAGATAAAAACAGGGACCGGAAAACAGAGAACGATGTTGGCTAGCCGTTGGCCCCCGCCCAGTTGCGCCGCTCGATGATCGTCGGCGGCTCGTAGCTGAAGCCCGCGGCCAGACGGCGCTCTTCGCGCTGGTTGAGCCAGAGCAGCACCGGCCCGGCGAGCCGTCCCGCCCACTTGCTGAACACGCCGAATTCGCTCTCCACCTCGCGGCGCAGCTCGCGGATACGCGCGCTGACTTCGGCGTTGGTCTTCTTCAGCCGCTTTTCCATGGTCCACAGCACCGCGTTGTAGGACTGCTTCAGTTGGCGGGTCTCAAACTCGAAGCGTGCCCGAATGCGCGGATCGGGATGATTCTTATAGCGCTTCCAGCCCTGCAGCGTGGTCTGGCAGATGCGGTACAGGCTCGGCCCGTTCAACTCGAAATCACGCCAGAAGGCCCAATCGAGGAACTTCTTCGATTCCTCGCGCGAGATGGCGGCGTGCTGAAAATTGAATTTCCATTGGCCGTGGATGTCGGCCAGGTTTACGTCCAGCATGCGTCCTTGCTCGGTCATCTCCTGAAATAGCGGGGTGCCGGGCACGGGCGTGTACAGCATGAACTGATGGAAGTCGGTGTTGTGCGAGACGGCGTACTCGATCTCGGCGCTGATGTTCTCCGGCGTATGGTGCTCCAGACCGACAATGGTCGAGCCCAGCAGCTTGATCCCGTGTTGCCGCAATTCGCGCGTGAGCTGGAGCGTGTCCGTGCCTTCCAGCTTCTTGTACTGCGACTTGGGCGACTCCAGCCCCATCCACAACCAGGAGACGCCGAGCTCCACCAGTTCCTCCATGGTGTAGCGGCGCAGCGCGTTGGCCGAGGAGAACACGTAAAACGCCCACGGTTTGTTGTGCTCTTTCATCCGGTCCAGCAGTTCCATGGCGCGGGTGCGGTTGAGCAGAAAATTCTCGTCCATGATGAAGAACGAGTGCGTGCCCAGGTTCTCCTCCATGTCGGACATGACATCGAACAACTCGGAGCCGGTCTCGTAGAAGTTGGTGTACTTGCCCTTGCCGCCGAAGAACGAAGAAGTGGTGCAGAAGTTGCATCCCATGGGACAGCCGACCGAGGGGATGACGGTCGCCGCGGTTGAACCTCCGCGCTCGGGCACCTGGAAGCCCATCACCCGCAGGCCGAAGCCGGAGACGATCTGCGGATGGCGAATCGGCGCATTCGGGTCCTCGCCCAGATAACGGCGCATCCAGGAAATGCCTTCCCCTTGCACGATGTGGTCGGCATCGATCATGTGCTTCAGGCCGGGAATCGCCGCTACGTGCCCGCCGACGATGATTTTGGCCTGCGGCGCCAGCTTGCGCGCCAGGAGGCACATCTCGCGCACCTTGCCGACGTTGACGATGATCGAGGAAATGCCGACGATATCGTAATTATTTGCCTGCAGTTCGCGGGTGAAGTCCTCGCGTGTGGGGAAATCGATCACCGTGCAGGGGGCGGAGATGTTCTCCTGGATCATCATGATGCCCCAGGAGCGGTGGAACATGCGGAGCGAGAAACTGCCCTGCGCGCGCGTTACTTGGTTGTGATACAGCTCCATCGGGTTGATGGAGCGGCTGCCGAATTCGTCGTCCTGTGCATAGGGCCCAAAAACCGAAGAGAGCAGCACGCGTGCCTGCGTGCCCTTGGGGTGCTTTTCCATCATCTCCATAACGCTCCGGAGAACTACCCGGTTAGACGGAGAGGTTCTCTTATACCAGACCAACCTCCATCATAGTTGGTTAACACAGCGAGCGGGCAGTCACATGTCACAGGACTGAGTGACATTTGTGGGGCGAAACGAAACTACGGTCGTGGCAAGCCAATGCGGTCGAGCAGCGCCAGGAAGCGCTTGTCCTGGCGAAGCAGCTGGAAGGCCGGATCCAAGGCAGCGAACAAAATCCAACTGCAGCGCTCCTCGTCCGCCCGCTCAAGTTGTTGCAGGGCGCGCTCCGAGTCTTCGACGGCCGCATAGGCAATGGCGAGCGCGTAGGCGGGAACGTAGCTCCGTTCGCGCAGGGCGAGCAGCGAGTTGAGTGCGCCCTGGGCCTCGTCCTGCTTGTGGGCGCTGCTACACACGAGCGCGAGATGCGCAAGCGGTAAGGCAAAGTCCCGCTCGATCTCAACCGCCCGTCGCGCCGCGGCGATCGCCTTCCCCATTTCGCCCAATCGTGAATACGCCAGCCCTAGATAAGAGTGCAAAAGGGCATAGTGGGGCTCCAGTTCGAGTGAACCCTGCAAGGACTCCTGGGCGCCGAGGTAGTCGCCTTTGAGAAGACGAAAAATCCCGTCCAGAATCATCAAGGACAGGGAAAGCGGATCCAGGCTCAGGCCGGCACGGATTTGGCTTATCGCCTCGTTCAGGCGGCCGCGGGCTAACAACAGGTAGGCATATCCCGCATGCGGTCCTGGGTTTTTCGGCAGCAGCCGGATGGCTCTTTGAAAATCGGCTTCCGCCTGCTGCCAATCCCGATCGATCACCAGTTCGGCCCAGGCCAGCACCACCAAGGGTTCGCCCATCGTGCCATCCGACGCCATTAGATCGCGGGCCAAATTGCAGGCGGCATGCAGCGATTCCCGCGGGGCGGCCACGCCCAGAATCGCGAGCATCAGGTGCGTCTGGGCTAGTCCGAGAGGGGCCAAGGCGAACTTGTCGTCTTGCGATACGGCTTGCTGATACAACTCCAGGGCTTTCCTGAGCGAGGCGGGAGTGCGCTTCGACCAGAGAAACTGGGCTTTGACAAAAGCTTCCAAGGCCGCGGGTCTTGCCGTTTGCCGCCGGAGGGCGTTCAGACCAAGGGAGTGCAAGGCAGCATCCGCAATTCTGGCGGCGGCGTCTTCCATGGTCGTGAGCGTATCGGCGGCCACGTAGTCGAGCGACTCCGCCCAACGCACGCGGCGGTCGCTCCCGCGGATGAGCTTGGCGATAATGCGCAGCGGCCGCTGTTGGCTCCACGAGCGCGAATCCGCAGCCCCGGGCCGCGGTGGTGCCTGGCGGGGTGGAGGAGCGCCGCTTGAGGCTGCCCTTCGGGCGCTGCAAGCCAAAAAGTAATCCACGCGGCACTGACGAATGGCACGTTCCACCTCGACATCGTCCATGGAGGTGCACGTCTTGAGGCTGAGGACGGCTACGTGGGAGTTCAAGCGACCGAGCTGAACGATAATCTCGTCGACTATGCCACGCAGGAAGTTGGGTTCGTTTTCCGACGTCAATTCCTCGATGCCGAGTACGCCGATAACCATCCTGCTGCCGCTCTGCTCCCGTTCGGCCTGGCGCACGGGCATGATAAAGCGATAGCCACGCTGCCCTACGGTTTCGATGTACTTGGGGTACCTGGCATCATCGCCCAAAGCGCGGCGGATCTTGCGAACCGCCGTGTTCAAGCTGTCGTCGTCAGCTAGCACGGAGCCGGGCCAGAAGCGGGCGATGAGTTCTACCCGCCGGAACAGTTCGCCGGGCTTGGTGAGCAGGGCAAGCAGGAGTTGAAACGGGCGTTCCTGCAAGGGAACGCGGCGCCCGCTCCGGAACAGTTCTCCGGTACTCAGGTCAGCTTCAAAGCTGCCAAACTTCAGGCGATCGAAATCGCGTAGCGGCGCCATGGGTCTTCACCCGAATGAACAGCCCCTGGGTCCCGACTAACAGGGACAATTTAGCGGCGAAGCCACGTTGGGCGGAAGTACGGAACTCACTCCAGGGCGTGATTCGCATCTCATTCCCGTCGGCGGGAAGCACGAAGAGTTGCGGCAAAGCCGCGTAATTCGCGGCTCGGAGGATGGTCCGCGGCGGTTCCCAAAATGGGAAATGAAAAATGTCTATGGACCAGATTGGTACGGCTGAGGCCAAGTTTCCCTTAGGAACCGTAAATAAATAACGTTTACATCTACTATCCTGATCTGTTATTACGGTGGGCATGGACTCGGATGCCCAGCTCGGCCGGTACTTTGCTGGCATGTGGCCGCATCTGGACGAACACGCTCGGCGTTTGGTGGCTGCCAGCGAAGCTTTGGAACTGGGCTATGGCGGCATCTCGCGAGTCAGCCGCGCCTGCGGCCTATCGCGGGTCACGTTGACCAAGGGTATCGAGGAATTGAAAGCCGCGCCGCTGGCCCCGGGCCGGATTCGCCACGAGGGCGGCGGACGACACTCGTTGACGTCCAGCGATCCCGGCATGGCGCCCGCCTTGGACAGCATGGTCGAACCCACGGCACGCGGCGACCCGCAGTCGCCCTTGCGCTGGACCTGCAAGAGCGCCCGCACGCTGGCGGCGGAACTAACAGCCCGGCACCACCCGGTCAGCCACACCAAAGTGACCCAACTCCTGCGAGAGAGTGGCTACAGCCTGCAGGGCAATCGCAAGACGGAGGAAGGGGATGACCATCCCGATCGTGACGCGCAGTTCCGTCATATCAATAGCGCCGTCAAACGCGCTTTGCGGGCAGGCGAGCCCGTCATTTCCGTGGACACGAAGAAGAAAGAACTGATCGGTAACTACCAAAACCAGGGCCGCCAGTGGCGCCAAACCGGAACGGCGGATAAGGTCAACGGACATGATTTTCCCGGTCCCGATGTACCCCGCGCCTATCCCTACGGAATCTACGACCTGGGGCGCAACGCGGGCTTCGTCAACGTGGGCACGGACCACGACACGGGGGCCTTCGCGGTGGCTTCGATTCGGGGCTGGTGGCGCGCCGACGGCCGGAACCTGTATCTGGGGGCACGGCGACTGCTGATCACCGCCGATGGCGGGGGTAGCAACGGCTGGCGGCTGCGACTGTGGAAATGGGAGTTACAGCGTCTGGCCGACCAGACCGGGCTGATACTGATGGTCTGCCATTTTCCGCCGGGCACGAGCAAATGGAATAAGGTGGAGCATCGGTTGTTTTCCTTCATTTCGTCCAACTGGCGCGGCGAGCCGCTACGCGATTATGAGACGGTGGTACGGCTGATCGCCGGAACGACGACGGCCAAGGGTTTGAAAGTGACCTGCCGCCTAGATCACCGCAAGTATCCCGTGGGGCGAAAGATCACGGATGAAGAGTTTGCCCATGTCAACCTCAAGCCAGACAAATTCCATGGTGAGTGGAACTACACCATTCATCCAAGCAACTAGGTTGTAAATGTTATATATTTACGCCGCCTTAGCGGCTAAAGCCGCCTCTTATGCCTGCCTTTGTGGCGCGGCTGAAGCCGCGCCCTTTCAAACCAAGCCAATCGTCCCCTGCGGTTCGTATGAACGCTATAACTGCCCATCTGTGTGACGCACTACACTAGTTCAAGCTGAACTACATCTGATAGCTGATGGCTGATGGCTAACGATCGTAGATCACCGCGAATTCTCGCAGCCGGGCCTGCGCTTCGGGCGTAAGCATCTCCCAGCGGAAGCGCCAAGCCCAATTGCCGCTGGCTGTGCCGGGGCGGTTCATGCGGGCCTCGCTGCCGAGGCCGAGCACGTCCTGCAGCGGATACATGGCGAGATCCGCAACTGACGCCGTAACCGCGCGAATAAAGGTCCACTGAATCGAACGATCCCCCCCAGCCGAGACTCTCAGCGGATTGCGCTGTTGGTGGGATGGAAGGTCCAGATACCGGCGGGTGAAGTCGCGTTCGCAACGGATGTCGGCGGTGGTGCGCGAGTGATCGCCCTCCTCGCTGCCGGTCCACCAGCCCACGACAGTATCGTTGTCGTGCGTGCCGGTGTATGCCACCAGGTTGCGCGGGTAATTATGCGGCTTGAAAGAGGGCGCCATCGGGTCCTTGCCGAAGGCAAACTGCAAAATCGCCATGCCGGGATAGCCGAGTTGGTTGCGCATGGCCTCGACGTCCTCGGTGATCACGCCCAGGTTTTCCGCGACGATCGCCAGCTTCCCAAGCTGCTGTTCGACGGCTTCGAACAAAGCCGTTCCCGGGCCTTTCACCCATTGTCCATGGATGGCGGTTGTTTCTCCTGCCGGGACTTCCCAATAGCCGGCGAAGCCGCGGAAGTGATCGACGCGGCAGATGTCCATCAGTTCGAAGGTCGAGCGGAAGCGTTCGATCCACCAACGGAAGCCGGTGCGCGCGTACTCGTCCCAGCGATAGATGGGGTTGCCCCACAACTGTCCGGTGGCGCTGAAGTAGTCTGGGGGAACGCCGGCGACCTTCTCGGGCTGGCCTTCCGGGGTTAGACAAAATAGCGATGGGTTCGCCCAAACGTCGGCGCTGTCGTGAGCTACGTAAATCGGCAGATCGCCCATGATGCGGATGTTCCGTTCATGGGCATGGCGTTGCAGCGCAGACCACTGGCGGAAGAACACAAACTGCCAAAACTTGCGCTCTTCAATCTGATCCCGCAAGCGCGCGCGCATCAACGCAATCGTTGCCGGCTCGCGAAGCGCAACCCCGCGTGGCCAACTCGTCCAGACCTTGTCTTCCCCGTGCGCTTGTTTGAGCGCCATGAAAAGCGCGTAGTCGTCGAGCCAGGAATGGTGGGCATCTTTGAACTGATCGAAGGGGGCGCGCATCTGCGCGGAATTGCTCTGGCGGAATTGTTCAAACGCGCGATGCAACAAAGCGAATTTGTAGCGGTTCACCTCGTCGTAGGCGATCTTCTCAAGCGGAAATTGCGGCGGGGATTGGATGTCCTCGGAGTTGAGCAGGTCTTCTTCCACCAGCGCCTCCGGGCTGATCAGCACCGGGTTGCCGGCGAACGCGGAGAAGCATTGGTAAGGCGAGTCGCCGTATCCGGTCGGCCCCAAAGGCAGCACTTGCCAGATGCGCTGGCCAGCGTCGGCCAGCCAATCGATCCAACGATGCGCCGCGGGGCCGAGGTCGCCCACGCCGAACGGCCCCGGCAGCGACGTGGGGTGCAACACGATTCCGCTACTGCGCTCGAACATTCCACTCCTGCTACGAACAAGGGGTAATAGGTATCAGCTATCAGGTAGCAGGCATCCGGTAAAAGGTACCAGGCACTCTAAGTTGAGCCGCCATGGTTTTTCGCGATTCACTTACAGCAGGTGCAGTGTTGCTGTGGGTGATTTGAAAGGGCACGGCTTCAGCCGTGCCGTAATGCGCCGCCAATGTATCGGGCCTTTAGGCCCTGAGGACGTGTCCCTCAGCGGCTAAAGCCGGATTCTCTGGTCCCCTTTCGGCACGCCTGAAGCCGTGCCTTTTCAAACAGGCCAACATTCGCCGAACCCTTCAAATACCTGATACCTGACACCTGACACCTCTTTCCTGATACCTGCTACTTGCGCATTGTCATGTCTTTCGGCTGGGCTCGATCATCCACCGGTCCAGCAGGTCGAGGATGCCGCGGATCGGAATGCGCGCCCAGTTGGTACGATGTCCGATCTCGAATTCCACTTCCATCATGGCTTTTTCCAGCACGTAGGCGCGCAGCAGGCTGCGCGTCGTCTCCCGCGATTTCGGCACGAAGCCGGCAGTCCCTCCGCGCTCCAGGTAGGCTCGCATGAAACTGGTGGTCACCGCCCAATACCAAGCGGCGGCCCATCGTTCCAGTTGGGGCAAGGCCACGGTGCTCGGAATGATGCCCGGGATATTGCCATAGAGCACCGCGTGGGAGGCGTAGTCGAAGGACCGGATCATGCCGGCCACATCGCGCAGCGGGGAGCGCTTGATGCGGCGCTCACTGATCGAGAGGCTCGGATCGCCTTCGAAATCGATGATGGCCCAGTCTTTGCCGGTGAACAGGACCTCGCTCAGGTGATAGTTGCCGTGATGCCGGATGCGGGTGGCGTGGATGCGTTCATCGCGGATGGCTTTGAACCGTTCCCGCACTTCAGTTTCGCGCGCGATCAAACGGCTCGCGTCCTCCTTGGTTTCGTCCGAGAATTCGCCCATGCGAGCTCGCAACTGTTCGAAGCAGCGGGCGGTTCGGCCGAGCAGGCCGTGATACATCGCCATGCGATAGAAATCGGTGAACGGTTCGGGCGCGAATTCGGGAATCTCGGGGTGGCTGTTCAGCGCGAGGTGCAGCTCGGCCGTGGTGCGGCCCAGCGCCCGGATGTTTTCCAGATAATGCCCTAGGAATTCGTTAATCAGCGGCGGCTGTTCATCCGTGACTCTCTTTTCAAGCCAGGTATCGACATCCCGTAGGCGAGGATCGTCTTGCTGCAAAGCAAGTGCGCGTTCATAGAACAGGCCGAGATTGTCGATGGTGTACTGCCAGCCATTGACTTCGCTGCGCACCCAGCTGTCGAGCACGCCAATCGTGATCGGTTTGGCTTCCTCCCGCCGGTATTCCAAAGTGCCGAGCAGAGAAGCTGCTTTCTCGAACCTCGCGGTCTCGGTGAGAAATCCTTGCATCTCGCGCTCCGGATTGGTGCCGGGCTCCACCTTGCGAAACAGTTTGAATAGAAAGCGGTCGCCAAAGACCACCGAAGTATTGCTTTGCTCGGCAGCAAGCACTGAGGGCTCCAGACTCGAGCGATCGCCCGTCCACGCTTTACGGAAAGCATTGGTGTGGGAGGCGACCAACTCTCCCGCCCGGCCTTTGAATCGGCGCCGGCGCACGATCGCCGACAGCACGGCGTTGCTGAAGTTGCGGTCCCACGGGGCGCTGTACAGCACGCCTTCGGTTCCGTCGCGCGCCAGCAAGCGCGAGAACACCACGCCGCGCTGCGGCTCCAGAAGCTCGGATGCCGCCTGGCCTCGTGCCACCGAAAGCGGGACCACATAAGTCTCGGGGTCACCATCGGCGTAGTTGACGCAGATCAGGACGAAGTGAGACCCGGCGTCGCGAAGAGGGATATCCTCCAGGATCTCGACGTTGCGCACGGTGCGCCCCCTGCCGAGAAACCAGCGCCGTGTCTGCAGGAAGCGGGGCAACATGCGCGTCAGCGCCTCGAGTGTGGAGCGCGCGAACACCTGGTCCCAGCTTTCGACGGGGATCGTGGCCTCGCCGCCGTCGGTCGTGGTAGCTTCCGAGCTCACCCTTCGAGGCTCCAGGTGGAACCAGTAGAAGGCATGCGGGCCCAGCGAAAGGAAGTAAGGCTGCTCGCCGATGGTCGGGAACGGCGTGTTGCCGAACACTTCCACCGGGCCCATGCCCCGAAATTGCGAAAGATCGAGTTCGGCGCCCTGCGCGAAGCGCGACAGATTGGCCACCACCAAGATGATCTCCTCGCCGAGGCGTCGCACAAAGGCGAGCACGCGCCGGTTCGAGGGATATAGGAATTCCAGACTGCCGCGGCCAAACGCCCGATATTGCTTGCGCTGCGCGATCAGCCGCTTCATCCACCACAACAGGGAATGCGAATTATTCTGCTGGGCTTCGACATTGACGGTTTCGTAGTGGTACTCAGGATCGATGTTCACCGGCAGGTAGAGCTTCTGCGGATTGGCGCGGGAGAATCCGGCGTTACGGTCAGAACTCCACTGCATCGGTGTGCGTACACCGTTGCGATCGCCCAGGTAGATGTTGTCGCCCATGCCGATCTCGTCGCCGTAGTACACGACCGGGGTGCCTGGCAGCGAGAACAGCAGCGCGTTCATCAGCTCGATCTTGCGCCGGTCGTTTTCCAGCAGGGGCGCGAGGCGGCGGCGGATGCCCAGGTTGATTCGCATTTCGCTGTCGTGGGCGAAGCTGCGGTACATGTAATCGCGCTCTTCATCGGTGACCATTTCCAGCGTCAGCTCGTCATGATTGCGCAGGAACAGGGCCCACTGGCAGTTTTCCGGGATGGCGGGCGTGAGGCGCAGAATGTCGGTGATCGGGTAGCGGTCCTCCATGCGCGAGGCCATGAACAGCCGCGGCATCAGGGGGAAGTGGAACGACATATGACATTCGTTGCCCTCGCCAAAATAGGCGGCGGCGTATTCCGGCCACTGGTTGGCCTCGGCCAGCAGCATGCGGTCCTGGTACTTGGCATCCACGTGGGCGCGCAGTTCGCGAAGCACGGCATGGGTTTCGGGCAGGTTTTCGCAGTCGGTGCCCTCGCGCTCGATCAGGTACGGCACGGCGTCGAGGCGCAGGCCATCGACGCCCGAGTCGAACCAGAAGTCCATGGCAGCATGCATGGCGGCGCGGACCTCGGGATTGTCCCAATTGAGGTCGGGCTGATGCGAGTAGAAGCGATGCCAAAAGTACGCTTTGGCAACCGGATCCCAGGTCCAGTTGGAGGTCTCGAAATCCTTAAAGATGATGCGCGCTTCCTGGTACTTCTCCGGCGTGTCGCTCCACACGTAGAAATTGCGCCAGCGGCTGCCCGGCGCGGCGCGGCGCGAGCGCTGAAACCAGATGTGCTGGTCCGAGGTGTGGTTCAGGACCAGCTCGGTGATCACCCGCATGCCGCGGCGGCGGGCCTCGCGCAGGAAGCGATGGAAATCGCGCATGGTGCCGTAGGCCGGGTGAATGTCCGTGTAATTCGAGATATCGTAGCCGTCGTCACGCAACGGCGACGGGCAGAACGGCAGCAGCCACACGGCGGTTACGCCGAGGTCTTCCAGATAGCCCAGTTTCTGGGTCAAGCCGCCGAAATCGCCGATCCCGTCGGTCACGCTGTCATAAAAGGCCCGGACGTGGACCTCGTAGATGATGGCGTCCTTGTACCAGGCAGGATTTTCCGCCAGATGATTGCCAACCATAGGCTACTTGCGCGCCGAATCAATGAAGTGCCGGCAGAACAGCACATCGGGGTCCGATGTGTTGGAACACTGCCGGATGTTACTTAGGATGCTAAATCTCAGGGCTGGAACTTCGGTTGCCGGAAAACTGGAAGCGATTGATATTGCGCAGATTGGGACAAGATATTAGCCGCTGATCGACGCTGCTTGAAAAGGATTGCCATGTCCTTGCTGATCAGCGTTCATCAGCGGAAATCAGCGGCTCGTCACCTTTTCGGGAACAAGGCAACATTTTTCTGGAATTTCGCCGCGCTGGACGTTAATCTTACCTTTCCTCGTTCCGCGACAGGTTCAGTCCGGATTATTTCAGGAGCAGCAGATTCCGTGAGCTGCTGCCGATCACAGCCGCCTGAAATTGCCGTTCCGGACGACCGGTCGATTGGTCCCTGGGCTCCCTCTGTATACCCCGTCAGTTGCACGTTGGGCCTTTGATTTCTGCAGCTAAATACGAGTTGCTGGAGCAAATGTGCGCTTAGGAATCCTGGCACGTGCTGGCCGCAATCATGGTCCGCTTGAGCGTCGTACCACGATTGACCCAAGCTGCCAGGACCGCACCCAAATTTGCATTATGAAACGCCTAACCCAGCAACGGCTACTGAGGTCCCTTGCCGCAATCCTGCTCGGCAACGCAGCCTATTTTCTACTGTTAGCGCCGCGGCTCCCGGAAGCAGTTCACCAGCCCTTCCGGCTGGATTGGGGACTGGTTATCGACTTCTGGCTCTGTGTCGTTTGTTATGGAGGAATTGGGCTTTTGAGGACTGGGAGGAGGCACTATCGTGGCCGATAGTAGTGGTACACTGCTGGCTTCGATTGTTTTCCCGGAAATGCAGAAGATTGCCATCCTCTACGACGCCAGCCAGGCGGTGCTCTCCACCTTCGATGAGGGCGAAGTTCTGCAACGGATCATCGCGCTTGTCCGGGATTATTTCCAGGTGGAGCGTTGCGCCATTCTGCTGATGGAGGATGCCGGAGATCTGCTTCACCTGCGCAGCAGCGCGGGATGGGACGGCCATAAGCTGTCCAAGCTGGTGTCGCTTGGAGAGGGACTGATCGGGCGTGCCGCCCAGTTGAAGCAGCCAGTCTATGCTCCGGACGTAAGTAAGGAGCCGCGCTACATCGAGATGATTCCGGACACACGTTCGGAGCTGGCGATTCCGCTGATGGTGCGGGATCGGGTGGTCGGTGTGCTCGATTGCCAGAGCAACGGCCTGGAGCACTTCGACTGCGGGAGCGTTGACCTGTTGATGCTGTTCTCGACCCAGGCCTCGATCGCCTTGGAAAATGCCAAACTTCATGCTCTGGAGCAGCGCCGCTCCCGGCAGCTCGAGGCGATCAACACCATCGCGCGGCAGATCACGTCGGTGGTGGATGTGGACGAACTGCTGCATAAGGTGGGCAACCTGATCGTCGAATCCTTCTCCGTGGAGCACGTGATGGTGCTGCTCCTGGAAGAGGAGGGCTTGGTGGTGCGGGCTCATGAAGGCCGGTTGACTCCGCGGGCGCGGGAAGGCCACATCTTGCCCCCGGGCCGCGGGCTATCGCTCCGGGCCGTGGAGAGCGGGCGCCCGATGATCGAAAACGACGTCGCCAGTAACCCCGACTATTATCCCGCGGTCGAGGAGACCCGCGCCGAGATCACTCTACCCCTGGTTTCCATGGGCCAAGCCATCGGCGTCCTGGCAGTGGAAAGCTCGCGCGCCGGTTCCTTCGAGGAGGCCGATCTGGCCCCCCTGGAGTCAGTGGCGGACCTGTGTGCCTCCGCCATCCAGAACGCACGCTACTTCGACAAGATCCGGCAGTTGGCCTACCGCGACGGCTTAACCGGATCGTTCAACCGGCGCTTCTTCGAGATGCGCATCCTGGAAGAGATCGAGCGTGTGATGCGCTATCAGGGCGTGCTGTCGGTAGTAATGATTGACATCGACGGCTTCAAACGGGTGAACGACGAGTTCGGCCACCTGCTGGGCGACGAAGTGCTGCGCCAGGTAGTCGAGCTGATGGCGCCGCAGCTTCGGCGCTCGGACGTGCTGTGCCGCTACGGCGGCGACGAATTGGCAATTCTGCTGCCGGAAACCGATCTCGCCAAGGCGTCCGGCGTCGCCGAAAAGCTGCGCAAAGCGGTAGCAAGCTGGGAGTTCCCGGGCGTGCCGCGGCGGGTGACAATCAGCGCCGGAGTGGCCTCCTGCCCGGCTTACGGCCAAACTCGCGACCAGATCGTGCGCGCTGCCGACACTGCGCTTTATGCGGCCAAACAGGCAGGACGCAATTGCGTGCAGACATCGCACGAGGAGGGCGTCGGGGCCTGAGTTACCGTTCCCCGTTCTCGTTCCTTTTTTTTCTGTGTCTCGGTGCCTCTGTGGTAGGTTTTAGACCGTCCACCTCCCATGCAAGCGCTCAAACTCACCGGCAATGACCTGACTTTGGACGACCTTCGCGAGGCCGTGTATTCGCGTCGTCCCGTAATCCTTGCACCCGATGCCCGCATGGCGGTCGAGCGCGCTCGCGAAGTGGTAGACGTGCTGGTCGCGAATGCGCTGGTGGCCTACGCAATTACCACAGGAGTGGGCCAGTTGTCCGAGGTTCACATCCCACCCGAGCAGGTCCGGGAACTGCAGATCAACCTTGTGCGCTCGCATGCCGCCGGGGTTGGCGAACCGCTGCCCGAATCCGTCGTACGGGCCATGATGCTGCTTCGCGCCAACTCCTTGGCGAAGGGCTTCAGCGGCGTGCGCCCGCAAGTCATCGACCTGCTCTGCGAGATGCTGAACCGCGGCGTGCATCCCGTCGTGCCCTCGCAAGGATCGGTCGGGGCCAGCGGTGATCTGGCTCCGCTGGCACATCTCACGTTGGTGCTGATTGGGGAAGGCGAGGCCGTGTACGAAGGCGCTCGCGTGCCCGCAGCCGAGGCGCTCAAGCGCGCTGGCATCCAGCCACTTACGCTCGAAGCCAAGGAAGCCATCTCGCTGATCAACGGCACGCAGGCCATGCTGGCCGTGGGTTCGCTCGCGGCCCTTGAAGCGGAGATCCTGGTCGATTCCGCCGACGTGATCGGATCGCTCTCGCTCGACGCGCTCAAAGGCACCATCGTGGCCATGGACGAGCGCATTCACCAGGTGCGCCCCCATCCCGGCCAGATCAAGTCCGCGGCTAACATCCGCAAGATGCTGGAAGGCGAGGACGCTATCCGCGAGTCGCACCGCGAGTGCGGCCGCGTGCAGGACGCCTATTCGCTGCGTTGCATCCCGCAAGTACACGGCGCGGTTCGCGATACGCTCGCCCGCTGTCGCGAAGTCTTCGAGATCGAGATGAACTCGGCGGTGGATAATCCGCTGGTATTCCGCGCGCCCAAGCAGGTTGGGGCCAAGCAGGACGACATCTCGGGCGAGGTCCTCTCGGGCGGCAACTTCCACGGCGAACCGGTGGCCTTTGCGCTGGACTTCCTGGCCATCGCCCTCAGCGCGCTGGCCGGCATCAGCGAACGCCGCATCGAGCGCATGGTCAATCCCACCCTCAGCGAAGGACTACCCGCGTTCCTCGCGCCGGGCGCGGGACTGCACTCGGGCTTCATGATGGCGCAGGTGACCGCCGCCGCCCTGGCCAGCGAGAACAAAGTCCTGGCCCATCCGGCTTCGGTGGATTCGATCACCACCTCTGGGAACAAGGAAGATTACGTCTCCATGGGCATGATTGCGGCGATCAAGCTGATGAAGGTGGTCCAGAATACGCGGCACGTGCTCGCAATCGAGGCGCTAGCTGCCGCCCAGGCGTTCGATTTCCTCGCCCCGCTAAAATCTTCGCCTCGCGCCCAGCGAGCCTATGCCGCCATCCGCGCCGTATCGCCAGTAATGGAGAAGGACCGCTCCCTCGCGCCCGACTTCGCGCGTGCCGCCGAGCTGATCGCCAGCGGCAAGCTGGCCGAAGTGCTGCGATAAGAACCGTTTTCACCGCAGAGGACGCAGCGGTCCGCGCAGAGCACGCGGAGGAGGAGCCAGAGATAGCTCTTTTCTGTTGCTTCGCGTCTTCGCGCCTTCGCGTTGAAAGCAATTCTCCGCGCCCTCTGCGCGGCCCTCTGCGTCCTCTGCGGTGAAGCGGTTCTACAGGCGCTCCTGCTACCATACTGCGCGATGAGGGAACTGCTGGAATACGCTCAAGCACACCATGCGGAACTGATCCGGACCATCCGAAAAATGGTGGAATTGGAATCGCCTAGCGACAATAAGGCCGCCGTGGACCGTTGCGGAGAGTACCTGGCGGAAGAGTTTGCCCGGCGCGGCGGTCAGGTCAAGCTGCATCGCAACCGCCAAGCGGGAGATCAGTTGCAGGTGGATCTCAAGCCACGACCCTCGCGCGTAAGCAAAGCGGAACGGGGTGCCCCGACGCCCTCAGGTGCCGGAGGGCAAGACCCAAGGCCGGTGCTGTTGCTCGGGCATCATGACACCGTCTGGGACGTGGGCACACTCAACACCATGCCAATCCGCGAGGCAAACGGCCGGCTGTACGGACCGGGGGTGTTCGACATGAAGGCCGGGATCGGCCTGATGTTGTTCGCGCTGGATGCGCTACGGGAGGTGCGGGGCAGCGTGCCACGGTCTGTCACCGTCCTGTTGAGTCCGGATGAGGAGTTGGGCAGCGCGGCCTCGCGCCAGATTACGGAAACGATCGCCCAACGATGTTCCGCAGTCCTGGTGCTGGAACCTGCGCACGGTCTCGACGGAAAGTGCAAGACGGCGCGCAAGGGCGTGGGCGACTACACAATGAATGTCAGCGGCGTCGCGGCCCATGCGGGGCTCGACTTCGAAATAGGTCAGAGCGCGATTGTGGAGCTGGCGCGCCAAATCGAGCGGATTGCCGGCTTCACCGACCTGAAGCGGGGCGTCACCTTCAACCCCGGACTGGTGCGCGGAGGAACGCGAACCAATGTGGTGGCCGCCGAGGCGTCGGTGGAGATCGATGTCCGGATCGCGAAGGCAAGAGACGCGGCTTACGTGGCGCGCTGCATGAAGTCACTTCAACCGGTGAACCGCAATTGTAAGCTTGCGGTTTCGGGCGGCATCAACCGGCCTCCGCTGGAGCGTACGCGCGAGGTGGTGAAGCTCTACCGGATCGCCCGGCGGCTGGCCAACGAACTCGGGTTTGAACTCGGTGAAGCTTCGGTGGGCGGCGGCTCTGACGGCAACTTCACAGCGGCGTTGGGGAGTACGACCTTAGATGGACTGGGCGCGGTCGGCGAGGGCGCGCATGCAGCCCATGAATCCATCGTGATGTCCGAGCTGCCGCGCAAGGTGGCCCTGATCGCCGGGCTGATTGAGACATTGTAAGAAAGCATCCATTAAGAGCGCGATTGGCTTTTGGCTGTTGGCGAAGGATCTTGCGTCTTCTTGCTTCTCCGTTAGAACAAATTATGAAAAGCAGGTCCTTCGCTCGGCCCGCGCGTGCGTCAGGCCAAAAGCAGGCCTGACGCTTTCGGGCGCGGTCCTCACTCAGGATGACAAAGCTTATCGATGATGATTTTCGCGAAGAATAATGCAGATCAGGCGGCGCGTTTGGGTGCGGGATGCTCTTGCCAGGGCGGGCGTGGCACGACGGCCTCGGGCGGCTTCTGCTTGAGCTCGAGCTTTCTGTCGCTGGCGACCTGCACCAGTTCGGAGTTGATCTGCGCTCCCACCAGAATCATGAACCAGCTCCAGTAAAGCCAGGTCATAAGCATCAAGGCGCCGCCGAGCGTGCCATAAGTCTTGTTGTAGTTGGCGAAATGGCTGAAGTACACGCCCAGGCCGTACGAGGTCACGAGCCAGAACACCACCCCGATCACCGCGCCCGCCAGGGTATCCAGGAAGCGCTGCTTCACGTTCGGCGCCCAGAAGTAGATCAGTTCCACCCCCAGGATGGTGAAGCCCACGGAGATGCTCCAGCGGATATAAGGCCAAACCCGCAGGAAGGGCCTGCCCATGTTGATCAGGCCGGCAATCCACTCGCCCAGCTTCGGTCCGAGAATGGTCGCGCCGGCGGCGATCAGCATCACAGCGCCGATCACGAAGGCTAAGCCTATCGCCAGCAGGCGAGTCTTCCACAGCGGGCGGGTCTCCGGCACGTTGTAGGCGACATTCAGCGCCTCGATCAGGGTGGAGAAGTCGCTGGAGACCGTCCACAAGGTGCCGATTAGGCCGAAGGTAAACAGCCCGGCATGAGGGTGAACGATGGTTCGGATCACCCTGACCACCAAGCCCATAGCGTCCGGGGGCATGACCCGGAGCATGGAGGCAACCAGAATGTCGAACAGGTATGGAATGGGCAACAGCCCAAGCAGGGCCGCCCCCAGGATCAGCAGCGGGAACAAGGACAAAACGAAGAAGTACGACAGCCCTGCCGCCAGCGCCATCGTATGGTTCTGCATGGTGTAGTTCCAAACAGACTTCAGTACCTGTTTGACCGAGAATTCACGTCCTTCGTAGCGCATGGTATGCCGGAGTAATCATGAGATGGGCGGCGGCGGCAAGAAGGATGCCGGGAAAGCGGCTCTCTCAATCATCGTCATCCGTGTTTCTGTCCGGATCAGGTGCACCGTTGATCAGCGGATGTTCAACTCGGAAATCAGAAGAGCATCATAGAAAGAAAAGGCCATAATGATGCGAAGTGCGGTACAAGACGCGGGCTCGGCGTCGCTGGCCGCCGTTCCGGCTTGAAACCAACTCGATCTCCACCACTTCGCCCACCGCGAAAACACTCGATGTATCCACGCCAACGCCACCCTCGTTGTGATCGGTGCAGAACCCCTCGTGCATCCGGTTGGAGCCGTCGGTGCGGTAAATGCGTGCCTTGGCGTCGCAAGCTGCGCGTGGGGCAGTCCGCCGTTCAGCTGGGTCGACAAAGCCCCGATCGGGTTGGGATTCCGAAAGCTGCATTATTGCTACTCACAATCTGCTACTTACAAACTCCGGAAGGCAAGATGACTAAGGTCACCGACGCTGATCTAGGGCCTCCGTCCCGAAAGGCATACCGCGGATTTTACCGATACAGACGGATCGACGCTGATCTTTTCCGATGATTCCTAGCAATCGATTCCGTGCTGATCCGCGCCTTTGATCCGCGTCAATCCGCGGTAAGGTTCGCTTTGATTCATCTCATGTCCCGATCACCCGATCTGATGGTTGGAGGTGGTTCTACGGTCATCGCGTTTGAAATGCTTACTGCGGATATTGCGGGTGCAGACTGATCGAAGCTGACCTGTTCTGATAATTTCTGGCAATCGATTCCGTGGCTGATCCGCTCCTTTGATCCGCTAAATTCGCGGTGAAATTCGCTTTAGCGATCTCAACTTCCGATCACCCGGTGTGATTCCGACACGTGGGGGGTGGTGGGGAAGCAGAGAAGAATTTATACTGCCCTTTCCAAATGAATGGCAAAAACAACGGGCAGAGTGGGCGGGGGGCGGTTCCCTGGGTGATCGTGGGCGTGCTGGCGGCTGTCGCCGTGACGGCGCTCGTGCTGCACCGGCGTTCCTCCACAGTACCGGTGCGAGTGGCGGAAATAACCCGCCAAACCCTGGTCAGTGCTATCTCAACCAACGGCAAAATCGAACCGGTCGACAGCTTCGAGGCGCACGCGCCGCTGGCCACCACGGTAAAGCGAGTCCTGGTCAAGGAAGGCGATCATGTCCAGGTGGGGCAATTGCTGGTCGAACTGGAGGACGCCACCGCCTTGGCGGAGATCGCTCGGGCGCAGGCGCAACTGGCGGCGGCACAAGCCGATCTTCATACCCTCCATGAGGGCGGCACGCGGGAAGAAATCCTGAACACGCAACAGCAGCTTGCCAAGGCCCGCACCGAACGCGACCTGGCGCAGCGCAACCTGGAGGCGATGCAACGGCTATTGGAGCACGGTGCGGCCTCGCCCGAGGAGGTGCGGGCCGCGCGTCTGCGTGTGACTTCGGCGCAAAGCGAAGTCAAGACGTTGCAGGAAAAGCTGAGCAGCCGCTACTCGGGGCCGGATATGGAGCGGGTGGCGGCGCAGGCGGCGCAGGCGCGCGCGACTCTGGATGCGGCTAACGACCTGATGCAGCATTCCGCCATTCGCGCTCCCCGGGCGGGTGAAGTCTATAGCGTGCCGGTGCATGACGGACAGTTTGTCAATCCCGGCGACCTGCTGGTCGCGGTGGCCAATTTGGATAAGGTTGCCGTCCGCGCTTTTGTCGACGAACCCGATATCGGACGGCTGACGGTTGGCTCGCAGGTGATTATCGCCTGGGACGCTTTCCCCGGCCAGTCCTGGGAAGGGACGGTGAGCCTCATGCCCACCACGGTGGTGCAAAGAGGCACGCGCACCGTGGGCGAGACCACCTGCGTGATCAACAACCCGGGACACAAGCTATTGCCCGCCGTGGATGTGAATGTGTCGATCGTGACGGCCAAGCGTGAGGATGCGCTCACCTTGCCGCGCGAGGCGGTTCACCAGGACGCCAATGGCCAGAGATTCGTCTACTCTATCGACGAGGGCAGACTCAACCGCCATGACGTCCAGACCGGGATCTCGAACATGACCAGCATTGAGATCACCCAAGGGCTGGCAGACCATGCGCTGGTCGCTCTCGGAGCACTCAGCAACAAGCCTCTGCACACCGGAATGGAAGTCGAAGTAGTCCGCTAAAATGGTACGGAAGTTCACAACCCTGATTTTCCTTGCGGTTTTGTCCGTAGCCCCCCTGATGGCTGCCTCATCGCTTGAGTTGTTGAATGCCGGGCGGGTGAACGAGGCCATCGGCCAGCTTCGCGGCGAAATCCAGAAGTCCCCCAGCCTGGACACTTACCTGCTGCTCGCCCGCGCCTACTACTCCGAAGAGCACTGGGACGATGCCATTGCCGCTGCCCAGAAGGCGGTCGTGGCCGCACCGAACAACAGTGATGCCCATCTTTGGCTGGGGCGCGCTTACGGTAACAAGGCGGAGATCTCCAGCTGGTGGACGGCTACCCTGTTGGCCCGCAAGGTGCATGCCGAATTCGAGAAGGCGGTGCAACTGAACCCGGCTAACATAGCGGCGCGACTGGACCTCTCTGAGTACTACGTCGAGGCTCCCGGCTTCCTGGGCGGCGGCACGGAAAAGGCGAAGGCGCAGGCGGCTTTCCTGATGAGCGGCAATCCCGCGGCTGCCCACCAGGTGGAAGCCATGATCGCCGAGAAAGATAAAAACTACGCGTTGGCCGAAAGCCATCTTCGCAACTGCGCCGAGATGACGAATCTTCCCGATCGATGGGTCGACCTGGCGTCGTTCTACCGGCGCCGCGCGCGCATCCAGGAGATGGAGCAGGCCATCCAGCATGCTGTCTCCATGGAGCCGAAAGGAACCGCCCTCTTCGAGGCGGCTGCTATCCTGTTCCGCGCCGGACAGAATTTTGAGCTGGCGATTTCGCTTTTGAAGACGTATCTGACGGGCGGGGATCCGAGCGAAGACGCCCCCCTGTTTCGGGCACATTTTCTGCTCGGACAGGTGCTCGAAAAACAAGGCGACAAGCACAATGCCGCCGATCAATACCGCACGGCATTGTCTTTGGCGAGCGATTTTGCCCCGGCACAACAGGCCTTGGACCGGGTGCGGTAACCCAGGCGACGAATCACTGCTCACTGAACTTGTCGATCTGCGCCTTTTGCAGACGTTCGGAATAGTCGATGTACACCGACTTCCACTCGGTATAGAAGTCGAAAGCGCCGATCCCGCCTTCGCGGTGGCCGTTGCCGGTGGCCTTGGTGCCGCCGAAAGGCAGATGCACCTCGGCGCCGATGGTCGGGGCGTTGATATAGGTGATTCCGGCATTGAGATCGCGCATCGCCTGGAAGGCGCGGTTGACGTCGCGCGTGTAGATGGCCGAGGACAACCCATATACCACGCCATTGGCGATATCGATGGCGTGCTCCAGGCTGTCGCAGGCAATCAGGCTCACCACCGGCCCAAAGATTTCTTCCTGAGCAATGCGCATGCGGGGATCGACGTCGCCGAAGACGGTCGGCTCGAGGAAGAAGCCGTGCCGGTGGTTGCCGCCTTCGAGTTGGCGCCCGCCGGTCAGCAACCGCGCCCCTTCCTTCTGGCCGATCTCGATGTAGTCCAGGTCGGTCTGAAGCTGGTGGCGGTTAACTGCGGGCCCCATGTCCACGGTCTCGTCGAGCCCGTTGCCGACCTTCAGCTTCTGCGCCCGTTCCACAAGGGTTTGGGCGAACCGGTTGTAAATCCCCTTCTGCAGGATGACGCGGCTGGTCGCGGTGCAGCGCTGTCCGGTGGTGCCGAAGCCGCCCCAGAGCGCGCCCTCCAGAGCGAGTTCGAGGTTGGCGTCGTCCAGCACGATCATCGGGTTCTTGCCGCCCAGTTCCAGCGAACAGCGCTTGAGGCTGCGGGCGCAGCTTTCGCCGACAATGCGTCCGACTGCGGTTGAGCCGGTCAGCGAGACGGCGCGCACCTCCGGGTGCTCAGTCAGCGGAGTACCGACCTCGGGGCCAAAGCCGGTCACGATGTTGATCACGCCTTTGGGCAGGCCCGCGTCCATCAGGGTCCGGACAAAGTTGAAAGTGGAGAGCGGCGTGTCCTGGGCAGGTTTTATCACGCAGGTGTTGCCGGCGACGATCGCGGGGAGCAGTTTCCACGAAGGGATCGCCATGGGGAAATTCCACGGCGTGATCATGGCGCACACGCCCAGCGGCTGGCGCACGCACATGGCGAACTTGTTGGGCAGCTCCGAAGGCGTGGTGTGGCCGAACATGCGCCGGCCCTCGCCGGCCATGTAGAAGGCGGTGTCGACGGCTTCCTGCACGTCGCCGCGCGTCTCTTTGAGGATCTTGCCCATCTCCCGGGTCATGTCGCGGGCGTACGCTTCTTTGCGCGCGAACAGCATCTGGGCGGCCTGGTAGACGATCTCCGCCCGGCGCGGCGCCGGCACCAGGCGCCACTTGGCATAGGTGCGCCGGGCCGCTTCGACCGCGAGGTCCACGTCCTCTTTGCCCGAGCGCTGGAAGATCCCGACCACCTCGCGGGTGTCAGCCGGGTTGAGGTTTTCAAAGGTCGCTCCGCTTCGGGATTCGACCGACTCGCCGTCGATGAAGTTGCGGTAAACGTTGCCGCTCGGAACCGCTTCGGTGGCCATAATCCTCCGCTTTATCAGCTATCAGCTATCGGCTTTCAGCAAAACCGCTTTTGGCTCTTGGTTGTTGGCAATTGGCTCTTGGCTTTCAGCTTTCAGCCAAAACTGCTCTTGGTAACTAAATGGCACGCCTGACGAGCGTGACCCGCTGTTAAAACCAAGCAAAGCCTGACATCGTACGATGCAGCCTGAGGGCGTGCAAGCTATCAGCGGCTCTCAGGGTTCAGCCCCGCAGGGCGGCAGATAATAGCCCAGGGCGTGAGCCCTGGGTGAGAGCGCGAATTATGACCCGAGTCCCGTAGGGACGGCACCCTCGCGCCAAAGTAACCTGCCAACCATGGGTGCAATTCGAAGTCGATTCGGCGCAGCACCCACGACGAAAGAAGTGTGGTCAAAAAGCCACGGCCAATAGCCAAGCGGTTTTGCTGAAAGCCGAGAGCTGAGAGCCGAAAGCCCCCAGGATTTACACTGAAGGATGCCCCAGGATCCTCAGCGACCGTCGACTGCACCGCCGGATCAGGGCGGGCACGCGCCGCTCGATGGCGCCGTTGACCAGCCGGCGCAACGTTCCCGGTTGGGGACAACGTTACGCGCCCTGCGGCACCGCAATTTCCAGCTTTTCTTCAGTGGGCAGCTTATTTCGCTGATCGGCACTTGGATGCAGATGGTGGCCCAATCGTGGCTGGTCTACCGGCTGACCGGCTCTTCCTTGCTGCTCGGGTCGATTGGTTTCGTCTCGCAGTTTCCGCTTTTTGTGTTCTCCGCGCTGGGTGGCTCCATTGCCGACCGCCACAACCGGTATCGCATCGTAATCGCCACCCAGACGGCGTCGATGCTACTGGCCTTTGTCCTGGCTGCCCTGACGCTGGCAGGCCGGATCCAGGTGTGGCACATGTTCGTACTTTCCGCCCTGCTCGGCCTGGTCAACGCCTTCGATGTGCCCGCGCGGCAGACCTTGTTCATGGACATGGTAGGGCGCGAGGACCTGATGAACGCCATCGCGCTGAACTCGTCGATGTTCAACGGGGCGCGCATCGTGGGTCCGGCCATCGCCGGGGTCCTGGTGGCCTCGATCGGCGAAGGCTGGTGCTTCCTTGCCAACGCCGTCAGCTACATCGCGGTCATCATCGGACTGCTGATGATAAAGCTCACCATCAAACCGAAGATCATCGAAGGCTCGCCTCTGGAGCACATGATCGAGGGCTTCCGCTATGCGCGCCGGACCCGGCCCATCCGGGCCCTGCTGCTGTTGATCGCGCTGGCGAGCCTGGTGGCCATGCCCTACAGCGTGCTCATGCCTATCTTCGCCGACCGCATCCTGCACGCTGGAGCGCGCGGACTCGGCATCCTGATGGGCTTCTCCGGCCTCGGAGCGTTGTGCGGCTCGCTCTTGCTGGCCAGCCGTTCTCAACTCAAGGGCCTGGGCCGCATCGTCGCGCTCTCCTCCGGCGGCTTCGGAATCGGCTTGGTGCTGTTCGCCTTTTCGAAATGGTTCTGGCTGTCGGCGGCTCTGCTGCTGCCGGTGGGCTTTTGTGTGATGGTGCAGATGGGCGCCACCAACACGCTGCTGCAATCCATGGCGCCCGACCGCCTGCGCGGCCGCATCATCTCCCTGTATTCCATGATGCTCCTGGGCATGGCGCCTTTCGGAGCTTTCTTCGCCGGGGCGCTCACCGATCGACTGGGTGCGCCCATCACGGTCGGCACTGGAGCTGTCGCCTGTGTTGCCGGGTCGATCTGGTTCTATGCGCAGCTCCCCGCCTTCCGCTACGAGGCGCGTCAGTTGGTCATCGCGCAGCAGGTGGCCGCCGGCGATCCTGTCGAAGAGATGGCCGGCCCACCGCCGGACCTGCGCTAAGCCCGATTCATTCCAGTTTCCAGAATCGCTTTCCAGCTTTCAGAGTTGACCCGGGGACCCCGGAACGCGTGAAATGGTGCATTCTGGGTGGGAATCCAGGCGTTCGTCACTCTCTTAAAAAGCGTGGCACCGGCCTCCAGGACATCCAGGCCGGCTGTCCTGGCGGCGTCCACGCCGGCAACAACGAGCGGCGTGCCGGAGGCCGACCGGGAGAACAGCGCTACAGCTAACCTGAAGAACTTCTTCTGGCCCCAAAAAGCAGCCCCGGCTTTTGACCGGGGCTCGCTAAAGAGGCAGGGGGGTGGGGAAGTCAGGAAAGGGCGATTTCACTGCCGTTCCGCCCAGCGGAAGGCGTCGAATTGGATCGAGACACTTGGACGAGGGTTGAACTCATAAAAGTCTATGGCCTCTTTTATTGCTAATGTGAGTAGCAGTTGAGCAGCCAAAGAACCGCCTCTTCAGGGTTCTTTCAGGATAAAAATACAAACCTCAAGAAAATCATGAGGTTAGTAGCTACTAGAAAATATTTTGCACAGGTGAGCAAATTATGGTGCTTAGGAACCGGAACAAACAGTGGAATCTACATGCTACAAATAGGACTATGCCTGCTTAGTTTGTACCTCTCGGTTCCCTTCAATGATTTTTAGTTTGTTAAGAAGCGCCTTATAACTGATTCTCAAAATCTTTGCTGCCTGGCGCCGGTTCCAGCGGGTTTGCGCCAGTACGCGTTCAATGGCCTCGCGCTCGGCGTGCATCGCGGCGCGGCGTCCGATCTCCAGAAGCGAGGGCATTTCCTCCCCGTTCCCTTTTTCGGCGCTCTCTGGCGGCGGCATTGGGATGGGGCCTTTCACCGGTTCGGCCACGGGTTGCGCCGGACTCTCATGGCGCAAACCCCAGATCGGGCTAAGGCCACTGGTGGAGGACAGAATCGGCTTGTGCGTGGAAAGCTCGCGAATGATCTGCGGTTCGTTACCGACGATTACGTAGCGTTTGACCAGGTTCTCCAGCTCGCGGATGTTGCCCGGCCACGAATACTCCATCATGCGGCCGATGGCGTAATCGCTGAACGGTGGTTGCTGTTTGCTGTAATATTCGCTGTACTTGCGCAGGAAGAAGTCAATGAAGATGGGAATTTCCTCGCGGCGCTCGCGTAGCGGCGGGATGTGAATGGTCACCACGTTCAGGCGATAAAACAGGTCCTCGCGGAACATGCCTTCGGCCACCGCGCTCTCCAGCGGTTTGTTGGTGGCGGCGAGGGTTCGAACATCAACGGCGATATCGCGCTTGCCGCCGAGGCGGGCGAATTCGCCGTCCTGCAGCACATGGAGCAGCTTGGCCTGCAGCGCCGGATGCATCTCGCTGATTTCGTCAAGAAAGATCGTGCCGTTGTTGGCTAGGTCGAACTTACCCAATTTCTGCCGGTTGGCCCCAGTGAAGGCACCGGGCTCATAGCCGAACAGTTCGCTTTCCAGCAACTCGTGCGGGATGGCGGCACAGTTCACTTTGACGAAGGGTTTGTCGTGCCGCGACGATTGCGCGTACACCATGCGCGCCACCACTTCCTTGCCGGTGCCGCTCTCGCCGCGGATCAGCACGGTGGCGTTGGTGTCCGCCACCTGCTCGATGGTGTGCTTGACTTCCTCCATTTTCGGGCTGGTGCCGAACAGCATGGTGAAATCGCTCTGCCGCCGGACCTGTTCCCGTAACTGGGTGACTTCGCTGACCAGAATCTGTTTGTCCAAGACTTTGGCCATGCGGATATCGAGTTCCTTCAGTTCAAAGGGCTTGCTGAGGTAGTCGTCCGCGCCCAGCTTGGAGGCCCGAAAGATGGTCTCCGGATCGTTATGGGCGGAGAGCATGATCACGCTGACATCCGGCTTAATCTGCTTGAGGCGCTCCAGGGTGTCGATGCCCTTCATGCCGCGCGTGGCCATGTCCAGCAGCACCAGCGTGGGATCAAAGAGTCGAAACATGCGGATGGCTTCCTCGCCGCTGCCGGCGTGCCTCACCTCGAAGCTGTGGCGGGCCAGATGGGATTGAAGGTACGGGGCCATGCTCGCGTCGTCATCGACGATCAATACTCGCGTCTTTGGCGCAGCTAACATGGGGAACCCTCCACTGCCGGTGACGGGTCGAAAACTTCATGCATCCGGATGCTCGGTTTGTGCAGTTCCGATGATCTTCTCTCCCGAGCTTTTTCTGCCACAGCCACTTTCGCCTCCAGCCATCCACTCCCGCCCAAACCGCCCGGACGAAGCCGGGGCAGCCGCCATTTGGGCGTGGCACTACTTTCCCGCTACGATCCAGAATCTTTGATGCGCGGTATTGTATCAGCGTTCCAAGAGTTGGCATCCAAATGGAACTTATTCTTAATAACTTTTAACGAAGTGGCGGGAGGAGCAATAGACCTGGACACAAATACCCCCGGCAAGTTGAATTGCCGCAGTGGTCGAGCGCAACTGTCCTCATCAGGTGGATAGCGCACTGCACGGATGGAACGGTACGCTTGCTGGGGACCACGTCCCTCCGACTTAACCAGCTAAGCGGTTTCGACTCCCTCGTCGGGCGCGGCGTGACGGCGCAGAAGTTGCGGCAGGTTCTGGGAAAAGGCCGAGCGCGGCAGCACCATGTCGCATCCGGCTTCCTGCGCCTTCACCTTCAACTCACCTTGAACGTGCGAGACGAAGGCAATGATGTTCAGCTTCTTCTTTAGCTTGGATTTCAGCTTACCGATCAGGGTGAGCGGCTTGATGGCCAGATTGTTCATATCGAAGATGGCCAGAGCGGACTTGTTGTCGCCATTGGCCGCCATCTTCTCCACCACTTCCTTGTCGGTCTTGACGAACTCGATGGGGATATTCAGCTTGCGCGCGGTTTCCTTGATTTTGGTGGAGAAGAAGAGATCGTCAACAAAGGCGAAAATGCGGGTTTCGGGGTTTTCCGTAACCGGCAACGGCTCGGGTTCAGGACGCAAGTACGGCGTGCCGACTCCCATGCCCGCACGGCCACGCTGCGGCCGGTTCCGGCCCGGGCCGCCGTTTTGCCCGCCGATTGCCGCGCGATAACTGTGATCCATGGGCGCGCTGTAGATGCCGCCAGGATTGTTACGGCTGTGGCCCGGTCCGCCACCAGGGCGCTGCTGCGGGCCACCACGTTTGCCTTGGGGAGGACGACGACGCCGTCCCTTGCCTCTGCCGGCAAACTGGCCGCCGGAGGGCTGGTTGGGTCCATTTATCATGCGTTTTCTCGGTTCGTTATTCTGCGAGCCTCAGGGCAGTCCGCCCTGGCAATGTTGTGTGTTGGGCGACGTATCGCCACCCCGGACGCGCAAATTACGGCGCGTTAGGAGAACCCGCCGGCTGTGTGTCTTCTCCACCGCTATGCTGTTGGTCCCAGTCCCATCTTGGCTGGATCCTCGTATTACCGGTGCGGTGGAAATGAACTAGTACAACGTCCGGAGCACTGGAAAGGGTGCGCGCGGAATGCCGTCACGGGAAGTGCGGCCGGTTCGGAGGACAACAGAGTTATTTAACCTATCTGCCCGCCTGGATGCAAGCACAAAAAACCGGCTACTTCATTGGATGCCTTGGCTCGAGAAACGGCGTAGCTTTTCCAGCCCCGGAGGGGCGGCACTCCTGGGACCGCATGCTACGGCCGGCGCAACATGCGATAAACCAATTGTACCGGAAGCCCGACCACGTTGAAGTAGTCGCCATCGACGCGCGTTACCCATCGTGAGGCCACACCCTGGATGCCATACGCGCCGGCCTTGTCCATGGACTCCCCCGTGTGTACGTAGTCTTGAATCTCCTGCTCGCTTAACTCGGCGAAGGTGACTTGGGTGGTTTGGGAGCGAAGATCCTCGAAGAACTCACCACGTTCTCCGTTTTCCGTTTTCCGTTCTCCGTTCTCCGCCTGGGTGGCCCACTCAAGCCTCTTTTGCTTGAGTGGGGCATTCGCAAGCTCGGGCTTGTCCGCCTGATCCTGCGATCGGCCGCCGGTCAGGGATTGCCGGCTGGCATAGCCAACCACGCACACTCCGGTGGTCACCTCGTGAGTGCGGCCGCTCAGCAGCCGCAGCATACGCGCGGCATCGGCCTCATCGTTCGGCTTGCCCAGAATGTGCTCATCTACCACCACGATGGTGTCGGCCCCGAGCACGAATAAATTGCTGTTACAAGATCCCGCCCGCGATGCGTCGGCGCTACCGCTGTTGTTGGTGCCGGTCAGCTTCTCGAAAATGGCTCGAGCTTTGTCGTGCGCCAGGCGGCAAGCGAAGTCAGTGGGGGACTCGCCCTCGCGCAGCTCTTCCGGCACCTCGGCGGGCATCACTTTGAACACGAAACGCGCGTTACGCAACAGTTCCTGACGGCGAGGGGAAGCGGAGGCCAGAATGAGCATTTACTTGGCGGCCACCGGGGTCTGATGGCTGGTTTTGCCGGCGAGCGCAGAACCAAGAGTATCGGCGGCTCGATAATGGCTGTTCACGTATTCGTTCAGAATCTGGATGAACTCATCGACAATGTGATCGCCCTTGAGCGTGCACATCAGGCGGCCGTCCACAAACACCGGCGCTTTGGGCTCCTCGAAGGTGCCCGGCAGCGAGATGCCGATATTGGAGTGCTTCGACTCGCCGGGACCGTTGACCACGCAGCCCATCACCGCCACCTTCATCTCTTCCACGCCGGGATGCGACTGCTTCCAGACCGGCATCTGCTGCCGGATGTAGTTCTGAATCTTATCGGCCAGTTCCTGAAAGAAGGTGCTGGTGGTGCGTCCACAGCCTGGGCAAGCCGTCACCTGCGGGGTGAAGCTGCGAATGCCGAGCGACTGCAGTATCTGCTGGGCAACAAAAACCTCTTCGCTGCGGTCGCCGTTGGGCGCGGGCGTGAGGGAGACGCGGATGGTGTCGCCGATGCCCTCCTGCAACACCAAGCTGAGGGCGGCGGTGGAAGCCACCACGCCTTTGTTGCCCATGCCCGCTTCCGTGAGGCCGAGGTGCAGCGGGTAATCGCAGCGGGCGGCGAGCGCGCGGTAGAGGTCGATTAGATCCTGTACGCCGCTGACCTTGGCACTGAGAATGATGAAGTCGTGGGGCAGATCATAACGTTCGGCGAGCGCGGCGGAGGTAAGCGCGCTCTCGATCATGGCCTCCATCATCACGTCGCGCCCTTCGCGGGGCTGCGGCAGCTTGGAGTTCGCGTCCATCATGCGGGCCAGCAGTTGCTGGTCGAGCGATCCCCAATTGACGCCGATGCGCACCGGCTTCTGGTAGCGCACGGCGATCTCGATCATGGTGCGGAAGTTGTCGTCGTCCTTGCGCCCGATGCTGACGTTGCCCGGATTGATGCGGTACTTGGCCAACCCTCGCGCGCACTCGGGATAATCCTTCAGCAGCTTGTGGCCGTTGTAGTGAAAGTCGCCGATGATCGGAACGCGAATGCCCGCTTTGTCGAGTTCCTCGATGATCGCCGGAACGGCGGCAGCGGCAGCGTCGTTGTTCACGGTAACGCGCACCAGTTCCGAGCCGGCCAGAGCCAGCGCCGCGACCTGCTTAACCGTGCTGAGCACGTCCGCGGTGTCGGTGTTGGTCATGGACTGGACGACAATTGGCGCGCCGCCACCAACCACGATATTGCCGACTCTAACTGCAACCGTCTGCTTGCGAACAATCTGAGACATTAAGGACAGTATATAAGACGGGGTGTTCATCGAGCCCGGCGGGTGCCAGGTAGTAGCCCGGCACGTGAGAGTCTGTGTGAGCACCGGATGCTTCGCTCCGTCGAAAATCATCCCATATCTGCCAACGGCAGGCAGATGTGGGGCACCCTCCGATTTTCATCTCGATCGGTGGGCCGCAAGCCTATGCGACACTCAGGATGACAGTAGGTTTAGGGCGTTTCTCACTCAGAACGTCTTCTTCGAGTCCAGCAGAATGGTGACCGGACCGGCATTGATGAGTTCGACGTCCATCATCTCCTGAAAGCGTCCGGTCTCACAGCGCAGGCCGGCGCCCCGGACCTTCGCGACAAAGTATTCGTACAATTCGCGGGCGCGTTCGGGAGGGGCGGCGCCGTCGAACGACGGACGCTTGCCGCGGCGCACGTCGCCGTACAGTGTGAACTGCGAGACCGCGAGCACCGCTCCGCCCGCTTCCAGCACGTTGAGGTTCATCTTCGCTTCGACGTCGGGAAAGATGCGCAGCCCGCAGATCTTGTCGGAAAGGGAGTCGGCGTCGGCTTCGGTGTCCTGCTGGCCGACCCCAAGCAGCACCAGCAGGCCCGGCCCGATCTCGCCGGTCACCTCGCCGTTCACGGTCACCTTAGCTCGCGTAACTCGCTGCGCCACTGCTCGCATATAAGCCGTCAGCCCTCAGCCGTCAGCTCTCTACTGCCGGGAATTGGCGCCAGCAGTCAATTTCTTGGAGATAAGCTGTCGGCGACGAATGTCTATTGAAGAGTTCTAAAAAATAACAGGAAGGAGCCGATTACCAAAGGACAAGCGGAAGTCCGGTCGCCCAAGGGAGCTGTGTGTCCGGAGCAAAAGGACTGATGGCTGATGGCTGACCGCTGATGGCTAAGGGAATCACGCAGGACCGTGATCACCATCACTGCGCCCATCCATTGCCCTGCGGAACACTGCTCGTGTAATCTGGACAAAGACAGTCCAGAAGACATAGAAAGTCCAGATGCGCTAAGTTAAGGAAGGTCACTTCGCGCCCGGTCGGGCGCTGAGCATCTTAACAGATGTGAGTACTGTATGCTGACACGCGCCGCTGATTACGCCGCCCGAGTAATGATCCACTTAGCAACGCTGCCACCCGGGACACGGGTGCAGCGCACGGTGCTGGCTGAGGCAACGGCTGTGCCCGACAGTTTTCTGTCGAAGGTCTTGCAAGGGTTGGTGCGCGCCCGGCTGATTGCCTCCCGGCCGGGTGTGAATGGCGGCTTCGAACTGACCTCGGTGCCCGAGAAGATCACTCTGCTTGATGTAGTGGAGGCCATTGATGGGCCGATCGCGCTGAACATCTGCGTTTCCAACCAGGATTGCGAGCGGCGGCCCGGCTGCGCCGCCCACCCGGTATGGCTCGAAGCGCAGCAAGCAGTGGTTGGCGTGCTGAAGTCAGCCACTCTGGCGAAATTGGCGGAGCGAGCCATGTCGAAGCCGGCGGAGAATGGTGGCGGCTCCGGCAAGGCGAACGCCGTTGCCTCCGCGAAGAGTTCCAGCCACTCGCCCCAGGACGAGAGCCAATCGGTTGAGGAGATCGCTACGTCCTCCTGCTGGGACTGGATCGATAAGGCCTGAGACTAGGCGAGTAATTCCCGTGTTGAGTATCGCCTAAGATCGCCCTTGGCGGTCGGCTTTGGGCTATGCCTTGGCCGTGGCGGAAAGCCAATAGCCAAAGGCGCTTCTTTCACAGCTGTTAACTAGTGACTCGTGACTATCACTGCTTGAAGGTGATTCATGGATAGTGCGCTTTTTATACACCGCCTCCACTTTGCATTCACCGTAACCTTCCACTATCTCTTCCCGCAGCTCACCATGGGACTGGCACCGCTGATCGTGGTGCTGAAGACCCTGGCGATCTGGCGCAACGACGAGAACTACAACCAGGCCGCGCGCTTCTGGGCGAAGATCTTCGGCATTAATTTCGTCATGGGAGTGGTAACCGGCATCCCGATGGAATTCCAGTTCGGCACCAACTGGGCGCGCTTCTCGCAAGCTGCCGGCGGGGTGATCGGGCAGACGCTGGGCATGGAAGGCATGTTTGCCTTCTTCCTGGAATCCTCCTTCCTGGGGCTATTTCTGTTCGGGGAGAAACGGCTGAGCAAGATCGGCCACTGGTTCGCCGCGTTGTTTGTTTTCTTGGGCTCATGGTTGTCGGGCTACTTCATCGTGGCCACGGATGCCTGGATGCAGCATCCGGTCGGCTACACGCGCACGGCGGACGGCAATTTCCAGCTTTCCAGTTTCTGGTCGCTGCTGCTGAATCCCTGGGCGATATGGCAGTACGCCCACAACATGAGCGGCGCGGTGATCACCGGCTCGTTTGTCATGGCCGCGATCGGCGCCTTCTACCTGCTGAGCCGCCAGCACGAGGAGCACGGCCGCCTGTTCGTCAAGGTGGGCGTGATCGCCGCCCTGATCGCGAGCGGTTTGCAAGTGTTCCCCACCGGCGACCTGCAGGGCAAGATGATCGCCCAGAACCAACCGGTCACGCTGGCCGCGATGGAAGCCCTGTTCAAGACCGAGGACGGGGCGCCGCTGGTCCTTGTGGGACAACCGGATGTCAACCAGCAGAAGCTGGACAATCCGCTCTCGGTCCCTAAGGCATTAAGTTTCCTGACCTACAAGCATTGGAATGCGGAGGTGAAGGGCCTGGATGCGTTTCCGCAGCAGGACTGGCCGCAGAATATCCCGCTGCTTTACTACAGCTACCACATCATGGTGGGGCTGGGGACGATCTTCATCGCGGTCGCACTCCTGGCGGCGTTCCTCATGTGGCGTGGGGTGCTCTTTCGCACCCGAGCGGTGCTGTGGCTGCTAATGTTGATGCTGCCATTCCCCTACATTGCCAATACCGCAGGGTGGATGACGGCCGAGTTTGGGCGGCAGCCGTGGCTGATCTACGGTTTGCTGCGCACCAGCGACGGCTATTCCCAGATGGTGTCCAGCGGCAACGGCTGGTTCACGCTGCTGGGCTTCATGGGCATGTACACGGTGCTGATGACGCTGTTCCTCTTCCTGGTGCGGCGCGAAATCGAGCACGGGCCAGAGCCGGTTGAGGCTGGCACGAAGCCCTTGCCGCGTACCCGGCTCTTCGCTGAGGAGGTGAAATAGCCATGCCCATAGTCTGGTACTGGATTGTCGCAGTGATGGTTTCGATCTACGTGGTGCTGGACGGCTTTGACCTCGGCGCCGGCATCATTCACCTGTTTGCCGCCAAGACCGACCGCGAGCGCCAGATGATCCTGCGCTCGATCGGCCCGGTCTGGGATGGCAACGAAGTCTGGCTGCTGTCCGCGGGCGGCACGCTGTATTTCGCCTTCCCGCTGCTGTATGCCTCCAGCTTCAGCGGCTTCTATCTTCCGCTAATGATGGTGTTGTGGCTGCTGATGCTGCGCGCCATCGGGATCGAGTTCCGTATCCACCTGGACACCCCGGTGTGGCGCTCGTTCTTTGACGGAGTCTTTGCGCTGGCCAGCATCCTGCTGGCGATCTTCTACGGCGCGGCGCTGGGCAACGTGATCCGCGGCGTGCCTTTGGACAAGACCGGCTACTTCTTCGAGCCGCTGTGGACCAACTGGCGCGTAGGCGAGCAGACGGGCATTCTCGATTGGTACACGGTGCTGGCCGGCGTGGCGGCCCTGGTGATTCTGGCGCAGCACGGCGCGCTGTACGTGGCGACCAAGACCGAGAGCGAGCTCAACCAGCGCTCGCGGCGGATCGCCGCTGTGCTCTGGCCGCTGGTGCTGGCACTGACAGTCGTCGGGCTGGCGGCGACGCTATACATTCGTCCCGAGCTGATGATTAACTATCGCGCCTTCCCGGTGTTGCTGGCCATTCCGCTGATCGTCTTTGCTCTGCTGTTCGCGGTGAAGCTGATGCATGGGCAAGGCAAGGAGAAGCTGGCCTTCGTCTGTTCGAGCCTGTACATCGTCTTCATGCTGGTGGGTGCGGCGGTGGGCGTGTATCCCAATGTGCTCTCGGCGCGCAATCCGGCGTACTCGCTGACCATTTACAACACGGCGGCGGCGGAATATGGCCTGAGGGTCGGAGTTGTGTGGTGGCTTCTGGGCGCGATTCTGGCGGCCGGCTACTTCATCTTCCTGTTCCGCATGTTCCGCGGCAAGGTGCGCTTGGAGGGCGAAGGCTACTGAGGGAGTCGTTCTCCGTTCCCGGTTTCCCGTTCCACGTTGTCCCACCCTTCGCCGAAATCGGGCGAAAGGGTGGGATACCCCCGGCTAAGCGATCGATAAGGGCCTGTTCCGGCTAAGTAGACCGCAGGGACTGGAGAGGAACAGCCCGCCAAAAGAAATGAGGCCGCGCAAGGCGGCCTCAAAGGGGTACTGGCTAGCCCGGCGCGATGCCGGGCTAGCGGATTGTCCTACTTCCCGGTGGCCGGGCTGATCATGGTCTTCACTTCCGAGACCCGATCCGCGGGGAAGCCGCCGCGCTTGGCGTGTTCACGGATCAAGTCTTCATTCTTCGCGCGATAGATGCAGTAAACCTTATCGTCGGTGACGTAGCTATCCACCCACTGAATGTCCGGGCCCATGTCCTTCAGAACGCCGTTGGACTTCTGTGAGATGTCCCGCAGTTGGGCTTTCGTGAGGTTGCCCGCGCCGGGGATAGTGCGCTCAATCACATAGGTGTGCAGGACCGCCTTCGCCTTGTGCGGCGACTTTGCTGCGCCGTCCGCAAACGCGCTAGTGCTTCCCGCAACTGTCAACAGTGCAGCCAACACAGCCGCTGCAAGGAACTTCAACAGACTCCGTCTTTCCATTGCCCACCCTCCTTCAAGTTAACTTCTTGGTGTGGCATTGTAGCATTCAGCCACCCCGGCAAAAATCGTTACTTTTTCCAAAGGCTACCCGGTTTCTTGCCCACGGATTAGCACATCCCGAGCAACGGAATCGGCGACTCGATTCGCGGCCAGAGTAGCCCGCATCTAAGTCCCTCGTGCGGTCGATCACCATCGCAAACACTGCGGCCGAGATGGAGCGGTTGCGCCCGGCCTGGGAGCAGCTATACACAGCCTGCGCCGGCACCATGTTCCAAAGCTTTGCTTGGAACCAGCTCGCGGCCAGAATATTCGCCGCGCGCGAGGCCCCTTACGTGGTGCTGATCGAGGACGACAACGGGAGCGTGCTGATTCCCGCAGCCATTCGCGAGGGTGCCCCACATCTGCCCGCCTTTGGCAGATGTGGGACTGGGGTATCCCTGCTGGGCGAGGAGTTGTTCGACTACCGCGACGTGTTGCACGTCGGTGATCCGGCTCTGATGCGACTCGCCTGGGAGGCGCTGGCCGCGCTGCATCGCCCATTTCGGCTGACCGCGCTGCGCGGAGACACCGCCGAAAAATGGAGCCCGCTCGGCCATGAAATCCACATCTGCCAAAGCCGGGCAGAGGTGGGGCACCCCCCGCGCAGCGCACTTGCCGGGGACGCCGCGCCTGTGCGTTCCTTCTGTCTGGCGCCGCAGGTGACCGCGCGCCAAATCTCAGCCGAAGCGTTCGAGGCGAAGCACAGCCGCTCGGCGCGCTTGTTGCGCAAGCTGGAACGGCAGGGAGTCGAGCTGAAGGCGCACGGCGGGGCCGAGGCCGCGCTCATCACTTCCATTTACCGCAAGAAGGCCGCACAATTTACCGGCGACGAAGCCAATCTCTTCTGTGATCCGTTGCGGGTCAGCTTCATGGTGGAGATTTGTGCGCAGCCGTCGTGCGAGGTGTTCACGCTGGCTTCCGGCGGGACGCTCGTGGCGGCGCTGGTGACCTTCGTGGATCGCCCGGAGGGGGCCGGCGAAAACAACGATGTCGCGCCCGCTGTTGCCCCACATCTGCCCGCTTTTGGCAGATGTGGGTGCCGGCGTTTCTACACCGTCTACTTCGATCCGGCGTGGGCCAAGTTTTCGCCCGGTCATGCGCTCATCTATGAGGTCACGCGCCGCTCGCTGGCTGCCGGCATGGACTGCGACTTCATGACGGGCGAGCACCCGTACAAGATGCGGCTCGCGACCTCCACGGTTCCACTGTATTCCGTTGAGGCTTCGGCAGAGACGCTGGCCCGCGCCAGCAGGGAAGAGGCGAGGCTGGCGGCGTGAAGAGTAGCCATCAGCCATCAGCCGTCAGCCATCAGGTATCAGGTATCGGGCAACAGGGCAGGCATTGGTGGTGACACGGGTTTGGTTCCCCGGCCGTGTGTTCTTCGCGTCTTCGCGTTGAAAGCTTCTTCTGCGCCCTCCGCGCAATCCTCCGCGTCCTCTGCGGTGAACCCCAGCTGCGGTGGGCTTTATAGCAATTTCAAGAATGCCTTCACCTTATCCAACTCGGGGAACAATTTTTCGTCGTCCTGGAAATCCCGCGAATGGACGCAACGGCGGGTGCCGCGCATCTTCACCGGATGCCTCAGGTGGAGCATCTCGTGGTAGACGATGTACTCCACGGCGTAGCGCGGCACGCGCGGCGCGTCGAAGGCGCGGCTGATGACGATGGCGTTGTGCGCCGGATCGTAGTGGCCCAGATGATTGCGCGCGTGGTGTCCGCTCCATGTCATCAGCGGACGGGCCAGTAGTCCGTGGAAGAAGCGGCGGTTCAGGTCCTCAAAAACCTCGTCCAGATCATAGTGGCCGCCTTGGGCGCTCTCGATGCGCTTGCGGCCGCGTAGTTGCCGCACCCGCGCGGCGATGTCCCGCACGGCGCGGCTGCTGATGTGCCGGCGATAGCGGGCGTCATGAGAGGCGTCGATGGGCTTGCGGTAGAGCTTGGCGATGAGGATGTGTGCAATGGCGTGCAGCACCGGCTCGGGAGCGCCTTCCAGAACGTCGGACAAGCGGACCAGTACACGCTCGCCGCGCAGCCGGATCGTATTGTTGATACCGGTAAAGGGATAGAACTCCACGCTGAACTGGGGCAGCGGCGCGCGCGGGCGCAACTCGCGGTAACAGCGTTCAAACAGGAGGGCCAGGGGAATCGACACACTTTAGAGTACAGCCATTAGCCCTCAGCCGTCAGCCGTCAGGCACCAGGTATCAGGTACCAGGCAACAGGTACTAGGTGTCAGGACTAGGTGTCGGGAAAGAGGCCGGGAAGCTGAGATTGAGTGTGCAGGGAAATCTGCCTCAGCGCTGTTACCTTATAGCGTACCTGCTACCTGAAGCCTGTTACCTGATGGCTTTATCACTTCTTCTTCGCGAACGCTTCGTTCTCCTCGTCGAGCAGTTTGCGGGCGTGATCGAGGCTCATACGGATGGATTCGAGCGCGTCGCCCACCACAAACTGGTAGTCCCGGGATTCATCGGCGAAGGCGGCACTACCGAGAGATTGCTGGATGGCGCCGATCTTCGATTGAAACTCGGAGTCGGCCTGGATGATCTCCTTGAGCGGCTTGCGCAGGTCGGCTTTGTGCTCGGCGTACATATCGAGGTTGTCGTCCATCTCGTCGACGATGTTACCGAAATCCTCGACCAAATCGTGTACTTGCGGGCCGCGGCCGACGGTGGATCGCGGGTCGGAGCGGAGCTGTTCGACTTGGGCAAGCCGGGCGTGGGCGAATTCAACCAACAGCTTCAGTCGCTTGGCTGGGTCCTGATTGGCGTCGCGGAGCTGGTCCGTCTCTTTGGAGTTCAGCGCATCGCGGCGCTCGCCCACGCAGGGCAGGGCAAGGGCGGCGAGCAGAATCGCGATCGGGATGGCGGCGCGAGGTTTCATTGCTATTTACTTTTGAACATGACCGCCAGCAACTCGGTGCGCAGATTTTCAATTTTGTCGACGGCTTGCTTGATGGGCGCGCGCTCCTCGAAGCTGACGCGGCGGGCAATGTCGGTGAGTTTGTCGGAGATGTTGCGCAGCGCCTTTTCCGTCCCCTTCAGGTCCTTATGGGAAGAGGAGGCGGCCTGGGTCGCCTGCTCGGCATAGCGAACAATCTCGTTCAAGGCGGCCTGCCCTTTCTCGGCTTCGCCGGCGTTGTAGGCGGTGTCCGCCTCCTTCAAGTCGAAGCGGGCTATGTCGATGCATAGCTTGGCCTGCTCGCCTCCGTGGGCGCTGGCGGCGCGCTGCTTTAACTGATTCAGGCTCTCGCGATCCCCGATTGCATGAACCGAAAGGGCAATCAGAAGGGTGGCAATCAGCAGACAAACCGATCTCGCGCGGTTCATGTTTTATCGATGCCTTGCAGCCGATGGTTCTGGGCCGCATGTTCCCGGTTCCTTAGATGATGATAAACGGCGTCGCGGCACGCTTCCCGGCTCCCGGCAAAGCCAACCGCCAAAGGCGCTCTTGGTTATTAGTTTTTTGCTATGGCTGTTGCCGCAGGACCCGGCTGTTCCACCGCGCTCACCTCTTCGCTCTTCAGCACTCGTGCCAGGTACTGTCCGGTGTAGGAACCCGGGGTGCGAGCGATGCTCTCCGGCGTGCCCGCTGCGACCACGTATCCGCCGCGGTCGCCACCCTCGGGGCCAAGGTCGATGACCCAGTCGGCGGTCTTGATCACGTCCAGGTTGTGCTCGATCACGATAATCGAGCCTCCAGCTTCGACCAGCCGGTGGAAGGCCGCCAGCAGCTTGCTCACGTCGTCAAAGTGAAGGCCGGTGGTCGGCTCGTCGAACAGATACAGGATGCGCGGCTTGCGCCGCTGCGCCGGATCCTGGCCCCGCATCACCGCCTTGGGCTGAAGGTGCGCGGCCAGTTTGATGCGCTGGGCTTCGCCGCCGGAGAGCGTGGTGGCCGACTGGCCCAGTCGCAGGTAGCCGAGGCCGACCTCCTCCAAGACACGTAGCTTGTCCGTGATCCTGGGGAGCGCACTGAAATAGTGCAGCGCCTCGCGCACGGTCATGTTCAGCGCTTCGTGGATATTCTTGCCCTTGTAGCGGATTTCCAGGATCTCCGGTTTGTAGCGTGTACCTTTGCAGTCTTCGCAGATCAGCTCTACGTCGGCCAGGAATTGCATCTCGACCGTGACCGTACCGTCGCCCTGGCAGGTTTCGCAACGGCCACCCGGGATGTTGAAGGAGAAATGTCCAGCGGCATAGCCGCGCTTGTGCGCCTCGGGCTGGGAGGAGTACAGCTCGCGGATGGCATCGAACGCCTTGATGTAGGTCACCGGGTTGGAGCGCGGCGTGCGCCCGATGGGCGACTGGTCCACGAGCACCACCTCGTCCACCCACTGTGCTCCTTCCAGGCGCTCGAGGCAGGGAAGCGCGCTGGCATTGCCGTTCGAGCCGGGATCGCCGTTGATGGGGCTGTTTGCCTGATTGAGTTCGGCCACCAGCGCGCGGTAGAGCACCTCATGGATCAGGGTCGACTTGCCCGAGCCGGAGACGCCGGTGACCGCGACCGTGATGCCCAGCGGAATGGAGACATCGATGCTCTTCAGATTGTGAACGTGCGCGTTGACGATCCTTAACGCGTGCGCGCCCGGCCGGTGCCGCTTGTGCGCCCAGGCGATGTGCAGCTCGTCATTCAGGTATCGCCCGGTGAGCGAAGCCGGGTTGTGCTGGATTTCCTCATAGGTGCCGGTGGCGATGAGACGGCCGCCGTGCTCGCCCGCCCCGGGGCCGAGGTCGAGGATGAGGTCGCTGGCGCGCATGATGTCGGGATCGTGCTCCACCACCAGGATGGTGTTTCCCAGGTCGCGCAGGTCCTTGAGGATTTTGATCAGCCGGTTCGTGTCGCGAGGGTGCAGGCCAATCGAGGGCTCGTCGAGCACGTAAAGGGTCCCCACCAGGCGCGAGCCGAGCGAGGTGGCCAGTTGAATGCGCTGTGCTTCGCCACCAGACAGGGTCGATGACAAGCGGTCGAGCGTGAGGTATTCGAGGCCAACTTCATTCAGGAAGCGCAGGCGGTCGCGAATCTCCTCCAGGATCTTGTCCGCGATCTCGGCCTGCTCGCGCGGCAGCTCCAATCCCCAGAAGAATTGAGCAGCCTGCTCCACCGTCATGGCGGCGACTTGGCAGATGTCATGGCCGGCGATCCTGACCTGCCTGGCTTCGCTGCGCAGCCGCGTGCCCCGGCACTCGCCGCACTTCGAATAGCCACGATACCGGCTCAGAAAGACACGCACGTGCAGCTTGTACTTCTTGCGCTCCAGGTGCTGGAAGAAGCCGCGCACCCCCCACCAGCGACCCTCGCCGTCGATGATGAACCGGCGCTGGTCGGGCTCAAGCTGGTTCCAGGGCACGTCAAGGGGGATGGCGCGCTCTTTGGCCGCGCGCCGGACTTCGGCGTAGAGCGGCTTGTACTTGGGCTTGGTGAAGGGCTCGATTGCGCCTTCCGCCAGCGATTTGGTTTTGTCCGGGACCACCAGATCGAGGTCGAAATCAATGGTATTGCCGAAGCCCTGGCAACGCGGGCAGGCGCCGTAGGGATTGTTGAACGAGAACAGGCGCGGCTCAGGGTCTTCATAGCGGATGCGGCACTGCTTGCACTCGAAGCGCTGGGCAAAACGAAACTGGCGCGGCGGCTCGGAATCCTCGTGCGGTGCGGTTTCGAAGGTGACCTCGCCGGCTTCGCGATAGGCGATCTCAACCGCGTCAACTAAGCGGGCGCGCACGTCAGGAGAGACGACCAGACGGTCTACCAGCGCGAACAGCGGTTGGGTGAAATCAATATCCAGCAGCGACTCCGGCGTGGAGAACTCGAATAACTTGGCACCCTGCCACAGCCGGTTGAAGCCCTTCTTGCGCAGGTCAAAGAGGCGCTCTTTGTAAAGCTCCTGCGGGCTGACGGTGGGAGTCGCCTTCTTGCGGCCTTTGGGCTTCGGTTCCGGTTCCGGCGGCGCGGGAGCGGGCTCAACCGGGAAGAGGGCCAGCAGGCGCGTCCCCTCCGGTTGCGCGAGCAGCGTGTCCGCGACCTCGTCCACCGTATCCTTCTTGACCACCGAGCCGCACTTGGCGCAATAGGTAGTTCCCACGCGCGCATAGAGCAGGCGCAGGTAATCGTAGATCTCGGTGGCGGTGGCGACGGTCGAGCGCGGGTTGCGGGTGGTGTTCTTCTGCTTGATGGCGACGGCGGGGGCGATGCCGTCGATCACGTCGGCGTCCGGCTTCTCGATGCGCTCCAGGAACTGCCGAGCGTAGGCGGAGAGCGACTCCACGTAGCGACGCTGGCCCTCGGCATAGATGGTGTCAAACGCCAGCGAGGACTTGCCTGATCCGGAGACGCCGGTGACCACCGTCAGGGTGTTGTGCGGGATCTCAAAATCGATGTTCTTGAGATTGTGGACGCGCGCCCCGCGAACAGTAATGGATTCGTTCGACATCCGACCGCAGAAGACCGCAGCGGCCCCCAGATCGGTTCGGCAAGGCTGCGGAATCTTTCTATTTTAGCAGCCGTCAGCCATCAGCCGTCAGTCGTCAGGAAAAGCGCACCCTGGGCAACTATCTACCGCCCCTTCGGGGCTGGACTTAGGCGCCGCAAGCAACTGTCGCGAAAAACGAAGACGGCCCCGTAGCTACCGGGGCCGTCTTCGTTGCGGAGGGGACTTACGCCGTCTGGCCTGCCGGGCAGGCGTTATCGTCCGTGCTGGGTCGTCCGGTCCAGCCGTGCAAGCCCTGCTTCATGATCCAGCGGATCACGTTGCGATTGTTGTAGTAGTAGCCGAGCACGTACTGGCAGGTGGAGAGGCAGTGCGAGTTGCACGTCTCCTTCATCTCATCGAGCTGGTTCAGGTCGAGCTTGGGCCCGTCCCACACGTTGCCCCAGTCGTGCTTGGAGGCGTACATCGGGAAGCAGGGCGCCAAACTGCCGTCGGTGCGGATCAGGCAGGAGTTGTGCCCGGCGCGGCAGTTCCACGGATAAGTTTTTCCGCGCATGAAGTCGCGCATCTTGCGTAGATGGTCCTTGGAGTTGACCATGATATAGCCCTTGGCGTTCTTCTCCACCAGCCACTCGATCAGCTCGTCCACCTTGGGCCAGTCTTCCCGCAGGATGTAGGTGACGTTGTCGTTCAGGTGCTTGAAGTGCTCCTGCTCCAGATAGGGTGGCTCGTTGATGTGAACGTCGGTGGAGATGCCGTTGTCATGGGCGATCTCCGTGAGCATGCGCACATCGTCCATGTTGTTGTGGCAGATGTTCGTGTTGAAGACGATCATGTAGCCGTACTGCCGCTGCTGTTTGACCAAATACTTGAACTGCTTCTCGATGCGCTTCAGGTTCTTGGGCAGGCCGGGCTTCTCGTCCAGGGTGTCAACCGCGAGATTGACGGCCGAAACCCCGAGGTCGCCGACTCGGTCGATGAAGTTCTCGTTCATCAAAATGCCGTTGGTGGGCAGGTAGACGAAGAAGCCGTTCTTGGTGCCGTACTCGACCACCTTGAGGATGAGTTCGCGGCGCAGCAGCGGTTCGCCGCCCATGATGGCGATCACCCGGCATCCGACCGACTTGAGGAAGTCGATGGAGCGGATGGCGCACTCCTCGGTCATACCTTTGACTTTGTTGTTATAGGCCCAGCAGTAGTGGCAATCGACGTTGCACTTGTATTCGGTAAACAGGTAAGACAGCAGGGGCCGGAACTCAGACCTCATGATGCGCGACTGGACATACGGCACCAGCCAGCGGCGGGTGGCGCGCAGAAAATTATTGGCGTGATAGCTGCCGGTATTCATTTCGGCCATTTGCTTGCTTTCTCCTTCTCAAATGGCTAACGCTTGAGTTAATTGTTGCTTTCCGGTTAAAGAGAATATGCAATGACGCAAGGGCGGACAAGGCAACCACCCCCAAGTTACAGCATTTGCAGTGAATAGCAGCCTGAGGGACCTGAGCGGGAACTTTGGAAAGCGAGCGGCAAACCTGGAATCAACGCTATAGCGAGGGATCGCACGCGCCTTCCCATCCCGATCCCTCATTGCCATTCGCTTACAAGAACTACATTTTGCCGCTTCTACCCCACGGCGGCGCTGCGCTCGAGGTGGCCGGCGGCAGTGGGCGGCATTCCATCTGGCTGGCAGAGCAGGGTTTGTCGGCCGGGCCTGTCGTCAATCCCGATGCAGCGCTGGCGTCTCCCCGGGCATCCTGTAGCGGCGAAGGGGTGCCGTGGCGGATCACGCTCAATGACATATCCGACGTTGGGCTCGCGCAAGCGAAAACCACCGCGACCGAACGCGGTCTAGCCTTGGAGTACCTGCCGGGCGACGCGGCGCAACTCGATTTCGGGTGCGAGCGCTACGATTTGGTGCTGGTGTTCTGGTTTCTGGAGCGCGCGGCTTTCCCCAAGCTGCGCGAGTGCCTCCGTCCCGGAGGTTTGATCGTTTACAAGACCTTCACCGACGAGCAGCCGCGCTTTTGGGAGCGGTCGAACAATCCCCGCCATCTGCTGCAGAGCAACGAACTGCTGCACGCTTTTCAAGACTTCCGCGTGCTCCATTACCGCGAAACGCTGATTGAGCAAGGAGTGGCGGAGCTGGTGGCGCAGAAGCTTCACCCTAGTGTGGTGCGTCATGCAGCAGAGCATTGATTGTCGTCGAGTACGAACAATATTTGAGGTGTCATCCGAGACGGGGGCTTTTGGCTACATCCAGTTTCAACGGGGGAATCACGTCGACGGGGGTGGGGCTGACTCATTGGCTGCGGGTTGCTCAGCCGGGAGCGGGGAAGGCAAAGAATCGCTGGTGACGCGATCCCTTCCATTGCTCTTGCTCTCGTACAACAACCGGTCGGCCCGCGCGATGAGTTCTTCCGCGGTATCTCCCGGGCGGACCGTCGTGACTCCAATGGAAGCGGTCACCGAGACATCGCCCGAAACCGAAGTGGCCGCCACCAGCATGCGGCAACGCTCGGCCACGCAGGCGGCCCCGAACCGGCTCCCCTGGAAGAGCACCACGAATTCCTCGCCGCCCCAGCGCCCGATGGTATCGCTCTTGCGCAGGCTGTTCTTCAAGGCTCGGGCCACGGCCACGAGAATCTCGTCGCCCACATTGTGGCCAAAATTGTCGTTCACCCGCTTGAAATGGTCCAGGTCCACGAACAGGACCGAGAACGCCCGCTTGTAGCGGCGGAAATCGTCGAGAGACAGCTCCAGCAGATGTTCAAATCCACGGCGGTTGAACAGGCGGGTCAGGGGATCCACGAGGGCGACCGCCTCCAACTCGGCAATGCGGCGTTCGGCTTCCGCCAGTCGGGTGTCCTGGCAAAAGGTGTGGATCGTGCCCTGAATGTGGCCCTCCGGAGTGCGGTACGGGGTTACCTTGGCTATCACGGGAACCAGATGGCCGGCTTTGTGTCGCAGGCAGACGGCCGCCTGATAAGCCTGACCGCTAAGGCCACTACACAACAATGAGCAATCGTTCTTGCATAACGAGCGCCCCTCGGCATCGAAATGCTCGAGCAATTCGTAACAACCGCGATGATGCAGCGCTTCCTCTCGCGTGTAGCCGGTGAGTTGCTCGGCCATCTTGCTGAGGTAGACGATCTCACCTCCCCGGTTCATCACAAAGACGGCATCGCTAATCTGGTCGAGAATGTGCTCCGGGACCCAGCTAGCCTGGTCGTAAGAGACATCCGATGGGTACTGTTCATGCATGGAATTACCGGCCGCTTTTCTGCTTCTTAGCTCCGCGATCGTAATGAATTAGGCGGAGTGCCTCAGATACGTACCCACTGCAATCCAGGACGGCTTGCACCCGGTTCCAGTTGGTCTCTTGAGGACGTCTCAATACCTATTGCATGTTGCTCGCCAATCGAATCAGCCGTGCTGGGGCACGGGCGCTCCATCGAAAAACAGGGTTCCTTTAGGAGTGAAGCGAGCCACTTATGCACCGTATTTTCAACTGTATAGACCTTTGACTCCTGCGGCGCTCAGAACGGCATGTTTGGACAGAGTGGGGAAATTGCGGGGCACGGCCTCCCGGAGTGCGTCTCAATCCGTGACACAAGCTCTGGCGAGTGTCATTCTGAGCCGTGGCGAAGCTGGGATAAAGAATCCATACTCACCCTAACTCAATGCTGGATCCGCTTGGCTCACCGGAAACACGTGTACCGTGATCCAGATCCAAGACGGTCTCGTCCACCACCTGGATAATTGCAGCGCCCCCAGGGCAGTTTTGCGGGATGTTGTTGCAGCAAGTCTTTGTTTTGTTGGAAGTTATAAATTTAGTCCTGAAACGGAACCATGCTTGCAAACAAGTCAGGCATGAGCGGCAGATTACTAATCGTGGAAGATGATGCAGCCATTGCGGACGTGCTCTCCCAGTACCTGAGTGCCCTGGGTTTTCAGGTTCACATGGCCACCGACAAGGAAGAAGCTGAGGCGTTACTCGATAACTTCTCCTATGAGTTGGTAGTCACCGACATCGGTCTTTCCCGCGCCGGGACCGAGGGGCTCGAGCTGCTGGGCAAGATCTGCGATAGCCCGGCTCCGCCACGCATTATTGTCCTGAGTGGGAAATCCGCACCCGAAGTCCGTGACGAGGCGGAGCATCGCGGCATAGACCTGTTCCTGAACAAGCCCGTGCCGCTCGCCACCATCGGCTCGGCTGTGAAGAATCTGCTGGGGGACGGCCATGTCGTTGTTAACTGATGTACTTTCTCCGGGGGGGATATCCCTCCGCTTCCAGCCCGTCATGCGTCTGGAAGGCAGCCAGCTTCGATTGGACAGCGCGGAATGTTTGTGTCGCGGTCCCCAAGGTACTCCTTTCGAAATGCCCGCGGTGTTATTCGATTATGTGCGGCGCAAGAAAGCCGAAGCCGAGGTGGACCGCCGGGTAGTCGAACTAGCCCTTGCCACTGCCGTATATTTGCCTTCCCACTGCGGCCTCGCGATCAACGTGCATGCTTCCACTTTTGGCCGCGACCAGGGATTTGCCGATTTTGTTGCCAGCCAGGCCCAAAGAACCGGGATGGATTTGTCCCGGATTACGATTGAAATCGTCGAACAGTCCCCCGCGTGGTGTCAGGGCAACTTTCTCGCCAACCTGGAGCACTTACGGGCCATTGGGATCAAGATTGCCCTCGACGACGTCGGCACCGGGTACTCCAATTACCGCATGATTCTCGATGTGCATCCCGACATCTTCAAACTCGACGGCTATCTAGTGAATGGGATCGACCGCGACCTTGACCGGATGGCGGTGGCCAAGTCGTTGGTGAGCCTGGCCCGCGACTTCGGAAGTGAGATTATCGCGGAGGCGGTCGAAACCGAGCCCCAGTTTATTTCTCTGGCCCAGGTGGGCATTAGCCTGTTCCAAGGCTATCTCTTCTACCGGCCAATGCCTCTTCCGCAACTGTTGGAGGAGATCGAACGCAAGCAGACGGCGGAATCCGGTGCGGTATCCCCGGCTTTTCGGCTGGAATCGTTTCTCACGACGCCCGCGGCATAGTATCCACCCCAAAACGTGCTGCCTCCTTAAGTGTGGGGCGGGGCGGTGACCCGCCCCGTTTTTTTTGGGGAAGGATCTAAAGATCCGTTCCGCACACGCGCGGATCGGACCGACTCGTTACTGCCGGCGGTGAGGAGAAGCGTCATTCCCATTGTGGAACTGCGCCCATCTCTCCTCCCGGCTGGCCACGGACGCATGGCCGGCCTGACCTGCGGAAGGGCTCTCCCAGCGAGCATTTCTGTTGAGCCGATCGGCTGGGATTGTCACAGAGCGCAGGTTCGAAAATCACAATAAGGCGTGATGGATTTTGCTGCCGCGAAGCGATATCTATTGTAGGATGATAATGGCGGGTGATGTTCTTCCCTATCTGGTCAAAGGCCAGATGTGAACGCAGTTCTCCAAAGGCGCGGTGCCAGTCTGCCAGCAAGCGACCAGATGTAAGGCTCAGGGTTTCCCGAAAGTCGAAAACAAGGGTGGTTGGAAGTGATCTGGGGGATCCCCTGGGGTCGCGTTTCCCGCATCAGTGCAAGTCCAACCCGTGGGCCCCGATTTCAGACAGAAAAAAATTAGCCAGAAGGTGGTCGCTAGCGATAAGGGCCGAGTCTTTGCGTCGTTTCTAGAAACACCATCGCTGAGAAATGAAAAACGCCCATATCCTGATTGCCGGGGAAACCCAAACCTCGAATAGTATGCGGCAGCTCGTGCTGGAGGCCGCCGGCTATATCGTGGTGACGGCAACGGATGTCTTCTCTGCTCTGGAGGAGGCAAAGCGCGCCACCTTCCAGTTGGCGGTGGTGGATGGATTGCTCCCTTTTGCCTCGGTCCAACATCTTCTGCGCACTTTTCGTTCCCGGGGAATTCCCACCCTTCTTCTGGCGCCACGAGAAATTTGCGAGCCGCTGCTCTCCCTGGCGAGTATGGCCATGCCATTCGATGACGCATACACACTGCCCAGGATTGTGGAATCCTTGCTCCTGAATCCTCCGAAAACCGCGGTGCCCATACCTCTTGGGATTGGCCTGGAAACTGCGAACGTGGGTGACCACATGGCTTGGCTGTGCGCCAATGGGGGGGATTGCGATAAAGTTATGCGGTTCCTGGCGATGGGATTCGAGCGGGACGAGATGAGCATTGTCTTGGGGATGGAAGGGCAAAAGGATCGACTTGGCCAGGTCCTGCAAGCCCATGGCTTCAATCTGCAACAGCTCATTGACCGCGGCTGCCTGTGCTGGATTGATGCCGCTAATTGTTTCGGGCTCGGCGAGGCTTGGGCAGGCGAGGTAACTAAAATAGTAACTTCCTGCTCGTCGCCGGTGCGGGTGCTGGCAAGCGTGGGCGTGGTGCAGAAAGTGCCCCCCCCCGAATCAGAGTTGCGCCGCTTCGAGGTACAGCTCGATGCCGTCCTTCGTAACACGCGCTCAATTGCCGTTTGCCTCTATGACCTCGACCACCTCACGGCGAAGCAGCTATTCTTCGCTGGTCTGGGTCAACATTCGATGATTGTCACTCCTAACGGCGTAGTGCGGGAACACCTCTCGCTGGGCACCACCCTCATCTAAAGTTGTTCCTAACTTGATTCCTCGTCTTCACCGCAGAGGGCGCAGAGTATCGCGCAGAGGACGCCAGAGGAAGGCAACTGACGGAAATCCATCCGGCCGGCGCTCACCTGTAGGGCGTGTACCCATGCGTACGAGTGGGCTTGTTCTGCGCCCTTTGCGAATCCTCTGCTCCCTCTGCGGTTAGAGACGTTCTCACTCCGTTTTCTCAGGTTTGGTGCGAATAGAAGGTATGGTTACGCTTCAGTTAATTAACTGTTCTCAGGTAAATACCTGATCGCAGGTTACCCCGGTAATGTTCTAAATTCTCGCTACCAGAGCTACTCTGCAACAAACCATCGCCAATGCGATGGCTTGCGGAAAACGCAGGAGGGGGCGTTTCGTCCGTGCTATCTCTCAGCGCACAAGTGTTGGAATTATTGCCCGTTGCCATTTTGGTGTGCGACGTGGAGGGGCGCATTGTCCAGTACAATTCGCGCGCGGTCGAGCTGTTTGGACGGCGTCCGGATGAGCGCGACCGCTTCTGCGCCATGGAGAAGGTGTTCCTGTGCGATGGCACCAGCGTACCCCACTCGCAATTGCCCATGGTGCTGGCGGTTCGGGAGGGACGATCGTTCCGCGACCTGGAAGCCTACGCCATCCGAACCGATGGGCAGACGCGGCACATGCTGGTCAACATTGATCCGATCCGGGACGAGTGGGGGCAAGTCGTGGGCGTCATCAATGCGGTGCAGGACATCACCGCGATGCGCCGCAACGAGCGGGTATTCGAGACCATCTTTCAGCAGAGCGCCATCGGCATTGCCCTCATCAGCCCGGACTGGACGCTGCGCGACATTAACCCGTGTTTGTGCCAGATCCTCGGATATAACAAGATCGAGATGTTCGGCAAGCAGTACTGGGAATTCCTGCACCCGGCCGACGTGGCCAACGCGCAGGAGGGAGTGGCTTCGCTCCAGGCTGGGGAGGTGAGCAGCTACTCTGCGGAGCGACGCTATGTCCGCAAGGATGGGGAAGTTGTAACCTGCCGGATCACCGCTTCCATCACCAAGGAATTCAGCGCCGACTCCGCCACCACGATCCTCACCGTCGAAGACGTCACCGAAGAGAAGCGGGCCCTGGCCGTCCTGGGCAAAACCGAGAGGTTGGTGCGCCGGCTGGTGGACGCCAAAATGATTGGCGTGCTGCTGTGGGACATGTCCGGCCGGATCCATGACGCGAACGACACCTTCCTGCATATGCTCGGCTACACCCGCGAGGAGTTGGAACAAGGGAAGATTAGGGTCCAGGACTTCACCCCTCCCGAATACCGCACCAAAGATCTGGCGGCTTTACACCGGCTCATGACGACCGGGTCCTGCCCACCCCACGAAAGTGTTCACCTGCGGAAGGATGGCACCCCGGTTTCGGTGCTGGTTGGGCTGGGTCTGATGGATCAGCCCGGCAGGGGCGTGGCTTGGGTGCTCGACATCTCCCGGCAGAAGGAGCTCGAGGCGCAACTTTTGCAGACGCAAAAGATGGAGGCGGTCGGGCAGTTGGCGGGAGGTATCGCCCACGACTTCAACAACATCTTGATGGCGATCAGCAGCCATGCCGAGCTGTTGCTCACCATCCTGCCGGGGAATCCGCAGGTAGGAAAGACGGCCGCGACCATTGTCTCCGCTACCGAGCGTGCCGGACAACTGATCCGCAAATTGCTGGCCTTCAGTCGCAAGCAAGAATTGTCCGTCACCACCTTCGACCTCAACTCCCTGCTAGCCGGAAGTGCGGAGCTGGTCAGCCATCTGCTGCCGAAATTCATCGACTTCCAGGTCGAGCGCCCGGTCGAACCCTGTTGGGTCAAGGCTGACCCGGCGCTCATGGAGCAGGTGCTCGTTAACCTGGTGCTCAACGCGCGCGATGCCATGCCTCAAGGTGGCACGTTGGTGGTGCGGGCCTCCGGAGTTGTGGTGGGGGAAGAGGACCTCGGCCTGCATGGCGCGGTTCCGGTCGGCCAGTACGGGCTGATTAGCGTTGCGGATACCGGACAGGGAATTCCCAAGGAAATCCAAAGCCGGATCTTCGAGCCGTTTTTTACCACCAAGCCGAAGGAACGCGGCACGGGCTTGGGCTTGGCTATGGTCTACGGCACCGTTACCCAGACCGGCGGACATATCCGGGTGAAGAGCAGTGTCAATGCGGGGACGACCTTTTCGGTCTATCTGCCAGCCACCACCATGCCCACACTGGAGCACATGGAGGCTACCCCATGCCTGTTGTTTTCCGATCCGCTGCCCTGTCCGATGCTGGGTAGCGTGCTCGTCGTCGATGATGAAGACATGGTTCGCTCCAGCATACGGACTTTTCTCGAGGCCAGGGGATTGACCGTCGTGGACACCGCGAATGCGCACGAGGCCCTTCGCATCGGGCTCGAACTAGGCGACCATTTGACCACCTTGATTACGGATGTGGTCATGCCCGACATGTCCGGACCGGAACTGGCACGAACCCTGCTGGCGAAACGCCCCAACCTCAACTTGGTGTTCATGTCCGGTTATGCCGCCGGAGCAGCTCGCCAAAAAGATTTTCCGACCGCGAAGTTTCTTCAGAAACCATTCACCCGAGTCATGCTCCTCGGGGCCGTCTGCGCAAATAACGTGTGCGGAAACAAGACCCGGGCACTTCACTCAGAAGTTCTGGTTGAGCTTGGCGGTTGGGTAAGGCCGGAGTGTGTATAGGGACGGGTGTGTCTCTTTAGCGGCTAAACAGGCTGCTGAAAAGAGCCGAAAAGCAGATTCCTCGCGGGCTAAAAGCCCGCGAGGAATAACAAAGACAAAGAGCTTAGCGTCGGCGTGGCTGAAGCCGCGCCCTTTCAAACCAAGCCACTCGTCCCCTGCGGTTCGTATCAACGCTATAACTGCCCATCTGTGTGACGCACTACACTAGTCACTCGTCACTACTCAGGCCCGGGCCGGGTCGAGCCTCTCCGTGTCTATGCCCAGTTCTTTCAAGGCCTGTTGAGCTCGGCTCGCGTCGAGCTTACCCTCCCGGCAGAGTCGTGAAAGCGCGGTGGCGGCAATGGTTTCCGCGTTTACTTCGAAGTGCCGCCGCAAGTGCTGGCGATTGTCGCTGCGCCCGAAGCCGTCGGTCCCCAGGGAGGTGAGCCGGTGGCCCAGCCAAGGCGCAAGCTGGTCAGGGACAGCTTTCATGTAATCCGTGGCCGCAACGATCAGTCCTTCGGCGCCGTCCAGAGCACTCAGGATGTATGGCCGTTTCTCAGGTTGGCCGGGATGCAGCCGGTTCCAACGCTCGGTGGACAGCGCATTACGCCGGAGCTGGTTGTAGCTGGTAACGCTCCAGACATCCGCCGCTACGCCATATTTTTCAGCCAAAATTCCCTGAGCGCGTAGCGCCTCGTTGAGAATGGGACCGCTGCCGAACAGTTGAAGTGCGGCTTTGCCCCCGGCAGCCGCCTGATACTTGTAGATCCCGCGCAGAATACCTTCGCGGCAGTTTTCCGGCATCTGCGGCATGGCGTAGTCTTCGTTGTACATGGTGAGGTAGTAGAAGAGATCCTCCCGCTCCTGATACATACGCCGGATGCCGTCCTGGATGATCACCGCCATCTCATAGACAAAGGCCGGATCGTAGCTGGCGCAAGTCGGAACGACGCTGGACAGCACCAGGCTATGCCCGTCCTGATGCTGCAAACCTTCGCCGGCGAGAGTAGTCCGGCCGGCGGTGCCGCCCATGAGGAATCCCTTGCCGCGGGAATCGGCAAAGGCCCAGATCAGGTCTCCCACACGCTGGAATCCAAACATGGAGTAGAAGCTGAAGAAGGGAATCATCGGCACCTGAACATTGGCATAGGCCGTGCCCGCTGCGGTAAACGATCCCATGGAACCAGCTTCGGTAATGCCCTCCTCCAGCATTTGCCCGTCTTTGGCCTCGCGGTAGTACAGGAACATGTCCTGGTCGTGCGGCTTATAGAGCTGTCCTTTGCTGGCATAGATCCCTACCTGGCGAATGATAGGCTCCATGCCGAAGGTGCGGCCTTCGTCGGGGACGATAGGGACGATGAACTTACCGATTTTCGGGTCCTTCAGCAGGTGCCGCAACATACTGGTGTAGCCCATGGTGGTCGAGACGCCGCGCCCTTTGGAACCGGCAAGCCACTCGGCAAAGTCTTCAAGCGGCGGAGCCTCGAACTTGAATGGCTTGGGCTCCCGGAAGGGCATATAGCCTCCGAGTTCGCGCCGGCGTTGCTGCATGTAAGTGATTTCGGCACTATTTTCCGGCGGCCGGTATGGCGTCCCATCTTTTGCCGCCTGCTCGGGAATCGGAATCTCAAAGCGCGTGCGGAAGGCAGCGAGGGCGTCATCCGTCAGCTTCTTTTCCTGATGGGTGGCATTGCGCGCCTCGGCTGAACCGAGCCCATACCCTTTTACCGTTCGCGCGAGAATGACCGTGGGAGCGCCCTTATGCTCGACGGCGCGTTTGTACGCGCTATAGACCTTCTGCGGATCATGGCCGCCCAGCCGCAGCCGTGCCAACTCGTCGTCGCTCAAGTCGGCGACCAGTTCCAGCAGCTCGGGATACTTGCCGAAGAACTCCTGGCGAATGTAAGCGCCGCCTTTGACCGCATAGTTCTGGCGCTCGCCGTCTACCGTCTCTTCCATGCGCTTCAGCAGGAGCCCGGACTTGTCGCGTGTCAGCAGACGGTCCCAATCGTCGCCCCAGATCACCTTGATCGCGTTCCAACCCGCGCCGCGGAAGGCGGCCTCCAGTTCGTTGATGATGTTGCCATTGCCGCGCACCGGCCCATCCAGGCGCTGCAGATTGCAGTTGATGACGAAGATCAGGTTATCCAGCCCCTCGCGCGAGGCCAGCGTGAGCGAGCCCATCGATTCCGGTTCGTCCGTCTCGCCGTCGCCCAGAAATGCCCAGACCTTGCGCGGTGTCTTGGCTAGGACATTGCGGTTCTCCAGATAACGCTGGAAGCGAGCCTGGTAGATGGCGTTGATCGGGCCCAGCCCCATCGACACGGTCGGAAAGCGCCAGAAGTCCGGCATCAGCCAGGGATGCGGGTAAGAAGACAACCCGGGAGAATCGCGCAACTCATGACGAAAATTCTCCAGGTGCTTTTCCGTCAGGCGCCCTTCGAGGAACGCCCTCGCATACACCCCGGGTGAGGCGTGGCCTTGAAAGTAGACAAAATCGCCGGGCTGGTCGCCATATCGATCGTGGAAAAAGTGATTGAAGCCGACCTCCAGCAGGGTCGCAATGGAGGAGTACGTAGAAATGTGGCCGCCAATTCCAGGATCTTTCTTGTTCTGCCGGTGCACCATGGCCAGTGCATTCCAGCGCACCAGACTCTTGATCCGCCGCTCCAGGGCGCGGTCGCCGGGGTAGGGCGCCTCCTCGTCCATGGGAATGGTATTCACGTAGGGCGTGTTCGACTGCACCGGCAGGTTCACGCCCGCGGCGCGCGCCCGCTGCGAAAGCGCTGCCAGTAGCTGGGCAGCCCCGATCGTGCCTTCCTCTCTCACCACCTGGTCGAACGCCTCGACCCATTCTGAGATTTCTCCGAAATCCGGTGGTACCTGGACTGCACGTCTGGTGCTCATGCCTTTTGTCCTCTCAAGTAAGTGATGCCGCTCGCCTGCCGGACGCACCACAAAGGGGGGCTCGCGTTCCGGTGGAATTCCGTTCTGGGAGCCCAGCCGGCATCCCGACGCAGAGCGTAGCTTTAACGAAAGCAACTTTCATTGTTAAAATCTTGTTCAGATGACTCCCGCAACTGGATTCTGTGACGTGGCGACCGCGCTCGACGAACTTCGAGCCGGCCGCATGATTGTAATCGTGGACGACGAGGACCGCGAGAACGAGGGCGACCTGATGCTCGCCGCCGAGAAGGTCACCCCCGAGGCCATAAACTTCATGGCGACGTATGGCCGCGGCCTGATCTGTCTGGCGATGATCCCCGAGCGCCTGGAATACCTGCGCCTGGGGCCGATGACCAACGAGAACACCTCGCAATTCGGCACCGCGTTCTGCGAATCGATCGACGCCGTGGGCCACGGGGTCACCACCGGCATCTCCGCCTACGACCGCTCGGAGACGATCAAGGTGGCCATCGATCCGGCCAGCCGCGCCTCCGATCTGGCGCGTCCCGGACACACCTTCCCGCTACGCGCGCGCCGCGGCGGCGTGCTGGTCCGCGCCGGGCAGACCGAAGCCTCGGTGGACCTGGCCCGCATGGCGGGCCTGGTGCCCGCGGGCATCATCTGCGAGATCATGAACGAGGACGGCACCATGTCCCGGGTGCCGGACCTGCTGAAGTTCTGCGCTCATCACCAGATCAAGATGCTGACCGTGGCCGAGCTGATCCGCTACCGCATGCAGCACGAGCGCTACATCCGGCGGGTGGGCGAGTCGCTGCTGCCCACGCGCTACGGCGAGTTCCGCATCGTCGCCTATGAGTCGGACGTGGATGGCGAATCGCATGTCGCGCTCATTCAGGGCGACATTGAGCACGCCACCGAGCCAGTCCTGGTGCGCGTGCATTCGCACTGCATGGTGGGTGACATCTTCGGCGCTACCTGGTGCGATTGCCATGCCAACGTCCGCCAGTCGCTGAGCTGCATTGCCGAGCAGGGGATAGGGGCGTTCATCTACATGAACCACACCTCGCGTGGATTTTCGCTGGAACGCCTCGACGGCAAAGACACGCTGGCCTTTCATCGCGAGCTGCGCGACACCTCCAAGCTGGATTATCAGCGGCAGACGCAACGCGACATCGGCATCGGCTCGCAAATCCTGCTCGACCTCAACCTGCACCGCATTCGCATCCTGACCAACCACCCGCGCCGGGTCGCCGCCCTGGAGGGCTTTGGCATCGAGATCGTCGAGCGGGTTCCCATTCCGCAAGCCTTCGCCCGCGCCGTGGATAAAGGCGTGGAGAAACCGAAGAGCTGATTTTCGGTTTGCGTCCAGAGCTTGGAAGCCGGGGTTGCCCCACCCTTATCGCTCCCGTTTTTGGAGCGATAGGGTGGGCTCTGGTGATAACACCTGAGGTGAAGAAATGAAGGCAACGCGCTTGGTGAAAGCGCTTCAGTCCTGCAGTCATCGCGCGACAGGGCAGCAGATGTGAACCCACCCTGTCGCTCGAAACCCGCGAGCGACAAGGGTGGGGCAACCTAATTTAGTCGTTCCGCGAAAGGGTGGGCAGGTCCCCAGGGAGAGCCGGACGCGCCCGCCTTGCTACCGTGGCCTAGGGGCCACAAGATGCCAGCGGGTGCAACGATATAATCCAGCGCATGGCAAACAAGATGATGGCTTAATGCTGCACTTCTCCGGGCGCTAATCGGGCGCGATTGGCCCTATCTGCTAGCTCAATGAGTCCGCAGCGATTCCAGAGGTACATCCGTGCACTGTCCAAGTCCCGGAAATCGTGCCAGCGCTCCGAATCACTTTGCTTCAGGGTCTTTCCGACAGGGTCTTCTACCTCATAGGCTGCTTTTTGATATGCTTCGGGTTTCTCAACCCGATAAAAGACCGTGCCACAATACTCGTTGTTGGAATCAGAAAGATATACGGAGTACTCACCAGATTCTGAATTGAGTTGCCAGTGAACCAGACTTGTATCAGCATACTCAGCCGCGCTTGGAGGGTGCCCGGCCAGAGCGGCCTTTTCCAGCTCAGCGTCTTTGTCTTCGTCACGCTTTCCAATACAGTACAGAAGCAATAAAACCGCGACGGCAGCAAGAAACCCGATTTTGGTCCACCGTTTCACTTGATCTGGCTCCGCAGCCACGTGGTGGGCAATTTAGAAAGGGCCCCAACAGCGGCGACCCGCCTTCACGGCTTACCGTGGAACTTCCGCCCAGCCGAACTTCTCCGAATAGGTGTGTTGACAGCCTGTTTCATCATCCTGAATGAGTGCAAATACATACCCTTCGGGGAATGGCTTGTCCTTCGCGTCTTCGAGGGAATTAAACGAAAAAGGCTCTGATGACTGCTTTCCCGGAAAGTATTTGGTCTTGTGGAAGAAGGCCTCGGTGGAATAAATCACGGTAACGCTCATGTGCTCATGTGCCTCTTCCCTCCCGACTAAAGCATGAGCTTACACCTGAAACTTGCAAGCAACGAAGAAAAAACCTGCGCTGGAATGCAGAATTATGCAATTCTCGTCCGGCCTGCCGGGAGTGACTCGGTTTCTACCGTTTTAAGATCCATGACCTGAGAGGCATGTTGAATGTCGATTCCCACGACTTTTCCCTCCGCGTCGAAATCGACCACCAAGCCTTCCGCTATCTCGCGAGAGTCTGCGCTAGGCTTAGCGTTCAAGTCGATGTAAAGCGAATCTGTCTCTGGGTCGTAGTGCAGCTTCATAGCTACTCCTGTTTCTGTTCAGGAAGCCGGAAATTGCGATCCGGGAAGCGTTATGAATTGTCTCGCCGTCTTCGAGCGTTACGACGCGAAGGATCCGGCCCTCTAGCTCTGGCAAAGCGCCCCAAAACCGAATTCTGCCATCCGGTTGCACTTCTCGCGCTAGTGGATTCTGTACGACTCGTTCGCACCAGTCTCGCTGAATGTACGAGCGTTTGCGTAAGACCTGCTCCTGGAAATAGCGGGTCGTCTTCATCCGGCTCCGGCTCACTGAGTCCTGCCTTACTGCACGGTCCTTACGCGCGTTTTCCTGCGAATCCGGAGCTGGGCCAGGATGCGTTCGGCGGCCATCGAGAGCGGTCCCTCCAGCGAGCAGCCGCTGGCGCAAACGTGGCCGCCTCCGCCGAACTGCTCGGCGATGTCCGCCACATTCACTTGGCCCTTGCTGCGCATGCTGACCCGCCAGCGACGCCGGTCGACGAGTTCGCGGAAGAACGCGGCGACCTCAACTCCCTCGATGCCGAGCGCGTAATTGACCAAGCCTTCGCAATCCTCATCGAGAGCGCCGCAGCGCTCCATCTGATCACGGGTGACATACATCCAGGTGAGGTCGTCATCGCGGTGCAGATTGGAGAGCGCGCAGCCCAGCAGCCGCATCTTCGAAGTGGGTGCGGAGAAGTACACGCTCTGTGCGATGCGGACCGGGTCGGCGCCGCAGCGCACCAGCTCGCGAGCCAGGGCAAAGGTGGCCTGGCTAGTGCCGCTGTAGCAGAATGCGCCGGTGTCCGTGAGCAACCCCGTGTACAGGCAGGTGGCGATCTCGGGCGAGATGGAGACGCCAGCCACGCGGGCCAGCCGGAAGACCATTTCGGCGGTAGCGCAGGCGCTGGGGTCGATCCAATTGAGGTGGGCGAAGGGCCGGCCGCTGAAATGATGATCGATGTTAATCAGGAATTGCTGCCCGAATCCTTGGAGCGCGGTGCGCTCCAGGCAGTCGCATTCCAGGATGATGGCCGCTTCATGCGAATCTTTGACCACTTGCGCCTGCACCACGGTTTCGGCAAAGGGCAGCCCACGGTAGATGGCCGGGACGCCATCGCGCAGCACGACTTCCGCCTCTTTGCCCAGTTTGCGCAAAAGCTGCGAGCAGGCCAGCACGGAGCCAATGGCGTCGCCATCCGGGCGCGAATGCGAGGTCAGCACAAAGTGGTCGCGCCGCTCAATCTGGCGCAGCACCTCGCCGGCGGTTTTGTCGGGAACCACGCTGAGCTGGCCCGGACTGCTCATTTGCGCTCCCGCTTCCTGGCCTTGCGCAGCAGTTCTTCGATTCGCGCGTAGTGCTCCGTCCTGGTCAGGTGGAAGTGCAACTCGGGCGCGCGGCGCAGGCGCAGGCGATGAGCAATTTCGTGGCGGATGAACGGGGTGGCCGCGGTCAGTCCCTCGATGGTGAGCACCGCCTCCTCCTCGTCGCCATTTACTGCCACCAGCACGCGCGCCGAGCGGCCGTCAGGCGAGATGTGGACTTCCGACACGTCGACCAGCCCGATGCGCGGGTCGCCCAGCTCGCCCTCCAGGATGAGCGCGATCTCGTCGCGAATGGCTTCGCCCAACCGCCCGCGGTGGTGTTCAACATTCCGCTGTTCCGGCATAGAAGATTGCCGGCCGCCCTGGCCTAAGGTGCCGGGTGGCCGCCCCCCGAAGAGCTTTCCTTTGGAAAAACTGTAGAGAATAGCAGACTTTTTCCCCGCCGGGAACGAATTTGTCACCTGGAAGGAACGATGCGAAAGATCGGAAAAATTGGGGGCGCTCAGCTGTCAGGTCAGGTCGTCACCGGTCCTCTCGAATTGCCCCGATAGCCGGGGCTCCGATCGGGTGCAACTCTGTTGCCGGACTTGACATCTGCCTCTTCCGGCTTTGGCATCCTAGGAATCGGCATGCTGTGGGCGGTGGTGATCTTCGATATCGTCGCCGGGGCGGTGCTGGTGACAGCATGGTACTTGTGGTTCGCGCGCCGCAATCGCGTCAAGTCCCTGCAGGTGCTGCACTGGATTGAGCGGGCGTTTGGCAGTCAAGGCGAGATCTTCGGGGTGCAATGGATGTCGCCGTCGCGGTTCCTGGTACGCCTGGGGTTGCCGCCAATCCCGTTTCGCCAAGCTGCGGTAACGGTGCGCCTCCTGCCGCGCGAGATGCCGATCCAGTGGTTCCTCAGCGCATTCCGTCATGAGCAGGAGTCGCTGGTCTTCCAAGCCGATCTCGACTGCCCTCCCTGCTTCAATCTGGAAGTCCACAACCATCGCTGGTGCGGGCGCACACGCCGCCGCTTCCAGCGCGAGCTGCGCAACTGGAAGCTGGAGCATACCCCGCCGTTTGTCCTCACCACCCGCAATGACTGGCAACGGGAGATCACGCAAATGATGAACGCCCTGCTGGCCTCGCGCGAGTGCGACTGCATGAGCGTGTGCTTCCGGCGAACCTCGCCGCATTTTTCCGCCACCGTGCCGCTCGACGCCCTCTCGCTCAACTCGGCTGCCGATAACGAAATCCTGAATGTCTTGCGCGAACTCGCCACCGGCGCCAGCGCCGCCCGGTTCTAAACCCAAATTTGTAATTTGGTAATTTGTAATTTGGTAATTTGTAAGAGAGTCGTTGGTCATTGGTCGTTGGCACGACAGTTAGCGAGCTGATCTAACGACCAACGACTATCGACTAACGACGATCCTCCCAATTGCCAAATTACAAATTCTTCAATTACAAATGGAACGTATGGGCCTAATCATTCGATCTTCCGACATCCACGCCGCCGGCTGCTATACGACCACCCGCATTAAGGCCGGCAATCACGTTGTCGAATACACCGGCGAGCGCATGCCCAAGGATCGCGCCGACCAGCTTTACGAAAACCGTGCCTATACCTACCTGTTTGGGCTGGAAAACGGCGACACGGTCATTGACGGCTATGGAATGGCCATGTACATCAACCATTCTTGCAATCCCAACTGCGAGACGGAAGAGGATGAGCACGGCCGCGTTTGGATCATCGCCTCCCGCGACGTCCAACCCGGCGAGGAGCTGACCTACAACTACCTGCTCTACGACGGGGAGGGTGAAGCGCCCTGCACCTGCGGCGCCTCCAATTGCAAGGGCACAATGTACTCGGACGAGGAAATCAAGAAGCAGAAGAAGGCCGCCCGAAAATCAACCGGGAGGTCGGGCCAGAAGACGCTGGCCAAGCGTTGAGATGGTTCCTTGACGCAGCGACGGCGTCTCGCCGCCGGGAGGGTGCCCCACATCTGCCCGGTGTTGGCAGATGTGGGTTAACCAAGATGGAAAAGACCCACATCTGCGAAAGACGCGCAGATGTGGGGCACCCTCGAAGTTAGCGTGGCCGCCGGGAAGTTCACGCGGCCAACGAGTCGATTCCTTGGATCAGCGTCAATCAGCGAAAATCAGCGGCTAATTTATTGCTTACTGCCCGAACTCGCGCCGCAGTTGGTGAATGCGCTCGGCATGGTGCTCGGCGTGGTTCACTACCTCCTGAAGGAGCTTCGCGAGGCTCAATTCGCCGCGCTCCTCGTGGCGCCCCACCTGATTCCAGGCCGAGTCCGGCAAGGTGCGCAGCATGGTTGCCGTCTGCTGCCGCACGGCGCGCAGCAACGCCAGCGACTGCTCGGCCGGCATCTGCGCATAGCCCAGGCCGTTCGCCCACTTATCCTGATCGAAGCCTTTTAGCGGCGAGCCCGGTTCGGCCGCTACAAAACGGATGCGGACCGCGATCACCAAGTCGGCATCGGCGACATGGGCCAGCAATTGCCGGATGCTCCATTTGCCGGGTTGAGGCGCACGGTCGAGCACCTCCTGGGAGAGCCCGCGCACCGCATTCTCGATCGCGTTGACCCCATCCTCATAGCGGCGGAGCAGATCTTCGTGAGACATATTTCCTCCTAATAGCAAAAGAAACAGCGGATCGAAACGGATTGAAACCGATCAGAATAAATCGCCGAGCCTCTTCCCATCACGATAAGCAGCGTTCATCAGCGGCTTGTGAGTCCTTTTGAGATTGCCTCCGTGCCCTCTGCGTCCTCTGTGGTGAAAAGGTTTTCCTCTGCCCGTTATAATCGGAATGTTCCCATGGCCTATCAAGTACTGGCGCGCAAATACCGGCCGCAGCATTTCAGCGATGTGATTGGGCAGGATCACGTCACCCGCACGCTGCAGAATGCCATTGCCCAGGCCCGCATTGCCCACGGCTACATTTTCAGCGGACATCGTGGTATCGGCAAGACGACCGTGGCGCGTATTCTGGCCATGGCGCTGAACTGCCGCTCAACCGACCATCCGGTCGGCGAGCCCTGCGGGAGCTGCGACTCCTGTGTCGAGATTCGCAACGGCAGCTCGGTGGACGTGCTCGAAATCGACGCTGCCACCAACCGCGGCATCGACGAGGTTCGCGAGCTGCGCGAGGCCACGCGCTACCGCCCGGCGCGCGACCGCTACAAGATCTGGATTCTCGACGAGGCGCACCAGATCACCGATGCCGCCTTCAATGCGCTGCTAAAGACTCTGGAAGAGCCGCCGAGCCACGTTATCTTCATGATGGCCACCACGCAGCCTGAGGACATTCCGCAGACCATCCGCTCGCGCTGCCAGCATTTCAGCTTTCACGCGGTCAAGTTTGACGAGATTGTCAGCCAACTGCGCGGGGTTGCCAGTCAGGAAGGAATCGCAGCCGATGAGGATGCCGTCGCGCTGCTTGCCGAGGCCGGGGACGGCTCCATGCGCGACGCGCTCTCCATCATGGACCAAGCCATCGCCTGCTGTGGCGAGCGGCTCACGGCCGAGCTGGTCCGCGACCTCGTGGGCAGCGTCTCCTCCGAGGTGCTCGAGGAGGCGCTGGGCGCGGTGCAGCGCGGCTCCAGCCAGGAAGTGCTCGGGATCGTCGATCGTCTGCTGACCACCGGCCAGAGCGCCACCCACTTCGCCCGGCAGTTCGTGCACTTCCTGCGCAATGCCCTGGTGGCGAAGGTCGCTGGCGCCGAATCGCAACTGCTGCAGATCTCCAGCGACGAGCGCGCGCGGGTGGCGCGAGTCGCCGAGCTGTTTTCCGAGGAAGACCTCACGCGCTTTCTGCAAATCCTGCTGCGCACGCACGCCGAGCTCGGTTACAAGCAGGAGCAGCGCTTTCATCTGGAACTCGGGCTTTTGAAGCTGGTTCATGCCGCCCGTCTGCTGCCACTGGAGCAGTTGCTCAGTGACGTCACAGCACCTGGAGGCAAGTCCGGGGTGGCTGCAAGCAGTGGTTCCGGAGGAGGTGTGCCAGCGATTGCAGCGCCACGCCCTTCTGCGCCACGTGGCAGCGCTCCCAGCCCGGCGCCTCGTCCCTCTCCATTTGCGGCCGATCTGCAGCGCCGCTCGGCTCCAGCGCCGGAGCCGTCCGTGGGACCAGCGCCGCCGGTGCGACCGAAATCCGAGCTGAGCGCCGCGGCGGCAACCGCAACCGCGTTGGAGGAGCAGCCGCTTAAGGCAAGCGCTCCGCCGATTCGCGAGGCCAAGAGCGAGGCCAAGAGCGAGAACGCCGCCTCGCCCGTGGTTCCATCCATTTCCGACACGCCGCTTTCGGCTGAGTCGCTGCGCGGGCGCATCCTGGATGAGCTGGAGCAGGCGAATCAGACCACGCTGTTCACGCTGATCGCCTCGGCGGGATGCAAGCTCGACGGCAGCGAGTTCGTGATGGAGATTGCCCGCTCCCAGGCGATTGTGGATATGGCGCTCGGCCAGGAAGGACAGTCGGGGCTGAACCTCGCGGCGAGTAAGGCTGCGGGCCGCAGCCTGCGAGTCAAGCTGGTCGGCATCGGAAGTAATGGTGCTGCCAACGGCTCTGTCGGAGAGCCGCGCCAGGCGAGCAACTTGCCGTCAGGGTCGGTGCGCGCTCGTGCCGCGGATGATCCCGTGGTCAGGCGCGTTCAGGAGAAGTTCAACGCCGAGATCCGCACCGTGCTCGATCATCGGCAAAAACGGTGAACAAATTGGTAAGGTGTAATTTGTGATTTGGAATTTGGTCGCGCTGCACCGTGCGATGCTCATGTAGTGTTTTGCTCGGCAAATTACGAATTACCCTTTACAAATTACAAGTCAGTCGAGGATTGAAATGGGCGGATTTAATATCCAGGAACTGATGTCGCAGGCCAAGCTGCAGTACGAGCAGCTGCAGCGCAAGATGGCCGAAACCGTAGTCGAGGCCAGCTCGGGCGGGGGCAGTGTCAACGTCCGGATGAACGGCCAGAAGCACTTGCTCTCGATTAAGATCGAGCCCGAAGCGGTGCAGGCGGGCGATGTCGAGATGCTGCAGGACCTGATTACCGCCGCCGTGAATGAAGCCTCGCGGCGAGTGGACCAAGCCATGCAGTCTTCTCTCGGGGGCATGTTGGGAGGCCTGCAAGGGCTCCTATGATTTGTAATGTGCAATTTGGCCCACCTCGGCAAATTACAAATTACAAATTACAAATTACCCATTCCGAAAAATGTCTAAATTTGCCGAGCCGATGGCTCGCCTCATCGACGAACTGAAGAAGCTGCCGGGGGTTGGCAGCAAGAGCGCGCAGCGGCTCGCCTTTCACATCCTGCGCTCCAGCGACGAGGATGCCGCGGCGCTGGCCGCCGCCGTGCGCGACGTGAAGGCCAGCCTGCGCCTCTGCTCGGGGTGCAACAACATTACCGACGTGGACCCTTGTGTCTTCTGTTCCAGCGCCACCCGCAACCAGCGTTTGGTCTGCGTGGTCGAGGAGCCGACAAACATCGCTGCCGTCGAGAAGACGCGCCAGTACAACGGCGTCTTTCACGTCTTGCACGGGACCATCTCGCCGCTGCATGGCGTAGGTCCGGAGCAGCTTCGTATTGCCAATCTGCTGCGCCGCATCGAAGCCGGGGAAGTGGACGAAGTCATTCTTGCCACCAATCCCACGGTCGAAGGTGAGGCCACGGCAACCTATCTCTATCAGCAGATCAAGCCTTCAGGGGTGAAGGTTACCCGCATTGCCACGGGCATCCCCGCCGGCAGCGATATTGAGTATGCCGACGAGGTCACCCTGCTCAAGGCCATCGAGGGCCGGCGCGAGCTTTAGCTAAGCCCCCAAAAACCTTTCACCGCAGAGGACGCCGAGGACACAGAGGAAGAACGCAGAGGAGGAAAAATCCTTCAATTTCTGATTTGCGATTTTTGATTTCTGATTCTTACCGAATCCCTGTCTGGCGCGTCAACACGCTGTTATTGCAGGGGCACCGAAAAATCGAGAATATCGGGAAATCGGAAATCGGAAATCGTGAAATCAAAAATTGAAGATTCCCTCTGCGTTCTTCCTCTGTGTCCTCGGCGTCCTCCGCGGTGAAAAGGTTTTTGCACCCCCCGGAGGTTAAATTTACCGTCCCGCGCCGCTGGCCTGTTCGCGGAACTTCTTCCAGTGGTCGGCCTTGAAATGCTCCTGCATTCTCTCGACCCGAGCGCGCCCTTCCGGCGTGGATTCCGCGAGCTTCTCCACTCTGGCCATGAACTCCGGGTTAAACTTCTGGCGCGCCTCGGCGAGGAAGGGTTTTAGCCTGGCGTAGACAAAAAACATCTCGCTGCTGCTGTCGAGGAAGAGTCCGGCATCCAGCGCGCCGCGCAGCACCAGGGACGCAGCCATCTCCCAATAGGAAGTCACCTGCCGGAAGCAGGCGTTTTCAGGGGCTCCGAAGTCCCCGATCAGCTTGGCGAGTTCTTCGAAGTTCTTGGGCCAGCAGTGGAAGGCGAACCAGTCGCGCGCCTTGCGCATCTGCGCTTCCCTGCGTAGGTCGTACAGTTTGAGGATCAGATCGGCATCGGCAGTAGTTGCGGGTTTTTCCATGTAGGAAGCTCCTCTGGTAGTACCTAGTACTTAATGCTTAGAGCGTGTTTCATAAACAGCGCCTCAGCGTAATCCAGAAACAGGCAAGGTAGAAGAAGGCGCGGTAGGTGGAGAGCAGATGCTCATGACGAACCAGCAATCGGCGGAACTGGCCAAGCCATGCATTGGTTCGCTCCACGATCCAGCGACGCAGATACCGCCGCAGTTTACGGCCATCTTCGTAGCGCCGTTCCTTGTTGTTCTTGCGGTAGGGCGCAATCAGCTCGATGCCTCGCTTCTTCAGTCGCTCACGCAGCGGGTCGGAGTCATAACCACGGTCAGCGATTATGCGCTCGGGCTTTTGCCGCGGCCGTCCTTTCGGGCGCGGGACGCGGACTTCGGCGAGCGTGGCTTCCGCAAGCGTAACTTCTGCCGGAGAGGCACTTTCCAGCCGAACTCCCAGCGGAAGACCTTGACCGTCGACCAGTACCATCCACTTCGTTCCCTTGCCCCGCTTGGTTTTACCGACGGCAGCGCCCCTTTTTTTGCCGGCGCGAAGCTGCCGTCCAGGAAGGTCTCGTCCCACTGGAGCAGCCCTTCCTCATCCAGCGCACCGAGCAAGGCGCGCCACGCATTCAGCCAGACGCCTTCATCTTCCCATTGCTTCAACCGCCGCCAGCAGGTCGCGGGTGAGGGGAACTCGTCCGGCAGAAACCGCCATGCCGCTCCGGTTTGCAGAATCCACAGAATGCCTTCAAAACAGGCCCGGTTCGGTGCCCACGGTCGCCCCCGGTTGTCCCGCCGGCGCTTCGGTTCGGGAAGCAAAGGTTCAATCAGTTGCCACTGCTCGTCCGTCAACAGCTTCTGCCGCTTCTTCATGACAGAAGCTCATCAGTTCACCCGCCTCGTACGTAAGTACCTAAGCTGAGGCCGAACCTATTTATGAAACACGCTCTAGGCACGGATTGGGCCATGATAGACGAAAGCGCGGCTCGGAATGGTTTGCCCGGAATCAGATCCATGATAAGATTTTTCCACATTTGGTACACTCACATCGAAGTGTGTGCCAAGGCACTGTAGCAGGTGATGGAAGACCCGGGTGCGGGGGCGAAGCGGATTAAGCCTGGTCGTGTTCGCCGTTTGGTGTCCGATAAGGTTGGAACTTACATTCTTTAGGGGTTTGGCAGAAATTCCCTTGACGAGAGTTGGGGAATGTTGTAAATGCCGAAGAGGGGGTAGTGTGCTCTCACCGTACGGTCTAGATATCATCGAAAGCTGCTTTACCTGTAAACTGCGGGCAGAGCGAATTTTCTGCGATCTACCCCAGGCGGCCCTGCAGTCGTTTGAGTTCATCAAGTACGCCACTGCCTACCCTAGGGGCGCGGTACTCTTTGTCGAAGGCCAGGCGCCTCGCGGCATCTTCGTGCTTTGCAAAGGGCGGGTGAAGCTGTCGATCTCCTCCTGCGATGGCAAGACCCTGATCCTGAAAATAGTCGAGCCGGGAGAGGTGCTGGGACTGAGCGCCACCGTATCCGGCAAGCCTTATGAGTTGACGGCCGAAACCCTGGACCCCTGTCAGGTGAACTTCGTCAAGCGCGAGGACTTCCTGCGCTTCCTGCGGGAACACCCCGACGCCTGCTTCAGAGTGGCCGAGCAGTTGAGCGACAAGTACACCTCCGCCTGCCATGAAATCCGCTCCCTGGGCCTGTCGCACTGCGCTGCGGAGAAACTGGCCAAGCTACTGCTCGAATGGAGTTCTAAGAACGGAGAGGCGACCAAGCAGGAGCCCCGGCTGAAACTGGCCCTGACCCACGAAGAGATCGCCCAGATGATTGGCACCTCGCGGGAAACCGTAACCCGACTGTTTGCCGATCTCAAGAAGCGGCAGATCGTACAGGCCAAGGGTTCGACCTTGTTGATTCGCAATAAGCAGGCCCTGAAGACCTTGGCCGCCAACGGCGCCTAAGCGGGAAAACGCGAGTTCCGCGGGCTGCAAATGTTCAGCAATCACTATTTTGGGTGACTACTGTCACTGCCCTGCTCGCGATAAAGCGCTTAAATCGAATAGCATGGCGAGCGCAAGCAACAACAGTTGTTTCGATTGTGAACTGAGGGCCGACCGCATCTTCTGCGATCTGCCCAGCGATGCGCTTCAGTCGTTCGACGCCATTAAGAGCATCACCGCTTTTCCCCGTGGCGCGACCCTGTTTTCCGAGGGCACTCAGCCCCGGGGAATCTTCGTGCTTTGCGATGGCCGGGCCAAGTTGTCGGTCTGTTCGGAAAACGGCAAGCGGCTGGTGTTGCGAATCGCTGGCCCAGGCGAGGTTCTGGGGATCAGTTCCTCTCTCTCGGGAAGACCTCACGAGGTCACCGCTGAGATCCTCGACTCCTGCCAAGTGGTGCAGGTGAAGCGCAAGGACCTGCTCAAGTTTTTGCGGGATCATCGCGAAGCCTGCATGCAAGTGGTGCGCCTGCTCAGCACCGATCTGCACGGCGCTTACGAGCGGGTCCGTTCGGTTGGCCTCTCCCGCAATCGCCGGCCGCGAGCCCCTCGCGCGCGCGCCGCAAACGGCTAATCATTACCCACGCATCGCGGCTGATTACTCTTGGTCGATCAGCAGTCACCAGGGGATCAGCGGCTCTTTAAGTTTGCACTCTTTCGACCGGCAGACTTGAGGTTCTGATCCTGCCATCTTTCTTGTGATAAACGTCACACTGGCCGGTGACTTTGTTCACCGCTGCCTGTGACTTGCTCTTTTATGCTGAGGGCTGATTCTCCGTTTGAAGGAGTGCCTATGAGCACCACAGCAGTCAGTCTCGTCCGCGAGCCGCGAAAGGCGATCGGTCCTCCGCGATTGATTTTTTGGGAACTGACCAAGGGATGTAACTTGCGCTGCATCCATTGCCGCGCCACAGCCACCGAACTCAGCTCGCCGCTCGACCTGCCGACGGAGAAGTGCAAGCAGATCATCGATCAGATCGCGGCCTACGCGAACCCTATTCTGGTGCTCAGCGGGGGCGAGCCACTCTATCGCCGGGACTGCCTGGAACTGGCGAGCTACGCCACCGGTAAGGGCATTCGCGTGGCGCTGGCCACCAACGGCACGCTGGTCAATGAGGAGGTTGCCCGGAAGATCGCCGAGGCCGGCGTGAAGCGCGTCTCCGTCAGCCTCGACGGGGCCGACGCCGCGACTCATGACGCCTTTCGCGCTATCCCGGGCGCCTACCAGAATGCCGTGAACGGCATGAACCATTTGAAGCAGGCCGGCGTCTCCTTCCAGATCAATATGACCATCACCCGGCACAACGCGCAGCAGTTGCCCGCGGTGCTGGAGCTTACCAAGCAGCTCGGCGCCGACGCGCTGCATACCTTCCTGCTGGTGCCGGTGGGCTGCGGGGTCGAAATCGCCGACAAGGAGATGATCGATCCGCAGAAATACGAAGAGATGCTCAATTGGTTCTACGACCGCTCGCTCGATAGCGGGATCGAGTTGAAGGCTACCTGCGCACCCCACTACTTCCGGGTCGTGCGCCAGCGCCGCGCCGCCGAGCGCAAAGCCGCGGGTTATCCCTCGGCGACCGAGTCCAAAGGCTCTGGCACGGCCGCTATCGGCCCCACGGACATGACAATGCCGGGCGCGATGGGCATGGCCCTTAATGCCAAGCACATGGGGATAGGGCATCCCGGCGGTCACCCTGGCGGCCATCCGGGGGATGTCGGCGGCATGAATGCCATGACCAAGGGGTGCCTGGCCGGCACTGGTGTGTGCTTCATCTCGAATGTGGGCGAGGTTTATCCCTGTGGATATCTGCCCGTTTCGGCGGGCGATCTGAAAAAGCAGCCCTTCGTGGAGGTATGGGAGACCGGCAAAGTCTTTGAGGACCTGCGCGACACCGACAAGCTGGAAGGCAAGTGCGGCGCCTGCGAGTTCCGCAACGTCTGCATGGGCTGCCGTGCCCGGGCTTACGCCGCCACCCCGGACGGCAATTACCTTGCGGAAGAGCCCTTCTGCGTCTATCAGCCGGGAAGAAAGTCATTAGTGACTAGTGTTCGTGACTGGTCTTTGCTGCCCGGGTAATACCGCGCTAGTCACTAATCACTAGTCACTTTTCTTCGGCTGCTGTGACCTAAGTCCTCCCGATCATGCGCGGCCGACGCCACAATTTCCATATGGGGTCGAATCCGATGGCGCAGGCTGCGCTTCCAAATCCCGCTCATTCACGGACCCGGCTGCTGGTGTTTCCGCGCGAGCATGGGGCGTGGGGGATCCTCTTCGTACCGTTGGTGACGGCCGCCGTTGCCGGACTCGTTGCCGGAGGCGCGGCCGCGCCGCTGGCGCCGTTGGTGGTTGCGGTTTTTGCCTTGTTCTGCTTGCGCACGCCCGTGGAAAGCCTGCTCGGGACCACGCCTATGAAGGCCCAGAGCGCTGCGGAAAGAAGACTGGTTTGGCTGTATATCCTTGGTTTTTCGAGCGTGGCTGCCCTCAGCCTTGCGATCCTGCTAGGGAGCGGCCGAAATTCCGGATTACTCCTGCTGGGGGTGGTGGCTGGGTTGCTCTTTGTCCTGCAGACACTCTTTCGCAGACTGGGCCGCAGGGGGCGCATGGCCGCACAATTGGCCGGCTCGGTGGGGCTGACGATCTCCGCGCCAGCGGCCTATTACGTGGTTACCGGACGCCTGGGCCTGGCCGCCCTGGGCCTGTGGCTGGCGAATTGGATCTTCGCCGCCAACCAGATCCAGTTTGTGCAGCTACGCATTCGTGGAGCAAAGTTGGGTGGTCCCCGCGAGAAAATGATGTTTGGACACATGTTCCTCGCCTTCCAGATTGGCATGTGGAGCGTGCTCGCGGCCGCCTGCCACTTCCACTTGCTGCCTTGGCTGACCCTGGCGGCTTTTGCCCCGGTGTTTGTCCGGGGGCTGGCTTGGTTTGCGCAACGCGGGGAACCGCTTGATGTACATCGCCTGGGGATGGTCGAACTGGCTCACGCGCTTGGGTTTGGGGTGCTGCTGGTGGTGGCCTTGGCGCTGTGAGGTCACATGGTTTCTGTTAGTTACCTCGATTTATGTAAGTAGTGCTTGAGCGGTAGCAGCGCCGATTCCTTTTCCCTAGCTTTACACGAAATTACTTGACCATCCGGATTGTGGTCTTTTAAGGTGTGACTTCCAGTGGAAGTCAGTTCCGGGAACCCGGGCACCGACGAACCCCAAAGGCATGGATTGTGCAAGATTCCCTAGCACCTTAAATGCGGTGGTGGTTGCGCGTTTGGGTGCAAGGCGGATGTTGTCCCGGTTGGCCTGGAAGGCGAAGGATTAGAAGCAGCGATGTTTGTTGAAACAGTAGCGAACGGCCAAGCCAAGAAGTACATCGCGGCGGGGCGCAAGGCATGGGAGTACAAGACCAAGGACCCGCATAAAGGTCCAATTTTCGGCCCTGCCTACGACGACCATGGCGCGCGTAACCGGGCGATCAAGGAAAATCGCTACGCTGAGACTCTTGAGACGGCGCAGAAATGCGCCAAGGCCATGGGCACAGAGATCAGCGAGGTGGTTTTTCTCGAGCGCGACTAGCTAGGTCCGGGGTGACGAACCGGGTTCCCTTAATAGTTTTGCATAACTAATCCGGGACTGGGTCGTCTATTCCGAGTAGTACAACGAACTCAGTAATTCACAAATTGTGTAACTTAGGCCCGTGCCGGGGCATCTATGTAATTTGGGTCTAGCGGATTTTTGGTCTAGAACCGCCCCTCCTTTCCAGTCGAATCGGGAAGGACCTGCTAGACAGTAGGTTCGGCACCTGCCTCCGTACGACAACTCCAGGAGAATCGGAATGCGTTCTGATCGAGTTTTTGAAGCTTTACACACCATGCAAAACCGGTATATGCTCTGCCAGCTTGCTTCCAAGGCAACCCGGCGGTTCCACCGGCCTAATACGCGGATTCAGGAGACTATGAATAACGTCCTGGATCGCATAGCGAGTTCTGAACGGAAGCAGGTATTCCTGGATCCGGTAGAGGCGAATGAGGCGCAGCGCAGGGCTGCCTGACTGACTTAGCGTGGCCACCGACCCCAACCGGGGTCCCCGTTGCATGCTGCCTGCGTGCAACGGGCGGGTGGCGCCACCCGCACCGTCCCTCCTCGTTGACATCCCGTAGGTGAACATGACCATCGCAGAACTGAAAGAAAAGAACATCACCGAGCTGACCCGCATAGCTCGTACGCTGGACCTCCCCGGCGCTAGCGGCCTGCGCAAGCAGGATCTAATCTTCAAGATCCTCCAGGCCCAGAGCGAAAAAGAAGGGCACATCTTCGCCGAAGGCGTGCTGGAGATCCTGCCCGACGGCTACGGGTTTCTCCGCTCCCCTGACTACAACTATCTGCCCGGCCCGGACGATATCTACGTCTCGCCCTCGCAGATCCGCAAATTCGACCTGAAGACCGGCGACACGGTCAGCGGCCAGGTGCGCCCGCCGCATGAGGGCGAAAAGTACTTCGCGCTGGTCAAGATCGAGGCGGTCAACTTCGAGTCGCCCGACGAGGCGCGCAACAAGATACTGTTCGACAACCTGACCCCGCTCTATCCCCAGGGCCGGATCAAGCTGGAGACGGTGCGCGAGAACATCAGCGGGCGGGTGATGGATCTGCTTACCCCCATCGGCAAGGGCCAGCGCGGCCTGATCGTTTCCCCGCCGCGTACCGGCAAGACGATGCTGCTGCAAAGCATCGCCAACTCGCATTACCACGAATCATCCCGAGGTCGTGCTGATCGTGCTGCTCATCGACGAGCGCCCGGAAGAAGTTACGGATATGCAGCGCTCGGTCAAGGGGGAAGTCATCAGCTCCACCTTTGACGAACCTGCCGCCCGCCACGTGCAGGTGGCGGAAATGGTGATCGAAAAGGCCAAGCGCCTGGTGGAGCACAAACGCGACGTGGTCATCCTGCTGGACTCGATCACCCGTCTGGCGCGCGCTTACAACACCATTGTGCCGCCTTCCGGCAAGGTGCTCTCCGGCGGCGTGGATTCCAATGCCCTGCAGCGCCCCAAACGCTTCTTCGGCGCCGCCCGCAATATCGAAGAGGGCGGCTCGCTGACCATCATCGCCACCGCGCTGGTCGATACCGGCTCGCGCATGGACGATGTGATCTTCGAAGAGTTCAAGGGCACCGGCAACATGGAAATCATCCTGGACCGCAAGCTGGTGGATAAGCGCACCTTCCCGGCTATCGACATTCAGCGCTCCGGCACCCGCAAGGAAGAGATGCTCATTCCCAAGGAAGACCTGGCGCGCATCTGGGTGCTGCGCAAGGTGTTGAACCCGCTGTCGCCGGTGGAAGCCATGGAGTTGCTCATCGACAAGCTGGGCAAGACCCCGTCCAATGGCCAGTTCCTTTCCAATATGAGTTCGCTGTAGAGTAGTCGTTGGCCGTCGGTCGTTAGTCGTTAGCAACTGCGGCGAGCAGCACCGGCCAAGGACCAAGGACCTTCAGGGGGTGAGAACCAGCTCAATCGAAGCTGGTCCGCCGGGTACAACATCAACGGGGTTTCAGGACGCCGTCCAGCAGATGCGGACGGCGTTTGCTTTGTGCGCCAAGTCCGGCGCGGTACAATCTTGTCAGCAGCTTTGATATCAATGAAGAACATTGCCATTCTGGGCTCGACCGGCTCGATCGGTTGCAGCACCCTCAGCATCATCGAGTCCTATCCCGAGCGCTTTCGGCTGAAGACGATCGCCGCCGGACATAACCTGGACGCCGCCTTCGGGCAATGCCTCCGCTGGCGCCCCAAGCTGGTCTCCGTAGCCGATGAGTCTGACGCGGAACTGCTGCGGGCGCGGTTGAAAGAGGCCCGCGCCGCCGAAATTGAGGTCGTCTGCGGGGCGGCGGGCACGGTTCGCGTGGCCACCGATCCCGAAGTGGACTTCGTAGTCAGCGCGATTGTCGGCGTTGCTGGCCTGGAAGCCACCTACGAAGCCGTGAAAGCGGGAAAGACAATCGGTCTCGCCAACAAGGAAGCCATGGTGGCCGCCGGAGAGCTGATCGTGGCCGAGGCCCGCCGTCAGGGCAAGCCGCTGCTGCCCATCGACAGCGAGCACAACGCGGTGCATCAATCGATGCGCGGGGGCACGGCGCGCGAGGTGGAGCGCGTCTGGCTTACCGCCTCCGGTGGTCCGTTCCTGAAGACGCCCAAGGCGAAGTTCGCCGGCATCACGGTCGAGCAGGCGCTCAATCATCCCACCTGGAAGATGGGCCAGCGCATCACCATCGATTCCGCCACCCTGATGAACAAGGGCTTTGAGGTGATCGAGGCCTGCCGCTTGTTCGACGTTCCACCTTCCAAGGTAGGCGTGATCGTGCACCCGCAGTCCACGATTCACTCCATGGTGGAGTTTGTGGACGGCAGCATCCTGGCGCAGCTCTCGGTTACAGACATGCGCCTGCCGATCCTGTACGCCTTGACCTTTCCCGAACGTATTGCCTCAGATCTTCGCTTCAATGTGCTGAATCTAAAGCGCTTGGATTTCCGGCCCCCGGACCTGAAGAAGTTCCCCTGCCTGCGTCTGGCCTACGAAGCCGCCGAAGCGGGGGGAGCGCGGACCATTGCTCTGAACGCGGCCGACGAGGTGGCGGTGGGCGCGTTCCTGAACGGGAAGATTGGATTTCAGGACATCCCGCGCCTCATCGAATCCGTGGTTGATGAAACTGTGGCCACCAAGCCGGAATCTATAGAGATGGTGCTCCGGTTTGACGCGGAAGCCCGGCACCTCGCCGACGAGAAGGTGGCGAGCCTGGGGCACGCGGTCGCTTCTCCGGTTTTGGCCTAGAATCTCGATATCGGTTTGTTTGGGCCATGAGAGGCGCGGCAAGGATTTAAGGAACATGAATCTTTTCCTAACCAGTGTTGTTTCCATGTTGCTGGTTCTCGGGATCATGGTCTTGGTCCACGAGTTCGGCCACTACGCGGCGGCCAAGCTGTTGGGTGTGCGCGTGGAAGTGTTTTCCATCGGATTCGGGACGCGGGTGTGTGGCTTCAAGCGCGGCGACACCGACTATCGCATCAGCGCGATTCCGCTCGGCGGCTACGTGAAGATGGCCGGCGAGAATCCCATGGATGCGCATACCGGCGCCCAAGACGAATTCGTGTCACATCCGCGCTGGCATCGTTTCATCATCGCCATTGCCGGACCCGCCATGAACATTCTGCTGGCGGTCGCCGTGCTTACCGGCGTGTACATGGTGCATTACGAGCATCCGGCATTTCTCGATCAACCCGCGGTGGTGGGCTGGGTGATTCAAGATTCAGCTGCCGCCCAGGCCGGTATCCAGCCGGGAGACCGGATTGTGCGGGTCGGCAACCAACAGAATCCCACGTGGGAAGACGTGATGCTCAAGGCGATGCTCAGCCCGAACCAGCCTCTGAGCGTGGCCATTCAGCGCGATGGACAGATGCTCTCCAAGAACATCACCCCGCAAGCTGAGGGCCGGGACCAAGTCGGGGATTCGGGATTAGTGGCCGACCAGGCAAACACGGTGACCGAAGTTGAGTCGGATATGCCCGCCGCCAAAGCCGGAATCCAAGTCGGAGATGTGATTACGGCGGTCAACGGCAACAGCGTGCGCTCGATCCCGGCGATGATCCACTATATCCAGGAGAGCAAAGATAAGCCTTTAACCCTGACGGTTACCCGCGGCGGCCAGTTCCTCACCCTGACGATGACTGCTTCCTCGACACAGTCGGGTGGGGAAACCGTGTACCGCATCGGCGTCCGCTCCGATCCCGTGCATGTGGATAAACTGCCCTTCACGCAGGCGTTCTCGCGTTCCATCGAGCAGAACAAGAAATACTCCACGTTGATTTTGGAGTTGGTCGAGAAGATGGCACGGCGCAAAGTGTCCTTGCGCCAGATGGAAGGCCCGATCGGGATTGCCAAGGCTTCCGGCGAAGCTGCGCGCCAGGGGGCCATGCCGCTGCTGGCGCTGATGGCGGCGATCAGCTTGAACCTCGGTATTTTTAACCTGTTTCCGATTCCGATCCTGGATGGCGGCGTGATCCTGCTGCTGGCGATCGAGGCCGTCATGCGGCGCGACATCAGCCAAGCGGTGAAAGAGCGGATTTATCAGGTCGCGTTCGTCTTCCTGCTGTTCGTGGCGGTCATGGTGATCTATAACGACATCGCCAAAATGCTGCCAGGATTGTCGGGAAGATTGCCGTAGGCGCGGCAGCTCGAAATTCCCAAAGGGGAGCGCGTGCGCTCCCCTTTGGCGTTTGGCGGCGGTGCTGTCAAAGGCCATGGTCCGGCGCGCGAACGCTCGGCGGCGTGATCTACTCGCTGATCGTTTCCTCTACCGGAACATCGGCCACGATCGCAATGCCCGCCTCGTCCGCCGCATGGAGGATGGCGTCGCCGTCCAGTAGCAGGCATTTGCCGGCATCCACCGCCAGGCAGGTGGCGCCTGCGGCGCGCATGGTTTCGACTGTCTTGACCCCAATCACCGGCACGTCGAAGCGCATGTCCTGTTTCGGCTTGGCCACCTTGACCACGGTGAGCGCGCGGCTCAGGAGCGAGGCCTGATCGCCGAGCGATTTCGATTGCAGAATTTTTCCCGCGCGCTCGATCGCTGCGTCGGTGCCTTCCATCGCTTCGACGGCGACGCAGGCCGATTCGGCAACTACCACGGTCTGGCCGATGTCGAACTGCGCTACGTGGCGGGCGACCGAGCGGCCGTAATCGATGCTGCGGCGCTCGGCTTCGTTGGGGGCGCGGCGGGTGAGCACGCCGGGGCGCGCCAGCAGCGGCTCCAGATATTCGGTCGAATTCAGCAGGGTGATGCCTTCGTCGGCAAGCACCTTGGCCACGGCGCCGATCAGCGCGTCGGTATTGCGGGTGCGTAAAGACAGCAGCAGCTTCGCCAAGCGCCAATCCGGCCGGATGTTGGAGAAGATCTGTTTATGCTTGACCTGTCCGGCCATGATGGCCCGCTGCACGCCCTCGCGCTTGAAGGTTTCGATCAGCCGGGAAAGTTCACCAAGGGATAACCAGTGAACCGCGGCCGCGCCGCGCTGCTCGATTTCGGGAGAGGCCTCTTCTTTGATAGCGGCGACGACCACCTCTTCGCCCTTGGCTTTAGCGGCATCGAGCACGAGGAAGGGGAATTTGCCATTGCCGGCAATCAGGCCGAGTTTCGTGCGGGTGGGCATCGGTGGCCAGTGTAAATGAAATACGTTTTACCGCAGAGGGCGCAGAGCGTTTCGCAGAGGACGCAGAGAAAACCGGTTAAAAGCAAAAGAAATCTGCACCAAACATGGAGCGCCACCCGGAACTGATTTTCCGCCGTTGCGTTCCTCTTGTGTCCTCTGCGCGATACTCCGCGCCCTCAGCGGTAAGAAAGATTCTTATTTGATCACTCCGCGCTCAGAGGCTTCGATGAAGTGGATCAGCATCTCGACATCCTCGCCCAAGCCGGTTTCGCTCTTCAGGCGTTCGAGGGCTTGCGTGGTGTTGAGCTTCGAGGCCAGCAGGACTTTATAGGCATGGTGGATCTTGCGGATGCGCTCCCGGCTGAAGCCCCGCCGCTCCAGGCCGATGGCATTCAATCCATAGGCTTTGGCATCGCGCGCGGCGACCGTCTTCGAGAACGGCAGAACATCCTTGGTGATCGTGCTACCGCCGCCGACATAGGCATGCGTGCCAATGTGCACGAACTGGTGGACGGGACACAGCGCGCCCAACACGGCCCAATCCTCGATCGTCACGTGGCCGGCCAGGGTGGCCGCATTGGCCATGATGACGTGGTCCCCGATGTGGCAGTCGTGCGCGATGTGGGCGTAGGCCATGATCAGGCAATGATTGCCCACCTGCGTCAAGCCGCCGCCCTTCACCGTACCCCGGTGGATGGTGACATATTCGCGAATGTGGTTGTGGTCGCCGATTTCCACCCGGGTGGGCTCGCCGGCGAACGTCATGTCCTGCGGTCCCGCGCCCAGAGAGGCGAACGAAAATATTTTGTTGTGGCTGCCCAGGCGCATCGGCCCAAGCAACACCACATGCGAGACTAATTCGCAGTCTTCGCCTAATTCCACCTCGGGACCGATAACGCAATACGGGCCGATGCGGCAGGAGACCGGCACCTTCGCGCCAGGATCGATCGCCGCCGTGGGGTGCACGTTAGGGGTTTCCGCTTTCAAGGCCGTGTCCACAGAACTCATGCCGTGTTATTCCTGACCCTCGTCATCGTCATTCTGCGCCGGGCGGTTTACGTCGACCAGACGGCAGGTGATGACCGCCTCGGCCGCCAGCTTGCCGTCCACCCTGACGTACCCCTGCATGCGGACGGCGGTGCGCCGCCATGCCAGGACCGTGACCTCGATCCGCAACTGGTCGCCGGGCGTGATCGGACGGCGGAATTTGGCCCGTTCAATGCCGGTGAACAACATCAGCTTGCCCTGGCGATCTTCCACCTCGGTCAGCAGCAGTGCGCCACCGGCCTGCGCCATGGCTTCCACGGTAAGAACCCCGGGCATGACCGGAAATTGCGGGAAGTGGCCCTGAAAAAAAGGCTCGTTCACGCTGACGTTCTTGATGGCGACAATGCGCCGCTTGCGCTCGATCTCGACCACCCGGTCGATCAGCAGAAAAGGATAGCGATGGGGCAGAATTTGCCGGATCTGATTGATATCCATCGTGTTCGACGACGCCGGCTCGGCGACTTGGGTTTGCTCTGGAGAAGACAAAGCCTCACTCCCTGCATGATTTCGGGGAAATTTTGATTATAACAACTCTGGTCGCTACATCAGCCGTCAGCCATCAGCCATCAGGAAAAGCTGAGCAGAAGGGCTGATATCTGGAAGCTGAGGGAAGCAAGCCATCAGCCGTAAGCCATCAGCCATCAGGAAAAGCTGTCACATCTGAAAGCTGAGGTCTGGGTCGCGCTGGCCTGAGAACTGGGCTGAAAATTGGCTGCTGGACAGAGAGCTGAGAGCTGATGGCTGATGGCTGAAAGCCGCCGGCTAGAAAAAGAAACTCCAACCTGATCCGGAAAGAGGGGCTCTTTGTACCCGTCAGCGCAACGGGTTTAGGACCAGGCTGGAATTTCTCGCCACCGAAACATCGGTGGCAGACACAAAACGTACACCTACCTTGAAAACTCGGCAAGCGCCAATGAACGCCTGCCCTCGGCTACGCCATGAGCGAACTTGCACTGCCTCTGCTCCGACTCCGATTGCGTTGGCGAAGCCAGGCAATCGGCTAGTTCTTGTTCGATCCGTGGCCGGGCGTGGTTTCCGCGAGCACCTGTTCGACCACGCTGTCGATCACCGGTTGCGGGGTTGCTTCGGCGACGTGAGCGGTCCGCCGCCCGGCGCTCTTCTTGCGCTCCAGCAACACAACCACATGGGCGATGGCGGCGTTCTCCGTGCCGGTGCCTTCCGGGGTCTTGGCCTTGACCGCAACATCCGCTATGTCGATCCCCAGGAGTTCGGCAAGGCGCTGGCGGATGCGCGCGGCATGGGGGCCGATCTTCGGCGCGGCCAGAATGAGCGTGGAATCCACATTCACCACCTGGTAGCCCGCTCGACGCACCTGCGCCACCGCCTCGGCGACGAACAGCGCCGAATCCGCGCCCTTCCACTTGGGGTCGCCCGGCGGAAAGAAGCCGCCGATGTCGCCTGCGGCTACCGCGCCCAGCAGCGCGTCGGTGAGTGCGTGCAGCAGGACATCGCCGTCGGAATGGCCGGCCAGTCCCGCCGTGTGCGGCAGCTCAACCCCGCCAATCTTCAGGGCGATGCCGGGCTTAAATTCGTGCGAGTCGTAGCCGTGTCCGATTCTCATGTTGGATTTCCTGGTGCCACGGATTGGACGGATTCACACGGATTGGCACGGAGGTTCTTACGGTCATTGTCAAAAAGCAAACGTCGAAACTGTGCGCGGGTCCCGAAGTTCAGCAGCAAGCCGACTTCGTAACACGTTGCCTTCAGATAATGCAGGAGTTGCGCTTCGGCAGACCTATCAAGAGTTTGGGTAGCTTTGAGTTCGATAATGACTTGGTTCTCTACGACAAGATCCGCGAAGTACTGGCCAATGCGGCGCTTTCTGAAGAACATTGGAACGGGTTGCTGGCGGCGCACACTTAGACCGTACTCCGGGAGTGCTATAAACATGGCCTTTTCATAAACCGATTCCACAAAACCGCACCCGAGCTCGTTGTACACCTCGTAGAACACACCAATGATCTTTGAGGTTACCGCCTCGCATTTAAGGACGAGAGCAGGTCCGTTTTGTGAAGTGTCATTCATCGATCCGTGTCAATCCGTTATATCCGTGCAATCTGTGGCCTAACGTTGCTGTGTTCCCAAATAGAACTCGGCCAACTGCAAATCCGCCGGGGTGGTGATCTTGAAATTGCGGGGAGCGCCCATCACCACGGCCACCTCGTGTCCCGCCCGCTCCACCAGGGAGGCCTCATCCGTGCCGGTAAAGCCATCCGCGGCGGCATCGGCGAAGACTTTCTTCAACAGGCCCAGGCGGAACCCCTGCGGGGTTTGCGCCAGCACCACTCGTTCGCGGGGAACGGTGGCGGTAACTATCGCACCCTCGTCGGTGCGCTTGACCTGCTTAATGGTGTCCACTGCGGGGACGCCGGCAATGGCCGCGCCGTGGCGCTGGGCCGCCCGGATGACACTCTCGATAATCTCCCGATCGACAAACGGGCGCACCGCGTCGTGCACCAGCACGATATCGTCTTCCTGGCCGTCGACCGCAGCCAGCGCGTTGGCCACCGATTGCTGGCGATGCTCACCGCCTTCGACCAGGTGGACCGGCTTGTTGAACGATTCCTGCTCCAGGCGAGGCCGAAAATGCTCGGCCTCGGCCTTGCGCATCGCGACGTAGATTTCGTTGACTTGTGGCACGTCAACAAAGGCGCGCAGTGTGCGGATGATGACGGGAACGCCCGCCAGTTCGGTGAACTGCTTGGAGGGAGCCGCTTTGCCGCGCGTCGCCGTTTTGCCGGCACTGCCGGCGACAGCCATGCGCGTTCCCAGTCCCGCAGCGGGGATAATGACCGTGATCTTCATGGGGAAGGAAGTATAAATCACTGAGTGGGCAGTGACGGATCAGGACGCATCTTTAACTTGCGCGAGAGTGCCGTCCCTCCGGGACTCGGGTCACAATTTGTGCCCTCACCCAGGGCTTACGCCCTGGGCTACTATCTGCCGCCCCTTCGGGGCTTCCTCTGTGTCGCAGTGCCTCGGTGGCAGGTTTTTCCAAAAACCAGACGAGTTATTCGTTCTTTTCTGCTCCGGCCGGGGTGGGGCTGGGGACGGGCGCGGGTTGCGCGTGGACGGCGCCGGCCGGGATTGAGGGCGCCGGGATATTGGGACGGCGGTCATTAGCAGCGCGGTTGTCGTTCGGTCGCATCTGGAGAGTGCCGCGCTCGTCCCACTTGCCGAAGATCATCTTGCCCGCAGTGGTCTGCAGCACGGAGGTTACGGCGATGTCCACGGTTTTGCCGATCATCTTGCGCGCATTGTCCACCACCACCATGGTGCCGTCGTCCAGGTAAGCCACCCCCTGGTTGTATTCTTTGCCTTCTTTGAGGATGAAAACCTTCATGCCTTCGCCGGGCAGCACGATCGGCTTCAGCGCATTGGCCAGCTCGTTGATATTGAGCACTTCCACGCCCTGCAGTTGCGCTACCTTGTTCAGGTTGAAGTCGTTGGTGACGATCTTGGCTTCGTAGACTTTGGCCAGTTCGATCAGTTTCAGGTCCACCTCGCGGACGCTGGGAAAGTCGTCATCGACGATCAGCACCTGTAAGGTGGCAATCTTCTGGATGCGCTGCAGGATGTCCAGCCCGCGGCGGCCGCGGTTGCGCTTCAGGGAATCGGCCGAGTCGGCCACCAGTTGCAGCTCGCGCAACACGAAATTGGGGATCACCAGGGTGCCGTCGAGGAATCCGGTCTCGGCGATGTCGGCAATGCGGCCGTCGATGATCACGCTGGTATCGAGAATCTTGTAGCTTTTCTTGACCTTTTCGCCGCCGAAGATGCCGCCTAGCGCCGCCAGATTCAGCAGATCGCCCTTGTTGGCTCCTACCACCAGGCCCACGTACGCCATCAGCAGCATGACGATTAGTTGCAGAAAGCGTTCGGTGGAGCCTTCGGGAAGCGCGCGGGCAATGACCAGGGAAAACAGGAAGGCGCCGAAGATCCCCAGGGTCGAACCAATGGCCGCGCCGATCAGGCGCTTCAGGCTGACCGCCCGCAGCCGGACTTCGGCCAGCACCACCAGCCCGCCGATAGCCGCACCGGCGAGGCCTGCGGCCAGCCAGTGTAGATCGAACGGCCTCAAGAGAGAAGAAGTAATGCCGAGCAGCAGTACGAACAGGAAACGGATAATGATCAAATCCAACAATGACCTCCCGGGCTGGCTCCCTCCTCGCCAAGAGCAACGGACTTCTACAATGGCCTTCGCCTCAGCAAGCAACACCAGTAATAGCCGGGAACCCTATGCAAACGGGATCGAGGCGCCCAGAGCGCGGTTAAGAAAAATGAACGAAGTACGTGCTCTGAATGACCGCAGTATATACCCGGCACTCCTTAGCCCACTGTAGCAAAAGAGGGCGTTCCGAGCACGCTGGTTCCGCCCCTTTGCAGGGTTACCCAGGTGATCACTAGCATACGCCTGGACCCGGCGCCGCGGGCGATGCGAACTGCCTTCCCGGCGAAACGCTCCAACGGGAGCGGAACACGCGAAACGGAGAACGAAGATCTGGTTGTCAGGCTCCGCCCGACTCCGGTTCCTCCACGTGGCCGCCGAACTTGAAGCGCATCGCCGAGAGCAGCTTCTCGGCAAAGGTATGCTGCTGGCGGGAACGGAAGCGGGTGTACAGTGCTGCCGACAGCACGTCGGCGGGCACGGCCTCTTCGATGGCCGCCTGGATGCTCCAACGGCCCTCTCCGGAATCGGCGACATGGCCCTCGTAGCGGGAAAGGGCAGGGTCCTCGGCGAGCGCCATGGCAGAGAGATCCAGCAGCCAGGAGGAGATCACGCTGCCGCGCCGCCACACCTCGGCAATATCCGGCAGGTTCAGGTCGTAACGATACTCTTCCGGCAGCTCCGCCGAGTTGGCGTTGCGGAAAATGTCGAAGCCTTCAGCGTAGGCTTGCATGATGCCGTACTCGATGGCATTGTGAACCATCTTGACGAAGTGCCCCGAGCCGGAAGGGCCGCAATACAGATAACCTTCCTCGGCGGGGCTGCTGAACTGGTCGCGTCCCGGAGTGCGGGGGATCGAACCCATGCCGGGTGCCAGAGTTTTGAAAATTGGGCCGAGATAGTTCACCGCCTCTGGCGATCCGCCGATCATCATGCAGTAGCCGCGCTCCAGTCCCCACACGCCGCCGCTGGTGCCGACATCCACGTAGTGGAGGCCGCGCTGCCCAACCTGTTTGGATCGCCGTACGTCATCCTTGAAATACGAATTGCCGCCGTCGATGATGATGTCGCCCTCGTCCAGTCCGTTAGCCAGCGCGATCACCGTTCCCTCGGTAAGGCTGCCCGCGGGGACCATAACCCAGGCCGCGCGCGGCGCTTGCAGCTTGGCGATGAATTCGGCCAACGAGTCTGCGCCGGTTGCGCCTTCGCGAACGAGTTCCTCGACCCTGTGGGCATCGAGATCAAAGACCACGCACTGATGGCCGCCGCGCACCAGGCGGCGGACCATGTTGGCGCCCATCCTTCCTAAACCGATCATTCCAAGTTGCATGACAAAGGGCTCCTGTTCTGCCTCTGGATGAAAACCGAGCAAGCCTTGCTCGGAGCCACGGATTGCAGATTGGATGCGAGGGTAGCTGTCCCCGGGAACCCTTGCAACTGCCACTTCTCCAAATCCCCCGAAATCGCGACGTTATATCGTTTTCGGCTTGCGAGGGCGGATGGAAATACGCTGCGCCCGGCCTTCAGCTACATGCATCCAAAATACTGGCTATAATTGAGCCACCTGTTTGGTAATGCCGTCGGCGCTACACCATCGAGAGATAACTTTCCATGTCGAAGAGCTTCAAAGCGATCATCCTGAGCGTTTCCCTGGGTTTGGTTCTGTTCAGCGTAATTGGCAGCCTGGGGGTACACGCTTCCAACAACAATGACGGCGCTTACCGGCAGCTTGGGGTTTACAGCGAGGTCCTGTCGCGCATTCGCAACGAGTACGTGGAGGAGCCCAACATTACTCACGTCACCGACGGTGCGCTGCACGGCCTTTTGGAGTCGCTGGACGCCAACTCCAGCTACCTGACCCCCGACGAGTACAAGGACTACAAGGCGCATAAGTCGGAGGGCAAGGCGGACATCGGCGCCGCCGTGTCCAAGCGGTTTGGCTATGCCGCGGTGATTGCGGTGCTTCCCAACAGTCCGGCCGACAAGGCGGGCATCGATAGCGGCGACATCCTTGAGTCCATCGAGGGCCGCAGCACGCACGAACTATCCCTGGCTGAGATCGAGAGCCTGCTCAGCGGGCCCGCAGGTTCTACCGTGAAGCTGGAAGTGGTCCGGGCACGGCGCGCCGAACCGCAGAAGCTGGCGCTCACCCGCGAAGTGGTGGCTATGCCGCCCGCCACCGACAAGGTAGTGGAAGAGGGCGTGGGGTATATCCAAGTGGAAGCCTTCAACCAGGGGAAGAGCCAGGAGATTGCCTCCAAGGTCAAGGACCTCGAGAAACAGGGGGCTAAGAAGTTCGTCCTCGACCTGCGCAACTGCGCGGATGGAGACGAGAACGAAGGCATCGCTACCGCGAACCTTTTCCTCGACCACGGGATCATCACCTACCTGCAAGGACAAAAATATCCCAAGCAGACGTTTAACGCAGACGCTTCCAAGCGGGTGACGGATTTGCCGCTGGTGGTGCTGGTCAACCGAGGGACTGCGGGCGCGGCTGAGATTGTCGCCGCCGCCATCCTGGAGAATGCTCGCGGGGACGTGCTGGGCGACAAGACCTTCGGCGTGGGCTCGGTGCAGAAGACCATCGATCTGCCGGATGGCTCAGCCCTGATCCTGTCGGTAGCTAAGTACTATTCGCCGACCGGTAAGGCGATCCAGGACACCGCCGTCACCCCGAACATCCTGCTGGCGGAGAAGGATGAAGACCTGCCGCTGCCCGATGATGGCGACAACCCGGCTCCCGTGCCCGACAAGAAGAAGGACAAGGGCCCCGATGAGCAACTCCGCCGCGCGATCGAGGTGCTCACGAAGAACATCACGCAAAAGGCAAGCATCGGCGAAACTCCAGCCGTTGCCAAGTAAGCCGCGCTTGCGTTCGCAATTCAAAAAGGGTGAGCGCGAGCTCACCCTTATCTATTTTCCACCGATTTCCACCTGCCGATTGGGCCTTCACGACATTCTAACAACCTAGAGATTGTCATTCCGAGCGGAGCGAGGAATCAGCATCTCGGTTGTAACTGCAGATTCCTGGCGCTAAAACCGGGCGCTCTCTCGAAACTCATGCACCGTGCGAAATCGACTTGGTCGTGCCTCCGGCACTTCAGTGCAAGTGTGCGTCTACCCAGGACTTCGTCCTGGGCTATTTTCGGATGCGCCTCCGGCGCAAAATCAGTATTGACTTCCGCATACCCGGCTGACGGCTAGCGGCTGAGGGCAAAAGCTACTCCTGTGGTAAATTCGTCCACAGCTCCGGGTCTTCGGCCTTCAGCGCTTTCAGGTACAGCGCTATCTGGTTGGCATCGTACTTCTGCTTGAGTTGCTCGACTGCCGCAGTGATGCGCTCCGCACCGGGAGGCTCAGGGAACACACTTTGGTCAAACACGCCTTCTTTGTGCTCGACTCCCATCGCGTTGAGGAAATCGACCAGCATCGGCTTCTGATGGATGAACAGGTAGGCCCGCACCAGCACCCCGGCCAGCGGTTCGGCCAACGAAGGCGTGGTTACCAGATAATGCGCGCGACGGTCGAGCGGCAGCTTGGCTAAGGTCTTGCGGCGCATCTTCAGTCGCCGCTCCAGCACGCTGAATACTTCCGGGTAGCTGCCGGCGAACGACGGCTCGCTCCAGAAGGCCATGCCCGCCTGCTGGCGGTGCTCGTCGTCGAATTCTTTCCAGATCTGAGTAAACGATAAGGGCTTGTCAGTCATAGAACTTAGCTCAAAGAAGCAATTGTAAAGGAAGAGGTACCAGGTATCAGGTCACAGGTACCAGGTAGCGGCAAAGTGAGCCTAAAGCTATGGGGTGTCATCCTGAGCAGAGCGAAGGATCTATGTTTTTGATCGGACAATACATGGATTCTTCGCCTCCGCTTCGCTTCGGCTCAGGATGACATTCTACGCCGCACGTCAGCGATGGAACGTGCTCCAATGACCTGATGGCTGTTGCCTGATACCTGTTACCTTCTTCCTCAGTGCCTCCTCTGCTCGACATCCGCAATCTGACCGTGCGCTTCGGCTCGGCTGCCGCCGTGCGCGACGTTAGCTTCTCTATCGCCGCAGGCGAAACCCTCGGTCTGGTGGGCGAGTCCGGCTCGGGCAAATCCGTCTCCTCGCTGGCGATCATGGGATTGCTGCCGCCCCAAGCGCGCGCCACCGGCTCGATTCTCTTCGATGGCGCCGACCTGCTCGGCGCTTCGCCGGAGGCAATCCGCTCCATCCGCGGTGCTCGCATCAGCATGATCTTTCAGGAGCCCATGACCGCGCTCAACCCGGTGATGCGCCTCGGCGACCAGGTGGCGGAGGCCGTGCTGGCGCATAGCGGCCAGCCATCAGCCATCAGTCATCAGCCGTCAGCTCTCAGCCAGCCAAGAGCCAACCGCCAAGAGCGCAGTTATCGACAACCAGGCCATCGCAGGCTTACGAAGCCCGAGGCCTGGCAGCGCGCGATCGAGGCCCTGCGCGAGGTGGCGATTCCGGAGCCCGAACGTCGCGCCCGCGACTATCCTCACCAGCTTTCCGGGGGCCAGCGGCAGCGGGTCATGATCGCCATGGCTATTGTCAACCGGCCGCAGCTGCTCATCGCCGACGAGCCCACCACGGCGCTCGACGTCACCATACAGGCACAGATCCTGGCGCTGCTCGACCAACTGCGCGAAAAGTTCGGACTGGCGATGCTGTTCATCTCGCATGATCTCGCCGTGGTCTCGCAGGTCTCGCATCGCATCGCGGTGATGTACGCCGGCAGCGTCGTCGAGATGGCGTCCGTATGTGAGCTTTTTCATAGTCCTGTCCATCCGTACACGCGCGGCCTGCTGAGGTCGGTTCCCACGCTGGCCACCGACCGACGCCGGCCCCTGCGCACTATCGAGGGCACAGTGCCTAACGCCGCTGCTGCGTCGCCCGGCTGCGCTTTCGAGCCGCGCTGCGAGTGGCGGGTTCCGGACTGCTCCGCGGCGCTGCCTCCTCTGATCGAAGTAGCTCCCGGACATCTCGCCCGCTGCCCGGTTTCGTCAGGCAAGATGAAGATATAGGCGGCTGGGGATTCGATGGCGCCCGCGGCCTGAAAACCTGCCACAGAGACACAGAGCCACAGAGAACAACCGGCAGAAGTCCACCACGGAGGCACGGGGAAGAATTCTTGTTCTTCCACTGTGTCTCTGTGCCTCTGTGGCTGGTGTTAAGGCAAAACGCAAGTGGCGTATAATCCCGGATTCACTGGGTGGGGTAGTTGAGGATCCTGATCGTTAGCGACATTCATGCCAACATGGAAGCTCTGGAAGCCTGTTTGGCAGCGGCTCCGGCGGTAGACCACATCGTCAACCTTGGCGATATTGTCGGCTACGGCGCCAACCCTAATGAGGTTGCCGAGCGTTCGCGCCAAGTCTGTTGGCAGTGTGTGCGGGGCAACCATGACAAGGCCTCCGTCGGCCTGGTCGACGTGGAAAGCTTCAACCCCATAGCCGCAATCGCCGCCTACTGGACGCGCCACGCGCTCATCCCCGAGAATGCCGATTGGCTACGCCATTTGCCGCAAGGGCCGATTATCCCCGGCGAAATCGAAGGCGTTCAGTTCGTGCACGGCTCGCCGGTAGACGAGGATGAATACCTCATCGGGATTGACGATGCTGTGGAAGCCGAACTGGCATCGCGCCGGCCCATCACCTTTTTTGGCCACAGTCACATTCAAGGCGGTTTCCTTGTGAGGAACGGCGAGGCGTACGAGCTTCGCACCGGGATCGAAGCCAGCAACCACCCCGACCGGCAGATCTTTCCGCTGGAGCCGAACACTCACTACTTCATCAATCCCGGATCGGTGGGCCAGCCGCGCGACAGCGACTGGCGCAGCGCCTTCGCCCTCTACGACGACCGGAAGCACCAGGTCATCTTTTTTCGCGTCCCCTACGACGTGAGGTCCGCACAAGAGAAGATTCTGGAAGCGGGCCTGCCCGAGCGGCTTGCCACACGGCTGGCGCAGGGAAGATAGTGCGATTCGGAAGCTCTTCCAGGCACGCCGACATGGTCAGCCCCGGAAAGAGAAACGCTTGATTGTTAACTTTCGCAATGCCGAGACAGAGCGGCTGTGGCGAACCGGACGCAGCCGTCGATTGCCGCCATCTTTGTGGACATTCGCTTTCAAGAAACTGCTTTGGTTGGACGCGGCGACCACCCTCCGTGACTTGGCGGTTCCTCCCGGCAATCGGCTGGAGGTGCTGCATGGCGATCGCAAAGGGCAGCATAGCATTCGTATTAATGATCGGTACCGCATCTGTTTTGTATGGCGGGAGGATAACGCGCGGGACGTAGAGGTCGTGGATTATCATTAGCGAGGAGGAGACCATGCCCGAGCCACGAAAGACGACCAGAAGAGTGCGCCCTGGCCGTTTGGTCGCCATTCATCCTGGCGAAATCCTGAAGACCGAGTTCATGGATCCTTTGGGCTTGACCTCAAGCCGCCTGGCAGCCGACCTTGGAGCGCGCGCCATTGCTGATGTGGTGCGCTGCAAACGCCCAATTACCGCGGACCTGGCACTACGCCTAGGCAAGTACTTTGGGACGACAGCTCAGGTATGGATGAACCTGCAATCCACCTATGAACTGCGTGTAGCCGCGGCCACGGCCCGTCTGGGGCGCATTAAGCCGATCAAGATCGCGTGACCTTCCCGAATCAGAGTCGAAAATTCAGAAGCTGAAGAATTACCTGGCCAGCTCCCGCTTCACGGTTTCGCTGACCGCTTTTCCGTCCACCCGCTGGCCAGCGGCGGCGAACTTGGCCATGGCGTTCTTCATCACCGCGCCCATGTCCTTCATGGTGGGCGAGCCCATTTCGGCGAGGGTGGCGCGAACCGTGGCCGCAATCTCGTCTGCCGAGGCCGACTTGGGCAGATAGGTCTCGATCAGCACGATTTCGGCCTCTTCCTTCTTGGCAAGCTCGAGGCGGCCGCCTTTGGTGAACTGCTCCGCCGAGTCCTTACGCTGGTTGATCAGCGTGCTCAGCACCGCCTGGGCTTCCTTGTCGTCTAGTGGCCCGCGCTTCTCGATGGCTTTGTTCATCAGCGCGCTCTTCATCATGCGCAAGGTGGAAAGGCGTTGCTCCTGGCGGGCTTTCATCGCTTCGACGAGGTCTTTTTGAATCTGCTCACTTAAGCTCATATGGGTTTGGAATCTCGTGATTTTCTTGGAGTCAGGAAGCCTAGGCCCCGGGCAAAGAAAATTCAGTTTACCTCAGTGGCGACAACTCGGCCGAGCGCCACGGGTTTACTTGCATGAGCAGCTCTGCGATTGGCGTTAGCAAGGAAAGCTCCCGTACAATCGATATCTGCGCGGTTCCGGCCGGCAACTTACGTAGTAACGAAGCCTGAATGTCTTTTTCGCCTGTTTTCTTTGATCCCCAACGGCGGCGCTGGAAACGGCTCCGCCGAGTCACCGACACGGTTGGTGTTTTGCTCACCCTGTTGGTGGTCTATTTCGCAATCACCATCATCCACGGGGCCCCACTTCCGGCGCTGCTGCTGCCCGAGCAGCACCATCCTTACCGGGCGCTCAAGGAGAAAGAGCACAAGGAGCGCCGCAAGCCGCACCCGGTGGGCTATCGCAAGCGAATGCCCGCCACCCAAGTTGCACCGAGCTCGGCGGAGGGCCTGAGGAGCGCTTTCTACGTCGCTTGGGACGCGGCCAGCTACTCGTCGCTTCGCGAGTATCTCCATCAGATTGACTTGCTGTTCCCCGAATGGCTGCATCTGGTTACGCCCGACGGCCGGATCCAGGGCGTCCGGGAGGGCAATAGTTTCTTCGACGTGATCGATGGCGGCAAAGTCAGGCAGGTGGACAATAAAGTAATGCCCCTTATCCGCCAGGAGAAGGCGGAGACTGAAGTCCTGCCGTTGATCAACAATTTCGATGCGCGCACCGGCACTTGGGCGCAGCAGATCACGCAAGTGTTAAACGATCCCGCGCGCCGGCAGTATTTCCGCCAGCAAGTGCTGCAGTTTCTGGCCTCCGACCAGTACCGCGGTTTGATGCTCGACTTCGAAGGTTTCCCCGAAAGCGGGCAACCCGGCTTCCGGGCGCTGGTCGCGGAGCTCGCCGCCGACCTGCATGCGCGCGGCATGAAGCTCTATGTCAGCCTTCCCGCGAACGACGATGACTTCGATTACAAGTACATCGGCGAGCAATCCGACGGCGTGATCCTGATGGATTACGACCAGCATGAGGCCGGCGGCGAGCCGGGCCCAATCGCCAGCCAGGACTGGTTCGTCAAGAACCTGCAAGATGCGCTCAAGCTGATTCCCCCAAATAAGCTGATGTGCGCCTTGGCCAACTACTCGTATGAATGGGTGCTGAAGCCGCAGCCGCACGGTCGCGCGGACAAGCTGGTCTCCTCCAAGACGCTTTCCGTCCAGGACGCATGGCTGGAGGCGCACGATGCCGAAGCCGACCTGGAACTGGATTCGGACAGCTTCAACCCGCACTTCGCCTTTGCCGACGAAAAAAACCTCAAGCACGAGGTGTGGCTGACCGATGGCGTGACGGTGCTCAACCAGATGCGCGCCGCCCAGCAACTCGGGATCAACGGCTTCGCGCTCTGGCGTCTTGGTTCCGAGGACCGCTCCATGTGGTCGGTGTGGGATGATGCACGCGAAGCGGACGCGCCCGGCAAATTGCGGCAAGTCCCGCCCGGCGAGGCGGTGGATACAGAGGGCGAGGGCGACATCGTGCGCATCGGCTCGCGCCCGACGCAGGGGATCAGAAGCTTGAAAACCGATTCCTCCGGAATGGTCACCGAGGAATCCTTTGATCCGCTGCCCACGCCCTATGAGTTGGACCAGTACGGCGGCGTGCCCAAGAAAATTGCCCTGACCTTCGACGACGGCCCCGACCCGCAGTGGACGCCCAAGATCCTGGACGTGCTCAAGGCCGAGCACGCGCCCGCCACCTTCTTCGCCATCGGACAGCAATGCGAGAAATATGGTTCGCTGGTTCGGCGGATCTATCGCGAGGGCCACGAGTTCGGCAACCACACCTGGACGCACCCGGACATCAGCAGCATCTCCGGCCAATACTTTCAGGTGGAGCTGAACCTGACCGAGCGGTACTTCGCCAGCGTGCTTGGGGTCAAGCCGCTGCTGTTCCGGCCACCCTATTCGATCGACCAGGAGCCTGACACCTCCGATCAGGTCAGGCCGCTGCAGATCGCGCAGGACCTCGGCTACATCACGGTGGGCGACAAAATCGATCCCAACGACTGGCACAACGATCCGCGGCCCACGGCGGCGCAGATTACCCAGAGCGTCCTCGATCAACTGGACCGCGGCAACATCATTCTGCTGCACGATGGCGGCGGCAACCGCGGCGAGACCGTCCGTGCGCTGCCCATGATCATCGATCAGTTGCGCGCGCGCGGCTATCAACTGGTGCTCGTCTCCGACCTGCTGGGCAAGACGCGGGACGAAATCATGCCGCCCATCGCCCGCAATGAGCGCTGGTCGGCCAGCCTGGACCGGCTCGGGTTCTGGCTCTATGGGATCATGTACGGCGCCATCGTGCTGGTCTTCTTCCTGGGCGACATCCTGATGAGCGCGCGCCTGCTGCTGGTGGGCGCGGCCGCCATCTACGACCGCCTGCGCCGCCGGCACGATAACGAACAGGAGCACAGCGAATACAAGCCGCGGGTGGCGGTGCTGATCCCGGCCTATAACGAAGAGACGGTGATCGAGCGCACCGTTCGCTCTGTACTTCAGTCGGACTATCCGCACCTGCGGATCATCGTGATCGACGACGGCTCCAAGGACCGCACGTTGGAAGTCGTGCGGGCCAGCTTCGGCCAGGATCCGCGCGTGCTAATCCTGACCAAGCCGAACGGCGGCAAGGCCGAAGCCCTGAACTATGGGCTGCGCTTCGTCGAGGAAGAGATCTACGTCGGCATCGACGCGGACACCGTCATTCATCCAACCGCTCTCTCGTACCTGGTCCCGCACTTCGTCGATCCGCGCGTGGCTGCGGTTGCCGGCAACGCCAAGGTGGGCAATCGTGTGAATCTCTGGACCCGCTGGCAGGCGCTGGAATACATCACCAGTCAGAATTTCGAACGCCGCGCCCTGAACGTGCTGGGGGCCGTGACCGTGGTTCCGGGCGCCATCGGCGCTTGGCGCACCCAAGCGGTGCGGGCGGCGGAGCAGTACCAGCCCGACACCGTTGCCGAGGACGCGGACCTGACGATGTCCTTGCTGCACTCCGGCTATCGCGTGGAGTACGAGGACCGGGCCCTGGCCTTTACCGAGGCGCCGAACAACGCCAACGGGCTCATGCGCCAGCGTTTCCGCTGGTCATTTGGCATCCTGCAGGCGGTTTGGAAGAACCGCGCCGCGGTGAAACGCAAGGGTGCCCTAGGCTGGGTGGCACTGCCGAATATCGTCATCTTCCAGATCGTGCTGCCATTAGTCTCGCCCTTCATCGACCTGATGTTCATCATCGGTGTTGCGCAATACGCGCTCGACCGCCATTTCCACCCGGCGACCGCGAACCCCGCCTCGTTGCAAAAATTGGTGGCGTTCTTCCTGGCTTTCCTGGTGATCGACTTTGTCGCCTCGGCCCTCGCCTTCACCTTAGAGCGGCGTAGCGCCGACCGGCGCGAGGACGTTTGGTTGCTGGGGCAGGTGTGGCTGCAGCGTTTCGCCTACCGGCAACTGTTCTCGCTGGTGCTGATCAAGACCCTGAAGCACGCGCTGAAAGGCGGCCACTTCTCCTGGGACAAACTGGAGCGCAAGGCCAACGTGAAGTTCGAGGCCGAGCACGCCGAGGCCTCGCGATGAACGCTCGGGTCGCAGGTATCAGGTAATCTGGTACCTGTGACCTCTGACCTCTGACCTGATTGTCTAAGATGACCCCCGGCTGGTACGAACTGTGGAAGACGCGGTTGCTCACGATCCTGGTGATCGCCAGCAACGTGGCCGGTAATCTCTCGCTCAGTCACGGAATGAAAGAGGTGGGCGCACTTACGGCGCTGTCCCCGCTGCCCTATCTTCACGCCATCCTGAACCCGTGGGTAGGAGCCGGCGTACTGGTGCTTGCCTTGTGGATGTTCTCTGACCTGGTGCTGCTCAGCCGCGCCGACCTCAGCTATGTGCTGCCGGTCACCTCGCTAGCCTACGTGCTGATTGCTCTGCTCGGCCATTTTGTCTTGCACGAGATCGTTTCCCTGGAGCGCTGGATCGGGATCGTCGTGATCAGCATCGGCGTGATCCTGGTCGGCGAGACCAACCCGCGCACCGCGCCCGAAGAGGGAGACGTAGAAGAATGAAGTGGGCCCTGCTCGGGATCATCGTGTTGTGCAACACCTTTGGCGACGTGCTCAACACCGCCGGCATGAAGCGCCACGGCGAGGTTGAGGACTTCAGCCCGCGCAGCTTCTTTCCGCTGGTCTGGGCCATGATCACCAATCCTCTGGTGCTCGGCGGCCTAGGCTCGATGGCGCTGTCGTTCTTCGCCCTTCTGGCGTTGCTTTCCATTGCGAACGTGAGCTTCGCCATCCCCGCCACCGCGGCCGGTTATCTGTTGGAAGTCACTCTCGCCAAGTACGTGCTCAAGGAAGAGATCGGCTGGAAGCGCTGGGCCGGCGTAAGTTTGGTCGCTCTGGGTGTGCTGCTGATCTCGCTGTAAAAATTCGCTGCAGAGACACAGAGGCACAGAGAAGGAATAGATTGTCATCCTGAGAGGGTGTGACTTTATTGACTTGTCGCGAAAACCGATGCAGAAAACAAACAGCTTAGTCTAATGAAATGGGAGTTCCCCCGGCTCTGCCGGGGAGGCACGCGAAGTTTGACAGATACGGGAGTCCATCCAAGAAACTCCTGGCGTGAGCCGCGAAGCACACGCAAAGGAGAAACTGGATGGACGAGTATGAAAGCTTAAGCCACTCGAAATGGGAGTGCAAATACCATGTGGTGTTTATCCCAAAGGGCCGGCGGAAAGCGTTGTATGGGGAGTTGCGGAAGTATTTGGGAGAGGTGTTCCGCAAACTGGCGGAGCAGAAGGAAAGCCGGATTGAGGAAGGGCATCTGCTGGCGGACCACGTGCACATGTTGATATCGATCCCGCCGAAGTACGCGGTGGCGCAGGTGGTTGGGTTTATGAAAGGGAAGAGTGCGATTCATCTGGCGCGAGTGTACGGAGGGCGGAAACAGAATTTTGTAGGGCAGAGTTTCTGGGCGCGGGGATACTTTGTGTCGACGGTCGGGCGGGACGAGACATCGATCCGAGAGTACATCCGCACGCAGGAGGAAGAGGACAAGCGCCTGGATCAGTTGAACATGTGGCGCTGAAGGGGCCACCTTCAGGTGGCCAAGAATGTCGGGGCCGCGTTAGCGACCCCGCTCAGCCGCTTTGAGCGGCTCACATCCTAAAGCCCCCGGCTCTGCCGGGGGATATTTACTTCCTGAATCGCACCTTGCAGCTTTATTCATACTGAGAATCGAACCCCACTTTGGACGGCTCCCCCCGGAGTTGCTATTCTTAGTAATGGTGTTGCACTCCGGTCCAGTTGAACCAGTTCCCCCCACGGAGCCGGGGCCGCGCGAAATTCCGTTTAACTACACGTCTGCCGGCGACCGGCAGGCCGTGGCGTTTCTGCTCGGGCCGAACACTGTCCAACTCATTGAAGAGCTGCGCTCTCGCCGGGTGACCGGCCGTTCGGCGCGGCTGCTGATGCGCATTATCGGCGAGATCCTGATCCATCGCCGCAATCCTTACCTGTTTCAGGAGTTGGTGGATTCGGCCGCCAGGCGGCGGCGCTTTTTCGACAATGCCGCCAGGGACCTCCACAGCATTGCGAGCACAGCCGGCGACACCCGCGTCAGACAGGTGGTGACCGCGTGCCGCAATCTGCTGAACTCCTTCCGCGCGGAGGTGAAGCAAACCCCCGAGCTGCGCCGCCGCATGAAGCGGGAGTTGGGCGCGGTTGCGGGAGCCAAGAACGTTCTGTTCGATCCATTCACGCTGGTTGCCCATGCCACAGACGCGACCGATTGGCGCCTTTACCTGCCCGTGGCCGTGGTCACGCCAGATGATGAATCCCAGGTGGCGCCGCTGCTGGCGGCCATTGCAAAGCTTGGGCTGAAGGCCATCCCGCGTGGTGCCGGTACCGGGCTCACCGGCGGCGCGGTACCGTTGCGCCCCGACTGCGTGATGATCAATACGGAGAAGCTCAACACCATCCGCGGGGTGCGTGAGCGGGAATTCCGGCTGGAGGACGGCAGCTCAGTCACCGCTTCGATGCTCGAGGTCGAAGCCGGTGTTATCACCGAAAAAGCCATGGAATATGCCGGCGAGCGCGGCATGGTCTTCGCTACCGATCCGACCAGCGCCTGGGCCTGCAGCATCGGCGGCAACATTGCTGAGAACGCCGGCGGCAAGATGGCGGTTCGCTGGGGCACCTGCATCGACAACCTGATCGAGTGGCGCATGGCCATGCCCTCCGGCCAGCGCTGGACAGTGCGGCGGGCCAATCACCAGTTGCGCAAGATTCTGCCCCAGGACACGGTCATCTTCGAGGTGGTGGATCAGAATGATGTGCCGGTGAAGCGCATCGAGTTGCGCGGCACGGAGATCCGCAAGAACGGCCTTTGGAAGGACATCACCAACAAAGCCCTGGGCGGCGTTCCCGGCCTGCAAAAGGAGGGAACCGACGGCCTTATCACCTCGGCCCTGTTCATCCTGTATCCCAAGTACAAGGCTACGGAAACCCTGTGTCTGGAATTCTTTGGCCCGAACATGGACGAGGCCAGCCGGGTCATTCTTGAGCTCTCCCGCGCCTTCCCGTTCCCTGCCGACGGCCAGGAAGCGCTGCTCGCTCTGGAGCACTTTGACGACGAGTACATCCGCGCCATCGATTACAAGGTCAAGGCGGCGCGCCCGGAGACGCCCAAAGCGGTGCTGCTGATCGACATTGCCGGCCATAGCGCCGAGGAGACCGCAGCCGGCGTGGAGCGGGTTCGCAAGCTGCTGGAACGGCATCCGAACACGCTGATGTTCGTGGCCCGCGACGGCGCGGAGGCCAAGCACTTCTGGGCGGACCGCAAGAAACTTGGCGCCATAGCACGCCGAACCAACGCTTTCAAGATGAACGAAGACATCGTCATCCCGCTGGAAGCGCTGGCGGAGTTCTCCCGCTTCATCGATGGTCTCAATATCGAGGAGGAGCGCTACGCGCAATCTCGCTTCGCGGACAGAGTGGAAGAAATCTTCCGCACCGCGCCAACGAAAGACGACCCCGACCGGCTGTCGGAAAAAATTGCCCCCGGACTCGAACTGTGCGCGCAAGTACGCGGGACGCTGCAAGCTGCCGATGAGAAAATCCTCCGCTCGCTGAATATCCTGCAGGAATTCCGGCGCGAGCTTACAGAACTGGTGCGCGGATACCCCAAGCTTCTGGCGGCCCTGGACCGCGCTTATCAGGAGGTTCGCGACCGGCGCATCGTGCTGGCCACGCACATGCACGCGGGCGACGGCAACGTGCACGTGAATGTGCCTGTGCTCTCCAATGACAGGCCGATGCTGGAGCGCACGGACAAAGTCATCGATACGGTGATGGGTAAGGTGATCGAGTTGAAGGGCGTCGTTTCCGGCGAGCACGGAATCGGGGTCACCAAGCTCAAGTACCTGGAGCGGGAACGAATCGAAGAACTCTCGGCGTATCGCGACGAGGTCGATCCCGGGCGCTTGATGAATCCCGGCAAGCTCGAGGACTTTGAAGCTCTGGGCTACATCTTTACGCCGTCGTTTAACTTGCTGGAGCTTGAGGCGCGCATCCTGCAGCACGGCCAGTTGGAAGAACTTTCCAAGAAGATTGCGCATTGCGTGCGCTGCGGGAAGTGTAAGCCCGACTGCTGCGTGTATCATCCCGCGCGCGGCATGTTCTATCATCCGCGAAATAAGAATCTGGCGATCGGGTCGCTGATTGAAGCGCTGCTCTACGACGCGCAACGCGAGCGCTCCACCCATTTCGAGCTGCTGCAATGGCTCGAGGAGGTGGCGGATCACTGCACTATCTGCCATAAATGTCTGAAACCTTGCCCGGTGGACATCGACAGTGGCGAGGTTTCGGTGCTGGAGCGCGAACTCCTCGCCAGCTGGGGATACAAGCACACGCCCGCGCTCACGCAACTGACGCTCAAGTATCTCGACAGCCGCTCTCCGGCCTTCAACAAGGTGTTTCGCTCCGCCGTGGTCCGGTTGGGCGGCGCCGCCCAGCGCATTGGAAGCAAATGCGCCACGCCGTTCCAGAATGGCGAAGGATCTTCGTCGTTCTACCCGCTGCGGCTGCTGCAATCTTCCGTAATGCCCGTCCCGGCGCAGACGCTTCGCGACGTGCTGCCTCCTTGCGAGCCGGACCAGGTGCTTGTCTTCGAACCCGAGTCCGAGGCACAGACGACGGTCTTCTATTTCCCCGGATGCGGCTCCGAACGGCTGCAGTCCACCATTTCCATGGCTACGCTCCATGTGCTGCTGGAAGTCGGCACGCGTGTGGTTCTGCCGCCGCCGTTCCTTTGCTGCGGGTTTCCGGCTCACGCGAATGGCAAGACCGACCTGCATTCGCGGACGGTGTTGCGCGACACGATTCTCTTCAGCCAGATCCGCGAGATGTTCGGGTATCTCGATTTCGACGCTTGCATCGTTACCTGCGGCACCTGCCGCGAGGGCCTCGAGGCGGTGGATGCGGATAAGCTTTTCGGGCGAGTGGTGGATGCCTCAGCCTATGCGCTGGAGCGGGGCCTACGGTTAGAGAGCAACGGCAGCTATCTGTACCACACGCCTTGCCACGATTCGCTGGACGGCAAAGCGCCCGAGGTTCTTGTCAAACTCGGAGGCTTCGGCCAGGTGAATGTGGTGCCGCATTGCTGCTCGGAAGCTGGAACGTTGGCGCTCTCCCGGCCGGATATCACGGATTCCATGCTCCATCGCAAGCGCGAGGCGCTCGCCGAGGCGATTGGCGCGCTAGGCGGTGCCGACCGATCACATAAGCCGATCATTCTCACCAACTGCCCGTCTTGCGTGCAGGGACTCGGGCGCAGCCGCGACTTGGGAGTCGAGCCGCTGCACATCCTGGTGGCGCTGGCCGAGAAACACTCCGGGCCCGACTGGAAGCAGCGCTTCCTGGCACAGGCGGCGCGAGCCAATGCGGTGCGGTTCTAGTTGCTGCGCATCCGATAGAATGAAATTCTCATGAACAAGATGATCGTTGCCAACCTTGTGCACCGGCCGGTGCGTTCGCTAATCAGCGTGGTCGCCATCGCGGTTGAAGTCACGCTGATCCTGCTGATGGTGGGGCTGGCCACCGGTATCCTGACCGACTCGCGCCAGCGCCAGCAAGGGATCGGCGGCGACGTCATCGTGCAACCGCCGGGCTCGTCGTTTCTGAGCGGCATCAGCGGCGCGCCGGTCTCGATCAAGGTGGGCGCCATCCTGCGGAAGCTGCCGCACGTGGCCGCCGTGGCTCCGATCATCTGGCAACTGAATACTGCGGGCGCGGTAGAAGTCATCTATGGCATCGATCTGAAGAGCTTTGAGGAACTGGGCGGCCCGTTCCATTTCCTCGCCGGAGGGCCGTTCGCCGCGCCGGACTCGATCATCATCGACGATTACTCCGCCGGAGCGAACCACAAGGAGGTGGGTGACAAACTGGAGCTGCTGAACCACCAGTTCACCATCTGCGGAATTGTCGAGCATGGCCGTGGGGCGCGTAAGTTCCTGCCCATCGCAACCCTGCAGGACCTGATTGGCGCACAGGGCAAGGCCTCCGTTTTCTACCTGAAGCTCGACGACCCGAACCATGCCAGTGCCGTGGTCCAGGAAGTGAAGAGCGTCCCCGGGCTGGAGAAGTACTCGGTCCGCTCTATGCGCGACTACCTCTCGATGATGACAGTGACCAACATGCCCGGCCTCTCGCAGTTCATCAACGTGGTGATTGGGGTGGCGGTGGTGATCGGCTTCATCGTGATCTTTCAGGCCATGTACGCCGCGGTCATGGAGCGCACCCGCGAGATCGGCATCCTCAAGTCTCTGGGTGCTTCGAAGCTGTACATTGTGAATGCCATCCTGCGCGAGACGCTGGTGCTGACCCTGGCCGGAATCCTTCTCGGCATCGTGGTCAGCTACGCGGCGCGGGCGGGCATCGTGACCAAGTTCCCTACGCTGCGAGTGATGATCCAGCCGCCCTGGCTGGTGTACGCGGCCATCATCGCCATCGGCGGCGCCATGATCGGAGCTATTTACCCCGCCATCAAAGCGGCGCAAAAGGACCCGATTGACGCGTTGGCGTACGAATAGGCAAGTTATTGAGAATTGTCATCCTGAGCGAGGACCGCGCCCAGATGCGTCAGGCTCGCTTTTGGCCTGACGCAAGCGCGGCCCGAGTCGAAGGACCTGCTTTTCGACAAGCTCTGGGCATTCAGCCATGCCCGTGCGCGTTCCTTCAGAATTCTGCTGACCCGGGAACTTTGAACGTGCTACTCTCGTCCCCAAAATTACACAACCAGAGTTGCAACACAAGATTTTGGGCCCCTTCTGGCACTCTGCTGGTTGGAGAGGGTTGAAACTCTATGGGACGTCTTCTTTTCAGGTCCATTCTTTCCATCGCACTATTGGTCGGGCTCGCAGGATCAACGATGGCCCTGATCGCGCCGGGCATGACCAACCATCAGGTCAATCCGGCAGCCGGGCAGGCCGACCGGATCGCCGTGCTCGAGCAGCAAATGGCGCAGGCGCAGCAGCAGGCCGAGGAGGCCAAGAAGCAGGTGGCAGACGCGAAGAGCGCCGGCGACAACGCCTGGATGCTCACCAGCGCCGCGCTGGTGCTGCTCATGACCGGCCCCGGTCTGGCTCTGTTTTATGGCGGGCTGGTGCGCAAGAAGAACGTGCTCGCCACCATGATGCACAGCTTCGCCATGATGGCGATCATCACCGTGTTGTGGGCGGTGGTAGGCTACAGCCTCTGCTTTGCACCCGGCAACGGCGTGATCGGCGGCCTGCAACACATCTTCTTGCATGGCGTCGGAGCCGCGCCGGACGCCGACTATGCACCTACCATCCCGCAGCAGACCTTCATGGTGTACCAGTTGATGTTCGCGATCATCACGCCGGCGCTCATCAGCGGCGCCTTTGCCGAGCGCATGAAATTCAGCGCGATGGCGGTGTTTCTGGTCTTGTGGTCCTTGCTGGTCTACGACCCCATGTGCCACATGATTTGGGGGAAAGGTGGTTTTCTCAACGCGACTCTGGGCGGAAAGATTCCTGTTCTGGACTTCGCCGGTGGCACCGTGGTGCACATCACCTCGGGAATCTCAGCGCTGGTCGTGGCCTGGTATTTGGGCAAGCGCATCGGATACCCGAAAGAAACCATGCCACCGCACAGCGTGGTGCTTACCTTCGTTGGCGGATGCATGTTATGGGTGGGCTGGTTCGGTTTCAACGCGGGCAGCGCCTTGTCGGCGGGCAGCCTGGCTAGCAGCGCCTTTGTCGCCACGCACCTAGCGGCTGCCGCCGGTGCGCTCAGCTGGGGTGTTGTGGAATGGTACCGCAGCGGCAAGCCCAGCGCTCTGGGCGCGGTTTCCGGAGCCGTTGCCGGACTGGCGACTATCACCCAAGCCTCGGGGTTTGTGGGACCGATGGCGGCGTTGGCGATTGGAGCCGTGGCCGGCGCGTGCTGCTACTTAATGGTAGCCAAGGTCAAGCCGTGGTTCGGCTACGATGATTCGCTCGATGCCTTCGGCGTGCACGGAGTAGGCGGAACCATCGGTGCTCTGCTCACCGGAGTCCTTGCCAGCCGACTGATCAATCCGGTGTTCAAGGATGCGCATGGCCTCAGTCTTCCGGTCGGCATGATCGACGGAAACGCGCGCCAGATCCTGCACCAGTTGGTGGGAATCGGAATCGGTATCTCACTGGCGGTGGTGGGAACCTTGCTGATCCTGAAAGTGGTTGATGCAACCATCGGTTTGCGCGTCTCGAAGGAAGACGAACTGGAAGGACTCGACCCGACGCAGCATGGCGAAGAGGGGTACTACTGGGAAGCCTCAACCATGTAAGTGATCCAGGCATTGTTGGAAGGAACCATGACTAAAGTGGAAGCGGTGATCCAGCCGTCCAAGCTGGAAGAAGTGAAAGAGGCGTTGCTGCAAGCAGGCGTGGATGGGATGACGATCTACGAAGTCCGCGGCCATGGGCGGCAGAAAGGCCATACCGAAACCTACCGTGGCCGGGAGTACGTCATCGATCTGCTGCCCAAGCTGAAGATCGAGATGGTGCTTCCCGATGAACTGGTCGACAGCGTGGTGCAGGCAATCGTCCATAGCGCCCGAACCGGCAAGATCGGCGACGGCAAGATCTTCCTATCCAGAATCGACGACGCCATTCGCATCCGGAACGAGCAACAGGGCGTCGCCGCTCTGTAGCTCTGGGTTGCAGGCGGTCTGCGTCGCCCGCAATGTTGGGAAGCCGGTCTATGGGCCGGCTTTCCTTGTCTCACGCCCAAGAAGATGACGTTGCGACGCGCAATCCCAACCCAGTCCCAATCCGGAGCTTCACGCCTTCATTGACACCCTGAGCGGCTTTTGCGTATTCTTAAACTTTGCGCAGTTCGGCAGTTGCCCGCCTGGGGAGTTCCCCGCGTGTTGAGGCGCGTCGTGGGTAAGCTCAGCGGTTCTTGCTTTTTCACTAACTGGGAGATTTCAGATGTCAACCTATTTCCCCAAAGAGGGGGAAATTGCGCGCAAGTGGTACGTCGTGGATGCCGCCGGGCAGACGCTCGGACGGCTGGCCACCCAGGTGGCCAACATCCTGACGGGTAAGAACAGTCCGCGCTACACCCCGTTTTTGGACACCGGCGATCACGCGATCGTCATCAACGCACAGAAGATCAAGGTCACCGGCCTGAAGGCGGAAGCCAAAGTCTATTACCGATACACCGGCTTTCCCGGCGGTTTGCGCGGGGAAGAGTTCAAGAAGCGCATGGAGCGCAAGCCCGAGCAGGCGGTGCAGGATGCCATTGTCGGCATGCTGCCCAAGAGCAAGCTGGGCCGCGCCATGGCGAAGAAATTGAAGGTTTATCGCGGCGACCAGCACCCGCATACGGCCCAGAAGCCGCAAGCGGCCGCCGTGAACCAGTAATTCAGGCGTCAGGTATCAGGTAACAGGTGTCAGGGTCAAGGTTCTCAGATGTTGGGAGCAATGACCGGCACAATTCTAGGCAGAACCAATCATGTGCCATGGAGCCTGTTACCTGATACCTGGAACCCTATGAGTTGCAGCCGCGCGGTTGCAACTCGCACAGATTTTAGGGAGAATCTCACTCCCCCGTCGGCGGGCGCCGGCGGCAGAGGCGGATAGCGAATGGCAGATTTGGTTCAGTACTACGGCACGGGACGTCGCAAGTCGAGCGTAGCCCGGGTGTATCTACGGCCGGGCAGCGGCGAGTTGGTCGTCAATGGCCGTCCGTTTGACCAGTATTTCGTCACCGACGCGCAGCGCATCGAAGCGCGGCAGCCTTTGGTGACCAGCGAAACCAGCGGGACTTTTAATGTGGTAGCCAATGTCAGCGGCGGCGGGGTCAACAGCCAGGCCGGCGCGCTGAAGATGGGCATCGCCCGCGCCCTGCTGGTATTCAACGTCGAACTGCGCGGCAAGCTGAAGGCGGCCGGGTTCCTTTCGCGCGATGCGCGCCAGAAGGAACGCAAGAAGTACGGCCAGAAGGGCGCCCGCAAGCGCTTCCAGTTCAGCAAGCGTTAGTTTTGACCGGACAGCCCTGCGCCCTGTTGCGCTCCGCGCCGCCGTTTACCTGGCGAGCACAAGCGCTGGCGGGTTTGGGGCTGCTTCGCTTGCAATCGTAAGTTTTGCCGGATCCGCTCTCATGGCCCGAGCGGTCCGGCGGTAGGTATATGGGCCAAATTTTCCCGTTCCCCGCACGCCATGCGGTTTGGGGGCGGGCATCGGGAATGTAATCCCCGCCACCGCGCGGGGATGCAATCCAACGAGGAGGTTACTTGGCGAACATCACCATGAAGGAGTTGCTCGAAGCGGGTGTTCACTTCGGGCATCAGACGAAACGCTGGAACCCCAAGATGAAGGAGTTCATCTTCGGGGAACGCAATGGGATTTACATCATCGACTTGCAGAAGACGCTGAAGATGTTCAAGGAAGCGTCCAAGTTCGTGCAGGATCAGGCGGCTGAGGGCAAGCTGGTCATGTTCGTCGGCACCAAGCGCCAGGCGCAGGACGCCATTGCCGAAGAGGCGAAGCGCTGCGGCATGTACTACATCAATTCGCGCTGGCTGGGCGGTCTGCTGACCAACTGGGTTACCGTGCAGAAGTCGGTCAAGCGGCTCAAGGAACTCGATGAAATGGCCACCGACGGCCGTTACGAGTTGCTGCCCAAGAAAGAAGTCATCAAGCTCGAACGCGAGCGCAAGCACCTGGAAGCCAACTTGGCCGGCATCAAGGATCTGGGCCGGTTGCCGGACGTGGTTTTTATCATCGACTCCAATAAGGAACAGATCGCGGTGCGGGAAGCGCGCAAGCTGGGCATTCCGGTGGTCGCGGTGGTCGATACCAATTGCGATCCGAGCGAAGTGGATTATGTAATCCCGGGCAACGACGATGCCCTGCGTGCCATTCGTCTGTTTGCTTCCAAGATTGCCGACTCGATCATCGAGGGTACGCAAGCCGCCACCGACAAGCAGGCGGCCATGATCGAAAGCGCGCAGTATGCCAGCACGCAGGAAGGCATGTCCGCCGAGAGCGGCGAAGCGAGCACGGAAGAGATCAGCATGGAAGACGTGTTGGGCAAGGGCAAAGGCGCGCGCAAGCAGCCGGCCGCTGCCGCTGAGGCCCAACCTTCGGAAGTCCGCGCCGCCGAATCGTAGCTGTTAGCTTCCCCCCGGTGCGCGAAACGCGCAAAGGCCGGTCGTTAGCCGTTTGCCGTTGGTCGTTAGTCGCTGGCGGCCAGGCCGCTAACCACGAGGAATTGAGCCGCTGATTTGCGCTGATGAACGCTGATGAGGAAAGGGATAGTGACCTCCGGATCAGCGTTGATCAGCGTTCATCAGCGGCTAAAGACCTGTTAACGACGAACGCCCGACGAGAATCATCCCCAACAAACGCTTTGCCCCCGGTTGGGCTGATGGCGCGCCAGGGACGCGAGCAATCATTTCAGCGAAAGGTTTCTTAGATAATGAGCACGAGCCCTACCCCCGAGAACATCTCCGCCTCCCAGGTTCGCGAACTGCGTGACAAGACCGGCGCGCCTATGATGGACTGCAAGAAGGCCCTGGTTGAATCCAAGGGCGACATGGAAAAGGCTGTGGATTGGCTGCGCAAGCGAGGCGTTGCGGTGGCCGCCAAAAAGTCTTCGCGCACCACCAGCGAAGGTTCGGTGAGCAGTTACATTCACGCCGGCGGCAAGATCGGCGTGCTGCTGGAAGTCAATTGCGAGAGCGACTTCGTGGCCCGCACCGAAGACTTCAAGGAACTCTGCCACGACATCTCGATGCACGTGGCCGCCACCGACCCGAAGTTCATCCGCAAGGAAGATGTCACTCCGGAAGCTTATGAGCGCGAAAAGGACATTTGCCGAGCCCAGGCCGCACAAACGGGCAAGCCGCCGGCCGTAATCGAAAAGATCGTCGAAGGCAAGATGAGCAAGTTCTACGAAGATGTTTGCCTGCTCGAACAACCCTTCATCAAGGACCAGAACCTCACCGTGGCGCAACTGATCGCCAGCAAGGTCGGCAAACTCGGCGAAAACATCGCCGTGCGCCGCTTCGCCCGCTTTAAGGTGGGCGACCCGAACATGACCATCGCGTTCGTTAAGGCGGCTGCGGCAGCGGCTGAAGGCGCGGGGGAGAAATAGCGTCAGCCGATTCGAACCACCTGGGCCTAACGCCCCATCAACCAAATACCGCCGTGCTGCCAGGGTTTTCGGCTGTGAGCAGCGCGGCGCGCTTTTTCCCGCACGTTTTCCGAAGAGCTCGGGTTGTAATCAGGTGTGGCAACCAAGCCGCTGTTACTCGCGCTCCCAATACCAACCATGCAGCTAATCAATAGGTGATGTAGCTCCCCCTGTCTTGAACCCGCGACCGAGATCAGAGACCTCAGCTGTAATTCCATTTTGGACCATATACCAATCCTGACTTTAGTAACGGAAAGTTACTTTCGTGACTTAGCAGCCGAGCCTGGAGACATGTTTCGATATTCCTGAAGGCGAAGGGCTACTGCCTGCGGGTGTCGAAATGTTTTCGGGGATTGGGTTGTGCATCCTGGCTGCACAATTGGCGGTTGCATCACCGGCGACGCCGGCGACGGCAGCAGCGGTACAGAGCGCGATGATTGCCAGTGTCGAAATGAACTCCAGCCAACGGACACTCACTCTAATCAATAATGAACGTGCACAGGAAGGACTCTCGCCCCTGAAGTGGAATGAGCACTTGGCCGAAGCCTCCCAGCGCCATGCCCAATTGCTGGCCCGCAATCGGCAGCTTTCCCATCGTTTCCCCGATGAAGCGCCACTTCAGCAGCGTCTGGCGGATGTGGGACTGCGTTTTGAAAGAGCCGGAGAGAATGTAGCCGTCAACTACAACGCCGAAGGCGCGCACCTGGCATTCATGCACTCGCCCGGGCACCGGGCCAATATCTTGAATACCAGTTACGATGAGGTGGGCGTGGCAGTGGTGAACGATGGCGATCTGCTGTATGTAGTAGAAGATTTTACGCAGCAGCGCACGATCTCATCCTCTGCCGATGCCGTGCGAGGACTGGCCAAGCGTTTCGAAGATCTAGGGAAGGCAGCCGATGTCCCCCATTTAGAGCAAGTCCAGGATGCCCGCGTGCAAGATTGGGCCTGCGCGGTGGCGCAAGACCCGTCCACCGCAGCCCAAGCGGCCGCCCCTCTTGGCGCCAAATTCGTACTGGCCTTCTCCGCCGCCGAAGCCGATGCGTTTCCCGGCGAGATCGGCTGGCTGAGGCGCGCGCAAGCAGGGGATCGCTATGCGCTCGGAGTTTGTTTCAGCCGTACTCCGCGATATCCAGCCGGCAGATACTTCGTCACTATTGCGCTATTCGCACCGGATAAGCCGCTGCCGGTGGGCGAACAGTCGGCAGCGCTCGCTGATTCCTCTCTCGCCGACATGCTACCTTCGCTCGACGGTGGGAAGCCTGGGTGCAAGGCTCAGTCGGGTACCTGCGTGCAATAACCTCGAAAATCCCGCTAAAGAGCGCGATCAAGCCTCGACCGTGGCAACACGAAATGATTCCTTACACACTGATTCCTTACCTGCCGGTCTTGGCTCACCGGATAGTTGAATGGCCGGTTCAGCTATTGCCTTGGCCATGATTTGAGTGTAGATTTCATGTCCCTGCACAAATGGTGCGGACCCCAGCGAATATGCACATTCTCCACGTCGTGGGTGCCCGGCCGAATTTCATGAAGGCCGCGCCGGTATTTGATGCGCTTGCGAACGGTGGCCAACGGCAGAGGTTGGTCCACACCGGGCAGCATTATGACTTCAACATGTCTGACGTGTTCTTTCAGGAACTGGGCTTGCCGGCGCCGGACATCAATCTGGAAGTGGGGTCGGGCAGTCACGCGCAGCAGACGAGCCAGATCCTTGCCCGCTTCGAGGCGGTCGTAGCCGAGCACAAACCCGATTTGGTGGTGGTGTACGGCGACGTGAATTCGACCGTGGCGGCCGCGCTCGTCTGCGCCAAATTGCTGATTCCGGTGGCCCACGTGGAAGCTGGGCTACGATCCTTCGACCGCACCATGCCGGAAGAGATCAATCGCCTGTTGACGGACCAGATTTCGGACCTGTTATTTACCCCTTCTCCGGATGGCAATGAGAACTTGGCCCGGGAAGGAGTTGCGCCAGAGAAAGTGCATCTGGTCGGCAATGTGATGATCGATACCCTGGTTCGCCTGTTGCCCAGGGCGCAACAGCACCTGCCGGAAGGCTTGCCCGGTCGCTATGGGTTGGTTACGCTGCATCGCCCGTCCAATGTCGACGATCCCAACTGGCTGAAGCTATTGCTGGATCTGCTGCAAGACGTCAGCCGCGAGCTCCCCATCCTGTTTCCGGTGCATCCGCGAACGCGGCAAAGGATTGCGGACCTGGGCATTCAGCCGGATGGGGGCAACACGCGGCTCCAGTTTCTTCCGCCCACGCCGTACCTCGAGTTTCTGGCCTTACAGAGCCGGGCCGCCGTGGTCATCACCGACTCGGGTGGAATCCAGGAGGAAACCACGTACCTTGGTGTGCCGTGCCTGACCGTACGCGAGAATACGGAACGGCCGATTACTGTCACGGTTGGAACCAACCTCCTGGTCGGCCACGACGTAGCGCGGCTGCGGACAGAGTTCGTCCATGTTCTTGCGGGCAAGCCAAAGCGTGGCAGTGTGCCCCCACTGTGGGATGGACATGCTGCCGATCGAATTGCACAAGTCATGATGGGATGGCGCGCCCGCGCCGGGAGAAGCTTAGGGGCTGCGGGCAGAGCATAGGTTTGTGTGAGCGGTCTAAGCGTTACCGGTCAGGGATCTCAATCCGCCTCCTGCCAAAAAGGCGGGCATCAATGGACCATGCGCCGGGTCCGAGCATGGCCAGGCTAGCGCCCAAGGTTCCCAGCAAAAGATGAGTCCACACATCATCGGGCCTTGCGATCATGGTCCACAACTCCATGGCTGCGACCAGCGCGCCAGCAACGGGGGTCCACAATCCGGCAGCCAGAAGCAATCCGCAACCGGCGGCAATCAAGTCCCGTGTCAGGTGCGGAGTAGCTTCTCCCAGCGAATTGAGGGCATGATGACCTAGGCAAATGCCGGCGACCAGACGCAGGATCAGCAGCCCCGTCCCCGGCCAACCATCAGCGAAGGTGGAGAACAGCCGCTGCAGATATACCCCCAAAATGGGGCATCGATGTGCCCCCTTGCAGGGTATGAGATCCAGGAACAATTCGAAGCCCTAATAAACGGGGCCGATGTGCCCCTCTTTCGGGGGGACTGTCATTCGGGAGATTTGGCATTCCGAGCGAAACGAGGAATCTTTCGTTACGCAGGGTGACAGCGATTGCTTAGACGAAAGCGGATAGCTGATCGCTGATAGCTGATGGCCGATGGCTCTGCTATAGTTCCGTGTCGAAGCCATGGAGCTGATTTCCCCAAGTGATTTTCTGAAAGAGCGGGTCGAAGCTGTCCAGGAGTACTGGCTTCTGGCATGGCAATCGCTGGCCAATCTGCTTCGGCCGCCGCACTACATTGGCGATACCGTGCAGCAGGCTGACCTGATCGGGGTCGGCTCCTTGCCCATTGTCGTGCTGACCGGCTTTTTTACCGGCGCGGTGCTCGCGCTGCAGAGCTCCAATACCTTGCAGAAGTTCGGTTCGCTCTCGCTGACCGGCCAACTGGTTTCGCTTTCCATGGTGCGGGAGCTGGGCCCGGTGCTGACCGGCCTGATGGTCGCCGGCCGCAATGCCAGCGGCATGGCCAGTGAGCTGGGCTCCATGAAGGTCACCGAGCAGATCGACGCCATGCGCGCGCTGGGGACCGATCCGAGTAAGAAGCTGGTCACGCCGCGCATGATCGCCAGCATCGTCATGCTGTTTTTCCTGACCATCATCTCCGATCTCGTGGGCCTGGGCGGCGGCTGGATGATTTCGCGCCTGCTGCTCGGGCTGGACTCCAACCAGTACTGGACCACCGCTTGGCAGTCGCTCGCTTTTGGAGACGTGCTCATGGGCTTGGTGAAGCCCGTACTTTTCGGGTTCGTGATCGCCAGCGTCGGCTGCTACTACGGCCTGTCCACCCGGGGTGGCACGCAGGGCGTGGGGCGCGCCACGACCCAGGCGGTGGTGGCCGCGTCGGTGCTGATCCTGGCCGTGGACCTTGTCCTGACGCGTTTCCTGATGGTCTGGTTCCCCTCCTGAGCCATGTCGCTCACAACCACACAGCCTTTTGCCCCGCCCCCGCCGGATGACATCCGGCACAAGGCGATCATCTTTGAGGACGTCGCCATTTCTTTTGGCGGTGACCCGGTGCTGGACGGCATCAGCTTCGAACTGGCCCGCGGCGAAAACAAAATGCTGCTGGGAGTGGCCGGGGCAGGGAAGAGCACGATCCTCAAGCTGGTTTTGGGCTTGGTCAGGCCGGATCGCGGCAAGATTTACGTGCTGGGCCATGAAGTCACCGCCATGAGCGAAGAGCAGCTCTTCGACCTGCGGCAGAAGATCGGCATGGTGTTTCAGGAGAGCGCCCTGTTTGACTCGCTCACGGTTCGCGGAAACGTGGCTTACCAGTTGGACGAGGAGGCCGGCCTCGCGCCCGAGGAGGTCGAGCGGCGCGTACGGGAGGCGCTGCGCTTCGTGGAACTGGAACATACGCTGGATATGTTTCCCGCGGAACTTTCGGGCGGCATGCGGCGGCGCGTGGCCATTGCCCGCGCCATCGTCAGCCAGCCGGAGATTCTTCTCTACGACTCGCCCACCGGTGGGCTGGATCCGGTCACCTCGACCAACATCATCGAGCTGATCGTCAAACAGCGCGACTTTTATCACACCAGCGCGCTTCTGGTGACTCACCGGCTGCAGGATGCTTTCGTCATGGCGACCCATCGCTTCGATCCTGAGCAAAACCGGATGGTGCCGATCGCGGCCGGGAGCAAGGTCGACTTGCACACCACCTTCCTGCTGCTGCGCGAGGGCAAGGTCATCTTTGACGGCACCGCGCAGCAGTTGATCCAGAGCAGGGACCCTTACATCCGTGACTACATTCGTTAGCGCCTTTAGAAAACCGTTTCACCGCAGAGGTCGCAGAGACCTTCGCTGAGGACGCAGAGGAAGATTTCAACACGAAGGCGCGAAGAATAGAACATAAAACGGGCAGCGGCTTCGCCTTGATTCTCCTCTGCGTTCTTCCTCTGCGCCCTCTGCGGTGAAAAGGTTTTGGTGGAGAGGTTTGCTTGAAAGATTTTCCAACAGCCGCCACGGCAGGTATTCGGGGTGAACGAAAGTTCCCGTCATCCGGGCGAGTCTGTGATAAAAGAGTTTTTGCCCCAATACGCGCAACTCCGCCCAGGCAAGCGTAATACCGCTGTGCCGTGCGGCGCGCATTGGACCTGAGTTGATCCGCCTATGCCGGTGATTCGCGTTCTATTTCTCTGGCACATGCACCAGCCCTTCTACAAGGACCTGGTGAGCGGCCAGTACCGTCTTCCTTGGGTGCGCATGCACGCGCTCAAGGATTACTACGGCATGGTCAAGCTGCTGGATGAATTCCCCAACGTCCACCAGACTTTCAACTTGGTTCCCTCGCTGATCGCCCAGATGCAGGACTACATCGCGGGCACGGCGCGTGATCCCTTTCTGGAACTTGCCGCCAAACCGGCCGCCGAACTCAGCCCGGACGAGCGGCGCTTCGCCCTGAGCTACTTTTTTCAGGCCAATCCGATCCACATGATTGGCCGCTACCCGCGCTATCGCGAACTATGGGACCTGTTTCGCGCCGCCGGCTCCAACGTGGAGCGCGCCCTCGGCACCTGGCACTCGCAGGACTTCGCGGATCTGCAGGTGCTCTCGCAATTGGCCTGGTTTGACGAATTTTTCCTTGAGCAGCCGGAGATCGCCGAACTGGTGCGCAAGGGCCGCGATTTCAATGCCGGCGACCAGCGGTTGGTGATCGCCAAGCAGCGCGAGATTATGGCCGCGGTGCTGCCCGCTTACAGCGCCGCGGCGCAACGCGGTTCCATCGAAATTTCAGCCACTCCGTTTTATCACCCCATCCTGCCGCTGGTTTGCGACAGCGACCAGGGCGGCGTTTCGAGCCCGGGCCTGCACCTGCCTCCGCGCTTTCATCAGCCGGATGATGCCCGCGAGCAACTCCGCCGTGCGCTCGACCTGCATGAGCGCACCTTCGGGGTGCGCCCGGCAGGCGTGTGGCCCTCGGAAGGCAGTGTCTCGGAGGAAGTGATTTCCATCGCGCACCAACTCGGGGTGGAGTGGATGGCCACGGATGAAGGCGTCCTCGGGCGCTCGATCGGTTTCCTCTTCGAGCGCGACGGTGGGGGGCGCCTCTATGGGGCAGGGCCGCAGAATCTGTACCGCGTTTATCGCTACGAGCGGGGAGACACCAGCATGCATATGGTGTTCCGCGACCACACTCTCTCCGATCTGGTCGGCTTCGTCTACTCCGGCATGAATGCCGGCGAGGCCGCCGGGGATTTCATCCGCCGCATCAAGGAGAACGCCGCGCCGGTGCTGGCGCAAGGCGTGGATGCCACGGTCGCCATCATTCTGGACGGCGAAAACGCCTGGGAGTACTATCCCGGCTCGGGGCGTGAATTTCTGCGCCGCCTCTATGCCGCCATCGAAGGCGACCCCAGCCTGGATGCCTGTACGGTTTCGGAAGCGATTTTCGATCAGTCGAGCAGCCCGAACCCCACCACGCGGCACGTCCCGCGCAAGCGGATTCCGCAGGAGCGCCGCCACTTCGGTCGCCTGCAATCGATCGTGCCCGGTTCGTGGATTAACGCGAATTTCAACATCTGGATCGGGGCGCCGGAAGACAACCGCGCCTGGGAGTATCTGGGCGCGGCCCGCGACTTTTACGCGCAGCACGCGGCGCCTGCTTCCGAAGCCCAGCGCAACCTGGCTTTGGAGGAGTTGCTGATCGCCGAGGGCAGCGATTGGAACTGGTGGTACGGACCCGAGCATCACAGCGAAAACGATCGCGACTTCGACGAACTCTATCGCAAGCACCTGTCGAATGTGTATCACACTCTCGGCGCGACCCCGCCGGAGTATCTGGCCCAGCCGATCACGGTGGTGCATGTGCGACCCACCTTCGTTGGCCAGTCGGCGTATATCCATCCGCGAATTGCCTCGGAATATCCGCGTTACTTTGATTGGCTAGGCGCCGCCATGTACACCGCCGACCGCCGCGCCGGCGCCATGCATGGCAAGCTGTTCCTGCTGGACTCGATCTATGCCGGCATTGACGGAAACAATGTTTATGGACGGCTGGAATTTTCCGAGCCGCTGCCCGACGGGGAATTCGATGTGGTGGTGAACTGCGAGTACGTTCGTTCCGCGCATGCAGGCGCAACCCCGGCGCTTGCACCCCAGCCCATGCCGCCCCAGTCTCGGCCGGAGACCGCGACCGCCATGGGCCGCGAGGCCAAGCGCTCATTTCGTTTGCTGGTGAAAGTCCGCGATCACCGTATCTCGAACTGTAGCTTGAGCGAGTGCGAGGGGAAGGCTCCGGTTTTGCCGCAATCTGGAAATCAATCCGGTGCAGGCTCCTACGCCGCAGAGAGCGGACTGTCCCAGGTTCCGGCCACCGCCGCCGGCAATGGCGGTGAGAGGCCCTGCCCGCCTGAGATCGAAACCTGCCTGCGCAAGGACTTCCTATTTCGTTTGCCGTTCTCGCTGTTGAACGCGGAACTGGGGGGCATCCTCCGCCTGCGCTTCAGCCTGTGGCGCGAACGCCTGCCGGTCGATGCCCTGCCGCTGGAAGGCTGGATGGAACTGCCAGTCCTGACCGAGGACGAACTGGCGGCGGATGCCTACAACTATGGAGTGCATACCTAGATCGACGCGATGACAAGGTAGGCTTCACTCAGATCACCAGAAAAGCACATGGCACTGATCGAATGTGTTCCCAACTTCTCCGAAGGCCGGGACAAGGCCAAAGTTGACGCCATCCTCTCGGCGATGAATGTTGCCGGCGTGTATTTGCTCGACCGCGAGATGGACCCCGATCACAACCGCTGCGTCATCACCCTGGTGGGCGACCGCGAGCCGTTGATGGACGCCATGCTGCGCGGCATCGGCAAGGCTGCCGAACTGATCGACCTGACTCAGCATCGAGGTGCGCATCCGCGGCTGGGCGCGACCGACGTGGTGCCGTTCATCCCCATCGAGGGCGCCACGCTCGAAGACTGCGTGCAGATGGCGCGGCAACTCGGGGAGCAAGTGGCGCGCCGATACCAGATTCCGGTTTATCTCTATGAATCCGCTGCGACTCGGCCGGAGCGCCAGAACCTGGAAAACATACGGCGCGGCCAGTTCGAAGGCCTCCGTGATGAGATCGCGACCAACCCCGAGCGCAAGCCTGATTTCGGCGAAGCCAAGGTCCATCCCACGGCCGGAGCGGTGGTCATCGGCGCGCGAAAATTCCTGATCGCCTACAACGTCTACCTGAACACGGGCGATGTTGAAGTGGCGAAGAAGATCGCCAAGGCAGTGCGCTTCTCCAGCGGCGGTTTGCGTTACGTAAAGGGCATGGGTGTGCTGGTCCGCGGCTTGGCCCAGGTCTCGATGAACCTCACCGATTTCGAGCAGACGCCCATTGCCCGGGTCTTCGAGTTCGTCCAGCGCGAAGCGGCGCGCTACGGGGTAATGCCTCTGAGCAGCGAGATCGTCGGTCTGATCCCGAAGAAGGCGCTGGAAGACGCCGCGGAATGGTTCCTGCAAGTTGAGAACTTCAACTCTTCACTCATCCTCGAAAATCGCCTGGCGGCTGTCATGGGTGGAAAGGTGTCAGCTGGCGGGCTGCGCGCTGGCATCGAGCCGTTTGTCGAGCAACTTGCAGCTCCCACCCCAGCCCCCGGCGGTGGAAGCGCCGCCGCCGCCGCCGCCGCTATGGCGGCGGGCCTGGCGCGGATGGTGGCGGGCATGTCGCGCGGCAAGAAAGCCTATCTGCAACACGAGCAACAGCTTGCCGCTGCCGTGCTCCGCCTGGACGGCCTCCGTGAAGAGTTGAAGGCGGCGATTGACGCCGACGCTGAGGCCTTTCAGGCGGTGATAAAGGCGTACAAGGCGGCGAAGGCCAGCCCCGATGCGAGCCAACCGCTGAGCCAAGCCGCGCCGGGTCCAGCGCAGGCGCTAACCAAAGACGCGCTACGCAGCGCAGCGCTGGTTCCCCTCGGGGTGGCCGAACGCGCCGCGCAGGTGCGCGCGCTCGCCGAGGAACTTGCTCCCATCACCAACCCCAATATGGCTTCCGACCTGGTCACGGCCAAGGCGCTCGCCGAAGCGGCGATCACCGGAGCTTTGGCCAACGTGCGCATTAATCTCGAAGTCCTCCGGGATGACCACTTCGCCGAGGATGTCCGCCAACGTCTCCGCTCCGCGGGGCTTCCGGCGATCTGAGCCGAATCTTTTTAGGATTATTCGGGTTTGGATCTCAGGGCGTTTAGCATCAGTTCTAATCCAGAGTTCGGTTACAATCGGAAGGTAAATAGAAGTTCCAACCAAAACCAGGGCGCTCACATCCTGTAATAGGAGAGTTCTGGAAAGAGGAACCATGAAGCGCTTTGCATTACTCGCAGCCCTGCTGCTGATTGGCGCATTGAGCTGGGCGGCAGCGCTCGGCACGTCGGCCCGCACCGCGATCCCCAGCGGCGTTCAGCAGATCATCTCGGTGGATTACCGCGCGCTGAAGGCATCCCCTACGGCCCTGGATCTAAAGAAACGCGTGCTCCCCGAGCAGCTTAAGCAGTTCGAGACCGCGCTGGACGCATTCGGAATTAAGCCCGATCGGGACGTCGAAACCCTTACCTTCGCCTCGTTCCGCGTCGATAAGGGAGTGCAGATCATCGGCATCGCGGAAGGGCAGTTCCCGCGCAAGAAGATCCTGGCCCGGCTGAAGGCCAACAAAATCTCGGGCACCAAGTACCGCACCTCGCTGCTCTATCCCATGTCCGGCGCCATGGACAGCGTCTTCCTCGACGACTACACCATGCTGTTTGGCGAGCAAAGCGCGGTCAAGAGCGCTTTGGACGCGCGCGACGGCGAGGCGTCCAGCCTGAACTCCAACTCGCAGATGGCCGACCTGATCAACTCGGCCGATGACGGCGCGGTCTGGAGCGTGCTCGACCAGAAAGGCACACAAAACATTCTGCGCTCGGCCATGGGCGATGCCTCGAAACTGGCCGACTACGACATCGTCAAAAAGCGCTTGCTCGGTTCGCGCTATGCCATGGATTTCACCCATGGCGTTGCCTTCAACCTGAACGTCGTCACCTCGGATGAGATGACCGCGGCCACGCTTTCTTCCCTGCTGAAAGCCGGCATGGTCTATCGCAAGATGACCGCGAGCGCCGTCGAGAAGGCCGCGCTGGAAAACGTAACCGTTGACTCCGACAGCGGCCAGTTGAGGCTCCATTTCAGCACCGACGATACGAAATTCGAGTCGTTTCTGAATTCGGATCTGTTCGCCGCGGTGTCGCACTAGCTCTTGGCATGAGTGGCGAACCCCATCCCTCCCGTAAGAGGCGCTTTTGGCTATTGGCTATTGGCTCAACCAATGAAAGCTGAAAGCCAAGAGCCAATAGCAGTGCCTTTGCAACGCGGCCAAGAATTCACCTCAAGCTCTTTTCACATGCATCTATAATCGCGGCGCGCTCATGATTCCCAGCCGGCGTTCACGCTGGTTGGGCCGGCGCAATGGAGAGTCGAATGAAAGCGATTCGAGTTCACCAGTTTGGCGGCCCGGAGGTTCTCCGCCTGGATGAGGTTTCCGATCCCAAGCCCGGTCCCGGCGAGGTTCTGGCGCGCGTCCGCGCGGCGGGCGTGAACCCGGTGGAGACCTACATTCGCTCGGGCGGATATGGCATGAAGCCGCAGCTTCCCTACACTCCTGGAAGCGATGCCGGCGGCGTGGTGGAATCCGTGGGCGAAGGCGTGAGTAGCTTCAAGCCCGGAGACCGCGTCTACCTGGCGGGATCGACCAGCGGCACCTATGCCGAACTGGCGGTCTCGATGGAACGTCAGGTCCACCGCCTGCCCGAGCGGGTCAGCTTCGCGCAGGGCGCCGCCATCGGTATCCCATACGCGACCGCATACCGCGCCCTGTTCCAGGTGGCGAATGCCAAGCCAGGAGAAACCATGCTGGTCCATGGCGCCACGGGCGGGGTCGGAATCGCCGCCCTACAACTGGCGCGGGCCGCGGGGCTAACCGTGTTCGGCACGGGCGGCACGCCGGAAGGACGCGCCCTGGCGCTGAAGGAAGGCGCGCATCACATGCTGGACCACGGCAACCCCGGTTACCTCGACGAGCTGATGGCGCAGACCGATGGCCACGGCGTAAACGTCATCCTCGAGATGCTCGCCAACAAGAATCTTGGCAAGGACCTGACTGTGTTGGCGCCAAAAGGACGGGTGGTGGTGATCGGCAGCCGCGGACCGGTCGAGATCAATCCGCGCGACGCCATGGGCCGCGACGGCGCGATCCTCGGCATGGTCCTGTTTAACGCCTCGCCGCAAGAGATGGCCAGCATTCATGCGGCGCTTTCGGCTGGGTTGGAAAACGGAACCCTGCGGCCGGTCATAGGCAAGGAGTTGCCGCTGGCCCAAGCCGCCCAGGCCCACGAAGACGTGATGAAGCCCGGCGCTCAGGGCAAGATCGTGCTGGTGCCCTGATGGAATTGGTAATTTTGTAATTCGTGCGGGTGCCTCGGGGAGACCTTCACCGCAGAGGACGCGGAGGGTTGCGCAGAGGGCGCAGAGGTTATGTAGGCCATCCGGAACGGGGTGATCGAGAGCAATTTTGCCGCTGATTCACGCTGATGACGCTGATCATGTTCGGAATCGACAGGTTTGCAATCGACATGGCAAACGCGCCGGAGGCGCCGAACGAAAATAGCCCAGGACGAAGTCCTGGGACCGCGTCCCCAAAGACGAAAGTGCCGGAGGCACGACCGAGCGTATATCACAGCAATTAGTTCCAAGCCCACCCTTCGCCAAAATCGGGCGAAAGGGTGGGCCACCCACCAGAACCGTCGAGGTTATTGCTTTCTGGGTTATGTTGTGTCCAAATGGTGCAAGCTGGATGAGATTTAACGCAGAAAGGGGGTGAGACGATATGGCGTATTACTACATTGAGCCTCGTGCAAACGTGAACTGCGGGGCCTACCGGCTACAGCAGCACCAGCAGCCACAGCCCGCGATACAGAGCAGACCGCCCGCAGTCCAGGGTGATCCTGACTTTGATATCCGAAGTTGGGGTGACTTGCTCACAGGGGTACGGCGCACGCTGGAAATTTTCTACACTTCGCCGGGGAAAGACGTTCTGAAGATCTTTTTTGATGTTTGGCAGGAACAGAACGTTGCTGAGCGGAAACGCTCAAGACGAACGCGATTACGTTCTCACCCTCTCCATAAGTAAGCACAAGGGGCGCGGAATGATGCATGGTTCCGCACCCCTTTTCTTTGCTGCTCTGCGAAGAATCCGGCCCCCGCTCACTTCCTCTTTGTTGCCTGCTTCAAGACGGCTTCCGCGCCGACCTTCGCCAGACCAAGTACAATGCTGGAGCGCGTCAACATTGTGACGGGCCAAATGCGGTTGGCGGAACATAGTGGTGCAGACCACCAAGCTCTGCCCTGGGGCAAATTACCAAATTACAAATCACCCAATTACGAAATGTCTTATCGTTTCACGATAGGGCTGTAGCCATCGCTGACCAGCCGCGCTTTGAGCGCGTCGGCCTGCTTGGAATCGGCAAAGGGGCCGATCTGCACGTGGTAGAAGTTGTCTAGTGGATTAAGGGTCAGGAAGGCGGCGTACTGCTTGCGCTTTAGCGCGGCCACCAGCGCTTCGGCGTCCTGCGGTTTCGTGACCGCTGCCACCTGTACGATGTAGCCCCCAGCCGCCGCATTTGCAGCGCTGGCAGGATGTGTCATTTCAGGAGCAGTTCGGCTGGGCGGGTTGACAGGCGGGGCTGTAGGTAGAGGTGCAGGCGTCACCGGGGATGCGGCAGGCTGAGACGTGGTGGCCGCCACCGGCTCCACCGTGGGCTGCGACTGTGTTTCCGGGGCATTGGCAGCGGTATCAGCGAGCGGCGCGGCCGGCTCTGGCGTTACGGTGCCGGAACTTGCCGAAGACTTGGAGGTGGTCGAACTCGCCGCGTCCGGGATCAGATTCGCGGCCGTGGCCGAAATCGAGCTCTTTCCCAGCGAGAAGCCGATGCCGAAAAAGGCGGCGCACAACACTACCAGTCCAATAAACAAGCCTAGCAACTTACCTGTGCCCAGCGTGATCTCCGTCTCTCCTTGCCCGTCCATGGTGGCTTGTCCTTACTTGGCCTGAATTTCCGGCGCAGTCGTTGCCGGTGCGTTGGTCCTCGCCTTCATCTGATCCAGCACGCTTTGCAGGCCGGACAGGATGTCCAACGGCAGGGGGAAGACGATGGTCGTGTTCTTCTCCACCCCGATCTCTGTGAGTGTCTGCAGATACCGCAATTGAATGCTGACCGGCTCGCCGGCCAGCAGGTGCGCCGCATCCACCAGCCGCTGCGCCGCGGAGAATTCGCCTTCGGCGTGGATGATCTTGGCGCGCTTTTCGCGTTCGGCTTCGGCCTGTTTCGCAATGGCGCGCAGCATCGACTCGGGAAGATCGACCTGCTTGACCTCGACCGCCGTAACCTTTACCCCCCAGGGCGCGGTGTGCTGGTCAAGGATGCTCTGCAAGCGCACATTGACACTTTCCCGATGCGAGAGCAACTCGTCCAATTCCACCTCGCCCAGCACGGAACGCAGCGTGGTCTGGGCAAATTGCGATGTCTGGTAAAGAAAGTTGGAAACCTCGACCACGGCCTTGAGCGGATCCACCACGCGCAGAAAGATGACCGCGTTGACTTTCAGGGTCACGTTGTCGCGGGTAATGATGTCCTGGGGCGGAACCTCCAGCGCCTCCTGGCGCAGGGAGATGCGGTTGATGGTGTCCACCGGGGCAAACACCAGGATCACGCCCGGCCCCTTGGGCAACGGCAGCACGCGTCCGAGCCGGAAGATCACGCCGCGCTCATACTCGCGCAGGATCTTGATCGAATTCACCAAGTACAGAATGACGATGACGATTGGAACGAACAGAACGTAGGATTCCATCTGCGCCTCCGATACTCGGCGTTCAAAGCTTGCGCGGATTGTACCAGCTTTTGCGCGGATGCCCGCCGCTTTCAGCTACTCCAGTTGCCTCTTAAGTTAACAGCATCAGCCATCAGCCATCAGCCGTCAGCCATCAGGAACACCCGAGCGCATTGCCGGAACACGGGGTATCACCAGCCTCTCAGGGCGGATTGTATCTGTGCCCGGCCAAGGGCTGAGCACAGTGGAACTGGAACTATGGAGCTGGTTTTCCTGACGGTTGACGGCTGATGGCTGACCGCCGATTTGATTACTCGCAGCGCCATGCTGATACACTGTCCTCTTCCGAGGGCCAATCCAGCTGGTTGTCATGCAGCGCACGCCACCCGGCAAAGGTGCGGAAAGGGAAGAGCCCCCGGGCTTCGTTGCAAACCAGTGAACTTGCGACCGATCAAACTCTTCGCCGTGTTGGCACTCGCCTGTCTCGCCGCCTGTAACCGGGGCCGTCAAGCCGACAGCAAGTACCGCGAATACGCCTATGTGACCAACCGCCAGAGCGACACGGTCACCGTGGTCGATATCACCCGGCTTCAGCCCGCGAAAACCGTGGCGGTGGGCCACAGCCCCACCGGCGTGGCCGCGAACCCGGCGAAGAGCGAAATCTACGTCGTCAACACCGAATCCAACAACATCACCTTCCTTGACGCCGAGCGCAACGCGGTGGTGGCAACCGTCGGCGTGCATCGCGCGCCCTATTTCATCAGCGTCTCGCGGGATGGCAGGCGCGGCTACGTGGCCAACTCGGGTTCGGCCAATGTTTCGGTGCTCGATCTGGAGGCGCGAAAGGTCATCACCAATATCCGTGTAGGGAACGCGCCCGGTCTGGCACGCGTCTCGCCGGACGGAAAAACCGTGGTGGTCTCCAACCGAGCCGATGACACGGTCTCCCTGATCGACGCCGACAAGCTTGCCGTCCGTGCGACCGTCCCTTCCTGCAAGCAGCCGGAAGATATCGCCATCCTGCCGGATAATAGCAAGGCTTTCGTCGCCTGCACCGGCTCGGCCCAGATTGCCGCCATCGATCTGAAACTTGTACGGGTGATCGCGCTGCTCGATGTGGGCAAGACTCCGACGAATCTCGCCATGAAGCCCGATGGCGGCGAGTTGTTCGTCTCCAACTTCGATTCCCAGACGGTTTCCGTGGTGGAAACCACGACCAATGAGGTCAGCGGCAGCTACGTGATCGGTGAACATCCGGTACGCGGGTTGGTAAGCGCAGATAACTCCACGCTCTACATCAGCAGCTTCGGCTCGAACTCGATTTCGATCTTCAGCATCGACGACGGCAAGCTGATCACCACCGTGCTCGTGGGCAACAAGCCCGACGCGCTGGCGCTTTCCGCGAATCAGGTATTCCTGTTTGCCTTGGACAGCGAGTCCGGCGACGTCGCGGTAGTGCGCACCACCGCGCGCCGCTACGGCCAGCAGACCTCGCAGGCGGCGCTGTATGCCGCCATTCCCGCCGGGGTGCAGCCGACCGCGATCGCTGTGAAGGCCTTCATGGCTTCAAAGTAAGATTTACCGCGGATTACACGGATCGTACACGGATGCACACGGATTTCCCTTGGGACATCCGTGTCGATCCGTTTCAATCCGTTCAATCCGCGGTAAGCCTTTCTCCTGCGGTGAAAGGTCTGCCCTTGCCTGCTACACTCGACCTCAGTGTTGATCCAGGAACAAGTTTCCCTCGCCCCGTTGACCACGTTCGGCATCGGCGGCCCGGCGCGCTACTTTGCGGAAGCGGCTAATGCGGATGACCTGCGCGAAGCCATCGCGTTCGCCCGTGAGCACGATGCGCCGATTTTCGTCCTCGGCGGAGGAAGCAATGTGCTGGTCGCCGATGAGGGCTTCCCTGGACTTGTGATCAAGGCGGCAATGCGCGGTGTCGAGCAGCGCGGCAACAGGCTGACGGCGGGCGCGGGCGAGGACTGGGACCGACTGGTGGCCTATTCCGTCCAACTGGGCCTCGCCGGCCTGGAGTGCATGAGCGGCATTCCGGGAAGTGTCGGCGCAACCCCGGTGCAGAACGTCGGCGCCTATGGACAGGAAGTTTCCGCGACGATCGTCCAGGTGGAAGCGATCGACACCACCAGCTGTGAGTTGCGCATCTTCAGTAATGCGGAATGCGAATTTGCCTACCGCACCAGCTTGTTCAACACCACGGCTCGCGGGCGATTCATTATCACCCGGGTGACCTTTGAACTGCGGCCCGGCGGCATGCCAAACATCTCGTATCGCGACCTGAAAGAACACTTCGGCGGTCGCACCCCAACCCTTACCGAAACGCGCGAGGCGGTGCTCGCCATTCGCCGCTCCAAGGGCATGCTGCTGAAGAACTTTACCGCAGAGGACGCAGAGTCCTGCGCCGAGGACGCAGAGCAAGAACGCAGAGGGCAGCCGGCCAACGATGATGACATGATCAATTCCTGCAGTGCCGGATCGTTCTTCAAGAATCCTGTGCTGCACGACAACGATTTCGCCGAGTTACACGGCCGCGCCGCGGCCCGGGGTATCATCGTGCCGAGCTATCCGGGGCTGACATCGCAACACAAAGTTCCGGCGGCTTGGCTGGTCGAGCAAGCTGGGTTTCCAAAGGGCTTTACCTGCGGACTGGCCGGCATCTCCAGCAAACACGCGCTGGCCATCGTCAACCGTGGCGGAGCCCGCGCCGCTGACGTGATCGCCCTGAAAGACCAGATCCAACGCGCGGTGCTCGAGCAGTTCGGAATCCAGTTACAGCCCGAACCGGTCTTCCTTGGCTTTGACGAGGGGGCTGCTTCCGATAGGCTTTTCGCTCTGGGCGACGCCGACACGGGTATTCCGGGCAAAGGCATTGCCTCGACGGTGCGGTAGCCGATGGAGCCGAATTCCTTCTTTGTGACCGCCGAGTACTGGCGGCTGGTGCGCGGCAACCCGAACTATCGCCGCCTGTGGATTGCGCAAGTCATCAGCGAGATCGGCGACTGGTTCTACTCCATCGCCATTTACAGCCTGCTGATCGATCTGACGGGCAGGGCCGGCTCGGTGGCATTGGCGCTGGTGTTGCAGGTGCTTCCGCAAACCTTCATCGGACCCACCGCCGGAGTGGTAAACGACCGCATCAGCCGCAAGCAGGTGATGATTGCCGCCGACCTGGCGCGGGTGGTCATCGTTTTTTCCATGCTGCTGGTGCGCTCGCGCAGCATGGTCTGGCTGGTCTATCCGCTGCTGCTGCTGGAAACGCTGATGGCTGCGTTCTTCGAGCCGGCGCGCAGCTCGGTGATCCCCAACATCACGCCCCGCGACCAGCTCACCACCGCCAACACGCTCGCCTCCACGACCTGGTCCTTTAACCTGGCCATCGGTGCGGCGCTGGGCGGACTGGTTGGCCTGCTGCTCGGGCGCAACGCCGTATTTCTCCTTAACGCGCTGTCGTTCCTGGCTTCGGCGCTGCTCATCGCGCGCATGAAATTTGAGGAACCTCATCTTAAAAACAGCACCCCATTGCGCCCGCGCGATCTGGTTGACTTCGAGCCGGTGATCGACGGCGCGCGCTACATCGCGCAGGACGCCCGCCGCTTCGTCACCGTGTTTGCCAAGACGGGTCTTGGCATCCTCGGCGTCTCCTGGGTGGTGTTTCCGATCATGGCGGAAAGGGTGTTTCCGCTCACCTCGATCGCGGTCAGCCAGGGGCGGCGCACCATGCTCGGGATGAGCCTGCTGATGACGGCACGGGGCGTCGGCGCTCTGCTCGGGCCCTTGCTCTCCGCAGGCTGGGTGCACCAGGACGAACGGCGGTTGCGCCGTATTATCCTCATCGGCTATCTGATGGGCGGCCTCGGCTACCTGGCACTTTCCATCTCGCCGACGCTTGCCATCGCCTGCATCGCGGTGATACTCGCGCACATGGGCGGCTCCAGCGTTTGGGTGCACTCGACCACCCTGCTGCAACTGCGCACTCATGACGAGTTCCGCGGCCGCGTCTTTTCCACCGAATTCGGACTGTGCATGGCGAGCATTGCCGCGGCAGCGTACCTCAGCGGCGCCGCCATCGACCACGGAGTTAGCGCACGCAGCGTGGCCGCCGTAGGCGGGGCGCTGATGTTTCTTCCCATGATCGCGTGGGCGCTGAGCGGCAGGGTGTGGAAAGCAGAAGAGGACGCTTAGCACGGTTCCAACAACCAGGCGAGCCGCACAAGATACAACTACAGCTCGATGTGGAGCCGGAAGCCGGGGATAATCACCGGCCCACGATCCCGGTTGTAGCCGGGATTGGTCACGTATTGCACATCGGGCGACACATAGATTCCCCTCCACAGGTGAACCGTGTAGTAGCTTTCGAGAATCTGTTCGCGTCCGTAGTTGAGCGCGCCATCGCCGATAATGAAACCCAAGCCGCCCAGCGCAAGGTACCGCTGATGGTCGCCTGAGATCGCGTTCGAGGCGAATGCGATGCCGGCCCGGTCCTTCCTGCGGCCCCATATTGTGCCGTCAAAGCCCACCCCAACCGACGCCTCTTGATCAACTTCCGTGTACACGTACGATTCGGTTTTGCCGTTGTTCCAGCCGAAACGGCCAAATAGCTTCACCGTTGGCGTGAGCGACTGCTCCAGGTTGACGCCGAAGCCGTATTTCCGGGTCGTCTGCAATGGGTGAGCAGTGATGTCCGGTGCCCGATCGACGTGGGCCAGGTAGCGGTTGATGGCGTCTCGGTAGCGGCCCATGTTGGCGTAGTTCTGAAAGCTGAGCAGGCGGATCGTGCCGGCCCTTTTCGGCAACAGTCCGCGCCGGATCTCCAGCTCGAAATTCTCGGCATGAGCCCGCCGCAGGTTCCATTGCATGTCGATGCCATTGGCGACCGTCGGCATCAAGGCCTCGCTGAAGCGCAAGGCCCAATTCCGGTCCTGGTATTCGGCAATGGCGCCCCAGGTGTAGCCGCGCGTGTCGGCGGCATAATCGTAGGCGCCGTTTTGATCGATGGCCCAGTTCATGAATTGCAGATGGCTGTCGCTGCCAACCGAGTTCACGTCAAAAAAGTCAGGCATGGTGAACTTGCCGGCACGGATCTCCAGCCGACGCGCCGGCAGTTGGTTGAACAGCGAGAGCGGACCGCGCTGGTTCTCCACCTTTTCCTTACTCAGGCCGATGATCTGGTGGAACATCAGGCGAGCGACGTAGGGCCTCGGGCCCAAGCTGGGATTGCGCACCGCATCCAGATTGGAAAAACCCGCCAGGCCGAGGGCCGTGCTCAGTCCCTGGCCGCCAGTCTCTTCCAGGTCAAACAGGACCTCGGTCGAATGGTTGAAGCGCACCCCGGTAAACAGCGTCATGACACGCGAGGTGGCCTTCTCATAGACGGGGAGAAGGCTGTTGGCGCCGGTGTACTTGGCGTCAAACGGCGGATGCGCCTGGGAGATGAAGTTGATCTGGCCGGACAGCCAGAACGGGCCGTCCTTAAAATGCGGAAAGATGCTCTCGGGGCCGCCCTCGGGCGCGGGAGTTGGCGGATCCGCGTCGGCGTCAGCCGCACCGCGCAGCGCCTGCCCCGGCAGCTCCGAAGTGGGCACCGAAGTTGCCGATTGAGCCTGCAGGGATGAGGCTGCGCCCGCTAGAAGCATGAGCAGAACGGTTAAAAGCCAGCAAACACCGCGAATGAAAATGGATCCCATGAGGACGTCCGGCACTTCCTTATGAATTTCTCTGTATGAAAATGATAATCATATTCAAGATGTCTGGATTATCTGTGTCTTCGTGACCCCGGTCTGTGACTCCCATCACCGCCGCTCGTGATATCGTGGTGAATACCTAATATGATGCGTATGTAGGTATACTATGTTAACTATAGTTCACATACAACTGATTGCCATTCAGGGGCCAACTCACGTCCTCGCGGCTAGGGCGCCGACCGGGACAGATATCCCGCATGCGAAACTCGCCCAAGCACAACCAGGAGAGAAGAATCTGATTGCTTAGTGCTTGCCAAAGAATCCCGCCAAGTCCCCGACGTGATAGAAGACGAGCAGAACCATCAGGACCAGGTAACCGCGCAGCGCCATCAGTGAAACCTTCACGCTGGTGGTCATCGCCATCGGCCCGAGGGCCGAAGTGTCGACCTTCTCTTCCGGCTGGTCATCCAGCGGATGCACCACCACGTAGCGGTTCTCCGGAATCTGGTTCAGATCGATATCCATGGTTGCTGACATGAAATGCATGTTCGTATCCTCCTCAAAATCTCAGGCTGTCGGAAACAGGTTCGGAGCGACCACCTGGGCCGCCAGGATGAGGGAGAGAATGAACAGGACGATGATGATGGTCCAGTTCACCACGTTGTTCCACGGTTTGTTGACGTACTTCTCGCCCAGTAATTCTTTGTCGTTCAGCAATAACTGCAGAAAGATAATGGCCGAGGGCAGCACGATCCCGGCCAGCACCTGCACGCCGAGAATGATCAACTGCAACGGTGCGCGCGGGATCAGCACAATGGCCGCAGCCGCTGCCGTGCAAACCACGTAAGTCCCGTAGAAGCCCTTCGCCTCGCGAACCGGCTTCTGCAAACTATGCGGCCAGCCCTTGACCTCGCCGTAGGCCCAAGCGCTCGAAAGCGAAATCGCGGTCGTTCCCAGGACGGCGGCGTTGATCATCAGCAGCAGAATTCCAACGCGGATGGCCTCGCCGGCAAATGGGCGCATAGCGTTGGCCATTTGTGCCGGATCGGCAAAGTTGACCCCATGCACCAGCGCCGCATTGCCGGCGAGCATCATGCAACCCGCCACAACGATGGTGAAGACCGCGCCCATGAAGGTATCCAGCCTCGCCCACTTCATATCCGAGAAGCGCAGGCGCTTGTCGGCGATGCAGCTCTGCTGGAAGAACAGTTGCCACGGTGCGATCGTGGTTCCGACGATGGCGATCACCAGAAACATCAGGTTGGAGGTGATGCCGCCCACGGGAATGCCGGGCACTAGCGTGTCGTGCACAATCCCGCCGAAGCCGGGACGAAGACGACATGCGATGACCAACCACGCCATGTCAAGAAGACAGAGGAAGACCGTGATGCGCTCCCAGCGAAGATAGCTCCCGGTCAGCACCATCAGAATCAGTCCAACCGCCGCAACCGGAACGCCAAGATAAGGCGAGATCCCCATGTGGCTGACGGCCAGAGCGATGGCGGCAAATTCGGTTACCAGCGTCAGGAAATTAACCGCTTCCAGATCGAACAGCGAGAACATCCCCCACCACTTGCCGAAACGCTGGTAGATCATGGCCGCGTGGCCCTTGCCGGTCGCGATCCCCAAACGAATTACCATTTCCTGAATGAAGTAACACGTCGGCAAAAGCAGTAGTAGCAACCAAAGCAACTTTGTCCCGTACTGTGCCCCCGCCTGGACGTAGGTGGACACCGCGCCCGCATCGTTGTCCGCTACCATCACGATGAGGCCGGGGCCGAAGACCATCAGGAACGTCAGCACATTACGCGCCCACTTGGAATGCACCACTCTGCCGCGAACCAGGGTCGCTTCCGTGGGCGCGTCGATCTCTGCCGTAGAGCTGGCAATCACTTCCGCTTGCATCAGTTACCTCCATTCCCCTGGGTGGCGTCCCTGTCGGTACACGAGACGAAGCACCTCCGCGGCGAGAGCGCGCGTAGCGCGGATCGCACGCGCGGGCACAGTCATACCGCGGGAGCATAGTTCAGAGCGTCGGGAGGAAGGAGATCGTGCCAAGCACGAGCCTCGAACCTCTGCGTTCTTCAGTTGTTAGTCAGAAGAAGCTGAGGTGAGGCGATAGGCGGGAAGGACTATCGGGTCACGCAGTTTCTTCTACACCGGATTCAGCCCAATTTCGCGCCAAATCGGCACGCGATTGGGGTCACGGCCGCCGCTACTCGGAGGCTGGTCGTCTTGTTCGACAATGTCGCTCATACATCCTTGTGTGCTTGAGGTGAAAAGAATGGACGGAAATACCAGCGAGGAAAATCCAGCAGAAAACTTGCGGAAGCTGCATGGAACAGCCCCGCTGATCAGCTAACTCTTCCCCACTCGTCCAAGCTTCAGCACCGCGCACCGTAAGAGGTCCGAAGACCTCAGCCACGTTAGGAAAACCCTTAATCCGGGAGTTCCTGTTATACCGCTCAAGCAAACTTCTTTCGAAGTCGTCGGGCAGTGGCCTGTGTGTCGCGCAGGAGCCTCGCCTACCGAGGAACCGTGCGTAAATCGGCGTCGATAACCGACGCCAAAAGTACTATACCCGTGCTGGTATACCTATGTCAAGTGAAAATATGTATTGAAAACGGTTTTAATTAGGCCAACCTGCAGGTTTCCATCTGAATCGCTGGATGGGGTAGCCGTAGGGGTATACACTGTTTTGCATGACCCACACCCTGAACGACAAAGAGAAGCTGATCTGGCGGGTACGGCGCATCCGGGGACAAGTCGAGGCCGTGGAGCGCGCCCTTACCGGGGAGCAGGATTGCTCCGATGTGCTTCAGTTGATCACGGCTGCACGCGGCGCGATGAACAGCCTCATCGTCGAGGTCTTGGAAGGCCACATCCGCGAGCACGTGCTCGACCCCACCCAGAAGCCCGACTCCCAGCACGTGGTAGCCGCTGAAGAGCTGATTGATGTTCTCCGGACGTACCTCAAGTGATCGTTCCGGGAGAACAGATTCCGACGGTGTTTTCCGTTGCAGATTGCTACGTGCTCAACGAGGTTACCTTCCGACATAGCCTATGTGTGCAAAACTACATTTTCTGCACGCTTCATTCCAGTGTATTGGCGAAGCTATTTAGCACTTCAAGGCCTTCGATGTAACCTATTGACGATAGACAACTTGTCGTTTTGCATCAGGTTTGCGGCAAAGCTGGTAAGTAGCTGATTTTCGCGGTCTTGTAAATCCTAGCCAAAAGGAATCCACAGAGTTTTCCACAGCACAAGGAGCGGTGCATCTGCGCACGAAAATAAGTGACAGGGATCCTCGTCTTTCGTGACGCCCGGACAGCACCTCGCTCTATGCGGTCAGCGCTTGATCAGATCTTTTGAGAGCAGGTTGGCTTTCAGCGCCAGATTATACGCGCGCTGCACGTCGCCGTCAGCCTCGGCGTTGTGCGACTGCTGCAGGTAGGCGCGGATCTGCTGCACCATAGCCTGTTCATCGTCCGAAAGGGTGCGGTTCAGGGCGCGCAGGTTGCCCTCGGTGGCCTGCTGTAACTGCTGAGTGGATTGCCGCTTATGTTCTTCGGCCGCCGCCGGCAAACTGGCGGAAAGCTGTTCGTTGCCGCTTGTACCGGTTCCCCCTTCCTTCACCACCGTAGACGGTTTCTTCTCCGCGGGCGGAGGGGTCTTGTCCGCGGGCGGGGGTGTCTTGGCGACGTTGGCTTTTGGCTTGCTCTTCTTCTTGGGATGCTTGGCCGCAGTGGACGGCGTCTGGTTGATTTCCGGTTGTGGTTGAGGTTGTGCCTCGGCCGGTGGTAGCGGGGATGGCGCCGGCGGCAGCTCAATCTGCGGCAAGGGCAGGGTGGGCGCCTGAGCCTGCGGCGGCGGCACGCTCTTTTCCTTTTTCTTGCAGCCCGAGAGCGCCGTCAGCATGGCGAGCAGCAGAACGAACCCTGTTAGACGAAGGCGCATGGAATCAGACCTATTAATATATCCTCTTAATATATCCTCCGCCGGGTTCTCGCAACCGGTACACAGGTCGTTTGCCACAGAGGCACAGAGATAAACTTCTTTTCTATTCGTCACCCGCTCCGGTGCCGTTGTTCTCTTTTCATTTTCTACCTCTTCCTCTGTGCCTCTGTGGCAGATGTTTTCAAGATCTGCCTCTGCTCAGGTCCGCACGGTAGCCTCCCGCACTGATTCCTGCCGGGTTTCGAGCAGAGGGAAGCGCAGGCGGAAGGTTGTGCCCAGGCCTGGGCGGGAGTCGAACTCCACCGAGCCATGGTGCAGTTGTACCACGCGATAGGTCATGGCCAGCCCGATGCCGCTGCCTTGCTGCTTAGTGGTGAAGTAGAGATTGAACACTTTGTCGTGGATCTCGGGCGGGATACCCTCGCCCTGATCGCTGATTTCGATCTGCGCGCTGCCGTCCTGCCGGAAGGCGCGCAGGGTGAGCGTGCCGCCCTCGGGCATGGCCTGCACGCCGTTGAGCACGACGTTGAGCAGCGCCTGCTTGGCCAGGTCCGCATCGATGCGGGCCATCAGGGGCGCCTCGGCGAGGTGGCGCTCGATGGCAACGCGCTGCGTCTGAGCAGCCGGCTCGGCAAGCAGAGCCGTTTCCTCGAGTAAGCTGCGCAGATCGACGTCGACAAACTTGAGCTCCACCGGACGAGTGAAATCGACCAGGGTTTGTACCACCCGATCCAGGCGCTGGATCTCGCTGCCGATGATGTCCATGCGGCGGCGCGTATCGGGATCGAGTTGGCTGAGCTTCTCGCGCAAGACTTCCAGGTGAACGACGATGGCGTTGATCGGGTTCTTGACTTCGTGAGCCACGCCCGAAGTGAGGCGCCCGATGGCGGCCAGCCGCCGCGAGAGCTCAATTTCGTCTTCGATGCGGCGCACCGACTCGGCATCGCGCAGGGTGAGCAGGGCGCCGATGCGCTCGCCGTGCTCTTCGATGAAATCGAGGGAGATCTGCACCCGGCGTCCGGTGGCGGTTTCCGCTTCGTAGGTATCGATCGACCGGTGGTGCTCGAAGGCATCGAGCACGGCGCGGCTGAGGGGGGTCTCGTCGCTGAAGATTTCCTCCGCGCGCGAGCCGAGGATGGAAGCGCGAGGCCGGCCGACGAACTGTTCCGCCGAGGCGGAAACCAGCACCGCCCGGGAGTCGCGGGTGAACAGCAGCAGGCCTTCCTGCAGGTTTGCCATGAGCTGATCGAGGTTTTCCTTCAGGGCGGAGAAGACCTCTCTGACGTCGCGCATCTGGCGGCCCAGGCGGTCGATCTTGGTGGTGACCACGCCATACTCGTCGCGCCGCGGGCGGGCGGGCGCGGCGGGCTCGACTTCGCCCGCGCTCAAGCGATCAAGGCGGCGGCCTATGGCTTCCAGCGGCCGCAGCGCGAGGTTCGATAGTCCCGCGGCCAGCAACAGCGAGACGACGATGGAAAACGCCGAGAACAGGATGGAACGGTTTAACTGCGGCTTGAGCTCGTTCTTCAGCAGCGTAGTGGAGAGCGAGACGCGGATGTCGCCAAAGGGCTTATCGCCGCGCATGACCGGCATGCGAATCTCGTAAATGCGCGGCTTGCCATAGATCAGCTTGATCTGGTTCCAGAACTTGCCGTAGCGAACGGTGCTGAACTGCGGCCGCTCGGGCAGTTGCTTGCCGATCATCTCCGAGTCGGTGTGGAGCAGCGCTTTGCCGGAGGAATCGGCGATGGCGGCATCGTAGATGATCGGCGAGTAGCCGACAATCGATTGCAGCAGCGTATTCAGGCCGGGATCGGTCTCCAGGCTCTCGCGGATGGCGTCGTTTACTTCTCGGGGGTTGTCAGGGTCGATGCGGGTACCGTTTAGATCGGCTTCCAGGGCCTCGCGCGCCGCGTTGAAGACCTGGTGGGTAACGAAATCGCAATCGACATAGGCTTCGCTGATGCGCGAGCGCACGCTCTGCATGATGTAGAGGTAGGCGAAGGCGCCGACCAGCGCCGCCACCATGGCGGTGATGGCGATTACCAGCTTGGATTTGAGACCGAAGTGCATGTCTTGAGATCGTTTTCCGTTCCCCGTTCGCCGTTTTCCGTTCTTCCGTTACGAAGGCCAAGTAAAACGGAAAACGTGGAACGAGGAACGATCAACTACGCCTAGGCCTGCGTGGCTTCGGCGGCGGATTCTCGACCGTACTCTTTCAGTTTATTGTGCAGCGTCTTCAGGCTGATGCCCAGAATCTCCGCGGCACGGGTTTTGTTATTGTTGGTCGATTCCAGGGTCTTCAGGATGAGCATGCGCTCGGCTTCCTCGACCGTTGTGCCTACCCCGACGCGCACCGCATTGGCCTCCTGGATTGGAGCTTTCGAGCACACTTGTCCGAACCCCGGCGGCAGATGCCGCTGCTCGATCACCGATCCCTCGCATACGATCACGGCACGCTCCAGCACGTTGCGCAACTCGCGGACGTTGCCTGGCCAGTCAAAACTCACCAGCACCTTCATCACCGCCTCGCTTACCACGCCGACCTTGCGGCCATGCTTTTGGTTCATGTCGGCGAGCAGGTGGCGGACCAGTTCGTTCATGTCCTCCTTATGTTCGCGCAGCGGGGGCATGTGAATGTTGAATACGTTCAGGCGATAGAAAAGATCGTTGCGCAGTTGGCCCTTGGCGACCGCTTCGTCCGGCATTTTGTTGGTGGCGGCGAGCACGCGCACATCCACCGGGGTTTCCACTTTGCTGCCCAGGCGGCGAAGCTTGTGGTCCTCCAGGACGCGCAGCAGCTTGGCTTGGGTGCCGATGGGCATCTCGCCAATTTCGTCGAGCAGGAGGGTGCCGCCTTCGGCCAGCTCGAAGCATCCGGTGCGGCGTTCGAGCGCGCCGGTGAAGGCGCCTTTTTCGTGCCCGAAGATCTCGCTTTCGATCAGGGTTTCCGGAATGGCGGCGCAGTTGACGGCAACGAACGGCTTGGTTTTCCGCGGGCTGAGTTCATGGAGGGTGCGCGCCACCATCTCCTTGCCCGTGCCGCTTTCGCCGGTGATCAGCACCGAGGCCGTGCTGGGCGCGACCTGCTCCAGCAAGTGGAAGATCTCCTGCATCTTCTTGGAAGAGCCGACCAGCGAGCCGAGCTCGCCGCTCTCGCGCAGCTTGCGCACATTGATTTCGTTTTCCAGCTCGGTAGTGGCCAACCGGATGGCGTTTTGCAGGATGGTCTTGAGGCGGGTCGGGTTGAGCGGCTTTTCGATGAAGTCGTAGGCCCCGGCCTTCATGGCGGTTACGGCCGATTCAATCTTGCCCTGGCCGGTAATGACGATGACCTTCGGGCCATTAGGTTGGTCCTGCAAGCGCTCCAGCAAGGTGAGCCCGTCCATGCGCGGCATGGAGAGGTCGGTCAATACGACCGTGGGCGCATAGGCGGCAACCTTTTCCAAGCCCTCCAGGCCGTCGCGCGCGGTTTCCGGCCGATAGCCCCAGGCGGAGACGAGGTCGGCCAAGCCGCTTCGCTCGTTTTCTTCATCTTCAACAATCAGTACGCGTTCTTGCGGCATATGAATCCTGGGTCTCCATTACAGGCCGGCAAACCATTCCAGCAAAGGCGCGGCGGTTGCACCTTGGGCGTATATTGGGCGCCGCGCGCAAGCGTAGTTACCGGCACGGATGCGCAAGCTCCCGACGCTTGTCAATTATTTCAGACTTTGACGGTTTGCGGCTTTCTCGACTCGTAAGGCTTCCGTACGGGCTCGCTCCGGCTTGCCGCGGATTTCACAGATGCTAACGGATCGGCGCGGATCTTTGGGACGAACGTTTGCTGGTAGGCATCAATGTTTGCGAGGAATGAATGCTTACGGAGGAACAATATCTGCGGATCGATTCTTCTGTGCCAATCCGTGCCTTTGATCCGCGTCAATCTGCGTCAATCTGCGGTAAGCTTTTTCGGGCTTAATTCCGTCACTCCATCCGGAAGTTGACGCCGGTGCCGGGCATCGTTACCCTGTTCGGTCACCTTGGTCCATCCGAATGAAGACTGTGGCCATTTCCCATCTCCGCGTTACCGACGACATCACCGAGCTCGTCGGTGCTACTCCTCTCCTGCATCTGCGCAAGATTGTCCCTCCCGGCTGTGCCCAGGTTTTCGCCAAGCTGGAGTATCTGAACCCGGGCGGCAGCATCAAGGACCGCGCCGCAGTCGGGCTTATCAAGCGCGCCGAAGCGGACGGCTTGTTGCGGCCGGGCGGCACGATTATCGAAGCCACGGCCGGCAACACCGGCATCGGGCTGGCGCTGATCGGCATTGCGCGTGGTTATCGAGTGATCGTCTGCCTGCCGGAAGGCTTCTCGCAGGAGAAGGCGACGCTGATGGAAGCGCTAGGCGCCGAGGTGCACCGCACACCCGAGGCGGATGGCATGAGGGGCGCCATCAGCTTGAGTTGCGAGTTGGCGAAGAACGTCCCCGATGCATTCCTGCCGTCTCAGTTCGCAAATCCGGCGAATCCTGACTACCACTACGAAACCACCGCGGCGGAGATCTGGGAGCAGATGGAGGGACGCATCGACGCCGTGGTCATCGGCGTGGGCACGGGGGGCACCTTCACCGGGGTAACTCGCTATGTGAAGGAGCGCAATCCCAAGGCGCTGGGCATCGCCGTGGAGACGCAGGGTTCGGTGCTGGGCGGCGGTCCCGCGGGAAAACACAAGGTGGAAGGGATCGGCAACAGCTTCGTCCCGGAGAACTACGATCCAAAGCTGGCCGACGAAGTCTTCATGGTGAAGGACCCTGAGGCGTTCGCGACGGTGAAGGCGCTGGCAGCCAAAGAAGGCGTGCTGGCCGGATCGAGTTCAGGGGCCAATGTTTATGCGGCGATAGAAATCGGCAAGCGCCTGGGGCAGGGCAAACGCGTGGTTACCGTGATTGCGGATTCGGCCGAGCGGTATCTGTCGAAGGATATTTTCAACTACCGTGAGTAACGTTTTCCGTTCTCCGTTCCTCGTTTTCCGTTGGTGGAGTCTATCGGAGGAATCCCGCTTGTCGCTAACAAAGCTCCTTCAAGAAAGTGTGATCATCAGGAGAACGCTAATCACTGCCGTAACAGCGGCGTTTTTCCTTTGTCTCGGTGCTGGTGTCTACATTCATATCTATTATGGCTATGCGATGCCGCGATCTCCACGGCCGCAAGACGGAAGAATATTTCAAATGATTGTGAATCATGGCATGGTGGTGTTTGTGAACAAGCAAGAGTTTGATCGTGCCAATTTTGTTTTTGATCACTCGCCTCTTGTGACAGGCGTCTGTGTGGTTATTGCGTACATAATGAAAGTCAAGTTGAAGAAGGTCTGATAGCCGGATCCAATCGGCCAGGAAAGGCGGGATCCGAGCCACGTAGTGGCGGCATCTATTAGCCCAGCGCTTCAGCGCTGGGTAGCAAAGACAAAGATCCCGAGTCCCGTAGGGACGACACGCGTTCTCAAAAACTCCGACTACCTGCTCCATAATCATTCGTGAGCGATGTAGGCTGGAAGAACAGCTCATGGCAAAGCAAAAGCAATTCGGATTCTCCACTCTGGCGGTGCACGCCGGACAGCATCCTGAGCCGCTGACCGGGGCGGTCAACGTGCCGATCTTCGCCAGTTCCACCTATGTCCAGGAGGAGCTCGGCAAGCCGCGGCTCGGCTATGAGTACTCGCGCGTCTCGAACCCCACGCGCGACCGGCTGGAAGAGAGCCTAACGGCGCTGGAGGGCGGCATGGCCGCGCGCGTATTCTCTAGCGGGATGGCGGCGATCAACGCCATCATGACCATGCTGCGCGCGGGCGATCACGTGGTCTGCACCAACAACGTCTATGGCGGAACGCCCCGGCTCTTCAACCAGATCCTGGTCAACTACGGTCTGGAGTTCACTTACGTGGACACCAGCGACCCACGCGCCGTCGCGCGGGCCATCCGCAAAAACACAAAATACGTGTTCATCGAAACGCCGACCAATCCGCTGATGACCCTGACGGACATCGCGGCGGTAGCGAAAATCTGCCATGCGCGAGGCGTGCAGCTCATCGTGGACAATACGTTCCTATCGCCATATTTTCAGCGGCCGATCGAGCTGGGCGCGGACATGGTGATGCACTCGACCACCAAGTTCCTGAACGGGCACAGCGACGGCATCGGCGGCGTGGTCGTATGCAAGAACAAAGATCAGGCGGAGAAGCTCGCATTCATCCAGAAGGCGGCGGGGGCAATCTTGTCCCCGTTCGAGTCCTACCTGATCCTGCGCGGGGTTAAGACGCTGGCCGTGCGCATGAAAGCCCATGACCAGAACGGGCGGGAGGTCGCGAAATTTCTGGCGGGACACCGCAAGGTGAAGAAGGTTTTCTATCCCGGTCTGGAGGAGCATCCGCAGCATGAGTTGGCCTTGCGGCAGGCGAGCGGCTTCGGCTCGATGATTACCTTTGAGGCCGGCTCGCTGCGCAACGCGGCCAAGTTCCTGAAGCGGCTGCGGGTGTGCTCGCTAGGCGAGTCGCTGGGTGGCGTGGAGACGCTGATCTCGCACCCGGCAACCATGACCCACGCCGCGCTCGGCCCCAAGGGCCGCAAGGAGATCGGCATCACCGATGGCATGGTGCGCATTTCCGTGGGGATCGAGGATATCGAGGACATCATCGCGGACCTCGATCAGGCGCTCGCCAGCTTGTAATTTTCGTGGGAGTACGGGGATTAACACCGGATTGAGACGGATTTAAACGGAGCAGAGAAAAGAGTTCAATTTCTGATTTCTGATTTGACGAGTTATAGGCATCGAGCAAGTCAGAAATCAGAAATTGAAGAAGTTATCGGTTTAAATCCGTTTTGATCCGTTGTTAGTCTTTGGGCCTAGCGGGCCAGCTTCTTTTCCAAAAGCACCGGACGCGCGCTGCGCGGCGGACGCCGCGAACTGTCACGCACCGAATGCGGATCCAGCTCTAATTCGGCGATGGTGCGGCTCAGGGTGTTGCGGTGCATACCCAACTCCCGGGCGGCCTTGCATTGATTGCCGTGGTGGCGCTGCAGCACCGTCAGGATGAAACGTTTCTTGAACTCCCGTACGGCCTCCGAATACAGGATGCCGCTGTCGCGCATCTGCGTCACCAATGCCTCAAGCTGATCTTTCACTTCGCCCCCGATTTAGTCCTGCCTCTGCTTGCGCTGCAGTTTCGGCCCTGCCCGACGACCGTTCTCCACCCGAGCCGACGCAACCGCGCGCTTGCTTGGGACTTCCGAGACACCTGGTACGGGCTCGATTCCTTGCGGCGAGTTGGAATTCGTCTGTGTTGTTTCTCCGCCCTGCGGATGCGGTCGGCGTCCGGCCTGCATCCCGGCGTTAAAGCGTTCGCGCAGTTGCGCCGGCGCGGCGTAAACCACCATCCGCGCCACCATGAGCACATAGGGACCCAAGCTGGAATGCGTCAACTCAGCCGAGTCCGAAGCAAACGACGTGATCGCCAGCAGCAGGACGGCACTGATCAGGATGCCGCGCAGCAAGCCGAAAACTCCGCCGAGCAGCCGATCCGCCCAGCCCAGTCCGATGCCGGAAGCGCCCCAGCGCGCGATCCTGCCCACGATTCCTGCCAACAGCACGACCCCGATGAAGATGGTCAAAAAGCCCGCGATGTCGGCAACCCAGTGCGAGGTCACATAGGGCGCAAACCAAAGCGCCACCCGCGGATAGCCCCAAGCTGCCGCCAGGTACGCCAGCACCGATCCGACCAGCGAGAAGGATTCGTACAGAAATCCCTGAGCCGCAGCGGTGGCGACCGAAATCGCGAGCACTGCGGCAAGCAGCCAGTCGATCCAGCTCATGCCTGGGTGACGTCGAGCTTGCGTCCGGTCAGGCGTTCATACGCGTCGACATATTTTTGCCGCGTTCCGCGTACCACGTCCTCCGGCAGCGTAGGCACCGGCGGTTGTTTTTTCCATTGGATCCCTTCCAGATAGTCCCGCACGAACTGCTTATCGAAGGAATTCTGCGGGCCTCCGGGCGCGTAACTGTCCGCCGGCCAGAAGCGCGAGGAATCCGGCGTCAGGACTTCATCGCAGAGCAGCAAGCCCGCTCCCGTGCGGCCAAACTCGAATTTCGTATCGGCGATGATGATGCCGCGCTCCAGGGCATAATCCGCCGCTTTCCTGTAAACCCGCAAGGTGAGGTCGCGAAGGCGCTCGCCCCACTCCGCACCCACCATTTGCACCGTCTCATCGAACGATATATTTATGTCGTGTCCGCTGGGCGCTTTGGTCGCTGGAGTAAAGATTGGCTCCGGCAGCTTGTCGGATTCCTTCAGCCCCGTGGGCAGCTTGATGCCGCACACCTTGCCGCTTTCCTGGTACTCTTTCCATCCCGAGCCCGAGAGATATCCGCGTGCCACACACTCCACGGGGAACATCTCTGCCCGCTGGCCGAGCATCGAGCGGCCACGCAGCAGGTTCGCATACTTCTTCAGCGCGGGCGGGTACTTGTCCACGTCGGCGGTAATCACGTGATTGGGCACGACGTCCTTGAGGAAATCGAACCAAAACAGCGAGATCTGGGTCAGCACGCGCCCCTTATCCGGAATCCCCGGATTGAGCACGTAGTCGAAAGCGGAGATGCGGTCCGTGGCGACAAACAAGAGCCGGTCGTTGTCGACCCGGTACACGTCGCGCACTTTGCCGCTGGCGTGCAGTTCGAGGTCAGGGAAATCGGTTTGCAGAATTACGGTCTGAGTCAGTTGGTTCACGCTGGATTTTTCTCGGAGTCGGGAGACAAGACGTGATTCTAGCTGGCGAGAAAATTTTGTCAACTTGCCTAATCACACAACATCGGGTTACGTCCGGGCATGGGCTCAATTCATGGTTGACATCTGGTCGAAGCTGCGAACTCAGCCGTGGTGGCTGTTTTGCCAGTCGCGAGGAGGGCGGTGGGATGAGGCGGATCGTGCCTCAAATCTCATAAGATCGTTATACGATGTAATAATATCGCATGACGATATATATTCAGCCGGGTCGCTAATTGCTGGTCGTTCGTTGGAGGATTGACAAAGAGATTGTCATCCTGAGCGCAGCGAAGGATTTGCTTTTCGTCGAAACACCACAACAGCAGGTTCCTTCGCTCGGCTCAGGACAGGCTCTTCGCTTCGCGGGCGAGACCGCTCCGCTCAGGATGACAATTCTGTGGTAACCGCCACTAGTTCACCATCTGCCCTTCGAAGCGCACTGACACCAGGCGCGAGACCCCTGGCTCCTGCATGGTCACCCCGTACATGATCGGCGCGATGCTCATCGTCTTCTTGCTGTGGGTGATGATGACGAACTGCGTCTGCACGCTCATGTCGCGCACCAGCTGGGTGAAGCGGCCGATGTTGGCCTCATCGAGCGGCGCATCCACCTCGTCGAGAATGCAGAACGGGCTGGGCTGAAACTGGAAGATGCCGACCAGCAGGGCCAGCGCGGTGAGCGCTTTTTCCCCGCCGGAGAGCAGCAGCACGTTCTGCGGCTTTTTGCCCGGGGGCGAGGCGACCACGTCGATGCCGCTCTCCGCGCTGTTCTCCTCGTCGGTCAGGCGCATGAACGCCTGTCCGCCGCCGAACAGCTTGGTGAACGTCAGCGAGAAGTTTTCATTGATCAGGTGGAAGGCCTCCTCGAACTTCTGGTGCGAGATGGTCTCGATCTCTTTGATCGTCGCCTGAATATTTTCGATGGATTCCAGCAAATCTTTGCGCTGCGTGACCAGGAACTCATGGCGCTGCGCGACTTGGTTGTACTCCTCCAGCGCCATCATGTTTACCGGGCCCATGGACTCGATCCGGGAGCGCATCTCGCGATACTCGCCATCGGCGACCGTAAGTTCGTCGCCTTCCATGCGGACCAGCGACTCGTCGGCGAGCAACGCTTCACGGCTGGCGCCGAGTTCGGCCATCGCGGTCTCCGCCATGTGAGCGCTGTCGGACTCGATTTTGGCCACCGCGGCCGAGAGCTCGCCGCGGCGGTCGCGTGCCGCATCGAGCAACTGCCGCGCTTGGCGGAGTTCTTCTTCGAGTTCCGCCAGCCGCGCGCGCACTTGCTCCGTCTCGGCTTGGAGTTCACTCTCGCGCTGCTGGGATTGCTCTCGCTCCGAGGCGAGCGCCTCGAGCTGGCCGGCCAGGTGGAGATTCTCCTCGGAACGTTGCCGCTGCTCGTTGGCCGCGGATGCGATCTGCGAGCTCAGCGCTTGGACGCGGTTGGCGATGTCGGCCACCATGGCCTCAATTCGGGCCAGGTTCTGGGCGGCGGCGCGACGGCGCTCCTCCAGCGTGGCCACGCGAGCCATCGCCTCGGAGGCCTCATGCGCAGCCATTTCGCGCCCCGCGCGCAGCGAGGCGAGTTGCTCCTGCGCCGCGCCCATGGCCCGGTCAAGTTCGGCTCGCTTGGCTTCCGCGATTTCCAGCTTCTGCCGATGGCCGCCGATTTCCGAATCCTTCTCGCCCCGTTCGCGGCTGACGCGCTGCAGGTCGCGTTCATAGGTCTCAAGCCGCTGGCGGACGCGAGCCATCTCGCCTTCCAGTTGACGCAAGGTGTGCCCGCTGGTCATGGCCTGCTTTTCGGCTTCGCGCTTTTCGCCATCGAGGCGCTCCAGCAGCGAACTCAACTCGGTGAGCTCGCGCGCCAGCGTGAGAACGCGCGCCTCTTCCTCGCGCAGGGCGCGCTCGATCTGCGCCATCAGACTGGTTACCTCGCGCAATTCGCGCTTCAGCGACAGCGGCCCCTGCTTGCCCTGGCGGCCTCCGGTGACGGTCACATTGTGGAAGGTCTCGCCGCTGTGCGACAGGAAGAACGCATCCGGATTCTGCAGCGCGAGCGAGCGGCCAACGCTGGCATCGGGGACGAGGTAGCCGTCGCGCAGCTTGGGCAAAATGACTTCCAGCGATTTGCCGAAGCCGTCCAGCACGCGGATGCAGTTCTTGAGCGGCGTGACTGTCTGCCGTGGTTTCCCTTCCCATCCTTCGGCTTCGCCGAAAGGATGGGGCACCCCAGCCGATCCTTCGTTGTGTAAAGCATGGGGCGCCCCCGAAGTCTCCAACGGCACGAACGAAAACTTTGCCTGCGAGTCGCTGGGGTGGACCAGAAAGGTCGCGCGGCCATCGACATCCGTCCGTAGCACCTGCAGGCCGGCATCCGCGGCATCCCACGACTTCACGACCACGTAGTTGAGTTCGTCGCGCAGGAAATCTTCCACCACGTTTTCGTGCAAGTCGTCCACTTCGAGGAAATCCGCCAGCACCCCGACCGGAGCGAAGCCGTTGTTCAGCTTGCCCGACTGGAAGAGCCGCCGCACCGATTCAGTCGAGTAGCCATGCTGGCTGATCGACGCTTCCAGGGACGACCTTTTGCCCAGCGCCGTGGCATACTCGGCGCGCAGCTGGTCCAGATGGCGCTTGGCTTCGGTTTCCGCCTTGCGCTTGTCCTCGATCTGGCGGCGGACATCGGCGATCTGCTGGGTTAATGCGGCGGCGCGCTGTGAGGCGTCCTCGTATTCGAGCGCCAATTGCCCGCGCTCTCCGCCGAAGCTTTCGAGCTGAAGCTGAGCCGCGTTGAGCTCGCCGGTGATCCGGTTCGACTCGCGTTCCAGGCCGGCCATGCGTTCTTCGCTTTGAATGATTCGGTTGCGGACGTTGGCCGCTTCGCTGGCGGCGGCAAAGATCTCGTTGCGGCGGTGCTCCTGCGCACGCTCCAGCTCCGTGAGCGAATTTGCGGCCACATTGGCCGCCTGCTGGCGGGCACGCAGCTCCGCCTGCGCCCCGGCCACGTCAGCGGCCGCGGAATCGGCATTCTGGCGTATGCCGTCGCGCTCGGCGGTCAGCGTCTGCAAGCGGGCCTCGATTTCCGCCATTTCGGCTTGGGCCGCCTGCGCGCGCTGCTCGAGCTCCAGGCAGCGCTCTTCGTTCTGCTGGCGGCGAGAGCCGGCGCGATTGATCTCCAGCGTGATCTGGGTTAACCGCTCGCGCGTCTGCCGCGCCTCGTTGTCGATCGCATATCCGCGCTGCTGGCGCTCGCCGTGCTCGATCTCCATCTGACGCACGCCTTCGCCGCGCTCCTGCAACTCGGAGGAGACGCTTTCCAACTCAGCCTGCACCTGCGAGTGCTCGCGCTCCAGCATGGAAAAACGGCTGGCCAGCACGAGGCGCAGCTTGTCCCGCATCTGATCGCGCAGTTTGGCATAGCGCTCGGCTTTGGCCGCCTGCCGCTTTAGCGAGTTCATCTGCCGCGTGACCTCGTCGAAAATATCGTTCACGCGGTTCAGGTTCTGCTTGGAATCTTCCAGGCGTGCTTCCGACAGCCGCTTGCGCTGCTTGAATTTCGTGATCCCGGCGGCTTCTTCGATAATGGCGCGACGGTCCGTCGGCTTGCTGCTGAGGATCTGCCCGATGCGGCCCTGCTCGATGATCGCGTACGACTCCGGCCCCAGGCCGGTGCCGATGAAGATGTCCTGGATGTCGCGCAGCCGGCACAGCTTGTGGTTGAGCAAGTACTCGCTGTCGCCGCTGCGGAACAGCCGCCGCGTGATGTTGATTTCACCCTTCTTCAGCGGCATGCGGTTGAACTTGCGGCGACGGATTTTGAGCACCACTTGCGGCTGTGTGGCAGTTCCGGCGTCCTCACCTTCGGCGTTCTCATTCGAGGGTGCCCCACATCTGCCCGCATTTGGCAGATGTGGATCCAAATCGCCTGCCTCGACATCGGCGCTCCCGGCCACGGTCTGCCCTGCCGACTGAGACTCGGCCTCCACATGCGGCCGCACTTCCTCAGAGTAATCTTCTGCTTCCTGCTCGGCGGCGGTGCGCAGCGACTGCTCGTCCCAATCGTCCGCGGGCATGTCGTCGCGGATTTCGATCTGCGGCTCCTCGTTGACGTCGCCACCCTCATACATCTCGGGATCGATCAGCGTCAGCGACACCTCGGCCATGCCCGTGGCCTTGCGTGCCGGGCTGCCGGCGAAGATGACGTCTTCCATCCGCGCGCCCCGCAGGCTCTTGGCCGATTGCTCGCCCAGCACCCAGGAGATGGCGTCGGAGATATTCGACTTTCCGCAACCGTTGGGGCCGACAATGGCGGCCACGCCTTCGCCATGAAAGCGCAGTTCGGTGCGGTCGCAGAAAGACTTAAACCCGAGGATCTGCAGCTTTTTCAGTTTGAGCAACGCAAGCACTCCTTCGTTCTAGCAGCTCAGTGGCACGCGACTGGTCATCCGGCAATGTACCCGGTTAGTAAACGCTGGTCAAGCGGGAAACGCAATATCTTGTATGCCAATCAAAAATACCACCTGATATTGCACACGGGATGCAGCAATTCCCCGGGACACGCCTTCATTTGGAGCGAGGGGGAGGTCGAAACTAGGCAAGAGAACCGCAAAAGCCAGGACACGACTGTAGCGCGAGACAGGAGGAGATTCAACCAAGCCCGGACCTGAGAATCCAGGGAGTAACCAAGTGATTGGGTAATTTCGTGATTTGTAATTTGGCAATTTGCGAACCGAATCCTGCGGCCAGCCTCCGGCCAGCAGCAACGCTGCCGTTAAATTACGAAGTTACAAATTACCCAATTACAAAATAAAAAGCGGGAGCCACCGCGCCGAACGCACGGCAACCCCCGCAAGCTAGATTAGCTGCTAAGGCTAGAACACCACTTGCAAGCGCTGTTCGAAGGCCTTGTCCGTCGGCAACACGAAAGCATTGCCGAAACCTTTGAATTTGGTCTGCTCGTAGTCGAAGTCCATCCTGAGGTTTTGGCTGAGATACCAGTTCAGGGCTATGCCCCACTCGCGTGCCGCCTGCGGGTACTTGGTCGGATCTGCTGCGAAGTAGCTGACCGCCTTGCGGGTGGAGTCGAAAGTCTGCGCGAAAGCGGCCTTGTCGATGTTCAACTCGCTGTAACGAGCGCCAATTTCCCAGGCGCCCATCATGATCGGGTTCCTCCAGTTTTCCAGGCTGCGCTTGGGAACAACTCCGTTATAGGTCTTCTTCTCGCCGGTAATTACCCAGGAACCGGTGACGTTGTAGGCATGGTTCTTGAGGTAATGGGTTCCGGCCGAGTTTTCCACGAAGATCTTTGCGCCGGCTGGGTTCGTAGTAGTGACCGACGAACTACCGATCGAACCGGCCATGTGCTGGCCATCCTGTACATATTCCGCCAGCACGCCAAACGGGCCATAATAGTAGTAGGCCTGCGGCGAGAAACGGAACTCGTTGCCATTGGCCACGACGGTGTTGTACCCCAGCGCCGATGTGACAATCACGTTCTTTGCACTGGTGTTAGTGGGGCAGGTGATCGAGCTACTATTCTTGGCTATGACGCACGGGTACGATCCGTTAGTTACATCTGTTTCGGCCGTGCCCAGGTACTTGAAGAAAACTGCCCCGCTATCCACGGTCTTAAACTGTGTCAACCCACCGGAGATCAAGGCACCACCCGAGGTCACGGGATTCTGCTGCCCGCTGGTGAGGGCGGCGCCGAAGCCCAGGCCTTGCAGCACCTTGGGGCCCTGTTTGGCAAACGGGGTGGCGAAGACGCGAGCCACGATCGTCCTGCCGTCGTGGGCAGAGCCGTCGGTCTTGGAGCCGTTGTTGTCAAGGGCACCGTTCACGACACCCACCTGATAGATGAAGCGGTTTAACACGTTGCCCCAGAGATAAAAACCTTCGTCGCGGTTGGGGACGAGATCAGTCGCCAAGGAGCGATCCATAAAGGTAAGGTCGGTGGCGCTTTGCAACTGCTCCAATCCGAACGGGGTCTTGAACTTGCCGCCACGGATCACAGCAAAGGGCGTGATCTTGAAATCCGCATAGGCATCATAGAGAGACACGCCAGGGCTGCTCGTGGATGCTTCCGAGGGAGTCGGGCTGAGCCCAGAGAACGGGGCAGGGATGCTGTTCATTGCGCTGCTGCCGGCAGAGCCGCTGAATTCCGGAGCCACGTAAAAGTCGAGGTGCTTGCCGTAGCTACCGTTGATGATCAGCCGGGCGCGGCGTATGGTGAAGGCGTCGTTCTGCGGGTAGATCGTGTTGGCAACGGTGCCGCTTAGGCCGTGCGTCGTGTCGTCGATGAACGTCTTGGCGTCGGCTTGGACATAGCCGCCAATTCTAAAGCGAAAGTCCCCCGAGGTGACGACAAAGCCCTTGGAATCGAGGCTCACTTTCGTCGCTTTACCGTTTTCCTCGCTGGTGGTGGCGGTCAAATTGTTCTTCTGCGCCGCCTCCAGCAGTTGCACTTTGTCTTCGAGCTCGGCCATCCGGTCTGCCGATGCGCCGTTTGTCGCATAGTTGGCTCGAACCAGAGCCTGGGACTGCGCGGGCAGTGCCGCATCCACGCGTTTTTCGAGTTGATTGAGCTTCTGCTCCAGCGCCTCGATGCGGGATTCCATCCCCGCCTGCGTCTGGGCCGAAGCGATGGTTGAGGCTCCGAGAAGAATAACCGCGGCAAACAATAGTGCCGCCAACGGTCTATACGATTTCATAAGATGGGTCTCCTCAAATAATGCATTCCACGGAACTGGCCGAGGCCAGATTGTGTCGTTCCAACCGCTTTGCAGAACAAGCGGCGAAGGAGCTCGCCGAGGATGCTGACGGCCCTGGCCGGACATCAATCGCCAACTTCTCGCAAGCACGACGGTGCGTATACAAGACAGTCGGCAACTTTGAGAAAGGCTGATGGACTGATTGAATCCGGGTGGGCGGTGAGGCGTGCGCAAGCCAAGCCAGCGACGAGTAAGGGCGGTATTGCAGGGTATTAGTGGTAAGGCATTGTATTCTCCAGAGATTCCTCGCGGAACTCAGGAAGCATTGACAGGATTGCCGATTCGGCGGAGGCCGTTGAAAGCTGACGAATCCGTCAAAAGCTTCCGATACGGGATGATGGTCCCCCGCGCTACTTATCCTCTGTGATTCCTGACCAGGGAGTAGCGGAACGGCAGAAGGAAGTGCAGCCGATGGGAAAGGGCCGTTATGGATGCCAAAATGATGTGGTTCCGTGCTTTGTTCTTTGCTTTGTCCCTTCCGCCAGTCGGAATGAATGAAAGTCTTAATAGACGCTTTCTGAGACCAGAAGGGATAGAGCCTCGTCCGCAGGGCAAGACCAAACACCAGGACACACAAAACGAACATGAGAAGCCGACGTCGCGCCATGCGGTGATCCTCGATCAACAATCGAAGCTCATTTCGAGCGCGATTGTAGGCCGGTAGACACCCTAGGCGACAGTGACTCACATCACGGTTAAACGTGAGTTGGCCCCAGATTTTCGTGGCTGGATGGGTTTCAAGAACGAAAGGTGCTGAAAAGGTCCAGATCGAGCAGCGCAAGAACTATCTCTCGATCTGGACCTTTTGCTTTGCCCCTGGGACGATCCCCTATTTGCTGGGCTTAGCCACGGACGGTCAGGACCGGGCACAGCGCATTGCAGACCACTTGGTGCGTAACCGCCCATGGGGTGTGCGATGAAGTACCCCGGTGCGCCCCCATGACGATCAAGTCCGCCTTACGATCGGAAGCGATATCGAGGATCAGATCGGCGGCCGGCCCAATCCTGACAATTTCCTCATGACGGATGTCGTCGGGCACAAGATGCGACATCTCCAGGTTGGCTGTCTCCACCAACTCGTCTGGCAGGATCAGGATGGCATCGCCACTCACGATGGGAAGAACCGCGTGGACCAGGATCATTTGCGACCGGTTCGCGCGGGCCAAAGACAGCGCATACGACAGGGCAGCGCGGGAGGCGGAAGAGAAGTCCGTCGCATACACGATCTTGTCGACTTTGCCTTCACGGAATCCATCGTGGGTTTTGGGCCCGACCGTCAGGACCGGACAATCGGCATGACGAAAGATCTGCTCCGCCACCGAGCCCAGCACCAGATGTTTCAGTCCGCTGCGGCCGTGGGTGCCGAGGACGATCAGATCGATGTTGCGATCCGCGATTGTCTTGGATACCTCGTCCCACACCGGACCACGTTCAATGGTTTCTGTGTACGAAGTGCCGGAGAGGGCGCCGCTTTGGATCAGCTTTGCTAGGGCCCGCCGTGCTGCCTCGTCCTCGTCTTCCACGTTGGGATAGTGGATGGCGAGCGGCCCGATGAGCGGGTGGGGTCCGACGACGTGGAGTAGGTGAATCGTCGCGCCGTAGCGCAACGCGATTGCCCGTGCGTAGGGCAATGCCATCTCCGAACTTGGCGAGAAATCGGTGGCAAAGAGAACGTTCTTGAATTGTGGTTGTGGACTAACGATTGGTTGAGTAGTTCCAGCTGTTGCGGTGGACACGGGACACCTCCTTACGGAGAACTTCGCCCCTGGCTAGCAATACCCTACCGCACCCCACCCGCAAATTGCAGTGACGCGGGTCACGGCAAAGCTGTCTAACGAGCTCTGCCTCGCTTCCCACATCTGCCAACGGCAGGCAGATGTGGGGCACCCTCCGGTTTCATCCCTATTCTCCCACCATTTGAAAGAAGCGGATGATGCTCTCGATCCCGCGGTGGAAGTTCGCGATGTGGAACTTCTCGTTGGGGGCGTGTAGGTTGTCGTCGGGCAGGCCCATGCCCATCATGACGGTCGGGATGTGCAGCACGTCGGCAAAGTCGCCCACAATCGGAATCGAGCCGCCGCTGCGGATGTAAACCGTGTCCTTGCCGAAGATCTCACGCAGCGCCTTGGTGGATGCCGTGATATAGCGGTTATCCGTGCCGACCACGATGGCTTCGCCTTTGCTGAGGACCTTTACGCTGGTCTGAATGCCCTTCGGCGTGTTCTTCTTCACGAAGTCGGTGAACGATTTCAGAATCTTGTCCGGATTCTGCTTTGGGACCATGCGCATGGAGATCTTCGCCGAGGCCTTGGCCGGAATCACGGTCTTGGCGCCGGGAGCGGTGAAGCCGCCCGGCATGCCGTGAACCTCCAGCGTGGGCCGCGCCCAAGTGCGATAGAGCACGGAATAGCCCGGCTCGCCGGTGAGCACGGTCGAGCCCACTTCCTTTTTGCGGTATTCCTCCTCGTCGAACGGCAGGCGCGCCCAGGCGTCCAACTCGGCCTGATCGGGCGGTTTCACCTCGTCGTAGAAACCGGGGATGAGCACGTGGCCGTTCTCGTCCTTCATCTTGGCGATCATCGCGCAGAGCGCGAACAGCGGGTTCGGCGCCGCGCCGCCGTACACGCCCGAATGCATGTCCACCTTCCCGCCGATGGCCGTCACCTCGGTGTAAACCAGGCCGCGCAGGCCGACGCACAGGGTCGGCAGGTCCGGGGCGAACAGTTCGGTGTCGCACACCAGGGCGAAATCAGCCTTGAGCCGCTCGCCGTTCTCGCGGACATACTTGGCAATCGCCTCCCCGCCAACCTCCTCTTCGCCTTCGAAGATGATGCGGACGTTGATCGGCAGCTTGCCATTGCCGGCCTGGAAGAGCGACTCCAGAGCCTTGACCTCCATCCAGAGCTGGCCCTTGTCGTCCACCGCCCCGCGCGCGTAGATGTTGCCATTGCGCTCGGCCGGCTCGAACGGCGGGCTGATCCACTCTTCCAGCGGCTCGGCGGGTTGCACGTCGTAGTGCGCGTAGCAGAGCACGGTGGGCTTGCCGGAGGCATGCAGCCAGTCGGCGTAGATCAGCGGGTGGCCTTCGGTCGGAATGATCTCCACGTTTTCGAAGCCGATTCGCTGCAGTTCCTTGGCGATGAAGGCGGCGGCGCGTTGGATGTCGGGCTTGTGCTCTTCGAGCGTGCTCACGCTGGGAATGCGCAGCAGATCTTTGAGCTCGTTCAGAAAGCGCTCCTTATTCTCGCGGGCAAAGCTGACGGCGGCGGAGGACATGACTTCTCTCCTTAAGAAAGGCTCGAACAAACGGGGAAGTATACACCGCGGCCCGGGTAGTGAGCAGGTGACGTACGCTAACCGCTCTCGACCCGGCAGATTCGCAGTTGCTGAAAGCAGCTTGTGACCAGCCAGGCTCGGGTGAGAAGCTGCGCCCGTGCCTGGCGGCAGCTCTCGAACTCGTGCATGGAGCCAAGCTGATCCGCCAGAATGTACGGCCCAGAAACACCTGGTTCGGGCTGAGGTGACGGGCAGGTCGGAGCCGCTCCGGAGGCCAGTCCCGAGGGAGCAGGAGCGGCTCAGCCACGCTCCTCTACCGGTAGTCGCCGATCTCGTGCAGCGCGGCGCCGCGCCGGGCGGCCTGTTCAGAGAGACGCTCGGCGATCTGACTCAGAGTCGAAAAGATCGTGATACCGCGCGTGACGTAATCGGGCGCGTGCTCCCAAACGTTCTCGAATTGCTCGGGATATTCCGAGGCGAGTACAGCCAGTCCGACCGTGGCCGATGCGATTGCGGCCCCACGCTTGCCGGTGAACAGCAGCACGGCTCCCGCGCCGAGTGAACCAATGATCAGGGCCCGTTTCCAGGTAACCATCGTTGCCTCCGAGTTCAAGTGCTTAGATGCCTGTTCCGGCTGCAATCGCCCGTTCCCCAGCCCCGCCGGAAGTTTCCCGCATGACTCCGTGGCTGGCGGCAGAAGCGTCGAATTTGCTGGAATGCCACGCCTCAGCCGGGGAACAGCATTGAGTGCTTGCCGCCAATCGTGTTAGTTTCTCGTGAAATGGATAATTTCAGCAAGGAACAGGCCCGCAAGGAACAGATCCGTGCTGAGGTGGCGCGCTTCTGGAACGCATTCACGTCCAAGGACGCCGATGCGCTGCAGGAATTCTACGCCCATGACTCGGTGGTGTTTTCCTCGGGCAGCACGCGTCCGGAACCCGGACGCTTGGCCGCAACCCGCCGGCAGCGTGAGTACTTCCACCCCGAGACCAACGCGCGCGTTCAGACCGGTTACGTGGACGTGGCGCTGATCGGCGAGGTCGGTGCGGTCGCCAGCTACACGTTCAGCCTGAAGGCGAGTCACGTGATGGCCGCCGGGGGCATGCATGCGCGAGACCTCGACAATCCAACCGGGCGGGCGACTCAGGTGTTTATCTTCGACTCGGACGGCAAGCTGCGCATCGTGCACGAACACCTGTCGGCAGCGGCCAAGTGGGACTAGCGCATCGGGTTGACTCGGGGATCGGGCCATCAAGCCTGGCGCTTGATGGCTCATGGCTGACGGCTGACGGCTGAAAGGGGACACGCTATAATGGTGAACGAGCGCGCGCCCGTAGCTCAGCTGGATAGAGCGAATGCCTCCGGAGCATTAGGTCGGGAGTTCGAATCTCTCCGGGCGCGCCAGATCTCCCCCTTATTCTTTCCTGATCGGGCTCAATCCAGAATTGGTTATTGCGCCGCGAAGAGTCTTAGTGCTCGCTTGCGATGCTGCCCTGGGCGCTTTCGGCGGCGTAGAGTTGCTCATGGATTTCCCTCCACATCTCCACCACCCGGCTGCGCAACTGCTCGGTGATGGCTTGGTATGCCAGCTCGGGGTTCTCGAAGCCGGCAGGCGGTAGCACGGGCTCGCCGATCTTTACCCGGAGACTGGTGCACTTCTGAAATTTCCTGCCGCGCGGCCAGGCCTCGTAAAAGCCGTCTAGGGCGACGGGCACGATCGGCACCCGCACATGCGCCGCCAGTATGGCAGCGCCCTTCTTGAAGGTCTTGGGTACGCCGTCGATGCTGCGCTCGCCCTCGGGGTAGAGCACCAGCACCATGCCGTGGCGCAGGCCGAAGGCCCCGGCGCGCATGGCCGGCACCAGGTTGGCGTCGGGGTCCACGGGCACGAGTTTGAAACTGCGCGCGAGCTGCCGGAGGAGACCGCGGCCGAAGATTTGGCTGGTGCCCACGTAGAACAGGTCCTTGAACACGTTCCAGGGGAGCACGGAGATCAGCACCGGCGGGTCCAGAAAGCTCTGATGATTCGGGCACAGGATGAAGGGGCCGTGCTGCGGCAGGTGCTCCAACCCTTCCACCCGCAGACGGAAGAGGTCGCGCGCCATCAATTGCACGAGGCGCGTCGTCAGGAACCAGAATGGGGTGGCGAATCGGTGTGGCTTGGCGATATTGACCACCTCCGGTTCGCTGGGGTCCTTCTGCAGCACTGCTTCCCATGCCTGAGATTCGGGAGTCCCCGGCAGGCGCTGTTGCGCTGGTTGGTTCGCAACGCTCCCTGACTTGCTGCTAATGGCCTGCCGCACGGCGTCGATCAACTCGCGCACGGTATAGACCTCGGAGACGATCGAGTCCGGCACGCTTGCGCCCAGCTCGCGCTCCAGCGCGACCAGCAACTCGACCCGCTCCATCGAATCCAGGCCCAGGTCCAGCTCTAGGTTGTCGCGGGGATGAATCTCTTTTTGATCTATTTTGATGGCCGCCCTGATGACCGCCATCGCGCGCTGCACCTCGGAATCTTCGAGCCAGCAGCGGTCGTCTTCGCTGAATTGGCGCGTGATAGGTTGCTCCGGCTCGCCGCCCTGCGTGGCCTGGGTCTGGTTTTCGCGCACTCGCTTCTCCACCTCGAAGCGCTTGATCTTGCGGGTGGTGGTGCGGGGCAGCTCCTCCGGCCAGATCTCATAGCTGAGAATGCGCTTGGTGGAGGGAAGCTGCGCCGAAAGGCTTTCGATGTCGAAGCGCAGCACCTCGCGCGTGTTCACGATTTTGCGCGCGCGCAGTACCTCGAAGTTGGGCACGATTACGCCGTGCAGCCGCTCGGAGGCCGGTCCCAACGGACCCTCCACGTTTGTTCGGGAACCGGCAGCGCGGTTGTCCTCCAGCCCGAGCACGCACACTTCCTTGATCAGCGGGCTCTTGCTGTAGTGGGCCTCGATCTCCTCGGGATAGACGTTCTTTCCGGAGCTGAGGACGATCACTTCTTTCTCGCGTCCGGTAAGGAAGACACTCCCGTGCTCGTCGAGGTAGCCCAGGTCGCCGGTTTTCAGCCAGCCATCTTCGGTGAGTACTTCGGCGGTCGCGTCCGGGCGCTTGTAGTAGCCCTTCATGACAATGCCGCCGCGAATCGCAATCTCGCCCACCGGCGGCCCTGAATCGCCCTCGCGCACCTGCGGACTCAGGATCTTCGCCTCCACTCCCGGCAGGGGCTGGCCAACCGAAGCGATGTTCACAGCTCGGAACGGTGTGTAGGTTGCGCAACCGGTGGTCTCGGTCAAACCATAGCCCTGCAGTATGGTGAAGCCGAGGTCTTCGAAAAAGTGGCCAATCGCGGGATCGAATTTCGAACCGCCGGTAGCCAGAAAGCGGTTGTGCTCACCCAGCAGGTGATGCACCTTTCCAAAAAACACCCTCCCCAGGTTGAGCCCGAATTTCCTCGCCATGCGCGAAGTCTTCAGCATCGCCCGAAACACAAAGACCGCCAGCTTGCCGCGCGCATGCACCTCTTTCCAGATGCGCTCGTGAATCAGGTAGAAAAACTGCGGGACACAGCAGAACACGTTGACCCGGGGTAGGGCGCGCAGCAGTTCCGTGGTGTTCAGCGCTTCCAGGAAGGTTACGCGCGCGCCCACCGTCAGCGGCAGGAAGCAGTTGGACAGTTGGGCCAAGGCATGGAACAGCGGTAGGATTCCCAGCAGCGAATCCCGCTCATCAAGACCGATTGCGGCAAGGATGCCATCGGATTCGGCGCTCAGGTTGCCGTGGGTCAGCATCACGCCTTTCGGATCGCCCGTGGTCCCGGAACTGTAGAGGATGGCCGCTACATCGTCGTCCGATACTTCCACCGGAGCAAACCCCTCTGGGGTGCCAGCGCGGATGATGGTTTCCAGATCGACTGGAACCGGCGGCTCGGCACGATCGAACGCGACCAGCCGGAGGTCGAGTCCCTCGGTTGCACGCTCCGCCAGCGCGCGGTGCTGGCTGTCAAAAAAGAGCAGGGAAGAGTCGCTGGCCACGAGCAGCTTGCGAACCTGATCGGCATGGAGCGCGGTGTCGAGCGGGACGGAAACCGCTCCCGCGGCCAGCGTTCCCATGTAGGTGGCGACCCACAGCGGACCGTTAGCGGCCAGCAGCGCGCAGTGCGAGCCGGATCCCACCTGGTTGTGGATCCAGGCGCCAACAGCTGAGGTCATGCGCTCGACTTGCCCGTAGGTATAGCTGTCGAGCGGCCCCCCCGACCTACGTGGGGCGTTCGGCCGAGTCGAGTCATCGAGCCCGGCGTGTATCAGTTCCAGCGCGATTTTCTCCGGCCAACGCCGCACTGCTTGCAGGAACCGGTGATAGAAGTTTGCCATCGTGCAAGGCCCAGAAAGGGGGAATCCGCGAATATATCACGGGGCTAAGTGGGCAGTGGGCAGTAGGTAGTGGCAGTGGTCAATGGCCAGTGGGCAGCGAGCAGTGGCCATTAGCCGTGGTAACCTTCACGAACCGAAGGGCCATAAAAGATCGGGGGTGAGGAAGATGGGAGCGCTGAAGTGTTAGCAAAGCCCTCAAACCGGCCACTGGCCACCGACCACTAATGAAATGGGAGTTCCCCCGGCTCTGCCGGGGAGGCACGCGAAGTTTGACAGATACGGGAGTCCATCCAAGAAACTCCTGGCGTGAGCCGCGAAGCACACGCAAAGGAGAAACTGGATGGACGAGTATGAAAGCTTAAGCCACTCGAAATGGGAGTGCAAATACCATGTGGTGTTTATCCCAAAGGGCCGGCGGAAAGCGTTGTATGGGGAGTTGCGGAAGTATTTGGGAGAGGTGTTCCGCAAACTGGCGGAGCAGAAGGAAAGCCGGATTGAGGAAGGGCATCTGCTGGCGGACCACGTGCACATGTTGATATCGATCCCGCCGAAGTACGCGGTGGCGCAGGTGGTTGGGTTTATGAAAGGGAAGAGTGCGATTCATCTGGCGCGAGTGTACGGAGGGCGGAAACAGAATTTTGTAGGGCAGAGTTTCTGGGCGCGGGGATACTTTGTGTCGACGGTCGGGCGGGACGAGACATCGATCCGAGAGTACATCCGCACGCAGGAGGAAGAGGACAAGCGCCTGGATCAGTTGAACATGTGGCGCTGAAGGGGCCACCTTCAGGTGGCCAAGAATGTCGGGGCCGCGTTAGCGACCCCGCTCAGCCGCTTTGAGCGGCTCACATCCTAAAGCCCCCGGCTCTGCCGGGGGATATTTACAGGGCACTTGCATCTTCTCCTCAAAAACTGGTAACTAGAAACTAACATGCGCTACTTGACTCAATTTCTGACCTCCGCCGCGAATCCCCGCCAGTTTCCCCCGCCGAAGCTTCCTGAAGTTGCATTTCTGGGGCGTAGCAATGTGGGAAAGTCGAGTCTGATCAACAAGCTTCTGGGCGAAAAGGTGGCGAAGACCAGCGGCACGCCCGGCCGCACGCGCACCATTAATTTCTTTTCGATCCGCCGCCAGGGCACGCCCCGCCCCGAGGTCATCTTTGCCGACCTGCCGGGTTACGGTTACGCCAAGCTCCCCAAGGACCTGACCGCCGAATGGCCCAGCTTCATTGAGCCGTATCTGAAGGAGCGCGTGTCTCTAGCCCTTTGTCTGGTGCTGGTGGATACCAACATCCCGCCCCAGGAAAAGGATAGGGAACTGATCCAATGGCTGACGCATGTGGGGCGCTCGTTTCTGGTAGTCGGCACCAAAGCCGATCGCGTTTCGGGTAACGTGCTGCGGAACTTTTCCCAGGCAATTTGTCGCGAGTTCGAGCTTGAGCGCATTCTCCCGTTCTCCGCCAAAACCGGGGAAGGGGTCGATGCCCTGTGGAAAGAGATCCGCTCCGCCGCGGAACGCTCGGCGAAAGGCGAGGGCGCCGCATCATAGTTTCACCGCAGAGGACGCCGAGGTTTCGCAGAGTTACGCAGAGGAAGATGGAGGCTCCCAGGCGGAGATCAAGTGCGACAGCTGGAGGCGTTTCTCTTCGGCGCCCTCTGCGATGACCTCTGCGTACTCTGCGGTTGATCCGGCTTACGCGCAGGCGGCCACCCCCGCCGCTACTTCTTCTCGATTCCCGCCCACTTTTCGAGCAAATCGAGGGTAGCTGCGAAATCCAGGTCGCCCAAGCCTTCCTCGACCGCCACGTCATAAACTTCTTCCACCGTCTCGAGCGCCGGCAGCTTCACTCGCGCCTGCTTGGCGGCCTCGAGCATCAGGTGGATGTCCTTTTGCATCAGCCGCAGCGGGAAGTTGGGGGTGTAGTCGTGCTTGAGCAGGAACGGAGTCTTGTAGTCACTCAGCCCGGAGCGCAACATCGAGGCCTGTAGCAGGGAGAGCATATTTTCCGGCGCAATGCCAAGCTTGGCCGCCAGCGTCAGGCTCTCCGCCAGACCTTCGAATATGAGCGCGGTGTTCAGGTTCATCGAGATTTTGGCGACCTGTCCCTTACCGGTATCGCCCATGCGGATTGCCTGCTTGCCCATGGCGCTGAACAGCGGCTGCAACCTTTCGATGAGCTGTTCGCTGGCGCCGACCATGAAAATCAATTGGGCGCTCTCGGCTCCGGCTTTGGAGCCGGTGACCGGAGCATCCACGTACTCGGCGCCCTTGGCGCGTACCCGCGCGGCGAACTCCAGCGTCTTGGCCGGAGAGATGGTGCTGGAATCCACCACGACCATGCCTTCGTGAAGGCTGTCTTGCGCGCCATTTTCACCGAACAGCACCTGCTCGACCGCCTGCGTATCGGCCAGGCACATCCACACCACTTCGGCACCACTGGCGGCCTCCGCCGGGGTCGCTGCCTGCCGCGCCCCGTCAACGCTCTTCGGCGTCCGGTTCCAGACCGCCACCTCGTGGCCGGCCTTCACCAGGTTGGCCGCCATCCACTGCCCCATGATCCCCAAACCCAAGAAAGCTGTGCGCATCTTTCCGCCTCGCTTACGTCTTTCCTCGGAACAACGAACGTGATTAGAAACGACTGTTGCCCGAAGGTCAATGCATTTACGGTCGTTGGTCGTTGGTCGCTGGTCGTTGGCAGGGCAACTGGAGGCTATCGGTTTAGGGCCAAGGACTGAAGGAGGTCCACGGTGGTTAAGCCTGCAATCCGAGCCTGACTAGCTAACGACTAACGACCAACGACGAGTTCGCGAATCGTGTGCCGGGCCCTCCGCGTCTAACCCACAAGCCCATGATGTTGGATATCACTCTTCGCCGGAAGGCGCGGCAATTCAGCAAACTCATCCGGCATTCGGCAGTGACCCGGTGCACCGGACAGACCCGCAAGCCGGCGCTGGTGCGCACCGGCGAGCTGGGGCTCACCTTTATCGGCCACTCCAGTTTTTTCCTCCAGATCGGCGGCAAGAACTTGGTGCTGGACCCGAATTTCGCGCGCTGGCTCTTCGTGCTCAAGCGCCTGCGCAAGCCCGGGCTGCGCATCAAGGACCTGCCGCCCATTGACTACGTGCTGGTGAGTCATGCCCACTTCGACCACCTGCATCGGCCGTCGCTGCGCGCCATCGCGCGGGCCAGCTGCCGCAAGGGCGTTCGACCCACGATCATCGTTCCCAACCGGGTTGGAGACTTGGTCTCCGATCTCGGGTTTGGCGCGGTAGTCGAGCTGAACTGGTGGCAGACGTATTCCCCCGGACTTGCGATCACGCATACGCCCGCGCGCCACTGGGGCGCGCGCGTCATCCACGATCACCATCGCGGTTTTGGCGGTTTCGTGATCAAGGCAGGGAAGCACTCGGTCTATCACGCCGGCGACACCGCCTACTTTGCGGGCTTCCGCGAGATCGGCCAGCGGCTCCATCCCGAGCTCGCCCTGCTGCCCATTGGCGCCTATCAGCCGGCATCGTTCCGCAACGTGCATACCAGCCCCGAGGACGCGGTGCGCGCCTTCCTCGACCTCGGCGCGCGCTGGATGGTGCCGATGCATTACGGGACGTTTCGCCTCTCGCATGAGCCCATGGACGAGCCGCTCGCCTTCCTCGCCAGGGAAGCGGAGGCTAACGGCGTGGCGGACCGCGTGATCGCGATGGAAGAGGGCGTTACCCACGTGTTCGGCTCCGTGCGCAAGCCGCTGCACAACGAGGCGATTGTTGTTGGCGGGACCTGCGCGTGAGGATCTCAACGCGAAGGCGCGAAGGTGGGGCTGGCTATATGCAGGGCTGAAGCCCGGCTCCACCCCTATAATCCGCAGTACTCATGGATCATCCAGGTTAGGACGATGTCACTCACATGGTGGTGGCGTGGTCGCCGACGCCATCGTCATGCTCTCGGCCTGCGAGTGCGCATGATAGGACGAGCGCACCAGTGGCCCGGCCTCGACGTGACGGAAGCCCATCTTCATCGCCTCTTCTTTCATCTGGCGGAATTCGTCAGGAGTGTAGAAGCGGGCGACGGGCAGGTGATCGCGCGAGGGGCGCAGGTACTGGCCCACGGTGAGGATGTCCACCTTGGCTGCGGCGAGATCGCGGAAGACGGCGAGCAGCTCCTCTGTTTCCTCGCCCAGGCCGGCCATCAGGCCGCTCTTGCTCACCATCGTGGGCGCGAATTTCTTCACGTTGGCCAGCAAATCGATGCTGCGCTGATAGCGCGCGCCGGAGCGGGCGATGCGATAAAGGCGGGGCACGGTTTCAGTGTTGTGGTTCAGGATGTCGGGCCGGGCGTCGAGCACGAGGCGCAGCGCGTCCTCGTGGCCCTGGAAGTCGGGAATCAGCACTTCGACCTTGCAGTCGGGCTTCAGGCGGCGAATCTCGGTGACGGTGTTGGCGAAGGTCCTGGCGCCGCCCAAGTTATCGTCGTCGCGATTGACGCTGGTCACGACCGCGTACTTCAGGCCCAGTTCGGCAACGGCCTCCGCTACGCGGCGCGGCTCGTCCCAGTCGATGGCCAGCGGGCGGCCCTTGGGAACGGCACAGAAGCCGCAGCGGCGGGTGCAGATGTCGCCCAGCAGCATGAAGGTGGCGGTGCGGTGGTTCCAGCACTCGCCGATATTGGGACACTGCGCCGACTCGCAGACGGTGTGCAGCCCGAGACCGCGGGCCAGCTTTTTTAGATTGTGATAATTCTCGCCGACCGGCGCGGGTGCCTTGATCCAGGGCGGCTTGGGACGAAAGCGCGGGCGCTCGGTTTCGATCTGGATGAGGTCGGCAGCCGGCATAAAGATCATTGTATTGGATGGCAGCCTCGGCAGTGGGACTCAGCGGCTTTGCCCGGACGACGAAACCAATTCACCGCAGAGGACGCGGAGGATGGCGCAGAGGGCACAGAGCACCGGACGAAGGCTGGTTCTTAATCCCACCAATCTCGGCGATTTTCCTGTTGGCCTCTGCGTTCTCTGCGCGAACCTCTGCGTCCCCTGCGGTGAGCTTCTTACAACGTGTGCAGGTACTCCAATAGCAGGTCAATCTGCTCGGGAGTGAAGGTGCGACTGAAGGCGGGCATCTTGCCGTGGCCGGATTCGATCACCTCCCGGATGCGCTCCTCGTTGGCGGGCATGCCGTTGGTCAGGTATGGCTTCTTGAAAAGCCCATGCAGGCTCGGGCCCTTGAGGCCGCGGGTCGCGTAAGCATAATGGCAACTGGCGCACTGATGATCGAAGATGTGCCGCCCGCGGGCTTGGCTCGGGGTGAGGCTCAGTTCGGCATCGCTGCGATACGGCTCGGGATTGTGGCACCCGGCCAGCAGGACGGCTGTCGCCAGCAGCAGGATTCCACCGCAAAGCCCGCCAAACCACCCCGAAACGCGGGGCGTGTTGAGGTTCCCGCCAATTCGGCGCCTCGGGGGGGGCGGGTTTGTGAGTATCTGCCGCAACGAACTATCTTAAAATCACTGAAACGGTTCCGGCCATCGTAGAAAATGATCTGTCGCGTGGCAGGATTATTAGCAGAGTAGTGAATCGTGCAGGAACGCATCTCAATTGAGGAGAGATGGTTGTCATGGTGATCAAACTGAAGCGCGCCTATGAGGGAGCGAGCCGTGCGGACGGGTCGCGGGTGCTGGTCGATCGATTGTGGCCCCGGGGAATTAAAAAGGACGAGGCGGAGATCCAGCTCTGGCTGAAAGACTTGGCACCCTCCAATGAGTTGCGCACCTGGTTCCATGCGCGGCCGGATCGTTGGCAGGGATTCCGCGAACGCTATTTGCAGGAATTGCGCGAAACCCCGGCGGCCGAGGCGCTTGAACAGTTGTGCGAGCTCACGCGTAAGAAGAAGCGGGTCACGCTGGTATTCGCCGCGAAAGACGAGGAGCACAACAATGCCGTCGTGCTCAAGCAGTTGCTCGAGGGCATGAAGAAACCGCCGGCCCACCTGGGCGCGGACGCCGCGGCGGTTCCGTCGCGCGCGCGAGCTAGGCGGCGGGCATGATCCTGTGTCCGGAGTCGTTACCCCTTCCCGAGAAATCCCGCGAGGCGACGCGCTGTATGCCGGCGTGGCTGGCGGTCGGCCCACGGCAGCAGGTGCAGGCGGGATCGTATTGGCTGGTGGCCCAGCCGGACCACGCCAGGCTCTCGGGCGAACTGGCGGCAAACTTCGTCGCGCCCAAGTTGGAGGAAGCCATTGTCCAAGGCATCGGCCTGCATGACGCGGGCTGGGCCATCTTCGAAGCCGAGACCGATCCCCGCACCCCACCGCTCGTTACCGCGAGCGGCAAGCCGCGCGCCTTTACCGAGATGCCGCCGGAGGATTTCCTGCGGGCGTGGTCTCGTTCCATCGCCTTAGCGGAACAGATCGCCCCGGTCGCTGGATTGATGGTAAGCCGTCACTTCCGCGCGCTCGGCGAGTTTGCGCTGACGCGGCAGGGCATGAATGGCCAGCTCGTCCGCGACTTCATCGCTCGCGAAACCGAGCGGGAGGAGAGGCTGAGGACCGCTACCCAGCGGGCGCCCGAACAGATCGAGGGCGATCTGCACGCCCTGCAGTTCTGCGATCTGCTTTCGCTTTACCTGTGTTGCGGGGCGCAGGAAGAGGTTGAATTCCCGTTTGATTTCGGTGCCGGCAGAGTGCAGGTGCGGCACGAGGACGGGTGCTACCGGTTCTCGCCCCCGCTGTTCGCCGGCGAGGTGCGGCTACACGTCCGCGCGCGCCGCTGGCCGGGGGACGAGGTGCGGGAGATCGAATTCGTGCTGAGGTGAATCGCGTGGGATAACTGAGGGTGCCCCACATCTGCCCGGTTTTTGCAGATGTGGGTTGAATGAACCTTCGACCCGTCCCAGATCCGGGCGGGTCATAGACCCGCCCCACACAACCCCAACGACCAGCCTTTATACTGAAGTTATGGCAAAGAGCATGGGAGATCAGCAGACGCCGCTGCAATCGACGCCCCAGGCGGCGGTTCAGCCCAAGGCGGTGAAGGTCAATCAGAGCACCGGGCAGGGCATGGACATCGAGTGGAAGGACGGCCACAAGAGCCACTACACCTTCCCGTTCCTGCGCGACGCCTGTCCGTGTTCGTTGTGCGACGATCAGCGCACCAAAGAAGGCCGCGAGCCGGGTCAGCCGGAAAAACCCGCGCCGGGCGCGCTGCCCATGTTCAAGGCGGCGGCCAAGCCGGTGGAGTCGGCCGGGGTGGGGCGCTACGCGATCCGCTTCGTCTGGAATGATGGCCACGAGAGCGGCATCTACAGTTGGGAGTTCCTGCGGGAGCATTGCCCCTGCCGCGAGTGCCGCAGCTTAAGGGCGATGAATCAGGTCGAGGGGCCGCCACAGTAGAGTAGCTGTTGGTCGTTAGTCGTTGGTCGTTAGCCTGCGTGATGAAGCGGGTGGAGCAGGCCTTGATGGATCCGAGCCACGTAATGGCGACATTCATTAGCCCAGTGCTTCAGCGCTGGGTAGAGGCGGCACGACCCGAGTCCCATAGGGACGGCACCGGGTTCTTAAGCACACTCGGAAGCCCTGCTACACAATAATCAGCAATACTCGTGAATCATGCGGCTCGGCTGCGCCAACGACTAACGACTAACGACAGGACAGCATTTGCCTTTTCGCGACAAACTGAATCCGCAGCAGCGCGAGGCGGTGGAGAACACCGAGGGGCCGTTGCTCATCCTGGCGGGTGCGGGCAGTGGCAAGACGCGCGTCATCACCTTCCGCATCGCGCATCTGATCGAAAACCTGGGCGTGGAGCCGGACTCGATCCTCGCAGTCACGTTCACCAACAAGGCGTCGGCCGAGATGGCCGAACGTGTTGGCGGCATGGTGCGCCGCGGCTTCGCCAAGCCGGCGATCTCGACCTTCCACTCATTTTGCGTGCGCCTGCTGCGGCGCGATATCGAAAAGCTGCAGGTTAACGGGCAGGGGCTGACCCGGCAGTTCGTCATCTACGACGACAAAGATCAGGAATCCCTGGTCAAGTCGGCCATGCGGCGTCTCAGCATGGACGACAAGCAACTGAAGCCCAGCGCGGTGCTCTCGCGTATCTCCTATGCGAAGAACCACATGATGGATCCCGAGGATTTCTACCTGAACTCCTCGGACCCGCAGGGAGAGAAGATCGCGCACGTCTTCAAGATGTACCGCCAGGAACTGCGCAAGGCCAACGCCATGGACTTCGACGACCTGCTGCTCGAGGCGGTGCGCCTGCTGAAGGAATTGCCGGAGGTGCGCGCCTTCTACAACCGCAAGTTTCATTACTTACTGGTGGACGAGTATCAGGACACCAACCGCCCCCAGTACGAGCTGATGTGCCTGCTGGCGGGCGAGCAGCACAACGTGTGCGCGGTGGGCGACGAGGACCAGTCGATTTACTCCTGGCGCGGCGCGGACATCCGCAACATCCTGGAGTTCGAGCGCGATTTTCCCAACGCCAAAATCATCCGGTTGGAGCAGAATTACCGCTCGACGCAGAACATCCTGCAGGCCGCCTCGGCCGTGGTGGCGCACAATCTGAAGCGCAAGGGCAAGAACCTGTGGACCTCGCGCCAGGGCGGGGCGAAGATCGGCTACTACGAAGCGCCGGACGGCGAAAACGAGGCGCTGTTTGCCGCCGATTCCATCGACAAGTATCTGAAGGAGAATCACGAGGCCAGGGCGGCCATCCTGTACCGCACCAACTCGCAGTCGCGACTGTTCGAAGAGGCGCTGCGGCGCTACCAGTTGGCCTATCACGTGGTGGGCGGGTTCTCGTTCTACGAGCGCGCGGAGATCAAGGACATGATCTCCTATCTGAAAGTCGTGCAGAACCCGGACGACACCATCGCGCTTCAACGTGTGATCAACACCCCGGCGCGCGGCATCGGCAAGAGCACCATGGAGGTGATCGAGCGCGTAGCGCTGGAGACGGGCACCGCGCTGTGGCGGGCGGTGAGCGAGGTGATCGACAAACAGTTGGTCCCGACGCGCGCGGTGGCTGCGCTGAAGACGTTCCGGGAGATCATCGAAGAGGCGCGCGCGATGCTCGCAGGTACCTATGGCGAGCGCCTGACGCAACAGGTCGCCGCGCCCAAAATGCCGGAGCCGAAGCTAGTGGAGAACGAGGACGATGTAGCGTTCGACTTCGGCGCGACCGCATTCGATTTCGCGGGACCGGCCGAGCGGCAGGACCCGGAGATGGCGGCCGAGGCCAATCCGGAGGAAGGCGCGAACTTTGAGGTCAGCGAGTTCGAGGACGGCAGCGGAGAAGTCGAACTCGACGGGGAGAGCGTGGGACGGGTCTCCGACCCGTCCGATCGGGGACGAGTCGAAGACCCGCCCCACACACAGGCCGCGAGCACCGCGGAGATCCTGAAGTACATTATCGACCGCACCCGCTACATCAAGCTGCTGGAGGCGGAAGATACGCCGGAGTCATTGGCGCGAGTCGAGAACCTTCACGAACTGGTGAACGCGGCCATGGATTCGCGCGACCGCGGCGAGAGTCTGAGCGAGTTCCTGGACCACGCGGCCTTGGTGAGCGATGCCGATCAGTTCGACGAGAAGGCGCGCATCACGCTGATGACGCTGCACGCGGCCAAGGGCCTGGAGTTCCCGCTGGTGTTCCTGGTCGGCATGGAAGAGGGGCTCTTCCCGCATTCGCGTACGTTTCATAACCCCGACGACATCGAGGAAGAGCGCCGCTTGTGCTATGTGGGCATGACGCGCGCCATGGATGCGCTGGTGCTCTCCCGCGCGCGGTATCGGCGTCGCTACGGCACCGAGATGCCGGAAGCGAGCCTGGCCTCGCGCTTCCTGGAGGAGATCCCGCCGCAACTGCTGCAGGACATGGGCGCGCCGGGCGGCGCGCGGCGCAGCGCGATGGATCACGACTTCGGCGAGACCCATTACGCGTATGAAGACGAAGACCAGCGGCCAGCTTACGGAAGATCCCCAGCAGGTGTCCCGCCCTCCTCCAAGGGCGGACTCAAGGGCGGGGCACCCACCTCGCCGCAGTACGCAAAGCCGACTTACAACTCGATTGACAACATCGCCGAGTTCTTCGTCTCGCGCGGCAAGAAGTTCAGCAAGCCCAAGTTGCCGGTGGAAGCGCCGTCCGGCACGCGCGGATTTCGCCCCGGGCAGAAGGTACGCCACCCGAAATACGGCGAGGGAACCGTGTATCGCCGCGAAGGGGATGGGGACGACGCGAAGATTACGGTACAATTTCACAGCTTCGGTCTGAAAAAACTGGTGGAGAAGTACGCGCGGCTGGAAAAGGCATAGAAGGCGATCTCGAACCTGGGTTTCCAGTGTGTGGAGCATGTGTCGCAAGTTTGTCATCCTGAGAGAGGACCGCGCCCGAAGGCGTCAGGCCCGCTTTTGGCCTGAAGCATGCGCGGTCCGAGTCGAAGGACCTGCTTCTCGATTGATTACAGGACAAGCTCAAGTTTGACGACGAACGCATAGAACAAGATTCCAGCCCCGCAGGGGCGAACGAGGATAAATCACGAATGGCAAATACGACGGCACTTCCGAAGACAGAACGTAAGGCAGCAAAGCGCACCGCTCGCAAGAAGGCGGCGCCCAAGGCCAAGCGCACCAGCGCCCGCGGCGAGGCCAAGCGCAAGGTCAAAAAGATGGTGCGCGGCCAGAGCAAGCGCTAGCGAATTCAAGAACACCTACCACGGAGACACGGAGACACGGAGGAAAGCAGGTTCCTTCGCTCTGCTCAGGACAGGCACTTCGCTTCGCCCAGGATGACAATTCATTCCTTTCTCCGCGACTCCGTGTCTCCGTGGTAGATTTTTGCCTGTGTTCGGTCGAGAGCGCAACTTGGCACAACCGCCTCCACTTACCACGCTTGCCGGCCACAGTGGCAGTCAGTTGCTGGCCCGCAAGTCCATCGACAAACTGATCGCCGAAGCCGAGGACCCGCAGCATCGGCTGAAGAAGACCCTGGGCCCGTGGAGCCTGACCGCGCTCGGCATCGGCGCGATTATCGGCAGCGGCATCTTCGTGCTGACCGGCACGGCCGCCGCGGGAGAATACTTCCAGGCCCCGAACCTGATCCATGCGCAGGTGCTGGACCTGCTGGTGAATTTGCTGCGTCATGGCGGCACCAGCGGGGTGCTGATGCACGGGCGTCCTCCGGCGGGACCGGCGATTGCTGTTTCCTTCATCCTGGTGGCGGTGGCGTGCAGTTTTGCCGGCTTGTGCTACGCCGAGTTGGCGTCGATGATCCCCATCGCCGGCAGCGCCTACACCTACTCGTATGCCACGCTGGGCGAGATCTTCGCCTGGATCATCGGCTGGGACTTGATCCTGGAGTACGCGGTCAGCAACGTGGCGGTAGCGGTCGGCTTCAGCGGATATTTGAAGGCGCAGCTTGCGTCCGTCGGATGGATGCTGCCGGACAAGTGGTCTTCGCCGGTGTTTGCCGGAGGCCAGGCGACCGGCGCCTATTTCAACCTGCCTGCCTTTCTTGTGGTGTTCATCCTGACGGTGCTGCTGGTGCGGGGCGTGCGCGAATCGGCCGAGGCCAACAACGTCATGGTGGTGGTCAAATTGGGCGCGATCGTCACCTTTCTCGTGGTCGGCGGCATGCTGGTCAACCCGCGCAACTGGCATCCCTTCATGCCCAGCGGCTTTGGCGGCGTGGTCACCGGCGGGGCCATCATCTTTTTCACCTACATCGGTTTCGATTCGGTTTCGACCGCAGCGGAGGAGGCCAAGTGTCCGCAAAAGGACATCCCCTTCGGGATCATCGTCTCGCTGATCGTGTGCACGGTGCTGTATGTCGGCGTCGCTTTGGTGCTGCTTGGGATGCTGCCTTTTCCACTGTTTCGCTCGGGTGCCCAGGTGGTGCAAATGGAGTTGACGCAGCCCTCGCCGCAGTTCGACCAGCAATTGCGCTCGCTGCCAAAGTTCGGCTACGTGGCGCAGATTTCCGGCACGAGCTACCGCGTGGCGGTGGATGGCGATTCCGGGCAGGCCGCGGCAGTCTCCCGGCAGATTGCCGCGCTCGCGGCGCGGAGCGGCGCAACGGTTCGCGCCACCTCGGTGGCGAACGCATCCGATGCTCCGGTGGCGTATGCGCTGGCAGCCCTGGGCGCCAACAAGATCTTTCAGGCAGTGATCATCATCGGCGCGCTGACGGGCATGTTGTCCTCACTGCTCGTCTTCCAATACGGGCAGACGCGAATCTGGTTCGCCATGTCGCGCGACGGCTTGCTGCCCAAGCTGTTCTCGGCGGTGCATCCCATTTTCAAGACGCCGCACTGGAGCACCTGGATTGCCGGCTTCGCGGTGGGAATCCCCGCCGGTGTGGTGGATATTGGCGACGCGGCTGACCTGTCCAACATCGGCACCCTGTTCGCCTTCGTGCTGGTGTCCGTGGGCGTGATCCTGCTGCGCCGCACCCAACCGGAGCGGCCGCGCGGCTTCAAGGTGCCGCTGGTGCCGTGGTTCCCGCTGGCCTCCGTGGTGCTGTGCGGGGGGCTGATGACTGGTCTGACAGTAATTACCTGGATTCGTTTCTTCGCTTGGCTTATTATTGGGCTGACCATCTACATTCTTTACAGCCGCACGCATAGCGAGTTTGCGCCCGCAGGGGCAAAGCGCGCGCTGGGGAAGTAGGAACCTGCTGATGTCGTTACTTTGCCAGCCCACGCTTGAATCCCCTTTGCCGGTTCGTACCTTTATCCGCAATCTTCCCAAAGCAGAACTGCACCTGCATCTGGAGGGCGCCATCGAGCCCGCCACGCTCATGGAGCTGGCTGCCGATCATGGCGCGCCGATGCATGCCGGAGAGGTTGCGGCGCTTTACGACTACTCCGATTTCCGCGGCTTTCTGCAAGCGTTCCGCGCCATCACCGAACACCTGCGCACGCCGGATGATTACGAACTGGTCACCTACCGATTGATGGAGCGCCTGGCGGAAGAGAACGTGCTGCACGCCGAGGTGTTCGTCTCGATTGGCGCCTGCATCTACTGGGGCCGGCCGGTGGAGGATATCTTCGAAGGCCTGGAGCGCGGCCGGCAGCGCGGCGAGCGCGACTTCGGCGTCTCGCTGCTGTGGATCTTCGATGCCGTGCGGCATTTTGGGCCGGAGGCGGCGCAATGCGTGGCCGAACACGCGGCCCGGCTGCAGGACCGCAATGTGGTCGGCTTCGGCATCGGTGGCGACGAGCGGCGCGCCGCGCCGGAATTGTTCGAACACGTCTACCGTTACGCCAAGCAACAAGGGTTGCGGCTGACCGCGCATGCCGGCGAGTCCGTCGGGCCGGAGTCGGTGTGGGGCGCGCTGCGAGTGCTCCAGGCCGAGCGCATCGGCCACGGGCTGCATTCCTGGAAAGACCGCAGTCTGCTCGCGCACCTGATCCAGGAGCAGATTCCGGTGGAGATTTCGGTCTCCAGCAACGTGCGCACCGGGTGCATTGGCTCACTGGGGCAGCATCCGCTGAAGACTTATTACAACCTCGGCTTGCTGGTCACGTTGAATACCGACGACCCGGCGATGTTCGGCACCACTATCGGGCAGGAATACCAGCTTGCGCAGGATGCCTTCGACTTTACCGACCACCAGTTGCGCCGGTTGGCAATGAATTCGTTCAAGGCGTCTTTCCTGCCGGACGCGAAGAAACGCGAGTACCTGCAGTTGTTCGAGGCGCAGGTGGCGCACGCGGATTAATTGCCACGGATTACACGGATTGAACGGATTTGCACGGATAGCTCTCTAAGAAAATAGATCCGTGTCGATCCGTTCAATCCGTGTAATCCGTGGCAATTTTTGAATAGCTACTTCTTTCCAATTGCTACAAACGCCGCATCCAGCTTGCGGCAGGCTTCGTCCACGTCGGCCTTGGTGATGTTCAGCGGCGGCGACATGCGAATGACGTTGCCGTACAAGCCGCCCTTGCCAATCAGCAGTCCCTGCTTGCGGCACTCTTCCATGAAGGCGTTGGTCTCTTGCGGCGCCGGTTCCTTCGTGTTGCGATCCTTCACGAACTCCATTGCCTGCAATAGGCCCATGCCGCGCACGTCGCCGATGATCGCATGCTTCTGCTGCAGCTCTTCCAGCTTCTCGCGGAAGTAGGCGCCGACTACGGCGGCGTTGGTGCGCAGGTCATCTTCTTCGATGACCTCAATTACCGCCCGCGCCGTGGCGCTGGTGACGGGATTGCCGCCGAAAGTTGAGATGGTGAGACCTTGGAAGGAGTCTGCGATCTCGGGCCGCGCCACCGTGAGTCCGACCGGCTGGCCGTTGGCAAGTCCTTTGGCGCTGGTGATGATGTCGGGCGTCACCTCCCACTGCTCGATGCCGAACCACTTGTGACCGGTGCGCCCCCAGCCGGTCTGGACCTCATCGCTGATGAAGTCGCCGCCGTACTGCTTGACGATGTTGAAGACGAGCTTGAAGTACTCCTTGGGCGGGGTGATGAATCCACCCACGCCTTGGATCGGCTCGGCGAGAAAGGCGGCAATGCGGCCGGAGGTTGATGTCTGGATCACATTCTCAACATCCTTGGCACAGGCCACGCCGCAGTCGGGATACTTCAGCCCAATCGGACAGCGGTAGCAATACGGATTCATCACGTGGACGATACCGACTTCTATCGTCGCGCGCCGCCAGGTGTTCAGGCCGTTCATGGCGCGGGTGAGTGAAGAACGGCCGCTATAGCCGTGGCGCAGCACCAGCACCTCGAAGTTGCCGGTGTGCATGCGCGCGATCTGCACAGCGGTCTCGTTGGCCTCGCTGCCCGAGTTGGTGAAGTACGACTTGGTGAGCACCTTGCCCGGCGTGATCTGCGCGATCTTCGCGGCAAGCTCGACCATCGGCTCGGTGACAAAGCAGGTCGAAACGTGCTGCAATTTATCGATCTGCGCCTTCATCTTCGCCGTGACTCGCGGATTCGAGTGGCCCACGCTGACGGTCACGATACCGCCGAAAAAGTCGAGGTATTCGTTGCCGTCGACATCCCACACCCGCTGCATGTGGGCGTGGTCAATTGCGAGCGGCTGCGAGAAGTAGGTGGTGACCGATGGCCACACGTATTTCTTCTGTTTTTCGATCAGCTCGGCGCTCTTGGGACCGGGGGCAGTCTGCGGATTGGCGGCGTTTACGGGAGTGCTCATCATCTTCTCCAGCCGGGAATGATACTCCACAAGACCTTTTCACCGCGAAACGCAGAACACCTTTTCACCGCAGAGGCCACAGAGGTTGACGCAGAGGACGCCGAGGAAGACGACGCAGAGAAAAACAAGTAACGCTCTCGTTTCTGCCTGATTGCTGGATTTTTTCATCCTCTGCGTCCTCTGCGAATTCTCTCTGCGCCCTCTGCGGTGAAAAGGCCCTCCGCGGTGAAAACAAAGACGGGAGGAGTTTCGGGTCAGGGGTACAATAGCAAACGCTCGCGGAGTGGACCCGCATCAGAGATTCTCTCTGGTGAACTCGCCACTGCCGGCAGGAGGAGCGCGATGCTTGGCTTCCAAACCTACAATTACGACCGTTTCACGCGCGGCCTGATGATGAAAGACTTCCTCACCGATCGCTTCCGCGGTCCGGAACCCGGAGACGACGCTCCCAACTTCAAGGCCCGCACGCTGGAGGGCGATGAAGTGGAGCTGAGCGACTTCACGGACGAGAAGAACCTGGTATTGACGTTCGGCTCGGCCACCTGCCCGTTCACCGCCGCCAGCATCCACGGCATGAACGCGCTCTACGAGGATTATCAGGGCGAGGATGTCGAGTTCCTGTTCGTTTACGTGCGCGAGTCTCATCCCGGCGAGCGCCTGCCCGCGCACCAGAGCTTCGAGGACAAGGTCAAGGCGGCCGAGAGCTTCCGGGATGCCGAGGATGTGGAGATGACGATCCTCGTGGATAATCTCAAGGGCAGCATTCATCGCGAGTACGGCAGGCTGGCCAATTCGACCTTCCTCATCGACCGAAGCGGCCGAGTCGCGTTCCGCTGCTTGTGGACCCAGCCGCGGGTGGTGGAAGAGGCGCTGCAGGAGTTGCTCGAACGGCAGGAAGAACGTGGGGTTGACCATGCCGTGGTGGCTCACGGCGAGTACCGCAAAATGCCCTCCACCTACGCCATGCTGCACGCGCATCGCGCCCTGGAGCGCGGCGGCGAGCGCGCCATTGAGAACTTCCGCAATGAGTTGGGTATGCCGGGCCGCGTCGCCATCCTGAGCAGCCGCGTCGCCCTGCCGATCTTGGAGAATCCCGGTAAAACGGCTCTAGGGGTGGCGCTGGCCGCAGGCGTGGTCGCCGGCGCCGTGGTCGCCGGAACCGCCTTGCGCCGGCGCCTCAGGCGTGGGCGCTCGCCCCACGAGGTGGAGTCGCGATTGGTCTCCGGCCGCCACGCGCAGAGTCCCGGAGATTACGAGGCGGTGGGGATTTAGAGGCTCATAAATGGTTGTATCAGGGCACGGCTTCAGCCGTGCCGCAATTTTGGTCAACAGGAACTTGGGCTTTAGCCCCTGGAGAGCGTGCTTTCAGGCGCAGGGGCTAAAGCCCCCGAAGTTTTCTACACATCGCCCCTTGGGTATGCCTTAGTTCTGATCACCTTTCCTGCGCTCCCTGCAAAACCGGCTTGATGTCCAGAACGGGGGTACCGTCCATCGCCTCCAGGGGACGAACCCTAAGACGCGCTGGCTTGGCGATTTCTTCGATGGTCACCCGGTGCAAGCCGATGGGATTCGGGCGGTCCGGGGAGCGCGTGGCAAACACGCCTTGCAGCGGCTTGTCCAACATGCGTTGGGGGTGGACCTTTTGCACATCGCGCCGGGCCTGATGAAACCACGTGAAGACAAGGATTTCGCTCCCAACAGCGAGGCCGTCGAGTGCCTCCGCGAATGCCGGATCGATCTCCAGCCAAGCATCCGGTGCGCCCTCGCAGCCCTGCTTGGGGCACTCAGCACGGGACTTGAGCACAGAGCTGACCACGCCGACGGGAAATAATTCAGGGTTCATGATTCCCATCATCTCAAATTCGGGGTAGCGCCGGACGGCAGGCCAGCGCACATCGCCACCAGGAGTGCCGATGCTTTGGATTTGAAAATCCGGAGTTCGCGGCGTAGCGTCGAGCATCCAACCGGAAGCGCATGGATATGGATGTCGAGAAGACCATCAGCGAAATCGAGTGGCTGGAGCGCATCTACTCGCTTCCAGACACTAGACAGCTGGAACTCGCCGACCGCGAGGCGGCGAACCAGAAGCACGATGAAATGTATGCGCAGAACCCGTGGTTTCGGCTTTGGAAGCGCTATGGGCTCTGAGTCGCTCGCGCCCGACGCTTGGACTTTCGGTGCGTCACGGCGCGCCTGAAGGCGGGCCCTTTCAAACAGGCCAAATCTGAGTGATAACTGCTTTAATGATTGCTCTGCGCAACCTCGGTACGGTCGGTGATGATGAAGGAGTCCACCCGCAAGCCGATCGGCAACTGTACGCCGGGCTCTAGCTCGACGAGGGTTTCCAGCACCTTCGTATCGACATGCTCGGTGGGCTCGTCGGTCTGTATGTTTTTGCGCCCGAGATGTTCGCCCACACGAATCACCTGGCCCCAGAACTTCTGGCCATGGAAGGCATCGGCGGTCACATAAGCTTTCTGGCCGAGGCGGACCAGGCCAACCTCAGTTTCGTCAACTTCAACGCGCACCCGGAGTCGGCGCTTGTCGCCGATCGTCAGGATTGGATCGGGCGCGGTGGACGAATTTGACACGCTCTCGCCATTGCGGTGGTGCTTGCGTAGGACGGTGCCGTCAATGGGCGATGTGATCAGGGTCTTGGCATAGCGGGCGCGGGCTTCGCCGAGCCGGGCCAGCGCCAGCTTTACATCGGCTTCGGCAAGCGATTGGTCTTCTTCACGGGCGTGATCGTCAATCAGCGAGTGGTGTTCCACAGCTTCCTGATGCTTCGCTTTGGCCACGTCGTATTCGCGCGCATAGCGTTCCGCCTCTTCCCGCGAGACCACGCCGGCTTCGAACAGTTTGTTGTAGCGCTCCATCTCGGCGTGGGCATTGTTCATGATGGCCTGAACTTCATGCACCGAGGAAAGCGCTTCGGAGCGTTCCTGGCTGCGCGCGCCGTTAATGACCTTGCGCAACGTAGCTTGTTTAGCGGCAACGTCGGCTTCGGCCGAGGCGAGTTGCGCGCGGTAGTCGTCGTTTTCAAGCTCGGCCAAAACCTGCCCGCGGTGAATGCCGTCGCCTTCTTCCACCTTCACGGCTTTGAGCTTGCCGCTCAACTCGGATCCGAGTTGGATGTCCTCGGTCGAGGGCTCTACCCGTCCTGGCCCCGCAACCAGTAATGGGGCCGGGCTCGCAACGGGATGGCTAGGCGGTGCGGCGGCTACTCGGCGCGAATGCGCGAAAATCAACGTTGCCGCTAAAGTCAGGACACCTACGACAACGGCAATCACAACGTTCGTGCTTCGTTTCATGAGAGCTCCGTACTTCCAGAGTCGCTGCATTTCGTTGACAACTGAGGGGCCGTTTTGCAAGCGCGCATAGGGTCAGCCCAATACTTCGGCTGCAACCATTTCCACGCCCGCAGCCGCGGCAAGTGCGCCCTCCGGCGCAGTTACTGCGATTAGCCCGTCTTCAATATGAATGGTGCGGTCGGCCAGCTCCACCAGCCGCGAGTCGTGGGTGACGATCACCACGGCGCGGTCACGCTCGTGAGCCATCGTCCGCATCATCTCGATCACGTTGCGCCCGGTGTGTGAATCGAGGGCGGCGGTCGGTTCATCCGCAAGAATGATCCGAGGATCGCCGGCGAGCGCCCGGGCAATCGCGACGCGCTGCTTCTGCCCGCCGCTGAGGTCCGCGGGGAAGGTGTTGTACTTTTCCGCTAGACCTACCTGCTCCAGCAGTTCGGCGGCGCGCCGCTTGGCTTCCGCGCCGCGGAAGCCCTTCAAGCCAAGCATTAGTTCCACATTCTCGCTGGCGCTCAATGTGGGGAAGAGGTTGAAGCCTTGAAAGACGAAGCCGATGTGCTCCCGGCGCACGCGGGACAACTGCTTTTCCCTGCGGCTCGTGACTTCTTCCCCGGCGACGCGGACGCTGCCCGAGGTTGCACTCAGGATGCAGCCCATGATGGATAACAACGTCGTCTTGCCGCTGCCGGAGGGCCCCATCAGCAGCACCAACTCCCCGGCGTCCACAGCGAGATCAACGCCCCGCAGAGCAGGAACCCGGGAGCTTCCTTCGGCGTAGGTCTTGGTTACTTCGCGGACTTCAATGGCCGGTGGCACATGTCCTCCTTGCATCAGCCCTTGAAAACCATGGCCGGATCCAGTCGCGTGACTTTGTGGATGGAAACCATGGCAGCGCCAGTGCACATGAAGAGCGTCAGGAAAAACATCCCGACCGCCATGGGCCAGGGCAGAAGAATGGCGGCGCCACCCTGCTGGCTGGCGCGCACCACGAATACGCTGGTAAACATCCCGAGGACGTAACCGATGATGGCGCTCAGCGCCGCCTGCTGGATGATCACGCGATAGACATAGCTGTTGGGCGCGCCCATGGCCTTCAGCGTGCCGAATTCCTTCAGGTGATCCATGGTGGTGGCGTAGATCGTCTGGGCCACGATCACGAAACCGACAATCAGGCCCAAGGCGGCCGCCAGCAGCACGGCGACTCCGGCCCCCGTGGTGAACATCCAGTAGTGCTGCGTCATGTGGCTGAATTCGGAGCCGGTGTACACCTCCACGTCCTTGACCCGGCTGAGAATGTCCCCGCGCACCCGCTGAATATCAGCCCCGGGTGCGGTCTTGACCGTGATGTAGATCGTCTGGTCGGCGCGGAACCGGCCATAGTCCTGGGCGTGCTTGAAGGTGGTGAAGACGTAGGGCGACGTGGTGAACGCGCGGATGCCACGGGTGAATCCGACCACCCGGGCGCGGTGGCCGGCGATCTCGAAGATCTCGCCGACACGCGTAACCCCGAGCTTCTCCTTGTACAGCTCATCCACGATGACCGCATCGGGGGTCTTGAGGTCTTCGACTTTACCCTCGACGAGGTTCCAGGGACCGCCGAGCCCGGAATCCGGATTGAAGCCGACAATCTGCACCGACTCGCTGCGGCCATCCGGACGCCGCCATTCCGTCCAGCGGTTGATGAACTTGTCCGCCTGGGCGACGCCCGGCACGGCTTTGACTTGATAGAGTTTGCGCTCGCTGAACGGAGCACCCATCTCGATGTAGGGCACGTGCTTGGAGGTCACCCACAGGTCCACGCCGGAGTTATCGACCAGACAGGACGTGGTGACCGTAAAGCCAATAAACAATCCCAACTCCACGACGATCAATACCACCGCGAAGACGATTCCGGTCACGGTCACGGCGAGCCGGACTTTGTCGTGAAAGAGATTGCGTCGCGCCAGCGGCGGCATGGCCTACCTTTCCGGGATCTCGTCAAGCGCCGATATTGCGCTTGTCGGGGTGGAGCATCCCATAAAACACCGAGTTCAGCATGGCCTCGGCGCGCCGTTCCAGCGGATGCCATGCGACCCAGTAATCATCATGCTTGGCAATCTGCAACGAGATCACGCCATGGACGGCCGCCCACAAAGTCTGCGCTACCAGTTCCGCGTCATCGAGGTCTTCCCGAAAGACGCCATGATCGATTGCCTCCTGCACGGTTTGCTTGAGGAAGGCGTAGGCATCCTTCTCGGGATTGCCCTTGACCTCGCGGTCCCGATCGTTCGGCCCGCTAAAGGGGTGCGGCGTCATGAACATCAACTTGTAGTGGTTTGGGTACTGGGCCCCGAACTCGATATAGCCCTGTCCAATGGTTCGTAAACGCTGCAGCGGATCGGGCTGCTGGCCAATTCCGTGCAGCGCCGTGGAGAGGCGCGCGAAATCCTGGTGGCACAGCTCGCGGAACAGGGCCTCTTTATCGGCGAAATGGACATAAATCGCGGTGGGCGAGTACTCAATCTTGTCGGCCACCTGGCGCATGGTGACACCCTCGTAGCCCTCGGTGAGAAAAAGCTCGCGGGCGGCCTCCAGAATGAGGTCTCGTGTCTCGACGCGCTCCCGTTGTCGCCGCTCTTTGGTCCCCATGTAACAACCTTCACTGTATTAACAGCGTTAAGTTAACAACGTTAACTTACAAGAAGGCAAGCTCCAGGTCAAGAGATTTTCAGCATGGCTTGCAGGTCGAAGAATCGCGGGGCAATTAGTGCATGATCTTCGGCGCTCGCAAGAAATGACCCGGGTTTGCTCGGGAAAAATGACCCACCGGGAAGCCCGCGAGGCGGGCGGAAGATGGTAGCCCCAGGCGTGAGCCTGGGGAAAGGATGATTAGAGAGGTAAAGCCCCCGAAGGGGGCGTAAGAATCTCCCGCTAATGCCAACCTACCTGCTTGGGTGGGATGCCCCTGGTTTCTTGTGCGGGCTGCCGGATGACCATGGAAGTCGAATGACATGCGAGAACCTCAGACAGGGTGGAGCAGATGTCTAGGGCCACGACATGGTTTACACTTCGCGCCTTCGTGGCTTCGCGTTGAAGTTTCTTTCAATACGCCACCAGTACCCGCAAGTCGCGCACGTTATTGCCGGTTGGGCCAATAAGGATCGCGTCTCCAAGAGCCTCGAAAACTGGAAAAGCATTGAACTCGCGGAGCGCCTGATCGAGGTCCAGGCCGAGCTGATGAGCACGCGAGTGAGTGGTGCCATCGACGACCGCCCCGGCAGCGGGGCTATTTCCGTCAATGCCATCCGTGCCTGCGCTCAGGATAGCAATATTTTCGCCCGCGATTTTCGTGGCGCAATCAAGGACGAACTGCTGGTTGCGTCCGCCGACTCCCGCGGTATTGGCGACCCGCACCGTGACCTCTCCGCCGGAGATGAGGCACATTCGCTCTCCCAGTCTTCTAACTTCCCTCAGTCGCGCCAGTAGATAGTCAGCGGCCTTGGCGTAGTCCCAATCGTCGCAGCGGTTGTCGATTTCAACCTGGAAACCTTCGGCGCGGGCCCGCTCGGCGGCTGCCTGCTGAGCCGTGGAGTTGGAGAGCGCGGTCCACCAGCGGGAGTGGAGGAAGGCTGGATCGTCGGATTTCGGCGTCTCGTCCAGGGTGCGCGCGCGGAACAGGCGAGCCACGGAGGCGGGGAACTGATCGACCATCGCGTAGCGCAAGGCAATGCGGTAGCAGTCCTCGGCGGTGGTGCTGTCAGGCATGGTGGGGCCGGAGGCGAGCGAGTCAAGCGCATTGTCCGGCACGTCGGAAACCAGCACGGAGACCTGTTGCGCCGGGCTGGCGGACGTGGCCATCCGGCCGCCCTTCACGGCGGAAAGGTGCTTGCGGATGGCGTTGATCTCGGCAATCGGCGCCCCGGAGTGCACCAGCACGCGATAGGTCTGAATCAGATCGTCAAGCGATATATCTGCGTCGAGCGGCTTTTCCACCACGGATGAGCCCCCGCCGCTCAGCAGGAAAATGACGAGCGCGTCTTCGCCAAGTTTCTCCAGGCGACGCAGGATGCTTTCGGCGGCACGCACGGATTCCACCGTGGGCAGCGGATGGCCGCCCGTGAAATAGGTGAAGCCGGGCAGCATCACTTTCGGCTCGGTAGGGGCGGCAATGATGCCCTGGACAGCTCCCCGTCCGAGTTTGTAGGTCAGGGCTTCGGCGGTGGCGTGGGCGGCCTTCCCCATCGACACCACGAAAACGCCACTGTAATCGGCAAGCGCGTAGAGGTCCTCGCCGACACGCAGCACGCCGCGTTCATAGCTGATATGGCGGTCGAAGGCGCGCGCAATGCTGCATTCCTGAAGCGCGTGGCCGAACCAGCCGCGCAGCATGGAACGGATCGCCAGGCCCATTGCGAGGTCGCTCATGGATGCGGATTATAGGACGGCGAGCGGTCGTTAGTCGTTGGTCGTTAGCCGCTACTCACCAATCAGCCATGTTGTCATCCTGAGCGAGCCAACGCGCCTGGGCGCGATGGCGAGTCGAAGGACCTTGTGTTCTTGCCCTTCCTGGTCTTCTCTTCGTCGTAAGTCGGTAGTTGGTTCGGTCCAGATATTAAGGGCTGACGGCTCAGCGCTGACGACCAACGCTGGACAGCTAACGACCAACGACCAACGACCAACGACCAACGACTAACGACTAACGACCAACGACCAACGACCAACGACCAACGACCAACGACTAACGACTAACGACCAACGACCAACGACCAACGACCAACGACCAACGACCAACGACCAACGACCAACGACCAACGACCAACGACCAACGACTAACGACTAACGACTAACGACCAACGACCAACGACCAACGACTAACGACCCGCTATAATGTTGCGGCCTAATTTTTTCACGGAGCTGCCATGCATCAGACGACCATTGCTGCCATCCGCGCCCGGGAGATTCTCGATTCCCGTGGCAATCCGACTGTTGAAGCCGATGTCATTTTGAAAAGCGGAGCGCGGGGTAGCGCTGCCGTCCCCAGTGGCGCCTCGACCGGCGAACACGAGGCGGTGGAACTGCGCGACGGCGACAAGAAGCGCTATCTCGGCAAGGGCGTGCTGCGGGCGGTGGCGAACGTCAACCAGACCATTGCCCCGGCGTTGGAGGGAATGGATGTCGGCAACCAGCGCGCCATCGACAACCGCATGATCCAACTCGATGGGACGCCGAACAAGGGCAAGCTTGGCGCCAACGCGCTGCTGGCGGTCTCCATGGCCTGCGTGCGCGCCCACGCCAACGCCCATGACCTGTCGCTGTTCGTGGCGCTCGGCGGGGCGCAGGCGAACCTGCTGCCGGTCCCGATGATGAATATCCTGAACGGCGGCGCGCACGCCGACAGCAATGTCGATTTCCAGGAATTCATGGTCATGCCGGTGGGCGCGCCGAGTTTCAGGGAGGCGCTGCGCTGGGGCGATGAGATTTTCCAAACGTTGAAGGGCGTATTGAAGGCGCGAGGCTACAACACTGCGGTCGGTGACGAGGGCGGCTTTGCGCCGTCGCTCAAGGCGAATGTCGAAGCCATCGAAGTGATCCTGGAGGCAGTCCAGAAAGCGGGATTCAAGCCCGGCGAGCAGATTGCCATCGCGCTGGACCCGGCGGCCAGTGAGTTCTTCGATAATGGCAAGTACGTTTTCAAGAAGTCGGATAAGAGCGTGAAGACGCCCGAGCAGATGTGCGAGTTTTGGGCCGACTGGACGCGCCAGTATCCCATCGTGAGCATCGAAGACGGCCTGGCGGAGGATGATTGGGACGGCTGGAAAATGCTGACCGACCTCATCGGGTCGAAGATCCAGTTGGTCGGCGACGACTTGTTCGTCACCAATGTCAAGCGCCTGCAGCGCGGCATAGACCAAGGGGTAGCCAACTCGATTCTGATCAAGCTGAACCAGATCGGCACGGTGAGCGAGACGCTGGACGCCATCTCAATGGCACGGCACAACGGTTATACGGCAGTTGTCTCGCACCGCTCCGGCGAAACGGCCGACTCGTTTATTGCCGATCTTGCGGTTGCCACCGGAGGGGGCCAGATCAAGACCGGTTCGGCCTCGCGCACCGACCGCATCGCCAAGTACAACCAGTTGCTGCGCATCGAAGAGGAACTTGGCTCCGGCGCGCGCTTCCTGGGCATCAAGGCGCTGAACTATCACGGCGAACTGGCGGGCAAGGCCAAGGCATAGGTAACGCCGGCGTCTCGCCGGCGGGCTCTGCCCTCTATGGCGCGGTGATCGACCGGGTGTTCGCCGGCCTGCTGGAGCGCGTGACCGCTGTGCTGGACGCTCCCCTGCCGCCGCGCGAGAAGATGCTGCAATACGTGGGCACTCACTTCGACTACATCGCACACGCGCCGCTCAATCCGCGGCTGATCCAGCAGGAGATGATGCGCGGCGGGCGCAACGCGTCGCCGCACATCCGGCGCGTGGTCAAGAACTATTTCGTCCCCCTGTTCGGGCGGCTGGGGCGGCTGATCCACGAAGGGATCGAAGCGGGGGACTTCCGCGAAGTGGACGCGCAGCAGTTCGTGCCTTCGATGATCGCGGTGATCGTCTTTTATTTCAGCAATATGCCGGTCGTCCGCTTGATGCGTCCCGGCGACCCGCTTTCGCCGCAGCGACTGGCCGTGCGGCGGGCCGCGGTGCTCGATTTCATTGACTCGGCGTTGTTCCGCCCAGCCGGAACTAAGATTTGTCGTTCTGAGCGAAGCGAAGAACCTGCTGTTCTGCGCAACTCGGAACCGACGGACGGCCGCAATAAGAAGGGGGCCAAGCGATGAAAGCGCGTACGCGTTTTGCCATCCTGCTCGGCGTGATCTTTGCCGCCTCGGCGCTCTTTTACTATTTCAGCGCCGACCACTCCAGCGATACGGTGCTGATCGGCACCATTGACGCGAACCAGGTGGTCGTCAGCTCGAAGGTGATGGGCCGCATCGAGAAGCTGAACGTCGTCGAGGGCACACAGGTGAAAGCGGGAGAGCTGATCGCGGAGCTCGACTCGGCGGAGCTGCAGGCGGAGAAGAACGCGGCGGATGCCACCCTGTCCAGCCTGCGCTCGCGGGTAACGGGCTCGCGCGCGACTTATCGTGTGACTGCCGGTTCGACCACCAGCGACGTGGCCAACGCCACGGCCCGCGTGGCCAACTCCCGAGCGCAGTTGATCCAGGCGCAGGCTAACATGGCGCAGCAAAAGCTCGATACCGAGCGCATGGTGCGGCTGGCTGATCAGGGCGTCGCCTCGCAACAAGACCGGGACCGCGCCGTCTCCGCGTTAAACGCGCAGCAGGCGGGCGTGCAGGCGCTGACCGACATGGTCACGGCGGCGGAAGCGGATTTACGCTCGGCCGAGGCCCGCACCCATCAGACCACGGCGGCGGTGAGCGATGTGGCCTCCACCGAGGCGCTGATGGCACAGACCCAAGCGCAACTGGCCGAGGCGGAGACGCGACTGGGATACACGAAGATCTACGCTCCGGTGAGCGGCGCGGTGCTGGTACGCGCGGCGCGCGAGGGCGAGGTGGTGAATCCGGGCACGCCCATCGTGACCATCGTCGATCTGGGCGATACGTGGGCTTGGGCGGCGGTGCCGGAGACGGACGCGCCGCACATCCGCTTGGGAGACAAGCTGCAGGTGCGCTTGCCCGATGGCAGCACAATCCCCGGAGAGGTCAGCTACAAGGCGGCGGAAGGCGATTTCGCCACCCAGCGCGACGTGAGCCGCCGCAAGCGCGACATCAAGACCGTGGCATTAAAGGTACGCGTGGCCAATCCGCAGCTCCAGCTCGTTCCCGGCATGACCGCCGAGGTGTTGCTGCCGAAGGCGCTGCTGAATCGCCCGGTGATCGCCACCGAGGCTGCGCCAGGAACGCTGCAGGGGGTCAGCAAATGAGTACCGCGGCACCGACCACGCCCAACGCCATTGAGGTGGAGCACATCGTCAAGAAGTACGGCGATTTCACCGCGGTGAACGACGTTTCGTTCAACGTGGCCGAAGAAGAGATCTTTGGCCTGCTTGGTCCCAACGGGGCGGGGAAGAGCACGCTGATTCGCATGATGACCACGCTCATCCCGATCACCGCGGGCAAGGCGCGGATTGCCGGCTATGACGTGCAGAAGGACCCGGACAATGCGCGCCGCGCCATTGGAGTCGTCCCGCAGGCCATGACCAGCGATCTCGATCTGACAGTCGGGGAGAATGTAAACATCTACGCCAAGCTCTACGATGTGCCGGCCGCGCGGCGCCGCCAGCAGGTTGCCGACCTGCTGGAAGCGGTGGACCTGACGAAGTGGCGCGACGCGCCCACCAAGACGCTTTCCGGCGGCATGCGCCGGCGGCTGGAGGTGGCGCGCGCCCTGGTGCACAGCCCTCGGATCTTCTTTCTTGACGAGCCGACCACTGGGCTGGACCCCGTGTCGCGTGTCGCCGTGTGGGAGATGCTGAGCAAGATCAAGAGCCAGCGCAAGCTCACGGTGCTGATCACCACCCACTACATGGACGAAGCCGACCGCCTGTGCGATCGCATCGCCATCGTGGACCACGGCAAGCTGGTGGCGCTGGATACGCCCATGGCGCTGAAGGCGCGGGTCCCGGGCACGAATATCATCGAATCACAGTTCAGCAATATGCCCCAGGACTGGGAGCCGCAACTCCGCGCGTTAGCCGACGTGCAAGACATTCAACATGAGGGTGGAGGCATGTACCGCATCCTCTCGGACAACGGCTCACGCACCACGATGCAATTGGTGGAGTTGGCCGCGCGCATCGGGGTTGAGCTGAAATCGCTCTCGGTGCAGAACACCACCTTGGACGACGTTTTCGTGCATTTCACCGGACGCCAGTTGCGCGATGAGCAGGTGAAGGCTTTTAAGTTCGTGATGCCGACACGGCCAGGATACTGAAACCTGTGGCCAGTGGTCGGCGGCCAAGACCTGTGCGGGCGAGAGCTGATAGCTGAAAGCTGAAAGCGAATTACACCGGAGTTTCCATGAACCGCATGTTCGCCATCGTCGAACGAGAGATCCGCAAGTTCCTGCGCTCGCCGGCGCTGATGATGGCGGCCATGGTGTTTCCGCTGGTGCAGCTCATCATCCTGGGCAATGCTTTCGGCGGCAAGGTACGCGACGCACGGCTTGGGATTGTGGATCTGGATCACGGCTCGCAGTCGATCAAGATCAAGGAGGCGATGAACAGCATCGCCGCCAATGTGCGCACGGTGACGCCGGTCTACTACGACGACGAGCGCCACGCGATGGATGACGTGCGCAACGGCAAGATCGCGGGCGCGCTGGTGATCCCGCCGCAGTTCTCGAATTACGTGGCCGACCAAAACCGGCCGCGCATCGGGCTGATCGTTGATAACAGCGATAACTTCATGAGTTCGGCGGTCGAGCAGAAGATGACCGAACTGGTGCAGGCGCTGAACGGCCCGGTAATCGAGCCGCGAGTGGTGCAGCAGATCACGCTGGACGTGGTCGAGTTGTATCCCTACATCGAGTACATGAAGTATCTGTTGCCCGGCTCGATCACCCTCGCCATGTTCGTCTCGGTGATGATCGGCGGTGGCATGTTGTACATCGACGACAAGGCGCGTGGCATTCACGAGGGATACCTGGTCACGCCGATCACGCGCACGGAACTGGTGTTTGGGCTGAATATCGCGGGGTCGCTGAAGGCGATGGCCTCCGGCGTGGTCATCACCCTGATCGGTTCCATGTTGGCAGGGGTGGGTGCCATCCTGAATCCGCTCAGGGATATTGGCCTGATCGGCATGATCGTGTTGACCTCGATCGCCTTCAACGCCATGATGTTCCTGCTGATGGTGCGGGTGGAGGACCCGCTGGTGCCGCGCGCCATCTTCGGCATCCTCAACACGCTGCTGTTCTTCCCCAGCGGCTCGATTTATCCCATCAATGCTTTTCCCAAATGGCTGCAGGTGATCGCCCGGGTCGACCCGTTCACCTACGCGGTCCACGGATTCAAGGCCTTGCTGCTCAAGGATGCGGGATTTACTGCAATTTGGCCCGACCTGCTGTATCTTTCTCTGTTCGCCATGTTGATGCTCGGCATTGCGACACCGCTGTTCAAGCGCACGCTGTGACTACGGCTAACTGATGGACGGGTGGTTCCGGAAAACACCTGCCACAGAGGCACAGAGCCACAGAGAAAAGCAGAAATCGGGGGCTCTGTGCCTCGGTGTCTCTGTGGCAGATGTTCTTGGTTCCACATGGCACGGCGGGCATGGGTTTTACCACCGGCTAAAAAATGTTGACTACGATCTTCACCGCAAGCAACTACGACCCGGCGCGGGAACGGCGCCGCCGCAACCGCATCCTCACGGCTGTTCTTGTCGTTATCGCGATTGCGGCCGTGCTGTACGCGTTGCGTAACTATCCCGAGGAGCGCGTGGTATCGAAGTTCTTTGGCGCGCTGGAAAATCAGAATTACGAAGAGGCCTATGCGCTCTGGATGGCCGACCCCAACTGGAAGCAGCATCCGCAGCAGTACCGCCTGTATCCCTTTGCCGAGTTCTGCCAGGATTGGGGGCCGGGCGGCGAGTATGGGCCAATCAAAACCTTCAAGATCGACGGCACGGCAAACCCCAAGGGCGGCAGCGGCGTCGTAGTCGTGGTCACGGTCAATCAGCGCGCCGAGAAGGCCCGCATCTGGGTGGAGAAGTCGAACAAATCGCTGACGTTCTCGCCGTATTGAAGGCTTGCTTAACAACGGATTTACACGGATCAGAGGACTGGGCCGTCGGGTGATCGGGCCATCTGGGGAATCGAACCGGCGAATGGGCACTGAGAACTGAGTAATGAGACGCTCACATTAGGTAGCACAGCCATGACTTTTAATCCAAGGAACTTCAGGCGCATCAACGGAGACAGCAGGCCGTCATTCAAGATTCGCACTGCTGACCATACCACGCTGATTCTCGTCAAAGGCTCTGGAGATGCGATGTACGGCAGGACCCGCAGCGACAAAGACCACATCATTCAACAATTTGACGACAAGTCTGACTTATTGCTTTGGGCTTGGGTAGGCCAATACTATACAGACATCTTCCAACTCACTCAGGAAGACTTGGAAGCACACTACAAATAATGGTTTTGTTGTGGTTGCGTCAGGGATGCCCCCCCCGGGGTGCTGAGGACTGAACACTACCAACTGAGATCTGCTATGAGCTGCCTGTTTTGCGACATCATTGCCGGCAAGGTTCCGTCCAAGAAGGTTTTCGAGGACGAACGCGCATTCGCCTTTCACGACATCAATCCGCAGGCGCCGACGCATGTGGTGATCGTGCCCAAGCAGCATATCATCGACGTGAAAAACGCCAAGCCGGAGGATGCCGAGGACATCGGATACCTGCATCTGGTGGCGGCGCAGATCGCTCGCGAACGCAAGATCGAGGATGGCTACCGCACGGTATTCAACGTCGGCCCGCGCGCCGGGCAATCGGTGTTCCACCTGCATCTGCACCTGATCGGGGGCCGCGACCTGAAGTGGCCTCCAGGATAAGGATGGCGTTTCTCACCATGCCCGCGACCACCGCGGTCCTTTATTCTGTTCGTCGCGCAGGCGCGAATCGACTCCGGCGCGCAGCTCAAGGAGACGCGCAAACAGCCAGAGCAGATCGGAAAGACGATTGAGGTAGGCCAGCACGTTGGGATCAACTTCGCTGCCGGACTCGGCCAGCCGGACCGCGAGGCGTTCGGCGCGTCGGCAGATGGTGCGTGCCAGGTCGTATGCCGCCGCCGCCGTGTGATCGCCGGGCAGCGACCAGTCGGAGACCATGTCCGGCATTGCCTCAATGCGGTGAACTTGGGCGGTGAGCGCCTCCACCATGTCCGCCGTGACCACGGGCGGGGGCTGCTTCACCGCGCGGAGTTTCTCGCCGTCAGAAACTGAAGCCAGGGCGCCTCCCACGACAAACAGTTCCTTCTGGATGGCACGCGTCGCCCCGATCACCTCCGCATCATCGGAGAAGGAACGGGCCAGGCCCAGCGCAGAGTTGAGTTCGTCCATTGCGCCATACGTCTCCACGCGAAGGTCAGCCTTGGAAACCCGCGCGCCTCCGATCAGGGAAGTTTGCCCTTTGTCTCCACCCTTGGTAGCGATGCTGCCTGCCATGGGAAATCCTCCGTTCTGGCGAACTACTTACCGCGGATTTTCACGGATTGGGACGGATCGAGATGGATTTCTCCAAGAATTATCCACATAATCCGTCTTCATCCGTCAAATCCGCGGTACGCAGTTGACCCCGACGAGCCGATGATTATCTAACTCGGAACGGGGCACCGAAAATGCGCGCGCCAGCAGATCGGGCTGAAGTATCTCGTCAGTTCGCCCCACAATCGAATCCAGTTCCGGAGTCAGCAGGATAGCCGTCGAGAAATTCTCGCCGATCAGCGCGATATCGTGCATGGCAGCCACAATGGTGATTCCCTGCTGATTCAACTGCCGCAGGAGCGCGATCAGTTCGATTTGCCGTCCCACGTCGAGTTGCTGCATCGGTTCGTCCAAAAGGATCAGCCGCGGTTGCTGAGCCAGTCCGATGGCCAGCTTCACGCGCTGGCGCTCGCCCCCGGACAATTCCGAAAACAGCCGTTCTCGCAGATGTAGAACGCCCACGGCTTCCATCGCGGATTCCACGACTTCATGGTCGTGAGCCGATGGTCCTCCGAATCGGCGCAGGTGCGGTACTCGCCCCTGGGCCACCACTTCCTCTACACGAAACGCGAAAGGCAGCTCCAAATCCTGCGGCACCAGCGCCGAATAACGCGACAATTGCTTGCGTTCCCATGTAGGCAAGGCGCGGCCGTCCACCAGCACCGTGCCGGACTGGGGTCGTACCAGGCCCACCACCATTTTCAGCAGCGTGGTTTTGCCCACGCCATTGGGCCCGAGCAGCGCCACCATGCCGCCGCAGGGCACGCTCAGCGAGAGCCGGTGAAAGATCGGATCCTCACCCCACCGGAAGCATACGTCGCGAAATTCTACGATAGCCGCCATTACAAAGATGCTCGTCCGCGGTTGTGGTTCAAAAGGTACAGGAATGCCGGTCCGCCGAGAAACGCGGTGAGAATTCCCACCGGGATCTCGGTTGGCGGACAGACGGTGCGCGCGATGGTGTCCGCCGCAATCAGAAATACGGCCCCGCCCAACGCCGCGGCGGGAAGCAAGCGCACATGGTCTGGTCCGAGAATAAGCCTCAGATAATGCGGCACCAGCAGCCCGACAAAGCCGATCAGCCCTCCCAGAGACACAGCCAGGGCGGTCAGCAGCGAACCGAGGACGACGGTTGCCATGCGCAGGTGATCCACCCGCAACCCAAGCTGGGCGGCGTAGTCTTCTCCCAAAGCCAGCGCGTTCAAGCGGCGCGCCACAGGGAACGCCAGCACCAGGGCAATGGCTTCCACCACGCCGATCACCGCAATTTGGTTCCAGGAGGGAATCGTGACTTCACCTTGCAGCCATGCGGTCAAAACACGAATGCCGGGGCTGGTGGCTTCCTGCCGCAGCTCAAAGGCTCGGGTCGCGGCGTTGAGCATGGTGCCGATGGCGAATCCTGCCAGCAGCATGTTCTCCATGGCGCGGCCACCGTGGCGAGCAATGTTCCAGACGAGCAGCATGGTCAGCAGCGATCCGGAGAACGCCAGCAGCATGGTCGCGCTGAATCCGAACAGCGAAAGCTGCGGAACAAAAAAAACGGCGATCGCGCCACCAAGCGCCGCCCCTCCGGAAGCGCCCAGGACGAAAGGATCCGCCAGCGGGTTGCGAAACAGTCCCTGAAACAAAACTCCGGTGGCGGATAGTCCCGCGCCGATCAGCCCGGCGGCCAGCACCCTCGGCAGACGCAGACTGAAGATGATCATGCCTGCATCGCTGGCCTGCCACGGATGCAACAAGGTGCGCAGCACTTCGACGAGAGGCACCCGCACCGCGCCCACCCCGGATGACAAAACAATCAATACCAACAGCGAGGCCGTCAGCAACGCCAGCACCGAGGCCAACTTCGGACGCTGCTGGGACCGCTGTCGGCGCCGCTTCCGGATGGGCTCCCCCGACGAGCATGCCGGGAGATCCGGCGCGCGCTGCGGGGGTGCGTGCCGGGCCTCAAAGGCGTTTGTCGGAGTTGTGTTGTCTACTCCCACTTCCAAGACTCTCCCCCGAGCCGTATCTTCATGCCCGAGCGAATGGTGAATGGCCAGGCCGGATAACCGAACGCTTCCTGGTAATGCTGATTGAGCAGGTTTTCCAGCGAAGTGTACATCGTCAAGCGTTTCGAGATCCGGTAAGCATAATAGAGGTCGAGCTTCTGGTATGCCGGATCAAGATTGCGGTTGGGCAACAGCAGAGAGTTCGCGCAGTTTGGGTCCACCGAGGTACCGCAGCTTGATGCGAGGAAATCGCTGTCGTCGCGACGCGAAACGAACGTACCCTTAAATGATGCGAACCAGCGCCGGGCATTCCAGTCCACCGCTATGTATCCCGAGTTCGGTGCTATGCGGAACGGACGCGCGCCAACCAGGGGCGAGTAGGAACCGATCGGAATGCCCGGAAAGACGGGATTGCTCGCTGGGTCCACCAACAGTGCTCCAACTGGGGAGAATGACTCAAGCGCTAATGAGTGCTGGACCACCGCGTCGACGTACGTCCAGCCGCCGCGAGCCGTCACATTGTGAGGCAGGTGGTATTCCAACTCCAATTCGGCACCCTGGCTTCGATAAGAAAGAGAATTGACCGCAGCTCCGCAGTATAGGGCCGCAGGGTCGCAGCCGATTCCAGAGAGGACGGCGCTAGGCACACCTAATTCCAGCAAACCTTGTCCGGGGACCCATTGCGCCTGGTCTCCAAACTCATTGTGAAAATAGGTTGCGGAAAAGCGCGCCTTGCCGGCAAACAATTCCTGCTCCACGCCAGCATCATAGGTGCGAGACAGTTCGGCGCGGAAGGGCCGAATGCCATACTGCGCGATCAGTTGTGGCTGCCCTTGCAGTAAGCGATAAAGGGAGCTTAATTCGTCGGTGATGCTGGGCTCTTTGATGCCCTTGCCGAAGTTGAACCTAAGCCGCGTGCCGCTCAGCGAACCCTCGCTTCTGGGTTTCACCAGGTAATATGCCAGAGAGGCGCGGGGTGTGGTGGCCACTCCAAACACCGCATTATCTTCGATGCCGCTGCCCAGCGTGTAATACAGACGGTTCCACACCCCTCCCTGGACCTGCATAACAAAGCCGTAGTTGCCACGATCAGTGGAGTTCTTGGTGGAACCAAAATAGGTATAGCCGTCTTCGTTTTCGTATCGGAACCCAAGCAGTCCTTGCAGCTTGGAACTGAAGCGGTAATCCGTCTGCGCATAAACAAAATCGCGGTTGGTCAGGCCGGAGGACAAGATGGGATATTTGCCCGGATACTGAAAAATTGCCTGTCCGGACGCGGTGTATCCGTTTGCGCCTCGAATCGTAACGGGAGCACCGAGATATGCCATGGGTGAACCGGTCTCGAAAGGATCGTAAGGAATCCCGGTGGGGGAAAAATCAAAAGCATCGGAGCGAAGGCGAAGCGCGCCGTAGCGCAGCAGGTTGTGCCAGCGCTGATTGGGGCGGTTCTCAAGCGTGATGCCGATGTCCAGGTTCGCATCGCGATCTGCGGCGTTGTCGGGGATTCCGAAGAGCAAAACTTGGTTCGGGGCATTGAAATCTGTCACCGTGCGGCGCACCGTGGCGCGCAAGCTGGTATCGGAGCGCAGTTGCCAGCCAAAGTTTCCGAGATAGTTGACCTTGTGATACTCGTTGTTGGCAATGTTGTTCTGGGTGTTGAAGCGGGAAAAATCGGAGAAGTAATCGAATTGCTTCCAGGCGCCGCCGAGGCTGGCGTCCTCGTGGTAAGTGCCGAAGGTGCCGCCATCCGCCGAAGCTTCCAACTCGGGAAGGGCGGTGACCCCGTGTCGTGTGGTTAGGCTGATCACGCTGGCTAGCGCGTCAGAGCCGTAAATTGCGCTATTGGGACCACGGAGCAATTCAACATGGTCATAACCGGCGGACGAGAGTTCCGCGAAATCCATTCGTCCGCCGATGTCGTTCGCCTCCACGCCATCAATCAGTACTTTGTTGGCATCAGAGGGACCGCCGCGAAGGAATAACGAGGCGAGTGCTCCGAACTCTCCCGATTGCGTCGCCTGAACGCCCGGCTGGAGGCGCAACGCCTGTTGCACGTCGCGGGTTGTCTCAAGGTCTTCACGGCTAATTACGTTGACGGAAGCTCCGGTCTGCGACTCCGGGATCGGTGTTGCCGTCGCCACCACGATAATATGTTGCGTCACCGCCGAGGGCGACAGCGTCAGATCGACTTCAACCGAACGCGATGGACTGAGAAAAACTTCTGGGCTGGTGCCTGGGCGAAAGGTGGTGGCGGAGGCCCGAACTTGGTAACGCCCGGCGTGCTGGATGGCGAAGCGAAACGTGCCGTTATCGGCGGCCTCCGTGCTCTGCAAGGTGCTGCCGTTTTCGATTAGCTCGACGGCGGCATGGGAGACGACGGCCCCCAGCGAGTCGGTAATGGTGCCGGATACCGTGCCGGATTGGCCCGCGAAGAGTGTGGCTGCGAAAGCAAGCGTCAGCAGGACAAGTGCAACTTGTCTCATGAGTGTTCCCCCCGGAACTTAATTTCCGCAGGACCGGTCTCCTGACTTCGGACCCAGCCGGACCTTCCCATCCTTCCGGACAGTGGTGTTCCCGGCTAGCGATCTGGCCCGGCGACAGCGCAAGCACAACCTGAAACTGTCATCCTGAGCGAGCCCGGCCGATTTTGCCGGGCGAGTCGAAGGACCTTGCGTTCCCTGTACAAAACACAAGGTGCTTTACTCGCCGGATCGCGAACAGCGCGCGATCCGTCTCGCTCAGCATGACAACGCAATCACCGGGACAGCCCAATTCTGATGAGCCGTCCGTTTACAGTTGCGGGGCAGTGGCGGCATTTCACCGCGCTTCCCGTGCTTCCTGCGGTTGTTTGGGTCTCCAATTACTGGAGACAGGGTTACGTCAGGAACTTCTGCCACAGAGGCACAGAGACACAGAGACGCAGTAGGAGAATTGCCATCCTGAGCGAAGCGAAGGACCCGCTTTTCTCTGTGTCTCCGTGTCTCTGTGGCAGATGTTCATTTATCGCTGCGTACTCCTCAGTGGTGAACCACTGAGGTTTGAAGCTGGCGAGCCAGATCATCCAGCCCGTCAAATGCGATCGGGCCGGGAATCTGGATGCAATCGTCCACCAGGATCACGCGCCCGTTACGCACTGCATTGAGAGTTTTCCAGCCCGCGCGCTGTTGCATCTCCGGCAGGCCGAAGGGCGAGCCCTTAATCAGCAGCAGGTAATCCGGTTGCTTGGCCACAATCGATTCCAGGCTAACGCGGAGCCACTCCTGCGGCAGGTCGCCGGTCACCGAGCGCGCGCCGGCGGCGGCAATCATTTCGGTGATAAAGGCGCCGCGGCCGGAGGTGATCGGCGGATCGATCGCCAGGACCAGAAACACGGAAGGCTTCTTTGTTCCTGTTCCTGTTCCTGCCCCTTGCGTTCGGGTGCGCACGGACGCCTCGCGGGATCGTAGCTGCTGAATTAGCGCGGCGGCTTCCTCATCTCGGCCGAGCAGGTGTCCGATGCTGTCGATCGAGTGGTAAATCCCCGCCAAGCCGCTTGGGTTGGTGAGGAAAACCGGGATGCCCATTCGCTCCAAGGAACGTATGGTTTCGGCGCTGATGAACTTAGAGAGGGCAAGCACCAGATCGGGATGCAGCGCGGCAATTCGTTCCAGCGAGGGATGCAGCAGATCGCCCACGCTCGGCTTCTGCCGCGCCGCCTCCGGCGGATAGGCGCTGTAATCGGAAATGGCGGCCACGTCCCCCGCAGCACCCATGGCATAGACCGTGTTGGTGATGCTCGGGGCAAGGCAGATCACCCGATGGGGATGATCCGGTACAGAAACTGTGCGCCCCGCGTCGTCGCGTACAATCCGGAGCGCCGACGCATAGCAGCTCAGCAGCAACAGCGCGCAGCAGAGAACAAACTGCCGCATCTGCGACACGCCCGCCCGTGCTTTGACCCTGAATATTTTTGCAGAATCCGAATCCATACAGCTATTGCGCGCGAGGTCCGGCACACTGATTGACTTGGAACCTAAGCAGTTCGCCGTGGACGCTCTTCGGCACTCCCGTCGCAGCCGAATCAGCCATGGATAGGCCTCTGGCCGGTCTCCTGACTCGCGCCTCACCGGTCTTGGACCGCCTTCCCGGAGGACAATCTCCAGTGGCTTTGTGGTCCCGACCTCAGCGCTCACAGTTGCGGGGCAGTGGCGGAATCTCACCGCCTTCCCGTTCACCAGAAGGGCCGTTATACCTTAGCGGGGGAAACAGTGTCAATCCAAAGGCGCGAAGATGACCGCGGATTTCATGGATGGGAACCGGTCGGCGCGGACGTACTGAAATACCAGCAGGTCGATGCCGATGAGGGAGTCTTCGGATCCCAGTTTTGTTTCTGATGAAGTTTATTGCGGCAGGGTTTTGCCGCGCTTTCAACATCGCTTGAGCAACGTAAAGGAGTTCAGTTCGTCGGTGCACCAGAGCAGAGCTGGCTGAGGAAAAGATGGCCAAAAAAACAACGGCGCACGTCGCATTAGATGTGGGGTGAGGATGGCAGCGACGTGCGCCTTATTAAGTTAAATCCATACTATAGGCTTAAGGGATTCTCATCAAGCCTTATTATCGGCAAAAAACCGATTCGGAGAATTTCTTGGCTCCCGGCAGTCTCGCCAATTTCTTGGGTGCCAGTCCTCTCCCGGGTCTCACCGGATCGGTTGACTGAGGACGTTTACCTCGTGTGCCGCCTTCAGCAGAGCGTCTTGTAAGCCCAGCAAGTGCTCCTCGGTGGTCAGGTAGCTGATCACCATCGTGCGGATTACGCTACGGCCGTTCACCCGGCTGTGCGAGAGCCAGCGCTGGCCATCGCGATTGAGAGTTTCAATTAAAGCCTTATTCGCGGCTTCGGCCTCCTGCTCGTCCGCGGACCGGAGGCGGAAGTTGACGATGGGCAGCACCTGCGGCGCGGCCAACTCGAACTCTTCCGAGGCCCGAACCCAGTCGGCGAATTGCCGTGCCAGCCGCAACTGGCGGTCGATCATCTCCTCGTAAGCCTGTCGCCCATGCACGCGCAAGGTGAGCCACAGCTTCAGGGAGTTCATGCGCCGCGACCACTGCGCGCTGATCTTGAAGTTATCCATCAGCGCCGCATTGGGCACGCGCGGCATATAGGGCGGAGTGACTTCAAAGGTCTGGCGCAGCAGGGCGGGGCGCGAGGTCAGCAGCACACCCGCGGCGAAAGGCATCGCCAGCCATTTGTGTGGATCGATGGTGATGGAGTCGGCTTGCTCGATGCCTCCCAGAAGATGACGGTGGCGGTCGGAGAAGATCAAGGCGCCGCCGTAGGCGCCATCCACGTGCAGCCAGAGATCGTGGCGCTTGCAGATCGCGGCCAGCGTGGTGAGGTCGTCGATTGCGCCCGAGTTGGTGGTGCCCGCTGTGGCGACCACGCAGAACGGCAGACGACCGTCGGCGCGGTCCTCTTCGATTCTGCGCTCCAGGGCCGCGGTATCCATCTGCAGTCGCTCGGTGACGGCGATCCGGCGCACCGCCTTGCGGCCCAGGCCGAGCATGCCGGCGGACTTTTCAATCGAGTGGTGACATTCGCTGGAGCCATAGAGGACTGGTTGCCCACCAGCGGACGCCAGTCCCTCTTCCACCACCCCGGGGAAATGCGAGGTCAAAGCCAGGGCCAGCGCGCTGAGGTTCGCCTCGTTTCCGCCGGTGGTGAACGTGCCCTCGAAGGGGCGGTCCCAGCCGACCCGCTCGCCGATCCAGCGAACCGTCTGGGCCTCCATCTTGGAGGCCAGTTGCGAGCGCGCCAGCGTGGCCAACTGTGGATTCATGGCCGCGACCAGCGCCTCGGCGAGCACCGCCATATAGGTAGGGGTGGGATTCATCAGGCCGACATAGTTGGCCGCTGGAACGTGGAAGCCGCGCTCGATCAGGTCGCGGCAGGTGTCCTCCAGGACCGAGGCGGCATCTTCGCCGAACTCGGGCATGTGGTCGAGGGGCAACTCGAAATTGCGTTGTTCGGCCGGCGGTTGCACGGGCCGTTCCGGCAGGGAAGAGAAGTACTCGTTGATGCGATCGATCAGCTGGTAGCCGAGCTCGCGCCGGGTGGATTCATCGAAGTCGAATGTCATATTGACTACTCGCTTTTGGCCCTTGGCCCTTGATTGTTGGACTTGCAATGCAACTCGCGTCAGGCCTTCCTGGGAAGTGCCTGCGCACTTGTAGCGCTGGCGTCCCGCCGGCGGGGACTTGATACCGCTGCCGACAGGACCCGCCGGCGAGACGCCGGCGCTACACCAAACAGAACTTACTCGGCTCCCGCCACCGCTCCCTCCTCGCCCTGCTTCTCCGGCCGCAGCAGCGGGAAGAGAATCACGTCGCGAATGGAGCGGGAGCCGGTCAAGATCATTGTAATCCGATCAATGCCGACGCCCATACCCGCAGTGGGAGGCATGCCGTACGAGAGGGCGCGCACGTAGTCGTAATCGACCTCCGCCATCGCCTCCTCGTCGCCCTGCATTCGTGCGCGTACCTGATCTTGGAAGCGGGCAAGCTGGTCTTCGGGGTCGTTGAGCTCGCTGAAGGCGTTGCCGCATTCCAGGCGGCCGATGAAGACCTCGAAGCGCTCCACCCAGTCCGGCTCGTCTTCCTTCTGCTTCGACAGCGGCGAGACCGAGCGCGGAAAGTCGTACAGGATGGTCGGCTGCACCAGCTGTTTTTCGGCGATGGATTCGAAGAGCGCCACCACGGTCTTGCCGAGGTCCTGATCGAACTGCACATGCTCGAACTTCAGGCCAACCCCGTCGAGCCGCTGATCCGGAGGGACGAACGCCTCGGCGCCCCGGGCGACGAGCGCGTTGTAGCGCTGCACCATCGCCTGCAATGCGGTGGCATTGCTGAAATCGGACATCTCGGGCTTTGCGCCCGCGGCTTCCGGCCAGTACCGGATAATGGCCTCGCGCATCGAAAGCCGCTGCCAGTTGCCGAAGTCGATCTCCATATCATCGAACTTGGCGATCGTGGTTCCGTTAACTGCTAACGCCACATGGGAAAGAAGCTGCTCGGTGAAATCCATCATGTCACGATAGTTCGCGTAGGCCTGATAGAACTCCACCATGGTGAACTCGGGATTGTGTTGCCGGTCGATGCCCTCGTTGCGGAAGTTGCGGTTGATCTCGTAGACGCGATCCAGTCCGCCGACCACCAGGCGCTTCAGGTACAGCTCGGGCGCGATGCGCAGGTAGAGGTCGAGGTCGAGCGCGTTGTGGTGGGTGATGAAAGGACGCGCGGTGGCGCCGCCGGCGATCGGCTGCATCATCGGGGTTTCGACTTCAACGTAGCCGCGGGTGTCGAAAAAGTCGCGGATCGCCCTCGCCACTTTGGCGCGCTTGACGAAGGTTTCGCGCACCTCGGGGTTCATCATATCGACGTAACGCTGGCGATAGCGGGTCTCGATGTCGGTGAGCCCGTGCCACTTCTCGGGCAAGGGGAGCAGATCCTTGGCGAGGAAGGTGAGTTCCTTCACGTGGATGCTCAACTCCCCGGTCCGCGTGCGGAACAGGTAACCCGCTGCGCCGATGATGTCGCCGATATCCAGCAGCTTCCAGAGCTCGAAGCCCTTCTCGCCGACCTCGTCTTTCTTGACGTAGATTTGCAGGCGCTGGCCGCCCTGCTGCAAGTGGGCGAACCCGGCTTTGCCCATCAGGCGGATAGCCATCATGCGTCCGGCGATGCGTACGTCCACGGGCGAGGCAGCGAGTTCTTCGCCGCTCTTGGCCGAGTGCTCGGCAAGGATCTGCGGGACAGTATGGGTGAAGCGATATTCGTGGGGATAAGCCTGCTGTCCCAGCGCTTCAATTTGCTTCAGCTTCTTGCGCCGGAGCTGATAGATTTCGTCGTCCAATGCCAAGTGGGGCTTCCTTTGTGAGCAGAGCTCGTTCACCAAAGCATAACAGCGGATCAAAACGGATTAAGATTAAGACGGATCAGAAAAACGAGGCATCAGGTAACAGGTGCCCCGTATTGACTGTCAGGATCACAGTGTTGGTATGTCTGGGCTTTGAAAGGGCACGGCTTCAGCCGTGCCGCTATCGCTCCCCCAAATCGGCCTTCAGGCCCTGAGGCGCCCTCAGCGGCTAAAGCCGGATTCTCTCGTTGCCCTTCCGGCACGCCTGAAGGCATGCCCTTTCAAACAGATCACATCTACCGTGGAACGGGCGTTGACCGCTTAGCTGCTACCTGCTACCCAATTTGAAAATCCGTTTCGATCCGTCTAAATCCGTTGTTGATAAGGATTATAGCGAAGCGCATGCTGGTTCGCGGAGCAGAAACGTGAAGAGGCGCTACAGGAAACGCTTAAAGAAAGCAGCTCAATGGAGGTACAATACTGAGTTACACACGCAGCGGCAATTTGGACCGAGACACGAGACACTGCTTAAGGGGGTGTATGCCGCAGAACTACGTACCGATTTTTATCTTGATGGCGGTGGCCATGGCCGTGCCGGTTGTGACCCTGGCCATTGCTAAGCTGATTCGTCCCCAAAATCCGGGCAAAGTGAAGTTGATGCCGTACGAGTGCGGCGTCGACCCAGTAGACACAGGGCGCGGGCGCTTTACGATTCGTTTCTATATCATCGCCATCCTATTCGTGGTATTTGACGTTGAGACCATCTTCCTGTTCCCCTGGGCAGTCCAATTCCGCGCGCTTCGCATGTTCGGCTTCATCGAGATGCTGGTCTTTCTCGGCATCCTGGTGATCGGGTACGTCTGGATTTGGAAGAAGGGTGCGCTGGAGTGGATTTAGGCGGTCTCGGACCGTTCGCCTTGGGCGCGCGATTTTCACCAAAAAGGGTTGATCGGGCACACCGTTGGAGTGTGGAAGAACGGTCGTGTCACCAAAATTGGCGGCAATCAAGCCGCGTAGGGTTTTCTGACCACCATGTCTGAAGAAACCAACAAAGGAAACGGCACATCTCCGTCTGCCCAAGAGCCGGCCAAGCCGGCAGCGGGGGCAGCGGTTCCACCGAAGGCTGCAGCGCCTGCGGCTGCCCAACCGGCCATGGAAGCGGCCAAACCTGCTGCCGCAGTCGCGGCCAAGCCGGCGGCTCCGCCGAAACCGCCGGTGCCTGCGCCGATCCCCTGGGAGTCGCCGCTGGCGGGCAAGCTCAAAGCGCGTTATGGCTCTGGCGTTGAGCCACTTAGCTATCTGGGCCAGCCTTATCTGGTCGTTGACAAATCGGTGGTCTACGAGATTCTCGGAATCCTCCGCGACGAGGAATCTTTCGACTACTGCGTAGACGTGACGGCGGTCCACTACCCGAAGCGAGCCGGCAAGGAATTCGACCTCATCTGGATCCTTTATTCCTTCCGCCGCAATGAGCGCATCCGGGTGAAGACTGCGATCGCCGACGGCGAGCCCGCGCCCACCGCGACCAGGCTGTGGCGCACTGCCAACTGGCTGGAACGCGAGGCCTACGACATGTTCGGCATCACCTTCGAGGGCCATCCCGATCTGCGCCGGATCCTGATGCCCGACGGCTGGAAGGGCCATCCGTTGCGCAAGGATTACGGCATCCTCCAGCAGGATACCGAGTGGGTGAAGGCGAACCTCGAAATCGAGAGCGGACAATGATGGACCGGAGCAAACTCGAACTGGCGGACATTTCCCAAGAGCGCACGTTTCTGGATTCCTCGGAACTGGTGCTCAACATGGGTCCGCAACACCCGTCCACCCACGGCGTGCTGCGCGTGATCCTGCGTCTGGACGGCGAGAAGGTGCTGGGCACCGATTGCATCCTGGGCTACCTGCACCGCGGGGTGGAGAAGATTGCGGAAAACCGCACCTATCCGCAGTTCAATCCCTACGTGGACCGTATGGATTACGTGGCGGCGGTCTCCAACGGCCTGGGATACTGCCTGGCGGTGGAAAAGCTGCTGAACGTGGAAGCGCCGGCCCGCGCGCAGCACCTCCGGGTGATCATGACTGAGCTGAACCGGATTGCCAGTCATCAACTGTGGCTTGGAACGCATGCCCTCGATATCGGCGCCATCACCCCGGTGTTCTACACCTTCCGCGACCGGGAAGAGATCCTGAAGATCTTCGAGAAGTATTGCGGGGCGCGGCTCACCACCCATGCCTTCCGCATCGGCGGCTGCCTGTACGAGAGCTACGAGGGTTTTGAGCAGGAAGTGCTGAAGTACTGCGATCACCAGGACCCGAAGACGGATGAATACGAAGAGCTGCTGACCACCAACCGTATCTGGGTGGATCGCACCAAGAACGTCGGCGTGCTCAGCGGCGAGCAGTGCATCGCGCTGGGCGTCACCGGACCGCCGCTGCGCGCCAGCAACGTCAAGTGGGACATCCGCAAGGCACTGCCCTACAGCGGCTACGACAAGTTCGACTTCGAAGTTCCCATCGGCAAGAACGGCGACACCTTCGATCGGTACATCGTGCGCATTCAGGAAATGCGGCAGTCGGTGCGCATCATCCGGCAGGCAATTGCCGCGCTGCCGGAGGGCCCGATCATGACCAAGGTGCCCAAGATCATCAAGCCGCCGGCGGGTGAAGTTTACGTTTCCATCGAGGCGCCTAAGGGCGAACTCGGGTATTTCATCGTGAGCGATGGTTCCACGCAGCCATATCGGATACGGGTGCGTCCGCCGTCGTTCGTCAACCTCCAGGCCCTGGACGACATGTGCAAGGGCAGTCTGGTGGCCGACGTGGTGGCCATTATCGGCACCCTCGACATCGTGCTGGGCGAGGTCGATCGCTAATGAACAGCCTTCTTGGATATCTTCAATCCGGGGTCAATGTGCCGCCGGGCGTGTACGGCAGCATGGTGTGGGCCACGATCTACATCCTGCTGATCGTGGCGGGCGTGGCCTTCGCGGTTCTGACCATGAACTGGGGCGAACGCAAAGCCCTGGCCCACATGCAGATCCGCCTGGGTCCGATGCGCGTGGGCCCACATGGCCTGCTGCAGCCCTTCGCCGATGCGCTCAAGCTGCTCATCAAGGAAGACATCGTGCCAGACCAAGCCGACAAGCTGTTGTTCTGGCTGGCCCCGGTGTGGGTGGTGGTCACCGCGTGGGTGGTGTTCATCGTGATGCCGTTCGGCCGGGCGCACGCCGTCACCGACATGAACATCGGCATCCTGTTCATTCTCGGTGTCAGCTCGCTGGGCGTGCTGGGCATCATCATGGCTGGATGGGCGTCGAACTCGCACTACCCGATGATGGGCGCGCTGCGTTCGAGCGCGCAGATGGTCAGCTACGAGATCGCCATGGGACTGGCCGTGGTTTCGGTCATCCTGATGACGAGCATGAACGCGAGCGGCAAGGGCACGCTGAGCATGATCGGCATCGTGCAGCAGCAGTATGAACAGGGGAACTGGTTCGTCTTTAAGTTCTTCCCGCTGGGCCTGATCGCATTCGTTGTCTTTGCCATCGCCATGGCGGCGGAGACCAATCGCGCGCCCTTCGACCTGCCGGAAGCGGAGTCGGAACTGGTGGCCGGTTTCCACACCGAGTACAGCGGCTTCCGCTGGTCACTGTTCTTCCTGGCGGAATATTCGTCCATGGTCGCGGTGTCGGCGGTTGCGGTGACGCTGTGGCTCGGCGGATGGCTGCGCCCCTTCCCGCACTGGCTGGCAGGACCGGCGTGGAACGTGCTGTTCTCGCTTGCCCCGGCCGCGACGTTCTTCACTTTGGCGGGCTTCACCTTCTTCAATGCGGTGCGCATGCCGCGCCATTCGGCGTTCAAGGTGCAGACGGTGGGCCTGATGGCCTTCGGCGCCTTGCTCGGCTTCCTGGGTCTTGTGCTGCTCGTGCCCGGCGCGCGCGAGCGGGTGCAGGACATCTATTGGTTCTGCATCAAGGTGTCGGTTTTCATGTACGTCTACATCTGGGCCCGCGGCACCTTCCCGCGGTACCGCTTTGACCAACTGATGAAGGTGGGTTGGAAGGTTCTGCTGCCCATCGCGCTGGGCGTGCTGATCCTTACCGCTCTCGTGGGGGTCCTCGTATGAGTTCTTTGTCCTCCGTTTTTCGCAAGTTCCTCCTGGTCGATTTGATCCAGGGGATGAAGGTGACCTTTCGCTATCAGCACCCGAAAGAGGTGTGCACCGAGCAGTACCCGATGGAGCGGCCGGTCATCGCCGAACGCTATCGCGGGCTGCCGCGCCTGAACGTGAATCCGGACACCGGTGAGAGTCTCTGCAACGCCTGCGGCCTGTGCGCGCTGGCGTGCCCGGAGAAGCTGATTACCATCAAGAGCGAGCGCAACCCGCAGACCAAGCGCAAGGACATCCTCAGTTGGACCTATGACCTCAGCCGCTGCATGTTCTGCGGCCTGTGCGAGGAAGCCTGCCCGGCCGACGCGCTCGAACTCAGCCAGGACTACGAGATCGCAACCTACGACCGCCAACATTTCCTTCTGGTCAAGCAACAGTTGGAAGCTGGATCGGAACCGACGGTGTATAGCAAATGACACCTATCGCAACCCCATTTTTCTTCTATCTACTCTCCTCCATCGCGGTGCTGTGCGGCATTGCGGTGATCGTGCAGAAGAACCCGGTGCGCTGCGCGCTGGCGCTGATCGGCACGCTGCTGGCGCTGGCCGGCCTGTATCTGATGCTGAGCGCTCCGTTCGTCGCCGGCGTGCAAATCATCCTTTATGCCGGCGGCATCATGGTGCTGTTCCTGTTCGTCATCATGCTGGTCAATATCGAGAACGCGCTGCGCGAAGAGCGCTTCAGCAAACAGTGGCTGGTGGCGCTGCTGGCTGCCGGCTCGCTGGGCGGGCTCCTGGCGTTCGTCTACCTGCGCGGCCAGAGCATCTTCCCGACGACCTTGGCTTCGCTGCCCGAGAGCGAAAACACGCAGGCCATCGGCCAGATGCTGTACACCAACTACATGCTGCCGTTTGAAATCGCCTCGCTGCTGCTGCTGGTGGGGATCGTGGGCGCGGTGGTCATGGCCAAGAGGAGTATCTGATGATGGAGATCACCACCCTTCACTACCTCGTGGTCGCGGCGATGCTGTTCATTCTGGGCGTGATCGGCGTGCTGATGCGGCGCAACGTGGTGATCGTGCTCATGTCGATCGAGTTGATCCTGAACGCGGTCAACCTGAACTTTGTGGCCTTTTCGCGCATTTGGGGCCTGCACGGGCAGGTGTTTTCGGTTTTCATTGTGGCTGACGCCGCCGCCGAAGCGGCGGTGGGCCTCGGCATCCTGATCGCCTTCTTCCGCAACAAGTCGACGGTCAATGTGGACGAGATCGACCTGTTGAAGTGGTAAGAGCCGGTCGTTAGCCGGTGGTCGTTCGTCGTTGGCCGGGCGGGTGGAAGTTGCGGGCTAACGACTAAGGACCAACGACCAACGACGTTTTGAAAAGAGCCAAGAGCGATGTTCTTTTTAGAGCACATTTGGATCATTCCCCTGCTGCCGGCCTTCGGCGCCGCGACCATGTTTTTCTTTGGCCGCAAGTTGTCGAAGCCTGCGATCAACGCGGTGTGCGTCGGCGTCATTATGCTGGCGTTTCTGATGTCGTGCGGCGCGGTGTGGAATTACACGCACGCCTGGGCCGCGACTCACGGCTCGGAGCCGTTCGAGAAGGTGATGTTCACCTGGCTCGGATCGGGCGACGCGAACGTCGCCTACCAGATGCACAACGGCCAGGGGGCGCAGTTCAACGCCGAAGCGGGCTTCATGATCGACCCGCTGTCGTCCATCTGGCTGCTGTTCGTGACCGGCATCGCCATGCTGATCCACATTTACTCCACTGGATACATGGCGCATGAGGGCAGCTACTACAGGTTCTTCGGCTACTTGAATCTGTTCGTCTTCTCCATGCTGACGCTTATCTTGGCCAACAACTATGCCGTGATGTTTGTGGGATGGGAGGGCGTGGGCCTGTGCTCGTATCTGCTGATCGGCTTTTACTTCAAGAAGCATTCCGCATCGACGGCAGCCAATAAGGCCTTCATCACCAACCGCGTCGGTGACTTCGGCTTCATGCTGGGCATGTTTACCATCTTCTGGCTGTTCGGCACGGTGAAGTACACGGCGGTGAACGCTATCGCCCGCAGCGGGGCATTCCACACCGGCGACTACTGGATTACATTCGCCACTCTGATGCTGTTTGTTGGCGCCTGCGGTAAGTCGGCGCAGCTTCCTCTTTATGTCTGGCTGCCGGACGCCATGGAAGGCCCGACGCCTGTCTCCGCCCTGATCCACGCGGCGACCATGGTGACCGCGGGCGTGTACATGGTGGCCCGCTCCAACGCGCTCTTCCAGCTTGCGCCCACCTCGATGAAGGTGGTGGCAATCGTTGGTTGCTTGACCGCAATCTTCGCCGCATCGATCGGCTTGGTGCAAAACGACATCAAGCGCGTGCTGGCCTACTCCACCGTCTCGCAGCTTGGCTACATGTTCATGGCGCTGGGTGTGGGCGCATTTGCTGCCGGCTGCTTCCACGTGTTCACGCACGCCTTCTTCAAGGCGCTGCTCTTCCTTGGCTCCGGCTCGGTGATCCACGCCATGAGCGGGGAGCAGGACATGCGCAACATGGGCGGGCTGGCGAAAAAGATTCCGATCACCTACATGACGATGTTGATCGGCACCATCGCCATTGCCGGCTTCCCGCCGCTGGCCGGCTTCTTCTCCAAGGACGAGATCCTGTGGCAGGCGTTTTCCGCACAGGGCGGAGCGTTCCGCGTGCTCTGGGGACTGGGCTTCATCACCGCGCTGATGACGTCCTTTTATATGTTCCGGCTGATGTACCTGACCTTTTGGAGTCCGAAGCGGATCAGCCACGAGGCGGAGCATCACCTGCACGAATCGCCCAAGTCGATGACGATTCCCCTGATGATTCTCGCGGTCGGCGCGATCTTCGCTGGCTTGCTGGGCGTGCCGCACGCCCTGGGCGGGTCCAACCGCTTCGAGCACTTCCTGGCGCCAGTGTTCGAGGCTCCTGCCACGCATGCCGTGGCGGAAGGCGCAGCGGTCGAGCAGGCCGCTGCATTGGAGAAGACGGAGAAGCCAGAGAAAACCGAGCCCATCGAGTACATCCTGATGCTCGCCTCGGTCGGCGCTGCCGCTATGGGTCTGTTCCTGGCAGGCAAGGCGTACAAGAAGGCGGAAAAAGGTTACAAGGAACCCATCAATCAGGTTGCGCCCGCCGTCTATCAGACCCTGCTCAATAAGTGGTACGTGGACGAACTCTACGACTACGCCGTCACCGGACGCCGCGAGATCGGGAAGAGGCGCTACGGGACCATGGGTCTAGGCAGTGCGCTGTGGGCGTTTGACGCCAATGTGATCGATGGCGGCGTGAACGGCGCCGGCTGGATGACGCGCATGGTGGCCACCCTTTCAAACTACTGGGATAAGTACGCCATCGACGGCGTATGTGTGAACGGCCCGGCACAGTTGACGCGCATGCTCTCTTATCCCGTGCGCCTGGCGCAATGGGGTCTGGTGCAATGGTACGCGCTGGTCATGGTGGCCGGCGTGGTTGGGTTCATCTGGTATTACGTGAAATAAAAGGCCCCAAAACGCGCAAATACCGCGCGTTTCGGGGACCCGGACGAAACGGACGAGAGAATGCAAAACCACATCCTTTCCATCATTCTGTTCACCCCGCTGCTGGGCGCCATTGTCCTGCTGCTCGTGCCCAAGGAGAACAAAACCGCCATCCGCTGGACCGCGAACATCTTCGCGCTCCTCGGATTCCTGGTCTCCTTACCGCTGGTGCCCGCGTTCTGGGCGCAGCGCTTCCAGCCTGGTTGGAAGTTCGTAGAGGGCTCGGCGAACAACTGGATTCCGAGCATCGGCGCCGGTTATGTGCTGGGCATCGACGGCATCAGCTTCCTGCTGATCATGCTGACCACGCTGCTCGGCTTCATCTCGATTCTTTCGAGCTGGACCGCGATCGATATCCGGGTGAAGGAATACTACGCGTGGTTCCTGTTGCTGCAGACCGGCATGCTCGGCGTGTTCATGGCGCTGGACCTGTTCCTGTTCTTCGTCTTCTGGGAAGCGATGCTGGTGCCCATGTACCTGCTGATCGGTATCTGGGGCGGCCCGCGCAAGCTGTACGCCTCCATCAAGTTCTTCCTGTACACGCTGACCGGCTCGGTGCTGATGCTGCTGGCCATCCTGTTCCTGTATTTCCATAATCAGTCGGTTACCGGCATCTACAGCTTCAGCCTGGATCAGCTCTACAAGACCGCGCCGATGATCGCCGCCCCATACGCCTTCTGGCTGTTCCTGGCGTTCTTCGTCGGCTTCGCCATCAAGGTGCCGATGTTCCCGTTCCACACCTGGCTGCCTGACGCGCACGTGGAAGCGCCCACGGCGGGCTCGGTGATCCTGGCGGGCGTCCTGCTGAAGATGGGAACTTACGGCTTGATCCGCTTCTCGCTGCCGTTCTTTCCGCAAGTCGCGATGCAGCCCAAGGTGCGCGGCTGGATTATCGGGCTGTCGATTATCGGCATCATCTACGGCGCGCTGGTCTCGCTGATGCAGAAGGACATGAAGAAGCTGGTGGCGTACTCGTCCGTGAGCCACCTCGGCTTCTGCACCCTCGGCATCTTTGCATTGAATCCGGCCGGCCTGACCGGATCGGTAATCCAGCAGATCAACCACGGCATCTCTACCGGCGCACTCTTCTTGATCGTCGGCATCCTTTACGAGCGGCGCCACACGCGCGACATCGCCGAATACGGCGGCATCAGCAACGTGATGCCGGTCTACGCGACCATCACGCTGATCATGTTCATGTCCTCGATGGGCTTGCCGCTGTTGAACGGCTTCGTGGGCGAGTTCACCATCCTGCAGGGCACATTCATGGAGAGCAAGCTGTGGGCGGCATTGGCATCCACCGGCGTGATCCTGGCCGCGGCCTATCTGCTCTGGCTCTACCAGCGTGTGTACTTTGGGCCGGTGACCAATCCCAAGAACGAAAAGCTGAAGGACCTGAACGGCCGCGAGTTGGCCACCTTCGTTCCCTTGGTCGCCTTGGCGTTTCTGATCGGCCTGTACCCGAAGCCGCTGTTCGAGATCCTAGAACAGCCGGTGAACCATCTGGTGGCGGTCGCGCGGCCGGATTATCCGATCAAGGCGACCTACGAGGCGTCGGCGCCGAAGCACGAAGAGCAACCTGCGGCCCCGGCTACCGTTGCTCCGGAAGCGCAGAAGCCGGCAGCTAAGCCTTTGCAGTCGCAGGCTCATGATTCCACCCCGGTGGCCGTTGCTAGCGCAGTTCGGTAAGAGGGAGAGGCATACGTGACCAACCTGTCACAATTCTTTACCGGCACGGATTACCTGCTGACGCTGCCGATGATTTTGCTGTCGCTGTTCGCGCTCGGCATCCTGATGATCGACCTGATGCTGCCGCGCGAGTGGAAGCGTTTGAACGCGTATACCGCGCTGGTCGGCATCGGGTTCGCGGCGGCGGCGCTGGTCAAGCTCCAGCGGGCGCATTTTGCCGACGGCTCGTCGCTGGTCGGCAGCTTCGGCCTGCAAGGTTCCATGCGCATGGATGCGTTCGCCGTGTACTTCTCGTACCTGTTCTTGGCGGGCGCTTTTGTCGCGGTGCTGATGTCGATCAAATACCTCGAAATCGAGGAGGAGGATCACGGCGAGTTCTACGCGCTGATGCTGTTCTCCGTGGTCGGCATGATGTGCATGGCGAGCGGCTATGATCTGGTGCTGCTCTTCATCGGTCTTGAGTTGATGGCCATCCCGACCTACGTCCTGGTCGGCTTCCTGCGCCGGGACCGCCGCTCCAACGAGGCCGCGCTGAAGTACATGCTGCTGGGCGCCTTTTCCAGTGGCATATTCGCCTATGGTCTGTCGCTGCTCTATGGAATGAGCGGCAGCACGAACCTGGTCGTGATCTCCCAGGCCTTGGCTGCGCGTATGGCAATCGCGCCGCGTGATCCGATCGCCGTGGTTGCGCTGGTGACCGTCATTACCGGCCTGCTCTTCAAGGTGGCGGCCTTCCCGTTCCACATGTGGGCGCCCGATGCTTATGAAGGCGCGCCGACCAGTATCACCGGCTTTATGTCGGTGGCTGCCAAGTCCGCCGCCTGGGCGCTGTTGCTGCGCATCGTGCTGATCGGATTCCCCGCGCTGCGTCCCATGTACGTGCCGCTGCTGGTGTTCGTCGCCATTGCGACGATGACCGTCGGCAACCTGACCGCAATCTCGCAAAACAACATGAAGCGCCTGCTGGCCTACAGTTCGATCGCCCACGTGGGCTACATGCTTCTGGGCCTGGTCGCGGGTACTTCGCAGGGCGTGAGTGCTACCGGGGTGAAGGGCATCATGATTTACCTGCTGGTGTACACCTTCATGAACCTGGGTTGCTTTGCGGTGATTACCTCGCTGCGACGGCGCGACATTATCGGCGACGAGATCGACGACATTGCCGGCCTGTTCTTCAAGGCTCCGACGGAAGCCATGCTGCTGCTGGTCTTCCTGCTTTCGCTGGCTGGCATTCCGCCTCTGGCGGGATTCTGGGGCAAGTACTTCATTTTCCTGTCGCTGATCGAAACCGGTCACTATTGGCTGGCGATTTTGGGCGTGGGGTATTCGGTGATCAGCCTGTACTACTACGCGCGCATCTTCAACGCCGCCTTCATGCGCAAGCCGATGGATCAGGAAGCGGTGGCAAAGAGCCCGTCGATGAGTCTCGCTCTGGCGATTACCGGAGTGGCGACCCTGGTGATCGGCCTCTTCCCCAACTTCTTCATCGAGGCGGCGAATTGGTCGGTGGGCCTGCCGCGGATCGGCCCGTACTTTATTAGTTGGCTCCACTAGGAGCAGTTTGATACAGTGTTCTTGTTCAGAATGCTCAGCCCCGGTGAATACTCATCGGGGCCTTTTTCTTTTTGGCCAGCTTTCAATGAGCATTTCGTGCGCCGTCGAGTAGAATGGGTGGCTGCAGCTCCGGGCCCCTCACGGAGGTTACATGCGCTCACGCATCACAGTTGCCCTTTTGCTCCTTGTGCTGTTCCTTGCGGCCTGCTCCCGGCCTTCTCCGACTCCGACGGACAACAGCGCTGCCCCCGCTGGGACGCCGGGCGCTGGTCCCGCGGCAGGGATGGGCGAAAAACAAGCTGGGCTCAGCACAGTTACGCTTCCCGCAGGAACCGTGTTGACCGTACGCCTGTCGCAGGCACTGGGCTCTAAAATCAGCCAATCCGGGCAGAGTTTTTCCGGCGCTCTGGCTCAGCCCATCGAGATGGACGGAAAGGTGGTTGTGCCGGCCGGCTCGGAGGTCACCGGAACCGTAGCCGAGGCCGTTCCCCAGGGCAGATTCAAGGGCGGGGCCGTGCTTCGCCTGACGCTGGATTCGCTGAACATCAAGGGCACGCAGCACCGCATCCAGACCGCTGCCGTGTCTCGGGCTACAACGGGCAAAGGAAAGCGGACCGGAATCATGATCGGCGGCGGCGCGGGACTCGGCGCCTTGATCGGAGGACTTGCCGGGGGCGGTAAGGGAGCTGCCATAGGCGCTCTGGCGGGCGGCGGCGCCGGAACCGCGGGCACAGCCTTCACCGGCAAGAAGGACGTCGCCTTACCGGCGGAGTCGATCTTGAGCTTTAAGCTGACCGCGCCGCTGGAGATCAAAGAATAAACAGAAGAGGGTTGCCGTTAAACTGAAGGTGCCTTGATTTGTGGGGCGGATCTTCGATACGCCTCAATTCTGGGACGGGTCGGAGACCCGTCCCACACACGAGCGGAAACACGAACTTATGGCCGACGATCAACAACCCCCGAAGGACGAGCGCGCGGGCAAAGAGAGTTTTGTGGTCACGCTGGCGCGCTACAGCCAGCTTGCCTTTACCCTGCCGGCGGCGACGGTGGTCGGCTGGTTGATCGGATATGGGCTCGACCGCTGGCTGCATACGTCGTTTCTGTATCTGGTCGGGCTGCTGTTGGGGATTGTCGCGGGATTCGTGGAACTCATCAAGACAGTCAGCAAGGAGTCGTGAGCCGCGAACGCGGCGACCACAACGGCCCGTTTTTTCAATTTCTGATCTCTGATTTGTACCGATCCAACGCTTCCTCCCACCTTGGTGCGGTACTATGCCAATCAAGCTCATGCAATTGGACGTAAATCCTCAAGCCGAGCACTTCTACTCGGGCGCCATGGCGCGAATCCTGCGCCTGATGCCGGTCATCGGCGTGCTCGCGACGGCGGCCGTGCTGGTGGCGTTCGGCTGGAGGATCGCCGCGGGACTGGTGGTTGGTTGTGCCATCGGATATGTGAATTTCATATGGCTTAAGCGGATGGTGACCGCGCTGGCGGACCGCGTTACCCGCACCGGGCAGCAGGAGGGAGGACGCACGATTGTTACGCGTTTTATCCTTCGTTACACTTTAATCGGGGTTGCTGTCTATGCTATATTCGAAGTCTCTAAGGCCAGTGTCAGCGGTATGCTCGCGGGGTTGTTTCTGCCCGTGGCGGCGATTGCCTGCGAAGCGGCCTATGAGGTTTACGTCGCGCTCCGGCGCGGGATTTAATTACAGACAACAACGGATTAGGACTGATTCAGATTTTTAGCTATTTTTGATCCGTTTCGATTCGTTCGAATCCGTTGTTGGAAGAAAAGACGACATGCCCGAACAGCTTCCTTTTACCGCACTCTTGAACCATATCTTCGGCGGTGTTGCCAACGCTGTGCTGAATGCCGTGCACCTGCCCGCGGCCTATCCCGCCGCGCCGATCAACAACGCGTTCGCCATGGAGTTCCTGGTCGCGCTGATCATGCTTTTGCTATTTGTGCTGGTGCGGTCCTCGTTTTCGGTCGATAACCCGGGCGGGCTGCAGCACGTCTTTGAAGGTTTGAATGGCTTCATCACCGGGCAGAGCGAAGAGATCATCGGCCACCACAGCGCAGGCTTTACGCCCTTCCTGTCCGCGCTGTTCCTGTTTATTCTGCTTTGCAACTTGATCGGATTGATCCCGGGCTTCGAGTCGCCCACCGCGGTGCCGACCGTGCCGCTGGGCTGCGCCATCTGTGCGTGGTGCTATTACAACTGGCATGGCATCAAGGCGCAGGGGGTAGGCGGATACGTGAAGCACTTCATGGGTCCGATGCCCGCATTGGCCCCGCTGATGATCCCGATTGAAATCATCAGCCACTTGGCCCGCATGCTCTCGCTCACCATCCGTCTCTTCGCCAACATGTTCGCCGGCGACATGGTGACCTTGGTGTTCTTCAGCCTGGTTCCGGTGGGCATCCCGGTGATCTTCCTCGGGCTGCACGTGGGCGTCTCGCTGTTGCAGGCTTACATTTTCACGCTGCTGACCACCGTGTATCTGGCCGGAGCAGTGGCGCACGAGCACTAGAAATCTGTCGGCGGGCCGTTAGACGTTCGTCGCTGGCTAGAATTGCCGGCGATTGTGAATGCGAACGACTCGTGTCTAACGACGAACGACTTCGCCGTATAGCGTGAGGGCGCTTGTTCGGTAAGCGTCAACCACCCACTGACGGTATTTAATAGAAGAGAGGAACTACCAACATGCGTCGTACCTTCACTTTCGTGTTCATGGCGTTGGCTTTCCTGTGTATCACCGTTCCGGTGTTTGCGCAGGGTGAAGCGGCTTCGGCCGGCGTTAACTGGGTTGCCATCACCTCCGGCTTCGCTATGGCTATCGCTTCTGGCCTTTGCGGCCTCAGCCAGGGCAAAGCTACCGCTTCCGCTACCGAAGCGCTCGCCCGCAATCCTTCCGCCCGCCCGGGCATTCAGCTCGCGCTGATTCTCGGCTTGGCCCTGATCGAGTCGTTGGCCCTGTACACCCTGGTTATCATCTTCGCCAAGGTGAAGTAGTTCGCGTTGAGCCAAGCTCAGTCGAGAAATGAAAGCCCTCGCCTTACGGCGAGGGCTTTTGCTTGGTAGCGCCGGCGTCTCGCCGGCGGGTCCTCTTAGCGACGGTGCCCCACATCTGCGAAAGGCGCGCAGATGTGGGGCACCCTCAGGACCCGCCGACGAGACCCTTCGACTGCGTCAGGGTACGCTCTGGCGCTACACCGTACCCGGATTTGCTACGATGGACGGCGTCAGGGCTCAGGTCTGCGTGGCTCCCATCCTCCAATTCGAAGACATCACCAAGCAATACAAGATGTTCTGGTCGGGCCGAACGATCACCGCGCTCGATAGTTTCTCCCTCAAGGTGGAGGCGGGCGAGGTCTTCGGTTTTCTCGGACCCAACGGGGCAGGGAAGACGACCGCCATTCATCTGGCGATGGGCTTCATGCGCCCCACGCGCGGACACGGCCTTCTGCTGGGCAAGCCCTTCGGTCACGCGTCCACGCGGCGCCGCGTGGGGTTTCTTGCGGAAAATGTCGCGCTGTACCATCGCCCAGCCATGCAACTGATCGAGTTCTACGGCGCCTTGAATGGACTGCGCAACCCGGAACTGGCGCAACGCGCGCGGGCGGTGCTGGACACCCTGGAGCTTTCCGCCGAAGGAGATCGCAACGTGGGCAAGTTCTCGCGGGGGATGCTGCAGCGGGTCGGGCTGGCGCAGGCGCTGGTAAACGATCCGGAGCTACTGGTCCTGGACGAGCCGACCTCCGCGCTGGACCCGCTGGCGCGCGTCGCCGTCCGTGAGATCCTGCGCGTCGCGCGCGATGCGGGCAAGACCATCTTCTTGAGCTCGCATATGTTGTCCGAAGTGGAGTCGATCTGCACGCGGGTGGCAATCGTGCATCGAGGGCGGATCGTGCGGGAAGGGAAGACCAGCGAACTGCTCGAATCGAAGGAGCAATCGGAGGTCATCGCGCGCGGCGAACATGTGCTCCGCGACTTCGCAGAAGCCACGGTGAACGGCGAAGGCTACCGCTTGCTGGTGTCTACTGCAATGTTGCGGGCGATAATCGAGCGTTTGTGGTCGTCGGGCGCCGAGGTGGTGCGGGTCAACCCAGTGCGGAGATCACTTGAGGAAGTCTTTGTCGAATTGACGGCCGAGCCGCAGCCAACGGCAGAGACGGATTCCAAGCCGGCAGGTGTGCGATGAGACCGGTCCTGCTGATCGGCGCCAATTTCCTGCGCGAACAACGCTGGCCTCTGGGCTTGTTGCTGGTTTTCGTTGTGCTGTACAGCGGCCTGGCGGGACTGTTTTCTTCGGCAGCAATCGCCGTGGATGACGTCTTGTTCTTCGTCAAGCAGCAGGCAATCTATGGAATCGCCTTCACGGGATTTCTGGCCGCCAGTGCCATCTACAACGAGAGGCGGTCGAAGCGCATCCTGGCGGTGCTTTCGAAGGCCGTGACGCGAAGCCAATACATCGCAGGCTTGATGGTGGGAACGCTGGCGGCGGCGGCGATGTACTGCGTGGCCGTGGGCACGTTCGGCGCGCCGATGTTCGCGCGCGTGGGACTGCCCCCGCGTTCGGTGTGGCTGCTGGCGACAATGCTGATGGCGGCTTGTGCGCTAACCTCGGCGGTCACCATGTTCTTCTCGACCTTCTTGCATCCGTTGTTCGCCATGGCGGTCTCTGCGCTGGCGCTCAGTTTTACGGCTGTCATGAGCCGGCTTGGGCTGGGCTGGGAGAACGTGCTTCCGGTCTACGGGCTGATGGACCGCATACTGAGCTTTGGTGACATCAGGCATTGGATCGGGCCCTGGGCCATGATTTCCTGGGCCCTGGCGGATGCGGCCGTGCTGTGGCTGGCCGCTTCCTGCGTGTTTTCCTTCAGGGACGTGGCGGTGTCGGTGGAGTGAGGACCCGTTTTACCGCAGAGGACGCAGAGTCTCGCGCGGAGGGCGCAGAGAAGAGCTTTTCAGCCAGCGTACCGGTGTGCAATGCTGGGCAAAATCATCAAGCAGTGTCTCTTACTCTGCGGAACTCTGCGCAAACCTCTGCGTCCTTGCGGTGAGCCTTCTACTGTCCCATCATCTGGCTGGCGGAAGCGATGGCGTAATTGAGGACGCGGCCGGGCAGCACGCCCAAATAAATGGTGAATGCAAGGCTGATGGCCAACGAGAGCTTCAGCGAGAAGGTCGGGTCCGACAGCGGTGCCGGTTCGGCCTCGGGCTCGCGCATGTACATCACCACGATCACGCGCAGGTAGTAGAAAGCGGCGATCGCGCTATTGATGACGCCGAGGATGGTTAGTCCGATGAGGTTCGCGCCCAGCGCCGCGCGGAAGACGTAGAACTTGGCGAAGAAGCCGCCGGTCAGCGGGATGCCGATCAGCGAAAGCAGAAACACGGTGAGCACCGCAGCCAACGCCGGGGCGCGGCGACCGAGGCCGGAGAAGCCTTCCAAGGTCGTGTAGCGCTCGCCATGGCTGGCGATGTGGCTGATGACGATGAAGGCTCCCACGTTCATCGCGGCGTACGAGGCCGCGTAGAACATGGCGGCGGAGACCCCGATCTGCGGCGCGGCGGCGAAGGCGACCAGCAGATAACCGGCGTGCGCAATCGAGCTGTAGGCCAGCATGCGCTTGATGTTGTGCTGCACCAGCGCGCCGAGGTTCCCGAGGAACATCGAGAGCACGGCCGATACCCAGATCAGCCAGAACCAGCCTGGGGCGTTTGCCCCGAACAGGATGCGCAGCATCACGGCGAAGGTCGCAGCTTTGGGCGCGGTGGACATCAGAGCAACCACTGGGGACGGTGCGCCTTCGTAAACGTCGGGCGTCCAAACATGGAACGGTGCAGCGCCTACCTTGAATCCCAGACCGACCAGCATGAGCGCAATGGCGACGAAGGCAAGACCGGAAACATTGCCGCTGTGCAGGGTGGCACCGATGGTGTAGATGTTCGTCGAACCGGTGGCCCCGAACATCAGCGCGACCCCGTAGAGAAAGAATGCAGTGGCGAACGAGCCAAGCAGGAAATACTTGAGCGACGACTCCACGCAGGCGGGAACGTTGCGGCGCAATCCGGCGAGAACGTAGGTCGAGATGGACGAGATCTCGATGGCAATGAAGATCAGCACCAGTTCGACCGCGGCGGACATCAGGCACATGCCCACGGTGCCGAACAGGATCAGGGCGTAATATTCACCGGCACGGATGTGCTGCGAACTCAGATACTCGAACGATGCGAGGGTGACGACCGCCGCGACAATGATAACGACCAGGTGAAAGAAGATGCTGAAGCCGTCGACGTGCACCATGCCGCTGAACGAGATGCCCTGGTAGCCGGCCTGCACCACGGTTGCGCCGATGGCGCACAGCGCGCCGAGGAAGCCGAGCCTGCCCAGATTCCGCCGGTCGTTTTCCGGCGAGAGGAGCGGCTCGATGAGCATGATCAGGATGCCGAACAGCGAGAGCACCAGCTCGGGCAGGATTCGGATGTAGTCCACACCAGTTAGTACGCCGTTCATCGGCCGATCACCTGGGTGGTCATTTGCACCACCGGAGTAAGCACTGCCTGCACGGCAGGGTTGATTTGGTTGAGCCAGACCAGCGGGGCCACGCCCATCGCCAGCGCGGCCAGTGCCGCCGGCCAGAGCGCGGTTTGCTCGCGCGCCGAAATGTCAGCCAGCGAGCGGTTCGCGGGATTGGTCACCTGGCCGTAGAAGACGCGTTGGTACATCCAGAGCAGATAACCTGCGCTCCAGATGACTCCGGTGGCGGCGAGAATGCCGTAGATTGCCTTGGCCTGGAAGGCGCCGCTGAGCACCAGGAATTCGCCGATGAAGCCGTTGAGCAGCGGCAGTCCCACAGACGCGAGCACGATGAACAGGAAGAAGGTCGCGTACACCGGCATCGGGGTGGCGATGCCGCCGTACTCCTTGATCTCGTAGGTGTGGCGGCGTTCGTAGATCATGCCGGCCAACAGGAACAGCGCGCCGGTGGAGACCCCGTGCGCCAGGTTGATGTACATTGCGCCGGCCAGTCCAGCCGCGGTCATACTAAAGATGCCGAGCACGACGAAGCCCAGGTGGCTAACCGAGGAGTAGGCGATCAGCTTCTTCATATTGGGCTGAATCATTGCCACCAGGGCGCCGTAGATGATGCCGATGATGGCGAGGGCGATGATCCATGGGGCGTTGCGCCGCGATTGCTCGGGGAACAGGCCCAAGGTTGAAGCGGATCATGCCGTAAGTTCCCATCTTCAGCAGCACTCCTGCCAGCAGCACGGAGCCAGCAGTCGGTGCCTCGACGTGCGCATCGGGCAACCACGTGTGGAACGGGAAGAGCGGAACCTTAACCGCGAAGGCGATCCAGAAGCCTAGGAAGAGCCACTGCGCGGCGCCGACGAATCCAGGCGCGCCATGCAAGGAACTCTGCAGCGCAACGAAGTCGAAGGTGCCAGCCTTGGCGTAGATCCAGATGATGGCGGCCAGCATGAACACCGACGCCACCATGGTGTACAGGAAGAACTTGACCGCGGCGTAGATGCGGCGCTCGTGGCCGTACATGCCGATGAGCAGCGCCATCGGGATCAGCGTGCCTTCCCAGAAAAAGTAGAACAGGAAGAGGTCGAGGGCGACGAACACGCCGATCATGGCGGTTTCCATGATCAGCAGCAGGATGAAGAACTCCTTCACCCGGTCATGGATGGAGCGCCAGGAGATGATCACGCACAGCGGCGAGAGGAACGTCGTCAGCACGACCAGCCACATCGAGATGCCGTCCACGCCGAGGTGGTAGTGGATATTCGGCGTGGGGATCCAGGGCACGTCGAGCGCGAACTGGAACCCAGGTTGGTGGGAATGGAAGTGCACCGGCAGATGCAGCGAGACCATAAAGTCCGCCAGCGTGACCACCAGGGCGAACCAGCGGATGTCGCGGTCGCGGCGCGGCAGCACCATCAACAGCAGAGCGCCCACCAGCGGGATGAAAGTAACGAGCGTGAGAACCACGTGATTCAAGGTCGGGGAGTTCATTTGGCCCCCAGCCAAAACATGTAAACGACGATGCAGGCCGCGCCGATAGCCACCCAGCTTGCATACGAACGAATGTTTCCGGATTGCATCTGGCGCAGCGCGCCGCCTACGGATTGCGCGCCCTCCGCAGTGCCGTTCAGGGTCGCATCAATCGTGTTCTGGTCGATGCCCTTCCAGAGCAGATCGCGGGAGCCGGTCAGCAGCGGCTTCACGAATACCGTCTGATAGAGCTCGTCGATGTAGTACTTATCGCGAACCGTGGTGTAGAGCTCGCCGAACCAGGCAGAAACTTTTTCGGGCAGCTCGGGCCGCTTGTAGTAGAACAGCCACGCGAGCCCGAAGCCGAGAATGGCGACCGCCACCGAGACTCCAGCAAGCAGGACTTCCATTCCGCGCTCGGCTTCCGCAGCCGCAACATGCTGTGCCGGGAAGCTCAATATCGGCTCAAAGAAATGTTCGAAGTGGTTTTGTCCGCCGATTGCCATGGGCCAGCCGACCCAGCCGCCAACGACGGAGAGAATCGCCAGGATCGCCAGCGGGATGATCATCACCATCGGGCTTTCGTGGATGTGACCGTCGCCGTGGCCGTGACCATGACTCGAAGCTGCGTGCGCTTGTGCCTGCACAGCAGGTGCATGGCCGTGGTTTTTCTTATCTGCATGGCCGTGCGCGTCGTGTGCTCCGTGAGCATGGCTGACCGGCGATACCTCTACCGGCAGAGGATCGTTGCCGCGGTATCTGCCGAAGAAGGTCATGAACCACAGGCGGAACATGTAGAACGAGGTGAGGAAGGCGGTCAGCAGGCCGAACGGCCCAGAAGATCCGGCTTCCGTGCTCGCTGGAGAAGGCCTGCCAGAGGATCTCATCCTTCGAGAAGAATCCGGCGAACGGGAAGAACCCCGCGATGGCGAAGGTGGCCATCGTCATGGTCCAGAAGGTGTACGGGATGTGCTTGCGCAGGCCGCCCATGCTGCGCATGTCCTGCTCGCCATTCAGGGAGTGGATCACCGAGCCGGCGCCGAGGAAGAGCAGCGCCTTGAAGAAGGCGTGGGTCATCAGGTGGAAGATGCCGGCGCCGAAGGCGGCCACGCCGCAGGCCATGAACATGTAGCCGAGCTGCGAGATCGGTGGAGTAGGCCAGCACGCGCTTGATGTCGTTCTGCGCCAGGCCGATGGTGGCGGCGAACAGCGCCGTCAGGGTGCCGATCACGGCCACAACCAGCAGCGCATCGGGCGAGCGGAAGAAGATCGGGTTGGAGCGGGTCACCATGTAAACGCCGGCGGTGACCATGGTCGCCGCGTGGATCAGTGCGGAGACCGGCGTCGGGCCTTCCATGGCGTCCGGCAGCCAGACGTACAGCGGAATCTGTGCGGACTTGCCGCAGGCGCCGCCCATCAGCAGCACGCCGATCGTGGTCAGCAGGCCCCAATTTTGTTCCACCGGAAAGGTCGAGATCTTGGCGAAGAGGTCGCTGAAGGTGAGCGTGCCAAAGTGCTTGATCAGCAGGAAGAGCGCGATCAGGAAGGCGAAGTCGCCGATGCGGTTGACGATGAACGCCTTCTTGCCAGCGCTGGCGGCCGAGTCCTTCAGGAAGAAGAAGCCGATCAGCAGATACGAGGCCAGGCCGACGCCCTCCCAGCCGACGAACATCAGCATGTAGTTATTGGAGAGCACCAGCATCAGCATGAAGAACATGAACAGGTTCAGGTAGCTGAAGAACCTGTAGTAGCCGCCCTCATGCGCCATGTAGCCGACCGAGTAAATATGGATCAGGAAGCCGACGCCGGTGACCACCAGCAGCATGATCATGGTGAGCTGGTCCAACTGGAAGGCGAAGGGCACGGAGAAGTTTCCGACCGCAAACCATGTGCCGTACTTCTCGATGTGCGGGATGGCTTCTTCCGGCAGGCCCGCGAAGCGCGAAGCTACGAAGAGCACCCACGCAAAGGCCGAGCCGGAGCCCAGCAGGGCGACGGCGGAAACCAGCGCCTTGGGAAAGCGGCGTCCGAGCAAACCGTTGAGCGCCGCGCCCGCCAGGGGCAGCGCCGGGATAAGCCAGAGATTCAGGTTCGTTTCCATTCTCGGGCGTCCTTAAAGCTTCAGCAGATCCACGCGGTCCACGTTGAGCGTCTCGCGGGTGCGGAAAACAGCGATGATGATGGCCAGGCCCACAGCCGCTTCGGCGGCGGCCACGACCATGACAAAGAAGACGAAAACCTGCCCGCTCAACTGCTGCCAGTGGGCGGCGAAGGCCACGAAGCGTTAGGTTGACCGCGTTCAGCATCAACTCGATCGACATGAAGATCGTGATGATGTTGCGCTTGATCAGAAAGCCGGTCACGCCGCAGGCGAACAGGATGACGCTGAGCACCAGATAAAAGGAAAGAGGAACCATGTTAGCGCTCCTCCCGTCGGGCGATGACCACCGCGCCCATGATGGCGATCAGGATCAGCACCGAGGTGATTTCGAAGGGCAGCAGGAACGGCTTGAACAGCAAGCGTCCGATCTGCTGGCCGGAACCATAGAGCGCACCGACTCCGACCATGGTGTTGGACGGATTGCGGTGGATCAGCGTCCACGCGATCAGGATGCCCAGGACCAGCATGCCGGGGAAGCCGAACAACCAGGCGACCTTGCTGCCGGCCGTGTGCTCTTCCGCGCCGGCATTCAGCAGCATGATGGTGAAGACGAACAACACCATGATGGCGCCGGCGTAGACAATGACCTGGATGACCGCCACGAACTCTGCACCGAGCAATAGATAAAGCGGAGCGAGCGAGGCCATCACCACGATCAGGGAGAGGGCACTGTTGATGGGGTGAGTCTGGGCCAGAAGATTAATGGCCCCGCCGACCGCCAACGCCCCGAAGATGAAGAACAGGATGTAATGCAGCATCGTGGCCGCCTTATGCCCTCAGCGCAACCACCAGCGCGGTAATGATGATGTTGGCCAGCGCCAGGGGCAGCAGGAACTTCCAACTGAAGCCCATCAGTTGGTCATAACGGAAGCGCGGCAGCGTGCCGCGAATCCACACGTACAGGAAAATAAAGAAGAAGACCCGCAACAAGAACCACAACACCGGCAGGAAGTACTGCAGGATCTGCGGGCCAAAGACCGGCCCATGCCAGCCGCCGAGGAACAACAGCGACGCCAGGCAGGCCACGGTGAACATGTTGGCGTACTCGGCCATGAAGAACATGGCGAATTTCATCGAGGAGTACTCGGTGTGGTAGCCGGCCACCAGTTCGGTCTCCGCTTCGGGCAGATCGAAGGGCACGCGGTTGGTCTCGGCGTAAGCGGCCATCAGGTATATGAAGAAGCCGACAAACTGGCCGCGGAAGATATTCCAGTTGGGGATGAAACCCCAGAACGTGCCCGCCTGCGAGTCCACGATCTCGCGCAGACTGAAGCTGCCGGACATGATGAGCACGCCGACCAATGACAGCCCAAGCACGACTTCATAGCTGACCATCTGCGCACTGGCGCGCAGCGCACCCAGCAGCGAGTACTTGCTGTTGGAGCTCCATCCGGCGAGCGCGATGCCGTAAACGCCCATCGACGTAATGCCGAGCAACACCAGCAGGGCGGGGTTGACGTCGGTGATCTGCAGCGGGGTGCTCAGACCGGCGACCCGCACCCAACCGCCGATCGGGATCAGCGAAATGGAGGTGAGCGACAGCGTCAGCGTGAGCAGCGGCGCCAATAAATATATGGTGCGGCTCACGTACGGCGGCGTGATGTCTTCCTTGAAGATGAACTTCAGGCCGTCGGCGAGCGGCTGCAGCAGGCCGAAGGGGCCGACGCGGGAGGGTCCCCACCGGTTCTGAATGTGTCCCACCAGCTTGCGCTCGAACCACGTGGTGTAGGCCACGATGGTCAGCAGCGCGACCAGCGCGATCACAATCTTGACGATCGACAGTACGACAAATGTCGTGGTGCTCAAGTTTGTCCTCAAGTGCGCTGACAGCTCTCAGCTCTCAGCTCTCCGGTATTCCAGGGTTGTCATTCCGAGCGCCCGATTTTGGCGCGATGAATCTGCAGTTTCGCCAAGTCAACCCAAACTGCAGATTCCTCGCTTCGCTCGGAATGACAACTCTTGGTTGTCACAGTGTTCCGCAGCTAAAAAACTCAATTCGCACTTCTACCCGGCAACCACTTTGTCCGCCGGCTCGGTGCGGTAGCGCTCCTCCACCGTGTTCAGCGTTTCGCAATAGCGTCCCAGCGTGCCGGAGGTAAACAGCGTGTCGTTCGACGGCACGATCAAGGCCGGATCATCGATCGATCCCGCGCCCATCCCGATCGCCTGCGTCGGCTGATCGTTGCCGGCCAGCAGGTTCCGCCGCGAGAACTGATAGCCCGGAACCAGGCGCTGAATCTCATCCAGCAGCGCGATGGGATCGAACGGGCTCATCTTGGGCTCCAGGCCCTGCTCGCGTAGCCAGACCGCATGGCGGTCGGCTTCACCGGCCTGCACCCCGCGCGACTGGCCCATGTCGGCGCGAAGCTGGCGGCCGAAGGGCACCAGGTTGCGCACCTCAAAGGCCATCTTCTCGGCGATGCGCACGATGATCTCGAAATCGCTCTGCGTACCCGTGACCTCGGCGGCTTTCTTTAGAAACTGAATGTCGCCGCACGTGTTGGTGAAGGTGCCCGCCTTTTCATAGGCGCTCGCGACAGGCAGGACGACATCGGCGGCAAGCGCGGTCTCGGTGAGGAACATGTCCTGCACCACGACGAACGGCTTCAGCAGGATGAACGGGTCCAGACCATAGCGAGCCACCGGGTTCGAGCCGACGATGTAGAGGGCGCGCATGCGGCCCTCTTTGCATGCGTCCATCATCTGCCGCAAGTTCATGCCGGGCTCGGCGGGGACGTCAGCCAGCCATTCTTCTTTCTTATTAGCATTCAGAGGCGTGTAGCCTGGCAGCAGGTGCGGGTAGAGGCCCATGTCGGCCACGCCGCGCGAGTTGGAGTAGTCGCCGAGGCAGACGAACTTCGCATTGGGCAGAGCGCGGACCAGCGCGGTGATGTCGTTGCCGCGCAGCTCCGAGCCGAAAGCCACGACCAGTTCCTGTTCGCCGCGAAGCTTGTCGCGGACGGCAATCCATGCGGCGCGGTCGGCGCCTTCGGGCAGCGCGGCATCGTCGCCGGCGAGGAAGGCAACGAACTTCGGCTCCGCGCCCGCCGGGAGCTGGATAAAGCTGCTGGCCTGCCGGCGTAGCTTGATCGGAGTCGAGTTTGCGATGTACAGGCGTCCGCGGCGCAGGCGGACGTTGGTGCGGATCTGCCATGCGAGCAGCGGATGCTGATCGGTCGGGTTGTTGCCAATCAGCAGCACAGCGGGGGCATTCAGCACGTCGCGCATGCTGGCTGTTTTCCCCTGCGTGCCTGCAAGTGCCTGGGCAAATGCGGGGAAATCGGCGGTGCGATGGTGGTCGATGTTATTGGTGCCGAGCACGAGGCGGGCGAACTTCTGCAGCAGGTAGGCTTCCTCGTTAGTGATGCGCTCGGAGCCGATCACGCCGATCGCCTTGCCGCCATCAACCTCGCGCGCAGTGCGGAACTCAACGGCAATGCGGTCGATCGCCTTCTCCCACGTGGTCGGCACAAGGCGGCCGTCTTCGCGGATCAGCGGCTGGCGGATACGCTCTTCGTGCTTGGTGAAGTCGAAGGCGTAGCGCCCCTTGATGCAGAGGAAGTCGCCGTTGAGGCCGCTCTTGTCGCGGTTGTCACCGCGCACGATCTCCATGCCAGTCGCCGAACGGCGCACGCCCAGGGTGGTCTTGCAGCCATCGCCGCAATGGGTGCAGAGCGTGCCGACGTGCTTCATCTCCCAGGGACGGGTCTTGTAGCGGTAAGTGCCGGAGGTAAGCGCACCGACGGGGCAGATGTCGATGCACATGCCGCACTCCTCGCATTCGAGGTGGTCGTGCAGGTTGGGTTCGATGGTGGAGCGCACGCCGCGCGCGTTCACGCCCAGCGCCCAGACGTCCATCCCTTCGCCGCAGACGCGCACGCAGCGGTAGCACAGGATGCAGCGCGGTCGGTCGAAGAACACCACGGGCGACCATTGCTGCTCCTCGCGGTGGTTCTTGATATCGACGAACTTGGACTCCGCCGCGCCGTACTTGAAGGTCATGTCCTGCAACTCGCACTGGCCGCCGGCGTCGCATACCGGACAATCCAGCGGATGGTTGGCGAGCAGCAGTTCCAGCATGGCCTTGCGCGCCTGCTTGATCTCGTCGCTTTCGCTGGTGACTACCATGCCCTCGCCGACCACGGTGGTGCAGGCGGTCTGCAGCTTGGGCATCTTCTCCACGCGCACCAGGCACATGCGGCAGGCGCCCTGCAGAGAGAGCCCCGGATAGTAGCAGAAGGCGGGAATCTCGATGCCGGCGCGCTTGCAGGCTTCAATGAGCAGCGTCCCGGCGGGGGCCGTGAGCTTCTTGCCGTCAACGGTGATGTTTACGTCAGCCATGGAAACTTGTTGTCCTGTGAGTGCGTCATCTACGCCAGCACTGCCTCGCGCTCCCCGGCGTGCTCGTAAGGACACTTGCCGTTGAGGTGCGCCTCAAATTCTTCGCGGAACTTCTTCACGATGCCGATCACCGGCATGGCCGCGGCGTCGCCGAGCGGACAGAAGGTCCGGCCCAGCATGTTCTCGCCGAGGTAGAGCAAGTTGTCGATGTCCTGCTTCGTGCCTGCCCCCGCGTGGAAGCGGTGAATCGTCTTTTTCAGCCAGTCGGTGCCTTCGCGGCAGGGAATGCACCAGCCGCAGCTTTCGTGCTGATAGAAGTCGATGGTGCGCTGCAGGAATTTCACGATGCAGGTGTGGTCGTCGATGACGATCACACCGCCGGAGCCCAGGAAGGTGCCGGCCTTCATCAGGCTATCGAAATCCGCTGCAACATCGATCTCGTCGGCCTTCAGGATCGGCACGGACGAGCCGCCGGGGACCACGGCCTTCAACTTGCGGCCCTTCCAGATGCCGCCGCCAACCTCGTAGATCATCTTCTTGAGGTTGTAGCCGAGCGGCAGTTCGTACACACCCGGGCGCTCGAGATGTCCGCTCAGACCGAACAGGCGCGTGCCGCCGTTCTTCGGCGGGCCGATATTCGCATACCATTCGCCCCCGCTGAGGACGATGGCTGGAACGCTGGCGAGAGTCTCGGCATTGTTAATGACGGTCGGTCCGCCATACAGGCCGACCACGGCGGGAAACGGCGGGCGGATGCGGGGCACACCGCGCTTGCCTTCGAGCGACTCCATCAGCGCGGATTCCTCGCCGACTTCGTAGGCTCCGGCGCCGCTGTGGACCGCAATCTCCAGGTCATAGCCGCTACCGAAAATGTTTTTGCCGATAAAGCCCTTGGCGTAGGCGTCTTTGACCGCCTGCTCCATGATCTCGATCAGGTAGCGGTACTCGCCGCGCAGATAGATGTAGCCCTGGTGGCAGTTGATCGCGATGGACGCGATCATGACGCCTTCGATGATCGCGTGCGGGTCTTCCTGGAAGATGAGCCGGTCCTTGCAGGTGCCGGGCTCGCTCTCGTCACCGTTGCACAGGACGTACTTCGGCTTGGCGGATTCCTTGGGCACAAACGACCACTTCATGCCGGCGGGGAAGCCGGCACCGCCGCGGCCACGCAGGTTGGACGCCTTGACCTCGTTGATGATCCACTCGGAGCCCTGCGCCAGCGCCTTTTGCACGGCCTTGTAACCGTCCAGTTCCAGATAGCGGTCGATGTTGGCCGCGCCTTGGCCGAAGCGCTTTGAGATCACTTTTACTTCGTCGGGATGACTGACTAAGATCGCCATGGATTTTGGCTCTTAACTACTTCTTCGCGTATTCGTCGATCACCTGCGCGACCGATTCCGGGGTGAGGTTCTCGTGGAAGGTGTAATTGACCTGCATGGCCGGCCCCCACGAGCAGGCGCCGATGCACTCCACCTCTTCCAGAGAAAACTTTCCGTCCGGCGTGACCCCTTTGTGATCGATGCCGAGCTTCTTTTTGCAGGCGTGGAACACCTCTTCGGCGCCACGCAGCATGCAACAGATATTGGTGCAGACCTGCACGTTGTACTTGCCTTTGGGCTTCATCGTCAGCATGGAGTAATAGCTGGCGACGTTGCGAACGTCCAGATCCGTGAGGTCGAGGCGCTGGGCAAGCTCGTGAATGACCTCGTCAGTCAGGTAGCCGACTTCGTCCTGAACATACAGCAGACTCGGCACCAGCACCGACCGCTTGATCGGGTAATGGGTCAGCCACTCGGCAAAACGGGCTTCGAATGCGTCAGAAAATTTCATGAACTTGGTAATTGAGTAATCTCAAATTGGGTAATCGTCCCACCCGATACAAATCTACCGGCGCAAGCATAACCGGAAAACTGTCATCCTGAGCGAGCCCGGCGGTCTCGCCGGGCGAGTCGAAGGACCTTGCGGTTCTTTGCACATCAAACACAAGGTGCTTCGACTCGCCGGATCGCGAACATCGCGCGATCCGGCTCGCTCAGCATGACAAGCCTGATGCTTAGGACAGTCTTCCCAATTATGCAGTACCCAGTTACGAAATTCTTACCGGTCCACGTCGCCCAGCACCACGTCAATGCTGCCGATGGCCGCAACCACATCTGCGATCAGACGGCCCTCGCACATGCGGGGCAGCGTCTGCAGATTGGCAAACGAGGGCGCGCGGACGTGCACACGATACGGCTTCGCGGTGCCGTCGCTGACGATATAGAAGCCCAGTTCGCCGCGCGGCGATTCAATCGGCACATACACTTCGCCCGCCGGAACCCGGAATCCCTCGGTGATGATCTTGAAATGATAGATGAGGGCTTCCATCTGGGTTTTCATCTTCTCGCGATCGGGCAGCACCACGTTCGGCATGTCGGCCTTGATCGGACCTTCGGGCATGCCGTCGAGCGCCTGGACACAAATCTTCTGCGATTCGCGCAGCTCCTCGACGCGCAGGATGTATCGCGCGAAGACGTCGCCGTCGTTGGAGACCGGGACCTTGAACTGGAAATTTTCGTAGCCGCAGTAGGGCTCGTCGCGGCGGATGTCATAATCCACCCCGCTGGCGCGCAGCGTGGGGCCGCAGGCGCCGAGCGCGATGGCATCTTCGGCGCTGAGATGCGCCACGCCTTTGGTGCGCCCCACCCAGATCGGATTTCCGGTCAGCAGGTCTTCGTACTCATCAACGCAGCTCGGGAAGTGATTCAGGAAGCCGCGCACCCGCTCGAACCACCCCAGCGGTGGTTCCATCACCAGCCCGCCGATGTGGAAATACGAGGTGAACATGCGCTGGCCGCCGACCGCTTCAAACAGGCGGAGCAGGTCCTCGCGTTCGCGGAAGCAGTACAGGAACACCGACATCGCGCCGATGTCCAGGGCGTGAGTGCCAAGCCAGACCAGGTGCGAGTTCAGGCGGGTCAGCTCGGTCAGCAGCACGCGCATCCACTGCGCCCGCGTGGGGATCTCCATGCCGAGCAGCTTCTCGGCGGCGAGGCAGAAGCCCAGTTCGTTGCTGAACGGGGCGAGGTAGTCCATGCGGTCGGCCAGGACCACGCACTGTTGGTAGAACTTGGCTTCGTAGGTCTTTTCTATGCCGGTGTGGAGAAAGCCAATGTCCGGCATCATGCGCACGATGGTTTCGCCATCGATTTCCAGCAGCAGGCGCAGCACGCCGTGGGTGGAAGGGTGCTGCGGTCCCATGTTCAGGATCATGGTGCGATCCTGAGTTTCCTCCAGGATGGGGACATGACTCAGATCGCCCATTAGCGGTATCCCTCGACCGGATAGTCTTTACGCAGGGGATGGCCTTCCCAGCTCTCGGGCATCATGATGCGCCGCAGGTGGGGATGGCCCTCGAATCGGATGCCGAACAGATCGAAGACCTCGCGCTCGAAGAAGTTCGCTGCCGGCCAAAGCGAGGTCAAAGACTCGATCTGAGGATCGCTGCCTTCGAGACGCACCTTCAGGCGCAGGCGTTCCTTGCGTGCCATCGAGAGCAGTTGATAGACCACCTCGAAGCGCGGCTCGCGCGGATACCAGTCGACACAGGTGAGATCAGCGAGGTAGTTGAAGCTCAGCTCGGGATTCTCGCGCAGCAGAGCGCAAGCGGCAATAAGGTGCTGGCGCGGAACACAGATGGTGAGTTCGTTGCGGTCGAACTTTACGTCCTCCACCGCTTTCGCGTTCCACTGGAGAAGGCGACGGAGAACGGGACGGTCTTTGAGTTGTTCAATGTCGGTAACAGCCGGCGTGAGTGGCATCTACGAGAGGCTCCCTTGTTCGTGCGCTCCTACAGGAGCCAATTCGCCCGCAGGCGGCTGAGGCTCGGGCCCTTTGACCACAAGTTGGGTCGCGGTAGCCACGGCAGGGCGGCGGCTCTCGGACCATTCCAGCACGCCCTTCTTCCAGATATAGAAGAACCCGACCAGCACGATGCCGATGTACACCAGCATCTCCCAGAAGCCGAACATCTTCAGCTCGCGCAACAGGATGGCCCAGGGGAAGAGAAAGACAACTTCCACGTCAAACAGGATGAAGCACATGGCCACCATGTAGAACTTGACGGAGAAGCGCTCACGGGCATCGCCCACCGGAGTCATGCCGCATTCATAGGGCTGGAACTTGACCCGGCTGTAGCGCCGCCGGCCCACGAGGGTAGACAGGACGATCATGCCCCCTGCTAGACCCAATGCCACCAGGAACTGCAGGAGCAGCGGCAGATAACGGGCAAAATAGTTGTCGGGCATTGCGGGCGACCCCACGGGCAGAATGCAGGCGACGACTGTGCACTGTTAGAACAACGAATATAGTAAACCCCTGAGCACAATGTCAAGGATTGGAATCTCCCTCAGAGTGTCGTAAACTCTTGCACGACTTAGCCGGGAATCGAATCGAACCTGCCGTCGTCGGGGCTTGCGCGAATGCAGTGAGCGTCATACCGGCAAGTATGAGGCGGACGTGATTTTCGGCTTTAATAGCGACGTCAAACACGCCGACACGGTCTACCACGTGCAGAGCGAGCCGCGCTATAGCGAGTTCACCCTGGAAACCCAGGTCTTCGTACGCGGCCGGTGCATCGGCAAACACGCCAATTCCTATGGGGAACAGGTTTCGGCGGAGGGCCTCTCCGAACAGCAATTGCATGAATTGCTCAAGGCTCAGCACCGTTGCGTCGTGGAGGCGATCCGGAAGGGCAAGGTCGCGGAGTTGTTCGGCCTGCAAGATTCCCCTGCTCTGCAATCCCCCGAGCCGCTCACGTTGGAGTGGCTGAATCCCGAACTGTGCGAGGTTGCGTCCCAGCACGGCCGCGTCCCGGGCGAGTCCATGCTGCTGCGCTTCCGCGTAATGCGTGCCGGGGCTCCGGTTACGGGGGCCAAGCTGATTTCCCGCTTGAATACCCCAGCGCCGGTCTTCTCCGGCTCCATCAGCGATAATGCGGGAATGGCGGAGATGCGCGTGCCCATTACCGACCACGAGCTTCAGGAGGCCGTGTTGCTGGTGCAGGCCAACTTCGAAGGCCAGTGCGCCGCGCGCAAGTTTCGGATCCGCAAGGCAGAGTAGCTTTCAGCTCTCAGCGATCAGCCGTCAGTGACAGGACCAGAAGTAGCGCCGGCGTCTCGCCGGCGGGTCCCTACCGGCAGGGCCCGTGGACGGGGCGCCAACGCTTGCGATCTCTCGCTCACAACCCTCCCTCACACACCGTCCCGGCTCGCTGATATTCTAGAACCTGTCGCCTCTCGCTTTTTGTCCATGGGACAACATCACGCGTGAACGGAAAACCTAGTGAGCGATTAAATCCATGAACTGGCAGGCCCTCGTCCTTACCATCCGGCTGGCGCTCATTGTGGCAGGGGTTTTGCTGCTGATCGGCCTGCCCATCGCTTACTGGATTACGTATTCACGCTGGCGCTGGAAGTTCCTGGCCGAAGCCGTTGTCGGGCTCCCCATTGTGCTGCCGCCGACCGTGCTCGGTTTCTATCTGCTGGTGGCTTTCGGAACACGAAGCTGGCTAGGACGCTGGTGGGGCTCTGTGGCGGGGCATCCGCTGGCCTTCAGCTTCGGCGGGTTGGTGGTCGGGTCGATCCTCTACAGCTTGCCCTTTGCGGTGCAGCCGTTCGCCGCTTCGTTCGAGGCGGTGGACCGGGGACTGCTGGCCGCCTCGGCCACCCTTGGGGCGTCGCGCTTGCGGACGTTTTTTCGCGTCGTTCTGCCGTTGTCGCTCTCGGGCGTGGTGACTGGCTTCGCGCTCAGTTTCGCGCACACCGTGGGCGAGTTTGGCGTGGTGCTGATGATTGGCGGCAACATTCCCGGCGTCACCCGGACGGTGTCGATCGATCTTTACGACCAGATGCAGGCGGGCGAGTACGCGGCGGCCAACCAAACCGCGCTGGTGCTGCTGGCTGCCTCATTTGTCGCCCTGGCGCTGGTGTACGGACTCAACCGGCGTGTCTGGACTCTGTTCAGCGCCAGGAGTGCAACAACGGAGCGACAGGCGGCTTCGGTGCCCCTCAAGTGATCGCGGTTTCCAATCCGGTTGCCCTCATTCCGGCGGTGCTCAACGTCGAAATCGCCCTCAGACTGCGCGACTACCGCCTGCGCGCGCAATTTTCCGCGCCGCCCGGCATCACGGTGCTCTTCGGGCCTTCAGGTTCGGGGAAGACGACGCTGCTGAATTGCGTTGCGGGATTGGTCCGGCCCGAGGAAGGGCGGATCGAAATCGGCGAGCGGGTCTTATTCTCCTCCTCTGGCATCCATGTGCCCGCGGCCCGGAGGCATACGGGATACGTCTTTCAGACGCTCGCGTTGTTTCCACACCTTACCGTGGCGCAGAACGTGGAGTATGGGCTTGCTTCGTTGAGCCGCTCGGAACGTAATTTGCGGAGCGGTGCAATTCTGCATTCGTTCCGTATTGAGCATCTGCGGGGCCGCAAGCCAGGGGCGATTTCCGGCGGGGAGCGGCAGCGAGTGGCGTTGGCCCGCGCGCTGGTCACCGATCCCTGCGTACTGCTGCTGGATGAGCCGCTGTCCGCGCTGGATGCGCCGACCAAGGCCCTCATCTTGGACGATTTGCGTGCATGGAACCAGTCGCATTCGATTCCCATCCTGTACGTGACCCACAGCCGGGAGGAGGTTTTTGCCCTGGCTGAGCGCGTGCTCGTGCTGGAGAAGGGAAGTGTGATCGCGGAAGGAAGTCCCTATGAGGTGCTCCACGCACCGCGCCACGAACTCACGGCGCAACTTACCGGGGTCGAGAACGTGTTAGACGGCGTCATCACCGCGTTGCACGAGCAGGATGGCACCATGAGCGCCCGCTTTATGAACTCGCAATTCGCCTTGGAGTTGCCGCTGACTCGCGCTTCCCTCGGCGAGGAGGTGCGCGTGGGCATTCGCGCCGGCGACATCATGCTGGCGACCACTCGTCCCGAAGGCCTGAGCGCGCGCAACATCGTGCCGGGGAAGGTGATCGCGCTGCTGCGGCAGGATGCCACGGTCCATGTGGACGTGGATTGTGGCGTTCTCCTCCGGGTGAACATCACCCCCGCAGCCGAACGCTCCCTGGGACTTGTCCCGGGACGTCCTGTCTGGCTGGTGATCAAGACCCATTCCTGCCATTTGCTTCAGCAGACATAGTGCTGCTTCAAAATTTTTACGGCTCTGCGCAGGACTGAAAAACTCGTGGATTTACAGGATTCCAGAGTAGCGGCTCTTTGGGTACGCTCGGTGTAGGATGACCGACAACGAGTGGACCAAGATTTTGGGATGGCCGGGTTACCGGGTGTATCGCAGCGAGATCAACGAAACTGCCAAGACACTGCGTTTATAGGTGCGGCGCAAACGGGGGAACTGAAACTGGAATTGTGGTGTGGCGGCAGAAGTCCCTCACGGTTGGCCAACGGCACTGGAGAACTTAATGGCGGAAACGCAGACCCTGACTCTTGCGTCACTCATCCTCGCCTGAACCGTTCGAGGGACCCGCGAATCTTGTAAGTGCTCGATTCCCGCTGCAGCAACCTATTCATACCGCAACGCGTCGATCGGATCCAGATAGGCGGCTTTTTCTCGCCGGGTAATAGCCAAAGCCGATTCCCAGCGGAGCTCGTCAGTCGTCCTGAGGTGTAGCCTCAATTTCCATGTTCGAGAGCTTTTGGGTCGACCCGTGTCTGCCGGAGGTTCCGCGGCATACACAAGAACCAAGAATGCCGATTGGTTCGGCGTGGACGTTGTTGTTTCTTGACTAGGACCGACCCAAAACAGTCTAAGAATGAGAGCTACGAAGCAGCGGTGGCGGCGCCGTTTACAGCTTTACCAACTAAATAATCAGGTGTGGGCTTTTGCGTCTAAGCAACAAAGCTCACATGTGGAAGAATTACGGTTGCGACAACCGGGCGACAAGGCGAACTCGCAGACACTTCGGGTGGGTATCATGGGTTGATTGCTGCATATGCATCATCGCTAACGCCCGAAGAGGAACTGAAATGTCCAAAGCAGCGGTTTCACAAATCGGCTCGCCTCCTGAGTCCGGTCACCAGGGTGAAAATCAGCAACACCAGTGCGGCAACGAGCAGAAGATGGATCAGACTGCCAAGCTCCCCCCTGTAAGCCGTTCGTCAATCGTCGTAACCAGCACTTTCACTCCCATAGTTCCATAGCGCGTGCTACTCAGTCCCGGAACTTGGGTCAGGCTAAGGAACATTGGGCCGCACGCGAGTGTTGGCCAGTCAGAACAGGTGATGGGGCCATGAACGGCGCCATTTCAGCCGCTGGGCTTGCTGTTTCCTATAAAATACGAACCACGAAAGGCAATTATGCCAGTGGAGTCGCGGTGACGACTCCAACCCCGCTTAATTGCTGCGGCATCGCGGTTGTAGCGTGCTGATGATTATGGCCATCCGCCGGAAGACGATTGTCATCGCGACCGTAATTGTCGCAGCTGCGATTATCGCAGTGGCCTTGTTTCTATCCGTTCTAGCCAACCCCGATAGCTACCGGCCTGAGGTTATTTCCTATCTGGCGTCAAAAACTGGAAAGCAGATCGAGGTCGGGCATATTGGAGTAAAGTGCATTCCTCTGTCTATCCGCCTCGACGACTTTGGCGCTAGGAATCCCAAGCCATTTCCTTCCGGCTATTTTCTTAAGGCAGCTAGAGTGGACGTCGCGATCGATACTGCGGCGCTGCTGCACCGGCAGATTGTAATCAAGTCAATAGCGTTGCACGATTCGATAATCCATGTGATTTCGGATCCTGACGGACTGTGGAACTTTGAGAATCCACCTTCCAAACCTTCTCAAAAACGGGCCCCGATCTTCGCTTTTGGAGTAATTCCACGAATAGAGATTATCGGCGGCCAATTGTTTGCTTCGAGCCTTATCGAGCCAGCCGACCGGCCCGGACCTGTTGTTTTTGAGGCCCACAACTTGGCAGCCAAACTGGAGCATGTGGACTTCGACGCGTTCATTGGTTCGGCCTCTTCCGTTGTTGCTCAGGGCGAGATGAAAACGGATGCTCTGCGCTTCGGCTCGATCGAGGCAACCAACGTAAATTGCAAGCTCCGGCTGCAGGCGAGACAGATCGTCTTCAGCAACGTCAGAGCGGAAACCTATGGCGGAAGCGCCACCGGGGACCTATCCTTTAAATTGTCGGGAAAGAACCCAAGCTTTAATGCAGATGCGCGAATAAGAAGAATCGCAATGGACCATCTTCTCGCGGCATTCCGAACTGCCCGCGGGAAGATGACGGGGACGATGGAAGGAGACCTGAGACTTGCAGGAGAAATCGAGCACACACTCCGTCCGCTGGCGGGAATGCACGGCACCGGGCACGTGACGGTGCGGAACGGTCAGGTGCCGAGTCTCAAGCTCAACGAGAACCTGATGAAGCTGGCGCACTTCAACGATCTCGGCCCTGCCAAACAAGATCCTTCTTCGTTTTCCTCCATTTCCACCGACCTGAGTTTATCTAATCAGCGAATTTCGAGTAGCGACATCGACATCGCGGGCTACGGGGTCAATGTTGAGGGCTCCGGAAGTCTCAGCGTCACGGGCTCTGACCGCCTTGACTATCGGGGCGTAGCAGAGATTCTCGCCAAGCAAGGCTTCTTCACCAATACCATCGCCCGGCTCTCCGGAGCTACGTTGAAGAATGGCAGGTTGTCGTTTCCCTTTCGTGTCGGAGGAACCATCCAGAACCCAATTTTCTCCAAGGGAAAGAAGACGGACTGAAGTTTCAGGGGAATGGTGATCCCCCCAATGCCCTTCCCGAAGATCGGGCAGATCGGGGGTTCGCCATTATTCCCGTCGGGAAGCCTTATGATGGGGCGTGACGGCCAGGCCTGTCAGTACATCAATTGAATTCCAGCGTTCACCACCGCACCAGGTTGTTCCATGGTTCCAAGCGGAAAATGTCCGCACCGTGTGCGCAGTTTCCCGAACTTACCGCGGCGAAGAAGCGGCCGGACGGTTGGGACGGCGAGGTTTGTCGCGAACTCCAAACGCCCAAGAGAATAGCGAGGACACCAATGTCCCCTACATCCATGCACCTTTTGAAGAAACGCATAATGTCCGGCCTATGCTGGCACCGTCGGTTCAGCTTTTCTATTCCAAGCCTGCTGGTTATCGTGTTCTTACTTTGCGGCACCAGCCAGCTGTGTACCGGCTATTCAGTGCTGACGCATGAACAGATCGTTGATCAGCTTTGGGACCAGCAGATGAAGCCCCTCTTGCAGCAGAAGTACCCGGGAGCGTCGGCCGATGACTTGCGTATGGCTCATGCCTATGCCTACGGCGGGTGTGTGATACAAGACCTGGGCTATTATCCCTTCGGGAGTAGATTTTTCAGTGACTTAGTCCATTATGTCCGCAGCGGCGACTTCGTAGTCGCTCTAATCGATGAAGCCACCGACATCAATGAATATGCATTCGCATTGGGCGCCCTGTCGCACTACACCGCCGATATCACAGGCCATCCGCTAGTGAACGCTGCTGTCGCGCAGGGGTTTCCCAAACTGAAGGCCAAGTATGGACCCCAGGTCACGTTTGCACAGGATAAGAAAGCCCACATCCAGACGGAGTTCGGTTTTGATGTGGTCCAAGTTGCCAAGCACCGGTACACCTCCGATTCGTACCACGACTTCATCGGGTTTCAGGTCTCAAAACCAGTGCTGGAACGGGCCTTCCTGAAGACATACGGGATCGAGTTGAAAGACGTTTTCGGCAGCGTTGATTTATCCATCGGCACGTTTCGCCGATCCATCAGTAGTGTCATTCCAGAAATGACTCGCGTCGCACTCCTCCTCAAGAAAGACGAGTTGGTCAGAGAGGACGCGTCTTTCGCCAAGAAAAAGTTTCTCTACAACTTGAAGCGCTCCGCTTATGAGCACGAGTGGGGAAAGGGCTACCAAAAACCGGGGGTGGGAGCCCGGATATTCGCCGTACTGTTCAGGCTAGTGCCCAAAATCGGTCCTTTCAAGGCGGTAGGCTTCAAGATGCCAAGCCCGGAGACCGAGACTCTGTATCTGAAGAGTGTCAACGCTACTGTAGACCAATATGGGATCCAACTCCGGGACTTAAAGACGGGAAAGCTTGCTCTGGAAAACACGGACTTTGATACCGGCAAGCCGACCCTAGCTGGGGAGTACGGGTTGACAGATGAAGCGTATGCCAAGCTGTTGGACAAGCTGGCAGACCGTAACTTTGCCGGCATAACGCCAGCTCTGCGACAGAATACTTTAGACTTCTACAGCACCACGAATGTTCCGGTTTTCGCCAAGAAAAATCCCGAACAATGGAATAAGGTGCTCAGGAACGTTGCACTGCTGAAAGCGATGGTTCCACAAGCGGCAACGCCCAAGATGCAGGAAGCATCCCAAAACAGCGAGGACTCTGCACATTGATAATGCCCTGCACCCGATGAATTTACGCCGCCTCATAATCGGATCCGTGTTGGTCGTTTCTACCGCCGCCCTTGCGCAAGTCCAAAGTTCCGTGGTGCCTGCGGGCGACCTCATTCATGCCGTCGTGGCGAATGAGCTCAGGGACCGCGTGCAGCAGCGGAAATCGATGTATGTGATCGAAAAGCGAGTGGGACGCCAATCCCTCAGGGAAGAGCAGGTGGAGACCACGCACGGCCCGCTCTACCGTGTACTTGCAATTGACGGAATGGGGCTGACCCCTGACCAGCGGCAACAGGACAACGCGCGTATAGCCCGCCTATTGCACTACACCAGCCAGCAGTCGAAGCTCAAGCAACAGTTCGACGATGACGAGCAGAAGCTGGAAACCCTGATGCGGGTGATGCCGCAAGCTTTTCTCTACGACTACGATGGCGTCGATGGGAATATGTTAAGGCTGAAGCTGAAATTCCGCCCCGACCCCAGCTACATCCCCCCGAACTATGAATCCCGGGTGGTGCATAGCCTTGCCGGAACAGTTCTGATCGATTGGCAACAGCAACGCCTGGCAAACCTTTCGGCCCAACTCGTAAACCGTGTGGATTTTGGCTATGGGATCTTGGGGCACATCGACAACGGCGGCATCATCGAGATTGGGCGGGTACAGGTCGGACCTTCACACTGGAAGACTGCCTTGATCAATATTTAGTTATCAGGACGTCTAGCGTTTTTCAAGACAATCAGCAAACAAGAATACGAGACTCGGTCAGATTTTCGCACGGTTTCCGATGAGCTCAGCCTCGTACAGGCGAGTCAGCTTCTTGCTCCCTAGAATTTGCAAATGTGTGCAAATATGACCAGTCGCGCCATCGCGGCAAGTCATATCATTTCGATCTGTGATGCAACTCTTAGTTTTCGGAGGGAAATATGAATCGTAAGATCGTGATAGGGGTTATTGCGTTGTTCATGATGGCAGGTACGGCCGGGCTGGCTTCGGCACAGTACAACACAAACAAAACCACCCACAAGACAACGCGGACGCTCACGGGCTGCCTGCAGAAAGGCGAGGATGCCAATGAGTACAATTTCACCGCGAACGACGGCGGCACCTGGGAAATCAACAGCGAAAGCGTCAAACTCGACGAACATGTCGGGCATACGGTCAAGATTGTCGGAGTAGTGTCCAATGCCATGGCGCACGGGATGAAGGAAGACGCGAAGACGGAGATGAAAGAGCACGGCATGGATAAACACGCCACCGAGCACGGTCATCTTACCGTCACGGATTTGAGCATGGTCAGTGACACTTGCCAGAAGTGACGCTCGGCGCGCATGTTTCAACGTGGGGGTTCTAACGCCCGCGAGTCTGTGAAGAACCCGGCGGTGGGCGTTCACAAAGAGCTGGCCTCGCACCCCGTCGCTCACGCCGACGGCTAGGAGCGAAGGCGCGATTTGGCACAGTTCCCGTTACTGGCAGGGTGAGGGCGCGTCATCGCGTCCTCACCCTGCTCAAGCTGTGCCAAACAATGCTGCGGAGCGATGGCGAAGGCTTGCCGTTGCCGTCAAGAGACAATGCGTTCACACGCCGAGATCGGCATGGGGCGGCCGGCAAACAGACGTCGGCAAGGCTTTGCCAGCCAACGTGCCCAATCGTGGGCAGACCAGGCGATACGGGCGCTGTCGTTGGCGATGCCGGTGTCGGCGTCTGGTGACGCGCTCGCATTACGTTTTGCCGGGACGCGATTATTGGCCACTCACTGCTGCCGTAATGTCGTGTTTTGGGGAAGAAACGGAAAGAGAGAAATCAATGACGTATCTGACCGGGGTGGTGCAGAACAAACAGTGTGTTTCCTGAATTTCCTGAACGTCTTCCCGCAGTACGCTCAAGGGAAAGGACCGCAGGCATTGTGTGCAGGTCAGCACGATGTAAGGCACTCCGTTCGAGTCCTTTCCGTTCCGCGGTATCCAGACCGGAGCCGACTGGCGATGATGATTGATCGCCCGCGACGCCGAGGTTCGAAGCAATTCGGCGACCGTGTACAAGAGTTCTGCCGGGTGTTGCTGCCTTTGGCATAGAACGCGTCGGCGATCACTCCGCCCGGGACGAGATCGCCGGACTCGTAAGCTCCGCTGACCGCGATGACCGGGATCTCAGGGAAGCGGCGGCGAACCACTGAGAGAAACTCGAAGCCCGACATTTGCGGCATATTGAGATCGGAAATGATGACGTCGGGGAGGGCTCTTTTGAGTTGCAGAAGAGCGTCGAAGCCATTTTCCGCGGTACTGACGTCGTACCCTGCCGCCTTCAGAAGCCCTGCCATGCTCTCGCGAACAGCGGACTCGTCGTCGACCACGAGAAGGTGCTGCTTGCCAGACGCCATGAGAGCTGCCTCCAACCATAATGATAATTATTTCAGAATCTCTGCCGCTGTTCAAAAGTGCACACAGGCGTCAGAATATTTCCCGGCTGCTGAAACTGCTATCGGCGGGCGGAGAAGGGCGTTCGGACGTCGGTGTCCGGCAAGTGACTGATTCTTCAGAAATATCCCACATTTATCGTCGGGGGCCGGTCAGGCGGCGCGAGTTGCATACCTGGCGTAGGGAATGGCAATGACTTCAGCAATGTCTGCAGATCTTGCGCACTAAGCTGGCAGGCAATAGCCCGGCCCGGTCAATTCTGACCAGTTATTGGATTTCCGAAGATTCATACTGACGTTGAGAAGTGAGGTGCGGCGTGACTGGCAAACAGATATTGCTGCTGCTTATCGTCCGGACTGGCGCCATCGGGTCAATCAGCTACATCACCTTACCCGACAAGTACCTCTGGATTTCGGTGCTCCTTGCACTGGCTGGCGTGTTCGGTTCCCTCCTGCCGCTCGCGATCACTTCCAACGTCGCTCTGGTCGCGAACGCAGCCACTCTGACCCTGTTCATCGTGTCGTTGCAAAGTTTGAGGACGAATCGCCTGCGAGCCGTTGCTTCCGGAAGCCGTCGCCCTTGATGGAGGCAGCGCTATGAAGCTGCACGCTATACGCAATCGGCTTTCATCGCGGATCAACCCGCAGTACTTCCGTTCTGCCCGTCAAATCCTCGTGTTGTTGCTGTGCTTCGCGCTACGGCCGCCTTTGAATGCCCAACAGCCGGATGCGTCGCCGTTTTCTGCAGCCCCGCTGCTCAGCACAGAGGAAGTCGTACAGAATCTGGTTCGCATGAACTCTGAACGTGCCCAGGCTCTGCGTGCCTACCATGGGACCCGAACCTACCGAATGGAATATAACGGCTTTCCCGGCACCCGCAGCGCGGAGATGGCCGTGGAGGTGAAGTACGAGTCCCCCGGGACAAAAGAGTTCCTCATCCAGTCTGCAACGGGATCGAAACTCGTCATCGACAAGGTATTCAAGAAGCTCTTGCAGGCTGAACAAGAGGCGCTCGAGCCACAGACCCAAAGGCGCACCGCGCTGAACCGCGACAACTATGATTTCACGCTGGTCGGATACGAAAGCACGCCCGCTGGTTCGATGTATGTGCTTATCGCGGAGCCCAGAAGGAAGGATAAGTTTCTTTACCGGGGCCGATTGTGGGTGGATGCAACTGACTTTGCTGTGGTGCGATTAAAGGCGGAGCCGGCTAAGAATCCTTCTTTCTGGACCAAGAATACGGAAGTCGAACAGGTGTACACGAAAGTGAGCGACTTCTGGCTTCCTGTCCATAACCGGAGCGTTTCTGCGATCCGGCTAGGCGGGCGCGCAGAATTGACGATTGAGTACAACAACTACCAGATCACGGGTGCGGATCCGGTTGGCAACTTGTCGATGCTGGAACCGACTCGGTCGGCAGACAGTAGTCGCGCACAACGCTTAGGCGATCACCGGTAGCAGGGCTCCGCTCTCGCAGAGGATTGCGGCGGTGGAGCGCCTTGTCCAGCCTTCGGAACCGTGTGCCAAGCGGTCATCATCGCCCCTGGCAACTCGCCGTGAGCGGTATTGCTCAGACCTAGCCGTCCCAATCCTCTAACCTAACCCGGATAATTCGCGAAGTTGAAGACGCGAGAAGCCTCTTCTGCTACAAACATGTTGCTGAGACAGTGTTTGTGGTAACAGGAAAGGCTTCTGCGTGTTCGACGATAGCACGACACAGTGTTTGTTGTTCGCTGAGAGTTTTGCCAAGCCCGCCGCGTTGCAGTTCGATCAACGGCAAGGCAGTTCCGATGGCGGAGCCATCCTGCTGAAGGCGGCTGACCGCCGCTACGGATTGATCCGGAGTTTGGCCGAATGTCTGCGCGATAAGCGGCAAGCCGGCAAGGTCGATCATTCTTTGCGCGAGTTGTTGGCACAGCGCGTGTTCTCGATTGCCTGCGGCTATCCGGATGCCAACGACTCGGCCCGCCTGTCTGCCGACCCCATTCACAAGATGTTGCTCGACCGCGATCCGGTGGCGGGCCGCGATCTGGCTTCGCAGCCAACCCTGTCGCGCTTTGAAAACGCCATTCGCCCAAGGGAACTCTACCGTTTGGGTGAAGCACTGGCCGATAGCGTGATCGGGCGCCATGCCCAGCGGTTGCGCGGACGCGCCCGCCGCGTCACCATCGACCTGGATCCAACCGACGACCCCACCCACGGCGCCCAGCAGCTATCGTTCTTCAACGGACACTATGACAGCTGGTGCTACCTGCCGGTGATGGGATTTGTGAGCTTCAACGACGAAGCCGAACAGTACCTATGCGCGGCGGTGCTGCGTCCCGGCAACGTGACCGCCGTGGTAGGAGCGATGGGAATTTTGCGTCGCCTGCTGAATATGATCCACTATTGCTTTCCGGGTGCGCGGATCCGCGTGCGCCTCGACGGCGGTTTCGCGCATCCCGATCTGCTCGACTTCCTGGATGCAGAGCCCAACCTTGAGTACGTCATTGCGATGGCCAAAAACGCGGTGTTGAAGCGCAAGGCCAAACCAGCCATGCGGCAGGCCCGCCGGCTCTCGCGGCAGAGCGGAAAGACCGAACACATTTACGGCGAAGCCAACTATGCGGCCCAAACGTGGCCGCAACAACGTCGCATCATCATCAAGGCCGAGGTGGTGCGTGCCGAGGGTAAGAAGCCGAAAGATAATCCGCGCTTTGTCATCACCAACATGAAGCAGAGTCCGCAATGGCTCTATGAAAAGGTGTACTGCCAGCGTGGCGAAATAGAGAATCGAATAAAAGAACTGCACGATCTCCAGATCGACCGCACCAGTTGCAGCGACTTCTGGGCGAACCAGCTCCGCGTGCTGCTCACCGCTGCCGCCTACGTCCTGATGCAGGAACTACGGCTGCAAGCCGCGCACACCAGCTGTGCGCGAGCTCAGGTCTGGACCCTCCGGGAACGGTTGCTGAAACTGGGTGCCCGGGTGCTGGTTTCGGTTCGCCGCGTGGTCGTACACCTGCCCGCGTCGTTCCCGTTCCTGCCCACCTTCCGGCAAGTGGCGCTGGCACTGGGCGCCTCGCCCGGATAACGCGGCCTCGCAACGCCCCGAAACATAAGTTTCAAATGTTGCGCAAAATGGCGTACGAGGGAAAGCTTTGCTCGAAAAGCCACGCCATACCCATTTCGCACACACCCAAGCTCGTCGTCCCCGGTGATCCAACGAACATCACGCAGCAACGCGCATCTTCGCCGCAAAATCGCGGCGCCGACTACCGCTCGCGGCACCTTCACGAATAGTGCAGGCTAAGAAGCACCTCAAGCGCTACGAAGGCGACGGAAACTACAGACGCAGCGCCAGATGGACGAAAGAGTTGAATATGCTTTGGACGATTCCACGCCCTGTTGCTCGCGGCATTAGCCCTCCTGATGATCAACGTGCTGAGCGGAGGCTGCAGGGTGGCATGAACGATGATGGCTATGTTGGGAGGTGTACGATGTCTGCTCACAAAATCCTGGTGCCTACCACGCCGTACGCTCCGACTGCTTTCAGTCGTAGATTGGAGCCCGCTGCCCACCTCCTGGCTGAGCCTTGGAAGCGAGATGCCAGGGGAGTTCTCAGTTTCTTGCACGAATGTTGGCGGCGCATGGGTCTCATGAAACGTTCTTTCGACCATGCCGAACTGGGCGATGGCACAGGGTCACGCGAACGCAGCAACGATCGCCGCCGGGACGAAGAGGCCTGGTCGCGCATGGATGATGAAGGCTGTCCCAACGCAGGTTCGCAGTGGATTCGCCGTGGGATCACCTGAGCCTTATTGCTCAGACAGTTTGATGAGGAATCGCTAACATTAAGTCCTCGTGCGCCGAGCAACGGCGTGCGCGCAGCCAGAATAAAGTGGGGCGAATTGTGACCGTCATAAGCGTTTGCGTAGGTCTGGTGCTTGCGGTGATTGTTTTACTGGCGGTGGTCTACCGATACAAGCGCCAGACGCAGCAGCGGTTCCCGTCGATTGGGGCGCAAAGGATGTGTCCCCATTGCAGGATGATCACGTCCCGCTCCCGATCAGTTTGCCTGGAGTGTGGAGGGGCGCTGGCAACCTGAGCGATTCAGCGGTTCAGGTGCCGTGAACGCGATCCTTGCCCGGCAGGAGGAGCCGATGAGAAAAACAAACTTTTCACGGCCAATCTACTCGCCCCCCAGCTACGCAGAACTAAAGAGAAGTCCTTCAATACGCGGCGACCTCGCCGTTGGCCAGCTGAGCTTTATAGCTCAGACGGCTTCATCTTAACCCCGCTAACGTAAGAGGTGCCTCGCGTTTACCAATGTGATCGATCAGAAACGCGGCGCAGGGTAGAAGAAAGAAGTGAAACTTTGAAAAAACTTATGTTGCTAGTTGCGTTGCTGAGTTTTGCCAGCCTGGGCTGGGCGGAGTCGAACCGCGAAGCATCGACCGAGCGAATGGATAACGCGGGCAAAGTGCTGCACGAGATCATGGCCGCGCCGGATAACGGCATCCCGGAAGAGGTACTGGCGCACGCCAGGTGCGTGGCCGTGGTACCACACATGATCAAGGGTGGCTTCGTGTTCGGTGCGCAAAATGGTAGAGGCGTGGCTACCTGCCGAACCGCCGACGGCTGGAGTGCACCAGCGTTCTTTGCGATCACGGGCGGTAGCTGGGGGTTGCAGATCGGTCTCGAGGGCGTGGATCTGGTCATGATTATCCAGAACGAAAAAGGCATGCAGCAGTTGCTGGCAAGCAAGTTCCAACTGGGAGCGGATGCCTCCGCGGCAGCTGGACCGGTAGGACGCCATGCTTCCGCCGAAACCAATTGGAAGCTGGAAACAGAGATCCTGACCTACTCACGAGCGAAGGGTGCTTTCGCCGGGCTCACGTTGAACGGCGCTTCGGTTCGTCGGGACGACGATTCGATGCAGGCCATCTACGGTCGTAATGTCACCACACGGTCCGTCCTGTTGGGTAAAGTAGCGGCACCAGCCGCTGCCCAATCGTTCCTAGACTCAGTCAGGGGCGCCAAGGCGCAGGCCGTAGCCTCAAAGTAGTTAGGTTTTCAACGCGCGGGTGCACCCGAGAAGGATGTTAACTCTCGGGTGCTCACGAGGCGTAGAGAGAAGGCAAGTATGCTTTGGACGATTTTGGTTGTTCTTATGATTCTGTGGTTACTTGGGTTCAGTCTGCACGTAGGCGGCGGTCTGATCCACCTGCTGCTGGTTGTGGCCCTGGTGGTGCTCATCTTCAACTTGGTGACCGGACGCCGGCGCGTAGTGTAACGGCAGGCACGACGGCAGGGACACACGGGCGGGCGCATCCTCAGTGCCGCCTAGCTTTTTCCGACCGGGCGTGCGTGGCGCTGCCTCGACACTTGGGGCCAGGGCGGTGAAAACGGGGTCCAGGCGCCGGACGACGGTTTCGTCACCGCCGATCATCAGGCAGTAGCCGCGCTCTGCCCCCCCACACCCCGCCGCTGGTCCCGACGTCCACATAGTGGATGCCTTTCGGTTTCAGTTCGGCAGCCCGGTTTGAACCGCGGTCCCCAGAAATATGCTGTTGTGCGCGTCAGCCAGGTGCGAGGGCACGCTGGCCACAACGCCTTGAGACTTACGTTCCGCACCAACGAGAGAAGGGATCTTGGCACAACTATTCGAACAAACCAGGGTTGATACGGACAGCCGGCTCCAAGCACCGTTGAGGTGCACGGCCCATCCAAGTTCCATGTTCCATGCAGGTTGGATTCTTCCGAATGAGGGTTTTGGTGATGGAAAAACGTTGGCTTCTGTGGCTCGGCCTGATCGCACTGCTGGCGCTGCCGGCGGTGGCACAAAACAATTACGGGGCCTCCAGCCCGCAATCCAATGCCGTGGGACACGGCTATGGTTCCAACTACATCATGGACGGCACCCGCTTCCTGGTCCAGTTGGACGACAAACTGGACAGCAAGAAAATCCAGCCTGGAAAGCAATTCAAGGCGAAGCTGGCGGAAGATCTGGTGGCATCCAACGGGGAGATGATTCCGCGCGGCAAGAAGCTCAGGGCCCACATCAGCGATATCCAGCGTGGGCTGCATGGCCGCGTGCTGATGAGCTTTGACCAGATCGAGACCAACCACGGCTGGATGCCCCTGGTGGCCACGGTGAGCGGCGTCCCGGGCGAAAAGGGCATGAAGCCGGTGGGCGAGGAAGGCGAGCTTCAGAAGAAGAGCGCAAGCAAGGGCCGAGTCGTTGAAGGCGCTGCTGTGGGCGCGGCCGTAGGCGCGGCGGCGGGTGCGGCCGCGGGCGGGCCGCATGGCGCGATGATTGGCGCGGGCGCGGGTGCAGCGCTGGGCGGGGCCGCCGGACTGCTGACCGACCGCGACTTCGTCCTCAACAAAGGTACTGCCGTCGAATTGACTTTGGATCGCCCGCTCCAGGTGCCGAGTCACTAAACTTTGCCCAGCCGCTAATTTTCCTGAGCAAACGTCCTGGCCCCGCGCGGGGCTCAGGACGTTTGCCAGCGCCGACAGGCATAGGCGGCCAGGGCATTGCGAGCAGCCGGATCGGCCTCTTCCATTAGGAGGTGCACTAGCAGGTTCAAGTCAGGATCGGGCGACTCAAGGGCGCTGACGAGTTCGTCCATCGCCTCATTCAGCGCATGTTTGCGCCACAGGAGAGCGCACAGGAACAGGTAGGGGGCATCGATGCGATCCACGGAGTCGCCGTTCATGGAGTGGCCTCTTCCCTACGCAGCGCATGAATCGGCCAGGAGATCCGTAATCGTGCGAAGAAGTTCGGGCATAGCGAAAGGCTTCTGGATCATGGCATCGACCTTGGGCAAACCATCCCCACATTCCAGATCACGGCCGGTACAGAGCAGTATTCGCATCCTTGGATTCACGCGCCGGCCTTCCTCGACCAGTTGCTGGCAATCGTTAACACAGTCCAAGAGCACCAGATCGAACTGCTGGTTCTTCAGCAACGCGATTCCATCGGCAACATTGGCTGCAACCTGCACCGCGTGAGCTGCACTCTGCAGCACTAATTGGATGGTGCGCAGCACCGCCGGTTCGTCATCCACGCACAGCACGGATGCCATATTACAACTCCCCTTCATGGCTTTGTCTCCTCACCCTTGTCTCTTCCGGTCCTCGATTATGTAGGGAGATTCATCGGCCAGCCAGCCCAGATGGGAGGCTCGCCGGGTCGCTGGATGGTAATGCTTGGGGATCCCTCTTTCGAGGTGGTTGAGCGCATTCTGGCGGTTCCAATACTAAGCGCGTTTGCTGGTAGCGCGGCGGCTACCAGTGGAGACGCAAAGCGAACTGGACTTGCCGGGCGTTGGTCACCACCGTGGTGATGGTACCGGCTGCCGTCGAACCGATGCTTGCGTTCGGCAATCCGAAATTCGCCCGGTTCAGCAGATTGAAGAACTCCGACCGGAACTGCAGTCCGATCCGCTCATTCAGACGGAAGTCTTTGTCCGCGGCAAAATCCCAGGTGAAGAGACCCGGTCCGATCAGGATATTGCGGCCGGCATCGCCGAAGGTGAAAGGCGGCGGGTTGACGAAACACGAGACGTCAAACCACTGACTCGCGGTCCTGCGATCGGCAGGCAGATTGCCATTGCAGATGCGGTCGGGGCGGGTGAACGTGCCGGTGTTGGCGGTCGGCGTGGCAAGGAATACGGAAAACGGCGCCCCCGATTGCGCGGTGACAATGCTAGCGATCTGCCATCCACCGGCGATGGCGTTCGCGAACCGAGGCGCGTTGTTCATGAATCTGCGTCCAGTGCCGAGCGGAAGCTCGTAGATGGTGCTGAGGGTAAAGCGATGTCGGTAATCGAAGCTGGAGAGACCGTAGCTGGCACGGATGTCACGCGGATCCTGGATGTTGTTGCGCGGATCGCCCGACGAGGAGTTGCCGCCTCCGCCTTCGTCCAGGCTCTTGCTCCAGGTGTAGGCGGCAAGAAGGGACAATCCCCGGCTGTACCGCTTTTCCGCCGATAACTGCAGGCCGTTGTAGTTGGAAATCCCGCGAGGCTCCCACGAGGAAATCACACCAAAAGCAGGAAACGGCCGGCGAGGAGCGACCGGTCCCGGTCCCGGCACGGCCACATTTTCGTTAATAGCGATATTCAGGTGATTCCCATGGCTGCCGACGTATGCGGCGCGTGCCACCAGCGAAGAAGTCAGCTGTCGCTCGATCGTGAGGTGCCATTGCTGCACGTTGGGCGTCAGGTTGCTGGCGGGCTGATAGACGACCGTGGGTACATTGTTTGCGCTCGGCGTTGCGGGGATGCCACTCGATGTACTCAGGCAGGGTGTGGTCGAACTGCACGCGACTGTGAACTGTTGGGCGAATGGGAAGTTAGTGAATAGTCGCGCCGAGCCGCCGGTGCCCTGTTCGTTGAAATAGAAGAGTCCGTAGGCGGCGCGGACCGCGGTCTTGTCGCCTATCCGGTAGGCGAGACCGATGCGCGGACTGAAGTCATGTTTTTGCAGATCGAGGATGCTCGACGATATGCCGTTCTGTCCCGCGAGCGTGAGTGTTCCGGAGCTGAGCAAGAAATCCGACAGCCGGTTGTGCTGCTCCGATACCGGCGTGAACAGGTCATAACGCAGACCTAGATTGAGCGTGAGCCGGTTCGTCACCCGCCACTGGTCCTGCACAAAGGCGCCGTATTCACCGTACCGCGCATAAGGCGTGCCTTGAGGGAGGGTCGATTTGCCGGAGCTGACGGGGAGGCCAAGCAGGAAATCCGCGAATCCGGCGCCGGTGCCCAAGGGACTCGATGGATCGTTGGTGTACGTTCCGCTAAAACTCAGGGCGCCCGAAGGGTTGGCCAATTGAAAGAACCCGAATCGATTCTGGATGGCGCTGAAGCCGAATCGCAAAAGATGGGCGCCGTGCGTATAGAAAGCGGTGTCGCTCAACTGCCATGTATTCTGCGGGACAACCTCCGGCAGGAATGCCGAGTCATAGCCCGCCTCGCCGGAGATGGTGAGACTGGCCATCGCCCCCGCGTTGGCACCAGTGTTTGCGCCCTGCAGACCGAGTCGACTGGCCAGATTGTGGCCCTCGTCCAGAGAACTCACCCGCAAAGCAAATCGCGTGTAGCCGAGCGCGAGCTGATTCAGCAGGTTTGGCGTGAATTGATGGACTTCCTGTACCGTTGCCTGCTGGCTCGGTGCATGGTTCAGCTTGAGGGTCCCGGCGATGGAGTTTCCCTGTGCGAAGGCCAGTGGGTTGATGACGCCATTCACCAGGACTGGCGTAGCGGGATAGCTAATATCTGCCCGGCCATAGGTGTATCTGGCAAACATGCTGTCCTTGTCGGAGAAGCTCTGGTCCACGCGGGCGTCAAACTGATCCTGAACCTGCACTTGGAGAGGGTTGATACGCAGGTTGTTCGTCACGCCCGGCAAGTTCGGCAGAGGAAAAAGCGCGAGCAGGTTACGTGCGACGGGGTCAATGCGGCCAGAGGGAATAATGTTGCCTGAAAATTGCGTGCGCGTGTTGGTCGCAGGATTGAAGGTGCTCGGATCGAAGATAGTCGCTGGAAAGCCGCTGAAGTCGCCCGCGCGCATGGCAGCAGTCGGCACGGAAACGATGGAGGTGGCCGCGGTATGGATGCGCAGGCCCTGATAGTCGCCAAAGAAGAACGTTTTGTTCTTCCGAATCGGCCCGCCTATGGCGAAGCCGAACTGGTTCTGCTGGAACTGCGGTTTCTGGGCGTCGAAGAACTGGCGGGCGTCCAGGGCATCGTTACGCAGGAACTCGAAAGCGGAGCCGTGGAGTTCATTGGAACCGGAACGGGTGACAACATTCACCACCGCGCCGCCGGAGGCAAATTCGGCGTCGTAGTTGCCCTGCTGGACCTGAAATTCCTGAATGTCTTCGAGGTTGGGGAACACTTTGATGGTGCCGACGGACTGGTCGCGGTCGTCGATCCCGTCGATCATGAAAGTATTGAAGCTGCCGCGCGCGCCGTCGGCGACGATCTCGGCGCCCGCGCGCTGGGTTTCATTGCCGTTGCCTTGGGCGCGGATTCCGCCGACCGGACCGGGGTTCGTTCCCGGTACCAATAATGCGAGTTGCGAGAAATTTCGCCCGTTCAGCGGGAGCTGCTGGATGGCGTGCTCCGAGATCACATTTCCGATTTCGGAGGTCTCGCTGTTGAGCAGCGGAGGCCCGGCCACGGTCACCTGCACCTGCTGCACAGCGCCGGCCTGCAAGGTGAAATCTTGCCGAATGGTTTGGTTAATTCGGAGCACGAGGTTCCTGCGCGTCACCGTGGCGCATCTTGGCGCACTCACTTGGACCGAATAATTGCCCGGACTGAGCAGCGGGACTGTGTAGTAGCCCTGCGCGCTCGTTTGCTTTCTAACGGAGATTCCGGTCCTCTGTTCGATGACTTCGACTTGGGCATTCGCGATAGGCGCGCCTGTGGGGTCGATTACTTGACCGGAAAACGTTCCCGTGGCATTCACCTGGGCTGACTGAGGAAGGGCGCAGCAGAGGAAGAACAGGAAGAGGAACGACAGTCGAACGGTACACATGACGGGAATCCACCTGACTTGAGGGAATCCACGTGACTGGAGATTGCTGCGCAGGCAAAATCGTTGCCCCACGCAACTCCGCTTTCTGAATGATCCGGATCGTAAGCCGATCTACTTCGGCGGCCTTGCGGCCGGCATGAACTGAGATACAATGCTCGCGCAAGACGTAGAGAGCAGCCCATGTGTCGCTGGAAGAGATGGGGAGCTCCGATTCGTGCAGCGCGACCTCTCGCGCCTCAATGCCTGGGGAGATTTTCCGTCTTCGTCCTTACCCTTCTATTTGTTCTTTGCTGCGCTGGGCGCTCGACGGCAAGCCAGCAAGACCACGGGGTTATCCAGCTCTCGGTTGTCGAAGGCGCCGATCTTCGGTTCGCGCACATGTCCTTCGGAGAAGGCCGGTCTCATGGACGAATCAGTGCGATCGTTGAGGATGACCAAGGATTTCTCTGGTTTGGCACGAATAGCGGCCTGCAACGCTATGACGGCTACCGCCTGCGCAAGTTCCAGCACGATCCCGGGGATCCGAAGAGCCTGAGCGGCAGCTACATCAATACGCTTTTCAAAGACCGCTCCGGAAAACTCTGGGTCGCATCGGATGAATATCTCGAACGCTATGATCCGGCGACCGAGAGCTTCACTCGCTATTCATCCCTGGCGCACGGAATCGAGGGCTGGGTTTGGCACATCAGCCAGGACCGTGAAGGAACGCTTTGGCTCGCGACCCACGCCGGACTGGTCCGGCTTGACCCAGCCTCATGGCAGACCATTCGCTTTAAGCACATTCCGGGCGACCCCACGAGTTTAAGGGGCGATGTCGTAACCTCCACCTTGGAACAGAGGGATGGAACCTTCTGGGTCGCCACTACTGACGGCTTGGATATTTTTGATCGCAAAACCGGGAAGGTGACCCAGCACTTCCCGCTGCCACCGCACCCACCAGCGTCATTACAGGTCGAAACTGTCATGGATTTGCTGGAGGACCACGCGAATGTTCTATGGGTGACTTATTCCTTCGGAAATGGATTGGCGCGCGTAGATCGCCGCAACAGCAGGCTGGTCGAATATTCGCAGGCCGGCGCCCCGTCGGACACGCAGCCTTCCGGTATACGCGCGATTCAAGAGGATGAGGATGGTACATTGTGGCTCGGCACCGCAAGTGGCGGGATATTGAAGCTGGACCGGCATCGGCAGCGTTTCGTCCGCTATCGCAACGATCCCCGCCATCCTTACAGCTTGAGTTCGGATCAGGTTGTTGCGCTTTTCGCTGACCGCGACCGCAACATTTGGGTCGGAACAACCGGAGGCGGCCTCGATCGCTTTACCTATAGGCAGATACCGTTCAACACCTACCAGCACGAACCTTACAATCCCAACAGCCTGGAAAGCAATTACACGACGTCCGTACTTGAGGACAGCCATGGAGACCTGTGGGTCGGGAGCAGGAAGGCCCTCACGCGAATCGACGGGAAAACTGGAAAGTTTACCTTTTACCGGACCGCGGGACGGCCCGGCGGCCTCTCCAGTACGTGGGTGATCTCCATGGCGGAGGATCGTTCGGGGTATCTCTGGTTCGGTACTCTGGGCGGGGGACTCAATCGCTATGATCGGCGGAGCGGACGATTCAAGGTCTACCGTCACCATCCCGCCGATGCTCACAGCCTAAGTCACGACAACGTACTGGGCCTGTTTGTCGATCATGAAGGCACCTTGTGGGCTGGAACCGAGGATGGTCTCAGCGCTTTCGACCCGGCGACCGAGCGTTTCCGGGTGTACCGTCCTCAGAAACCACCCTGGTTTCGCCGCTACCGCGCAATCGCCGAAGACGCGCAGGGGGCCTTATGGCTCGGCAGCCTGGGCGGCGACCTGCAACGTCTCGATCCCGCCACCGGGAACTTCACCATCTACCGCCAGGGAAGCGGGGGGGTGGGCGAACAAGTGAATACCGTTTGTGTCGATCGCTCCGGTATTGTCTGGGCTGGCACGCAGAGCGGGCTGGATCGCTTGGATCCCGCCACCGGAAAATTCACCGCATATGCCGAACGCGATGGCCTGCCTGACAGCTCGGTGAACAGCATCCTCGAAGATGGGCGTGGAGATCTGTGGCTGAGCACCGGCAACGGTCTATCGCGATTCAGTCCGCCAACCAAAACCTTCAGCAATTACTACACCTCCGACGGATTATTGGGAAACGAGTTCTACAATTATGCAAACGCGTATAAGAGTCCGAATGGAGAGTTGTTCTTCAACTCCTATGCCGGAGTGATCGCCTTTTTTCCTGAGAAGGTGGAGAAGGTGGACGATCCCTACATCCCTCCCGTGGTTCTCACCGACTTCCAACTGTTCAATAAGCCGGTGTCCATCGGGGCCAACTCTCCGCTGAAGCAGTCGATCTCTTTCACGAACTCTTTGGTTCTTTCCCATATTCAGAACATCTTCTCTTTCGAATTCGCGGCGCTCAGCTACTCCGATCCGGAACAAGTCCGCTACCGTTACCGGCTCGAAGGATTGGAGACCGAATGGAACGAGGTGAACAGCCGCCGCCGATCTGTTACCTACACCACGCTTCCGCCCGGGCAGTACGTATTTCGCGTTCAAGCGCGCACCAACCGCGGCTCCTGGAACGAGAACGGGGCGAGCCTTCGCATCCAAATCCTGCCCCCATGGTGGAGCACCTGGTGGTTCCGGAGTAGTTGTGCCGGCTTGATTTTGCTCTCTCTCTGGGGGCTCTATCAGTTCCGGCTCCATCGGCTTGCACGCCAGTACGACATGCTTCTGGAAGAGCGTGTCGGCGAGCGCACCCGCATTGCGCGCGAGCTGCACGACACCCTGCTGCAGAGTTTCCAGGGATTGATGCTGCTGTTTCAAAGGGTCCACAACCTGCTTCCCGAGCGTCCCGTGGAAGCCGTGCAAGCGCTGGACGATGCTCTCGTGCGGGCGGATCAGGCCCTGATCGAAGGCCGGGATGCGGTCCGCGATTTGCGTTCTCCTGCGGCGGTGAGTACCGATTTGGCAAAGGCGATTACCGCTCTCGGAGAAGAGCTCTCCGACCATGACAGCAACCGACCTTCGCCGGCTTTTCGTGTGGTCGTGGAAGGCACGCCGCGAACTCTGCATCCCATCCTGCGGGACGAGATCTATCGCATTGCGCGGGAGGCGTTGCGCAACGCCTCCCACCATGCCCAGGCGCGCCGGATTGAAGCGGATATTTCGTATGGCGAAACTCTTCTTCGCTTGCGGATTCGGGATGATGGCAGCGGCATTGCCCCGGAAGTCCTGGGTCAGGGTGGCAGTGCCGGACACTGGGGCTTGCCTGGGATGCGCGAGCGAGCCCAACGCATTGGCGGACAATTCGAGGTCTGGAGCCGGCCCGGAGCCGGCACCGAAGTTGAACTGAGCATTCCCGGCTCCATCGCCTACGGAGCCTCTCCCGCTCGCGCCGGTTTTCATCTCTTCCGCAGGAAGAAGAGGGAGCGAGCCGCATGAGCACCACTCCCAGCCCGATTCGGATCCTCACCGTCGACGATCACCCTCTCCTGCGCGAAGGCATTGCCGCTCTGCTTGCCGGCCAAGCGGATATGAAACTGGTTGCCGAAGCCTCCGATGGGCGCGAGGCCATCGTCCAGTTTCGCAAGCAGCATCCCGATATCACCCTGATGGACTTGCAGATGCCCAACCTGTGCGGCATCGATGCAATCAGCGCCATTCGCGGTGAATTCCCCGTGGCGCGGATTATTGTCCTGACCACCTATACCGGCGACGTCCAGCTACTGCGCGCGCTCAAAGCCGGCGCTCGCGCGTATCTGTTGAAGAGCTCGCTGCGTAAGGAACTGCTGGAGACGATCCGCGCCGTCCATGCCGGGCAAAGGCGCATCTCCCCGGAAGTTGCCGCTCAACTGGCTGAGTATGCCGGCGAAGAAACCTTGACCGCGCGGGAGATCGATGTCCTGCGGTTGATTGCTGCCGGTAACGCCAACAAGATGATAGCGGCTCAGCTCTCGATCACCGAGGAGACCGTCAAGGGCCACGTCAAGAACATCCTCTCCAAGCTTCGCGCCAATGACCGAACCCATGCGGTGACCATCGCCCTGAAGCGAGGCATCATCGCCTTATAAGCTGAAGGGGAGGGGCGCCAAAACCTACCACGGAGGCACCCTTCGACTTCGCTCAGGGCAGGCTCCGACACAGAGGAAGATCACGGACAAATTACAGAATCTTTACTTTTTTGTCTTTCTCCGTGTCTCGGTGTCTCCGTGGTAGGTTTTCTTGAATCGCGGGGATCAGCCGTCGATCCAGTGCCCCGGACGGCGAGGCCCGCCCGGCTGGGAGGACGGCGGGATGATCTCGATGTCGGGCCGCTTCTTCTTGTGCCGCTCCCGGTAGCTGTAGAGGATGGCCAACAGCGGCGGCGCCAACAGCACTCCCCAGAAGCTGAACAAAAGGCCGAGCACGATCGGCGCCAGCAGAGTAGCCCAGAAAGGCACGCGGGCCGTCCGCTTCATGATCAAGGGCTGAAACACCAGCCCTTCGACCACCACCACGACCGCGTACAGGATCAGCACGTACAGCAGGCGGTCAAAGCCGCCGCTGATGCCGCCGGACACGGCCGGTCCCAGGAGCGCGAGCACCGGCCCGAAATGGGGAATGAAATGCAGGAAGAACGCCAGGAAAGCCCACAGCGGCGCCAGCGGCACGCGCAGGATCAGCAGACCCACTAGCCAGAGCACGGCGACCGCCAGCGAGTCGTAAATCTGCGCCTTCAGCCAGTGCTGGAGCGCCTCGAGCGTGGTATGGAAGTGATCGCGAAGGTCCACCGGTTATTGTAGCGCCGGCAGTCTTACTGTAGCGCGGCGGGCCCGCTCGAGCAAAAACCTCTTCACCGCAGAGGGCGCAGAGGGCACGGAGGAGGAACTCTGACTCGAAAGCGCGAGGACATAAAAAGCGAAAATCAGAAATTGAATAGCATTCCTCTGCTCTTCCTCTGCGCTCTCTGCGTCCTCTGCGGTGAAGAGGTTTTCCGACGCACGAAGCCCGCGCCGCATTTAAACTAGAGCTATGAAATTTGGCGTCATTGTCTTCCCCGGATCGAACTGCGACCACGACGCGTACTGGGCCGCCAAGAATCTCCCCGGACAAGCGGCCACCTTCCTCTGGCACGAGTCGCACGAGCTCGAGAACTGCGACGTGGTGGTGGTTCCCGGCGGCTTTGCCTATGGCGATTACCTGCGTACGGGCGCCATCGCGAAGTTCTCGCCGGTGATGGAATCGGTCAGAAAGTTCGCCGATCACGGCGGGCTGGTGTTCGGCATCTGCAACGGCTTCCAGATCCTGACCGAATCCGGCCTGCTGCCGGGGGCGCTGATGCGCAACACCGGCCTGAAGTTCGTGTGCAAGCCGGTCTGTCTGCGGGTGGAGAACGCCGAGACTCCGTTTACCAATGCCTGCATCGAGGGCGAGGTGCTCGAAATGCCCATCGCCCACATGGACGGGAATTACTTCTGCGATGACGAGACGCTCGACCGCCTGAAGCGCAACCAGCAGATCGTCTTCCGCTACGCCAACCGCATGGGCGAGATCACGCCGGATGCGAACCCCAACGGCTCGCTGGAGAACATCGCCGGCATCTGCAACGAGGGCCGCAATGTGCTCGGCATGATGCCGCACCCCGAGCGCGCCAGCGAAGCGCAGCTCGGCTCCGTCGATGGCATAAAGATGTTCAATTCGCTGGTGGCGGCTCTGGCGGCGAAGTAACTCCCGCGGTCAATCGTGCCGACACTTTTCGGTCGTGCCCTAATTTGCCCTTTGTTCGCCTTTGGTCGAACAAATATGTATCAGAATAGTCCATAGACGCAGGGCGCTCCCAATGAGAGCATTGCCGGCATGGATAATCACATCCTGTTCATTGGTAACGTTGCGTCTCATTTGGTGGCTCTTATGAGCGGGATAGCTTCGTTTTGCATTGCCCTTTGGCAGGCATACAAAAAGCACCCGCTCCCCGAAAGAATTTTCTGGTTTGTGGGGATCATTTGCTTATTGGTGGCCTTCGATTCTGCGTGGCAAGACGAGCATCGTAATGCTCGGGTCGTAATTTCGGAAAAAGCATCGGAGGTCGGCCTGAAAACTTCATGCTTAGCTGATAAGAGAATTGATGCGTTAACCAATCAATTTCTACAACTTCAGCTTAATTCGCAATCTGGAACTCTCTCGAAGACGCAGGCGGATTTAACGGGGCAACAGCAAAATCTCAATAAGGCGCAATCCCTTACAAATAGTTGTTTGATTATTCTTGGTAAAAAGAGCGCTCCCCCGCCGCTCCAGTTGCGATTGCATCTCGTGGAGGCAGAGGAAAAGGCTCCAATTCGCGGTGTTGAGCGTGAAACAGTGATCATTGCGGATACTAATCGAATCCTTGTCACGACAAGACTCTTGCTGGAATGCAACAAACCGTTTGAGGTTCTAAATTCCGGCACGCTGACAGATAGATCGATGACGCTACACGCGCCGCAGGGCAATCCGCGCCCAACTCCATTTTCTCTTGTAATCAACGTTGTTAGTCCGAGCTTTACTCCAGATAATCGTTTGATTGCGGTTTTGAAGTATGTGCCGGACAAAGACGGTGACTTTATGGGTTGCGGAATCACGCAGCAGTGAGCTTTTTGTACTTGTTTTCCTGCCCGGGATCGGAGCGGTAAGCAGTTTACTCTTCGACCCTATGCGACAGCTCTTCCCATTCCTCCATCAGCGATTCCAACTCCGCGCGGCGGGCGGCCAGCAGCTTGGTGAGGCGCGCGGTTTCATCGGCGGAGACAAACACGGTCAGCGCATTCTCGGTCTCGGAGATTTCTGTCTCCATGCGCGTGATGGTGTCTTCGATCTGGGCGCAGCGGTCCTGCATCTGGCGCAGCTTGATGGGATTGATGCGCTTCTTCTCGGGCGTGGCATCGCTCTCCGATGAATCAGGCAGGCCATTCACCGATGGAGCTTCCACAACTTCGAGCCGCGGAGCGGCGGCAGACGATAGCCCAGGACGTGAGTCCTGGGACTCGTCAGCGCCGCGACCCGAGTCCCGTAGGGACGACACCCGGTCCCGGCCGTTTCTTCCATCGGATGGCGCGTTAGACTGCTCATCCTTTTCCCGCTGTTTTTGCCACAGGTAGTCTTCATAATTTCCGGCGTACGGGATGACCCGGCCATTGCCGATTTCAAACACGCGGGTGGCGAGGCGGTCGATGAAGTAGCGGTCGTGCGAGACGAAGACCACGGTGCCGGTGTAGTCCTGCAGCGCATTGAGCAACACATCCTTGGCGCGCAGGTCGAGGTGGTTGGTGGGCTCGTCCAGCAGCAGGAAATTCGAGGGCCGCAGCAACATCCGCGCCAGGGCGTAGCGGCTGCGTTCGCCGCCGCTGAGCACGCCGATGGTTTTGAACACGTCGTCACCGGAGAAGAGGAAGCAGCCCAGCAGGGTGCGCATTTCCGCCTGGTTGCGGCCGGGCGCCAGCGACCAGATGTCGTCCAGCACGCGCGCCTGGGGATCGAACTGTTTGTATTGGTCCTGCGCAAAGTAGTCCGGCTGGACGTTGTGGCCGAGGCGGTATTTGCCCGCCGTGGGCCGCTCCAGTTCGGCCAGGATCTTGATCAGCGTCGATTTGCCCGCGCCGTTGTGGCCCAGCAAGGCAATGCGGTCGCCGCGCTCGATGGTGAAATTGACGCCGGAGAAGACCGGGGTGACCTCCGGGAGATGTGTGGGACGGGTCTTTGACCCGTCCCAGATCTGGGGCGGGTCAGAGACCCGCCCCACACAGACCCGCCCAACACCGCCGTAGGTCTTCGCCACATCGATGAACTCGGACACCGTGCGGCCGCTCGCCACCGGCTGCGGGAAGGAGAAATGGATCGGCTTCTCGTCGGGCGGGACCTCGATGCGCTCGATTTTCTCCAGTTCCTTGATCCGGCTCTGCACCTGCTTGGCCTTGGTGGCCTGATAACGGAAGCGGTTGATGAACGCCTCGAGCTGTTCGATCCGCTCGCGCTGGTTGCGGTAGGAGGATTCAAGCTGCTCCTGCCGCTGCTGCTTCTGCGCCAGGTACTTCTCGTAATTGCCGGGATAGAAGTGCACCTGCTTGTTCCAGATCTCGACGATGCGATTGACGGTCACATCGAGAAAATAACGGTCATGCGAGATCAGGACATAGGCGTAGGGATACGAGGTCAAGTATTGCTCAAGCCAGTTGCGGGTCTCGAGATCGAGGTGGTTGGTGGGCTCGTCCAGCAGCAGCAGGTTGGGCTTTTCCAGCAACAGTTTGGCCAGCGCAATGCGCATCTGCCAGCCGCCGGAGAACTCCTCCGTGCGCCGCGACCAGTCTTCCTTCTTGAACCCCAGGCCGCTCAGCACGATGGCGACTTGCGACTCCAGCGTGTAGGCGTCGCGCCGCGAAAGTTCGTTCTGGAGATGATGAAAGCGGTCGCCAACCGCCGCAAATTCCGGCCCGTCCGGGTCGTGTTCGCCCATGGCGTGCGACAGCGCCTCGATCTCCCGCTCCATCGCGTGCAGGTCGGCAAACACGGCCATGCACTCTTCGAGGACGCTGCGCCCGGAGAGCGACAGGCCATCCTGCGGCAGGTACCCCGCGGAGATCGACTTCGCCCGCGAGATCGTGCCGTAGTCGAGTGACTCGGAGCCGGCGAGGACCTTCAGCAGGGTGGACTTGCCCGTGCCGTTGCCGCCGACGATGCCGACGCGGTCCTGCGGCGTGATCAGCCAGTCGAGGCCTTCGAACAGAGTTTTTGGACCGAATCGTTTGCCGGCGGCGGAAAGTTGGATCATGAGCTGGTTCTATTCTAAACGCGACGACATGAGTAATTGCGCACATCAATCCGCAACACGCTCCGGAATGGTCAATCACATGGTCGATGCGCAACTATTCATGACGCCGTGTTTAGTCATGAGCGCCGTAGGCGCGGTATTCCTTAGCCCAGCGCTTCAGCGCTGGGAAAGCAGGGGAGGGAAAACGGAGTCCCGTAGGGACGGTACTCGGGTGTCCAGGACGTGCGAGCGTGTGCGTAAGATCTGCGGTGTCGTCCCTACGGGACTCGGATTCTGTTTGACTTCTACCCAGCGCTGAAGCGCTGGGCTAACGAATGGCGCCACTACGTGGCTCGGGTCCTGCCTTTTCCTGCGCTGAAGAGGTCCGGCGGGTTGCGCATGGATTCGTATTCAAAAAGAGCACCGTTTCCTCCACAAACCGCATCCTGAACCTGAAGGGGAACAAACCTCATGCCGGACAAGCCCGAAGCCCAAGAAGGTAAGTTTCGAATCAATCACTTCAGCAAGGGAGCTATTAGCTCAGGCACGGTTTTGCAGGAAAAGGGCACCCTGACCGCGACCGTGGCTGGCCTGTATGCGGCGGGAGCACTAAGTCTTGAGGTTAATGTTTTTCACGACCCGACCTGTTCTGCGGCTGACGCCCCGAGCAGCACCACCAATCCCTACGTCACTGAGGGATTCTTTTGCAGCTGCCATCCTGACGTGGAAATTAAAGTGACTGAAATGGGTGGAACAACTCTGAAGGCGGCTTGAACCCGGCGGACCAAAGTGCCAATTCATGGGTGGCCCACTCAAGCCAAAGAAGCTTGAGTGGGCCACCCGCCTCGCCTATCGGGCCGCTTTCGCCGCCTCGATGGCTTCGTGCAGTTCGCGCTCAGCCGCCCGCAGATGCTCCTCGGCCTTGATGCCGTGGCCCGCCATGTCATAGTGGTTTGCGGCACGCGCACGTTCCATCTCATGGATGGCCTGGTTCACGTGCTCGTGGACGTCCTCTAGATCATGCCAATCACGAACTCGGTCGGCCACCGCTACGCCGACAAAAAACGTCAGAACCAACGACAAACATAGAGCGACGATTGCAATGTTCTTCTTCATCCTTTGCGTCTCCTAGAGAGTTTTTGGTTGGGTTCGAAAGGCACTGCTGCAATCTTGACGCTGCCGGCGTCAATGTCCCGTTCAACCACAGTCAGAAACACTGACCTTGCAGAAAAGTTGTCTTCCTCGAATCCCTGTTTTCAGCTCTCATTTCGGCTCCAGCCTGAGCCGGTGTCGCGCTGCCCGCTGCACGGCGGCAGGAGTGAATGCCAGAGAGAACGTGGTGCCGTCGTACCAGGCTTTCCACTGGTCCATAAGATGAGGGCTGAAGATGTTCCCGGACTGTCCGGTAACGATGTTCAGTGTGGAACCGTCCAGGTCGGACAAGTCCACGGTCATGCGCTCGGAGGGGCCGAAGTGGGTCCCGACCTGTTTGACCGTATTGCCGCTGCCCGACTGCTCCCGGATGCGTCCGGTCCAACCCCGCAAGAGCGGAATGCCGCCGAAGATCGGATGCTCGACCTCCACTTTGGATTGCGATCCCCAGCGCCATTTGGCAAGCTTTGGCGGCGCGTCCTTGATCCCCTGCTCGACCGCTGCGCTGAGCAGATCGTCATAGTTGGCGAACCCCTGCGGCAGCCAGCGCGAAGGCTGATGCAGCAGCACCTCTTCCAGCCAGACCTCGGACATGAACCAGTGATAGCTGTCATAGCCGATGGCGCCCATCAGGCCGGTGCTCACCGAGCCCGGCCCTAGTTTTGGTTCAAGCAGCAAGCGCATGAGCTGATGCCGGGCGGCGGTCACGATGGTGGGAACGGCAGAGTCGGTCGTCATGCGCCCGTCCCAGTTACGCATCAGCTCGGCGGCCTCGCGGGCCCGAGCGGATGGGTTCGGCGCATGATCGATGGCATAGGTAAAGCGCTCGGCGCAGAAGCGGTCGAAATCCGAATAGATATCGGTTTCGAGGGCCAGCATGTCGTCCGGCGAGAACTTGCGTTCGGAGGAGAGCACGCGATAGATGCGCTCGGTGCGGTAGGCCGCGCCCCATTCGTTGCTGATCAAATAGGGATAACCGTCGGGCGTGATGCGCCCGTTGGCGGTGGCAATGATGCCGGATGGCGGATCGTAAACGCTGGGCAGCTTTTCGAAGGGGATGTATCCCGTCCACTCATGAGCGTTGTCATTGCCGGGCACGGGAACGGTGCCGTCACCGGCGGCGCGGGTCGGGATAAACCCGGTGGCTTGATAGCCGACATTGCCGTCCACGTCGGCGTAGACCACGTTCTGAGCCGGACCGCCGAAGTGCGCGCAGGCGCTGCGAAACTGCCCCCAGTTCTGGGCGGCATCCAGGTCATAAAACGGAATCTGCAGCGAGACGGGGTCCTGGGCTACCCACTTGAGCGCGAGCTGGCGGGTTTCGCCGTCGATCAGAGGGGTCACGATGGGACCGTGGCGGGTGCTGACCACGTCCAAGGTAATGTCTGTACCGTGCTTGACCTTGATGGTCTCGGTGCGGTGCTCGGGGTCGTGCCAGCCGTCGGGTGCCTGGTATTGGCCTTGGGAATTGAAGGTCTCGATATACAGATCGATGACTGCGGGACCCAGGTTGGTAAAGCCCCAGGCCACGCGCTGGTTGTGCCCCACGATTATGCAGGGCATTCCCGGGAGAGTAACCCCGGCTATGTCCAAGCTGCCGCTGGTGAGATGAGCTTCGTACCAGACGTTCGGTATCTGATGCCCCAGGTGCATGTCGTTCGATAGCAGCGGCTTACCGGAAACCGTGTGCGCGCCGGAGACCACCCAGTTGTTCGAGCCGGGAACCAGGAGATCTTCTGTAGCGCCGGCGTCTGGTGTAGCGCTGGCGTCTCGCCAGCGGGGCCTGTCGACTTCACCCAGTTCGTGGTCATTCGGTATCCCGCTGACCACTGGCCACTGGCCACTGATCCCTTTCCGCACCCTCGTACGCGGCTCGAATTGATCTTCTTGATCGTCATCTTCGTCGTTCGAGGGGGTGCCATTTTCCAGGTCTGTTGCAGCCTCCGCCGAGGGTGGACGATCTCGCCACGAGGAATTCACATACAGATCGGCGGCGAGTTCCGGACCCACCCGTGCTGTGATTTTCTCGCGCCGAAGGATGTCTTCAAAATAGGGATCGAGATTGAGCATCTCGGCCATGTTGGCGCCGATGAGGAAGGAATCGGTGGGCGTCCATGGCCGCGGGCTGTAGCCGAGGATGCGAAACTCAATCGGCAGCGAATGCGGGTGCGACTCGATATAGGTATTGACTCCCCGCGCATAGGCCTCGCCAAAGGTGCGGTCACGGGGACTGAGTTGCCCCACGGCGGCTTCGGCCATGTGCCGGAGGCCAAGGATGCGCTGCCGGCGGTCGTGCGACACCATTGAGTCACCTAGCACCTCGGCCAGTTCGCCCGCGGCGTAACGGCGAGTCATGTCCATTTGCCAGAGACGGTCCTGGGCGGTCACATAACCCTGAGCGAAGAAGAGATCTTCCGGGGTTGCTGCCGTGATGTGCGGCACGCCTCGGGCATCACGCAGCACGGTGACCGGTGCGGATAGCCCTGCCGTCTTGATGGAGCCGTCCACCTTCGGCAGGCTCACTTTGGCGCATCCATAGAACGCGGCTGCTGCTACGAGGACAGCAAGAATGAGAGCGACCAGGGTTGCCCGCCATAGGCGCACAGCGGGGCCTACGGCTGGCTGGTTTTGGGAGGAGATCGTCGGCGTGAACATCAGAGAAGATGATTGTAATGCAAGCAGGATGGTCCGGAGCCCGTCGGCGACATGCCCGGCCGTGATTGTGCAGCCACATCCGTCAGTCTGGATTTGGTGCTGGGCTAATTTTGTGTTGATGAGCCCTGGATATAGTATCTGCGTTATGAAGTGGCGAGAAAGAATGGTCAAAATTGTCGGCGCAACGTATACAGCTGAAGCTGCAATTCACATATTCTTTTGGTGTTCTGTGGTCCTTGCGCTTGTTGTGATCACGATCTATCTTGGCCTCAAGCACGGCTGAAACATCGCACCAAAATTGGGCAAGTGCGCCAGATTTCTCTTTCTTGTTGCCGAGCAGCGGCCGCCGAGGGTGCCCGCATCTGCCTGGTTTTGGCAGATGTGGGTGAATGAAATAAGGATCCACAGCTGCGAAAGACGCGCAGATGTGGATCCCCTCTCCTTCCGGTACCCTCCACTGGGCGCTGACCACGACCTGACCGATTTACTCCGAACCTTGTTTCTTTTTGGCCCGGCAAGCAGCAGTGATATGCTTAACTGACTCATGCTCCAGAAACGCATCGATGACCAGACTGCCCTGTCGCCCTCGATGATCCAGGAGGCCGAGCAGATCTTCCATCAGCATCTGAAGCGGGTGGGCCTGAAGCACACCAACCAGCGCGACACCATTCTGCATACCTTTCTGGACACCCGCGACCACCTGTCCACCGATGATTTGTTTCGCCTAGTCCGCCAGAGGGACGGGCGCATCGGCTTTACCACGGTCTACCGCACGCTGAAGCTGCTCGCCGATTGCGGGTTGGCAAGCGTGGTTTCCTTCCAGGACGGCATCGCTCGCTATGAGCACCAGTACAACCGCCGCAGCCACCATCACATGGTTTGCACCGATTGCGGCATCTCGGTCGAGTTTTTTTCCCCGGAGATCGAGAAATACGAGCAGGAGATCGGGCGCAAGTACCGCTTCGTGACCACCCGCCACCACTTCCAGATCTACGGACGCTGCGAAGAGTGCCGCAAGCAGGCCAGCCGCAAGGCGAGCAACTGAGCGAATGTCGTTAGTCGTTGGTCGTTGGCAGTTATGCCACGCTGCCCCCAGCATAAGAGCTAACGACCAACGACTAACGACAAACGACGCTTTACCAGCCAGCCCCAGAATGGCAAACCCGTATCTCACCCGGCTGTTCCCGAACTGCAGCACGATTGCAGACGGGAAGGGGCCGTGGTAACGTTTGCGGCACGGCCACGGAAGCCCAGCGTGCCCGACACGCTCAAACCACGCCAGCGAACGCATTGCTCTTGACTGGAACCCCGGAGGGAATATGCCACGTTTCTGTGCAAGTTGCGGTGGACCGATGGACGACGCCTCTTCGTTTTGCCCTGCCTGTGGCAAGCCCGCAGGCCAGGCGACCGAAACCTCTGCCGGGGCCGCGCCGGCTATGGCGCCAGCCACAACCAGCAGCAGTGGATTGACGGATAATGTCGCCGGAATGCTGGCCTATGTGACCATCATTCCTGCCATCATCTTCCTGGTTGTGGAGCCCTACAACCGCAACCGGTTTGTGCGCTTCCACGCCTTTCAATGCATCTTCCTGGCAATCGCGCTATTCGCGATCCATCTCGCGCTGGCGTTCGTGCCCATGATCGGCTGGGCCATTTCTTCGCTGGTCAGCCTGGCCGCGCTGGCCATCTGGATAATCCTGCTGCTGAAAGCGTATCAGGGCAAGATGTTCAAGCTGCCGGTAGTGGGCGAGATGGCCGAGAAGCAGGCGAACGCGATTTAGTTGCCGGAGCCCTGGCTGGGGCCGCAACCGTTGACCGGTCCCGGCGCATCTTTCATGCCGAGGTGCATCATGGCCGACGAACTGGACCGGCAGGATCTGCAAACGGCGCTAGCCAACCGGCTGAAGGACTGGCGTATCAGCGGCAAGGCGCTGCAGCGGACTTTTGTCTTCCGTTCCTTTCTGGAGGCAATCCGCTTCGTGAACCGGCTGGCCGAGCATGCCGAGGAACTGAACCATCACCCGGACCTGGACATCCGCTACAACCAGGTGACGGTCTCCTGCCTCTCGCACGATCAGGGCCGGATCACCCAACGCGACCTGATGCTGGCGGGCTGTGCCAACGAAGCGGCATACACTGTCGAGTTTCAGAGCGACGTCGCGTGAGGGCAGTGACTGTGATTAGTGAAGATCGCGGGAATAGCGAGCCGGGCAAAGACAGTGCGTCGTTGCGGTGACGAGAACTGGCTTCAGAATAATTCCTCGAAAGCGTCGGGGGGGAGCAGAATTGCCGGGAATTGCAGGATACCAGCCACGTAGTGGCGACATTCGCGAGCCCAGCGCTTCAGGGGTCCCCAGCAAGCGCTGATGTTGCGCTTGCTGGGGCAGAGCGCTGGGTAGAGATGAAGGAGAAATCGAGTCCCGTAGGGACGGCACCCAGTTCTTACTCCTACTACTGATCACGAACCTCTGATCACTGATCTTAGCGGACCGCCTCCAGCGAGGCCGCGACCCGGTTCAGGGCCGCCTGGATATGATCGAGTTCGCGCTGGGCGGCTTCATTCCACTCGAGAAGCTGCTCGGGTGCGCGGTGCAGGTTCTCCGCGAGCCAGCGCAGCGTGGCCCGGCCACGCGGAGTCAGCAACCACACCCCTACCCCGCTTACCCCAAGAACCGCCAGCGGCAGATACCATTTGCGCATCGTTCGTCTCCCGAAGCTTTGACGCTGAGTGTAGCGGCGCGGTTGAAGAATTTCCAGAAAAATCTCCATTCTGTGGGAATCGCTCCCGATGTGATAAAAGGGCCAGCACGGGCCTGCATATACAGATAACAGGTAACAGCTAGCAGGTAGCAGGCTCAGGTGCTTCGGCAATTTTGGCCGGCAGGAGATCGTCTTCAACCTGGGAGGGTGCCCCACATTTGCGAAAGGCGCGCAGATGTGGGGCACCCTCGCATCTTCAAACCTGAAACCTAGATCTGACGCCTGCTACCTGATACCTGACGCACGGGAGAGATCGAAGCGTGAACGTCGTTATCGTGGTGCATCATCGATTCGCTTTTTGGGCGGCGCCGGGGTGGTTTGTCGAACGGCTCCGGAAAGAGTTTCCTGCCCTGCATTTCTCGCAGTACACCAACTATGAGGAGGCCGCCGCGGATTTGTCGCAAGCCGAGATAGCCGTCACCTGGTCCTTACGGCCGCAGCAGTTGGCGGCCGCGCCCAGGCTGCGTTGGATCCACTCGCCGGCGGCGGCGGTGCATCAGTTAATGATCCCGGAGATCATCCACAGCGACATTATTATCACCAACGCCAGCCGGGTCCATGGGCCGGTGGTGGCCGAGCACGTGATTGCGTTGATCCTGGCGATGGCAAAGCAACTTGCGTTCGCGGTGCGCTCCCAGCAGCGGCATGACTGGGCGCAGACGGCCATCTGGGGGCTGCGGCCGCGGCCCCGCGAGATTGCAGGTGCCACCCTGGGACTTATCGGCGTTGGCAGCATCGGCGGCGAAGTGGCACGGCGGGCCCTGGCCCTAGGCATGCGCATCATTGCCGTTCGCGAGCATCCCGAGCGGGGTGCGGACTTCGCGCCTGCCGGGGCTGATGTCCAGGTGCACGGCGCGCAGGAGTTGGACAGCATGCTGCCCGAATGCGACTACCTGGTTCTGGCCGCGCCGGTCACGCCGAGCACCAGGACTCTGATCGATGCCGAGCGTTTGCGGCACATGAAACCCGAGGCGTGCCTGGTCAACGTGGCGCGCGGCGCGCTGCTGGACGAGGCCGCCCTGCTCCAGGCATTGCGCGAGGAGCGTCTCGGCGGCGCAGCCTTGGATGTATTCGAAAGAGAGCCTCTGCCGGCGGATTCGCCGTTGTGGGAGGAGCCTAAGGTCCTGATTACCCCGCACAGCGCAGCCTTGACTGAGAAATTGTGGGACCGGCACTACGCGCTGTTCGCGTCGGATCTGGGGCGCTGGATCAACGGCGAGCCGCTTCAGGATGTGGTGGACAAAAGCAGAGGGTATTGAGCTCCTCAGCCGTCAGCCACCAGCGGTCAGCGGTCAGCAGCCCTGCACCAACGACTTCAGCGCGTTCACATTGCACAGGTCATCGCCGGGTGCGTCGATCGGGGTTTCGGCGATGAAGGCTGCGTGGGCGAGGCGCGGGTCATTGAGCAACCGGCGAAACGGTTCCATGCCGATACTTCCTTTGCCGATGTGATCATGGCGGTCCAGATGCGAGCCGCGCGCCGCCTTCGCGTCATTGCAATGCCACACGCGCACCGCTTCCAGGCCGACCGTGGCTGCAAGCTCCGCAATCGTGCGCTCGTAACCTTCGTCGCTGACGATGTCGTATCCCGCGACGTGGGTGTGGCAGGTGTCGATGCAGGCCGCGGCCGGAACTACTCTCTTCAGATGCTCCAGCAACACCGCGATCTGTTCGAAGGAGCCGCCCAGCGAGAACTCGGCCCCGGCAGTGTTTTCGATGAGTATTGCCAGTCCACGCGTGCTGAGGTCAAGGCCCGTGGTCACTTGTGCGATGGAGTTGGTCACGCGGGCTAGCCCTTCTTCGCGAGTCATGCCCCGGAACGAGCCGGGATGCAGGACGAGATACTCGGCGCACAGCGCCAGCGCGCGCTCGACCTCGCCACGGAAGGCGCCGATGGACTTCTGGTGGAACTCCCGGTTGCCCCCGGCCAAGTTGATCAGGTAGTTGGCGTGAATGACCAGCGGCTTCAGGTCGTACTTGCGCCGCAGTCCATTCATTACCTCGCATTGCGATGGGGCCAGCGCATACGGCTTCCACTGCCGCGGGCTGGAAGAGAACACCTGAAACGTGTTGCAGCCCAATCGATAAGCGCGCTCGGCGGCAGTTTCCACTCCACCGGCAGTCGAGGTGTGAATGCCGATGCGCCGCGAGGTGAGCCGTGGAGGCTGCTTCGGTGGCGGCAGCTTGAGAATGTCGTTAGCTTCGCGCACGAATTTTCCACGCTGGCGTAAGCAGAAAGTTTACTCAAAGCCGCTATTGGCTGTTGGTTCTTGGCAGAAAAATCAACAGCGGATTAACACGGATTTAAACGGATCTGATTCTTTTCGGTAAGTCTCTTTGATCCGTCTAAATCCGTTTTGATCCGCTGTTATGACTTCTTCCAGCCAAACGCCCCAAAGCGCCCTTAGCTATTTACTACGTGCGCCCGTACAGGCTCTACCCTGAGCACGAAGCCTTCGCCGATCGATCGCACCACTACCTGTTCGCCGACGGGCACTGCCCCGGGCGCCACTGCCGTCCACAGTTCGCCATGCACGAAGATCTTGCCCTCGGGAGTGAGTGGGGTTTGGACCACGCCGATTTCGCCGATCAAGCCCTGCGCACCGGTCGTCACCTTCGCGTGGCGGGCTTTCAGGGCGATACTGAACAGGAACGCGGTGATCAATCCCACCGGAACGCTGACCGCCAGGGCAGTGATGAGTTTTACCTGAAACTCGGGCACGGGGGTATCCACCAGCAACAGCGCGCCGAGCACCATGGTGGCGATGCCCCCAACGGTCAGGATTCCGTGCGTGGCGAATTTCGCCTCCAGGGTGAACAGTGCGAACGCGGTCAGGATCAGCACCACCGCGGCCCAGCGCACCGGCAGCAGGTTAAAGGCGAATACCGCGAGCAAGATAAAGATCAGGCCGACCACTCCCGGGAGCACGGCGCCGGGGTGATTGAACTCCACGTAGAGCGCGAGCATACCGATCGCCAACAAGATGAACGAGACGTTCGGGTCCATCAAATAGGCCAGCACGCGCTCGCGCAAGGTCAGGTCGAGTGTGTGCTCCCGTTTGCCAACCAGATGCAAGGCGACCTTGCTGCCGTCGAAGCGGGTGATGGTTCGCCCCTCGAGTTGCTGGAAGAGGTCCTGATTGCTGGTTGCGACGACGTCGATCAGGTGGAGTTGCAACGCCTCCTGATCAGTCCAGGATTTCGACTCGCGCACGCCGCTTTCGGCGACCTGCACGTTGCGTCCGCGCTTGGAGACGACCGAGCGCATCAGCGCGGCAGCGTCGTTCTCCACCTTGGTCTTCATGATGTCGTCCATCTTGCCGCCGGTGATGGTGACGGGGTGAGCAGCCCCAGTGTTGGTGCCCGGAGCCATGGCGGCCACGTCGGCCGATTCCAGGATGAAGAAGCCAGCCGAAGCGGCGCGCGCCCCGCTCGGCGCCACATAGATGATTACCGGCACGGGCGAGGCTACGACCTTTTGGATGATGTCGCGGGTCGAATCCACCAGCCCGCCCGGGGTGCGCAACTCGATCAGCAGGGCGTCGGCTTTGCTGACGCGAGCCTGCTCGATGGCACGCCCTATATATTCAGCGGCGATGGGATGAATGCCACCGTCAATCGTGATCTTGACTACGTCGGCCTGCGCGGTGGTGGCCAGCGCGAGCAAGAAGACAAAAGTGACGCAAGCTGCACCTCGCGCGCTCTGTCCTAAGGTGCTTCGCGCTGGCGGAAGACTTGGTGAACTGCGCTGCTCGACGGTGTTCATAATCTCAAACGGCCTGCCGGCCTTGTCACGGCTCGGGCGGCGGCTCGGGCGTTACCTCGGGAGCGGGCTGTGCCGGTTGCATCCCTCTGGATTCGATGCTGCGCTTGATGGCGAGGGCGGCGGCGCTGCCCGGTTCGAGGGAAAACGCTCTATCAACATTGGCTCTGGCCTGCTCAAAGCGATTCTCGCTCAAATCCAGCTCGGCGAGTACCAGATAAGCCTCGGGCTGCGGGTGGAGCTTTAGAGCAGCTTGCGCCTCCAGGCGCGCCGATTTCGCCTCGCCCATGGCGGCCAACGCGTGCGCCAGCCCGGCATGGGCGGCGGCGTTGGACGGATTCAGCTGGATGGCTTCGCGGAAGGCCCGGGCCGCCTCCGAGTTGAATCCCTGTTTCAGCAGCTCATGGCCGTGGTCGGCGTAATAGGCGGCGTGCTCGGAAGGCGCCAGTCGGGCCAGTTTGAGTTCCGCCACGTTCTGAATGGCCAGCGCAAGCTGGCGATAGGAGCTCTCATCGTAGTTGCGCTTGATGCGCTCCAGCGGCAGCCGCCCGGGAGGCTGGTTCGCGCTGATCGCATCCAGCAACAGCTTGGCATCGGGGTCGCCGGGATGCAGGCTCAAGCATTGCTGCAGTTGTTTTGCCGAGCCGGCAAGATCGCCGCCTCGGTACAGCGATAGGCCAAGATTCAAGCGATAATCGGCATCCTTCGGGTCGGCCTGGACCGCCTTCTCGAAATAAGCCGTGGCCGTGGGCTTCCGCTTGCGAGCTTCCATCACCCCAAGGTTGTTGGACACCTCAGTCAGCGGGAAACGGGATTCCAGGAAGCTGAAGGCGTTGCGGGCCCGCTCGAAATCACCCTGGTAATAGTAGGAAAGGCCGGCGTAGAAGTTGGCTTCACCCGACGTAGCGTCCGTGCTGGGGACGCGCGAGAACCAGGTCGCGGCCGAGTCGTAGTCGTGCGCGGCAAAGTAGGTCCTGCCCAGTTCCATTTCGGCGGCGGTGTAGAACGGATTCAGCCGCACCGCCTCGCGTAGAAACTTCAGCCGCACTGCCCGCGAGGTCGCCGAGATCCCCCGGACATAATTCTCGAAGGCGTCCAGGCGGATCGGAGGATAGGCGGCCACGAACTTCTGTTTGGAACCACTTGCGCGCGGATCGAGGGTGCGCAGCAGGTCCCAGGTGAGAGCCGTCTCAATCTCAATCAGGTTCGGGAGCGGCCCGCTCTCCTGCTGTTCGCGCGAAAGATGGAGCCGTTTGACATCGAACAGGCGAGCCGTAGCGGTAAAACTCTGGCCGTCGTAGGTGTAGCGGCCCAGCACTACGTAATCCACACCCATGGCTTCGGTAATGCTGTACATCGTGGCTCGCGAGGGGCGCAGGTTGACCGGGATACCGGAGCGGTCGAAGGCATAAACCCGATCCTCGCGGGCCACCATGAAGCGGGTGGGCGAAGCCATGCGCTGGTCCAGCACTTGCGGGAAGGCCTCGCCGATCCACTCCAGGCCCGGAGCCTTCGATGCGTTCTCAAACGGCAGCACGACTATGGTCTGGGTGGACTGGGCCACACTCTGTGCCTGGGACAACGTCGCCAAGCCCAACAGCGCCAGCAGAAGCAATGAAGGAATGCGGTTCAAAGCAGCTCGATTATACCGAGCTTTCGCTGAATCTGTTCCACTGTGCTGTCCCGGAACACAGCCCACTAGCCTAGACCAGCGCTCCTAGGGTGTCGCTGCGCTCAGCGTCAGGATACTTCGATGGCTGGGCCGCGAAGGTTCAGGCATACACAGACACAGCTCTCCACTCTCAACCTGGGGCTAGCAGAACTCAGTCCCCAATCCCCGCCTCACGACTGGGTCACCGATTTCAGCCGGGTGAAGGTCGCTCCATTGGGCAGTTTCACCTTGTGCACCACGAGCTTAAGCCGCTCTTCCTCGACCTGCTTCTGCTGTTCTGCCGATTGATCTTGCTGTGGAATCGATTGCGCTCTTGGCATCATTGCCTGTCGCCTCCGTAGGCGTAGACGCGAATGGGGACAGAATGTTACGGCAATTTTTGTTAATTTTCTGTAAACGCCAATTGAGACGTCGAAGCCGGCCCCCCGCGCCTCATCAGGATGGGGCGGTTCTTCGCTCCGGTGGGAACCGGGCAGCTTCGCTCGGTGCAGCGGCATCTCTAGTGGAGGTTGAGTCCGGGTGCGGTTACGACTCTACTCGGTTCACTTCAACTCTACAGGGGAGGTTTTTTCGTGGAGACTACTCACACCACCACCGCCGACGCCGAACTGGTGCTGCGTCTTTATGACCTGCGCCGGGAATGCGAAATGCGCAAAGCGCGCGAATGGTTTGCCGGGGAATGCTGGCCGCGCAGCTACTCTGAGCTGGAGCAAATCATGATGCAGTTCGGATCGCCGCAAAGCCGCTGGTTCTCGCAGGTGCTCTCTTATTGGGATATGGCCGCCGTTCTGGTTGTGCGTGGGGCGCTCCACCCGGGGCTCTTCTACGACACCTGCGGCGAAGCCTGGTTCTGCTACGCAAAGGTCAAGCCGTTCCTGCAGGATTGCCGAAATCAGTTCTCACCGGAGTTCCTGGCCAATCTGGAAAAGGTGATCGAGGGCTCGGCGGAAGGGCGCGAGCGCCTGCAGCGCATGCAAGACCACATCGCCGGCTTCCGCAAAATGATCGAAGAAAAACAGCAGAAGCAAAAAGCAGCGTGAGCTAAGGCAAATCGGGTACGCTCACGGTGACCAACGAAGGCAAGAATGTGAGCTGCTGACTTGTGCTGATCAGCGCTGCTAAGATGGGTGCCAAATCTTATCCAATCAGCGTTGATCAGCGTCCATCAGTGGCTAAAGAAGAGTTGCTCTCAAATTCCTGGGCCAAGCGGATCCACTCTTCATGTTCTGGCCCAATTCCGCAATTCTTCAAGAACCCCTGATCGATCGGTTCCTGGCTGCCAGTGCCTTCGTAGCCCTGGGGCGCGGGAATACTATGGGCGAGGTGCACGAACAAAAGAGGACTTAGTCGGCGTGCCAGGCTGGCAGAGGGGTGATGGTGCCAGGCCACCGCATCGATGATTTGCATGGGCAGACTCCAACTGCCCATCAAATACGCGCCGATTTCCGCGTGGCTGCAACCCAGGCACTCGTATTCCGCGTCCAGCATGGAAATTTGTTTTGCTTGGGCAATGCTCTCGATTTCCCGCCACTGTTCGGGAAGTTTCCAGGCGATCACCAGCTTTCCGACATCATGGAGCAATCCTGCTGTGAGCGAATTTTCGATCTCCCCGGCATTGGCCCCTGCGAGATGAGCCAGCTTGCGCGACAACCGGCTGATCCGGAGGCTGTGCTCCCACAGGCCGCGCAATCGATCTCCCAATCCGGTGGCATCGGAAGCATCGGAAAATACGCCAATCGTGAGTACGAGGGCCTTGATGGTCTCGGTGCCCAGAATCCCAACCGCCTGGGCCGCATTGGACACCCGGCTGCGGAACCCGAAGAGCGCCGAATTGGCCAGCTTTAACATCTTCAAAGTCATGCCCATATCGCGCTCGATAATTTGGCCAATCCGCTCATTCGAAACCATAGGCGAATCGATTGCGCCAAGGAGTTCCGTATAAAGTGACGGTATGCTCGGGAGTACCGTGATTTGCGAGATCACTTCCTTTAGCTTGGGGTTCACCAGAATGTCCCGTAAGGCGCAGGCCTGGATCAGGGACTCCTTTAATTCTTCGGCTTCGCAAGGTTTGGCCAGAAACTGGTGGGCGGCGTTGGCGGCGCGGAGCGCGGTTTCCCGGTCGGACTCCCCGGACAAGACAAACCGCAAACTGGCCGGATACCGGCGCCGCACCTCTTCCAGGAGTTCCGCTCCAGACATCCCCGGCATCTTCATATCCGAAACAACGGCATCATAGGCAGCGGTATCCATAGCCTGCAGCGCTTCCGCCCCGCTGGTTACGAACTTCATCTCCCATACGGAATGAAGGGGCCGCAGGATCCGCTGCAGCGCCCCCAGCACGTTGGGCTCATCGTCTACGAAAAGCAGCCGTCTAGACATAACCGCAACTTACCCCGCGGAATAGAACCCCAGTCTTTCGAACATCTCTATGCGCCAATCGCCGTCGCTACCCTGACACGAATGCTTCCGGTAATCATGCCGCGCTGGCCAAATGCGTGGAGTCTCATGGCGAGAGGAGGCGTAATCTCCTGTCCCCGAGCGACGACAACCATGCCGCTGGTAGTCCGCACATCTTCTTCCAGCACCATCCCGTGCGTCAGTTCTGACACCTCGCACACGCAAGCTGTGGTGGGGCCAGAAGCCGACTCATAGTCCGCCAGGGCGCGCGCCGCGGCGAACTCCAGCCCCTTTGCCGACAGGCTTAGTTGTTCGACTGCTTCGCGAGGAGTGCGACCTTGGCTCAGGAGGCGGTCATACGCCAACGCCGCTCGCAGTAACTGCACGCCCGTCTGCACGATCTCAGCCTCGTAACTTTTGACTTCCGGGAGGCCGGTCGTTGCAACCGAACCCTGCTGTTGCACGATGATCGAGGCTACGGCCTCCATCCGTGGAATATGCGATAGCAGCTCCCACGCAACTCTTGGATGCATGTCGAATCGCGCTTGTTCTTCCGGAGAAAGTTTCTCTCCCGCATTCACCGCCTCGATTATCTCCGGATCGAGGGTCACACATCCAAGTTGCGATAGCATGGTTGCTATTTCATACTGCCAGCACGGCGCAATATTCAGCTTGGCAATCAGATGTTGTACATAACGCTGGAGCCGGGTCGTTCGGCCAAAGGCCGCGGGGTTGGTGACGCTCAGGATCTCGGCCATCGCTTTGATACTGCCGCGCAGCGTTTTTTCCAGCAGCTCTTTCTCGCCGGTGATCAGCCGGTGTTGCAGCAGCGCGGCCCACACGGCTTTCGCGAGCGGCCCCCGCGCACAGGGCTTGGTCAAGAAACGAAAGATATTGCCCTCATTCACCGCGTTCATGGCGGATTCCATGTCGGCGTAGCCGGTAAGGACCATCCTTACGGTTTCGGGGAAACGTTCCTTGACCAGCGACAGGAACTCGACCCCATCCATCTCCGGCATGCGCATATCGGAAACCACCACAGCAAACGGGCCTCGTTCCGAAAGCACCGCTAGTCCCTGCTTTCCGCCCACCGCAGTCTCGATAGGAAACTCCCCATGCAATAGGCGTTTATAGCCTTCCAGGATGGCGGGCACGTCATCGACGAACAGAACTTTTTCCACCATGAGTAACTCTCCTAGATCGCGCTGCAATCCGACGGCTAGCTTTGCGGCCCGTCTCGCACACGATGACACATCGGGCCGCAGCCGTTCGCCTCTACTTGCTCTCCAGAGGAAGCCGCAAGAAGAAAGCAGTCCCCTTGCCGACCTCACTCTCAAACCAAATCTGTCCGCCATGTCTCTTGACAATCACATTGTGAGCCAAGGCCAGACCCTGTCCCGTACCCTTGCCCACCTCTTTGGTGGTAAAGAAGGGTTCGAAGACCCGGTTGGCAATTTCCGGGGGAATTCCGCTACCGGTGTCCTGAATGCGGATTTCCGCCCACTCCCCGCTGCGCTTCGTCGTGATCGTGATGGTCCCCTTAGTGCCGCCATTGTTGGCTTGTGCTTGGGCAATGGCATGCGCCGCGTTCACCAAAAGGTTCAGTATGACTTGATTGAACTCACCTGCCAGGCAAGGCACCTGGGTAAGTGTTTCGTCGAATTGTAAACAGACGTCGGCGACATATTTCCACTCGTTGCGGGCGACGGTAATGGTGGTATCAATGGCGTGATTGATGTCCGTGGCCTTCTTACCTTCCAGCCCCGGGTGGGAGAACTCCTTCATGGCACGAACGATCTTGGAGACGCGCTGCAGACCCTCCAGCGACTGCTCCAGGGCGCGTGGTACCTCATCGAGCAGGTAGGCCAAATCGATCTCATCACTGAGGGCATCGAACTCGGCGAGGGTCTCGGGAGGAACTCCGCCGTTTCCCATCTCCTGGCGCATGCGCTTGCAAGTTGAAATCAGCCTGCTGATACCTTCCCAGGACTGTTGCATGAAGGTGGTGTTGTCGCCTACATACTGCGTTGGGGTATTGATTTCGTGCGCCACGCCGGCGGCGAGTTGCCCGATCGCCTCCAGCTTTTGTGCCTGGCGTAGTTCGCTTTCCAGCAACTTGTATTCAGTAATGTCCTCGACGGATCCGATATGGTAAAGCGGCAGGGCATTGGCAAAAGACGCGGGCGAGCATGCGCGAGCATGAACGCGAAGCCAGATCATGCTGCCGTCCTTGCGGTAGGCCTGAAATTCGAAATTTTCTACCAGCCCTTGGTCGCGCATCAGCCGCGAGAACTCTTCGTACCGCTTCGCGTCGACGTAGAGTTGACGCCCGTCCGTGATGCTGGCGATCAAATCCTCGGGGGAGTTATAGCCGAGCATGCGCGCACAGGCGGGATTGACGCTTAGGAAGCGTCCCTGGGGCGCGCTCTGAAACATGCCCACCACGTTATCGTCGAAGATGCCGCGATAATTCTCTTTCGCTTCGCGCAAGGCCTGCTCGGCGTACTTGCGCTCGATGGCCGTAGCCAGGACGTTGGCAACCGACTGCAGGAAATTGATGTCATCGGGGGTAAACCTTCGCCGCTGCCGGGTGTACGCGCCCAACACACCCCAGGCGTGTCCGTGCACCTCGATGGGCAAACTGACCCCACTGATGACCCCATGATCGGCGAGTAGTGTGGGAACCAGAAAACGGGTTTCGGCCGGCAGGTTCTCCATCACCACCGGTTCGTGCGCCATCAACGTGTAGCCCGCTTGAGCGTTCATGACCATGGCGCGACCCACCAGTCCGTCTTTCCAGCCCACCCCCGCGCGCAACAGGAGTCCGCGCCCGTGCGGCAGCAGCTCGAGCACCTTCGAGTATTCGGTGCCGAGTAATTCAGCGACCCGCAGCACGATCTGCTGCATCAGTTCGGTCAGATCCAGACCGGCCAGGGCATCGTGTCCCAAACGCGCCACCATGGCCTGCTGGCGCAGACGCGCCCGCAATTCCTGCTCGGCCTGCCGGCGTCCGGTGTTGTTGTTGCAGGAGAGATGCAGGACCCGGCCCGCCACGCCGTTCAATCGGCTGCTGCTTTCGATCTCGACCCAATGGCCGGAATCGGTCCTGATCTGCCCTTCCGTGACCATCGTTTCGCCGCCGAGTACGCGTGCCAGCGCGCGGGAAGGGCCATCGACATCCGGCAACAGCTCCGTGATTCGCACTCCCAGCAGGCCTTGTCTTTCACATCCGGCCAGCTCGCAGGCGGCGGGATTCACATCCACGATCAGGCCGTCGGAATCACAGACCAGAACCGCATTCAGGGGGCCGTTCGAGACCGCTTCCCGCCACCGCCGGGCGAACCGGAGTTGTGGTTCGGAAAGCAGCAGGTCATCGCCCTGCCGCTCGTCGGTAAGGGTAGCGTTGTCGGATACCATAAGACCCCTGTTGAACCGGCCGGGCAGTTTTCTTGAAACTGCGTTGGGACACTATCGGCAGTTGGGGCGAGTAACTTCAGGCGGGGGGCAATGCTTATCATCACCGCGGATGTTGTCATTCCGAGCGCCCGGTTTTCCACCCCACAACGCGCTAATTCGGCGCGTTCTGGGGACCTTGGGCGCGAGGAATCTGCAGTTTGGCCAAGTCCGGTGAAAATGCAGATTCCTCGGTTCGCTTGGAATGACAAATCTCCTGGCAGTCGCAAGCTTGAGCCGGACTCAGCCTACTTCTCAACCTTGAATTGCAGCGCCTTGTATTCGAGGAATTCCTCTAGCCCGACGTGGCCGTGCTCGCGGCCGTGCCCGGATTGCTTGAAGCCTCCGAAGGGCGCCTGCAGGTTGAAGGCTCCTCCATTGATATCGACTTGGCCGGTCCGGAGACGGCGCGCCACCCGGACCGCGCGCGCTTCGTCGCGCGACCACACCGCGCCTCCGAGGCCGTACACCGTGTCGTTGGCGATACGGAGGGCTTCATCTTCGTCCGCGTAAGGGATCAGCGCCAGCACCGGGCCGAAGACTTCTTCCTGCGCCAGGGTCGAGCGCGGATCGACCCGTCCGAAGACCGTCGGTTGCACATACCATCCCTTAGAGAGACTTGGTGGCTGGCCGGCCCCGCCGGCAAGCAGCTCCGCGCCTTCTTCGATCCCCTTGCGGATGTATCCACGCACCCGTTCGCGTTGGGCACTGGAGACCAGTGGTCCCAGCTTCGTCGTTTCCGCGAAGGGGTCCCCAACCGTGTACTTCGCCGCCTCGGCCGCAGCCATTTGAGCGATTTCCGGATATCTCGACGCCGGGACCAGCATGCGGGTGCAGGCATTGCAGGTTTGGCCCGAATTCAGGAAGCAGGAGCTGACGGTTCCTTTGACGGCCGTAGCGAAATCCGCGTCATCCAGAATGATCGAGGCGCTCTTTCCGCCCAGCTCCAGGGCCACACGCTTAACGCTCTGCGCCGCCAGTTCGCCGATACGTTTGCCCGCACGCGTAGATCCCGTGAACGAGATCATGTCCACCTCGGGATGGCTTACGAGAGCTTCGCCAACCCGAGGACCATATCCCGTAACCAGGTTGAAAACGCCGCGGGGCAGGCCGACTCCATCGATGATTTCCGCGAGAATGAAGGCATTGATCGGCGCCACTTCGGAGGGTTTCAGGATCACGGTGCAGCCCGCCGCCAAAGCCGGGGCGACCTTGGCGGCAATTTGGTGAAGGGGAAAATTCCATGGCGTGATGGCCGCAACCACGCCCACTGGCTCACGGAGCACGCGCGAATTACCCACCTGCTCTTCGAACTGGAACTCGCGCAAGATCCGGGCAAAATTACTGAAAGTGAAGGCGGGCAGGCCGGCTTGGACAGGGAGGGCCAGCTTGAGCGGCATCCCCACCTCTTGCGCGATGGTCTTGCCGATCTCGTCACGGCGAGCCGTCAGCCCTGCGCTGATCTTCTCCAGAGCCTTCGCCCGCTCCTCAACCGGCGTGTTCGCCCAGCCCTCGAATGCGGCGCGTGCAGCCCGGGCCGCGGCGTCAGCATCCGCCTCCGTTCCCTCGGGTACCCGCGCGATGGTCTCTTCCGTGGAACTGCAGATCACATCGATCAGTCCACGACCGGTGGGCTGCTTCCATTTACCATCGATGTAGAACTTGTCGAAGATGCGCATGACGAGATGCCTCCGCTGTCCGTAACTACGAAACTCCTAATGGAATGTCATCCTGAGCCGAGGGTGCCCCACAGCTGCCCGGTTTTGGCAGATGTGGGATGATTCTTCGAATAGCCCCGAAGGGGAGACTGATCATAGCCCAGGGCGTCAGCCCTGGGAAAGAGCGCCAATTGTGACCGAGTCCCGTAGGGACGACACCCTCAGCTCTTAAGCCCCGGCGCTACTCTTCTCCCCTAGCAGCGCATTGACCTTGCGCATGACTTCAAAGGCGTCGGCGATGTAGAGTACATCGGCTTTGCCGCGCGCCCAGCCGCAGTTGGGATCGAGGTTGATTGCCCGTCGCTCGTTGACGAAGCGCCAGCCGACCACATGCGGCTCTTCGCCATGGCAGCAGGTGGACAGGCCCTTGGGGTGGCGCGGCGTCGCTCCCGTCTGGCCCACCTGGTTGAGGTGGGTCATGAACTGCAGCACCGGTTGGCCTTCGCCGCTCTGGTCCACCAAAGACTTGCTGCCGCCCAACGACGCCTTCACGCGGTGCAGGAAACCCAGAATCAACTGCTCGGCTTCCTGGCCGTGAATTTGCCCATCGGCCTGTTTCTTAGTCCAACCGGCACCGGCGACGAAGAGCAGTGGCGCATCGGGGCGAATGGTTTGCTCGTCCGATTTCGGCGCGCGCACGCCCGTAACTTGAGTGCGCTTCAAGGTGTCATTTACGGTCACGGCAATCGCTTCCACCTGTCGCCGTTCCCGCAGCGAACGCTACAGGCGCGTGGCAGCCGCTTTCCAGCAACAGAAACCACGGCCGCTGAGCGCGTTGGAGCGTGGCTTCCATGCGCTGGCGATAGTACCAGCGGGTGACGGTAAGCCCGCCGTCGCCGGAGACACCGGTGAGGTGGGTATCGATGCCGCCACCCACGCGATGAGCAACCCCGGGCATCACGCGGGCTGTGCGCGAGTTGGCCGGCGCGATTACGACGGTTGGCTGCACGGCGCGGCAGATAGCCTCAGCCGCAGCGGCATCCGTGGAGTAGCGCGACTGGGCGAATTCCGCCCCGGAGACGGCAACGAATTTTGCCGCGCCACAGTTCGCCAGCGTGTCGGCGGCCGTCTGCGTCTGCTCGCCAATCAGGCCCACCGTGAGTGTGCCGCCCAAGTCCTGGGCCGTGCCCAGCGCTTCCAGAGCTGCCTTGGCCAGCGTGCCATCCGGTTCCATGAACGCAATCAAGAGAACGTTTTCCATATTCGCCGTTTCCACCCAAATTGAATTAACCCACAAGGCTGTCGTTCCGAATGGTGCGTTGGCTTGATGCAGCGCCGGCGTCACGCCGTCGGGTCCCGTCCGCAGCACCATGGCGCACGTTAACGGGGCCAGCCGGCGAGACGCCGGCGCTACGACCCTACTCCGTGATCCAGGCCACGATTTCCTTCGCGATTTCTTCCGCGGGCACATCCTTCACGATGCGGGTGTCGCGCTGCTGCTTCGGCAGCACAACGCTCTTGAAGGCAACGCCTTCGGCGCCAACCTTGACCGCCTTGGCTTTTTGCAGTGCCGGCATGATGGTGCGCATGTTGGTCATGCCGACTTGCGGGTTATTGCGCGGCTCCGGCAAATTGCCGGTGGCCCAGCCCAGCACGGCCGGCGCGCCGGCGCAGACGGAAACCTGATGCTTGCCGCCTTCGATGCGCTCCAGCACCTCGAAAGAGCCGTCGGGGCTGACGGTGATCTGATCCACACCCTGAAACTGGTCCACGATGCCCAGCAACTCGCCAACGGTCTGCATGGTCGTGCCCGCGCCGCGGGTAGCCGATTCCCAGCCGCCAAAGACCAGCAGCTTCGAGAGGTCGAGACCCGGAATTGACTTGATGCCTTCCGCCAGGGCAGCCGCGACTTCGTGCGCGTCGGTGAAGCCGCCGGCGGGACCGTCCAGCGCCACCAGTTCAAACGGCACCTTCTGGGCGATGGTCATCATCACCTGCTGCAGCTTGGCCTTCGGCCCCAGACTGACCAGCCACACTTTGCTGCCAGCCACCTTCTGGGCCAGATTCGCCGCTTCGTATAGCGCGTGCGCGGCCCACGGATCCAGCACCGCCGGCAACATCATTTCATTTTTCAGCGACGGCCCGGCGGGTCCGGAAACCGGCTCCAGCGTCTGGAGCGGGTCGGGAACGATGCTCCCGCAAACCACGATTTGATAGCTCATTCGTACCTCAAAATAACCGATGTCTTGCCAGAATACTGTGGCGACCAAGAAATTGTCATTCCGAGCGTAGCGAGGAATCCGCATTTTAGGTTGATACGGAGAAACTGCAGATTCCTCGCGTCCGGGGTCCCCAGAACGCGCCGAATTTGCGCGTTGTGGGGTTGGAAAACCAGGCGCTCGGAATGACAACCTCTGATATGACGGTTATTGCGGAGCGCTAGTTCTCACTCGAATGCAATCCACCCGCGCCGGCGCGGAAAGAGACGTTGCTCTTGCCGCTCTCGTCGATCTTTTGCGAGCAGTTCCAGAGGCAAGCGCCGCAATGCACGCATTTTTCGCGGTCGAAGTCCGGCACGCCGTTTTCTCCCGGCGTAATCGCCTGTCCGGAGCAGATCTCGATGCACAGTTTGGTCCCGCACTGCTCGCAGAGGTGCGGGTACACAAACACCACATGGTCCGCGTAACCTGCCGCCGCCTGCACTTTGCCGCCCAGCAGCAGAGCATCTTGATGCGAGACGAGCAGCTTGCCATCCAGCGGAATGGCGGGCCAGCCGCAGCGATCCATGATCGCATCGTGAAGCGACGTATTGTTCGCCTTGCACTCGGCACGCAGATGTTCAATATCAGTTGCGGACACCTTGCCCGCATAGTATTGCTGAGGCGGACGCAAGCGGTCCTGCGGCGGGACCGGCGTACCCGGCGCGGACAGACGCCCCTTACTGAACGCCGCGACGGCCATGCCGATCAGCCCCGTCACAACGCCCTTTTGGAAGCCATCGCGCGCCTTCTCGGCTACGCGGCCCTCCTCCTCCACCCAACTCGCCCGGCGGCGGCGCAGGTAGGCGCTCGCCAGATTTTCGCGGGTGAAGGGCTTGCCTTCCTTCATTAGCTCAAGCACGCCCTCAGCCAGTTGCGCGCCGGTGGTCCAGGCCTCGTCCACCCCGGAGCCGGTCAGAACGTTGGTCGTGCCGGACCCTTCCCCAATGCGGGCATAGCCATTGCCCACCAAGTGTGGCTCGCCCCGCTTGCCCGATTCCTGCAACGACTTCGCTCCCCAGGAGCGCAGGGTCGCGCCTTTAAGATAGCGCCACAGATATGGGTGCAGGACGTAGTGCTGCAGATAACGATAGGCGGTGCGCACCGGGCTGTCGAACCACGTGGGGACGAAAATGCCGACCGAGGCGACCCGCTCCGGATGCACATACAGGAAGCCAAAGATCTCCGGCTCGGGATAGCCGAAGGTGTGCAACACCGTGCCCGGCTCCAGGCCGCAGTCCTCGCGCAGATCGACTACGAACTTCATGCCTACCGCCCAGTCGTGCCGCTCATGGCCTTCCGGCATGCCGAACTTTTCGTCGAGCTGTCGGCCGATCGGACCCACCGGTCCATCCCCTACCACCGTGAGCGCCGCGCGAATGTCCATGCCAGGCATGAAACCCATGTCAGGCTGCCCTTTTCTATCTACTCCCTGGTCGATCAGTCGCACACCCAGAACGCGATCGCCTTCGATCAGCGGTTCGGCGACCGGCGTGCCGGGCCAAATCTGCACCGCGCCGCTGGCTATGAGTTGCGATCCCACCCACTGGTTGAACTGGCCAATGGACAGAAGCATTCCATCCTTCTTGTGCAGGAACTCCGGCGCGTAAGGAAGCTCATACGCATGTTGCTTCGCCATGCCCAGCGCGCGCAGGAGTTGGTCGCCAATGCGGAGCGTCAGAGAGCGACGGCTGGCTCCGATGGGATCGAGCAGATAGAGCACCTTCTCCGTCGTGACCGGCGCCGCCATGGGAATCTGCGCTGGGTCAAGCCCGGGGAAACTGGCGCGTATGCCACGCGCGCGCGTGACCACGCCGCTGACACCGAAGCCGATGTCATCCGCGCGTTCGTAGCAGATCACCTGGGGCGGCATGCCCGGCGCAACGCAGCTATCGACGGCCGGTGTGCCGTCCTCGTGCATCAAAGCGCGCGACAAAGTGGTGAGGAAGCCGCCCATCGCCGGGCCAAAGCCCACGCAGGCGATGTCCACGTCCATGCTCTGCCGTTCTACCTGAGGTTCCTGTTGTTCAGCAAAATCCATGTTACTTCCACGGGTGTCATTCTGAGCCGGAGCGAAGCGGAGGCGAAGAATCTATGCTTTCCGCTTACGCCAGCCAAGAAAATACATAGATCCTTCGCTGCGCTCAGGATGACAATTTCAAACGGTTCACGATTCAACGAATAGCGACGGCTGATAGCTGATAGCTATCTCGGATAATCCAGCGCTTCCGGAATCATGACCTGGGCTACGGCCTCGGCGGCGCGGTCCTTGGCCAACTGCGAGCCGGTCAGGCAGCTATCCAGTTTGCTGCGCAGCAGGACGAACTCCTGCAAGCCTGCGATGCTGGCGCACGGACCCGCTTTCTTGGGATGGTTGCCCAAGGCGTCCACCGCATCGGGCGCGCAACTGGCAATGCCGGGCAGGATGCCTTCCAGGGCGTCCAACTCTTCCGTTTGGAAACAGCCGGCATAGCCTTCCTCGTCCCAAGCGGGATGGCGGCGATAGCCATACACCAGTTCGGCGCAGATGCGGCCCACCTCGCCGGCCGAGCGCGCCGCCTGCACGTGACAGAGGTCGCGGTAGAACTGCAAGGTGCCCTCAAGGCCCTCGGCGACCACCGGATTCTCCGGTCCTTTAGCTTCGAGTTCGAGCACGTCGAGGATGAAATGCCGCGCCGAGAGCGTCCAGCAAAGAGCATCCGCTAAGGGAAAAGTCACGCCCTGGCGCTGGCCGTGGTAGAGCTTGGCCCCGCTGGCGTCCGTGGCCGTCTGCAAATGGTGGTATGTCCACAGCCATAGCTTCATCGCCGTGGCCAAGGTGCAGGCGCCGGTGCCGGGACGGCGCGAGGCAATTGCGCGCATTTCCGCAATCCACTGTGTGTATTGCGCCAGGAACAGCTCATTCGTCATGGTGACGGTAAGATTGCGGCGCTGCACCGCCTCTGGTCCCTCGTACGTCGCCTCCAGTTGCGCGTCCATCCACTTGTGGCCGAGGAAGCCCGGGCAGTCCTCGGTGATGCCGTATCCGCCCATCAAGCTAACTGCATCGCGCATCACGGTGGCGCCGACGCCGGTGTTCCACAGCTTGGCCGCCGGGCACAGCACGTTGCCGACGCTATCCAGCAGCATGAATTGCACGAGCTGGTCGTTTTGCAAGGTTTCGTACTTCTGCGGATCGCGTTTGCTCTCCGGCTGCGCGCCGAGGGCAAGGAACTGCAGCGCGTCCTGGGTGATGGCTTTGTAAGCCTTGATCTGCGCCCGGCCGGTGATCCCCCGCTCCTTGAAAATTTCATCCTTCTGACGTTCCATGGGATCGAGCTGGTCGAAGAGCCGCGCGGTGGCAAAGCCCAGCGACGCGCCCGCTTCGCCGGAGGCCCAGACCTGGATTAAGCGGTGCAAGGCGTCCTGCCGTTGTTGCAGGCCCAGCTCATAGCGCGGCGAACCAGGTTGGATCTGCTCGGCGCCGCGGAAGCGGCCGCGTTGATAGCGAATAACCGGCTCGATCGCCGACAGCAGCTTGGCAGAGGTCATCAGGCCCACGGTCACACGGGTGCGGCGGAAGACAGCTTCGATCACTTCGCCGTGATCGAAGTTCGGCACGATCGCGCCGTCCTTGATCTCGTAACCGCCGACGATGCGGCTGGCTGGAATCTTCAGATTGAAAACCGGGTCGCTGGTCGAGGAGAGCTGATGGACGAGCTTGCGGGTGGGCGTGCCGCGGTCGTAAGTTCCCGGATCGCCTTCTTCCAGGATGACCATGCAACTGCCCTTGATGCGCTCATCGCCGGAATCGACGGCAGCGGTCACAAAGTTGGCAAAACCCATGTTGGTGATGAACCGGCCACGCTTCTCGACCTGCAGGATGGGTTCTTGCCCCTCGTTCCATTCGACCACGCGCACCTTGCCGCCCAGCATGCTGGCATCGACGCCCACGTAGGGAATGGGTTCGGTCAGCGCAAAGGAGCCGCGCCACGGTTTGCGGTCTTCGCCGGCTTGGGGCGGCGCCGCCAGACTCATGTACCGCTGACGCTGCTCCGGCGTGCCGCGCTCGTGAATCGGGGAGAGCGCCAGGCAGCCGGCCAGGCTGCCGGTAGCGGCGCCGCCATCGACCCACGCCAATTCAAATGCCACCAGCGCCAGCGCCAGATTCTTGGGGCCGGCAATGAAGCCGCCCTCTTCCGGCTCCATGAACACAGCAGTGATTCCCGATTTGTCATAAGCGTCGAGCAGGACGGCCTTCTCCGGTGTCCAGTCATGCGAATTGCGCGCCCCCTGAGCCACCAAATGGGCCACCGTGCCACGCGCCACTTCGCGCGCGGACTGCACTAGCATCTGCAACTCGTAGCGGTCGGTGAAGCGCCACATGATCTGCCGGACGTCATCGCCCGGCAACGTGCGCAGCATTTCCACTTTCGCCTTCCGTACACCTGTGCTCATGAAGGAATCCTTTCCGCATCGACGGGGAGAACACTTCGATCTTCGATCTTTGATCCGAGACGCTACAGCGCGTCTGGAGACACCGGCTGAAGCCATCCTGAAACAGATTTGCTGAAATTATATTTCAAGCAGCTGGTCGCGGTGGGATTTTCTGCTTTTTCGGTGGTTGGAGGGCCTCTGATGGAATTGTCATCCCGAGTGGCACATGGACCTTCGGCCCACGATCAAGGTGAAAATCGGAGGGTGCCCCACATCTGCCCGGTTTTGGCAGACGTGGGATGACTTTCGCGCCTCGAAGGACCTTGCGTCTTTTTCGCGCATGCCAGCAACGATGGGCACAGGGATATTGTTGGGCACTCGTGGATCCCCTTCATTAGTCGTAAACTCCCTCCATGCCGGAGGTGCTGAGCATGCCGAAGGATCTAATTCAATTCTTCCCGGCCGAAGGAGCCAAGATCCTTCTGGTCCTGGCGCTCTCTTTTCTGATCGGACTAGAGCGGGAGGAACATAAGGCTGGCCAGGAGCATTATTCCTTCGGCGGAGTGCGAACCTTTCCCCTGATCGGATTGATCGGTTACGCGATGGCTTTGCTGTCGGGGGATCAACTGCTTTTGCCGGCCATCGGGTTTGCGGTGATCGGCGCCCTCTTGCTGGTTTCCTATCTCCATAAGCTTGCGACCGAGAACGCCGCGGGAGCCACTTCCGAGGTTTCCGCCCTCGCCACCTATTTGCTCGGCGCGCTGGTTTACCATGGCTATTTTTGGATCGCCACCACGCTCGCGGTTATCAGCATGTTTCTGCTGGAGCTGAAAGAAACCCTGGAAGGGTTGAGCCGTCGCATCGCTCCGGAAGAAATTTTTACCTTCACAAAATTTCTGTTGCTCACTGCGGTGATCCTGCCGGTCGTGCCGCACCAGAACTTTACTCAATTTCAGATCAATCCCTTCAAGACCTGGCTGGTGGTAGTTGCCGTCAGCGGGGTTTCGTATGGCAGTTACCTTCTCCTCCGCGTCACCAAGGACAGAGGCGGAATCGTAATTTCCGCGGTGCTGGGTGGCGCCTATTCCTCAACCGTGACCACCGTGGCTTTGGCCAAACGGGCCGCGCAGGAAAAACAAGCCCACCTGTTCTCGGGGGGAATCCTCATAGCCTCCGGAATGATGTATTTACGCTTGACTCTGCTGCTGGCCCTTTTCAATCGCGGGTTGGCGCGGATGCTGGGGCTGCCCTTTATCCTGCTGGCAGCCTTGGCGATCGTTTCCGGTTGGTTGTGGTCGCGCATTCCCGACCAGGCTTCAACCAAGGTCCGGCGGGAGTTTCAACCGAAAAACCCCCTGGAGCTCCGTACTGCCTTGCTGTTCGCGGCGATCTTTCTAGCCATGCTGGTGCTGACTCGTTTGGCGGTGGCCTATTGGGGAAACAAGGGCATGTATGGACTCGCTGCCCTCATGGGGGTGGCTGACGTGGATCCCTTCATCTTGGGGGTGACTCAGGGCAACACGCCGTTATTGGTGGGTGCCGCCAGCATTGTGCTGGCTGCTGCCAGCAATAATTTGGCCAAGGGGATTTACGCCCGCAGCTTTGCCGATCGGCAAACCGGGTTCCAGAGTCTGTGTTTGCTGGCCGCCTTGACCGTGTTGGGCCTGGCGCCCTTGCTTTGGCTATTGAGAGCAACGCCTCTCACGACTTGATGCAGGAGAGTACCTTTGGATTTCCGAAGCAAGTTACTGGTTCGCCCCGGCGAAAAGGTCCGTCTGAAGGACTCCGACGCCGACAACACCTTCGGGTTTCAGAAGGACGATGCCACTCAAGAGGAAACCGCAAAGAGCATTGCGCGGATGGATGAGCTTCAATATGTCCTGTATGCGGAGGACAAGCGCGCCCTGCTGGTCGTGCTGCAGGCGATGGATGCCGGCGGCAAGGACGGTACCATACGCCATGTCATGGCCGGGGTGAATCCCCAGGGATGCAGGGTGGTTTCCTTCAAAGTGCCGTCGACGGAAGAGGAGCGCCATGATTTCTTGTGGCGCTATCACCGAGCTCTGCCCGCCAGAGGCGAAATCGGGATTTTCAACCGCTCGCACTATGAACAGGTCTTGGTGGTTCGCGTTCACAAGCTGGCCGCCAAGGAGAAGTGGTCGGCGGCATACAACCAAATCAACACCTTCGAGAAATTGCTGGCGGATAACGGCGTGATGATTCTGAAATTCTTCCTTCACATCAGCAAGGATGAGCAACGGAAGCGGCTGCAGGAGAGGATTGACGACCCCAAGAAGCGGTGGAAGATCTCGCCTGCGGATATCGCGGAGAGAGCCTATTGGGATGACTATATGACTGCGTACGAGGATGCGCTGCATCGCTGCAGCACGCATCACGCTCCATGGTTCCTCATTCCAGCCAATCACAAGTGGTTCAGAAACCTCGCGGTCTCGCGCATCATTGTGGAGACCATGGAGGCGATGGATTTGAAATTCCCAAAAGCCAAGGTTGATGTTTCCAAGCTGGTACTCAGCTAGTAACCCGATATACTGACCCCCATGCTGGCCTCGTATGCGGTGCGCGTGGAGGACTCGCTGGGACGGCGTCACGCGGAGCCGACGCATTCGTATCGCAATCCCTTCCAGCGCGACCGCGACCGCGTGATCCACGCCCGCGCCTTCCGCCGCCTGGAAAACAAGACGCAGGTCTTCACCCGCCGCTTCTCGGACCACTTCCGCAACCGGTTGACCCATACCATCGAAGTCGCGCAGATCTCGCGCACCATTGCGGCACAGCTTGCCTTGAACGTTGATCTGGTCGAGACCCTGGCGCTGGTGCACGACCTCGGCCATCCGCCCTTCGGCCACGCCGGGGAAAAGGCGCTCGACACTGCCATGCGGGCGCACGGTAGCTCGTTCGACCACAACCTGCACGCCCTGCGGATCGTGGAGGACCTTGAACAGCGCTACATACCCTTCCGCGGCTTGAACCTGACCTTTGAGACGCGCGAGGGCATCATCAAGCACTCGCGCGATTACCGGGCCGACGAGCATCCCGAGCTGGGCGAGTACAAGCTGGAGCAGCGGCCGCCGCTGGAGGCGCAACTGATCGACCTCACCGACGAGATCGCCTACAACACCGCCGATCTTGACGACGGCTACGAGGCCCGCATCCTCGGCGTAGACCAGATTCGCTCCGGGGTGCGGATTTTCGACCGCTTCTACCGCGAAGTGGAGGCTCGCTGGCCCGCCGCCCCGCGCAAGCTCAAGTTCAACGAGGCCCTCAAGCGCATGCTCGATCGCATGGTGACCGACCTCCTCGAGAACACCCTGCGGCGCGTGCGCGAGGCGGGTGTCGAAACCCTGGCGGACGTGCGCCTCTGCCCGGAGCGGCTGGCCACCTTCAGCCATGAACTCGATGCCGAACGAGCGGAAGCCAAGGCATTCCTCTATCAACACCTGTATTCCAGCGCCGAACTCCGTCCGGAGAAGGAGCACGCCGAGCGTGTGGTGAGCTCCCTGTTCGAGCACTGGACGGCTCACGCAGCAGACCTGCCACGCAGCTACCGGGAAAAGGCGGAACAGGAATCCCTGCCGCGCGTGGTCTGTGATTACATCGCAGGTATGACGGATCACTTCATCCTGGCACACTACAAGCGCCTGTGTAGCGGGTGAGAATCGTTCTCCGTTCCACGTTCTCTGTTTCCCATGGGCCCGAACAACGGGGAACGGGGAACGGAAAACGTCCCAAAATTACCTTGTGCTGGGCTTTCCTACCCGGCAGCCGCTGGCTGCCGAATCCCCCCTCGTCGTGGAATCAACGACTTAGGGGTGTTTCGCAGACCATAAGTTTGGCCCTTCAGTTGTAAACAAGAGTAACGGAGCACAACAGGGATGTAGGCGGCGGCGGACTTTCCGACAGCATCAAGTCTTGTTGGAAATCAGTACCGGGGCCACCGAAGCTCCTCAATACCGAAGTTCCCCCAGTTCGGAGGGTTATTAGCAATGAAGAAGAATTTCCTGATGGTTCTGCCGCTCGCTGCCAGCTTGGCCGTGCCCATGATGGCGCAACAGTCCACCTCGACAGACCAGCAGAATCAGCCCGTAGCGACCCAAAGTTCCGACCAGCAATCCACGTCAGCCCAGAGTGCGAATGCCGCGCCCCAAGCCGGATCCGCCCAGCTTGCCAGTGGCAAGGACCCGCTCACCTACGAGCGGCACGAGGGCTTCTGGGGCAAGGCGAATCCCTTCGCCCGCAAGAAGTACGTGCAGCGGCAGATGCAGCCGATCCGCGACCGGGTCAACGAACTCGATGAGCTGACCGCCGCCAACACGAACTCCATCAAGGACGTGGACGCGCGCGCACAGCAGGGAATCCAGATGGCCTCGTCCAAGGCGACCCTGGCCGACCAGCACGCGATCGACGCCGGCAACCGCGCCCAACAGGCTCAACAGACCGCGCAAGACGCCACGACCCGCCTGACCAGCGTGCAGACGGTGGTGGGCAACATCGACCAGTATCAGCCGGTAACCCAGGCCGACCTGCACTTCCGTCCGGGACAGGCCGTGCTGAGCAAGAAAGCCAAGGACGCGCTGGATGAAGTGGCGGAATCGGTAAAAGGCCAGAAGGGCTACATCGTCGAGGTCCAGGGCTTCTCCGCCGGTCGCGGACAAACCGCCATGGACAACTCGCAGCGGATGGCCCAATCGGTGGTCCGCTACCTGGTCTTGAACCATGACATCCCGGTCTATCGCATCTACCTGATGGGTATGGGCAACGCGACTCCGAAGGCGGCCACGACCACCGGCACTACCGCGCGCCGCACCACCGGCGGCCGAGTGGAAGTCAGCCTGCTGAAGAACGGACTTGGCGACTTGGCACAAACCGCCAGCGGCAGCGCTAACACCGCTCCGATGGTTGCGCCGGCCAACGCCGCCCCGGCCAATCAGGGCGGCATGAGCGGCGCCACGGCTCAGCCTCCGGCTCAGCAAGCGGCGCCTTCCAGCATCAATAACAACAACGAGCAGCCGTCAACGAACGTCAACCCGCAATAACGGCACGACAAATTCACTCTTAATTCTAGGCCTCCTGATGGCAGGAGGCCTTTTTGCTTAAGCCGTCAGCGATCTTCAAAGCCGCTTTGCCTTGTTGGTGGAGATGGGTGAAAGCCGACGGCTGACGGCTAACGGGCGGGAGTCGATTGCGCGTGCAGGTCGCATGCCTCGCGACAGTCTTCACAGTAGTAGAGGCTGTCTTCGCACAGGCGCACATCGGTACTGCCTTGGCAGAGGCAGCAATAGCGGTCACAGCCGCACTCCTGCTCGCGTTTTTCGCATTGCAGGCAGTGGTACTCACGAGTGAAGGTCATGGTTCTTGTACCAGTTCCGCGATCATGTCCAGCAATAGTTTGGGGGATTGTCCCTTGGGAAGGCAAGCATCAAAGTGCTGCCGCGAGTCTTCCGGCAGGGTAACGTACGCCGACAGTAACAGGATGGGGACGCCCGGCTTGAGCTTTTTCATGCGCGCCGCAACCTCGCCGCCATGCATGCCGGGCATGAAATAATCGAGTACCACTCCGTTGATGGAGTGACTCTGGAAGATGTCCAGTCCTGCCTCTCCGGAATCCGCGGTCAGCACTTCGTAACCGCTTCGTTCCAGCATCAGCTTGCGGATGACCAAACCGTTGGTTTCGTCATCGACGCAGAGCAAAATTTTCTTTGACATGGACCCTTGCGCTTTCGCTACCGGCAACCACGCCCGCCGGGGGAGGATGAGTGCGTCACGAATAGGCAATATAACGTTCCTAGTCTAGAATCTAAGCGGGCCACCTCTCAAGCGTCATCTTCTGCCACGCCATCGGCCGTTCTCCGTTTTCCCTTTTTGGTTCTCCATTTCTCGTTGGCACCGCAGTTTCTATGCCAGCAAACCGCAGCGCCCGCACTTGCCGCCTAGCTGTTGGGGAACGGAGAACGGGAGCGGAGAGCGGGAAGCTCAAAAACCAATTTTGACCCTGCATTTTGCCGCGTGTTAGCGTAGGTGTTTCGTCACTCAGAAGAGTGCGGACAAGGGAGATTGGACTTGTTACACGCAGGCGAGGTTGACACCGCGCCCACCGTCCGCAAAACCGCGCTCAACGCGGTGCACCGGGCCATGGGGGCCAAGATGGTGGAGTTCAACGGCTGGGACATGCCGGTGGAATATGCACCCCAGCAAGCGCAAAACCGGCGCGTGCCGGGGCCCCCGACCGGCGGACTCATCGCCGAGCACAATGCGGTGCGCACGAGCGTTGGCATCTTTGACGTCAGCCATATGGGCGACATCCGGCTGCGCGGCCCGCAGGCGCTGGACGCGGTTCAACGCATCACCATGAACGACGCCTCCAAACTGGCGGTCGGACAGTGCCAGTATTCGGCCCTGCTGTACCCTCAGGGCACGTTCGTGGATGACGTTATCGTCCATAAGCTTGCCGAGAACGACTACCTGCTGGTGATCAATGCCGGCACCCGCGAAAAGGACTTCAACTGGGTCCGCCAGAACACCTGCCAGTACGATTGCGAGGTCGCCAACCTCAGCGATGATTTCACGCAGATCGCCATCCAAGGTCCGCGTGGCGTGGATACGCTGCAGAAGCTGACCGACGCCGATCTCTCCAAGGTGAAGTTCTACTGGCTCACGCACGGCACCGTGTGCGGGCTGCCCAAGACGATGATTGCCCGCACCGGCTACACCGCGGAAGATGGCTTCGAGATCTATGTGCCGGCGGACGAGGCAACCAGTGCCCGGGTCTGGAATGAAGTGCTCGAAGCGGGCCGGGAGTTCGGGATCACGCCGTGTGGGCTGGGTGCCCGCAATACGCTGCGCCTGGAGGGCAAACTGCCGCTCTACGGCCATGAAATCTCGCAGGACATCAACGTGTGGGAAGCGGGCCTCGACCGCTTCTGCAAAATCGACAAGCAGGGTTTCATCGGCCAGGCCGCGCTGGTTCACGCCAAAGAAAGCGGTGTAACGCGTACGCTGGTGGGCCTGGAGATGATCGAACGCGGCATCGCCCGCGATGGCTACAAGATCTGGGACCAGGCCGGTAAGGAGATCGGCTATGTGACCAGCGGATCCTACGCGCCGTTCATAAAGAAGAACATCGCTCTGGCCTATGTGCCCCCCGACCACAGCGCGCTCGATACGGAAGTGTGGGTCGAGATCCGCGGCCAGGGGGTAAAGGCGAAGGTGGTGCCCACGCCGTTCTATAAACGGCCGAAGAAGAGTTGAGTTGTAGCGCCGGCGTCTCGCCGGCGGGTTCCGTTTGCAGCACCACGACGCAAAGTTGACGAGGCCCGCCGGCGAGACGCCGGCGCTACACAGCACAACGAGCGACAAGAGAGAAGAACGATGCCCTATCCGAACGACCGGCAATACACGAAAGAGCACGAGTGGCTCGCGATCGATGGCGACACCGGCACCATCGGCATCACGGAGCATGCCCAGGAATCGCTGGGCGACATTGTCTTTGTTGAACTGCCCAAAGTGGGCGCTCGACTGGAGGCGGGCAAGAGCCTGGGCACGGTGGAGTCGGTAAAGGCGGTCAGCGACGTGTTTTCGCCGGTTTCCGGCACGGTGATCGCGGTCAATGAGGAATTGACCAGCTCTCCCGAAAAGATCAACAGCGACGCGCACTCTGCCTGGATTGCGAAGGTGAAGATCAACGGCGCACCCTCGGGTCTGCTCTCTGCCGAAGAATATGAGAAGCTTCTGCAAGAAGAGGGACACTAGCCTCTGCTAGACCCATTTGTCATTCCGAGCGAAGCGAGGAATCCCTTTGGTTGCTAGCCGTGATAGCGATTCCTCGCTTCGCTCGGAATGACAACAGTTATCCACACGACCATGCGCTATCTTCCCAAATCGCCCTCCGACCGCGAGCGGATGCTGCGCGAGATCGGCATTCGCTCGGTGGACGAGCTGTTTGCCCCCATCCCAGCCAACGCCCGCCTGAATCGCCCACTGGACCTGCCGCCGCAGATGTCGGAGCAGGAGATCATCGATTGGTTCCGCAAGCGCGCGCAGGAAAATGGCAATCATTACACGCTGTTTCTTGGCGCGGGCGCCTATCACCATTACCGGCCGGTAGTCATCGACGCGCTCATCTCGCGCGGCGAGTGGTTCACCGCCTACACACCCTATCAGGCGGAGATCTCGCAGGGCACGCTGCAGGCCATCTTCGAGTTTCAGTCGATGATCTGCGAGCTCACCGGCATGGACGTGGCCAACGCCTCGATGTACGACGGTTCCACCGCGACCACCGAAGCCGTGCTGATGGCGCATCGCGTGAATGGCCGTAACGGCGTGGTGGTGGCGCGCAGCGTGCATCCCGAGTATCGCGAGGTGCTAAGCTGCTACGCCAAGAATCAGCAGATGCCGATCGCCGAAGTCGGCTTCGGCGACGATGGCCGGGTTAACCTCGCCGCGCTGGATCAGGCCATTACCGAGAGCACGGCCTGTGTGCTCATCCAGTCGCCGAACTTCTTCGGCACGCTGGAGGATGTTGCCGCGTTGGCGGAGATCGCGCACAAGAAGGGCGCGCTGCTGGTGGTTTCGGTGTCTGAGGCGCTGTCGCTGGGCATTGTGAAGCCGCCCGCCGAGGCCGACATCATCGCGCTCGAACTGCAATCGTTCGGCGTGCCCCTGAGCTACGGCGGTCCTTATGCCGGGGTGGTCGCCAGCAAGGACAAATTCGTGCGCCAGCTACCGGGGCGTCTGGTCGGTGAGGCCCGGGACAAGCAAGGAAGGCGCGGCTTTGTGCTGACGCTCGCCACGCGCGAGCAGCACATACGCCGCGAGAAGGCGACTTCGAACATCTGCACAAACCAAGCCCTGATTGGGCTGATGACGAATATCTATATGACCGTCTACGGACGCGAAGGCTTGAAGGAACTGGCCACGCGCAACCTGGCGAAGACCGCCTACGCGGTCGAGCAGTTCGGCAAGAGGGCGAGGGTGCTGTTCCCGGGAGCGCCGCGCTTTAACGAATTTGTGGTGCAGACGGAAGAAAATCCCTACGCCATCAACGAACGGCTGCTCCGGCAGCATATCCTCGGAGGCCTGCCGACGCTGAAGAAGTTCTATCCCGAGTTGGGGAATGCTTCGCTGTGGTGCTGCACGGAAATGGTCAGCCGCGAAGCGATTGACACCGCGGCGCAGGCGGTGACCCTATGAGCACGAAAACGGCCAGCACCCAGGTCAATCGAAACGAAGACTTGATTTTCGAGCACTCGTCGCCCGGGAAGAAAGCCTACAAGCTGCCGCCGAATGACGTGCCGGAGGTTGATCCTGCAAAGCTGCTCGGCAACCTGGCGCGCCAGGACCTCGGCAATATGCCGGAGGTGAGCGAGATCGAGATCGTCCGCCACTTCACTCGGCTTTCGACCTGGAACTATGGCGTTGACACCGGCATGTACCCGCTGGGCTCCTGCACCATGAAGTACAACCCGCGGGTGAACGAGTTCGTGGCGCGGCTGCGCGAGCTGGCCAACGCCCATCCCTACCAGCCGGAGAAGATTTCACAAGGCACGCTGCGGATCATGCAATCGTTGTCGCGGGCGCTGTGCGAGATCACCGGCATGGACGCGATTACGCTTCAGCCCGCGGCCGGCGCGCACGGAGAACTGACCGGCATCCTGCTGGTCCGCGCGTATCTGGAGTCGCAGGGGAACCCGCGCAAAAAGATCCTGATCCCGGATTCGGCGCATGGCACAAATCCGGCCACCGCGGCCATCGCGGGCTACCAGGTCGAGAACCTGAAGTCGAATGCAGAAGGCAGGGTGGACCTCGACGCACTACGCGCACAGGTGAACGAAGACGTTGCCGCCCTGATGCTCACCAATCCCAGCACGATCGGCGTGTACGAAGCCAATATCCAGGAGATTGCGGAGATCCTGCACGCGAAAGGCGCGCTGCTTTACATGGACGGCGCGAATATGAACGCGCTGGTCGGTATCACGCGCCCCGGCGACAACGGCGTGGACGTCATGCACCTGAACCTGCATAAGACGTTCTCCACGCCGCACGGCGGCGGCGGTCCGGGCTCGGGGCCGGTGGCGTGTAAGAAAGTCCTGGAGCCGTTTCTGCCGGTGCCGATCCTCACAACCAACGCTGACAAGACACTTGGCCTCGACTACAACCGGCCGCAGTCGATCGGCCGGGTGCGGGCCTTCTATGGCAACTTCGGCATGCTGGTGCGCGCGCTGGCGTACATCTATGCCAACGGCCCCGACGGCCTGAAGCAGACCACGGAAGACGCGGTGCTCAACGCCAACTACATCCGCAAGAAGCTGGAAGGCATTTACGAGCTGCCCTACAAGACGCCGACGCTGCATGAAGTTGTTTTCAGCGACCGCCTGCAGTTGGCCCATGGAGTGAGGACCGGTGACATCGCCAAGCGGCTCATCGACTATGGTTTCCACCCGTATACGGTGTCGTTTCCGATGATCGTGCCTGGCGCGCTGATGATCGAGCCCACCGAGAGCGAGTCGAAGGAAGAGCTCGACCTGTTCATCGAGGCAATGAAGGCCATCGCGGAAGAATGCGAGAACGAGCCGCAAACCGTGCTCCATGCGCCGCACACCACGCGCATCTCGCGCCTGGACGAGGTCGCTGCTGCCCGAAAGCCGGTGCTGCGCTGGACACCCGATCAGGCCGAGGCGGCCGGAAAATAGAGCATCGGACGTCGTGAAGAACCTTTTCACCGCCGAGGACGCGGAGAACGCAGAGGAAAACCGCAGCGGTTCTCATTGGCTTTTTTCTGTGATTCTGTCGCCTGCCCGCCAAGGTTGGGCAAACGGGGTACGGCAAACGGAGAACGGGAAACGCAACGGATGCTCAACCTAATCAAGTTTCTCTGGAACTCCACCCGGGGCTATCGCCTCGCACCCTGGCGAAGTCCGTATTTGCGCTGGCGAATCGAGACCTACTGCGGCGTCAAGATGGACCAGATCGGATTCCTCGAGTTCTGGGGATTTCTTTTCCGCCAGCGCCACGAATTAGTCCGGTACCTGAATTGGACGGCGCAGATGGACCGCTACGCCCGGGAAAAGCCCAAAAATCCGTTCTAGTAAGCGGGAACGCGAGGTCCCCTTCGGCTTCGCTCAGGGCAGGCTTTCGACTTGCCCGGCAAACCCGGGCTCGCTGAGGATGACAGCCTTTATCAGCAATACTCCTGGGCGCACTGCCCTGGAATTGGCTGCCGCTTCGGTTTTTGACAATGACGAAATCTGGAACGTTCACCCTGGAGGTTGTTCATGCTGAAAGGAATGGGTGTGGTCCTCCTCCCGGGCACCTGTTCCTTGACAGTGCCGGAGGCCCCCCGTATTCTTGAGCTTTGCCCTAGCGCGTTTCTTGTTGCTAGTCTTGCGTCCGAAGACGGCAAGCAGGGCAAACGGCCTACAACGGTGTGGGGGGCGGTGCGGTCTCTTCGATGTTGATCAAAGTGCAAGATCTGGAACTTCGTCCGCTGGACTTTGACGAGGTATTCCAACCTGGGGCAATCGACCTGGGGCAGGAGTTACATCAACAGACGCTTCTGACCTGCGGCGGGCGCGCGGAGTTGCTGCGCGAGCATATGGGCCGGCGCCAGAGTATCGAAGACATTCGCCTGACTGGCGACTTTGCCACCCGCCTGGAAATGAGCTGCGCGCGTTGTCTGGAACCAGTCACGCAAGAGGTGGCCCGGAGCTTCGACCTGCTCTATCGCCCTCAAGGCGCTGACGCCGGCCGGGCCGAACGCTCGGTGAGCGACGCCGAGGCCGAGATCGGTTACTACACGGGAGAGGGTCTGCTGCTGGAGGACGTGTTGCGCGAGCAACTCCTGCTGGCCATGCCCCTGAAAACCGTTTGCCGCGAAGACTGCAAGGGATTATGCCCGCAGTGCGGCAAGAACCTCAACTTCGAATCGTGCTCCTGCGTTCCGCACGCCGAGGCGCGTTGGGGCTCGCTGAACGAGATCCGGGACAAGCTGGAAGGCTGAGTCCGCTGGGCACGGCAGGCTAAAACCCGCCACAGAGACACCGAGCCACAGAGGAACAAGTACCAGAAGGTCCAGGACGAAGCATCGAGCGAGATTGGTTTTACGAAATTAGAAACCGGAACTAGAAACTGCATTCTCTGTGTCTCTGTGACTCTGTGGCAGGTTTTAGCGAAGGCAAACGAGAATCACGAGGTTTTTCCATGGCAAATCCAAAACGGCGGCATTCCACACGGCGCACCGCCATCCGCCGCTCACACGACCACCTGAGCGCGCACTCGCTCTCCGAGTGCCCGAACTGTCACGAGCGCAAGATGCCGCATCGCGTTTGTCCCAAGTGCGGCCATTACAAGGACCGCGAAGTGATCGCGGTCGAGACCGAAAGCTAAGGCGGGTCCAGGGCGCATGCGTACCGTTATTGCCCTCGATGCGATGGGTTCGGATCGAGCGCCGAAACCAGAAATCGAAGGCGCAATCCTCGCCGCCCGCCAATACGGGGTGGAGATCCTGCTGGTCGGACGCAAGGAAGAGCTGCAGGACGAGCTGGCGGAGCACACCGGCGCTTCCATGCTGCCCATCGAAATCGTGCATGCCCCGCAAGTGATCGGCATGGAGGAGAAGGCGGCGCAAGCCGTGCGTAGCAAACGCGACTCTTCCATGCGCGTGGGCCTGCGCCTGGTGCGCGAGGGCCGCGCCTCCGGCTTTGTCAGCGCCGGCAACACCGGCGCCGCCATGGCCACCGCTAAGATGGTGCTGGGCACCATCCCCGGGGTGGACCGTCCCGCACTGGCCGCTGTCTTTCCCACCGCGAATGGCTCCCCGACGCTGATGCTCGACGTGGGCGCCAATGTCGATGTCAAGCCGCAGAACCTGGAACAGTTCGCCATCATGGGCGACATTTACTACCGGGCCGTCTTCGGCGTGGATCGGCCGCGCGTCGGCATCCTTTCCATCGGCGAAGAAGAATCCAAGGGCAATGAACTCACCCGCACCTCCTTCGCCCAACTGAAGCAACTACCCTTGCACTTCATTGGCAACGTCGAGGGACGCGATCTCTACAACGGCAACGTGGAGGTGATCGTCTGCGACGGTTTCACCGGCAACGTCGCGCTGAAGGTTTCCGAAGGCCTGGTGCAGACCGCACGCTCCATCTTGAAGGAAACCCTCCAATCCACCATCACCCGCCAGTTCGGATATCTGTTGGCGCGGCGGGCCTTCGAGGATTTCAAGAAGCGGCTCGACTACTCGGAGTACGGGGGCGCACCGCTGCTAGGGGTTAAGGGCGTTGCCATTGTCGCCCACGGCTCGTCGAATTCCAACGCCATTAAGAACGCGATTCGCGTGGCCGGGGAAATCGCCCGCACCGGCATCGTGCACAAGATCGAGCGCCACTTGGCCCTGACGCGCACGGACCAGCACGAGCAGCACTCCGCCCGCGAACACTCGCACTTGGCCGAGTAAGGTCGTTTGTTTTGGCCGCTGATTACGCTGATGAACGTCGTTGGCCCTTGGTCGTTAGTCGTTAGCACGCAACGTCCACAAGCTTTAGCGAACGACTAACGACTAACGACTGAAAGAGGCCGTAATGAACGTAGCGTTTCTGTTTCCCGGACAAGGCTCGCAGCAGGCCGGCATGGGCCGCGAACTGGCGGACAGGTATCCGGTCGCGCGCCAAACCTTTGAAGAGGCCGATGCCGCGCTCGGATTCAAACTGTCGCAACTGTGCTGGGAAGGCCCCGAAGAGCAACTCAAGCTGACCGAGAACACGCAGCCGGCTATCCTGACGGTATCCGTTGCTGCCGCCCGCGTGCTGCGCGAGCAGGGATACTCGTGTCGCTTCGCCGCCGGACACAGTCTCGGGGAATACTCCGCGCACGTCGTCGCAGGAACTCTGAGCTTTGAGGACGCGGTGCGCACGGTGCGCAATCGCGGCCGCTACATGCAACAAGCCACGCCGGTCGGGGTGGGCGCCATGGCCGCCATTCTCGGGCTCGCGGCCGAACTGGTGCAGCAGGCCTGCGACGAAGCCGCGCAGGGCCAGGTGGTGCAGCCCGCCAATATCAATTCGCCGGAACAGGTCGTTATCAGCGGCCACAAGGAAGCGGTGGAGCGCGCCGCCGCGCTGATGAAAAAGAAGGGTGCCAAGCGCGCCGTCATGCTCCCGGTCAGCGCGCCCTTCCATTGCCCACTGATGCAGCCTGCGCAGGATTCCCTCGGCAATGACCTCCGCGGCCTGACGTTCAACACCCCCAATTTCCCCATCCTGTGCAATGTCGATGCCGTCCAGGTTAGAACCGCGGACGCATCGCGCGACACGCTCCTCCGCCAGGTCACCGGCGCGGTGCAGTGGGAAAAGTGCATGCGCGAGCTGATCGCCGCCGGTGTCGATCACTTCGTGGAAGTCGGCCCGGGGAAGGTCCTCTGCGGCCTGATGCGCCAGATCGACCGCTCCAAGCTCAGCCTTAACATAGAAGACGGGGCCTCGCTGGAGAAGCTCTCCACTCAACTCGAACAGGTGGCAGCAGCGGCGCAGTGAGTTGAAGGGCTATCAGCGGTCAGCCTTCGGCTCAGCCAGACCCGCCCTAGTTCGGATTCACCTGGCTAGGCAGCCTTCTTCCCTGCAGCCATGTTCTTTACGTCGGTAGTCGTCAGCGGATTTCCGCCAATCGCCCACTCGCCGCTTTTGACGTCCTCAATCACAACCCAAGTCACCGGACGCATGTTCTCTCCTTCAATCGAGACCATTGCGTCGGTGAGCCTTCGAACGATCTCCCGCTTCTGCTAATCCGAGAACACGCCCTCAATCACTTTCACCTGAATCAACGGCATAACACTGACCTCCATGGAAAATGCAATGGGCCGGGCTTGCAATCGCATTCAGCTTTGTTGCAAGCCTAGGGAAGCTCTGAACAACCAGGGCTTTTGAACCAGCGTGAGCTGGAGGGCAGATTCAGCCGCCTTTTGGATCGGTTTTCAGGTGAGGGTTTTGCGTTTGCTGTGCCCGAATGCGCCGTGCTGCGCCCCGAGCAACACTACGCCGTCGTTGGGCACAGCAGTCTCTTGCGAACCATGAACAGATTCACCAGGGCGAAGGCGGTGAACAGCCGATTGGCATTCTTCGCCATGCCTCGGTAGCGTACCTTCACGAATCCGAATTTTAACTTCAGCACGCCAAATACATGCTCGACTTTCGAGCGCACCCGCGACTTCGTCCGGTTCTTGGCCCGCTCCACTTGGTCAATCCGGTTTTTGTAGCGATAGCGCTTGTTGGTGCAGTCCTTGGCACGCGGCGAGCATTCGTGAATTACCTCGCGCTGCCCGCGATAGGCTTGGTCGCCCCAGACGTGGGTCTCATCGCCATGCAACAGCTCTGGCAATACCGTCGAGTCGGACACGTTGGCCGCCGTGGCTACTGCGCTATGCACCAGCTTTGTCTTGCTGTCCACGCCCACATGCGCCTTCATCCCGAAATACCACTGCTTGCCTTTCCGGGTCTGGTGCATCTCCGGGTCGCGCTTCTGTTGCTGGTTCTTCGTCGAACTCGGGGCGTGAATGATGGTCGCGTCCACAATAGTACCCGTCGAAATGCGCACACCGCGCTGCTGCAAGTACAGGTTCACGGTCTCCAGAATCTCGCCCCCCAGTCGATGCTCTTCCAGCAAGTGGCGGAACTTGCACACCGTGGTCTCATCCGGCACCGGCTCGCTCCCCAAGTCGATTCCGGCAAACTGTCGTAGCACGGGCGAATCGTACAACGCCTCTTCCACCGCCGGGTCCGACAGGTTGAACCAGTGTTGGAGGAAGTAGATGCGCAGCATGCGCTCCAGTCCGACGGGACGACGCCCATTACCAGCCTTCGGATAATGAGGCTCGATCAGAGCGCAGAGTTCGCGCCACGGCACGACCTGCTCCATCTCTTCAAGAAACATCGCACGCCGCGTCTTCTTTGTGTACCGCTCGAACCCAGTCGTCATCGCCAGTGTCTGCTGCCTCATCTGCTTTCAGAGTCTCTGGACTCAATCTACACATTGGCCCTGTGGAAAGCAGAGAACTTAATCAGAGATTCCCTAGCTGCGATTCGGAGTTCCAAGCGTAGTCGATGGAAAATCACATCCCAAGAGCATATTTGGATTGCAGGTAGGACAACGGGAGTTGGCTATCCGGCGCGAGACATGGTTACTGCTGACTCGCGGGCGTGTGCTTCTGGATCTTCTCCCATGTCTTGGTTTTTTCCAGCTTCTGCACGCTGCTGGGTTCGTGTCTCCTGAGAATCTTTTTGATGTCGGGCGAAAACTCACGCAGTACATTGGAAGTCACATCGCCCAAGTAAGCTCCGACCACGCGGTTCGCTGTCTCGGAGAAGCCGCGATCCTGCTTGGGGTAGTAAGCGTTATTCAACGAGCTGGTGAACATGACGCTCAGGAATTCGGAGCTGTTGAAGGTATTGCCGCCGTCGTCGGTCCGCGTGTCCAGCACGCGGGTTGCGGCATACCAGCCACGGGGCACCAAGCCATGTTTTTCCGAGCGGAAGTAGCGCGGGTCCTGATGCAGCAGGGTAGGAAAGAGAAATACGTTGAAGAAGCCGCGCGCCTCGGTGTTCGCCAGGGTGGCGCCGAAGCGCTTTCCGTAACCTTCCATGCCGCCGCCGTAACCTGGCCAGTAGCCCCAAGCCTGGGCATACAGCGCGTTGAACGCCACCGATTCCATGGTGTATGGCGAATAGGTGTGACTCTCCCAGCGCATGAATTTTTCGTGGCCGGTTAACGGGCGCCAGACTTCCGCCGCCTGGGATTGGACAGCCGGATCGCCCCGCGCCCCCGGCGGGTGTTCCTGCTGGTTTTGCGGGATGGGAGCGTCGGGCAGGGAGGGAGTTGAAGACGCTCCAGAATTGGCTACAGCCACCGTCGGTTGTGCGGAGGCAACTCGTGGCGCCGATGCTGGCCCATTCTGGGCTGCTGCCAAACCGAGCAACAGGGTGCAGCAAGGAGCAATCCAATGAAAAGACTGCGAGGTCACGGGGATTACCTCTGGTAATTGACTTGCTGTGCGCAACCCGTCACTAGTTAAGAGGCGGAAAGCGGCCGCAGGGTGGCCTGGGCGGGGAGGGTGTTACCCGGAGGGTGCCGGTGGATTGACCGGGCGGCGCCGACGGGACATAATCCTATTGCTCAGGCTTCCGCTCGAAACGTGGTGAACCGTGACTTCAGAACCGAAAGATCCGCGCTCGACTCGCCTCGAGGATCTCGGCCGCCGCTTGGACCAGGAGATCGAGCAGATGATCTCCTATCTCAACAACGAGGTGGTGCCGGCGGTGCGGGGCAATTCCTCGCGGGCGTTGCGAACCGCGGCGGAGAAGCTCTCAAAATTCGCCGACTACATGGACCAGCAACGCAAGCAAGACTCCTAGCTGCCGCGGTCCTGCTGCTTGCCCTGCTGCTCGCCGGCTGCGGCGGGAAGAAGCGCACGCAGATCCACGTCCCGCCGCCACCGACGCAGGGAGAGTCTCCGAAAACCGGTGAATCCCCCAAGCCTGAACCGAGCAGCGAAGCCGAACAGAACAAGCCTGAGAAGTACGAGAACGCCCGTCCTATCTACACGGAGACCGGCATCGCGAGCTGGTACGGCCCCCCCTATCATCACCGGCAAACCTCGAATGGCGAGGTCTATGACCAGGATGGCATCACCGCCGCGCATCGCACCCTGCCGTTAAACTCGGTCGCCCGCGTCACCAACCTGAAGACGGGGAAATCGACCACGGTTCGCATCACCGACCGCGGGCCATTCATTGAGGGCCGCATGCTGGATCTTTCGCTGGGAGCGGCGAAGAAAGTGGACGTCTGGCGGCCGGGCACGGCAGAGGTCAAGCTTGAGGTGCTGCACACGCCCACCTCCATCGATACGGGCGGCCGCTGGTGCGTGCAAATCGGTGCCTTCCAGCACAAGATCCAGGCGGTAAAGCTGAAAGAAAAGCTGGAAAAACGCTACCCGGACGCCACCGTGCTGCAGTTCACCGGGCCCACCGGCGAGTGGCTGCGCATCCGCTTCCCGCAAGACGCCAAGAAGCTGGCTGAAACCGCGACCGGGCGAATCGAGACGCCAGAGGGCGCCGCGTTCCTGGTCAGGCTGGACTAGCTGTTTGTGTGGGGCGGGTCTATGACCCACCCTATTATAGGACGGGTCATAGACCCGTCCCACACAACCTTCAACGGGAACAGAGTTAAATCTGAGCCATGGTCTCTTAGGCTGCGGCCGGCAGCTGCCCGCGAACGTCGATTCCCGCGTTGCGCAGCAGGAATTCAATTTCGTCGGCGCTAAGGCGCGAGCCGTCATATTCGACGGCAATCGTCCGGCTCGCTTCGTCAAACTGCAGCCGCAATATGCCGTAGACCTCGCGCACCTCGTCGAGCGATTCCAGCTCGCGCTCACCGGGGGTGTTGCCGTAATGGAAGGTCGCAACCAGAAATGTCATAGCAAGGTGAGATGCACAAGAGCGGGCAAGGGAGTCAGTATTCAGTGCCCAGTCCTCAGCCAACCGCTAATCTGGGCTCTGAATACTGAGAACTGAGTACTAATCTTTTGCCCATTCTGCTCTGCCGATTTACACTTCCGGTTTCGTGCCTTGACTTCTTTTTGGAGCGACCCCGTGAAGCGAGTTCTGCTGTGGCTGGTTCTGGCCACAACGGCAGCAATAGGACAAAACACCTCTCAAAACCAGGCTCCGGCCCCGGTTCCAGCACCATCCGCGCCGTCCTCCAAAAAATTGACGATCGAATCGATCTTCGCCGAGGGCGGCATCCTGGGACGCGCGCCCGAGGCCATTCAGTGGAGCCCCGACGGGACCAAGGTTTCCTTCTTGCAGCGCGACGATTCCGGCGAGCATGGCGCGCTCTATTACGTCGATGTCACCAGCGGCCAACGCGCGGTGCTGGTTGCCGAGCAAAAGCTCTCGACTCTGGTCCCGCCGATCAGCAGCATCAAGGACGAACGCGAGAAGGAGCGTCTGCAGCGCTATTCCATCGCCGGCTATCATTGGGCCCCCGATTCCCGGCATCTGTTGTTTGACTCGCAGGGGCAGCTCTGGCTGTACTCGCTCGACAGCGGCACGGCGGTGCAATTGACCTCCTCGGCCGATCCGTCCAGCGATCCCAAGTTCTCGCCTGACGGCAAGCGCCTGGCTTACCTGCGCAAGCACAACCTGTTCGTGCGCGAGGTCCAGGGTGAGCACGAGAAGCAGCTCACGAACGATAAGAGCGACGATCTGCTGAACGGCGAGGTCGACTGGATTTATGAAGAGGAGTTGGATGTACGCAGCAATTATTTCTGGTCGCCGGACAGCCGCAGCCTCGCGTTCCTGCAGATGAACGAGAAGTTGGTGCCCACGTATCCCATCGCCGATTGGATCCCGGTGCACGCCAAAGTCGATGAGCAGAAATATCCGCAGGCGGGCGATGCCAACCCCGCCGTGCGCGTGGGCGTGGTCGGGGCGGACGGCGGCAAGGTGACCTGGATCGAGATTCCCAATCAGGCAGCGTACGAATACATCCCGCGCTTCGGCTGGGTGCGCGAGGGCCTGCTTTGGATGGAACTGCTCAACCGCGCCCAGAATAAGCTGGACCTCTACTTTGCGGACGCCAAGTCGGGACACTCGCGCCTGATGCTGAGCGAGACCAGCGATACCTGGGTCGAGGTCAAGGACGATTTCACGGTGCTCAAGTCGGGCGACCGCTTCACCTGGTCGAGTTGGCGCGATGGCCACACGCACCTTTATCTCTACTCCTTCGACAAGAACAACCCTCTGGGCGCCGACGCCAAACTCGAGCGGCAATTGACCAAGGGTGATTTCGAGGTGTTCTCGCTCGATGGGGTAGATGAAAGAACCGGGCTTGCCTATGTCGTGGCCAACGCGGACAACCCCCTTGACCGGCAGGTTTATGCGGCGAAGCTGGATGGCTCGGGGATGGCCCGCGTGTCCAAAGGCGACGGCACGCACCAGCCAACCTTCTCGGACGATGCCCGATACTACGTCGATCATCATTCCAGTCTGCTGCGGGTGCCGCAGCTCTCGCTGTGCAGGATCAGCGGCGAGTGCGGCGGGCCATTCTGGCAGGCGCGCGCCGTTGGGGGATATAACCTGCATCCTCCCAAAATCGTGCAGTTCAAAGCTGCCGACGGCCAGACCACGCTTTATGGCCTCTTATGGATGCCGCCGAACCCGAAGGGCAAGGGCAAAGTCCCGCTCATCCTGAATCCCTACGGTGGGCCAGGCGCGCAGAACGTCCGCAACGCCTGGAACCCGGGTGAGTTCTTCGACGAGATCCTCTTGCGCGACGGCTTTGCGGTCCTCACCGTCGACAACCGCGGCATGGCAGGACGCGGCAAACAGTTCGCGGCCTCCGTGTTCAAGAAATTCGGCACCAACGAACTGGCGGACCAGCTTGCCGCACTCGATCAAACCCTTGCCGCCAACCCGCAGCTCGACCCCGCTCGCGAGGGCTTCTGGGGCTGGAGCTATGGCGGCTACTTTACTCTCTACGCCATGACCCACTCCGAGCGCTTCCGCGCCGGGGTGGCGGTGGCGCCGGTCACCGACTGGCGGCTGTACGATTCTATCTACACTGAGCGCTATATGGGCCTGCCGAGGGAGAATGCTGATGGCTACACCGCGAGTTCACCGGTCTACTCGGCAGCCAAGCTGCATGGCCGGGTGCTGGAAGTGCACGGCACCAGCGATGACAATGTGCACCCGCAGAACACGGTGCAGATGGTCAACGCCTTCATTGCCGCCGGCAAGACCTTCGATCTGATGCTGTACCCGAACAAGACCCACGGCATCGCCGGCGCCGCCGCACGCACCCATCTGTTTCACCTGATCGAGTCCCACTTTGAGCGCAACCTCCTCGGCGAAGTACCGGCAGCCGCGGCTGCCAGCGAGGAAGCGCAGCCGTAGATCAGGCTAAAGCAACGACACAGTTGATGTGTCCCGTTTTGAAAGGGCACGGCTTCAGCCGCGCCGAATAGGCTGAGAGAATTGCTGTGTTCTGTGTCTCTGTAGTTGGTTTTAGTTCTACTTCTGCTAAGCTGGTTGGGTCCCAATGGCTCACCCGATGCTCAATCTTGGGGCCGCGCTCAGCGGCGTGCTGGCCCTGTGCGGGATTGGCTACTACGCGCTGTGCACCCTGGCCGCGCGGAACTTTCTGCGTGATTGGCGGCGTGTCCGGCTGCCTCGATTTACTCCGCCGGTGTCAATTCTGAAGCCGCTGTGCGGCACGGATCCGGAGATGTACGAGGCGTTCCGCAGCCATTGTCTGCAGGACTATCCGGAATTCGAGCTGATCTTCGGCATCAGCGATCCGCACGATCCCGCGATTGAACTGGTGGAGCGCTTGCGGCAGGAATTTCCCGCGCGCAGCATTCGCCTGATTGAATGCGCGACCATCCTCGGGACGAACGTCAAGGTCAGCAATCTGGCGCAGATGGTGCCACATGCGCGGTATGAGCACTTGCTGGTCAACGACAGCGACATCCGGGTTGGACCCGATTATCTAAAGCGCGTGATCGCCCCCCTGGCGGATGAGCGCGTGGGCATGGTTACGGCCCCCTACTGCGGTCTGGGAACCGGCAGCATCGGCTCCAAACTGGAGGCGGTAGGGATCGCTACCGATTTCATCGGCGGTGTGCTCGCCGCCCGGCAACTGGAGGGAATTCGCTTCGCGCTGGGATCGACTTTGGCTTTCACCAAGCGCTCGCTGGCGGCGATCGGCGGCTTCGAGTCTTTGCTCGACTATCTCGCCGATGACTTCGAACTGGGTGCGCGACTTGCCGCCAAAGGCCGCAAGGTCGTCCTGTCCGACGTGATCGTGGATACCTACATCCACGATTACGACTTCCGCGCTTACTGGGCTCATCAGCAGCGTTGGGCCCGATCCACGCGCGACTCGCGCAAGTTGGGATATCTCGGAGTTGGCCTCACCTTCGGCCTGCCCTGGGCGATGCTGGCGGTCATCCTCAGCCGGGGCGCGGAGTGGTCCTGGGCAGTGCTCGGGCTGGCTACGCTGGCGCGCTTCTCGATGGCGCACTTGGTGGCCGGGCGCGTTCTACGATACCGGGACTGGCCCGCGCATGCCTGGCTGATCCCTGTGCGCGATGTACTGGCGCTCGTCATCTGGATCGCCAGTTTCGCCGGACACAAAATCCTGTGGCGCGGGAACGAGTTCGTCCTGATAAACGGACGGCTACATCCAGCCAACAATCCGTTTTGCGCGCCACCAGCTCCGACTTCTCCGCGCATGAACGAGTAATCCAACGGATTTCTGACTTATCCGTTAAGGCCTACCGCGGATTCGCGCGGATCGGGCACGGATCAACACGGATCGTTCTCCGATTCTTTCGATCAGCGCAAATCCGTTCCCGATCCGTGTAATCCGCGGTAAGCCTTAGGGCCGGTGGGCTTAGGCCGCCAATTTGACCTTCTGAGGCACGGCGCCAAGTTGCACCAGCATTCCGTACACATCCCAGATCTCGCGCTCTTGTGTCAGTTTGCCCTTGGCGAAGCGACTGACTATCGTACCGTGCACCGTGCACTTCTCGCCGGTGGGCTTGATCCCGAACAGCTCACCGCGATGCGTCCCGGTGGCCGTCCAACAGGTCACCACCTGATCTCCTTCAGCGATCTGATCGTCAATCGACATCCGGACATCGGGGAAGGCGGCCCGGTACATCGAGACGAGTTGCTTATACCCCTCCTTCCCGCGTTTCTCCCCGACCGTAGGCTCATGATAGATGTAGTCGTTGGCAAACAGCTCGTCGCAAACCGCGAAATTGCCCTTGTTAACACACTCTTCGACGATGCGGCGCACAATGGACTTGTTTGTGTCGGACATGACTTCTCCTTCGTTGGGTACTTAGCAGCCAGTGATTCAGTACTCAGTGCTCAGGCAACTGAGTACTGGGTACTGAGTACTTAAGAGAACGACGTTTCAGGCCGCCTTGCCCGCGGGATACTGATGCAAGTCCCGCCCGGCATTGCGGCCGAGTTTGGTAATCCAGGATTGGGTTAGCCGGGTTTCGCTTTCTTTCCCGGTGCGGCGGGACTGGCCGATCCCGCCATTCGAGGGCAGCATGCGGTTCACGAGGCCCAGCAAATCGCTCGTTACTCCGGGGAGGAGGCCATGAAACATGGTCAGCAGCTTGGCCTGTGGGCTTAGGATGATTTCGGCCTGTCCACGCCGGATGGCCTGCACGATGCGCCGCGCCGCCCTGCGCCCGTTCATCGCCACCAGAGGATTGGTCGCGCCCAGCGCGAACCACCGGTACTCGGCCCGATGCTGGCCCTTGAAGTAGGCGTTCACATGCGAACCGGTGCGCATCAGGCCGGGCACGACCGTGGTGATCTTGATGCCGTCTTTGGCAAGCTCGGCGCGCAAGCCCTCGGAGAAGGCGACCGCCGCGGCCTTGGCGCATCCATAGGGCAAAAGGTGCGGCATAGAAACCTTGCCGCCCAGCGAGGTGATGTTGGCGATGTAGCCCGCGCCCCGCCGCAGCATGTGGGGCAGAACCGCCAGCGTGGGATAGACCTGGCCCCAGAACATCACGTCCATGGCTTCCTGGAAGTCCACCAGCGTCTGGCTTTCCAGCGGACCCACCATGATCACGCCGGCATTGTTGATGAGAATGTCGATCGTGCCAAAGTGTGCGATGGCGCGATCGATCATGCTTTGCACGTCGTCGGCGTTGCTGACGTCGCAGACCACCGCCAGCACGGTGGCGCCGAGCTGTTCCAATTCCCGTCGCGCCCAATCGAGCTCGTCTTGATCCCGTGCGCAGATGACCAGCCGCGCGCCCGCGGATGCGAGTTCGCAGGCCATGGCGAATCCCAGCCCGCGCGAGCCGCCGGTGATCACGGCAACTTTCCCTTGCACGCTAATTTCACGGTGCCACCGCCGCCACAGCGCCCATCCAGCCACGCCAGCGCCAACCCCGGCGATGGCCATGCCAGCAGCCCCGAACATCGCGATCCGCGTCGCCGTCCTGAGCCGTTTCTCAATCGACGTATGCAACCGCATGGAATTATTCCCCGTATGTTCCATTGAGTTGCTTGGAGCGAGTTTGCAGTTGCCAGGGGTAAGGCGTGAAAACCATACTGCGGATTAGAGGGATAGAAGCCGGATTAGCGCGGAGTTGCGATCAAGCGAGTCGCGGGACCTTGACGCCTAAGCCACGGCCGCTCGCTTCAGGACCGGGGCCTCGTCCAGGGTGCGGCGAACCGCATGCGCCAGGGTCGCCAGGGAGAAGGGCTTTTGCAGGAAGGTTGCCCGGCCATTCTGAAGCGCCTGCTCCGGAGGCATCTGCTCCGCGTATCCAGACATGAAAATGACCCTGAGTTCAGGGCGTGCCACGACTAAGTCGGCTATCAGCTCGGGCCCGGTGCGCCCGGGCATGATGACGTCCGTCACCACAATATGGATCTGATCGCGGTGCGCCTTGAAGATCTCCAGCGCCTGCGCGGCGTCCCGGGCCGCAAGTACGGTAAAGCCCTTGGCGTGAAGGAACTCGGCGGCGGCCTCGCGCAACGAATCCTCATCCTCCACCAGCAGGATGGTTTCCGAGCCCCGAACCTCGCATTCCGCGGTCATTGACGCCATCTGCTCGGCGGTCTCGGATTCCTCCAGCCGCGGGAGGTAGGCGCGGAATGTGGTTCCCTTTCCCGGATCGCTACTGACGAACACGTGTCCGCCGCTTTGGCGGACGATGCCATAGACGGTGGACAGGCCCAGGCCGGTGCCTTTACCCCGTTCCTTGGTGGTGAAGAATGGTTCAAAGATATGGGGTAAGGCCCCCGGCGCAATCCCCTCCCCGGTGTCGGTCACCGAGAGCATGACGTACTCGCCCGGCTTGAGCGGCGCCGGCGCCGGCCCCGGCCAGTCGCCGAATACCGCCCGGGCGGTATGGATCGTAAGTTGGCCGCCCCGCGGCATGGCGTCCCGCGCATTCACCGCAAGGTTCATGATGACCTGCTCGATTTGCGCCGGATCGGCCAGCACATTGCCGGCTTCGGGCGAAAGCACAAGCGAAACTCGGATCTGTTCGCCCAGCAAGCGGGGCAGCATTTTGCCGGTCTCCTCGAGGACCGAGTTCAGCCGCAGGACCCTGGGGGACATGACCTGGTTCCGGCTGAAGGCCAGCAGTTGCCGGGTCAAGCTGGCGGCCCGGCGCGTGGCGCTCAGGATCGAATCGGCGTGACGCCGCAGGCGCCCTTTCTCGACCTGGGCATCGCCTTCGGTCTCGTCGCGCACGAACTCGGCGTAGCTGCTGATCACCATCAGCACATTGTTGAAGTCGTGGGCTACCCCGCCGGCGAGCTGCCCGATGGCCTCCATTTTTTGCGCCTGCAAGAGTTGCCGGGCCAGATTGCGAGACTCCGTAATGTCGAGCACCGTGCCCTCGATCGCGATCGGGCGCCCCTCGCCATCACGTAACAGGGTGGAATTGCTGAGCACCCAGGCCTCGCTTCCGTCCCGCTTGCGAACCCGGCTCTCCCGGTTCAGGACCACCGGATCGTGTTCCATATCCTCCGCCACCCGCTCGCCATGTTCCGGACCGGCATACAGCGTGCGGATCGAGACCCCGGCGGCCTCCTGCCGGGAAGCGAAGCCAAAAATGCGGGCAAATGAGTCGTTGCATTCAATCAATTCCCCGGCCGGCGAAGCCCGGAAGACCCCGGCGAGGTTGCGCTCGAACAAGGTGCGATAGCGTTCCTCCGAGATCGCCCGCATCTCCATCGCCCGCTTGCGCTCGCTGATGTCGCGCTGGTTGAGCACGATGGCATGCACCGCGGGATGCTCCAGATGGTTGACGCAGGTGGCTTCCACGTCGATATAGCGGCCTGCTGGAGCGGCCACCCGGTACTCCAGCGTAAAGGGCTGGCCCCTCCTGGCAAGCCCCCTTCTCATGGCCCGGATCACGGCGGGGCGGTCTTCCGGGTGGAGAAAGCCGGCGGCAGCGCGCCCGGACACTTGCTCGCTGGAATAGCCCAAAATGCGCTCGCCGGCACGGCTCTGGTACAGGACGATTCCGTTGCGGTCGATGAGCGTCAGGACATCGGAACTGTTTTCCACCAGCGCCCGGAAGCGCTCCTCACTGGCGCGCATGGCTTCGCGCGCATGGCGCAGAACGTTGTCCTTTTTCTTCAGATTGAGCGCGTAGCGCACCGCCAGCCGTAGCGCCGCCTCGCTTAATTTCGATTTCGGCAGGTAGTCGGTGGCGCCCGCTTTCATGGCGAGGATGGCCACTTGCTCGTCGCCCTGGTCGCTGATGAAGACCACGGGCGCGGGCAGGCCCTGGCGGCGCAGTTTCTGCAGCAATTCCAAGCCGTTATCGGGACCCAGGCGGTAATCGATCAGAAGCAGGTCGTAGTGAGAGGTGGTTAGCAGCACGGTCGCCTCGTTGGCGGTCCGCGCCTGATCGAGGACCAAGTCGACCTCCGGCAGGCCACGGCGCAGCAGGTCGCTGACGAGCAGAAAATCGTTCTCGTCGTCGTCCGCGATCAAAATCCGCAGCTTCTGCATGAGCCGCGCGCTCCGGGGACAGAGGTCCGTACCGCACTTGGATCTCTAAGTTGGAAGCAAAAGAGGAAGGGCCGGTGACCGTGCAAGTGCAGAAGATTGCAAACCCGGTTGCAAATCCGGAAGCGGACCAAAATGGTCGGGCGGCCCACTCAAGCACGCTTTTGCTTGAGTGGGGCATTTCTCAGGCACACCAAACCCACTCAAGCCAACACCAGGCTTGAGTGGGCCACCCACCAAGCCCCGGCTGGATGGGCCGGGGCGTCCGTTGTTGCCGCAGTTCGATCACGGGGTGAAGGCAAACTGGTCGCAGGTCCCGTTGAGCAATTGATTGGGTGCGGGGATATCCTTCGGCGTGGTCAAGTTCGGCCCTGACCAGTCGAACAAGCCAGAGTCAACCGAAAGGTCCGGCATGCTGGCATCGCGTTGCGTCAAAGGCGACAGATTGAAACGGCTCTCGATCAATTTCAGGATCGCCGTGTTGTCGTAACCGGTGTGCGTGATGGCGTGGGGCGTGGCAAAGGGCGACACGATCATCACCGGAAGGCGGTAGCCGGTGCGGGTGAAATCGCAACCCGGCCCGGAAGTGCAGACCGTGCCCGCCGCATCCTGCGGCTGGATCCCGTCCGGGTTGGGCACGTTCAACGGCTGTACGTGGTCGAAGAAATCGCCACCTTCATCGTAGGTCAGGATAAAGATTGTGCCTGCCCACACCGCCGGATCCGGGCTCTTTTGCACGGCGTCGATCAGGCTCTTCACGTATGCGGCCCCGACCTGAGCACTGCTCTTCGGATGCTCGTCCAGCCCGGTTTCGTAGCCGCCCTCGATCTGGACGACCGCCGGCAGGGTGCTGTCGCTCTGCACGTCGGTGAAGAATTCGCTGACCGGCTTCACGTTGGCTTGCATCTTTGGGTCGTTCGAACTGGAAAAATTTTGGAAGTACTGATCCTGATTGGCGGGTGCGCAGGTTACGCCGGGTTGTCGAGCGTCGATTTTTCCGTGGCAATCCGTGTAATAAATCCTCCAGCTCACGCCCGCCGCCTGGAGGCGGTCGAAGATGGTAGGCACGTTCAACTGGGCTAACGGCTGGCTGACATGGCCTTGCGAGGTGGCCGCATATAGATAGATCCGGTTGACCTGGGTGCGGGTGGGCGCCGGAGCGAACCAGTTGTCCGCCAACGCGTACTGACTTGTCATGAAATAGTAGTAGTTGAGCTCCGTTTGGTCGTAGAAGCCCATGGCCCGATAACCGCACACATCACGCAGGCCCACCCCGGGGGCCGTAGGAACATCGGGGGAAGTGCTGGCGTAGTTGCCCGCCGTATGGGCAAAGCCATCGCCCTTGAATGTGGTTGAGGTGGGGTCGCTCATGTTGTAGGCCACGTGGCTCTCGCTCCAGAAGGGGCTGAGGTTCTGCAGGCAAACCGTCCTCAGATGGAACGGGGGAATCGAGCTCCCAGCAACGGGACAGGTTTTCCCATCCACATCGGTCCCCGTGAAGGCTGGGTTGGGCTCGGGGTTGGCCGGCGTAACGTGAACGTCGGTCGATAAATGGAGCGATGCGCGGTATTTGTTGATCTGGCTGTAGTAGTGGTCGAAACCTTCATTTTCCTGCGCGATGAAGATGATGTGCTTCACCGCCGTCTGGAAGGTGGCGGTGGTGGTCCCGCCGCTGGGGCCGGTATTGGTCGGTGGGGCATTGCTGCTGCCGCTCACTCCGGAGCAAGCCGATAACAAAGCAAGGCTGAGAAAGACAATCGTGATCGGGAACAGCCGGTTTTTCCAGAACGCCATGGGACCCTGGCACCTCTCGTGAGACTTAACTCAAGGCCGTTGGATGGAAGCGGTGCTCCTGGTGTTGGCTCCGGCTGCTCACAATTTGTGAGTTGCAAGCGAACATCCCTTGGCTGGCTATTCTCATCCCCAACCAAGCCCTTGGCATTGCCTGGGCTGGTCGCTTTGATTAGGATTGCCGTCCATGCTGGTTTTCCGCAAACCACTGGCTGGTATCGAGCGTCCGCAGATGGAGGCCGACATCGTAATCGTCGGCGGCGGACCGGCGGGCATGGCCTGCGCGCTCCGTTTATCCCAACTGATTGATCAGCACAACGTCAGTCATCCCGATCAGCCACTGACCAAGGACAACATTTACCTGCTGGAAAAGGCGCGGGAGATCGGTGCGCACTGCTTGTCGGGTGCGCTGCTCGACCCGCGCTCGATGCGCGAATTGTTGCCCGGCTTCGAGCAGGAGGCGCCCATCGAGGCGGAGGTCGGCGCAAAGGAAGCAGTCTATTACCTCACCCGCAGCGGGCAGTTCCGGCTGCCGATTACTCCGCCGCCGCTGCGCGACCACGGCAACTACGTCATCTCGCTGAACCGCTTCGTGAAGTGGCTGGGAGGCAAAGTGGAGGAGGCCGGGGTGACCGTCTTCACCGGCTTTGCCGCCTCGGAAATCCTGGTCGAAGGCGATCGCGTGATCGGGGTTCGCACCGACGACAAGGGCCTCGACAAGAACAATCAGCCGAAGGCCAACTTCGAGCCGGGGTACGACCTGAAAGCGAAGCTGGTGATCTTCGCCGAAGGCGCCCGCGGAAGCTGCACCAAGCAGTTGATCGGCCGCTTCCAGTTGGACCGCGAGCGCAATCCGCAGACCTATGGCGTGGGCGTGAAGGAGCTGTGGGAGGTGCCCGCGGGCCGTGTGGCCCCGGGCGAGGTGATCTACACCATGGGCTGGCCGCTGACCACGAAAGAGTACGGCGGCTCGTGGATCTACGGCGGCAAAGATAACGTGGTATCGCTCGGCTTCGTCACCGGGCTCGATTATCCCGACCCGCGTCTGGACCCGCATCGCGTGCTGCAGGAATTCAAGACGCATCCTTTCGTGCGCAGGCTTTTGGAAGGCGGCAAGATGATCCGCTATGGCGCCAAGGCGCTGCCTTACGTAGGATGGTGGGCGATCCCGCCGCTGGCCGGCGCCGGATGGATGATCGTCGGCGACGCCGCGGGCTTCCTCAACTCACAGCGGCTCAAGGGAATTCATCTGGCCATCAAGAGCGGCATGCTGGCGGCCGAGACTGCCTTTGACGCCATGCGCAACGACGATTTTTCGCCGGCTCAGTTGAGCGCGTATTCGCAGCGGGTGGAGACAAGCTGGATCAAGCAGGAACTTTGGCCTGTGCGCAACTTCCACCAGGGATTCGAGCATGGCTTCTGGCAGGGCATGTGGCACGCTGCCCTCCAGCAGTTTACAGGTGGGCGCGGCCTGCAGGAGCGGTATCCGGCCTGCGCAGGTCATGCCCGCTTGAAGAAGCTAAGCGATTGTCCCGCGGACGGCGGAGAAGAGGCGCACCTGCTCAATGATTTCCGGGGCGACGGCAAGCTGACCTTCGATAAGCTCACCGACGTCTATCACTCGGGCACCAAGCACGAGGAGGATCAACCCGCGCACCTAGTCATTCACGATACGGAGATTTGCAACACCCGCTGCACCCGAGAGTATGGCAATCCCTGCCAGCACTTCTGTCCGGCAAAGGTCTACGAGATGAACGAGGCAGCGGAGGCGCCCGGCGGCAAAGAGATCCACTTGAACCCCTCCAACTGCGTGCATTGCAAGACCTGCGACATCATGGACCCCTACCAGATCATCACCTGGGTGCCGCCGGAGGGCGGCGGCGGCCCAAACTACGATGGCATGTAAGGCAGGAAAGTCCAACGCGAAAACGCAAAGGCGCGACGAATCGGAAAACCGAAGCTAAGGCATGAGCCTAGTGGTGGCCGTATTGACCGCCTGCCATTTGCCGTCGCGCTTGACGAACACATCGGTAAAGCGGTAATCGCCGGTGATGTCTTCCCCATTTTCCTGCCCTTTGACATGGGCTATACCGGTCACAATGCCTGTATCGCCGTACATGCGAATCTCCAGGTCGCTGTTGGAAATATCGGTGTAGTTCGCGTTGGCCAGCGCCGCGATGTCTTCCTGCTGCCCATGCACCTTGCCGTCGGCGGTGATGGACTGATAATCCAGCGCTTCGATCCGGGCTATTTCCACTTTGTTCTTTTGTACGGTAGCCTTGACCCAGTCGTCTTCCATCTGTTTGAGTTGCGCGGAGGCGTTCAAAGTTTCAGAAGCGACCCCCGTGTTGCCCGTCGTGGGCGAAGGATCAGCCATGGCCGACGGTTGCGATCGCTGAGCGAAAGCCATCGTGCCAGTGAAAAGCAGCAATCCCAGGACTGCCGTCACGTATCTCATGCAGGCTCCTCTAGCGTGTGCCCTACTCCAGCCACCCATCTTGGCCGGACCGGACATTCGATTCTCAACAGATTCCAATCTACTGGCCAGGGTTGCAGCTATTCTTTGAGAACTGTCAAGAGCGCTTACCGATTTGGAACAAGCGCTGTTGGCTCTTGAAACACACCCACATCTGCTAAAACCAGGCACTTCCGACGGGCTCGATGTGGGACACCGGCTCACAGCCGGGCTCTTCCGACCAAGACAAAATCCAAAGGCGGTTTTTCCAAAGCAGTGGGCTGGGCAAGGAACTCTAGGCGGTGCGCGACTCGTGGTGCTGCGGGCTGCTGATTCTGAGCCGCTCGATGTGGCGATCAGTCGAGGCGAGCACCTCAAAGCGGAGCCCGTCGTGCTCTAGCACCTCCCCGGGCTGTGGGATGCGGCCGAGCTCCTCGCTGACCAGGCCCGCCACGGTGGTGGCCTCGCCCCCTGCCAGCCGCACGCCGAACAGGTCCTCAATCCGGTCTACGTCGAGACTACCGGGCACGATGTACGAGTGCTCGCCCTCGCGGACCACGTCCGCCTTGGCTTCATGCTCATCGCGAATCTCGCCCACGATCTCCTCGACCATGTCTTCGATGGTCACCAGACCGGCGACGCCGCCGTACTCGTCGATCACGATCGCCATATGCGTATTCTGCTTCTGCAGTTCGCGCAGCAGATCGCTGACCAGTTTGCTCTCGGGGACGAAGGTCACGTCGCGATGCATCAACTCGCCCACGGTGCGCGTGTGCGCCTCCACGTCGGCTATCTGAAGCACGTCGTGAGCAAAGACAATGCCTTGAATGTTATCCAGCGAGCCCTCATAGACCGGGACTCGCGAATAGGGCTTGGCGCGCAGCATCTCAATGAACTGCTCGACCGTGGTGCTGGCCGGCGCGGCCTTCATGGCCGGTCGCGGCGTCATCACCTCGCGCACCGTTTTGTCGCCGAACTCCACGACCGAGTGGATCAACTCGCGATCGCTTTCTTCGAGGATGCCTTCTTCCTGCCCCGCTTCGATCAGCGCATCCACCGCCTCGGACGGATGCTCCGGTTCCGGGTCGCCGTGCTCGCGGGTCAGCGCCGCCACCGACATGCAAAATCCCAACAGCAGCGTGAGCGGCAGAACCAGATACATCAGTCCCCGCAGTACCGAGATGAACTTGACCAGCCACTTTCCCTTGGTGCGAGAGAAGAGCAGGAAGGGCAGCAGGTGGGCGAACACCAGGATGCCTAGCACGACGCCGACAATCGCCTGCGTCAGGTCGCCCGCATCCCATCCCAAATGGCGAACCACCGCAGTGACGACGAGCACGGCGATGGCCGCAATGCTGAGCTGAGTGAGCACGGCCATGGACAAGCGCGCCCGGTCGTGACTAAGGCCGAGCTTCGGCTCGACATGCTGCTCAAAGGCCTCGATGTTTTCCTGAAATTCCCGCGACAGAAACTTGCCGGCTTCCCTATAGAGCCGATCGGTGTAGGAAGCCAGCGTCAGCACGGCCAGCAGCCCAATCAGCGGAAGGATGAGGGAGAGCATCATCGTTTCCTCCCGCGCTTGGCTCGCTCCTTAATCGGTTCTGGCTTGGAATGTGACTCCTTGAAAGGGCGTGGCTTCAGCCGCGCCGTCAGCCTCCCTTTGCTAGCGGCTTTAGCCGCTGAGGGAACTTCTTGGGTCCGCTCGATCAACGATTCCGGCAACCGCAACTGTTTCCGCAGCGCCGCTTCCTTGCGTGCCATCTCGCCATCATCGGTCTCGTGGTCATACCCCGCCAGATGCAAGACCCCGTGCAGTACCAGAACCTTCAACTCGTCGCCCATACTGTGCCCCAGGCGTTCGGCGTTTTCGCTGGCAATCTCGGCTGAGATCGCGATATCCCCTTGGAGGCCATTTGTCATTGGTGCTGCAGCACTGGGAAACGACAACACATCGGTGGGCTTGTCCTTATGGCGAAAACGGCGGTTCAGCTCCTGGAGCTCGCGGCTGGAAGTGATCAGCACATCAACCAGCCCGCGCACTCCGGCGGCTCGCCGGGCCTTTGCCAGGAAGCGGGCCAGGGCCAACTGGCTCACGTCGACCCTCTGTTTTCTAACCGTAACCAATCTCTTCCTCGCGGAGCTTAAAGCGTGTGTGCGAATCCTTTGTGCCGTCCCGGCCTAGGGTTATCACACATGCTCTCAAGTACCGGGGCAACCGCGCAAAAGACAAACGGGAGGGCGCATGAGAGCCCTCCCGCAACTTCTCCTCGATTCTACTCCGGGCGCTGGTCTGCCGCTATACTCTCCTGCCCCGAATTGCTGCTCCCCTTATTCGTAAGCCCACCCAACGCTTCGCGCTCACCGCTGTAGGGGCGCAGTTCGCGCACATCGAGCGGAAACAGTAACTGGGTTTCGGTTCGGCTCTTGAAGTCGTCATAGGCGCGCACGATGCGTTGCACCAACTGATGCCGCACCACATCGCTTTCATCGAAGAGCACGAATGCAATGCCCGCGACCCCATTCAGCACGTCCATGGCCTCGACCAGACCGCTGCGTCGCGCGCTAGGCAGGTCAATCTGGGTAATGTCACCGGTGATGACGCACTTGGAATTGAACCCCATGCGGGTGACGAACATCTTCATCTGCTCGGAGGTTGTGTTCTGCGCCTCGTCCAGGATGATGAAGGAATCGTTCAAGGTGCGGCCGCGCATGAAGGCGATGGGCGCGACCTCGATCACATTCTTCTCCAGCAGGCGGTCCACCTTCTCCGGTTCCAGCATGTCGTAGAGCGCGTCGTAGAGCGGGCGCAGGTAGGGATCGACCTTCTCCTGCAGCGTGCCGGGAAGGAAGCCGAGCCGTTCGCCCGCCTCCACCGCGGGACGGGCCAGGATGATCCGGTTCACGCGCTTGGCCATGAGCGCCGAAATGGCCATCGCTACCGCCAGGTAAGTCTTGCCGGTACCCGCGGGTCCGATGCCGAACACCATGTCGGACTTCTCGATCATGTCCAGATAGCGGCGCTGGTTCATGCTCTTGGGCTGTACCGTGCGCTTACCGAACGAGCGCTGCCGTCCGGCCTCGGCCAACCCGCGCAGGGTGGCATTCGGGTCGGTGCCCAAGAGGCGCAGCATGGAGGCCAGATCGCCGTTGACGAACGAAAAATTGTTGCGCTGGAGATAATCGAAGTCGGTGAAGACCTGCTCGGCGCGGGAGACGTCGTGCGGCGCGCCCTCAATCTCCACCGAGTCGGGTTTCAGCTCGATGCTGACGTTGAGTCCGTTTTCCAGCACGCGGAGATTTTCGTCGCGCGTACCGAATAGGGTCTCGATATTCGGCGTGATCTCGATGTTTTTTTTCATTCAGGAGCTGGCGTTTTCCTCCCTCGCGTTATGCACCCCGGTAAACACGCGCTGCCCGGCGTCGCGACTGCCCAAACCCCCAAACCGCCCGCGATCCCACGCAGTGCAGAGCGCTCGGGGACAAAATTTGGACATGAGTTGTTCTGGATTTGCTAGAGGCCGGGTTGCTCGCCACCAAAGGGCTCGCATTGAGCACAGCGTACCCTGACCCGCTGCCGGAGTCAATGCTGAAGACGGCTTCCCACGGGATGCACATCCCACAAACTTTAGATGTGGCGTAGCGGTATTTGGGAGGCAAAATTGCGAGCAGACAGGACTGCTGTCCCGGCAATATGGATCGGTTGAGAGAACCTTGCCGCGGATTGACGCGGATTAAAGGCGCGCGGATTAGCACCGAATCGTTCCCAAGTCATCAAGACATTCGGAAAAGATCAGCGTGGATCGGTCTCCATCCGTGAAATCTGCGGTATGGCTTTCCAGCGCGGTGACCGGATAAACGCCCGGCGTGTCCCGGCAACATTGCCGCCCTGCCGCCGCTCATTTATACTCTGGGATTGCCCCAGGCTGTTGATGATCTTCTGGGAACGCTATCTTGTTGAGTTAGGAGTACTAGGTTTTCCATGCCCAAGCGTACATTTCAACCCAACCGGCGGCACCGGTCCAAGGTTCACGGCTTCCGTTCGCGCATGAAAACGAAGAGTGGCCAGGCGGTCCTGTCGCGCCGCCGCGCCAAGGGACGCAAGCGCGTCTCGGTCAGCGCCGGATACCGTGACTAGGATTGTGGTCGAGTCCATGGAGCGCCCGCCGGATCCCCAAAAACCCGCTGCAGTTGCGAGTCTTGGGGCGGAGCAGGCGGCCGAAGCCGATTCTCCTTTGAAGGCTCGGTTTCCCGCCTCGGTCAGGCTGCTCAAGCATGCTGATTTCGAGCGCGTCTACAAGCAGGGACAGCGGCAGTTCTCGACGAACCTTACCGTTTTCTTCTTGGGGCGTTCGGAGGGCAAGGGCGCGCGCGTCGGTTTTACCGTGAGCCGCGCCTTGGGCGGGGCCGTGGACCGCAACCGCATGAAACGGCGGCTGCGCGAGGCGGTTCGCCTTCACCTGAATCTGCTGAAGAAGCCGACGGACGTCGTCATCAACCCAAAGCGGTCGGTCCTGCGCGTCGAGTTCGGCCAGATTCTCGCCGAGATCGAGCGGGCCTTCGCGGCGGTCGAGAAGCGGTGGGTCACCATGAAGGCAGATGGAGTGAGTCAAGCGGCTCCGATGCGGGCGAAGCGCCCCTCGGGGAGGAAGCCGGGCATCCCCGCGCAGCGAGTGGTGGGAAAGAAGCAGCGATGAAAGCCGTCGCGCAATTCGTGCTTCGTGCCTACAAGCGTTGGCTCTCGCCGATGTTGCCGGCCAGCTGTCGCTATGTTCCGACTTGCTCGGAATACGCCCTGGAGGCGATTGAAATCCACGGCGTGCTGCGCGGAAGCCTGATGGCCGTGGCCCGCCTGCTGCGCTGTCATCCGTTCGGCAAGAGCGGCTACGATCCGGTGCCACATCCGCAGGGCTTGGCAGAATCGCAGACGATGTGTCCACACGCCCGAAACCAGGCGGCCGGTTGATTAAGAACTGGTAGGAAACCGAAACACCAGCCCGCCCAGCGGGCGACGGAATTTGGCCCCGGGCGACAGCCCGGGGTAAGCTGGGCTAAGCAGTCGAGCCCCTTCAGGGGCGAGTGGCCACGGGCCGTGATCGTTGAATTCGAGAAGCGCTCCTAACCACGGAGGGCTGATCGCTGAGAGCTGAAAAGTTTGAGCGAATTTAAAAACCCCAATCAAGATCCCGGCATGGAGCGGCGCCTGCTCCTGGTGTTTGCGCTCACCTTCGTCATCCTGGTGGCGGTGCAGCCGCTGATGCGCAAGTACGCTAAGCCGCCGGCAGAGCCTGTTCGCCAGCAGCAAGCGCAACCGGAAGCAGCAGCCCCGGCCACTTCCAATACTCGTAGTACTTCGGCAGCGTCCGCCAAGGTTTCTGCTGCGCGCGCTCCCGCCGCGCGCCAAGCGAACGCGGAATCCGAAATCGTGGTCGAGAACGGCCTCTATCGCATCACGCTGACGAACCGGGGCGGCGTGGCGAAGTCTTGGGTGCTCAAAAAGTATCAGAACGACAAGGGCGCGCCCCTGGAACTGGTCAACGAAGTGGCGGCCTCGAAGTATGGCCTGCCGCTTTCCTGGTGGAGCTACGACGACAATCTGAGCAACCAGCTGAACTCGGCGCTGTTCGTGACGAGTGCCAGCGGCACCCTGCAGGCTCCGGCGGAGGTGACCTTTGAGTACGCCGAAGGCGACCTGAACGTGCGCAAGACCCTGCGTTTCGACCACAGCTACGAGGTGAAGGTCGAGGCCGAGGTGACGCGCAACGGCCAGCCACTGGAAGCCTTGACCGCGTGGCCCGCCGGGTTCGGCGATCAGACGGCGAGCCCCTCCTATGCGGCGGCAAACGTCGCCATCGATCGCGGCGACAAGGTGGAGCGCCACGATGCCGGCAAGGTGGTAGGCGGCAGTACGCTCCGCGGACCGTTCTACTGGGGCGGCGCCGCCGACCAATACTTCGCCGCAGTGTATATCCCGGATCGGCCGGAATCCGCAGTGCTGGTCCCGCTGCACCAGCAGATCGAGATCCCCAAGAACCTGGACAAGCCCGACCCGAAGGACATGGCCCCGGTCCCGGTCGTAGGCGCGGCGGCAGGAAGCATCAGCGGCAGCTCCAGTGGCCGCTGGTTCGTCGGGCCGAAGAGCTTGGTCGTGCTCAACGCGGTCAATACCGGCGGCGGGCGCGATCTCGGTACCATGGTCGATTTTGGCTATTTCGGCGTGATTGCCAAGCCGCTGTTTCTGTGGCTCAAGTGGACCCAGGCCCACTTGATTCCGAACTGGGGATGGGCCATCGTCTTTCTGACGGTGGTCATCAATCTGGCTCTGCTGCCGCTGCGCATTACCAGCATGAAATCGTCGCTGAAGATGCAGCGCGTTCAGCCGCAGATGAACGCCATCAAGAACAAGTACAAGGGCATGAAGGTGAACGATCCACGGCGCCAGGAGCAGAACGCCGAGATCGCCGCACTATTCAAGGAACATGGCGTCAACCCGGCGGGGGGCTGCTTCCCGATGTTGATCCAGATGCCCTTCCTGTTCGCCTTCTACAAGATGCTCGCCGTGGCCATCGAACTGCGGCACGCCCATTTCCTGTGGATCCACGACCTGTCAGCGCCGGACGTCTTGCACATTTTGCCGGTCGCGATCGTCGTCTCCACGTTATTCATGCAGAAGATGACGCCGACTCCGGGCATGGACCCCGCGCAGCAACGCATGATGACTCTGATGATGCCGATGATGCTGGGCTTCTTCTCGTGGAATGTGGCATCCGGCTTGGGGGTGTACTGGCTGGTGGGCACAGTGATCGCCATCCTCCAGCAGTACGTCATGAACCATAGCGAGTTGGGCGGCGAAATGCGTGCCCTGGCCGAGAAACGGGCTCGTAAAGGCCAGGGCAAGTAGCCGTCGGCCGCCAGGTAGGCCGATGGTGGTTGCGGGTGTTCTGTGTGTCATCCTGACGCTGAGCGCAGCGAAGCGGAAGGATCTATGGATTGATCCTTCGAGTGGGCGAAATCCATAGATTTTTCGCTCCCTTGGGTCGCTCAGAATGACAGCTCTGTGGTTGTATCGCGAAGTTGCTGGACTATAGCTGAGCATCCTCACATGCCGATCGAAGACAAAATCGCCGCCGCCAAAAGAATCGACGCGCTGCTGCGCGGGATCATTACCACCTCGGGTCTGCGCCTGCGCTACCGCATCGCTGTGGACCCTCCCATGGCCGAGCAGCGCGACTGGGAGCGTCCGGTCATCCTGGTCGATCTCAGCGGGCCCGACACCGATCTGTTGCTGGAGCGCGGCGCCGAACTGCTGCGCGCCCTGGAGCACCTCGCCATCGAGATGCTCCGCCTGCCGGGCAACGAACACGAGAAGATCAGCTTCGACGCCCGGAACTATCGTGCCATGCGGCTCGAGGAGCTGCGCCTGGCCGCCCAAATGGCTGCCGAGCGCGTGCGCAAGAGCGGAGCCCCGTACACCTTCAGCCCTATGTCTTCGCGCGAGCGCCGCATTCTGCACCTCGCCCTGCGAGACGAATCCGACCTGCGCACCGAAAGCCAGGGAGAGAGCGGACGCCGCGCGGTGGTAGTGCTTCCAAAGGACTACAAACCGCAGCAGACACGCCGCCCTTCGTTCCGGCGGCGATAAGCCGTCTTCCAGCAGCGGCCGGTTGCCCCGGTCGTAGCCGGAGCCGCACGATCTGCTGCGCGAAATAGCGCGTCCAACGCCCTTCGCGGGCGCGCGCGGTTACCATACAATGCTGCTTTTAGCTCCGTCCTTTATAAGGAGTCCCATGGACGCAACTGGCACTTCCTCCCGCGACCGTCTACTGCAGGCCGGCAAGCACCTGTTCGCCACGCGCGGATACGAGAACACCAGCACGATGATGATCGCCCGCACCGCCGCCACCAGTGAATCGCAACTGATGAAGCACTTCGGCAGTAAGGACGGTTTGTTGGAGGCAATCTTCGACCACGGCTGGACCTCGATGAAGGACCGCTTCGCGGCGGCGCTGCTGGCGCCGGCCCCAGTGGAGCGCTTGCGCAGGCTGCTCGACGAGATGATCGCCTGGCTCGATCGCGATCAGGAGATGAAAGAGTTGATGCTGCTGGAGTCTCGCAGGCTAAAACGCGAGGGTCAACCGGTGCTGATGGCCGCGGGCTTCCTCAGTTTTCTGAACGCGATCGATACGGTCTTGGCCGATATGCGCGCGGCCGGCCAACTGCGCTCCGATCTTCGTCCCGAGGTGGTGCGCTCTGCCCTGTTCGGCATGGCTGAAGGCATGTTGCGCGACCAGGTGGTCGCCCGCCGAATGAACCAGCCCCCCACCTGTTCTTCGGAAGAAACGCGGCAGATGCTGGAGGTTCTCTTACCGGCACTGCAACCCAAGCAGAAGGCGGCGGCGGGGTAAGACGTGAAAAACCTGCGCGACAAACTCAACCGGCAACTGTGCTTCGGATGGCAATTGCAGTATTCAGGTGAAAACGCTTGCAGGATTTGTATGATGGTGGTTCACTGCCCTGACATAAGGCTGGTTCGTTTCAGTTGATTAGAGGTGTCGCATGGGCCATCGCACGCTGATGTCGCTTACTGTAATCCTCCTTTTCGGCGCTCTGCTGAGCATCGGGGTGATTGCAAAAGCGCAGCTACCTACCTTGCACCCGAGCGAGGAATCGAGCGAGAGCGTGACGCCGCGTACCCCGCCGCCAGTGATCCTTGCAATGCAGGAACCGGTGAGAAGTTCCGCCACCCCAATGCTTGCAGAAGGAACGGTGATTCCACTGCTCCTTACGCGTGAAGTTAAAGTGAAGGAAGCGCAACCTGGGGACACCGTGGATTTCGTCCTCAGCCAGGACCTCTGGTATCGCGACACGCTCGTCGCCCGGCGTGGTACACCTGTCCAGGTGGTTGTGCAGACAGCGGAAAAGGCAAAGTGGCTGAGCCGCGGGTCTAGGCTCGGTTTCGACATTCAGAGTTTGAAATTGCTCAACAGCGGCCTCGTTCCACTGCGAGGCGAATTCATTACCAAGGGCGGGATCAATTCAGTTTCCGGTGGAGCGTTCTCCGTTGCTGGCGAGGGAAGCGGGGGAAGCAGCGCAAGCGGACTCGCCTCCGGAGGCGGAGGAGTAGTCGACGCCGCAATCATGGCTGCCCCGTTGGTGGTTGGAGCATTCGGCTTAATCGCTCCTGGCAAGAACCAAGATGCCCGGGCCGGCGATCGGGCAGATGCGTGGGTTGCGCAAGATGTCGCGCTAGATATGGATTCCTTCCGTGCTTTGCAATCGGCGCGGGACCCAGTGGCGACAGGCAAAGTGCAAGTCGTGCGCGCCTACTTCGGTAGGCTCGTGAACCGTGATCTTTACTGCAACGGAATCCCTCTCGCTCACCTAACCGGCAATCGTAAGTATGTCGCTGACTTTAAGCCGGGCTGGTACCGCTTTGCCATCCATCCGAAGAAACCGCCGGTAGAAATTTTTGTTGTTCCCGGAGATGTTTATACGCTGGTTGCCCTTCCTGACTCCATCCGTCTCGTTGACTCAGAATTCAGCAGTGACGCGACGCACAAAGTCAAGTTGTTCAGTCTCGGCTCCGGCATAGTACCGAGGTCTGCTCAGGAAATGGTGAACGATGCGAAACCGGTGAACAAACTTGACCTGTACGGCGACGCCAGCCAGTGTGAACCGTTAGCTGAAGAGTTTGTGCCCGCAGCCGCGCCCACAGAAGCGCCTTAGCAGTGCGTGTGAACCGTCCCCCTTGCTAGCCTACCCCCCGCTCGCATGCCCGTCACTCGCTCTGCCATTGAGCTTTGCCAGCGCGTTCAGCACGTCGGAGTTGGGAGGAGTCTCCCCCAGACCGTACATCTTGAACCATGCGATCTTGCCCTGCTTGTCCACGATGAAGACGGCGCGTTCGCTGATTCCGGGCAGAGGAGGGCCTTCGCGCAGCACGCCGTAGGCCTGCGCCACCGCGCCATGAGGCCAGAAGTCGCTCAACAGCGGATAAAAGACTTTACCGATCTCAAAGCGCTGCCAGGCGATATGAACGAAATAGGTGTCCGGACTAATGCCCACGACCTGGGCATCCTGCTCGGCAAACTTGGCCGCATCGGCCTGGTATGCCGGCATCTGCACCGCTCAAGCGGGGGTGAAATCCGCGGGATAGAAGGCAAGGACCGTGTGCTTGCCGCGCTGCTCGCTTAGCCGGAATCTGTCGCGGCGCTCGCCGATCACACCCTGCAGTTCGAAATCCGGAGCTTCGTCGCCGATCTTCAACGGCATTCTCACCTCTCACCAACATTTTATTGGCAACGCTGGCGCCGCAGCAAGTTCCGCGCAGGGTGTCTCCTCGGTAGTTTTTCCGAGCGAGCCGGGAATGTTGCCGTCCTACGGGCTAAAATCAGCTTATCGAATCTATGCGAGCCTTTTTCCGAGTAGTGCTGCTGGTGCTGGTGCTGATGTCGGTGGCTTTGGTGTCGGCGCTGACCGCCATGCGCTTCGCCATCCACGGGCGTCAGGTGGCGGTGCCCAAGTTCGTGGGCATGTCGCTGGGCCAAGCGGGGGCCGTGGCGCAGGACAACGGTTTACTCCTGACCAGCGATGATCGCTACTACAGCGCGGAAGTGCCCGAGGGCAAAGTGATGTCGCAGTCGCCTGCTCCGGGAACCGAGGTGCGGCGGGGGTGGCGGGTCCGTTTGGCCGAAAGCCTGGGGCCGCAGCGGGTCGAAATCCCGAACGTCGGCGGCCAGAGCGTTCGGGCAGCGGAGATCAACCTTGGACGGCGCGGACTGGAGCCGGGGACGGTCGCGATCGCGCACCTGCCGGGATTGCCCGTCGATCAGGTGGTCGCCCAGGATCCTCCACCCAGCGCGGGTGGCGTGACCTCTCCCAAGGTCAGCTTGCTGGTGTCCGCAGCCAACGATGCCGGTGGGGCCTACGTCATGCCCGACTTCACCGGCCAGACTCTGGCCGAAGCCAAAATAGCCGTCGAGGATGCCGGATTCAAAATGGCTCCGGCAACCCTTTCCCTGGCGCTCACCAATGGTTCGTCACCCAAGAGCAAGCACGCAGCAGCGTCGGACCTCATCGTGCGACAGACGCCGGTGGCCGGACAAAAGATCGAGGCTGGCGCAACCATCTCGTTTCAGGTAGCAAAGCCCTAATCCAGGTTTGTCATGAATGCCCCTCCGATGGGGCTCTGTATGAAAGGCACGCCTTCAGGCGTGCCGTAAGGGTAAGGGAGAACCCGGCTTTAGCCGCTGAGGGACAAGCACCTCAGGGCCTAAAGGCCCGGTTAATTACTGTGCGTTGTCGGCACGGCTGAAGCCGTGCCCTTTCAAAGCCCGACCACATCGATCGGAAACAGTTCTAGCGCTTGTCCAGCTCTTTGGCCACGCTGTCCAGCACGCCGTTGATGAAGTGCACCGACTCGGGTGCGGAGAACTTGCGGGCGATCTCCAGCGCCTCGTTGATGACGACCGGTTTGGGGGTTTTGGGGAAGCCCACGAATTCGGCGACCGCGGTGCGCAGCAGGTTGCGATCGACGGCGGCCATGCGCTCCATGCGCCAGTGTTGGGTGTGCTTCTCGATCAGGGTATCGATCTGCTCGTTGCGTTCGCTGGCAATGCGAAACAAGTCGTCGGCAAAACCGCGGATGCTGTCCTCGATATCGTGGCGTTCGCCCCAGAAGGTGCGGCGCACGTGCTCAAGGTCCTGTTTGCCCATGTCGGACTGAAACAGCATCTGCAGCGCCAGCTCGCGTGCTTTTCGTCGTGTGCCCATTCGCTCCTTGGCCGTTGGCTAAAACCTGCCACAGAGACACAGAGGAACCCAAATTCAGTTTTTCTCTGTGGCTCTGTGCCTCTGTGGCAGGTGTTTCTGACGCCCTGATCCGTCTCAATCCGTGCAATCCGCGGTTAGCTTTTTGTTTTCTCACTGCTGGCTGATGGCCTTCTTCAGCGACGCCATCTCGATGGCCGCCATGCCGGCTTCGAATCCCTTGTTCCCAGCCTTCAGGCCGGCGCGGTCGATGGCCTGGGCCAGGGTCTCGCAGGTCAGGACGCCGTAGGCGTGCGGCACCCCGGTTTCCTGGGCGGCCTGCCCGATGCCGCGCGTGGCCTCGGTAGCGATGTGTTCGAAGTGCGTGGTCTCGCCACGAATGAGGCAGCCCAGACAGATCATCGCGTCCACCCGGCCGGTCTCGGCCATGGCGCGCGAGGCCCCAGGGATCTCAAAGGCTCCGGGCACGCGCAGCACGCTGATGTCGCTGTCCTTGGCGCCCGCGCGGTGCAGAGCGTCGATCGCACCCTCCAGCAGTCGCTCGGTGATGAAGCTGTTGAAGCGGCTCACCACGATGCCGAAGCGCTTGCCGCGCGCATCCAGGGTGCCTTCGAACACTTGCTGGTGGGCGGGGCGCTTCTCCGGCAGATAGGAGAAGATGGCGACTGTGGCCTCAGGCACGGGTTCCACGATGAACAGGCGCGCGCCGAATTTGCGGTCGCTGATCTCTTCGGCGATTTTGAAACCGCGGGCGCGAACGAAGTCGTAAGCCTCATCGGCGCTGGCGACTTCGAGCACCAGATCGGTGCGCGGGAACTCGTTGCCCCAGCCGATCTCAATCCCGGCTTGCGGGGTGCGGAACAGGACGCCGCGGTTGTGGCGCCCCTGCCAGTCGTCGGCGCGGTCGAGACCGAGCGCGGTGAAGAAATCGTCGAGTTGCTTGAATTGCGCTTCATCGCGCGCCAAGCGGACGGTATAAATGGCTTTAATCATCAGGGTAATTGCCGGCTGGTTTTGATAAGGGCCGGAAGGACAAAACTAAATGAGATCAAGGGAGAAAACAACTGAGCGTTAGCCATCCGCCATCAGCCGTCAGCGATCAGTCTTCGACTCTCGCCACCGCCATCGACCGAGGGGGGCGCAAGTCCTGGGTGAGAGCAGTTATGAACCAAGTCCCGTAGGGACGGCACCTCGCGCCAGGGGTCTCGCACTTCCCGCTATCGCCCCGCGCGAAGATTTCGTGGTCCGTAGAGCATGAATCGCCAAAATTGCGTTCGCCGCTACGCCGGCACTGGCACGCTCTCCACAATCTCGCGGAGCACATCCTCGGCCTGCCCGGATTTCTTTTTGGTTGAGGAGTAGCGGGCGTTGACCACCACACGATGGGCCAGCACCGGAATCGCGAGCGACTTGAAATCCTCCGGCGTGGTAAAGGTGCGGCCGTGCACATAGGCCATGGCCTGGGCGGCGCGCTGCAGCATCAGCGAGCCGCGCGGCGAGACACCCAGCGAAAGGTAGTCCGATTCGCGGGTGCGGCGGACGATCTCCAGGGTGTAATCGAGCAGGGAATCCTCGACCCGCACCTGGCCCACCTCCTCCTGCAGCGTGCAAACCTCTTCCGCGTTGAGGATGGGCTTGACGTGATCGAGCTGCGGCGTGCCGCCCTCGGAGCGCAGGATCGCACGCTCGCTCGCCGGACCCGGATAGCCCATGTGCGCCCGGATCAGGAAGCGGTCCATCTGCGATTCCGGCAGCGGATAGGTGCCGTGGTGCTCGATCGGGTTCTGGGTCGCGACCACCAGGAAGGGTTTCGGCAGCGGATACGAGTAGCCGTCCATGGTGACTTGGGCGTCGTTCATCGCTTCCAGCAATGCGGACTGGGTCTTCGGCGTGGTGCGGTTGATCTCGTCGGCCAGCAGCACATTGGTGAACACCGGGCCGGGTTTGAATTCGAACTCCTGCTCGGCGGCGGCATAGAGGGTGATGCCCAGCACGTCGCTGGGCAGCATATCGCTGGTGAATTGAACCCGCTGGAAGTTGCAATCCAGCGCCCGGGCGATAGTGTGCGCCAGCGTGGTTTTGCCCACCCCAGGCACGCCTTCAAGCAGCAGGTGACCGCGCGCCAGCAGCGCCACCAGCGCCAGACGGACCACCTCGTCCTGTCCGCGGATAACGCTGCGCAGGGTGGATTCAAGCTCGGCGATGCGCGCCGCGGCACGTCCGGTGAGCGGAGCAACCATGCTCTGGATTTTATCAGCCGGTAGGCAAACCCTACCGTTACGAAGGGTTACGAAGGACGCGAGATAAGGCTTACTGCGGCTTCACGCGGATTGAAACCGAACCTCGTTCGGCAGGAATTGGAAGAACCGGCCGGAATTTCGAATTCTACGAAGGGTTACCCGGAAACAGTAGCGGGTAGTTGGTAGCGCTACCGGGAAACAGCCCCGGACAGCCTGTAATATTGCGACAAATATAGGCAAAACGCCAGTGTTCGTTTCGCCCGACCCAGGGAAAAGCGGCGAATATTGTGGCGGCGGGCATCACGATATTTTCCAAGGCTGCGCTCAAGCGCAAAACTTTTCTCTTGCTGGTCGATGGCAACCCGGCATCCAACCGGCGTTTCCAACTTTCAACCCTTAGTAAGCTCCGAGGTTGGCCCTATGCGCGTGCTCCGCCCCTTGTTTCTCTCGCTGTTGCTCAGTTTTCAGGCGCTCGCGGCGACTCCGGCCTTAGCACCGATCGTCGTCATCGCATTCGAAAATCATCCTTACTCGTCGGTGGTCGGCAGCTCGGCCATGCCGTACCTGAATAGCCTGATCCAGGAGTATTCGCTGGCGGCCAACTTCTACGCCACAGCGCCGGGTTCGGTGCCGGACTATTTCATGATTACCACGGGAGAAAGGGTCGCGTGTTGCCCCTCCTATGCCGGACCCTACACAGGCAACAACCTGGTGCGCGTGCTGGGAAATGGCGGAAAAAGCTGGAAGGTGTACGCCCAGAGCCTCCCCTACGCGGGCTATCTTGGTTCCGGCTATTATCCCTATGTGAAGTACCACAATCCATTCGCCTACTTCAGCGACGTTGTGAACAACTCGACGCAAAAAGCGAAAATCGTGCCGCTCTCGCAGCTTTCTGCCGATCTTTCCACAGGCCAGCTGCCGATCTTCATGTACATCCTCCCGGACAATGTTCACAACGCACACAGTTGTCCGGGAGCGACGAACTGCACCGATGCCGACAAGCTGCGCGCCGCCGACCTGTTTTTGCAGGACTACGTTCCGGCGCTCTTGCACACCCCGGCATTCGAAAAGAGTGGTTTGCTGGTGATTTGGTGGGACGAGGGAAACTCCACCACGGAGCATACGGCTATCACGTTTGTCGGGCCGCTGGTCAGGAAGGGGTATAAGTCTTACACCTTCTATAAAGACCAAAACCTGCTGCGCACGATCATTGAAGGCCTCCGGCTGAATTCGTTCCCCGGCGTGTCGGTCACTGCGAGCGACATGAGTGACATCTTCTGAGCCGATCTCCATTCGCCATTGCCAAAACGATGTTCCTGCCGGAGTGGGCCGCATCGCGGCTTCTTCGGTCATAACGGGCTCCTTCGGCGGACCACAGGGATTACCATACTCCTGCTGGCAATGATCCTGGAGGCGAGATGACGAAAAGCGGAATTACAATCGACATTCCCGGAATCGGGTTGCGGCACGTCCACACGGTCTTGACCGATTACACAGGAACCCTGTCGCGGGGCGGTCGGCTGGATGTCGGCGTCAGAGAACACCTTTGCAAGCTCGCCCAAGTGGTGGACATCCACGTAATCACGGCGGATACCTTTGGCATTGCCGAAGATGAACTGAGGGGTATTCCCGTCACATTCCACAGGCTAACTGGCGATCAGCAGGATGTTCAAAAGCAAGAACACGGGACGAGCGTTGGTCTTAGGCAGTGTGCCGTGCTGGGGAACGGGAACAATGATCGCTTGCTTCTAAAGGCAGCCAAGGACGAGGGCGGTCTTGCGATTGCGGTTGACAACGGGGAGGGCTGCGCGACCGATGCCCTTTTGAATTCCAACATCTTCATCGTCGGAGCCGCCAACGCGCTCACGCTGCTGCTTGAACCGAGGGGCTGCAATGCCACGCTGCGGTTTTGATGGGCTTTCTCGGCCTGCCGATCGCGACAGTCGTCACCACACAAATGGAATCAGCGCCCCTCAGACTGCTAAGGCAACGGTGTACTTGTATTCCTTTTGTTTTCAGGATAGCTTTACCCACCTACAGATGGGAGAGGCGTATGCTTGTCGCCACCAACAAACAATCTTCGGGAGTCGTGCCTCTGCAATGCGCTGTGCTTTGTGTTGATTGCGAGTCAGTCAGCAATAGCCAATTGGACGTGTGCCCCGTCTGCGGCGGACATTCGCTGCTCAGCATCGCACGAATACTCGGCGGCACTCTTTTCGCGGAGAAGGCTAAACCTGCCGTAGTGCTGTTCGACATGGAAATCTCCATCCAGTTGAAGCAAGTGGAGGGCAGCGATTTGACCACAACCGTTAAAGGCATTACCAACGCCATCCAGCCAAGCCTCAGCAGAGGTCGAGCTTCATTTCACGTCAATGTGGAACCTGCCGCAGAGGTCGATGCTCCTTACAAGTTGAAGGTCGCGTAGTCAGGCATAACATGAGCGCTCACGATGCTGGCGTGACCGCCCATGCGGCCAACGAGTACATGCGTAAGCATTGCGATCCAATGCAGCCGAGTTCGGCACAGCACGGTCTCGCCCGAACTGAGATTTTCGTCGATGTAGCTCATGCCGGCCTCCTGAGAACACCAGTGCAGGCAATCCTAGAACTTACATCGCGACGAAAGCAATGAGCCGATCGGATGCGTCAACTGGATCAGCAGTGAGCCGCCCATGGGACTGGATAGGAAATTGACGTTGATGCCATAATCCGTGTCCAGAAAAAATACGACCCACAGTGATTACCGCTGTGGGTCGCTTGGTAATGGGAGGGGATGTTGCTTTTGGTTGTTGGACGTGTGACGGATCGAAGCGTTAGCAGGACGATACTCGGGTCGGTTTGCTGCTGGTTGGGTTAAGTTTGCTTGTCCTCGTGCCCTTTTTTCGACCAGCAGCTTCGCGAGTTGATCGTGCGGTTCTATGGGCGTGCTCCCCGAAATCGTCCCCGGCCTTGGGGCTTCCCAACACGGCGTTGTCTGCTGGACGGACTCGAACTTCGGATGTGCCCTGCTGCATAGTATTAGTGTTGTTCATGGTATTAGTGCTGTTCATCACGTGTGCACCTGTCGGTATATCCATTGATCCGGCAATCCACAAGAGAACCATACACACGACGAGCATGAATAAATATCGTTTCATGATTAACCGCCTTTCTTCCATAAGCTCCTGGCTCCTGCGTCAGTCAACTGCGCATTCCACAGTCAGAGCTAGACCGGGATGCTGACGGGTATAGGGGTGACGAACTGTCGCCTCTGTGACGAGGAGCCGTTTTGATTCCCGGAGCGCTTCTCCATGGCATCCGGTAGCTCATCCAAGGTATGAGATTTGCTGTTAGCGCCGGTTTAGAATCGAGCCACTTAAGCCGGTATAGGTGTGGGTTGAGCTTGCGACACGATCGTCGGCACTCACCCGTTGGATGGCAAAGGTAATTATAAACTACAGTAGAGTGACTTACCAGCGTCCTCGCCAATAAGGGGCTTTCCCCGGTTCACTTCTCCGGCCTCCTCTGGCGAGAATGGCTCCGTTTTTCACCGGCAATTACAAATTTACTAACCTTCTGTTTCAGTGTGATGTTATCAGCGTTAATTTTCGATAACAAACGATTCCTGAGCGAGTTCCACGCCAAGCGTTCGCGCCAAGAGATTGCCGAGGCGAATGGGCTTGTTTGTGCTGGTTGAACCACGGTAGTAAACCTGACCACGATGGCGGGGAACAAGTATCACGATGCCTCAACCGGCAGCAAGCACCGTAGCGCGATTCCCAAAAGAAACGACCTACAGTGGAGGCCACCGTGGGTCGCGTTTGAAGGAAGGCGGTATGTGTCCTAGCTGTCCCTCATAAACCGGCCCCGGTGGTGGCGGCGAAACGCAAAATCAAGATCTAGCGCATTCGGAAAAATCAGGAAACCAACCAGGCAGTTGTCCCTGTTGCTGGGCGCACCAGGGGCGCGGGATCGATTGGGGGGGGGGTGGGGAAAAACAGGAAAACCTCAATTTGGGAAGAACCGTAGGGGAACAGCCCGACTGTAACTGTGGGCTGTGATCGTTGCAGCAAGCGCCCGGTGTTACTTCCTGTAGTTAAGTAGATGCTGTCTTGCTGGTGGAAAGATGCACGTCCTTCGGGATTCCTCCGAGCAGAAGTGCTCCGGCTTTCGTTACCCGTCTCCAGCGCCATTCGCTTTCATCCTTGCAACCGGCCCCTGGATCGAATGCGGACGAGCCGCTTCCGCCGACTATGGTTGTGCTCGGGCGGCGGCATCACGATCAACGGTGGCAGGGCGAAAAGTGTTTGCTGCGCATCGTTGCCGATCACCTGAGTCCTGCGAGTCGGCAGGGCACCGCCCAGGATGCAGGCGAGACTTAGCAGCGAGCGGCTTCCGCAGATTCGGCAGGCATCATGCGGGCTGTCGCTGATCACTTCGCACCCGGCGCAATGAACGAGCGGCAACGAGTGATTACCGCGCGCATCGAAGCTATCGCGGGCGAAAGGCAAACCATCGCAAGGCGCATCTTCGAGACGTGGTACGCCGAGTGCCAAACCGTTGTCAGGGCAGCCGAGCACGGGCTGTTTTGCACCTTGCTAGACGGCCTGAAGGCGAGCTTCTACGAGTTTCAGGACCGCACCGGCACCGGGGGAACTCTTGACCGGCCCTTTTCCTTTCTCGTTCAAGACCATTACCTCTCAAACCTCACCGCGGATGAGCACAGCGCGGAGTGGAACAGCGGAAGTCGCTGGTACAGCGGGCGTCGATGAGGCGCCCTTTTTTATCGTGCGCTTTCCCGCGCGTAAGTCAATCTGCGAGGTGAGTCAGTGAGGAAAAAAGGCGATCTGCCGTTGACCTCGGAGGAAATCAGCCGAGCGAAGACCTATGCCGCTATGGGTTATTCCTTCCGCGCGATCGGCCGCGAGTTGAAGCGGAGCGACCGTACCATCAAAGCACTTCTGTCGAAGCCAGCCATAGCCGCTGAGGTTTGCACTAAGAAGGCAGAATTGAGCGATATGTTCGAACGGCTCGCTATCCGTACCATCGAAGCGGTCAGTGCGGACGACATCAAGGACGCCTCTCTGTTGCAGAAAGCCACCACTGCGGGGATTGCCGTCGACAAGATGCGTTTGTTGCGCGGCGAGAGCACGAGCATATCGACGTTCACGCCCTGATGGAGGTGGCCGACCTGATCAGGTCGCAAGATGACGACGAGGATCAGAGGCAACTACCCGCCCCACCCTGCCAGTAGCCGCTGCTTCGCCTTTTCGGCTAATGAAATGGGAGTTCCCCCGGCTCTGCCGGGGAGGCACGCGAAGTTTGACAGATACGGGAGTCCATCCAAGAAACTCCTGGCGTGAGCCGCGAAGCACACGCAAAGGAGAAACTGGATGGACGAGTATGAAAGCTTAAGCCACTCGAAATGGGAGTGCAAATACCATGTGGTGTTTATCCCAAAGGGCCGGCGGAAAGCGTTGTATGGGGAGTTGCGGAAGTATTTGGGAGAGGTGTTCCGCAAACTGGCGGAGCAGAAGGAAAGCCGGATTGAGGAAGGGCATCTGCTGGCGGACCACGTGCACATGTTGATATCGATCCCGCCGAAGTACGCGGTGGCGCAGGTGGTTGGGTTTATGAAAGGGAAGAGTGCGATTCATCTGGCGCGAGTGTACGGAGGGCGGAAACAGAATTTTGTAGGGCAGAGTTTCTGGGCGCGGGGATACTTTGTGTCGACGGTCGGGCGGGACGAGACATCGATCCGAGAGTACATCCGCACGCAGGAGGAAGAGGACAAGCGCCTGGATCAGTTGAACATGTGGCGCTGAAGGGGCCACCTTCAGGTGGCCAAGAATGTCGGGGCCGCGTTAGCGACCCCGCTCAGCCGCTTTGAGCGGCTCACATCCTAAAGCCCCCGGCTCTGCCGGGGGATATTTACTCCATCCGCCCGCTTGCTTCCGACTCGTCTCGGGCGTACAGTGGGAACCGTTTTTCAGCCCTTAGGCACCGTAAATAAATAACGTTTACATCTACTATCCTGATCTGTTATTACGGTGGGCATGGACTCGGATGCCCAGCTCGGCCGGTACTTTGCTGGCATGTGGCCGCATCTGGACGAACACGCTCGGCGTTTGGTGGCTGCCAGCGAAGCTTTGGAACTGGGCTATGGCGGCATCTCGCGAGTCAGCCGCGCCTGCGGCCTATCGCGGGTCACGTTGACCAAGGGTATCGAGGAATTGAAAGCCGCGCCGCTGGCCCCGGGCCGGATTCGCCACGAGGGCGGCGGACGACACTCGTTGACGTCCAGCGATCCCGGCATGGCGCCCGCCTTGGACAGCATGGTCGAACCCACGGCACGCGGCGACCCGCAGTCGCCCTTGCGCTGGACCTGCAAGAGCGCCCGCACGCTGGCGGCGGAACTAACAGCCCGGCACCACCCGGTCAGCCACACCAAAGTGACCCAACTCCTGCGAGAGAGTGGCTACAGCCTGCAGGGCAATCGCAAGACGGAGGAAGGGGATGACCATCCCGATCGTGACGCGCAGTTCCGTCATATCAATAGCGCCGTCAAACGCGCTTTGCGGGCAGGCGAGCCCGTCATTTCCGTGGACACGAAGAAGAAAGAACTGATCGGTAACTACCAAAACCAGGGCCGCCAGTGGCGCCAAACCGGAACGGCGGATAAGGTCAACGGACATGATTTTCCCGGTCCCGATGTACCCCGCGCCTATCCCTACGGAATCTACGACCTGGGGCGCAACGCGGGCTTCGTCAACGTGGGCACGGACCACGACACGGGGGCCTTCGCGGTGGCTTCGATTCGGGGCTGGTGGCGCGCCGACGGCCGGAACCTGTATCTGGGGGCACGGCGACTGCTGATCACCGCCGATGGCGGGGGTAGCAACGGCTGGCGGCTGCGACTGTGGAAATGGGAGTTACAGCGTCTGGCCGACCAGACCGGGCTGATACTGATGGTCTGCCATTTTCCGCCGGGCACGAGCAAATGGAATAAGGTGGAGCATCGGTTGTTTTCCTTCATTTCGTCCAACTGGCGCGGCGAGCCGCTACGCGATTATGAGACGGTGGTACGGCTGATCGCCGGAACGACGACGGCCAAGGGTTTGAAAGTGACCTGCCGCCTAGATCACCGCAAGTATCCCGTGGGGCGAAAGATCACGGATGAAGAGTTTGCCCATGTCAACCTCAAGCCAGACAAATTCCATGGTGAGTGGAACTACACCATTCATCCAAGCAACTAGGTTGTAAATGTTATATATTTACGCCGCCTTAGCTTCTCTCCCCCAGGGGGTCACGTATGCGCTACCTGTGCGCTCTCGTCTTTGCGTTGCTGTCGTTCGTTCCTGCAAGAGCCGATGTGCTGTATACGTACACTGGGAATCCGTGGACTAGCTGCATCAATGGCTATGGCAATTGCGATCCATCCTGGCCCCCCTGACGGCCAGTTTCACCTACTCCGAACGGCTGCCCGCCGACTTCACGGCTACTTTTTACTATTCGAATTTCGGACCCAGCCTGTACGGCGTGTTTGATCCCCAACGCACCAACATCACGCCCGTATCTGTTACCGTCGGTGACGGGACGCTCTACACAGATCCTTTTCCCTATGGAACCTTTGTGAATGGCACGCTCGTTACTGGAGACAGCGGCCAGATTGTAGACTGGCAGTTTTATTGGTTCGGATGGTACTGTGGGGACATCGGCACGATTAATTCTACTCCGCAGTCCGATTCGTATTTGCGACATCAGCCAGCGTCGCCAAATTTCAGCAACGCCAACGATCCAGGCTCCTGGACCGTTACCGAGGTTCCAGAGCCATCGACATTGGCCCTTCTCGGCAGTGGATTGTTGTTGGCGTTTCATCGTGTGCGCCGTCGCTATCGGTAACTTCCGGCACGCCGGGTGCCTGCGCCGAAGCCTGCGGGAGTGCTGCTGTCGCCCGCGTTGGTCTGGTTAAGCCTACGGGGGCCTTCCCTACGTTGCCCCCCGTCCTGGAAGCGCCTCCCCCCTTAAAACGCGATTGCGGGGCGTTGTGGGGCGATTCTGGAAACACTCAGGCCGGCGCGGACCTTATCGCGATGTCCTGCAAGTCCACGCTTAGACTTGCGGCCGTTCTGGCCGCGCTTTTGCCAAAAAAATCGCGGAGCTACACGATACGGCATCGAGGGCGGGGACGGTCGAATGGGGGCATAGGGGCTGGGCAAAAGTAGGACCCGGCCTGGTGTACCACCTGGTGTACCACGGTGTCCGCTTTCTGCCGCTAGTGAGTGTCAGAACCTTTTTCAGGCACAAAGAAAACCCGCTGATTTAGCGGGTCTTAGCGGATATTGATTGGTAGCGCTACCGGGAATCGAACCCGGGTTTGAAGATTGAGAATCTTCCGTCCTAACCCCTAGACGATAGCGCCCCTGCTGGTGAATTGATTATAACAAAGCGCTAGTTTGTGCGGCTCTCGCGCTTCGGGTTGGGGTGCGGGATGTCGTTGCTCAAAATGGTCGAAGAAGCCAGGAAATGAACCAAGCTGTTGCCGTCGGATCGGCTGTGCCGGCGGGCCTGCAAGACCCACCACGGATTCAAGCGGATTGAGACGGATCAGGAAACGACTGGAGAAAGCAGATCGGAGAAGGTAGAGCCGGGTTCCTTCTGATTTTTCTCAATCCGTTGTTGCTTTATATTCTCCCGCTGCTACCGTGGCCGGGGTTGGTCCTGCGAAATACCGGCGCTGGAAATAGAACGACACGTTGACCAGCGCGATCATCACCGGGACCTCGACCAGCGGGCCGATCACCGCCGCGAAGGCCGCTCCGGAGTTAATGCCGAACACGGCCACGGCCACCGCAATCGCCAGCTCGAAGTTGTTGCTGGCGGCGGTGAACGCGAGGGTGGCAGTCTTGGAATAATCCGCGCCCAGTTTCCGGCCCATATAGAACGACACCAGGAACATGACCACGAAGTAAATCAACAGCGGCACGGCGATCCGCGCCACGTCGAGCGGAAGCCGCACCATGGTTTGGCCCTTTAGGGAAAACATCACCACGATGGTGAACAGCAGGGCAATTAGCGTCAGCGGACCCACCCGCGGAACAAACTTGTTTTCATACCACTGCCGTCCTTTAACCGGGATCAGCACGGTGCGGGTAACAAACCCAGCGAGGAAGGGAATGCCGAGGTATATGAAAACGCTTTTCGCGATTTGGGCGATAGAGATATTGACCACGACTCCGTGTAGCCCGATCCATTCCGGCAGCACCGTGATGAATACCCAGGCATAGACCGAGTAAAAGAACACCTGAAACAGGGAATTGAAGGCGACCAGACCGGCCGCGTACTGGGTGTCGCCCTTGGCCAGTTCGTTCCAGACGATGACCATCGCAATGCAACGCGCCAGGCCGATCAGAATAAGCCCCGCCATGTATTCCGGATATCCGCGCAGGAAAATGATGGCGAGCACGAACATCAGGATTGGTCCCACGATCCAGTTCTGCACCAGGGATAATCCCAGAACCCGCTTGTTGCGAAAGACTTCATGCAGCTCTTCGTAGCGCACCTTGGTGAAGGGCGGGTACATCATCAGGATCAAGCCGGCGGCAATGGGAATCGAAGTCGTGCCCACGCTAAAGCGATTGAGGAAGGGCACGATCCCCGGCGCCAGCCACCCCCCCACGACGCCGAGAACCATCGCTCCGAAAATCCATGCCGTCAGATAACGATCGAGAAAACGCAGCCTGCGCGTGCTTGCTCCGCTCATTGGCTGGCCTACTTTCTACCGTGCAGCTTGATCGAGGCCACGGCTTCGGCTGCCTCGCGTACCAGCTTGTCCGGGTTTTTCAGAGATGAAGCCGAGATCGTGGACCCGCAGCATGACGTTCCCCCGCCGCAGCTGTCTTTACCCTGAGCCTGAGCCTGAGCCTGAGGCGCGAGCATCTTCACCAGATCGGGACCGTAAGCGATCCGCGGGATCGAGAGATCGCGCAGGCCGGCGGCGAGCGCCGTGCTGAGATAGTCGGTCAGCAGACTGGCCCCGGAAACACACCCCACGTAGGCGCTTATGCTTCTTGTGAGCGCTTCCGGCAGCGGCTTGAGCAGCACGATGTCACTCACCGCAAAGCGGCCGCCCGGCTTCAGCACGCGGGCGATTTCCCGGAAGACCGCGGGCTTGTCCGCCGAAAGATTGATCACGCAATTGCTGATGACGTAATCGACAGTTGCGCTTTCGACCGGCAGATCTTCGATGAATCCCTTGCGGAATTCTACGTTCGCCACCCCGCGTTTTTCCGCGTTCTGCCGCGCCAGGGCAAGCATGTCATCGGTCATATCCACGCCGATCACGCGTCCCGCGGCTCCGACCCGGTGCCAGGCGAGAAACGCATCGAAGCCCGCGCCCGCGCCGAGATCCACCACCGTCATGCCGGGAGCGAGTTCGGTGAGCGCCAGGGGATTGCCGCAACCCAGGCCGAGGTTAGCGTCGCCGGCCAGCGCCAAGTCTTCGTCGCTGTAGCCGATCGAGCGCGCCACTTCTTCGGTCGGCGCTCCGCAGGCCGACGCCTCGCCGCGCGCCACCGCTCCATAGTGCTCTTCCACTGCGTTGGTAATTTCGTGCTTCATTCGGCTTCCTCGATTCTGGGGCGGACGCCCCGTCCGAGCCCGATTCTTGCTTGAGTGGGAATTTCCCCGGGGTTCTTGGTGCGTAGTTTAGTTGCTCGCCGCTCCTCGCGGGCGATGGGATGGCCAAGCGAGGAACGCTCATCGGGCAGCTTGGCGATGGGCGCATTCAAAGCACAGCAGTTCGCCGATTCCATGGCGTGGTTCAGCAGACTCAGGGCTTTGAGGATCTGGGCGCGTTGTCGTTCGGGCAGGGAACTAACGATGCGCTTGGTGCGCTGGCGCATGAGGTCATCGAGTTGCTTGCGCGTGCGGCGCCCCTCGGGTGTAATCCGCACCATGGCGGCGCGCCCATCGCTCTGCGCCCCACGGACGCGCTCCACCAGGCCGCGCGTTTCGAGCTTTTCCAGCACGCGGGTCATGGCGCTCGGCGTAATCCTGGAGCTGGCTGCCAGATCGCAGATGCGCGCCCCCTCTTGCGCTACCAGGGTGCGCAGGATGGCGCATTGGCGCTGGCTCAGTCCTTCGCAGCAGACCTCGTCCGGGCCGATTTGCCCGAGGATGCGGGCCAGTCGCTCCAGTTCATTCCACCAGCGCAGGGTATCGGAATCGGATTTCACGAGAAAAGGCTAACGCAATATACTTGTATGCGTCAAGCAAGTAAACGCTCGGCAAGAAAAAGTTCTGGGTGTGTTCAATTGCCCGCATTTCGCCGAAAAGAGAGAGTTGTCATTCCGACGCGGAGCGCAGCGAAGCGGAGGAATCTGCAGCTCCCGTTAATTTGCCAGCACTGCGAACGCACTGAACAGCGAGCGCCGCTATCTATTCATGCTCGGTAGTTGCCGCAGGTCATGAGCAGAACGACAACCGTCCGATCCCTCACGCCTTGCCCGCTACGGCTACTAGCGATTTTTCGGGTTCGAAGGTCTCGTTCTCCGGATAGACTACGATGTCCGCGCCCAGGACCGTGTCCATGGCACGCTCGAAGGAATCGGCAGTAACCGCCCTGACCTTGCTGGGCCTGCGCCGTGCGTCATGGGCTTCCAGCGCAACCAGATTCTGCAGGTTCAACATCTTCCTTTGGGTTTGGACGTAGCTCGCGAATACCAACCGGGTCCAGGCAAACAGAAGCAGGACAGGCGGTGCGAATCGAAACAGCCCTAACCAGGTTTCCAGCGCTTCGGAACCGGCGCGGAACATCGGGCCTCCCGGCAAGGATTCCAGCGCGCGCGGGAGCGGAAATCCGCAGGCTCGCGTCATCGCCGCTTCCGGGGAAGGATCAATCTCAGAGGAATAAGGACGAGGATTCATAGTTTCTCCCAACAGGATTCGATGGAACCAGAGCCCGCAACGGGAATGCCGATTGATAGCCAAGTCGCCGAAAAGCGCCGCCGTGGATCACATCTAAGCCGCGCCCCGTCCCCATCCGAATCTTCGAGCAGACGATGCAACGCCATCCAGTGTTCGAGAGTGTGTTCGTATCCTGAATCATATGAAGCGACACGCGACCCTTCCCGAGATTCAAGGGTGGTCATTGGTTGAACGGCATTATGGTACATCACGGTTTCACCCCTTGCATTCTCGGATGCGCGGAATACGCCCGCCGAAATTTGCCGAGCCCGCAAAAACCAGATGGAACGGATTCGTCCTATTTGCTACTTCCAAGAAGCGTAAAACAAGACATAAGTAACTAACCTTAGTTGTCTGCCCGGATCTGTATTCTTTTTTGAGGGCCACAGAAACCTCTCAAATTTGTCGGGTCAGGTGAAAGTTGGATAGTACTTACCACAGTAATGCGATAAAGTGACACGAACCGAGCTAAACTCACTTCATTCCCGATAGAAAACCCTTGGCGTGATCGTCCTGACGATTCCGTCTCCGGGAAAATTCTTGGGCAGCGCGCATATGGACTCCTCCGATTGGCAAGAACCGAAGGTGGCGGATGAGGCGGACCTCGAGCGCCTGGAACTAGCCGACATCATTGACGTTGAATTGGTTCAATCGCTGATGGACGACTTTTATGAGCTGGTGCCCATTCACATGTCCATCCTTGACGTCCAAGGCAAACCGCTCGTCGGCGTAGGCTGGCAAGATATCTGCATGAAATTCCACCGGGTCAGTCCGGAGAGCTGCAAGAACTGCCTAGAGACTGCCACCGAACTTACCCTTGATGTTCCCCCGGGCGAGTATAGGCTCTTCAAATGCAAGAACAATATGTGGGATGTCGCCACCCCGCTGATCGTGGCGGGAAAGCACGTCGGCAACCTGTTTGCGGGACAATTCTTCTTCGACGGCGAGCTGCGGGATCGCGAACTCTTTCGCGCTCAAGCCATGCGTTACGGCTTCAACGAGAAAGAGTATCTTGCGGCAATGGACGCGGTGCCGCAGGTGAGCCGGGAGCGTTTGCACAGGTGCATGGGCTTTTTGATCAAGCTGGCCCACATGCTCTCGGCCATGGGCTACAGCAACCTCAAGCTGGCCCGGTCGTTAGCGGAACGCAAACAGTCCCAAGAGGCTTTGACTAAGAGCGAGGAACTGTTGCGCCGGCTGATTGACGCGCAAATGGTTGGCTGCGTCCTGTCGAACCAAGGGCAAATCGAAGTCGCCAATGACACCTTCTTGGCCATGCTCGGCTACACGCGAGAGGAGTTGGAACGGGGAGAGGTTAACTCCTACAGCTTCACGCCTTCTGCTTACCACGACAAGCTGGACGCTGCCATCAGCCTACTTCAGGCGACGGGCTTGTGTCCGCCCTTTGAAACCTTGCATCGGCGGAAGGATGGCACCGATATTCCTGTTCTGGTCGCCTTCGCCAAAACCGACAAGCCCGGGGTAAGGATTGGATGGGTGCTCGACATCTCGCGGCAGAAAGAACTCGAAGCTCAGCTCCTGCAGACCCAGAAAATGGAAGCGGTCGGCGAGTTGGCGGGAGGCATCGCCCACGATTTTAACAATCTGCTGATGGCCATCAGCAGCCACGCCGAGCTCCTGCTCGCCACCATGCCGGAGAATCCGCGGGTGGGGAAGACTGCTTCCACCATTTTGGCGGCGACCATGCACGGCGGCCAACTGACCCGCAAGCTGCTGGCCTTCAGTCGGAAGCAAGACTTGAGTATATCCAGCTTCAACCTGAACGAGCTGCTGGCGGAAACGGCGGAGCTGGTCATGCATCTTCTTCCCGGATCGATCGATTTTCGAGTCCAGCCCTCTCCGGCGCCCTGTTGGGTCAGGACCGACCGGACGCTGATGGAACAAGTGATGGTCAACCTGGTTCTCAACGCGCGCGATGCGATGCCCGATGGCGGCAAGTTGGTCGTGCGCGCGGCTGGGGTTGTGGTTCGAGACGAAGATGTTAGCTTTCACAGTGCGGTTCCGGCCGGCCATTACGGGCTGATCACCGTTGCCGACACCGGCCACGGGATTCCCGAGCAACTGCATAGCAGGATTTTTGAGCCTTTTTTTACGACCAAGCCGAAGGAACGAGGCACCGGACTCGGGCTGGCCATGGTCTATGGCACGGTCACCCAGAGCGGCGGGCATATCCGTGTCAAAAGCAATGTCAACACCGGAACTACGCTGGCGGTCTATCTTCCGACGATCGCGGAACCGGCCCTTCAGGAAGCAGAGGACGTCCCCTGTCTGATGGTCGCTAATGCGAAGCCATGCCCGGTCCATGGCACGGTGCTGGTGGTCGATGACGAAGCTCTGGTGCGCTCCAGTGTGCGGGTGTTCTTGGAGGACCGGGGACTTCGTGTGTCCGATACCGGTAATCCGCGGGAAGCCATTCACCTGGCAGAGCAGCTAGGCGAGGAGCTATCCACGCTGATTACCGATGTGATCATGCCGGATCTGCCCGGGACCGAACTGGCCCGGAAGCTGCTGTCGATTCGGCCTGATCTTCAGGTCATATTTATGTCTGGATACGCCGCTGGCGCCATTCGTCAGGAAGAGTTTCCCTCCGCCAAGTTTCTGCAGAAGCCATTCACGCGGGCAACCCTGCTGGGCTCCGTCTGTGGCCACTGCAAACGCAAGCCTCTGGCGGAGAGTTCCGAACAGTAGGTCCCCGCGAATCGGCAGCCCCGTCTCCGTAGCGAGTAGCGGACGCTTCAGTGCCCCACATCTGCCAAAACCGGGCAGATGTGGGGCACCTTCAACAGGACAGGATGCGATGCAGTCGTCTGACATGACGACCGCATCGCATCCTGTTCGTTGGGATTGGGGACTAGATGTCTGCCTGGGTTCAGCGCGACGTTAAGGCCTTGGCGTCCTTGCCGATGGCCTTAATCAGGGTTTCGCCGATCACGGCCGGCGAATTGGCGACGTGCACTCCAGCTTTTTCCAGGGCCGCAATCTTCTCTGCCGCGGTGCCCTTGCCGCCGGCGATGATGGCCCCGGCATGGCCCATGCGGCGTCCCGGAGGCGCGGTCTGGCCCGCGATGAAGGCGGCCACCGGTTTCTTGACGTGCGCCCGGATGTACTCGGCGGCGGTTTCTTCGGCGTCGCCGCCGATCTCGCCGTTCATGATGATCGCGTCCGTCTCCTCGTCCTCATTGAACATCTTCAGCGCGTCGAGAAAAGTGGTGCCGATGATCGGGTCCCCGCCGATGCCAATGACGGTGGACTGCCCGATGCCCTGCTGGGTCAACTGGTGCACGGCTTCGTAGGTCAGCGTGCCCGAACGGGAGACGATGCCCACCCGGCCTTCCAGATGGATGCGCGCGGGCATGATGCCGATCTTGCACTTGCCCGGGGAGATGATGCCCGGGCAGTTGGGGCCGATCAGCCGCGATTTCTTCCCCGCCAGGAACTGCTTTACCTTCACCATGTCGAGCGCGGGGATGCCTTCCGTGATGCAGACGATTAGCGCAACGCCGGCCTCGGCGGCTTCCATGACGGCGTCGGCGGCGAACGGGGGAGGGACAAAGATAACGGTCGCATTGGCCCCGGTCTCGCGCACCGCGTCCCCGACCGTATTGAACATCGGCCAGCCTTCGTAAATCGTGCCGCCCTTGCCTGGGGTCACGCCCCCGACAATCTTTGTGCCATATTCCGCGCAGGCTTTGGCATGGAAGGTCCCTTCCTTGCCGGTCAGGCCTTGTACGATTACCCGGGTAGACTTGTTTACAAGAATGCTCATGTATTCGCTCTCAAAAGCAGTGACTAGTGCCTAGTGACTAGTGACTAGCGGCTAGGAATTCGTGAATCGTGGCTTGTAGCAGTGACTTGCGACCTGATGATCACTTCCTAGTCCCGAGTCACTGCTTGCTCAATCCCATTACTTCGCGGCTACGGCAACCACCTTTTCGGCCGCGTCTTTCATGGTCTCGGCCAAAACAAAGTTCAGTCCGCTGTCCTTCAGGATCTGCCGGCCAGCCTCTACGTTGGTGCCTTCCAAGCGCAGCACCAACGGAATCCCCAGTTTAGTGGTGCGAGCTGCAGCGACCACCCCCTTGGCCAGGGTGTCGACGCGCAGGATGCCGCCAAAGATATTGATCAGCACCGCCTTCACGCTCTTATCGCTGAGCAGGATTTCAAAGGCGTGGGTGATCTGTTGTTCATTGGCGCTGCCGCCCACGTCGAGAAAATTGGCCGGCATGCCTCCGGCATACTTGATGATGTCCATGGTGGCCATGGCCAGTCCGGCGCCATTCACCATGCAGCCGATATTGCCGTCCAGCTTGATGTAGTTCAGGCTGTACTTGCTGGCCTCGACCTCCAGCGGGTCCTCCTCGGTCACGTCGCGCAGCTCGCGAATGTCCTGATGGCGGAACAGGGCGTTGTCGTCGTAGTTGATCTTGGCATCCAGCGCGTACAGCCGCCCGTCGGTGGTGCTGATGAAGGGATTGATCTCGACCAGCGAGGCGTCGCCGCCCTCGGCGGCGCGGGCCAAGGCGGTCATGAACTTCACTCCGAGGTTGAGCACGGACGGCTTCAGACCCAGAGCGAACGCCAGTTTGCGCGCCTGGAACGGCAGCAACCCGAAGCCGGGCTCCATGTACTCTTTCACGATGGCCTCGGGATTCTTGGCGGCCACCTCTTCAATTTCCATGCCGCCGAACCTGGAAGCCATAAAGACGTTCTTGCCCACTGCCCGGTCGAGCACGATGCCGAGATAGAACTCCTTCTCGATGGGTAGCGTTTCTTCGACCAGTAAGCGGCGCACGGTCTGGCCTTGTGGACCGGTCTGGTGGGTGACCAGTTTCATGCCCAGCATCTTGCCGGCAAGCTCGGCGGCCTCCGCTACCGACTTGGCCAGCTTGACTCCGCCGCCTTTGCCCCGGCCGCCGGCATGGATCTGCGCCTTGACCACCACGCCTTGCGCGCCATTGTCGAACAGCCCCTTGGCCACCGCCTCGGCTTCCTCCGCGGTGGTCGCCATTTGCCCCTGGGGAACGACAACCCCGTATTGGGACAGGATATGTTTTGCCTGATACTCGTGTATTTTCATAAGAGTGCAGATTGCCCGTAGTTCTGGGCTGAAAGTTGATAGCGGGAATTGTAAATTGAGGGATGCTCCAGAGGCAATTATTTTTTGGGGCAACTGTCCCGCGCGGCATGAACGGGGACCTGCGGCACCGCTGATGAACGCTGATCATGACCAGACTTGCTTGTTTCTTAATCAGCGTGAATCAGCCGCGGCTTCCACTCGGTAATGGTTGATGAAATGATAGATTGTTGAAATCCATGATCACCGACGCACTCCACTGCATTGCCAACCGGGGGCAGTCCCTGTCGCGCCAGCAGGCACGGACGGTTATGGGCGACATCCTAGCGGGCAAATGCACCGATGCGCAGATTGCCGCCCTGCTGGTGGCGCTGCACATGAAGGGCGAGACCGTGGACGAGATCGTGGGCTTTGCCCAGGCGATCCGCGCCGCCGCGACACCCCTGTTCCCGCGGGATGGCGAGTGCGCTCTGGTGGACACTTGCGGCACTGGAGGCGACGCCAGCGGCACCTTCAACATCTCGACCGCAACCGCCTTGATCGTTGCCGGCGCCGGCGTGCACGTTGCCAAGCACGGCAATCGCAGCGTGAGCTCCAAGTGCGGCTCGGCCGATGTAATCGAGGCGCTGGGCGTCAAGCTCACCCTTCCTCCGGATCGAGTGGCAGAGTGTCTTGACCAGGTGGGGATCGCGTTTCTGTATGCTCCGGCAATGCATTCGGCGATGAAGTACGTCCAGCCGGCGCGCCGCGAGCTGCGCCTGCGCACCGTGTTCAACCTGCTCGGCCCGCTCTGTAATCCGGCGAACGCCTCGGCCCAGGTGGTGGGCGTCTACTCCGACGATCTGGTGCTGAAGCTGGCCGAAGTGCTGCGCCAGTTGGGTCTGAACCGGGCGCTGGTGGTGCACGGTAGCGACGGCCTCGACGAGATCACCATCAGCGGCGCGACGCGGGTGGCGGAGCTCCGCGAATCTGAAATCCACAACTACGTGATTAATCCGGAAGACGTTGGCCTGGAGCGCGCGCCCTTGAGCGCGATTGCCGGTGGCGACGTTCAGACCAACGCGGAGATCATCCGCGCTATTCTTGCCGGGGAACGCTCGGCACGCCGGGATGTCGTGCTCCTCAATGCCGCGGCGGCGCTGGTCGCTGCCGGACGAGCGGAGACGATCAAAGATGCTGTCCCCCTGGCGGCCTACTCCATCGATTCCGGCAATGCTCGCGGCAAGCTGGAACAGTTGGCGAGCTTCACGAATAGTTCACAGGTAGCAGGTCACAGGTAGCAGGTGCAATAGCCGACGTGGCTGAAGCCGTACCTGATACCTGATACCTGATAGAGATAGCCACTCGTTGAAGTTCTGGCTCCACGATGCCGATTTACCGGTAACAATTGTCGAGTATTTGCATTAATTAGTTGGAACGTGGGTGAAGAAAGCCGTCTCAAGGAGCCAGGGAAATGCCGCTTTATGATTACCTGTGCCGCGCGTGCGGCAGGCAATTCGAGCTGCTGCGCCGGATCAAGGATAAGGATCAAGGCTTGCAGTGCCCGGACTGCAACTCGGATCAGGTTGAGCGAATCTTCTCCACGTTTGCCGCGGGGGGATGCGGCGGAGCAGGCCACTTTCGTTGAGGGACGTAAAGGACGGCCGGTCGGCCGTCTCAGGGGACCACAAGGTTCCTTCGCTACCCTATGCGTCATTGCTTCCTCCCGGCGTGGAAGCGGTAGAAAGCGCGGAAAAAGACGTTACGCACCGTCACGCGCTACCACCCTTCCCGCCGGGTGGCGTCACACTTATCGGTCCAGCACGCGCCTTCCAGGTCACACTCAGGAACGGCCTCGACTCATCCAGAGCGGCAACGACCTTTACCGTTCCACACCCGATTCAGCGTACCTGTCCTGACCGATTTTCATCTCTGTGGGTGGGCCGAAGGCCCATGTGTCACTCAGGATGACAACTCTTCTGTTGACGCTCCTCTCCTTACTTCTGTCCACTTTTCCTTCGCGCCTTAGTCTTCGCGTTGGATTTTCTCTGTGCTTTTTCTCGGGCGTCCTCTGCGCGACCTCTGTGTCCTCCGCGGTAAATGGTTTTTCCAATTCGATTGCGCGCGGTGGCAGGCATCGTTAAACTTAGCGGGATATGCCGGAAAACACCTTCGACGTTGTCAGCAAGCTGGACTTGCAAGAGGTTGCCAACGCCATCCAGATGGCGATGAAGGAGATCACCACCCGTTTCGACCTGAAGGATTCCAAGTCGAACATCGCCCTGGAAGGCAAGGACGCCATCGTCCTGACCTCGGCCGATGACTACAAGCTCAAGGCGATCAACGACATACTGCAGACCAAGCTGGTCAAGCGCGGGGTGCCGATCAAGAATCTGGAGTACGGCAAGATCGAGCCGGCCGCCGGCGCCAGCGTGCGCCAGCAGGTGAAAATGCAGCAAGGCATCGACATCGACCGGGCGCGGAAGATCGTGAAGCTGATCAAGGACACGAAGAAGAAAGTGCAGGCTTCGATCCAAGGCGATTTGGTGCGGGTCAGCGGCAAAGACCGCGACACGCTGCAGGAGATCATGGCGCTGCTGCGCAAGCAGGATTTCGGCATTGATATGCAGTTCACCAATTACCGGTCATCGTAGGAAACCCGAGGGTACGTGAGCACAGCACCGGCATACGCGAAGGAAGTTTTTGAACTGCTGCAGAACGATCTGTCCGCCATGGAGCGGCAGTTCGGACGCGACACGGTGTCCAACGTGCGCGCCATTACCGAAATCGGCGAATACCTGCGCGGCGGCGGCGGCAAACGCATCCGCCCCATGCTGCTGTTGCTCGGGCACAAGCTGCTCGCCGGCAACGGCCACGACACTCATAACAGCGCGATTCGCCTGGGCGCCGTGGTTGAGATCATCCACACCGCCACGCTGGTGCACGACGACATCATCGACGAGGCCGAAACCCGCCGCGGACGCCCTGCCGCCAACACCAAGTGGGGCAACTCAAAATGCGTGCTGGCCGGTGACTGGCTCTACATGCAGGCCTTCAAGGTGGCCGTCGAAGAGCGCAACTTCCGCGTGCTGGACGTGCTCATCGAGTTGACGCAGAAGATGGTGGAAGGCGAACTGCTGCAGACCGAATGCCTCGGCCGCTGCGTCAGCATGGAAGAGTATTTCGATCTGATCTATCGCAAGACGGCGTGCCTGTTCTCGGTCTGCATGCGTCTTGGGGGCATCGTCGGCAATGCGAACTCGGCGCAGGAAGAGAAGCTCGCGGCCTACGGACACGATCTCGGGATGGCCTTCCAGATCGTGGATGACGTGCTCGATCTGACCGCCTCGGAAGAAGTTCTCGGCAAGCCCGTGGCCAGCGACCTGCGCGAGGGCAAGGCTACCATGGCGGTGATCCATGCCCTGGAGCGCTGCACGCCTGCCGAACGCGCCCGGATCGAGAAGGTGCTCACCGACCGCGGCTTTAATGGCGTTGCGCACCAGGATATCCTTGACATCCTGAAGCGCTACGATTCGGTCGAAGCGGCGCTCAGCCGTGCCTCCGGATACGCGCGCGCGGCCATCGAGTCGCTGCGCGAGTTCCCCGATTCGGAGTTCAAGAACGCCCTGTTGTGGATGCCGGAGTTCGTCGTCGCTCGCCAGAAGTAGCGGGATAGGCACCCTTCACCTCGCGCCCGCCCGGTCCCAAAACCGGGGACCGGAAGAAGGGCGGGCACTCGCCGAAGGGCCACCATCCTTTGCGACGCTTACCCCGGGCTCACGCCCGGGGCTACCTTCTGTCGCCCCCTTCGGGGGCTTGATGCATCGCCAACTCACAAAAAACGCAAGGTGCTTCGACTCGCCGGATCGCACAAGACGTGCGACCGTCTCGCTCAGCATGACAAGGAAATCGCTGGAACGCCCTACTAGTCACTAGTTACCAGTCACTAGAGCGTGTTTCATAAATAGGTTCGGCCTCAGCTTAGGTACTTACGTACGAGGCGGGTGAACTGATGAGCTTCTGTCATGAAGAAGCGGCAGAAGCTGTTGACGGACGAGCAGTGGCAACTGATTGAACCTTTGCTTCCCGAACCGAAGCGCCGGCGGGACAACCGGGGGCGACCGTGGGCACCGAACCGGGCCTGTTTTGAAGGCATTCTGTGGATTCTGCAAACCGGAGCGGCATGGCGGTTTCTGCCGGACGAGTTCCCCTCACCCGCGACCTGCTGGCGGCGGTTGAAGCAATGGGAAGATGAAGGCGTCTGGCTGAATGCGTGGCGCGCCTTGCTCGGTGCGCTGGATGAGGAAGGGCTGCTCCAGTGGGACGAGACCTTCCTGGACGGCAGCTTCGCGCCGGCAAAAAAAGGGGCGCTGCCGTCGGTAAAACCAAGCGGGGCAAGGGAACGAAGTGGATGGTACTGGTCGACGGTCAAGGTCTTCCGCTGGGAGTTCGGCTGGAAAGTGCCTCTCCGGCAGAAGTTACGCTTGCGGAAGCCACGCTCGCCGAAGTCCGCGTCCCGCGCCCGAAAGGACGGCCGCGGCAAAAGCCCGAGCGCATAATCGCTGACCGTGGTTATGACTCCGACCCGCTGCGTGAGCGACTGAAGAAGCGAGGCATCGAGCTGATTGCGCCCTACCGCAAGAACAACAAGGAACGGCGCTACGAAGATGGCCGTAAACTGCGGCGGTATCTGCGTCGCTGGATCGTGGAGCGAACCAATGCATGGCTTGGCCAGTTCCGCCGATTGCTGGTTCGTCATGAGCATCTGCTCTCCACCTACCGCGCCTTCTTCTACCTTGCCTGTTTCTGGATTACGCTGAGGCGCTGTTTATGAAACACGCTCTAATCACTTATAGCTTGAATCACTATGCTTGCGGATACGTGGTCTGCTGAGGCGCGACCGGAGCCGAGGCCGGAAAGGCAAGCGGCTCTTCCGGAATAATCACCCACCCGACGAGGTACCCAATCACCCCCAGCGGGAAGCCGAGGATCGCTGCCAGCGCCCACACAACCCGCAAAAGGTTGACGTCCAGTTCGAAGTACTCGGCGAACGCCAGGCACACGCCCGCAATCTTCCGTCCCACGCGAGGCCGCATCAGGCGGCGGCGCGCCGCCACCGCCCCCACGCGCTTGCCGCAGTAGGCACACAGGTTGGCGTCATCCTGGATCACCTTACCGCAATAGTTGCATTACATAGCCATCTCCTCCAACAAGTATACGGATGCTGGCGCGGAGGTTCCGCGGCCAGAGCTGCTGCAGATTCGGTCCCTGTTGTGACGGCTTCTGCAACGTAAGCGGGTGGTGGAACATCTATAAACTTGACAGTATGTGACTCAGGTTCTATTATGCGTTCGTTAGCAGCAGGAATGCTGTAAAGTTCAACGACAGCAATCATTTAAAGGGAATCGTAAGCAGGAGGCAGCTACCGATGGCAAAGATTATAGGCATTGACTTGGGTACCACCAACTCGGTGGTAGCAGTAATGGAGGGGGGCGAGCCCAAGGTGATCCCCAACGAGGAGGGCGGGCGCACCACTCCGTCGGTCGTGGCCTTCACCAAGACCGGGGAGCGGCTGGTCGGCCAGGTGGCCAAGCGCCAGGCGATCACCAACCCGGAGAATACGGTTTATTCGATCAAGCGCTTCATGGGGCGGCGCTACAACGAAGTCAACGAAGAGATGAAGATGGTCCCCTTTAAGGTTGTCCAGTCGGGCGACCACGTGGGCGTGGTGGCCCAGGGCAAGGAGTACACCCCGCCGCAGATCTCGGCCATGATCCTGCAGAAGCTGAAGAAGGCGGCGGAAGACTACCTGGGCGAGTCGGTGAGCGAGGCGGTCATCACCGTGCCGGCGTACTTCAATGACGCCCAGCGGCAGGCGACCAAGGATGCCGGCCAAGTCGCCGGCCTGAGCGTGAAGCGCATCATTAACGAGCCCACGGCGGCCGCGCTTGCCTATGGCTTGGACAAGAAGAAAGACGAAACCATTGCCGTCTACGACTTCGGCGGCGGCACCTTCGATATCTCGGTGCTGGAAGTCGGCGAAGGCGTAGTCGAGGTGAAATCCACCAACGGTGACACCCACCTGGGCGGCGACAACATCGATCAGCGCATCGTGGACTGGCTGATCGACGAGTTCAAGAAGGACGAAGGTCTTGACCTGCGCGCCAAGGGCAATGAAATGGCGCTGCAGCGCCTGCGCGATGCGGCCGAGCGCGCCAAGATCGAGCTCTCCACCACGATGGAGCACGAGATCAACCTGCCCTTCATCACTGCCGATGCCAGCGGCCCGAAGCACTTGGTCAAGCGGCTAACGCGGGCCAAGCTGGAGTCGATGGTGGAGGACATCATCCGCCGCGCCATCGGTCCTTGCGAGCAGGCGTTGAAGGATGCCGGGGTCACGCCGGCGCAGATTGACGAAGTGGTGCTGGTCGGCGGCCAGACGCGCATGCCGGCGATCCAGGAGCAGGTGAAAAAACTGTTCGGCAAGGAGCCGCACAAGGGCGTCAACCCGGACGAAGTGGTGGCGGTCGGCGCGGCGCTTCAGGGTGGCGTGCTGGGCGGCGAGGTCAAGGACCTGCTGCTGCTCGACGTGACCCCGCTAACGCTGGCGATCGAAACCCTGGGCGGCGTGGCGACGCCGATGATCCCTCGCAACACGACCATTCCGACGCGCAAGACCGAGACCTTCTCGACCGCGGCCGACAGCCAGACCTCGGTCGAGGTGCACGTGCTGCAGGGCGAACGGCCCATGGCGGGACAGAACCGCACCCTGGGCAAGTTCCACCTGACCGGCCTGCCCCCGGCTCCGCGTGGCGTGCCGCAGATCGAGGTCACGTTCGACATCGACGCGAACGGCATACTGAACGTCACCGCCAAGGACCGGGCCACGAGCAAAGACCAGAAGATCACGATTACCTCGTCGTCCGGCTTGTCGAAGGACGAGGTGGAGCGCATGGCCAAGGAAGCCGAGGCGCACTCGGCCGAGGACAAGGCCAAGCGCGACGAGGTCGAGGCGCGCAACCAACTCGATGGCATGGTTTACAACATCGAGAAGATGCTGCGCGAGCACGGCGATAAGATCAGCGGCAGCGAGCGCGGCGACGTGGAAAGCGCACTGGCCGACGCTAAGACTGCTCTCCAGGGCACTGACGCCAGCGCCATGAACTCGGCCCGCGAGCGCCTGACCCAGGCTTCGCACAAGCTGGCCGAGGCGATGTACAAAGCTGCCCAGTCGGGTTCGCCCGCCGAGGGCGGTGCCGCTCCAGGCGCAGCTCCCAGCGAGGAGCACGGCGCGGGACCCGAGCCAGGCGCCAACGGCGGCGCCAAAGAAAAGGAAGGCGTCATCGACGCGGAGTACGTGGACGTGGATGAGAAGAAATAGCCAGGTCCGGTGTGGGGCGGGTCTCTGACCCGCCCCATCTTTGGGACGGGTCGAAGACCCGTCCCACATGTACTCTAACGACCAACGACCAACGACAAAATGGCCACCACTGCGACCAAAGATTATTACGGCACTCTGGGCGTGAAGAAGAGCGCCTCGGCGGAGGAGATCCGCAAGGCGTTCCGCAAGCTCGCGCGTAAGTATCACCCCGACGTCAATCAGGGGGACAAGGCCGCGGAGGAGAAGTTCAAGCTGCTTTCCGAGGCCAACGACGTCCTGAGCGACCCCAAGAAGCGCAAGATCTACGACCAGCTCGGCTTCTATTCCGACAACATCGATCCGGCGGCAGCCGAGGCCTATGCCCGTGGCGGCAACACCGGTTTCGGCGCGGGCGGATTCGGCGGCTTTCCCGGCGGAGGTGGACAGGGCGGCCGTGGGCAGGGAATTCCCGTGGATTTTGGCGGCTTCGACTTTTCCGACATCATCGACAAGGCGCAGCAGCAAGGTGGCCGGCAGCAGGGCGGGGGAGGCGGGTTTCGCGATATCTTCTCCAACATCTTCGGCCGGGGCGGGGCAGCCGCCCACGAGGCGCCGGAGCCGGGCAGCGATCTGGAGTACCAGGTCAACGTGCCTTTCTGGGAGGCGATCCGCGGCAGCGTGATGCGGTTGAGCATCACCCGCCAGCAGAGCTGCGGGCATTGCCACGGTGAAGGCTATTTGCAGGGTACGCAGACCTGTCCCGAATGCGGCGGCAAGGGTCAGGTCACCCAGACCTCGGGCGGCATGAAGTTTAACTTGCAATGCCCGCGTTGCGGCGGCAGCGGCAAGACGCGCAACGTCTGCCCGGCCTGCCACGGGAGCGGCCTGGTGACGCATGCGGAACCGCTGGAGGTGCGCATCAAGCCGGGCACGCGCGATGGGCAGCGCATCCGGCTGGCCGCCAAGGGCAACGCGGGCGGGCATGGCGGCGTGCCGGGCGACCTCTACATCATCGTGCGCACGGGCAGCCATCCGGTCTTCCAGCGCGAGGGCGACGATATCCAGCTGACGGTTCCGGTCACCATCACCGAAGCCGCACTGGGCGCCAAAATTGAAGTGCCCACCATCGACGGCCGCGCCCTGTTGCGCATCCCGCCGGGAACCCAGAGCGGGCAAAAGCTGCGCCTGCGGGAAAAGGGCGTGCCCTCAGCGATACGCGAGGGCGCGCGTGGCGACGAAATCGTCGAGGTAACGGTTGTGACGCCGCATGTGCACGACGAGCGCTCGAAGGAGATCCTGCGCGAGTTGGGCAAGCTGAATCCCGAGGACCCGCGGCAAGAGTTGTGGAAGGAAGTGTAGGAAGTTTTACCGCGGATCGCGCGGATTCAAAACGGATTCTCACGGATTGTTTCCAAATTAATCCGCGTTGATCCGGTCTCAATCCGTGTACATCCCCGGTAAGAAGCAGGTTTGCTGACGGCTGATGGCTGAGAGCTGATGGCTAAGAAACGCGGCAAAGGCGCATACATGATTTCCGCGGTGGCGGAGATGTACGACATCCATCCGCAGACGCTGCGGCTCTATGAGCGCGAAGGTTTGCTGAAGCCCTCGCGCACTGAGGGAAATACGCGTCTCTACACCGACGAAGACCTGGAGCGACTGGAGTTCATCCTCACCCTGGCGCGTGACCTGGGCGTAAACATCAGCGGCATCGGCATCATCCTGCAGATGCGCGAGCGCATGGAAATGATGGAGCGCCAGATTCACGAGTTCTTCAGCAGCATGCAAGAGGAGATGATGCGCCGCGTCGAGCAGCAGGTCCCGCCGGAGAGCGGAGCGCTCGTGCCGGTCCACCGCATGGTCGTCAGCCCGTCGGACAATCAGAAGAAGAACAAGCAATAGGGTTTCAGGTACCAGGTGACAGTTTCTAGGGCTGGTTCAGATGTCGCAAGTATCATTCTGAGCGGCACATGGGTCTTTCGGCCCACGTCAAACATTACGGCCAAGTGACGCCCCTGGATTTGTCATTCCGAGCGCGCGGTTTTGGCGCGAGGAATCCGCAGTTTCGCCCTAGTCAGCCATAAATGCGGATTCCTCGCTTCGCTCGGAATGACAAAAAGGTTCGCGGAGTTCTCCCTGCTCCCGTGGTAGGTTCTTAGGCCACGTCTACGCGTGGTTCCGCTCCGATGCTCAACTTCAAGCTGGTCTATTCCGACGACTACACGCTGCCGCTAGGCCAACACGTCTTTCCCGCACAAAAATACCGGCTCATTCACCAGCGGCTGCTCGGCTCCGGCCTGGTCACGCCTGAGGACTTTGTAGCGCCACAGCCGGCGACGGATGAGGACGTCCGGCTCGTCCATACGGAAGAGTATGTACACGCCCTCAAGAGCGGTGAGCTCTCTGACAAGCAGCGACTCCAGATGGAGATCCCCTACTCGCCGCAACTGGTGCAGGCGTTCTGGCTCTCGGCGGGGGGATCAATCCTGGCTGCCGACCTCGCGCTGCAGGATGGGGTTAGCATCAGCCTCGGCGGCGGATTTCACCACGCGTTCCCGAATCATGGCGAGGGCTTCTGCATGATCAACGACGTCGCCATCGCCGTGCGCAAGCTGCTTCGTGAGAGGAAGGTGCGCCGGGTGATGGTGCTCGACTGCGACGTGCATCACGGTAACGGTACGGCCGCGATCTTCAGCAACATGGATACGGCCGCCGTGGAACCCGCACTGATTGCGCAAACTCACGCGTGGTCGGCCGGCGTGCTCGCCCCGCAGCGGCCAGCGTGCGTGGGGGAAGCCGATGCCGGGGACGTGTTCACCGTGTCGCTGCACCAGGAGCACAACTACCCGGTGTGGAAGCCGCCTTCCTCGCTGGACGTGCATCTGCCCGACGGTACCGACGATGCCGAGTACCTCACTTGGCTGGACAACGCGCTCAGCGCGGCGCTGCGCCGCTTCGAGCCGGATTTGATCGCCTATCTCGCGGGCGCCGACCCCTACCAGGACGACCAGCTTGGCGGCCTGGGCCTGACCATCGGCGGGCTGCGCCAGCGCGACGAGTACGTATTCCGTGTGGCGCAGTCGCGCGCCATCCCGATCTTCGTCACGCTCGCCGGCGGCTATGCGAAGAAGGTGGAGGACACGGTGACCATCCACAGCAACACGGTGTTCGTGGCGGCAGAGGTCTACAGGTAGCTATAAAAAGCGCTTTCAGCTCTCGGCTTTCAGCTTGAAACCTTGATCGCGTGAGCTGAAAGCTGATAGCCGATAGCGCCTTTTCACTGCTGCGGCTGGCCTCCGCTCTGCTGCGTGGAGTTGGCAGGCGCCGTCTTCTTCCGTACGGTCTTCTTTTTTGGGGTCGTCTCATCGTCGACGATGATCTTTTTGGGCGGGGCAGCCGCGGCGGCTGCGGCGGCGGCTGCGCGGATCTGCTGCTGCTCGGCCCGGAGACTGTTCAACTGAGCCAGGGTGAAGGTGGCGAGGCTCTCGACATGGTCGGCTAGAGTGCGGCGCGCGGTGTCGAAATCATTCACATCGGTGGCGAGCGCCTGGAATTCTTCCTTCGGGCCGAAGGCCCCGGCCGATTCGGTCAACGACGATAACACATCGTATAGGGCATTTATGTTCCGGTACAGCTTGAAGGAATTGCCGACATTCTGCGGCTCCGAGCGCACCTGGGCAATCAGGCCGGGCAGCGCCACCTGCATGTTGCGCTGCAGGGATGTGGTATTGGACTCCGCCTGCTGCTTCTGCTGGGAATCGGTTTTCCACTTGTTCACGTGCAGCCGGCCGAGATCGGAGAGGGAGCGCTGTACGCTGCTTTCGATCTGCGCCAGCACCGGGGTGACATCCGGCGGCGGGGTCACGGCGGGCGCTGCGGTCTGAGTGGGTCGCGCGGCCAGGTTCGGAGAGGCAATTTGCGCGGGTGCGGCCATGCCGAAGGCAAGGAGTGCGGCGAAAACCGTCAGTTTCATGATTGTGCTCTCATCCCGGCGCTCGCCGGTCCTAGCGAGACTATTCTGCCGAAGGGCTACTCGCAATACGATGTGTGCGGCGAGCCCTTTCGTTGCAAGGCGCCAATCAGTACGTACGTGAAGTGTGGGCTGAGGCGAGCAGGAATGGAGGCTTTGTTGGCTAGTCCAAACGACGCGAACGTGATGGTGGGGAACTCGGTCAGTGAGTGGGATTTGACGAAGCAGGTTGCCTGAGCGAGAATAGGCATGTAAGTGGGCCTGTGGCGCAGCTGGGAGCGCGCTTCCATGGCATGGAAGAGGTCGTCGGTTCGATCCCGACCAGGTCCACCAACTAACCCCTTAGTCTTCAATCCCCTACAACGTTATCCAAATTCCAACTCCTCTCAATTTGATAGCATTTGGTAGCAAATTCTGACGCTTCCTTTCGCCAGGGCTTGCACTGGGCCGTGAGAAAGCGCTCGGAGGTGGCTGCGGGCATTATCCCATTGCTGCTAATTTCTGCGGAGACGGGAAGCCGATTCGCTTCGTTTCGGAGGAGATCCCGGGGCGCTGTCCAGCAGGGAAGGATGAGTGGCACAAAAGGCATAAAACAAGAGGTACAATGGGAAATGCCGTTGAATCTGTGGCACTTGCTAGCGTTGATGGAGGGTCTGCCAAAGTTCTATCCGGCGGTTCGATTCCGCCCCGCGCCTCCAATTCGCATCTGAAGCCGTGAGCGTCAGCGGCTTGTTTTCATGACCCATCCCATCCAGACAGCGACCCTGCTGCGTATCGTCCATCTCTCCGATCAGACCAGTCATCTCGAATTGCAAGTGGACGACGTGGAGGAGTTCCGTTATAAGCCGGGTCAATTCATCGCGGTCCGCGAGCCGTTGGTGGAAGGCAAGCAACTGACGCGGGCCTACTCGATCGCCTCGGCGTCGGGCAGCAACCGCTTTGAGCTGTGCCTGAACCGCATCACCGAAGGCAAGATGTCGAATTTCCTCTGCGATCTGCCGGAGGGGAGCACGATCCACTTTCACGGGCCGCACGGACTGTTCACCCTGCGCGAGCCGCGGCGCGATTCCCTATTTCTTTGCACCGGCACGGGAATCGCCCCGCTGCGCGCCATGCTCCAGTGGCTGCTGGCCGAACCCGGACGGAGCTGTGGACACCAGCTTTGGCTCATCTATGGAACGCGTTGGGAGACGGACATCTACTACGCCGACGAGTTCCGCGCACTCGAAAGTCGCTACGCGAATTTCCGCTATCTGCCCACGCTCAGCCGCGCCGGACCCAGTTGGAGCGGACTGCGCGGCTATGTGCAGGAGTACGCGAGAAAGATCGCGACCGCGCGGCCCAACAACGGTGTAGGTTCGCTGCATGCCTATATCTGCGGCCTGCATACCATGGTGGCCGATAACCGCGACCTGCTGCTCTCCCTCGGCTGGGACAAGGGCGACGTCATCTATGAGCGGTACGACTGACAGGTATCAGGTATTAGGTATCAGGTATTGAGATCCGGCGATGCACGCGAGATCCTTCGCGTCCTCGCGCCAAAGGCGGACGCTCGTTTCAGGATAACGCCTTCGTTGAGGATTGTTGTGCGTGCTGATTTTAAGGGCAGAGAGGTGAAGAGGTATGAAAAAGCGGCGAAACCCTGAAAAGATCGATAAGGAGAACCCGGAATGGACGGGTGCTGATTTCGAACGTGCGGTTTCGCTCTCCGCGCTACCAAAGGGGATACAAAAGGCCATTTCCACTAGGAAGCGCGGGCCACAGAAGACGCCGACGAAGCAGTTTGTGTCACTCCGCCTTTCGCGCGAGGTGTTAGCTCACGTCAAAGCTAAAGGTGCGGGCTGGCAGACGCGAATTGACGAGACTTTGAAATCGGCGATTCGTAAGGTCGGATGAACAAACCCACATCTGCAAACGGCGCGCAGATGTGGGGCACCCTCAGGGCCGGCCTTGAAACGTACACGAAGAGAGCCAACGCTCGCGCTACAATCAGTCCATGAAGATTGCCATCGGTTCCGACCACGCCGGCTATGAACTCAAAGAGAAGATCAAAAGCGAGCTCCACCGCCGGGGTATCCAACTGAGCGATGCGGGGACGAACTCGACCGACTCGGTGGACTATCCCGACTTCGCCCATGCCGTGGCCGAGTCGGTTGCCAGCGGCCAGGCGGAGCGTGGCATCCTGGTGTGCGGCAGCGGAATCGGCATGTCGATCGCGGCCAACAAGGTGCCGGGCGTGCGCGCGGCAAACGTCAGCACGGAGTACGAGGCGCAGATGAGCCGCGAGCACAACGACGCCAACGTGCTCGCGCTGGGGGCGCGCATTGTGGACGACGAGTCGGCCTTCAAGATCGTCGAGACTTGGCTGAACAGCGAGTTTTCCGGCGGACGCCACCAGCGCCGGGTGGACAAGATCGCGCAGATCGAACGTACGAATGGGGCAGGGAAGTGAATTTTTTTGCCGAAGAATTGTCATCCTGATCGAAGTCGAGGCGATTGGCGGGCGTCTGAGCCCGCCGCCGAGATCCTGAGCGAAGCGAAGGACCTGCTTCCTTCGAAATGATTTCAACAGCGGTTCCTTCACTGCGCTCAGGATGACAATTCGCACAACTTCCGCACCCATAAGCATTTCCGTGCACCCCGCCGGAGCGGTAGAATTCACTTTCATCCAAAATCAGATTCGGGCTCGCCGCGGCCCTCAAGAGGTGATTTCATTATGAACAAGCTTATGTCGCGCTCGCTGTGGGAAGTAGATCCGGAGATCGCCCAGGCCATCGCCAATGAAGAACGCCGCCAGCATGAAGGCCTGGAACTGATTGCGTCGGAGAACTTTGTCAGCGAAGCGGTGCTGCAGGCGATGGGGTCGGTGTTCACCAATAAGTATGCTGAAGGCTATCCCGGCAAACGCTATTACGGCGGCTGCGAGTTCACCGACGTCGTCGAGAGCCTGGCCCGCGAGCGCGCCAAGCAGTTATTTGGCGCCGAGCACGCCAACGTGCAGCCCCACTCCGGCACCTCGGCCAACATGGAAGCCTACGCGGCAGTGCTGCATCCCGGTGACACGATCCTGGGGCTGAACCTGGCGCATGGCGGGCACCTCTCGCACGGCCACCCGCTGAATTTTTCCGGCAAGACCTATCGCATCGTTCCCTATGGCGTGACGAAGGAAACGGAAACTCTCGATTATGACGAGATCGAGCGCCTGGCCGAGCAGGAACGGCCCAAGCTGATCATCGGCGGCGGCAGCGCCTATCCCCGGATCATCGATTTCGAACGCATGCGCAAGGTCGCGGATAAGGTCGGAGCGCTGTTCATGGTGGACATGGCGCACTTTGCCGGCCTGGTCGCCGGCGGCGTGCACCCCTCGCCGGTGCCGCACGCGCAGATCGTCACCACCACCACCCACAAGACCCTGCGCGGCCCACGGGCCGGCATGATCCTGTGCCAGAAATCGATCCAGCTTGGGGATCAGCAAATCGAGTTGGCCGCCGCGATCGACAAGAGCGTCTTCCCGGGCGATCAGGGCGGACCGCTGGTGCACATGGTCGCCGCCAAAGCCGTGTGCTTCCAGGAGGCGATGCAGCCGGAATTCCGGGACTACGCCCGGCAGATCGTTGCCAATGCCAAAGCGCTCGCCGCGCAGCTTGCCGGCGACGGCTGGCGCATCATCAGCGGCGGTACCGACACTCACCTGATGCTGGTGGACGTATTTTCCCAGGGCATGCTGGGCAGCGAAGCCGAGAAGGCCCTGGGCGAAGCCGGGATCACGGTCAATAAGAACGCCATTCCGTTCGACACCAACCCGCCGCTGCGGCCTAGCGGTATCCGCCTCGGAACCCCGGCCGTAACCACCCGAGGCATGAAGGAAGCCGAGATGCGGCAGATCGGCGCCTGGATTACTGAGGCGCTGCGGCATCGCGCCGAGCCCGACCGCCTGACGAAGATCCGCCGCCAGGTGCTCGAAATGGCCGAGATTTATCCGCTCTATCCGGAGCGTCGCGCCCGGGCCGCGCAGTTGGCCCCAGCATAGCGCTTAGGTAACAGGTACCAGGTAGCAGGTCTCAAGCACTCGTATATGATCTGGCGCCTGATACCTGATACCTGATACCTGATACCCGTCACACCTAGAAATTCAACCTGCCTGCAAGCGTCCCAAGCGCTCTCGGCTGCATCTCCCAATATGGGGAGATTCGGAGTCCGCAATGGCACTCAACCAAATACTGGAAGAACAGGAACTCCCGCCCGAGCTGAAGGCGATCTATGCCGACGTGCGCGCGAGCTTCGATCTGCCGTTCGTACCCAATGTCTTCAAGCTCGCCGCCGGCAGTCCGGAATACCTGAAGATCATGTGGTCCGATCTTGGGCCGGTGGTCCGCTCCAAGGAGTTCCATAGCGCGTCGAAAGCGATGGAAGAGTTCGTGCGCTCGCTGGTGATCGCCGGCGGCTGGCGTTTCTCCGATCAGGAAAAAGTCCTGGCAGCGCAGAAGTTCTCAACCAACGACATTGAGCAACTCGGGGCGATCGTGGCTACCTTTGCCCGTGCCGCCGCCCGTATGACGCTGTTTACCCGCCTGTTGCAGCGCGGCTACTCCGGCGGCCAGCCCGGACGGGTCAGCAACGGGCATCACGCCTCGGCTCTGTCCCGAATGATCACCCTCCACGTACCTTCCGAAAGCGAGGCCAGCATGCGGGTCTGGCTGCTCTACAACGACATCAAGCGGACCCTCCACGCCAAGCACGTGATGAGCGTCTTCCGCGTCATCTCGCCGTTTCCCACTTATCTTGCTTCGGTGTGGATGGACTCGAAAAAGATCATGGCCGACCCCGGGTTTCTCCGCGCCAAGGAAGAGGTTTCCAAGCGCACCCTCGGCCTGATCACCGGGTTGCCGGTCAAGGACCACCACAGCCTCGCCAAGCAGATTCCGGCGCAGGAGTGGCGCGAGATCGAAGAGATGGTGGACTCGTACGCTCGGCAGCTGCCCCAGTTCGCGCTGGTCAGCGTCGTCTGGCAGCGCTCGTTTCCCTACATAGGGCAGATCATCGCGGCCTGATAAGCAGCGTTTCGGCGACCGGGTACCGTCAGTCTGCTTCCACCGTCCAACAGTTTTGTACTTCTTCTTCTGTCCAGGTGTTGAACATCCGACCAAATAGTTCCAAGTAGCACGTCAGGAATCTTGCCGCATGCCGGAAAACATTGCCGACATCGCCTTCTTCCGCTCGTTGCGACCACACCGGTCCATCGGGACGATGCTGGAGAAAGCGATCTGCCAGGTGCACGTCACCGTGAGCGAACGACGAAAGTTCAGAGTAGAAGATGTCATATGCCTCGGCGTGATCAACCTCAGCAGCCATCTGGCAAATCTGCTTTCCCGACCAGCTACGCCAAACCTCCGTGCTTCCATCTCTTTTCTTGCGCGTAAATTGAGGTGCAACCGAATCGTATTTCTTCTCGATGTCAGATTGTCGGGGCTCCCAGTAGTTGCGCCAAAGGAGGTCCATGCCTTCACGCCAATCTGAATGTTTGCTATTCCTATGCTTATTGCACGCTTGCATCTCCCGTCTTGTTAGAACCTTACCGAAGTCGATGTATTGTCGGGCGCGGTCCGCAGGGCTTTGGGAGATATAGTGGGCGGTTACATCTGTCTCAAACATCGTTCGCGCAATGGCATAGCCAACGGTCACGGGGAACCATCCAATGCCGAACGAGTCGCCAATTCGAACAAGAGTCTCTGTAGCCGAAAGGTTGTGCAAGAAGAGACTCATCATCACCGAGGTATATGCCAACCCGGCGGGGTGAGACGGGATTCCGTCTTCGGCATGACCCCTTCCGAAACCTAACAAACGTCGCACGACCTCTTGGTGTTGCTCAGATGTGAGAAACAACACAGGTCATCTCCTTTGCATTTCCCGCTCTCCCTCTGCGACCGCGCCTCATGTTCCCGGTACCTGATACCTGGTACCTGAAAACCTACTTGTCCTCCACCACCGCCTCCACAATGTGGTCGATGGTGTCCAGCGCGCGTTTGCTGGGCAGGTTGTGGTTGTTGGCCAGAATCGAGAAGGCGACCCGCTCGCCTTTGAGCGTGGTGGCGTAGCCGCTGAGCGCGTTGACGTGGCCCAGCGATCCCGTCTTGGCCTTCACCCGGCCCTCGGCGGGGCTGCCCTTGAAGCGATCCGAGAGCGAGCCATCCACGCCGGCAACGGGTAGCGTGCTTTGGAACATCGGGCCCCAGGACTGCCGGCTGTCGTAGATGAGCAGCTTGACCACCGCCTCGGGGGTGACCAGGTTTTGGCGGGACAGGCCGGAACCGTCGAAGAAGACGTATTCGTCGCTGCCAATGCCCGCTTTAGTCAGGAATCCGCGGACGACCTCCAGCCCACCCTCGATCGTGCCCGAACTCCCTTTCTCGTGGCCGAGCAGGCGTAGCATCAGTTCGGCATGCAGGTTCTGGCTGACCTTGTTGGTGACGCGCAAGTCCTGCGCAATCGGTTGCGATTCGTAGGTGGCCAGTTGCAGCGGCGGAGCGACCTTCGGCTGTGGACCGCTATCGCCGCCACCAGCGGGAGCGGTGGTGGTCACGCGGAGGGTTGAAAGCTTCGACAGTTCGCTGTGCCGGGTGCGCGCGCTGCCGTAAACCGCCACGCCCTGGCGCTCCAGCAGTTCGCGGAACACCCGCGCGGCGAAGTCGGCGGGGTCTTCAATGGCTAGTGCTTCGTTGGCGCCGGAGTCGTCGAGCGGCATGTTGCCCCACAGCGTCAACTGGTTCGAGCCTGGCTCGCGGTTGATATAGATCCGGCGCGGTCCGGTTCCCGGTGGCGTAGTCAGAATGCGGTTATCGACGTGGTAATAATCGCTGGAGGGATTCAGCGTGAGGAACGCTTTTTCCCCGGCGCGGTCCGCCGGCATGATGCTGAGGAACACCACATTGTCGTTGATGCTCAGCGCGGATACCGGCGCGCCCCATTCCCAGACAAGATCGTCCTGAGTCCATCCCTCGCCGTAGGGCTCGAAGGGGTAGTAGGAGTCATCCGCCACCACATCGCCGTCGATATAACGGACACCCTTCTGCACCACCTGCTCGGCCAGTTCCTCCAGCACGTGGATCGGCGGCAACTTGCGCTCGGTTCGCAGGTTGTACGGCAGCGTGCGGCCGGAAAGGTTGGGGTCGCCGCGGCCGATCAACACCAGATTCCCGTTGAGCCGGCCATATTTGTCCACCATGCCGTCAGCCTCGACCGTGGTATGGAAGCGGTAGTCGGGGCCGATCAAGGCAAGCACCGCCGAGGTCGTGAACAACTTGGTATTGGAGGCCGGCGTGAAGTATTTATCGGCGTTGTTCGCGTACAGGACTTTGCCCGAATCGAGCGACTGCACCTGGATCCCCCACAGGCCGCGGGAAATTTCCGGCTGGTCGAGGATGTTGTCGATGCGCGAGGCAAGCCTGTCCTTGGCCAAGGCGAGCGTCTGAACCGCCATCAGCAAGGCTAGCAAGGACACGGCAGCGCGCGACCGATGCATGGGAAACCCCGGCCAAAATTCTACAACGATTTTCGAGCAGGAGTGCGGACTGTTATGCCCTTGTCGCAGGATTTGTGGTGTTGGGGCATCGGTTACTCAATTTCTGATCTATTTCCGATTTCTGATTGCAACTTCGCGCGCTTGGTGGCTTGGGCTCAGCGCCTGCCTGGAACGGCGCCTCGACGTAGGATTTCCTCCCCGTACTCGGCGTCCTCTGGCAAGATCCTTCACTTCCTCCGCCCAAAACCAGGGCTCCGGTCGTTCAGGATGACGCCATCCATTTTTCATGTTTTCTGGGTGGGATGTCTCATCCCATGTGCGACTGCGGTGAAGAGGTTCACGATTCAACGAATCATCTGCCAGCATGCGCACCCACAGCATGAGGATGCAAACTCGGGGGTCGAGCAGGCGCTCGGCATCGCCAACACCGGCTACATTGGCTTGGCAGCCAAGACCGTCAACATGTCGGAATTCTTCAAATAGCGCAGCCGCAAGCTCCCGACGGCAAGGCGATCGAGCCAACGGTGATCATGACCGTTGGCTCGTTTTTTCCGTTCTCATCCCCCGTTATCAAGCAAACAGCAGATCGGCGCCGTAGATGAGGCCGTCTCCCTCGAGCCGGGCTCCAGCCGTCATACGATGCGGTCGGGCGGGCGCGGCGCTCTCGATGTGCAACACGGTGTGGCCGTGCGCCGCAAGATAATCGGCGACCAGCATGCGGTGGCAATGGAAGTAGACCTGCCTCTCCGCGCACATGATCGCGGTCCGTTCCTGTGTAGCCAGTGTGACCAGTTCGCCGATGGCCAGGCGGAACTCGGGAGTCAGCATGTAATCGGCGTAGTTGCGGAACGAGGCGCAGGTGAGCCCGAGATTGGGCGAGTCGTCGCGTATCTTCTTGCGGCGGCCTCCTAGGGAAGGCATCCAGAGATAGGCGATGCCGGCGTGTGGCAGCGTGGCCTCCAGCGCTTCGTGCTGAAGCGCCTCAGCCTCGGTCATAAATGGCGGACGCTGCGGGCCTTGAAACCACGGCATGCGCCGCGAAGCGGGATAGGACCGAATGTCCACCACCCGGTGAATCCCGTGCGCCTGCAGCACGGAAATGAACTCCTCCAGCGTGCGGGTGGAGTGGCCGATGGTGTAGAGGGTCGCCATTTTGGGGTTGAAACCTTTTCACCGCTGAGGACGTAGAGTACGCAGAGGAAGAGCGCAGAGGAGTAAAAAATGACCATCTTTAGAGTGCGCTATTCCTGCGCCCTCGGCGTCCTCAGTGGTGAAGAGGCTCTTATCTTCACTCGGCGCAGAAGCGTTCCACCCGACTCAGCGCCTCAACCAGTTCCCCATCCTGCTCAGGAAACACGGTGCGCAGATCGAGGAGTACGGTATCTCCTTCGACGCGCGCAATGACTGGGGGCACGCCCTCGCGCAGCTCGCGTGCGATCTCGTCGGCGCTCGCGTTTTCCGATTGCACGGCGAGTACGCGCGTGGGCAGAGTCGCCGATGGGGCAGAGCCGCCGCCCGGCACCGACTCGGATTCGCGCACCTCCACCAGGATGTGCGAGTGTGGAGCGAGCCTACGTTGAATCTCCCTGGCGCGGCCCTCGAGTTCAGCGACGCCGGTGCGCATCATGCGCATAGCCGGAATGGCATCCAGGTCCTGACGGATGTAGGCAAGCAGCGTAGCTTCCAGGGCGGCGTAGGTGAGTTTATCCACGCGCAAGGCGCGGAACAGAGGATTGGAGCGGATGCGCGCCACCAGCTCGCGACGGCCGGTGATCAGCCCGGCCTGCGGGCCTCCGAGCATCTTGTCCCCGCTGTAGGTGACCACGTCCGCTGCCGTGGCGAGCGTATCCAGCACGTTCGGTTCGCCGTGAATGCCGAGCGTGACGAGGTCGATCAACGCTCCGCTGCCGAGATCATGCATGACCGGGATTTCAAGTCGGCGCCCGAGTTCGACCAGTTCTTCCAGCGCGGGTTGTTCGGTAAATCCCCGGATCTCGAAATTCGAGCGATGCACGCGCAGCAGCAGGCGCGTGCGCTCGTTGATCGCCTCAGCGTAATCCCGGATGCGGGTGCGGTTGGTGGTGCCAACCTCGCGCAGGATCGCTCCGGACTTGGCCATCACCTCGGGGATGCGGAACGAGCCGCCAATCTCCACCAGTTCGCCGCGCGAGACGATCACCTCGCCGCCTTCCGCCAGCGCATTGAGGCAGAGCAACACGGCGGCGGCATTATTGTTGACCACGATCGTCGCCAGATCATCCCGCGATTCGCCGCACAGTAGCCGCGCAAAAAGGCGGTTCGCATGAACATCGCGTTTGCCGCGCGCGCCGCTGGCGAGGTCGTATTCGAGGTTGGAATACCCACCAGCAGTCTCGAGGATATGTTCGAGGGCGGCGCGTCCCAAGGGCGCGCGACCGAGGTTGGTATGCAGCACGACGCCGGTGGCGTTGATTACCGGGCGAAGAGAGTACGAGAGATCTTCTGCCAAGCGGCGCGCGATGCTGCTATTGACTTCGGCGATGGCCTGGGCCAAGCCCGCTTCATCGAGTTCATCGGCGGCAATGGATTCCCGGATCTTTCCCAGCACGCAACGCGCGGCTTCGGCCAAGGCCGCGTGGCCAGCCGCCTGCATAGGCTCGGCAAACGCCGCCGAGCGCAGCAGTTCGTCCACCGAAGGAAGCTGGCGAAAGAGGTCGGATTTCGAGCTTGGCGCCACGGGGAGAGTGTAACCCACGCGCGAGCGGGACGAGTATTCAATCGTCGCCATCGGGCGGCGATTGAGTACTCTGGAAGCGAATCACCGTGAGCTGCCGCCGGTTTATCACGGCTCCATTCGCTTCAGCGCCACGCGAGCTAAGGAACCGTAAATAAATAACGTTTACATCTACTATCCTGATCTGTTATTACGGTGGGCATGGACTCGGATGCCCAGCTCGGCCGGTACTTTGCTGGCATGTGGCCGCATCTGGACGAACACGCTCGGCGTTTGGTGGCTGCCAGCGAAGCTTTGGAACTGGGCTATGGCGGCATCTCGCGAGTCAGCCGCGCCTGCGGCCTATCGCGGGTCACGTTGACCAAGGGTATCGAGGAATTGAAAGCCGCGCCGTTGGCCCCGGGCCGGATTCGCCACGAGGGCGGCGGACGACACTCGTTGACGTCCAGCGATCCCGGCATGGCGCCCGCCTTGGACAGCATGGTCGAACCCACGGCACGCGGCGACCCGCAGTCGCCCTTGCGCTGGACCTGCAAGAGCGCCCGCACGCTGGCGGCGGAACTAACAGCCCGGCACCACCCGGTCAGCCACACCAAAGTGACCCAACTCCTGCGAGAGAGTGGCTACAGCCTGCAGGGCAATCGCAAGACGGAGGAAGGGGATGACCATCCCGATCGTGACGCGCAGTTCCGTCATATCAATAGCGCCGTCAAACGCGCTTTGCGGGCAGGCGAGCCCGTCATTTCCGTGGACACGAAGAAGAAAGAACTGATCGGTAACTACCAAAACCAGGGCCGCCAGTGGCGCCAAACCGGAACGGCGGATAAGGTCAACGGACATGATTTTCCCGGTCCCGATGTACCCCGCGCCTATCCCTACGGAATCTACGACCTGGGGCGCAACGCGGGCTTCGTCAACGTGGGCACGGACCACGACACGGGGGCCTTCGCGGTGGCTTCGATTCGGGGCTGGTGGCGCGCCGACGGCCGGAACCTGTATCTGGGGGCACGGCGACTGCTGATCACCGCCGATGGCGGGGGTAGCAACGGCTGGCGGCTGCGACTGTGGAAATGGGAGTTACAGCGTCTGGCCGACCAGACCGGGCTGATACTGATGGTCTGCCATTTTCCGCCGGGCACGAGCAAATGGAATAAGGTGGAGCATCGGTTGTTTTCCTTCATTTCGTCCAACTGGCGCGGCGAGCCGCTACGCGATTATGAGACGGTGGTACGGCTGATCGCCGGAACGACGACGGCCAAGGGTTTGAAAGTGACCTGCCGCCTAGATCACCGCAAGTATCCCGTGGGGCGAAAGATCACGGATGAAGAGTTTGCCCATGTCAACCTCAAGCCAGACAAATTCCATGGTGAGTGGAACTACACCATTCATCCAAGCAACTAGGTTGTAAACGTTATATATTTACGCCGCCTAAGGCAAACCCGTGCGCTTCGGCCTTGCGATACCAATCGACGGCCTGCGCGTTGTTCAGCGCCACTCCCTGGCCCGCCGCGTAGAAATACCCGACCTTGTATTCGGCTTCCGGTCGCTGCTGCTCGGCAGCTTGCAGATAGTATCGGAATGCGGCGGAGTAGTCCTGGCCCACGCCTCGGCCCTCCTCATACATTTGGCCAAGTTGGAGCGCCGCTTGGGTGTGGCCCTGGCTGGCTGCTCGCTGCAACCACTTGGCGGCCTGCGCGCCATCCTTCTTGACTCCGCGACCCGACTCATACATAACGCCGAGCCGGTACTCGGCGTCGCGGTGGCCTTGCGCGGCGGCAAGCTTGTGCCACTTGATGGCCGTGGCGGGATCCTGATTGCTCAATCCGACGTCGTAGATAACCCCCAAGCGGTACTGCGCGTCGGCGTAGCCTTGGTCGGCGGCTTTCTGGAACCACTCCCGGGCTTTGTCCATGTCGCGCGGCAATCCTTGCCCAAAGGCATACCTCATCCCCACCTTAACCTGAGCTGCGGGATCGCCCGCTTTGGCCTGCTGCAGCTCCGTGGCGAGGCCACCTTGGCAGAAGGAGAAGGCAACGCTAGCAGTCAAAAAGACAACGATGCCCAGAATCGTTCTCATCTTCATCCTGTTCGTCTCCGGGTTCTGATGAGGTCGTGTCAGCCTCATCCTGCATCAGCGAAGTGATTTGCGTTGCGCCTTACTTGCGCGATAGCTGTTGCTGTGCCATGCGTGCATTGGCAAGTTGCTGGTCCACCATCTCTTTCAGGGTCTTGTAATCAACCGCCCCACTGAAGAAATGTCCGTTGACGAAGAAACTGGGGGTTCCGCCCAGGCCCAGGCGTTTCCCCTGTTCAAGGTCTTGCTTGACGGCCGCGGCCTGGATGCCGTCGTCCAGGCAGCGATCAAAGTGATTGCCGTTGAGCTTCAAGTCGCGCGCCTGGCTTTTCAAGTCCGCTATATCGAATCGGCGGCGGGAGAAGAGCACATCGTGCATCTCCCAGAACTTACCCTGATCGCCGGCACAGCGGGCAGCTTCCGCCGCCTTTTGCGCGCGGTGATGCATCGGCAGGGGGAAATCCTTGTAGATCACGGATAACTGGCTGCCGTATTCCTTCTCCAGCTGCTGGAGGAGAGGATTGACTTGCCCACAATAGGGGCACTCGTAGTCGGCAAACTCCACCAGGGTGACCGGCGCATCCTTGGCGCCGCGCACGAAGCCGGCTTGGGTGTCGACCTCGGCCGCGGGCGACTCCAGCAGGATGTGTACCTGGGCCTGTTGGTGCAGTCCTTGCAGATAGGCGGCGCGCGCTTTGCTGCGGCGGAGCTCGCGAATGCGCTCCAGTACGCTCTGGCGCACGGAAGCGTAGGGTTCCTGCGTATCCAATCCCTCGTAAAACACTTGCAGCTGTTCTTCCGAGGGATCTTGGACGTTCTTGTAAACCTCGCGTTCCAGCAGCTCTGGAAGGGGCAGGTTCTTGGCTTGCGCTTGGCGCTGGAGCAGTTCCTCATCGATGAGTTCGTCGAGGGCTTTGCGTTGGCTGAGGTAAAACTGGTAGCGCGCCTGGAGTAGTTTGCCGCCTTCCTTTTGGTCCAGATCGGCGGCGGTTAGCCTGGCGCCATTGACCTCCGCGACCACCTCGGTGTCGGCGGAACTTGCTTGTCCATGGACGGCAATGGCCATGGCCAGAGAGAGGGCTATTCCCAGCCCGGCGAAAACTTGGGCAAGTTTCATGATCTGCATTCCTCCCGAAAAACAAAACTAGATGGAAGTACGCCAGGCGACCGCTCCCGGGACACCTGGCGCAAAGCTGGTACCGGAGTCTATGGGAACCCCACGGTCAGCAAAACTTAGTCACCCGTACCGCAGGAACAGACCCCTTGGCCGCTTCCCAGTTGGTTAGTTAGGGCGCACTGCACTTGCAGGTTCGTAAGTTCAGCAGTGGACAGCTGCGCATCCTCGAATTCGGTTTCCGTGGTTGGGTAAACGGTGTAGTCGCCGGTGCCCATTACGTCTTGGATGTGGGTTCCCCAGGCGCGCAGGGTGGGTTTGGGTACGACATTCGAGGTCGGGTCGCACTGACCAACCCCGGTGCCCGGCTCCGCGGAGATGATTTTGATCACCCCGTTGATGGGGGTATGGGCGGTCAACGCGTTGTAGTTCAAGTCCCGGAAGACAGAAAGCGTGCGGAGTCCATCGGGGGTTTCCAAGCAGCCGCAGCACTCGCTGAGTTGTTGATCCTGGTCGAAGACGTAAATCATCGCGCACAAGTTTTGGGCGCCGAATGTGCCAGGGTTGTCGATGCGTACCTTGGCGAACGGCGCGTTGACAATATCGTTGTTGGAGAAATAGTTGACCTTGAGCACATCGCTGGTGATTTGGGCACTGGCGGCGCCGGCTCCGAGAATTACGAAACCGACCACCAGGGCAAGGGAGAACAACACTTTTGCCTTCATTTCGACTCCTCCTTAAGCGCCATCAAGCTGCAGGGAGGCAAGAACAGCTCAAACGCGCAGCCCGGACTTTAGACGCTCTGCTGTGATTTGCAATTCTCCAGGTGTTTTACTTCAGAGTGCTACGTCCGGAAAGTTATGCCCAAAGGAGCTAATCGTGACAATTCCTCGCGAAAGGTTGCCAGCGAATGCGGGAAGGGAAGATGCCGGTGGGTCTGCCTTTTGTCTGGGCGGCGGTCATGTTCCCGCTGTGGCAACCCAATGCTCGGGGATGGTTCTCCGCACTCATCTCGTGCCGAGATATGCCGATAATCCAGGAAAGGAGGGCTCGAATGGTCATCGGAGCTTCGGCATCGGGCTTTGTGCTGCTGGACACCTCTCTCACCCCGATCGTCTACAACGCGGAGGCGGTCAGAATTCTCACTTTTCCCACTAATCCCGAGCGCATCAAGCAGCTGCCGGTCTTTCTCGGCGACAAAGTTCGATTCAGCCTGGTGGATCGCCAATCGGCCGAGGGGGTGGAGTTGGTCAAGGAATTTACCTCCGGCAAGCGGCGCTATTTCTGCCGGGCCTTCAAACTGGATGGCAACGGCAAACTGGATGGCAACGGCAAACTGGATGGCAACGGCAAACTGGATGGCAACGGCACGGGCAACGGCAAGAGCGCGCCCCGGCCTTCGATGGCCTTGCTGCTGGAGCGGCCCGCCTCGGATGCGGCGGCCTTGAGCGAATTGTGCGAACACTTTGCTCTCACCCAGCGAGAGCGGGAGACGGTCAGCCTGCTGCTCCAGGGATTGACCAGTAAAGAGATCGCCAACCGCATGCAGATCAGTCCCAACACCGTAAAAGCGTTTCTGCGCATGGTTATGGTGAAAATGAACGTCTCCACCCGCTCCGGAATTGTGGGGCGAATTGTGGTTCACAGCTCGTAAGCCCCGCACATTCCATTGCTGATTTGCAATTTCCGATTTTTGCATTGGCGCATTCCCCGACCCACATCTGCCACAACGGGCAGATGTGGGGCACCGTCCCCTGGAATCAGAAAGCCCAGGATTGCCAATCAGAAACGAAAACGCTTCAGCGGAGGTTTGACGCTGGCTGTGAGAAGCTCCTCAGCTCGCCCGCAAACTAGCCTTTGAGAAGTAATGCACCTGATCAATTTACGAGCAGCCCAAGGCCGGGCATCATTGGTCGCTGTGAAATCCTTAGCGGAGCGAGATCGACGCCGGCAACCACGCTTCCCCCAAAGCCTCGAAGTGCTGGTCCGCCTGCTGCCGCCAGTAGCCTCCAACCAGACCAGCGCCCCGCCGCTGCAAGGCCGCTTGCAGAATGTCAATGCGGGAGGCATTGGTCTGCTCACCGAACAACGGTTGCCGGTGGGCGCGGTGGTGCGTTGCGATCTGGTCGTTACCGAGGACCTGGTGCCGCTGCCAATCCTGATGCTGGTTCGCTGGGGCAAGGAGCGCTGCGGCAACCCGGAGTCGTATATCTCCGGACTCCAGTTCCTGCTGTGATGGCCTTCTGAACGCCCCGCGCCCGCCGAATTGTCCTAGAATCGGGCCATGCAATCGTTCTCCTTCCGGCATGGCGTCGGACCCTGGCTGCGAGAATCGATCCGGCGGCGCGGACTGGCAGGCGCAGCGGGCCACGTGGCCGGTTCCCTGGTGAACCTGGTGCGCGACCTTACGCCCGCGCGGCGGCGGCTGCGCTTTGGCGACCTCGACTTCGACTGGGAGCACTACGTGGACACCACCTGGGCGAATATCCCGCTGCGCACACGTTTGCGCGAGATGGTCTCCGAAGGGCAATACCAGCCGAGCGACCCTGGGATGTTCGCCGAGATCATGGAAAGGCTGGCCCCCGCGCTCGGCGATATTCATCCGTTTACTTTCATCGATTTCGGCTCAGGCAAGGGGCGCGTGTTGCTGATGGCCTCCGAGTTCGCGTTCGGCAGAATCATCGGCGTGGAGCTGCTGCCGGAGTTGCACGCGGTCGCAGTCGAGAATGCGCGCAAGTACAAGGCGGGAGCGCAGGCGGGCCGGATTCAACCGTGGTGCGGCGATGCGCGCGCCTTCCCCATTCCGCCGGATCCGTTGGTCGTCTACCTGAACCATCCGTTTCCCGCGCCCGTCTTGCAAACCGTGCTGGCGAACCTCGCCGCCTCTCTCCGCCAGCATCCGCGCAAGCTGGTACTGGTTTATGCCAACCCATTGCTGGAAGATGTCGTGCTCCAGACCGGTTTGGTGCGCAAAACGGATGGTACCCGACAGTACAGCGTGTTTGAGAATTGAGTGGGATACGTTCTCCGTTTACCGTTCCCCGTTTTCCGTTCTCCAACCGCGTTCTACGTTCCAGTATCCTTCAAGAAATGCAGTTTGTGACGGCAGAGAATCGCAACTGGACCAGGCAAAACGGGGAACGGGGAACGGAAAACGAAGAACGCTACAATAGGAACGAAGGAGCTGCCTCTTGAGCTGCGCCATTTGCGAGACCCGCAAGGAAAAGCGCTTCTGTCCCGCCGTTCACGGACAGATTTGTGCCCAATGTTGCGGCACCGAGCGCGAGGTCAGGTTCGATTGTCCGAGCAACTGTCCCTATCTCATCCAGGCGCGCGTGCATGAGAAGCCGCGCAGCATGGAGGAACTCGATCAGGCGGCCCTGTTTCCCGAGATCGCCATCCCGGAAGACTTTCTCTACCGTCACCAACACCTGCTTGGCGGACTTGCCTTCACGCTTGCCAAAGCCGCCAGCGGCGACCGCTTGCTGAACGACAACGACCTGCTTGGCGCCCTCAGCTCGCTGATCAAGAGCTGGCAGCGACTGGCCAACTCCGGCCTGATCTACGAAGAGTCTCTCCATAGCGGCGCGCAGCAGTTAGTGGTTAATGACCTGCGGAACTCGATCGAGCAGTTTCGCCAAGTCGAGAGCAAGCATCTGGGCCATTCCACGCTGAAGGATAGAGATGTGGTAACGGCGCTGGTGTTCCTGCTCCGCACCGCGGCCATGCGCGCCTCGGGCCGTCCGCGCTCGCGCGCATTCATCTTCTTTCTGTTCGAGCAATTCCCGCAAGACGAGTCGCTGATCGCCTCGCCGGACAAGGCGCCCAGCGGGCTGATCGTCCCTTAGCCGCCGATCCGGTCGTCGCTTCGGGCTCGCTGGCTCGGACCCTCCCGCTCACGAAATTGCGCGGCCGTTTTGCGCACCGCCTGCCCTTGCCGTGGTAAGGCATCGCGCAGCTCCCGGATGGTGCGATGGAACACGGGATGGCGCAGTTCGGGGGCGATCTCTGCCAGCGGCTCCAGGACGAAGCGGCGCTCGTGCAGCTTCGGATGCGGGATGACGAGCTGTGGCGTGTCCACAACAGTGGAGCGGTGGAACAGCAGGATGTCGATGTCGAGCACGCGCGGGCCCTTGGCGATCACGCGCTTTCTCCCCAGCTCCTGCTCGATTCGGTTCAGCTTCGCAAGCAGCTGCTTCGGCATCAGCGTGGTCTCCAGCGCGACCGCGCAGTTCAGAAACCAGGGCTGGGCGGTGTACTCCACCGGCTCCGTCTCGTAGAACGAGGACACCGCGGATACGGTCCCCAGCGCCGCCAGGCGCTCGATTCCCCGCTGAAGGTTGGTCGCGCGGTCGCCCAGGTTCGATCCAAGCGAAAGATAAACGGTCTTCTGCACTATTTCTTAAGTGTGGGGGTTGCGCGTTTAGGTTGCAAGGGCGGATTGAGTGGAGATGCGATTGAGAGATGTTTTTCAGGAAATAGCTACTGGCTTTTGGCTCTTGGCAAACCATTTACCCGGTGGCCGCGCCGGTTCACGACTTTTGTCACAGCGTTTTTCAGCTCGCTCCGTAAACTCAGCATATGTCCATTCCAATTGAAGCAAAGACTCACCACTTTTCCGGCCCAACCAGCCCGCTTCCGAACCGCCATCGCGGGATTGAGTTGGCCAGCCAAGGAGGGGATAAGACGTGCCCGAACTCGGCGGTGCACACGTTGGCGCGAAAATGGATGCCCATCATCTTGGAAGAGCGATGCACAGGATGTGGCTCGTGTGTGGACGCCTGCGGTCCGAAATCACTTGCCATGGCGGAAGGGATCGCGGTGCTTGCGCTTCCGGATACCTGCGGAAGCGAGGAGCATTGTATTTCGGCTTGCCAGGATGACGCCATCCAAATGGCTTGGCAGTCCTACTCCGGAAACAGAGGCGTTGGCCAATGGCAAGATGAAATCGTACAGCTACCGGTTACTTCCCCGCACGAATCGTAGCTCAAGCTTTCCTGCGCCCGCGCCGTTCTCTGCCCTGCGCTAAAGAGCGGTAAAGAACTATGGTTCTGGTGTTCGTCGCTTACAAGCTGTCGTTCGCGGTCCCGTTCTGCGGGATGATGTCCGGAGGAACGCCGGTGATGGGAGGGGTCCCCATTCCGTCGCCCGGGTATGCTGGGGACTCGGGCGATGCCGGAGTTGCCACCGTCGGCACCGGAGCCGAAGCGACAGGAACTGAATCCGGATCGAAGCTCTTGTACACCGTGACGTGAAACACGGGCTGAAGGAACTCCTCTTCCGCATCCAGCTTGCCCTGGTCCTGCAAATCGAGTAGGTATTGGCGCGCCCAGTTGAGTTCCGCCCGGGTCATGCCTTGCTTGGCGATGTCGACGGCTGCTCCCGTCAGGTGCGGCGATGCAGTGTCGCCTTCCAGTCCGGCAGCGTTGCCGTTCCATCGCCGCAACTGCTGCTGCACGAGTACGGTGCGCACGGCGGAGGTCACCAGCAGTGGACGGTGGAAGCGCTCGAAATGATCCTGCGCGATGCTGCTCAGGAAACTGCGAGTCCAGGGACGGCAGTAACGCCGGTCGATTGGAAGGCTGGGGTTCACTCCAATGGTCTCGTCCTCAGGGAGCGCCGAGAGGGCATGGCTGCGGGTAAGCTCCTCAAGCTGGGCATCGTCCTGGATGCGCTCGAGTTGGTCCTCGCCCACCATTAGGTTCTGCCGGACCAGCGATGCGTGGGTGCCGTGGATGGGCGAGGTCATGGCCAACCGCAGCAGACGCACGCGCCGGATGCGGGTCAGCCGCGTCCTCCTGAGGCGAGCCGTGTGCTGAAGATGCACACGAGTGCGGCTGGAGACGCGGTGCGCGCGATGACGATGTATTGTGGCTCCCCACGATACCGAGGCGGAGAGAGCACAGAGCACCAAGACACAGCAAAAGAAAAGAAATCTACGCATCACCAGTCAATCCGATCACGAAAGTAATAAAGTAACCCGGCTCGGTCGTGAAAAAAAGTTACCAAAGGACACTCCAGAGTAACCTGTTATCGCGATGAAAATAGACCTTTTTTCATCGTTATGTGCGTCATCAATACGTCGTCGCCCAACGGCGTGCCACGAAACCTGCGCAAAAGGCTGCGGGCCCCGCTCTCTACTGGGTCGATGCTGTTCTTGGATGGCTGGTGTGGGGCAAAGGTGGGACCCAAAGCGGGATTTCAGGTAAACAGGAGCAAGGAACAGCCTTGTATCGTTTTCCGTTTTCCGCATCCCGTCACCATCACCAGCAGCGAAAACGTAAAACGGGGAACGGGGAACGGGGAACGGAAACCCACGGTATGTGTCTGTTCTACCACAGCCAAGACTTGCATTCGCAGGCGTATGCTGTTCACCAGGAAATACATACGCGTGCTGTTTGAGCAGACAATTGGCACCCCCGTGTCGTCTTCCGGGGTCGGCTTGCATAGCGGGGCACAGGTGACGATGCGCATCCTTCCAGCCCCCGCGGGAAGCGGCATTGTCTTCCGGCGCGTCGATCTGGATGGTTTCCGGATCGAGGCAATCAGCCGCAATGTTGCCAAAGTCAGCTATGCCACCAGCCTGATGAAACAGGGGGTGCTGATCTCCACCACCGAGCATCTGCTGTCGGCGTTCATCGGTTGCGGTATCGACAATGCCCTGGTGGAACTCGACAACCTGGAATTGCCCATCCTGGACGGCAGCGCCCAGCCGATTGTAGAAATGATCCTGGCCGCCGGGATCAAGCGCCAGCGCCGTCGCCGGATCTATTTGCGCATTGTGCGCCCGCTGGAGTTCCGCGAGGCGGATAAATTCATCGGGGTCTATCCCCACGACCGTTATTCGGTGGCCTACTCCATCAACTTTCCTCATCCCCTGATTGGCCGCGAGAGCTTCGAAGTGGACCTGTCGAATGGCTCCTATGTCCGGGAGATCGCGTCCGCCCGCACCTTCGGTTTCTTCGAGGAGGCCGAAGCCATGCGCAACATGGGCCTGATCCGCGGAGCTACCATGGCGAACGCGCTGGTGCTCACCCGCGACTCGCTGCTGAACGGGCCGCTCCGCTATGGGGATGAGTTCGTGCGCCACAAGGTGCTGGACCTGATCGGCGACCTGGCGTTGCTCGGACGACGCATCATCGGGCGTGTGGTGGCCGACCGCGCCGGCCACGCCACGCATACCGCCCTGGTCTCGCGCATTCTGAGGGACCGCACCCTGTGGGAAGAGGTTACCCTCGACCACGTCCCGGCCGCCTCCAGGGAATTCGAGGCCGAGCCCAGCTATTTTTAAGCCCTCAGCGGTCAGCCGTCAGCCATCAGGGAGTGGCGCTCTCAGCTTTCAGCTCTCAGCAAATCTGTGTTGAAAGGAGCGGCTTCGGCGGAAAAGCTCTGCTATGCCGTGCCCTTCCAAGCAATCGCTTTCAGGAGAATCGCCTCTCAGCTGAGCATGCGAGCTGATAGCTGATAGCCGAGAGCGCCTTTTGCTGATGGCGGGGGTTCTAAGGTACTTTTGTTCTCTTTCTCTTGACAATCGCTTGACAATCGCTCCAGGCAAGCTAAAATACCGCGCAATCCGGCACGACTTGGTGGTGCCGATTTGAATATGATGTCACAGCCATTCCGGAATACTTCTCCTGCCAAGCCCCTTATGCAAACCTGCAAGCATCCGCGCGTACAGATTGTTGCTCGCGAAGAGGACTCCGAGTTTGTCGAGTGCCTCGAGTGTGGCGACATCTTCGAATCCAGCGAATTCAAGGATATGAGCATCGAAGAGCGCTCTCAGAGCAACGACGAGGACTGATCCTCCTCCTCCGTGCTGCTTTCCCCTTCGCCCCCGTTGCAGAGTGCGGACGAAGCCGCCGTGGTGTCTCTGGACAGGGGCTCCAACAGCCCGCGACTGGCCGCCAGGACGCAGCGCGCTCTTTTAGGGTGGTCTCGGCACTTTGGTAATTTGCTGGCGGCGGTGGGCGCTGTTAAGTTCTTCTTGCTCGATTCTCCCAGCATCGGCCTCCCCAAAAGAATCGATGACCAATTATGCCAATTCGCCGGTCTTGAAAACGATGTCTACCGTTGCACTGATCGTTGACGATTCGCTGCTGATCCGGCACACTGTGTCTCGCTTTCTCGAGGAGCGAGGCTATGCAGTCCATACCGCCGCCAATGGCATCGAAGCCCTGCGGGAACTCGACCGGATACGACCCGACGTCATCGTTACCGATATTGACATGCCCCAGATGGACGGCCCGACCTTGATTGCCGCCCTGAAAGCGCGCCAGGAATACACGGCTCTTCCGGTCGTCGTGCTCTCTGCCAAGCGCACCGCCTCCGCCTGTCAGAGCAAGCTCCCCAGCGCGGACTTTATTGTCTACAAGGACATCGACATCGAACAGCAGCTGGCGAAGGCGCTGACCGCGCTGGACTTGTAGCCCGTCAGTCATCAGCCGTCAGCCATCAGTCAGATCACGAGCGATGAGCACCACTCGCAACCGAGGCTATTTGTTCCGGAGTCCCGTGCACTTGCGTGTTAGGGCGCGGGCTTGCCAGCGATTGATCGGACCGAGCGAAGGACTGACGGCTGAAGGCTGATAGCTGATGGCTATTTCAGCGTCAGCGCCGCTTCCGCGCTTAAGCGCTCGTCGGCGAACTCGCCCGCCAGCCATTTGGGATAAGCCGCCGCCGCGATCATGGCGGCATTGTCGGTCGAGAGTGGGCGCGAAGGGAAGTACACCGGAATTCCGCTCTTGGAGGCACGCTCCTCGAATCCTTGGCGCAAGGCTCGGTTAGCCGCCACCCCGCCACCGATGAACAGCGTGGCAATCTCGTATTCCCGCGCCGCCGCCAGCGTCTTTGATACCAGGTCGTTCACCATGGCCCGCTGAAAGCTGGCCACCAGATCCAGCGTCTGCCGGTCGCATGCGGCACGAACGTCATCGACCGTGGGTTTGACCTCGGCGAGCTGGGCGCGCCGCCGCTCGATCGCCTCGCGCATGCCGTGCGTCTCCACGTAGCGCAGCACCGCCGTCTTGATGCCGCTGTAGGAAAAATCGAAGTGGGGACGCTGAGGAGCCGGATTCTTGGGGGTTCCACGCTGCGGATGCTTGATCTGCGCCGGCGGAAACTTCACCGTCTCGGGATCGCCATGCCGCGCCAGTTGGTCGATGATCGGCCCGCCGGGATATCCCAGCGCCAACAGCTTCGCCACTTTGTCGAATGCTTCGCCAGCCGCGTCGTCGCGCGTTTTGCCGACATTCTGATAGGTCCAGCCGCTCCCCTTCTGCTCGGCCAGATACAGGTGGGTGTGACCGCCGGAGACCACCAGGGTCAGCAACGGGAAATCGATTTCGCGGTTGCCCTTCTGCCTTTCTTCGAGCAGCACCGCGTGGATGTGCCCTTCCAGGTGGTTGACGGCGATCAGCGGCTTGTCCAGGGCGAACGCCAGCGCTTTAGCAAAGCTCACGCCTACCAGCAGCGCGCCCGCTAAACCTGGGCCCTTGGTCACCGCCAGAGCGTCGACCGATTGGTAGGTCTGGTTTGCGTCCTCCAGCGCCTTGCGCACTACGGGAAGGATTGCCCGCAGATGCTCCCGCGAAGCCAATTCCGGCACTACGCCGCCATAGGGCTGATGGGTTGCGATCTGCGAATACACGGCACTGGAGATCACCTGCTCGCCCGAGCGCACCACTGCCGCCGCTGTCTCGTCACACGAGCTCTCAATGCCAAGGATGTAAGTGTCAGTCATCTACATCTATAGTATTGGATTCGCGAATGGTATCGCTGACGGGCACTTGGCCCTTGGCTGTTGGGAAGCTCCCACATCTGCGAAAACCACGCAGATGTGGGGCACCCTCAAACGACGAACGACCAACGACCTAAATGATCCTGACCCGCGAAAAAGCCGTCGAGGTTATCCGCACCCTCCGCTCCCGAGGACACCAGGCGTATCTGGTCGGAGGATGCGTGCGCGATCTGCTGCTCGGACGCGAGCCCGCCGACTACGACGTCGCCACCGACGCCACGCCCGACGAAGTAATGCGCATCTTTCCGCAGACCTACGCCGTGGGAGCGCAGTTTGGCGTGGTGCTGATCCCGGTCGCAGCCCCACCAACCGCTTCGCGCTTGTCGGGGACCCCGGTCGGCGAGCACCGGCTCGCTCCATCCGGGATGGAAAAGACCAGCGAAGTCCCCGCGCTGGCGGAGACGCTTGAGACTGTCCTCCACACGCAAAACGTCATTGAGGTGGCCACCTTCCGCAGCGATGGCCTTTACACCGACGGCCGCCACCCCGACGAGGTCCGCTTCTCCAGCGCGCCGCAGGAGGACGTGCAGCGCCGCGATTTCACTATCAACGGCCTGCTGCTCGATCCTTTGACCGACGAAGTGCTCGACTTCGTGGGCGGACGCGCCGACCTCGCCGCCGGGATCATCCGCACCATCGGCGAACCCGAGCGCCGCTTCGCCGAGGACAAGCTGCGCCTGTTGCGCGCGGTGCGCTTTGCCGCGCGCTTCGGCTATACCATTGCGCCGGCAACCTTGGCTTCCATTCGCCAACTCGCGCCGCAAATCCACCAAGTTAGCCGCGAGCGGGTGCGCGATGAAGTCACCAAGATGCTCACTGAAGGCCACGCCCGGCGTGCCTTCGAACTGCTTGACGAAACCGGCCTTCTGCGCGAAGTGCTGCCCGAGATTGAGGCGATGAGGGGGATCGAGCAACCACCTCAGTTTCATCCCGAAGGCGACGTCTATGTGCACACGCTCATGCTGATTGAGGGCTTGCGTCCGGGCGTCTCGAAGTCGCTTGCCTGGGGCACGCTGCTGCACGACGTGGGCAAGCCCCCCACCTTCCGCCGCGCTCCCGACCGCATCCGCTTCGACGGCCATGTAGAAATCGGGGAGCGCATGGCCGAGGACATTTGCCGCCGGTTGCGCATGTCGAACGACGAGACTCGCCAAATCATCGCCCTGGTCGCCAACCACATGCGCTTTGCCGACGTGCCCCGCATGAAGCAGTCCACGCTCAAGCGCTTCATGCGCCTGCCGGGCTTCGAAGAGCACCTCGAGTTGCACCGCCTCGACTGCCTCGGCAGCCACGGCGACCTCACCGTCTACAAGCTCGTGCGCGACAAGTACGAACACACGCCGCCCGAGCAGATCCGCCCCGCGCCGCTGCTCGACGGCAACCACCTAATCGCGCTCGGACTCCAGCCCGGCCCGGCCTTCAAAGACATCCTCGCCGCCGTCGAGGACGCGCAACTTGAAGGCCACCTCACCACCCGCGATGAGGCCCGCGACTTCGTCCGGGAATTGCTGCTGAGCAACCCGGAGTTGAGGAGCTAGCCGTTGGTCGTCAGCTGTCAGGAAAGGCGCTGTCAGCTCTCAGCTCTTAGCTATCAGCTATCAGCATTGTTCTATTTTGAGAATCTGCTTTGAAAGGGCCTGGCTTTGCGTGCTGGGGAAGAATTCGCTTGCGCGATTGTGTTGCTTGGCAAAGCGGCTATTTTTCTCGGTTAAGCCGGGTTGAAAGGCATCACCTCAGGCGCTCAAGGGGCAAAATGAATTGTTTGTCTTTCTTTCAGGCCTGAAGGCCCGCTCCACCCTGGATCTGCTGAATTATGTTCCGCGCTGCGATACCAGCGGGCAGTTCCATACAGAAAAGCCGGGGTCAGCACCCCGGCTTGCTCCACAACAACAAGAGGTCAACGGATCTAGGCGGACAGTTTTGACTCGCGCGCTTCGAGTTTGGCGTCCATGGTGATCTCGGCGTTCAGCACCTTGGAAACAGGGCAGCCCGCCTTGGCGGCATTGGCGCACTCCATGAACTTCGCCTCGCTGGCGCCGGGCACAACCGCGCGCACCGTCAGGTTCACCCGGGTAATGGCGAATCCATTGTCCTTCTTTTCCAGCTTCACCACCGCATCGGTGTCGATTCGCTCGGGGGTAAGCCCTGCGCTTCCGAGCTGGGCAGAGAGCGCCATGCTGAAGCAGCCGGCGTGGGCGGCGGCAATCAGTTCCTCGGGGTTGGTCCCCGGTTCCTCCTCGAAACGGGTGGCGAAGGAGTACTTGGTGTTGGACAATACGCCGCTGGCGCTGGAAATGACGCCCTTGCCGTCTTTCAGAGCGCCGCGCCAGGTTGCAGTAGCTTTACGTTCCATGGGTTCCTCCAAATGATGACTGTGAAGCGTTGCATGGGATGTCCAGGCCGGGATGCCTTAGACCAGGAAGCGAATCGAGCCTGCCGATTCTACGCTATGCCGGCGCAATGGCGCAAAGCGATCGGAAAGAAGCGCGCCGTCGTGCCTGTGGCTTCCACCGCGATTTCGTCTTCGACTTGCAACTGCTCGTATTGGGGTGAGAAGGTCTTTGCAATGAAGGTGTACAGGGCGCTGATTAGTACGCCAATGAGCAGTACCCGCTGCCGGCGTTGACCCAATTCTGTTGGATCAGGTACTGGCGGCTGCCGAGGGTCATGTTGTAACCCGAGCTATTGCTTGCCGGGCGAGTCCTTCCGAAGGTCCAGGCGCACTTGTCGGCGTTCTCCATGCCGTTGCTGTCGTACCAGGCGTTGAGGTCGGGATCGGTGGTGGACTCCTCGAGTTCATGGGCCACGACACTGGCCATGGCGTCCGCGCCGGGATTGCCGTTGGGGCTCCGGGTGGTCTGCTGTTCACAGGCATCCGGGCACTGGCTTGCCGGATTGCCGACGAAAGCGAACTTGATGTCCGTTCCGAGCAGCGACGCGCGGTAGTGCCAGCCGCAATACTGAATGCAGAATCCCGAGCTTTCCTTTGCGTCCTTGCTGGTCAAGACGAAGTAAACCCCCTTGGAATCCTTCGGGAGCTTGCCGGCCTTGAGGACGTCGTAAACGACGTTTTCCACCGCTGCGTCGTTCAGCGTCTTGCCATGCGAGTAGTTGTCGAAGGCGTGGCCGTTGTAGCTGACGGCGTTCGAAACGTGCTGTGCATTGCCGTTGTAGTAGGTGGTGTTGATATTGAAGTAAAGACTGCCGCCGATGTGGCTTGCCAGATTGGTGAGGATCGCCTGACCTGAGGTGTCCGCCGCCCAGTCGCCGTAAAAGATGTAGTAAACGTGCGTGGTGCCCAGGATCACCGGACCGCCGTGATAGTAAATCCCGGCCTGGACGCCGGTTCTAGTGGTGGTACCCGCCTGGTTAGACAAGACTCGGGGCCGGTTGACGGCATGATTCACGCCAAAGCCCTTGCCCGATGGGTGCAGATCGCCGTTCTGCGCGGGAGGGGGAATCACGGTCGCGCCCCGAACGAGCTGGGCCCGTGCGGTCATTGAAGGCAGCGCTATTAACACCAAAGGTACTACAATGAGCAGAGCAGCACGTTTCATCGGGGTCCCTCGAAATGGGTTTTTGAACGGGCGAGAGGACTCGGCTCTGTCCCGAGTCCCTGTAGGAATGTGCTCAGGGTGGGAATGGTTGCTGTTCTAAGGTGAAATGCTGGTGCAAAGTTCTTGTTCTCCGCGCCGGGAACACGCTGCTGGCAGGCATTTCGGGCGGAATCTGTATCAGGGCGGGGCTTTAGCCGTGCCGCAATGGGGGCGTGAATGGTGCGGGCTTCAGCCTTCGGGAGAGATGGCTTGTAGCGGCAGGGGCTAAAGCTCAATTTTCCTGGGTTTGGGGCTTGACGACTCCCCAGTCCGAGATGCATATTAATACATTCTACTGCATAGTTTTCCAAGCAAGAAATGACCAAGCCATCCAGACAAAGCGCCATCGTCGAGATCGTGCAGCGGCAGCCGCTGGCGAGCCAGGAAGAGCTGCGGCTCCTGCTGTTGAAGCGCGGCCTGGAGGTGACGCAGGCGACGCTCTCACGGGACATCCACGAGTTGGGGCTGGTAAAGACCGCGCATGGCTACGCACTGCCCAACGGAGGCGCGGCGCCGGACGCCGGGAAGCCGTCGCCGGAGCGGTTGATTCGCGAATTCGTCAACGGAGTGCGCGAGGCGCAGAACATGATCGTGCTCAAAACCAGCCCAGGCAGCGCGCAACCGGTGGCCATTGCTATCGACCAACAGAATTGGCCGGAATTGGTGGGCACGATCGGTGGAGACGACACCATCTTGTGCGTTTGCCCCGACAATCGCGCCGCGCATCGCCTGGCCCAGCGGGTGCGTGAGGTGCTGGACTGATGACGGCTAAACTGAAGACTGCGATCGTGGGCGCCACCGGCTACGCCGGTTTCGAGCTGGCGCGCCTGCTGTTGAAGCACCCCGCCCTGGCGCAGCCGCTGCTGATGCGGCGTGACGGCGAAGCCAAAAGCACGCCGCTGAACGAGGTTTACCCCCATATCAGTGGCAACGGCAGTTTTCCGCTGGAACCGTTCTCGTGGGACAAGTTGAAGAGCGTCGATCTGTTATTTCTGGCCACGCCGCATGAACTTTCGCGCGAGCGGGTGCCGGAAGCGATCGAGCGCGGCCTTCGGGTTATCGATCTGAGCGGCGCGTGGCGCTTGCGGAAACCCGAACATCGCGACGTGTACGGCTTCCACGATGCCGACCCGGCGAGGGCCGAGGAGCTGACCGAGTCCGCCGTGTACGGACTGCCGGAATTGAACCGCAAGCGCATTGTTAATGCAGACCTGGTGGCGAACCCCGGCTGCTATGCCACCTCGGTCATTTTGGCGCTGGCGCCGCTGGTGAAGGCGGGCGTGGTCGATGTGAAGCACGGGATCATTTCCGACTCGAAGTCCGGAGTCAGCGGCGCGGGCAAAACGCCTACGGCCAAGACGCACTTTGTCGAGGTCGCGGACAATCTCTCCGCATACGCGGTGTTCGCCCACCGGCACACGGGAGAGATCCTCGAACAGTTGCAGCTGGCGGCCGAGGACTTCATCTTCACGCCGCATCTGCTGCCTATTCCGCGCGGTATTCTTTCCACTATTTATCTTCGGTTCAAAGAAGAAAGCACGCCCGAGCAGATTGAGGCGATCTATCGGGACGTTTACGGCAAATCCCCGTGGGTGCGGCTGTTTGGTGGTGCGCGGCTGCCGCAGATTCAGTTCTCGGTGCGTACCAATTACTGCGACATCGGCTTCTGCCTTGCTCCCGACCGGCGACGATGCGTCGTCGTGTCCTGCCTGGACAACCTGTTGAAGGGCGCCGCCGGACAGGCGGTGCAAAACATGAACGTGATGTACGGCTGGAGCGAGCAGGAGGGGTTGCAGTGAAGATCGTAGTAAAAATCGGCGGCGCGGCGATGGACGACAAAGAGCTGTTGCACAAGTGCTCTCAGGCGGTCTCCGACCTGATGGACGACGGGCACCGAGTGGCCCTGGTGCACGGCGGCGGCAAGGCCTTGACCCGCACCCTGACGCAACTGGGGAAGACCAGCGAATTTATCCAGGGACTGCGCGTCACCGACGCCGAGACGCGCGATGCCGCGCTGATGGTGCTGGCGGGGCGCATCAACAAGGAATTCGTGGCCGCGCTGTCCTCGCTGGGGAAACCCGCGATGGGGCTCTCCGGCGGCGATGGCGGTGTCTTTCGCGCTCGCCGGAAAAGCAATCCCGACCTCGGTTTCGTGGGCGAAATCTGCTCGGTGGAGACGCGTTGGCTGAACGCCATCTGGGACAACGGCGGGGTGCCGATCATCTCCAGCCTGGCGCTGGGTTGGGACGGCCAATACTACAACGTGAACGCTGACCAGATGGCCTCGGCGTGCGCCATCGCCTGCCAGGCGAACGCGCTGGTGTTCCTGACGGACGTGCCCGGGGTGAAGGGGGCCGACGGCGTCGTGATGCGCTGGCTTAACCTGAAACAGGTGCCGGCGCTGGTCGCAGACGCGGTGATCAGTGGTGGCATGCTGCCCAAACTGGAAGCGTGTTCGCAAGCCTTGCGCCGCGGCGTGGGCCGGGTGCGCATCCTGCCGGCCGCGCAGGCGGAAGTCCTACCGCAGTTTTACCTGCGAAAAATCGAGGTCGGCACTGAGGTCATGGCCGGATAGCGTTCGGTGTAGCGCCGGCGACGGTGCCCCATATCTGCCCGCCTTTGGCAGATGTGGGCCACCTACAAAGTCGCCGGCGCAATTTATGATTTTGCCCGGAAGGGGTGTTAAGAAGTGAGTACAACCCTTGAAAGCGTCGAGACGAAGCTAGGCGCGGTGCCCTTGCGGGCCTCCGACCTGATCTCAATCGAGGACCTGTCGTCCGCCGAGATCCAAGGATTACTTGCGCTGGCCACGGCGATGAAGGCAAGCCCACGCCAATATGCTGACGTGCTGGCCGGCAAACAACTGGTGATGTTCTTCGAGAAGCCGTCGCTGCGCACGCGCCTGACGTTTGAGGCCGGGATGGCAAGCCTGGGCGGCACGGCGTTCTTTGTCGATCAGACGCGCTCGCGCCTGGACGCGCGCGAGTCGCTCAGCGACATCGCGCGGAACCTGGAGCGCTGGGTTCATGGCGTGGTGTTGCGTGTCTTCGCGCACGCTACCGTCACCGGCATGGCCGAGCATGCGGGGATTCCGGTGATCAATGCGCTGAGCGATCTGGAGCACCCATGCCAGGCGCTGGCGGACTATCTCACGCTGCGGGAGAAATTCGGCGATCTGAGCAAGGTCAAGCTGGCGTTCGTGGGCGACGGCAACAACGTGGCGCATTCCCTAATGCTTGCCGCCGCGTTGACCGGCGGCCGATTTGCGATCGCCACACCCGCCGGTTACGAGCCGAACGCGGCGGTAGTCGCGCAGGCGATGGCAATGGCCGCACAAACCGGGGCAATGATCGAGTTGATGAACGATCCCGGGGCGGCGGTCAGCGGCGCTCACGCCATTTACACCGACGTGTGGGCCAGCATGGGGCAGGAGCAGGAAGCGGCCGATCGGGCCGCCATCTTCGTGCCCTATCAGGTGAATGCCGCGCTGATGGCCAAAGCCGCACCGGATGCGGTGTTCATGCATTGCCTGCCGGCTCACCGTGGCGAAGAGGTGACGGCCGAGGTGATCGACTCCCCGCGGTCCATGGTTTTTGATCAGGCGGAGAATCGCCTGCACGCACAGAAAGCTATTCTTTATTCACTGATGGGCGCCGGAGAACCGAGTGTCCAAAGAAGGAGTGCTCATGTCTGAAAAAGTTGTCCTCGCGTATTCCGGCGGTCTGGATACATCCGTCATTATTCCGTGGCTGAAAGAGAACTATAACTGCGAAATCATTGCCTTTGTCGCCGATATTGGCCAGGGGGACGATATCGACGAGGTGATCAAGAAGGGGTATGACACCGGCGCGTCGAAGGTGGTGGTCAAGGATCTGCGCGAAGAATTCCTCACCGAATACGTTTGGCCGACCTTGCGCTCGGGCGCGGTGTACGAACACAAGTACCTGCTGGGCACCTCGATGGCGCGGCCGGTGATCGCCAAGCATCAGGTGCTGTGCGCGCTGGAGGAAGGGGCCACGGCGCTCTCCCACGGTGCTACCGGCAAGGGCAACGACCAGGTGCGCTTCGAGCTGACCTACCAGGCCCTGGCGCCGCATTTGAAGGTCATCGTGCCGTGGCGCGAGTGGAGCCTGAAGTCGCGCGAGGACTGCGTCGATTACGCGGAAGCCCACAACGTCTCCGTGGGTGCCAGCAAGGAGAAGATCCACAGCCGGGACAGGAACATCTGGCACCTGAGCCATGAGGGCGGGGAACTGGAAGATCCGGCCAACGCCTGCCTGGATACGACGTGGCAGGTCAGCAACTCGCCGCAGAAAGCGCCGGACAGCGTGGAGACGGTCGAAATCTCGTTCGAAGCCGGCACGCCCGTGGCCGTCAACGGGAAGAAGATGGACGCGGTGAGCCTGCTCACCTTGCTGAACGAAATTGGCGCCCGCAACGCGATCGGCCGTATCGATCTGGTGGAAAATCGCTTCGTGGGCATGAAGTCGCGCGGTTGCTATGAGACTCCGGGCGGCACCCTGCTGGTGGCGGCGCACCGCGAGCTGGAAGCGCTCTGCCTGGAGCGCGACCTGATGCACTACAAACAGCACGTTGGCTTGAAGTACGGCGAGCTGGTGTACAACGGCCTGTGGTTCACGCCGCTGCGCGAGGCGCTCGACGGCTTTGTCGCGGTCACGCAGCAGACGGTTAGCGGGACGGTGAAGCTGAACCTCTACAAAGGCAACGTGATGGTCGCCGGGCGCACCTCGCAGAATTCGTTGTTTAACACCGATGTGTCGTCGTTCACCATGGGCGCCAGCTACAACCAGAAGGACGCGGAAGGCTTCATCCGCATTCTTGGCCTGCCGACGCGGGTAGCGGCGATGAACCGTGCCGCTAAAGCCGGGGTGGCGAAGTGAAGATGTGGTCGGGGCGGTTCGGCCACCCCCTGAACCCTGAATTCGAAAGCTGGCAGCGGTCTTTCGGTTTCGACCAGAGGCTGCTCGGCGAAGAATTGGCGGCCAGCCGCGCCCATGCCCGCGCCTTGCTCACTGCGGGTGTGCTGAATGAAGACGAGTTGAAGGCGATCCTCGGCGGGTTGGAGTTCATCGCCACGCAACCGGTCGAGGACGACGAGGCCGAGGACATCCACCATTACGTCGAGAAGAAACTGGTGGAGGCCATCGGCGAAACCGGCCTCAAGCTGCACAGCGGCCGCAGCCGCAACGAGCAGATCGCGACCGACCTGCGTTTGTATGTGCGCAGCCGGATCGACGAGCTGATCGAGCTGATCCAGGAGCTGTGCAATGCACTGCTGGATCGGGCCACGGAAGCGAATTTGGCTGCGATGCCGGCCTACACCCATCTGCAGCCGGCCGAGCCGGTGCTGGTGGCACACTGGCTGCTCTCGTGGATGGAGATGTTCCTGCGCGACGCGGCGCGGCTGCTGGACTGCCGCGAGCGGGTGAACCTGTGCCCGCTGGGCTCGGGCGCGGTCGCGGGAACGGTGCTTCCGCTCGACCGCGTGCAGGTGGCTTTTGAGCTGGGCTTTGCGGGCATCACCGCCAACAGCATCGACGCCACCTGCGACCGCGATTTCGCCATCGAGTTCACGCAAAATATCTCGCTGATGGCCGTTCATCTGTCGCGATGGGCGGAGGAGTTCATCCTGTTCTCCACGCGCGAGTACGGCTTTGTCGGCCTGCCGGAGACCTACGCCACCGGTTCCAGCGCCATGCCGCAAAAGAAGAATCCCGATTCGCTGGAGTTGATCCGCGGCAAGGCGGGGCGGCTGATCGGCAATGCGACCACCCTTCTCATCACCCTAAAAGGCTTGCCCCTGGCCTACAACAAGGACTTGCAGGAGACACAGGAGCCGGTCTTCGACAGCGCGGAAAACGCGGTCTCTGCGCTACGGATCGCCACGGGCTTCCTGCGCGACGTGCAATTCGATTTCGAGCGCATGACCGCCGCTGCCGAAACGGGCTACATGAACGCCTTCGCCGCCGCGACCTACCTGGTGCGCAAGGGAGTGCCGTTCCGCCGCGCCCACGAATACGTGGGCCGCGCGGTGCGGCTCGCCATTGACAAGGGCTGCGAACTGCAGGAGCTTTCCCTGGAAGAACTGCGCCAGTTCGGGGCGGAGTTCGACACGGACTTCTACCAGCAGATGAAGCTCGCGGCGGTCCTGGACACTCACGATGTGGCTGGTGGAACCGCTCCGGCGCGGGTCCAGCAGTCATTGAACTATGCGCGGCAACGGGTGTCCGCGATCCTGGGAGGGAAGTATGCTTACGCGTAAAGCTATCCTGCCAGACGCCATCCAGATCCACCAGTTGATCGGCAACTACTCCGGCAGCGGGGCGCTGCTGCCGCGCTCGCTCAACGAGATCTGCGAGAACGTCAGGGACTTTGTGGTGGTCGAGGACGAGGGTCGAATCATCGGCTGCGGAGCCCTTCACCTGTACGGCATGCACCTGGCCGAGGTGCGCTCGATCACGGTTGATCCTACGGTGCAGGGCAAAGGCGCGGGGTTTCTGATGGTGAAGGAGCTCCTCAAGGAAGCGCAGACGCAGCAGGTGGGCTGTGTTTGCCTGTTCACCCGCATCCCGGACTTTTTTGCCAGGATGGGCTTCCGCGTGGTTCCGCGCGAGGACCTGCCCGACAAGATGTACAAGGACTGCATGCGCTGCCCGCGCCTGCACATGTGCGACGAAGTGGCCATGGCCATCGGCGAAGTGCCCAAGTTCTCCGTGCTGGAGATGACCCTGGGCCGCACCATCGCCAAAGTGCACGCGTGAATGCGGCGGGTTCCGTTCGCGCCAACGACAGGTATGACAGGGCCCGCCGGCGAGACGCCGGCGCTACGTGGTGCGGACCCCCCGCGCCACACGCTCGAAACCAAAGTCCATGCACCTGAGGGCACTGCGTCCGTGTGAACCCGTGTGCTATGTTCGAAGGTGCACAGGTCGGAATCGTAGCCCCAACAAGCGCTTCGCGCTCGTTGGGGACCCCGAAAACCTTGTGGACGCAAAGTCCGCACGACGGTCCGAGGTTATCGTTGAGTTTCATCAATTTCGCGGCTAAGGAGATCAACTGCAAGGTCGTCTATTACGGCCCTGGTTTGGGCGGTAAGACGACCAATCTGCAGTGTGTCTACGACAAGACCAGCGAGCAGCAGAAGGGCAAGATGATCTCGCTGGCAACCGAAACCGACCGGACCCTGTTCTTCGATTTTCTGCCGCTGGATCTCGGTACGGTGCGCGGCTTTCGCACCCGTCTCCATCTCTACACGGTGCCGGGCCAGGTGTTTTACGACGCCAGCCGCAAGCTGATCCTGCGCGGGGTCGATGGCGTGGTGTTCGTGGCCGACTCCCAGGTCGAACGCATGGACGCCAACTACGAGGCGCTGGAGAACCTGCAGGAGAACCTGCGCGAGCAGGGCTACGACTTAGCGCGCATCCCCTATGTCCTGCAGTTGAACAAGCGCGACCTGCCGAATGCGTTGCCGGTGGAGGACCTCAAGCGCGAACTGATGCGCAAGAAAGAGCCGGTGTTCGAGGCCATCGCGTTTCAGGGCGGCGGCGTCTTCGAGACGCTGAAAGAAGTGGCAAGACAGGTGTTTGTTGAGTTGAAGAACGGGTAAGAAGCCGTCAGCCCAACCCTGAGCGGGTCGACACAAACGCCAACCTGATGGCTGACAGCTGATGGCTATCTCACCTGTAAGCTGCGCAGCATGTTCTGATAGGCCCCTTGAAGGTGGCTGTAGTCCTGCTCCGGGGCGACGAAAACTGCAAACCACAAATTGCCGTCGCTGGTCGGTACGGCGACCAAGCGGTCGCGTTCCTGCTCGGGCTTGCCATTCCTGGCGATAGGGGATTGCCCGATCATATCCACGACACGGGCCTGCCTTCCGTTGATGGTGATGGCCCGCGGGCTGCCTGCAATGCGCAAGCCCGGATTGCCCTGCTGCATGGTTGCGACCAGTTGCTGTACGTCCTGGTCAAGGTTCCCGCTGGCGCCCTGGGCTTTGTTAATGAGTACTCCATAGGCGACGTTGCCTTGCACCACGCCGGCCTGAGGAGCAATCATCATTCCACCGCTCCCCTGCCCGTTCATGACCTGCCAGTTGGAAGGGTAGCTAATGGAGAACACGTCGCCCGAGTAGCTGCGCATGCTGCTGGCAGGCAGCACCTCCGAGGCTGGCGGAGCATTCATGCTGCTGGGTTGCGCCGCCAGGCCGCCAGAGCCGGCTGGCACCGCGCCATTGTGGATCTGCCCGCTCTTGGCCATCTGCGCGATCTGCTCGGCGCTGTAGGACTTTAACTGCTGGGCCTGAACCTTGACTTGCTGGAACTGCGGGCTGTCGTTGACCCAGTTTTCCGGCGCCCAGTTCTGGATCTCGCTCTCCACCGCTGCCACGCGATTCCCCGGGTTGGGGTGATCGCTCAACATTTGCGGAGGAGCGCCGCCCTGGGTTTCAAGCTGCTTGAAGAAGTTCGCCATCTCAACCGGGTTGTAGCCGGCCAGGTACATGATGATCGCGCCCACATGGTCGGCTTGGGCTTCATCCCCTCGTGAATACTTCAAGCTGATCAAGCCTCCGGCGAGGCCCGCGCCTGCCTGGGCAAGGCCGCCCACCGTGCCCCCCAGGACTCCACCGAGGATGCCGCCCAGGATGCCAGCCAGTCCCTGCGTCATCTGTTGTTTTTCCGCGCCTTTGATCGAGTGCTGCATGTAGACGTGTGACATCTCGTGAGCCATGACGCCGGCTAGCTGGGCCTCGTTCTTAGCGGCAACGATGGTGCCTACGTTGATAAAGATGGGCCCGCCGGGAATGGCAAAGGCATTGATCTCTTTCTGCTGGATCACATGAAACTCGTAGGGCCAGTTGTGCTCGGGGGGGATCACCGAATCCAGCTTGCGTCCCAGTTGCTGCACGTATTGCGTGACCGGGCTGGAGTCGGGCAACACGGGCATCTGTTGATAGACCTCGGCTTTGGCCTTCTGCCCGAGCTGCTCCTGCTCCTGCTTGCTAACGTTGACCGTGCCGGGGTCCGGCAAGGTCGGCCGCTGGGTGGCCACCGCCGCGAGCAGGTAATCCGGCCCGACCAGCAGCGCCACCAGCAGCAACGCTACATGCTTTGCCCAAGATTTCTTCGCAATGGATTGCATAACCCTGCTCTCCTTACCGCAGGCTAGCAGCTTTGAAACACAACGATATTAACCCGTTAGATGCGAGTGGGTTGTGCCGGGGGAGGAGGCGGGCAAGTTCGGAAACAGAAGGCCGCTGATGAACGCTGATCAAGAAATCAAAAATCAGCGTTCATCAGCGGCCTTCTGTTCTTACTTGTGGTCGGGCGAGCCGGCCGCGCCCAGATCGCGACGGGCAGCGGTGCGCGCGCGCGCCGCTGTGGGCGGCGCAGCGAATTCCGGTCCGTACTTCTCCAGGAGCACCGGAACCAGCGCGCCTTCGGCTTCCTTGACGAAAACCATACTGTCGTTCTGCAGATCGATGCGCACGAAGTCGCCGAGCTTAACCTGTCCGGTGGCCACCAGATTAGCCAGCGGGAAGACCACGTGGCGCTCAATCGCCCGTTTCAGGTGGCGCGCCCCATACTTGGGGTCGGTTCCCTCCTGCAACAGGAACTGCTTCACGGCAGAGGTGCAACTGAAAACAAACTGATTGTTGCCGGTAGCCTGCAGGATGCGTTGCTGCACCATGCCGAGCTCGATTTCGAGAATCTGCTCCAGATGCTCGGGCCGGAGCGTCTTGAAGACGACCACCTTGTCGATGCGGTTCATGAACTCCGGCGAGAACTTGCGCCGGGCCGCATCGACCGCGGTGCGGGTAATCTTGTCGTCCAGTTTCTGATCGTAGACGGGCACGGAGACCCGACCGAATCCCATGCCGCCGGTCATGATGTCGTTCATCTCCCCGGCGCCCAGGTTGGAGGTCATCACAATGATGCAACTGGAGAGGTCCACCCGGCGGTTGTCGCCCAGGGTGAGCGTCGCCTTGTCCAGGATGCCGAGCAGCAGTTGCCAGAGCGCGTCGCTGGCCTTTTCGATCTCGTCGAAGAGCAGTAGCGAGAGCTTCAGCTTCTCCGTGTGCCACTGATTCAGCGCCTCCTGGGTGAGCAGCGGATGAGTTTCCCGGTGCCCCAGGTAGCCCGGCGGCGAGCCGATCAGCTTGGCGATTTCGTGAGAATGCTGGAACTCGGCGCAGTCAATTTTGATCATCGCGTGCGCGTCGCCAAACAGAGCTTCCGCCGTGGCTTCCACCACGCGGGTTTTGCCGGAGCCGGTCGGGCCAAGGAACAGCAGGTTGCCGATGGGGTGTCCCGGAGGGTTCAGGCCGGCGAGGAACATCTGATAAATCTCGGTCATCTTTTCGATGGCCGGGTCCTGGCCGACGATCTTGCGGCGCAAGGCCGCTTCGAAATCATTCGCCTCGGTACCGCGGCGAGTGGGGTCGAGTGCTGTATTAAGCCCGGTTTTCATATTGTGTGGCCCCCAGCCTTACCTGGGACCTGCTCTGCTGTGCTGTGCTGTCAGATGGGGTTGCATTGCATCAAGTTGCAAAGTCTTTGAATGCCGTGCCTTTCTCATCCCACAACCTTTTAGATGCAGCAAAAGCAAATTTGCGACCGCGCGGTAGTAACTCCCCGCTAGCGCACCCGCGGGCGGCTGTCGCGCAAAATGCGCCACTAGAGCAGATCCGCGTTCAAGCGCGCCAACTTCGCGCCTCCTCGACGACGCATCCCCGCGCCGGTTGCCGGCATTGGTCAACTATCCTCTGCCAACGCTCTCCTGGCTGGCGAAGACAGACATCACGGACAGGATAGGGAACCCCTGCGCTGGGTGTCTCCGTACGTCCGCGTGCCGCAGAGCCAGTCGGATATAATCTAAATCCATCCTAGTCATGTTGTAACTGGCTTGCGGCCGATCCGCAAATGGATTTTCATCCGACGCGAGCGAGGCCGCCCGTGCAACGTGGACGCAAATGAACGACCACCCGGGCGCTAACCAGCGCAACGGGATTGTGGCAAGCTTTGTTGCTTGCTGGCTGTAGCGCTTGTTGGGCATGATACGAGCCAGAAAACGGGAGGCGGTGCATGGCAATTCCTAAGACTGACAAGATCTGGTACAACGGCAAGCTGATCCCATGGGGCGAGGCGACGATCCATGTGATGTCGCACGTAGTGCATTACGGCTCCAGTGTGTTCGAGGGCATTCGCTGCTATGAATTGCCCACGGGACCTGCTATTTTCCGCATCCCCGAGCACATGCAGCGCCTGATCGACTCGGCCAAAATCTACCGCATGCCGCTGGAATATAGCCGTGAGCAACTGGTGGCGGCCGCGGTCGAATTGGTGGCGCATAACGGCGTCACCCCCTGCTATATCCGGCCCATCCTCCTGCGCGGCTATGGCGACGCCGGCGTGAGCCCCTTCAATAATCCGCTGGAGTTGTATATCGCCAATTGGGCTTGGGGAAAGTACCTGGGACATGAGGCCACCGAGCAGGGTGTGGACGTCTGTATCTCCTCCTGGACCCGACTGGCCCCAAACACCTTGCCGACCATGGCCAAAGCCGCTGCCAATTATATGAATTCGCAGCTCATCAAGATGGAGGCAATCAGCAATGGTTACGTCGAGGGCATCGCGCTCGACGTGAGCGGCTATGTGAGCGAGGGCTCGGGCGAGAACATCTTCGTGATCCGCGGGGAAACCATCTACACAGCGCCGCTGGGCAACTCGGTGCTGCCAGGCATCACCCGGGATTCGGTCATCCGGTTGGCGAAGGACCTGGGCCTCAACCTGGTCGAGCAGATGATTCCGCGCGAGATGCTTTATATCGCCGACGAAGTTTTCTTTACCGGCACTGCCGCCGAGATTACCCCTATCCGCTCGGTGGACAAAATCCAGGTCGGCGCCGGCAAGATGGGCCCCATCACGCGCAAGCTGCACACCGCGTTCTTCGGCATCCTCGAAGGCCGGGAGGAGGACCGCTACGGCTGGTTGACACCGGTCCCGGTTCGCAAGCAGCAGCCCGTCGGCGCGTAAGGCGCAGAGTTCTCCAGACCGAATGAATCGGCAACGGCGCTTTTGGCCCTTGGCCCTTGGCTCATGGCCGTTGGCTTCTGGCGAACCGGTTTGAGCACCTGCTGCACCCGGGTGGAGCCACGCCAGGTTCGTTCTGGCAGGCTGATAGCCAAGAGCCAAGAGCCAATCGCCAACAGCCAAAAGCGCCTTTGGCTTCCTGGTTAATGGCCTTTCGTAGCTTGACAAGTAGAAACTGACGTGTGGTACTGTCAGCTCGTCTCCCACGCGAGTTGTCCATGGAAATCAACGACCTGTTACGGATCGCAGTCGAGCGCAAGGCATCCGACTTGCACTTGAAAGTCGGCACCCAGCCCTGCCTGCGGGTGGATGGTGAACTGGTGCCTTTGACGGACCAGGTGCGTATCTCCTCGGAAGATATGCTGAGCATGGCCTTCGGCATGATGTCGAACCGGCAAAAGCAAAAGTTCAAGGACAATGCCGAAATCGACCTCGCATACGGCGTGGCGGGCTTGGGACGCTTCCGCGTCAACGTGTTCCAGCAGCGCGGCAACATGGGCGTGGTGCTGCGCGTGATTCCCACCAAGATCCGCTCGCTGGACGAACTTTTCCTGCCCAAGGTGGTGGAGCGGGTCTGCGACGAAGTGCGCGGCCTGGTGCTGGTGACCGGCATTACCGGTTCCGGCAAATCGACCACGCTGGCGGCGATGATCGACCGCATCAATTCGAACCGGCCCGAGCACATCATCACCATTGAGGACCCCATCGAATTCCTGCACCGCGATAAGCGCGGCTTCGTCAACCAGCGCGAAGTCGAGGTGGACACCCCCAGCTTTGCCGTGGCGTTGCGCTCCAGCCTGCGCCAGGACCCGGACATCATTCTGGTCGGCGAAATGCGCGACCTGGACACCATCAGCACGGCGTTGCACGCGGCGGAAACCGGCCACGTCGTGTTTTCAACCCTGCACACGCTCGACGCGGTGGAGACCATCAACCGCATCATCGCCGTCTTCCCGCCCCCCGAGCAGAAACAGGTCCGACTGCAACTGGCATCGACCTTACGAGCGGTCGTCAGCCAGCGACTGGTTCGCCGCGCCGATGGCGTGGGCCGCGTGCCGGCGGTCGAGGTCATGGTGAGTACGCCTTACATCCGCGAATGCATCCTGACGCCAGAGAAGACGCGCGTCATCCGCGAGGCGATCGGCGCCGGCACCTCGCAGTACGGCATGCAGACCTTTGACCAGTCGCTCTACGATCTTTATCAGAGAAGCTTGATTACCTATGAGACGGCGCTGGAAAATGCCAGCAATCCGGACGACTTCAAACTGCGCTGCCAGGGGATTTCCTCGGCCTCCGATAATGCGGCGAATGAGGAGATGGAAATCACCGGCTTTGGGCACTAGGGCATAACCAGAGGGAGGCATACCTTGTTTGAAAGGGCGCGGCTTCAGCCGCGCCGAATGGATGCAACACTTCCCGGCCTTTAGGCCCTGAGGTGTTCGCCCTCAGCGGCTAAAGCCGAATCCTGAGCGGCCCGGTGCGGCACGCCTGAAGGCGTGCCCTTTCAAATCCAGGCCGCACCAGCTGTGGTTTCGCTATAGGGTGCCGTACCCAAGTACTTGGGCCGCAATTCCCAGCGCCCTTTGCCGACCCGATCAGCACCGCGAACCGCTTCGGGGCTTATGCTGCCCGTTTCAGTTCGCGGTAGTTCTTTACCGCCCGCTCCATCCCGGGTGCTGCCTTCTTCAGGTCCTCCAGGTTCATGCAGGGGTGAAATTCCAGGCTTGCGTTGAAGGCGAGAAACCAGGGTTCGGCAACGGCGGGGATTTGCGACGGGTCCTTGAGGTCGAAGACGATGAACCCGGTCCGCTGTCCGTCCCAGTCGCAGAAATGGGCGGTTTCGGGGTTCAACTCGGCGAGGATCGCTTCAATCGTGCGGCCAAGAGTGCCGTCTTTCGCCGTCTCGTTGCCTCGTTCCACAGGGATGGAAACTTTCATCATGCAGCGCATCGAAATGCCTCCAAGGGAAAACGCTCGCCAACTAGATGCGTTTGGTTCGCGGGTTGCTGCCCATGAAACGCCGCCTTCAGACGGCGAGCAAAATCGATATTAGGTCTTGCTGTCCCCAGCGCCCGCGTTGGTAGTGGTCAGTGGCCAGTTATTGAACTACCACTTCTTGCTCCCACTGCCCACCGGCCACTGGCTACTACGCTAGGCGGCGGACCGGCGTTCTCCGGGCTTCAGCGGCTTCCGGCCTGCGGTGCCGCCCTCGATGCAGATTTTGGCGATGGTCGCCTCGAGCACGGAATAACTGAGGCAGTTGACGAACCTTTCCGTGAGCTGCGCGACGGCCTGGATTTCACGGCCCGCCAGGCGCTCGTTCATCTGCTCGATGCCGGCTTGGATGCGGCAGGGAAACTCGCGGGCCAGCGAGAAAGCGGTCTCGCGCAACGAGTGCTGGCTGCTCTCGCCGACCGTCGAGGCAAGAACAGGCGCTAGCGAGTGCCAGTGGTTCTCCAGGAAGGCAGGCCACCGGCCTAGCAGCAGATAGTCGATGGGTAGGTAAGGCAGGCCGAGCGTCCGCCGGATCTCGGCATACAAACGCCGAAGCTTGGGAGAAGCCGAGTTCTCTTCGATGGGCGAAGGTGCTTCGAACACCACCGGCGGCGCGGCTGGGTGCACGGTGCGCGCTTCGCCGAGGTCGTATTCGAAGGCCTCCAACTGTGCCGCAATCAGCAGCAACAGAAGCGGGTTGGCGTAGTACAGCATCTCGACGGCAGCGGCAGGCGCGTCCTGCTGCGAGGCGCTTCCATCGCAGGGGTCGAGCGTGAAGTAGTTGTGGACCCGGGTGAAGGCGTCAGCGCGCAGACGGTCGGCGAGGCGGAAGAACTCCTGCGTGCCGACCACGGGGCGCATGGCCTGCCAATGGAGTTCGAGAAACGCGGGATACGTCGCAAACGCCTGGTAAACGGTGGCGACGTACGGGATCCCGAGGGCCTGCTTGATTTCGGAGTACAGGGCGCGAATCTGCGGGGAAGCCTCGCTCTCCCCGATCAATCGTGGTCTTTGGCTCTTCCGCCGTGCCATGGGAACTGTGATGATAGGGAGCGGCATCTCAGATGTATTTAGGAATCCGAAATCGGGAGTAGCGGACACGCAGCCCTGATGCGAAACTTCGACGTGCTCTTCGATCGTGGTGAGGCCTCGGCCATCGAGGATCCCGCTTACGTGCGCTACGGCCAGCTCGGTTTCCCCGCGCGACCGCAGGATAGCGACCGGCCTTGGATCTACGCCAACTTCGTCCAGTCGTTGGACGGCATCGCCTCGCTTCGCGGCAAACACGCCTCCGGCGGCGATATTTCGCAATCTGCCGAAGACCGCTGGCTGATGGACCTGTTGCGGTCCCACGCCGATGCCGTGCTCCTCGGGATCAATACCCTGATCGAAGAAACCGTGATGCGCGGCGGGCGCGGCCCGGTGTTCCGCATCATGGACCCCGAGCTGCGCGAGCTGCGGTGCAAACTCGGGCGGTGCCGGGAGAAGAACATCTTCGTAACCGGGAGCGGCAGTGTGAGGCTCGGCGATTACCGCGCCTTCGACGGCGAACATGTGGACCCGGTGATTATCACTACGACGCAAGGACGAGACCGGCTTGCCGAGTTTTCGGCGACCCATTCCCACGTCAGCTACGTGGTAGCAGGGCAGGGGCGGTTCGTGGACCTGTCTGAAGCCATGCGCGTGCTGCGGCGGGACCTTGGCATCCACCACCTGTTGTGCGAAGGGGGCCCGACCCTCTACGGCCATATGCAGCGTGCCGGGCTGATCGACGAGAAGTTCATCACCGTGTCGCCGGTCGAGGTGGGGCAGATCGTGCCTTCCGAGGAGGAATCGATAGGACCGGCAGGAATGGAAGGCGTGCTGCCGCTCTCACTGCGGCCCACCACGCTTTCCGCGCCGGGATTCACCAAGGACAATGCCCCCTGGTTCGAGTGGATCAGTTGCCGACGGGTGGGGGATCATCAATTCAGCCGCTACCGGCGAAGGCGGTAATCCTGACAACCCCGGCCCGCTCCCGGAGGTTGAAAGTGGGGGCATCAGCCCCAAAAAACACTTTTAGACGACATGGGGGCGGCTTGGCCGCCCCCGAATACCGGCAAAACTATTACACAGGCTGTACGTTCTCAGCCTGAAGCCCCTTGGGTCCTTTGGTAACGCTGAATTGCACTACCTGGCCTTCCTGCAGACTCCGGAAACCGCTGGCTTGAATGGCGGAAAAATGCACGAATACATCTTCGCCGCTCTGGCGGGTAATGAACCCGAAACCCTTTGCATCGTTAAACCACTTAACTGTTCCTTGTTCCATGTTTGTTGCCACACTTCTTTCTGTTTTTCTAATTCTTGAAATCGCGTTGCTACGGAGTCGGAGGATACTGCAGGCAGGAAACTCTTTTGAGATACTGCGCACAACCGCTTCATGTCAAACGTGAACACATTATATGTCGGATTTCACTGGTCTTCAAATAAATCTTGCTGTGGGGTCGTTCACCTGGCTACGTGAGGATTTTTCCAGAAGGACTCCCACATTCGCCAAAGGAGGGCGAATGTGGGGCACCAGCCGCCCGGCGAGACGCCGGCGCTGCCTCCATCACTGAGCACCCTGCCGCCCCTCTGTTACACTCCCGGCGTGCGACAGGTGCGCAACCGAGCGTGGATAGCAGCCGCAGTCTCCGGCGGGCTGCAAGTACTGATCTTCCCCACGCCCAATCTCTATTTCCTTTGCTGGATCGCGTACACGCCGCTGTTGCTGGCCATCTTGTGCGCGCGCGAGCCCGAGATGCTGCAGCTTCCCGAGTCGCTCGCTTCGCAGTACGAGCCGGCCAGCGTGGGACAGGCATTTCTGCTGGGATGGCTTCCCGGCGTCATCTGGTTGGGCGGGACTTGTTACTGGATCTATCCCGTCATGCAAGGCTACGGCGGGTTAACGCCGCTGGTTGCTTTTGGCGTGCTCGTGCTGTTCAGCCTCTACATTGGGCTGTTCGAGGCGCTGTTTGCTGTCCTGTTGGCGCTGGTGGCCCGCGGAGCGGCTGGAGATAGTTGCGCGCGGGCGTGGTCGCGGCGGGCGCTGGTCGTGGCCCCGTTCCTGTGGGTAGCGGTCGAGTTGTTTCGGGCCAAGATCGTTGGCTTCCCTTGGAACCTGCTGGGGACGGCCCAGGTGGACAACATCCCCCTGGAGCTGATCTCGCGGGCCACCGGCGTTTACGGAGTTTCATTCGAAATCATGCTGGTGAATGCGGCCTTCGCGGCGGCGATCCTGCTGCGCCAGCGAAGCCGCTTGTTGCTTGTGGTCGCGGCGCAGATTGCCATCGCGGTGCAGTGCGGAGTGTTCTTCAAGCCTCCTCCGCAGCCGGCGACCGAGACAGCCAGGCTGGTACAGCCGAACCTTCCGATTCTGGATAGCTGGACCCCGCAGTTCTACCAGGAGACGACCCGCAGCATGGCCGAGCTGAGTATGCCGGCGGATCCCGGCAGCAACGAACCGCGAGCCAGCCTGGTGGTCTGGCCGGAGGCTCCGGCGCCCTTCTTTACCAACGACCCGGTATTTCGCGACATGATGAGCAAGATCGCGCGGCAGGCGGCGGCAAGTTTCATCGTCGGCGCGGTGGGCACCGGCAATCCTGGCGCACCCCGCGCCGTCTACAATTCGGCTGCGCTGATCACGCCGGACGGGCGATGGATGGGCCGTTACGACAAGGTTCATCTCGTGCCGTTCGGGGAATATGTACCCTACCAGGGACTCTTTAGCTTCGCCCATCAGCTCACCCGCGAGGTCGGGGCATTCTCGCGCGGCACCTCGCGCAATACCTTCAATGTGGATAGCTACGATGCCGGGGTGTTGATTTGCTACGAATCGATCTTCCCCGGCGAAGCGCGGCAGTTTGCGGCCAACGGCGCACAGGTTTTTGTGAACATCTCCAACGACGGATGGTTCGGCGAGACGGCCGCGCCCTATCAGCACTTGAATCATGCCAGGATGCGCGCTATCGAGAACGACCGCTGGCTTCTGCGCTCGACCAACACGGGAATCACGGCTTCCATCGACCCCTTCGGCCGGATCGCGGAACAGGCTCCGCGTAACCAGCGCACCGCCATCGATGCGCCTTTTAGCGTCGTCAAGGACACCACGTTCTACACCCGCCATGGCGACTGGTTTCCCTACCTGTGTGCGATAATTTCGCTAGGCGTAATCCTGGCACGCAGGATTTCCGCGAGGAACCTAACGACGGATTGACGCGGATGGAAGGCGGATTTGGTTTGTGGAATGACGTTTGCAGAATTCTGTGACACCTCAAGAATTGTCATTCCGAGCGCAGCGAGGAATCTGCATTTCAGGCTGAGCTAGCGAAACTGCAGCTTCCTCGCGCCAAAACCAGCGCTCGGAATGACAACCATCTTGGGTTGGAATGCCTACGGTGAGCGAAAGCGATTCGCAAATCCGCGTCGATCCGTATTTTTCCGTAAAATCCGTGGTAAGGGTTCAACAACGCTGATCCGCTCAGCGCGAAGGGGTTTGGGAGATGGTCGAAGAACTGGAACAGGAATACTCTGCGCTCAAGCACAAGGTGCGCGATCTACGGGAGTATCTTTGACGTCCCCAAGCTCCGCCAGCAGCTAAGCGAAGTCGAAAAACAGGTCGCCGATCCGGCCCTCTGGTCGAATCCCGGGCGCTCGCAGACGCTCATGCGCGAGCGCAAGCGCCTGGAGGACGCGCTGGCGACCGAGGCCGACCTGGCCCGCCGCTCCGACGACATCCACGCCTATTTCGAACTGGCCAAGGAAGGCGAGCAGGTCGCGCCCGAGCTCAAGCGCGAGCTGGACGCGCTACGCGAACGCGTGGACCGGCTGGAGACCGAGACCCTGCTCTCGGGCGACAACGACGCGCGCAACGCCATTGTGACCATCCATCCCGGAGCGGGCGGCACCGAGTCGCAGGACTGGGCCGAGATGCTGATGCGCATGTACCTGCGCTGGGCCGAGCGCCAGGGCTTCGAGGCGGTGCTCAACGACTACCAGCCCGGGGAAGAAGCGGGAATCAAGTCTGCCACCTTCAGCGTGTCGGGCGATTACGCTTACGGATTGCTGATCAGCGAGATCGGTGTGCACCGGTTGGTGCGCATCTCGCCTTTCGATCAGGCCAAGCGGCGGCACACCTCGTTTGCCAGCGTGTACGTCTCGCCGGAAATCGACGAGAGCATTCAGATCGATATCAAGCCCGAAGACCTGCGGGTGGATACCTACCGTTCGGGCGGCAAGGGCGGCCAACACGTCAATACTACGGATTCCGCCGTGCGCCTCACACACCTTGCGACCGGCATCGTCGTGAGCTGCCAGAACGAGCGCTCGCAGCACAAGAACCGCGATCGCGCCATGAGCATCCTGCGCTCCAAGCTGTACGAGTACGAGCTGGAGAAGAAGCGCGCGGTAACAAAGAAGATCGAGGATTCGAAACTCGACATCGACTTTGGCTCGCAGATCCGCTCCTACGTGCTGGCGCCCTACCGGCTGGTCAAGGACCACCGGACTAAGGTTGAGATCGGCGACGTGGACCGCGTCATCGATGGCGATTTGCAGCCGTTCATCCGCGGCTATCTGCTGATGCGGCGCGACGAACAGAAGAAGGGATAGAAGTTGCGCGACGAAACCCAAAACCTGCCACAGAGACACAGAGAACGAGAATGTTTTTCTCTGTGTCTCTGTGGCGGATGTTTTTCAGCACTTGGCTAACTCATTCGCCAGGGTGGGTCACTAAGAACTGACCACTGGGCACCGGCCACTGACCACTTTGCTAACTCGCCCCCAATCCGTAGTCCAGGGACGGCGGCTGGAATATTTCACCCTGCTGTGGAACGGGCTGGAAGCGTTAGTAGCTCTCGTCTCGGGTATCGTTGCCGGCAGCATCGCGCTGGTCAGCTTTGGCTTGGACTCGGTGATCGAGATGTCCAGCGGCGCCGTGCTGCTGTGGCGGCTGCAGCGCGACCATGATCCCATTCACCGCGAGCACGCTGAAAAGATTGCCCTGCGCGTGGTTGGCGCGTGCTTCCTTGTGCTGTCCGCTTACGTCCTGGCCGATGCGATCAAGACCCTAGTCACGCGCCAGCGCCCCGAGGAGAGCATTCCCGGAATCGCCATTGCTGCGGCGGCGCTGCTGGTGATGCCGCTTCTGGCGAGGGCGAAGCGTCGCGTCGCGGGTGCATTGGACAGCGGCGCCATGCACGCCGACGCGCGCCAGGCCGACCTTTGCGCCTATCTGTCTGCCATTCTGTTAGGTGGACTGGTGCTGAATGCCACGCTCGGCTGGTGGTGGGCCGACCCGGTCGCGGCGCTGGTGATGGTGCCGATCATCGCCAAAGAAGGTGTCACGGCGCTGCGCGGCAAGACGTGCTGCTGCTGTGGCCAATGACCGCTTTACCGCAGAGGGCGCAGCGGCCTTCGCGGAGGACGCGGAGCAAGGCTTTTCAACGCGAAGGCGCTAAGACGCGAAGATCACTGCCAGAGAGAGCCAACAGCCAATAGCCCAAAGCGGTCTTTCCTGAGAGCTGGTAGCTGACAGCTGAGAGCTGAGAGCCCGTAGCTACATTGCCGAACAGATTTGCTCGACCTGCCTGACAACCTTGAGTGTGGCTTCCAAGTTCGCGAGGCCAATGGTTTTCTCGAAACGGGTTTGCATCTGATCGAGGGCGCGGATTAACTCGATAGCGATCTTCTTGCCCTGAGGCTTAAGCAGCAATCGGTAGGCTCGGGCGTCTCTAGGGTCGACGGTTCGACCCAGCAGGCCCTTCGCCTCCAACGAGGAAATGCAATGGCTGATGTTGCTGCGGGTAGTAGAAAACGCTTCGGCCAGCCGCGATGGGCTCACGGTTAACGGTTTTTCAAATAGGATCGAGACCAGCACCAGAGCTTCAAGAAAATTCACTTCCCGGTGGCTAAGCTGGCGTGCGAGATGGCTCTCGACTTTGCGTCCGGCCCAACTGATTTCAAACATAGGGCTTTGTCTCAGGAAAGTCTCGATCTTCATGGCGTTTGCGCCTCGATATTTTCGCGCCTCAATAATTACAGAGCTCAATAATTTAGCGCAACCGTAAACTTAGCTTGGCAATTTCTGGTGCAAATTGGATGATAGCCTCCAGTAGGTGAATTGGTGGTCGATTTTCGCAAATCCTTATCAGTTGGTGCTGTTTGAAATCTATTCGTGCCTTTGTCTCTGCCCTGACCCTGTTTGCATCGCTCGCGCTTAACGCTCAGCAAGCCTCGTCTGCTCCACCCCAAAACCCGCAACCGCAGCCGGTTTCGGGGACGCCGACCCAGCCCGCAGCCGCGCTTCCCGTGCAAAAAGAAACCATGGTGGTTACTGGCACCTACGAACCGCTACCGCTCAACGAGATTGATCGCGCCGTGTCGATCATCGACCTCAACGGTTCACCGGAGCTGTACGGGAATTTCTCCAACCTGCTCCAGGCGGACGCTTCCATTGACCTCGAACAACGTGGTCCGCAGGGCGTACAGGGCGACCTCTCGATTCGCGGCTCCAGCTTTGCGCAGAACCTGGTGCTGGTGAACGGGTTCCGCGTCAACGACGTCCAGAGCGGGCACCACGATCTCGACCTGCCGCTGCCCATGCTGGCGATCGATCGTCTGGAAGTGCTGCGCGGCGCCGGCTCGACCTACTACGGTTCGGACGCGATCGGCGGCGCGGTCAACTTCATCACGGCCAAGCCTTCCCGGACGGAGTTGCGCGTGGGCTCGGAGGGCGGCAACTTCGGCACCAACGATCAGGATGCCGAGCTGTCCTACGCAGCCAAGCGTTTCGGCGAGCGTTTGGCGCTGGAGCGGGATTTTTCCAGCGGCTTTGTTTGGGACCGCGATTTTCGCATCCTGAGCGGCAGCAGTGATACGAGCTTTAAGACTCGTCTGGGCGAGACGCGCCTTCTGCTGTTGTCGAGCGACCGCGCCTTTGGCGCCAATCAGTTTTACGGCCCGTTCGATTCATGGGAGCGCACCAAAGGCTGGTTCACGGGCGTGACCCAGGACCTCGGCAGCGCCATGCAGGCGGCCTTCAGCTATCGCCGGCACACGGATAATTTCATTCTCCTGCGCGATCATCCTTCCGTCTACGCCAACCAGCATCTGAGTGAAGACTGGGACGCCGCGATCCGGCGCCATGACGAGCTGCATAAAGCAATCACGCTCTTCAGCGGCCTTGAGGGATACCACGAGTCGATTGACAGCAACAACCTTGGCCTGCACGCGCGCAATCACGGCGCGGCCTACCTCGATCTGGACGCGCGCGCGCTGCACCGCTTCTCGCTGTCGGCAGGGCTGCGGGAAGAACTTTATGGCTCGCTGCGAGCGGTGGCGAGTCCTACGGTTTCTGGTGGTGTGTGGCTTGGGTCCGGCTTCAAACTTCGTGCCAGCGCAAGCCGCGCTTTTCACTTGCCGGATTACACGGAACTCTACTATTCGCAGCCGGGCCTCTTTGGCAATCCGAATCTCCTTCCCGAAACGGCGTGGAACTACGAAGGCGGGCTGACGTGGTCGCGCGGGCGCTTCCGGAGCGATGCCACTGCCTTCCATCGCCGCGAGCACAATGTGATCGATTACATCTGCGCCGCGGCAGCGGAAACCGAGTGCGGCACGGGTGCGAACCCTTGGCTTGCCGAGAACGTCCAGCAGTTGAACTTCACCGGGGTAGAGTTGTCGCAGCAGATCAGGCTGGCGCCCTGGCAACAGCAGCTTCAGGCGTCTTACACTTGGCTTCGCGGGACGCGCGCCTCGTTGGGCGGCCTGTTCTCCCTGTACGCATTCAACTATCCCGTGCATCACGTGGTCGCGGATTGGTACGCCGTCGCGCCGTTGCATGTGACCGTGCACACCCGGGTCGGGGCGCTGGATCGCTATAACCAAGATCCATACGGCCTTTGGGAGTTCGGCGTCTCGCGCTCCTTCGGATATGTGATCGCTCACATGAACCTGGCGAACATCACCGACATGCAATACCAAGACATTACCGGCGTGATCATGCCCGGCCGCAGCGTGGTGGCGGGCCTGGAATTTGTGTTCCCCAAGATTTCGCGATAGAAAAGAGCCGTGGACATTCTGCTCAATGCCGTTGAAGCCCGGGTGCTCGGGTCGCTGATCGAGAAAGAGATCACCACTCCCGACTACTATCCGCTTTCGCTGAACGCGCTGGTCAACGCCTGCAACCAGAAGTCGAACCGCGACCCGCTGATGAACCTCAACGAGGATGCGGTCCGGCAGGCGTTGCGCGGATTGGACGACCTCGAGTTGGCTTCGATTCGCGTGGACAGCCGCGTTCCCAAGCACGAGCACCGCGTCCAGGAGGTGTTCAACTTCACTCGCGGCGAAACGGCGATCGTGTGCGCCTTACTTTTGCGCGGGCCGCAGACGCTGGGGGAGCTGCGCGGCCACACGGAACGGCTGTTCCGCTTCGAGGACCTTAGCGACGTGCAATCGGTGTTGCAGCGGCTGATGCAGCGCGAGCCGCCGCTGGTCAAGATCCTGCCCCGGCAGCCCGGGACTAAGGAATCACGCTATGCCCACCTGCTCAGCGGAGATGTGGAGATCCCGGAGAGCGCACCCCAGGCCGCGGCCGGCAAAGGCCCCGTTGACAGCGAGCGCCTTGCGCAGCTGGAAGAGGAGGTCGGGCACCTGCGCGACGAGATCGCCGAGCTAAAAGAACAACTGCAGTCGTTTCGCAGGCAATTCGAGTAGTTGCGCAGCCAACAGCCTTACCGAGCCACCTCGGCGATCCCCTCGCCCTTCTTGGCGGCTTCCAACGCGGTGGCTTGCTGGTAGGTGAAGAGAATGCGGTGGATGACCGTGATATTCGACAACACGGCGATTACCCAGAGCACCGGCGCCATGCGGTTGAACAGCGCCCCGATGATGACCAGCACGATGCGCTCCGGCCGCTCCATAAATCCGACCTTGCACTTGGGGATCAGCGATTCGGCGCGCGCCCGGGTATAGCTGACCATAACCGAGCCGGTCATTACCACCGCGACCAGCACCACGTAGAAGAAGCGGTTGGCGCGGGCGTAGTAGACCAGCAGCCCGAAGAACAGGGCCAAGTCGCTGTAGCGGTCGATCACCGAGTCGAAGAAGGCGCCGAAGTCGGTTACCTGGCCGGTAGCCCGGGCTACGCGGCCATCAACCATGTCGAAGATGCCGGCGCCGATCACGGTCAGTCCGGCAAAGAAAAACAGCCGCGGCTGGTTGTCGCCGCTGGCGTAGCCGAACAACACCGCCGCTCCGATGTTGATCACCAAGCCGATAAACGTGAGTACGTTCGGCGAGATGCGGGTGAGCGACAGGCCGCGCACGATCTTGTGCAACAGCGTGCCGCAGACCTTTCCGACGATGCTTGTCCAGGTCATGCTTGGTCGTGGATGGTGGCCAGGGTGAGCACTTCCAGCTCACGTTTGCCGTTTGGGGTGACCACCACCGCGGTATCGCCCACTTTCTTGCCCATCAGGGCGCGTCCAATCGGCGAGCTGGTCGAGATCAGGCCCTTGGAGACATCCGACTCCTCGCTGGTGACCAGCCGATATTCGATCTGCTCGTCCTTGGTGGAGTCATACACCTTAAGCGTGGACCCCAGGGCCGCCCGGTCCCTGGGAATATTGTTCATGTTGACCAGCGACAGGTCGGCCATGCGCTTTTTCAACTGGCCGAGGCGGGCGCGCACGAATTCCTGGCGCTGTTTGGCCATGTGGTACTCGGCGTTTTCGCTCAAGTCACCCATGGCGACGGCCTTCTTGAGTTCCCGGGGCAGCTCGTGATTCAGCTCATGCTCCAGAAGTTCAATTTCTTCCTGGATCTTCTTCTTAATGTGCTCAGGCATGGGTCTTCTAAAATAATTGGCGCTACCGCACCCGGCATAACCGGTGCCCAACGAACGCGAAGCGATGGTTGGAATTGTACGGCATTGGGAACTCCCCGATTCGCGGGGCACCCAGCTGCAGCCGGGTGGTGGGGAACCGCTGAGTTCACCGTGACGTAAGCTGGATTATACCTCGCAGGCCCCCGGCTAGGAATGGTCATCCTGAGCTTCGCAGGCCGGCTTCGTTCAGGATGGCTACCGGAAGTCCTGCCCTCTCAAGTGGACGGTTTCGTCTAAGTGATTTATAGTAACTATGTGTCGCTTTTATGTTGTGCCGCATTATGAGTATACTTCCCTCCTTTAACGTTGGCGATAAGGTCGTTTACCCCAATCACGGTGTTGGCATCATTGAACAGATCAGCAGCCGAAGTATCGGGCCCAACATCGAGAAGTTCTATCTCCTTCACATCCAGGCCAGCAGCCTGAAAGTAATGGTGCCTTTCCATAATGTGGACAGTGTCGGGCTGCGGCGCGTGGTCCGCAATGGGGAAGTGCAGAAGATCATCGACTTTCTAACCGATTTCAAGTGCGAGAACCACAGCGACTGGAAGTACCGCTTCAAGGAGAATTCCGAGAAGATGCGGACCGGCTCGCTGGTGGACATCGCCGGGGTGCTCAAGAGCCTGCTGCTGCTGGCCCAGAGCAAGCCGCTTTCGTTCCGGGAGAAGAAGATGCTGGAGCGGGCGCGATACCTGTTGGTCAGCGAACTGGCGATGGCCAAGAACTGCGACGAGTACCAGATCGAGCAGATCCTGTCCAAGGCCCTCTCCAAGTGCCACTTGCGCTTCCCGGAAGCGGCGACGCCCGAGGCAGCCACGGCCTGAAGCCGGCTTCGACGCTTGGGGTTTCTGGCTAACGACCAGGGACAAACGTCCAACGACACTTCTGCGCGTCAACCCTGGGTGGCGGCGGCAACATCGAAGCTGGTATGCCCGGCTATCTCTATATTTTCGTCCTGGATGGGGCCGCGCCCGACGGCCGGATGCCAGGATCAAAAGTCTCCTATCAACTCAGCTACACGACTCCGGGCAGTGCTTTCGTGCGCGTCTACGACCCGGAACATCTGCGGGAATTTCTAATCAGCAAGATCGCGCTGTATGACGCTGCGCTTGAGCGGGTCATGACTCAACTGCGCACCACCGGCCGCGCCAATATCGCCGACGTGGAAATCTCCGAGCAGGAAGCGGCTGCGCTGGGAATGGAGCAGGTGCCATCCGAGAGCTAGCCTGGCCCAGCTAGTCGGCAGAAGCGCTTTTGGCTGGTGGCTCACGCGTAAGGAAGGGAAAAGATTTACCGCGGATTTCACGGATCGAGACGGATTATTGCGTATGTATTCTTCAAAGTTCATCGTCCTGCTTGATCCATCTTCAATCCGTGCAAATCCGTGGTAGGTCTTTCCCATTTCGCTCAATGGTTCCGAGTATTCTTGGATGTTGGAAACCCTATGGAAACCACCAACGGTGAACAGCGACTACTCGGAATGGATGTTGGCCAGCGCCGGATCGGGCTTGCTGTCTCGGACCCGCTTGGGATCACGGCGCAGGGCCTGCCCACGCTCCAGCGGCGCAACAAGCGCACCGATCTTGCCCAACTGGCGCGCATCCTTGCCGAGCAGCACGTCTCCGAGATCGTGGTCGGCCACCCGCTTCGCCTGAGCGGTAAAGCCAGCGCCCAGACCTTGAAAGTAACTGAATTTGCCGAAGGGCTGCGCAAGTGCTTCCAACTTCCGGTCCATCTCTGGGACGAGCGGCTGACTTCGGCCCAAGCCAACCGCCTGCTACGCGAGACCAACATGAGCATCCGCCGGCGGGGAGAGGTTGTGGATCAGATGTCGGCGGTGATTATTTTGCAGTCCTTCATGGAAGCCCGAAAGGCAAATCTGCCGGGGCCGAACGAAGAATCAAGCCGCTGATTGGCGCTGATGAACGCTGATCAGGCAGCAGCCGGAAAATCCAACGCGAAGACACGAAGACGCGAAGGCATAAGAAAAAATCCGCCACAGAGGCACAGAAGACACAGAGAAGGGAAAGGCCAATTTCTCTGTGTTTCTGTTTCTCTGTGGCAGGTTGTTTTGTGATAAAGCTTCAATCTTCATCCCAAACTTAGCGCCTTAGCGTCTTCGCGCTGAATCCTTTGTTGAATCAGCTTTCATCAGCGCGAATCAGAGGCCAAGCCCTGCCTGACGACCAACGCGGTTCTCGCTTTGGCGGATTACAGCAGCACGATACTGATGCCGCGGTTGCCCCGCCCCAGATCGCGGTCCTGCTTGAGTTCGGGGTGCTTGCGCAGCATGGCCCAGGTGGCCTCGTTGGAGATACGCCAATCTTCGCCGGGGATAAAGGCGCGGATTTGTCCCTCCCGCGCGAGCCCCACGAGCAGTGCCTGGACGGCCAGCCGGATCACCCCTCCCTCGCCGCTCGAACCGTAGCCATGGATGATCTTCAGCAGGCTGACCCGGTTGCGGCGCGCGCGCTCCAGTTCGGTGCTCAGGCGCGCCAGCGCTTGCGGGCTGGTCGGCCGCCCGTCCTCCAGGTTGGCGATTGCGGTGACGAGAGCCATGGTCCAGTGATTGTACAGACAGCGGTTGGTCGTTGGTCTTTAGTCGTTGGCCAGCGATGCAGGGTGCCCCACGTTCAGCGCGAAGCGCTTAACGTGGGTCGTTCTGTTCGGTGCAAAAACAATCCCAGGTTAGCGCCGAACACGGCGCGAACCTGGGGCACCAGGCAGGAATTCAACGCGAAGGCGCTAAGGCGCGAAGCAAAAATCAATCGAAGTTCCTTCGCGTCTTCGTGCCTTCGCGTTGGATTCTTTTGCTCCTTCCTGATCCGCGTTCATCAGCGCAAATCAGCGGCGATAAACGCAAATGACTGATGATCACATCTGTGATTTCACCAGAGCCACGGCTTCTCGCTGCACTTCGGGCGCATTGCCGAAGCCTGCAAGCCAGTGGACGTCCGGTTCGTGGCGAAACCAGGTGAGCTGCCGTTTGGCGTAGTTGCGATGTCCCTGCTGGGCGGCGGCGATGGCTTCTTCACGGCTGATCTCGGCGCGAAGCAATTGCACGGCTTGCAGGTAGCCCAGCGACTGCAATGGCCTCGGCGGATTAGGGCCGAACCCGCGCAGCAGCCCGGCGGTCTCTTCTACCAGCCCAAGTTCGAACATGCGCGCGGCGCGCTGGTTAATGCGGTCGTAGAGCGCCTGGCGGTCGGGATTCAAGCCGATGCGCAGGATACGGAAGCCGCGCAGCGGCTCGCGTCCCTGATGCCAGAGTTCCGTAATGGCCTGGCGGGCGGCGAGGCAGACCTCGATCGCGCGGATGAGCTTGGGAGCGTCGTTCGGGTGAATTTGCAGGGCAGCGGCGCGATCCAGACGCCTCAGGATGCGATGAAGGTAAGGGCTTCCGTGCCGCCGGACACGCTCGCGCAGGCGCTGGCGCAGCCCTTCCGAGCGCTCAGGGCCGGGAAACAGGCCCTCCAGCAGCGCGCGCAGATAGAGTCCCGTGCCGCCGACTACGATCGGCAGTCGGCCACGCTGGCGGATCTCTTTGAGCGCCGCCCGGGCGCGGCGGGCGTAGTCGCCAGCGGTCATAAATTCGGTGATGGAAACCACGTCGAGCAGGTGGTGCGGCGCGCGGGAGCGCTCCTCGGAACTGGGCTTGGCGGTGCCGATGTCGAGTTCGCGATACACGGCAACCGAATCACAACTGACGATTTCCCCGCCAAAATGCTCGGCCAGCACCAGGGAAAGGGCAGTCTTGCCGCTGGCGGTAGGGCCGAGCAGCGCGACCAGCAGTGGTTCGGGCGCGCTCACCTAGCGCAGCCTCCAGCCAATGCTGTGCCAGAAGCGGGCCAGCGTGATTGCCAGTATCAGCAGCGCGACCACGACCAGGCCTACAGTCTCGGCTCGGCGGGGCGGCGGCGACGGTCGGGGGCGAGGCATGCCGCCATTGTAAAATAAGCAGTTAGCGCACCTTCCAAAAGGTAGGTGAATAACGGATTCAAGCGGACTGAAATGGATGGGGCGACCTGCGTTGGCCTTTTGATCCGTCTCGATCCGTCTCGATCCGCATTGCTTTTAAGGATTTTATGTACGAAGTGAGCGTTGAAGAAACCTTCGCCGCCGGGCACGCGTTGCGCGGCTACCGGGGAAAATGCGAGAACGTGCACGGTCATAACTACAAGGTCCGGATTACCCTGTCGGGTGAGACGCTGGACCCCATCGGCCTGCTCTTCGATTTCAAGGACCTGAAAGCGGCCATGGGCGAGGTGATCGACCGGTTGGACCATCAGTTCCTCAATGATGTTGAGCCGTTCCGGGCGCTGAATCCCTCGGCGGAAAACATGGCGAAGTATTTCTACGACGAAATGAACGCGCTGCTGAAGGGCGCGACCGATGGCCGCGTGCAGGTCAAACGGGTCAAGCTGTGGGAGACGGACACAAGCACCGCGACGTATTACGAATAGAAAGTCCTTTCAACGCGAAGACGCTAAGGCGCGAAGCTTTTGGAGGGACAAGTAATTGATGGGTTATCCGAAAACACCTGCCACAGAGGCACAGAGACACAGAGAAATCAGAATTCAAGTCCCTCTGTGTCTCTGTGGCGGATTTTTCCTTGTCCTTCGCGTCTTAGCGCCTTCGCGTTGAAAGGACCGAAAGCATGCAGATCATCGAGATCTTCCGGTCCATCCAGGGCGAATCCAGCTATGCGGGGGTGCCTTGCATCTTCGTGCGCCTGGCGGCATGCAATCTGCGCTGCACGTGGTGCGATAGCGAGTACACCTTCACCGGGGGCGTGCGCATGAGCCTGGATGAGGTGCTGGCCGAAGTGCAGCGGCTGGCGCCGGGCGGGTTGGTCGAAATCACCGGCGGAGAGCCGATGCTGCAGGAGCGCGAGGTCGTGCCGCTGATGGATCGTCTGCTGGCAGCCGGCTACACGGTGCTGCTCGAAACCAGCGGCGAACGCCCGCTAGCCAAAGTGCCGCGCGAGGTCGTCAAAATTGTCGACGTGAAGTGCCCCGGGTCGGGCGAAGGCGGAAGCTTCCGCATGGAGAACCTCGACGCCCTTGCCTCGCGCGACGAGGTAAAATTCGTGATCGCCAGCCGCGAGGATTACGAGTTCGCGCGCGACTTCGTTGCGCAGCATGGTTTGGCATCACGAGCGGGCTGGGTGATCTTTTCCCCAGCGTTCCGCAAACAGGCAAGCGGCCAGCGCGACGCATCGCATTGCATAGTCGATCCGCGAGAGCTGGTCGAGTGGATGCTGGCGGATCAGGTTCCGGCGCGCCTGGGGCTGCAGATCCATAAGTTTGTTTGGGACCCGGCGCTTAAGGGCGTGTAAATCAACAACGGATCCAAACGGATTGAAACGGATCAGAATAATTCTTATTACGTTGAGTCCTCCTGATCCGTTTAGATCCGTCTTAATCCGTTGTTAAGATCCGTTGTTAAGCGGGGCTTCTCGAAGATGACGACCAAGGCACACAGAGATCGCGCGGTGGTGCTGCTCAGCGGCGGCATGGACTCCTGTGTCTGCGCCAGTCTGGCGGCGCGGGACTACGACACGGCAGCCTTGCACATCGATTACGGCCAACGCACGGAAGAGCGCGAGCGCCGCTCCTTTCACGGAATCTGCGACCGGCTGGGCATCCGCGAGCGGCTGATCGTGCGCAACGAAGCGCTGTCGAAGATCGGCGGCTCGGCGCTAACAGACCCAAAACTGGCGGTGCCGGAGGCGGGTGAACTCATCGGCAACCAGATCCCGATCACCTACGTGCCCTTCCGCAACGCGCATTTCCTGGCGGTGGCCGTGAGCTGGGCTGAGGTACTAGGCGCGGACAAGGTCTTCATCGGCGCCGTGGAGCAGGACAGCTCCGGCTATCCGGATTGCCGTCCCGCATACTACGACGCCTTTAATCTGGTGGTGAAGCGCGGCACGCGCGAAGGCAAGATCGAGATCCTCACTCCGCTCATCTTTTTGCGTAAGGCGGAAATCGTTGAGCTGGGTGCGGAGTTGGGCGCGCCCTTTGATTTAACCTGGAGCTGTTATAGCCGCGAGGACGTTGCCTGTGGCGTGTGCGATAGCTGCGTACTGCGCCTGCGCGCCTTTGCCGCCGCGGGCATCCAGGATCCCCTGCCGTACGCGAGCGTGGTGGTGCGATAGAGATCGTGTGGGACGGGTCTCCGACCCGTCTCTGGGCGGGTCCAAGACCCGCCCCACACTGGAGCAACGGCTGCCTAACGCAGATAGAGACGGAGCTGAATCATGAAGAACAAGGCAGTAGTGTGGTGCGCGATCCTGCTGGCCGTGTTGTTTGCGGGGACGGCGTGGGCCCAGGTATGCACGGTGAAGGGGAAGGTATTGGGGACCGATTCCAAGCCGCTGGCGGGGGCGACGGTCGAATATCTGAACATGGATAGTGGCCAGAAATACGACGTGACCACCAACGACAAAGGTGAGTATATGCACGTCGCGGTCGCGCCCGGCAGGTACAAGGTAAACCTTTTGCGAAACGGCAATCTGCTGATCTTCTACACCGGGGTGCCGGTCAATGCCGCCACAGAGAATGTCTTGGACATCGACTTGGCCAAAGAACAGGCGGCAGCGAAAGCCGGGATCAGCCCCGAAGAACAGAAGAAGCGCCAGGAGGTCGAACAGGAGAACCAGACGATCCGAGGTGTGAATCAGCTCCTGCAGCAAGCCAGCCAGGCGCAGCAGGCCGGCAATCTGGACCAGGCGGTGCAGGCGATGACGCAGGCCTCACAGCAGGCACCGAACATCCCGCTGGTGTGGGCGCGGTTGGGCGAACTCAACATGGCGGCGGCCAGGAAGGCAACCGACAGGTCCGCGCAGCAGGAGAACTACAAGGCCGCAGCCGACGCCTACCAAAAGGCTTTCAGCTTGCCGTCTTCGGGCACCGGCGCCTTGAAGCCGGGAGATCAGGTGGTCGCCCGAACCGGCGCGGCCGAGTCCCTGGCGCGTCTGGGACAGAGCCCGCAGGCGCTCGATCAGTGCAGCCAGGTCGCGGCGATTGCCGCTGCCGATTCCGCCAAGTGTTATTTCAGCATCGGCGCCGTTCTGACCAATGCCGGCAAAGTGGACGAGGCCAACGCCGCTTTCGATAAGTCGATCCAGGCCAATCCGCAGTACGCCGAGGCCTATTATCAGAAGGGAATTAACCTTTTGGGCAAGGCCACCCTAAACAAAGACGGCACCATGAATGCTCCGCCGGAGGTAGCGCAGAATTTCAACAAGTACCTGGAGCTTGCTCCCAGCGGCCCCAATGCGGAAACCGCCAAGCAGATGCTCGCCAGCCTGGGGGCCAAGGTGGAAACCAGCTACGGCAATAATAAGAAGAAGAAATAGGCGGTTGTCTGCCGGCCGAGGCTTCCAATTCAATTTCTGATTGCGTGCTCCGTGCCAATCAGCCGAAAGCTGGAAGCTGAGAGCTGACGGCTGGTTTGGCCTGGGCTGTCTCCGGGTGCTATCTTTTTCTTTCCAGCTCAGGGTGAGGAAGCACGATGATCCGCTCCTATCAAGGCAAGGTGCCGAAGTTTCCGGCCTCGGCGTACGTGGACGAGTCGGCGCAACTGATCGGCGACGTGGTGCTCGGCGAAAACGCCAGCGTCTGGATGAACACGGTGCTGCGCGGCGACGTGCACTACATACGGGTGGGCGAGAATTCGAACATCCAGGACTGCTCGGTGCTGCATGGCATGCTCGGCAAATGGCCGGTCGAGGTGGGGGACTGGGTCACGGTGGGCCATTCGGTCACGCTGCACGGCTGCGTGGTCGAGTCGCGCTGCCTGATTGGCATGGGCGCGATCATCCTGAACGGTGCGCGCATTGGCGAAGGCTCCATCATAGCTGCCGGCGCGCTGATTCCGGAGGGCACGATCGTCGAACCCTATTCGCTGTGGGTGGGCACGCCGGCGAAGTTCCGGAAAAAGATCGACGACCCGAAAACACAGGAGACGATCCTGCAATACGCGAAAAATTACCTCGGTTATCGCGAGAATTATTTCAGCGAGCGGCGGGAGACGTAAGTTCAGCACATTGATTTGTCATTCCGAGAACCGCGAAGTGGAAACAGAGAACTGATTCATGATCAAAGCTGTCCGAGGCACCCGCGACCTGCTGCCGCCCGACACGGCGTTGTGGAATTTTGTCGAGGCCACCGCGCGCGAGGTGTTCGAGCGTTACAACTTCCGCGAGATCCGCACGCCCGTTTTCGAAGAGACGCAACTGTTCGCCCGCAGCGTTGGCGAAGACACCGACATCGTCTCCAAAGAGATGTACACGTGGGAGGACAAGGGCCGCGCCGCCAGCGACCGGCAGCAGTCGCTTACCCTGCGTCCGGAGAACACTGCCGGGGTGGTGCGCGCCTATATCGAGCACAAGTTGTGGGAGCGGCCAGGGGTGCAGAAGCTGTATTACATGGGCCCACAGTTTCGCCGTGAGCGTCCGCAGAAGGGCCGCTATCGCCAGTTCTACCAGATTGGCGCGGAGATGATCGGGCCGGCCTCGGCGGGCAGCGAATCGCCCATGCGCGACGCCGAGGTGCTGGAGATGCTTGCCACGCTGCTGGATCGCCTCGGTATCCGCAACTGGACCCTGCTGCTGAATTCGGTGGGCTGCCCTAAAGATCGCGCGGCTTACAACGAGGCGCTCCGCCAAGCCTTGGCCGGAGTCAAGGACAAGATGTGTGCCGACTGCCAGCGGCGGGCTGAGACGAATCCTCTGCGCGTGCTGGATTGCAAAATTCTCGAGGACCAGCCGATCATCGAGTCGTTGCCCAAGATCAAGGACTATCTCGATGAGCCGTGCCGTGAGCACTTCGCGCAGGTCAGGGCCCTGATGGACGCGCAGGGCATTTCGTACACGGTGGAAGACCGCCTGGTGCGCGGGCTCGACTATTATCAGCGCACCACGTTTGAGTTCACGCACGGAGCGCTGGGCGCGCAGAACGCGATTTTGGGTGGCGGGCGCTACGATGGCCTCAGCGAATCGCTGGGCGGTCCGCATGCCCCAGGCATGGGATTTGCTATTGGTGAGGACCGCTTGGTGCTAGCGCTGCAGGAGCAGGCGCGGGAGATCTCCAGGCCGCCGGATGTGTACATTGCGCCGCTTGGCACGGGGATGGACGCGCCGTCAGCCCAACTGGCGCGTGAATTGCGGCGCAGCGACCTGATCGTAGAGCTGGGCGACGAGCGCTTCCGATTGAAAAAATCTCTGGAGACGGCCAGCAAAATCGGCGCGCGCTTTGCCCTCATCATAGGAGAAAATGAAGTAGCAGCCGAGAGCTACGCCCTCAAGAACCTGGAAACCGGAGAGCAAGTGACGGTGCCGCGCGCGGAACTGGTTGCGCGCATCTGCCGTTCGTTGGCCGATGGTCGTTCGTCGTTAGCGTCGGCTCGTTGAGTTGCGTGCCAGCCCGCAATGACCTTGAGTCGTGGGTGGTCGTCATTAACGGTTCGTGCATTGGGTTCGCACGTTGAGATTGCGAGCAAAAACGACCAACGACGAATGACCAACGACGTTTTTGAGAAGAATTAGGAATACAACACTAAAGGATTCTTTCGTGCTCGATTTTTTAGGTGATCTCAAGCGCACTCATACCTGTGGTGAACTCCGTGTCGCGGACGCGGGCCAACCGGTGGTGCTGATGGGCTGGGTCCATCGCCGCCGCGACCTGGGCAACCTGATCTTCCTCGACCTGCGCGACCGCGAGGGCCTGACGCAGGTGGTGATCACGGCCGAGAATGCGGCCGTCCACGAGAAAGCGGAACAACTCCGCTCGGAGTACGTGATAGCTGTCATCGGCTACGTGGAACAGCGCGATCCCGATACGGTGAACCCGAACCTGGCCACCGGCGAGATCGACGTGGTCGCCACCGATCTGAAGTTGCTGAATGTCTCCGCCCCGCCGCCGTTCTATCCTTCGGATTCGGTGCTGCCGTATGAAGAGCTGCGCCTGAAGTATCGCTACATCGACATGCGCCGGCCGGAGATGCAGGCCAACATCATCATGCGGCACAAGATCGCGCTGGCGGTGCGCAATTACCTGGCAGGACGCGGCTTCCTGGAAGTGGAAACGCCGTTTATGACGCGCTCCACCCCTGAGGGCGCGCGCGATTACCTGGTGCCCAGCCGCGTGCATCCGGGGCATTTTTATGCGCTGCCGCAGTCGCCGCAATTGTTCAAGCAGATCCTGATGATCTCCGGCTACGACAAGTATTTCCAGATCGTGCGCTGCTTCCGCGACGAGGACCTGCGCGCTGACCGCCAGCCGGAATTCACGCAGATTGACCTGGAGATGAGCTTTCCCCAGCAGCAGACGGTCTTCGAGGTGGTCGAGGGCTTCTTGACGGTCGCCTTCGAAGTGGCGGGCCACAAGCTTGAGACGCCCTTCCTGCAGATGACCTACGACCAGGCGATGCGCTCCTACGGCATCGACAAGCCCGACCTGCGCCTGCCCGCGATGACTGACGTGCGCGATGCCTTCACGCCGGAGGACAAGCAACAACTGAAAGTGGCGCAGGAGCTGCCGATCATGTTGGTGCGCATCCCCAAGGTGGGCGAGCTTTCGCGCAAGGAGCGCGACGACATCCGGCCGCTGTTCGGCATCAAGCACCAGGGCTCCAAGTTGTTCGAAGACTTCAAGCGCATTGAAAAGGGCTTCCCCGAGGCCGTTGAGAAGATCAAGAAGATGGCTGGGGCCGAGGCGGATGATCTGCTGGTGTTAATCGCGGCTCCCGAGAAGGGAACGCCGCCGCGCGGCCTGAAGCCCGACACGGCTGTGTACACCGCCGCTGGCAACTTGCGTGTGGAGTTGGGCAAGAAGTACGCCGACCGCCATGGCGCGTTCAAGCCCGGCGACTACCGCTTCCTGTGGGTGACCGACTTTCCCATGTTCGAGTGGGACGAGGACGGCCAGCGATGGGGCGCCGCGCACCACCCGTTCACCTCGCCGCACGAGAAGGACATGGATAAACTCGAGAGCGATCCGGGCTCGGTGCGTGCGCTGGCTTATGACGTGGTGCTCAACGGCACCGAGTTGGGCTCAGGCTCGATCCGTATCCACCGACAGGATATTCAATCGAAGATTTTCCGTTCGCTAGGCATGAGCGACGAGGAAGCGCGCGCCCGCTTCGGCTTCTTCCTCGAAGCCCTGACCTACGGCACGCCTCCGCACGGCGGCATCGCGCTGGGATTGGATCGTATCGTGATGATTCTGGCCGGCGCCGATTCGCTGCGCGAGGTGATCCCGTTCCCCAAAACCGCGAAGGCCATCGATCTCATGGTGGACGCGCCGACCGCGGTCAGCGAGGAGCAACTGAAAGAGTTGTCGATCCGTGTGCGCGCCGAGGCGGTGGGGAAACCCTAAGACTTACCGCGGATTTGCGCGGAAAGAGCACGGATTGGCCGAAAGGAAGAACCTGCCACAGAGGCACAGAGACACAGAGACACAGAGTAAGAAGAAAGGCACAGAGTAAATTCTTCTATTCTGATTTCCTCTGTGTCTCTGTGGCGCTTTTCTGATCCGTCTTCATCCGTTTAAATCCGCGGTTAGCTTCTTAGAATGCTGGCAACTGGCAGGCGGGTTTCTGGCAACTCACCAAGGCATGCTGTACACGGGCACATCCGGTTGGGCGTACCCGGCCTGGAAGCCGGTCTTCTATCCTGAGAAGCTGCCGCAGAAGAAATTCCTGCAGCACTATGCCAGGCGGCTGAATGCGGTTGAGGTGAACTATACCTTCCGTCACCTCGCGAGCGAAAAGACGCTGCTGGGCTGGATGAACGACACGCCGGACCACTTCAAGTTCTCGCTCAAGGCGCATCAGGCGATCACCCATATCAAGCGGCTGAGGAACGCGGAGGAAATGACCATGCGCTTTCTTTCTTCGATCCAGCCGCTGGCCGCCTCGGGCAGGCTGGGGCCGGTGCTGTTCCAGTTGCCGCCCACCATGAAGGCCGACGTTGCCCTGCTGGACGAGTTCCTCGCTTCGTTGCCGCGGAGCTTGCGCGTTGCTTTCGAATTCCGGCACGAATCCTGGTTCGCGGAGGCGGTGACCGCGACCCTGGGCAAACATAACGCTGCTCTGTGCGTCGCCGAGAGCGACGACCTGATTACTCCCGAGGTCGCAACCGCCGACTTCATCTACTACCGTTTCCGCAAATCCGACTATCCGCCCCAAGTGCGCCAGGAACTGGCGAAGCGGATCGAGTTCCACATGCGCACCACGCCCGGGGTATTCGCCTATTTCAAACACGAGGAGCATCCGGAGAGCCCGCTCTGGGCTGAGGAAGTGCTCAACGCCGTGCAAGACGAGCAGGCGCGCCGGACAGCGTGAGTTGTCAGTTGGATTTGTGACACGCTTAGCTACTCGCCCGGTTCGAAACGGTAGCCGACCCAAGGTTCTGTCACGATGTAATTGGAGGAACCTTCGGGATCGAGCTTCTTGCGGAGCTGGCTGACAAGGACGTGCACGTATTCCGGTTGTTCCGCGCTGTCGGCGCCCCACACGGCCGTTAACAAGCTGCGGTGTGTGGCAACCATGTTGGGGTGACGGGCGAGATAGACCAGCAGATCGAATTCTTTCGGGGTGAGATGGACTTGCCGGCCGCGTACGCTAATCGCCCGTGACCCCAAATCAATGCGGAAGTCACCGATCTCGATCACCATCCGAACCGGCTCTGTGCTGGCACTGCGACGAAGCTGGGCACGCACGCGCGCAAGCAGTTCATTCGTGTTGAAGGGCTTGGTTACGTAATCGTCCGCTCCCGCATCCAGCGCGCGGACCTTCATCTGTTCCTGCCCTCGTACCGAAAGCACAATGATTGGCACCTGCGACACGGCTCGCAGGCGCTGGCACAACTCAATACCGTCGAGGGTAGGCATCATGAGATCGGTGATCACCAGCTCCGGCGTCCAATCCTGGATGACTTCCAGCGCCATCTCGCCGTCGTTCGCTACCCGGATGTCATACGGTTGCGTCGAAAACGCCGTTCGCAGCATACGGGTGATCTGCGGTTCATCGTCCACCAACAATACGCGGCGGCGCTCTGTCATTTCCATTTCGCCTGCTCTTTCCTGATGGGCACATCCACCGCCGGCGCGTTGCGCAGGAATTTGCCGGCCGACTTGGATCTTGTGGCCCGGCCCGATATCCAGTTCGGCGGCCAACTCGGCATCTTTGTCATTGGCCTCATTGTCGTGGAAGCGTCCCGATTTTGTCGAATCCGTTACAATCTGGCGCGTGATCCAAGAGGTACAGCGCGCGATACTCCGCTGGTTGGCAGTCGTAGCCATCGTGGCGGCGATTACTGCGATCTATTTCAACCTACTCCACGTCAACCCCACCACCGTAGCGCTCACATTCCTATTGGCGGTTCTCGTGATCTCCGCCCGTTGGGAATTGAAATACGCGGTAGCCCTCTCGGTCCTGGCGACTCTCTGCTTCAACTTCTTCTTCCTGCCGCCGGTGGGAACCTTCACGATTGCCGATCCGCAGAACTGGGTGGCGCTCTTCGTCTTTCTGGTAACCGCCATCATTGCCAGCCAGCTCTCCGAGCGCGCGCACCAGGAAACCATGAGCGCGGAGCGCCGCCGCCATGAGGCCGAGCGCCTGTACCACTTCAGCCAGCAACTACTCCTGGCGGAGGACGTGCTGGCACTGTCGAACGCAATCCCACGACAGGTGGTGGAGTCATTCGGCGTAACCGGCGCTGCCGTGTTCCTGGCCGGCAGCCAACAGGCTTGCTACTCCGATCTGGCTGCGCATAGCCTGATCCACGCCGATGAACTGAAAGCGGTAAGCAGCCGCGCAGAGTCATGGATCGATCCGGACCGCAGTCTGCACTTTGTGCCGTTGCACCTTGGCGTAAGAGAGGTGGGGAGCCTCGCAATCGTCGGGGGTAGGCTGTCGCGCGAGACCGTGGAAGCGATCGCGAGCCTTGTTGCCATCGCCCTGGAACGGGCGGGCGCAGTCGAACTACTCGGCAAAGCTGAAGCCGAGAGACAGAGCGATCGCTTACGCTCGGCGCTGCTGGATTCGGTCACTCACGAGCTGCGTACACCTTTGACCGGAATCATGGGATCCGTGACCGCGCTTCTGTCGGACTTCGGATTGGATGAGTCTCATCGGCGGGAACTACTGACGGTCATCGATGAGGAAAGCAAGCGCCTGGATAGGCTGGTGGACCAGGCCACCGAGATGGCGCAACTCGATGCCGGTCAAGTACAACTCCAGCTTGAACCCCACCGGATTCAGGAAGCAGTGGATGCCGCACTGGAACAATCGAAGCAGCTTCTCGCGAACCATCCGGTTGAAGTGGACATCCCGCAGAAGCTTCCAGCCGTGCGCATGGATCTTGAGCGCATTCGAGAAGTTCTCAGCCACTTGCTGGAAAATGCCGCCAAGTATTCGCCGCTCGGCAGCACCATTCAGGTAACCACTGGGGTCGCCAATCATCGATTGAGAACTAGCGTGGCCGACCACGGTTCGGGGATAAACGACTTGGAACAAGCTCTCATTTTCGACAAGTTCTTCCGTGGCCGACAGCAGCGCGTGGCGGTTCAGGGCACGGGCATGGGGCTGGCCATCGCCAAAGCAATCGTGGAGGCACACGGCGGCACTATTGGTGTCAGCAGTCAGGTAGGGCATGGATCCGTGTTCTACTTCGATCTGCCAGTGAATTGGCAGCCAGATCTCTAGAGCGTGTTTCATAAACAGCGCCTCAGCGTAATCCAGAAACAGGCAAGGTAGAAGAAGGCGCGGTAGGTGGAGAGCAGATGCTCATGACGAACCAGCAATCGGCGGAACTGGCCAAGCCATGCATTGGTTCGCTCCACTATCCAGCGGCGCAGGTATCGCCGCAGTTTACGGCCATCTTCGTAGCGCCGTTCCTTGTTGTTCTTGCGGTAAGGCGCAATCAGCTCGATGCCTCGCTTCTTCAGTCGCTCACGCAGCGGGTCGGAGTCATAACCACGGTCAGCGATTATGCGCTCGGGCTTTTGCCGCGGCCGTCCTTGCGGGCGCGGGACGCGGACTTCGGCGAGCGTGGCTTCCGCAAGCGTAACTTCTGCCGGAGAGGCACTTTCCAGCCGAACTCCCAGCGGAAGACCTTGACCGTCGACCAGTACCATCCACTTCGTTCCCTTGCCCCGCTTGGTTTTACCGACGGCAGCGCCCCTTTTTTTGCCGGCGCGAAGCTGCCATCCAGGAAGGTCTCGTCCCACTTGAGCAGCCCTTCCTCATCCAGCGCACCGAGCAAGGCGCGCCACGCATCCAGCCAGACGCCTTGGTCCTCCCACCGCTTCAGCCGCCGCCAACAGGTGGCGGGCGAGGGGAACTCGTCCGGCAGAAACCGCCATGCCGCTCCGGTTTGCAGAATCCACAGAATGCCTTCAAAACAGGCCCGGTTCGGTGCCCACGGTCGCCCCCGGTTGTCCCGTCGGCGCTTCGGTTCGGGAAGCAAAGGCTCAATCAGTTGCCACTGCTCGTCCGTCAACAGCTTCTGCCGCTTCTTCATGACAGAAGCTCATCAGTTCACCCGCTTTGTACGTAAGTATCTGAGTTGAGGCCGAACCCATTTATGAAACACGCTCTAGGCAACCAAAGCTCTCGTCCGGCATCGAGGCGGAAAGCGGAGCCGAGCCGTCTTGAGTTCCCTCGACAAGGTTTCCATGCCTGCTAAGCGCACATCTCGAAATCTTCATCGAGGACTTGCCGCACCACCCTGAACAGAGTGTCGGGCGTGAAGGGCTTGGATAAAACACGACCTCCCAATTCGCTCGCTCGGCAATCAAGCACTGCCCGCTCGGCATAACCAGTCACGTAAAGGATCTTCAACCCAGGCCGGTCCAGCTTTACCTGTTTGACCACCTCTGGGCCGGGCAATCCCGGCATGACCACATCGCACAGCACGAGATCGATAGTCTCGGCATATTGCCGGTTGAGCGCAATGGCCGCGTTTCCGTCAGCCGCCTGCAGCACGTGGTAGCCCGAGGTTTTGAGGATATGGGCCGTCAGTTCGCGAAGAGCTTCCTCGTCTTCGACGACCAGAATCGTTTCACTGCCTGTGGGAGGCGGAGCCACGAGCTCTCGGACCACAAACGCACCCGTAGCTCGTGGGAAGTAAAGATTGAAGCATGACCCGGCCCCCGTCTCGCTGATCACTTCCACATGCCCGTCGCTCTGTTTCACAAAGCCATAGACCATGGCCAACCCCAGCCCGGTACCGACTCCCACCGGCTTGGTGGTAAAGAACGGCTCGAAGATCCTTCGCCGCGTATGTTCATCCATGCCCGTGCCGGTATCGCGTACGCTGAGACAAACATGTGCCCCCTCCGAGGCGCCCATGTGCCGCAACACGTACTCCGAGTCCAAGATGGCGTTATGCGCCCCGATGGTCAACTGCCCGCCGCCGGGCATGGCATCTCGGGCATTGATGGCGAGGTTGATGATCGCCTGCTCCAACTGATTTCGATCGGTCTTCACTTTCCACAGGTCGGGTGCGATCTGGACCTGGATGTGAATGTCTTCTCCGATTATGCGAGCCAAGGGATCGCGCAGCTTGGGGAGTACCTCATTCAGGTCGAGCACCTCGGGATGGAGCATTTGCTTGCGGCCAAAGGCGAGCAGTTGACTGGTCAGTTGAGCCGACCGTTCGGCCGCTCTCATGATTTCCCGCACTTCCTGTCCGTACTCCAGGTTTGCGCAAGGCAATCTTTTCAGCAGCAGGTTGCAATAGCCCTGCACGATGGTGAGTTGATTATTGAAGTCATGGGCGATCCCGCCCGCCAAGCGGCCAATGGCCTCCATCTTGGCAGCTTGCCGAAGTTGCTCCTGCATGCTCTGCAAGTCCGCCTCGGCCCGCTTGCGATCGGTGAGGTCGCGGAGAGATTCGATCGCGCCCACCCGGTTGCCTTCCTGATCCAGCAGGGGCGAGGCCATTCGGCTGAGATAGGCTCCCCTGCCGCCGAACGCGGCTTGCACGAAGTCTTCTCCGTAGAGAGTACTGCCTTGCATGTGGAGGTTCTCGTATTGAGAGCTCAACTCCGGAAGGTCCGAATCGAGAAGGTCTAAGAGCGTGGGCCGCCGCTCCCCATAAAACGGCACGCCATAGGCGTAATCGCCCTGGCCAATGATCTCTTCCTTACCAACTCCCGTCATTTCCTCGATGGCGCGGTTCCAGGCGATCACCCGCTTTTGTTGATCCACCACAAACGTCGCGTCGGGGAGGAAATCGATAATGTCGAGCAGTTGCTGGCGGGTGGCGCGGGCGGCCTGGGCTTCAGCCAGTTCCGTGATATCGGCATGTAGACCAACGGTAAAGCCTTCCGGGGTCTTGCGCTCGCGGATCTGCAGGATCTTCCCGTCGGCTAACCGGTATTCGCAGGTGCCGGCGCCGGATTGATGGTGCTGCAGACGGTGCGCGAACCAGGTTGGATCGGTCGGCTGGTAGCGTTCCCCGGCTTCGGTCAGCAAGTCGGTGAAGTGGCGGCCGGTAAGGCTCGACTCGAAGCCCCACAACTTCTGGTAGGCATCGTTGCACAGCACCAGCCGGTCCTCGGGATCGAACAGAGCGAAGCCTTCCGAGATAGCGCTGATCGCCGCCGAGAGCCGATGGCGCGCCGCTTCCGCTTCGCGGTTGGCCTCGGCCAGCGCGTCGAGTGCGCGCTCCAGTTCCTGGGTGCGATGCCTGACCTCCTGCTCCAGCACGAAAGTGGTTTGCAGCAGGCTGAAATCGTTGTCCGGGTTATTCAGGTTGCGCTGCACCTGGTTCATCAGGGCGGTGATGATCCGGTCGCGCCGCTGGATTTCACCCAGTAATCCGCCGGCATCGCCGGGATCGCAGCGAAGGTCGATGTCGTCACTCATGCCGGGACCTGCTTGGCGCCAATGGCGATGCCCGTGAAGGTCTGGTTCACGTGCATGCCGCGGAACTGCTCGCCATAGGAGCTGAACCCGACCACATGGTGCTCGCGCAGCAGGGCCGACACCTTGTCGATCGCCCCATTTTGGCTAAGTTCCAGCCGCCGCAAGATGCAGTCGCAGCCGATCACCAGCCGTGGCGGGCCGATGTCCCGTTCGAGATCCCGGAACAGCGTATTGAGATTGTCCACCAGATCGACACCTTCGGCGACGTTGAACACAATGCCTTCATCGATGGCGCAATAGAAGGTCAGGCTGCCGTCGGGATTGACCTTCTGGATGGAGCGCACGAAATCGGCCCCGCCGATCTTGACCACCATGGGGTGTGCCGAGAACACCAGAGGGTTCAACTGGCTGGGGACTAGGCCGATGGCCCGGGCATATTCTTCGGCGGCGGGAAAGCCGTTGATCTCGGTCGCGATGCGCTGCTCCGGGATGGCGCCGGTGAGCACCAGACGGCGTGTGCCCGACACAAAATGCTGGGTCTTAAAGGTGGTAAACGGGTGCGGCGAAGTGGCCACCAGCAGTACCGCCGCGTCGCGGTGGAAACGGCCATCGAACAGCACGGCCGTCTGCTGGAAGTTCAGGCCGTCGCCCGCCGAGCCGCCTACCATGGGGATTCCCCCCAGCCCGTCGTGAATGGCGCGCGCCACGTATTCCTCGTGGCCGCATAGGCCATCGATCAACAGCAGGGCGAAGCAGCGCTTGGGGTCGAATCGCTCTACCCGCTGAGCCAGGTTCTGGCGCAGCTCGTAGGCAAAGGCATGGCCCTTCCTGGTGTTCAGCCCTGATACGCCCTCGATGAGCCCGATCTCGTAAACGAGGTCGTCCTGCCCCAGGGTAAGCCCCGACACCCCGCCATCCATGTAGCCAAGGGGTCCGATCTCCCCGGCTGTGGTGCATCCGATCATCGGCAGGGCGCCGAACTCGCGCCGCAGAGCGGGGGCCATTGCCTCGCGCTCGTAACGATTGGAGACAAAGACCAGCGCCAGTCCAGCCTGGTCATGACCGATCAGCCCCCGCAACTCCCCCGCAGCCGTCGCCGGATTCGAGTTGCTGGAGTAACCGATGCGAACCTGTGGCTCAAGGCTTGGTGTGGTTTCGACAGCAGAATGTATAGCTCGCACCATGGGATGGTCCGAATGGGGAAAATACCACGAATATTGACCAGATTACAAATGCGGCCGCCGTTCCAAACGCCCGACTTCACCCTACTCCTTACTTCGGAAACAGGTTCATCGGTCCGATGCCGTGTCCCAGGGGCTCGGCCTGGGCGATGGCGCGGGCCACGTAGTCTTTAGCCTCGGCGACGGCATTCCTCAAGGACAATCCCAGCGCCAGGTTGCATGCCAGCGCCATGGCGAAGGCGCAGCCTGTGCCGTGAGTCGAGCGCGACTCAATCCTCGCCGCCCGGAATTCCTCCGCACCGCCGTCGGCCAAGCTAAGTAGATCCACCGCATCGCCCTGTAGATGTCCGCCTGTGATCACCACCGCCCGCGCTCCCAAGGCATGCAGCTTGGCGGCAGCGGCCCGGGCGTCGTTCAAGTCTGCAACGGGGATTCCGGCCAGTGCCGCAGCCTCGGCTAGATTCGGAGTACACACAGTAGCCTTGGGCAGCAACCGCGTGCGGATAATCTCCAGTCCAGCCGCGTCCAGCAATTCCGTTCCGGACGAGGCGCGGACGATCGGATCCAGAACCATGGGGACGGGACCAAGTCCATCTCCATCCAGGAAGTCAGCGACCGCTCGCGCCACCTCGCCCCAACCCAGCATTCCAAGGCGAACCGCCGAAATCTCAAAATCAGTCCTGAGCTCGTTCAGGGTCGCGGCGACCAGTTCGGGGGGTAAGGGAACGACGCGCTTCACCCCTAGGGTGGATTGAATCGTCAGGGCGGTGATGCAGCTCAGGGCATAGCAGCCGTGGGCGGCGGCAGTCTTGATGTCGGCGGTCACCCCAGCGCCGGAGCTCGGGTCATAACCGGCAATGGAGAGCACCACAGGCGGAACAGGCATGCCAGAAATGTACCACTGCGCCCGGAGCCCCGGACCTTGTTCTTGGCACCTGTTACCTGGTATCTGATACCTGTCACTCAGGGTCCGGTACTGCTTCTGATACCCGCTCCGCAAGCTTGCCCAGGCCTCCCAACCCCGCCTGGAGACCATCCATCTAAGGAGGCAAGCTTAATAAAGCTAAGGTGATTGCCTGATGGCCAGCCGATAGACTGAGCTGTCAGAATTTGCCTTGAGGATTTGTTGTCAATAGAATTGAAAGATTGTCCTGGCTGACGCGTTCAAACTAGCGCGGCGCCGGAAAGAGATTAACAGCTTTCCCAACGAGCTTGGAGCGCTGGTTGGAGTTCTGTTGTGCGGACCACTTTCGTTAATTCTGAATTTGAGGTGTTGCATGAGAAAGGTACTGACCCACTCCCTGGTGATCTGTTGTTTGGCGATCACCAGCCTGGGGGCGACGCACCGGCCCAACAACGCCGTGTCCGCTAAGCCGACCAAGGTTGTCCGTAAGAAGCCCGTCAACAAGTCCCACCGGCCCTACCAAATCGGCAAGGCATCGTGGTATGGCAAGCGCTTTTACGGCAAGAAGACCGCCAACGGCGAAACCTACGACATGTTCCAGTTCACTGCGGCCCACCCGATGCTGCCCCTGGGGTCGGTGGTGCGGGTCACCAACCTCAGCAATCACCGCTGGGTGGTTGTCCGGATTAACGACCGCGGCCCTGTGCCGGCGTCCCGGATCATCGATCTGTCCTACGGCGCCGCCCAGGTGCTCGGTCTGCGAGATGACGGAGTCGATCGGGTTCGGATCGATCTGGTCCCGTGGCAGGAGGCCGCCCTAGCCCAGACCGAACTCGCGGGACTGGATTAACTCGTTCTCCGTTCCACGTTCTCCGTTTCCCGTTTTTTCCGAATCTCTTGGAGCCGGCTCGCAGAGCCGGCCTTCCCGTTTCTTGGTGGGCCACCGCCCCGGCACCTGGTATCGGATATCTGATACCTGTTGCCTGAGCGGCATCAGCGCCGGAGTCGAGAGAACGGGGAACCTTATAATGTCCCTATGCCCGAACTCTCCGCCCGCGACCGGCTGATCGTCGCCCTGGACGTTGCCAGCGAGATCGATGCCGAGAAGCTGATCGCCAGCCTCGGCGACGCGGTGTCCACCTTCAAGGTCGGCAAGCAGTTGTTTACCGCACTGGGGCCGGCCATGGTCCGGCGCTTGATCGACGCCGGCTATAAGGTCTTCCTCGATCTCAAGTATCATGACATCCCGAATACCGTGGCTGCGGCGGTCGCCGAGGCCGCCAAATTCGGGGTCGCCATGCTGACCGTGCACGCCAGCGGGGGCAGCGAGATGCTCAAAGCGGCGCAGGTGGCCGCCTCCTGTTCGGCTACCCCCCCGCTGATCCTGGCAGTAACAGTTCTGACCAGCCTTAAGGATGAAGACCTGACCGAGGTTGGGGTTAGCGGCAGGACCGTCGATCAGGTGCTCCGGCTCGCCGCCTTGGCGCGAGGCGCCGGCGTGGGGGGAGTTGTTGCCTCGGCGCAGGAGGCGCAGGCCATCCGGCGCCTGCTCGGCACGGGATTTGCCATCGTTACGCCCGGGGTGCGCCCGGCGGGGACCAGCGCAGGCGATCAGGCGCGCGTCGTGACCCCGGCGGAGGCGATCCGGGCAGGGGCGACGCACATCGTCGTCGGACGCCCGATCACCGAAGCCCCCGACCCGGGCAAGGCGGCGCGGGCGATTCTGGCGGAGATCGAACAAGCAGTGATTAGTGCTTCGTGACTAGTGATCGTGGAGGTGGGTGGCCAAGATCGAGCCCCGTTTTGGCTTGAGCGGCAGGTTGCCGGCGGTAATAGTGACTGCTCGCTGCGCGGCCTAGTGAAGTGACTAGTGCTAAGGGGATTTCTCGCCAGTTATCGACCTTTGCTTCCATTGCAAAGCCAGATTTTGCGAGTCCGCTTCAATCGAATGGCCGTTGATTCGTTGTCTATAGTCAGTTTTCCTCGAAGCGCGGCTGTACTTAAAGTCGCGTCCAGATGGACAGGATGCATATGTGTCGTCTCTTCGCGCGATGGATATTCGATCAGGTGTTCGACCCAAGTGCCTTCTAGCACAATCCTTTTGCCAGCGATGTTACCTCCCAGGGGTATTTCGTCTGGGTTCAACCCCCCACTGTACACATAGAGCAGGGCTTCGTACCGGGAAGCGTCGCGCCTGTCGAGGGCCAGCTCAAAACCTCCAAGGTCGCCTGCTCCATCTACTCGTGCGCTTGAATAGATTTCCATTTGAGCGGTTCGGGCGCACTCGTCCGATGCTCTGCTCTGGCCGAGACTATTGTACGGATCCAAGAGGAGGAGGAATCCCGTAAGTAGTACAGCGACTCTCATTTGTGGATTATGCGTCGACAGCAGCCAAAAAAACAGAGGGATTGTTGATAACATCTCTAACGAAGTCGGCTTCGTCAACCCTCCTCTTTCGTAGGAGGGTTTTGTTTTTCTCTATCTACGGACACACCTCGGCGCCCGCGCAAGAGCACTTGTCAGTTGGACCATAGCTTCCATTGCTTCCAACCTTGGTTCGGCCCGTTCCGTTCATCGTTGCGGTGTACCCACCAAACATCTCTTCGGTCAGTCGACGACCATGATGATCTGTTCGGACTCCCCGTCCTGGGGAGGCGGATGGCCTATTCAGCCCAACGGTCACTGCCGAGGCAGGACCATGTTAACGCTCAGGCACCTCCGCTTGGGCTCCCCCCGCTCTGCCGTCCGCGACGGCAGAACTCTTCGTAGTCGATGTTGTCGCGCAGCATGATCCACAGCCGGATTCCCAGCTTGCGTCCAGCTGCCACTTTGGCTTTGCCGAGCCCTTTTTGCGCCAGTTTCCGTCGATAAAAGCGTTTGAGTTCCTCGTCTTTCCGCACCGCGTGACCGACAGCTTCGCACCACAAAAAGCGAAGCAGCGCGTTGCCCTGCTTGCTGAGAGCTCCACAGCGCTGCCGGCCGCCGCTGGAGTACTCGCTCGGAATCATGCCGATGTAGCTGGCCACGGCTTTGCCGTCCACGAAGCGCGTCGGGTCGCCCAGCAACACTTCGGTGGCCAAGGCGGTGATCGGTCCCACGCCGGGATGCGTCATCAGCAGTTGGGCAAGCGGTCGTTGCTCAGCACACGCAGCGACGGTCTTATCCAACTCGTCGATCTCGGCTTGCAGGTGTAGGTACAAGGCAACCAGCGCATCGCGCCGTTCCGCCGAGTAACCCGGTAGCGCCAGCGAGCCGATCGCTTGCAGCCCAGCCTTGCTCCACAGCGAACTCCCGCGGCGTAGGCCATGGCTCAACGCGATCGATTGCAACGCGTTCTGCAGACGTGTACGGATCCGCACCCACTGATGCCGATAGCGTAAAAGCGCCCGCACATCGCGTTGCTCGATGCTCGGCATCCAGATCGCCGGGAACCGGTCGGCCACCATCAGGCTCAACAGTAAGTTTGCATCCCTGCGGTCATGCTTCTGCTTGCGCGGTTCGCAAGCGCGGATCTTCGCCGGGTGTCCGACCTGGCACTCCACACCCAACTCGTCCATCAGTTCCAAAAACCACTGCATCGACCCGGTCGCCTCGATGCCAACCCGCACCGGACCTGGCAGTCCGGCGTAAAACTCTCTGACCTGAGCGCCCTCATGGTCGAGGACAAGCTCCTGTATCTCGCCCGTATCCACGTCCAGCATCGCCAAAGTCTGCTGTCGGGTATGCAAATCACAGCCTATAATGCGCATCTCGGCCTCCTTCGACCCGAGCCGCTGTCTGGTTGGAAGCCCAAACAGTGTACTCGGCCCGAATCCGAGGCCGACTTCGTTATCCCATCAGCCCATAGCACAAGTTTGCCCCAACCTTCGCTAGTCACTAGTCACTAGTCACTTCTTCTCGACGAGCCTGGCCGTCAGCACGACGCCGTCTTTGTCGTTGTGCAGTTTGATGGGGAACACCAGCACGGTCCAGGTCCAGCGTTTGCTCTTGGTCGGAAGATGAGGAACGGCGCGAAAGCCGCGGTCGAGGTAAGTTTCGCGGGTGTCGGCGACGGTGCGAATTATGTCCTGCCACTCCTCGCCCAGATCGGAAAACTCCCGGAAGGCGTTCTTGCCGGCAAACTCCTGGCGTTTCTTGCCGAAGAGCGCGGCGAAGTAGTCGTTGACGTACTGCCAGTTGCCGTCGCGATCCATGATCTCCATCACGGTATCGTCGGCCATGGCCATGGAAATGCGCGAATAGTAGAAATCGCGGGCGTCAACTACTACGGGCTTGCCCCGGCGTTTGGCTTCGAAGCTGCGCAGCGCGCCAAGCAGATCATCCACTGAGCTATAGCCCTTTAGCAGGTGCATGTCGGCAACCCCGCCGAAGCGCCGCTCCAGGGTGGCGGAAAGAATGATGATGGGAACGTTGGGCCGCTTCTGGCGCAGGGTGTCGGCGACCTCGGTGCCGAACTTACCCGCGCCCAGGTGATAGTCGAGCACGGCGATGTCGATGTCGCCCAGCTTTTGCTCAGCCTCCTCGACCGAAGCGGACGTGACCACCTCATAACCCTTCTGCCGCAGGATGGTGGAGCGCAGAATCAGGTTATCCGGCATGTCATCTAGCAACAGCACCCGGATCGGGCGGCCGCGGTTCGGGTTGGGATCGGGGGGCTCTTTCATCATCGGGCTCTGGGCAGTTTACATGGCACAGTGGTCAGTGGCCAGTGGTCAGTGGTCGGTAACTGATCACCGACCACCGATCACTGACCACTGACCACTACTCGTCTTCCTTTTGCGCCATGGCTTTCACGGCGGCGGCCAGTGCCCGCACCTCCCGCGCCAGCTCCGGGAGCCGGTTATAGACGGCCGTGCAGCGCAGCCATTGCCGGTTGTCAAAGCCGGGCGAGCCGCTGAGCACCTTGCCGGGCTCGATATCGCCATGCACGCCGGATTGGGCGGTGATCACCACCCGGTCGCCGATTTTGCCATGGCCGGCGGCGGCGGCCTGACCGGCGAAGATGACGTTCTTGCCGGTCACGGTGCTTCCCGCCAGACCCACTTGGGCGCACAGCAGGGTATTGCTGCCGAGCTCGCAGGCATGGCCGACCTGCACCAGATTGTCGATCTTGACCCCGCTGCCGATAAGGGTCTGGCCCACGGCAGCGCGGTCGATGCAGGAGTTCGCCTGGATCTCCACATCGTCCTGCACGATCACCGCGCCGGACTGGAGCATCTTGTGCCAGCGCAGGCCGTCCTGGGCAAAGCCGAAGCCGTCGCAGCCCACGATGGCGCCGTTCTGCAGGATCACGTTGTCGCCCAACTGGCAGTATTCGCGCACCACGGCGTGAGCATGCGCGAGGAAATTGTTCCCGATGCGAACCCCCGGGTAGATGACCACGTGCGCCAGTAGCGTGGCGTGGTCGCCAATCTCAACGCCCTCGCCGATGACTACGTACGGGCCAACGTGGGCGTGGTCGCCCAGTCGCGCGCTTTCATGCACGACCGCCGTGGGATGGATGCCGGGCGCGTACCGGGGCGGCTGGTAGAACAGCTCGATAGCGCGGGCAAAGGCCAGATGAGGGTTGTCGGTGCGCAGGCTGGGCTTGTCCACCGCCGGGAAATCGAGCGCCAGAATGATTGCCGAGGCGCGCGTTGTCTTGGCCGCCGAGGCGTACTTGGGATTGTGCACGAAGGTGAGCTGGCCGACAGCGGCTTCCTCAATGCCGGCAACCCCGGTGATCTCGGGATCCTCGGCAGAGTGGTTTTCCAGGCGGACCCCGAGCGTCGCGGCAATCGCTGAGAGTTTCATGGCAAAGAGGAATTGTACAAGAGAGCCTTCAGCGTTCAGCCATCAGCTTTCAGTTCTTACGTTTTGCGCTTCCCGAAGAGCTGTCATCTGGGCTGAGAGCTAATGGCCGACGGCTGATGACTGATGGCCGACGGCTGAAAGCTACTGTTCAAACATGGACACTTGGCGCGCGTCGGGGGCCAGCGGGCGCTTGCGTTGCCGGGCGCCGCCGATGACTGCCAGCACCTTGAGCTCGCTGAGCGCCGAGTGGGGAACAAAGATGCGCTGCGTATTGGAGCGCGTGTCCGGCGGGTTGAGCAGGAAACCCTCCGCCGATTCGGCGAGGTTGTTGGCCATCATGCCTTCCAGCATGTCGTTGTCGCGGAACTTCAGCCGCACCCAGAGGCCCTCGACCCGCGGGCGAGTGGTGAAGGTCTTGCGCGCCAGCGTGTCCGGCTCGGCGAAGTCGCGGACGAAATAGACTTCCTTCACGTCCGCCAGCTCGATGCGCACCAGCTTGCCTTCGGTGTTCAGCAGTTCGAGATGGCCGTCCACGATGTAGCTGGGCGCGACGTACCCGTTCAGCGAATCCCGGTTCAACTTGCGAACCATGACTTTCTTGTGGGTTGAAGACATGTGCTTGATTGCCGGGCTGGACTCAGCGGCCTGAAGCCGCCAGGGTAGGCCCTCGGCGAACGACGCGGCAAGCCGCGTATTCTAGGATTGTCGCACTTTTGCGGCACCAACGGCAGAAAACGCGTTGGCCAGCCGTTGGCGACTTAAGATCGCCGCAGATTTTCCGGGCTTGCTGACGTTCTAGGTACCTTTGCCAGCAAATCGCTAGGCAAAGGCTAAGGCGTTGTGTTAATGTGCAAGGTTTATGTCGCGTTCCGACGAACGTCGGATAAGTGTCTTGTTCGGAGGCACTTACACGTAACACGAAAGAATTGTACGCGGGTTTCCGGGAGCCCCGAGGAGGTTCTGCTTGGCTGCCTTGTGGACCCCGTTTAGCCCTTGGTCAGGTGGGCATAGTTCCTTGCACCCTACCCCGCGCCATTTTGGGCCGGTTGTGGGACCGTGGAGTTGCAGCGGAGATCGTAAGCGGAAGAATGGCCGATTACATATACACGATGGAGAGCCGGCTGACGCCGGACCAACTACGCGCCGTTAACCTGGCCCAGGAGATCGCGCGCGCGCACGAGATGAACCTCTATTTGGCGGGCGGAGCCATTCGTGACCTGATCACGGGCTTCCCGATTCGCGACCTGGACTTTGTGCTCCAGGGCAATCCGCTGAAGCTGCAGAAAGAGCTGGAAAAGTCTGGGATCAGCGTTCACGGCACGGACGACGAACTGAAGGTACTCTACGTCACCCTGCCGGGCAACGTGCGCGCGGACATCGCCATGGCGCGCTCGGAAACCTACGACAAGCTGGGCAAGCCGCCCGAGATCGCCCCGGCCACCATCAGCGAAGACCTGCGGCGCCGCGATTTCACGGTCAACGCCATGGCGTTGTCGCTGAACCCGGGTTCGCGCGGCCTGTTGCTGGATCCGGCCAACGGCGTGGCTGACATCGAGGCCAAGGTCATCCGCATCCTGCACAACTACGCTTTTTACGAAGAGCCGTCGCGCCTGATCCGCGCCACCCGTTTTGCCGCCCGCTTCCACTGGCCGCTGGAAGAGCGTACCCAGGCCCGGTACGACGCGGCCAAAGAGAACAACTACATCGAGTACATCAGCAAGAGCGCGATCGGATACGAGATCGAGCAACTGGCCTTCGAAGACGATCCCTTGCAGGTAATGCGGGCGCTGGAAAAGGAAGGCTGGCTGACGGTGCTGAACCCGCACTGGAGCACCACGAAAGTGGATACCGCCGGGCTGGCCGCGCTGATCAAGGTCAAACAGCAGCTCCAGGACTTTGGGTACAGTCCGGATGCCGCTGGGGGAGTGCTGTACTTCCTGACCCGCAAGCTGAGCGAGCGGGACGTCGCCGAGATCCGCAGGATTATTCCCCGCAAAGACGTGGTGGCGCGCTGGAAAGCGATCGAAAACGATACCAAAGAGCTGGCCCGGCGGCTGGCCAGCAAGGAAGCCTCCACCAATTCCAAGACCTGGGAGCTGCTGCAACAGACGCCGCCCGAACTGATCGCCTTCCTAGCGGTGACCAACAAGCAGCAGGCGGTTACCCAGAAGGTCACCAATTTCCTGACCAAGTGGCGGCAGGTTAAGGAGAAGGTTCCCACTCCGGAGATGACCGAGCTGCGTATCACCCCGGCGATGAGCCCCGAGTACGAGAAGATCGCGAATGACGTCTTCCTGATGATGCTGGACGGCAAGCTGCGCACGCAGCCGGAGCTGATGAAATATCTGAAGCCGCTGGCCCCGCCGCCTCCCCCACCGCCTCCACCCGCGAGCACCCGGCGCCGCAAGGCGGCAGAAGCCGCGGCAGCCGCGGGCGCGGTCTCGGCTCCGAAGAAACGTGGCCGCCCTCCGGCAGAGAAAGAGGAAAAAGAGGACGAGGAGGAGTTCGAGGAGTTTTCCAAGCACCGGAGATCGGCATTTGCCGGCCACGAAGAGGAACAAGAGGAACTGGAACTGGAAGAGGAAGATGAACCGGTAGAAGAACCGGTAGAGGAACTGGCGCCGACTGGCAAAGCGAAAGAAGAGATAGAAGAGGGAAAAAAGCCAGCCAAGCCATCCAGGCGCGCCGCTGCGGTTGCACCCAAGGGGACTCCGGTGAAAGCCGTAGCGCCACCCCAACCAGCGCCGGAACAGCGCCTGCCGGCTCCCCCGGCCAAGCCACCGGCGAAGGCCGCAGCCAAAGCACCGGCAAAAGCACCAGCCAAAGCACCGGCAAAAGCAGCTCCGGTCAAGCCGGCGAAGAGCCCGGACAAAGCGCCCAAAGCTCCCGTAAAGGCTGCGAAAAAGACGGCGAGGAAGCGCTGAACAGAATCTGCCACAGAGACTCAGAGACACAGAGAAAGACTCAGAGACACCGAGCTAGAGAGGAAGGAAAAATACTTTCCTCTCTAGCTCGGTGTCTCTGTGGCAGGTGTTTGACGCTCCGCTAGGCGGCCCAGAGATGATGTTTTGCATCCATGATCGATAGCACGGCCATGGAGGTGCACTCATGGAACGGAATCTGGGCGGTACGGATCGCACGATTAGATTAATGGTCGCCAGCGGTGGCATTATGATGGGCCTTTTCGCCAAGCGCACTTGGTTGAAGGCACTTGGGTTCGGCATTGGCGGAGGGGAATTGGCGGTGGCCCTGGCCCGGCAGTCGCCCCTGAATAAAGTATTGAGACGGAATACCTATCACCCTGCAATCAAGCAGGCCGCTTGATTTAAGGGACTCCCGCAAAGCAAAACCGGAATGGAAATCCCGCCCTAGCCAAGTCCAGGCCGGGACGGGTATCCTTTGTGTCTTCGGCACGGGTGTTCTTCCCGCGTCCACACCTCGCGTGCTCGCCTCCGTTTGACAACCACTGGGAACGGGGGCAAACTAGCGCCCTCTGTTAACGGAGGCAGCTTCCGCGCTTCGGATTACGGAGCCGGAACCAAGGACGCGGCTTTGAGAATGACCGGCAAGCGGGTCTGCTACACGCTGGACTCAACTCTCGACAGCGTCGACCGCGCGGAGCGAACCGCCGCGAGGGTAGCAAGCGAGGCTGGCTTCGATGAGGAGCAGGTGCGCCAGATCTCGATGGCCGTGCGGGAAGCGATGGTCAATGCCGTACTCCACGGCAATCGCTACGACCCGCAAAGGCAAGTTGAATTCGCTCTGGAGCGCGGCCCGCGTGCCCTGGTGGTCAGCGTCCGTGATCAGGGAGAGGGTCTGGATGTCGCCAACCTTCCCGACCCGCTGGCGCCGGAGAATCTGCTCCAGCCGTCCGGGCGCGGCGTCTTTCTCATGCGTGCGTCCATGGACGAGGTGCGCATCCACAGCAGCCCGTCCGGGACGGAAATCATCTTAATCAAGAATCTTGGCATCAAGAACCTCGGCGGCGGGGCCGCTGAACCAAAGGAGAAGGCACAGTGACGATGAGAGCCACATGCCGGCAGGTGAATGAGGTCACGATTGTGGATCTCAACGGCCGGATCACGCTGGGCGAAGGCAGCGCCATGCTGCGCGAGCTGGTGCGCGATCTGATCGGCAAGGGGCAGAAGCATATCGTGCTCAATCTGGGTGCAGTCAACTATATCGACAGCTCGGGGGTTGGCGAACTGGTGAGCGCCTACACCACGGTGCGCTACGGCGGCGGCGACCTGAAGCTGCTGAATCTGACAAAAAAGGTGCACGACCTGCTGCAGATCACCAAGCTATACACCGTGTTCGACATCAAGGACGACGAGGCCGCCGCCGTGGAGTCGTTCGCCCGTGTGTCTTGAATCACCATGCGCCCGAGCACACCGGTTAGCACCAGGTTCTCAGGTAACAGGTATCAGGTAACAGGTGCTAGGTATCGGCCTTCCGGCACGAGTTGCTACCTGTTACCTGAGAACCTGGCGCCCCGCGCTGGCGGGAGATCCGTGGAGGCAGTATGCGCATTCGTCGCCTGGACCGCTCCGAAGTGGATGAGCAATCCCAGGCCATCTACGACCACTACCTGAAGATCCGTGGTAACGTCCCGAACATGTTCCGCACCGTGGCCCATCGCCCGGAGATCTTCCGCACCATGATCGCCCATTTCCGCGCCATCATGGAGTCCGGCACCGTGCCCGCCAAGCTGAAAGAGCTGGTGATCGTGCGCACCTCGCAGATCAACCAGTGCGAGTATTGACTGGCCTCGCACACCGCCTTGGCAAGGCGGTACGGCTGGACCGACGACCAGATCAACCAGCTTGCGGAATTTGAGCAGCGCGACGACTTCACCCCCGCGGACAAGGCGGCACTACGCTTGGCGGAACGCGAGACCCTGGATCCACACAGTATCGACGATCAGCTGTGGGCCGAGTTGCGGCGGCACTTCGAGGAGGGCGAAATCGTCGAACTGGCGGCGGCCATCGGGCTGTTCAACTACTTCAACCGCATGAACGACGCGCTCAAGATGGAGCCGACCAAGTAGCCATGCGCCTGGCCTGCGCCATGATCGTGGTAGTTGTTTCCGCCGTTGTGGCCTCGGCAAAGTGTGTGCCGATTGATGCCGCGCCGGGCCGATTGGGTGAAGCGACCTGCATTACCGGCCAGGTGCTGAAGGTGACGAGGGACGACCACGGCAATCAGTACCTCGATTTCTGCGACCAACCCGGGAACTGTCCCTTCCGGGCGGTGGTCTTTCCCAGAGATCTGCGCGACGTGGGGGATGTGCGCTCGCTGGAAGGCAAGACCATCGAGATCTACGGCAAGATCGCCGCCAATGACGGGCAGCCCCAGATGGTGCTGAAAGATGTGAAACAGTTGCGCGGCGAGGCGGCGAAAATCCCGCCGATTCCGAAAGGATACGACGTGGAGGGGACCAAGCACGTGAGCGCCGGTCGGTTCAAGGCCCCGAAGCAGTACAAGACCAGCAAGAAGCGCGCGCGAAGAGGCGGGATCGAGGATTCAATCGTGAATGAGGAAGCGCCGTAGGATTTGTAATTGGGTAATTTGTAATTGGGAAATTGTATGGGTTTCGCTCATGCTTCCGGTTCCCTCTGCTGTCCCGCTTCGGTCAGCGCTAAATGCTGGCGCAGATCGTCGAGCGAATACTTGGTTCCGCGCCAGGTGACCCCGCCATTCCAGAGTGTGGAAGCGGTCGAGCGCAGCACGGTGTAGACGAACAGGGCGCTGCTGAGCGGATGGGCGAACAGGCAAAGCGGCGAGATGGGCGAATACCGGGACATGCCCACGTACATGCAGCCCATGGAACAGAGGGCCACCCCGAAGCCGAGGCGCGCCCATCCCGGCGCAAACAGCAGGCCGGCGAAGGGCATCTCGTTAACGAACAGGATCAAGGCGCAAGCGCCGAGCGCGCGCGGCAGGCTGTAACGCAGAATGGCGAAGAAGTTCTTGGTAAGGTTGTCGATGATGCCGCGCACGCCGTGTCCCCAGTGCAGGCGGATCAGGCCGCGCCCGAAGGCGCAGCGCTGGCGGTGGCCGGTGCTCTTCACCCGTTCGCCCAGATCCATATCGTCGAGAACGGCGAGGCGCAGCGCCCGGTAGGTGCCGATTTCCTCATAAACCCTGCGGCGGATCAGGTTGAACGCACCCACGCCGAGGCTGTCGGTTGCCTTGGGATCGGATACCTTCCAGGGCCGATGGGCGAAGGCAAACATCATTTGGAAAAAGCCGTACATCATGGCTTCGCCGAAGCTGCGCGTGTCGAGCGTGGGGAACAGGATGAAATGATCCGCGCCGGTCTGTTCGGCGCAGGCGACGGCACGGCGAAGAGCATCGCGACGGAAGAAGATGTCGGCATCGGTGAAGAGCAGCCAATCACCCGAGGCGTGTTGCGCGCCCTGCCACATGGCGTGCGTTTTGCCCAGCCAACCGTCGGGCAGTTGCGTGACGTGCAGGACCTTAAGTCGAGGGTGCCCCACATCTGCGGAATAGATGTGGGTTGAGGAAGGTTCCCACATCTGCGAAAGACGCGCAGATGTGGGGCACCCGCCCGCGAGCTGGTCGAGGATGGCGCTGGTGCCATCGGTGGAACGGTCATCGATGGCGATGACCTCAAGCCGCGGGTAATCGAGGTCGAGGATCGAACGCAGTGCGGCTTCGACGCAGGCTTCCTCATTGCGGGCGGGAACGATGATGCTTACCGAAGGCAGTTCATTCGCTGGGTCATCATAGGCAGCGCCGGAGAGATCCGGCACACGCGGCATGCCAGTGGCGGCATCCCACAGGCGATGCGCCCAGACGGCGCCCAGCGCCACTCCAGCAATCCACCAGAACAACTTCAGACGGCAACCTCCTGACGCTTGGCCTCGCGGCCGGGGGCAAACCGCGCTCCGTAAAGAAGAATAGCGGACGCGGCTCCGACCGCTACCACGGCAGCCAGGAAGGCGAGCTGCAGCGAGTGCGTTCGGTCGGAGATCAAGCCGATCAACGGCGCGGAGGGCACATCGCCCAATAGATGAATCACAAAGAGATTCACTGCGACGGCGGAGGCGCGAATCCGCGGGCCGACCGAATCCACCACCGCCGCATTGAGCGGGCCGTTATTGAACAGCAGCACAAATTCTGCCGCCCAGATGGCGGGGAACATCAGGGAGCCGGTCAGGTAGATGGCGGCGAGCATCAGCGGAATGCCGCAGGCGAGCGAGATCCCGGAGGCGATATAGTACGCGTCCGTGCGCCGGCGCAACAAACGATCGCCGGTCCAGCCGCCAAGCAGGGTTGCGACAATGCCGTTGGCCAGCGTGATCAGGCCGAAAACAATACCGGCCCTTGCTTCCGGGACACCGCGCACGCGCGCGAGGAAGGTCGGCATCCAGACGGAAAGGCCGCCCAGGGCAAAGGTCATCATCGCCATGCCGAGCGTGGCGGTCCAATAGGCGGCGTTGCGCACCAGGCCGCGCAAGGTGCTGCGTTCGGCGGTGTCGCGCAGGGTGTCCTGCGCGCCGCGTTGGGGCTCGGGCAGGGCGGCCATCGCCAGGGCAAGGATCGCGCCCGGCAAGGCGGCAATCATGAACGGCGCGCGCCAGCCGTGGGTGCCGAGCAGTCCGCCCACCATATAGCCCAGAGCCGTGCCGCATGGAATCGCCATGGAAAAGACCGCCAGCACGCGTCCGCGGCGGTTTTCGGCAAACAGGTCCGCGATGTAGGCAGGTGCGATGGCCACGAAGCTGGCCTCGCCCAGCCCGACAATCGTGTGCCGGATGAGCAGGGTTCTGAAATCGTAGGTGACCGCGGTGAGCAGCGTGGCGCCGCTCCAGATCAGCGCGCCCAGGATGATGAGGATCTTGCGCGGGTAGCGATCAGCCAGCACGCCCACGACCGGCGCCGTGACCATGTAGCAGATGAAGAACGCCGCGGTCAGAATTCCCAGGTCGAAGTCGCTAATGTGGAACTCGCGCTGGATCTGCGGCTGCACCGCCGGCAGGATGTAGCGATCAATGTAGTTGAGGAAGTTCAGCGCGGTGAGCAGCGCGAGCGTTGTCCGGGGATGTACCTGGGCGGGCACGAAAAGGATTGTATTGAATTTCCGATTTTTGATTTCCGATTTCTGATTCGAGTAAGGGTTTACCGCGGATTACACGGATCAGGGACGGATTTACGCTGATCAGATGAAAGAAAGATTCGTGTTGAGCCGTACGCAATCCGCGCAGATCCGCGGTGAGCCTTTACCTGCTCAAATCAGAAGTTATTAGCTGAGGCGAGAGCCGATGAGGGTGCCCCACATCTGCCCGGTTTTGGCAGATGTGGGTTAACTGCTCACTTTCGCAGCGCGGCAACGATGCGGGCGATCTCGTTCTCCTGAAACAGGCGGATTGCTGCGATCCCGGCCGCGCCCGCCTTCACGCAGTCGGCTGCATTCTCCAGGGTGACTCCGCCCAACGCGAACACCGGCATGGCAACCGCGCCACAGGCCGCGCGGAGAGCCTCGACGCCGACGCCTGGGAGCTTGGCGGCGGCTTTCTCGAACACCGGCGCGAAGACCGCGAAGTCAGCGCTGTTGGCTTGGGCGAAACGAACTTCGTCCAGCATGTGGCAGGAGACGCCGATCACTGGCGTGCCGGGAGCTAGGGTCGCGCGATGAGCCGCCGCCGACCACGCGGCCCGCGCGTCGCAAGCGGATACATCAGTCGAGGTGAGGTGCACGCCATCAGCCGAGGCGGCCAGAGCGATGTCAATTCGCGAATTTACCAGCAGTTTCGGGCAATGGCTTACGCTTGAGGTCGAATGCACGGCCGCCGCAGCCTCTTGCGCCAGGGCCAGCAGCTCGCGGCTGCTCAGGTCCTTCTCGCGAAGCTGGATGTAGTCCACGCCACAGCGCGCCGCCTCGGAAATTTTGTGCAGCAGCGATTCGCGTTGTTGATGCTCGCCGCCAGGGAATTGGCGGCGGTCCGTGATGTAGTAGAGCAGCAAAATCGGTCCTGCGTGGTAGTTTCCGCCGAGGATTGGGTAAGAAGCAAGCGAGGCTTTGGCTACATGGCTGTAGCGCCGGCGTCTCGCCGGCGGGTTCCATTCGGAGCACCACGTTGACAGGGCCCGCCGGCGAGACGCCGGCGCTACGAATTACGCGAGCGTGTTCTCCTGCCTGAGCCAATGGTCCACCGAGCGGGCGGTCAGGCGGCCCTCGTTGATGGCGTGAACTACCAGGGATTGTCCGCGACGCATATCGCCGGCGGCAAAGATGCCGGGAACCGAGCTCATCTGATCGGGGTCGGTGGCCACGTTGCCGCGCTTATCCAGGGCCACGCCGAGCTGGTCGATCATGCCGGTGCGCACCGGGCCGGTGAAGCCCATGGCCAGTAGCACGAGATCCGCTTCCAGCGTGAACTCCGATCCCGCCACCGCTTCGAACTTCGGGGGCGGGCCGACCCGCACCGCCTGCAGAGCCTTCACGTTACCGTGCTCGTCGCCGGTGAAGGCGACGGTGGAAAGGCTCCAATCGCGGATGCCGCCCTCTTCGTGGGCGCCCTCGGTGCGCAGTTGCAGCGGCCACATGGGCCAGGGGGTTTGTGGAGCGCGCGCATCCGGCGGCTTGGGCAGCAGCTCAAACTGGTGAACCGAAGCGGCCTTCTGCCGATGCGAGGTGCCCAGACAGTCCGCGCCGGTATCGCCGCCGCCGATGATGACCACGCGCTTGCCCTCGGCGGTGATGCTTTGCGCAGCGGGGATGGTGTCGCCCTCGCAATGGCGGTTCTGCTGCGGCAGAAACTCCATGGCGAAATGAATTCCCTTGAGCTCGCGTCCGGGCACGCGCAAATCGCGCGACTGCTCGGCCCCGCCCGCCAGTACGATGGCGTTGAAGTCCTTGCGCAAATCCTCGACCAGCACATTGCCGCCGACGTTCGCGTTCTTCACGAAGCGCACGCCTTCGGCCGTCATCTGCTCCAGGCGGCGGTCGATGATGTGCTTTTCCATCTTGAAATTGGGGATGCCGTAGCGCAACAGTCCGCCGATGCGGTCACTCTTTTCAAAGACGGTGACGTCGTGCCCGGCGCGCGCCAACTGCTGTGCGGCCGCCAAGCCTGCCGGGCCGGAGCCGACCACCGCGACCCGCTTACCGGTGCGCACGCTGGGGAGCTGAGGACGGATCCAACCTTCGGCCCAGGCGCGCTCGATGATGTTCTTTTCGATCTCGCGGATGGTGACCGGCGGTTCGTGAATGCCAAGCACGCACGCGGCCTCGCACGGCGCGGGGCAAATACGCCCGGTGAATTCGGGGAAGTTGTTGGTGGCGTGCAGGCTCCGGATGGCGTCCTTCCAACGGCCGCGGTAGATCAGGTCATTCCAGTCCGGAATGATGTTATTCAGCGGGCATCCGGTGTGGCAGAAGGGAACGCCGCAATCCATGCAACGCGCTGCCTGGGTGGAGACCTTGTCCTCGGGGAACGGCTGATAGATTTCAAACCAATCGCCCACGCGCTCCGACACCGGACGCCGCGGCGGCAACTCACGCTTGTATTCGAGGAATCCGGTTACTTTGCCCATGCGAACCTCGTCTGGTCACTGGCGCCTGCGGCGGCCACCGTCTGTGTCTTTGCGCAAGCCGTCTGCCCGCGCGGAATGCCGAGCACCCGCTTGTACTCGTGGGGGAAGATCTTGATGAAGCGCGTCAGCGATTCCGTCCAGTGATCGAGCAGCCAGCGAGCGCGCGGGCTGCCGGTCAGCTCCAGGTGCCTTGCGATGAGCGTGTGCAAGGTATTGACGTCATCCGGCTCGATTACTTCTTCCAGATCGACGCCGGCGGTGTTGCAGCGCTTGACGCCAAAATCGCTGAGTTCGTCGAAGATGTAGGCAATGCCGCCGGTCATGCCGGCGGCAAAATTGCGGCCGCATTTGCCGAGCACCACCACCAAGCCCCGCGTCATGTATTCGCATCCGTGATCGCCGAGGCCCTCCACGATGGCGGTAGCGCCGGAATTGCGCACCGCGAAGCGCTCGCCGGCGACCCCGTTAAAGAAGCCTTCGCCGCTGGTCGCGCCGTACAGGGCCACGTTACCGATGACAATGTTCTGCTCCGGCGCGAAGGTGGAATTCTTGGGCGGATAGACGATGATGCGTCCGCCCGAGAGCCCCTTACCGACATAGTCGTTGCCGTCGCCTTCGAGTTCGAGGGTAAGGCCCTTCGCCAGGAAGGCGCCAAAGCTCTGGCCCGCCGACCCGTTCAGCTTGATATGAATGGTGTCGTCCGGAAGTCCCGCGGAGCCGTGACGCCGCGCTACTTCGCCGCTCAACATGGTGCCGACCGTGCGATGGACATTGCGCACCGGAAGTTCAATCCGAACCGGCGTGCCGGTTTCCATGGCCGGGGTCGCGGTGGCGATGAGCTGATGGTCGAGCGCGTTGTCGAGGCCGTGGTCCTGCTTCTGCACGCAGCGCCGGGCCACGCGCGAGGGCGCGGGCGGGTTGTACAGGATCGCCGAAAAGTCCAGCCCGCGCGCCTTCCAGTGGTCGAGCGCCGAGCGCATATCGAGCCGGTCCACGTGGCCGATCATATCGTCCACCTTGCGGAAGCCGAGCTGCGCCATGATCTCGCGCACCTGTTCGGCGACGAAGAAGAAGAAATTGACCACGTGCTCGGGTTGGCCGCCGAACTTCTTGCGCAGGCTTTCATCCTGGGTGGCAATGCCCACCGGACACGTGTTCAGGTGGCACTTGCGCATCATGATGCAGCCCATCGCGATCAGCGGGATGGTGGCGAAGCCGAACTCTTCGGCGCCGAGCAGGGCGGCGATGGCTACGTCGCGCCCGGTCTGCAGCTTGCCGTCGGTCTGCACCCGGATGCGCCCGCGCAGATCGTTCATCACCAGCACCTGCTGGGTTTCGGCCAGACCGAGTTCCCATGGGATGCCGGCGTGCTTGATGGAACTCAGCGGGGATGCGCCGGTGCCGCCACTGTCGCCGCTGATCAGCACCACATCCGCGTGAGCCTTGGCCACGCCCGCGGCCACGGTTCCCACGCCGACTTCAGAAACCAGCTTGACCGAGATGCGCGCCTGCGGGTTGGCGTTCTTCAGATCGAAGATGAGCTGGGCCAAGTCTTCAATCGAGTAGATGTCGTGGTGCGGCGGCGGCGAGATGAGTTGCACGCCCGGAATCGAGTGGCGCACGCGCGCAATGGTCTCGTCCACCTTGTGGCCGGGGAGCTGGCCGCCCTCGCCAGGCTTGGCGCCCTGGGCCATCTTGATCTGTAGCTCGTCGGCGTTGACCAGATAATTCATGGTCACGCCGAAGCGCGCCGAGGCTACCTGCTTGATCGCGCTGCGCCTGGAATCGCCGTTGGGCAGCGGGATAAAGCGTTCTTCGTCTTCGCCGCCTTCGCCCGTGTTGCTCTTGCCTCCCACGCGATTCATGGCGACGGCGAGCGTCTCATGCGCCTCGCGGCTGATGGAGCCGAACGACATGGCGCCGGTGGTGAAGCGCTTGACGATCTCCTTGGCCGGTTCGACCTCCTCGATCGGAACTTGCTTGTCGGATTTCTTGAACTCGATCAGACCGCGCAAGGTGGCGAGCTGGCGGCTCTGATCATCCACGCCTTGGGCGAACTCCTTGAACGTGTCGTAGCTCGACTGCCGCACCGCTTGTTGCAGCTTGGCAATCGAATCCGGATTGATCAGGTGGTACTCGCCTCCGGCGCGGTACTGATAGTTGCCGCCGATGGCCAGCTCCGGCTCGTAATCGGTCTCGGGCCGGAAGGCGAATTCGTGTTTGATGCGCGCCTCGCGCGCCAGCACGTCCAAACCGATGCCGTCGATGCGCGAGGGCGTGCCGGTGAAGTATTTTTCCACCAGCGATTTGCTCAGGCCGATGGCCTCGAAGACCTGCGCCCCGCAATAGCTCTGCAGGGTCGAGATGCCCATCTTGGAGAAAGTCTTCAACAAACCCTTGTTGATGGCCTTCTTGAAATGCTTGAGCGCGACTTCGGCGGTGATCTCCGCGGGCAGTTCGCCGCGCTGGACCAGATCTTCCAGAGTCTCAATCGCCAGATAGGGATTGACCGCGCTGGCGCCGTATCCGATCAGCAGGGCGAAATGCATCACCTCGCGCGGCTCGCCGGACTCGGTGATCAGCGCCGCCTGCGTGCGCTTCTCCTCGCGCACCAGGTGATTGTGCACCGCGGCGAGCGCCAGCAGCGACGGGATGGGCGCAAATTCTTCGTCCACGCCGCGATCGGAGAGGATCAGCAGGGTATAGCCGGAATCGATCGCCAGGGAGGCGCGGCGGCACAACGCATCCAGGGCGCGGGCCAGTCCAGTCATGCCCTCCTTCACCCGGAACAGCGCGGGCAGCGTGATGGCCAGCAGATCTCCGGTGGCGACGCGGCGCAGTTTCTCCAGGTCGCGGTTGGTAAGGATCGGCTGCTCCAGCTTCAGGGTATGGCAGTGCTCGGCGGTTTCGGCCAGCACGTTGGATTCGCGGCCGACGAAGTTCTCCAGCGACATCACCATCTCTTCGCGGATGGGGTCGATGGGCGGGTTGGTCACCTGCGCGAACAACTGGCGGAAATAATTGAACAGCGGCTGCGGGCGATCGCTCAGGCAGGCCAGCGGCGTATCCGTGCCCATCGAGCCGATGGGCTCCTCGCCCTTGCCAGCCATGGGGCCGAGGATCGTCTTCAGGTCCTCATCGGTGTAGCCAAAGGCGCGCTGCCGCATCTGGATTGTATCGTGATCCGACCCAAGCACGCGGCGCGGCTCGGGCAGGTGATCCATGGTGATCTGGTTGCCGCGCAGCCATTCCGCGTACGGCTGTTGCGAATACAGCCGCTCCTTGAGCTCGCGGTCGGAGATGATGCGGCCCTCCACCGTATCCACCAGGAGCATCTTTCCGGGCTGTAGACGGCCTTTCCGCTCTACATCCTCGGGCGGAATGGGAAGAACGCCGGTTTCCGACGCCATCACCACCAGGCCGTCCTTGGTGACTAGGTAGCGCGCGGGGCGCAGGCCGTTGCGGTCGAGCGTTGCGCCGATCACGCGCCCGTCGGTGAAGGCGATGGCGGCCGGTCCGTCCCACGGCTCCATCAGCGAAGCGTGGTACTCGTAGAAGGCGCGCTTCTCGGGCTTCATGTGCGGGTTGCTCGCCCAAGCTTCCGGGATCATCATCGCCATCGCATGCGGCAGCGTACGGCCAGAGAGCGTGAGCAGTTCCAGCACGTTGTCGAAGCAAGCGGAGTCGCTGCCGCCGGGTTGAACGATGGGCAGCAGCTTCTTGATGTCGTCGCCGAACAACGCGGTGGCGAGCAGCGATTGGCGGGCGTGCATCCAGTTCAGATTGCCCTTGAGGGTGTTGATCTCGCCGTTATGCGCCACATAGCGGAACGGATGCGCCAGGTGCCATGTCGGGAAGGTGTTGGTCGAAAAGCGCTGATGCACCAGGCAGAGGGCGCTGGTGAAGTCCGGATCCGAGAGCTCGCGGAAGAACTTCACAATCTGCGGCGCGAGCAGCAGGCCCTTGTACACGATGGTGCGAGCCGAAAACGACGGGATATAGAAAAAGCTTTTGTGTTCCAGGTCGGAGGCGGCGATCTCGTTTTCCGCGCGCCGGCGGATGACGTAAAGCTTGCGCTCCAGGGCGTCCTCGTCCATGCTGGGCGCCGCCTGCACGAAAAACTGCTCGATGTAGGGCTGCGAGGCCCGCGCCAGGCGCCCCACCGCGCTGCCGTCGCACGGGGTGTCGCGCCAGCCGAGCACTTCCAGGCCTTCCTCGCGGGTAATGCGTTCGAGGATGCCCTCGCAAATCAGCCGCTCCTGGCGGTCGACCGGGAGAAACGCCATGGCCACGCCGTACTGGCCGGGCTCAGGCAGGGTCATGCCAAGTTTCGGACATTCCCGGGCGAAGAAGGTATGCGGGATCTGGATCAGTAGGCCGGCACCGTCGCCGGTCTCCGGGTCGCAGCCCGCGGCGCCGCGATGGGTCAGGTTGATGAGAATCTCGATGCCCTTTTCCACGATCGCGTGGGAGCGCTCGCCCTTAATGTTGGCGACGAACCCTATGCCGCAGGCATCGTGCTCGTGGTCGGGGTCGTAAAGTCCTTGCGGATCAGGCAGATCGAAGAATCCATCCGGCTGGTCGTGCCAGTCCTGAGGGGGGTCACAGGATTGATTCCCGTCGGCAGGGCGCAGATCTCCATTCGTACTACAGTGCATGTTAAGTTAATAACCGGATTGGGGATAAATGTACAACCGAGAGTTTCGATGGGGTGTATAAAAAAATTCAATGAGCCAGAGTATGGCCATTAATGGCGTTTTCGTCCACAGTTGTGTATAAGCGTCTTGGCGTGAGGAGATGAGTGTGTCTGTTAGCACTGCAACCGGCGAAAGTGCCGCTGCCGGAACGGATTTGCGCAGTCAGGATTTGCGAAATCAACGAGTCGCGGTGATCGGCGCCGGCAAGATGGGCGGTATTTTGTTGAACGGCTTGCTGGGGCGGGGGCTTTTTTCACCCGAAAACACCGTCGCGACCGTGGGTCCTGGCGACCCGGCGCCGGTTTTGCCCCCTGATTTGAGGATTTCCATCGGCACCGACAACAAAGCGGCGGTCAGCGGGGCCGACATTGTCCTGCTCAGTGTCAAGCCGCAAACCTTGAAGGGCGTGCTGGAAGAGATCCGTCCAGTGGTGAAGCCCGGCCAGTTGTTCGTTTCGATCTGCGCCTCGGTGCCGACCGCCTACATGGAAAATCTGCTGGGCGAGGGTGTGCCCGTCGTGCGCGCCATGCCGAACACGCCGTGCATGCTCGGCTACGGCATGACAGGTATCTGCAAGGGCAAGCACGCGGACCAGCGCCACCTGCTGCTGGCGCAGCGCATGTTCGACACCGTTGGTCGCACCGCGATCGTCGACGAAAAACACATGGACGCGGTTACGGCGCTATCCGCCAGCGGTCCGGCGTATATCTATATCATCTTGGAGTCGCTGGCCGAGGCCGGGGTGAAGGTTGGCCTGCCGCGCGATCTTGCCACGCTATTGGCGGCGCAGACCACGCTTGGCGCCGCTCAGGCGGTGCTGCTGACGGGCCAGCATCCGGCGCTGCTGAAGGACGCGGTCACCACGCCGGCCGGCTGCACCATCGACGGCATTATGGAACTGGAAGAGGGCAAGCTGCGCGTGACGTTGATCAAGGCTGTTGTCCGAGCCACCAAGCGCGCAAAGGAATTGATGTTCAGCGATTAGTAACTGTAGCGCCGGCATCTCGCCGGCGGGTTCCGTCCGCAGCGCGAAAGTTGACAGGGCCCGCCGGCGAGACGCCGGCGCTACAAGTGAATCAGCGTTCATCAGCGCAAATCAGCGGCAATTGGGTTTTTTCCATAGCATCTGGTTGAGGCACTCACGCTAATGTTGTTACAACCTTTTCAAACATTTGCTTATTGACTTCCGGGCAGAACAGGAATTAGTATTTCGCGCAAGCTGATGTGCACTTTTATTGCCAGCACGACCGCCGTGACCCCGACAGGAGCTACACCTGTCAGTGTACGAATCCGAGTAATAGTAACTCGGATTACGTCGCCAAGTCTCGGTGGTTGAGCTCTAGAAGATTCAGAACTGACTAGACCCACCCGCCGAACGGCGCGGTGGGTTTCATGCTTTTATAGGACAGGGCGCAATGATCGTAATGAAATTTGGTGGAACCTCGGTAGAAGACACCACGGCCATTGACCGGGTGGCTTCCATCGTTCGCGGGCGTCTCGCGCAGCGGCCGGTAGTCGTGGTCAGCGCGATGGCCAAGGTAACGGATCAACTCGTGGCCGCCGGACAGGCCGCCTATGCGGGACAGTTGCACGCCGCCTTGGAGCGGGTCACGGCGCTGCGGGAGCGGCATCATCGTACCGCGCGGGAGCTGATCGGCGAGCAAGCTGCCCACGAACTCGAAAAGCTCATCCCCGAGTTGGATCAATTGCTGGATCAGCTCGAGAACCTGCTGCGCGGCGTGGCTGCCGTGGGCGAACTCAGCGAGCGCACCTCGGATGCGCTGCTTTCCTTTGGCGAGCGGCTTTCCAGCCTGATGGTGGCGGCCGCCTTCCGCGTGCGCGGACTGGATGCGTGCCACGTCGATTCGCAAAAATGCGTGATCACGGACAACAGCTTTACTCATGCTTTGCCGTTGTGGGAGGACACCAACGAGCGCACCCGAGCGACGGTCATGCCGTTGCTCCATGGCGGCAAGGTCCCCGTGGCGGGCGGATTTGTTGGTTCGACCCGCGACGGTATCACCACCACTCTGGGCCGTGGCGGATCGGACTTCTCGGCGGCAATCTATGGCGCGGCGCTCGATGCCGAGCGCATCGAGATCTGGACCGACGTGGAAGGCATGATGACCACCGACCCGCGGATTTGCCCGGCAGCGCAGAGCATCGGCACCATCAGCTTCGACGAAGCGGCGGAGATGGCGAACTTCGGCGCCAAGGTGCTGCACCCCGCGACCCTCGTCCCGGCCATGGATAAGAACATCCCGGTGTACGTTCTGAATTCGCGTAACCCGAACAGCACGGGAACCTGCGTGCGCAAAGATGCCCCGCCCTCTAACACGATGTTCCGCGCTATTGCGGCGAAAAAGGGCGTCACCATTATCAGTGTCTCCACTCCCCGCCGCCTGGTAGCTCAGGGATTTCTCAAAGCTATTTTCGATACCTTCAATCGCCACGGTATCCCGGTGGACAGCATTGCCAGCTCGCAGGCCAGCCTTTCCCTGAGCGTCGATTCCAAGTATGACATCGGCGGCCTGCTGGCGGAGCTGCGGGAACTGGCGAAGGTTGCGGTGGAAGAAGAGAAGGCGATCATCTGCCTGATCGGGGCGGACGTGCGCGGCCGCGTGGGCGTGGCGGCGAAGATCTTTACCTGCATCGCGCAGAACGGGATCAACGTGCGCATGATTTCGCAGGGCGCATCGGAGATGAACGTCGGCTTCGTCATCAATGAGAGCGACGTGCCCGCAGCGGTGCGCCATCTGCATGCCGAGTTTTTCGAGCAGCCAATCAAGGCGGCCACAAACTATGCCGCCGGGAGCCAGAATTGATGGCGGAAGGAAAGCGACATAGCGGCGCGATCACCGACGGAGCCAGCCGGGCTCCGGCGCGCGCCATGCTCAAAGCGGTGGGGTTCACCGACCAGGACTTGGCGAAGCCGATCATCGGCGTGGCTAACACCTGGATCGAGGTCGGTCCCTGCAATTACCACCTGCGCGAGCTGGCGGTGGAGGTAAAGGCGGGCATTCGCGCCGCCGGCGGCACGCCGATGGAGTTCAACACCGTCTCCATTTCCGATGGCATCACCATGGGTAGCGAAGGCATGCGCGCTTCGCTGATCAGCCGCGAGGTCATCGCCGATTCCATCGAACTCGTCGCCCGCGGCAATCAGTTCGATGGGCTCATCGTGCTGGTGGGCTGCGATAAGACTATCCCCGGCGGTGTCATGGCATTGTTGCGGGCGAACGTTCCAGGCATGTTGCTCTATGGCGGATCCATCGCGCCCGGACGCTTTCATGGGCACGATGTGACCATCCAGGATGTGTTCGAGGCGGTGGGCGCTCACGCCAGCGGCAAGATGAGCGACACCGAACTGCACGCGCTCGAAGATAGCGCTTGTCCCGGTGCGGGTGCCTGCGGTGGCCAGTTCACGGCGAACACCATGGCCACGGCCTGCGAGTTTTTGGGCATCGCGCCCATGATGAATTCCTGCGTGCCCGCCACCGATCCGCTCAAGACTAAAGCCTCGCACCTCGCGGGTGAGATGCTGATGGATTTGGTTCGCCGCAATGTGTGTCCACGTGACATCGTGACCCGCGCCGCAATCGAGAACGCCATCGCTTGCGTCTGCGCCACCGGTGGCTCGACCAACGCAGTGCTTCACCTGCTCGCTATCGCGCGCGAAGCCGGAGTGGAGCTGAAGATCGAGGAGTTCGACCCCATCAGCGCACGTACCCCGCTGCTCGCCGACTTGAAACCCGGCGGCCGATTCACCGCCCCGGATATGTTTCGTGCAGGCGGGACCCGCCTTATGGCGAAACGGCTGGCGGAGTTGAAGCTGCTGAAGTCCGAGGCGATTACGGTCACAGGAAGGACGATAGGGGAAGAGGCTGCGTCGGCCGTCGAAACGCCCGGGCAGGAGGTCATCCGCCCCGCGACCCAGCCAATTAAGCCGCAGGGCGGATTGGTAATCCTGAAAGGCAACTTGGCACCGGAAGGCTGCGTGGTCAAGATCGCAGGCCACAGCATGCAACAGCATCGTGGGCCAGCTCGCGTCTTTAATTGCGAAGAAGATGCGTTTGCCTCGGTGCAGAGCGGCGCCCTCAAAGCGGGTGACGTGGTCGTGATCCGCTATGAAGGGCCGAAGGGCGGGCCGGGCATGCGCGAGATGCTGGCGGTTACGGCGGCGATTGTGGGCGCAGGTTTGGGTGACAGCGTGGCTCTGCTGACCGATGGCCGATTCTCGGGCGCGACCCGCGGATTGATGGCAGGCCATGTGGCTCCAGAAGCGGCGCGCGGCGGTCCCATTGCGGCGGTGCGCGACGGCGACATGATTGAGTTCGATCTACCGACGCGTCAGTTGCGCGTCGAGATTTCTGAAGAGGAGATGCGGAAGCGGCTGGCGTCCTGGACGCCGCCGGCTCCGCGTTACACCCACGGCGTGCTGGCGAAATACGCGCGCAGCGTCTCGTCAGCCAGTATCGGAGCGGTGACGGAGTAAATTATGAAGAAAACCGGTGCGGAGATTATTTGGGAGTGCCTGGTGCACGAAGGCGTGACAACCGTCTTCGGTTATCCGGGCGGGGCGATTTTGCCCACCTATGACGCCATCTGGAAGTATCCGGTACACCATGTCCTGACGCGCCACGAACAGGGCGCGGCCCACGCCGCCGACGGCTACGCGCGGGCCAGCGGGCGCGTGGGCGTGGCCATTGCGACTTCCGGACCGGGCGCAACCAACCTGGTGACCGGCATTGCCACGGCGATGCTCGATTCCTCGCCCATCGTTTGCATCACGGGGCAGGTGGGCAGCAAGCTGATCGGCTCGGACGCCTTTCAGGAAGTTGACATCACGGGCGTGACCCTGCCCATCACCAAGCACAACGCGCTGGTGACGCGCAGCGAGGACGTGGCTCGTACTCTGCGCGAGGCGTTCCTCATCGCCAGTTCGGGCCGTCCGGGTCCGGTGCTGGTGGATATCACCAAGGATGCGCAGGCGGGGTCGTGCGAGTTCGACTGGGAGGCGGCGGCGCCGCAGTTGCCCGGCTATCGTCCGCCGCTGGCCTGTGATCCCCGTGATCTGGACAAGGCCGTGGAGTTGATCCATGCGGCCAAGCGCCCGGTGATTCTTGCCGGTCGCGGCATCCAGCTCTCCGGCGCCATGGAAGAAGTTCGCCAGTTGGCGGAGCGCGCCCACATCCCCATCGCCATGACGTTGCTCGGCATCGGCGGCGTGCCCGCGCTGCACCCGCTGAATCTTGGCATGATGGGCATGCACGGCGAAGCCTGGGTGAATCACGCGATTCAGGAATCCGACCTGCTCATCGCGCTGGGCATGCGCTTCGACGACCGGGTTACCGGCAACGTGAAGAATTATGCGCCCGGCGCCAAGAAGATCCACGTTGAGCTGGATCGCGCCGAGATCAACAAGAACATCAAGGTGGACCTGCCGCTGGTGGGCGATCTGAAGAGCGTGCTGCAGGATCTGCTGCCCAGGATCGAGGCGGGCGACCGCTCCGAGTGGCTGGCGCATATCCAGCAACTCAAGGGCGATGCGGCGGTGCGCGACATCCAGAACCTGCCCGATACCGGCCATCTCTACGCCGCGCACGTGATCAGCGACTTGTGGCGCCAGACCCACGGGGAAGCCATCATCGTCAGCGACGTGGGCCAGCATCAGATGTGGGAGGCCCAGTACTACCATCACGAGCAACCCCGCTCGCTGATAACTTCCGGTGGACTTGGAACCATGGGCTTCGCCCTGCCGGCAGCCATCGGCGCGAAGATGTCGCGCCCGGAAGCGGAAGTCTGGGTCGTCGTCGGTGACGGCGGCTTCCAGATGACCTCCTGCGAGCTGGCCACCATGGTCCAGGAAAAGCTGGACATCAAAATTGCGCTGATCAACAACGGCTATCTCGGCATGGTGCGCCAGTGGCAGGAGTTCTTCTACGACCGGCGCTATTCAGCCACGCCGCTGCACAGCCCCGATTTTGCCAAGCTGGCCGAAGCCCATGGCGTGGTGGGCATGAATGTCCAGGACCGGGCGGGCGTGGTCCCGGCGGTTCGCGCGGCGCGCGAGCACCAGGGCCCTTATCTGATCAATTTCAAGGTCGAGAAGGAAGATTCGGTTTATCCCATGGTGCCTGCGGGCGCGGACCTGCACCAGATGATCCGCCGCCCCGAGCCCGCGCATGCCGGAGGGAAGTAAGGATTATGTTGCATACATTGGTTGTTCACGTGGAGAACAAGCCCGGGGTGCTGAACCGGGTGGCATCGCTGTTCCGCCGCCGCGCTTTCAATATTGAATCGCTGACGGTGGGCCATACCCATGAACCGGGCGTTTCGCGCATGACCATCGCGGTCGATACCGACAACGATGGGGCGCAACGGATCGAGGCGCACCTCTACAAACTGGTCAACGTGCTGCACGTGCAGAACGTGACCAACGAGCCCGCCGTGCAGCGCGATCTCGCCATCATCAAAGTGACGGCGGACGCCACCGCGCGCACGCACATCATGCAGCTTGCGCTGGTCTTCCGCGCGCACGTGGTGGACGTGGCCCCGGACTCGATGATGATCGAGATCACCGGCGCGGAAGACAAGATCGACGGCCTGCTGGAAGTGCTGCGGCCCTATGGCATCCTCGAGATGGTGCGCACCGGGCGCGTGGCCATGGGCCGCGGATCGAAATCATTCTTCGCGGTGGCCACCGCGGGGGGCATGCCGGCGGTCGTCAACGGCTTTTCCGAGGACGACAGCGGGATTTACTCGGTATAGTAATTGGTTGGCTGGAAGTTATCCCCAGGCAAGAATTGTCATCCTGAGCGAAGCGAAGGATCTATGCATTTTTCGTTGTGATCGAAATGCATAGATTCTCGCCTTCGCTGTGGTCACCTCCGAACACGCAGCGCGTTTCGGGGACCCCGCCGCTCCGGCTTGGAATGACAAATCAGAACGACAAATTTGAATGGCGGCTCGGCGGAAAGCGCGAGCCCGGAACGAAAGGAAAGATTCATGGCAGCTCGCATGTACTACGACAAGGACGCCGACCTTAGCCTGATCCAGGCGAAGAAGGTCGCGATCATCGGCTATGGCTCGCAAGGCCACGCGCACGCGCAGAATCTGAAGGAGAGCGGAGTGAATGTCCGGGTAGCCGAGACCGGGCCGGCCGCCCGCGAACGCGCCGAAAAAGCTGGCTTTACGGCCACCAACGCCGCCGAGGCCGCCGCCTGGGCCGACGTCATTATGGTGCTGGTTCCCGATACCGCCCAAGCCAAGCTCTATCGCGAATGTATCGAGCCCAACCTCAAGGCCGGCAAGATGCTGATGTTTGCCCACGGATTCAACATCCGCTTCGGCACCATCGTTCCGCCGAAAGACGTCGATGTCACCATGATCGCGCCCAAAGCACCCGGGCACCGCGTGCGCGAGGTCTTCACCGAAGGCGGCGGCACACCCTGCCTGGTAGCCGTGCATCAGGACGCCACCGGCAACGCCAAAGCGCTGGCGCTGTCCTATGCGAAGGGCATCGGCGGCACGCGCGCTGGGGTAATCGAGACCACTTTTACCGAGGAGACGGAAACCGACCTGTTCGGTGAGCAGGCGGTACTGTGCGGCGGTACCAGCGCGCTCGTCAAGGCGGGCTTCGAAACGCTGGTCGAAGCGGGATATCAGCCGGAGATCGCTTATTTCGAGTGCCTGCACGAGTTGAAACTGATCGTGGATCTGATGTATCGCGGCGGCCTGAATTACATGCGTTACTCGGTCAGCGACACCGCCGAACGCGGCGACTACACCGCGGGACCGCGGCTCATCAACGACGAGACGCGCAAGGAAATGCGCAAGCTGCTGGCCGAAATCAAGGACGGAAGCTTTGCCAAGAAGTGGATTGAGGAGAACGAGAAAGGCTGTCCCGAGTTCAAGGCCATGCGCGCCAAGGAGCAGGAACAGTTGATCGAGAAGGTCGGCGTCAAGCTGCGCGACATGATGCCGTTCCTCAATCCGGTCAAAATTCGGCCGGACATGGGATAACACAACGCTCTGAGAAATGCTTACCGCGGATGTTCACGGATGCCGACGGATTTGTTCGGATAACCCTTAAAAGGAATCCGCATGATCCGCTTCAAATCCGCGGAATCCGCGGTAAGCATTCTTGAGTAATTTCCGGTGAATGCAGGATAGAATTTAGATCGGAACAAAAACGAAACTATGGAGACGAAAGAAGCGGCCGCTGTGACCACCCCAGCAAGCGCAACGCTTGCCGGGGACCCCGGTGTGAAACCGGTAGGAGCACAGGCCCCGGTGTGCCGGGTAGCGATCCTGGGCTTTGGCACGGTGGGCAGTCCGGTGGCGCGCATCCTGCTCAACCATCCTTCGGGCCGGTTCCGCCTCACCCACGTCTACAACCGGGACTACGCGCGCAAGAAGGTGCCCTGGCTCAACGACGAGCAGGTCTGCTGGACCGACGAGTTCAGCAAGGTGCTCGAGTCGGACGCGGACATCCTAGTCGAAGTGATGGGCGGGCTCAACCCGGCGCGCGAGTTCGTCACCCAGGCGCTCTCGGCGGGCAAGTCCGTGGTCACGGCCAACAAGCAGTTGATCGCGCACCACGGCACGGAACTGATGCAGTTGGCCGCGAAGCACGGCAAGCAACTGCTGTTTGGGGCATCCGTGGCGGGCGGCATTCCGGTGCTCTCCGGGCTGCAGGAAGGGCTGGCGGGCGATCGTCTCTTTAAGATCAGCGGCATTCTCAACGGGACCTGCAATTACATCCTCAGCCAGATCGAGCAGGTGGGGATGCCGTTCGCGACCGCGCTGGAGCACGCGCAGCAGTTGGGCTTCGCGGAGGCCAATGCCAGCGATGATATTGACGGCTTCGATGCGCGCGCCAAGCTTGCCATCCTGGCGCTGATGGGCCTGCGCACCCACGTGCACCCCACCCAGATTGCTTGCAAGTCGATCCGCAACTGCGAAGCCGTGGACTTCATCTATGCGCACGACCTGAACCAAACCATCCGGCAGATCTCGCGTGCGGAGGTCAAGGAGCGCAAGTTGTCGGCTTCGGTGCAACCGGCGCTGGTTCCCCTGGATTCGCCGCTGGCGCGGGTTGCGGGCAGCCAGAACATGGTTGTGGTAACCGGCGAGTGGGGCGGGGAAACCGTCTTCTCGGGTCATGGCGCGGGCGGAAATCCGACTGCGGTTGCGGTGGTCTCCGACCTGATCGCAATTGCGGAGGGCCGCGTATCGGAATGGCATTGCCAGCCGATTGCCCCCGCCGAAGAGGTGACCGGCGACTTCACCGCGCCGCACTATCTGCGCTTCACCGTGAAGGACAAGCCGGGCATTCTGTTCGAGCTGACGCGCATCTTCGCCCAGCACGGGCTCAACGTGGATTCCGTCTTGCAGAAATCCGGTTACACCAAGGCGGCGCTGCCTTTCGCGATTACCCTGGAGCCGTGCCGGGCTTCGCAGGTGGAGCGCGCGTTGCAGGATTTCGAATCGCTCGACTTCCTGGTGCAGTCGGCGGCTTGCATGCCGATGCTGGGATAGAAGTCCCCAACAAGCGCTGCGCGCTCGTTGAGGGCCCCACAAGGGAAATATGAACGATCGACAAACACACCAGATCTATTTGCGTTGTAGCGAACCGGCGTGCCATGCGCGTCTTGAGACTCACGCCCGCCTGATGGCTTGCCCCAAGTGCGGCGAGTTGCTCGAATTCGCCGTGGAAGGCAAACTCGATGCCGCGGTTTTGAAGAAGACATGGTTGCAGCGGCGCATGTCCGAGGACCCGCGCGACCTCAGCGGCGTGTGGCGCTTCCGCGAGTTCTTACCCGGAAACTACGGCGCGGACGAGGTCGTGACCATGGGCGAGGGCAATGTGCCGCTGGTCGCGGCTCACCGCACTGCTGCCTTTGCCGGAGTCCCGAACATTCGTTTCAAGCATCTCGGATGGAACCCGACCGCTTGCTTCAAAGATCTCGGCATGACCGTCGGCATTACCGAGGCGAAATACCTCGGCGCCAAAGCCGTGGGCTGCGCCTCGACCGGCAACACTGCGGGCTCGATGGCGGCCTATGCCGCCCGCGCCGGAATCGCCGCGCGAGTCTATCTACCTTCGGGTGCGGTATCGCTGAACAAGCTGGCGCAGTCGCTCGACTACGGAGCCGAGGTCATTCAGATCGAAGGCAACTTCGACGACGCGCTTGCGCAGATGCTGGCCCTGGGCGATCCCTCACTGTACTTTTTGAACTCGATCAACCCCTTCCGCATCGAGGGCCAGAAGACGGTCATGTTCGAGCTGATGGAGCAGCTCAACTGGCAACCGCCCGACTATATCGTGGCGCCCGGGGGGAACCTGGGCAACTCGGCCGCATTTACCAAGGGGCTGATGGAGATGCATGCGGCCGGCCTGATCGATCGCGTGCCGCGCTACATCGTGGTCCAGGCGGAAGGCGCCAACCCGTTCGCCAGGGTATGGGCTTCCGGCGTGGATGAGCTTCGCCCCGTCGCCGAGCCGGAGACCGTGGCTACGGCCATCCGCATCGGCAATCCGAAATCCTGGAAGAAGGCGCTGCGCGGCGTTCGCTACACGAAGGGCGCGGTGATCGACGTAACCGACGACGAGATCAGCGACGCGAAAGTGGAGATCGGCCGCGACGGAATCGGCTGCGAGCCGGCCTCGGCTGCGACTCTTGCCGGGGTGCGCAAGCTGGTGCGCGAGGGCAAAATGGATCCCAAGGCGAGCGTGGTCTGCATCCTGACCGGCCATGTGCTGAAGGATACTCACTTCATCATTCAGTACCACCAGGCGGCCATGCGCGAGATGGCGATCTCGGACGTCCACTGATGGGGATGGAACTGCAAGGCGCAGTGATCGCGGTACCGGCTTCGGTAGCCAACCTGGGGCCGGGCTTCGATGCGCTTGCGGTTGCCGTCCAGCTATATACGCGGGTCGTCATCCGAGAAGTTGACCGCGTACACACGGACCAGCTCGAGTTTCGTTTTATCGGCGTGCAGCTCACCGGCGAGAACTATATCGAGCGGGCCTTCCGCTTTCTGGCACGGCAGAGGGGCACGGCGTTCCCATCGCTCAAGGTCGATGTCACGACCGAGATTCCCTTCAAGTCCGGATTGGGTAGCAGCGCGGCCGCCACCATTGCCGGCCTGCGACTTTACGAAGCCATCATGGGACCGCTGCCTTCGCGCGGCTTGCTGAATGCGGCCTGCGCGCTGGAGGGACATCCGGACAACGCCGCCGCCGCGCTGCTCGGTGGCCTCACCGGAAGCTGTCAGCTTTCCGATGGATCGGTAGCTGCCGTATCGCTTCCCTGGCCGGATTCGGTCAGCCTCATTATCCTGACGCCGGACGCGGACCTAAAGGCGGGAACCGGGATCGCGCGCCGCTCGCTGCCGAAGATGCTGCCGCGCGAGGATGCTGTCTTCAACCTGCAGCGGGTTGTGCTGCTGCTGCATGCACTGAGTACCGGCAATTTCTCGCTGTTTCGCGAGGCGTTGCGCGACCGCTGGCATCAGCCGTACCGGCAGGCGCTGGTGCCGGGCTTGGAACGCGCACTGGTGCTGGATCATCCCGATCTGCTGGGCGTCTGCCTAAGCGGGGCCGGGCCTTCGATCGTGGCTTTTGCGGAACACAATCTGAACGAGGTGGAGAGTCTGCTGGCGTCGACTTATGCGCCGCTGGGTATTCCGTTCCGCATCCGAACCGTGCGCGTGCACCAGAACGCCGCCGGCGAGGGCTGGTCCGAGTTGCGCGTACTGGGATCGGCGAAGAGTTCGATCGCTTCGATTTAAACATCGGATTCGTTGTGGACAGATCCTTTGTCATTCCGAGCGAAGCGAGGAATCCCTTTACTTACTCGCCGTAATAGGGATTCCTCGCTTCGCTCGGAATGACAATTTCAGAATTAGAGACGTGGAATGGTAACCCTTGAGCAGGTCAAGCAGGCGCGCGCGCGGATTCGCGATTCCGTGTTCCTTTCCCCCTGCTCGCCTTCGGATACGTTTTCGCGCCTGAGCGGCAATCAGGTCTTCCTGAAGCTTGAAAACCTGCAGATGACCGGCTCTTACAAAGAGCGCGGCGCGCTGAACCGCATCCTGACCCTCACGCGGGAAGAGCGCGAGCACGGCCTGATCGCGGCATCCGCGGGCAATCACGCGCAGGCCGTCTCGTACCACGCCACCAAGCGCGGCATCCCCGCGCAGATATGCATGCCGCTGGCGACGCCCCTCAACAAAGTGATGTCCACCCGCGGCTTTGGCGGGGAGGTTGTGCTGCACGGCGCGAACTACGACGAAGCCTGCGACGAGGCGCGCCGCCGTTCGCTAGATCGGGGCCTCACCTTCATCCATCCTTTTGACGATCACGCAGTCATAGCGGGGCAGGGAACCATTGGCCTGGAATTGCTGGAGCAGATGCCGGATCTCGATGCTGTGGTCACTGCCATTGGCGGCGGGGGACTCATCAGCGGCATGGCTTGCGCCTTGAAGGAGATCAACCCGCGCATCCGGGTGATTGGCGTGCAGACTTCGCGCCTGCCTTCGATGCAGAGAGCAGTTGAGGAAGGGCAACCAGTCACCTTGCCGGTAGCTTCCACTTTGGCCGACGGCATTGCGGTGCGCCGCGCCGGCGATTGCACTTTCCCCATGGTGCAAAAGTACGTGGACGAGATCGTCACGGTCGAAGAAGAAGAGATCGCGAATGCCATCCTGCTGTTATTGGAGCGCGAGAAGACGCTGGTCGAAGGAGCCGGAGCGGTCGGCGTAGCAGCACTCATCAACGGCAAGACGTCGCTGAAAGGCAAGAAGGTCATCGCGATCATCTCCGGCGGCAATCTGGACGTGACCATTCTGTCGCGCATCATTGAGCGCGGCCTGGTGAAGGATGGCCGCCTCATCCGCCTGCGCATTCATCTGCCAGACTATCCCGGCGCGCTGCACCGGCTGACCGGAATACTGGCCGAGCGGCGGGCCAATATCGTCGAGACCGCCTACAACCGCAGCTACTTTGGCGTGAACCTGGGGGACACAGGAATCGACCTCACGATGGAAACCCGCGGCCCGGAGCACGTGGAAGAAATCCTCGCCGCCTTGGCCGCGGCGAATTACACGGTCGAGCGGATTCAGTAGAAAACCTGCCACAGAGACACAGAGTGAAGTAGGTTTCGCAGTCGGGAACGGTGGAAAAGCAGATCCTTCGACCGCCGGCGAGACGCCGGCGCTACTGTTATCTTCTTCACACCACATCACACCACGCCGGCGATGATGCACTTCAGATAGTTAGTTTCGGGGACGGTGAGCAGGACCGGGTGGTCCTGGGCGGCGCCGCGGCGCTCTAGAATGCGCAATTGCCGATGGGCGTCGACGGACGCGGCGGCGAGCATCTCCAGAAACTCGGCTTCGCTAACGTGATAGGAACAAGAGCAGCTCACCAGAGTGCCGCCGGGGCGCAGCATCTTCAGCGCGCGCAGATTCAATTCCTTGTAGCCGCGCAGAGCGGTGTCGAGCGCGCGGCGAGTCTTGGCGAAGGCTGGAGGATCAACCACGATTACGTCGTACTGCTCGCCGGCGCTGGCGTAGTCTTTCATGAGGTCAAAGGCATTGGCCTCGATCCACTCGACCTCGACCCGGTTCAGTTCGGCATTGCGCTCGGCGGCTTCCAGCGCGGGGCGGGAGCTGTCCACCCCGGTAACCTGATCGCAAACCCGCGCCAGATGCAGAGCAAAGCCGCCCTGGTAGCAGAAGACGTCGAGCGCGCGGCTATTGGTATGGCGGGGTGCATGGCGCGCGGCGGCGGCGTAGTTTTCGCGCTGATCAAGAAAGGCCCCGGTCTTTTGGCCCGCCAAGGCGTCATAGGCGAAGCGCACTCCGTTCATCTCAATGACGGTGCGCACGCTGGCGAGCGTACTCCGTGCTCCGCTTTCCGTTCCAATCAGCGCCTTGCCCTGGTTGACAGGCTCTTCATCCCCAGGAGTCTTGGATCCCACATCTGCCAAAGTCGGGCAGATGTGGGGCACCCTCACGTTCTCCGTTTCACCAGGCGCTTCGCGTTGATTGAAAATGCCAGGCTTGGCGCGCAGCAGGCCGGACTCGCGCGCCGGCAACTGCTCGAGTTCGCGAATACGCGGCTCGACGCGCTCGACGATCGCAGCCGGTTCGAGCTGGTTTTCCAGTTCGCCGAGGATGAGTTCGCGCATCGGTTCCTGATCCATGGCCTGGGTCAGCACCTGGATGGAAAGCACGTCGTGGTAGCGGTCAACGATCAGACCCGGGAGTAAGTCGGCTTCGCTGAAGATAACGCGATACGCGTTGCTGTCGCGCACCACGCGCTTTCGGTAGGCGATGGCGTCCTGCACGCGGCGGCGGAAGAGGTCATTCCAATCGGCGGCGGTGAGCGCGCGCTCGGAGATCATGCGCAAGGCGATCTGCGAACTGCTGCTGTAAAGCGCGGTCCCCAGCAGGTGGCCGGACGCGTCCTGCACCTGCACCAGGCTGCCGGGAGAAACACCCTCCGTGCTCCCAAGATCGGAGCGGTAGACCCAGACGTGTCCTTGCCGCAAGCGGGCCGCCCCACGCGGGCTAACCGCGATGACAGGAGTGCGAATGCCCACGATCTGTGCGTCTTGAGCAGATGCGGGGAGCTTCTTTGCCGCTTTGCTAGTTGTCTCAGTTCGTGGGGTCATTGCGCGGGCGCCAGGCGAGCCAGCGCCGCCTGGGCCACCTGCTTGCCAGGGTCGTCGGGCGAAGCTTCGCTCTGGAATAGCTTATACTCCGCGGCCGCCTCCTGCGGTTTACTTTCCAATTCAAGCGCGCGCGCCGCAAACAGGTGGGGGAAACATCGAGGCCTCCATCCTGTTGGCGAGGAGGGAGGCTACTTTAGCTTTTCTGGACTTCTGCCGCCGCCGACTCAACCACAGGGGCGCTCTCTGGCTGTTCTAGCACGGGCTCCTGGGGCGGAACGAAATATAGGATGCGGTTGCAGGAGCTGCAGGTTAAGATTTTGTCGCTTCTGACGTCCTGAAACACTTGCGGGCGGAGGATAACCTGGCAGGCGGTGCACTTCTCGTCTGCCGCCTCGGCCATCGCGGAACCACGCAGTTTCAGCAAGCGATCGTAGTGTCGAAGCAGGTCGGCATCAATTACGCCGCGCAGTTGGTTGCGCCTGGGCGCCAGGGTCGCAAGCTGCTTCTGGTCTTCTTCGGTCTTGGCGCGCGCCTGGGCTTTCTCCTGCTCGACTTCGGCTTTGCGGGCGTTCAACTCGGCTTCGGCGGACTTGATTTCCTTTTGCCGTTGCTCGGTTTCCAGCATGCCATCCAGGATCTTGTCTTCGACTTTCCGGATCTCGGCTTCGGCGAACTGGACTTCGTCCAGCAGCGCCCGGTATTCCTGGTTGGTCTTGACCGAAAGCGTCTGGTCGCGATACTTGGAGGCCTTCTGTTGCAGGCTCTGGATGTCGCTTTCCTGCTTGCGCCGCCGGACCTCGACTTCCTTCAGGGCGCCCTTCGCCTTTTCGACCTGGGCGGTGACGTCGGCCAACTTGCTCTCGATGGCCGCCACCCGCTTGGGCAGAGCGGCAATTTCCTGATTGAGGCGCGAAATCTCGGCGTCAGTCTGTTGCAGGTCCAGCAGATGTTCAAGTTCAGGATTCATGGGGAGCTGACGAAAATTGTAGCATGCGGCACCGGTGCTGACCGTGCTAGGCGTTATCGTGCGATACCTTGCGCAGTCCGGTGGTTAGAATCGGGGGAGTCCCGCTGTGAGGAGAGCCGCTGATTACGCTGATGTAACGAGGAAAACAACAGTTAGCCCGCGCTCAAGAATCAGCATGGATCAGCGTGTATCAGCGGCAAAATGCTTTCCGTTAAGACATTCGCCCGATTGAATCTGTAAGGACCGCGCCTATCATTCAAAGCATGCTGCTGGAATTCTCCCGCTTGGGCATTGGTTTGCTGATGTTGCTCTTCCATCGGCATATCGCAGATTATCTTATGGAGCAGGAACGGGTGCTGGTGGTGCTCTTCCGCCAGCGTGGCGTGCCCCTGCCGGCCACCCCGACCACGGAAACCCAACGCAACATCTACTTCGGCATCGGCACCTTCGTGGTGGTGTACCAAATCGTCCGCATCTGGCTGTCGCTGCACGGATAAAATCTCAAGGTTGGCAGTCGCTCCGAAGGATCGGCCTAGATCAGCTCGGCCACCAGATCGTAATCGTGCGCCGCGGTGATCCGTGCCCGGTGGAATTCGCCCGGCTTGGGATCGGAGTGATCCCCGAAATCGCTCACATAGACTTTGCCGTCGATCTCCGGGGCGTGCATCGGGGTGCGGCCCTCCCACAACAGCTCGATTTCGTTCGACGGCCCTTCCAGCAACAGATCGAACTCCTGTCCGACGAGCGCCCGCTTGCCGCGCCGGCTGATCGTCTTCTGGATCTGCATCAGCTTGCGCCGGCGGCGCTCGACTTCCTTGGCTGGCAGCTTTTCGCTCAGCTTGAACGATGCCGTGCCCTCTTCAGCCGAGTAGCCGAAGGCGCCCATCCAGTCGAAGCGCGCCTCGCGCACAAACTCGCACAGTTGCAGGAAGTCCTGCTCCGTCTCGCCGGGGAAGCCGACGATAAACGAGGTCCGGAGCGTCAGGTTGGGGATAGTGCGCCGCATCTTTTCGATGGACTTCAGGTAAATCTCGGCCCCGCCGCCGCGCTTCATGCGCTTCAGCACCGCGGGCGACGCATGTTGCAAGGGCACGTCGATGTAGGAGCAGATTTTCTCGTTCCCCGCGATCGCATCCAGCAGCTTGCCCGTGATCTTGTTGGGATAGGCGTAGAGGAAGCGCACCCAGCGCAGCTCCTCGATGGTTGCGAGCCGTTCCAGCAGCAGCGCCAGACCGTCCTTCAGACCGAGATCTTCGCCGTAGCAGGTCGTATCCTGCCCAATTAACGTGACCTCCCGCACCCCGCCCCGCGCCAATTGCTGGGCCTCGGCGATCACCGATTCGAAGCGCCGCGAGCGGAACTTGCCGCGCAGCTGCGGGATGATGCAAAAGGCGCAGGGATGATCGCATCCCTCGGCAATCTTGATGTACGCCGAATAACCGGGCGTCGCCAGCAGGCGCGGCGTGCTCTCGTCGTACAAATAATTCGGCAAGGCGGCGACGGCGCCGTCCCAATCCTCGCGCGAAAAGCGCCCCTGCTGGGCGCGCGCGGCGGCCTCCGGTCGGGACGGCACATCCCCGACAACTAGGGGTGGCCCACCCTTTCGCGAAGCGAAGGGTGGGGAGGAAACAATTACCTCCGGCCTATTCGGGGTCCCGAGCATCGGGAACGGGCACGGGACCACATTCGGAGGCGCGATTCCTGCCGCGGCGAGGATATCATTCAGCTCGCCGGTGCCGACCACGGCATCCACTTCCGGAATGTTCTTGCGAATCTCGTCGCGGTAGCGTTCGACCAGGCAGCCGGCGACAATCAGTTTCTGCGCCCGCCCTTTGTTCTTTAATTGCGCCATCTCGAGGATGGCGTCCACCGACTCCTGCTTGGCCGTTTCGATGAAGGAACAGGTATTGACCACAATGACATCGGCTTCTTCCGCCCGCGGCGTGATCTGTGCGCCGGCATGGGACAGCAGGCCCATCATGACCTCGCTGTCCACCAGGTTCTTGGGGCAGCCCAGGCTGACAAAGCCAATTTTCTTGGGGGCCGCACTTCCTTGGGAGGTGGGAGTAACTGGTTGGTTCTTATCTGGCATGCAATTTTCTTATTCTATCAATACGAAGATGCCCACTGCGGAAGAGAGTGAAAAACCTGCCACAGAGACACAGAGGCACGGAGGAATAGCAGGTCCTTCGCTTCGCTCAGGATCTCGGCGGCGGGCTCAGACGCCCGCCAGTCGCCTCGACTTCGCTCCGTCGAACATCACGTATCAGTCGCCCCTGTGGGGCTCCACGGAGCTTCTTCTGCCTACACCAGGCTTACGCCCGGGGCTAACTTCAGTCGCCCGCCTCGCGGGCTCGTGATGTTCATCCCTGTGGGTGGGCCGCAGGCCCATGTGTCACTCAGGATGACAATTCATTACCTCTCTGTGTCTCGGTGGCAGGTATTTCGGAGCTAAGGTTTGCGAATCTCTTCATACGCTGCCGGAAGTTGCTGCGCGTCCTCGGGCGAATCGCCAAAGCGGGCGCGCTCGTAGTGTTGCGTGAAGCGTTCCACTTTGCCGCGAAGGGCGTCATCCTCGATGGCCGCGACAAACTCGGTGGGGGTTTGGGCGGGCTGCTTTTGCCAGCCTTTGCGCGCGAGCATTCGGGTCATCCGCAGATACCAGATGCTCGCCGCCGCCTGAGGCGCATGTTCCGGATGCCGCAGCGCCCACTGCGCGCGCAGCAATCGGCGGATGGGGCCAACATTGGCGGCGAACAGAATCAGCATCATCCCCGCGACAGCCAGCACGGCCCAGGTGCCCGGTTTTTGCTTGACTTCGCGAACCGCTCTGCGGGCGAGGTCCAGCAGGTGCTCGTAGCGCAGCCGGGTCCAGTCGCGCAAGCGATCCACGCCGCGCCGGGTATGGTGGATGGCCGTGGCGCCGAGCGTGCGCTGGTGCAGAAAGTCGTAGTTGATGATCCATCCGCGCCAGAACTCGCGCATGGCGTCCAGGTACAGCGCCATGCGGCTTTCGTCGGGCGCGGGAATGGCCGAAGCCGGTGTGGGGTCGAAGGTGACCCAACCCGCGCCGGGGATGAAGGCCTCCACCCAGGAGTGCGCGTCCCTGGCCCGCACAATGTAGTTGCCGGTCAGAGGGTTGAATTCGCCGCCGCGAAAGCCGTTCACCACGCGCGATGGGATGCCCAGGATCCGTACCATCACGGCCATGGACGAGGCGAAGTACTCGCAATGCCCCCGCTTGCGTGTGAAGAGAAATTCAGCCAGCGGGTCCCGCGGGATCGTCAATCCCTGGTTGAGCGTGTATCCGTAATGGGTTGAGAGGTAGCTTTCGATAGCGGCGGCCTTGTCGAACGGAGTTTCGGCTGCCGCTGTGATCTGCTGGGTCAATTCGGGGATGCGGGGATCAAGCGATGCCAGTTGCAGGTAGCGCAAGGCGATCTTGGGCGGAATGGGGCCTTGCGCGGCGCGCAACCGCTTCGGGTCGCGCAGCGGCACGCTTGAGATAGCCTCGTAGCGGGTGATGGGCCGTTCGCGATCATTGTCGTAAACCGAGCCGCCGTCATCGACCCCGATTTCGGCATAGTTGCCAAGCAGTTCCATGGGCCGCGGCGCGAGGAAGAAAAGGTTGGTGTCGATTGGCTCCAGCAGGGCGCGATAGTGCAATACCCGTGCCGTCCCGAGGGCTGCCTCCCAAGGCGGATACAGCTTGGCGATGGGGAAAGCCGATTCGCCATAACCGTCGGCCAAGAGCAATGCCATGTCGCGCTTTGGATTCGACCAGCTCCGGCCGTCGAAGATGCCCAGCGCAATCCCGCGCCAGTACAAGCCCGCCAGGTCGCCGGGGTGCGTATGCTCGCCGACGAGCTGCACGTGCATCACCAGGGTGTTCAGCAACTGGATCTGGCCGATCTGTCCCAGTTGCACGGAGTCGCTGAAGCCGCTCTGAAGCTGGTCCCGCGGCGCGAGCGCGCTCATGTATCCGCCGCTCATGCGCGGCAGCAGGACAAACAGCACGGACGCGCCCAGCAGGATCGCCGCCACCAAGGTGAAAACCATGACGGTCAGCCGGGTTGGCAGGCGGCCGGAGAGCTCCATTTCCCGGGCTTGCGTTTGCGCCCGGGCCGCCGCCCGCTTCATCTCCAGCGCGACAAAGGTGGTGGCCGCCAGGATGACAAACACCAGAAAGGAGATGAGGAAGAGCGTGTCCACGGTCAGAACCGAGCCCGCCAGCACCTCCAGGAAGGCCAGCACGCCCAGGTAGACGTAGTCCCGGTCGCGGCGCACGGAGAAAATCTTGACTACCATGCTGAACAGCAACAGGTGGACACTGGCCGTCACGAAGGTTTTCGAAAGCGCGAAGTAGTCGAAGGCGTAGAACAAGACGTAGGCGAGGGTGAGCCGCGAGGTCCAGCTCTCCGGGACGTTCCAGGTGCGCTCTTTGGCGAGGAGATATCCGCGCAAGACCAGCGCCACGGAGACGCAGAGCACCGAGGGCGTGTCCAGTTGGCCGGTGGTGATCAGCAGGGAAAAGCCGGCGACCACCAGCAAATAGAGCGACACCTCGAAGTAGCGGTCGATCCGCTGCCGCGAGTTCATCGCCGCCGCTGAGGCCGGAGCCATAGGCTTATTGTCGCGCAGAATCGCTATCGGTTGTCAGCAGACGCGAACAAACCTTTTCACCGCAGAAGACTACGAGGGCGCTGAGGAAGAGCGCAGAGGAAAAATCAATTTTGCGCCGGAAACCTCACGAGCCAGGACCCCATGCGCCAAGCTGGCGGCGGACGGCGACAATCTCGCCCAGGTGATATGCGGTATGGTCCGCCACCAGCAACGCTTCGCGAAGATAGGTCTGGCCGTCGCCCCAGGGAATCTTTTTGAACAGGTCGTGCGAGCGCACCATGTCTTCGATCCCGGCGAGATCACGCCGGTAATGAGCGATGGCCCGGTTCCAGGCGGCTTGGCTCTCCGGGACGGCGCGTTTCGGCCAGTAGTCGTCGGGCCACGCCCGCTCGCGGTAATCAGGGTTGGTGCAAAAGTCGAGAATGTCCGCCTGTGCCAAGCGGATGTGCTCCAGCAGTTGCCAGGCAGAGTACGGCAGTTTACGCGGCTTCTTGCCGCGCAACACGGCAGGGAAGCCTCTTACCACGTCGTCGAACTTGGCGTGCGCGCCGCCTCCGGTGAGAAGAAACAGGACGTGCTCGCGAAGGGCTTGATCGTTCATGGTCCTGTCCGGGTTGGCTCAACCTTCCGCGACACCAGCTTGCCATCCGCCCCGAAGTGAAATGTGACCTGCACATCACTATGGACCGACTCCGTAGCTGACGGCTTGTTGCGAAAGATGGCGACGATGTCCTGCGCGTTGTCGGTGTGCTCAATGTTACGCCGGTCGAGGAATGAGGTGACATGTCTGCGATCCGACCCATCGGGCAGCTCCTGCGCCACATAGCTGGAAACATTTGCTGTGGTCCAGACCTGCTTGTTGCAGGCTGCCGAAAGGAGGAGCAGCAGGATCGCCGCTACGAGAAGGACACGGGAGCGCATGGCAGGAAATGATATCGCGGAAAGGAAGCTTTCAATTTCCGATTTTCGATTTCTGATTGGGAGAAGCTCTTCACCGCAGAGGGCGCAGAGATTTAGCGCAGAGGACGCAAAGGAAGAAGACAAGACGAAAACTGTTTGAAGACCAGAAAATCGGAAATTGAAATTCCTCCGCGTTCTCTGCGTGAATTTCTCTGCGCCCTCTGCGGTAAGAACTTTACGAGTCTTCACCTACGCGCAACACGGCCAGGAATGCCTCTTGCGGGATATCGACCTTGCCGATCCGCTTCATGCGCTTCTTGCCCGCTTTTTGCTTCTCCAGCAGCTTGCGCTTGCGGCTGATGTCGCCGCCGTAGCACTTGGCGATCACGTTCTTGCGGATGGCGCCCACGGTTTCGCGGGCGATCACCTTGGCCCCAATCGCCGCCTGGATGGCCACCTCGAACATCTGGCGCGGGATCAACTCGCGCATCTTGCTCACCAGCGCGCGTCCGCGTTCGTAGGCAGAGTCGCGGTGCGCGATGATGGAGAGCGCATCCACCGAATCGCCTGCGACCAGAATATCCAGCTTCACCATGGGTGATTCCCATGTCCCCGTGAAATGGTAGTCGAGTGACGCATAGCCGCGCGACACGCTCTTCAGCTTGTCGTAGAAATCGAGCACCACTTCGTTCAGCGGCAATTCGTAGGTGAGCATCACGCGGGAGCCGCTCAGGTACTCGAAATTCTTCTGCCGGCCGCGCTTTTCTTCCACCAGCTTGAAGATCGCGCCCACGTACTCTTCCTTAGTGATGATGGTGGCCAGGATCACCGGCTCTTCGATCTTCTGGATCTCGCCCTGCGCCGGCCATTTCGAGGGGTTGTCCACTTCCTCGATGGTCCCATCCGTGCGCGTGATCCGGTAACGGACGCTGGGCGCGGTGATGATCAGGTCCAAGTCGTACTCGCGCTCCAGGCGCTCCTGGATGATATCCATGTGCAGTAGGCCGAGAAATCCGCAGCGGAAGCCGAAGCCCAGCGCCGCCGAACTTTCCGGCTCGAAGAAGAACGAAGCGTCGTTCAGCCGCAGCTTTTCGAGCGCTTCGCGCAAGGCGGTGTGTTCGGAAGAATCCACCGTGTAGAGCCCGGCGAAGACCATGGGCTTGATGTCTTCAAAGCCTGCCAATGGCTCGATTGCGGGCCGGTCGTCGTCGGTGATGGTGTCGCCGATCTTGGTGTCCGCCACGTTCTTGATATTGGCGACCACAAAGCCCACTTCGCCGGCTTCGAGCTGATCCACTTCGACCGGTTTTGGCGTCATCACACCGAGCGCTTCCACCTGGAATACCTTGCCGTTCCACCACAAGCGGACCTTCTGACCCTTGCGCAGCGTGCCGTGGAAGACGCGGGCCAGCACCACCACGCCGCGGTACGGGTCGAACCACGAATCGAAAATCAGCGCCTGGGTAGGGGCCTGCGGCAAGCCCTTGGGCGGCGGGATGCGCTTGACGATCGCCTCCAGCACCTCGGGCACTCCCATGCCGGTCTTGGCGCTGATGAGGCAGGCATCGGTTGCATCCAGACCGACGGCGCCCTCGATCATCTCGCGCGTGCCCTCCACGTCGGCGCCGGGCAGATCGATCTTGTTGATGACCGAGATGATCTCCAGCCCGTGGTTGATCGCCAGGTACGAGTTCGCCAGGGTCTGCGCTTCGACGCCCTGGCTGGCGTCCACCACCAGCAGCGCGCCTTCGCAGGAGGCCAGTGCGCGCGACACCTCGTAGGAAAAATCCACGTGGCCCGGGGTATCGATCAGGTTCAACTGATAGGTCTGGCCGTCGTGGGCGGTGTACATCATGCGTACCGCGTGGGCCTTGATGGTGATGCCGCGCTCGCGCTCCAGGTCCATGGCGTCGAGCACCTGCTCCTGGCCTGCCATCTCACGGGCAGACAAGGACCCGGTAAGTTCCAGCAGGCGGTCGGAGAGCGTGGTCTTCCCATGGTCGATATGGGCGATGATGGCGAAATTTCGGATAAAAGCGCGGTCCATGCGAGGTCGTGGGGCCTTCGGAGGCTAATCTTTGATTCTAGCATTGGTCATTGGGGCTCAAGGGGTAACGCGCCAGTCGGTGGTGTCCTAATTTGAAAACTGCACTCAAATTAGCGCTAGTCGCGTCAATGTACCTCGTTGTGTTTGTCGCACTGGGGTATTGCCCCGGCAGCAAAACGGGACCAGCAACTAAGTGTCCAATAATGAGTACCCCAGCTGTCCCAGTAATCTTGACGAGCCACGAAGAAGACGGAAAAGTCGTTAGCAAGAATGAAATCGATATCTTTCGTGGTTGGGATTTTGGCGCTTTGGGGATTCGAAAACGCGAGGCCCATTGGGATACTTTTCATGTCAGACGGGACAAGGGGAGGGATGATTCTTTCAGGAGCGGCGTAGTCACTACTATTGGCTACCTCGTCAAACCATTTATCCACCTCACGCAAGGCTGTTTTGACAAAAAAGATCGCCGTGATCTGCTTAGCCTTAAGTGCTGGCGATTTTCCATAATTTATCCAGAAAAGCGTGGCTTCGATTCTTTTGTCTGGAAAAAGAGGACGAGGATTGATGTCTGCAATAACATATGGCCGCTGACCTTGTTGAAATTGAGTTTGAAGCGTTTGAGCGGATCTGATTGCCGCATCAGCTTGGTCACGAGCAGCAATGGCTTGCTGCAGGGCGATTCTCAATTGCCGTTCGACTCGTTTGGCATTTGCAGAAGAATCTGTGGCCGATTGTGTGTAACCGCATCCCTTGCAGCTTGGGCTTGCTGCTGCGCAATGCCCAATTGCCGCTCAACCTTGTGCGACGCTTCTATCGCATCTGTGGCAGCATTCTGAGCTTGTCCGTTCAGTATCCCAGTCTGCGTCTGCATTTCTTTGAACTGCTCCCTGAAGACTTTAAGCTGACCTCCATAAATGCAGACAGCAGCAATCCCGACCGCAACCAGAATGACATTCGTGCCCCACTGGAGCCAATCAATAGTCCGAGTACCACCAACAGGTCCTTCGCTCCGCTCCGTCGAAAATCACCCCTGTCAATCACGCGTCTGCTGGAACAGGGCTGAGGACAACGTTGTAGCCGAGGCGGCGAAGGGCTCGCGCCAGGGTGCGAGCGCGTTGCTGTCGGGCCTTGGGATCGCGTTGCGCACCGTGCTCGATATAGTGAACTCCTTCGTGCAAAATCTTTCACACCAGGCGACAGAGGCGGTGGGCCACGGCCCAAAGCGCTTGCCGATAGCCCAAGCGCGGCAGCAAACGCCGGAACACCACCTGGAAGGGGCTGCCCTTCGTCTTCACGGCGGCTTGCGCGACCTCCGTCAGTACCCGCCGCATATACTTGTTGCCTTTCGCCGAACGGCTGCTGTGGTTCTGCTCGGCGCTTTCGTCCCGCCCCGGAGCGGTTCCTACCCACGACGCCAGTTGGGCTGCCGAGTCGAACGTCGCCGCCCGCGCTCCCACTTCGGCGATGACTTGCTGCGCCGAGTCCGCGCCGAAACCGGGCACTTCGGCCAGCCGCAGTACCGCATCTTCGTGTCCTTTCATGGCCTTCGCGGTCATGCCATGGACGGTTTCCAGTTGCTCGTCAATTAACCGCAGCCGGCGCAGATACAGCCCCAGCACCACTGTGGGTGGGCCGAAGGCCCATGTGTCACTCAGGATGACAATTTTGTTTCAAGCAAAAAAACGCGCCCGTTGGGTTGGGCGCGTTTTCTGCTTAGATCCGTTCTCAATCCGCGTGAATCCGCGGTAAGAATTTGCTTACGGGTGGGTCATGGTCTCCGGCTTGAGCGTGGCATCGAACTCCTCGGCCGTCAGATAGCCCAGCTTGAGCGCGGCTTCGCGCAGGCTGCTGTGTTCGACGTGCGCGGTGTGCGCGATCTTGGCCGCCTTGTCGTAGCCGACCTTGGGCGCCAGCGCGGTGACCAGCATCAGCGAGTTGTTTACGTACCAGTCGATCTTGTCGCGGTTCAGCTCGATGCCGTTGATCATGAACTCGACGAAGCCATGGCAGGCGTCGTGGATCAGGGTGATCGAGTGCAGCACGTTGTAGATGATCACCGGCTTGAAGACGTTCAGCTCGAAATTGCCTTGCGATCCGGCGAAGCCGACCGCGGCGGTGGCGCCGTGGACCTGGGCGGCCACCATGGTCATCGCCTCGCATTGAGTCGGGTTCACCTTGCCTGGCATGATTGAGGAACCGGGCTCGTTTTCCGGAATAATCAGCTCGCCCAATCCGCAGCGCGGACCGGAAGCCAGCCAGCGGATGTCGTTGGCAATCTTCATCAGCGAGGCGGCCATGGTTTCCATCGCGCCCTGGGCGAAGATCAGCTCGTCGTGCGCCGAGAGCGCCGCGAACTTGTTGGGGTGCGAGCGGAAGGGAAGGCCGGTGAGTTCGGCGATCTTAGCCGCGGCGCGCTCGGCGAACTCGGGATGCGTGTTCAACCCCGTGCCCACGGCCGTGCCGCCGATGGCCAGATCATAGAGGCCGACCAGCACCTGCTGCACGCGCTGGATGTCACGCTCCAACAGGCTGGCCCAGCCGCTGAATTCCTGGCCGACGGTCAGCGGCACCGCGTCCTGCAGGTGAGTGCGGCCGATCTTGACCACGTCCTTGAACTGTTGCGCCTTGGCCTCGATCGCTTTGCGCACGCCCTCCAGGGCCGGGATCAGAGCGTTCTGCAGCCGTTCCGCCGCGGCAATGTGCATCGCGGTGGGGAAGGTGTCATTCGACGACTGCGACATATTGACGTGGTCGTTCGGATGGATCGGATTCTTCGAGCCGAGCTGGCCGCCGGCGATCTCGATAGCGCGGTTGGAGATCACCTCGTTGACGTTCATGTTGGTCTGGGTGCCGCTGCCGGTCTGCCAGATGCGCAGCGGGAACTGGTCGCTCAGTTTGCCCGCGATCACTTCGTCGGCGGCCTGCACGATCAGCTTGGCCTTCTCCGCCGGCAACTTGCCCAGGTCCTGATTGACCAGCGCGGCGGCCTTCTTCAGGGTGGCGAAGGCGCGGATCAACTCGGGCGGCATGGTGTCGCGACCGATATTGAAGTGATGGAGCGAGCGCTGGGTCTGCGCGCCCCAATATACGTTTACGGGAACCTCAATCTTCCCCATGCTGTCGGATTCAATACGATTGCGAGTCGCTGCCTCTTGAGCCATGAATGCTTCTGCCTCCCGAAAGGATTGTGACCAGATTGGATGAAGAACGAAATCGGGCCGGACCTTAGCACGGGTCCGGCAGGATTTTCTGGGAACTCCGCATTATAGTCCGCCGAAAGGGCAGAGAACAGCGCTTTTGACGCCTCGTGACGGAACTGAGGCAAGCAACCTCCAAGGGATTGATGTACACTTTCCCGGCGCTGCTTCTCCTGCGCCCCTATGAAACGCGAATTCAGCTCGCTTACTCCTCAGGAAGCCTTGCACGTCGCCATCTTTGTGGAAGAGCGTAACGCCTCGTTGTATGAGCAGTTCGCGTCACTTTTTGCCCAGTTCAAGGATGCGGAATCGTTCGAAATGGCCGCGGTCTTCTGGGACATGGCCGAAGAAGAGCGTACTCACAGCAGCCAGCTCCAGGACCGCTATCTCGAACGCTATGGCGAGCAGACCTGCTTGATCCAGGAGGATGAAGTCCGCGAGGTCATCGAGATGCCGCAGCTGGATAACCAGATCTTTGCCATTGCCAAGGCCAAGGTTACGCCGGTGCCGGCGCGCAATGCGCTGGGAATTGCCTTGGCCGCCGAGGTTGCGGCGCAACGGTTTTATCGGCGGCTAGTCGAGATCACGCCCGATGCGGAGCTGCGCTCGTTTTACAAGGAGCTTGCTGTCTTCGAGAAGGAGCACACCCGCGATCTCGAACTGCGTCTCCATCTGGCGAATTCGAGCGGCCGAGGCGCGGACGCGTAGGTCCTCCCCGATTCTGGAAAAAACCTTGAACCTCAAGCGGTGCGTTGCGAGTTGAGAGCTGATCTCAGAACACACGGAAATGAATGGTGAGGTACTTCTTCGGGTTTTCGCGGATGGCTTGGATCAGCGAGCGCGTCTCGACCAGTAAGTTGTTGCTGTTGTTGTAAAGCGAAGGGTCATTAAAGAAGCGGCCCGCCGTGCCCTCCCCGCTCGCCATCTTGTCGGTTAGCAGCGAGAGTTTGGTGATGGTGTTGTCCAGTTTGCGGGCGAACTCCTCGTCGCTGGCGAACTTGCCCAGCGCCCCCTTGCCGGCGTTGATATTGGCCATCATCTGATTGGCCTCGCTGATGGTCCGGTTGGCATTGTTGTAGAGCGAGGGGTCCTGGATGAACTTGCCGACCGTCCCCTGGCCTGAGTTGATCTGGTCGATGACGCCGCTCAGGTTGTCGACCGCCCGATTCGCCTTGACGTAGAGCTCGTCGCTCATCACCAGTTTGCCGATGCTGCCCTTGCCGCGGCTGATGGCGGACACCATCGTTTGCACCTCGTTGACCGAGCTGTTCAGGTTGCGGTAGAGGGTGTCGTCGTAGATCAGTTTGCCGATGGATCCCTGACCGCTTTCGACGAACGACACGATGTGATCCATGCGGCGCAGCAGCACATCCAGGTTCTGCAAGCTACCCTGGCCGGCACGGACGACGTCCTGGATGTCGGGTGTTTCCTTGGTTCGCAACTCATCGTTGTTTTCCGCCGGCCCCCCCTTGGCCAGCGTGCTGTCGATATCGACGAAGGCCTCGCCCAGCACCCCCGCGGTCGCCAGCGTCGCCGTCGAGTCCTTGCGCAGGAAATCCCGGTATTTCGTGTTCACCCTCATGGTCACTTCGACCGGGGTAGGCTTGCGCTCGGGCACCACGTGGATCCGCTTGACGTTGCCAATGTCCACACCCTGCAGCCGCACCGGGGCGCCCACGCGCAGTCCGCCAGCGTTGTCAAAATAGGTGCGCAGGAAGATTTTCTTGGTGAACGGACCGGCGGAGCCGGACATTAGGAAGACGAGGACCGCCAGGGTAATGCTGGCGAAGATGACGGTCAGGCCCACTCGAAGCTGAGCCCATCTGAGCTGACGCTGACTCGGCAAATCTCCCTCATCCTGAAGTTTCAGTGACTTGTCGCTAAGACACCGGATAATAGCAGATGGTCCCGGCATTTGGCAGTGTTGAGTTGGCAACGGTTGCAAGACAGAAGTGAGCGGAGTATTTCACGAGAATCGCGATTGGCTTTTGGCGATTGACTATTGGCTAGAATCCAAACCGTCGCGAGATCCAAAGCCAAAAGCCAAGAGCCAAAAGCCAATCGCGATTTTGACTAGTACGCCTCGTCAACCATAAATTCCAGGGTGGAGGTTACGAAAGATTCCCGCGCAACTCTGAGGTAAGTAGCTGCATCCCCACTTAGGAGTGTTGAGGTAGTGACATGAGGTGTTTTTCCAGTTGAAAGTCACAGTCCGGCTCACTTAGGATGACGACCACGGACACCTCGAAAAGCCCGCTGTTCATGCGGTTCCGGTGAAACAGGGCACAGCGGGGCTCCGGCAGATTTAGGGGTCACTGGTCCATGAAAAAAGCCCGCGCCATCTTCGTCCTCGTGGTTATCGTCACCTTGTCGGCGGCGTTCTCGCTGGCTGCCAGTATCTCCTCGAGGTCCATCCGCAAGTTTTCTTCCCGGAGGGCGCAGATCACGGAGAATCCGCGGGCCACCCGGAAGATGAGCCGTATGAGGCACAGCACCCGTCTGGTGCGCACGCGCGTGACCGTGCACAGCCGTCGCCGGAGTCACTTCACGGGCGAGCGCTTCTATGCCAGTTCGTTCGCCAAGAACGACCTGATGGCGGGCGATGTGACCGCCGGCGAAGATCCGGTGGTTCGCCAAGCCGCGATCGACGCTCTGGGCGATATGAACGGCACCATCGTGGCCATCGACCCGAACACGGGCCGTGTCCTGGCGATGGTCAACCAAGCCTTGGCGCTGTCGGCGGGTGCGACTCCCTGCTCCACCATCAAGGTGCCCGTAGCTCTGGCGGCTCTGAGCGAGGGACTGATCACCAAGGACACCAAGGTCCGGCTTAGCGGACAGTGGGGCATGGACCTGACCACCGCCCTGGCCCACTCGAATAACGCCTACTTCGAGGCGCTGGGCCGCAAGCTCGGCTTCGACAAGTACAGCTACTACGCGCATCAGTTTGGCTTGGGCGAACTGGCCGGCTGGAATATCCCGGGCGAACATCTGGGCACATTCCCGTCCGAACCGTTAGCCGAGAAGCTGGGCGGGGTGGGCAAGATGTGCTCGTTCGGGGAGAGCATTTCCATGACGCCGCTCCAGTTGGGCGCGCTGATGTCGGCCGTGGCCAATGACGGCACACTCTACTACCTGCAGCACCCCACCACACCGGAGCAGGTTGCACAGTTCGCACCCAAAGTGAAGCGGCATCTGGACATTGCCCCGTTGGTGCCGCAGATTGCCGCCGGCATGGACGGCGCAGTCCGCTATGGCACGGCCCGCAGGCTGCGCGGCAACTTCAGCGAAGAACAGGTGCTGGGCAAGACGGGCACATGCTCGAAAGACGGCACCCGTTTCGGCTGGTTCGCCTCGTTTGCCAACACCCAGAATGGCCGCATCGTTGTGGTGGTCTTCCTGGAGGGCGGCCGCCCCACCTTCGGCCCCAAGGCCGCTGAACTGGCAGGCGTCATGTATCGCAACCTGTACGACCACAGTTTCTTCGTCAACAAAACCCTGGGGTCGATCCGCCCGGCCGGCGCGAACAATTAGGTTCAACCTCTCCTAAGAACGAGGGTGCCCCACATCTGCCAGGTTTTGGCCGGGTGCCCTAGGTTCGCGGAGCGAAGCGGAGCTAACCTGGGGATTCCTTCACCCAGGCACCCGCACCCACATCCCTTGAGCTAACTGAAGGCTGATGGCTAAAGGCTGATGGCTGGGGAAGGCTCCGGCTGCGTCTTGCGCACGTCGCCCTCGATCTGGCCGTCGCGCAGGCTGATCACGCGTTGGGCAAACTCGGCAATGTCGTGCTCGTGGGTGACCAGCACGATGGTATTGCCGTCCGCATGCAATCGGTCGAACAGGGCCATGATCTCTTTGCCGGTCTGGGAATCGAGGTTGCCGGTGGGTTCGTCGGCCAGCAGGATCGCCGGCTGATTGACCAGGGCGCGGGCAATGGCGACCCGCTGCCGCTGACCGCCGGAGAGTTCATTCGGCTTGTGCAATAAGCGATCGCCCATGCCGACCGATTCCAGTGCGGTGCGGGCGCGCGCCAGGCGTTCCTCCGTGCGGAGTCCGGCATAAATCAGGGGCAATTCGACATTGTGCAGCGCGGTGGCGCGGGCCAGCAGGTTGAAGGTCTGGAAGACGAAGCCGATCTCCTTGTTGCGGATGCGCGCCAGTTCATCGTCGTCGAGTTCGCTGACCAGTTGGCCGTTGAGAAAGTAGCGGCCCTTGGAGGGCGTATCCAGGCAGCCGATGAGGTTCATGAGCGTGGATTTGCCCGAGCCGGAGGGGCCCATGACCGCGACAAACTCGTTGCGATTGATGCGCAGGTTGACGCCACGCAGCGCATGCACCTGTTGCTCCAGGTCCATATCGTAGGTCTTCCAAAGGTCGTGGGTGCAGATCATGCACGAGTCGGGCGGGGTGCTGATCCCGTCTCGAATTCCGGCCACTTCGGTTGCCATCATGAACTCCGTTGGCGATTCTTTCAGTGTAGCGCCGGCGTCTCGCCGGCGGGCTCTTTCGGCGTATTCAATCAATGCGGCGAAGCTCCTGGCCTGCGAACGCGACCCGCCGGGCGAGACGCCGGCGCTACATCCTCAACCGCCTGACGCTTACGCCGGCTCTTCTTTCTTGGCCGGCGCATTGTCGATCTTCACGCTCGCGCCGGGCCGCAGGGTGCGCAGAATCTTGTAACTGCCGGTAATGATCTCATCCCCCTGCTTCAACCCGGTCAACACTTCGATGTCGGTGGTACCGGCGATGCCGGTTTCCACCGGCACGAATTCAGCCTTCCGGTTACGAACCACGAACACGCCCTGGATCTCCTTGTTGTCCCCGCCTTTGGATTCCACCGTCGGGGCAGCCGAATCACCTGCTGGCCTGAGGTCCTTCTGGTCGCGCACGGCGAGCGCCTGAATCGGGATCACCAGGGTGCTGTTGCGGGTAGCCGTCGTGACCTTGGCGGTGCAGGAGATGCCTGGCCGCAGGTTCTCCGGCGGATCCTGCAGCGTGACTACCACCTTGAAATCCTTGGCTTCCTGACTGGAGGTGGTGGACTGCGAAGTGGAGACCCCGGTGGAGCGTATGACGGCATTGTTGCCGATCTCCGTGACCATGCCCTTGAACGTCTTGTTGGGGATGGCGTCGATCGTGACCTCCGCCTGCTGTCCGTTCTGAATGTTCACGATATCGGTCTCGTCCGCCATCACTTCAGCAGTGATGATGGACATGTCGGCGAGGGTCATCAGGGTGCTGCCTGGCGAGTTCTGGATGCCGATCACCACGGTTTCGCCTTCCCGGACCGGCAGGTTGGTGATCAGGCCATCGAAGGGCGCGGCGTATTCCGTCTTGCTCAGCACGTCGTTGGAGCGGCGCAGATTGGCTTCCGTCTGGGTAATCCGCTGATTGGCCGAGGCAAGTTGCGCCTTGGCCTGCGCCAGCGCTGCCTGGGCCTGGTTCAAGCCGGCGGCAGCGCCATCGTAAGCTGCCTGTTTGATGTCGTAATCGGATTTCGCGATCAGCTGTTGCTGGTACAGGGCTTCGGCGCGGTCGTAATCGAGTTTCGCGTGTTCGTAGTCGGCTTGCGCATGCTTCAAACTAGCCACCGCCGTGTTGACGGCGGCGTCGGCGGCAATGGCATCCGTGCGTGACGCCTGCAACGACGCCCGGGTGGCCGCCACGTCCGCTTCGGGCTGAACATTTTCGATTTGGGCCAGCAGTTGGCCCCGCTTTACCCTGTCGCCCTCCCTAACGTAGAGGTGCGTGATCTTGCCAAAGGCATTGGCTCCGATGTTGACGTAGGTCTTCGGCTTGATCTCACCGGAAGCGGTGACAATCGCGCTCAGCTCCTGCCGTCTCACCGCGCCCGTCTGCACGACCACCACATTGCGGCGGCTCTGCTCGATGGTGAAGCCGAGGATCGCAAGCAGCACGATCACCACGCCGATGCTGATCAGTACCTTTTTCCCAGTCGTCATGAATCCTCAGCCGTGTCCCGCTCAATTTCGTACATGCGCGCAAACTCGACAAGTTCTGCGTTCGAGCCAGAAGAATGAAAAAACTACAGTAAATTATACGGGGGAAACCGTTTCCCTTCACCGCGGCAGAGGAAGCGGAAGAGAGAATCCAACGCGAAGGCACGAAGGCGCGAAGGAATCTCAAAGCTCATTTCTGCTTCGCGCCTTAGCGCCTTCGCGTTGAAAGCGTTGTGTTTGCCTCTGAGCCCTCTGGGTTGAAAGGAGCCCAGTCGTTGGGAACAACCGCAAGATCCTGCGACGGGGGCGCCAGCGGAGTCTCGCGAAAGGCGCAAAGATTCTGAATTACAGCACTGCCGTGCTCTGAAATCAGCCCCCAGGAGTGGGATTGCTGCTTGGGTTCCTGGAACTTCGGGCAACAGTTATTCACTTGCGGAAATCTGAAACAAGTAACTGGCTTGCCCGGGGACGGCAATCTTGCCTTCACCCTGGTAAGGTCCTAGAATCGAGGCGCCTAGTTCGCCGACATTTCCTGGGATGTTTTTATGCCTACCCGAAATTGGTTGCTGATCACGGTTGTCTCCCTGTTGTTGCCGCTGGCATTCGCATTGGCACAAGATAAAGATAAGCCGCAGGACAAGTCGGGTGAAACTCCAGCCACGGCGACGGTGGATTCCTCCAAGACCAGCCAGGAGCAGACCGCCAACCCGCTCCAGCGGCCGCTTTCCGACAAAGAGAAGAAGGAGCGCGCCAAAGCGCTCAAGAAAGAACTGAGCCGCACCTATAAGAAATGGCTGGACGAGGACGTCCAATACATCATTAGCGATCAAGAGAAGACGACATTTTTCCAGCTATCGAATGACGAAGAGCGGGACAACTTCATCGAGCAATTCTGGCAGCGCCGCAACCCCGATCCGGATAGCGCGGAAAACGCCTACAAAGAAGAACACTACCGGCGCATCGCTTACGCTAACGAGCATTTCGCCGCCGGGATTCCGGGCTGGAAGACAGACCGCGGCCGCATGTATATCATGCATGGCGCTCCCGACCAGATCGAGTCCCATCCCAGCGGCGGCACCTATGAACGGCCCCCGGAAGAGGGCGGCGGCACCACCAGCACCTATCCGTTCGAGGATTGGCGCTACCGCAATATCGAAGGCATTGGCCAGGAAGTCATCATCGAATTTGTGGACACGTGCATGTGCGGCGACTATCACATGACCTTGGACCGCGGCGAAAAGGATGCCCTGCTGCACGTGCCCGGCGCCGGCCTGACCCAGTACGAGGAGATGGGTCTAGCCAGCAAGGCGAGCCGCGTCGGGGGCATGGAAACGCTGGGCGCCGGCCCCTACTCCGGGATGAATGCTTCGAAGGAATTCGACCGACTGGAGCAGTACGCGAAGCTGAATGCCCCGCCGCCGGTGAAGTTCAAGGATCTCGAGGAAGTGGTCACGCACAAGATCAGCATGAACCTGATGCCCTTCGTGGTGCACATGGATTTCGTCAAACTCACCTCGGACACGGTGCTGGTTCCGGTCACGTTGCAGGTGAAGAATCGGGACATCACCTTCACGAATAAAGACGGCGTGCAGCGCGGAGTGGTGAATATCTTCGGCCGCGTGACCAGCATCGGCGGCCGGGTGGTGCAGACCTTCGAGGATACGGTACAGGTGGATATTCCCGCCGAACTGCTGGAGAAGTCCCTGGACCATGCCTCCGTGTACTGGAAGGCATTGCCGCTGCGCTCCGGGCGATATCGCATCGACTTGGTGGTGAAGGATGTAAACGGCGACCGCGTGGGCACCTGGAGCAAGGGCATTCAGGTTCCCGAGTTCGAGGAAGACAAGCTGGCGACCTCCTCTCTCATCCTGGCCGACGACCTGGAAAAGGTCGCCGCCAAGAATGTAGGCGCGGGGCAGTTCGTGATTGGCATGACCAAGGTGCGTCCGCGAGTGGAACCGGCGGATGGCAAGCCGGCCAAATTCCAGCGCAATCAGAAGATCGGCTTCTGGATGCAGGTGTACAACCTTGGAGTCGACAAGAAGACCAATAAACCCCAAGCAACGGTGGAATACGACGTAATCAACGCCGTCAGTCACAAACCGGTGCTTTCCGCGATAGAATCGACCGATACGATGGGAAACGTTGGCGACCAGCTCACGCTGGAGAAGATGATGCCGCTGGCCAGCCTTGAGCCCGGCATGTATCAGGTGACGATCAAGGTGGATGACAAGCTGTCGAAGCAAACCATTGCGCCGACGGCTCAGTTTAGCGTGGAGTAGGGAGCAGTCCGTAGCCACTGGGAGGGGATATGGCTAGAAAACTCGGATGGCTCTTGCTGCTGTGTCTTTTGGCGCTCCGGGCGTCGGCGGCCAATCTAGCGGCCTCCATCTCCGGAGTAGTGACCAACTCCGCCGGGGTGCCGCAGATGGGCGCGGCGGTGGAGATGCTTGACTCGACAGCGATTCCGGCGGCTTTGGCTTTCACCGACGCGAATGGACGCTATAGCCTATCCCAGCTTGCCGCCGGCTTGTATCGCATCCAGGTTAGCGCGCCGTCATTTCTGCCCTCCACCGGTGAGAACGTCAGCCTGAGGGCTGGGGCGAATCTGGTCCTCAACGTCACTCTGAATACCTTGACGGAAGCCGTGCAGGCAATGCCGATCCGCCGGCGCGGCCCCGACGACGATGACGGCTGGAAGTGGAATTTGCGCAACATGGCCAACCGTCCGCTCCTCAGGGTGTTGGACGATGATGCTGCGCTCGCCACGGCTTCCAAGAAGAAAGAAACCAATCCTGAGCGAGCACTGAAGACCAGCATCGCTTTCCTTGCCGGCTCCGAAGCGGAGGGCTATGGCGGCACAGGGGACACCGCCTTTAGCATGGAGAAGCCGCTATTCACCGCGAGCACGCTGGCCTTCAATGGCAACGTGAATTACGGCGCCGGTTCTCCGGCTGCATTCCTGCGTGCCAGCTACTCTCAGCGCCACGCCGACGGCTCGGAATCGAACATCACCGTCATTGGGCAACGCTTCGCCACCCCGGGACTCGGCATGCGCAATGCCGCGCTGCAGGCGCTTTCTGTCGCGCTGGCCGAAAGTTTTAACCTTGCGGACTTCATCGATCTACGGGCCGGTACGGAATTGCAGGCGGTGCAATTCATGGACATGGTCAGTGCCTTGCGTCCGTTTGGAGAGGCAGACATTCATCTCGGGCCGAACACGGTTCTCCGATACAGTTACGCCTCCTCCCGGCCCAACCTCCGAGCGGCGAAGGGCTTCGATTGGGCTCCCCCGGATCTCAGCGAGAGCAGTCCGCGCGTCGCGCTGAACAACTGGAGCCTGACCGTCGAGCACTCGCAGCATCATGAGCTTTCCCTCTCCCAGCGGATCGGGAGCAACGCTTTTCAGCTGGCGTTGTATCGGGACATCGTCAGCAACCCGGCCCTTACCGGAGTTGGTATCACTCCCGAAGGTGGCAATTACCTTCCGGATGTTTACACCGGGACCTTCAACTATCTCGGGCGCAGTTTCGACACCACGGGCATGCGCTTCGTGGCCCAGCGCAAGCTTGCCTCCGATCTCACCGCCACCATCGATTATTCTTACGGCGGAGTGTTGGAGGGCGGCGCGCCTTTCGGCTGGGATTGGAGCGATACGCCTGCCGCCATGCGCGCCGTGCGCGCGCACAGTGTCGCGGCCAAGATGGCTGGTATGATCCCCGGCTGCGGGACTCACTGGATTGCTTCCTATCGCTGGACGAGCACCAACGCGCTCACCCCGGTGGATTGGTTCAATGTATCTCCCGGCATGGCGGAGCCCTACCTCGCGGTATTCGTTCGCCAGCCAATCCCCGGCACCGGTTTCCTGCCCGGGCACATGGAGGCCATGGTCGACATCCGCAACCTGCTGGCCCAGGGATACATTCCTGTGGTTGGCCAGGACGGCCGCACACTTTACCTCGTCCAGGCCGCGCGTTCGGTGCGTGGGGGCCTGGCGTTTACCTTCTGATTAGTGAATTTAGTGGCAGTAAGCTGTCCCAGTGCCAATGGAGGGACTACAACGCTGTCATCCTGAGCGAGTCCGAGCGTAGCGAAGGCGAGTCGAAGGACCTTGCGGTTCTGTGAGCAAAAACACAAGGTGCTTCGACTCGCCGTATCGCGAAAAGCGCGCGATCCGTCTCGCTCAGCATGACAACGAAATCGCGGGGACAGCTCACTACCAGGGTGCATCACGGCTTTGCCCGCATCGGGCTGATGCCTGTTTGGCCCTGGCCATGAGTCTCGAATCACTACTACTCAGGCGGCCTTGCGGATATCCATACCGCCGCCGCGCCGTCCTCCGGTGATCAATCGCACAATCCAAGTGAGCAGGACGGCCCCGCCAATTGCCACCAGAATGGTATAGATCGTTCCCCCGCGGGCAGAGAAGCCGAAGGCGCTCATGATGGCGCCGCCGATCAGGGCTCCAACAATGCCAACGACAATATCCATCACCGGGCCGTATCCGGCACCGCGCATGATCTTGCCGGTCGCCCATCCGGCGATCAGGCCGACAATAATCCACCACAGAATGTGCATAGTACCTCCCTACAAGCGAGCCTTTCCTTCTCTTTCTTTAGAGGGCTGCGGAGTCTCGCGGTTTGCCCGCGAATTGTACGATTCCCAACGCCTTTGACTGAGATACAGCATCCAACCCCCGCGTACAATGCACACGCTCACTTCGGTTCTCGGATGCGCAGTTATCTTTGTTGTCCTGCTGGATGCCTTCGAAACCATCATTTTGCCCCGCCGTCCGCGGCGCAGGTTGCGGCTTACACGCCTGTTCTACCGCGTTACCTGGGCTCCGGTGCGAGCGCTTGCCAGCCGGATTCGCAACCCTAAGCGGCGCGAGATGATTCTTAGCTTCTACGGACCGCTTTCGCTGATTGCCCTGTTCGTGGTCTGGGCTCTGGCCTTGATTCTCGGCTTCTCCCTGCTCCAATGGGCAGCCGGCAGCCAGCTTCGGGCGAGTACCGAACCATCTATTAGCTTTGGCACGCTGCTCTACTTCAGCGGCTGCACCTTGACCACCCTGGGCATGGGCGACGTTGTGCCTGACGCGCCTGTAGCTCGGTTCCTTGCGGCCCTGGAGGGCGGCATGGGGTTCGGGTTCCTGGCGATGGTGATTGGCTACCTGCCGGTGATGTACCAGTCATTCTCGCGGCGGGAGAGCGCAATCGTGCTGCTCGATGCCCGTGCTGGCAAACCTCCGAGCGCTTCCGAATTGCTCATCCGTTTCGCACGCAATCGGGCTCTTGGAGATCTCCCTGCTCTGCTGCTGCAATGGGACCACTGGGCGGCCGATGTCCTGGAGAGTCACATCTCGTATCCTGTGCTGTGTTTCTTCCGGTCGCAGCACGACAACGAATCGTGGCTGGGAGCGCTGACCGCGATCCTGGACGCGAGCGCGCTGCTGATCGTCGGGGTGCGCGGGGCGTCGGGAGCACAGGCCCAGCTCACGTTCGCCATGGCCCGCCACGCAGCAGTGGACTTGGCGCAGATCCTGTTCACCCCACCCAGCAGGTTCCAACCGGATCGACTCCCGAAATCGGAGCTTGCCCGCTTGCGCCAGCAACTCGCCCTGGCTGGCGCTCCGCTGCGGGATGGACCCGAGGCCGACACCCGGCTACGCGAATTGCGCGCCATGTATGAACCTTACGTGGCGGCGCTTGCCGGGCGCCTGCTCATCGAGCTGCCACCCTGGATCGGAGACGAACGCATCCCCGACAATTGGCAGACCAGCGCCTGGGAGCGCGCCGCCCGCCGCCTGGCGCCCGCCGAAGCTCCAGACGACCATGCATGATTGTCTTCCACCAACTTTTCAACGCGAAGGCGCGAAGACGCGAAGAATATCGGGGAACAAACAAGCGGGGATGAGGCTGCATGAATCAATACGCCGTTGCGTCGATCAGGGCTTCGCGCCTTAGCGTCTTCGCGTTGAAAGCTTATTGCCGCGGGTCAGAAATCATCGCGGCCGAGGCCTCTCGAAGAATCCTTTCCACTTCTTCCGGCGCTTTTCCGCGGGCAAAAGCGTAGCCTGCGCCGCAGGAGTGGACGATCTCTTGAATGCCATCGACGGCGAGGGCGCGCGTGATCCTGCCGGAGCGGAGCTTGGCATAGCCGGCGGCGGCGTCCTCGCGAAAGATGCGACTGAGGTCGTTTCCCAGGGCAAGCCTCACCACGAATTCCTCTAGCGACATTTCAGCTGCAATCAGCGGGATGCGGAAGCGCAAGGCGCGCGACGCCGGTGCGCGAATTGCCCGCGCTGCGAGCGACGAGAGAACCGGTTCGCCATCGCGCAAAGCTATGTGTGCGTGCAGCGGGCCATGGCGAAGCCCCAGCGACTGCACTGCCGACTGCAACTTCTTCACCATTGCAATCTGCAACTCGGGAGGGCGGCGCGTTGGGGTGACGGCGATGTCCTCATCCCAATCGAAGAGCGCAAAGACGCGAAGCTTGCCGCCATCGACAAGCGCGTCGGCTGTGACGGCGGTTGTTGCTGAGGGAACGATGCCAGCGGCGCGAAGCCGGTCGGAGTCGGCCATGGCATCGGCGGCGTGCGGCGGATGGCAGGGCAGTCCAAGCATGCTGGCAGCGCGCGAGGCAATGGAGAGAGGGGCGTCGCCCACGCTCACCATGGCCGCCAGCGGGTGCTGCATGGCATATTCCACGATGCGCAGAATGGAGTCGCGGTCGTCGAAGCGAAGCGGCAGCGCGGATTCGCGGAATTGCGGCGGGAGTTCCTGCGGGCACTCGCTACCGAAGACGACCTCGAGTTGCAGCTTGGCAGCCGCGTCGAGAAACGCCTGGTTCTGCTGGTCGGCTCCGGGCGTGAGCACAAGGAGGCGTTGGGTCACGAGAAGATTTTACCTGGGGAGGTTCCTTCAGGGTTAGGGATCGTGTGGGGCGGGCCTTCGACCCGCCACCATTTTGGGACGGGTCGAAGACCCGTCCCACACTACACCAGGGTTCCTCACTGCCGCACCGCTTCCGGGAAGTGCGCCGGGTAGCGGCGTTCGTACTTCTTCCTCTCGCGGTAGGAGCGGGCCAGTTCCATGTAGATGCCCAGGTCGCGGTCGAGGTCGGACTGGGTGCCGTCGAAGTAGAAATTGCGCACCGGGATGCCGTCGTAATCCTTGCTGAGTTTGGGGTAGACGGCTTCGGTGACAATGCCGTTCATGCAGGTAAACGGGCTGATGTCGATTACGCCGTCCGCGCCATGCTTGGCGAGATAGGCAGCCTTGCCCGTGCTGAGCACCATTTCGCCGAGGACGCCTTCGGCTGGCAGGTAGGGCCGTGCCAGATCCAGCACCTCGTAGACATCGGGTTCCTCACAGCCCACGAATTCTTCCTTAAAAACATCGACAATCGCGTGTTCGTCCGCCGACTGCACGTGCCAGCGGATCTTTGTCTTGAGCATGTCTAGGGAGAATCCCCTGCCTCGCAGTTTTAGCCGGCGGACTTGCTCAGAGTTGGTGTACTGGATCCATTCGGCGATGTCGCTCAGCCACGCAGCTGCGCCGTAGCTTTCGAGTTTGCGGATCAGGTCTTCGTTGCTGAAGGTATTCAGGCGGCAAAAGATCTCACCAACCACTCCGATCAGCGGAACGTCGGGATCGTAGACCGCGGGCACGCGGCGGTACGCCTCGCGCCCGCGCTTCATCGATTCGACGATCTGCCCGAGCTGGCAGCCGGCGTCGGCGCAACTGTTCTCGATGGTCGTGCACAGATCATGCAGACATTTCTTATAGCAGCGGTCAGCCGCGCCGAGTTCGGTCTCGTAGGGACGCGTGCGCAGCAGAGCTTTATAGAGCGCATCCGCACCGACCAGGGCGCGCCAGGCGGCGCGAGTGAAGGCCGAGGCAACGTCACCCATATCACTGTAGCCATTCTTGCTGGAAGGCGAGAGGATCTTTGCTTCGCCGTGGCCGGCTTGGGTCAAGACCTTCTTGAGAAATGGCGCGTACTGGCCGAAGCGGCACGGCCCTTCGGCGGTGGGCATGAAGAACATGGTCCGCGCCGCGTTGATGCCGGGCAATTCGAGACAGCGCAGGAAGTCGCCCACGGTCACCTTGGCGGGATAGCATTCGTCGCCGCTGGTGAACTTGGCTCCCAACTCTCGGGTGCGCTCGTTCGACTTGGGCGTGGGGTAGGCCTCAATGCCGAGCCAGCGGAAGACCGCCGAGAACGCCTCGGGACCGCCTTCCGACATGGTGGGAATGTACACCACCTTGCCGTATAGCGGATGGCCGGGGCCTATCTTGCGCTGAGTGTGAGTGTGGCCGAGGGACATCTCAGAAATCCTTTGCTATCCAGGTAAGCTTCGCACCGGGTAATGAATCCGGCATCGTTGGCGTGGCCGTCGAACTGGAGCACCAGCGAGGGTTTGCCTGCGGCTTCGTCGATAAACGATTTGATATAGGAGTCCGGGCCGCACTTGAAATTCGACACATAGACCAGATGCACGTTCGGCAGGCGTTGCGTGATGCGAGCCGCGGCCAGGATGCGGCGTCCGGAGTTCCAGTACATGTTGGGGTTGACGTCGCTGACGTCCTCATCTTCGACCGCGAGGAAGTCCATCGGCAGCACATTCACTCCGTAAAGCGAGCGCAGCTTGCGCGGGATGTCGCAATTCACCGCGCGGTCATACAAGTTGTAGGGACGCCCGACCAGCACCAGCGCCGGTTCGCCGGTCTCTTCCAGTTGACGAAGGGCTTGTGCGCCGGCCTCCAATAAAGCCTGGTCAAATGCGCCCTGCGCCGCATAGGCTGCCGCCGTGGCGCGCGCATTCGCGGCCCGCGAGATGCCGAACATTTTGCCCATATACGCCGCCAGTTCCTTTTCCGCGTGCTTACGTCCCAGGCGGAAATAGATCGTGGGCGAAAGCAGGCGGTCGGCCATTGGCTCCCACTGGGGCACCGCCTTGATCACAAATGGCAATGTCTGGCTCCAGGGGCAAAGGAAAGAATCCGGCTGCGCCTGCGCCTGGGGGGTGGACATCTCCGCATTCACCACGTTGGGGATGAGGACGTAATCGACACTTGCCTTCTCGAACAGGTGCTGCACATGCCCGTGCGCCACCTTGATCGGGAAACAGGGCTGCGCGATGGCCAACTCGTCGCCGTGCGCGGCGATATAGCGGTCGGTGGGCGGCGAAAGCACCACTTCAAACCCAAGCTCCTGGAGATAGGTACCCCAGAAGGGGAAGCGGTCGAAGTAGAACATGGTGCGAGGAATGCCGATCTTCTGGTTGCGGGCCGCAGGCGCTTTGCCGTGGACAAACGAGGCCGCACTCCGCCGTGGTCGCGCGCTTTCCGATACCAGCACCTCGTCCAGCAGCTTAGTGCGGTATTCGATGAGATCCTCGATCACCGGCTGGCGCTCGGTCTTGGCCCGCTTGCGATATTTGTCGGAGCACTTGTCGCCCCAATAGCTGCGCTGCCCCTCGATAACGAACTCCTTCATGTCGCAATAGTTCGAGCAGGCGTGGCAGACAAACTCGCGGGTGGCAAAGTCCACTTTGCCGAGGTCGTAGCCGCGGAACTTGGAGGGCTGGCCGGATTCCGACCTGCGCTCGCGCGCCAGCAACGCCATGCCGATGGCGCCGATCACGCCATTGTGCGGCGGCACGATGATGCGTTTGCCCAGCACCTGCGAAAAGGCCGCGGCCACCGCGTCGTTGTAAGCCGTGCCGCCCTGGAAATAAATGACGTTGCCCACCTTGCGCCCGCGCACCACGCGATTGAGGTAGTTCAACGCGACGGAGTAGGCCAGTCCCGCAGCCAGGTCGCCGGTCTCGACTCCCTTGAGCATGAAGGCGGTCACGTCGCGTTCCATGAAGACGGTGCAGCGTTCGCCGAGCCTCGCCGGTTTCTTCGACGCCAGCGCCAGTTCGGCAAATTCCTCTTTGATCGAGATGGCCAGCTTTTCCGCCTGCTCTTCCAGGAAGGAGCCGGTGCCCGCGGCGCAAGCCTCGTTCATGGTGAAGTCCACCACGATTCCGTCATTGAGGCGGATGAACTTCGAGTCCTGCCCGCCGATCTCGAAGATGGTATCGACCTGTTCCATGCCAAGTGTCTGCGAGACATGCATGGCGCCGGTCTTGTGCGCGGTGATCTCATCGTTCACGGTATCCGCGCCGATCAGCTCGCCGATCAACTCGCGGCCTGAGCCGGTGGTGCCGACGCCCATGATTTCCAGCCTGTCGGCAAACTGGAGTTCGATCTCCTTCAAGCCGGCGTCAACGACCTCGATGGGACGGCCCTGGGTGCGCAGGTAGATCTCGTGCAGCAGGTTGCCCTCGCGGTCGATCAAGACGAGGTTCGTCGAAACCGAGCCGATATCGATGCCAAGGTAGGCTTCGGTGCGGCCGTCCGCGGGGAGATGCACAGGCTTGACGCAATCCCGCAGCAGCAGCACGTTCTCCATCGAGAGCGGATCGCTGCCGGCGAAGGGTTGCTTCGTGGTGGCATGTTGCTGCAACTGGTGGATGCGTTTGAAGGTGCGCTTGCGGATCTCTTCGCTCTCGAAGATCGCCGCGCCGATGGCGCCGATCCAGGAGTACAGCTCGGGCACGATGAACTGGCCGTCCGCTAGCTTGAACGCGTCCTGGAGAGCGTGGCGCACGCCTTCGTTCATGGCCACCGCGCCGATGAACGCTACCGGCGCAACCACCTCGCGGCCTTTCACGATCGAGGACTTGTAGTTGCGCGCCACGGCGTCGCACAGGCCGCGCAGAATTTGGTCGGTGGTGTAGCCCTTCTGCTGGGCGTGGATCATGTCCGACTTGGCGAAGACCGAGCAGCGGCCGGCGATGCGCGCGGCACAGCTGGCATGGCAGGCGGCCGACCCGACCTCCTCCACGTTGTAGAGCAGGCGCGAAGCCTGCTGGTCGATGAACGAGCCGGTGCCGGCGGCGCAATCGCCGCTGCTGGAGTAGTCGGTGATGCCGAGATATTTCGACTTCTTGCTGGCCGGTTCGAGCCGGATGTATTTCGCGTTCTCGCCCCCCATCTCGAAGACGGTGCGGACTTCGGGGTAGAAAAGGCGCATGCCCTTGGCCACCGCGCGGAACTCGTTTTCGAAATAAATGCCCAGGATCTTGGCGATCAACTGACTGCCGGAGCCGGTGACGCGGATGCCCTCGATCCGTTCTTCGGGGACGATTTCATAGAGGTCGCGCAGCAGATCGAAAGTGGATTGGATGGGGCTGCCCTGGATGCGGCGGTAGCGTGACAAGACTACCGGGAGGCCAGCCACGGCGCTGCCCTCGGGGAACGGTGCGGCGAAGAACGCATCCGAATTTTTCGTCAGGGAAGTCAGCAAAGGACGATCGGCGTCGCTGCCCACGGCAGCCAGCTTCAGGCTGACCGCGCCGATGTCCAGACCAAGATTAATACTCATCAAACTCCGTTCAGCAAGTGCTCACCCGAGCTGTGCACCCGGCGCTTCGCGGGGAACCCGGTGCTTGGCGCCATTGGGCCCACAGAAGCCGCGCCTTTTGACGAACCGCTCCTGTTTCTGATGTGAGGAGCAGCTTATCACCTGCTGCAAGTGACGGGAAGTAAAGCGGCTTGGAGGGCGCAGAGAGTAACTGAACGGTCTCTGCCGCAGGCTGAACGGGGCACAGCGGTGACTAGCGACGTCACTAGCCACTGCCTTTCAGGCCACTCTTGCCGGAACACCGTTCTCGGGATCGGCTTCGGTCTGCTTCTTCCGGTGCGAGCGCTTGGCAGAGATGCCGGCATTCTGGATTTTGTACAGCAGAGCGCGATAGCTGATTCGCAAGGCAAGAGCTACCCGTCTGCGGTTCCAGTTGTGGGCCTGCAGCGAGCGCAGGATCACCTGCCGTTCCAGGTCGCGGGTCGCCTGCCGCGTGATTTCTTTCAACGAAAGCGAGCTGTCCAGCGACAGGCTGGCCGTCAACGGGGAGATCAGCTTGCGACCGAGCAGCTCGCTGGCGATCGGCTCTTCCGAGCCAAAGACGACATAACGTCTCACCAGGTTCTCGAGCTCGCGCAAATTGCCGGGCCAATCATGATCCTGCAGCAACCGCATCAGGTGAGGCGAGAACGGTTTAGCGATGCAACTGAATTTTTCGTTGCAAAGCTGGATGAAGTAGGCGGCCAGTTCCGGTATGTCTTCCCGGCGCTCGCGCAAAGGCGGCAGCCACACGTTCAGGACGTTAATGCGATAGAAGAGGTCCTGGCGGAAATTGCCCGCCGCGATCTCCGCCGACAGGTTGCGATTGGTGGCGCAGATCAGGCGTGTCTCTACGGGCTGGTCGGTCAGTGCTCCGATGCGGCAGAACTGTCCATCCTGCAGGACCTGTAACAGCTTGGCTTGAAGGGAAGCATCCAGTTCCCCGATTTCATCCAGGAACAGCGTGCCTGGGCGTGCCATCTCGAAACGCCCCGACTTGGTGCTGAAAGCGCCGGTAAAGGCGCCGGGCTCATAGCCAAACAGTTCGCTTTCCAGTAGGCTGCCCGGAACTGCCGGACAGCTCACCTTGACGAACGGACCTTCGCTCCATGGGGAGTGGATATGCATCAGGCGGGCAAGGACTTCCTTGCCGGTGCCGCTCTCGCCATGAATGAACACCGGCATGTTGGCACCGGCCAGCCGGTTGAGTTGGCTGCGGACCATTTGCATCGCTTGCGAGCTGCCGAAGAAAATCGGCTCGGGCGGCAGGTTTGTGGGGTGCTGCGTGTTGGCCATTACGGCGTAGAACTCTGCAGATGAATGACCAAAGCAGAATTCAGTGCCTCCACGCCCGTGGGCTGCTTCTGCTTCATAATCAGTGACTTGCAACAGCTCGGGTTGCGCAGGTAGGGCCGGCTAAAGGAAAGCAGTTTCAGCAAGGGGTAAAAAGGTTCAACATCAGAGAGTTTATTTACCCTATAGTTCCAAGCATATTCTTAACTGAGTGAGCAATAGGAGCGAAGATATTTGCTCACTTGTGTACTACCCGATGTCTCTTCGGGTGGGCGCAGGTCCATGGAGAACTCAGTCGAGAATCATCCCCCCCGTCAGCTCCGAGATCTTGGCAATGCGGTGCTGTACGCACCAGCTCTCCAAGGCATCGACGAGCTTCTCGGTGGCGCAGGGATCCCAGAAACTGGCGGTGCCGACCTCGACGGCGGTGGCCCCGGCCAGCAGGAACTCGACCACGTCCGGCGCGGTGCTGATGCCGCCCACGCCGATCACGGGAATCTTCACCGCCTGCGCGGCTTCGTACACCATGCGTACCGCGATGGGTTTGATGGCCGGTCCTGACAGCCCACACTTCACATTGGAGATGCGCGGGCGCCGCGTCTCGGGATCAATTGCCATGGCCAGGAAGGTGTTGACCAGCGAGATGGCATCCGCGCCCGCGCTCTCGGCGGCCTGCGCCATCTGCGAGATGCTGGTCACGTTGGGCGAAAGCTTCACGATCACCGGCCGCGCAGCCACGCTCTTGCAGGCGCTGACCACCTCTTGCAGCAGCGCCGGGTCGGCGCCGAACGTCATCCCGCCATGTTTCACGTTGGGGCAGGAAACGTTCAGTTCATAGGCGGCGATCCCCTCGGCGTCGTTCAGAATACGGATGGTCTCCTCGAAGTCCTCGCGGCAGTAGCCGTAGACGTTGGTGAACACGACCACGTTCTTGAGCTTGCGCAGATGCGGCAGCTTGTCCGCAACCAGGGCGCGCGCGCCGATGTTCTGCAAGCCCACGGCGTTCAGCATGCCCGCGGCGGTCTCGAACAGGCGCGGCGGGGGGTTGCCGGGCATCGGTTCCTTGGAGACGCCTTTGGTCACCAGCCCGCCCAACCGCTCCAAGTTGACCAGTTCCTCGAACTCCACTCCGTAACCGAAGGTACCACTGGCGGCGATAATCGGATTCTTCAGCGTGATGCCGCACAGGCTGACGCTCAGATCGGTGTCGCCGCCGAAGCCGCGATGGGTTGGCTTGCTCATCGTCATTTAGTGTACCGAATTACGTTCTCCTTCAGCCCCGCCAATGAATTGTCATCCTGAGCGAAGCGAAGGACCTGCTGTTTGCACCGGTTTACCAAGAGCAGGTCCTTCGCTTCGCTCAGGATGACAATTTCTTTGTGGGATGATCGGTAACGGGAAACGGAAAACGGAGCACGGAGGACGGCGCAAGGTTTACACTTCCTTTCTTATGCTAGACCTCGCATTCGTACGTGAACATCTGGACCTGGTCGAAGAGAAACTGCGCCAGCGGGGCATGGATCCCGTCGTGGTGCTGGGCCGCTTCCGCGATCTGGACAATCTCCGACGGTCCAGCCTTCAAACTGTTGAGTCTTCGCGCCACAGAAAAAAGCAGGAATCGGAACTGATCGGCAAGCTGATTCAGAAGCAGAAGAAAGGAATCCTAACGCCGGGTGAGGAAAGCGAGCTCGCGTCGCGCCGCAATGTTGTTGCCGCGGAAGACGCGTTTATTTGTCAGCAAGACGCAGGGCTTAAGAAAATAGAATTGGAGTTCAAGGATCTTCTGGACACTATCCCGAATCTGCCGAACGATTCCGTCCCGGTCGGCTGCGATGAACGCGCCAATGTGGAAATCCGCCGCTGGGGAGAGCCGCCGCAGTTTGACTTTCAGCCCAAGCCGCACTGGGAACTCGGCGAGCAGTTGGGCGTGCTCGACCTGGAACGCGCCGCCAAGCTGACCGGCGCGCGCTTTGCCGTCTATTGGGCGCTGGGAGCGCGGCTGGAGCGGGCGCTCGCCAACTTCATGCTCGATCTGCATACCAAAGAGCACGGGTACACCGAGGTCCTGCCGCCTTACATGGTCAACGCCGATTCGATGTATGGCACCGGGCAGTTGCCGAAGTTCGAGACGGACCTCTTCAAGGTGCCGTTCGGCGAAAAGAACCTGTATCTGGTCCCGACCGCCGAAGTGCCACTGACAAATTTGTATCGTGACGAGACGATCGAGGCGGCGCGCCTGCCCATCTCGCTCACTGCGTATACACCATGCTTCCGCAGCGAAGCCGGTTCGTATGGCAAAGACGTGCGCGGCATCATCCGCCAGCACCAGTTCCAAAAGGTCGAGTTGGTCAAGTTCGCCAGGCCCGAGGAGTCCTATGCCGAGCACGAAAAGCTCACGCACGACGCCGAGGTGGTGCTGCAGAAGCTGGGTCTGCCCTATCGCGTGATACTGCTGAGCACCGGCGATATGGGATTTTCGTCGGCCAAGACCTACGATCTGGAAGTCTGGCTGCCGGGGCAGGGACTGTTCCGCGAGATCTCATCGTGCTCGAATTTCGAGTCGTTCCAGGCCCGGCGCGCCAACATTCGCTACCGCCCGGAAGGCAAGAGCAAGACGGATTACGTGCACACGCTGAACGGCAGCGGCTTGGCCGTGGGCCGCACCTGGGTGGCGATCGTGGAAAATTATCAGCAGGCTGACGGCAGCGTGCTCATTCCCGAGGCGCTGCGGCCCTACATGGGCGGAGCCGAGCGCATCACGGCGGAGAAGTTCTGAGAGGGGTGCCCCACATCTGCCCGGTTTTGGCAGATGTGGGATGAGTTTTCGACGGAGCGATGTCGAGGCCATTGGCTGAGGTTTTTGTCATCGCCACGCCAGCAGCAGCGCGATTCCGGCAGCCGCGGTGGTGCTGAGAAAATTCACCGCGCTGTTGGTCAGCAGGCGCTTCTGCTGCAAGGTCGCGCCTAGCAGGCTGTCGATGAAGCTGCCAATCATGCCTGCGCCCGCCGATGCCGCCAGCCAGTGTCGTGGAATCAGGTGCATACTGCTTGCCACCCCGGCGACGACGAGAGCCGCCGCGCCCCCCGCCGCGGTTCCGATCGCGCTGATGCCGCCATCGGTTCCGATCGCCGCGCGGCGGAAACTGGTGATCAGGTACGCGCGGTTGCTGAACGCCTGTCCGATCTCGCTGCAAGCCGTGTCCGCCGCGGCTTCGGCCAGCGCGGCTACGGCAGCCAGGACGAACTCGGGACGATGCAGCGCCCAGGCCGCCACGCCAAAGCCCGCGGCCACGGCTAGATTCGCCAGTACCTGCGTCCCTTTTCGTCCCCGGACCCGCTCGGCCAGCCCAAGTTTGCGTTTGCGGTCATAGCCTAGCTTGGTCGTAATCACGGTAATGACGAACACGGTCATTAACGCGACGAACGCGCCCGGACCAAGGCTGAAGTAAAGAAGGAACGAGACGAGCGCGCCCGCGACCGCCCCGGAGCGGTCTACCGAGCGCGCGCGGTAAGCCAGCAGACCAAAAACTATGGTCACCAGCGCAGCCTGCAGCGCCCGCCGGGATAGATCGTCGGCGGGCAGCAACGCGGTCGCGAATGTGAAGGCCGGCAGCACAGTGATGGACCGAGCGCATCCTACCATCCGCGGCGGCAGAGAGGAACCTCTGACTGCCGGCGCCCCATAGCTCTGGCGGGCGCAAAAAGGTGAATTCCATGCCTGCTTCGGTCTGGACCGGCTATCTGACCTTTGGCCTGATCTCCATGCCGGTGCGCCTGTTCTCGGGGGCGCGCGGCGAACGGATCAGCTTCCACATGCTGCATCGCGACGACCATGCGCGGCTCAAGCAGCAACTCATCTGTCCGCAAGAGAACAAGGTGGTGGGCCACGATGAAATCGTCAAGGGCTACGAATGGCGCAAGGGACAATACGTAGTCATCGAGCCCGAGGAGATCAAAAAGGTCGAGCCGAAGACCTCGAAGGCCATGGAGATCCTGGAGTTCGTGAAGGCCGATGACGTGGACCCCATTTACTTCGAGTCTTCCTACTATATGGTCCCCGAAGAGGCTGGACGCCGCCCCTACGCGCTGCTGGCACGCGCGCTGGAAACCACGAATTATTTCGCCATCGCCAAGCTGACCATGCACAACCGCGAGTACACGGTAATCCTGCGCTCTTATGAGAACGGGATGATGCTCCACACCATGTACTACGCCAACGAGGTGCGCCGGCTCGAGCATTTCGGGGAAGAGCACGCCGAGCTCAAGGAAGCCGAGGTCAAGATCGCGCACCAGTTGATCGAGGCACTGGCCGCGCCCTTTGAGCCGGAGAAGTATCACGACACCTTCGAGGACAACATCAAGAAGCTGATCGAGGCCAAGCTGGAAGGCAAGGAAGTGACCGCCGTCGAGAAGCCCAAGCCGCAGCCCGTGGCTGACCTGATGGCCGCGCTCAAGCAAAGCTTGGCCCAGATGGAGAAAAATCCTCCGCAGCGCGTCGAGGCGGCGCAGGAAGCGTCCGAAGCACATGCCCAACAGGACCACGCGCCCCGCAAAAGGGCCGCCAAGCGCGCCCGCAAGGCAGCATAAAACCTTCTTACCGCAGAGGACGCAGCGGGAAGCGCAGAGGACGCAGAGGAATTCTTAAACGCGAAGGCGCGAGACGAGGCAAGATCAAGATAGGGAGTTTAAAAACCTATTCCACAATCCTTCTCGGGGCACCCATCATCTTCCTTCGCGCCTTAGCGTCTTCGCGTTGGATTCCCCTCTGCGTCCTCCGCGCTTCCCTCTGCGCCCTCTGCGGTAAAAGGTTTTTCTACCAGAGCCGGTCATCGAAGGTGTAGGCTTGTCCGCCCTCGGTGGCGAACTTGAGCACCTTCGGCTTCACCAGCTTGGCGAAGTCCTCGTAGGACATGCGCACCAGTTCTTCGTGTGAGCCGGCGTTGAAGGCGATTTCCTTGTCCTTGGTCAGGCTCTCGTCGACGATCACCGGCATGTCGTACATATTGCCGAACGGCGGCATGGCCCCGACCTCGCAGTCGGGGAAGCGCCGTTTGAAATCGGCTTCGTGCACCAGTCTGGCGGTTCCCGCCCCGGTAGCGGCCGCCAGGGCGGCCACGTTGACATGATGCGAGGCGGGCACGACTGCCATTACCAGTTGGTTGTCCAGCCTCACGATCACGGTCTTTGCCAGTTCCTGCGGGGGCACGTGCGATCGGCTCGCGATCTCGCAGGCGGTGTAGGCCTTGTCATGGTTAATTAACGAATAGGGGATGTGCTGGGTGGTAAGTAGTTCCGCAATCCTTCTGCCTGGCATGGCATCCTCCTTTGCGGCGTTTCAGTGGGGCTCGAAAAGCCTCGTATGGAAGACCGGAAACAGAGACGATGGCAGCGCTGGTGGAACCCTCCCGGTGCGTGCTCCAACTTGCCGGAGGCGGTTCCGCCCTGAACAAGCGAATCGTGATGCTAACCGGCGTGCTTGTCAAGGCCCCCCAGCCGAAACGTGCTCTGAACCGGCTGCGGAAGACTGCAACGGTAAAGAAAAAGGTTGCCTGCGGCGGTTGCCGATGGAGGTGACTCCAGTCACTGCAATCAGCGGAGAAATTAACCTAGCATGATTGTGGTGTGGAAATAATGGATCGGGACCGGGTATTTGATTCCGGTGCGCCCGGCGAGCATGAACTCCGAAAACGCATGGTGTGGTTTTGAGGTGAAGGTGCCGCCGGGTGGAAGCGGGTGTCCCGTGAAAGACTTGATTGGTTCACAATCCGCCGCTCTTATCCCAGTTCAAGCGCTCTCTTCTGTTCCATTGCTATTTTTCCCATTCAAACGCATTCTGCCAGGGAAACCGGAGGACGCGCCCTGCCCATTTTAGGGGAATTGCTGACTTGCTGGAGTGCTCTGAATCAGGCTGAAGCGCGGGGGGAAGGAGATGCGAGTATGCTAACGATCCATACAACACAGCATCCTGGGTTAGTGACTCTTCAACTGGAAGGCCGACTCTTCGAGCCCGAAGCGGCGGAACTCGCGAAGGTTTGGGAATCGGTGCGCGCTATTCAGTACACCAAACACCTGCAGGTGGATCTGAGCTGGGTGTTCGAAGTGGACGAGTTCGGCAAGGAAATGCTCGGCGTCATCCTGCGCAACCACACGGAACTGGTGGCCAGCACGCCCAACATGTCCAAGCTGGTGCGCGAGGTTGAGGCACATGAGTATCAGCACGCGCTGCCGATGGTCCACTGACATCGGCCGGTGGTCGTTGGTCGCTAGCATTTTTTAACTAAGGACCAACGACCATGAGCCTCGCGGGGCATGGCGCCGGGACAAACGGTGCTCGACAGACTTCGGGAGTGGGCGACGGCAGAATGCCGAGCCCACTCCCAATCTTTTTTCCACTCCAGCTCGGGGCGTCTGCCCTGCAATCCTAAATCTCACGCTGCCAAAGCCGGGACCAGTTCCCGGCGCAGGGTAAATTCGTGCTCCAGCGCCGCCAGCGTGTCCACAATGCCCGTGTAGGTCAATTCCGCGTGCGATGCCATGGTGGGCCCCAGGAAACCCTGCCGCCGCCATTCATCAGCCTTCTGCTGCACCTTTAGCCGAGTGGCGTCCCATGCCACATTGCCGAACATATCCACGGCTTCCTGCGTGAACATTCCCGCCGCGTCCATGGAAAAGGCCATGCAGGAGACCAGCGGCAGGCAGAACGCGCCTGCGACCGCGGTTTTTATGGCCACCGGCATCATTGGCATCACGTGCGATCCGCGGCAATCGCCAGAGACAAAATGCCCCAGCATGAAGGGCTCGACCAGCTCTTCTGGCGCGGGGAAGATCCCCTGCGTGCGCACCAGGGCCACCGGGTCATCTTTGCCCGTGTACTTGCCCGCGATGTTGTGCAAGCGCGTGGCAGAGGCGGAAACAATCTGTTCCTCGGGCCGGTAGCGCGAGTGGATGGCTTCAATGGCGAAGCGATCGGGGTCTTGCAACAGGCAAGCCACGTCCCAGGCGCGCTCCGGAACATCGAGCTTGATCACTCTATCGCTTCGCTCGCCGTTGCGATCTTTGTGATCCATGTCAAGGATGGTCAAGGTAAAGCCCTGGTGCAGCTTGGGGCTCAGCAGCAGGCCACCGTTGTGCATGGGATCGCAGAACACCGAGTAGAACGGGTAATTGTAGGCACCGGGACCGCACTTATCCGCGGCAAAGACCAGGAACGCCTCAGCCGGCCGGTCCTTGCCGCGGGGATCGCGAACGAAGTCGATCTCCGCCACCGCCGGGCCGGCTCCGCGAACATTGCCCGAAGGAGCATCCACCAGCAGATCCTGGCCCGCTCCGTAAAGGCCCGCGCGCTTGGCTTCCTCGGCGGCGGCCAGGAAGCAATCCCAGGCAAAGCGGTGGATCTCCGCGCTGCCCGCCCCGTGCTGGTGGCTCATGAGGATCGCGATATCGTCGCCGGTGTAGGTGACCATGCCGTCGAGAACCAGGCCAAGTTGGACGGCATCGCGCAGCCGCGACTCCACTTCCCGGAGCATGGTTAGAGAAGGTTTCGTGTGGCCTCCCACCGAGCCCACATCGGCCTTGATGATGGAAAGAGTGACGTTCATAACGACCTTCCTCCCCGAATCTCGCTCCCGCGGCGGGAGTCGAGGTACTACTTTATGTCCGAGAAGTTAGATGACATTCAGAGCGGTCACAGTGATGGGGGTCACTTCAGAATTGCAGCGCCTTGGGGCCGGAGCTGCGGCAGTCGATAGTGGATGAAGGTTGAGGACCTCAGCGCCCGAGTCGCGGTCACAAATTCCTGGCTGGGAAGCAGGCGCGAAGCTAGCGGTGGCGGGAACGGCGGCGCGAGGATACCCTGCTCCTCTCAATTCCCAGAAGAAAGTAGGCCGCCATCGCGCACATCGTAAACCAAACGAATAATACAGCCAGCTCCGATGCTTCCATAATTGCCTCCACATCCACTGAACACGTCCGACGCGTGGATTGCGTAAGGATTTGTAAGGAATAGCGTAAGAATTTGTAAATACTCCCCCAACCGTATTGCAGCTTGATCTCCTGCGGTCACCGGGAACGGGATGGCTTGAAGACGCCCTGTCTTTGCAGGCCCTGCGACGAGGAGCGCAAGAAGAACCCGAAAACCTGCGTCCGAGGCCACGGCAGCATGATCTTCCGGGTGCGAAACGACGGCATCGCGGAGTGGTATTGCCGCGAGTGCAACTTTGCAAGCTAGTCAGCTGTCCCGGCGATAGCGTAAGCACTAACCGGGCTGTCATGCTGAGCGAGCCCGGCCGGGTTTGCCGGGCGAGTCGAAGGACCTTGCGGTTCCGTGCGCAAAAACACAAGGTGCTTCGACTCGCCGGAGCGCAAAAAGCGCGCGACCCGTCTCGCTCAGCATGACAACCAAATCGCTGGGACGGCTTACTAGACGGCTCGCCGGACTTCCCTACAGCGGCACCTTCTGCAGGTATGCGGCGATCTCGACCTTCCAGTGCAGTTGCGCGGTGATCGCCTCACGCAGTTGTTCGGCGGCCGCCGGTTCGCCGTGTACTAGGTACGTCTTCTGCGGCGGCTTCTTAAAGGTGTGCATCCATTCCAGCATCTCCGGCGTGTCCGCGTGATCGCTGAACTGTTCGAAGGCGTGCACCTGGGCGCGCACCGGGATGTATTGCCCGTAGATCTTCACCTCGTCGCCGGGCTTGGCGTTCTTGATGGTGTAGCCGCGCGTTCCGGGCGCCTGAAATCCGATAAATAGCACCGTATTCCTTGGGTCGGGAAGCCGTTGCGCCAAATGATGCAGGATGCGCCCGCCGGTCACCATGCCGCTCGACGATACGATGATGCCGGGATAGCGCGAGTCGTTGATCTTCTTCGACTGCTCGGGAGTAGTGTCAAAGAAAAAGCCGGGCCACTCGAGCGGCGAGCCGTAGCGCGCGATCATCTGCCGGGTGTCTTCGCCGAACTCTTCGCGATGCTTGAGGAAGATCTCGACCGCGTGGATGGCCATGGGGCTGTCGGCGTGCACCGGCACCCGCGGGATCTGGCCCGACTCTATTAGTTCCTTGAGCATGAAGAGAAACTTCTGGGTGCGCTCCACGGCGAACGCTGGCACAATGACAAATCCTCCGCGCTGCACGGTTTCGCGGATCAGGCGCGCCAGCTCCGGCCTCGGGTCGGTGTGCGGGTGCAGGCGGTTGCCGTAGGTAGATTCGCTCACCAGGATCTCGGCGCTTTCGCCGGTCTCCGGACCTGTCGGCAATACGCAACCAGGCGCGGACTGGGAATTGTGGACGCGGCCCACGTCCCCGGTGAACAGCAGGCGGCGGTTGTGGCCGTTGATGCCGACCGTGATCTCCGCCATCGAGGAACCCAGGATGTGCGCGGCGCGCACGAAGCGGAAGGCGAAGCCGGGACGCAGTTGGCGGGTCTCGCCGAAGGGCACGGCTTCGAAAAAGCGCAGGCAGTCCTGCGCCTCCTGGAAGGTGTATAGCGGCAGCGCGGGCTCGTGTTTCGAGGTCTTCTTAAAGTTGTGGTGGGCCGCGTCTTCTTCCTGCAGGTGTCCGCTGTCCGGCAGCAGGATCGAGCACAGATCGACCGTTGCCGGCGTGGCGTAAATCTTGCCGCGAAAGCCCTCCTTCACCAGCCGGGGAATCCATCCGGAGTGGTCCAGATGCGCGTGCGTCAGTACCACGGCGTCGATCTCGCGCGCTGGCATGGGCGTGTCCTGCCAGTTGCGCTCGCGCCATTCCTTCTGCCCCTGGAACAGGCCGCAATCGACCAGTACCTGGAAGCCCTTGGTGCCGGCGCCATCGGCCGAAACATTGATCAAATGCTTGGAGCCGGTGACGGTCCCGGCCGCCCCGAGGAACTGGATGTAGGCCATGCAATCTCCGTAGTTTTAGAGGTGAACGAAGATTGTACAAGAACCGCTTTTGGGGATTGGCGGTTGGCCAAATAAGGATAATGGGGCAGTTCCCGGGTCGCCCGTGATCGGCGGCTAATGCAAGGTGCCCCACGTTCAGCGCGAAGCGCTTAACGTGGGACGCTCCGTGGGGTTCGGGTGTAAAACAATCCCAGGTTAGCGCCGAACGGCACGGCGCAAACCTGGGGCACCAGGCACCAGGCTACGGAACTGAATGAACGCCAGATTCTCAGATGCATTACAGAGCGAACTTGGGGTTAGCCAAAACGATGTCGTTGATGTCAGTAAAAAACGCTACGAGGTGTGGATCTTCAATAGGCGCTTCGCCCGGGTGCGCGCTGTGGTTCCTGTATTGGAAGTCCACTTTTGTCAATCGGTCTGTTTGATTACTGTCCAATAGCTCCATGCCCTCGCAAACGGTAATCAGATCGGTGTCAAAGACCTGCTGCAACTCCGCAATCATAGTGATCTTGAATTCCTTGTTGAACCACTTGAATCGTCCAGATGTCTGTTGCTTCAGCTTGATTGATGCAGCAGTGAATTTTGCGAACCCCACCTTTGCAACCACCTTTTGCATGCGGTCAATCGCTGCGCACCAGCCAAGCACGACTGCTGCTCGCTAAGGCACCGTAAATAAATAACGTTTACATCTACTATCCTGATCTGTTATTACGGTGGGCATGGACTCGGATGCCCAGCTCGGCCGGTACTTTGCTGGCATGTGGCCGCATCTGGACGAACACGCTCGGCGTTTGGTGGCTGCCAGCGAAGCTTTGGAACTGGGCTATGGCGGCATCTCGCGAGTCAGCCGCGCCTGCGGCCTATCGCGGGTCACGTTGACCAAGGGTATCGAGGAATTGAAAGCCGCGCCGCTGGCCCCGGGCCGGATTCGCCACGAGGGCGGCGGACGACACTCGTTGACGTCCAGCGATCCCGGCATGGCGCCCGCCTTGGACAGCATGGTCGAACCCACGGCACGCGGCGACCCGCAGTCGCCCTTGCGCTGGACCTGCAAGAGCGCCCGCACGCTGGCGGCGGAACTAACAGCCCGGCACCACCCGGTCAGCCACACCAAAGTGACCCAACTCCTGCGAGAGAGTGGCTACAGCCTGCAGGGCAATCGCAAGACGGAGGAAGGGGATGACCATCCCGATCGTGACGCGCAGTTCCGTCATATCAATAGCGCCGTCAAACGCGCTTTGCGGGCAGGCGAGCCCGTCATTTCCGTGGACACGAAGAAGAAAGAACTGATCGGTAACTACCAAAACCAGGGCCGCCAGTGGCGCCAAACCGGAACGGCGGATAAGGTCAACGGACATGATTTTCCCGGTCCCGATGTACCCCGCGCCTATCCCTACGGAATCTACGACCTGGGGCGCAACGCGGGCTTCGTCAACGTGGGCACGGACCACGACACGGGGGCCTTCGCGGTGGCTTCGATTCGGGGCTGGTGGCGCGCCGACGGCCGGAACCTGTATCTGGGGGCACGGCGACTGCTGATCACCGCCGATGGCGGGGGTAGCAACGGCTGGCGGCTGCGACTGTGGAAATGGGAGTTACAGCGTCTGGCCGACCAGACCGGGCTGATACTGATGGTCTGCCATTTTCCGCCGGGCACGAGCAAATGGAATAAGGTGGAGCATCGGTTGTTTTCCTTCATTTCGTCCAACTGGCGCGGCGAGCCGCTACGCGATTATGAGACGGTGGTACGGCTGATCGCCGGAACGACGACGGCCAAGGGTTTGAAAGTGACCTGCCGCCTAGATCACCGCAAGTATCCCGTGGGGCGAAAGATCACGGATGAAGAGTTTGCCCATGTCAACCTCAAGCCAGACAAATTCCATGGTGAGTGGAACTACACCATTCATCCAAGCAACTAGGTTGTAAATGTTATATATTTACGCCGCCTTATGCGACCCGTTAGCGCAGTCAATCGCTTCCTGCAGGTAGTTCGATTCGTCTGGGTTCGTTAATCCCTTCACCAGTTTCTGTAGATCAAAAACGCTTTCGACCGCCATGCTGGTCTGCTGAATCGGCAGGACGAATTTATCCTTGAACTTGTCAAGGACAGAGTCGAGCGTTTTCAGGTAGGAGGTCTGTAGATTGTTGGGCCGGCTCAACACATGGAGGTGCTTCATCGCCTCAGATGTGCTCTGTATAACGTCGGTGGGAAGGTGGAACCTGTGTTCCAGCGGACTTCGAAGCTCTTCGACCCATCGATTCGCTATTCCTTCTGCCTCGCTCCGCAACTTCGCTCCGGAAACTCGGCCAGAGCGCAGCTTAGCGACAGCCTTGCGCAACTGCCGCAACTCAGTTTCGAAGTCCGCCAGCGCCGTCAAGATCTGCGCTTTCACTGGCCATCACCCGCCAACTTCTTAACCAGTTTCGCGAGAGCGTCTTGACCGTCAGATGTCAGCGCCTGCGCTTCTCCTTGAGCGACCATAGGCCCTTTGAACAGCTTCGCGTTCTTCGGCACCTTGAATGTGGTGGCGAAGTTCACCCCGTCGTAAAAACCCTTCTCCTTACACATTGAGCGAACGGCCTCTGGATCACAGGTGAGTGCGTCGTTAAGAATTGCATTCTTCAGCGCCAGCAACAGCGCCCACTCAATTTGGCCGGTGGCAACGGGTACGTCGTGAGGCTCTTTGACGAAATGAACGTCCCCATTCTCTACGAAAAGGATTTTTGCGATCTCTTCCTCAGGCAGCCCGGTCTTCCGCGTTAGCACGCGAACTTGGGTTGTCATAGGGATTGCGCTGCCGCCAGAGGGTTTCCGCTCCGTTTCCCTACCTTCCGCTTCGGCTGCCTCAGGCTGCTCCTTACGAGTATCAGACCTTGAACTCCTACGTGTCTGGGACAGCAACTCGGATAGCAGGATTTCGAAGCACTTATTCTTGAACTGCTCTGGAACAGAATTCGCGATTTCAGCGATTTCCTTGATTTCGTCCTTCAAATGCGCGTAGTCCATTTGGCCACCTTCCTGACAGCAATATGTTGGGGAAATCGCCACCAGCATACATGAGAGCTGGCCAACAGCAGTGATCTTTCAGTTTCCGTTCAGATTGCCGCCAAAGAAACTTCGTTAGAACTTAGTGTCCACCCTAGCGTCGAACTGGCAGGTGGCCCACATCTCCCCTTCAATCCGATGGTGTAAAAAAGACACCCACATCTGCCAAAACCTGGCAGATGTGGGGCACCCTCCACGACGGATCTAAAGGTTGCTAGAAAAGCCAATTTCTTTAGTAGTTCAAGTCTGATCCGTTTGAATCCGGTGATCCGTTGTTGCTTCTTCTTAAGCGGTCTTCTTGAGCAAGCTGAGTGCGAACAACAACGCCGAGATGATGACCACAACCGGGCCTGGGCTAACCCGCGGCAGGGCGGTGGCGGTGATCAGAAAGCCAAGTCCGGTCGCCACTACGCTAACCAGACAAGAAGCCAGCAGAAAATGAGGGACATTGCTTGCCAATCGGCGCCCGGTCGTAGCCGGGATGATGACCAGGGCCCCCGCGAGCAGTGCTCCCATGAAGCGCAGTCCCACAAGGACAGTCAGGCTGAAAGTCAGCAAGAAGTAGAGATTGACCCGGTCTAATCGAACGGAAGTGGCCGCGGCCAACTCCGGCGAGAAGAGGCTTAACAGAAGCTGCTCCTTGAAGCGGAAGATGACGAAGATGATCAAGAGAACGGCCACGGTACCGAGCAGGAACGCAGGGAGCGAGAGGGTTTGAAAGCGTCCAAACAGCGCCTCGACCATATCCTCCTGTGGAGTCAGCGCTGCGCCAATCGCGAGTGAGCCGGCGAACACCACGCCGATGATCGCCTCGGTTGCGAGCCCGGACTTCTTTTGCAGTTGCCAGATCAGCAGGGTGCCCAAAAACAGAGTCGTGGCGCCACCCAGAAGCGGATTGAAACCGAACAGGAATGCCAAGCCGATTCCGGGTAGCGCCACGTGCGAGATTACGTCGCTGGCCAGGAGCATCCGCTTCATCAGGGCGAAGCTTCCGACCAGCCCGGCGGCCACGGCAAAGAGCAGGGCAAGGACTACGGCGTAGATTTCACCTGGGTTATTCATGAGTGTGGTGATCGTGCACATGCTGATAAAACTTGGGCACTGCTGAATAGACCGCCGCCAGCGTATCCGGAGTCAAAATGTCTCGCGGTACGCCAAAGCAAGGTCTGCCCCCGCTGAGGCACAAAACTTTGGTCGCGAACTGGTAGACGACACTCAGGTCATGCGACACCAGCACCACCGTCAGGTTCTGCTCTTGCCGGAGTCTTTCGAGTAACTCATAGATGTGCTCCTGGGCGAGTTCGTCCAGACTGGCGGTGGGCTCATCCACGAGCAGCACATTGGGATCGCCGAGCAGCGCGAAGGTGATCAGGACCTTTTGGAACTGCCCGCCGGAGAGCACGCCGATTCTGGTATCAAGCAATTCCGGCGCAAGATTCACGATTGATGCTGCCGCCGGGATGGCGTCAGTGGACAACTTCAGCAGGCGAGCCTTGGCGCCGAGCAGGTCGCGTACGTTGAGTGGCAGCTGGCGATCCGCGGCGATACTCTGCGGAACATAGCCCAGCCTGGTTCCGGCAGCCCATTGGATGGTGCCCTCATAGGGCAGCAGCTTCAGCAATGCGCGCAGCAGAATAGTTTTCCCGGCCCCGTTAGGGCCGATAATCGCCAGGTTTTCTCCCCGTGCGACCTCGAAGCTGAGGTCGTGGATGACAGTTCTGTCACCAGGGCTGACACTAAGCCTCCGCACTGAGAGCACTGACGCCTTGTTCACTTCCGGCATACGCCTTCTCACTTATCAAAGGAACGGGGCCGACCTCGAGACTTCACGGCCTCATTCAGGAAATGTATTTTCAGGCACGCGCCCGGTGGCCCCGCGGAGAGCACGCTGCGCAGAATCCGAAGATGTAGAACTCGTGCGTCAAGGGCGTGAACCCTTTCGGCAAATGCAGCTTCGCGGATGCGACACAACCCTCAAGCTCATAGACTTTGTCGCAGCGGTTGCAATGGAAATGGTGATGGTGCGTCTTGCCGGACAGTTCGTAACGCGTCGATTTGCCCGGCATATCCACGGGGACAAGCCAACCATCCTCCACTAGTGCCTTTATGTTTCGATACACCGTGGCTATGCCGAGCCTCTGGTGATGGCTTTGTGCGCTGCTCAAAGCTTCTTCCGGCGACAGCGGCCGGTCGGCTTCGGCAAAAGCTTCGCGAATGGCATGCCTCTGTCTTGTGTTGCGCATTTCCACAGCGGCCTCCTTCCCACAACGTCTACGCCGGACGAGCCGCACGTCCATCGAAGGCTACATGATAATATAATATCATTATCATTTCCATGGCGGGGCAGAATTGGAGCGTTTTGGGGGATGGCTATTGGCTCACATCTCCTCTTCAATCCGATGATGTCGAGGGTGCCCCACATCTGCCCGGTTGTGGCAGATGAGGGTCCTTGTCTCATCCTTCGGCGCACCGCCCACTCCGACTCAATTTCCACGATGCCAACCTCTCCGGTTGCGTGATGGCGGAAGCCGCTCCAGCGCCAGTCCTTGGGGCGGTCGCACAAGCCCGTTCCACAAGCCGATTTCCTGGTGCGGCTACCGGCGAACGGGAACCTAGATTTCAATGACTATGGATGCTTTGCGCTTTGTAAAAACATATGGTGCGGCTGTACCGGCGAACGGAAACCTGCATCTCACCATCAGGTGAGTCTCCACCACCAGTACAGATAGCGGCCACCGTGCGGTTAAGGGATCTGGAATTTCTGCGATGTGGTTAAGGGTCCCCGGCGGGATTGATGGCAAAATGGGCCGCCAACACGCTGCTGTTCTTACTGCTGTCGCCGCTGTGCGTCCTCTTTTATTCGCCGGGCACGGAATCGTCCCTGCCGCCATGCTGCCGCCGTGGCGGCCGGCACCAGTGTTCCATGAAGCTGGCCGCCTGGGGCAAGGGCGAAGGCTTCCGCGGCCCTTCTCCCACGTGCCCTCTATTTCCGAAACCGTCCCCTCCAAACGCGAGATCGCAGGGAACTCCGGCCCTTCTGCGGGAACCGGATTCCGCGGTCATCCAGCTTGATAGTTCTGCCGTTGTTCCGCAGGCGGCACTGGCCGCGCGAATTGCCGATCTTCGCAGCCATCTGACCCGAGGCCCGCCACCGGCACACTCCCAGGTCTGGTACCGCTCCATTTAGTACGTGGGGCCGGTCACGGACTTCCACTCCAGACGACAAGCGGGGACGGAGGCCACTCCTCCCGATCCGAACAGAACGTCTTCCAAAACTTAAGGATAGGAGTGTGTCATGAGGAGCCAGATTCTCCGGATTCTGCACGCCCTGGCGTGCGTGCTGATGGTGGCGTGTGTTGCGCAGGCGCAGGAGATTAATGGAACGGTTACGGACCCTTCCGGTGCCGTCATCCCCGGCGCGGCCGTGCGCGTGACCTCCGACGGCAAGGTGGTTGCCGACGCCCGGAGCGACAACCAAGGTAATTATTCGATCCATCTTGCGCAGGACTGTGTCTCGTGCCGGCTCACCGTCTCGGCGGACGGTTTCACCACCCCAGTGCGCGACATCACGTTGGTGCAGGCGGGGCATCTGGTGATGCCCGTGCGATTGCAGATCGCGGCCAGACCGGAGAGCGTCAACATAGAGGCGAAAAGCCTCCCCTTCGTGGACCAGCTTGACATGAGCGATGTGCGCGACAGTACCGCCAAGGACGTGGGCGAGGCCCTCACCGAGGTTGACGGCGTGTACAAGATCCGCAAGGCCGGTATCGCCAACGACGTGGTCGTGCGCGGGTTGCAGCAGGGCAACATCAACGTCCTGATCGATGGCGCCCACATCTTCGCCGCTTGCCCGGGCCACATGGACCCGGCGGCGCAACATGTGGATTTTGCCGAGGTCGAGCGCGTGGACATCAGCAAGGGAGCCTTTGACGTGACCCGCTCAGGCAGCCTAGGCGCAACCGTGAACGTAGTGACCAAGACGCCGCCGCTGGGTTTCCGTCTGACTCCGAGCATGGCCTTCGGCTCGTCCGCTTTCGTCAACCCAAGCCTTACCTCTTCGTTCGGCAATGAATCATTCCGCGTGCTGGCCGGCTACTCGTATCGATCTTCCGATCCCTATAAGGATGGTCTGGGACGTTCGTTCCTGACCTATGCCAACTACAGCGCCGCCGGTTTTGCGCGGAAATCGTTTGAGATCAATACCGGCTGGTTCGAAACCGAGTTTTCCCCGAGCCAGAGACAGAAGGTCACGCTCGGATACGCGCGGCAGGAGGGTGGTCTGGTCCTCTATCCCTATCTGACCATGGACGCCGACAGCGACCACGCCGACCGGTTCTCGCTCAAGTACGAGATCCGCGACTTGCCTGCCGACGTACGCGCCATCCGCACCCAGATCTACTTCACCCAGGTGAAGCACTTCATGTCGGACAGCCAGCGCAGCAGCGCCCTAAACGGGCACTGGACCATGGCTTCCGACGCTTCCACCCGCGCCATCGGTGGGCAGATGGAGGCCGACATGGGCCGAGATGCTACGTTTGGCTTCGAGAGCTACTACCGCAACTGGAATGTACTCGGTTACATGACGATGATGGGCATGGTTGGCCCGGCGAGCCCTTCGGTGCCGGACGTGGGAACGAACGTGGTGGGCGTGTTCGCCACCTACCATCATGCGTTCAGCGACCGTATAAAGCTCACCGGCGGCGTGCGCTTCGACCATGACTCGATGTCGGCGGACTCCGCCAATCTCAGCACCGACGCCTACTTCAACTATCAGGGAACCCGCAGCTCGCGGGCGGCCGATGTTTACCCATCGGGCAACCTGCGGCTGTTGTACGCCCTGCCGCGCCACATCGAGTTGTTCGCCGGGGCGGGCACGACGGGACGCATCCCCGACGCCGAGGAGCGCTATTTCAGCCGGACTTCCATGACGTCGGTGAACGTGGGCGATCCCAACCTGCCCATCGTCCGCAATACGGAAGCCACCGCGGGCGCGATTTATCGCCGCGGGGCCTCGTACATCAAACCCACGCTCTTCTATTCCAACATCAATAATTATATTCTGGTGAACAACCAGCCGCTGGTGGACCCGATGGCCATGGGACCCAAAAGTGCGCGTTCCTATACCAACGTGGATGCGCACATCTATGGCGGAGAACTCAGCTACGCATTCGGCCTGCGGGCAGGATTTTCGCTCACGGGTGGCGGGGCGTACTCGAAGGGAACCAACGACCGCAAGCCGGTGGACGGCGTGCTCGACACTCATCTGCCGGAAATGCCCCCACTGCGCACCTGGGTGGCCCTGCGTTACACCCGGAAGTTTGCATTTGCGGAATTGGGGGGTACGGGGGTTAGCCGCCAAAACCTGGTAAGCACGGATCTGCAGGAGACGCCGACTGCGGGCTATGGACTGATGAACGTGAAGTTGGGCTTCAGCTATCGCAAATGGTCGGCCAGCATGATGGTTGATAACCTGCTCAACCGCTACTACTACGAACACCTGTCATACTACCGGGACCCGTTTGCCTCGGGAGTCAAGATTCCCGAGCCGGGGCGGAATGTGTTTAGCCAGTTGAGGTACGCTTTCTAACCTGTGATTATTCATGAGTACGGCAAATTATGGGTGGAGCAGTCACTTCAGCTTGGTGGCCTCAGGACTCGTGGCCGTGGGAACGCTGCCATCGCCTACCTCAACCTCCACCGGTTTTGCGGCGATCGTGATCCGTTCGGTGGCTTGGGATTTGCCGTGCACCAGGATGCGCTTCAACCCCTCGCCGCCGCTCGCCGTCTTCACCAGCACCGGGACTTCGGCGCCTGCCTGAGCTTGATTTCCAACGGTCACCGCGACCGACACCTCGTTGCTCAGCAGTGCGCGCGGCGAGGCCGATACGATGGAGAAGTCCGGCAAGCCACGGTCGCGATACACCCAATCGTCAAAGAACCATTCGAGGTCGCGCTTGCTCTGCTGCGCTACCAGGTGCTGGAAATAGGTCGGCACGCTGTCGTTTCCAGCACGATAGGAGGCGAGCGCCTTCTGCAGCGCGGTGTCGCCGATCATGTCGCGCAGCATCCACCAGACGTACATCGCCTTGATGCGGTACAGGACATCATCCGCCGAAGCTACCAACGGCTGCGAACCGCTTTTTTCGACGCTGCGTAGCGCGGGCAGGAACCCGCCCATCCAATCGAGCGCAGTCTGGCGGCCGTCCTGGCGTTCGCGCATCAAGGCTTGCGCGAAGTGCGCCAGGCCCTCCTCGATCCACGGCCGATCCGAGACGAAGGCCGCGTGCGTGAGCTGGTGCGCCATGGTCAACTGCAGCGACTTCGCGGATTGCGGGCTCAGTGGCGTGAATAGCAGCGCGCCATCCTCGAATGGCGCTGCATCGGGGTCGGCAAGTTCGATCACGCGGGCTTTGTCCGCCGCGTTGCGAGCTGTGCCGAACCATTCTGTTACCAGCGGCGCCGCCTTTTCGGCGGCCAGCGCGTAGTCGGCTGCCAGATTCTTGTGATCGGGCAGATACGAGACCTGGAGTTCGGGGCGATCCAGCAGATCGTAATTACCCAGCGCGAAGACCGGCAGGCTCGACCCGAACGGGTCGAACTCGAAGGTGGACTCGTGTATCTCGGAGCCCTCCGCGTCAGCTGCCGCGTGTTGTCCGACCAGCCGCCCGTTGCTCACCACGGATTTGTTCGACTCGATGGCCAAGCTCAGCTTCATGCTGCTGTGGGCGTGCCGTAGCTTCCACGCGCGGAGCGCCTCGAAGTAAGCCGGCCCGTCGCGGAGTTGGGCGGTTTCCATGGCGATCGGGTACCAGCAGACGTAGCCGATCCCTCGCACCGCCGTGAAGCTGTCGCTGACCTGATCCCAATCGTTGCGCGCGGCCTGCGTCTCCGGAGTCCCGATTTGCGTCAGCCGGGTTGCGTCCGCCGGGATCGTGCCGATGTAGCCGATCTCCAGATCGATGCTGGCCTGAGGCGCGACCTCATGGGGCAGGGTGACAATCGCTTCGTTCACGGTGCCCGTGTGGTCAATATCCGTGGCGTACGGCTCGGCGAGAAACGACAATTCGTTGCCGCCGGAGTTGATCGTCCGCCAGCCAAGGGTGGAAGAAATCTGCAGGGACGCGGTGCGCTGCGGCAGCTTCGAGTCGTTACGCAGGGTGATGGTGCCGCGCGCCGCAAAGCCGGATTCCTCCGGCGCGAGCCTCACCATCAGATCGTAGCGGGTGAAGGTGAATGCGTTGCGGTCGAGAGTAGCGGCAGGCGCTATACCGCAGAGGACGCAGAGGATGGCGCAGAGGGTTGGAATAAAGATCGTTGTACGATGCATCAGCTTATCAACCCAACCACGTTGTCATTCCGAGCGCCCGATTTTGGCGCGAGGAATCCGCAGTTTTCGCAGGATCCAACGAACTGCAGATTCCTCGCTGCGCTCGGAATGACAATCTCTATGGTTTTCACTTTATTCTGCAATCTTCAACCTTTCCGCGCCTTTCCTCGGCGTGCCTCTGCGCGTCCCTCCGCGTCCTCTGCGGTTAAAGCTGTCCTTCGCTGGCGGGCGATCTCATACATCACCACGGCGGCGGCCACGGAAACATTCAGCGACGTCACCTTGCCCGCCATGGGGATAGACACCAGGAAATCGCATTTCTTGCGCACCAGCTCGTGCAGGCCCGCGCCCTCCGCGCCCAGCACCAGTGCACAGTCCATGTTGTAGTCGAGCTGGTCGTAGCTCTGCGTGCCGCGCTCGTCGAGCCCGACGGTCCAGACGTTCTTTGCTTTCAGCTCTTCGATAGTGCGCGAAATATTAGTGACTCGCGCAATGGGCAGGTGTTCGGAAGCCCCCGCGGAGGTTTTAACCACCGTGGCCGTCACGCCGGCGGCCCGGCGCTCGGGCAGCAGGATGCCGTCGGCGCCGGCGCCATCGGCGGTGCGGATGATGGCGCCCAGGTTATGCGGATCTTCCACTCCGTCCAGCACGACCAGGAACGCGTATTTTCCGCGGCGAGCTGCGAGCAGGTCGTCCACGTCGGCGTACTTGCGCGCGGCGGCTACGGCGACGATGCCCTGATGACTTGCGGTGTGCGCCAGTCGATCCAGTTGATCACGCGGCATGAAGCGCACGGCAACTCCGGCTGCGCGCGCCTGGTCGATGATGCGCTGCAGCTTGGCGTCGCCGCGCTCGCGTGCCGCTGCGAGATAACCGATGGGACGGCGCGCCGCCAGCGCCTCTTCCACCGGGTGAAGACCATAAATGACGTCCATTGGGCTCTCTTAATAGATTATTGCAAAAAGCGCTTAGGCTGTTGGCTTTGGGTGCAGACTCTCTCTTTCCCGAGGACGATCCGCCACTCGTAACGCACGCGCCGGGCGAGCGCCATCGGTGCAGAAGCCTTACCGCGGATTAGCGCGGATCAAAGCCGCGGGTTTCCGCAGCATCGACTTACGGGAACTCTTCGGAAACGATCCGCGCCAATCCGTTTCTATCCATGAAATCCGCGGTAAGCCCTGTAAAGCCGAGAGCCAATAGCCAACAGCGAATAGCCAAAAGCGGTCTAGGCGAGACGCTGATCGTTCAGCCATTAGCTAACGGCCAAAAGCCAATCGCGACTTCGACGAGACGCTTATTCATAGCCTATACTGCGTTTATCTCCGGCAGCACAGGAGTCTGCATGGCATTATCCGCGGTGATTGTCGATGACGAGCGGCTGGCGCGCGACGAACTGGCTTACCTGTTGAAGTCGGTGGGCGAGGTGGAGGTCGTAGCGCAGGGGAGCAACGGCCTGGAAGCCGTCAACCTGGTCAAAGAGCACAATCCCGATCTGCTGTTCCTGGATGTGCAAATGCCCGGCCTGGACGGCTTCGGCGTGATCAAAAAGCTCATCGACAAAAAGATCCGCATGCCGCAGGTGGTCTTCGCCACCGCCTTTGACCAGTACGCGGTGAAGGCCTTCGAGGTGAACGCGGTCGATTACCTGCTCAAGCCGTTCGACAAGAAGCGGGTCGCGCAAGCCGTCGAGAAGGCGCGAAATCGTATCGGAGCGGCGCAACCCCAGACCACCGACGACAAACTGGAAACCCTGGTGCGCATGTTGGAGCAGCAGGCACAGCAAGTGGCTCCCAAGCCGCAGCAGACCTCCAAGGTGCTGCTCAAGGCCGCGGGACGCCTGTTCCTGATCGATCAGAAAGATATCTGCTTCGCCTCGATCGAGGATGGGGTGATCACCGTCGTGGCCTCCGCCATGGAGGGCCAGTCCAACTGCCGCACCCTGGAAGAATTGTTCGAATCGCTCGACCCCGCGCTGTTCTGGCGCGCCCACCGCTCGTACCTGGTGAACATCAATCGCATCAAGGAAGTGGTGCCCTGGTTCAAGTCGAGCTATCAGCTCCGCATGGCCGACAAGAACAGCACGGAAGTTCCGGTGAGCCGGGCGCAGACCAAGCGCCTGCGCGAGCTGTTCGGGCTGTAGCGGGCCGAAGCCGTGGCGGGTTGAATCACCCGCAGAAGAAGTTTCGATTGGACAGACCCTGGCGGGGCCAATAATTTAGGGTAGGCTTGGTAATCTTTGGCTCTGCACCATGGAGGCTTGAGTCTCTGTGACTCCGTGTCTCCGTGGTAGGTTTTGCATTCGCAGTCTGGCATAGACCTCCATGAAGATCGCGGCTTTGCTACTGCTTTTCTCGGGATGGTTGATCGCGTTGGCGGCGGTCGCGCTGTTGCGCGCCGCGCCGCGCGCGGAATTCATCTTTGCCGGGACGGCGGTTGCCTTGCTGGGATTCGCCCTCCTCTGCCGCACTCACTTGGCGCCGCGAGGTGAGCGCGGATGAGCCCTTCTCCGCATGCGCTTCCGGAAAGTGCGGCGGCGCTGTGCATCTTCCTCATAGCCTTGGTTCCGCTGGCGGCCGCTGGAATTGCCCTGATCAACACCGGGATGAGCCGCTCGCGCAGCGCGGGCCATGCCATCTTTTCGTCGTTGGCCGTGATCGCGACCGCTGCGCTGGTCTACTTCGTGATCGGCTTCGCTTTCGAAGGGGCTGCGGGCCGCGCCTTTCACGCGCTGACCATTGCCGGCAAACCGTGGAACCTGCTGGGCGCGGAACGGCTCTTCTTCCGCTCGCTCGAATTCAATGGATCTTCCACGTGCTTGGCGGCATGGCTGCAGATATTCACTGTTGGCATCGCGGCGCTGATTCCAGTAGGCGCCGGGAGTGACCGCTGGCGCCTGGATGCGGCCTGCATCTCGACCGCACTGCTGGCGGCGTGGACGTACCCGCTGTTCGCGCACTGGGTTTGGGGCGGCGGTTGGCTCGCCCAACTCGGAGCGAACTACGGACTGGGACGGGGATTCGTTGACGCCGGTGGCTCTAGTACGATTCACGCCGTGGGCGGGCTGACAGCGCTCGCCATCTGCTGGATCCTGGGTGGCCGGCGGGGCAAGTATTCGCTGGGCGGAATGCCCACCGCCGTCCCTGGCCACAACGCCGTGCTCGTGCTCTTCGGCTGCCTGCTGGCCTTGCTGGGATGGACGGGAATCAACGCGGCGGGATCGCTGCTCTTCGCTCAGGCCGATCTGTCCGGCGTCGTGCTCGCGGCCGTGAACACCTTTCTGTGTGCCTGTTCCGCCGCTGCCGCCGCCGCCCTAACCACCCGCAGCCGCTTCAGCAAACCCGACGCCTCGCTCACCGCCAATGGCTGGATTGGTGGCCTGGTGGCCAGCAGCGCGGGCTGTGTTTTCCTGACCCCTCTGCAGGCGGCGATTACCGGGGCCGTAGCCGGAGTTCTCGTGACCTATGGTGTGGACGGACTGGAACGGCTCGAAGTAGACGATCCCACTGGCGCTATTTCAGTTCATGCCCTGGGCGGAATTTGGGGTGTGCTGGCCGTGGGCGTCTTTGCCCATTTCTCTGCCGGAGGGCAAGCCACTGCCTCCGGCCAGTTCCTGGCCCAGCTCGTCGGCGTGGTCACGCTGATCGGCTTTGTCCTGCCGCTGGCGTACGCGGCCAACTGGGCAATGGCCCGGCTGCTACCCTATCGCGTGGCGCCCGAGGGCGAGCGCCTGGGCATGGACTTGTATGAACTCGGCGCCGGCGCCTACCCGGATTTCGCCACCTATGATGAGTTTACGCATCGCTGACAGGCACTAACAATGAAGAAGCTGCTCCTGTTTGTCGCGCTCGTCTCGCTGCCAGCAACCGTACAATCGAAATCTGAAACGTTGCAAGGCCCAGATTGTAGTGGCAGTTGGCCAACTATCATGACGTTTGTCCATTTGAAGAACGCGGGATTGACAAACAATGACAAAATTGACTCTTCCAAGACGAAGACCATGCGTTTAGCTTCAGAGAAGATTGGCAAAGACCTTTATCACCAAGTCTACCTGGTAAATTTCACCGAGAAATCTGGCGGTACAATCGAGGCAATCGCTGTTCACAATGCATCGACAGTAGAGTGCTCGATGAGCGGCGTTGAGGTATTTGTCGTTTCCCAACACCTCAATGCGGAAGGAAAGTAATCAGGCCGGGGATACGTGAGCGGGAGTCAGCATGGCGTCCATGGGGGGCCTCGAACCGCCAACCCACCGTAGGAACTCTTCTTGAGTAGTTACGCGCCATTTCCCTCCAAGTACCTTGTCCTGCTTGCCGGTGGCCGGGGAACTGTCCTGCTGCAAACCTCGCGCTTCGATGCAGGGAATCACCGCAGTTTCTTGTTCGCAGAGCCTGTTCGCGTTCTATCCGCGGAAACCCTGGAGCAGCTTCCTACTGTATTTGACGGGATCGAAGGTGCTCTGAATGACGGCGCATTCGTGGCCGGGTTTCTCGGGTACGAATGCGGTGAGCATTTTGAACGGATTGGCACCACGCCGGCTAAGCGCTCTCTCGTGAGGGCCGAACCTCAAGGTTCCTTCGCTCAGCTCAGGACAGGCTCTTCGACTTCGGCCGCTACCGCGGCCTCCGCTCAGGATGACAGTGTTGGTGAAACAGGCTCGGGAGCCGTGCCCCTGGCGTGGTTCGGGGTTTACCCGAAAGCTTATGTTTTTGACCACCGCACGGGCCGATTCATAGGTGAGGCCCCCGACCACTTGCTCACAATCCGTAGCGCTGGTGAGACATCCGCCAACCCTGACTTCGAAATCCGCGACCTGCATCTGAAGATCTCGCAGCAGGATTACGCGGCGGGAATCGCAGCGATCCACGAGTACATTCGCGCCGGCGATGTGTACCAGGTCAATTACACGGATAAAGTATCCTTCGAGTTTCTTGGCTCGCCTGTGGCCATGTTTCAGGCGCTGAGCGCACGGCAGAGCGTCTCCTACAGCGCGTTTCTGGACATCGGCGGGGTACGCATCCTCTCTTTTTCACCCGAACTGTTTTTCCGCATTCGCGAGGGCCGCATCACCACCCGTCCCATGAAGGGCACCTGCCGCCGCGGGCGGGATCGCGATGAAGACGCGCGCCTCGCCTCCTGGTTGCAGACCGACAGCAAGAACCGCAGCGAGAACGTCATGATAGTGGACCTGCTGCGTAACGATCTTGGCCGCATCTGCCAGTTCGGCAGCGTGCGCGCCGAGGAACTGTTCGCCATCGAGAAGTACGAGACGCTGTTCCAGATGTCCTCCACCGTTTCCGGCTTGCTTCGACCGGGACTCTCCTGCCGCGATATCTTTGCCAGCCTCTTTCCTTGCGGCTCGGTGACCGGAGCGCCCAAAATTCGCGCGATGCAGATCATCCGCGAACTGGAGCGTGGACCACGCAGTCTTTACACTGGAGCGATTGGCTTCATCTCGCCCAATGGCGAGGCAGAGTTCAATGTCGCCATTCGTACGGTGGTTCTCAATGGTGGTCGTGGCGAAATGGGCGTGGGAAGCGGTGTGGTGATAGATTCTGTCGCCGAAGACGAGTATCAGGAGTGCTTGCTGAAATCCCAGTTCCTCAGCCGTGACAATCGATCAACTCAACCTGGGCAAGAGCCGCTGGAGACACTAGAGCGGGCGCAGTCGTTCCAGTTGATCGAAAGCATCTTGTGGAATGGCGAATATCCGTTGCTTCCCCTGCATCTGGAGCGGCTAGAGAAATCCGCCGCTAACTTCGGATTTGAGTTTGACCGAAGCGCGACCGTGGCATTGCTGGAATCGAATGCGGAACAACTGCAGCAGGGTACTTGTTACAAGGTTCGTCTGCTGCTCGATTCCTCTGGCGCTCTTACGATTGAGAACGCAACGATCAGTCCGGGTGCGGGAACCGGCAAGGTGGCCGTCTCCGGCGTGCGCACCTGCTCGGCGGATGGCTCTCTCTATCACAAGACGACGCGCCGCGTTTTGTACAACGAGATGTACGCGCGCGCTCGTGAAAACGGCTTCGACGATGTGCTGTTCTTGAACGAGCGGGACGAGGTGACCGAGGGAGCGATCAGCAACGTCTTCGTCGTGATTGCCGGCCGGTGGTTCACGCCGCCCGTGGCCTGTGGACTGCTCCCCGGGGTCTATCGCCGCCACCTGCTGAAAACGAATCCTGCCGCTTCCGAGAGAGTGCTCTCGCTGAGCGACCTGCAAGCAGCGGATGCCATCTATTTGAGCAATGCGGTGCGCGGCCTCAGAAGGGTGGTGCTGGAGGACGTTGTCATGGCACGGGATGCGACTCAGCGCCCAGAGAATCTTTGCCTGTAACACATTCCTCCGGATTGCGTTTGTACCCACATCCGATCTGCGGGAAGTGCTTACAATAAAGGATGTTCGGTTTGTGAGGAGTCGAAGGTGAAGCGCAAGGCGGTGGTGCTGGCGGTCGGGGCGGCCCTGATGCTGGGGGCTGGAGGACGGAATGCGTCTTTGGTCATCCCGGCGCACGCTGGTTCGGTGACGTATTTTCAAGGGAAACCCGCCCCTGATTTCGAGTTGACCGATCTGCAAGACAACCCCCTCCAGTTGAGCGACTATCGCGGCAAGGCGGTGGCGCTGAATTTCTGGGCTACCTGGTGCGTCCCATGCAAAGAGGAGATCCCCTCGTTTATCGCCCTGCAAAAACAGTACGGACCACAAGGCTTAACAGTCATTGGCATCGCCATGGAATATCAAGAAAACGCGCCAGATGCCGTCAAACGGTTTGTCCGCGACATGGGAATGACGTACCCCGTCGTCATGGGAACCCCCAGAGTGGCGCACCGCTACGGGGTGGAAGCGCTGCCCATGACCTTTTACATTGGCCGCGACGGCAATATCGGGACCCGGGTCTACGGGATCTCTGACAAAGGCTCGATCGAGGAGCACATTAAGGCGGCGCTGCAGCAGGGTGCGCAGCATACCTCGGCCGCTACGGCTCCAGCCGCCGAAGGAAAAGGAGGAAACTGAGTGCCACACGGACTGCTCACGATTCTGGGATTCGTGGCGATTTATCTGCTGCTGACCCGGTGGATTTTCCCCAAGCTCGGCGTGCCGACTTGACGCGTGCCGCGGCCGAAGACTCGAGTTTCGAGTCAAGAGAGTGAGTCGCCGACCAAGCCTGGGGGAAATCGTTGCTGAGATGGCCTGCTAATTTCGCTTGGTGTGCGCGTGGCGCTGACGCCTAGCGCCAGGCCGCTGCTCACGTTGATGTCTATGCCTTGAGCTTCTGTCCCCCCGCTTGAGCTCTCAGCCGTAAGGCAGAAACTGAAGGGCCCGTGGTAGACTAATCGAAACCCGTCGCGGAGAGGTGGCAGAGTGGCCGAATGCGGCGGTTTGCTAAACCGTTGTACGGGCTAATACCTGTACCCAGGGTTCGAATCCCTGCCTCTCCGCCAGTTCTTGTAACATACTGAAAACACACGTATCATCCATCCGCATCACTAGCTGTCCATCTACCCTAGTAGCCCTTGTATTCTTGACTTGCATATTGGTTGAGTAACTTTGGTTTGTGCTCGCGCTGATATGGCGGGCAGGCGTTGGGGTTTCTGGCGATTGTGCCCCTGCTCGGGTTGGAGTCCGGTTGCACAATGAGTCGGTTTCAGGCATACATGGAACCGGGAAGTGTTGCGTTATGTGCCTCTCTTCATTATTCCGACGTTGCTTGATGATGTCGATTTGTCTTCTGGCGTTGGCGTCTGGCCGTGCCCAGACATCGCCCCTCACGCCGGACATTCCTCCCACGTACCAGGCTCCAACCGCGTCCTACGATTTTATTAAGCGCGACGTGATGATCCCGATGCGCGATGGAGTGAAGCTGCACACCGTCATTGTTGTTCCGCGCGGGGCGAAGAGCGCACCGATGATCCTGACCCGTACACCCTACAACGCTTCCAAGCGGACCGAGCGTTCCCTGTCGCCTCACATGCTGGCGGTCCTGCCCCAGGGCGACGAGGTGTTCGCGGCGGATGGGTACATCCGTGTTTTTCAAGACGTCCGCGGCAAGTACGGCTCGGAAGGCGAGTATTTTATGACTCGCGCCTTGAGGGGCCCGCTGAATTCGAGCAACACGGATCACTCCACCGATGCCTATGACACCATCGACTGGCTGGTGAAGAACGTGCCCGAATCCAACGGCAAGGTTGGCATGTTGGGGAGTTCCTACGAGGGTTTCACCGTAGTCATGGCGCTGGTCAACCCACATCCGGCGTTGAAGGTGGCCGCGCCCATGAGTCCGATGGTTGATGGCTGGATGGGTGACGACTGGTTCCACTTCGGAGCTTTCCGGCAGGTGAACCTCGACTACGTCACCGTACAAACCATGGAAAAGGGCGAAGGGCAGGAGATCCCGCGCCAAGGCTATGACGACTACGACAACTTTCTCCGCGCAGGCTCGGCTGGGGACTTCGCCAAAGCTGCGGGCCTGGGCCAGTTACCGTGGTGGCGCAAGATTACCGAACACCCTGCTTATGACTCCTTCTGGCAGGAGCAGGCGCTCGACAAGATCATGGCCACACAGCCTCTGAAGGTTCCTACGATGTGGATCCAGGGCTTGTGGGACCAGGAGGACATGTGGGGGGCGATCCATTGCTATTTGGCAATGGAGCCTAAAGACACCGCAAACAACATGAACTTCCTGGTCATGGGTCCATGGCGACATAGTGGAGTCAACTACGACGGCTCCTCGCTTGGACCGCTCAGGTGGAACGGCGATACTGCGCTGCAATTCCGTCGCGACGTTCTGAAACCATTTTTCGATCAGTACCTCAAGGATGGCGCGCCCAAGGCTGACACACCGCCTGTGTTCATCTACAACACCGGCGAGAACCAATGGGATCGTCTGAAGCGTTGGCCGCTCACCTGCCAGAACGGCTGTCCGGTGAAGCCCAAGCCGCTGTATTTCACCGCCGGTTTTGGCCTGTCCTTTACTGCACCATCGGAGCGTGATCCAAGGGCACCGGCAACTTATGATGAGTACCTTTCCGATCCAGCCAAGCCAGTGCCTTATCTGCCGCGCCCAGTAGTTTTTGTTGACCGCGAGAGCTGGAAGACCTGGCTGGTTTCCGATCAACGCGCCGCGGACGGTCGTCCCGATGTTCTATCGTATGTCACACCTGTTCTTAATGAGTCGATCCGCATCAGTGGAGCGCCACTGGTAAACCTCGTCGCCTCGACCAGCGGCACGGACAACGACTGGGTCGTCAAGTTGATCGACGTGTTTCCCGATGAGGTGCCGAGCCAGCAGGAGTTGGGCGGATACCAACTGAGCATAGCCATGGATATCTTCCGTGGCCGCTACCGGGAAAGCTTCGAAGCGGCGAAGCCGATCGCGCCGAACACGCCGCTGACCTACCAGTTCGCTCTGCCGACGGCGAATCACGTGTTTCTGCCCGGACATAGGATCATGGTGCAGGTGCAGTCGAGTTGGTTCCCGCTCTATGATCGGAACCCGCAGAAGTTCGTGCCGAACATCTTTTTTGCCAAGCCGGAAGACTATGTAAGGGCGACTCAGCGGATCTATCACACGACCGGCGCCCAGAGCCTCGTTGATCTGCCGGTAGTCCCGGCCCGATAGTCGAAATCCCCATTCCGAGCAACGATGTCGCGTGTCCATTCTTGCCGCGCGAATCTTCTTGCCAGGGCTTTTTGTCGAAATCTACGGCGAGAAACCAGCAGGTTTCATCCGGCAGCAAGGAGTCCACGCCAATGGTTCGTTAATTACCGGCGCGCACGGCTTGACTGCGACAATGCTTGAACTAAATGCCGAAAATCGGCAGGTGGTGCGCAGTCAATCGAGAAGCGCTCTCCCGAGCGAGGGTGAACAATCTGAAGATGCGTGGCATGCAGCGCCACGCGCGCAATGAGCGGCTCCGACGATTCCTCCCGATGGTATTTTCGGTCGCCAATGACCGGGTGACCCAACGCCGAGAACTGTGCCCGGATCTGATTCTGGAATCCTGTCACCAGCTCAACCCGTACGAGCGAAGCATCCGCTAAGAGCCGTTCCACCGAATATCGAAGTTCGGCCCGAGCCGCTTGCGGGGCTCCCGCCGTGCATAGCTGTTGAAACATTCCTTGACGGCGGAAATAGTGTACGAGCGTCCCGGCCTGAGCATCGAGCCGGCCGCGCAGTACCGCGAGATACTGTCTTACCGGAGTATGGTCGAGAAACTGTCGCACCAGCGCCTCGCGATCCGGGCGAGTCTTGGCAAACAACAGAAGCCCGGAGGTAAAACGATCGATGCGATGCACAACCAAGGCTCGTTGTCGCTTCAGCCTAAGTTCTGTGTCAAGCAGGGACAAAGCCGATGGAGTGTTGGAACCTTTAATCGGCACGGCCAAAAGTCCGGCCGGCTTGTCGACCACGACCACGGCATCGTCCTCGTATAGCACGGAAAGTTCCCGGGAGAAGCGTGGCCGGCGCCGATCTTCACGGGCTGGAACCTCCGGCTTTTCTGTACGGCTGCGAGTTTTGCGCAAAGGTTTCTTCATTAACGTTTCTTCGTTACAGCGCCCATCCCGCGCAGGCCCCCGAGGCCCACGCCCACTGAAAGTTGAACCCGCCCAGGTGGCCGGTTACGTCCACCACTTCTCCGATGAAGAAAAGTCCGCGGACTTTGCGGCTCTCCATGGTCTTGGCCGACAGTTCATCCGTATCGACGCCTCCCGCTGTTACCTCGGCTTTGTCGTATCCCTCGGTATCGACCGGGGTGACCGCCCATTGGTGCGCCTGCTGCTCCAGGGCACCGAGTGCGGAGTTGGTCCAATTCTCTGGCGCGTGCAACTCCAGCCAACGGTCCGCCAACCGGGTCGCCAGAACAGCCCGGAAAGCTCCCTTGGCTGCGGTCAAATGCCTTGGTGAGTTCGGATCCCGAAGCGCCGCCATAACGTCCCTTTCGGGGGCCAGGTCAATTATGATCGGCTGCCCCTTGTCCCAATAGGATGAAATCTGCAGGATGGCGGGTCCGCTCAAACCGCGATGGGTAATGAGCATCTTCTCGCGAAAGCGCTGTTTGCCGAAGCACGCCACCACCTCGGCCGAAACTCCCGCCAAGTCGCAGTAGCGGCCGCGGTCCTCGCCTCCGAGGACCAATGGTACCAGGGCCGGTCGCGTGGGCCGGATTGCCAATCCAAACTGACGCGCCACCTCATATCCGAAGCCGGTCGCCCCCATCTTGGGAATCGATAAGCCGCCGGTTGCGACCACGACTGCCGGAGCATGAAACTCGGTCTCCCCCGCACGCACCACGAAGCACGTGTTGCGCCGCACCTCATCGATCGTCGTGTTTAGAAATAGTTGTACGCCGGCAGCGCGGCAGTCACCTTCGAGCATGTTCACAACGTCCTGTGCCGAGCGATCGCAGAACAACTGCCCCAGCGTCTTTTCGTGGTACGGAATGCGGTGCCTCGCGATCCATGCAATAAAGTCGGAAGGCGTGTATCGGGCCAGCGCGGATTTCGCGAAGTGCGGGTTGTGAGATATGAAATTTTCCGGTTGGCAGTGGAGGTTGGTGAAGTTACAGCGGCCTCCGCCAGAGATCAGGATCTTCTTGCCCACCCGCTCGGCGCGCTCCAGCACGGCCACCCGCCGGCCGCGCTTGGCGGCTTCCACCGCGCACATTAAGCCGGCAGCGCCCGCGCCGAGGACGATAGCATCAAAGTTGTGAGTCAAGGGAATCGTCAGGATCGAGGAACGGCCACCCGTTCACGGCACACTGGACAGACTCCATCGCCATAGGATTGGCCTGGTTCAGGGTATCGGCCGCAGAACTTGCAACGCCAGCCATTGCGAACAAAGAGGCCGCTCCGATACGCATCCTTCTCTTCTTCTTCGCCTTTCTTGTTTCCCATTTTTTAAGATTATCAGAAGTCCGATTGCTGCCTGCTTAGGCACTGAAATCGCCGGGCAGCTTATGGCACTGGCCGCTGAGCCTGCTAGGCGGCGAAGATCCGATAGAGCATAAGGTAGATCACCACGCCCGTTACCGAGACGTACATCCAGACCGGATAGGTCCAGCGGGCGCTGGCCCGGTGCCGCTCGAAGCGCCCGCGCAAGGCTCGCGTCAGCGTAACCACGACCAGGGGCACGACCGCCCCGGCCAGCAGCGTGTGCGAGAACAGAATGGTGAAGTACACAGGGCGCGGCCATCCATGCACCGGGAAGTGCACGTGGCCAACGTGGGCGTGATAGTAGAGATAGGAGATCAGGAAGAGGGTGGAGGTGACCACCGCGGAAATCATCACCCAGCGATGTGCCTGGCGATGGCCGCGGCGCACCAGCGCCACGCCGGTCGCGATCAGCACCGCGCTCGTCCCATTCAGGGTGGCGTTGAGGGCGGGGAAGATGGAGAAATCAGAAGCCATCAGCGATCAGCCATCAGCTCCCAATACAAACCTTACCGCGGATTATACGGATCGGAACGGATCATCGCGGATTATCCAGAAGAATCCGTGAAAATCCGTTCCGATCCGCGTAATCCGCGGTAAGCACTTCTACGCCGCCGGCTTGGTCGTTCGCCGATTGGCCATGAAGAAGGCCAGGGCAAACATCACCGCGGAGAAGATGCCCATAATCGCCAGCGACGAGCCAACCCCGAACTCGGAGGTCGCGGCAGGGAAGAGCAGCAACCGAAGCACCTCATTGCCATAGGTCAGCGGGTTGGCCCGCATCAGGAGCCGCAGCCAGCCGGACGCCCCGCTCATGGGGAACATCGCCCCGGAGAGCAGCCACAGCGGGATCAGGAACAGGTTGACGATGCCGTGAAAGGCCGCCGCCGAGTCCATGGGCCATGCAATCGCGAAGCCCAGCGCGGTCAGCGAGAAGGAAACCAGGAAGATCGTCAGGACAATCAGCCCGAATCCCGCCAGGGTGATGTGCACGCCCTTCAACAGCGGCGCGAATACCAGGAACATCATCCCTTGCAACGCCGCCAGCGTGGTTCCGCCGAGGACCTTGCCCAGCACAATCACCGAGCGGCTTACCGGGGCCACCAGCACGGTCAGCAGAAAGCCCTCTTTGCGGTCCTCGATCACCGACATCATGGCGAAGATCGAGGTGAACAACACGATCATGGTCAGGGCGCCGGGGAAGAAGTAATCGAGATAGTGTCCCTGGCCCGCGCTGGAGCGGAACGAGGTGCCGAAGCCTGAGCCGATGACGACCCAAAACAGCAGTGGGGAAGCAATGACTCCGATGACACGCCCGCGATTGCGGTAGAAGCGGACGATCTCGCGCCACCAAAGCGTAAGAGTAGGTGCGAGGACACCCGCGGTCGTCGGAGCTGTTAAAGGATAGCTTGAAGTCTGCGTGGCCATGAATTTTCTCGAAAAGGTGTTGTAGCGCCGGCGTCTCGCCGGCGGGTCCTGTCAATCGTGGTACAGTAAACGGAACCCGCCGGCGAGACGCCGGCGCTACACCTGAACCAATCGCCGTCGCCAAATGCGCTCTTAGCGTTTCTTCTTAGGTTTCGTCTCAGCTTCCGCTTCGATCTGTTCGTTCCAGAAACGATGCCCAGTGCGGTGGATGAACACGTCTTCCAGATTGGGCTTGGCGACCGAAACACTCTCGATCTCGCCCGGGAAGGCCTCGACGACATCGGCCACGAAGCGATGTCCCTGCTCGCGCTCCAGTCGGATTTTGCCATTCATCACCTTGGCCTCAAGCTTGAAGCGGGTGAAGATCCTCTCGGCCAGCGGCTCGGGATTGCCGCGCGCCTCGAGTTCAATGACGTCACCGCCGATCTCCGACTTCAACTCCGCCGGCGTGCCTAGCGCCACCAGCTTGCCGTGACTCAGAATGGCCAGCCGGTCACAGCGCTCGGCTTCTTCCATCAGGTGCGTGGTGACGATCACGGTCACGTGCTCCTGGTCGCGCAGCATCGCCAGGTACTGCCACAGATCGCGCCGCGCGCCGGGATCAAGCCCGGTGGTCGGCTCGTCCAGTAGCAGCACGGCGGGATGATGCATCAGCCCCTTGGCTAACTCCAGCCGGCGCTGCATACCACCGGAGAAGGTCTCGGCGCGGTCGTTGGCGCGGTCGCTCAATGCCACCCGCGCCAGCATCTCCTTGACTCTCGCATCGAGCGCCGCTCCCTTCAGGCCATACAGGTGGCCGACATGCCACAGGTTTTCCGCGGCAGTCAGCTTCACGTCGATGCTGGGCGATTGGAAGACCACGCCGATCTGGCGCCGCAATCCGTTGGGATCCTTGGCCGCGTCGTGCCCCAGGATGATGGCCCGGCCGCTCGCGGGCAGCATCAAGGTGCTGAGGATGCGGAACATAGTCGTCTTGCCGCTGCCGTTGGGGCCTAGCAAGCCGAAGATCTCCGCTGGGCGCACATCAAAGGAGACGCCGTCCAGCGCGACCCGGCCCTCGTACGTATGCCGGAGCTGCTGAATTTGAATGACCGGAGAATCGGCTCTAGTCGACGAATCCCCGACTGGACGCAAAGCATCCGCATCGAGCGGTTGGGATGAGATCGGCATGGCTTCCGTTGCGGGCAATATTAGGACCTCGCGGCGTTGAGCATCATCAGCGCAAACAGCAGTGGCAGATAAAACACGCTTGCTTGTAACAGATGCCGTGCGGCACGCTTTGATTCGGGAATTGCGGGACTGAGTCTCAGCCTTGCCAGTCGCAGGCCGAACCAGAGAAAGGCCGCGTCCAGCAGCAGTGCGCCAATCAGATAGGTCACGCCGGTCATTCCTAGCACCGTGGGAGCCACGGAGGCCAGAATCAGGGCTGTCAGGTAAAGCAGGATCGCTCGTACTGTTGAACGCCCATCGGCTTCCACTACCGGGAGCATGCGAATTTCCGCCCGCTCATAATCCTCGCGATAGAGCCAGGCGATCGAGTGGAAATGAGGGAACTGCCAGAAGAACAGGATGGCAAAGAGCAGCAGCGCCTCGCCATCGATGCGGCCGCGAACCGCGGTCCAGCCCAGCAGGGGAGGCATGGCTCCGGGGAACGCTCCCAGGAAGGTGCAGATCGGCGCCACGCGCTTCATCGGCGTATAAACCGACAGATACACGAACGACGTGGCGAAGGTCAGAGCGGAAGTCAGCAGGTTGGTGGTTAGGCCGAGGTAGAACGTTCCGCCCAACACCAATGCGGTGCCCACCGCCATGCCGTGAATGAGGCTCATGCGTCCCGAGGGCAGCGGGCGGCGCGCGGTGCGCCGCATCATGCTATCGACGCGGCATTCGAAGGCTTCATTCAGCGCGGCGGTTCCGGCCGAGACCAGACCGATGCCAAGCAAGGCATGAAGAAGCGCCCATGACAGCGAGGGCACCCGCTCCTTGATCGCGCCGAAATAAAAGCCGGACCATGCGGTCATTACGATCAGCGTGGTTATGCGGGCTTTGATCAGTTCCGAGTAGTCGCGCAGCCGGAAGGACACACCGGCGCGCGGGATGACGATGGCTTGGCTGACTGAACTCATGCGGCGACGGCCTTTTCCGCTCCTTTGCGGGATGGGTCAGATCGGGTGATGGCTACCTGTCGCGTGGTCTGAATGGCGAGCACCAGCGATGTCGCAAGCAATAACGCTCCTACCGCGACGTGCGAGACGGTCGTGATTACGAGCGATATGCCGGGATGTGGCCCGCCCATGGCCAGCTCAACACGGGTGATATAGACGGCAAAGCCCAGCGTGAGCTGCGCCAGGAGCAGGGTCAATAGCATCATCGCCGCCCGCCGCATCGGGTCGACATCCGCGTAATGCTTGATGACGCGCAGGATGAGAAGACTCAAGAGCGTGGTGACCACCGCCGCCGAGATCAGGTGGGGTAGCAGCTTGATCCCGTGATGGCGGAACGCCGCACCCAGAATCAACTGCACGTACACCGCCGCGACCGAAAGCCATGCCAGCGTGGCCAAACCGGGCTTGAGGGTGTCCCACATATGCCCGGTTTTGGCAGATGTGGGGCACCCGTTACGCTGTTCTTCCGTCCAGTCTCGCCCGGTGAACAGCGCAATCGAGACCAATATGCAAAAGAAGGTCTGGCCGAGCGCGGCATGAGCGGTTGAAACCATCCAGGGCAGCAGCTTCAGAACGGTCAGACCGCCGAGGACGCCTTGCGCGATCACCGTGGCCAAGGCAGCAATGCCGAGTTTGCGGATCCATGGGCGGGGTTCAATGCGCCAAGTCCACAAGGCGAGGATGATCGTGAAAATACCGATGAGCTGCGCGACCATGCGGTGCCCGTGCTCGTAGAGAACCCCGCCCACGAGCGGCAATCTCACATAGGCATAGGTGACCGGCCACTTGCCGAAGGAGGTGGGCCAGTCGGGCACCGAGAGGCCGGCGTCGTTGCTTGTCACCAGCGCCCCGGCGACGATCAACAGAAAAGTTGCCAGCGCCGTGAAGACGGCGAAGCGATGAAGGGCCCGGTTGTACGCTGTTGCTTGCAAGTGCACAGGGGAACGCTCCTTCGCTGTCGTCGCTGCCGTTCGAGCCCAATTTACGTCGTGAGACGACCGGCTGTTCCGTTCACCTCCGGTTAGATGCCGGGAGCAGGGGTTCGGCTGCGAGTTTGTGTTGGCCACAGTTATCAGCCGTCAGCCGTCAGCGAAAAACCTAGTGCTTGTCATTCCGAGCGAAGCGAGGAATCTGTAGTTCGGTTCACAGCGCGGCAAAAGTTGAGTATCACTGCAGATTCCTCCTCTTCGCTTCGCGTCGGAAAGACAACCTTCTAATTAATCGCTGGCTTATTGGCGCAATTAGCTGGCTTTCGCCTGCACGGTTTCTTTCTCCGCCGCCTGGCGCTCCATCGCCTCGATGACGGCATCGGCGAACTCACTGGTGCCGGCGTTGCCGCCCATCTCGCGCGTGAGGTGCAATTTCTCGCGATAGACTTGGTGGACGGCGTACTTGACGCGGTTGGCGGCATCGTGTTCGTCGAGATGGCGCAGCATCATGATGCCGGAGCGGATCAGGGCCGTAGGGTTGGCGAGATTGCGTCCGGCGATATCCGGCGCCGAGCCGTGCACCGATTCGAAGATGGAGCACCCCTCGCCGATATTGGCTCCCGGCACCAGTCCGAGCCCGCCGACAAAAGCGGCGCACAGGTCGCTGATTATGTCACCGTAGAGGTTCTCCAGCAGTAGCATGTCGTATTGGTAGGGGTTCGTCACCAATTGCATGCAGGTGTTATCCACAAGGTGCTCGCCATAGGTGATCTCGGGGTATTCTTTCGAGACGTTGCGCGCGCAGCGGAGGAATAGGCCGTCGGACATCTTCATGATGTTGGCCTTGTGGATGGCCGTGATCTTCTTGCGCCCGTACTTGCGGGCATAGTTGAAGGCGAAGCGCGCAATGCGGGTCGAGGCTTTTTCCGTGATGATCTTCAGGCTCTCGACCACCCCGGGCACCACCTCGTGCTCAATGCCGGAATAGAGCCCCTCGGTGTTCTCACGTACGATCACCAGATCCACATCGGGATAGCGGGTTGGAACGGTGGGCAGGTTGCGGATGGGGCGCAGGTTCGCGTAGAGCTCGAAGCGCTTTCGCAGGGCCACATTGATGCTGCCAAAGCCGCCGGCCACCGGCGTCGTCACCGGGCCCTTCAACCCAACTTTGGTGCGTTCGAAGGAGTCGACCAGCTCCTGCGGGATGTATTCGTGGTACTTCTCATAGGCCTCGGCGCCCGCGGAGAACGACTCCCATTCCAGCTTGGCCCCGCTGGCCTCGAGCACGCGCACGGCAGCAGCGGTGACTTCAGGTCCAATACCATCGCCGGGAATCAGAGTGATGTTGTGAGTCATAGCACCCCCATTACTTCGATGCTATGTGGGGGCAGAAAGGCTATCAGTCCTCAGCCATCAGCCGTCAGGGGAAAGCGGCTGTCAGCTGTCCGCTCTAGGCGACCGCCTGCAAGAGGTGACCTTCGCCGAGGTCGGCTCGAAGGGAATGTTTACCAAGGAGATCGAGAATGCCTATCGCAACGACCTGCCGGAGGCCGCGCCGGAGTTGTTGCGCAAGGCGATGGTCGAAAACCTCGACGCGGCAACCTTCACCAGTTCCTCCAGCGCGATGCATCTCGCCGAGGCGGCTCATACGGCAGGAATTGCTTGGCCCTTTGCCGGAGTTGCGGCGATACCCATTGGTCCGATCACCAGCCAGACGCTGCGCGAACTCGGCTGGGAGCCCGCAGCCGAAGCCGAACCTTCCGACATTCCGGGGTTGATTGCAGCGATTCAATCATTCTTTGCGGATTGATTACTTGCAGGGCCCTCTATGCCGCCCACGCTGCGGAGTTCGGTCTTTGTTGTTGATTGAAGGGCGCTTTTATTTCCGAGTTGGCGAAGATACAGACAGAGTTCAATTTCGACTCCGTGACGCAACTCTCCATACCTTTTCGCTTATTCTCCGCCTGTAATCAGGTCATCTCAAGCTCTTTGGCAAGACGCCCCCAAAGAAAAAGGCCCAGAGCTAGTGATCTGGACCTGAGGATCAAATCGTTGTTTCAGATTGCAAGTTTTAGCCGCGCCGGACCATCCGGCTCCGCACGATTACGACCAATCCAACCAGTCCGCTGCCCAACAGCATGAAAGAACCAGGCTCGGGAATCGGGGAGGTACCGCTTCTACCGCCGGGGCTGTATTCGATCTTTATTTGCTCGTAGGCAAAGTCCACATCTTCCGTAGGCGTTCCACCCGGATTGTCGTTGATTGAGATATTTGTAGCGACGGAGTCGGAAAAGGAAATGGTTTCGAAGGGATCGGCGGCCCCGGCATAGAAAACATCCAGGACGGCTGTCTTAAAGTGAGTGCCCTCTACGAGCGACTGAAAGAGAAAGGGGCTGGCCTTGCCGATGTCGACGTTGAAATCGACTTCGCCCAACGGGGTCTGAGACGAAGCAAACGAGAAATAGTTCACATTGATCTCATTGCCGCCGACGGTCAGGAGATAACTATCCGCGTAAGCGATTGGTGTGAATGCCATACAGACAGGAAGAATGAGGGATGCAAATAGAAGGTGTCTGCAATCGTTTTTCATTTTATTGCTCCTGCGTGACACTCTTGTGCGTGGCCGGATCTCCGAGTAGGTGAGGTGTACCACACCCTAGTAGCCCGAAGTAAATAATGTTGCAGTGCGCCCAGTCACCTTGCGATGTGATAAGAGGAATCGAGTACTCTCGGGCATATGGGTGCTGGATAACCGGCAACTCGGTAGTTGGGTGATCCAAATCAGGTGGGGATGTATCGGCGACAATCCTTCCGAAATAGGCCACCACGAATCCATAGGGCCAGTGCGCTAGTCACTAGTCCCATTTTTCCTGTGATCCGCTGCATAATATTTCCCCTCTCCGGAGCATAATCGGATCAGATGAAAGTTCAGGTGGGAGAATGCGGCATTCCGGGGTGATCTCAGAATCGCAAAGTTGACTCCGGAACCTCGTACCCACCCCTGTTTTTTGTTAAGTTATTGAAATAATTAAGCGCAGCCCGCCAAAAGCACGTGTCGGCAACGTACCTATACGCAAGGAAAGTTCAAAACCTGACGGCTGATAGCTGATGGCTAATGAAATGGGAGTTCCCCCGGCTCTGCCGGGGAGGCACGCGAAGTTTGACAGATACGGGAGTCCATCCAAGAAACTCCTGGCGTGAGCCGCGAAGCACACGCAAAGGAGAAACTGGATGGACGAGTATGAAAGCTTAAGCCACTCGAAATGGGAGTGCAAATACCATGTGGTGTTTATCCCAAAGGGCCGGCGGAAAGCGTTGTATGGGGAGTTGCGGAAGTATTTGGGAGAGGTGTTCCGCAAACTGGCGGAGCAGAAGGAAAGCCGGATTGAGGAAGGGCATCTGCTGGCGGACCACGTGCACATGTTGATATCGATCCCGCCGAAGTACGCGGTGGCGCAGGTGGTTGGGTTTATGAAAGGGAAGAGTGCGATTCATCTGGCGCGAGTGTACGGAGGGCGGAAACAGAATTTTGTAGGGCAGAGTTTCTGGGCGCGGGGATACTTTGTGTCGACGGTCGGGCGGGACGAGACATCGATCCGAGAGTACATCCGCACGCAGGAGGAAGAGGACAAGCGCCTGGATCAGTTGAACATGTGGCGCTGAAGGGGCCACCTTCAGGTGGCCAAGAATGTCGGGGCCGCGTTAGCGGAGGGTGTAAATAGAACTGTGTAAAGGGCCATGGGACGAGGAGAATGAGAACCCCATGGCAATCGACAAGAAGTTGATCGACCAACTGCTGACGGACTACAAGAAACCCGAGGATATCATCGGGGAAACCGGTCTGCTGAAAGAGTTGACCAAAGCCATTCTGGAACGGGCGCTGGAAGCAGAGATCACCGAGCATCTGGGCTACGAGAAGCACGACCCGGCGGGCCACCACCGGGGCAACAGCCGCAACGGCAAGAACCGAAAAACCCTGAAGGGAGACTTTGGCGAGTTGGAACTGGAGACGCCGCGCGACCGCCAGGCCAGCTTCGAGCCCAAGCTGGTGGGCAAGCGCCAGACGCGCTGGACCGGCTTCGACGACAAGATCATCTCCCTGTATGCCCGGGGGATGACCACGCGCGAGATCCAGGGGCATCTGGAGGAGATGTACAAGGTGGACGTGTCGCCCACGCTGATCTCCAACGTCACCGAGGCGGTGCTGGAAGAAGTAAAGCAGTGGCAGGGCCGACCGCTGGAAGAGTTGTATCCGATCGTGTACTTGGACGCGCTGATGGTGAAGGTGCGCGACGAGGGCCACATCCAGAACAAGGCGATCTATGTGGTGCTGGGCGTGAACCTGGAAGGGCAGAAGGAAGTGCTGGGGCTGTGGGTGGCGCAGACGGAAGGAGCCAAGTTCTGGCTGCAGGTGCTGACGGAACTGCAGAATCGCGGCGTCAAGGATATCTTCATCGCCTGCGTGGATGGGCTGAAGGGCTTTCCGGAAGCCATCGAGGCGGTGTATCCGCGCACGGAGGTGCAGCTCTGTATCGTGCATCTGGTGCGGGCTTCGCTCAATTACGTGCCCTGGAAACTGCGCAAGCCGGTAGCCGCCGATCTGCAATCGATCTATCGCGCGGCCACGACGGTCGAGGCCGAACAGGCTCTGCAGGAACTGGAAAGCAAGTGGAAAGCCTACCCCAGCGTGAGTCAGGTATGGCGGCGGAACTGGGCGCGGATCACGCCCTTTTTCAACTATCCGCCCGAGATCCGGCGGGCGATTTACACCACCAACAGCGTGGAATCGTTGAACCGGTCGCTGCGCAAGATCATCAAAATCCGCGGCGGTTTTCCTCACCAAGACGCGGCGCTCAAGTTGCTGTTCTTGGCCCTTCGCCAGGCGGCGAAGAAGTGGACCATGCCGATTGCCCACTGGCGCGAAGCCCTGAACCACTTCACCATTCTGTGGCCCGATCGGATGCCGGCCTTCGAGAGAGTTACGCAATGACCAGGCAGAACGCTTCTACGGAGATGGGCAGGGGAAGGGATACCCTTCCCCTGCACCCCATCCCAAAAACAAACCTTGGCCATTTACACGGAACTCTGGACACACCCCGTTAGCGACCCCGCTCAGCCGCTTTGAGCGGCTCACATCCTAAAGCCCCCGGCTCTGCCGGGGGATATTTACTTGCTAATTAGGTCTTGGCTTGGCCTTGGATGGAGGCGTGGTCGTCGTCTTCACCAATTCCTGCAGTTCCGAGAGGAACTCGCTCACATCCTTGAAATCCAGGTATACCGAGGCGAAGCGCACATAGGCGACTTTGTCGATCTTCCTTAACTGCTCCATGATCAACTGCCCGATCTCGCTGGTGGTGCGCTCGCGCTCGGGCGAATCGATCACCAGCGACTCGGCCGCATCCACGATCTCCTCCAGTTTGCTCATCGGCACCGGACGCTTCTCGCAGGCGCGGAGCAGGCCATTGAGCACCTTTTGCCGCTCGAACTTTTCGCGCCGCCCGTCCTTCTTGACGACCATGTAGGGGATCTCGTCAATGCGCTCATAGGTGGTGAAGCGCTTGCCGCATTGCAGGCACTCGCGGCGCCGCCGGATGGACTCGGCTTCCTTGCTCTCCCGCGAATCGACCACTTTGTCGTTCAGGAACCCGCAAAAGGGACATTTCATGCTTCACCTTCGTTCGGTCGTTCGGTCGTTCGGTCGTTCGTCGTTGGCCGTCAGTCGTTAGCCGTCAGTCGTTAGCCGAGTAGACCGGCAATTCACGAGCACGAGCGGCAAACCGGCAAGCGCGTCACCCTGGTTCGTTTCGTCAGGAGTAACTTCACGGGTACAGCCAGTCAAAAACCCTGCTTCAAAGCCGTATGCGCACCCTCCCGATTGCACCACAGATGGTGCAACTAGCGGGACGAATGGGTAGAAACCGATAAGCTCTCCTACAGATTGTAGCAGTCACGATGGTGGAGTCTATTAGCAGGGTTTATTTTGGCGAGTCCACCGGGTAACGGGAACCAAAAACGATAACCGGTCTCTGGTCAGCAAAAAGCGATCAGCCCAAAGCCAAAAGCGCTCTTGGCTACTGGCTCTTGGCTGTCAATTCCTCGACCTGTTCGCTCTCCTCGCTGACCTTGCGCAGCGAGACGTGTTCGAAGTGCGCGATGACCAAGCCCAGCGGTACCACCGACATAAAGGTCACCAGCCAGAGCAGCATCCCGGCACTAACCGCCAGCTCCTTGGGCACGGCAAACCATTCGGCGGAAGACAGCATACTGATTACGGCCAGTTGCGAGCCTCCGCCCACGGCAGGGAGCTGAATCATGGATCCCGCCATGCTGGAGGCCATCAGCAGCAACACATGAGGGACGTGCATCTGGCGCAGCACCGGTTGCGGGTAGGCGTGCAGGACGTAGCGGTAGGACAGCGCGATGACAAACCAAATGACCAGCGAAACGCCGGCTAATTGGAAGAAAGAAGTGCCGTCATGAATGGTGTGCAGGCCTTCGCCAAAGGAGCGGATCTTATGACCCACGGAGTGGCCGAGCTTGGGGGAAAGAGTCGAGAGACGGCGCTCCAGCCGGTCGGCAATGCCCGAACCGTTACGGCGAATCAGGAACGCCATCAGCCCCATGACGGTAACCAGCAAAATCAAGGCCGCGCCCAGTTTTTGCAGGGCCGCCGGATGTGGCAGCTGGTTGCCGAAGAGGAACACATCGAGACACATAAGTACAGCAAAGGCGCCGATATCGAAGATCCGTTCCACCGTCCAGACCGCCATTTGCGAGGAAAAGCTCAAGTTTTCCTTGCGGGCAATCAGATAAGGACGGATCAGCTCGCCAAGCCGCCCGAGCAGGGCTAAGCCCGTGAAGCCGATGTACTGCGTGGGAGCCAGACTGCGCAGATGGGCGTGGCACACCGGCTTCAAGAATATCTTCCAGCGGACCGCGCGAAGCCAGTAGGTGAGGTACACCAGCCCAATTGCGATCAGGATGTGCCGTAAGCCGCGGCCGTGCCTCAGTTCCCCAGTCACGCTGGCGAAGGTGCTCCAATCGAAGCGCCGCCAGGTGCGGAACTGAAGATAGACGAGGGTGCCCAGTAGGGCGACAACGACCGCCGTGGCCAGTACGCGTTTGTGTGTCATGCGAGGGATCTAGGTCCAAGGTACTCGACGCGGTTGAACCGGTCAATGAATGAAGGGATCTACGTACCGGCATCACCGGCCGATGCGGGGACGGGTTTCTTCTTCGCAGACTGCGTGTTCTTGGCGGCCGATTTGTTCTTCGGTACGGATGTCGCCTGCGCGCGCTTCTTGCGATTGAAGTCCTTGATCACCCGGACCACGTAGGCGTGCGTCTCGCGGTAGGGAGGAACGCCGTGATATTGGTCCACGCGCTGCGGTCCGGCATTGTAAGCGGCCAGGGCTTTGGCCATGTCGCCGTTGTAGCGGAGCAGCAATTCGCGCAGATAGCGCGTGCCGCCGTCGACGTTGTCGGTTGGATTGAAGGCATCCTTTACGCCGAGCTTACCGGCGGTCCCGGGCATCAACTGCATCAATCCTTGGGCGCCTTTGGGAGAAACGGCCCGCTGGTTGAACGAACTCTCCGCTTTGATCACGCTCGCGATCAGGTCGGCATCGACCAAGTGCTGGTCGCTTGCCCGGTTCACCAGCGCGGGCACATCAACCGGGGTAACAGCGGGCGCAGATTTCTGCGATGCAGAATTGATTGAAGACGGAAGCGGAGTTTGCGGGTGAGCTAAGGATGTCTGCGGCGGCGGGAGTGGGGAATCGTCGGGCTCAATGCCGGTGATCTCGGCCGTGGGGACATCAATAAAACCGGCGTTGTGGTTCGTGCTCAGGTAAAGGCGGGTGGTCGAGCCGATCTCCTGGCGCTGCTGGTGGCGGATTGTAAAACCATTGCGCAGCACGGCCATCTCAGCCGCGAAGACACTCGGGGTGAGCGCGAAAAAGGCCATCCCTATCACGAATTTGCGCCAAATCTGCAAATCAAATTCCTTATCCGGCGGCGTTCAACCCGAGAGGTTGCTGGACATCATCTCTCGACACGTTCTACTTAGATGAAAACAGGCTCGATTCAGATTCCTACTTGGGCCAGGGCGGCTGCCACCCCGCTCTGATCGTTCGCCAGGGTGACGGCCCAGCCGTTGTGCTTCAGCTCGTCACAGGCGTTGCCCATGATAAAGGGAATTCCCGCAAATTCAAGCATCTCGATGTCGTTGTAGTTGTCGCCAATGGCCATCACCTGGTCCCGGGTATAGCCTCGATGCTCGGCCCAGCGGCGTACCGCGTGCCCCTTCGACGACTTGCGGTTGAGGATGTCGATCATGCTCAGGTCGCGGTGATCATATTGCGTGCGCAGTACCGTGATTTCCTCTGCAAAGCCGCCCTCGGCCAGCCGGACTTGTGCCAATTGCATGCGGGCAATGGTGCCGCAGTACATGGCCTGCACCGGATCTTCCGTCAACGCCTCCTCGATCGGCACCACGTGCGCGATGAAGGCGGCATTCTTCTGCATCCAACGCTGGATGCTGGCATTCAGCTCATCCGCGTGCTCGATCACCACTGCGCCTTTGGTTTCCTTGTCGAAGGTCAGCACGGCGTTGCCGCGGAACTCGTCCATGTGGAGGATGAGGCGTCGCGCTAGTCCGGCGGGAAGCAGGTCGCGGTGAAAGAGCTCGCCGTCGCTGGTGCGGATGACGGCCCCGTTGGAGCTCATCATGACCACAGGGAAGTCCAACGCGTCGGCGATGGGCAAGGCAAAGGTATGCCTGCGTCCGGTCACCAGGGCGATTTCCACCCCAAGCTGGTGTGCCCGGCGCAGAGCGGAGAGGTCCGCTGCGGAAACTTGAAAGCTGGGGTCGAGCAGCGTGCCATCGATATCGACGGCCAGCATGCGAATAGCTGTCACCACATCAATTTTACCAGAACCGAGTTGCGGACGTGGTTGCAGACTGTCCCGCTGAGAGCGCAAGTGCTCCAAGGTTGATTCCTGAGCGACGCACAGATCTTCGGCCCACCCTCCAACGACCTGACGCCTGGTACCTGTTACCTGCCGGGCAACTCCGGAATCGGTGGCCAGCTGATCGAGGTCCCTTGAAACAGCGATGTGGTGGGCTCGATACGATGTTCTCCGTCGTGCACGGCGAAGCTGCGGGGGCGATCCGCCGGTCCGCTCCATAGCGAAACCCCCGCGTATTGGCCATCTTTGCGCAGGACGTAATACACCATGTCCACATAGCGCAGTTTAGTCATGTTGTCGTTGTAGTTGTGCGCGATGCGCCGCAGCGCATCCAGGCCCGCGTCCTTGGGAGGCATGCCCCTGCGCATATTTTCGACGATGGTGTGCGCACCCGCGACCTTGATGTTCTCCTCCCCGCTGCCGGTGGCGCCCGCCGATCCCACGTCCTGGTCGGTGTAGCAGCCGGCGCCGATGATCGCGGAATCCCCGACCCGCCCGGCAATCTTCCAGGCCAGTCCGCTGGTCGTGGTCGAGCCCGACATCTCGCCTTTGGTGTTCACGCAAGAGGTGTGGATCGTTCCATACGGAGGCCACAGGACGCGCTGGATGGCGTGCTCGCGGTACTCCGGCTCGATTCCGAACTCGGCGGTTAACTGGTACAGCTCCTTGTAAACCGCTGCCGTGGGCACGCCGGCAGGCGGCTTCCAGTTCGGATCGGCCAGCCCGGGTCCCCACCAGTGCTGATTCGAGTTGTACTTCTTCCACAACAGCCAGATCTTGCGCGAGCGCTCGGTGAGCAGGTTCTCTTTGGGAAACCCCATGGCGGCGGCAAAGCGCTCGGCGCCCTCGCCGACCAGCATTACGTGCCCGGTGTTCTCCATGAGCGCCTTTGCCAGTATCGCGACGTTCTTGATATTGCGCACTCCACCCACTGCCCCGGCTCGCCGGGTGGGCCCGTGCATGCAACAGGCGTCGAGTTCAACCACGCCATCTTCATTCGGCAGTCCGCCTAATCCGACTGTGTCGTCGTTGGGATCGTCTTCCTGCGCCTGGTTGACGTGGATTGCAGCCTCCAAGGTGTCGCTGCCGCTGGCGAGCATCTTGTAGGCCTGGTCCAGTGCCTGTGGATTCCTGGTCGGTTTGGTGATGATGACAGGCTTTTTCGGCGGCAGGAAGGTCATGATCTTTTCCGGCATCTTCGAGTCGATTGCACTTTTGTCTTGCGCTCCAAGGGCGATCGCGAGTGTCGACATACCTGCGCTGGTAAGGAAGAACCGGCGGTCCATTCACCCTCCTGGTCGTCTCCTGGAGCCCCAAAGAACAGTCAGCGCTTGTTAGGAACGGGTGGAGCTGTCAAAACCCGTCAGCATAGCATGATGAGCTCGTGAGCATAGCCCAGCAACGGCATGAGTTCGACGCTGCAATCTAAGGTTAACGCCTTATCTTTAATACTGCGAAAATGCTCACCGCCTCGCACGCGATGTCGGGTTAACACTGCAGTAACTTCCAAGGGACTTTACAGGCTCTCCGAAAGAGCTACACTGCCTTTCCAAGATTCAGACTTGATCAGGCGGGGCGCTTCTTTAGGCAGACGACCAGATCTGCCGGGGGCACTTGTCTCAGGAGGTCCGATATGCGAGCTGCCGCTAAGGCCGCTGCTGCAACCCATTCATTACATTCCACATGCCTGGAACCTAGCCCTACCACAGCGGGCGCCATGCTCGATCCGGGACGCCTCGAAGCCGAAGACCTTGAGCCTGATCTATGGGCGGAACGGGCCAACTTCGTCTCCCCCTCTGCCCAGATTGCGGGCATCTTTGCCCAACAGTACGAGCTTGCCGAAGAGCAGGAACAGATGAGCCGGATGGTTGCGCAGTTAAAGGATTTGGTCGCCGGTACCAAGTTCGCGGAGTGCTAGCCGCGATAGCGACGTAGGGAGGGTGCCCCACATCTGCCTGGTTCTGGCAGATGTGGGTCTTTCTCGTGTCTAGATAGCTCGGTTTTCTCTTTGAGCCTCCTTTGGCGCTCGCACCAGCGGCGCACAATAGGGAGAGCCCGTCAGCGCTGAAAACGAACAGCCCCGGTGGAAGCCGGGGCTGTTCGTTTCTGATTGAAAAGTGAACGGGCTACTGACTCACTGCCTGCTGGAGTGCCGCATTGGTATTCTTGTCGGCGCGGAAGCGCAGCAGGGCAGCCACGTTGCCGATCTTCTCGAATTCGGGATCGGGCAGCACGTGCAGGATTTCAATCCCGTTGCGCACGGCGATCGAGAGCATCGCGTCGGTCACGTCCTCCAGTTCGCGGTTCTTGGCGCCGCATAGGGCGCAGTCCGGCTTCGGAGTCGGATCGAGATGGCCGCAGTGGGCGCACTCCGATGCCGCCATCTTGAATTGTTGCCCCAGGAGCAAAGTTTGCACCTCGCCCGTCTCCAGGGAGCGCAGCACATGCTTGGGACCGAGCGAGCCGCGCCCTTTGCGCTGGGCCTCGCCCTGGATCTCCTCAAAGAGCTTGCGAGAGCGCTGGGCAAGGAAGTCGGCCAGCACACGGTCGGCGTTCTCCTTCACCTCGTCCAGGGTGGCCGTCTGCGGATCGTAGGAAAAGCGGCCAATCAGCTTCTGCTTTACGTAGGGATGCACATGTGGCTCGACCTCCGGCCAGATTTCCCCGCGACAGCCGACGATCAGCCGGTCGAAGCCGCGGCCTTCGTAGGCGATGCGCAGGGTTTCCGCGAAGCGCTTGAAGTGCTGGCGCGCGTGGTCGTCCACGTGGCGCTCGGCATGGCCGGCGTCGTAGCCCCCAAAGCCATTGCTTCTGCCACGGCGGGGCAGTTCGCTGACAAAGCGTTCGTGCTCGGTGATCTCGTCGCCCCACAGATCGAAGACGCGGGCTGTGGTGCGGCCCACCAGAGCAATGCAGACGTGGGGCAGGGTGGTGGCAATCGCGGTCAGCGGTCGCAGGTGGAAACGACCGTTCACAAACAAGGTGGTGTCGGCCAGCCGTGGAGGAATGTCGAACTCGCGCCACAGATTTTTTGCCGGGCAGGCGAACACCGCTTTGGCCCGGCCCTGGTTGCCGTGCAGCAACTCGGCCATTTCCAGGATGCGATCCAGAGCCGGTCGCAGTTTGCCGTTACGGCCCTCCTGCTCGGCGCGCGCCAGGGCTTGCTTAACCAAGTCCTTGATGCGGATCGCCTCCTCGCGATGCGACTTGTTCTGGGGCGTCGAGGGCTGATAGTAGAAGCTCACGGCACCCCCTTCCGCGCATTCAAAGCGGGCTAGTTCACCGATGTCATCACGTGTGATCATTCCGTTCTCCTGTCTTGTGGCACTACGCGATTCTGGAATTTTGGAGGAGTCTGTCCTTGAACTCGTCGGGAATCGGCAAGGTTTTTCGCAGGTGCTCGCGCGCGCGGACCACGGACTTGCGCACCTCGTCCGGCTTGCGCTCGCTGATAGCGGCGATCTCCTCGGTTGTGAAACCCTCGATGGCATAGAGCAGGAAGGCTTCGCGGTCTTGGCGCTTCGCGCCCAGTAGCGCGGCGTCCACCAGCTTGATCATCTCGTCGGAGGCGGCGATGTCTTCTGGCGAGGAGGCGGCCCGGTCGGCAATTGTGTCCTCCTCCGCCAGGGCCTCATCCGGCTGATGAAACTGCTGGTGGAACTCGTCGCTGGCCTCGACGTTCACCCGGCGGGCGCTGGCATCGAGGGAAACGTCGCCATTGCCCGCGCAGTTGCGCACCGCCACTTCGTGAATGGCTGCGAGCGCAAGGCGATAGAGCCAGGGTTCGAGCGCCAGTTTGTCCGGCTTCTCCATCGAGTCGCCGAGCGCGTTGGCAATGGCCTCGTCGATGACTTCTTCGCGCGTCACTTGATCCGGATCAAACTCGCCGGCGCTCTCGCGGTAACGCAACTCGCGGTCTACGAAGCGCACCAACCGGTAGAGGTTCACGTTGACATACTGGCTGATGTCTTCCCCGGAAACCGTGGGCAGGTTCACCGCCGCTACCGTCTCCTCGAACGGCATCTGTGGCTCGGGATGAGTGCGCCCCTCCTGCTGCCGGCGTAGCCACTTGTGGCGGCTGCGGAGCTGGTCCTTGTGCTTGGTGAACTGCTCGATCAGGTCGTCGAAGGCGCGCCGGATCGCAGCCACGGGGTTATCCGCGACGCCTTTGCTGGCCATCTGCCCGGAAGGCAGGCGCAGGTTGAGCGAAACGCAGAAACCCTGGCGGGCGGAGTTCTCCTCCAGATTGCCGTGCAGGTGGACAAGATCGGGTTTGAACACCTGCAGGCGCCGGCCGAGTTTTTGGATTTGCTGATTGAATTGCTCTTCGAGATCCGAGTTCTTGGCGGACTTATAACTGATGTGGACGTTCATCCTGAGCCTCGTGTCTACCGAGCCTCTGTCCTAGCGGGCCGATTTTACACCTGTAGGCGTAGAAGCAAGGCGGAATTTCAACGTTGCTCGCTATTTTCGGGTGGGGCATTCAGTAGTTTCGATCTGGGGCAGCTGAATTTTCGCTTGGGGACGCTGCAAGAAGGGCTTTCGGCAGCCAAAAGCCGGCTTCCCGGTCCTTGAATTCCTGAAAACTGGCCGGCGTGGGTCAGTTGGCTGGCCCACCCTTTCGCCCATCTTTGGCGAAGGGTGGGTCTTTACGCCTTCGCTGAATCCAGCCCGGCGGGGGTAGAATCATTGGTTTGTGAACCCGCTGTTGTCCCATTCTGTAGAATCCGGCTCATAATGTTCGGTCCAAAGATCAAAGATCAAAGATCAAAGATCAGAGATCGAAGGAGAGGAAGCAAGGAATTGGCTGAGACGATCTACGACATCGCCATCATCGGGAGCGGTCCTGCCGGATATACGGCGGCGATCCGCGCCGGCCAGTGGGGCTTGAAAACCGTACTCATCGAAAAAGACAACAAGCTGGGCGGTACCTGCCTGCACGTGGGCTGCATCCCCACCAAGGCGCTGCTGTTTAGCGCCGAAATCCACGATCACATCGTCAACGCGGCGGAATACGGATTCAAAGTGGGCGCGCCGGAGATCCAGTGGCCGGTGATCCAGCAGCGCAAGAACAAGATTGTCACCAAGCACGCCAAGGGACTCGAGTTACTGATGCGCAAGAACAAGGTCGAAACCCGGGCGGGCTACGGCCGCCTCACCGGCCCGGCCAAGGACAAGGACAAAGACGGGGTGCACGAAGTCGAGATCCAAGCTGCGGGCGGGGAGTCGAACATTATCCGTGCCAAGAATGTGATCCTTGCCACCGGCTCCGAGGCGCGCATGCTGCCCGGGCTGCAGGCGGACGCGCAGATCCTGACCAACATCGAAATCCTGTCGCTGGATGAGATTCCCAAGTCCCTGGTGATCGTAGGCTCGGGTGCAGTGGGCGTGGAGTTCGCCTCCATCTACAAATCTTTCGGCACGGACGTGACCATTTTGGAGATGCTGCCGCGCATGGTCCCGGTTGAAGATGAGGAGATCTCCAAGGAATTAGGACGGGCCTTTCGCAAGCGAGGCATCAACTTCCATACCAGCGCCAAAGTAGAGGGCGTGCAAAAGACGGGCAAAGGGATTGCGGTGGACTTCAGCGTCGATGGCAAACAGCAACGCATCGAAGCTGACAAGGTGTTGATCGCCGTCGGGCGCAAGCCGCGCACCGAGAATGTGGGTCTGGAAACCGTGCCCGACATCAAGACTGACCGTGGCTTCGTCCACGTGGACCAATGGATGCAGACCGGCGAAGCCGGCATCTACGCTGTCGGTGACATTGTCGCCGGCATGCCTCAACTGGCCCACGCGGGAGCGATGGAAGGTATCGTCGCAGTGGCCAAGATCGCAGGCAAAACCGACCAAGTGAAACCGGTGAACCCGCTGCATATCCCGGGCGCCACCTACTGCGAACCGCAGATCGGCAGCGTGGGGCTCACCGAAGCGCAGGCCAAGGAGCGCGGGTACGAGCTGAAGATCGGCAAGTTTCCGTTCAGCGCCAATTCGAAAGCCAGCATCCTGGGCCAGCACGAAGGCTTTATCAAGATCGTGGCGGACGCGAAAAGCGGACAGTTGCTGGGCGTGCACATCATCGGCGCGTCGGCGACCGAACTGATCGCCGAAGCCGTGGCAGCGCTGGAACTGGAGTCGGCAGTAGTGGATCTGCAGAACACCATCCACGCCCACCCGACCGTCTCGGAAGCCATGCTGGATGCGGTCAACAGCGTGTACGGGCTGGCGATTAATGCGTAGGAGAACCGGAGAAGCACATGCGCAACGAATTCACCGCTATTTTCGAGCGCGACGGCGAGTGGTTTGTCGGCTACTGCCCTGAGGTTCCAGAAGCGAATGGCCAGGGTAGGACACTAGAGGAATGTCGACAGAGTCTTGCCGAAGCCATTGCGCTCGTGCTGGAGGACCGGCGCGCGGACGCGCTGCGCGGCGTTCCTGAAGACGCGATTCGCGAAGTTGTCATAGTCTCATGAAGCGCGAGTCGCTGTTGCGGCACTTGCGTCGGCATGGCTGTTTCTTGAAGCGTGAGGGCGCCGGACACTCCATCTGGACGAACCCGAAAACCGGCCAGACCCAGACGGTACCCCGCCACAATGAGGTGTCGGAATCACTGGCGCGCAAGATCTGCCGCTTTCTTTCGTTACCAGAAATAGGGCGCGAAAGCTGAATGATCTCCGTACTCCAACTCGGCACCATCGATTACGCCACTGGCCTGCGCCTGCAGAAGACGCTGGTCGATCTGCGCAAAGCCGGGCGAATCCCGAACACCCTGCTGCTGCTGGAGCACACGCCGGTGATCACTCTGGGTCGCAACGCCGACCAGAAGAACATCGTCGCGTCCGAGTCGTTGCTCAAGCAGAAGGGCGTGGAAGTGTTCGATTGCGACCGGGGCGGCGATGTCACCTTTCACGGACCGGGACAATTGGTCGGCTACCCCATCTTCGACTTGCGGTCTTTCCTCGGTCCGGACGGACGGAAAAAGACAATCGGCGCGGTCGAATATGTCCGCCGCATTGAGGAAGCCCTGATCCGCACCTGCGCGGATTACGGCATTGCTACGGGCCGAATACCCAAAATGACGGGCGTATGGACTCTGCCAAAGGCAGGCCCTTCGGCGAAAATCGCGGCCATCGGAGTGCACATTTCACGCGGGATTACCTCCCATGGCTTCGCGCTGAACGTAAACACCGATCTCGACTTTTTCAAGCTGATCGTTCCTTGCGGCATTGCAACCAAGCCGGTCACCTCGATGTCCAATGAATTGGATCGTGCCTTGCTGTTGGAGGAAGTGGCCCAATCGGTGGCGCGCAACTTCGGAAGTACCTTCCAATCGCAGGTGCTGTGGGTGGAAGAACTCAACGCGCTGCTGGGAAACCCTGTTGGGGTACCAACTCGCGCGCCCCAGGAACTGCGCCGCATTCACGAGGATGAGACGTTTTGGGCGTGAAGAAAGCCATCAGCCCTCAGTCATCAGCCGTCAGGAACGACACGACATGGCTAGCAAGAAGAAAGCCGGCGCTACGGTCGCAGTGGAAAAGACGCAGCGGTGCGCTTCAAATGCCCCGGTCACCGATCCGTCTACGCGAACCTATCGCATTCCCGACTACCGTCTCGAACGCCCCAATTTCAAGGTGCGTCAGGTCGCGCGGGGAGAGGAAGTCCGCTACGAGGTCGAAGGCGACCTTTCCACTCCGGCGCCGCCGATCCGCGAATCGCAATATCTCACGCGCGAGCAACACATCGAGATCTATCGCTGGATGCTGCTCAACCGCCGCATGGAAGCCGTGCTGGAGAACCTATACAAGCAGGGCAAGGTGGTCGGCGGCGTGTATTTCGGGCTAGGCCAGGAGGCCTGCTCGTGCGCCTCGGCCTACGCACTGGGCAAGGACGACTGGCTTGGGCCGATGATCCGCAATCAGGGATCGCTGCTGGTGCGCGGCTTCCTCCCGCGCGACATCATGATGCAGTACATGGCGAAGTCCGGCTCTCCCACCTTGGGCAAAGACGGCACCTCGCACTATGGCGATATCCATGAGCGCAACGTCGTGTCGCCAATCTCTACCCTAGGCGACCTGATCCCCGTGCTCGCCGGGGTGGCGCTGGGCGCGCGCCTTCAGGGGCGCAACATCGCCACGATGACCTATATCGGCGATGGCGGCCAGTCCACCGGCGTCACCTACGAAGGGCTCAACTTCGCGGCGGTTCAGAAACTGGGGCTGGTGCTGATCGTCGAGAACAATCTATGGGGATACTCCACCCCCTCGGAGATGCAGTTCTGCGTGCAGGATCTTGCCGAACGCGCCATCGCCTACGGCATTCCCGGCGTGATCGTGGACGGCACCGACGCCTGCCAGGTTTACGACGCGACGCACGAAGCCTGCGAGCGCGCCCGCCGCGGCGAAGGCCCCACCCTGATCGAAGCCAAGATGATGCGCATGAAAGGCCACGCCATCCACGACGCCGCGCAATACGTCCCGCACGAGTTGTTGGACTATTGGCGCAGGCGCGATCCGATCGCGCGCTTGGAAGACTACCTGACCAAGGTAAAAGGCTGGCTCACGCAGGAAGAGAACGCCCGGCTCATCGCCGAGGTCGAGCGCGAGATCGAGGCCGAGCGCGCCGTCGCCGAAGCGTCTCCCATGCCCGACCCGGCCACCACGCCGCAGCACGTCTATTGCGAGGGCTGCCACGAGGTGAAGCCGAGGTACGGGTTTGCATCCCCAGCGAGCGCTGAGGCGCTCGTTGGGGACCCCGTTCCAACCAAGGCAAAAGCACACTGATGCCTACTCTGACCTATCTCGAAGCCATCCGCCGGGGGATCTGGGAGGAGATGGAGCGCGATCCGGCGGTGTTCTGCATTGGCGAGGACATCGGCGTCTACGGCGGCGCGTTCAAGGTCACTGAAGGCCTTATCGCCCGTTTCGGCCCGGAGCGCGTCATCGACACGCCCATCGCCGAGTCGGCCATCGTGGGCGCTGCCTTCGGCGCGGCGCTGACCGGTATGCGCCCGGTTGCCGAATTCCAGTTCATGGATTTTCTTCCCTGCGCCTTTAACCAGATCACCAACATGGTCGCCAAGACGCACTATCGCTGGGACGCGCCTGCGCCGCTGGTCATCCGCGGACCGAGCGGTGGCGGGGTGCATGGCGGGCCATTCCACTCGCAGAATCCGGAGGCGTACTTTACCCACACGCCGGGGCTGAAAGTGGTTTGCCCCGGCACAGCCTACGACGCCAAGGGACTGATCAAGGCGGCGATCCGGGACAACAATCCTGTGATCTTCTTCGAGCACAAGTTCCTCTACCGGCGCCTCAAGGAAGCATTGCCCGAAGAGGACTACATCGTGCCGCTGGGCAAGGCTCGGGTGGCGCGCCAAGGCCGCCACGTCAGCGTGATCACCTACGCCGCCATGCTGCACGTTGCGCTGGAAGCCGCGGATACGCTGGCAAGCGAGGGCATCGAATTGGAGGTGGTGGACCTGCGCACGCTGCTGCCGCTGGACCGCGATGCCATTGCCAACACCGTAAAGAAGACCAACCGCGTTATCCTGCTGCACGAAGATACCCGCACCGGCGGGATCGCGGGCGAGATTGCGGCCGTAATCAACGAGGAGGCCTTTGACTGGCTGGATGCGCCGATTGTGCGCATCACCTCACAGGATATGCCGGTGCCGTTCTCGCCACCGCTGGAGGCAGCCTTCATGCCCAAAGTGGCCGACGTGGTCCGCGAGGCGCGGCGGCTGAAGGCGTACTAAATACCGGTAAACCCACATCTGCCAAAACCGGGCAGATGTGGGGCACCGTCGCTGCCGTTTTCCCGGAGCTCAAGCAGTTGGCTGGAACGGCGGTGCTGAATCCTGCATCAGTTCAGAATAGGGTGGTCTGGAGCGGTGCCGTATCCCTGCGTCTTATAATTCCCAGTTCGCACCGGGCCGCAGTTTTTATCCGAGCGTACCTAAGAAAGGCAAGAGAATGCCGACTGACGTCATCATGCCCCAGATGGGCGAATCGATCTTTGAAGGCACCATTACCAAGTGGCTCAAGAAACCTGGCGAGAAGGTCGAGCGCGACGAGCCGCTGTTTGAGATCTCCACCGACAAAGTGGATGCGGAGATCCCTGCACCGGCCTCCGGCACCCTGCAGGAAATCAAAGCGCCCGAAGGCAGCACCGTGCAGGTAAACAGCATAGTGGGTGTGATCAGCGAAGATGGAGGCGGCGCCGCGGCCGCAGCACCAAAACCGGAAGCCGCTGCCCCCGCCCCAGCTCCCGCAGCGCGCGAGCCTGAAGCCCCGCCCCAAGCCCCAGCGGCAGCGCAACCGCCGGTGATCGAATTCAAGAAGGAAGAGACCGAGGGCGAGGAGCGGGTGCGCTCTTCCCCGCTCGTGCGCCGAGTGGCGAAAGAACACAGTATCGACCTGCAGCAGGTTCCGGGAACCGGCCTGGGCGGTCGGATCACGAAAGAAGACATCGAGAAGTTCATTGCGGAGCACCCGGCCGGAGTGCCGCAACCTGTTGCTGCGCCCGCGCCAGCTCAGGCGGCTCCTCCTATGCCTGGCCGCCTCGCCCCGCCGCCCATGGTCGCGCCTCAGACCGGCGCGATTGAGATTCCCGGTGAAATCGTGCCCATGTCGCCCATGCGCAAGAAGATCGCCGAGCGCATGGTGGAGTCCAAGCGCACCAGCGCGCACGTGCACAGCGTCTACGAAGTGGACATGACCCGCGTCATGAAGCTGCGCGAGCAGCTGAAGGGCGACTTCGAGCGCCGCACCAGCACCAAGCTGACGGTGATGCCCTTTTTCTGCGGGGCCGCCCTGCATGCCATACGCAACTGGCCGATCGTCAACTCCTCGGTCGAGGGCGACAACATCCACTATCACCGCAACGTGAACCTCGGCATCGCCGTCGCCTTGGATTGGGGGCTCATCGTACCGGTGGTGAAGAACGCGGAGGAGAAGAACTTCCTCGGGCTGCAGCGCGCCATCACCGACCTGGCCGACCGCGCCCGCTCCAAGAAGCTTTCGCCTGACGACGTTACCGGCGGAACCTTTACCATTACCAATCCCGGCAATTTTGGCCAGATGTTCGGATTGCCCATCATCCTGCAGCCGCAGGTGGCGATCATGGGTGTGGGCAATATCAAGAAGCAGCCGGTAGTGATTACCGGCGAGGACGGCACCGATTCGATTGCGGTCCGCTCCATCTGCCACATTTCACTCGGTTACGATCATCGCGTGGTGGACGGCGCCGTCGCCGACCAGTTCCTGCGCGATGTCGCCAAGTATTTGGAGAACTGGAACGAGGACCTGGGATAAGAGCCGTCAGCCATCAGCGGGTCAGCCGTCAGGGTCCAGAGCTTTCGCCGACGAGAGCGTCGTGACTGAAGCCGACGGCCACAATGCAGTTTGGGCTAGGCTGACGGTCATCGAAGCAATGCCCTCAGCACCAACTGGCAGCCTCGATGTAAGGTGCTTTTCCTGACGGCTGATGGCTGATTGCTGACGGCTATCGCTGAAGGAGGCAGTCATGAGTGCAGCGATCTTAACCCCGCCAAACGCGAAGCTATCACCTCGCGACTATGTCCAGCAGGTCATGCAGGAGGTGATTGCCAAGAACCCAAGCGAACGCGAGTTTCACCAGACGGTGCGCGAAGTACTGGATTCGGTCAGTCTGGCTCTGGAGCGGCATCCGCAATATATCGCGGCCCGTATCCTGGAGCGCATGGTGGAACCGGAGCGCGTAATTCTCTTCCGCGTGCCCTGGATTGACGATCACGGGCAGGTGCAGGTCAACCGCGGTTTCCGCATCGAGATGAACAGCGCCATCGGGCCTTACAAAGGGGGTCTCCGCTTCCATCCTTCCGTCAACCTGGGCATTCTTAAGTTTCTCGCCTTCGAGCAGGTTTTTAAGAACTCTCTGACCACGCTGCCCATGGGCGGCGGCAAAGGCGGCTCCGATTTCGATCCCAAGGGCAAAACCGACAACGAAGTCATGCGCTTCTGCCAGAGCTTCATGACCGAGTTGTTCCGGCACATCGGCCCGGAGACCGACATCCCGGCAGGCGATATCGGAGTGGGACAGCGCGAAATCGGATATTTGTTCGGCCAGTACAAGCGCCTGGCCAACCGCTTCACCGGCGTGTTAACCGGGAAGGGCAAAAACTGGGGAGGATCGATGATCCGTCCGGAGGCCACCGGCTACGGGTGTGTGTATTTTGCCTCTGAAATGCTGAAGACCCGCCACGGCTCGCTAGAAGGCAAGCGCTGCCTGGTATCGGGCAGCGGCAATGTCGCCCAGTACATGGTGGAGAAGCTGCTCGCCTTTGGCGCCAAGCCGGTTACGCTGTCGGATTCCGGCGGCGCCGTATACGAGGCCGACGGCATCACTAGCGAGAAGCTGGCCTGGATCATGGAACTGAAGAACGTGCGTCGAGGCCGGATTCGCGAGTACGCGGAGAAGTTCAAGACGGCCATCTATATCCCGAGTAATCCTAAGCTGGATTACAACCCGCTGTGGAACGTCACAGCCGACTGTGCTCTTCCGTGTGCCACCCAAAACGAGATCAACGCGAAAGACGCCGCCAACCTGCTGCAGCACGGGGTATGCCTGGTGAGCGAAGGCGCGAATATGCCGAGTACGCCGGAGGCGGCCCGCATGTTCCTCGATGCCGGCATTCTTTATGGGCCGGCCAAGGCGGCCAACGCCGGGGGCGTGGCGACCTCCGGTCTGGAGATGATTCAGAACAGCACCCATTTGAGCTGGAGCCGCGAGGAGGTGGACGACCGCCTGCACCGGATCATGATCGCGATCCACAAAACGTGCTACGAAACGGCGGAGGAGTACGGCACTCCCGGGAATCTAGTCAACGGCGCCAATATCGGCGGCTTCCTCAAGGTGGCCGACGCCATGCTTGACGAGGGAGTGGTGTGAACCAGAGCCCGGAAGAAGAAAGGGCCCGCCGGCGAGAGACCCTTCGACTGCGCTCAGGGCAGGCGCCGGAGCTACAGCCGTAGCAGGACGAGCTTCATTCACTCAATCCGGACAAGGTCAGCACCGCCAGCAGAATGCGGCGAAGCCCCAGGTCGCGGTTGGCCGGATCGTACCACTCGTGCAGGGTGTGCGCGCCGCCGCCGGTCCCTCCCGCGCCGATCGCCACTGCCTCCCGCCCCAACGCGAGAGGAATGTTTGCGTCGGTCGAGGCTCGCTGCACGCGGGTGATAATGCCAAACTGGGCGTCTACTGCCCGCATGACATGCGCAATCCGAGCGTCGGGTTTCAGCTCCGCCGCCGGGCGATCGCCGATGGCGGTCAGATCGAAGGTCGGGGTAGAGAACCGAGGTGCCGTTGGCTTGTTTTCCGCGACGGCCTGCTTGAGCGCGTCGTTCAGAGCTCTATCCAGCCGGTCGATCTCACTGGGTACCGCCGAGCGCAAGTCCACTTTCATGCTGGCAGACTCGGGAATGGAATTGACCGAGGTCCCGCCGCTGATCGTGCCGATATTGAACGCCGTCCGCGGGGAAGAGGTCGAAGTCGCGGTTCGCGAGAACAGGTCAACGGCTCGGGCCAGGACCACAATCGGATTGGGCGCGCCGAAGTCGCTCCACGAATGGCCTCCCGGGCCGCGCACCGTGACCAGGAAGCGCCGGCTGCCCAGCGCCTCCGTGATCATCGCCTCCGAGCCGCCCCCGTCCAGAACCAGGGTGTAGGCGATGGCGTCGCGCCAGCGGGCATCGTTGAAGATAAAGCGAATCCCGCGCAGATCGCCTTCGCCCTCTTCGCCGACGTTGGCGATGAACAACAACGGCGCTTCCGTCCGCAGCCGGGAGTGGTTCATCGAGTTGGCAATCGCCAGTAGCGCCACCAGCCCAGCGCTGTTATCCGAAATGCCAGCCCCGTACAAACGGCCGTTCTCGCGACGAACCTGCAGCTCCGTTTTGTCAGGGAACACGGTGTCCAGGTGAGCGCACAGGGCCGTGTACTTGCCTGCCGGATTGGTGCCGCGACGGATGCCAAGAACGTTGCCGGCACCGTCGATGTGCACTTCTTCGAGACCTAGCTCGACAAAGCGTTGCCTTACCCATTCGGCGCGTTTGGCCTCACCGAAGGATGGTGACGGGATGCGAGTGATCTCCAGTTGCCAGTCGCTCAGCTCGCGGGCGTGCTCGTTGAACCAGGCAAAGGCGGTGTGAACCGGGGTTAGCCCGGCGAAATGGCTGACCTGCTGCCGGAGTCTGTCCGGCTGGTCCGCGTGCGGAAGGGGGCCTGCCACCGAGCTAGAAATCATCACCAGAGTTCCCAAGCATAGGACGAGAGCCGAGCGCAGTGCTGGCATCGTGGAGCGATTGTAGAACACAAGCCCTCAGCCGTCAGCCCTCAGCCCTCAGTTCTCAGCTTTTTAGATTCTTTCAAGATTGTGCTGTGCATCCGTGCTCCTGATTCGGTAGGACTGCGACTTGGCACCGTGTCCGATGACTGATGGCTGATGGCTGACGGCTGAGAGCTGACGGCTTCTACGCTGTCCTCTTCAGCGGCAATTCCGGCTCGTGCTCACGCCTGCACTGGTCGCAGATTTCGATCATCTCCGCTTCCGACAGCACGCGGTCGCTGCTCTTGGCGCGGGTGAAGATGCGATCCACAAGTTCCTCGTCGTACGGGATGCCGTGACGTTCCATCCAGAAGATGACATTCGACTTGCCGCTCATCGGGCCGACTTCGATCACCTGTTCGAAACCAAAGTAGTGTGCGGGCACGCCGGAGTAGATCGTGTTAGCCAGTTCCAGGTCATTCTTCTTAAAGGCCTTGATCACCGCCGCCGCATGGACGCCGGTCGCGGTGCGGAAGGCGTCCTCCCCCAGCACCGGGTAGTTTTTCGGAATCGGCACTCCGGTCGCCTTGGCGACCGCAAAGCAGTAGTCCTTGAGCCGGCTCAGGTTCCGGTCAGCCCACGGGTGAACGCCCATGAGCTTGAGATTCACCAGTAGCAGGTCCATCTGGGTGTTGCCCACGCGCTCGCCGATGCCATTGGCGCAGGCATGGATGCAATCCGCTCCGGCCACCAGGGCGGCGATAGCATTGGCAAGGCCGAAGCCGCGGTCGCAATGGCCGTGCCAATCGAGACGCACCTTCCGGCCGCTGGGCTCGATGACCTGCTGGCGCACAAATTTGGTCAGGGCGTAAGCGCCCATGGGCGTGGCGTGGCCGCAAGTGTCGGCCATGGTGATGGCGTGCGCGCCGCATTCAATCGCCGTCGTATACAGACGCTTGATGGTCGCGGGATCGCAGCGAGTCGTGTCCTCGGTGACATACATGACCTCTAGATCATGAGCCACCGCGAATCTCACCGCGGTTTCGGTGGTGGTGAGCAGGAAGTCGTCACTCCAGCCCTCAACGTAGCGGCGGATCGGGCTCGAGCCCAGGAACATGGCGACTTCGATGGGCAGCCCGGTCGACTGCACGATGTCGGCAATGGGGCGGATATCGTTCTGGTGGGTGCGCGCAGCGCAGTTGGCGCGGATCTTCATGCGGCTGCGCACGATCTCACGGGCCAGGCTTTCGACGTGCTCCACGGCGCGCGGCCCGGCGCCCGGCAGGCCCATGTCCAGCATGTCAATGCCGAGATCCTCCATCCAATGGAGGATCTCTATCTTCTCGGGAATTGAGGGGTCGCGCACCGAGGGCGACTGCAGGCCGTCGCGGAGGGATTCATCGTCGATCAGCACGGTGCGCTCGACCGGCACCGTGCGTGGCATGGCCTGGTTCCAGTCGTATATGAGCTCCGAGCACTTCATGGCCGCACTCCCCGCGGGCGCTCGTTTCCTGCGGAGGCCCGACCAGCGCACAGCGCTTCTTGGTGGCTATCCGCCCACCCCATAACTCGCGCCAACCTACAACAGATGCAGAATCACGGTAAAAGGGCCAATAAAGGGATTCGCCAATGGTCGGAGCAGGTGATGTCCAACATTGAGCGGTCGAAAGCCGCTGATCAACACTGATGAACGCTGATTCGGAGAGGAGGAATCATAGGCTCTCTGGCCTATCAGCGTTTATCAGCAGGTGCCCCACATATGCCCGGTTTTGGCAGATGTGGGTAACTTAGAATTCCACGGCTGCGAAGGCGCGCAGATGTGGGGCGCCCGCCAGGCCGGCGAGACGCCGGTGCTACCCAGATAAAGCTAAAAGCTTCGAGCTACTTCTCTTTGGGCGGCACGGTTAGACCAAGGGGCGACTTCCTTCCTGCCCCGGCAACATTGACATGCGGGTCTTCCGGGTTGGGCAGATAGAGGGTCTTGCAGTGCTCGCAACGGTACACTTCGGCGCTCTTGCCCCAAGCCTTTTCCATGTCGCCGCACTTCTGCTCGACCACGTCCGATATATAGAACCAGTGCTTCAGGTGACCGGCGCACAGCTTGCCCTTCTCGTCCTTCTGGTTGCAGGAGCGCTGCAGGGGCTTCTTCATCTTGACTTTATGGTTAGGAAGCTGCGGAACCTGGGGTTCCGGGGCCGACTGGAGCGCGGGAGCCGACTGCACCACCGCTACCGGAGCGACTTCGGTTGTAGACACAGTAATTTCCTTATTCAGGCCGAACCACGGTAATCGCGGCCTGATCTCGCAAAGAATGACTCTCAAATTTTAGCGGAAGAAGTGCCCGGGAGGAAGTTGGGGATTTGCAATCGGCTACGCCCGCTGCGATTTTGCGGCGGGTTGTGTCTTCGCCGCAACTGGTAGGAATACCGAGAAGGTGGTGCCAATGCGGTGGGAATTCACGCTGCTGCGCATCCGAATGGTTCCGCCGTGCCGCTCGATGATCTCTGAGCAGATCCACAGCCCGAGGCCGGTGCCCTTCTCGCCCTTGGTGCTGAAGAAGGGCTCAAAGATATCGTCGCGGTGCTCGGGGCGGATGCCGACCCCGCTATCCGCGATCACCACCCGCACTCCCTGCCGCTCGGGGTCGCGCCAATCGCGCGCGGCAGAGACCCGGATCTTCACCATGCCAGCTTCGCCCACTGCGTCCACTGCGTTCAAGATGAGGTTCGAGAACACCTGCTGGAGCTCGTCGCTCACCGCATGGATTTGGCCGTCGATGCCGAACCGGGCCGAGATCGACACCTTGCTGGCCTGGATCTTGGGGGCGTACAGATCGAGCACATTCTGCACCAGGTTGCGCACGCTGGTCTGGGAGACACCGCCGTGGTCCCGGCGGCTGAAACTCAGCGCCTGTCGGACCAATTGGCCGACCCGTCCGGCTTCTTTTTCCGCCAGTTCAACGAATTGGCGTGCCTCGTCACTCACCCCGGGGTGGCGCTGGAGCAAGTAGAGGACGTTGGTGATCGCCTCCAGCGGATTATTGATCTCATGAGCGATACTGGCTGCCAGACGCCCTAAGGTCGCCAGTTTTTCGGCGTTGCGCAGGGCCTCTTGGGCGCGGGTGCGCTCCCGGCGGCTGGCGGCGTAGGTCAGTTCGCGCTCGATGGCTGGCCCCAACCGGGTCAGGTTGTCCTTCATCACGTAATCGTGAGCGCCGGCGCGCATCACCGCGGCAGCAACGTCTTCGCTGATGGCTCCGGAAACCATGATGAAAGGAATTTCCAGTCCGCGCTCCCTCAGAATTGCAATCGCTTCCAGCGCGCTGAAGTGCGGCATGGCGTAATCCGAGAGGACCAGGTTCCAGGGGTGGCGGTCGAGTGCCGTCCGCATCTGTTCGGCGGTTTCCACCCGGGCCCACTTCAGACTATATCCGGCGCGGCTAAGGTGATGCTGCAGCAAGACACTATCGTCTTCGTTGTCGTCGATATGGAGAAACCGCAGTGTCGGCATCGAATACGGCCCCGGCGAGTCCTCGGCAGACTCCGATCATGGCATTGTCTGGAGGGTGGGCAGTCTGAACGCAGCCATAATACTCGAGCCGCACCTAGGAGGAAAGCCCTAAGAATGGCCGGGAAGCGTGGTGTCTCGCAATTTCCCGCAAAATCCAAGCATCCGTTTTCCGTTCCCCGAGGACGAATCGAACCCTGAAAGGCCCACAGGCGCGGGGAGGACGTCCGCCAATGATGCCGAATTACAACGCAAAACCGAAAAATGGAGAACGGGGAACGGAGGGCGATCCAACGACAAACGACTAGCGGCCAACGACTCTACTCTTATGCCGCGTAGTGCTGGGTGGCCGTGAACGAGCGAGCCAACAAATCGCGCACTTGCTCGTCGTTAACCTGCTCGAAGTTTTGGTACCACTCCCCGACCGCGTGGAAAAGCTGCGGAGTAGCGAGCACGACCAGTTCGTCAACCCCGATCTCGGTTCGCAGCTCCTCGCAAACCCCGGGAGATCCCACCGGAACCGCGATCGCGGTCCGGTTGGGTCCAAGGTTGAACAGGGCGCGCGCCGAGGCCCGCATGGTGGAGCCGGTCGCCAGGCCGTCGTCCACCAGAATCACGGTCTTGCCGCGCACGTTCAGGGGGCCGCGCCCGCCGCGATACAGCTGCTCGCGCCGTTCGAGTTCTCGCAGCTCGCGCTCGGTGACGGCATCAATTGTGCTTTGCGGAAGGTTCAGCTCGTGCACGATGTCGGCGTTCACAATGCGCACGCCCCCCGGGGCAATCGCGCCCATGGCAAGTTCCTCCTGCCCGGGAACGCCCAGCTTACGAACCACGAAGAGGTCCAGCGGCGCGTGGAGCGCCTGGGCTACTTCGAAACCGACGACCACGCCACCCCTCGGCAAGGCGAGAACAAGCAGTTCCTGCGGGTCAGCGTAGTGGGACAACTTGTTTGCGAGCTGACGCCCGGCATCTTGCCGGTCGGCAAATAACATAAGTGCACCTTTTCGGCCTACATCTCCCGGTAGTTCGATGCGCGCCCGGTTTCGTTTGTTTGCGAACGGCGTGACCTGTCCCCGATTATTAATCCACGGTCGTGCTTGTTTCGTTCCAGGGCCTTCTTTAGCATAGGAGAGATCATCAGAGTTCTTACAATGGAGCTTCCATGCGCATAGCTGTGGTTGGATCAGGTTACGTGGGACTGGTGGCGGGCGCCTGTTTTGCCGAGGTCGGACACGAGGTCATCCTCGTCGATAACGACCCACTCAAGTATGCCGCCCTCGAACGAGGCGAGACCCCCATCCACGAACAGTACCTGCCGGAGCTGCTGGCCAAACACCGCGGCAAAGGGCTTTCCTTCTCCAACAGCTTGCCGGACGCGGTGCGCGCCAGCGAGGCGATTTTTATCGCCGTGGGCACGCCGCCGATGCTTAACGGCGAAGCCGACCTCTCCTATGTGGAGTCGGTGGCGCGCGAGATCGCAGGCGCGACCAACGGTTACAAGATCGTGGTGGGTAAGAGCACAGTCCCGGTTTACACCGGCGAGTGGGTGCGCAAGATCATGCTGCTCAACGGCGCCCCGGAGGGTTCCTTTGACGTGGCCTCCAACCCGGAGTTTCTGCGCGAAGGCACGGCGGTGACCGACTTTCTCTATCCCGACCGCGTGGTCTTCGGCGCCGATACCGAGCGTTGCGCGGCTGTGCTGCGGGCCATCTATGCGCCCATGACAAGCGGCGCCTATTATCAGCGCGCCGATGCCGTTCCCGGACCGGACTCGTTTGTCCCTCCGGCGCGGCTGATCCAGACCAGCGCCAAGAGCGCCGAGCTGATCAAGTACGCGTGCAATGCCTTTCTCGCCCTGAAGATCTCGTTCATCAACGCGGTGGCCAACATCTGCGAATCCGTGGGAGCCGATATTGACCAGGTGCGCGAAGGTATCGGTTCGGACACGCGCATCGGGCAGCGCTTCCTTTATCCGGGCATCGGCTACGGCGGCGCGTGCTTCCCCAAGGACCTTTCTGCCTACCGTGCCGTGGCGCGCGAGTGCGGCTATGACTTCCGCCTGCTGGAAGAGGTGATGAATATCAACGAAGACCAGCGCACGCGCTTCCTGCGCAAGGTGCGCCAGGCGTTGTGGACGCTGAAGGACAAGCGTCTGGCGGTTTTGGGGCTGGCCTTCAAGGGCGGCACGGACGATACCCGCGATTCGCCCGCGATCGCCATCGTGCAGCAGTTGCTGCAGGAGCAATGCGAGATCGTCGCCTTCGATCCGGCAGGCATGGAGAACGCGAAGAAGGCGTTCCACAACACCGACCGTGTCAAGTATGCATCCTCAGCCTACGAGGCGGCCAAGGGCGCGGATGCCGTGTTGGTGCTCACCGAGTGGCAGGAGTTCAAGGAACTCGACCTGGCCCGCCTGAAGGCGGGGCTGCACTATCCGATCGTGATCGACGGCCGCAATCTGTACGACCCGGCAGTGATGGCGGAGCACGGATTCATCTATCTGAGCGTCGGCCGGCCGGAAGTGCATCCACAGCGGGCCACTTCGGAAGCGCGGGTCATCGCGTAGGATCGGGGTAGGGAAAATCACATGCGCGTGCTGGTGACGGGAGGAGCCGGGTTTCTCGGCTCCCATTTGTGTGACGTTCTGATCGGCGAAGGCCACGCCGTGGTCTGCGTGGATAACCTAATCACGGGGCGCCTGCGCAACCTCGATGGACTGCGCAACGAACCGCGTTTCACTTTCCACCAGCACGATATCTGCGATCCCTTCGACTACGGCGCGGTGGACTACGTGTTCGAGCTGGCGTCGCCGGCGAGCCCGATCGATTACATCACCTATGGCATCGAGACGCTGAAGGTCGGCTCCCTCGGGACCCTAAATTCGCTGGAGCTGGCGCGCAAGTACAACGCGAAATTCCTGATCAGCTCGACCTCCGAGTGCTACGGCGACCCGCTGGAGCACCCGCAGAAGGAATCGTACTGGGGGCACGTGAACCCCATCGGCCCGCGCTCGGTTTATGACGAGTCCAAGCGCTTCTCCGAGGCGCTCACCATGGCCTTCCACCGCTATTACAAGCTGGACACGCGCATGGTGCGCATCTTCAACACCTATGGGCCGCGCTTGCAGCTCAACGATGGGCGGGTGATCTCCAACTTCATGTGCCAGGCGCTGCGCGGCGACGACCTAACCGTCTACGGCGACGGTTCGCAGACGCGCAGCTTCTGCTATGTTGCTGACGAGATCGACGGTATCCTGCGCCTGTCGCGTAGCGACGAGCACGGGCCGGTGAACATCGGCAACCCGGGCGAGTTCACCATCCGCGAGTGCGCCGAAGAAGTCCTGAAGGTCACCGGCTCCAAGAGCCAGATCGCCTTCAACCCACTGCCGCAGGACGATCCCAAGCAGCGCTGTCCCGACATCACTAAAGCCAAAGCGCTGCTCGGCTGGGAGCCGAAGATCGACCTCGAAACCGGCCTGAAACTCTCGCTCGACTACTTCCGCGAGGCGGTGCAGGAAGAGCTGGCAGCAAGCGAAAAGAGCCGCTGATCAAGTCTTGTACGTGTCCACTTCTGGGTGCCCCACATCTGCCCGTCTTTGGTCTTTGGCAGATGTGGGCCCCGGAGCATCTTGCGGTTTCACAGCGAGGCCGAAACGCAAAGCCCCCACCCTTCGCAAAAAGCGGGCGAAAGGGCGGGCCACCCGCCCGATAATGTGTAACCGGCGAGTCCGGCGCACTACACGAGCACCACCGTAGTACCAGGGTATTACCTAAGTTACTAGAGATGCGCAATACCCCTTGCACCCCTCTCGTCCTGTGCTAAATACTCACAAACGTAGCAATTCAATCAGGAAAGCGGCGAATTGCGTCGAGCGGAATCGAGAATTTACTAGCTGGACCGCCTCAGAGCAGGGAAGAGACATTCTTACTGGCACCTGTTCTTCGAAGGCACTCAAGTCTCGCATTCCATACCAGCTAGCTCCGCTCGGACCCTGGTAGTTGGGACCCCTATTGGTGAGTGAGATTCATCAGTTCATGGAGCCAAGAGGCCATGTCCTCGCAACCCCCTACGGAGCCGTCGCTTCACCTTTCTAACCCCGAGCCGGCGTCTCGCGAACGCAGGAGCACGCCTCGCTTTCAAACCGATCACTGGGTGCACTGGTGGAAAGAAGGCGAGAGCATGCCCCGCCGGGGGCACATGATGAATATCAGCGCCGGCGGCTGCTTTATCGAGGCAAAGCAGTCGGTCCCGCCAGGGACCCGTGTCATGGTCGCGCTCACGCGGGCCCTCAAAGCGGAGGGCGAGGTCCGCTTTCGCATCTTCGGCAGATGCATGGGGATTCGCTTCATCGAAATCGATCGAAAACGGCTGTTGTGGATCGCCCCCTGTGAGCAACTCGCGGCGGACCTTGAGAGCGACGAAGCATCTTCGGGCTCCGAATCGGCGGAAGAAGAAGTCTTGAACGAGAATGAAGTAGAGTTGGACCGGGCTAGCGCGCATGCTCTCTACCTGCAAGTGCTTAAGGTGGTGAATGTCCCGGAGCTGGATTTCGGCGCCATCGAACGGTTGATTGCAGCCGAGCCTGTGCTGCGGTACTGGCTACTTCGGTATTTGAATACGGTAGCCTCGTTTCGGGTGGCGATTAAGTCCATTCCCCAAGCGCTAACCCTCCTGGGCGAACGGGATCTTCGCAGGGGGCTTATGCTGATGTGCGCCGTGTTAGCGAATACTGGCAAGCTTCTGGGGTTGATGGTTCCGGCTCTGGTCCGTGGCCGATTCTGCGAGTTACTGGCGCCGGCGAGCAGAGTTTCAGAGTCAGCCGCGTTGATGCTTGGCTTGTTCTCCGGTATGGATGTGATGCTGGATACATCCACGGAAGCGATGCTGGAGCAGGCCTGTCTTCCGGCCGAGGTTGGGGAGGCATTGCTCGGCGCGCCCAACGAATTGCGCGTGCTCTATGAGCTGGCCCTGGCTTTTGAGTCGGGCGAACCGTCCACCCGCGAGGAAGCGATTAAAAAGGCCAGCGTTTCTGAGGGCGCGGCGAACCAAGCCTACGCGGAGGCGGTGCAGTGGGCCCGCGGCTTGCGCTTGAGCTGAGGAGCGAAGCCACCGCCCCCAGAGACTCCGTTTTGTTCCCCAGGAAACACATCAGGACGATAGGTTACCTAAGGTCGATTACCGAAGTCACCCGCGTTTGGGAGGATTTCCCTTGCACTGCCCCTCATCCGCTGCCGATACTCAACATCGCAGCCAATACCAGAGCGGATGGCTTGGGGAGAATAGAAGATGTGCGGCTTGGCTCCGCTCGCGCCCAGAGACTGGCGTGGATGTTTAACCCATGGAGTCAAACGGCATGCCATCGCAATCCGATAGGGAACTTCCGATTCGTGTCTCTCAACAGGAGCAGAAAGCAAGCGAACGCAGGGGTGGGGACCGGTTTCCATCCGATCGCGGGGTGCGTTGGTGGAAGGAGGGCGAAGGTATGACCCATCAGGACCGCCTAAAAAATGTTAGCACCGGCGGCTGCTTTGTCGAAACCAAAGATCCGGCTCCGGAAGGCACTATTGTGACTGCCGTGCTCACCATGGGCGGAGCTACAATCAAGACGCTCGGTGAAGTCCGGTTCTGTGACCCTGGCAAAGGCATGGGGATATGCTTCGCCAATATCGAGCGAATGAGCTAACTGATGCCCGACCCAGCGCAATCCACGCAGACGCGGTTCATTGCGCGGCAACCCATTTTCAACCGCGATAAGACGGTTGCGGGATACGAGCTGTTATTTCGCGCAACCGCGGAAAACGTTTTTAACGGCAGCGATAGCGACCACGCGTCGATGTCATGCATGGATACTGCGGTTTTGGTTGGCTTCAACACCCTTTCCAATGGGCGCAGTGTCTTTGTTAACTGCACCCGGGATTCCCTCCTGAATGGCTACCTTACCCTGTTCTCGCCCGCGCTCACGGTGGTGGAGATCCTGGAGACTGTCACTCCCGATGCCGAGGTGGTTGCGGCCTGCCGGGAACTGAAAAAAGCAGGATATCGGATTGCGCTCGACGACTTCGTGGACAAACCTGACTATGCTCCCCTGACCGAATTGGCCGACATCATCAAGGTGGACTTTCTGTTGTCCCCGCCGCTGGTCCGAGAGGCGCTGGTTAAGAAATTCGGCAGAACCGGTACCCAGTTGCTGGCCGAGAAAGTGGAGACGCACGAGGAGTTTTCCGCGGCTGTCCAGCTCGGCTTCAAGCTCTTTCAAGGTTACTTCTTCTGTAAACCGACGGTTCTTTCCACCCACGACGTCGCGAGCTCACGTACCATTTACTTGCGGATTCTCAAAGCCGTGAATGCCCCGGAGCTGGATTTCGGCAACATTGAACAGTTGATTAAGTCCGAGCCGGCACTCTATTACCGGCTGCTTCGCTATTTAAACTCCGTGGCCTTTGTCTTTCGGGGAGAAATCCGATCGATTGCCCAAGCTTTAGTGTTGCTGGGGGAACGGGACCTTCGCCGCTGGTTAATGCTGGTGTGCGCGGTGCTGGCCAGTAACGGCAAACCGCTGGAGCTGGTGATCCTTGCTCTCGTCCGGGCCCGGTTCTGCGAGTTGCTGGCGCGTTCCAGCCGAGCTTCGGAGTCGGCCTCGTTCATGCTCGGTTTGTTTTCCCTGATGGATGCCATTCTGGATACCACCAAGGAATTCGTTGTGGAGCAGGTCTCGCTTCCATCCGAGGTCGAGGCAGCCTTGCTTGGCACACCGAACGCCCTACGCACGGTCTATGAGCTTGTCGTGGCCTTTGAATTCGGGGAATGGTCCGCTTGCGAGGAGTTGATCCACCGCATGCGCATCCGGGGAGACGCAGTAAATCAAGCCTACGCGGAAGCGGTCACCTGGGTCCAAGGCTTGCAGTTGAGCTAGCCGTACCTGAGCCAAAAGCCGAAAGACGTCCGCTCCTCACGCCATGTACAATCCGTTGTCGATACTACAAGCCTGGGAACGAGAATAGATGGTTACCATTCCTTTTATCAAAGCATGTGCCTGCGGGAACGACTTCCTGCTGGTGGACCGTGGCCAGGCCGGCGGAAGCGACTTGGTGGAGATTACGCGCCGGATGTGTGACCGCCATGAAGGGGTTGGGGCTGACGGCGTCGAATGGCTCTCCGCCGATCCGCAGGCCGATATCCGCGCGCACCTGCTAAACGCCGACGGCTCCGAGGCGGAACTCTCCGGCAACGGCACTCGCTGCGTGGCCGCCTACATGGTTTCACGTGCCCCTCGCGGTTCCGTCACGGTGCGCACCGGCGCCGGCATTAAGACCTGCACCCTGGTCAGCGAGAACGACGGGGCCTACGATTTTGAGATCGCCATGGGCGAACCTGAGGTGGGCGACCCGTTTTCCATCAAGCTGGCCTTCGGCGAGGTTAGCGGCATCCCGGTCTCGATGGGAAATCCGCATTTCGTGCAGTTTGTCGATGCATTCAAGGTTGGATGGCAGGCCGACGCGGCGGAGATTGGCAAGCATCACGACTTCAAGCACGGCGTTAACGTGGAACTGGTGCGGGTACGCGATGAGCACAATCTGGAGGTCCGCTTCTTTGAGCGCGGCGCCGGCGAGACGATGTCGTCCGGTACGGGCTCCTGTGCCTCCGCCGTGGCCTCCATCGCCGCAGGCCGGGCGAAGAGCCCGGTTTCGGTTCATGCCGAGGGCGGCACGCAGGTGGTGCGCTGGGACAGGGAAATCTTCCTGCGCGGCTCAGCGCGGCTGGTGTGCAAGGGAGAGTTTTACTTCTAGTCGTTGGCCGTTAGTCGGTGGTCGTTAGCGACAAGGTGGGTAGTACAGGCGAAGGACTAACGGCTAACGACCAACGACTAACGACCAACGACCGGCTGCCTCTGCTATCCTCAAACCTTGCACCCGGAAAAACCAAAACCGACGCTCAAGCCGGCCCCGTTGCGCCCGGGGGACACAATCGCGATCGTGGCGCCGGCGGGGCCAATCCGGCGCGAGGCGTTGGAGTGCGGCTGCGCTTACCTGCGCGAGCTGGGTTACCGGCCTTTATATCGTGAGACGATCTTCGATCGCGAGCTTTACTTTGCGGGAACTGTCCAGCGGCGGCTGGATGAACTTCACGAGGCCTTTGCCGACCCGGCAGTGCGCGGCATCCTGTGCGCGCGTGGCGGGTATGGTTGCAACCACCTGCTGCCGCGGCTGGATTTTGAGCTGATCCGCCGCAACCCAAAGATATTCGTCGGACTGAGTGACATCACGACCCTGCTTACCGCCATTTACGACCGTACCGGTCTGGTCACCTTTCACGGCCCGATGGCGGCAGCGCAGTTTTCCCAGCGGGCGGTGAGTTTGAAGAGCTGGCATTGCGCTATGACCGGGCGGGTTCCGTTTGCGCTCAAGGCAGAGGCGCTGGGCGGCGGCGAGGCTGAAGGGGTGTTGTACGGCGGCTGCCTGTCGCTGCTGGTGCAGTCGCTGGGCACGCCCTGGGAGATCCGCACCGAGGGGACTATCCTATTTCTTGAAGATGTGAACGAACCCGCGTACCGCATCGACCGCATGCTGATGCACCTGAGGCTTGCGGGCAAACTGGATCAAGTGCGCGGCATCGTGTTTGGCGACTCGTTGGTGAAAGCCGGCGATCCGATTGCCGCCGCGACGGTAGTGCGCAACGTGATCGGCGATCTCAGCGTGCCGGTGGCGATGGGTCTGCAGAGCGGGCATATCTATCCCAGCTCGACCTTGCCCATCGGGGTGCGCGCGCGTTTGGATTGCACCCAGCCGGTGGCGCGACTGGTGATCGAGGAGGCGGCAACAGAAGGGGATCCCGGCGCAGCCATGGACGATGCGGCGCGTTGGGTTCCGGGGCCCGGGGAAGAATGAAGCACATCCATCTGATTGGTATCTGCGGCACGGCGATGGCGTCGCTGGCCGGCATGCTCAAGCAACGCGGCTTTCACGTGACCGGTTCGGATGCGGCGGCTTATCCACCGATGTCGGACTTTCTCGCCTCGCTAGGCATTCATGTGGCGCAGCCCTACGCCGAGCTGAATCTTGAGCCGCGGCCGGACATGGTTGTAATCGGCAATGCGATTTCGCGCGGCAATCCCGAGCTGGAGTTGGTGCTCGACCAGCGCATCCCGTTCCAGTCCCTGCCGCAGTTGCTCTACGACGAGTTTCTGCGCGGGCGCGAGCCCATTGTGGTCGCGGGCACGCATGGCAAGACGACCACAACCTCGATGCTGAGCTGGATCTTCCACGCGGCTGACCGGCAGCCGTCGTTTCTGATCGGCGGGATTGCGGAGAACTTCGGCGCCAGCTTCGCGCTCGGCCAGGGCGCACACTTCGTCCTCGAGGGCGACGAGTACGACACCGCCTTCTTCGACAAGGGCCCGAAATTCCTGCACTACTTTCCGGATGCGGTGATCCTGACTTCGGTCGAGTTCGATCATGGTGATATCTATCGCGACCTCGAGGCGGTGAAGACCGCGTTCAAGCGTCTGGTGAACCTTGTGCCGCGGCGCGGGAGGCTTGTCGCCTGGGACGGCGCCGAGAATGTCACCGAGTGTGTAGCGCGTGCCTTCTGCCCGGTGGAGCGCTACGGCTTCGGCGAGCAGTCGCACTGGCGAATTGTCGACGTTCGCTACGAGCCCGAGCGAACGTCCTGGACGGTGCTGCGTAAACCCACATCTGCCAAAGGCGGGCAGATGTGGGGCACCGTTAGCCCATGGGCGCAGTTTTCATTTCCGCTGGCCGGGGAGTACAACGTGCTGAACGCGACTGCGGCGGCGGCCATCGCGGCGGATTACGGCATCGCGCCCCAGGTCATTGCCGAGGCGCTGCGCAGCTTCCGCAGCGTGAAAAGGCGGCTCGAAATCAAGGCCGAAGTGAACGGGATCACCATCATCGACGACTTTGCCCATCATCCGACCGCCATTGCCGAGACCTTGAAGGCGCTGCGCACGCGTTACTCGGGGCGCAGGTTGTGGGCGGTGCTGGAGCCGCGCTCGAACACGCTGGCGCGCAACTTCTTCCAGAAGGAGCTGGGCGAGAGCCTGTCGATCGCCGACCAGGTGGTGATTGCCAGCGTGTACCGCGCCGACCGAATCGCCGCTCCCGAGCGCCTCGACGTGGATGCGCTGGTGGCTACGCTTAGCGTCAACGGACGCCGGGCGCGGCATCTGCCGGATGCCGATGCGATCGCGGCGGCCATTGCGCCGGAGTTGCGCCCCGGCGACGTAGTGGCAATTCTTTCCAACGGCGGCTTCGGCGGCATCTACGAGAAACTTCCCGCGTGCATTCGCGAGCTATCGCTATGAACATCTGGCACAGAGGCACAGAGACACAGAGAGAAATACAAATCGGGTTGCTGTATACCCCTGCCCCTCAAAGGAAGATTGTCATCCTGAGCGAGAACCGCGCCAGAATGTGTCAGGCCTCTTTTTGGCCTGACACATGCGCGGTCCGAGTCGAAGGACCTGGTGTTTCGGACGCGTTTTTGAAACAAGCTCCGGGTGATATGCACACATCCATGAAAACCTGCCACAGAGTCACAGAGACACAGAGCAAAGCCATAATTGTATTTCTCTGTGTCTCTGTGCCTCGGTGGCTGATTTTTCTTAACGAGGCGCGCGGCTGATGCGCTGGCTGCTGACGCTGCTCTTCTGGACCGTCTCGATTCCGCTGGCTGCTCTTGTGCTATTTCCTTGGACCCTGATCACGGGAGACAGCCGGCTGCTATATCGTGCCGGCAACCGGTTGGCATGGCTAGGCGTGCGCATCGCCGGGGTGAAGGTAGAGGTCGTCGGCCGGGAGCAGTTAGATCCGGCGCGGACCTACATCTTCATGTCGAACCATGCTTCCAACCTGGACCCGCCGATTCTGTTGCCCTTGATCCCGCGGCGGACCTCCGTGCTGGTGAAAAACGAGCTGTTCAAGATCCCCATCCTGGGACGGGCGATGCGGATCGCCTCTCTGGTGCCGGTGGACCGCGCCAATCGCGAGCGCGCCCTCGCCAGCCTCACGGCCGCGCGCGAGGTGCTCGCCCAAGGGATCAACATGACTATCTTTGTCGAGGGGACGCGCTCGCCTGACGGCCGTCTGCTGCCCTTCAAGCAAGGCCCGTTCTATCTGGCAATCGAGAGCGGCACGCCTGTGGTTCCGGTTACCATCGTCAACACCCATCAGCTGATGCCCAAGGGCAAGCACTTGGCAAAAGCAGGGCGGGCGTCGGTTATCTTCCATTCGCCCATCGACCCGAAGCCGTTTGCCAGCCGCTATGAGCTGATGGTCGCGGTGCGCGGGCAGATTGCGAGCGGGCTGGAAAGCAGTGACTCGTAAGCTGTCCCGGTCATTTCGTTTGTCATGCTGAGCCGGGTGCCCCACGTTCGCCTTCTTTTGGCTAACGTGGGGACCTTCTTGCGCCACTCGAACACCGGGGTACATGGTTCGCCCAGGTTAGCGCCGAACGACACGGCGCGAACCTGGGGCACCCTGCTCTCGCTGCCGAAACTGAACAACTCCCAAAAGAAATCCCGATCTTTTTGGGATCGGGAACCGGGCCCCACTTCTTTGGCCGATGTAGAGGATCGCTGGCTCCGCTCAGTCGGGCGCGCCGTGTAGAGGCCCGACTGAGGGCGACCGGGATACCTGTCTTGGAACTGCCCCTGTACGCTCCGCGTATGGTTTCACGCGCAGCGTACGGCAGAGCAGTTCAGGCCTACTTCAAGAAACGGCGGCGGGCGAATCCAGCCAAGCCAAGCAGGCCACTGCCAAACAGCGCAAGCGACGCCGGCTCCGGGACATCCGTTGGGCTATCAAGGGAATACCCAGTATTTGCATATGGTACTGTCCCCGTCAGCCCGGTGTAGCCCGGGGCAGACGAAGAATTTAATCCCGTGCAATAGCTTGTCGTGATTCCCGGGCAATACGTTGTCGTAAACCCGTTCGAAGTCTCTGCAATCTTCACAGAGTTGCTTTGGAATGAGCTGGGCAGCCCGACATCGGCGGCGAGGCCCCCATTGAGATCATCAGAGTAGATAAACGCTACGTAGACAGGGGTTGTGGCGCCTATGTTTTCAAAGCGGATCAAGTCGCCTACTTGACCATTCTGAGAACCGAGCTCCGTGATTTCCACATCCCCGCTTACGACGCCGTGGGTGAAAACGGTGGGGCTTAAGGTATACATCTCCGTCTTAATGCCAGAGAGAGGGTCGACGGCCAAGCCAACGCTGGAGCACCAAGCCGCACCCGTACATCCACTGAGGTTCTCAAAGAATGCAGGGTCATTGTCAGTGTCGGCAAGGGCGATACCTGCCGATAGGGCCACGAACAACAAAACCAAAAGACAACGTTTCATAGTTTCTCCACGTCTCCATTTTCCAGAATCCAATACTGAGAACCTCAAGAACCCAATCCTGTCAGGATCGGGTTCCGGGTCCTTAATCTTCTCCGGGCAATGAGGACAGCCGCTGACTCCGCTCAGTCGGGCGCCGTGTTGAGGCCCGACTGAGGGTGACCGGGATACCTGTCTTGGAACTGCCCCTGTACGCTCCGCGTATGGTTTTACGCGCAGCGTACAGCAGAGCAGTTCAGGCCTACTTCAAGAAACGGCGGCGGGCAAATCCAGCCAAGCCAAGCAAGCCGCTGCCAAACAGCGCCAGCGAAGCCGGCTCGGGAACTGGTGTAATGTTGCCGTCGGCGCTAAACGTGGCGCCGTCGCTACCCGCAGTAAATATGTCTAATATCCCGAGTGCACTCGGAGTCGCACCTGCATAAGCGACGGTGAGTGTGCCCTTATCAGTACTTGTAAAGGGTCCGATTTGCCCGAGCGTCGTAAACGAATTGTTGACGCCGCCGCCTGGGACGTCTACAAACGCTTGGTTTGTGTTGTCTATACCAAAAAGTTGAGTGGCTGTGCCTGAGCCCGTCATGAGCACGTGGAAGTCACTCGTATAGCCGGTTGCCCCATTGAAGTTTGTGTCCACAAGTGCAATGAACAGCGAATCACTTGTGCACCCGGTCCCACTCACACAAGTAGCAGAGAACGATCCTACGTCCATGGGAAGACCCGGCGAGAAGCTGTGGCCGGTGGCATTGACTGTCCAGCCATTAATGGTAATGTCGGTGGCGCCTGTGCTTACCGAAATACCCGATCCATTAAAGGTATTGAGAAAGCCTCCACTCTCGATGTAAAGAACTGGAGTGGCAAACGCCGCCGGCACCAGCAGTCCCAGCGCAAGAATTAGCAGTAGAAACTTCTTCATTCGTTCCTCCTGGCAGTTGGCAGTGAGCCGTCCTGCAGAATTGAAAAGTGTGGTAAATCTAAAAGCGCAAAGCGCAGTCCGCGCACTGCACAATTTCGGCGCAAAACTTTTGGTCCCCAAATCCGGCTCAGAACGGCAAAAACATTTTGCCGAAAGACTGCTGCTTCTGGGCATCAACGAATTCGACTTCCATATATGCAACTCTGGTGCCATACCGTATCGGGATGTAAACTGCTGATTGTGTTAGCCTTCCAGAAGTGAGAACGTACCAAAACCGCAAAACTCTGCACTCGAAAACGGACTAAAATTAGCCCGGCAGCCTAGTCCAAAGCTTGGGTGTGACTGAAACGTCGCGATTCGCCGGCGCCGGGTGCCCCACGTTCGCCTTCTTTTGGCCAACGTGGGGACGCCACTCAAGCACCGGGGTGCATGGTTCGCCCAGGTTAGCGCCGAACGACACGGCGCGAACCTGGGGCACCCGGCACCCGGCACGCGCAGGGAACGGGAATGATCAGTCCGGGATGTAGTCCCTGAGGCGGGGCTCCAGATGCGCGGCGAATTCAATCGTGCGGCTACGAGCGTTTTCCAAGGTCTCTCCCGGCAAGATGGGAGTAACCAACCGTACCAGGGCGCCGTCGGTGCGGTTTAGCCGCATGGCGTCGGCCACCAAATAGAATTTAGCCCAATATTCACTGGCTACGGCGCGTCCATGGGCCTGGTACCAATAGATCGCCAGCATCCGGTCCGAGCCCTTGGCCAGCACACTCTCATTCACTTGTAACGGCTTCATTCCGGGCAGGTTGAGGGGAACGTGGCGACTGCTTTCGAAAACCCAACCCGCGCCGGGAAGGCAGTTTTTGGGGGAGTGAATCGTGTCTCCGGCGCGTTGCGAGGGAAAGTACGCGATGAACAGATCCACCCCAGCCCGGTCGCCGTCTCGCAGGTAGAGGCGATTGAGGAAATCGCCTGGGCCAAGGACCTGCCGCACCTCCGGGCTGACGGGACGATCCACCGATTGCCACCCATCAGCCGTCGTCGGAAGGGCGGCCAAAGGTTGCGCCTTTGGTTGTATCTCCAGCACACTCCGAGTTTGCAGAAATGCCGCCGTGGCCATCAGCAGGACGACGGTCACCGCGAATCGGATCCCGTTACCAAGCTGGCATCCCTCTGCAGCGCGAGCCGTCGCGGGCAATTCGAATCCCATGCCTTGTGGGATTGGTTGAGCCGGCTGGACCGGCAGCTTCTCTTGCCGATCGAAGAGCGACAACCCTTTTTGGACGGCAATCAGCATGGCTAACGAAAAAAGAAAAATCACCCAACCCGAGAATTCGTGGAAAAAGCCCAAAGCCTTGTCAGGATCCCAGTATTGGACACAGAGTCCGGTTCCGACGATCCGTAGCGCATTGGCAGCCACCGCAATCGGCACACTAGCGAGCGCCAGGACTACCCGCTTCACCATGGATCGTTCCAGCAGGGCTCCGTAGATCACCGCAAGAGTTCCGAGACTCAGCAAAGAACGAATCCCACTACAGGCCTCCGCTACCTCCAAGGGCATGGCGGGCAGGCGGATGACATTTCCTTCGCGAAGCACGGGCACTTGCAGCAAGGGAAGCACATCAGCCGCCAGGCGCGAGGTTAACAGTTGCAGGGGAAACGTGATCTGATTGAAAACAATGCTCGGAATCGGAATGGCAAGGAGAAGGAATGCGATGGGAAACGCCAAAGCGCGCAAGCGCTGCCATCCCCAAAATGTTAGTACGAGCCCGGCGAGGAGAGCGATGCCCGAAGTACGCGACAGGAACAACTCGGCCCCGATTACGCCAACCACCAGCCAAGCTAAGGCCGCGGCCACGACCGCAAGTCCCCACCCAGTGGCTTTCTTGGGAATGGCGGCCAGCCGGGCGCGGTCCCGGTAAACCCAAAACGCAGAGAAAAGGGGCACGATAAAGCCGTGCGAGAAATTCGGATCCGTCCACCAGTCCCCGAGCAACTTAATCAGCACCACCCGGTAGAGCAGTAGTGATACTACGGTTATGGATAGGATGGGCCAGGACTCTACGACAGTCCGCATGGCTCCGTTTGCAGGCCTTCCGGCAACCGCCTCTTGGGTTTCGATCATTGTGCTAATCCGATGTGTGAGAGCGAGCAATTGTAAGGCCAAATTCCTTGCCTGTCGCTAGCGTTTTTCCACTAGCTGGCGACTTGCGCCGAGGAAAACCTTTTCCCATTCCAAGTCCACTTTGCTTCCATTACGGGAGATTAGCGCAGGCACGATGGCAGGCAAAGCAGGAATCGCTCTTTTCTCACGAGTCCTGAAACACACATGCTCCAACCACTCCCCAACCACCCAGTGCTTGAGTTTGGCAATTGCTTTGCACTTCAGCGCTACCCAGACACCATATTCGAAGAGTATTGGGGCCGCTCGCGAGGGCGCTCTCAGGTCATGCAATGCGAGCGAACTGAAAACACCATGGAATCGCAGGTGGCGTTAAGGTAACATCAATTCCCAAGACGTTACATTTTCGCTGACAAACCGCTATTTGGAAGCTGACCATTGGAGCGGATCTAAGTCCGGGCGAGATTTAGGGTATCCCGGCCATAAATCGTCCTGTTGGAGGTCGTGATGACGGCAAGAAGACTATCGGTGGCGCTGATGCTCTTATTCCCTTGGGCTCTGTCGGCCATGGCACAGGATTCAGCACCGGCTGTTTCCTCTGCACCCGGTGAACCGGCACCCGCAGCAGCGGCGGCGCCAGCGCCTCCGCTTTCTGGCGCGCTATCTCAAGGCAGCGGAAACCAGATGCTGCCCGAAGGAGTCATTCTCCCATCCTTCACGCTGTCGGAAACGGTGAATACCGATGGCCGGAATAGCAATTCTCAGACTGCCGTCTCCGGGAACGTCTCCTACGACCAGATTTCGGCCCGCCGCTCGTTCAGCTTGCGATACGGCGGTGGCGGCCTTTTCAGTACCAACAATTCCCAGTCGAACAACAGTTACCACAACCTTTCGGTGACGCAGTCTTTCGCGATGCGGCGCTGGACCTTCACTTTGGGGGACACGCTGTCCTACCTGCCCAACGCGCCGGTTGGGGGTGGAGTAGGCATCCCCGGCCTGGGCCAGTTTTCCTCCGGGCTCAGCTTTAGCAATCTGAATCCGGGGTTGCTTCCCAGCCAATCGATCCTGGCGTTCAACACCACATCGCTCAACAACAGCAGTTTTGGCCAGGCACAATACAGTTTCACGCGGCGGACTTCAGCCACGGCCACGGCCTCGTACGGGCTCCTGCGTTACCTGGACAATTCCGTGCTCAACGGACATCAGATGGTCTTCAGCACCGGTCTGAATCACACCATGGGCCACTCGCAGGCTGCCCTGCAGTATTCGTATTCCCGCTTTAGTTATGACACGTTGGCCAGCGGGATGGAAACACATACCGCCCAGCTCATGTACTCCCGGGTGCTGGCGCGCGATTTCAGCGCGCAGGTTGCGATTGGACCCGAGATCGTTCATTCCCGCGGGTTCGGCAGCGGGAACCGGGTTTCGGAATCCGGGTCGGCCGGGGTCAATTACTCACGGAAGCGCAACAGCGCTGCCCTGCAATATGTGCGGGGCGTGAATGGGGGCTCCGGCCTGCTGCAAGGGAGTGCAACCAACCGTGTGGATCTCTCCGTTGGTCACCATTTTCGCGTCTGGAGTGCTAGTGCCAACGGGAGCTACATGCGCAGCAGTGGAATCACGCAAAACGCGCGTACCATCGCCCGTTCGGCGGGACTGCAGGTCAATCGCACCTTGCTGCGGACGATGAGCGCCTATTTTAGCTATACCTACGTGATGCAGGGTGCCGGAAACCTGTGCGCTGCCGGCACCTGCGCCTTCCAGGGTGACGAGCATGTTTTCGGGTTGGGGTTGAATTGGAGCCCGCGGGGCTGGCGGGTCAATCGCTGAGTGGCAAGTGGAGGTTAGGCATTACCGAACCATGGAATCGGCGATTCCCGACCATCGGAATGAGACCAATCCCTTGGTCCACAATCGGGTATACAAGTCCTCACCTGGGAACCTAGGAAGTTAGTAAGACAAGCGTAATCAATACCCGCCAGATGTTACTCACGCGATTACGGTAGGGTCCGGTTCGAGAGCCTAGAACCGTTTGCAGCGAATCGGCCTAGGTGATTGGATGGAGACCAGCGCTGCTTCTTATGGCCGACTGGACCCGCTGGTGTTGCTTCCCAAAGGGGCGGTAAAGCAAGCGGCTACGAAATGTGCCTTATCCTGACTTTGCACGCGCACCACCTCGGCCTTGAGGTGGGTCACCGAGCCCGACAGGGGAACTTCCGTCGCGATAACCGCGAGAGGGATTTGGATGCTGAGGTGGGTTCCAACCGGGGCGCCACGATGCATGGCCAGCAACACCCCACCTGCGCCAACGTTCAAGGCAGTGGCGAATTCCAGAACTTTACGTTTCCGGTCATCGGTCCAGCGCACAAACATCGGTACGCAGATCGGCAAGCGATCCCAACGGCGGCGTTCAGACTCTTTTGCACTGGTCTTCATACGAGAGAGGCCCACATCACATCAAGTATGCAAGCCGACTGCCAATCACGGTCACCTGCCATCTGCAGTAAAACCGGGCATTCTCTGGTTGCAACGTTGCCCCTTGTGCAAACCTTTGCAGTGCAACAGGGAATAAACTTGCCTTGTCTCCCTTCCTGACGTACCCTGTCCAGAGTCGCTGAATCTCTCCTCTCACGCCACTATATGGAAGAGAAGCGCCCAGCCTCGTCTGAATTGCGGACGGAAGATTCCTCTGGAGCTTCTGCTAAGCCTGTCCCTGCACTGGAAACCAATGTGGCGGGCCGGACTTCGGAAGAGTGCCGCCAATGCAATCAGGCCGCTGCCGCCGCCGCCCACGACCTGAAGACGCCGCTCGCCATTCTGAGTGGCTATATCGATCTCCTAGCATCGACAAAGCTCGGCCCGCTGACCCCTCGGCAGGAAGCAACCCTCAAGGAGATGGCTGAGAGTCTTGCCCGGTTGCAACGCTTTAGTAATGAATTCCTCACCTACTACGCGGTCCGGGCGGGAATCGAAATGCATTTGGAAGAATCGGACCTAAACCAATGCATTGCCGATATCTTCAAAATGTGGGCGCCACAGTTTGCCAGGAAAGCTGTTGCCTTTTACCATCTGCCAGGTACGGGACTGCCCCCGGTGGCCTTTGATTATCACAAGCTCCAGCACATTGTCTCCAACTTGCTCGACAACGCACTCAAATTCGCTCCGCAAGGCGGTAGTGTTTGGTTGCAGACGGAGGATTACTTCTGGGAGCGCCGCTCGACGCAACCGCAATATCGTGGTAAAGAACGCCGCCGTGCCAGACCACCGGGACCAAACTGTGCTCGCGTCAACGTCTCCGACACCGGCCCCGGTATCGCCCCCGATCACATTCATGAAATATTTGAGGAGTTTCGCCAGGTTCGCGTCGAAGAGAACAAGTCGGAGGGAATGGGCCTGGGACTGGCCATTGCCAAAAGGCTAGTCGAAATGCATAACGGTAAGATTTGGGTGGAAAGCGAACCTGGACGTGGCAGCCGGTTCAGTTTTGTATTGCCGCGCGTTGGGCACAAGGCGGTGAACCAGTAATGGGCCAGCGACCTACCGTTCTGGTGGTGGATGACGAGCCGGGCATGCGCACCTACATGAGTACGCTGCTCGAGGCGCACCACTGTCACGTGGAACTGGCGGATGGCGGCACGGACGCGCTTACCCGGATCGGGCGGGGGCTAGCGCCGAATTTGGTATTGCTTGACGTCAACATGCCCGGCCTGGACGGCATTGAAACCCTGGAGCGAATCCGTCAGCTCACCCCGCTGCTTAAGGTCGTGATGGTTTCCTGTATTACCGATACCAAGAAGGTAGTGCGCGCCATGCAGCTTGGGGCTGAGGATTACCTCACCAAACCGGTCAAGCTGCAAGATCTGGATAGTGTGTTGCGCGACCTACTGGATGTCGGCAACGACCGGCAGCCGAAACCGGCCGAGAACGCCGATGTGGAGCGTCTCTCTGACGATATGGTGTTTGTCTGCGCCAGTCCGTCCATGCGCAAAATTCGTTCGCAGGCAGCGCTGGTCGCCACCTGCGATATTCCCGTGTTGTTGCTGGGCGAAAGCGGAACCGGGAAAGAAGTGATAGCCACCTTGATTCACCAGAGATCGCCGCGCGCCTCGCGGCCATTTCTGAAAGTCAATTGCGCCGCGGTTCCGGGTGAACTGCTGGAAAGCGAGTTGTTTGGTTACGAAGCCGGCGCCTTTACCGGGGCAACCAAGTCCAAGCCCGGTCTGTTCGAGCAGGGAAACAAGGGAACCATACTATTGGACGAGATCGGCGAGATGCCTGCGGCCCTGCAGGCTAAACTGCTGCACGTGTTGCAGGACCACCAATTTTGCCGCTTGGGCGGACGCAGCACCACGAAAGTAGACGTGCGCGTGCTTGCGGCTACCAACATTGACGTCCAGGAAGCGATCGCCAACAAGAAGTTGCGGCCGGACTTGTACTACCGGCTCAACGGCCTCACCTTGCGTTTGCCGCCCCTGCGCGAACGCCGGGAGGAAATCCCCATTCTTCTGCGGCACTTCATCGCGCAGCTTTCGGAGAAATTTGCGCGGCCGGCTCCCGTGATCAATCAGCGGATGATCCAGGCCTGCCTTGCCTATCCGTGGCCCGGCAACCTGCGCGAGTTGCAGAATTTTGTGAAACGATACATTGTGCTCTGCGACGAAGAGCTTGCGATTTCCGAGTTGACCGGTGGAATGGAATTCGGAATGTCTGGTCCAAACAGTTCATCCGATCCAACGAAGAAGCTGAAATCCATCGTGCGTAGTGTCAAGAGTGGAGTCGAATCCGTGGCGATTGCTGAAGCGCTGGAGAAGACGAACTGGAAACGGAAAGATGCGGCCTCGCTCCTCGGCATCAGTTACAAAGCGCTCCTCTACAAGATGCGTCAGTTCGAGTTGCGTCCTCCCCCCAAGGACAACTGATCTGGCGGGATTCAAGATTGAAACGCTGCCGTATCTCCGAGCCCCTCATCGAAGACCCCCCCAACTGCAGCGCTGACTGCCAGTTTGTAGGCTCCGCCGCAAAATATTTCGATCTGGGGACGAAGGGCGTCCAAACGACAACCCACGTCTCCGGCGCGGGTCGAAAACATAGCTTGAGGGGCAAAGCTATCTCCGCGCATTGAGCCAGCTCACATCCGGGTACTTTGGCTAGATAATTGCGAGTATTTTTGGAGACATTCAACGGAGGATCTTTTGGACCAAAGTGATCAGTTGCCGCCCTTACCCGTGATCTTTGGCAAGAATGAGATCATGCAGAAGCTTTCCGAACGGCTATCGCGGATTGCCGAGAGTTCAATCCCGGTTCTGATTCTGGGCGAGAGCGGCACCGGCAAAGAGATCATGGCGCGCTTGATTCACCACTCAAGTCATCGCAGCGCGGTGCCGCTTGTCAAGTTCTGCTGCCCGGCCATCCCCGCATCGCTGCTGGAAACCGAGCTGTTCGGCTACGAAAAGGGGGCCTTTACCGGTGCTTATAGTACCAAGCGTGGCCGGGTGGAAGGGGCCGACCGTGGCACGCTGCTGCTAGATGAAATCGGAGATCTTGACGGTGGTCTCCAAGCTAAATTGCTGCAGTTGCTGCAGGATGGCCACTTCACTCGGGTTGGCGGCTTAGGGGAACGCAAGGTTGACATCCGCCTGCTATCCGCCACCAACCAGGATTTGCGAGCCAATAGCGAGCAAGGACGTTTCCGTCTGGATCTGTTTTTCCGCATCAACTCCTTCACCGTTGAACTTCCGCCGTTGCGCGAGCGCATCTGCGACCTGCCCGTCCTGATCGACTACTTCCTTGAAACCTACACCAGCAAGTTCAGCCTGAATGTAAAGCCACTGTCCAGGAACACGATGCGCTTTATGGAGAGTTACGATTGGCCGGGTAACATTCGCGAACTGGAAAACGCGATCCGGAGTTACGTCATTATGGGAACGGAGGACGCCATCGAATCTGAAATGCTTTCCTTCCCTGGCATGCGGATCAACGCGGAGATTCAGTTTGACCCGAACACTTCACTGAAGGACATCACCAGGAATGCGGTGCAGAGCCTGGAGCGCAAGATCATTCTGAAAGCGCTTCGCTATAACGCTTGGAGCCGCAAGGAAACCGCGAAGTCCCTGAAGATCAGTTATCGTTCGCTGCTCTACAAGATGCGCGATGCTGGATTTAACACGGCAGGGAGCCCTACTGGCCCCGAGCTGGTGGACGACGTCTATCGCCCAGGCGAATCGTAGGGGTGGAATCCTTCCTGAGCCAGTGGTAGGTTTGGCGATGACCCTGTGGACCTGCTGCATGATGCTAGAGCTGGAGGGCTACACGTGGCATTGCAACCGGCACACATTCGCGGCTAGACTCGTCATGGCTGATGTCGATCTGCGGACGGTAGCCCAGCTTATGGGGGTAAGACGATCCAGATGACATGGGGTACGTACATCTCGCGCCGATCACCTGTCGAATGCCGTAGACCGGCTGGAGCTGCCCCCGGCTGCTCAAGCGGCGGCCAAAGACAAATCCGGGCAGGGACTAACTAAGCGCTCAATCGAGTACTAGCGGTTCTGGGAACCGGGCCGTAAAGAAGCACAAGACGTAAGTGGTGTATAATCAATAGCATGCAAGAAGTGCGAAAGTGGCGGAATTGGCAGACGCACCAGACTTAGGATCTGGCGGGGCAACCCGTGGGGGTTCGAGTCCCCCCTTTCGCACCAACTCTTGAACCTGCATTCGGCCCTTGCGCAAAGCATCGAAGAACATCTTGAGGCGCTGCAAGTGGAAGACGACATCACCTGCCTGGAGCGGCTCATCAAGGATTACCGGCAACGCCTTGGACGACAGCCTTCGAGCTGGCTGGAATTGAATCATGCGGGGTACATCCGGGGAATTCCCCGCGATCCCACCGGCGCCATCCTGAAACTGACGCCGGAAGGTCGCGTGCAAGTGCAGGATCCGGCCAAGATCCCCTTCCTGAAAAAGGATCTGCTCGCGGGGCAACAGCCCACTGTTACATTGCAGAAACATTGAAGTGCGATCATAAGCGTTTGGACACGTTCACTCCTGGCTATGGAACCTCTCTTACTTATGCATTTTCGTTTCTTGCGACGCGGCTCACCTTGGCTGCTGGCGCTCGTCCTAATGTGTGTAGCACCAGTGGCCCAGGCGCAGAGTGTGCAGCCGTCCGCTGCTCCCGGCTCGACAGTCCACGAGTTGGCCGAAAAGGTCGATCATTACTACAACAGCCTGCGTACGCTGCAGGCGGATTTTGTCGAGAACTACTCTGGGGAGGGAATGACGCGGACCGAATCGGGTACGCTCTGGATCAAGCGTCCGGGGCACATGCGCTGGGACTACCGGGAACCTCGGGAAAAGCTGTTCCTGACCGATGGCAAGACCGCATGGTTTTATGTGCCCGGTGAGCGTCAGGCACGCCGGGCGCCCGTCAAGTCGCTGGACGATCTGCGCTCTCCGCTGGCGTACTTGCTGGGCAAAACCAAGCTCGAGAAGGAGTTTTCCGGCCTGTCGCTGGCGCCCGATGTCCAACCGCAGATGCCGGGAGACATGGTCCTGCGCGGCGTTCCCAAGAATGGAATGGCGGATCGGGTGGCGCAGGTACTGTTCGAGGTGAGTTTCGGGGGGAGAATCGATAGGATTATAGCCGAGGAACTGGACGGCTCGACCACCGAGTTCCGCTTCAGCAACCAGAAAGAGAACGTACAGATCGCCGATGCGCGCTTCCGCTTCTCGCCTCCTCCAGGGGTGGAGAGCGTGGAAGGCAGCGAGTTGGGTTATTAGCCATCAGCCGTCAGTCAGTGCGGGGTTAAGTGCTAGGTAGTGCGTCATGCAGATGGGCAGTTATAGCGTTCATAGGAACCGCAGGGGACGATTGGCTTGGTTTGAAAGGGCGCGGCTTCAGCCGCGCCGCACAGGCACGCATGAGAGGCGGCTTTACAGGCTGCTGAAAAAAGAACCAACGTAGTAATTTGGCATTTTCGGGCAACGAGAATTCAATAACTTACGAGTGGTTTTCTTGCCTTCCTCAGCTCGAAGATGACTTTTTCAGCAGCCTGTGAAGCCGCGCCCTTTCAAATCAGCGCCCATTAATGTGCGTTATTTGTTACGTACTACACTTAGGAAGAGCTTAAGATTCTCAGGGAAGGACATGAAGAACCTAAAGCGCCGAGGCTGCGCGAATCGAGAGCTGATGGCTGAGAGCTGAGGGCTTTGGGGCCAGTTGCCCTACTTACGTGGGCGAAACTTGTTAAACTGATATTTTCGGCAGGAGCAAACAGCCAAGCAGGCATGCCTGACTTCATCATCAAGGTGGCCGACGAGCGCGGCCACGTACGCCAGCAGGTGGAAGCCGCCCGGTCCGAATCCGAGGCGCGCGACCGTCTTACCCAGCAGGGGCTCTACATCTACTGGATCAAGCCGCGCGGCGTGCTCAGTGGCGGCTCGCGGCGGCAAACGATCAAGCTGGCCCAGTTCGTCGTCTTTAACCAGCAGTTTGTCACCTTGATCCATGCTGGCCTGCCGATTCTTCACGCCCTGGACCTGCTGGCCCGGCGGCAACGCGACCACTTTTTCCAGACGTTGCTGCAGAACGTGCGGGAGCGGGTCAAGAGCGGAGAGTTGCTCTCGGCCGCCTTCGAGGCGCAGGGTGTCTTTCCCAAGATGTACACCACCACGGTCATGGCAGGTGAGAAGAGCGGCAACCTGGAAGAGGTGCTGGGCCGCTTCGTCGGCTACCAGCGCATGACCATGTCGTTCCGGAAGAAGCTCATCTCCTCTTTGATCTACCCCAGCCTGCTGCTGGTCGGCATTATCGTGATGCTCTCGTTCCTGGTGACCTTTGTCATCCCGCGCTTCGCCGATCTGTACCACCAGTTGGGCGCCAAATTGCCCGCGATCACCGAACTGATGCTCTCGGTGGGCACGCATGCCCAGAAGTACGCGGTAGTGGTGCTGGTGGGGGGGGGGCTACTGGGATTTGGCCTGTGGCGGTGGTTCCATACCGAGTCCGGGGCGCAGCAACTGGACCGGGTGCGCATGGCACTGCCGCTGCTAGGCACGATTTGGCTGAAGTATCAGGTCGCCCTGTTTGCGCGCATCATGGCCACGCTGTTAGCGGGCGGGTTGCCGCTGGTTCCGGCGCTGGATACGGCGGCCAGATCGATCCAAAGTAAGCTGCTAAGCCGGGGCATTCAGAGCGCGACCGAGCGGGTGCGCGAAGGTCATTCGCTGGCGGGCAGTATTGAGGAGACCAAGTGCTTCCCGGACTTGGCAGTGGAAATGATCGAGGTGGGCGAGTCGACGGGCGCCTTACCGGCCATGCTGACCTCGATGGCGGAATTCTTTGAAGAAGATGTTGAAACCGCGCTGGCTGCCGCCATGCAGTTGATCGAGCCCGTCATCCTGGTGGTAATGGGCATTGTGGTAGCGTTTGTGCTGATTTCGCTCTATCTGCCGATATTCAAGTTGGGCGCGAGTGGGGCGTTGCAATGAAAGGCCTTTCGCCGTTTCCGTTCGCTGGTTCCCGTTTTGGGCTCGAGTGGAAAACGGAAAGGGAAATCGCGGACTGTACAACGACTCATTTGCCACTTTAGATTTGGCGCGAAACCAGCAAGGGAGAACGGAAAACGGAAAACGTCTCTATGGCAGATAGCACCACCCTTACCAGCTCACTGTTCGTGAACGGCGGAAACGGACCTCTGGCCCCGGTCGACCTGACCGAGGAGGAGGCGCGCGCGCGCGATCTCGCCCGCCGGTATCGCTGCGAGTACCAGGATTTGCGCAACTTTCACCTGCAGCAGGAGTTGTTCCGCAAAGTGCCGGTGGACCTGATGTTCCGCTACAACTTTGTGCCGCTGGAAGAGACCGAGGACGGCCGCCTGGCCATCGCCATCGCCGATCCCAGCCAGTTGATGATGATCGACGAGGTCGGCCTGCTGCTGAAGAAACGGCTGCGGGTCCGGGTCTCCACCCTGGCGCAGATCAGCGACATCCTGAAGAAGACCGAGCAGTCCCAGCGCGTGCTGGAAGAGGCCAGCGAGGGCTTCACGGTTATCCGCGAGGACGAGAACGGCGACGAGACCATCAGCATCGAGAAGCTGACGATCGATGAGGACATGAGTCCCATCATCCGTCTGGTCGATACCACCATCTTCACCGCCCTGCAGCGGCGGGCGAGCGATATCCACATCGAGACGCGCGACGACTCGGTGATGATCAAGTACCGCATCGACGGCGTGCTGCAGCCGGCCATGCCGGCGATTGGCAAGGACCACCAATCGACCATCATCTCGCGCATCAAGGTGATGTCGGAGCTGGACATCTCCGAGCGCCGCGTCCCCCAGGACGGCCGTTTCCGGGTGAAGTACAGCGGCCGCTCGATCGACTTCCGCGTCTCCATCATGCCCAGCATCCACGGCGAGGATGCCGTGCTCCGGGTGCTGGACAAGGAGTCGATGAGCGAAAAGTTCCACAAGTTGAACCTGGATGTGGTGGGTTTCAGCGATGATGACATCCGCAAGTTCCGGCGCTATATCGCCGAACCGTACGGCATGGTGCTGGTCACCGGTCCTACCGGCTCCGGCAAGACCACCACGCTGTACGCCGCGCTCAGCGAGATCAAGACCGACGAAGACAAGATCATCACCATCGAAGACCCGGTGGAGTATCAGATCAAGGGCATCACCCAGATTCCGGTCAACGAAAAGAAAGGTCTGACCTTTGCCCGCGGCCTACGTTCGATTTTGCGTCATGACCCCGACAAGATCATGGTGGGCGAAATCCGCGACCGTGACACCGCGGAAATTGCCATCCAGTCGGCCCTGACCGGCCACCTGGTGTTTACCACCGTCCATGCGAATAACGTGGTGGACGTGATCGGACGCTTCCTGCATATGGGCATCGAGCCGTACAACTTTGTATCGGCCCTGAACTGCGTGCTGGCCCAGCGCTTGGTGCGAATCATCTGCCCATATTGCAAGAAGGAAGTGCATTACGACACTCAGACTCTAGATGCCTCCGGACTTGACCCGAAGGTTTGGCACGAAGTCCCCTTTTATGAGGGCGACGGCTGCATCGAGTGCGGGGGAACCGGCTATCGCGGGCGCACCGCCATCCACGAGCTGCTCGATTTGAGCGATCGCGTGCGGGAGATGATACTGGCGAAACGACCCAGCTCGGAGATCCGCCGCGCCGCCAAGGAAGAAGGAATGCATTTCCTGCGCGAGTCGGCAATTGCTAAAGTAAAGGCGGGCACCACGACCTTAAAGGAAATCAACAAGGTCACGTTTATTGAGACGATGCGATAGTCGCTGGTCGTCAGTCGTTTGTCGTTGGCCGGCTGGTTCAGCGATCTTGACTCACTCCAGGCGGCTGGCTTATGCAAAGAACTTAAGCACGGACGGCCAACGGCAAACGACTAACGACTTAAAGACTGAGAGCTGAATGGCAGGCAATGCACAACACGAACCCAGGCCGCGGCTGGCTTGTGAGATAACGCCGCTGCGGGTGGTGGCGGCGCGTGCCGGCAAGGGCCAGATGATCGCCTCGTGCACGGTGCGGGCGCTGCCCGCAGGCGCGGTGGCACCGAGCTTGACCGCCGGCAATCTGACCAATGCGGCGGCGCTGCGGGAAACCATCCGCGAGGCCTTCAGTACGGTGGGAAGCCACGGGCGGGATGTCATCATCATTCTGCCGGACAGTTGCTGCCGGGTCAGCCTGATCGATCTGGATACGCTACCCGCCAAGCGGCGAGACGCCGAGGCGGTGGTGCGCTTCCGCATGAAAAAGGCGTTGCCTTTCGATGTGGACAAGGCGCGGGTCTCGTTTCAGGCGCAACCCGCAAGCAACGGCACGGTGCGCGTGCTGGCCACGGTGGCGTTGGCCTCGGTGCTGGACGAATACGAAGCCGCGGTACGCGACGCCGGCTATGTGCCAGGCGTGGTTTTGCCAGCAACCCTGGCCGCCTTGGGCGGCGTGGACGCCGCAACCGCCACTCTGCTGATCCATGTGGGCGCCCAGTCCTTAACCGTAGCCGGCGTGGACAAGGAGCAGTTGCTGCTGTTCCGCACCCTGGAGAACCCGCTGGGGGTCGAGGTAAGCGGCGAGCAGATCGCCGACGACGTGCACGCCTCCGCCGTGTTCTTTGAGGACACCTACGGCACCAAGATCCGGCGGATTCTGGTTTCTGGAGTTGCCACCGAGCGGGTTGCCGATGCGCTCGAAGCACAGACCGGGGTGAAACCGCAGGACCTGCTGCTTTCCAGTCAACTCGGGGATGCCGCCATCTCCGCGCCGCACGCCCTGTTGGGACCGGTGGTAGGAGCACTGACTTCCTAATGCGCCTCGACATCAATCTCGCCCGTCAGCCCTATCAGGATCTGCGCCGTTTCCTGTGGCGCTGGGGGTTGGCCCTGTTGGCGGTTGCCGTGGTGACCTTCGGCTTGGTGTATGCTGCCGTCAGCCAGTATCGTGCGTGGCGCAGCACCAACGCGGCCGCTGACAAGTACCGCCAACAGATCGCCCAGATCGATGGCGAACGCGCTGCGGCGGCGGCCTACCTGGATCAACCCGCGCACCGCGGTACCCGGGACCGTTCCCAGTTCCTCAACGGACTGATTGCCCGCAAGGCGTTCTCCTGGACGCTGGTGATGGCCGATCTGGAAAAGATCATGCCGGCGGAGCTGCACGTGCTTTCCATTAAGCCGACGGTGAACGAGCAAGACGAATTGCAGATTTCGCTGGAGGTCGCGGGCCGCACCCGAGATCCGGGCCTGGAGCTGGTCCGGCGCATGGAGCAGTCTCCCGAATTCCGCAATGCGTACGTGGAAACAGAAAACGTTGAACAGCAGACCCAAGAGCCGGATAGCGCGGTGAAGCAGGTCATCAGCGCGGTGTACGTGCCGGAGTTTGCCCGGCCGGAAGGAGGCCAATAATGGCTGACGTCCGAGTCGTCCGCCGCTACGCCTGGAAGCTAATGGCGCTGCTTGCCCTTATCGATGTAGCGGCGGCCGTGGTGCTGCTCTCGCCGATCCGGAGTTCCTCCGCCGCCCGGCAACAACAGTTGAATCAGTTGTGGGCCGAATTGCAGGACAAGACGCGCGAGGCGGTGCCCCTGCGCGGAATCGACAAGAAGGTGGAGCAGGCACAAACCGAGATCCAACAGTTCTACGCGACACGCTTTCCCGACAGCTTTGCCGCTATCTCCTCCGAACTAGGCGTCCTGGCGAAGGACAACGCTGTGCAAATGACCACCGCCTCGTATGGCACGGAAGACACTGATCTGCCCGACCTGCACCGGGTCTGGATCACGGCCAGGATTAGTGGCGATTACACCCATGAGGTGCGTTTCATCAACGCGCTGGAGCGCCGCCAGACGTTTTTCCTGGTCGATTCGGTGAACCTCACTGAGTCCAACGGCAAGAGCGCAGCTGTAAGTTTGCAGATCGGTGCGGAATCCTACTTGAGAACCGCGGGAACAACGAACAGCCATGAAACTCGGCACGGACAATAAGAGAAACACGATTCTGGCAGCAGCGCTGTTTGGCGTTGCCATCCTGATGTTTCTGCGCATGGTCGTGTTTTCGAATGCCGGGAGCGCAGCTTCGGTCGCGCCGGCGTCTGCCGCAACCGTGCCGGCTGCGCACCCGCTTGCCCACCCTCCCAAGCGTGCCGGAGGGCGCGCGGAACGACGGCTTCTTCCGGCGCTCAACCTGACGCCTGGCCTGGATCCGCGGCTGCGGATCGATTTGCTGGCGCGCGAGGAGCAGCAGGAGTACAAGGGCAACGGCCGCAACATCTTTGCCGCGAACAGCGAACCCATCCCCAAGCCCCTGGCTCCCGGACTGAAAGATGCGGCGGCGGCGCTGGTCAAGAAGCAGTTCGCCCTCACGCACCCCCCGCCCCCGCCCCCGATCAACCTGAAGTTCTTTGGTTACGCCAACAAACCCGGCGAGACCAAGCGGGTGTTCCTGTCGCAGCCCGATGGCAATGTGCTGCTGGCGCACGAGGGGGATATTGTCGGCCAACGCTACAGGATCTTGCGCATCGGCCCGTCCTCGGTGGAGATCGAAGACGTGCTGAGTAACAACCGTCAGAGCATCCCGCTGACGCAAAGTTAGGTTATAGTTGGTGGCCAGCCCTCAGCCGCACGCCAGAAATCGCTATTGGCTTTTGGCTATTAGTCCTGGGTAGTCGATCACTAAGGGCCAAGAGCCAACAGCCAAAAGCGAATTGCATTGCCTGTCGGCGCGAGCCGAAACGACTGATGTTCCTTCGCCGCTCCAAGTCGCAGCGCCACCGTGAGCGCGGTTATGTGCTGCTGGTGATCATGATGGCGGCTACGCTGCTGATCATCGCCTTGGCCATGGCGATTCCTGAGGTCGCCCACAACCTCAAGCGCGACCGCGAAGAGGAGATGATCCACCGTGGCGCGCAGTATGCGCGGGCCATTCGCCGTTTCTACCAAAAGAACAGTACCTATCCCGCTACCCTGGACCAGCTTCTCCAAAGCAATAAAGTTCGCTACCTGCGGCAGAAGTACAAAGACCCCATGACCGGGAAGGATTTCAAGCTGTGCAAATACGGCGATCCGTGCTCGCAGATGCTAGGCAGTGGGGGCCTAAGCCCGAGTGGGGCGAGTGGCAATCCGGGCGGCACGAACAGCAATCAGGGCGCGACGACTAACAATCTCATGACGGCCCCAGGGCCGGACGTGGGAGGCGGGAAGTTCGCCGGGCAGGGGAGTGGCGTAGGGGTGCCTTCCCCGGCTACATCCCCAAGCAACCCCAGCGGAATTGTTCAAACGACGGACACCAGCGGGCAGCCCCAGGGCAGCCCTTCGCAGCAGACGGGCCTTTCGCCCCAGCAATCCACCGGCGGCTTGCTTCAGCAACCGGCAGCTACTTCGACGACACAGCAAACGGGGCAATCTACATCAGACCAGTCCGGCAGCAACGGCCAACCGCAGTCATTGGCGGGCGCCGGCAGTGCAGCACCAACCTTTGGGGGAGGCGCAATCGTAGGCGTGACCAGTACCAGCGAGAACGATTCGATTCGTGTGTTCAACAAGAAACACCGCTACAACGAATGGCAATTTTTCTATGATCGAAAGCAGGATCTCACGATTACCACGGGCCAGGGCGGCCTGCCGCAAATCGTGCTGATCAAAGGCCCCTACAACGGGCCGCCTAACAACGTGGGACCCGGAACTCCCATTGGGACCACCCCGGGCCCCAACTCCTCCACCACCGGAGGATCGCCATTCCAGCAGTAGCCCAGCAGCTTTGGGCAAACTCCCGGGCAGAATCCCAGCGCCGGATTCGGTCAGAACCCATAGGCGTCACCGTAGCCAATGCAGTAATCTTCGATGATTTCAAAAGAATCAACGACGGGACTACCGAGGACACAGAGCAAGAGAATACAAACCAGAAGTCGCAGCGTCGGCTCTAGTTTCCTCTGTGTCTCTGTGCCGCTGTGGCAGGTCTGATCCGTTTGATACCTGATACCGAGTATCTGTTCCGCAGGCGTACACTAAAAGCACGGGGCGATTGCCGGAAGACATGAGGAGAAAGCTCGCGATGTTCTCGGACTCTGCTGAAACCACTCCCTCTGCCAGCCAGGAGAACCCGGTTGCCGCGTCCCCAAAAGCTGACCGGCCCAGCACCCGCGGGCGCTGGGGAGGGCGGCGCGCGGCCCGTTTGTCGGAGGAAGCAGAAGTGCCGCGGCCGGGAGAGAGTACTTTGGCTATTGATCCGTCCGCAGTCCAGGGTGGGGCGGTTGAGCCGGTTGCCGACCATGAACAACGTGATCCGGGCTGGCACGGGCATTGGATCTGGCCGCTCGGGCTTGCCGTGGCCGGCATTAGCAGCGCCGCCACGCTGCTGCTGCGCGGCTGCTGGCACAGCCACATGAGCTGGCCGATGGACGTCGATCACGAGTTTTCCTACCAGGTCTGCACCAGTTGCGGCATCAAGCGGCTCTATGATGAAAAGACCTTCCACGGCTACGGCCCTTACGGATACGACGTGAATGACCTGATCGCGCGCGAGCGCGCCTACCGCGCCAAGCGTCTGCAGCAGGAAGAGGAACGGCGAGCGCGCCGGGAAGCGCGGGCCAAGCTGGGAGACGATCGCTTCATCGGGTGACGGCGGCTCCCTATTTCTTCCGCTGCCCGGCTGTGCTACTCTCCGAATCTCCCCCTGGCGAGCAAGCATCGTGACAAAGAACAACTCCTTACTCCACCTCGACTGGATGATCGTCACTTACCGCAGCGTGCTGCTGGCACTGCTGGGGCTGGCTTTGGCGGCGGGGACGGCGGCCTATTTCATATTTCCCAACTCGAGAGCGAGCCAGGGGATGCGGGTGGCCGGCATCCGCGTGCTGCAGAAGATGGGCATTGGTGGTCCCGCGACCGGCGCTGGTCCGGAAGGCCCGCAGCAGGCGCACTTTACCAACATCGAAGGCGGCGTTCGCGTGAAAAAGGCGAACAGCAACGCCTGGATGAATGCCGAATATGGGGTCCCGCTGGACCAAGGCGACGTAGTGCAAACCGCCTCCGAGGGCTTGGCGAAGGTGGTCTTCGCCGACGGTACCAGCTACACCATCAAGCAGGATTCGCTGATCGTGGTGGAAGAGAACTCCAGTTCTGCGCAGCAGACTGCCGTGGCCGTGCAGGTGACCACGGGCCGGGTCGATCTGGCCACCGGTTCGTACGCCGTGGGCTCCACCTCGCAAGTCGTGGTGGCGGGCGCAACCGCCTCCCTGGCGCCGTTCAGTTCGGCCATGGTGCACAATGACCCGCGCGCCGACGAGCACGATATTCTGCTGAAGAAAGGCTCCGGCCAGGTCACACGCAACAACGAAACCGTTCGACTGGGCAGCTATGAGCGGCTGAGCTTCAAGGCGGAGTCGCCGCAGATGACCAAGACCCAGGAGATCGGCCCGCCTACGCTGATTGCCCCCGCCAATTTGATCCCCGTCTATTCGAGTCCCCCTGCCATGGCAGTAGATTTCTCATGGACGCCGATCGCGGCCGCGCGTGCCTATCGGCTGCGCATCTCGCGCAACCCGTATTTCTCCTCAACGGTGTACGACAAGGTGATTGCCGCTACTTCCACCCGGATCGCCGATCTCAAGGAGGGCAGCTACTACTGGATGGTCACTTCGGAGGACGCCGGCGGCACGGAATCGGTTGAAAGCGAGCGCAACCAGTTTTCGCTGGTCGCCCACGCGCCGGAGCAGGCCGGGGCGCTGCCTCTGGAGCTGGAGCCTTTCGTTCAGCATGGGCACGTCCTGGAGATCAAGGGCAGAACCGACCCGCAGGCGCGGGTGATGGTCAACGGTAGCGAAGTGCCGATTATCAAGACCGACGGCACGTTCAGCTTCTTTACTCCTCCGTTGTCGCCGGGCGAGAACCTGATCACGGTCACCGCGCAAAACGCGCGCGGGGGCGTGAAAACGCAGCAGAAGCGGGTGGTGATCGAGTAATGTGTGGGACGGGTCTGCAGTCAGTTGTCCAGCAACTCAAGAGGTTTGTCATTCCGAGCGCCCGGATTTTCACCCCAAAACGCGCAAAATCGGCGCGTTTCGGGGACCCCGGGGCGCGAGGAATCTGCAGTTGGGTTCGCGGGCGCGGTGGAAATGGAGGAAAGTGCAGATTCCTCGGCTTCGCCTCGGAATGACAAAGACCCTTGCTTGTCGCTGAACCCTTGAATGCCGCCTTTTTTGGCGAACACCATCAGGGGACCACCTTAAATAGCTTTCACGCACGCCGTATTTGCGCCGCTCCTGGCACGCGAAGGTGCTACGTCTAAATAGACGAAGCGCGGGTCTGCGGAAAACGGCTGCTTGGACTAGAATAGTGGGCAAGAGATCCCGCTTTCGAACGGTTCGGCGCTGTAGGGTGAGAATCACTTGACAGAACAGTGTAAGTTCCACGGTTAGCGCGGAAATCTGTGTGAGTTTGAGCGAAAGAGAAGAGACGTAGATGTCATACGGCAATGGCTTTCATGGCGGATCGCGTTATGCCAACTTGCGATCCCTGTTCAGCATTTTCTCCAGCGACTTGGCGATCGACCTGGGCACGGCCAACACGCTGGTCTTTGCCAAGGGCAAGGGCATCGTGGTGAACGAGCCCTCGATCGTGGCCATCAACAAGAACACCGGGGAAGTGGAGGCGGTCGGCAAGGAAGCCAAAGAGATGCTGGGCCGCACCCCGGGGAACATTGTGGCCATCAAGCCGATGAAGGACGGCGTCATCGCCGACTTCAAGGTCACCGAGCGGATGCTCAATTACTTCATCCAGAAGGCGCACAACCGCAAGATGCTGGTGCATCCGCGGATCGTCATCGGCGTGCCTTCCGAGATCACCCAGGTGGAGAAGCGCGCGGTCATGGACTCGGCTTACCGCGCCAAGGCAAGCGAAGTGCACCTGGTGGAGCAAGCCATGGTGGCGGCCATCGGCGCGGGCCTGCCCATCACCGAACCGAGCGGCAACATGATCGTCGATATCGGCGGCGGCACCACGGATATCGCGGTGATCTCGCTGAGCGGCATCGTCTACTCGCGTTCCGTGCGCATGGCAGGGAACCAGATGGACGAAGCCATCATGAACTATCTGAAGCGGAAATATAACCTGCTGATCGGTGAGCGCACCGCGGAGCAGATCAAGATCGAGATCGGCAGTGCCTATCCGGTGGACAAGCCGCTCACCATCGAGGTCAAGGGGCGCAACCTGATCGAGGGCGTGCCCAAGACGATTACCATCGAGGACAGCGAGATCCGCGAGGCGCTGGGCGAGTCCGTGTCGACCATCATGAACGCCATCCGCGTTGCCCTGGAGCGCACCCCTCCCGAATTGAGCGCCGACATCAGCGATCGCGGCATTGTACTTACCGGCGGCGGCGCGCTGCTGAAGAATTTGGACAAGCGCATCCGGGAAGAGACCGGGTTGCCGGTGTCGATCGCCGATGATCCGCTGGCCAGCGTAGTGCTGGGCACCGGCAAGATGCTCAGCGACTTTAAACTGCTGCGCAAGATCTCGATCGAGTAGGCAGGAGTTCTCAGCGCGAAGGCGCGAAGACGCGAAGCACAAACGAGAGGCACTCAAGTCCACCACGGAGGCACGGAGACACGGAGCAAAGCCTATTAGTTCTCCGTGCTTCCGGGTCTCCGTGGTAGGTCCTGTAGCTTCTTGGCGCTTTCGCGTTGAAGACAAGCGCGCATCGACAACTCTCCATGGAACACGTTCTTCGACGCCATCTCAGCTCCGTCGTTTTGGCCGCTGTACTGTTCGTACAGGTGGTCGGCCTGGCGATGCAGATCAAGCGCCCCACGCAAGCTGGGAAGGTGCCCTTGATCCGCGTGTGGGCGATTACCCTGGTGACGCCGGTCGAAAGCGGCGTGGTCCACGTCGAGGATTTCTTCCATAACGTCTGGCGCGATTACTTCTACCTGCGCGACGTGCGTTCGGAGAACGACCAGCTGCGCGACGAGAACGCGCAGCTACGGCTGGAGCAGGTGCGCATGGCGGAAGACGTGGGCCAGGCGCAACGCTTGCAGTCGCTGCTGGCCTTCAAGAAGCAGTTCATTTCGCAAACCATCGCCGCACAGGTGGTTGGCTCCAGCGGCAGCGAACAGTCGCGGATCATCTACATCGACAAGGGCGCCAACGACGGCATCAAGCCGGATATGGCGGTGATCGCGCCCAGCGGCGTGGTGGGCAAGGTGGTCAATGTGTTTTCCACCAGCGCCCAGGTGCTGGAGATCAATGATTCCTCCAGCGGCGTGGGTGCCATCCTGGAGAAATCGCGGCTGCAGGGCATCCTGCGCGGCAACGCGAATGGCGAGGCGGTGCTGCGCTACATCATGGCCGACGAGAAGGTGGAAGTCGGCGAGCAAGTCCTGACCAGCGGCGGGGATCGCATCTTTCCAAAAGGTTTGCCGATCGGCGAAGTCACTAAGGTGACCCCGGGAACTGACGTTTTCATGGACATCCGGGTGAAGCCTTCGGCGCGGCTGGACAAACTCGAGGAAGTACTGGTCATTACCAACCTGGCCGAGCAGGCGCCGGAAGCGCCCGCCGAAGGCCCGGTGCGGGCGATTGATATTCTCGCCGAGCGGCTGCCTACAGTCCCGCCAAAGCCGCCGGATACTAAGACGGCAGGTACGCCGGGAAGCGAGAGCGCGCCAGCCGGAACGGCCGGGGCCGCACCCGGCACGGGACCGGGCACAGGGGCGACCAAGCCCAAGGGCGCTGCGGGAGCCGCGACTGGGGCGGCTGGCGTGAACGCCAGCGCTGCCAAAGCTGCCAGTGCTGGGGCTGCAAAGGCTGCAACTGCCGGCACTACGAAAGCCACCACTGCGAATGGCGCGAATCCCAGCAACCGGACTGGCCGATTGCCGGATTCGGCTCCGAAGAAAAACGCCACCCCGGCACCGAAGACTGCCACTTCGACAGGCGCGCAAGCTGCGGCAGAAACCGCCCCAAGAACGAAACCCGTACCGCCAGCCGAACCGGCGGGTGAGACCACGACGCCAAAGGAAATCAATCCCTAGTGGCCTACTCGCCGGCACAGAAACAAATCGAGGTCTACCGCTTCTCCCCGGCGGTATCGGTCGGGGTGCCGCTGATGGCGGTGCTCTTCCAAGGTAAGATCTCGCTGCATTTCCCCTGGCTTGCAGCCATCGATCTGCCCCTGCTGGTGACCATTTTTTTTGCCTTGGCCCGGCGCAGCCAGGTAGCGGGACTGCTTACCGGCGGCGTAATCGGGTTGTTCCAGGACGCGCTGACCGACCTTCCCGTGGGCATCAACGGCATTGCGAAGACCGTAATCGGCTATACCGCCTCGTCGGTGGGAGCGAAGATCGATGTCGAAAATCCGGGCAGCCGTTTTCTGATGACATTTGTTTTTTATCTGCTGCACCAGGCGATTTATTTGCTCGTGTCCCGCGGCATGATGGGCATTGTGATCGAGATTCGCTGGCCTCACCTGTTTCTCGCTGCTCTTGCCAATGCTGTGCTCGCGGCCTTCCTGTTCACTGTGCTGGACCGGTTTAAAAAGACGGCATAAGGGCCGCCCTGAAGTTCTTGCGAGAAGGCGCTCTTGGCTCTTGGCTGTTGGCTATTGGCTATTGGCTTGGCCTTCGCAACCCGCTCACGGCTATCAGCTCTCAGCTCGCAGCGCCCACTGTTGGGTGGGGCACCTTCAAGCTCGAAAAGTTCATGGAGCTAATGGAAGTGACCCATATCTATGCAGAATCTGAACAACTAGGGGATTTACCCGATTTCGAGTACCCTCAACCACAGTTGAAGATGTCCATCGAGAGCCACTCTACAGCCAAGGACGATGATCATTGAGGTCATGGCGGACTGCCCGACCTTCGAAGCGGATGTCCGGGGGTGGTCCCAGCGCACCAAAAAGGCGTTTCTCATGTCGCCTGGTTCGCGCAAAAGCTGCAAGGTCTCAGGGCCAATCTAACCGAGAAAGGGAGAACGATTTATGAGTGGACTTGCTGTGGCTCGCGGGAAACAACATGAAAATTTCGAAATCCTGGAGGAACGCACAGAAATTATTCGTTCTGACCGACGTGAATTCATCGGGGTCCACTCTGATTTGGAGTTTCATTTCGGTTCCTTCGAAGTTAGTAACTACAGCGCAACCGGAATCGCTATTTTGGTTAAGACGGGCTCGGTTCACTTTACCAAGTCGGAGACCTACACAGCTTCTCACAGCGTCGATGGCGTTAAAGTTGGAACGTACCAATTATGCGCGGAGCGAACGGTCCAGCTTCCGTCAGGCGGGGGGACTCAAGTTGCATTCGAAATCAAAACCGGTTCTGTCCCGATTGATAGGATTCACACGATCATCAGACTTCGTAAAGTTCTGAATGCTTCTAACGACACTCAGCGGGAAATGAGCAAGATCCCGCCAGAGTTCAGGCGGCTTACCCTTGAGACGAAATTATTTCTGCAGAACCTTGGAACTCGGATCGAGGAAATGAGCGCCGAAAAGAACGACTGCTCGCTGCAGGAGCTTCAACGCTTTGAAAACACGCTGATTCCGATTGTCGCCGAGTTCATCACTGAAGTGTTCAAGCCGGTTTACCCTTCATTGGAGGCGAGCTTAACAGATGTAGCTGCCGGTGATTTCCCCGTATGTGTGGCTTTTTTCCAAGAACAACTCAAGGAGCTGATTTGTCAGTCTCCCTTCGCTCACAGGAGCGTCGCGAAGCCGCTGGGATACTCCGGTGACTTTGAGATGATGAATATCATTTATCGAAATGAGCGCGTGGGTGACTCGCTCTTTGGAAAGTGCCTGCACGCATACTTGCTGAATCATGCGGAAGCGAAGGCGGTCAGGAATCGAGCCGGATACCTCTACGGAAAACTCTTGCAACTGATTCGAGACGGAGCGGGAGCTCCTCTAAAGATCGGATCGATTGCGTGTGGCCCCGCTCGTGAAGTGCAAATGATCATTCAGTCCTCGGGTGAGCAAGGGCTGGATCTTTCGAATTGTACGTTCCATCTATTAGATCAAGATATCAATGCCCTGAAACACGCGCACGAGAAACTTCGAGAGGTTGTCAAGGAGACGAACAGCCCGGTTAAATTGAATTTTATTCATAAGGCAATAAGAGACGTGATTACGCGCGGCTTCCGGGAAAGCGATTTCGACCTGCTTTATTCCGCCGGCCTATTTGACTATTTTAACGATCCCGTCGCTCAGTTGGGGGCGAAGGCCCTTTTCCGGCGCCTGAAACCGGGGGGTACGCTCATCATCGGAAACTTCAACGTGACCGCGCCAAATCAACTTACAATGCGGCTTGCCCTGGACTGGAGTTTGATTTATCGATCGATGGACGATCTCAAACGTCTTTTTGGGGGCCTTGGCGGTGTTCTTTCCATTGAGCAGGAGCCGGAGGGCGTGAATTTGTTCTGTGTCATCAGAAAGCTGGAAACAGCCTGATTGCCGGAGATGCGCCATTCGTGAGTGGACGAAGGGACCATGGACCCATGTGAGCAACAAATCTTACGACTGCGGCGGAGAGCGAGGATAAGAGAGTTACGCGAACTTATCCTGATTTCCAGTCACTGGTTATCGATGCCATTGTTTGCGGTATTTTCGATAGCCGATTACTTTTACGCGCCCGACAAGTTTTTTCTGTTCGCTTGTCTTAGGATGGTCATTTTTCCGTCCTGTTTGCTGGTAAACGCCGCAGTGAAGAGAACCCGCAGCCTGCCGAAACTTCAGGCTTGGGGTGCTTTCTATGCCTTCATCAACGCGATCCTCATCACCATCATGGCGTTTCTTGCTGGAGGAAAAAGTTCAGCCTACTATGCCGGCCTTAACTTGTGCGTCGTGGCGGCGGGCTCGTTCATTCCTTGGACCTCTGGAGCTCTGGCATTCAATCTTGCGCTCATCTATGGTCCATTCCTCATATTGTCTCTTGTAGCATGGAGTAAGCCAGGCAACTCCATTTTCATCGCAAATTTGTTTTTCATGGCCGCCACGGTCGTCATCACTCTGGTTATCCGGCATTTCAATGAGAAATACCGAATGTCGGCGATTCGAAGCAGAGTCGCCTTGGATCATGAATTGAAGCGTCGGGCAAAGATAATCAAAGAGAAAAGCGAGGAAGCGATCAGTTTGGCGGAGCAGTTCAGGCAAGCGCAAAAGATGGAAGCTGTGGGGCAACTCGCCGGAGGGGTCGCACATGATTTCAACAACTTTCTGATGATCATCCGTAGTTACGCCGAGATGATGGGGGAGGAACTCAACCCCGAAGACAAACACCGCAAGAACGTAGATCAGGTGCTTAAGGCCGCCGATAGGGCTGCTGCTCTGACCCGGCAATTGTTAGCATTCAGCCGCAGACAAGTGCTCTCTCCGCGCATCATCGACCTGAGTTCCGTGGTCGAAGACAGTGTGCAGATGGTCACACGTCTGATAGGCGAGAATATTGAGTTGAGGGTTTCGCTCGGTAAGCCTTTGTGGGCGGTTAAGGCTGATCCGGGGCAGATTGTTCAGGTCCTGATGAATCTGTGCGTAAACGCACGAGATGCGATGCCTGGTGGCGGCGAGCTGACGATTAGAACCGAGAATGTCTCGATTGATGGCGAAGCCGCGAGGAAGCGGCTTGGCCTTGTTCCGGGCAATTACACTTCTCTGGTTGTAAGCGACACCGGAACGGGAATGACGAAGGAAGTTCAAGCACGCCTCTTCGAGCCGTTCTTCACCACCAAGGAATCGGGAAGGGGAACCGGACTTGGACTTTCAACCGTGTATGGCATCGTCAAGCAAAGCGGTGGATACATTTGGTTTGATAGCGAACTTGGTCGGGGCAGCTCTTTCACCCTCCATCTTCCTCCCGTCGCTGCACCATTGACGGCGACTAACACACCCGTGATCAAAGAGGCCGAGGGACAGGGCGAGATCGTCCTGCTTGTTGAGGATGAAGAAGGATTGCGAGAGTCGATTTCTACGTTCCTCGATCTGCATGGATACAAAGTACTGGAGGCATCGGATGGAGCCCAAGCATTGCACGTCGCCAGCCAGCATGCAAGCTCGATTCAGGTGCTCATAACGGACATTGTTCTGCCCAAACTAGGCGGCGTAGAGCTGGCTAGGGAGGTCGCCAGAATGTCTCCACAATCGGTAACTCTCTATATGTCTGGCTATTCTGACCCCGGAGTGATTGATTATGATCCGACAACTTCAACAGCGGAATTCCTTCAGAAGCCCTTCACGCTTCAGGCCCTCCAACAAAAGCTAGGAGAGATGATTGCCAAGCGAGAGTGGCCGGCTCACTCATGCAGGGTTGTTGATGTCGGCCAGCCGGAGCAGTGGAATAAGGTGCCTCGCAAGCTGGAACTCGAAGGCGAGAGCCTGACGAGACCGCCGAAAGGTGTGCAGCCCGAAGTTGATGCGGGGTTTCAAGGCGGCGTGCCGGACGAATGAAGCCGCTGGTGGAATTCACGACGAGGCGCAAGCCGAAAGCCAAAAGCCAACGGCCAACGGCGGTTTTTAGCTGAGAGCTGAAAGCCAAATTCTGTTACACTAAAAGCAAGGTTCCGTGTGTCATCCCGCGACGACAAAGTCCCCCCGTTCAAGATCACGGTCGTGCAGTACGCCATTCTCGGGATCTTTCTGATCCTGGCGTATGGGCTGTGGCGTCTGCAGGTGGGCGGCAGCGGCTACTACGAGAAACTGGCGGAACAGAACCGCATCCGCAATATCCCAGTGCTGGCGCCGCGCGGGCGCATCCTCGACCGCGAAGGCCGGGTCATCGTCGATAACTACCCCTCGTTTTCTGCCTTATTGCTGCGCGACCAGAACCGCGATCTTGACGCCGACGTGGACAAAATTGCCAGCGGCCTGCACATGGAGCCCGACGACGTCCGCGACCGCCTGCGCAGGTTTGCCCATGCGCCGCAGTATCAGCCAATCATCCTGAAGGACGACATCACGCCGGAAGAGCTGGCCTTCATCGAGTCGCACCACGTCGAGCTGCCGGAGCTGGACACCATCATGTCGCACCGGCGGCTATATCCGAAAAATGGATTTCTGGCGCACCTGATTGGTTATGTGGGCGAGGTCAGCGAGGACATGCTGAACACTCCGCAATGGGAGTTCTACAGTCCCGGCGACGTGGTGGGCAAAAGCGGCGTGGAGCTGCAGTACAACGACTGGCTCATGGGTAAGAACGGCTTCCGGCGCGCGATTGTGGACAGCCGCGGCAAGGAAGTCGGCCATCTGGATGAGACGCCCGCAATGCCCGGCAAGTCGCTGCGCTTGTCCATCGACATCGATCTGCAGATTGCCGCCGAGCAGGCTATGGACGGGAAGAACGGGGCAGTGGTGGCCATGGATCCGCGCAATGGCGAGATCCTGGCCATGGTCAGCAAGCCGAGTTTCGATCCCAATGCTTTTGCCGTGCGCATCACGCAAAAGGAATGGACCGACCTGGTCAACGACCCGGCTCACCCGCTGTTGAACAAGGCCATCCAAGCGCAATTGGCGCCGGGTTCGGTGTTCAAGATCATTATGGCCACGGCCGGCATGCAGGAAGGTATTTCGCAGACTCTGGCGATAAACTGCGGCGGCGGGGGAACGTTTTACGGACGCTTCTTCAAGTGCTGGGTGAAGACTGGGCACGGCCATGTGACGATCGAGAAGGCGATTTACCAGTCCTGCGACACCTACTTCTACACCCTGGCGGAGCGGCTGGGCATCGGGCGTATTGCGCAGTACGCGACTGCCTTTGGCTTGGGCCAGAAGACAGGCATCGACCTGCCGCAGGAGGTCAGCGGCGTGATGCCCTCCGAAGAGTGGAAGATCAGGAACTTCAAGCAGAAGTGGTTTGCCGGGGAAACCATCTCGGTGGGCATCGGCCAGGGTGCGGTGGCGACCACCCCGATTCAGTTGGCGCGGGCCATCGGCGGCATTGCCACGGGCGGGGTGTTGTACCGACCGCATGTGATCCTGCCAAACCAAGTTCCAGATACCTCGGACAAGCCCGCCAGCGTGACCGTCCCCATTGATCCGGAGAACTGGCAGCTCATCACCGATGCGATGGCGGAAGTGGTGAATCCGGGCGGCACAGCCCCCAGCGCCCATTTGAACAATGTCGATTTTGCGGGCAAGACGGGCAGCTCGCAAACCATCTCCAACCAGGCCAAGGAGCGGGTCGCGAATAAGGCGAAGTTCAAGGACAACGGCTGGTTCGTGGGTGTGACTCCACGGCGAAATCCAGAGATCGTGGTGGCGGTGCTGGTGGAGCAGGGCGAGCACGGGTACCTCTCGGCACGACTGGCGGCGCAGATCATCAAGGCGTACGTCGAAAAGCAGCGGGCACGGGACGTCAAGATGGCAGAGCGCTTCGTACCCGGAACCGCCGCCAATGCGGAAGCCGTTGCCCTGCCGGTAACGAAGGTCGCACCGGCTGTGGCCAACCCGAAGGGCACGGCTCCGGCACAAACCACTGGGGTTAGCGTCCCACACAATACTGGCCAAGAGGAAGATTCCATCGAGATCGCCGGGGCGTGGACCGCGCCGGGCGACGAGGGCGATCCGCAGGGATTGAAAGCCGGGCGCTTCCGGGTGAAGCTGCGGCCCAGAGCAGCGCCGCTGGCGTCGATAGCTCCGGGGTTAGGGCCCTAGTTCACCGCAGAGGGCGGAGATATTCGCAGAGAACGCAGAGGAAGATTTTCAACGCGAAGACGCGAAGGCGCGAAGAGTCAATAGCAGGAAAGCCAAACTCCAAAAGCCAAGAGCGATTTTCCCTCAAAGCCGAGAGCTGATAGCTGAAAGCTGAGAGCGCTCTTGACCAGGAATCTAGAGTAATTGAAACGTTATATCTCATTCCGTGACTTCGACTGGCTGTTGCTGGCCTATGTGCTGGCGATCTGTGCCATCGGAGTATTGGAGATCTACAGCGCCACCATCCACACCAAGTTCATCGGCGTGCACATCAAGCAGGTGTACTGGATTCTGGGGGGGATTGTGGCCATGCTGGTGATCAGCCGCATCAACTACCAGGCCCTGCTCGATAAGGTGCCCTGGATGTACCTGCTCTCCGTCGGGTCGCTGATGGCGGTGCTGCTGTTCGGCAAGAAATATCTGGGCGCCCGGCGGTGGATACAGATGCCCGGCGGCAGCCACTTTCAGCCGTCGGAATGGGTGAAACTGATCCTGATCCTGGCCGTGGCCAAGTATTTCAGCGAACCCCGGTTGCACGAGGAGGAGGGCCGGCTATCGGACATCGTGAAGGCCGGCATGGTGGTGGGTTTCCCTATGCTGCTGGTTTTGGCGCAGCCGGATCTGGGCACGGCACTGACTTACGTGCCCGTGGCCATCATGGGATTGTTTCTGGGCGGCCTGCGGATGAAGCATGCGGTGGTGATGCTGTTGCTGGCGGCGGCCCTGGCGCCCGTGGCATGGCACTACGGGATGCACGACTATCAGCGGCAGCGGCTGTCCACCTTTATCGAGCCGGAGGCGGATCCGCAGCACCACGGCTACCAGGTTATCCAGTCGTTGATTGCGGTGGGCTCGGGCGGCATCTGGGGCAAGGGGGCCACCAAGGGCAGCCAAACCCAGGGGCTGTTCCTGCCGGTGCCGCACACCGACTTCATCTTTGCCGCCTTCAGCGAAGAACATGGGCTGGTGGGCGCGATGGGGGTTTTGCTGCTATACTTCCTGGTGCTGATGCGATTGGTCCAGAATGCGCAGACCGCGCCCGACCGCGCCGGCACGTTCGTAATTATGGGTGTGGTTGCGGTACTCACCTTCCATATCCTGGTCAATGTTGGAATGGTGGTCGGCTTCATGCCGGTCACGGGGATTCCGTTGCCGCTCATGAGTTATGGCGGCTCATCAGTTTTGTTCATGTTCCTGGCGTTAGGCATTGTGATGAACATTCGCATGCGCCGGTTCGTGAATTGAAGCGCCTGCGGGACGCTTTTCCCGCATCCGACTGTGGCCGGCCGGCGGAGATCGCCGCGCAGCCCCAACCTAGTTGGGGTCCCCGGGCACGCAGTGCACAGAATCGAAATGCGATAGTCCCCGCGTTAAGGGGACACACCGGCCACTACAGAGGGGCCGGACAGGATTCAAGCGAGATCGTCCGGGGCGGAAACGGCCCCCCAGTCACGGCTGGGCGAGTGTCACACCCCGGTGCAGGGCGCAAGAAGGTGCACAGATTCCTGCCTTGAACAAAGGTCGGCCGATCAACGCCCCACCGCCAGGTTTGCATGGGGTAGCCCCCTTAGCTCAAACCGGGCCAGGGCGGAGTACCCTCTTGCAACCGCGCCATAGCGCTTCCTTCTTGTCCTCTCCTCGGTAAAGGTCGGTGCTAGCCGGAGCTAGCATGACTAAAGAAATGTACGTGTCCTCGACACCCCACGAGACCAAAGTGGCGGTCACCGAGGACGACCAGCTCGCAGAAATATTCTTCGAGCGCGAGAACGAATACACCCTAGCCGGATCCATCTACAAGGGCCGGGTTACCCGCGTGCTGCCCGGCATGCAGTCGGCCTTCGTGGACATTGGTCTGGAGCGCGACGCCTTTCTGTACGTCTCCGATTTCCTGGACCTGGAAGAAGAGGAAGAAGGGGAATTTGATCCGGTAGAGATTACCCGGCCGGAAGTCTATGTGAGCCGTACCCCGACCGAACCGGCGCAGCCTTTCGATCTCGCGCGTCCACCGCGAGAAACCGAAGCGGAGTCGGGCGAAGGGGAAGAACCGTCCTTTAGTGGCGAGGACCTGGGCGAGCCCGAAAGCGGCGAAGAGCGTGTGGAAGGCCAGCCGGATCGCGGCTTCCGCGGACGCCGCCGGCGCCGCGTGCGACGCGGCCGTGGTTTTACCGAGGCCAAGTATGACCGTCCCCGGGAAGACCGTGAGCGGGAAGCGCCGCGTGCCGAACCGCAGAACTATCCCGCTGACGCGGACTACCCGCCGATCATCCTGCCGGGCGAATCGATTTCCAAGTACCAGCGGCCATCTTCGCAAGCGAGTGCACCAGGTATCCCAGTCGCCGAGGTCCCGGCTGCCATCCAGGAGGAGCAGGCGCTGGATGAGCCGGAAGGTCTAGCCGAGCAAGAAGCGGCGGAAGAGCCCATCGAAGCCGCACTGTCTCCCGAACCGGAAAGCGCGCAGGCGGAGCCGGAGACGCGGGAAGCGGCGCCCCAGATCGAGCCGGACGAGAAAGCCAGCCGTGCGGTTGACTCCTCTTCATTCGTTTTGCCCGGCGAATCGCTGGCCAAGTATCACGGCGAGCGGCGCGAAGAGCCGCGCCAACCGGAGCCGGGGGCGCCTCCCAAGAAGCGTTTTTCCCATCCACTGCCCGAGGCGGTGAAGGCGAAACCGGAACCCGTGATTCCGGAACCGACCGCTGAAACCTTTCACCCCTTCGTACTGCCAGGCGAATCGATCTCGAAATATCGAGGCAAGCCGGCCCCGAGCGCGGTATCCAAAGCCGAGCGCGAGCCCGCCGAACCTCGTCCCATCGAACCTCGTCCCATCGAACCTAGGCCCACCGGACCCACCGAATGCAAGGCGGACGAAACTCCGCGGGGCGAGGCGACGTTCGTCATCGAGAGCGACCCGTGGGGAGTTGGCGACGAAACAGACTCTCAGGGACCGCAGCAGCAGGCGGAACAGAGAGAGCGTCCTCCGCTTATGCAAAAGCGCGCCGAACGCGAACGGGTCGTGGTGGACGCGCCGATCTCCGAGCCAATGTCGGTGGAGGAAGCAATTGAGGAGAAAGCCGCCGAAGCGGCTGGACCGGCTGAGGTTCAATCTGAGGATCGCTCTCCTGCCGAGGCCAAAGAGGCACAATCGGAAGCGTCGCGCGAAACCGTTCAGGCTCCCGAGCCGGAGAGCCCGGCCGAGCGTCGCTACGAGGAGATGAATGTTGCCAGCACCTTCGCCGGTTCTGAATCTGAGCGCGACTCCGATGAGCGGGCGGCGGGCGAAGCGGATCGTTTCACAGAAGCCGAAGCCGAGCGCGAAATGGCTCAGCGGGAACATGAGTTGGCGTTCGAGACTGAAGCGGGCGTGGTGAGCGATACCGGGGAAGCAACGCAAGAAGCCACTTCGGAAGAGGACCGGGAGTCCGCCCCGGGATTCCGTCATGAGTTTGCGCCGGGCGAAGGCGACCTGGAGCAGGAAGAGATTGAAGGCGAAGAGGCGGACGTCTCGCACTATCTGGAAGACGAGCTGGAGGATTACGAGGAGCTCGAAGAGGAGCACTTCGAGCCGATGGTGGCCCGCGGCCAGTACGACCGCGATGAGCTGACTTCGGCCATCGAGGAAAGCGACGAGGAACGCGAGGCGATGGCCGCCAGCTTCCCCGAGCCCGAGGTGGAACCCGAGGACGAGCCCGAGGAAGAGGATGGCGCGCCCGAGGATGAAGAAGAGGAATTGGCCGGTGACAAGGGCAATGGCCGAGCCGAGGTGCGCGGGCCCGACAGCCAAGCCCCCTACCAGCAGCGCATGACTCGCCCCGCGCCCTTCGACCGCACCCGCCGCGGTCGCCGTGGTGGTGGAGGCCGCCGGGAGCGTGGTGGCGCCCCGCCGCGCCGCGAATGGTCGCGCCCGCCGGTGCTGATCAGCGACCTGCTCAAGGAAGGGCAGGAAGTCCTGATCCAGATTGCCAAGGAGCCCATCGGCAAGAAGGGTGCCCGCATTACCAGCCATATCGCGCTGCCCGGGCGCTTCCTGGTCTACATGCCGACGGTGAACCACATCGGGGTGTCGCGCAAGATCAACAGTGACGACGAGCGCATGCGGCTGAAGCGCATCATGATCAGCGAGCGGGAAGGCGGTCATGGCGGCTTTATCGTGCGCACCGCGGCCGAGGGCGTGGGCGAGGATGAGCTGCGCGCCGATATCCGTTTCCTGAAGAACCTGTGGGCGGAGATCAAACAGCGCTCGGACACGGGCAAAGCCCCGGCGCTGATCTATCACGACCTGAACCTGGTGGAGCGCGTGTTGCGTGACCAGGTGACCAGCGACTTCTCGCAAATCTGGGTCGATACCGAGTCGGAATACGAGCGCATCCTGCGCTTTGCCAACCGCTTCCAGCCCGCGCTGGTGCGCAAGGTCAAGCTATACACCAAGGAGACGCCGCTCTTCGAGCAGTTCAACATCGACGAGGAGATCAACAAATCGCTCGGCTCGAAGGTGTGGCTCAAGAGCGGTGGCTACATTGTGATCAACCAGACCGAGGCGCTGGTGGCGATCGACGTGAACACCGGCAAGTACGTGGGCAAGACGGCCCGGCTGGAAGACACGATCGTTAAGACCAACGTGGATGCTATCAAGGAAATCGTGCGCCAGATCCGGCTGCGCGATCTGGGCGGCATCATCGTGATCGACTTCATCGACATGGACGAGCGCAAGAACCGGCAGAAGGTGATGCAGACCCTGGCGGAGGCGCTGAAATCGGACCGTGCGCCCTCCAAGGTGCTCGCCTTTAACGATTTCGGACTGGTGGCGATCACCCGCAAACGGGTGAAGCAGTCGCTGGAGCGCACCCTGGGCGCGCCCTGCGCCTATTGCGCGGGCACCGGCTTCGTCAAGTCGGTGACCACGGTGTGCAACGAAATCTATGTAGAGATGAAGAAGATGGCGCGTCACATGGAGCGGGGCGACGTCCTGCTGCGGGTGAACCCCGAGGTTGCCAAGGCGCTCAAGGACGAAGGCGGGCGCTTGCTGCAAGACCTCGAGGAGCTGACCAAGCGCACCGTGATCGTCAAGACCGATCCGCTGCTGCACCAGGAGCAGTTCGACATTCACTGAACTTGAGAACAAGGCCGCTGACTACGCGGATGAACGCTTAGAGAAGATTCGGTTCTGAGCTTGAATCAGCGTTGATCCGCATAACAGCGGCTGATCGGTAATGGTCCGGCCACGGTGTTCGCCGTGGCCTTTTCTTTGCCCACCGGACGACTGTGTGCAGAAATTTTTCGCAGTGGTTTTCCGGTTATTACCCTACAACTCACTCCCGATGCCCTGCATCTACTATCCACTTATGAGGTGAGTCTGTCTGTTTCCAACCGTGGTCGCCGGAGAGGCGACTCTGTCGGTGCACGATGTAATGGTGTTGCCGAGCGTTCCCCTGGTGCAGAACCCTGTATATTGCCAAATGCTCTTCCTGTCATGCGCCCGACGGCAGCGGCGACAACTATCTTGGCAGGAAGATCAAGGTCGGCGACTTCCGCCCTGCCTTGCGGAAGATGAGCGACGAACAGATCCAGCAAACGGTCCTGAACGGCAAGGACCAGATGCCGGCCAATAAGAAGCTTGACGAAGACACACTCCCTGGGTTGATTGCATATGTCCGTGCTTTGGCTGCTGGTTCCGGCGGAACCGCAACCGTCTGCGCGGCACCAGCCGAGGACATTGCCAAGCTGTACCGTGCCAAGTGCTCATCATGCCACGGAGTTGATGGCGCCGGGACCGGCGTGCTGGGCAAGTCCCTTAAGGTGCCAGATCTCACTTCGACATCTGTACAGAGCCTACCCGATGACCAGTTGGGCTCGGTCGTCAGCGATGGTCGAGGGAAAATGCGTGGATACGGAAGTGAGTTCAACGCTGCGCAGAGTAAATATCCCCCGGCAGAGCCGGGGGCTTTAGGATGTGAGCCGCTCAAAGCGGCTGAGCGGGGTCGCTAACGCGGCCCCGACATTCTTGGCCACCTGAAGGTGGCCCCTTCAGCGCCACATGTTCAACTGATCCAGGCGCTTGTCCTCTTCCTCCTGCGTGCGGATGTACTCTCGGATCGATGTCTCGTCCCGCCCGACCGTCGACACAAAGTATCCCCGCGCCCAGAAACTCTGCCCTACAAAATTCTGTTTCCGCCCTCCGTACACTCGCGCCAGATGAATCGCACTCTTCCCTTTCATAAACCCAACCACCTGCGCCACCGCGTACTTCGGCGGGATCGATATCAACATGTGCACGTGGTCCGCCAGCAGATGCCCTTCCTCAATCCGGCTTTCCTTCTGCTCCGCCAGTTTGCGGAACACCTCTCCCAAATACTTCCGCAACTCCCCATACAACGCTTTCCGCCGGCCCTTTGGGATAAACACCACATGGTATTTGCACTCCCATTTCGAGTGGCTTAAGCTTTCATACTCGTCCATCCAGTTTCTCCTTTGCGTGTGCTTCGCGGCTCACGCCAGGAGTTTCTTGGATGGACTCCCGTATCTGTCAAACTTCGCGTGCCTCCCCGGCAGAGCCGGGGGAACTCCCATTTCATTAGGGAACTCATAGTTTACCTGCGCGGGCTGGCGAACCCGGACATGGCTCGTTCCATCACGCCTGGAGGCACGAAAAGTGCCGCCGCAGATACAACTGCCGTGTCTCCGCGCGCGGACGCCGCGCCTGAAGCGACACCAGTTGCAGAGCCGAAAGTAGTCACTCAGCCAAACGTGAAGAGCGATGTCGCAGAACCCGAGCCCCAACCCGCTCCACCGCCTGCGCTGCCCAGATCGAAATCATTAGCGAGTATGCGGCAAACCTACGTGCGCAGGTGTTCTGCATGCCATTCGCGTGACGGTTCTGGGGATGGCATGATCGGTCGCCGGATGAATATCCGTAGTTTCAGTTCTGCTGCAGTAAAGACGGAAAGTGACCAAGACCTTGCGGCAATCATCAAAACCGGCCGGGGCAATATGCCGGGTTTCCAAAAGAAGCTCAGTCCGGAACAGATTGACCAGATCGTCAGCTATATTCGTGGACTGGTGGCACATACGTAGTTCGCTTGCAGCTCGCCCGTAGTCGCATTCTGTGCCCTGGTCAGTTTAGTTGCCCAAGCGAGACAGTTGCGTGCAGGAACCGACCCCACCATTTTTCCAAATGAAGTCGGGGTTCTTATCCCTACACGACCGACTGCTGCACCTTCGTAACCTAAGAAGGTGCACTTTATGCGTCAACACCACAACTACTTGTGGTTGGCTGGTTCATCCAACTCCATAGCTTGGTACCGAACTAAAGGACATGCCCCGATTCCATCCCCACAAAAACCGAAGAAACCGGCAGTAGCCCCCCTATTTCCTTGACAGCTACTCACGTTGACAAGCAATAATCGGCTCGCAAGTTTTCCCAGAGATGGCCGATGCGTTACTTAAAACCGGTTTTGCACCCGGGTTCGGGGACGCAGGGCGAGGGTGCTATGGATGAGTTGCGTGAGGTGATGAACATCCGGCAGGCGTCGGAGTATCTGGGCATCAGTGCCGACACACTGTACAAGTACGCCTCCGAGGGACAGATTCCGGCATTCAAGCTAGGCAATCGCTGGCGTTTTAAGAAATCGCGCCTGGACCAGTGGATGGACGAACAAAGCGCGCAATCGGCCCCAGCCAGCGCCAGGGCGGAGTTGCACGCACCGCGTGAACTGAGAGCGGAGCGCAAGAAGCCCCGGTCGGCGCGGCTGACGGCGTCAGGCACAAGATAAGGCGGACCCATGTTCGGACTCGGCTCAAGCAAGACCATCGTAGGACTCGACATCGGCTCCAGCATGCTCAAGGCAGTGGAGCTGAAAAAGACGCGCAATGGGCTGCAGGTGGTGCACCTCGGATTGGAACCACTGGCGACCGACTTGGTAGTGGATTCGATGATCATGGACTCGCCGGCGGTCACCAGCGCCATTAACACGTTGTTTGCCGAGTGCGGGATCAAGGGGAAGGTGGTGGCCACCTCGTTGAGCGGGCACTCGGTGATCGTGAAGCGGATCAGCCTGCCGGCCATGAGCGAAGGCGAGCTGGCGGAGAATCTTCAGCAGGAGGCCGCACAGCACATTCCCTTTGACATTTCCGATGTCCAGATCGATTACCAGGTGCTGAACGATGACGGGCCGCAGATGGATGTGCTCCTGGTGGCGGTGAAAAAGGACAAGATCCTCAACTACACCAATGTGCTCTCCATGGCGGGCCGCAGCCCGTCGATTGTGGACGTGGACGTGTTCGCCCTGCAGAACTGCTACGAACACAACTACGAACCCGCGCCGAACGCCACGGTGGCGTTGCTGAACCTGGGTGCGAGCGTGATGAATATCAACATTGTCAAGGGCACGAATCCGCTGTTCACCCGCGACGTCAGTGTCGGCGGCCATCAGTACACGGACTCGCTGCAGAAGGAACTGGACCTGAGCTTCGATGATGCGGAGTCGTTCAAGCTGGGCGGCAAGGTGGGTACGGTCAGCGAGGACGCCAAGATGCCCATCCTGCAACAGGTGACCGAGTTGATCGTGCTGGAGATCCAGAAGACGTTTGACTTCTTCCGCGCCACGGTGCCGGGCGAGCAGATCGAGCGGATCTACATGGCGGGCGGCTCGGCCAAGGTGCCCGGCCTGATGGAGGCGCTGCGGCACGAATTCTCCATTCCCGTGGAAATGCTGAACCCGTTCCTGAAGATTGAGCTGCCGGACAAAGGTCCGGCCAAGGTGGCGCAGTCAAACCCGGGACAACTGGCAGTGGCGGTGGGCTTGGCCCTTAGGAGTTTCGCATGATCCGGATCAATTTGCTGGGTGTGCAAAAGCCGAGAAAGGGCAAACGGCAAGCGCTGCCGAGCGGCAGTCTGCCGAGCGCCGGCCCGGAAATCGTGTTGGCTGCCCTGGTTGTGCTGTTGCTGACGGGCGCGGTCAACGGACTGTGGTATTGGCAGATGAAGCGGCAGTCGGTGAAGCTCGACGAGGAGATTAGCAAGGCCGACGTGGAGTATCAGCGGCTGGCGCATGTCAAGCAGATCTTTGAAGAGCGGGAGAAAGAGAAAAACATTTACCAGAAGCGGGTCGACGTGATTGACGAACTGCGCAAGGAGCAATCCGGGCCGGTGACGTTGCTGACCACTCTCGGGGACACGGTCAATCATACCGACGGGGTTTGGCTGGCGAGCATGACGGATGACGGCGCCAACATCAACCTGAAGGGCACGGCCTTGAGCATCGACTCGGTCGCCAACCTGCTGCACAATCTGGACAAGACCGGGTATTTCAAGACGGTGGAGATCAAGGAGTCCTTCCAGGACGACGCGGTGAAGGACGTGCAGGTGTTCCAATTCACCCTGCAATGCCAAAAGACGGCGGCGGCGCCGCCACCGGCAGGGAAGATAGCAGGGAAGGCATAAGGGTACGCCATGCTGAGACTGAATGACATTCCGTTCAAGGCGCAGGTCACGGTGCTGCTGCTGGTTGCCGCACTCGCGACTACGGGTCTGTATTTCACGCTCTATAAGCCGCTGGCGGACGAAAACCAGTCCAAAGCTCTGAAGCTCGAATCCAAGCAGGCCGATATTCGCAACCTGCGACCCTATGAGAACAAGCTGGTCGAGATGAACCGGCAGATCGAGTCGCTGAAACAACAATTGGAAGTATTGAAGAGCATTGTGCCGGAGGAAAAGGCCGTCGATCAGTTCATGCACGTGATCGAGGATACGGCTCAGCAGGCCGGCATCCGGGTGCGGCGTTACACCGCCAAGCCGAACACCCCGCATGAGTTCTACACCGAAGTACCCTTCGATATGGAACTGGATGGCCCTTACTACTCCATGGTGACGTTCTTCACAAAGGTGGGCAAACTGGAACGGATAGTCAATGTCAGCAACCTGCAGGTGGGTGCGATGAAGGACAGCGACGTCAAGCTGAAGAAGACTTACCAGTATGCGCCCAATGAGAGCGTAGTCGCGACCTGCACTACCAGTACGTTCTTCAGCAACGAGTCGGCGGGCAAACTGGCCGCCGGTCAGAACCCGCCAGCCGCTGCGGGCAAGAGGTAGCCATCATGAGGGCGAGTGCGAGCGTATGGATTTTGTTGGCCGCTGCTTCTCTGGGAATGGCGCAGGTCCAGTCGGCCGGTGTGCCTGGAACGAACCCCGCCAAATCGGCAGGGATACAAGCGCCCGCCGGCACGATGAGGACGGTGGGGCCGCTCGCTACCAGCCAGCCGCCAAAGCGGGCCGCTGGCTCCAGTGCGCCAGGGAAAGCGGCGGCGGACCAGAAAAAGGGCACTTTGGCAGCGTTGGTGAGCAAGCCCACGCCTGCCAAGCAGGGGGCTGAGCAGTTGACCGCGCCGCCGCGATTGGTTTTGAAAAGAGGCGCAGGGAAGCGGAAGCCCTCCACGGAAACAGTTTCCATCAGCGAAGATCAAGCGAAACCTGGCGCCAGATTCGCCAACAAGCGCGATCCTTTCGTTAGCGTCATCCGCGCGGTTTCAACGGGACAGCCCACTTGTGTTTCTGGCAAGAAGTGCCTGGTGATTTCCCAGGTCAATCTTAAGGGCGTGGTACGTTCCGGTGATGACAAATTTGCTGTGGTCGAAGACGGGCAGAAAAGAACCTTCTTTCTGCGGGAGAACGACCCTGTGTTTAACGGGCAGGTTGTCCGGATCACCAGCGACGAGATCCTGTTTCGCGAGACGGTGATGGACCGGGTCGGACGTACCTTCCCGCGGGAGATCGTGAAGAAGCTGCCGAAGGGATAGGGTTTCGGTGCTTGGGTGGGACGAACCGATATGTCTTTATTGGCTTTTTGCGGCACCTGTTGCCGCTTTCGACGGAGAGAGGACCAGATGAGGCTGAAGCAATTGCTGGGCGTTCTCATCGTGCTGTTGCTGGCTGGACCGACGTGGGCAGCCGTACCTTCAACCCCAACCAGCGCCGCACATCCATTGGGGGCGACAGCGCAGCTTACGAATGTCAGCGTGGTCGGTCAGGGAAGCAGCACGACGGTCACACTGCATGCGAATGGCAGCTACACCCACAACGAATATCGTCCCGCTGATAACTCGCTCTTGATTGACTTGACGGGCGTGTCCGCCGGCAGGCTCCAGGGCAGGAGCAAGATGCTCGAAGTGCCGGGCGTGAAGGGCTACCGTGTGCTGGGCTACAAAGCCGCGGACGGGGCGGAAATCGCGCGGGTTGAGCTGACGTTGGCTAGCGGCGCCCAAGTGCAGGTAAACGAAACCAAAGCGGGCCTCGCTTTGAAGGTCACCGCTCCGGAAGCAGCAACGGCGAACCCTAATCAAGCCGACTTGCAGTCCGCGGCGCCTGCACCCACGCAGGACAAACCGGCGACCACAGGCTTCACGGAAAGCTCTTCGAAAACCCCGGCTATCACCCCAACCAGCGCTTTGCGCGCGTCGGGTACCCCGGCCCAGGTGGAGAGCGTGAATGTCGTGCCGGACAAGGATAATGTCCGCGTGATCGCTGCGGTGGCAGGGGAAGTCACGCCCGAGGTGATGACCCTGCGTTCGCCGGACCGGTTGGTAATTGATCTGCCGAACGCGATCCTGCAGGGCAGCCAGGGACCCATCGAGGTCAATGCCGGAGAGGTCAAGGGAGTGCGCCTGTCGCGCTTTCGCAATGAGCCTCCGACCACCAGAATCGTGGTCGACTTGAGGGCGCCCGCCGAATACGGAGTGGAACAGGCGGGATCCAAGCTGATCATTAAGATCCAGTCTTCGCCGACGGGGGCGCCGGATACGACCCCGGTTTCGGCTGCTTCGGAGATCTCTGCCGAACCGCAAACATCCACGGCAGGCCAACTGCCGGCCACGCCGGTTGAGGTTGCGAAACTTGAGAGCCCCGAGAAACCCGAAACCAAGGTTGCGGACTCTGCCAAACCGGTGGTGGCGTTGAATGTACCTCCGGCCAAGCCGGTTGATACCGCGCCGAGTCCGGACAGCAAACCTGCAGTTAACAACGCTTCCAGCTTCGCCTACGTTGAGCCTACAGCCTCACGGCAGGCGGAGTCGAAGTCGAATGCGGCCGCAGAGGTCATGGCGAGCAATCCAACGCGGCCGGCGGAACAGACCATAGCAAGCAACCAGACGCCATCCGTCACGCCGCCCTCCACGGCTCCTTCGTCGCAACAGGCAGGCGCTCCCGCCGCGCCGTCCACCACCGGGGTGCGGCCGCAAAAGGCCATCAATTTTGCCGCCGAGCAAGTGGCAGAGGGCAACCAGTCGGTTACGGGACTGCCGCGCTACACGGGTGAGCCCATCTCGGTCAACTTGAAGGACGTCGATATCAAAGACTTCTTCCGTCTGATCCACGAGATCAGCGGCTTGAACCTCGTGCTCGACCCGGCGATCAGCGGCAACTTGACCCTCGTGCTGGATGACGTGCCCTGGGACCAGGCGCTCGACATTGTCTTGCGCAACAACGGACTCGACCGGCAGTTGGACGGCAATGTGCTACGTGTGGCGAGGATCGACACCCTGCGCAAGGAAGCCGAAGCCAAGGCGGCGGAACGGCAGGCGCAGGCATTGGCGGTAGACAAGGGCACGGTGACGCGCTTTCTCAGTTATGCCCACGCCAAGGACGTGATGCCGACGATCAAAAAGATGCTGTCGGCGCGCGGCGACGTGATCGCTGATGAGCGCACCAATGCCATTATCATCCAGGATATTCCCAGCGTGATGCCGGCTATTGACACGCTGATCCGGCAACTGGACCGCAAGACGCAGCAAGTGGAGATCGAAGCCCGGGTCGTGGCTGCCACGCGCACCTTCGCGCGGGATATCGGGGTGCAGCTAGGCTTCGGCTGGGGCAACAGCCCGAGCGCGGTCGGTGGCGCCACTGGGGTGGGAGCCAGTCCGATCATCGACAAAGTGCCAAACGCTCCGCAATACATTGTCACCGGTACCAACCAGATCCCGCTGTTCTCGAATTTGGGGGTCACAGCACCCACGAGCGGCCTCTCGTTTTTGAATGCGACCAACGCCTATCGCGTGGATGCCATCCTGACGGCGGCGGAGAGCCGCGGGTTGTTGAAGATTTTGTCCCGCCCGCGGGTGGTGACGCAGAACAACATTCAGGCAGTGGTAAAGCAAGGCGTTCGGATTCCGATTGTGACCCAGGCGCAGTTGGGCGGTCCGCCCACGGTGGCCTACATCGATGCCATGCTGAAGCTGACCGTCACCCCGCAGATCACGGCGGAAAGTACGATCTTCCTGAACGTGGACGTGGAAAACACCACCCCCGACTTCAGCCAAGAGATCCAAGGCAATCCCACCCTGATCACCCAGCAGGCAACCACCCAGGTGCTGGTGACGGATGGAGGCACGGTGGTGATCGGGGGCGTCGTGCAGACCAATAACACGGTGAACATCCTGCAGACTCCCGTACTGGGCAATGTACCCGTGCTGGGCAACCTGTTCAAGCGCCGCACGGTCAAAACCCAGACCCAGGAGCTGATCTTTTTCATTACTCCCAAGATCGCGGAGACGTAATTTGTGGCCAGAGGCCAACCCTAACCCCCCGGCATCCCGCTCGGGGGTTTTTCTTTGTACAATCAGTATCCGCAAAGAGGCGAGTCCCCAGAACAATCCCGCCCTCTTGCCAGCACGTCACACTCGCCGTAGGGAACAGCACGCAATGGACTATCTCGCAAGGCAAGCGAAGCTCAATCAGGAAGTGCAGAAGGCGCGGCTGGACGCGTTGCTGGTTACGCATCTGCCGAATGTGCGGTATCTGTGCGGGTTTACCGGAAGTTCAGGAATATTGATTGCCGACACGCGACGGCCGGTGTTTGTCACCGACGGCCGTTATGCCGAGCAGGCGCAGGCTGAGGTGAAGGGCGCGCGGCTCAAGATTGCCAAATCCCCGCTGGAGGCGGCGGCGGCGGAGCTGGCGAAGATCCAAGGCGTCATCGGCCTGGAAGCTGATCACATGACGCTCGCTTCCGAAGTGGTGCTACGCAAGCTGCTCACATCAACATCCCCACCCTTCGCCAAAAGCAGGAGAAAGGGTGGACCAACCGCGAAACCAAGCAAGCTGCGGCCGGTTAGCGGGATGGTCGAGCGGTTGCGCAGGGTAAAGGACGCGGACGAGATCAACCGTCTTCGCGTTGCGGTGTTGACTGGCTCGGCGTTGCTCGACACCGCGGTCGCGGCGGTGCGGCCCGGGGTGGCGGAGGCGGAAGTGGCGGCAGAGCTGGAGTATGCCGCGCGACATGCGGGTGCGGAAGGCATGTCGTTCGAGACGATCGTGGCTTCCGGGAAGCGTTCGGCCCTGCCGCACGGCCGCGCCTCCGAGGCGCAGATCCCCGCCAAGGGATTCGTGGTCCTGGATTACGGTGTTATACTCGGTGGCTACTGTTCGGATATGACGCGGACAGTGCACGTCGGCCGGCCCGCCGCGTTCGCCCGCCGCATGTATCAGGCGGTACTGGATGCGCAGTTGGCGGGGATCGACGCGGTGCAGCCGGGAGTAACCGTTGATCGGGTGGACCGGGCAGCGCGCTCGGTCTTGACCAAAGCCGGTTTCGGCAAGTATTTCACGCATTCAACCGGGCACGGGGTGGGGCTTGAGATCCACGAGGTCCCACGTGTGGGCCGCGGCGGAAACGATGTCCTTGAGCCCGGGATGGTAATCACCATCGAGCCGGGAGTGTACGTCGCCGGACGCGGTGGCGTGCGCATCGAGGACATGGTGCTGGTAACCGATGAGGGCTGCGAGATTCTAACGCCTTCGCCCAAGGAATTGATTACGATCTGAAAGCATGCGGGTTTTGTCATTTCAAGCGAAGCGAGGAATCCCTATACTTGCTGGCCAGGATAGCGATTCCTCGCTTCGCTCGGAATGACACACCTTTGGCGTTGTGAACGATTTGATCGATCTTAATGGAAAGCGGATACCGACCTTCGATGAATCAACAAGAGATCAAAGAACTGGTTGAATTTCTCATTGAGAAGGATGTGACTGAATTCGAGCTCGAGCGGGGCGACGTCAAGATTCGCATGAAGCGGGCCGGGCTGGCGGGTGCGGCGGCTCCGCTGTCCGTTACCTATGCTCCCATGCCAGCGCCGCCGCCTACCTTAGCATTCGCTGCGGGTGCCCCGGCCCCCGCACCGCCGCCTCCGGCTGCCGCTCCGGCAGTCGCCGCCGAGGCGGATACCGCCGGACAGCACATTGTGCGCTCGCCCATCGTGGGCACCTTCTATGAGGCGCCTACACCGGGCGCGCCGCCCTTCGTCAAGCCGGGCGACAACGTGCAGACGGGACAGGTGCTCTGCATCATCGAGGCCATGAAGCTGATGAACGAGATCGAGGCCGAAGCCTCGGGCACCATCGTCCGTCGGTATGTGGAGAACGCGCAGCCGGTGGAATACGGCCAGCCGTTGTTCGCCATCCGTCCAGTCTAGTGGCCCTGTGCAGAGGTCCCGGAACGCGGCGCGGCCGTGATCGATGGCGGTGACAGGGGCGCGTGTCGGGAGTTGCAGAAAACGGTTGTAATTTCTTGCCCGCCGAAAGCTGGCGCGGCCCGAAGTGTCCCATGTTCAAGAAGATTCTGATTGCCAATCGTGGAGAAATTGCGCTCCGCGTCATCTGTGCCTGCAAGGAACTGGGCATTCGCTCGGTGGCGGTGTACAGCGAGGCGGACCGCGACTCGCTGCATGTTCGCTTTGCCGACGAGGCCATCTGCATCGGCCCGCCGCGGCTGGCGGAGAGTTACCTCAATATCCCGGCGGTGATCAGCGCTGCCGAGATTGCCAATGTGGACGCCATTCATCCAGGCTATGGGCTATTGAGCGAGAACGCCAATTTCGCGGAGGTGTGCCGTACCAGCGGGATCAAAGTTCATCGGACCGCCGCCGGAGGTCACCCGGCTGATGGGCGAAAAGGACGCCGCACGGCGCGCAGCGCGCAAGGCGGGCGTGCCCATCCTGATGGGCTCGGACAATGTGATCGCGACCCCGGAAGAGGCAGCGGAATGGGCCCAGCAGATCGGCTTCCCGGTGATCGTGAAGGCCGCCGCCGGCGGCGGGGGACGCGGCATGCGGGTGGTCCGCAATGCGGACGAGTTGACCAGTAACTTCCTGCAGGCGCAGAACGAAGCGGCAGCCGCCTTCGGCAACGGCGATCTCTATATGGAGAAGTTCATCGAGCGGCCCCGGCATATCGAGTTCCAGGTGCTGGCCGATGAGCACGGCAACGTGATCAGCCTGGGAGAGCGCGAATGCAGCATCCAGCGCCGCCATCAGAAACTGATCGAGGAAGCGCCTTCGGTGAAAATGACTCCCGAGCTGCGCGCCGAGACGGGCCGGGTACTGCAGCAGTTGCTCTCGGACATCGGCTATCAGAACGCGGGCACGGTCGAGTTCCTGATGGACGAAGAGGGCAAGTTGACATTCATGGAGATGAACACCCGCATCCAGGTGGAGCATCCGGTGACGGAGATGGTGACCGGGATGGACCTGGTGAAAGGCCAGATCCTGATCGCCGCCGGAGCGAAGCTGAGCGAGGTGGTTCCCGAGCCGGTCGAGATCCGCGGTCATGCCATCGAGTGCCGCATCAATGCCGAGCACCCGGAAAAGTTCCGGCCCTGTGCGGGCAAGATCACCGCGTTCTGCCCTCCCGGCTACAACGGCGTGCGCCTGGACACCTGGTGCTACACCGAAGCCGTGGTTCCACCGTATTACGACTCGCTGATCGGCAAGCTGATTGTGCACGGCAGGGACCGCAATGAGGCGATCACGCGCATGGAGCGCGCCCTGGATATGTTTGTGGTCGAGGGCATTTCGACCACCATCCCGCTGCACCGGCGCATCATGCGGAACGCCAATTTCCGGGCCGGCAAAATAGATACCAAGTTCCTGGAGGAGTTGCTGGCCGGAAAAGAAGAGAGTTGTGCCCCGCAACAGCGCGGGTGAAAGCCGAGCCTTCAGCCATTAGCCATTAGCCATCAGGAAAACCAAAGCGAGCCGCTGATTTGCGCTGATGAACGCTGATCGCAAACTGATGTGAAGAAGCAGCGTGAAATCGCCAGCGAATATGCTTTCCGGACGTGCCACAGTCCTTATCACCGTACCTGCTTTTTCCTGACGGCTGACGGCTGATGGCTTTCAACAACATGAACCTGCCCAGACTCTACGCCATTGTTGATGCCTCCTGCTTTGCCCAAGCGCCAGATCCTTCGGCCGCGTTGCTGGCGCATGCGCGCGAGTTGGCGGCAGGCGGAGTTACGCTGCTTCAGTATCGGAACAAGAACGACACGGCGCGAGAGATGCTGGCCCATGCGCGGGCCTTGCGGCAAGTCTTTGGCCATGGGCCGGAGGTGAAGCTCATCATGAACGACCGGGCGGACCTGTGCTTGGCAGCCGGGTTCGATGGCGTTCACGTGGGCCAAGACGACCTGTCACCCGAGACCGTGCGCGCCATTTTGTGGGAGAAACGGATCGTCGGGGTTTCGACTCACAACGTCGCTCAGGTGCGCGAGGCGGATGTCTGGCCGGTGGACTATATCGCGATCGGCCCCGTGTTTGCCACCGGCAGCAAGGCGAATGCTGATCCGGTCATCGGAGTTGAAGGCGTTCGGGCGGCACGAGGGCTAACGAAACGAAGGCTGGTGGCGATTGGCGGCATCACCCGGGCAAATTGCCGCGACGTTTTTGCGGCAGGGGCGGACTCGGTGGCGGTGATCGGTGACTTGCTGTGCGAGCCACGTCGGGCGGCGGAAGAATTCCTGGGAATCGTGTAAAGTTACAACCTGCTCCGTGCCAGTGTGGGGCGGGTCTCTGACCCGCCCCATTTTTGGGACGGGTCGAAGACCCGTCCCACACGGACAAAGGCCGCCTACAGGTGAGCACGTGAGCATAAAGGTTACAGCCACCAAAACGGGCATTGCCAGTCAGCAAGACTCCGAACTGGTCAAAGGGCTGGGCCTGACCAGCGCCACCACGCTGGTCATGGGCTCGATGATCGGCTCGGGCGTGTTTATTGTCGCCGCCGATATTGCCCGGCAGGTCGATTCACCCGGACTGCTGATCATGGCCTGGTTGGTGACGGGGTTCATGACCATCACCGCGGCGCTGGCCTACGGTGAGCTGGCGGCGATGATGCCCCACGCCGGCGGGCAATACGTTTATCTGCGTGAGGCGCTCGGACCGCTGTGGGGATTCCTCTACGGCTGGACGATGTTTCTGGTGATCCAGACCGGGACCATCGCCGCGGTGGGTGTGGCTTTCGGCAAGTTCCTCGGCGTGTTCTTCCCATCGATTTCGGCAACTCGCTGGATCTGGCACATCGCGCACGTGCCGAAAATTCCCGTCGGTCCGATGGTGCTCGGCAACATGGACGTCGGCCTGAACACGCAGAACCTGATCGGCATTCTGATGATCCTGCTGCTCAGCGTGGTGAACGTGTACGGGGTCAAGACCGGCGCGATGGTCCAGAATATCTTCACCGTAGCCAAGGCGGCAGCGCTGCTAGGGTTGGCATTTGTGGGATTGGCGATCGGACGCAATCCGCAGGCGCTGGCGGCCAATTTCGGCGCAAATTTCTGGCGCATTGGGCCGAACCATGCCGCGATCGGCATGAGCGGCTTGCTGCTGGCGATTACGCTGGTTGCGGTGGCGCAGGTGGGCTCGCTGTTCGCCGCCGACGCGTGGAACAACGTGACCTTTACCGCCGGGGAAGTGAAGAACCCTAGCCGCAACCTGCCGCTGTCGCTGGCGCTCGGGTACGGGCGTGGTGATCGCGCTCTATCTTGCGGTGAACTTCGTTTACATGCTGGTGCTGCCGCTGCACGGCGACCCGAACGGCGCGACCGTGCTGGCACGCGGCATCCAATACGCCGCCGAAGACCGCGTGGGCACCGCCGCCATGCAACAGATGTTCGGCGCGGCGGGCGCTGGCCTGATGGCATTCGCCATCTTGATCTCCACCTTTGGCTGCAACAATGGATTGATCCTGGCCGGGGCGCGCGTCTATTACGCGATGGCGAAGGACGGCCTGTTCTTCCGCAGCGTTTCCAAGCTGCATCCCAAGTACAAGACCCCGGCGATGTCGCTGGCGGTGCAGGCGTTCTGGACCTCGATCCTCTGCCTCTCGGGCAGCTTACGGCCAATTGCTCGACTACATCATCTTCGCGGTGTTGGTGTTCTATATCCTGACCATCTTTGGGCTGTTCGTGCTGCGGCGAACGCGCCCGGATGCGCCGCAGACCCTACCGGGCTTTCGGTTACCCGGTGCTGCCCGCCATCTACATCGCCATGGCAGCGTATATTGATGTCGTGCTGTTGCGCTACAAGCCGCAATACACGTGGCCGGGACTGATCATCGTGCTGCTGGGAATCCCGGTGTACTTTGTTTGGCATCGTCGCAAGGCAGCGACTTAGGCCAATGGAATCAGCGGACGAATGTCCCTCACCGGAGGGCCGGTCACTCAGTTTTGTCATTCCGAGCGCCTGATTTTGGCGCGAGGAATCCGCAGTTTCACTGGAATCAGCCGAAATGCAGATTCCTCGCTTCGCTCGGAATGACAAATACTCGGTTTAGCCACAGAGCCTCGCCCAAGGAGACATTGATTTGCCGAACCTGCTCGCAACCAAGCCGCTGGATATGATCCTGACGGAATCCACGGAGGAAGGCGAGCACGCGCTCAAGCGCGCTCTCGGCCCGCTGAACCTGATCACGCTTGGGATCGGGGCGATCATCGGGGCGGGGATCTTCGTGCTCACCGGCGCGGCTGCGGCGCAGTACGCCGGCCCGGCCATCGTGCTGTCGTTCATCCTGGCGGGGGTAGCCTGCGCCTTTGCCGGCTTGTGCTACTCGGAATTTGCGTCGCTGATCCCGATCGCCGGCTCCGCCTATACCTACGGCTACGCGACCCTGGGCGAGATTTTTGCCTGGATCATCGGCTGGGACTTGATTCTGGAATACGCGTTCGGCGCGGCCACGGTGGCCAGCGGCTGGAGCGGATACGTGGTCAGCTTCCTGCAGGATTTCGGCATCCACCTTCCGCCACAACTGACGGCGACCCCGGGCACGATCCTTGTGCTCTACCACAACCGCTGGGAGCTGCTCACAAAAGTGAAGCCGGCGCTGCTGGCGCATGGGGTGGACCCCGCCAGCCTGCCCCAGGTGCATGCGGTCTTTAATCTGGTCGCGCTGCTGGCGATTGCCGCAGTCACCACCGTGCTGGTCGTGGGCATCAAGGAATCGGCGAACCTGAACTCGGTGATCGTAATCATCAAGGTCGCCATCGTGCTGGTGTTCATCGCCATTGCCAGCGCGTTTGTGATGAAGCATCCCGACGTGGCCATGGCCAACTGGCATCCCTTCATTCCCCCCAATGCCGGCGAGTTCGGGAAATACGGCTGGTCGGGGATCGCTCGCGGCGCGGCGGTGATTTTCTTCGCTTACATCGGATTCGACGCGGTATCCACGGCGGCCCAGGAAGCCAAGCAGCCGCAGCGGGACATGCCGATCGGCATCCTGGGCTCACTGGCAATCTGTACCATTCTGTATATCCTGGTGTCCGGGCTACTGACGGGCGTGGTCAGCTACACCGCGCTGAATGTTGCCGACCCCGTGGCGGTGGGCATCGACGCAACCGGCATCCGCTGGGGAAGCTTTCTGGTGAAGCTGGGCGCGATAGCCGGCCTGGGTTCGGTGATGCTGGTGATGTTGCTCGGCCAGTCGCGCGTGTTCTTCTCCATGTCGCGCGACGGCTTGCTACCGGAGTGGGCGGGGCGCGTTCATCGGCGCTTCCGCACGCCGTATATCTCGTCGATCACGGTGGGCATTTTTGTGGCGATCTTTGCCGCGCTGGTGCCGATTGGTGTCTTGGGCGAGTTGGTCTCGATCGGCACGCTGCTGGCGTTTGTGATCGTGTGCGGCGGAGTGTGGATACTACGCAGGCGCCGTCCGGAGCTGAAACGACCGTTCAAAACGCCCTGGGTGCCCTTTGTGCCCATCATGGGAATCGCGGTTTCTGGCGCGCTGATGGCTGCCCTGCCGCGCGATACCTGGATCCGGCTGCTGGTGTGGTTGGTGATCGGCATGGTCATCTACTTCGGCTACGGACGCCACCACAGCAAGGTGCAGGCAGCCATCCAGCGGCCGAGACCGATGAAGCCAACCGTGGTGACGTCGAAGTAAGATCTGGAAGGCGTGGTGGACGCGGTGGTTTTTCCCGTATGACGATCCCGGAAAGCCAGCTCTGCGCCTTTGTGCTGGCGGGCGGCAAGAGCACGCGCATGGGCAGCGACAAAGCCATGCTCACGCTAGACGGCCGTACGCTGCTCGAACGTGCGCTGGAGAAGGCCGCCAAGGTCGCCCAGCGGGTTGTGATCGTCGGATCGCGGGAGAAGTATGGCGGTTTCGGAACGGTAATCGAGGATCTGCATCCCGGCTGCGGGCCGCTGGCCGGGATCGAAGCGGCACTCAAGTCGAGCAGCTCCGATCTTAATTTGTTGTTTGCGGTGGACATGCCGTTCGTCCCCGTGTCCCTGCTGCAATACCTGGTCCAGCAGGCGGAAGCGAGCGGCGCGCTGGTGACCCTGCCCTTGGTCGCTGGAAATTATGAGACGCTGTGCGCGGTGTATCGCCGTGAGTTCGCGGCCAAGGCGGAGCAGGCTCTTGCGGCGGGCCTTTACATGATCCGGCCGCTGTTCCGCGAGGTTGGCATCCGGGTGCTGGACGAGCAGGAATTGTCACGCCAAGGTTTTTCGCCGGCGGATTTCGCGAATCTCAACACGGCAGAGGAACTGCAGCGCGCGCGCCAACAAAGGCTCACCGCAGATTGTGCGGATCGGGACGGATCTACGCGGATTTAGAATTGAATAAGGAATCCGCGAAAATCCGTATTGATCCGTGCAATCCGCGGTAAGCAGTTCTGAATCGGTGGTAAGCAGTTCGATAACATGAACACCGTGAACCATCCCGAACCTGCAGGCCACGAGGTCATCGTGCGCGAAGACACATCGCAGCCTGAGCGCGAAGAAGAACCGTACATCAGGTTCAAAGAGGTCTCCAAGGCGTTCAACGGCAACTCGGTTCTGGATAAGGTCAGCTTCCAGGTGAACCCGGGTGAGACGGTGTGCATCGTGGGCCGAAGCGGAGTGGGCAAATCGGTGGCGCTGCACCACATCATGGGCTTTCTAAAGCCGGATAGCGGCCGCGTGATCGTGGCGCGCGAAGACATCACCGACTATCCCGAGCGGGAGATGCAACGCATTCGGAAGAAAGTGACCATGGTCTTCCAGAACGGCGCGCTGTTCGACTCGCTGACAGTGGGGGAAAACGTGGCCTTCCCGCTGCGCGAGCGCGGCCACCTCAATGAGGAGCAAATCTACCAGGTGGTGGACGGTTTGCTGGATATGGTGGGGGTCAAGCCCATGCGCGACCTGCTGCCCAGCGATCTATCCACTGGGATGAAACGCTCGGTGGCCATTGCCCGCGCTCTGGCTGCGGAACCGGAGTGTGTGCTCTACGACGAGCCCACCACCATGGTGGATCCGATCATGGCTCAGCTACTCGGCGATTTGATCCAAAAGCTAAAGCAACAGTTGAAGCTGACCAGCGTGGTCGTGACCCACGACATGAAGCTGGCCGAGAAGCTGGCCGATCGGGTGTTGTTCCTGCATGAGTCGAAGGTGGCCTTCTTCGGCAGGTTCTCCGAGATGGAGAAGGCCGAGGTGCCGATTGTGCGCGAATTCCTGCAGCTCGATGAGATGAGGCTAGGCGATTACGGCACCCCGCCGGTGCCCCCTCAACCGCCAGAGCTGCCACCTGCGGCGAGCTGAGGCTGAAGAATCACTTGACCAAGGTGATGCTAATGCGCTTCGAGGAACGAGAACTAACGCCCTATGCGGAGCCCATAACGGCGAGCAAACTCAAAGTGGGCACAATCTACTTTTCCCTCGAGTACGTAGATGAGGACATGCTCATTCCTACTATGCAGACAGTAGTGTTTGTTGGCAGAAACCTTGAGACGGGAGAGCGTGGGCATGTGTACTTTCAGGACATTGATTCGTACCGAGAAGGAGTCCGCTACGATTCAACAACGGAAGAAACTCCAGCCAATTTCTACAAAGGCTCAGAGAACGAGGTCGGTCATATTTTCGAATTCGAGTCCGCTCTTAATGAGCTGATGAAATGTGCGCTTAGGCGCAGGAAAGCGCAGGGTTTGTCATCCTGAGCGAGTCCGTTTGCCGGGCGAGTCGAAGGACCTTGTGGTTATGTACGAGAAACACAAGGTGCTTCGACTCGCCGGATCGCGAAAACCGCGCGATCCCGGCTCGCTCAGCATGACAGCACTATGGTACCGGATTCTCAGAACCCCGCTGAAACCAGCTTTTCCTTCGTGATCGGCGCCTGCTCGTCGCGGTGGAGCCACTTTTCCAGGTACTTGGCCACGATATCGGTTTCGATGTTGATCGGGTCGCCGGGTTTGAGCGACCCCAGATTTGTCATCTCGACGGTGTGGGGAATGATCGCCACGCTGACCTTGTTCCCTTCCAGCTTGGCCACCGTCAGGCTGATGCCCTCAATGGCAATCGAGCCCTTGTAGACCAGGTACTTGTCCAGTTCGCCGGGCACTTCGATATGGAGCCAGAAATCCTTCGCGCCGGGGATCGGTTCGAGCCCCAGGAACTTGCCGGTGCCGTCCACGTGTCCCTGAACCATGTGTCCGCCCAGGCGCCCCTCCGCTTTCAGCGGCAGTTCGAGGTTGACCAGCGCCCCTTGGTGGATGCGTGACAACGCCGTGCGCGTCCACGTCTCCTCCGCCAAATCGGCGCCGAACGAGGTGGGCGTGATGTCCAGCGCGGTCAGGCAAATCCCGCTGACAGCAATGCTATTGCCGGTCTTCAGCTCCTTGGTAACCTGCTCGGCGGCTACGGTGATGCGGCGCTTGCCGCCTTCTTCCTTAATACTGCTGATTTTTCCTACTTCCTCAATGAGACCAGTAAACACGGGAACCCCTCAAATCGTTCTCCGTTTTCCGTTCTCCGTTTACTGCATCAACCTGGCGGCCGATAAACGGGAAACAGGGGACGGAAAACGTCATTATTAGTATGGATCGCGAATGTACCCCTCGACGGCGAAGTCGTCGCCGAAGCGGTGTAGCTGCATTGATTTTAAATGCACGACGTCGCTGATGGGTCGAAAACCTGCTTCCGCACGTGGCGCCGGCGCCTCGCCAGATAAGCTCTTTGCGTCGGCGGGCGGTCGCATCAGCGGAACTACCCCGCAGCCCCGCACGGCGGGAATGAACATCTTGGGCGCGTAATAAAGAAAGACTTTGTCCACCAGACCGAAGGCCAGCGCGGCCCAGTTGATCGTGGAGCCGCCCTCGATGAGCAGACTGAGAACATTCAGTTCGCCAAGCCTGCGCAGCACCGCAGCCAGATCGGGACAGCCGGAAGCGTCGGACGCAATCGACTCGACGCGCACGCCGCGAGCTTCCAACTCCTGGACGGCCGCCTGCGATCCGGACGTGTGAAACACGAGCAAGTCATTGTCAGCGGATCTCACAAGCTGCGAATCCAGCGGCAGGCGCAGGTGCGAATCGAGAACCACGCGGAACAGCGGACGCCCGCGCGGCAAGCCACTACGATCGGTGAGCAGAGGATCGTCCGCCAGCACGGTTCCGATGCCGACCAGGATGGCGTCGCTGGCATGGCGCAGTTCGCGCTGTGCATGGGCGCGAGCGGCTTCGCCGGTGATCCAGCGCTCGGCTTCGATTTTCTCCGGACGTGCTGGTGCCCCACATCTGCCCGCCATTGGCAGATGTGGGTTCAGAGACGGCGCGGCTAGCTTTCCATCCAGCGTCATGCCCGCCTTGAGGATCACAAACGGGGTACGCGTGCGGATGAATATAGCGAATGCCTCGTTGAGCTTACGAGCGTCGGCTTCAAGTATCCCTTGAATAACTTCGATGCCTGCTGCGCGAAGCTTCTCGAAACCTTTACCGGCGACCAGCGGGTTGGGGTCGCTCATGCCTGCGACCACTCGTGCCACGCCGGAGGCAATTACCGTGTCCACGCAGGGTCCGGTGCGTCCGGTGTGACAGCACGGTTCCAGGTTGAGGTACAGCGTGGCGCCCAGCGCCCGCTCGCCCGCCTGCTCCAGCGCCAGAACCTCGGCGTGCTTGCGTCCGGCGTAGATGTGGGTGCCTTCGCCAAGAATCTGGCCCGCCGCGTCCACCACGACAGCGCCGACACACGGATTCGGAGACGCCAAGCCGATGCCCTGGCGCGCTAGCGCGAGTGCCCGCTGCATGAATTGGAGGTCGGTGGCTTCGGTCGTCATTTTCCCAAATTCGCTTTTGGCTATTGGCTGTAGTTCGTGGCCACAGTTCCAATCGAGTCGGATTTTCCGCACTAAGGGCCATCATCCTGAGCGAGTCCGGCCGGTGTTGCCGGGCGAGTCGAAAGCCTGCCCTGAGCGAAGTCGAAGGGGACCTTGCGGTTCTGCTGAACAAACACAAGGTGCTTCGACTCGCCGGATCGCGAAAAACACGCGATCCGTCTCGCTCAGCATGACAGCTAATAGCCAACAGCCAATAGCGCCTTCAGCTCAATCGCAAAGCTCTATCTCGGAATTCAACTATCCGAACACCGACTCCACGAACTGTTGCGGATCAAAAGGCAGCAGGTCGCTCCCTTTCTCTCCGACTCCGATATAGCGCACGGGCACGCCGAGTTCGCGCGAGATGGCAATCACGATCCCGCCCTTGGCGGTACCGTCCAATTTGCTGAGCACGATGCCGGTGACGCCCGCCGACTCGGTAAACAATCGCGCCTGTTGCAATCCGTTCTGCCCGGTGGTGGCATCGACCACCAACAGGGTTTCGTGGGGCGCCCCGACGATGAACCGCTGCGCTGTGCGGCGCATCTTGTTCAGCTCCTCCATGAGGCTGTTCTTAGTATGCAGGCGGCCGGCGGTGTCCACGATCACATAATCGGTGTGGCGCGCCTTGGCGGCTTGCAAGGCGTCGAACAGCACCGCGGCGGGGTCGCCCCCGGGCTTGGTTTTGATCACTTCCGTCCCTGTGCGTTCGCCCCATATCTCCAATTGCTCGATGGCGGCGGCACGAAACGTGTCAGCGGCGCACAGCAACACATTCTTGCCCTGGCTACGGAAGCGCTGTGCGAGTTTGCCGATGCTGGTGGTCTTGCCCGTGCCGTTGACGCCAACCACGAGGATGACCTCCGGGTCGCCGTCCTGGGGTTCAATCGGCGGGATGTTCGCACCCATCAGGATGTTGAGCAGCTCTTCTTTGAGCAGGCGCTTGAGTTCCGCCACGTCGGCGATCTGCCGGCGGTCGGCGCGGTCGCGCAGCTTTTCCAGGACCTCATGGGTGGTGGTCGTGCCGAGATCGGCGGCGATCAGGCTGGCTTCCAGGTCGTCGAGAGTGTCGCGGTCGATCTCTTGCTTGAAGGCGACAACTTCCTCGATGCGCTCGCTCAGGTTCTCGCGCGTGCGCAGCACGGCCTGCTTCATTCGTTCAAAGAAGCCAGGCTTTTTCTTCTCGTTATCCTCTTCGTTACGTCTGCCGAACAAATTAATCATGGCGATAAGGGCGCACGGCTTGATCTTGTGCGGCCGTGGGCGGAAACCATCATTATAGCTGGCAGCCGTCAGCCGTCAGTCAGGATGATGTGCGGGCGCAAACTGTGGGTAAGGACAATCAGAATCTCCCTTTGTTCGGAAAACGAAACAAAACTCGGGGGAGGAAGAGTCCCGTACTGGCGCGGGTTCGCAGGATGACCTCCGCCGGCACCGCGAACCCGCAGGACCGAATCTCGGCAACGGCAAAGATCAAAGATAAGGTCGAGCGTCGCGGATGCAGGAGAGGGGACAGAAAATCTGCTTTCTCGGCTCAACTGGCCCGATTCCTTCGTAAGTCACTGCCTGTGTTAGGCTTTCCACACACCGGCCATGAACAACATTCATGTTTCTCACGTTGATCTGCAAGCGGCAGCTAAGAGAATCATGCTGGAGAACGGCTTCGAGCCGGACTTTCCTCCGCCTGTTCAACAGCAGCTTTCCGATTTGGGGGCGCACCCGCCAGAGGTGGCGCCGAATGAAAATATTCGCGATCTGCGCCATCTGCTCTGGTCTTCCATCGACAACGATACCTCGCGAGATCTAGATCAGATCGAAGTGGCTGAGCGGTTGCCGACGGGCGAGACCAAAGTGCTGGTGGGAATTGCCGATGTGGATACGTTCGCTGCGAAGGGCTCCGCTATTGATCAGCATGCTGCCAAAGAAACGACGACGGTCTATACGGGCGTACGGAATTTCCCGATGCTGCCCGAGCAGCTCTCCACCGGGACCAGCTCCTTGTTGGAGGGAGCAGATAAGCTAAGCATCGTTATCGAGTTCGTGGTTGCCGCGGATGGCTGCGTCAAGTCGGGCAGTGTATATCGTGCGATCGTCCGCAATAAAGCCCAGCTCACCTACGATGCGGTGGGCGCTTGGCTGGAAGGCAAAGGCGCCCCGCCGGATAAAGTCGCGGCCTCAGCCGAACTCGAATCCCAGCTGCACCTCCAGGATGAGATCGCGCAGGCACTCAAGAATGAGAGGCATCGGCACGGCGCGCTGAACATCGAGACCACCGAGGTCCGCCCGGTATTACTCAACCAGCAAGTCGTGGGCGTGGTGAAACAGCAGAAGAACCGAGCCACGGAACTGATCGAAGACTTCATGATCGCAGCCAATGGGATGGTTGCCCGCATGTTACTGCAAGTATCTTCCATACGGCGCGTGGTCAAAACTCCCGAGCGTTGGAACCGAATCGTGGAGCTCGCCGCCCAACGCGGTGAACACCTGCCGGCCGCGCCGGATTCCAAGGCGCTGAACGAGTTCTTGATGAAGCGCAAAGCGGCCGATCCGGATCACTTTGCCGATCTGTCGCTGGCGGTGATCAAACTGATGGGACCCGGCGAATATGTCTTGGAACGCCCCGGCGACCCCGAGCCAGGGCACTTTGGCCTCGCCGTCCAGGACTACACGCACTCCACCGCTCCCAATCGGCGCTTCGCCGATCTGGTCACACAGCGGCTACTCAAGGCCTTCCTGGGTACTGAACCGGCTCCGTATCCAGACGACGAGTTGGCCGCCATCGCCGCCAACTGTACCTCGAAAGAAGATGCAGCGCGCAAAGTTGAGCGGGAAATGGCGAAGCGCATTGCTGCGGTTGTGATGGCCAACAGAATCGGCGAAACCTTCGACGCGATCGTCACGGGAGTGACTCCACACGGAACATTCGTGCGTGTGTTGCAGCCTCATGTGGAGGGATTGCTGGCACACGGGCACCAGGGAGTGGATGTGGGAGACAAGCTGCGGGTCAAGCTGGTCAGCACGGATGTCCAGCGCGGATACATTGATTTCGCACGAGCCTAAGCGGCAAGAGAAAGGCGATGTATCTCGAAGTGCGTCTGTTCATCGAGAGTTCCGAACCTCATGGACATATGAACGTTGGTTCTGGTCGCCAGGTGGCCCGGCTCGCCGTGAAATAGCTGCAACAGGTTCAACAGTAATCACTTAGAATCTGCAGAACTTAATAGTTTTCAATAACTTACAAAATCCAGTCGGTGACCAGATCACACGGGTTGTGAAACTTGATTACGCAGCTATAAAATCCCGCACAGGGGCCTTCGGGGCAGGGTCTCGATATCGGTCCGGTGGCTGCTGGCAGCTCTACATCCGTTTCGCTTCTGCTGTGTAAGCAATCCACCCAGCCTTTGCTGAGAAGAGTTCTAAAATCGTCTGTTAGCCTGCATAGCTGACCACGACCAGAAGGAACGGGTGGAGGCGCAGCACTGCGTGACACCGATGACAGGAGAGTGGCATGGGGAACAATAAAGAGGTAAGTAACGGTTCGTCCATAACGAAGTTCCTCGAACTGATGCCGGGCTTGCTCCGCAATCGGCTTAGCCTGAGCGGAGCAGCACTTGCCTTGGTGACCTTCGCCAATATCATGTTCATGATTGTTCGGGACGCGGGGGCGAGGCGGCCTAATCCCTATCTTGGAATCTTCTCGTACATGGTGCTCCCGGTGTTTGGCACGCTGGGTGTGGTGCTGATGTTGTTGGGAGCGCACCGGGAGCGGGCCCGCCGACGAAAACAGGCCCCGCACATGGTGCCGGCCTTCCCGAAACTCGACTTCAATGACCCAACCCAACGCGGCCTGTTGACGTTCTCTTTGACAGTAGCGGTAACTCTATTCGTGCTCAGCGCGGTGGTCAGCTATCACGCCTATCACGTCAGCGATTCCACCCAGTTCTGTGGGCAGGTGTGCCACAGCGTGATGGGTCCTGAGTACACCGCGTACACGCAGTCGCCTCACGCGCGCGTAGCCTGCGTGGAGTGCCACGTCGGCTCGGGCGCGAGCTGGTTCGTTAAGGCGAAAGTGTCGGGGGCGCGGCGGGCGTTCCTGGTGATGTCCCAGCGCTACCCGCGTCCCATTCCGGCTCCGGTGGAGAGCCTGCGTCCGGCCCAAGACACCTGCGAGCAATGCCACTGGCCGAGCAAGTTTTACGGTGGGGTATTGAAGATCTTCACCCACTTCGGATACGACGAACAGAACACCCCCCGCCAGATTCGCATGCTGATTCGGGTGGGCGGCAGCGATCCTGGTACGGGCCTGGGCGTCGGCATTCACTGGCACATGAATATCGCCAACCAGATTACCTACGCGGTCACCGATCCCACGCGCCAGAGCATCCCCTGGGTGCAAATCAGGGACGCGGGAGGCCGGGTAACCGTCTACAAGGCCAAGGACACCCCCCTCAGCGATGCGCAGATTGCCGCCGCCCCCAAGCGCACCATGGATTGCGTGGACTGCCACGACCGACCCACGCACGTCTACCTTCCCCCGGACCGCGCGGTGGACGAGGCCTTGCTCTCCAACCGCATCGACCGCGCCATTCCCTTCATCAAGCAGCAAGCCGTAACCGCGCTCTCCGCCGGCTACCCGACGAAGGAACAAGCGCTCCAGGAAATTCGGCATGGAGTGATGAACTTTTACACGGCAAAGTATCCGAAGTTGTTTCCTGATGGCGGCAAGATGCTCGACAAGGCCATCGTCGAGCTGCAGCGCATCTATGTGAACAACATCTTCCCCAGCATGCATGTCGATTGGCGCACCTACCCGGACAACATAGGTCACTTTTATTCGACCGGCTGCTTCCGCTGCCACGACAACAACCACGTCAGCCCCGATGGCAAAATGGTGGGGCGGGATTGCAACATCTGCCACGAGGTGCTGGGGCAGGAACAGGGCGCATCTGCCCCGATGGGGAGGGTTACGGGTGTTGTTTTCAACCATCCGGGAGGAGAACTACCGGAGGGCGCCAACTGCGGAGACTGCCACACCGGAGCGCCGGTTTCGTAACCTCGCCTGGATACGGGCGAGAACAACCTGCATGGCGAACGGCTGTTGGCATCCATCGTGGGCGCCCATCATCAGCCAGATTCTGAGACTGGGTCGTGAATTCCAATAAGGTGACCCAATGAGATGAAGTGTTCAAGGATGACAATGTCGATGCTGTCAGAAAGCTGGGATTGTCTCAAGTGAAGGGTTCACCTGTAGAAATGCCGGTGGGTGTAGCAATGGATCAGTTACGCGAGATGGTGCTAATGCAGCCAAATTGCTTCCCCTCTGACCGCCAGCCTGACGCGACGTGCCGCTCACTCTCCCTCCGCTGTAAATGCAGTGTCTGCAAAATAGCTGATCCTGCGAGCGCGATCCCAGGCTCAAGATCTTGAGCCCAATGCCCCATCGATATCCTGCCCGCTCGAAGGGGCGGGCGGGGCCGTGTCTTGTGGTAACGATTCCCGGTGGATGAATAGCATGTAGGATCTTCAGACAATACCCATAGCAGCTGTTACACATTCCCACTACTGGGAGTTCCACTTCGTCGTTGCGGAGGGCCGCTGTAGAGCCCGCATGGGCGTCCTCGGCTGGATTGAAGGTTCTGATATCATGACGAAAATTATGGATCAAGTGAATATTGGCATCGTTGGGTTAGGAAACATCGGCACCGGCACCCTGACGATCTTCGCGGAAAATGCCGCGCAGATCGATCTCAAACTCGGCTTCCGCCTCCGCGTTAAGGCGGTTTGCGATCTCTTGATCGATCAGAAGACGATTCCCGAATCGCTAGGGCCAGTTCTCAGGACCAACGACTGGCACCGACTGGTTGACGACCCGGACTTGCACATCATCGTGGAGTTAGTGGGCGGCACCAACGTTGCCGCCAAGATCGTCAAGACCGCGCTGGCCAACAAGAAATCCGTAGTTACGGCGAACAAGGAGCTAATGGCGTTGAACGGTGCCGACCTGTGGGAGCAAGCGGTCGCTGCCGGAACAAATATTGCTATGGAGGCCAGCGTCTGCGGCGGAATTCCTATCCATTCGGTGCTCCGTGAGGGGATTTCCGGGGACCGGATCGAGGCCTTGCTCGGCATCCTGAACGGCACCAGCAACTACATTTTGACCGAAATGGAAAATCACGGAACAGCGCTGGAGACCGTGCTTGCCGAAGCCCAGCGGCTTGGGTACGCCGAGGCTGATCCGACCAACGACGTCGAGGGGTTTGACGCGCGCTCCAAACTCGCCATTCTTTCAGCCTTGGCTTTTGGCGAAAGGATCACGCCTTCCGACATTTTTACCGAAGGAATCCGGCGCATTTCTCCGATCGATTTTGAATACGCGCACGTGCTCGGCCATACGATCCGGCTCCTGTGCGGGGCGCGGCAAACGAACGATGGGTTAGTACTCTCGGTTCGGCCAGCTCTTATTTCCCGAGCGACGCTCATAGCCGGGGTTCAGGGCTCCTACAACGCAGTCTGGATCAAGGGGCTTTACGGCGAAGATACGTTTTATTGTGGCCGTGGTGCCGGCCCCAGACCTACGGGTGTCGCCGTAGTGAGCGATCTGATGCGTGTAGCTCGCGAAATTCGCGACGGCAGCCCCGAGCGAGTCTCTCCTTTCGCACACACACGCCTCGGCGTAAGTACGCCGATTCCGGTAATTCGCCAGAAACGTGCGTTCTATCTGCGCTTCCGGGTGAGAGATGGCGAGGGAATTATCGCCACATTAGCCGGCATTCTGGCCAACAAACACATTAGTCTCGATGCGGTTCTCCAGTTGCCTTACGCGAACAAGAGCGACCTCCCCTTTGTGATCACGATCGAGCCAGCTACGGAGGGGGCGGTGCGTGACGCTCTGGAAGAAATGTCGAAGCTCGATTTCCTAGTCGAATCGCCGCTGGCACTGCCGATTGAGTCTCCACTCTAGGCGAATACAAGTCCACGAAGTAAGATCGCGGCCAATATAACTGGAGCAGTAGGACGAGACCCTCCCCGGATGGTACGTCATGTCAATGTCGATATGCTGCACATATGGCTCGTTCAGCAGCGTGCCGTTCACAAAGACTTGAAGCCCGCGCGCCTCAACTACACTCTACCAACCTTCGTGTGGGACGAGAATTTCACTTGTGCGATTTTGCGAATACCCGCCGCTTGAGATCGGGCCAGAACTCGCGGAAAGCATTACCGCCCATTTCACCCAGAAAGCCGTAGAGCGTTCGCAAACCGGCATGCTGCAGATCGGCTTCGCTATCTGCACGCCAAGTGTTCGAGAAAAAATCGGTGCCGGCGATGCCGATATAGCGGGCGTACGGCGCGCCAGCGTGCCGTCGCGCTGACGTGCCGCAAACGTCATCTGGAAGACGTGCCGTACCCTATTGCCAAAAGACTCGCCAGCCGCCGGAAATAGCGCGGGTCCTTTCCCCATAAGGCGCCGATCCAGCCTCCATAGCGTTCCCGGTTGAAACCCCGGTGAGTCGCATGCCGTAGCGCTTGCCGTACCCTTCCCACGTGCCGCCATACTCTTAGGGCTGTCGGTAGCGGTACCGATGCCGGCACTGAGAGAACGGCAAGCATATCCTCCGGACCGACCGTACGGTGAACAAACCAGTGCAGACGCTGCTTGCCTGTGATGGCCTTATACGGGGGATTAGAGCATACGTCGCATACGGCTGAAGGAGAGTTGGAATTCTCCTGCTGAGCTGTTTGTCCCAGAACACTTAGCGCTGCGGCTATCACGACCACGAACTGCAGCCGAATTAGCTTCAAGAAAATTCGTACCATCGTTCAGGC
>CAWINY010000007.1:0-1513503 GCA_963837635.1 uncultured Acidobacteriota bacterium
CCATCATCCCCAGCCCGGGTTTACGGGTCGGCGCCTTATCGGCTGAAAAAGTCCGGTCAACCAGGATATTATCGAAAAGTATATTTTCATTTTCAAAAGCCCTGAGCATCTTGCCCTGTACGAGGTTAAAATGAGCTTCCGGGTAGACAGAGGTCCCCAACCCGTCCTGGTTTGTTACGATCACCAGTTCGAAATCAAGGTATTTGCGGATGAAGTACAGGTTCCTGAAGACCCCCGGCATAAATTCAAGTTTTTCGAGAGAATCAACCTGAAAATCATCGGGCGGTTCATGAATGAGTGTGCCATCCCGGTCAACAAAAATAACTTTCTTCATTCCTGTCTTGCTTTATAATTCAATTAATGCATTGATCAGCATTCTGTTCTCTTCGGATGTTCCAACCGTTACGCGAAGATATCCCTCACAAAGGGAAACTTTTGACCGGTCGCGTACGATAATCTTTTTAGCGATCAGAAAATCAAATACCTTTTTTGGTTCATCAAATTTCACCATCAGAAAATTCGCATCACTGGGCAGAATATTTTTCACCAGGGAAATCTGATTCAACCGGTCAATTAAAAAGTTTCGCTGTTCGAGGATCTGATTAACCCATTTATCCTTGTTTTCTGTGCTGACAAGATGTTCCAGGGCCACCTTCTGGGTGAGGATATTTACGTTATAGGGATATTTTATCCGGTTAAGCACCCGGATTATTTCAGCGTCAGCAAAAGCCATGCCCAGTCGTATACCTGCCATTCCCCAGGCCTTGCTGAATGTTTGCAGGATCACCAGGTTGGAATACGCTTTCAATTGGGCTGCCATGGTAGGATGAACGGAAAAATCGATATAGGCTTCATCTAAAATGACAAGTCCCCTGAATTGCCTTATGAGCTGGAGGATATCAGCGGCATCCAGGCTATTGGATGTCGGATTGTTCGGCGAACAAAGAAACATCAGTTTACTGTGGTTGTCAGCCAGCTCAAGCATGTGTGCGACATTCACCTGGAAGTTTTCATTCAGCAGGGATTCACGGTATTCAACTCCGTTAATATCCGCACAAACCTTATACATTCCATAGGTCGGCTTCATGGCCAGGATATTGTCCGTACCCGGTTCGCAAAACGCACGGATCAGGAGATCGATGGCCTCGTCACTCCCGTTACCCAGAAATATTTTTTCTTCCTCCACTCCCTTTATTTCCGCGATCCTTTGCTTAAGTTTCACCTGAAGCGGATCAGGATACCGGTTAATGGGATTATTGTAAGGATTTTCATTGGCATCCAGGAACACGGCTTCCTCACCCTTGTATTCATCCCGGGCAGAGGAATAGGGAGTCAGCGAGCGGATGTTATTGCGAAGTAATGATTGTATATCAGCCATGTTCTTTCCTTAATCGTATGTTTACAGCATTACTGTGAGCCTGTAATTCCTCGCTTTCAGCCATTTTCATAATAGTGTGCCCGAGGTATTCAAGTCCCTGCCTTGTAATATGCTGAAAGGTGATCTTTTTCACAAAATTATCCAGGTTTACTCCATTATAGGCCCTGGCATAGCCATTGGTCGGGAGGGTATGATTGGTTCCCGATGCATAATCCCCGGCGCTTTCAGGAGTATAATGCCCGATAAATACCGAACCTGCGTTGATGATGCCGTCGGCTATATCTTCGGCATTATCTGTGGCTATGATCAGGTGTTCGGGAGCATAGTCATTCACCATGCCGGCAATTTCAACCATATCTTTCAGAATAAAAATGCGGCTGTGTTCCAGGGAAAGGGCAGCAATATCCCGGCGGGGCAGTTTTTCAAGCTGCCTGGTAACTTCAGCCTGCACACGGGATGCTATGTCTTCACTCGTGGTGAATAATAACACCTGGCTGTCTGCACCATGTTCTGCCTGCGACAATAAATCGGAGGCAACAAAAGCCGGAATGGCGGTGTCATCAGCTATTACGGCCAGTTCCGACGGTCCGGCCGGCATGTCGATGGCCGTGTCACCCTGGGCCACGATTTTTTTGGCAGCCGTTACAAATTGGTTCCCGGGACCGAATATTTTATATACCCGGGGAACAGATTCTGTTCCATAAGCCATGGCGGCTATGGCCTGGGCGCCGCCAATCCTGAATACCTCAGAGACGCCGGTAAGCCTGGCCGCATAAAGCACGGCGGGATGGATTTTACCGTCTTTACCCGGGGGCGAACAGAGCACAATATCTTTGCAGCCTGCAATGCGGGCAGGAATGGCAAGCATAAGCACGGTTGAAAACAAGGGAGCAGACCCACCCGGAATATATAATCCCACTTTTTCAATGGCCACCGGTTTTTGCCAGCACGTCACGCCGGGAGCCGTCTCTATCTTTTCAGGGATTGTCTGCTGTGATCGGTGGAATATCTCAATGTGATGGGAGGCAAGGGCAATTGCTTTCTTCAGCTCGTTATCCACCCGGCCGGCAGCTTCAAGAAATTCCTCCTGTGGAACCCGGAGGGAGGAAAGGGTAACATGATCAAATTTTTCAGTATATTCATACAAGGCACGATCGCCGTTTTGCCTGACATTTTCCAGGACCGGCATAACAATGGCATTCATATCCTGTCCCGATACGGCAGGCCGTTTCAGGAGTTCCTGCCAGGTTGATTTATCCGGATACCGAATAATTTGCATAGGTAAATTTATTATTAAGTGATCATCTTTTCAATAGGGATCACGAGGATGCCCTGGGCCCCAAATTCCTTGAGCTTTCCAATGATATCCCAGAATTCATTTTCATTAACTACCGAATGAACTGAACTCCATCCTTTTTCATACAGTGGAAGGACAGTCGGACTTTTCATTCCGGGCAGCAGCTTTACAATTTGTTCCAGGTTTTCATTGGGTGCATTCAACAGGATGTACTTGTTGTTTTTGGAACGCCGTACAGCCTGGAAACGGAAAAGCAGATCCTTCAGTATCTTTTCTTTGGCAGGAATCATACCCGGTGTTGCGATGACCACTGCTTCCGACTTGGCAACTACTTCCACTTCCTTCAGCCGGTTATGCAGCAAGGTGCTGCCTGTGCTTACTATATCAAAGATGGCATCGGCCAGTCCTATACCCGGGGCAATTTCGACTGAACCGCTGATCTCGTGGATCTCGGCTTTCAGATTGTTCTTTTCAAGCCATTTGCCCAGGATATGAGGGTAGGAGGTGGCGATCCTTTTGTTATCAAAATAGGTTAATGCACTGTATTCGTCTGATTGCGGAATGGCAAGGGATAACCTGCACCTTGCAAAGCCCAGCCTTTCAACGATCTCAACCTTACGGTTCTTTTCCATTACCTCGTTCTCGCCCACGATACCAATGTCGGCTACCCCATCGGCCACGTACTGGGGAATGTCATCGTCGCGCAGGTAAAGGATCTCAATAGGGAAATTTTCACCCAGGGATATCAGTTTTCTTTTGCTGTCCTGGTTATGGCGCACTCCCGATTCTTCAATTAATTCAAGTGATTTTTCGCTTAAGCGGCCTTCTTTCTGTATCGCAATCTTTAGTTTGTTCATTTTATGCATTTCAATAAATGTAAAAAAAAAGGGTTTGCAGTATTGCAAACCCTGAATATATCTTCATGTACACATACTGCATCTGTAGGTATTTACGGGTGATGATGATGACGATGTGTACGGTTGAATTTCATATTTATAATTTTGTACTGCAAATATAGAACATTATTTTGAATTTAAAAAAAATCTATTGAAGAGAATATCTATTGCCGTCGGCTTAAGCCGACGGCAATAGATTTTATTTTTACTGCAGTGACTCTAAAAACAATTCTTTCCGTTTTTCCCTTTTCAGTTTTCTGTAATGTGCCTTTTTCGTCCTTCTGATTTTCCAGGTATGGATAAGCTTATACATTACCGGGATAAAGATCAGGGTCAGCACGGTAGCAAATGACAATCCGAAAATAATCGTCCAGGCAAGGGGACCGAAGAACTGGCGGGTATCGCTTCCGAAATGAATATGCGGCTGGTATTCGGTGAGCAGGGTCGCGAAATTGATATTAAACCCGATTGCCAGCGGGACCAATCCCAGTATGGTAGCCGTTGCTGTAAGCACAATAGGTGTTATCCTGATCTTGCCGGCTTCAATGATGGCTTCACGGGTTCGCACTCCTTCCGCCTTCAGTTTATCTGTAAATTCAACCAGCAGAATCCCGTTCCTTACAACAATACCTGCAAGCGCTACAACACCCATACCGGTCATAATTACCGAGAAATCCATTTTGAAAATGGTAAAACCAAGCAATACGCCGATGATACTGAAAATAACTTCAGATATAATAATGACCGGCTTGCTCAGTGAATTAAACTGGGTGATGAGGATGAATAAGTACGAGACACAAGGAAAGGAACATCGCCTTGCTTAGAAATACCATATTATCCTGCTGATCCTGCTGTTCCCCTGTAATACTTATCTCGGTACCCTGTGGTTTGGAAAAACTTGGCAACACTTCCTTAATTCGGGCATTTACTTCATTTGAAGTATATCCTGAAAGAAGATTGGAGGAAAGAGTGATCACCCGTTTCAAATCCTTACGGTTAATTCCGCCATACGTATTCTGGTATTTCAAAGAGGCAACCGAAGACAGGGGAATACTCTTCAACAGGCCGGTGGACATATCCATAAAAGTGATCTTCATGTTCATGAGGCGATCGATATTATCGCGGGAATACTCATTGTATCGCAACTGCACCGGATACTGGTCCTCCTCTTCACGGTACTTTGTAACCTCTGTACCCAGAATGGCTGTCCGCAATTCGCTGCCTACCTGCGCCGTTGTGATCCCTTCACGGTTAGCCCTGATCCGGTCGACATCCACAACCAGCTCGGGTTTACGGTCTTCAAAGTCCATTTTCAGGTCCTCAATTCCCCGCACCTGCATGGAATCAATAAAACGTATCAGATTTTTTGATGTAAGAATGAGTTCATCAAGGTCCTCACTTGACACTTCAATATTGATTGGTTTTCCAACCGGGGGACCCATATTTTCCTTATCTACTGTTATTTCTGCACCTGGTATATCGCTTACGGCTTCCCGTATTTTATCCATGTAAGGGGTGGTTTTTGTCCCACGCCTTTTGGCAAATTCAACAAAGTTGATGGTTATCTTACCCAGGTTGGATGTAATGGTAGATGAATTGAACATATCCGTTGACGCTCCCAGTGCAACATTTGATATTACCGATTCAACAATGGGATTATCTTTGCCGAGAATGTCGAATACCTTGTCCTCGACAATTTTAGTCACTGAATCGGTTACCTGGACTTCTGTTCCTACCGGCATTTTAATGCTTACAAATATGGAGGCCGGATCGCTGTCAGGGAAAAAGACCAGTTTGCTGCTGCCCATATTAAAAATCACGATGGAAACTACAAAAAGACCGATCAGTTCCCAAAGCAGCCGTTGCGGTCTTTTGCCTTTTAAGGCCCAGCGAAGTGCTTTTTCATAAGCGGTCATCATACGGGGAAGAGCTTTTTGCTGGAAGTTAAGCAATACCTTAAACATGTACAGGTTATGCAGAACATAACTGACGGCAATAAACAATCCCAGGTTGGCCAGGCCAATGAAAAACTTGCTGTGCATCCCAAATCCCGGAAGGAAAAAGAAAGCAGAGATCAATGCAATGATAAGCCCGGTTTTTAAAATATGTTTTTTGTCGGGTACCTCGGTTTCCTCTTCGTCGGTTTTCATAAAAGTTACGGCAAAAACCGGGTTAAAGAGATAGGCGATAATAAGCGACGCAATCAGGGTAATGATGAGGGTAACGGGGATATAGTACATGAACTTCCCGACCACTCCCGGCCAGAACGCCAATGGAAAGAAAGGTGCAAGGGTGGTCAGTGTTCCCGAAAGAATGGGCACAAACACTTCCCCCGCCGCCGCTTTGGCAGAATTTGTGATATCCATGCCTGTTTTTTTAAAGATACGGTGCGTGTTCTCAATCACCACTATGGCATCATCCACCACAATTCCAAGGGCAAAGATGAAGGAGAACATTACGAGCATGTTCAGTGTAAAATCAAATCCCGGCAGCACAATATAGGCCAGGGCCATGGACAGGGGCACTGAAAAACCCACGAAGATGGCATTGGTCAGACCCATAAAGAACATCAGTACAATGGTCACCAGGATAAAACCGATGATAATTGTGTTATTCAGTTCTTTCAGGATGATGTTGGTGTAGTAGGACTGGTCGCCCGATATAACAATGTTCAGATCCCGGGGAAGATCATTTTTTTTCATTTCATCGAGGATCACCTTAATCTGGTCAGCTGCCTTGATAAGGTTTGTACCGCTTTTTTTCACGACATTCAATGTAATGACATTCTTTCCGGCCAGTCGTGCAAAACTTTCTGCTTTTTTGTTGGCATCCTTGATTTCAGCTATATCCGAAAGCCTCACTACTGCACCGCTTGAAGAAATAAGGCTGATGTTCTTAATAACATCCACATTGGCAAATTCGCCAACCACACGCACCGAGCGGCTCATGCCTTCCATATCAATGCTTCCGCCGGAAATGGTCATGTTTTCATAGGCAATGGCATTCTGGATATCCCGAAAAGTAACCTTGGCAGCCTGCATTTTGAACATATCCACATTCACCTGTATTTCGCGGTCGAGTGCCCCAACTATATCCACCCGCGTGATTTCAGGAACGGTTTCAATACGGTCCTGCATTCTGTCGGCATATTGTTTCAGGTTTTCAAGACTATAATCACCGGATACATTGATATACATGATAGGTATCTGTGAAAAATCAATTTCCGCGACATTGGGCTGATTCGGCAGGTTATTCGGCAGGTCGTTCTGTGTTTTGTCAACCGCATCCTTTACCCTTTGCTTGGCTTCGGAAATCTCAATACCTGTATTGAATTCAACCACGATCATAGAGAAATCCTGCACCGAATTGCTCGTGATCTGCTTCACGTCCTCAATGGATTTCATGTTCTTTTCCAGGGGCCGGGTAATAAAGTTTTCCATATCGGCCGGAGACGTGCCAGGATATACCGTATTCACCATGATATAGGGAATAACGATCTCGGGGATCTGTTCCTTGGCAATTGTAGAATAACTGATAAAACCATAGGCGGCCAGGATAAAGGCCAGGACGTACATGCTGGTTTTATTATTGATGGCCCAGCTGGTGGGCTTAAATTCTTTATATTTTTCGATCATGGTTTATTGAATATAAATGTAAAAACCTTTAATCTATAGGTAAAGTTAAAACCTGATGATCTGGCCTTCGTTCAGATTCATGTACCCGCTTGTAATAACTTTTTCGCCGGGCTGCAGGCCGCCGGTGACTTCTGCCAGACCGTTATACTGCTGGCCAGTCTGCATCGGTTGCTTACGTGCGATGAACCTGTCATTTTCCTGTTTTGCGACGAGAACAAAATTTCCCTTGTTGTCTGTCTGGATAACATTCAATGGCAATACAATGGCTTTTTGAGCACTGTAATCGTTGATTTTCACAACGGCTACCATATTAGCCTTTAAATTGCCCGTCACGGTTTTCAGTTTTGCCTCCACACTGAAGGTACGGTTGGTCGTATTGATGTACTTGCTGCAGAAAGTGACCTTGGCATTGATTTCCTGTTTGATGTCGGGGAAATAGACAACCACATCATCACCGATATTTACTTTGGCAGTATATGCTTCCGCTACATCGGCAGTTACTTTCAGGCTGCTGAAATTAACAACCCGGAACGCAGGCATCGCCGGGGAAACAGACTGGCCAACCTTAATCATCGATTCTTCCACGGTTCCCGAAATAGGCGATTTGATCCGGGCCATGTCAATTTGCTTCTGAATGGAGGCAATCTGCGATTCGAGACCTTCTTTGGCCGCTTTTGCCTGGAGGTATTGCATTTCTGATCCGATATGCTGGTTCCACAGGTTTTCCTGTTTTTTAAAGGTCGAAGATGCCAGTTCATAATTGGTTTGCAGCGTCTTGAGCTGTTCCTGGTAGGCTGCATCGTTAATGTGGGCCATTGTCTGGCCTGCATTGACATGTTCTCCATCATGTACGCTGATACTCGTTACAACCCCCATTGCTTCGGGATAAACGGCCAGGTTTTCATCACCGTCCAGTTTTCCCTGTACTTCGATATAATGATTGAACGGCTGGAACTGAACATCCTGAACCGCTACAAAAACACCTGTTTTATCTTTTACTGTCGAATCTGAACCGGCAGCTATTTCTTTTTCCAGTTTCTCAATTTTCTGGGCAATGGCATCATGTTGTTTTTTCAGTTTTTCGAGCTGGGCTTGTTTGTTACCACCACATGCGATGAGCATCGACAGGGCAATTAATAAGAGTACTTTGGTTTTCATTTTATTTCGGATTATGTATTATTACTTATTTTACTTTCGTTAAAAGGTTGTCCAGTGTAGCCTTCGCCGTTACAAGGGCCATGAGGGCATTAAAGTAGGTGCCTTCTGCAGTGAAAAACTGTTGCTGGGTAGTATTCAGGTCAAGACTGCTGCTTACGCCTTCCTGGAATTTGACAATGGACTTCCGGTAAATTCTCAAAGCAAGATCTTTGTTTTCCAGTTGAAGGAAGTAAACATCCCGTGCTGTTAAAAAACCTGAAAGGGCAGATTCATATTCAATTTTCAGATTATCGGCTCCCATTTGCTTGTTGGTTTGAGCCTTCTGATATTCCAGCCCGCGCTGTTTAACCTGTGACATTCTCATTCCGCTGCTGAAAATCGGGAAGGCAAGGGATGAGTCCAAAGGTATTGGGTGACTGATCATTGAAAAAGTTATTGTCCAGGCTCTTGTAATAGGAATAGTAACCATGAATGGTCGGTAAAAACATCGACTTTGATAATTTGTAATTTAACAATCTCAGTTTTTCCTGGGTCTGGTACATGTTATAATCTACGTTGTTTTCCAGGTCAAAGCTATCAATTACAGCTGTTTCGAGATTCATGATGTTCACCAGGGGATCAATCTGATCGGTGAGTATGATGGGCTGATCAATGGGCAGTCCCATCTGAAATTTCAGCATACGTTCCATGATACCTATTTGCCTGGTTGTGACAGACAGGTTGCTTTTGATATTCGACTCAAGGATCTTCAGCTGATCTACGTCGGTTTGTTCAAGGAAACCGTTGTTGAACATCTGCTGACTTTCGTACAAGGTTTGCTTTATAACAGTCAGCGTTGAATCAAGAATTTCGCTGGATTGTCTTGCAACCAGGGCGGTAAAATAGGTATTAGTGATACTTTCTTCAATACCGATCCTTGATTTGGTATCAGCCAGTTCGGACAGGCTGGCATATACCTGTGGCCGCTTTCAAACCAACGATATAGGCTCCGCTGAAAATAAGCTGATTGACCTGTCCGCTGAGAAAAAAGCTCGTTTTGAAATCATTGGGATTAAAATCCGGAATGAAAGTACCCAATTGATCACGATAAGACCTGCCAAGTTGCGGAGAATAGGCATATGCACTGCTGACATCAACCTGGGGAAGCCCGGTAGCTGTATTCTCCCAGATCATTTTCTTGGCAATTTCCACATCCCGCGCGGAATTCAGTAAAACCGGACTATTATTCAATGCATAGTTCTTCGCTTCACTGAGTGAAAATTTCATGGGTTGGGCCGGGTTGGTCTGCGCATGGGTCGAAAGAACAACACAAAATAGCAACGTCAAAAATAAAAGGGATCTGACTTTCATTGTGCCTGATTTAAAATTAGTAATAAACTTGATTATCATAGAAAGTGTAGTTATTTGGGTTTTCATCATTCATATTTTTTTGAAGGGTTGGATCCGTGAAATTCAAGCTCCATTATGTGCGTTTCAAAGTACTTAAGACCTTTTGCATTGACGATTCCCCTGATGTGATAGGCAAAGAATTCATTAAAAAACTGGGGATCCATGAATTCAGGAATGGAAATCACTTCACTGTCAACCATGTTGTCAATCAGGGCGACATTCAGGCGTGATACAATATCCTGTTTTATCTCTTCGCGGTAAATTCCTTCCTGAATTCCTTTCTTGAGATTATCAAAAATAAACCGGTAAACATGGTTCCTTCTCAGTTCGCGAACCTTAATATAAAGGTCCGGGTAATACTTCTTCAGATCATATTCCGTAGCTGAGCTGTAATCTTTCAGCATGGTACTGATACATCGGGCAATCTCCAAAAGCTGTTCAATGGCATTCTTGTCATCACTGCAGGAGATATCCATTCTTTCCTTCCGGTCAGAAATTTCCAGTCTCAACTACCTTATGCACCAGGTCATCTTTGTCCTGCACGTACTGATACAACGTTTTCTTTGAGATGCCCAATTCATGGGATACATCGTCCATGGTCACGCTCCGGATACCGTATTTACGGTAAAGCTGGCGTACCTTTTTTAAGATGGTTACTAATTCGTCATTCATGCTGCAAATATAAACGAAAAAAACTTTGGAAACAAAAAATATAAAAAAAGTTTCCAGAGTTTTTTACTTTTAGAATGTTTCCTGATTTTATAGACGAAAAGAAAGGAAAGAATATTTTAGGCTTTTAATTGAAAAATCCCAAAATTATCCACGGAGTTTAAGAATTAACATAGAGGCGCTTTGCTTTGGAGAGGGCACAGAGCTTAACGGGGAATTATTTTATTAAGATCGCAAAGCTTAACCGCGCCATCGGCGGTGTTTTGCGAGAAATGATCGCAAAGGGATACCGCGGGATCTGCGAGATCAGCGAGATAACGGATTTTAATTAAATTCCAGCGTTCCGAACAGTTTATATTCATGGAATGTTTTCTGCACCGGCTGCCAGCACCATTCTGTTTTTCCATGGTCATAATCTATCCTGTAAAAATTAGCCCTCCACCGGGAGCCTTTAACGGGCGGCTTACTGACAATGGGATTAAGCAATGCATAGGGAATATAGAATTCTGCCGTCCATGATTTGCCTGTACCGGAAGGGTTTTCTGTTATAGATACGGCATGACGCGTAAGTCTCTTACCCTCATATCGCCAGGGCCTCCAGCCATTGAAATTTCCATCATAGTTGGGAACCATGATCGGTAGTTCAAAATTCATGGGCGACAATTCATATTCAAAATATACAGGGAAGCGCTCATCGGTCCAGAAGAAAGCTTCAACCACATCCTCTTTGTAAAGATCCAGAAAGTCTTCTTTCAGGGTGGAAATAATTGAGCTGTCAATACACCTGTACAAGCAATAAACACCGGTGTTCGAATACAGGATTTTAAACTGGGTTTCATACGTGAAACCGGGTTTTTTGGGATTCATCGTATTCCATTGTGCAGTATTCCATTCCGTCTCATGGCCATCCCCTGTAGAGATAAAATCTGAACAATGGATTACGGGAATGACATGATCAGCAGGATTTGTGACAGGCTGCGCTGAGAGTGTGCAACCAGCCAGGGCTATAATCGCCGTAATTAATCCGGATTTATTTTTCATTGGGAAAACAATTTGAAAATTTGAAAATTTGAAATCTGAATTTTCATGACCGAAGGGAACAAAATGGGCTGACGCGGCTGACTGCAAAACTGCAAAACTGCAAAACTCGCAAAACTGCAAAACTCGCAAAACTTCTTCCTCGTCCCTTGTCCTCGTCACTTCAAATACTTGTCCAGCCAGGCGAAAAACTCGCGCTGCCAGAGGATGCTATTCTGCGGCTTCAGCACCCAGTGGCTTTCATCCGGAAAATAAAGGAGCTTTGACGGAATTCCTCTCAGCTGGGCTGTATTGAATGCCTGCAGGCTTTCCGTATAAGGAATCCGCAGGTCGTTTGCCCCGGTAATAAACATAATCGGCGTATCCCATTTATCCACATAAAGATGGGGCGAAAATTGCGTATAACTTTTTGGCTTGGGCTTATCCCAGAAATATCCTTTCAGGTCATGATAGGGGAAAAATGTTTCTTCAGTTGCTGCAGCCTGGCTTTCGAGATTAAAGTTTCCGCAATGGGCAATGAAAACCTTGAATCTTTTTTGATGGATACCGGCAAGATACATCACGGAATATCCGCCATAACTGGCACCTACCGCACCCATCCGGTCCCCGTCCACATAAGGTTCCTTTTTAATGTCATCCACGGAACTTAAATAATCTTTCATGTTCTGGCCGCCATAGTCGCCTGTGATCTGATCATTCCATTCCTTGCCAAAACCCGGCAATCCCCTGCGATTCGGGGCAATGACAATATATCCCCTGGCAGCCATGAGCTGGAGATTCCACCGGTATGAAAAAAACTGGGAAACGGCGTTTTGAGGGCCGCCCTCACAGAACAGGAGAACGGGATATTTTTTTGTGCTGTCGAAGCCGGGAGGATATACTACCCAAACCAGCATGTCTTTTTTGTCGGTCGTCTTGACCCATCTTTCTCTCACATCACCCATTTTCACCGCATCATAAATGTTCTTATTGATGAAGGTAAGCTGAGTTTCCTTTCCCGTTGCAGGCTCGATGCTGAAAATCTCAGCAGCCATCGACATGGAATTTTTACTCCCCACCAGCCTGTCACCGCACCTGAATATCACATTGTAATCGTGTTTGCCAGATGTCACCGGCCGTATGGTTCCATCAGCCGTATTGCATTCATACACCTGGTATGTTCCATGGATGACTGTTATGAAGTCAATTTTTGATCCGTCTTTACTCCATACGTAGTTGGCCGCATTGTAATCAAAACCGGCCGTATAGTTTTTCATGCTTTTGGTATCGAAATCATACACAAACAGTTCTTCCTGGTCGGACTCATAACCGGGTGTTTCCTGGCTTTTGAAAGCCAGTTTTTTTCCGTCGGGTGAAAAAACGGGCGTTTTATCATATCCCATCATTCCTTCCGAAATATTGACGGTTGTATTATCCTTTACATCATAAACATATATATCAGAATTTGTGCTGGTTGCATAGGCTACGCCGCTCAATTTCTTGCATGTATAGGCCAGTTTGCTGCCGTCCGGGCTCCAGGCGATTTCTGCCGCATCAAAATAAGGCGACATGGGGGAATCAAACGGTTCACCTGGCAGGATATCCTTGCCAGCTGCTATTTTATTATTGTCAAGGGAGGTAATAAAAATATGGCTGTAGGCATAGTCATGCCACGAATCCCAGTGGCGGTACATCAGTTTATTGATGATCATACCTTTTGCCAGGGGCAGGTCAGGATAAATGTCCTGGGTTGTGGAGTCAATTTTTACATCCTGGAGATAGAAAAGCCGGTCACCGGCAGGGGTAAATTCAAAACCGTTTACTCCCCCGGCAATATTTGAAATGGCTGTTTTATGGCTGCCGTCGGCATTCATTTTCCAGATCTGCATGCTGCCATCGGATTCACAGAGGTAAGCTATACTTGTGTTATCTATCCAGCGGGGATTTGCGCAGGAAGGACTTTCACCCGTAAGGTTTACAGCGTTTCCTCCCTCTGAGGGGATTGAAAAAATCCATGTATGGTGCTTATTTGTTTTATAGTCGTACCGGGTAACCGTATAAAGAACGGTCCTGCCATCCGGCGAGGGTTGTATTTCGCCAAGCCGTCCGAACTTCCAGAGCATTTCGGGGGTTAACCGTGCTTCGCTGATCTCCTGGGGTGTTAAACTATTGAGAAAGTCTCCCTCTTCAGTGACATTCGCCTGAGGGCTTTTAGTTCTGCAACTGTCCATCAGGGCGATAAGTACCAAAGCGGATAAAATGAATAGCTTTTTCATTGTATTGGTTATATTTGAAGGCAAATTAGCAATAAAATCCTAACAACAATCCAAATGGAACTGAAAAAAGATTTTACCTATTCATTGGTTGTGCCCACCAGCATGGGTGTTCGTTTAACCCCTTTAAACGGACAGCCTGTTCACAGCAGTGAGCTTTTCAGTCTGCAGGCTACCAGTGCCGAAACCAATGTGGCAAGTATTTCATCCTACCTTGGACTTCCGGTAAAGGTTCTTACCACCTTTGTAAAGGATAGTCCGGTTGCACAAATAATAAAAAACAGCCTGGCCAGCCGTCATATGTCCTATGAAGGGAATAGAAGTTCCGCAGGGTGACCCCTGGGGATACCGTCATCAGTTTAATATTGCTGACAGCGGTTTTGGATCCCGCGGACCGCGTGTACTTAATGACCGTGCCGGTGAAGTAGGGCGGACGCTCAATGTGAAGGACTTTGATCTGGAGAGGATTTTTGGTAAGGAAGGCGTGCAGATCCTGCATTTATCGGGATTAATAGGAGCCTTATCCCCTCATACCGGTGCCTTTTGTCTTGAACTGGCCAGAACTGCAAAGAAACACGGCACTCTCATTTCCTTTGACCTGAATTACAGGGCTTCATTCTGGAAGAACCGGGAAAAAGAACTTACGTGAAATTTTTACAGAGATCGCTTCTGTTTCCGATATACTGGTGGGTAATGAAGAAGACTTCCAGCTTTGTCTGGGAATTAAGGGTCCGGAAACCGGGGGTAAAGACATAGCAAACCATATTGAAGGGTTCAGGTTAATGATTGAAAATGTAAAAAAGGTATTTCCCTATACTTCGGTATATGCAACCACACTCAGGCAGGTTATTAATACCAACAGCCACATGTGGGGAGCTATTTTACTTGCTGAAGATCAATGGCATTTCGTCGAACCCCGGGAAATCAGTGTTCTCGACCGGATTGGTGGAGGAGATGGATTTGTGGGTGGACTGCTTTATGCCATGCTGAAAGGCTGGGATGCCGGAAAAGTGGATTCAGTTTGGCTGGGCATGCGGTGCATTGGCTACTACATTTCTCACCGATTATGCTCAACCCGCTGATGAAGAACAGGTATGGAGCATATGGGAAGGCAATGCACGTGTAAAGAGGTAATCCTCGGTTTATTCCAGGACAATCGCATAAGGCACTATACTGGTGATAAGCACCTGCCGCTCTCCTGTCCCGTCAAGGTTTCCCCTGGCAATAACATTTGCATTCGTTTCTGTCCAGTAAATTCTTTTGGCTGACTTGTCCACGAAAACACCATCCGGACGGTCAACGCCATCTGAATTATCAAAAAGAACAACCGGTGTACCGGTGCCATCCAGATTGGCTTCAACCACTTCGTCGGCATTTTCATCACACCAGTAGATCTTTCCCGCATCCGTGTCAAGATATATATTGGAAGGGGAACTCATGGATGTGTATTTAACATTGTCCCATACAATCGCCGGGGTCCCGGTTCCATCCAGATTACCTGACTTGATATACTGATCAAAATCGCTGATAAACAATTTATTGTTCTTTTTGTCGATCGCCAGTCCATACGCATAGGCCAGAACAGCCTGTCCACCGTAAAGCGGCACGGGCGGGGCAGATCCGGTGACAGTTCCGCGTAATACCTGTCCTGTACCTGAATTGCACCAGTACAGGTTCCCGTTTGAGTTATCCACAGCGACGGCAGTGGGTATATTTACCCCGTCAGTACTATCATACAAGGCAACGACATCACCGGTTCCATCCTTTTTCATCTTTACTATCCTGTTATTACTTTCTTCTGCAACGATCAGATATCCGTCCTTTGTAAGGCTGATTCCTTCCGGGGTGGTTATGCCGTCAGATCCGGAAAACAGGGTGGTTTTTGAAGGGGGTGCAAAATTCAGATCAACTTTGCCAACTAAATTATCATCATAAGCCGTAAAATAGAGATTTGAAGCTTTGGTAGGCGAATTATCGTCCTTTTTGCAGGAAACAAAAAGCAATCCTGTTGACATCAACAAGGTAAATAACATTCGTATGGCCTGATTTTTCATCTCACAGAGTTTTTTAGGTTGAATTCTACAACACAAATAACAGATATGCAGGAATAATTGTTAACTCAAAACAGTATAAAAAGGTAATAAAATCCATTAATATTATATTGCTTTATACAGGAGTATGCCAATAATTAGCATACCTGTCATATAATGGTTATTTTTGTCCGTTTTCATTTTTTATCCTGCTTCGCATGAATCGTATTGTCGCCAAAAAATATCTGTCCGTCAACGTAGTTGAATTCGAAATAGAATCCCCATTGATTGCTCAAAAGAGAAAGGCAGGGCACTTTGTTATTCTGAAACTTGGAAGCAAGGGGGAGACGGATCCCGTTGACAATTGCCAAGGCGAATACAGACACAGGAACAATTACACTCATCATCCAGAAAGTTGGTGTCACCAGTCATAAGATATGCAACCTGGAAGTTGGTGATGAAATAACGGATGTGGTAGGTCCCCTGGGACATCCAACTCACATCAGCAAAATAGGAACGCTTCTCTGTGCCGGCGGCGGGGTAGGGGTAGCGCCCCTCCTGCCTATCGTGGAAGCAATGCACGAAGCAGGGAACCGCATCATAACAGTCCTTGCTGCCCGTACAAAGGATCTCATCATTCTTGAACCTGAAATGCGGGCCAGTTCAGATGAGGTGATCATTATGACGGATGATGGCTCTTACGGAAATAAGGGAATTGTCACCCGGGGAATGGAAGAAGTGATCGCGAGGGAAAAGATCGATATGGCGCTTACCATCGGACCGGCCATCATGATGAAATATTGCAGCCTGCTTACCGCGAAATACAATATACCTACCATGGCCAGTCTGAATGCGACTATGGTGGATGGAACCGGAATGTGCGGCGCCTGCCGGGTGAGTGTGGGTGGAAAAACAAAATTCGTTTGCGTGGATGGCCCTGAGTTCAACGCACACGAAGTAGATTTCGATGAGTTGCTGATGCGTCTTGGCGGATATAAAGAAGAGGAAAAAATATTGTTTCAGCAATATCTGGATAACAACTAAAAGATAAAAGATAAAAACTAAAAACTAAAAGTTAAAATTGAGGAAGACGAGTCCTTAATCGCAATAATCCCGCATTTACCCGGGGCATGGGATGGAAGCGAAACAAGCACGAAGTGCTTTAATCTGAATAACCCCGGGTGCAACGGAGACCGGGGACCGGGGATCGTGGACCAGGGACTAGAGTGAAGTTTAACAGGACGAAAGACTATGTCGGAAAATAATCAGGATATTACCTCCAGGGATGAGGGATGGCGTGAAAAGCTCAGGCAGGACCTGAAGCCTTCGGAACGCAGCAAAAAGGCACGCGTAGCGATGCCTGAGGCTGATCCGAAGGAAAGAAGCAAGGGATATATCGAGGTGAACAGGGGATTGTCACCTGAGCTGGCAAGAATGGAAGCCAGCCGGTGTCTCGACTGCAAAAATCCTACCTGTATCAGCGGATGCCCTGTTGGAATTGACATCCCCGGTTTTATCAAATGTGTTGAAAAAGGTGATTTCCTGGAGGCATCGAGGATCATTAAATCGGCCAGTGCATTTCCAGCCGTCTGCGGCAGGGTATGCCCGCAGGAAATACAGTGTGAAGCAAAATGTATTTATGCCGATAAGATGCACAAAGAGCCTGTGGCCATCGGGCATCTGGAGCGATTTGTAGCCGATTATGAAATGCATTCCGGAAAAATATTTGTTCCGGCTACAGCCTGCAGCAATAATACAAAAATTGCGGTAGTGGGTTCAGGTCCGGCAGGACTTTCAGCGGCAGGGGATCTGGCCCGGCTGGGTTATTGCGTCACCGTTTTTGAGGCATTGCATGAACTGGGCGGTGTTTTGAAGTATGGAATTCCTGAATTCAGGTTGCCGAATGAAATAGTAGATACGGAAATCGAAAACCTGAAAAAGATGGGGGTTGAATTTGTGCGCAATTTTATTGTCGGCAGGACACTGTCTTTTGAGGACCTGACAAACCAGGGATTCCGGGCTTTTTTCGTGGGGAGTGGAGCCGGTTTGCCAAATTTCATGAATATCCCGGGAGAAAATTTTAACGGAGTGCTTTCTTCCAATGAATATCTTACCCGGGTTAACCTGATGGGTGCAGCCAGGGAAGACCATGATACCCCGGTATACTTTGGCCGGAATGTGGCTGTGATCGGGGGCGGAAATACCGCGATGGATTCGGTAAGGACTGCACGCAGGCTGGGCGCAGAAAGAGCCATGATCATCTACCGGCGGTCCTTTGATGAAATGCCGGCCCGAAAGGAAGAAATAAAGCATGCCCTGGAAGAGGGAATTGAGTTCATGAACCTCAATTCCCCGGTTGAATATCTCGCGGATGAAAAGGGACACGTAAATAAAATCCGGCTTCAGCGCATGGAACTGGCAGAACCCGATGCTTCGGGCAGGAGAAAGCCGGTTCCGGTTGAGGGCTCGGAGTACCTGCTTGATGCGGATCTCGTCATTGTCAGCATTGGTGTATCTCCCAATCCTTTGATTGCACAGAGCCTCCCCGGCTCAGCGTCAGCAAATGGGGAACGATCAATCTGACGGAAGGGACCATGCAATCGAGCATTCCCGGATTGTTTGCCGGTGGTGACATCGTAAGGGGCGGCGCTACCGTCATCCTTGCCATGGGAGACGGAAGACGCGCAGCCAGGGAGATACACGAATACTTAAGCAGGGACGAGGGACAAGGGATAAGGAAGAATGAAGACAATTTGAAGATTTGAAGATTTGAAGATGGGCTGACGCGGCTGATTACATGACTGCGTAACTGCACGACTTTTTACATATCTAAATTTATCGAAGGAATTCCAGTAATCAATCCCGAAAACCGCAGAACCGCAGAACCGCAGAACTGCAGAACTTCCTCCTACAAGTCCTTCAGAAGAACGTTCTTCGGCGATTGCCGCAGATCATCATAGAAGGATTCGACAATAGCGGATATTTTTTCCTTTTCAGGGGATTCGTTATCGAAGTTTACCTGGTGGCCCAGTTTATCTGTTTCGTCAATAACATAACTCACGGATATCACAGACGGATCAAGGGCAGGCTGATAGCATACCTCACGAAGTTCCTGGTTGAATGTTTCAATGATGATCTTTGAACTCAGCAGGACGTAAATTACATCGCGAACAAGCCTTACCGGTATGGCCAGGTCAAGAGCAATTTCCGATGCATTCATTGCCGGGCGTCCTTCTACAAAATTCCGGATAATTTTTTTTGTTACCATCAGCATGAAAATTTTTTTATCCTTGAGGCTTACATGAGTTCCTTCTGCTTCCTGCTCATAATGAATGGCATTCTGATACGCATAGGATATTTCTGCTCCCAGCAAAACAATCAGCCAGCTGAGCTCAAGCCACATCATGAATAGCGGAAGAGCCGCAAAGGTTCCATAAATGGCACCATAACTTGAAAGAAGGGACTGGAAATTAACGTATCCCCATTGCAGGAGCTGAAACATGGTACCTGCGAGAATTCCGGCAATCAAAGCAGGAACAAATTTTACCTTTGTATTGGGTATAACAATGTAAATTAAAGTGAACACGAACCAGATCAGGGTGAATGATAAAACGGTAACCATCAACTTCAAAAATGAATCAAGGTACCGGAGAAATGGAATGCTGTCGGATATGCTTTCCAGTCGGGATACATTGAAACTGCTGGCAATAACCAGTAATACCGGGGCAATAACAAGGAGGGAAATATAATCGGTAAATTTGCGGCTTATCATTCTGGATTTTTTTATTCTCCAGATGCCATTAAATGAACTTTCAATATTGCCCAACACTTGCATAACCGACCAGAACAGGATCAGCAGACCAACCCCGGTGATATATCCTCCGTTTATGCGGCCAAGGTACTTTTCCACAAATCCCAGCAATATTTTGAGCATATCCTGGTGCTCCTGAAATTTTTGGCTCAATGTGGCTTTCAGATAATCCTCAAGTCCAAAACCCTGTGCAATTCCAAAGATAAGAGCAAGAATGGGTACGATGGAAATCAGCGTATAGAAGGATAAGGCCGACGCCCTTAATTGTATTTTATCCTCATTGAAACCCCGTACAGATATGATCAGTATTCTGCCCTGCTTAACAAGAAAACTGAATACCGGATGCTTATCTTTAATGGATATTTTCCAGATATCATTTTCAAAGAAATTCTTTATTTTCTGAATCCGACTTACTTTCATACTGATCCTTATTGTGCTTTAAGCATGGTTTACTGCTTTTTTGGCGGTTAAAAGTACGATTTTTTATACTTTTACGCTTACATTAATCATAAGGTTCTTTATGTCCTTCCCAAATCTGGAAAACAAAACGGTACTGGTTGTTGAGGACGATGATATGAGCTTTCTTTATCTGAACCAGCTTTTCATGCTTACCAAATGCAACCTGGTCCATGCCCGCAACGGATCAGAGGCGTTGGAAAGATTCAGCAGCCGGCAACCTGATCTGATCCTTATGGATATTCAATTGCCTGATATGGACGGAACGGAAGTTACGAGAAAAATAAGGCAGTCAAACCGGGATATTCCCATTATTGCACAGACAGCCGGAAAAAGCAGTGAAGAGCAGGATAAGGCAATAAAAGCCGGATGCAGTGCGGTTCTTATTAAACCTTTTACAATGGAAAAACTGTTTGAGGTAATTTTGAGGTTTGCCTGAAAAGAAACAATCTCCGCGGTTTCCCGGGAGATTGTCTCAATCATAACCCTAATCTAACCAAATCATAAAAACTAACCTAAAAACTATACTAACCTTTTCTAACCTATTATTAACCAAATTCTAACCTGAAAACCTAAAACCTATATTTTATAAATAAGACCTGTTTATCAATCAAAAACCCTATTTGTTTTCTACAAAATGCGAGGGAGGGTTCCTCATTTTATTTCTACAATACCGTATGCGCTCCGCGCAATCGTCAAATCGTAAATCGTAAATCGTAAATTATCGTACAATCGTAAGATTTCTTGCTCGTCCCTCGTCCCTCGTCCCTCTATTTGACCTGGGGCTTCAGATACACCACATACGGCGTAGAAACCACCTTTGTACAGGCATTGCATTTTACCGCCGGCTTTTTTGTTACGATATTCCTGATTTTATACCATGCGGTATGCCTGGAATTCTGATAATATCCAACCTGCATTAAATCCTTACCTGACCGGGGATTTGAGGTCAGTTCATCTTTTCTGTCCTGTGTACTCTCAACAAGCAACACGGGTTTGTCTAGCGGCAAGCTGGTCGAAATTATCCCATGCCTGCTCAACCATCGTAACCACTTCCCGGTCGTAACCTCCTTTTACAGAAGCTTGTGCGTATAAAGTTGCAGAAACGGCCATCAGGACAATAAAAGGGATGGCCCATTTTTTTGATTTCCCGATGTTAGTTTGCGTTTTCATTGCAGTAGATGTTACGTTTTATCACGTTACTATCTACCATCCATAAAATATGCCAAACAAAACAACATGCAAATAATCAGTAAACTACATAGAATTTACCGATGCTGCGGGGATTGTAAAAGTGTTTGATTTCGCGATTTTAGTGTTCGAATCCGAACGAAAACCGGTAAGATTATTTTTGAGTTTTGGGCTTACTGGTCTTTTTCTTAGGCGCCGGGACTTTTTTTGGTGTTTCTTCAGCCGCCGGTTCACCCGCTTCTTTTTCAGCAGCAGGCTCCTCTTCAAAACTGAGCATGTTCAGCGACAGCAATGTATTGTACCAGGTAACCAGTTTTTTGATATCTGAAACATAAACCCTTTCCTGATCATAGGTCGGCAATATTTTTTCCATGAATGCCTTTAATTCCGCCGGTGAAGATTTAGGATCGGGTGCGGAACCTCCCTTTTCGTGTTCAAAAATGCTTTTAAGGACTTGTTTAAGCGGAACTTCCTCTTCACTGGTAAAAATTGCAATATCTTCAAGGGAACTAACCTTGCTGGAAGCATTAACAAAGCTCCTTTTTTTGTCGGTAAATGATTCTACAATGATACCATTCCGGCCTTGTGAAATAAACCTGAAGAGCCCGCTTTGTCCGGATACGGACATAATTTCCTTTAAATCCATCATTTATTAATTAGATACAATATGGTGCAAAAATACAATTTCTTAATCACAATCAAATAATTGCCATGTTTTTGTTTTAATCGCGAAGCGCTTAATTTATCTGTCTCTCCTTTTTAATCGTTTCATATGCCTCGCTTATTTTCTGGAATTTTTCCTGTGCATTCTTTCGGATATCCTCTCCAAGGTAAGCTACCTTATCGGGATGATTTTTAAGGGCCAGTTGCCGGTAAGCTTTCTTGATTTCTTCCGTATTTGCCTGTGGATCAATTTCCAGGACCTGGTATGCCCAGTCTGCTGATCTGAAATACATGTTTTTAACCGAATTGATATCTGCACTGCTGATACCCAGATCGTAAGCAATCTGCTCAATTACAGTCATTTCGTGTATATTAATTGAACCGTCTGCCTGGGCAAGCCCATAGATCAAATGAAGCAGCTGCAGTCTGGACGGATAATCCATCCGGCCTTTAATCTGGTAAGTGACTTCTTTTAGCGGAATATCCTGTTTTAGTATGTCGCGCAGCATCCTCAGCATTTCAAGTGCTTCTTCTTCCCCGAAAGCCCTCACCAGGTATTGTTTTACAAAGGACAGCTCGGAATGCACAACCTTATGGTCCGCTTTCATGACGGCTGCCATTAATACAAGCAGACTCAACACAAAATCGCCCGTAGTTGTATCAATCCTTTTATGTTCAAACTGTTCGATATTGGATGCATCCACCAACGAACCGAATGCAAAACCGACTATTGCACCAATCGGCCCGCCGATTGTCCATCCAAGCCCGACACCGATCCATTTGCTGAATTTTTTCATTCCTTTCTGTTAGATAATTTATTGCTCAATTCTGTGTAAATTGATAAGATCCGGGGCAGTATCAGGGTGGTTCCATCATTTTTAAGAACAAAATGTGAACGTGCTATTTTTTCATCTTCCGGTAATTGATTTTTCATAATTCTCAGGATTTTTTCCCTGTCAGTATCCGGCCTGTCTAAAACCCTTTGAATCCGGATCTCCTGCGGGGCAGTGACAAGAATTACATAATCAAATAATTGAAAAGCGTTGCTTTCAAAAAGGATTGCACTTTCCTGTATAATAAAGGGCACCTGTGAATATGATTTGCACCAGTGTACGAAATCATCGCCTACCCGCGGATGGACAATTTTATTTACCCTGGCAAGCAGGCCGGGATCCTCAAAAATATAGTCTGCCAGTCGCGACCTGTTCAGTTCTTCTCCGGTATAAATCTCTTCACCAAAAACAGAAATCAAATCCTTTCTGATCTCTGCATTGTGTCCCATCAGGTACCTGGCCCTGTCATCGGCGTTATAAACCGGAACACCTAACATTGAAAAAACCTTGCAGATCAGCGATTTTCCGCTTCCAATTCCACCGGTAATGCCAACTTTGATCATTTACGGGTAATTAGGAATTCGATTTCATGCGGATTTACCCTTACATTGCTGATCACCCGGGGTGTGTCGGCTAAATATACGGTCAAGCGGCCTGAATGTGCAGCCGCTATATCCTTGTAATTAATTCTCGGCAATAGCGGATTGTGCAGCATCTGCTGATAATTGCTGAGGCATATGTGGTAGGTTATTTTTACCTGGCCGGGAATTGCGATCATGGTGAGGCTGTCCGGCACATTGACGGTCTGAACCGGAAAATTATCCTCAACTTCTGTAAACCTGTCCACAGGTAACACAACTTTTACTTTCTGCACCGAATAGGTCAGCGATTTAACGGGTTCCAGTTTGCAGTAAGTAGTCACCGTATCGGTGAGGTTTGTGAAGTAAAGCGGTTGTGTGGCAATAAAATGTATTGAACTGACAACATTATCCGGACCGGACACCGTAACGCTGTCGGGCGATACAAGTATATCCCCGTTTTGTGTAAATTGTTTCTGATAAAACCGCTCATGTAATTTTAGTGCCGGCATAACAGGCACCTTTTTGGTGATGATGTCAGTCAGCCTGAAAAATAATGTATCAGGTGAGATACTGAGGATCTTGATCTGGTCAAGTTCCTCGGAAAGCATGTCCCTGATATTCCCCGTTATGACAACATAGGTATCCTTTCCTGTATTATTCATGGCATAGGAATTCACATTAAATCGCAAGGGGATGATATTCAGATTGAGCCTGCATTTCAGAATACTAAAACCGCTGGCGCGCACCCTGAGCGTTAATTTTTGAGGAATATCGCCGATCAGAACCTTATTTTCAGGAAAATCGGTATATTTTACCGGGTAAGAAACATTGGTTTCATACTGCTGGCCGAGCGATCGCACGAACCAGAAGCCTGTGGAAACCAGAACGAAAAACAGGAAAGTGATCAGCTTGTTGTGGACCGGTGAGCGCACATCCGCCAGGAGCCTGTAATATTTTAAAAAGTAGCCCGGCCAGATCTTTCCTTTGTTTTCGATACTACTCAAATGAAAAAGAGTTTAAAGTATATGGCAAATATACCTTAAACTCTGGTTATTCATGTTATGACTGCGGTTGATTTTCAATGTCAGTAGTGTCACGCAGAACTGAACTTTTGTCAACTTTCAGCAGAATGTTATTTCCCACGTCAACCGTGATGAAATGATCGGAGATGTTATTGATCTTGCCATATATACCACCGGCCGTTACAATACGGTCACCTTTTTTCAGTGATTCCCTGAAAGTTTTTAATTCTTTCTGTCTTTTCATCTGCGGACGGATCAGGAAAAAGTAAAAAACAACCATGATCAGCAGCAGGGGTACAAGGGATGACCATGGACTGCCTGCCTGTCCGGATGCGGGCTGGCTCATAAGAACAACGCTTAATAAATTACTCATCTTAAATTTATATTATATTAATAATCAGGAAATTCACAATTAATTCATCCCTAAATATGAAACGCAAAGTAACAACAAAATTATTAACTCTGCAATAATGAAGGGACTGGAAGATCACTCTTCGTTTTCACCAATCAGACCCCTGCCTGTTTTTACAATCTGGCGTTGTTCTTTCAGGTGCCTGAATATCTTATCGAGCAAACCGTTGATGAATACGCTGCTTTTTTCCGTGCTGTAAAATTTGGCGATTTCAAGGAATTCATTAATGGTTACCCGGGTGGGGATGGAAGGAAAAACGACGGCTTCCGTGATGGCAATTTCAATGATCAGGAAATCCATAAAAGCCACGCGTTCTATATCCCAGTTTTCAGTAAACGATTCCACCAGTTCCCTGTATTCCTCCTTATGCATAATAGCATTCCGGTAAAGGTCCCGTGCAAATTCACGGTCGTCATCATTTTTGAAAAGGGGCATCAGTTCAGCATTTTCAGCGTCTTTTTGCTTAAATGCCTTCAGCGTTTTCGTGATCATGCTGATCACAAATTCAACCTCATCATTCCAGTAAATACTCTGCTCTTCTAAAGTCTGGTAGAGATTTTCAAAGTTGATGATCTCGCTGGTATAAATTTCAAGAATGACTTTCAGATCGCTTTCATAGCTCCTTTCGGTGCTCTCCATATATTCCTTGAAAAAAGGAGCCATCCGGATACTGTTGTGCAGCTTTTTGATCAGATCCGGACTATTTACCCAGGTTAGTTTTGTCTTGCTTAAATACTGGTTAAGCTGCCTGTTTGTGCGGATCTGCTGGATAACTAAATTATCAACGAATTTCGTATTTGGATTCAGATCCTCCCGTGTAGGGATTTTTTTCTGGAGGGCTATCTCTATCCGGGAGTTCGCATAATCGGCTATTTCAACGATCAGCGACAACAGGTAGTGATAGAGGTCATATGTTTTCTGGATGCTGAAGAATAATTCTTTTTCTGATTTATTCAATGAACTCTCGGCACTTTGAAAGTAAGCATACAGGAGCTGTAAAATTTTTATTCGTATAATCCTTCTGCTGATCATAATTGAAAGAACGTTCTGTATGAGTTTTTGAGATATTCCTGGTTAAAGTGCTGCAAAGTAAATGTATTTTTTGAATATTTTCAACAATATCCTTGTCTCTGCGATAACTTGTTTTTCGTCAAAAAAATGATAATACAGTCAATCAAATGAATGTTCAAAAAAAAAAATATTTATTTTTGAGATGCATTTAAACTCTACAACTACAAAATACCCTAATTTATGATGGATGAAAGAATAGATAAAAACGATGCCTTTGAAGACTCCGAGCACCGGGAGATATATTCAAAGGCAGTTAGAGCCGGAAAGAGGACATATTTTTTTGATGTAAAGGCCACCAAACGCAACGATTATTTCCTGACAATCACCGAAAGCAAAAAACGTTTCCAGAAAGACGGCCGCTTTTTCTTTGAAAAACACAAGATCTTTTTATACAAGGAAGATTTTGAAAAATTTGCAGATGGATTTACAGAAGTCATTGACTACATTAAAAATGTAAAATCCAGTGAACAGGGTGTGAATGAAGAAATAATTCATCATGCATCAGAAGGAACAGAGGATTATACCAGTGTTGATTTTGAAGATCTCGAAAGTGTTGACGTAGAGGATAAGCAGAGAAAGGGATAACACGGTATGTAAAACAAAACCCGGGTAAGTTGTATATCCGGGTTTTTTAATGTGTTGTACGGGACATTAGATTTCTTATCTGCTTGCCCGACAATATTTTCACATTCGTGATCAGGCATTCCTGGTCAATGAAATTTCCATACAGATTGCATTCTTCAATCACTTTATCGAATAAGGCCTGGATAGGGATCTGTAAGGGAATAACGGATAAGATCCTGCAGAATTCCTTGTTGAAATGAATACTTTCCAGTTCACCGTGGTTGCTTTTCAGACCGAATTGCATTTCCGATTTGACCAGTTTTTTTTCATAGTTTGAAAAAACCCTTCCGGTCAGGGTCTGCAGCACGGTGAAATACCGAAGCTTTAAACCTTTACCGCCCAGTCCGGTAGAAATAAGAACCTGATTTTCATCCAATAAACTGCTTTCCAGGAACATTTTGTTTTCCTGATAGGCAAGCAATGCCCATTCTCTCAATTCTTCATCCGGCAAGGCCAGGTAATTCTCCAGGATCTTAAAGGATTCAACCGAACCGATCTTCGCCAGTTCAATCAGGTATTTCTTTTTGTAATCGATTGAATAACCGGGACTTCTTAATGTATCTTTCTTTTGCAGAATTTCTTCCTCATTGGAAATATCCATATCCTGTTCTGCCATGCGATTGTATTCCACCTGAAGATCCGCATCAATTTTTTGCTCCAGTACAGCCACATTTCCGGTCATTGTTCCCAGAAATTCCTTTATTTTATCATATATATTTTCGTTGCTGCCCACGGTTTTTTTCCTCGTAATCCTAAAGATATAAAAATAACGACAAAGAAGATGCCATTTTTGTTCAAAATATGGAAAAACTATTCTTTATTTTTCCCTATTTATGGGTATTGACCGCGGCATAATTAATAGGTATACTTGCCCTTATTTTTCTATATGACGGGTAAGTCACGGCTTAGTGATATTGAAACAGGGGAGAGTGTATACATCCGCAGGGTAAGAGGAGAAGGTGCGTTCAGGCAGCGCATTGGCGAAATGGGTTTTGTGAGAGGAAAAAAAATCACTGTCGTCAAAAATGCTCCGCTGAATGATCCGGTTGAATTTAGTCTCATGGGCTATAATGTTTCTCTCCGCAGGCATGAGGCTTCGCTGATCGATGTTTCTGCCGAGATAGATATTGCAGAAACGGCAATCAACGGGTTTTCGGAAGATAGATAATGTCCAGGTGCATGATAATAATACCGGCAAAATAATCCGGGTTGCGCTGGTCGGGAATCCCAATGCAGGCAAGACTACCATTTACAATTATGCATCCGGATCACGCGAGCATGTAGGCAATTATACGGGTGTTACGGTTAACTCAAAAACAGCCACATTTAAGCTGGGTGAGTTTACTTTTGAATTGACGGATCTACCCGGAACGTATTCTTTATCTGCATATTCCCCTGAAGAACTGTATGTAAGGGAATTTATCCTGGAACAACGCCCCGATGTGGTCATTAATATTGTTGATGCGGCCAACCTGGAACGCAATCTGTATCTCACAACGCAGCTCATCGACATGAATGTAAAAGTTGTGGTTGCATTGAACATGTACGATGAGCTGGAAAAGAGTAATGACAAATTTGATCACGGGGCCCTCGGAAGTATGCTTGGAATACCCTTTGTGCCCACTGTAGGTGCCCGCGGTAAAGGCATTCACAGGTTATTTCAGAACGTGATCGACGTATATACCGGTAAGAACCGGATTCAGAGGAATATAAATATTAATTACGGGACAGAAGTAGAGCAAAGCGTAAAGCGAATACGGGAAAAAATTAAGGGTATTGCCAACAGTGATTTTGTCGACGGGGTTCCTGCCCGGTTTATAGCTTTGCGCCTGCTGAACAGAGACAGGCATATTGAATCCCTGCTTGTAAATTTCCAGCGGCATCAGGAGATTTTAACGTCTGCAAAATATGAATCGGGGAGAATCGAATCCCTGATGAATGACACGGTGGAATCGGTTATTACGGATGCGCGCTACGGGTTTATTTTTGGTGCACTCAGGGAAACGTTTGAAGCGGCCCCACGCAGTAAAGCAACACATTCCGACCGGATTGACCGGCTTTTGACCAATAAATACCTTGGATTTCCTGTGTTCCTGGTTTTTCTCTGGATCATGTTCTCATTCACTTTTACGCTTGGGGCCTATCCGCAGAACTGGATCGAGCAGGGAGTGGCCCTTGCCGGGAACGCATTTAACAGTCTTATGCCCGACGGATCGCTGAAATTACTGATCTCCGAAGGAATTATCGGTGGCGTGGGGGGAGTCATTGTCTTTCTTCCTAATATCCTGATCCTCTTTTTCTTTATTTCCATCATGGAAGATACGGGCTATATGGCCCGGGCCGCGTTCATGACCGACAAGCTGATGCATAAGATCGGGCTGCATGGAAAATCATTTATCCCCCTCGTCATGGGATTTGGCTGCAATGTTCCGGCTATCATGGCCACCCGCACGATTGAAAGCCGTAATAACAGGCTTCTCACCATGCTGATCAATCCCTTTATGTCGTGCAGCGCCCGTCTTCCTGTGTATTTATTACTCATTGGGGCAGTTTTTCCCCACCACAGCGGAACTTTCCTGTTTGGTATTTACCTGGCGGGAATAATAATGGCAATCGTGGTTGCCCTTCTTTTTAAAAATACCTTCTTTCGTGCCGCCGATGCACCGTTCGTTATGGAATTGCCACCGTACCGGATGCCAACCATGCGGTCAACCACCAAACATATGTGGTCGAAAGCCTCGCAATATATAAAGAAGATGGGGGGCGTGATCCTGATTGCCTCTATCCTGATCTGGGCGCTGGGACATTATCCCGTAAACATAAATTATACAAAGGATTACGGTGCCCGGAAGGGGGAGGTCGAAAAGAAATATGAAGTTCAGGCCTTACAGGTAACTGATCCGGTCCAGGCTCAAATTCTTCAGCAAAACAAGGAAAGAGAGCTTCAGGCTCTTAACAGCAGCATGAAAGCTGAGCACCAGGAAAAATCTTATATCGGCCGGATAGGTAAAACAATTGAACCGCTGATCAGGCCGCTGGGATTCGACTGGAAAATGGGAGTATGCCTTGTTACGGGGGTAGCAGCAAAAGAAATAGTTGTGAGTACCATGGGTGTGATTTACCAGGCAAACGAAAATGATAAATCTGCACCGTCCCTGCAGGAAAAGATAAAAAGTGCAAAATACACCAGTGGGGTCAATAAGGGGAAACCGGTCTATAGTCCCCTGGCAACCCTGTCCTTTATTCTTTTCACCCTGTTCTATTTTCCGTGTATTGCCACCGTGGCGGCAATTTATAAGGAATCCGGATCATGGAAATGGGCAGCTTTTTCGGTTTTATATACAACGGGACTGGCCTGGTTTGTTTCCCTGGCTGTATTCCAGATTGGTAAATTTTTTATTTGATTTTAAAGGTATGGTCCAGGATATTATAACCTATTTGTTGATCGCTTCGGCAATGGCGTATATACTTTTCAGCCTGTACCGGATGATCAATCCGCCGAAGGGTGTCACCGGTGCCGGGTGTCCCGGGTGCGGAGGATGTTCAGCAACTGCTAAAACTTCACCTCACCGATCTTATTCATCAGGTTCAGGATCCGTGCCTGCCGCCGGAGCAGGTAAGGGGTGGGTGCCGCGGGATTTCGCTTCCGCGGATTTGGCAAACAGGCCGCAATAAGGGCTGCATCGGCCTTGGTGAGGTTTTTCGCTGATTTGTGAAAATAGTCCCTGGCGGCCGCTTCTGTTCCATAGACTCCATCACCGGTTTCAATTACGTTCAGATACACCTCCATGATCCGCCGTTTACTCCATATCAGGTCAATTGTAACGGTAAAGTAGAGCTCAAATCCTTTGCGTAACCAGGTTCGGGCCGGCCATAGAAAAACATTCTTCGCTACCTGCTGGGTAATTGTGCTGGCACCATGTTTCCGTTTATGGCGCTTGTTATATTGAACCGCTTTTTCAATAGCCTGCACATCGATCCCCCAGTGTTCAAGAAAACGGTTGTCTTCTGAAGCTACAACTGCACGGGCCATGTATGGGGAGATCTTCTCAATAGGCATCCACTTTTTATGCAATTTGGCTTTTTTGCCATTCATTTTTTGTTCGAATACCCGGGTTATCATCAGGGGTGTAATCGGCGGATTTATGAATGTAAACAGCACTTCCATAAATAGGGTGGAACCGAAGAAAAATACAGCGGTCCATTTCAATATGATCAGCGCCTTTCTTCCATAATAACGCCAGTTCTTTACCACAGGGGTGCTATCCGCCACAGCGGCGTCAGGCATTATTTCCGGTCCGTTCATTACCTCTGGTTCGTCCATTTCTCGGGTTTCACGTTCTAAAAATAGTAAAAAAAAAGGGACAAGGGACAAGGATGCAGAAGGAAGTGAAGAGCTGAAAGGTAAGAGCTAAGAGTGTTAGAAAACAATGAATAAGAAGAAATGAACAAGGAATAATGAAAAATGACAAGGGGCAAGAGATCAGATAACTAGACAAAAGACCTCCGGATTTTTAAAAATCCCGGAGGTCCTCTTTTCTATCAATATTTTAACTCTTAAAGGATTCTCCTAATACTCCTTACTCATCTCTCATCTCTACCTCTACTCATCTCTCATCTCTACCGACATCTGATCCCTGACGGGATTTCCCTTCTTCCTGTCACTTGTCCCTCGTCACTCGTCCCTTCTCACTTCCCGTGCTTCCCTTCCAGTTCCTTGATTTTCTCCCTGATCCGGAGATAGTAAGCCTTGTACTTAATAAAGTGATTTCCTTTCTCAAATTCCCAGATAATATTCCCGGCACGGTAAATCTTGCCAATGCAGGCTTCAAATATGAGATTGTAATTTACACCAGTGATGCTTTCAGCCTGTAGTATGGAATTGAACCTGACGTTTTTATCGCCGAAATATCCAATTACGGGCAAGTTGTACTTTTTCTGCTTTCGTTTTACCTGAGGTTGGGTTGTCATGGGTAATTTTTTCTATAATTTACGAATATCAGCAGCGAATTGTTACGAATGAGGTCCATGAATGCGCCGGATGAACAATTGCGACCGGTGTATGTTACTCCAGTCGAGATAACATGAATGTGGACGTCCTTAAATCAAATACAAAATCCGGTTCAGCGGCATTCAGATCACGGGTACGGGAATATAGTGCCCTGGTGGATGATCTGCATGCAACCGTCAGGGCAAAAACCCGTGGCGGAAGCCCGGAATCGGTCAGAAAACATCAATCCCGGGGCAAACTGATGGCCCGGGAAAGGATTGACCTTTTAGTGGATGAAAATACCCCTTTTCTTGAATTATCTCCCCTGGCAGCTTTCGGCCAGTATGATGATGATTTCCCCGGAGCCGGTATAATTACGGGTATTGGCGTTATACACGACAGGGAAACTGTAATTGTTGCCAACGACGCAACAGTAAAAGGTGGCACCTACGTGGGTGAAACCATAAAAAAACATTTGCGGGCGCAGCAGATCGCCCTCGAAAACAATTTACCCTGTTTTTATCTCGTGGATTCGGGTGGGATATTCCTGCCCGAGCAGGCCAGGGTTTTTCCCGACCGGTTTGACTTCGGCCGGATCTTTTATAACCAGGCGCGGCTTTCTGCCATGGGAATACCCCAGATATCCGCCGTTATGGGTTCCTGTACGGCAGGAGGAGCCTATGTGCCCGCCATGAGCGATGAAACGGTGATTGTTAAGGGACAGGGAACCATCTTTCTCGGGGGACCTCCGCTGGTGAAGGCAGCTACAGGTGAGATCGTCACGGCTGAAGAGCTGGGAGGCGCACTTGTTCATACCTCTATATCGGGCGTTGCGGATCATCTTGCAGTGAATGAGCATCATGCTATCAGTATTTGCCGGAACATTGCCTCCACCTTTCCTTCGCCCCGAAAACAGGATATACAAATAACAGTACCGGAAGAACCGTTGTACGATCCGGCCGAACTGTATGGCTTGCTGGGACTCTCGTCCCGTGAAATTCCGGATGCACGTGAAATAATCGCCCGGCTGACGGACGGAAGCCGGTTCCAGGAATTCAAGGCCAGATACGGAACAACACTGGTTACCGGCTTTGCCAGGATTATGGGATATCCCGTTGGAATAGTGGCTAATATGGGCATCCTGTATCCGGAGTCAGCCCTTAAGGGAACACATTTCATCGAATTATGCAATTTCAGAAAAATTCCCATGCTCTTCCTTCAGAACATCAATGGATTCATGGTGGGCAAAGAGGTCGAAAACCGGGGAATTGCCAAAGAAGGAGCTAAAATGGTGCATGCAGTAGCCACTTCATCGGTCCCATGTTTCACAATAATTATTGGCGGTTCCTACGGTGCAGGTAATTATGCCATGGCCGGAAGAGCGTATGATCCGCGTCTGCTTTTTATGTATCCGGGTTCCCGTATTTCAGTGATGGGAGCCGAACAGGCTGCTGTTGTCCTGGGAAGTATCGGAAAACAGGAAGATCAGGCTGACCGTCAGATTACCGCTCAATCGGGTAACGCCATTTACGACACTTATAATCGTGAAGGATCTCCCTATTACAGCACATCCCGGATATGGGACGACGGCATCATAGATCCGCTGGATACCCGGAAGATAATTGCTATGGGAATTGCCATGTCACTGAATAAGAGGTTTTCTGAACCAGCCAATGGCATTTACCGCATGTAACCAGTAAAATATGATAAACACCCGGACAATTATCAATGAGATCAGCGGGCCCCTGGCCCGCTTATGGTTAAACCGGCCCGGAGTCCGGAATGCGCTGGATAAACAAATGCTGGAAGAACTTTTTTCCACCCTGGAAGAAATTAACGCGAATCCGGATATCCGCATAATCAGTTTGCGGGGCATGGGTTCCTCTTTCTGTGCCGGCGCCGATCTTGGCTGGATGCAAAAAGCACGCGATTTATCCGGGGAAGAGAATTACCGCGAAAGTACCCTGCTGGCGCAATGTTTTCATGCCATGTATACAAGTCCCAAAATTATCGTTACCGGCGTCCATGGCGCCGCACTCGGGGGTGCGATCGGCCTCGTATCCGCCTCAGATATTGCTGTCACAACGAACACCACAGTGTTTGCATTCTCCGAAGTGAAACTCGGGCTGATACCGGCAACTGTGGCGCCCTATCTGCTTCGGAAAAGTTCCAGCGGTAAAATTATGGAATACCTGTTAACCGGAAGAAAATTCAGCGGACATGATGCGGTTTCTATAGGCCTGGTAAACAGATCGGTACCCGATGAGCAGTTTGAACAGGTTCATGAAGATCTGCTGAGCGAATTGCTGAAAGCAGCTCCGGATGCACAGCTCAAAATAAAGGAATTGATCCGCTCCCTCACCGGATCGGCGCCCGACATTTCCACGATGGCCAGAACAGCTTCCATACTGGCTGAGACCACGGGTTTCGGATGAGGCAAGAGAAGGTATCCAGGCATTCCTGGAAAAACGACAACCCGGCTGGATGACCGGCCGGTAGAAAAAGGGAGACTGTGTTGAAACCGGAATCCATACATAAAATCCTGATTGCCAACCGCGGCGAGATTGCCCTGAGGGTAAAACGGGCCGCCGCATCTCTCAATATCCCCTGCGTTGCCGTATTCACCGGCAAGGAAGCAGAATCCTCCTGGGTGAAACAATTCCCGGAAAGCTATTCCCTGGGAGATGGACAACTTTCGGATACCTATCTCAATATGGATTCCCTCATCCGGTTAGCCCAAAAATCGGGTGCCGACGCTATCCATCCGGGCTATGGATTTTTATCTGAGAACAGCCTTTTTGCCAGGGCGTGCAAAGAAAATCAAATTCGCTTCATAGGACCGTCCGAAGAAGTTATCAGGCTAATGGGTGATAAATTGGCGGCCCATCATTTTGTATCCGGACTGGGCATACCGGTCATTGATAAAATTATCGATACACCCCTTGAAATCAGCAAACTTCGCCATACCATTGAGTATCCTGTTCTGGTAAAGGCTGTGGCCGGAGGGGGAGGAAAGGGCATGCGGATCGTAAAATCCCACGCTGAACTCACCGATGTTCTTGAAATCACAGCGAATGAAGCATATCAGTACTTTGCCGATGACAGGGTATATGTTGAAAAATACCTTCATGCACCGCGCCATATTGAAGTTCAGATTTTCGGGGATATGCACGGTAACATCGTTCATTTGTTTGAACGTGAATGTTCCATCCAGCGAAGACATCAGAAAATAATTGAAGAGGCACCCGCTGCCAGTCTTCCGGGCCACATCCGGAAAGAAATAATTGACGCAGCGCTTGCCATAGCCGTCGCGGTTAAATACGTCAATGCAGGCACCATCGAATTTCTCCTCGATGACAACGGTGATTTTTTCTTTCTTGAAATGAATACCCGCATCCAGGTGGAGCACGGAATTACCGAAATGATCACGGGCATCGATCTGGTAAAGGAACAGATCCGCGTGGCGGAAGGAAATCCGCTGTCTTTTTCGCAGAAAGAAATCATATGCCGCGGCCATGCCATAGAATCCAGGATATATGCCGAGGATCCCGAACGGGATCTGATGCCATCACCCGGAAGAATACATTTTTACAGGGAACCTTCTTTACCTGCAGTGAGAACGGAATCGGCCGCTGTTTCAGGCGCTGTAATTTATCCCGATTTCGATCCCCTGGTTTCCAAGGTAATTGCCCGGGGTGAAAATCGCGAGGAGGCTATTGAACAGTTGCAGCATGCCCTGCAGCAAATTGTGATAACCGGTGTCCGTCACAATATACCGCTCATCCAGGCAATACTGGCCGATGAGGAATACAGGCGGAATGAAGTGAGCACAACCTACCTGCAGGAAAAATACCAGCTTTTCAATGTATTGATTTCCACACAAAAGAAAAAAACTGAAATACAGGAGCTGATCACCGCAGGGGCCCTGATCTGTTTGTTTTCCGCGAAAAGCAAGCAAACATCTTTATGGAAGTCATTGGGTTACTGGCGTATTACGCCGGCAATAGGTTTTATATACAATAACCTGAAGGGTAAGGCCGAATACCGGATCCTGGGTGCCGACTCTGCGGATCTCTGGTATGATCACAGTAAAAAATCAATTACCCATATCCGGGTGGAGGCGAACGAAATATCGTTTTATCAGGAGGATGTGAAAAGCCGGTATTACTATGTCCCGGAATCAAACGGTGCTATTGTTATTACGAAAGAGGGCCTCGACTATGAACTCCGGCGGTCCGACCGGCTTGATACCGTTGACTTCAGCCTTTTTGAAGAAGATTCCGGCTCAGAACAGGAACTGGTAAGGTCGCCCCTGCCGGGGAAGGTAAACCGGATATTTGTGGAAATAAATGAAAGAGTTAACAAGGGCGATCATCTGATCACCATTGAATCAATGAAACTTGAAAATGGTATACTTGCGCCCCATGATGGCACTGTTCAGCAAATCCTTACAAGTGCCGGAGCCCAGGTCAGGCAGGATGAACCATTGATCTTTATTAAACCATTGCGTTAATCAACATATAATAATATTTGAAATAGATGCATCCATTTCTTACACCTTCTCATGAAAAGTTCAGGCTGAAAGTCCGTGAATTTGCCGTTAAGGAAATCAGGGAAATTGCCCGAAAGCTTGACGAAACCAGTACTTTTTCACCCGAGTTAACCCGGAAAATGGGAAAATTCGGGCTTTTCGGGATGAATCTGCCTGAAAAGTACGGGGGAACGAATATGGATACGCTATCCTATATAATCGCCGTAGAAGAACTTGCGCGGATTGACAGTTCGCAGGCGGCCACCGTAGCTTCTCACAATTCCCTGGGAATAGGACCCATATATCAATATGGAACGGATAAGCAAAAGGAAGAGCTTTTGCCTGGCTTTTGCACCGGCGAAAGATTGTGGGCATTCGGACTTACCGAAGAAACAGCGGGCTCCGATGCACGGGGAACAAAGACAGAGGCAATTCTCAGGGACGGCCAGTGGGTGATTAACGGAACCAAGATGTTCATTACGAATTCAGCATCCATCCTGTCGTTTGGCGCAACCATACAGGTTGTGACCAGCAAGAGTAACGGCGACAAAGAGCTGTCCGTGATCCTCGTGCCCCGGGATACGCCCGGTTACAGATGCGAGAAAATAAGCAACAAGATGATGTGGCGTGCTGCGGATACCGGGATGCTGTACTTTGAAAACTGCAGGGTTCCCGAGCAGAATCTCCTGGGTAAAAGAGGGATGGGAGCCAGCATTATGCTGCAGACCCTGGACAGCGGACGGTTGTCCATCGCGGCGATGGGACTCGGATTGGCACAGGGTGCGTTTGAACTGGCCCTGGAATATGCCAAAAAACGCGTTCAGTTTGGCCGGCCGATTGCCCAGTTCCAATCGATAGCCTTCAAACTGGCAGATATGGACATGAAACTTGAACTGGCCCGTAATACCCTTTATAAAGCCTGCAAAATGAAGGATGACCAGTTGCCCTATGGCAGGGAGGCCGCCATAGCCAAACTGTATTGTTCGGAAATTGCGAGGGAGGTAGCCGATGAGGCAGTGCAAATCCATGGAGCGTATGGATTGTTCAAAGACAGCGATATTGAAAGATTTTACCGCGATCAGCGGATCCTTCAAATCGGGGAAGGAACTTCGGAGATTCTGCGGATTGTGATTTCGAGGTACTTAGGATTGAAACACCAGTCTTAATATATGGAACACCGTAAGGCCGACCACATTGAAATGGCATTTCTGTCTCAGGTAAACGAGGTGGAACATGACAACCGGTTCTTTTATGAACCGTTGCTTCAACCTCATCCTGCGGATGATTCTCTCGCGCTTACTTTTCTGGGAAAAAAGCTGGACGTGCCCATGTGGGTATCCAGCATGACCGGCGGCACCTTCGCAGCCCGAAAAATAAATACGAACCTTGCCAGGGTTTGTCATGAATTTCGCATGGGAATGGGGCTGGGATCATGCCGCGCCTTGCTCGACAGCAGTGCGAGCATGCCCGATTTTGATATGCGCGACATCATCGGGGATGATCTACCTTTGTTCGCAAACCTGGGTATCAGCCAGGTAGAGCAGCTGGTAGAAAACAACCATACCGAAAAGATCAGGAACCTCGTTCATAAATTACGGGCGGATGGACTTGTCGTTCATGTTAACCCCTTGCAGGAATTTTTTCAACCCGGAGGCGATCGTTTAAAACATGCCCCCATAACCTCCATTAAACGGTTGCTCGACCAGGTAAATTTTCCCGTTATTGTTAAAGAGGTGGGACAGGGAATGGGACCGGCCAGCCTCCGTGAATTGATTCGCCTGCCCCTGGCTGCCATCGAATTCGCAGCCTTTGGTGGTACCAATTTTTCGAAACTTGAAATGCTTCGCAGCGAAAAGGGGACTGTAGATGCATATGGACCACTTGCCAGCGTGGGAGAACGGGCCGGTGAAATGGTGGGTTACGTGAATAAAATTCTGACAGATGAACCCAGCATCAATTGCCGTCAATTCATTATTTCGGGCGGCATAAAAAGTTTCCTTGATGGATTCTACCTGATGAAAAGATTGAATTCAACTTCTGTTTTCGGACAGGCATCCGGATTTTTGCGGCACGCAAAAGAAGGGTATGATGAACTTCATCAATATGTCAGTTACCAGGTGAACGGCTTAAGCCTGGCAAATTCCTACCTGACAATAAAAAAGGTATAAATGGAAATTCCCAGCCAAATACAGGGATTTTCAAAGCTTGGCCGGGAGGACCAGGTGAAACTGGTGGCCTCTTTCAGCGACGATCCGGAAAGGATAATACGCGAAATCAACGCTCATCTTGCACGGGATCAAAACCGTCAGAAGTTGTACATGGAATTCTCGGAAAATTCGATTTCCAATTTCTTCCTGCCTTACAGTATCGCGCCTAATTTCCTGATCAACAAAAGGTACTACCTTGTACCCATGGTTTCAGAGGAAAGCTCTGTGGTGGCAGCAGCCGCTTCCGCTGCCAAATTCTGGTCGGAAAGGGGCGGCTTTCATACCCGCATCAGCTCCATGCAGAAACCCGGTCACATACATTTACTATGGAAAGGCAGTCCGGGTCAGGTGGCCACTTTTATCCAGGATCTGACCCCGGGTTTATTCCATGTTACTTCCTATCTCACCCGGCGAATGAATCAGCGGGGCGGAGGTATTATGGAAATCAACCTGAAGGATATGACGGATAAAATGGAAGGCTATTACCAGCTGGAGGTGATTTTTGACACAGCCGATTCCATGGGGGCAAATTTTATCAATTCCTGCCTTGAACAAATGGCCGATTTTCTTCATCAGCAGGTTCAACTGGCCGGATTGACGGGCAAACTTGAAATAATCATGTCAGTCCTTTCCAATTACACCCCGGGTTGTACCGTTGAATGCAGCATAAACTGCTCAATTGATGAACTGGCCCATCCGCAGTATGATCTTGGAGGCATGGATTTCTGCAGGAAATTTGAAACGGCGGTGAATCTGGCCAAACACGATGTTTACCGGGCTGTAACACATAATAAAGGAATATACAACGGCGCAGACGCAGTGGTGATTGCCACAGGCAATGATTTCAGGGCCGTAGAGGCGGACGGGCATGCATATGCCTCCCGCGACGGAAAGTACAGGGGATTGACTGATGTGGAGATATCGAACGATTCATTTACCTGCCGGATTGAGATGCCGCTGGCCCTGGGAACGGTAGGAGGACTTACCGGTTTGCATCCCCTGGCTGCAGTCTCGATGAACATACTGGGAAATCCTCATGCATCCGATCTTATGTCGGTTGTGGCTGCCGCCGGTATGGCCTGTAATTTCAGTGCGATCAGGGCCCTTATTACCGGAGGTATCCAGAAAGGTCACATGAAGCTCCATCTTTCCAATATATTGAACCAGTTTCATGCAACCGATATAGAAAAGCTGGCTGCCATGGAATACTTTACCAAACGGGCTGTCAGTTTTTCTGCCGTGGAGGAGTTTCTCATCAATTCCCGTACCCGCCTTGAAAAGTGACGCGATAAAACGGTATTATGCCCATGGTAAATTACTGATCTCAGGAGAATATCTTGTTCTTTCAGGTGCTGAAGCCCTGGCCGTTCCCCTGAAAAAGGGACAATGGCTTGAAGCGGAAGCAGTGAACGGGGAAGAAAAGGCCTGCCTGAAATGGCGTGCACGGATACTTGACAAAGAATGGTTTACAGCCACATTCAGCTTACCCGGTATGGAGATCGTGCAGACTTCTGACCGCGATGTTGCCGGCCGCCTGGCTACAATATTCAGCAGGATCGGGGAGATCAGGAGTGAATTGTTTACAGAAGGAAAAAGTTATTCCTTTTCCACCGATTCTACGTTCGATCATTCCTGGGGAATGGGAAGCAGTTCGGCGCTTATCGCCAACCTGGCGAGATGGGCGGGGATCGGCCCGTTTGATCTTTTCCATCTGCTTTATAAGGGCTCGGGTTATGATGTGGCTGCCGCCCTGGCGGAAGGTCCCATTCTGTTCAGCACGGTTAACGGCAAGGAGAGGATAATCCCCGTGAAATTCAAGCCTTCTTTTCATAAACATATCGGGTTTGTTTACAGGGGACGGAAACAGGATACAGCGCAAAGCCTGGACGAGTTCAGAAAATTAATGGAACCAACAAGGCAACAGGTGGAAAAAATGAATTATTTTACTCGTGAATTGCTGTATGCCAGCCATTTGGAACATTTTATGCAAATCATGTCTGCGCATGAAACCTTTATTTCAGATTTGCTGGGCAGGAAAACGGTGAAGGAGGAACTGTTCAGCGATTTCAACGGCGCAATCAAATCTCTCGGTGCCTGGGGCGGCGACATGATGATGGCGGCTTCTGAAATGCCCGCCGGGTATATTCAAAGCTATTTTCAAACAAAAGGCATTCAAACGGTGTTTGATTTTCACGAATTGATCCTATAACCATGTTTAATTCACTGGAAGATAAATTTTTTGTTGAGGCCAGGGAGCTTCAACATCCCGCAGCATCTCTTTCCGGTCAGGTGGGATGGGAATGCCCTTCCAACATTGCCCTTATTAAATACTGGGGGAAAAAGCACTTCCAGCAGCCGCTGAATCCTTCCGTAAGCATGACCCTTCAGCAATCCAGAACAATTGTATCCCTTGAATATCACTATCGGCGGAAACTTAAAGAAATGTCGCTTTCCTATTTTTTTGAAGATAAGCTGAATTCCACCTTTGAGGACAGGTATCGCCAATATCTTCAGAATGTTTCAAAATACCTTCCGTTTCTTAATCATACCGAATTAGTTATCAAATCGCACAATACCTTTCCCCATTCAGCCGGAATTGCATCCTCTGCTTCATCTTTCGGAGCACTGGCCCTTGCACTCTGTGATGTGGAACGTAGTATGTTCGGTACGCCGGCAGAAGATCCTGATCTCATTGAAAAAGCATCCTTTCTCTCGCGGCTGGGATCGGGAAGCGCATGCCGGTCGGTTTTCGCAGGCTTTTCCCTGTGGGGAAAAACGGATGATATAATGGCATCAACGAATGAAGCTGCCATTTCGCTGAATTTCATTATTCATCCAAGGTTTACCGATTATTGCGATAGTATCCTTGTAATTGATTCCGGCCGGAAAGCGGTTTCAAGTTCAGAGGGGCACCGTTTGATGGAAAACCATCCGTTTGTTTCCTCCCGCGTTGCCCAGGTGAATGAAAATCTGAAAAAATTGCTGGTCACCCTGCAAACCGGGAACGAACACTCGTTTTCATCCCTGGTTGAAGAGGAAGCGCTTACCCTGCATGCCATGATGATGACCTCGCAACCGGGTTATTTGCTATTGAGGCCTGGTTCCCTCGAGGTGATTGACCGCATCAGGCAGTTCAGGCAAACATCGGGCCTGCCGGTCAGTTTTACCCTGGATGCCGGACCCAATGTACATATCTTATACCCGGCCAGGGTGATCGGCGAGGTCAGACCCTTTATTGAGGGACAACTGGCAGAGTTCTGCCAGGAGGGTAATATCATTCATGATAAAATCGGGACCGGACCGGTTAAATTTCTCTGAACATGGAACACCCGGGCTATTCAAACCGGAGTTTTTCCGGTAAGTTGCTATTGATGGGAGAACATTCGGTCATTGACGGGATTCCGGACGGCGATTATCATGGACGACATCAAGAAGCGGCATGGATGTAGCGCCGGCGTCTCGCCGGCGGGCCCCGCGCGCAGCTCCACGCAATTTGACAGGCCCGCCGGCGGGGCGCCGGGGTTACCGCATAAGCCAGGAGCGACCCTCAGATCCACTGGCTGCGATCGAGGTCTTTGAACTTCGTGAACGCGTGGAGGAACGCCAACTGCACCACGTCGGTGGGACCGTTGCGCTGTTTGCCGATGATGAGCTTCGCCTTGCCCTTGAGGTCCGGGTTGTCGCGGTCGTAATACTCGGGGCGATAGATGAAGCCAACCACGTCGGCGTCCTGCTCGATCGAGCCCGACTCGCGCAGGTCGGAGAGCTGCGGCTCGTGGCCCCGCTCGCCGGTACGGCTCTCCGGGGCGCGGCTCAATTGCGAGAGCGCCATCACCGGCACGCGCATTTCCTTGGCGATCATCTTCAGACCGCGCGAGATGGCCGAGACTTCCTGCGTCCGGTTCTCGTAGCGCTTGCTGCCGCCCATGGGACTGCCCGCCATGAGCTGCAGATAATCGACCACGATCAGGTCCAGTTGGCCGCCGTTCTGGTGCGCCAGCCGCCGGCACTTGGCGCGCATCTCGCTGACCGAGATGCTGGGCGTGTCGTCGATGAACAGCTTGGCATCGGCCAGCCGGAACAATCCTTCGACCAGCTTGCCCTGGTCTTCGCGGCCGATGAAGCCCTGGCGCAGCTTGTGCGAGTCCACCTCCGACTGCGAGCACAACATGCGATGCAGCAGCGATTCGCGCGACATTTCCAGCGAGAAGACGGCAACCACGCCCTTGCCTTCCACGGCGACGTTTTCGGCGATGTTCATGGCAAAAGCGGTTTTGCCCATCGAAGGCCGCCCGGCGATGATGATCAAATCCGATTTCTGCAAGCCGCTGGTCAGCTCGTCGAGGTCGCTGAAGAAGGTCTGCAGCCCGGTGACCGTCTTGCCGCGCTCGAAGATGGCCTCGACGAAGGTCTCCACCGACGGGTACTTGGATTCCTTGACGATGTCGATTACGCTGCGGAATTCGCTGCCCGCGCGCGACTCGGTCAACTGAAACAACGCGCCTTCCACCGTCGCCAGCACCGCTTCGGCATCGTCGGCCTGTTCCATCGCGTGCGCGATGGCCGCGTTGGAAGCGTGAATGATGCCGCGCAGCAGCGACTTGTCCTTGACGATCTTGACGTAGTGCTCGATGTTGGCGCCTTGCGGCATGCCCTCGGTGAGCGACGAGATGTAGGCCACGCCGCCGACCGATTCGATCTCCCGATGCCGGGTCAGCTCCTCGCTCAGGGTGATCAGGTCGATGGCCCGGCTGCTCTCGGCCAAGTCCACCATGCGGGCGTAGATGCGGCGATGCGAGTCGAGCGAGAAGTCTTCCGGCTTCAGCAGCACGGCGGCTTGAGTGTAGGCAAAGCTGTCGAGTAGGATGGCGCCGAGGATCGAGCGCTCGGCGTCAATGCTCGCGGGTAAACCGCGGTCGAGAGATTGGGTGATGGTGGCCATCGCAGGAAGGATTAATCGTAAAGAGCTAGAAGAAACCGGAACAGGTCACGCATCCACAGAATGTGGAAATTCACTGCGGAAAACAGCTTCCAAATTGAAATATTTTCGGGCACCCACGTGCGCAGGTCGGCCCTGTACCTCAAACCTGATGCCTGTTACCTGATACCTGTTACCCGGAAGGGTGTTATTCCGCCCCGGCGGCAGGTAGCCGTGAGTCCCGAGCCATCGCCCTGCGCACAAGGAAAAAAATCAGCACCAGCGCACCAATGATCGCGGCGGACAGCGCCAGATGCCGGCGGAACAGGGTGCCCGCCAAGGTCACGATCTGCGGCCCAAACCTGATGGTCAGCACCGACAGCGCGGCAAAGCGGATCAGCCTGCCGACGCAGATCGCCAGCAGAAAATGCACCACGGGCATTTCGAAGACGGCCGCCGACAGCACCATGATCTTGAAGGGGAACGGCGGGGGCAGCATGGCCGGGACCATCAGCGCGGCGATGGCATGCTCGTCGAAGGAGCGCCGCATCTTTTCGAACTTCCACTCCGGCATGCGGCGGCGCAGCAGGGCTTCACCCCCGGCATAGCCGATGGCGTACAGCACCAGGCAACCCAGCGCCGAGCCGACGGCAGCCATGGGCACGTAGAGCCAAGCGCGCATCGGGTGAGCGTAAACATAGCTGGCCACAACCACGTCTACGGCGCCGGGCAAAGGAATGCCCGCACCGTCAACGGCTGCGATGGCAAAGACGCCCCAGGAGCCCAGCGGTTGCAGGGCGGCCCAGATGAGCGCACTAAGTTTTGCGGTGAAATGTTTGATTCCGGTCAAACTAAAATTGTAAATGATGCGGCTCGCGCAGCTTAGACTTTCGCGGGGTGCTCGGTGTTGCCGCCCAGCAGATCCAGCGCATGCGGCAGCAGGTCGAGCACGGCCTCCAGGGATTCGGTCGCGGCCCGCGGGCTGCCTGGAAGATTCACGATCAGGGTGTGTCCGCGCACCGCGCAAATGCCCCGGCTGAGAGCGGCACGCGGGGTCTTTTGCACGCCCACGGCGCGCATCAGCTCCGCCAATCCGGGCACCAGGCGATCGCTCACCCTTTGCGTGGCCTCGGGGGTGATGTCGCGCTCGCTCAGTCCTGTGCCGCCGGTCGAAACCACAAGCTGCACTTTGTCCGTCAGACGGATGATCGCGTTCTCGATGTGGGTGCGGTCGTCGGGAATAGTCTCCGTGGCGACCACTTCGAAGCCCTTGCCCTTCAAGGCAGCGCACACCGCCGGGCCGGAGAGGTCCTCGCGCGTGCCTCGCGCCGCCGAATCGCTGATGGTAAGCACCGCAGCAGTCATCATGGAGTGGTCAGTGGGCAGTGATCAGCGGCCAGGAAGCAACTGACACGGCCCCTCTTTCAATTTTTGATTTCTGATTTCTGATTGGCCGTTCATCGGGACCAACCGCGCCCCAATAACACCCCAGTGACTAACGACCTAGGTTTTTCGACTGCTGACCCAGCCCGGGCCTGCCCATGTAATCGCACTTTACCAATTACAAATTACGAGATTACCCATAACAAGTCACTCTTCTCCGCCCAGAATGTTGTCGTCGCGGTTGGCTTCGTCCAGCAAGCGCAAGCCTTCCAGCAGCAGGCCCTGGGTGCCGCGCGTCGTGGTCTGCTCCTGGGCGCGGGCCTCGAAGTCGATCTGAAAGCTCCCACTGGTCCAGCGCACCGCCTCAAATACCGCCGAGTCGCCGACCAACGAACCGCAGACCGCGTGGACCAGCTGTCCCTCCACAAAGAACATAACGCAAGAGGCCTGGTCTCGGGTGAAGCTCACGGCGCAGGTCTTGCGTCCGATTTCCATGGTCTGCAACAGGTCAATCACGCTCATTTGCGCCAAGCTGCCGCGCACCAGGGTGTCGCCCAAGTCACGTGCCTTCTCGCTGGAGACCTTGGCGAGCACGCGGCGCACCCTGGCCACCGCGTCGCGGGTATAGAACGGCTTCTCGATCACGTCATCGAACGAACGCTTCGATTCCGCCAGCGGACCGTCCAGGTCCGCCTTGCTGGCCAGCAAAATAACGGCTTTGGCCCGATCGCCCACCCGGTGCGCCAGTTCGCCGCCGTCCATTCCCGGAAGGCGGAAATCGGTGAGCAGCACGTCCGGTTTCTGTTCGCCCGCGAACTGCAGCGCGTCCTGTGCATTGTTGAAAGCGATAATCCTGGCATAGCGCTCCAGCGCCTGGCGCAGCATACCCAGCACCATGGGATTATTTTCCACCAACAAAAGGGTCGGGCTAGCAGGCAAGGTTATCGGCTCCCCCTCTGGGTCTTCAGCCCAGCGGCGTGCTGGGGTAGTGGCTTACCGGCCGCGCGCAGGTAGTCGCCGCTCTTGCCGCCGCTCTTGCGCTCCAGGACCACCTGCCGGATCTCGATTCCTTTGTCCAAGGCCTTGCACATGTCATAGACGGTAAGCGCGGCCACGCTGGCCGCGGTGAGCGCCTCCATCTCGACCCCGGTCACGGCGGTAGTCACGGCCTTGGTGCGAATGGCCACGCCATCTTCCTGCACCTCAAGCTCGACATCCACTTGACTCAACGGAACAGGGTGGCACATCGGGATCAGTTCCGCGGTACGCTTGGCTGCCAGGATCCCCGCCACCCGCGCCACCTCCAGCGGATCGCCTTTCGGATTCCGGCCCAGCGCCGCCATCACCTCCGGCGACATGGCGACGAAAGCGCTGGCCTCCGCCTCGCGCCGCGTGGCGGTCTTGGCGGAGACATCCACCATGCGGGCCCGCCCCGCCGAATCGTAGTGCGACAGCTTTTTCATGCGGCTACAGATTAATTCAAAAAACGGTATCAGGTAACAGGTATCAGCTCTCACTCCCCTATCTGGTTGTGCACTGCTTTGAAAGGGCGCGACCTTTCAAACCCAAGGCCGACCGCCTCGGCTGGTACGGCACGGGTATAACTGGCGCATCTGCGTGGGGCGCTGCCTTAGCATACAAACCTTACGGATGGATGAACGCAGCCTTAATGTATTTTGAATTTCTGGTTCGGCGTGCGATATTGGAGAGTTCCGGTTCAGAGTTCAGAGCTTATGTGTGTCCGCAGGGAAGGAGAGCGACGGTGCGTTTGATCCCGCGAGAGGTGAAGTTTTTCGAGATGTTCGCGGAAATGGCTAACAACTTGACCGAGGGCGCCCGGGCGGTGGTCGATCTACTCAGCTGTCCAGGGCGGCAACCCTGCGATGTGGCGGCGGGAGCGGCCCGGGTCAAAGAAATTGAACACCGCGGCGATGAGATGACCCATGCGGTGCTGAAAAAGTTGAACCAGACGTTTATTACTCCGTTTGACCGCGAAGATATTCACCATTTGGCTTCCTCGATCGATGACGTGCTCGACTTTTTGAATGCCGCCGCCGAGCGCATGATGCTCTACAAGATCCTGAACCCTCCCCCCGCAACGGTGGAGTTGGGCCGCATCGTCGTGCTCCAGTGTGAGGAGCTATGCAAGGCGATCAAGGAATTGGAAAAGAACCAGCATGTGCTCGATTACTGCGTCGAGGTCAACCGCCTGGAGAATAAGGCGGACCGCGTCTGCCGTGCCGCCATTGCCGAACTGTTCGAGCATGAGAAGGACCCGATCACGCTGATCAAGTTCAAAGAGCTGTATGAAGTGCTGGAGATGGCCACCGATAAGGCCGAAGATGTGGCCAACGTGCTGGAGGCCGTGGTGCTCAAGAGCGCCTAGCCTTCCCCATCAGGAGGGTGCCCCACCTCTGCCCGCCTTTGGCAGATGTTGGATTCGAACCCAACCCGCATCTCTCGTGATCGGGCAGATGTAGGACTGCACCCCCGAGGATTCCGCTTTCGTGAACATTACGCTGCTGCTTGTCCTAATTACTGTAGCGGTTGCTCTCATCTTTGACTTTTTAAACGGCTTCCACGATGCCGCCAACAGCATAGCGACCGTGGTCTCTACGCGCGTTCTTTCGCCGCGCATTGCCGTGGTCTGGGCCGCTTTCTTCAATTTTGTCGCCGCCTTCGTGCTCGGGACGGCTGTCGCCAAGACCATCGGCAAGGGCCTGATCGACCTCAGCATCGTGACCCAGTACGTGGTGCTGGCCGGCCTGGCAGGCGCCATCGTGTGGGACCTGCTGACCTGGTGGTGGGGCCTGCCAACCTCGTCCTCGCACGCGCTCATCGGCGGCTATGCCGGGGCGGCGGTGGCGCGTGCCGCCTTTGAGTGGGGACCGGCACGAATGTTTAAGGTGATTGTTCCAGGCGGCTGGTCTAAGACATTGATTTTTATAGTTGTTGCCCCGATCATGGGTCTGGTGCTGGCCTTCACCTTCATGGTGATCCTTTTCTGGATCTTGCGGCACCGCGCGCCGCAGCAGGTGGACGGCTGGTTCCGCAAGCTGCAACTGCTCTCCGCCGCGGCCTATAGCCTGGGACACGGGGGCAACGACGCGCAGAAGACCATGGGCATCGTCGCCGGGGCGCTGTTTACGGCGGGCTTCATGACCAAGCAGCAGCTCGTCGGCGACTGGGGTCCCTACAAGTGGTTCATCATCCTGGCGGCGCACGCCGCTATCGCCGCTGGCACCTACTTCGGCGGATGGCGCATCGTCCACACCATGGGGAGCAAGATCACCAAGCTGAAGCCGGTGGGCGGCTTCTGCGCCGAAGCGGCGGGGGCGATCACCCTCTTCGGCACGGCCTTGGCCGGGATTCCCGTCAGCACCACGCATACCATCACCGGCGCGATTGTGGGCGTCGGCGCCACCCATCGGCTTTCCGCCGTACGCTGGGGGGTTGCGACCCGCATCATCTGGGCGTGGATTTTGACCATTCCCGCATCCGCCGTGGTGGCTGCGTCGACCTACCTGATCATTCGCCTGTTCCACCATGCAGCCTAGCCTGCTCCACCCATAGAATGCGTAGCGCTTGTGAATAATCCAGGGCTTCAGCCCTGCACCCAGGGCGCAGCTTGAAACCCGCAACGCACGCCACCCAGCTGCACAGCGCTAAAGGGCTCCTCCACCCACTCACACTTGGATTCACAACAGGCTGAATCTGCTCCAGCTAGCGCACCCTGCCGTCTGCGCTCCGCCCATCGTTCAACTCAAGCTCCGTGATTGGCGAACCGCCGTCTCTCGGCCAACGCCGCTCCAGCACTCGCCATCTCACGAGCTGAGTTGATTGCGACACCAGCAACCTTGTCGGAGTTGAGGGCTGCGGCTTGAAACTGACCCTATTTGGCCTGACCCTTTCGTCCTCCTGGGGCAACGGCCATGCCACGCCGTACCGGGCCATGCTGCGCGCCCTGCACCGTCTCGGCCACCAGGCGACCTACTACGAACGGGATGTCGATTATTACCGGAAGCGCCGCGACCTGGCCGAATGCGACTACTGCGAGCTGGTGCTTTATCCCGATTGGGAGACGGTTCGCAAGCGCGCGCTGGTCGAAGCCGCCGCCTCGGACGTGGTCATGATCGGCAGTTACTGTCCGGAAGGCGCGCGCATCTGCGACGACATGCTCGCTTGTGCCGGCCCGCTGCGTGTGTTCTATGACCTCGACACGCCGATCACGCTGGCCGCGCTGGGCGACGGCGCGGTCGAATACCTGCGCCGCGAGCAGATGAGCGGCTTCGATCTTTATCTCTCGTTCACCGGCGGCGACATCTTGAGGCAGCTCGAACGGGAATACGGTGTGCGCATGGCCCGTCCGCTCTATGGTTGCGTGGATCCGGAGGTGCACGCGCGGGTAGCGCCGCACGTGGATTTTGCGTGCGCCCTCAGCTATATGGGCACTTATGCCCCAGACCGTCAGCAGAAACTCGAAGAGTTGTTGCTCGCCCCGGCGCAACTGCTGCCGACCAGGTCTTTTATCCTGGCTGGTTCGCTGTACCCTTGGGATTGGCCGTGGCCCGCGAATCTGCGCCGCTTCGAGCATGTAGCGCCCGCCGACCACCCGGCGCTGTACTCTTCCTCGGGCGCGACCCTGAATTTAACGCGCGATGGCATGGCGCGCGCGGGTTGGTGCCCCTCCGGCCGCTTCTTCGAGGCTGCCGCCTGCGGCACTCCGATCCTTACCGATTGGTTCGCCGGGCTGGATCAGTTCTTCACGCCGGGCGAAGAAGTTCTGGTGGTCAACACGGCCGAGGAGGTTCTGCAGGCGATCGTGCACGACGAGCGCGGCTTGCAGCAACTCGCCGCGCGCGCCCGTGAGCGCACCCTGCAGCAGCACACGGGCACCAGTCGCGCGCAGGAGATGTTGAGCTATTTCGAAGAGGCATCAAGAAGTTCCCGGTGCTTGCGGACGAGTTCTGAGTTGCCAGATCCCAGTTCCCGGTCGCATCCGGATTCGTTCGCGGCTGACTGAAAGAAATGTTTGCATCTATTGTTGACCATTCAGGGAGTTCCGAGCGAAGCGAGGAATCTGCATTTTTGCTGACATCAGTAGAACTGCGGATTCCTCGCGCCAAACCCGGGCGCTCGGAATGACAACCTCATGGGTCGAATGGCTGCCGGAAGAACGGAGAACGGAACGTGATCGGAATCATTCCCGCTGCCGGTGAAGGGCAGCGCATCCAGCCGCTGGGATGCTCGAAGGAACTGCTGCCCGTAGGATCCCGCCGCATCGATGGCGTCGAGCGCCCGAAGGCTGTCTCCGAGTACCTAGTGGAGCGCATGATCGCCGCCGGCGCGGAACAGATCTGCATGGTGATCTCACCCGAAAAGAACGACATCATTCGCTATTACGCCGAGCGTGATTATGCGGCCGAGATCTTCTATGTCATTCAGAAGCGCGCCTCCGGCCTGTGCGACGCGCTCTTTCGTGGCGAGCCATTTGCGCTCCGCCATAACGAGGTGCTGATCGGCTTGCCGGATACCATCTGGTTTCCAGAAAACGCCTACCGGCCCGCGCTCGACTTCCGCCGCGCGGAGGTGAACCTCGTCTGCTTTCCCGTGCTCGATCCCTCGCAGTTTGACGCCGTGGTAGCCGACGAACTCGGCTACGTGCGGCGCGTCGAGGTCAAGAAGAAGGACGCGCACTCGGACTGGATTTGGGGCGCGGTGACCGCCACCGGCGAGGCCTTCCACGAACTCAAGCTGCTATGGGAGGCGCGCCACCGCGAAGACCAGTTCCTGGGCGATCTGCTCAACGCCTACATCGATGCCGGTTCCTCGGTGCGCGCGATTTACGCGGGCGAGAGCTATATGGACGTCGGCACAGTTGGCGGCTTTCACGCCGCGCAAGACTTTCTGCGCGGGCTGCATGACGGGACGCCGCCGCGCAAGGTGGCGTAGTGCGGTTTTTGGGTGAAATCGCGCCGCAGCGCAAAGTGGCGTAGCGGGTGCTAATGTGGGCTTATTCTTTGATCAACGCAGGATGCGAGCGCGCGAAGCGTGCGGCAGAAGGTAGCCCCAGGCGTAAGCCTGGGGTGCCGTGCGCATTTTGATCTGGAGCCCCGTAGGGGCGATAGATTTCTTACGCCGCTCCGGGGCTATTTACATGTGCTCTTACCCAGGGCTTACGCCCTGGGCTACCATCTTTCGCCGCTTCGCGGCTGATTACTTCCACAAATAGTAGAAGCCCACGTTCTGTTCCATCAGCTTGGCCCGGTCGGGAATCAGGTCCGAAACGTCGCCGACCAGCAGGTCGAGCACCGTGCGATGGGGCTTCTCAACGCGCACCACGGTGGGCTCGCCCTTGATCCCGGCCATCTTGGCAGTGTCCATGACGGCCGTGCGGAAGTCCCCAACCTGATCGATCAAGTGTAGGCCGAGGGCCTGTTGGCCGGTCCAGACGCGGCCATCGGCAATGGAGCTGATGTCCTCGGGTTTGGCGTGGCGCCCATCGGCCACGGCCGCGACGAATTGGCCTTTCATGTTGTCGATCAGTTGTTGCAGATAGGCCTGTTCGGCGGGGGTCATCTCGCGGGCGGGATTGCCGGTGTCCTTGAACTCACCGGTCTTGATGACGATGTTCTTCAGCTTGGCCCAACGCAGCAGGTCGGCGTAGTTGTACCATTCGGCGATGACGCCGATGCTGCCGACAATGCTGGCATTGTTGGCGTAGATTTTGTCCGAGCCGGAGGCGACGTAGTATCCGCCGCTGGCGCCGACGGTCTCGATGTCGGCCACAATCGGCTTCTTCTTTTCGTCGCGAATGCGCCGCACCTCGCGATAGATCTCCTCCGACGCCGCAGCCCCGCCTCCGGGCGTGTTCAGCCGCAGCACGATGGCCTTGATGTCCTTGTCTTGGGAGAGGTACCGCAACTGTTTCAGGGTGTCCATCGGGGTAAGGATCACGCCTTCGATATCCACCACGCCGATCTTGTCCGATCCACCCTTCCACACCACCGACTGTTGGTATTCTCCCGGCCGGAAGGCCAAAAACATCACTCCTCCGAGCAGCATAAGAAACAGGAAGAACGAGCAGAAGCCCAGCAGGAACCAGAAGCAGCCGCGAGAACGAGAAGAAGTTCCATCCGCCATAGCGCAGCGAGTGTATCACTTCGACTACCGGCGTCATCATGTACAATTGATTTTCCGGCGAGTGCCCAGGCTTACTTGTTGGTTGTGTCCCGGCGGCCGCGAAGCGGCTCGGTGGGGCCATATCCCGGCCGAACTCCCGAAATCATGAACCAGGCCTCCAAGGCGCTGGGAGCAACTGACACCTCACCCGGGCGCGTTGCGCTCGTTGGGGTCCCAGGAGAAGAGAATGCCACCGAAAATTGCCAAGACCGCCGACCGCAAAAAGGTGATGGACACCTCCAAGAGCACCGACTGCCCCAAGTGCGGCAAGCCTACCCGCGTGGTTAAGCGGACCAAGGACCGTGAGCGCAACATCGCGGGCGGAATCTACATCTCGTGCTCGGCGTGCGAGTTTTACGAGAAGCTGTAAATCAGCCAGCGGTCCGGCGTGGCGCTGAAGGCTTCGGCCAAGAGCAGTGCCATGTCCGCCGAAACCCCCGTTCTTGGCACGGATCAACCCGGAAAAGGGCGAGAGGCAACCCGATCGGCACCTTCCGAAACCGTTAGCTCTCCGACTCGTTCCTTCGCCGACAAAAAAGGCCCGGCTGGGACAAGTCCCGAGCCGGGTCCACATCAACCTGGATTGTTCTGCCGCTTGCCTCCGCCTTAGCCAATCTCCGCCAGTGCCTTGCGAGCTTGCTCGGCTTGGGGCGAGTTGGGGGCCACGGACAACACCTTCTTCAACTGGATGGCGGCATTGTTGCGATCCGAAAGCTTCTGGTACACCAACCCCAGGTGGAGATGGAAATCCACGTTGTTGTCATCGGCTTTCGCTGCCTCCACAAGAAGGTCGCGCGCCATCCCGTAGGTACCCTTGTGGTAGTACGCCCAGGCCAGCGTATCCGCCGAGGAGGGCGATTTTGGCATGCCGCGCCGGGCGGTTTGCGCCAAAGTCAGCGCCATATCCGTGTCCTGGCCGGTTTCCATCATCAGATAGGCGAGATTGTTGGCAGCTACCGGCTGATCGGGCTGTATCTGCAAGGCTTTTTCATAGTACTTCTGGGCGTCCTTGTAATTCTTGCGCGAACCTTCCAGCGTGCCCAGCACCACGTACGAACCGGCGTCATTCGGCCTCGTCTTGATCCAGTTCTGCAGCACAGCGACCGCCTTGTCGATGGTTCCGCGCATGACCTGGATGCGCGTAAAAAGCGTGACCGCCTGCGCGTTATTGCTGTCCAGTTGCATGGCCTTTTGAGCGCTAGCTTCGGCTGGTCCCATATCCTTGGGATCAAACTGCAGCGATGCCAGCAGGGCGTAGTCCGCACTGCTGTTGGGAACCTTTTCGATCTGCGCCTTCACCCGGGCGATGGCCTTGTCGCGCTGCTTCTGGGCGAGATCGGTCATGGCAAGGTCGCGAAGCGCTTCGGCGGAACCGGGATCACGCTGCAACGCCTGTTCGAACAAATTCTCGGCTTCGGCAAACTTCTTTTGGGAGACGCGCCAACGGCCCAGTGCCTCGTAGCCGAAAGCCGCTTGCGGAGCTAATTCGACGGCCTTCTTCAAGTCGGCTTCCACCAGGTTCTGCTGGTTCCGGCTGCTTTCGACGGTCGCCCGCCAAACATAAGCGTCAGCGAAATTGGGATTGAGCTTGATGACGGTATCGGCCCGATCCGAGAGCAACTGCACATCCCCAGTGAGTATGGCAAGATCGGCCAGCGCTTTTTCAGCCTTCACCATGCTGGGGGACAGGCGCACGGCCTCGCGCCACTGTTCCTTGGCCAGGTTGAGGTCGCCTTTGCTCATGGCTGCGAGTCCCAATTGATAGCGGGCAAAGGCGTTATCCGGATTGTCCTTGACCGCTTGCTGGAGCAGGGTCACGGCTTCCGCAGCGTTTCCCTGCCGGCTCAGGATAATGCCCCGGAACAGTGAGATTTCCAGATCTTTCGGGTTGGCTTTTTGTAATTCACTGACGATGGGCTCGGCTTCCTTGTCGCGGTTGGAATCGAGCAGCAGTTGGACGTATGCCTTCTTCAGCGAGCTGTCTTTCTTGTGGACCTGGACCAGACGGCCAAATTCGGCGACGGCCTTGTCGAGCTGGCCCGAAGCCAGGTAATAGTCGCCCAGCAGACGCATGCCCTCGCTGCTGTCCGAGAGCTCATTCGAGGCTTCACGCAGGACCTGTTCCGCTTTGTCGTTTTGCTTCTGGGCCATGAACTGGCTGGCCAATGCGACCCGGGCCGTCGTATTCTTCGGTTCCGCCGCAATCGCATCACGGAACTGCTTTTCCGCATCGGACCAGCGGCTCTGGCTCATATAGAAGCGGCCAAGCGTCAGCCGGGCATGGGCTGACTTGGAGTCCAGCGCGACGGCGTGCTTCAGCGACGCCTCTGCGTCCCCCATGGTCGCCGGATTGCCCATTTGGAACATGGCCAAATTCTCAAAGTATCCGGCGTGATTCGGATTGAGGGCAATGGCGCGCTGAATCTCGCTGATCCCGCCATTCAGGTCGTGGCCAGCCGCCAGAATACTCGCCAGCAGCGCATGGCCATCGGCGCTGTTGGGGTCCTTCTTCAAAACGATGTCGGCCTGCTCCCGCGCTTTGTCAGCCTGGCGAGCACCGAGGAACAAATTGCCTAACTCGGTATGTGCCTGGAGATTGTCCGGCTGCAGCTCGACAGTGCGTTGCAACTCGTTGTAAGCACTGGCCCAGGCGCCAACATGCATGTAGGCCTGCGCCAGTTGAAAGTGCGCTTGGGTGAAGCGCGGGTCGACCTGTAACGCATTGGAAAACTGGATCACCGCCTCGTGGTACTGGCCCTTTTCAAGATAGCGGTTCCCGCTTTCCAGATATTTCTGCTTACGGACGTTAGGGTTGCGCGAGCAGCCGCTAAGGGCGGCCATCAACGAGACGGTCAAACAAACGATTACCAGCTTATGAGCGATTCTCATGGCATTTTCCAGGGTGACAGTGTCATTTAGATATTTGCAATTTTGTAGCCAAGCTCAATATCGGCACCCCTGTACTCAAAGGTTAGCCTAGCAAAGGCGGGGCGGGAAGCATATACCGTGAAGGCTCACCGCGGGAATTGAGAAGGACTTTTCCCAAACTGCATGCAAGGAGGGTGCGCAAAATCTTGTGGAAGCCGCCGCCAGTCGTAGTAACCTATGTATTTGCAACGTTTTGCGCGCTCGCGTGGTTTGGAGACTAAACTGCCTAGTGGTACGGTGGTTGTTGATCTGATCAGGCTGAGGAGATCATGGCTATGATAAATCGGCGCTTGTCGGGGCGGCGGCGCCCCTTTGGGGCAGTCCTGCGCAGAGCCCGATTTTTCAGCATACCTTTGGGACAGCCTTTTGCTGGCACGGGACAAAACGTTTCCTATAGCGAAGGCAACACATTGGAACAGTGACCTTAGTACCATGGCCGCCAACTCAGCTAAGCTGTTTATTTCCAATGCCATTTGCGCTGGGAAGGCAGCGGAATTGCATGTAAACAACCAAACGACCGTCACGAGGAGAATATACACATGGCATCTTTCAGGAGAATTCGCCAAAGCTGGCTGATGTTTGCAATGATGTTGGCAGGTATTACATGTCTATCGGGCACGGTTTGGGCGTGCACGATCACCAGCACAACGCCGGGTTACACCGACGCTTCACACCCTAGTTTCACTTCTTCGAGCAGTATTACTTGGGATTCAACCCTTGCGCTCCAGGATCAGGCGAGTATCGGAGTTTGGGCGGGAATCAACGCTAGTCTTACATTCGACCTGTACCAGGGAAGCACCCGCGTCTATGAGGAAACGTTCAGCAACCTGCCAGGGGGCGTTCAGACCGATCTCTATTACACCCTGGACACGACGGGCCATACCTCACTTGGTTCACCTAACAATCTTCTCACCCCCTCTTACACGTGGGGGAGCAATGTACCTGCAGATCTAACCCAAAGCTATAAGTGGATCGATACGCTCAATTGGAATGGGGGAAGCGCACAAGAACCCAACCCGGGATATGAGGCTCAGACAGTTACCCACGCGCCCAGCCCAGTTCCCGAACCCTCCAGCCTGCTTCTGCTTGGCACCGGCTTTTTGGCCGTCGTGGGTGCAATTCGCAGGCAGTTAATGATGTAATAAAGGTCGTCCAAAATCGTCCATCAAAGCCGCCTTGCTGGCGGCTTTCTTGTTAATGCTCGATTCGATTTAAGCCAGCTTTGTGCCCTAAAGATTTCCAGGCAAAGTGGAACCATCTTACCCAAGGTGAAGGAAAATCTTTTCCACTTCCTGTCTCAATTTCTTCCTTTCCAGAATACAGGGCGGTGAACTAATTTGGTCTGAATGCTTTATCCATTCGTGCCGATGTTGATGGCGGGCAATGCGATTTGCCCGGTCCATGGCCCTGACCGTGGTACAACGCCTAAATCCCGGTTCATGGAAAACTTCAGGCACACACATTGGCAACTCCATTGCACTAAGAAGCTGCAATCCGTTGTCAACAATATGCAAGAAACTGACGCCATTCACGTATTAGAACCGGAAACCCGGTTTCTGCCTTTGCCGGCAAGCCCAGTCATGTCTGCGCTCCACGGTGCCGCCGCGAAACTGGCTGAGCTTGCCTGTCCCGTCCTCATTCTTGGCGAGCCGGGCAGTGGCAAGCGCGGCTTGGCGTTGCGGATACACCAGTTGTCCTCGCGCAGCGATGAGCCGTTCCGCAGCACGGACGGTTCACAATTCTCTTTATCGCTGGCGAAAACAAACGGCACGAACCAGCTTTTGGGTGGCGCTGGCATGGTGTACTTCACCGAGGCCGCCCAGTTAAGTCTGCCGGCACAGGATAAGCTGCTCAAGGTTCTGGCGCGTGGCCGAGGTGGCCCGCGGCTGGTCTTTGCCTCGAGCGACAATCTAGATCACGGGGTGCGAACCCGACAGATCGGCGAAGATTTTTACTACGCGATTGGGGCTGTGTGTTTGCGGGTTCCCCCGCTGCGTTGCCGCCGCGAGGATCTTGAGATCCTCTGCACCCATTTTCTTGAACAGTACACGCAAATGTTCAGCCGGCCCAAGCCGGCACTTAGCCCGGAAGCCTCGACATTTTTCCTGAGCTATCGCTGGCCTGGCAACATCGCCGAGCTGGAAATGGCGATCAAGTCCCTGGTGGCGATCGGCGATGAGCGGGTCGTGCTGGCCGCGCTGAGAGCTTCCTCCTGGTCCACGGGGGAGAAGAATGGGGCTGGGACCGCCTCGCTCAAGCAGGCCTCCCGCGCGGCATCGCAGGAAGCGGAGCGCGAGTTAATCACCGACGTCTTGGCGTCCACCGGCTGGAATCGCAAACAAGCGGCACAGCGCTTACAAATCAGTTACAAAGCCCTGTTGTACAAGTTGAAGCAGATCGGGATCGAGGCCGCGACAGCGGACCATGGAGAATACTGAGATTATGAAGCGAATCTTTTTGGTTATCACCCTGATGCTCGTCGTCGCTAGCCTTGCGGTTGCGCAAGCGAAGGCATCCTCAAGCAGCCCAAGCGACGCCGCAGCTGCCGCCGATCCTGCCACCTACGTCATTGGCCCCTTGGACGTACTTCAGATCAGCGTGTGGAAAGAGCCGGAGATGTCAACCCCGTCGGTGCCGGTGCGGCCGGATGGAAAAATCTCTCTGCCGCTGCTAGGTGATATCCAGGCGTCGGGTTTAACCCCAACGCAACTGAGCTCGGTCCTCGCCGAGGACGCCAAGAAATTCGTCCAGGATCCGCAAATTACGGTGGTCGTCACCGCGATCAACAGCAAGCGGGTTTACATCCTGGGCGAGGTCGGGCACGCCGGTCCAATGGGGTTGCTGCCGGAGATGAGCGTACTCCAGGCGATTTCCTCCGCAGGCGGCCTTTCGCAGTATGCAAATGCAAAGAAAATCTACGTGTTACGTCCGGTGAACGGAGCGCAACAGCGAATCCCGTTCAACTACAAACTGGCGCTGAAAGGGGACGCCAAACAAGACATTCTCTTGCAGCCCGGGGACACCATTATCGTCCCGTAGGAGATCCGTTGCTTCCAGTTGCCGGGTGCGGTTTTGAGCAAGACGGCTCGGTTACTTCGGTAATCTCCTCCAGGACCGGAGTTGCGTCGATAATTGTGTAGATAATCCATCAGTGGATTACCGGCGCGTGTGTCTTAATGGGGCATGACGTACTCGGATTCGAGTTCTACTGGTATTCGGTTCGAAATAGCGAGTTCGGACAAAGGACGAAAGAATGCAGCAACAGCGGCAACGAGAGCTGGGAATCAACGATTATGTGGCGATTGCCCGCCGGCGGCTGGTGATCATTATCGTGCCGGCGGTGTTGGTGACGATACTGGCCGTGGCGGTTTCGTTCGTGCTGCAGGCTCGCTATCAATCCGTCACCCTGATCCTGATTGAACAACCCAAAGTGCCCACCGATTATGTGAGATCGGTGGTGAACGAGGATCTGAACGGGCGGCTGGCGCGCATGACCGAGCAGATCTTCAGCCGGACCCGCTTGGAGCCGATTATCGAGCGCTTCGGAATCTATGGGAACGATAAGCTCACCATCGACGAAAAGTTGGAACAACTGCGCAAAGCTGTCGTCGTAACCCCGATCAAGTCATCCGATGAAGGTTCGCGCAGTGGATCGCCGGGGTTCACCGTCGCGGTCACGTTGAATCAGGCCCGATTGGCGCAGCAGGTGTGCGGCGAAATCGCTGCCATGTTTCTCTCGGAAAACCTCAAGCTGCGGGAGCAATCCGCGGAAGGCACAACCGATTTTCTCAAAACCCAGCTAGACGATGCCAAGCGCAGTCTGGACGAGCAGGATGCCAAATTGGCCGCCTTTCAATCCCAAAACTTCGGCCAACTCCCCGGGCAAGAACAGTCGAACCAGAACATGCTGGGGAGCCTAAATACGCAGTTGGATGCGGCGACTCAAGCGCTCAACCGCTTGGAGCAGGATAAGGGTTACGCCGAGGTCGTCCTGGCCCAGCAGAAAGCTGCCTACGCCACGTCCCGCGAAGCGTCAGAGAGCGACAGTGATGTGGCTGCCCCACTGTCCAAGGAGCACGACACCCAAATTGAGCAGGCACAAAACCGGCTCACGGAATTGGAAGCGCGCTATACCCCGGACCACCCGGACGTACTCAAAGCCCGCCGCGAACTCGAGGCGTTGAAAGGCAACATAGATTCGGCGTCCGCAGCTACGGCAGCAGCCACCGGCTCAACCAAGAAGAAGTCCGCGACCGAGCCCGCGCAACTGCAGCAACTCGAGTTTCAGATCGGTAGCATGGAGAAGGCGATTGCCGCCAAAAAAGCCGACCAGGACCGCATTCAGCAGCAGATCAGGAATTTCCAAACGCGCCTGCAGGCCAGCCCGATAGTGCAGGAAAAATTCAAGGGAATCACTCGCGACTACGAAATTGCGCAGAAATCCTACAACGACCTGCTGGCCAAGAAAACCCAGTCCGAAATGGCGACCGACCTGGAGCGGCGCCAGGAAGGCGAGCAGTTCCGCATCGTCGATCCGCCAAACCTACCTGAAAAACCGACCTTTCCGAACCGGCTGCTGTTCGCTTTTGGCGGTCTCATCGGCGGACTCATCGTGGGCGGCGGCTTGGCAGGACTGGTCGAGTTTCAGGATAAATCGCTGCGGAACGACACTGATGTCCTGTTCCATACTAAATTGGAAACGCTGGCCACGATCCCGGTGATCGGTAGCGAGAAGCCAGTGGTGACGAAACGCCGAGGGTTTCGCCTGCGCCGCAAAGCCCCCGAACTAGCAACGGGCGGGAGGGCGTAATGTACAAGAAATTTTTTGGCCTGCAACGGTCGCCGTTCAGCGTCAATCCCGACCCGCGCTTCCTGTGCATGACGCCACACCTGCAAGAGGTGCTGGCGTCCCTCGAATACGGCGTGCGCAGCCGCAAGGGATTTGTTGTGCTGACGGGTGGGGTGGGAACGGGCAAGACTACGCTGTTGCGATCGTTGCTGGCCTCGCTGGAGCAGGCCAAGGTCGCCACCGCGTTCGTGTTCAATCCTCGGCTTGAGATTCTCGATCTGCTCGAGTTCATGATGGCTGATTTCGGCATCGAGGTGCGGGCGCGAACCAAGGCGCAGATGTTGCTGCAGTTGAACCAGTGGCTTCTGGACCGACATCGCGCCGGCATTACCGCAGCCGTCATCATTGATGAAGCGCAGAACCTCTCGCAGGACTTGCTGGAAGAGGTGCGGTTGCTAACTAATCTGGAAACCGCCACGGAGAAACTGCTCCAGATCGTCCTTGCTGGCCAGCCTGAGCTGGAGGACCGGCTCCGGCTTCCGGAAACTCGCCAGTTACGCCAGCGGATCACGCTGCGGTGTCGCACTCAGCCGCTGGCCAGGCAGGACACGCACTTCTATATCAACGAACGGCTCCGGATTGCCGGGGGTTCCGACGAGCCGATGTTCTCGCCCGAAGCGATGGACCTGGTCTATGAATACGCGCAAGGCATTCCCCGGGTCACCAATCTGCTGTGCGAACACGCCCTGATCCTCGCTTATGTCGAGCAGTGCCGCCCGATTCCGGCAACGCTCATTCACGAGGTCGCAACCGAATTCGATCTCGACGAGGTTCCGCCGGTAGTGGCCGCACCTAGTCCCTTGCGCACCATCAACCCCACTGCCCACGCGACCGGGATAACGGCGCCGCAGGCAAGCACCACAGAGGGAGCGAAATGAGCCGGATCTACGACGCCTTGACGAAGGCGGAACACGAGTCTGCGCTGACCACGGTCACCGGTGTCCTGGATAGCTCTATTCGGGACGGTTCGTCGCTGACACTGGCGGACTTTGCCGTGCACCCATGGAATCTGGACTTTGCCCGCTTGATCTTTACGGACTCCTCAGAGGAAGTTCTGGCGCTCGAGCAGTTCCGCAGTTTGCGCTCGCGCCTGTACCAATTGCGCGCCAAGCAACCGATTCGGACGGTCCTTGTCTGCAGTGCGCTAGCCGGGGAAGGCAAAACGTTTGTTTCTGCCAACCTTTCCATGGCACTGGCCAAACAGAGTGGCAAAAAGGTGTTGCTGATCGATGCCGACCTGCGCAAGCCCACCCTGCATCAACTGCTCGGTGCTCCTGCGAGCCCGGGACTGACGGAAGTGCTGGCCGGTACTGCGGATTTGGCCGATGTCATCCAATCCGGCTCGATCGAAAACCTATGGTTTCTACCCGCCGGGACGCCCGTGCCAGATGCTGCCGAGGTGCTCGGGAACAAGCACATTGCCAATGTGATCGAAAGGGTGATGCCACTCTTTGACTGGATCGTTGTGGACTCATCGCCCGTGCTGCCCGTTTCCGACGCGGTCACGATTTCACGCTCCTGCGATGCTGTTCTGCTGGTGGCGAGGGCCGAAGCCACTCCCTGTGACGCGGTTCAGCGGGCCCAACACGAGTTCCGGGAAGCCCGCGTGTTAGGCCTGGTTCTGAACGCCGCGACGAAGGCACCGCGACATGGCTCTTACGATTACCCTCATTATGGGCAGGGAAAGCACGGAGGCGCCCCCGTCTCGGCGAAGCCGACAGGTGAAGATTCGAATTCGAGGGCACAGGGATAAACGATGGTTCGTTTGTTCCACGTCTATTATCCGGTCCGCACGCTGGTCCTGCTGGGGTGCGAAGCCCTGGTTGTCGGCGCTTCGTTTCTTGTGGCGACCATGCTGGTGCTGGGCCCGGATTCGTTCCTGGCCCTCAATTATGAGGGCGGGGCACTGAAGATTGGCGTGGTTACCCTGCTTGCTCTGCTCTGTTCGTATTATCTGGATCTCTATGCCCCGCAGCGCTTGCCCGATAAATCAGAGATCTATTTCCGGCTCATCACCGTCATCGGCATTCTGTCGATGATGATCGCGCTGGCAGCTTATCTCTTTCCCCAGTTTAAAATCGGGCCGAACGTGTTCTTGCTCGGACTTGCCATTCTTACGGTTGTATTGATGCTATGGCGGGGTGCCTACAACTGGGTCATCGCACAGCCGTTGTTTCTGGAGCGTGTGTACGTCGTGGGCGCTGGCGACCGGGCACAGCGGGTGGTCGATGCGATCCGTTCGCGACGCGATTTGGGCATGGAGGTGGTCGGCTGGGCCGGCGCGATCGGCAATGGTTCCTTGAACTGCGACGATTTTGGCCACGCATTATCTGCCCACCGCGACCGTGCCCCGCAAGTGGATCGAATTATCGTCGCCTTGCAGGATCGACGCGGCAAGATGCCGGTGCGCGAGTTGCTGAACCTGCGCCTGGCCGGCACCAAGATAGAAGAAGTTAGTACCTTGTTGGAAAGAATCTCGGGCAAGATCGAGATCGACTGGCTGCACCCCAGCACGATGATTTTTGGCGAAGGCTTCGGGGTAAAGCAGTCCGTGGTTTTGACGCGCCGCCTGGTATCGATTCTTGTCGCGGGCAGCGCCCTGGTGATTCTGCTGCCGGTGCTGCCGCTGATCGCGCTGTCCGTCAAGCTGTCTTCCCCGGGGCCGGTACTGTTCAAGCAAAAACGCGTCGGCCGCCGTGGCGAGATATTCACAGTCTACAAATTTCGCACCATGCGCCAGGACGCGGAGGCCGCTACCGGAGCAGTTTGGGCCACCAAGAATGATCCGCGCATCACCCGGATCGGGAACTTCATGCGCAAGACGCGTCTGGACGAAATCCCGCAACTGTGGAACGTCCTGAAAGGGGACATGAGCTTCGTGGGTCCCCGTCCCGAGCGTCCGGAATTTGTGCAGTGGCTAACCGAGCAGATTCCGTACTACAACCTGCGCCACATTATTCGCCCCGGCCTCACCGGCTGGGCGCAGGTCCGCTATCAGTACGGGGCCACGCTGGAAGAAACGAAACAAAAGCTTGAATACGACCTGTACTACATCAAGCACATGTCCGTGGCCCTGGATCTGCTGATCATGTTCGAGACGTTAAAGACCGTTCTGCTGCGCCGAGGCGCCCAATGAGAACCTCAAGGAAGCACCCTTCTTCAGGAGGGCTGCCCGGGAAACAACATTACTGCCAGGAACGGCGGGCCACCTTCACGGGCGTCAACCAGGGCGGCGCAGTTGGTCACAACAGCCAGCCAGAGCCAAGTCGTCGTGGGGGAGTGCGGTGCTAAACGCCCTTACCGTTGATGTGGAAGATTATTTTCATACCGAGGCCATGTCCGAGGTGGTTCCGCGTGAGTCGTGGAACCAGATGGAGTTGCGCGTCGAGAAGAATACAAACCGGCTCTTCGAGCTTTTTGAGCGCTGCGGTGCGCGCGCGACGATGTTCTTTCTGGGTTGGATCGCCGAGCGTTGTCCCGCGCTGGTGGCCGAGGCAGTGGCGCGCGGGCATGAGGTCGGATGTCATAGCTATTGGCATCGGCGGGTGCATGAGCTGAGTCCAGAGGAATTCCGCGAAGACACCAGACGGGCCAAAGAGACGATTGAGTCAGCCGCGGGACGGGCGATCTATGGCTACCGGGCGCCCGGCTTTTCTATTGTGCAGGGGATGGCTTGGGCTACCGACATTCTGTTTGAGTTGGGTTTCACCTACGATTCCAGCAGCCATCCGATACGTCACGACCATTACAACAATCCCGGGGCACCTCGTATGCCTCATCTCCTGTCCTCGGGATTGCTGGAAATTCCCATCAGCACCTGGAAAGTGGGCAGGTGTAACTGGCCCGCAGGGGGTGGGGCCTATCTACGGGTGCTGCCATCGCTCTACACGAAGATCGGGCTTAGACAGATCACGTCCTCGGGTGAGCGGTTGATGATTTATATACACCCGTGGGAAATCGATCCCGACCAACCGAGGTTAGCGGCATCGCGCAAGTCCCGCCTACGCCAGTACCTCGGCTTAGCGGGGATGGAGCGCCGTCTGGAGCACCTGTTGAAGAGTTATCGCTTTGGCACCGCCGAGGAAACGTACGCCATCCCCAAGAGGAGGTACGAATGATCGAAGACCGCACCTCTCAAGCAATCCATCGGGAAGAGGTGCACGCGCCTGAGGTGAGGTCTAGCATCGATCGCCGCTGGGATTTGGCGTTCCTTGGCATTCTAGGATACATAGTCATCGAGTACACGCGGTTGCCGGCGATGTTCCCTATACTCATGCCGCTTCAACTCGGGAAGGTTGTTATCGCTCTTAGCATAGTGGGCATGGTCCTGTCTCCGCGAAACCCGTTCACGGCGCGGCTGTCAGGCGCCGGGAGTTCTCCCACGACGAAGCTCGACATGCTCATGGCCGCATTCGTCATGGCCGCAGTCGTTTGTTCAATATCGGCGGAGTTTCCCGATGCCACTGTCGATAGCCTAATAACCATCCTGCAATGGGCAGTGATTTACTACCTGCTTGGACGAGTTGTCATTACGCCGTGGCGGCTGCGCGTCTTTTTGTTCGTGTTACTCCTGCTGAACCTCAAGCTGGCGCAGTTTTCCATCCGCCAGTACTTTAGCGGCTTGGCGTATTGGGGGAACGCTGCCACTATGGCCAAGTTCGGAGCGGGCGGCGGTTCCACCGGATTCTTCGGCAATGCGGGCGATTTCGGCGTCGCCATGGCCGTGATCTGGCCCTTGTCGGCGATGTTGCTGTTCGCGCGTATGAAGAAATCCTGGCGATTGATGCTGTTGATAACGAACGCCACGATCTTGGGCGCGGTGATCTTCTGCGGGTCGCGCGGCGCGTTGGTGGGAGCAGGATTGGCAGTCTTAGGTGCCTGGTTGAGGAATCCCAAGAGAATCGCGGGTCCGGCACTGGCGCTGGTGTTGGTCGCCAGCATCATCTACGTGCTGCCAGACGCCAACAAGGACCGTTTTCGTAAGGCAATGTCGCCTGAGAAGGACGAAACGGCGACCATCCGCCTAACCTTGTGGAAGGCCGGCCTGCAGATGTTCGAAGATCACCCCGTATTCGGCGTCGGCCTGGGTAATTTCCCCGCTGTCTACCGGCGCAGCTATGTGAACTCGTCCATTCAGCAGGCGGAGTGGGCGCCACACAGCATTTACATCCAGGCGCTTTCGGAGTTGGGCCTGTTTGGGGCCGTCCCCATGCTTGCGCTGTGGCTGATGCTTTTGTATGTGAATTTCCGAACCCGAAAGAACCTCAGAGTGGCCGGCTATCCGGAGCGCTCCCTGGAATACTGTCTCTCGGTTGGTATCGACCTGGGGTTGCTGGGATTTCTGGGCAGCGGCGCATTCCTCACGGTTCTGTACTATCCGCACCTGTGGATCCTGTTGGGCTTGACTGTTGGACTCCACACCGCTTCGCGTGCCATTCTGGCGCAGAAGGCAATGGGCAACAGCTTTGAACCGGCACCGGAGCAGGAGCTTAATTCATGCTCCGTTTAGTTCCACCGGCCGGATGCCCCATCCGCCACAGCGACATCCTGCAGGCTTTTCAACGCGCCCTGGTCTCGAACGGATGTGCCGAGGCTGCTTTCACCCGCCTCAAGCAATTGCTGGGGGGGACCTATATCCATGGGACCTTATCCGCGCGTTCCGCGTTGTACTTAGCACTGAAGGTGCTGGCTCGCGCATGCCCCGAGCGCGATATCGTGGCTGTTCCCGCGTACACCTGCTACTCCGTGGCAGCGGCCGTGGCCCGTGCCGATCTGCGGGTTTATCCGGTTGACATTGACCCCAGAAGCCTGGACTTCCAGTTCGATGAGTTACAGTCCTTGCCAGCCGAGAGATTGCTGTGCATAGTCACCTCGAACTTGTTTGGGTTTCCCAACGACGTTGATCGCACGCGACAGATTGCTTCCGCCAAAGGCGCGCATGTCATTGACGATGCCGCCCAGGCGTTAGGGGCGCGGCGGGGGGGCCAGTACTGCGGCACAGGGGCGGATTTTGGTGTCTTTAGCCTGGGAAGGGGAAAAGCCCTGCCGGCTATGCACGGAGGGCTGCTGGTCACGAATTCGGCGCAACTCAACGAAGCGGTTGAGGCAGAGCTTCGAAGCTGGCCGCGAGAGTCGCTGCTATACTCGGCTCGCTCTGTGATCGAGCTCCTTGGCTATTCGGCGTTCCTGCGGCCCCAGTTGTACTGGATTGCCGACTCGCTTCCTTTTCTGAAGCTTGGTCTGACTGAATTCGAACCGCAATTTGAATTGGCCCGCCTTCCGGCATTATCCGCCGCGCTGATGTCAGTACTGTTGGATACGCTGGAAGCGGTCCGGACCGGGCGAGAAGACAACGCCGAGAAGATTCGGTCAGCACTGAAGGGAGCACAAAGCTTTGTTCCACTGGATCCTCCGCCAACAGGAGAGCCAACTTGGATTCGCTGCCCGGTGGTGGCGAAAGATCCGAAGATGCGCGATCGTGCCGTTTCTGCGTTACGCAGTGCCGGAGTGGGCGCCACCTCTTTCTATCCCGGCGCCATTTGCGATATACCAGGCATTCAACAGTTCATGGCCGCCGGCGCTCGGCACTGCCCCAATGCGGAAGCTTTGGCTCAGCGTCTGCTGACGCTTCCAACCCACGGCTACGTCTCGGCGAACGACGTGGTCCGGATTGCTAAGGTCCTCGGAGATATCTAAAAATGATTCAGCAGGTCGGGCGTTTGGCCAAACAAACCGGGATTTACGGACTGGGAGTGGTCGCTTCCAGGAGCGTCGGCTTCCTGCTCATTCCCGTCTACTCCCGGTTCCTTTCGCCCAAGGATTATGGGGCGCTGGAGTTGCTGGACCTAATTATCTTTTTCTCCGGGATGTTCGCCGTGCTCGGGATTTACAACGCGGTCTTTCGCTTCTACTCAGCCTACGACAGCGAACAAGACAAGAAAGAGGTAATCTCAAGTGCCCTGTTATTCAACGCCGGGATGTCGGCGTTGGTTTCTGTGGGCATTATTTTCGCGGCGCCCACGCTGGCACTGGCCGTACTGGGCAGCAGCTCCTACAGCCACCTGGTTCGTATTGTCGCCCTTACCCTGTTCTTCTCCAACATGGCCGAGGTGCCGCTAGCCTATTTTCGCGCCAAGGAGAGAGTGACCTTGTTCGTGAGTATTGGGTTGGGCCGGACTCTGCTGGGGATGTCCTTGCTGGTGCTGTTCATTGCCGGGTTCAGGATGGGAGTCAAGGGCGCGGTATACGCGAATTTGATCGCCAATGCAATCGGCGGAACGATTCTGTTCCTCGCCGTGCTGACGCGCGTTCCGCTGCGGATTGTCGGCCCCAAGCTGCGCGAAATGCTACGTTACGGCGCCCCCTTGATCGTGCAGAATCTGGCGTCCTTCGCGCTCGTGTTTTCCGACAGGTTCTTTCTCCGCAGATATGGCAATCTGACCGAGGTCGGCTTGTACTCATTGGGATATAAGCTGGCCGGGATGGTCGACATTCTCGTGAGCGGCCCCTTCAACATGGCTTGGCAGTGGCAGCAGTTCGAGTTGGCTAAGCAGGAGGACGCCCCGCACCTCTATGCCAAGATCTTGAGCTACCAACTGCTGGTCGCGGTCTTCGTGGGGTTAGGACTGTCCTTACTGGCGCACGACGCGTTAAGAATCATGTGCCCGCAGGAGTACTGGGCAGCCTCGTCAGTGGTGCCCTTGATCGCTCTTTCCTACATCCTTGCCAACGCACGGGCTGTGATTTTGAGCGGCATGTTTGTCCGCAAATTGACACATCACGTGGCCGCGATCGCAATTCCGGTCGCGGGCCTTACCTTGCTGTTCAATTATGTTTTGATCCCGAAGTACCTGAGGATGGGTGCGGCAGTGGCGACCGTGCTGGCGTATCTGGTGAGCTTGATGCTGTGTTATGTCATGGCTCAACGCGTCTATCGGGTCGTGTATGAATACCGACGAAGCGCCATCATTCTTGCTACTGCTGGAGCGCTGTATTTGGCCAGTACGCGGATCCACTTGCAATTGATTCCTTCGGTTTTGGCCAACCTGGCTTTGCTCGGAGTGTACGGGCTAATGACCTTCGCCATCCTGGACCGCGGAGAACGCGCCATGTTCCACCTGCTCGCTCGCAAGGCGGTGCAGCGACTGATCCCCGGCTTCTTGCCTCCAGAACCAATTGAGGCCCTGGCTTCGGAGGTGCAGAAATGATGGCAACTTCAGCCAGTCCGGCCCGTGAGCAGGAGAAGACCGAAGGACCGGCTCGTAATGTGCTGTTCATTACCTACGATTTCCCCCCCCGGCGCACCAGCGCGGTGTATCGGTTCGTTGGCCTCATGAAATACGTTGTACGCTTCGGTTGGCGACCGACTGTGTTGACTGTGGGACCCTACGTGGACGAGATTCTCGACAACGGTTTGGCTGAGGAGTTGCCGCCAGAGTTGACGGTAGTCCGCACAGCTCGCTTTGAGCCCTCGCGACTCGAGAACTCCGCTGCGACCGCCATCAAGGCGGCAGGTGGTCTGCACAGCCAGGAGGCGGACCCGCGCCAGTCATGGGTGGACAAGCTGATCCGGCGCATTGGCCGATTTGTTCGCTCAACGCTTTATTTCCCGGACCAGACCGTTGCCTGGATTCCGATCGCCTTAATCAAGGCGATCCAGCTACGCCGCAAACGCCATTTTGATGTGATTTATACCAGCAGCCCTCCCCGAACCGCACCGGTTGTGGGACTGCTGTTGAAAGCTATCTCGGGCTTGCCCTGGGTAGCTGAGTTCCGCGATCCTTGGCATTCATCCAAATCACCTTTGCGACCCCATGAACGCTGGCTGCTGCGCTTGATTCTGCGCGCTGCCGATCGCGTGGTACTCATTTCGGAGGGACTAGCCGAAGAACTTCAGCGAAAATTTGGCGTTCCTCGGAATAAGATCACGGTTCTGCCGAACGGTTACGATGAAGCCTATTTCGAGAGTAAGCCGGAAGCCGCCCGGGAGTTCTTTGCCCGCCCGGACATTCAAGTTTCTCATTTCGGAACGGTATATCCAGGTTACTGCGGAGCGTTTTTCCCGGCCCTCGCGGAACTTGTGCAAGAATTCCCCGAGGTGCGCCAGCGCCTGCGCATTAACATTATCGGCTTCCCTGATGATCCTGAACTAAGACGCTATTCCGGAGACAAACAACTGTGCGATGTGATTCAACTCCGTGGCTTTGTCGAACAGCGCGAAGCCATTGAGGCGATGCGGGAAAGCGATTGTCTCTTGCTGTTTCTGGGCAATCCACTTACCAGCCGCCTGTCCGGCCTGGGGAAGATTTATTGGTACTTGCGCGTCGGCCGTCCCGTACTAGCCATAGCTCCTGAAGGCAGCACGAAGGACCTGATCGAACAAGCGCATGCCGGTTGGGTGATCGACCCCGGCGACAAGCAGGCGATCAAGGAGGCCTTGCTCCGAATTGTCCAGAAGGGCCATTCGCCGATTGCCGGGCCTTGTCGCCCCGATTTCGTTGAACAGTTCAGATATGACCGTCTCGCAGCCAGGCTGGCCGAAGTTTTCAACGAGGTGGCCCGGCCGTGATCCAGAAGCTTCGCAGGCTAATGCGTTGTGCGCTGGCCGGAGCGGCTCACTACTCCGGGTTTCTTTGGCTGGTGCGGCGTATTCGTGCTTCCAGGGGAGAAGTCTGCGTTATCGGATTGCATCGTGTTTTGACCGCCGAGGAGATTCGGCACACCGCGTCTCTGGAAGGAATTGTTCTGCGCGAGGAAACGTTCGTTCGCTTGCTGGGTTTCCTGCAAGAACATTTCGAATTCGCGCCCCTGAGCGCCCTGCTCAATACCGATAACAGGCGTTCAGCCGCCAGGCCCAAGTGCATCCTCACTTTCGATGATGGCTGGGGCGATAACTATCGTCATGCCTTCCTCTGGCTCAAGCAGCACAAGGTGCCGGCCACGATTTTTCTCGCCACCGGCATGATCGGCAGCACCGACACTTTCTGGATTGAACGCCTGCGGGCCGCTCTTCGTCATCCTTTGCGCGGTACTGTCCTCGAGAAAAAACTGTACCAATTGCTGCCGCATGGGACGGCCGGTGATCTCGATTCCGCTATCGAAGTCCTAAAGCGGAGTTCCACATCGACTCGTAGAGATATTCTCTTGCAGACATTGAACTCGGCTGAGCGCTCAGCACCCGTCCCGGAAGTGGACTGCATGATGCGCTGGGAACAAATCGGAGAAATGGCAGAGGCCGGCATCGACTTCGCCCCTCACACCGTAAGCCACCCTCTGCTTACTTATGAAGACGATAGCACGATGGAGTACGAACTGCGGGAAGGGAAACGCGCTCTTGAGCGGCGGCTCGGTACCGGGGTGGTGACTTTCGCCTATCCCAATGGTGATTGGAACGATCATGTTCGCGCCTGGGTCGAGCGTACTGGGTACAAACTTGCAGTGACTACGGAGCGCAGATGGTATGCCCGCCGCGACGATCGACTTGCCATCCCCCGTATTTTGTTGCATGAAGGTAACGTCACCTCCTGGAATGGAAACTTTTCCCCTGCGATGGCGAGCTTCATGCTCTCCTGCCTGCTTTGAGGACTAGGAATGTCGGTCTTGGTCACAGACGGTGAACAGCGCTCGACGCTGGCTCTGGTGCGCTCCCTGGGCCGGGCCGGGGTTGCGGTGAGGGTAGCAGAGGCCCTTCGCCCGAGCCTGGCAGGTAGCTCTCGATATTGTGCTGAGCAGTTCGTCTATCCGTCGCCAATTGACGCGCCCGCAGAATTTCAGTCGTGGCTGGTGTCTCAGGCCGGTACCGGCAAGTACCAAATGGTCTTGCCGATGACGGACATAACAACTCGTCTGGTAGCCGAGATCAGGCCGGCTCTGGAACAGCATGTGGTCCTGCCGGTGGCTTGCCCCGGTTCGTTGGCGCTGCTTCAGGATAAGCGCGAAACGCTGCTGGCGGCGCGGCGTGTTGGCGTCGGGGGTCCAGCCACCTACATGCTCGATCCCAAAGAGAAGATTGAAAGTGTCGCTGCGAAGCTACGGTACCCAGTCGTTCTTAAACCTCGCGTGTCGCGCTATCTTCAGGATGGCCGATGGTTCACCGGAACCGTGCAGTATGCCGACAGCCCGGAGGATCTCATCACGAAGTACCACAAAGCGCATGCGGCAATCCCGTATCCGCTCGTACAGGAACGAATCGAAGGCCCCGGTATCGGTGTTTTCCTGTTGGTGTGGCATGGGGAGTTGAAAGCGGCTTTTGCGCATCGCAGGTTGCGTGAAAAACCACCATCGGGCGGAGTTAGCGTATTGCGCGAAAGCGTGCCCTTGGACCATGCCGTCGTCAGCCAATCGCTGGCGTTGTTAAAGACCGTGGGCTGGAATGGCGTCGCCATGGTCGAGTACAAGTTGGACCGGCGTGATGGACAAGCCAAGTTGATGGAGGTCAACGGGCGCTTCTGGGGTTCACTCCAGCTTGCGATCGATGCCGGCATGGACTTTCCATTGCTATTGTATCGGCTTGCGAGGGGCGAGGATATTCCCCCTCAGCTTGATTATCAGGTTGGAGTAAAGACGCGCTGGTTGCTCGGTGATTTGGATCACCTGTTGGCGGTGCTGCGGAACCGTGGGGGAATCGATGGTGTGGCCGGGCGCTCCAAGCTTGCGGCCTGCTGGGATTTCCTGAAATTCTATCAGCGGGATACGCACTTTGAGGTGCTCAAGTTTCAAGACCCCGCCCCCGGGCTACTTGAACTGAGGATGTACCTCCGTGACCTGCTGGGTTGGGCGGATCCACGCGTGGGGGTGTCGATTGCGCATTAGAGCGGCGCTGCATGTGCATTCGACCTTGTCCCACGATGGCACCCTGACGGTCACCGAGGTGGCGAATTGGTATCGCCAGCATGGGTTTCACGTGGTCGGCATGGGTGAGCACTCGCAGGACATGACAGAGGCCAAGGTGCGCCGCCTTGTCGAGGAATGCACTGAGAATTCGGATGAAAGGTTCCGCATGATCCCCGGCATCGAGTTCACATGTGACCGAGAGGGCATGCACATCCTGGGCGTTGGATGTGTTCAACTCACTTCCGACCGTGATCCGGTCCGCGTCGGCCGACACATTCGCCAGCATGGCGGTTTCAGTGTTCTTGCCCATCCTCGGCGCTTTGGCTGGCAGTGTGATCGGGAGATCCTGCACTACCTCGACGCCGTTGAAATTTGGAACCTCGCGTACGATGGCAAGTATTTACCCTGGGCACACGCACCGGCCGCGTTCCAGCGCATGCGGCAGGTCAATCCGCGCCTGCTGGCCCTCGCCTGCCACGATCTGCACCGCAAAGTAAGCTTCTACGACCTGGCTGTAACTGCAGAAGTGAACGAGATCAGTTGTGCGGCGGTGCTGACCAAGTTGCGCCTCGGGGAATATCGCATGAAGAGCCGCTTTTTCTCTGCCGGATCCGATGCCAACTTGTCTCGCTTTCAGTCGGCTGCACTCCGTCTTGCCAGTGGTCGGCTGGATGACATTCGCCAAATGTGCGCGAGAATGGAACGGTTCCGATGAGGCGGTACACCATTCTGCACACCATTGAAACCGGCGGCCCCGGAGGCGCCGAGACCGTACTGTTGAACCTTGCTTCCGGACTGGACACCACGCGTTTTCGATCATTGGTATTGCTTCCGCGCGACGGTTGGCTTCGTTCCCAGCTAGTGGAGCGGGGAGTTGAAACCCACCTGCTGACTACGCCGGGCCATACCGGTCCCATCCGCGATATTCTTCGCCTGGCACACAGGGAACGCGTGGACCTGATCCACGCCCACCTGCCCGATCAGAATTTCTATGCTGCCGTCGCGGGAGCGCTGAGTCATCGGCCTACGGTAGTTACCTATCATGGTGACTTGCAACTCACCGGGCCGGGTTGTCATCGCCGTGGATTCAAACGATGGTTTGTGCGCCGCGGTGCAACTATGACCGTTGCAGTATCCCAGTACCTACGCGAGTCACTTCTCCAAGCCAGGTTTCCCAGCGTGCGCACGACATGCATCTACAATGGAATTGATACCAGCCGTTTTACGCGCGCATTGCCCTGCAACGTACGCGCGGAACTGGGCTGCGCCGACCGTGTCCCGCTGGTAGGAATGGTTGCCAATCTTCGCGGCAGCAAGAATTACGAAGTTTTTGTCCAGGCTGCGGCGTTGGTGGCCTCTGTTTTTGGCGATGCTCGGTTTGTCGCTGTGGGCGACATCGACACCCAAATCGGTGCGCGCGTCTCCGCTCTGCTGAATTCGCTTTCCTTGACAGATAAATTCATTTTGCTTGGGTTTCGAAGCGATATCCCTGAAGTTCTCGCCGCTCTGGACGTATTTGTACTATCGTCCACGCACGAGGGCTTTTCCATTGCCACCGTCGAAGCCATGGCAGCGGCCAAGCCCGTAGTTGTGACTCGTTCCGGCGGACCGCAGGAGATCGTTGAGAGCGGCCGCACCGGGGTCTTGGTAGCGCCGAATGACCCCAATGCACTCGCCGAGGCCATTTGTGGCATCCTGGGTCAACCGGACCGGGCGGCTTTCTTGGCCAGTAATGCTCGGGCCTCCGTGGAGGCTCGGTTCTCGATCGCGCGGATGATGGAAAGCTACGAGCAACTCTACGCTCGTCTTTTGGGATTTGAGGCATGATGCGGCCGGGTACAGGAGCAGCGGAGAACGATTTGTTGTCTGGCAACCCGGAAGGCGCCACCGGGATGCAGGCGGGGGGGGGCGGTTCAGTGCGGTCGGTACCGCTACGTGTGGGTCACATCGTGTCTGGCGACCGATGGGCAGGCGCGGAAGTCCAAGTGGCTACTTTATTGGCTGCGCTGGCCCGAATTGACGATGTGTCGGTTTCTGCGATCGTGTTGAATCCGGGGCGCCTAGTGGAGGAATTGCGCTCCTCCGGAATTGACGTGCTGGTTGTACCTGAATCCGAGCATGGCTTCGGGCCCATTCTTAGGCGCGTCGTCGGCTTCGTGCACCAGGGTGGTTTCCACATTCTGCACTCGCATCGTTATAAGGAGAACCTGCTCGCTTCTATAGCCGGATGGCGCTGCGGCACGGTCGTAATCCACACTCAGCACGGTCTTCCCGAGCCGTTCACCGGTCTGCGCTATCTCAAGCAGCGCTTGATTATGAGGCTGGACCGCGTGCTCACCCGTGTCGCTACCGACCGTGTGATTAGCGTTAGCCACGAAATGCACGGGCGATTGGCGCCCACCATCGGCGAGGAACGTCTGGTGACCATTCCGAACGGGTTGAATTGCCGCAACGTGCACTCGAAGTTGACGCAACGAGAGGCCAAGGCTCGGCTGGGCTTTGGCCCGGATGATGTTCTCGTGGGCACGGCGGCGAGGATCGAGCCTGTCAAGAGGCTTGACTTGCTTATCGCTGCCGCCAAGCATCTTGCGCAGCACGAACCTAAGGTGCGGGTGGTAATTGCCGGCGAGGGCTCGGACTTGTCCCGGTTGCGCAGTCTCGCAAGTTCCAGCGCGGTCGGTAATAGGATCTGCTTTCTCGGCCACCGCGACGACGTTCATGATGTCTTGCGCGCGCTCGATGTATTTGTGATGTGCTCCGACCACGAAGGACTGCCCATGGCCCTGTTGGAAGCTCTATATCTGGGCGTTCCCGTCGTGGCCCGGGCTGTCGGCGGTGTGACCGAAGTTCTCGAGGGCGGCACTTGCGGAGTTCTGGTTTCGTCCGCCGATCCGAAATCCCTGGCCGAGGCTTGCATGCGGGTGCTTTCAGACTCCGACCTTCGCTCTAACCTGCAAAGGAGAGGGCCCGAGTGTGTGCTCCGCGACTACAGTATTGAAGCAAACGCGGCCAAAGTCGCCACGCTCTACCGGAGCATGGCGGGCAGACGATGAATACGATGTCAGACAATGAAAACGAACCGCAAGTTTCTGGTCTGGGCGTGTGTCGCTTGGACTAGGATTATGGCTTCGGAGATATTTCCCATCAGTACGTCGGCATTGCAAGATTTTGAATCTGGCGCAGCTCGAAATCCAAGTAGGCAGGAGATTCATACCAGTTATTCACCCCAATCCTGCGAATGTTGAAGGGATCGGAGTCGAGGGTTACAAAACCACCAAAGGCGGAACAGCAGCACTTGTACCCCACTTCCTTGATCAATCGAGCGTTGTAGTCATTCAGATGCTGCCGACCGCCGAAAGGATACGCGAATAAGGGAATCCGTGTTCCAAGGCGATCTTCCAGGACCTGCTTCGATTCCTGGAGCTCTTGGCGAGCGACTTTCGGATCCACGACACCCAGGTCAATATGAGTCATAGTGTGCGATCCGATGTCAAACCCCTGTGCTTGCAGTTCTCTGACCTGAGGCCATGTCATCCAGGGTACATGCCCGCGCAAATGTTCATCCCAAGGAGTCACGTGATTGGTACCGATCAGTCCAGCTGTAATAAAGAATGTCGAAGGTACCCCATACTCTTTCAGAACGGGCGCAGCGCAGTTGAAATTGTCCAAATAGCCATCATCGAAGGTAACCACCACCGTCCGCCTCGGCCACTGGTTTTGCGTGAGAATATGCGACAACAGTTCAGACAATGAAATGGGATGGTACTGTTCGCGGAGAAGTCGTATGAACCGTCGAAATCGTTCGATATTAACCGTGACTCCGTCCTCGGGAATTTCGTTCGTGACACGGTGAAACAGCAGAACTGAAGCAGGAAGGATGCACTGCGATTCCCACCGCTTGTCGCGCAGCAGTTCGATTCCTGACACGCTGACGCCCGTTGCCCAAAGTCTCTTCATCAATCCTTTGCTCTTTGACATAGCTAGCTATCGGTCGACTCCAACTAGGCTAGAGGACCGCCCCTTCCTTTCAGCATGCGTGCTGCTCTCTAGGCAACAGCTTCAGGATGTTGACATTATCCGTCTTTCGGCGTCCGCGCACGGAACACAGTACCTAATACTTGGGCGTAATCAGCCATCGCCGGAAAATGCGTATGATGTTATCATATCCGACATTTATGTATCTCACTCGACCCGTGCGGACTGTGAGTCCACTCACCTTCGGCAGGAGTCCAAACACTTTCGTGCCCATGAAATTACCCGCGCGGGGATAGCCTTTGGCCCTGTGCTAATTCCCCGCAGCGCATCGTCAGTACGACGGCACGTGCTACGGGGTGCAACTGCCGCCCCCCACGGGCCTGACTGCTCACCCGAGGCGGAGAGGCAATGCCTAACTGTGGCCGCGGAAGACCCCAAACATATCCCGCAACGCGGAGCGACCTGCCATGTTCATGAAGCGCGACAAAACCTTTAGGAATGGAATCGGATCATCAAAAGCGAAGTAGGCGGTTTCCTCCACACCGCGAAACGAACTAACCCATTCACGAAATGTCAACTGTTTCTCGCGGTAATAGTCGAGGCAGGAATAAACGTCTGCGTCTTCCACGCACCATTTACGTCCAGGTACCAGCGACAGCACGGGCACGACCTGATCGGTTAAGTCTAGATACATTGCACGCACGACATCCATGCCGGTTTGATCGGAAAAAAGCCTAAAGGAAGAACCAAATCGCGGATTCACGTCGAGTATTTTGTACTGATGATCGCGAGGATCGTACCGGTAATCGATATCAACCGGGCCTGTGTATCGGACCGCAGACAGGAGCGACATGGTTTGATCATGCACGGTTTGGTTTGCGAGACAAATCCCCAAAGCAGTCGAGCCCTTGTGTGGCGGTGTCTGCCGAAGTTTCTTGCCCGTCATCCCTGCCAGGCACTGCGAACTCCTATCAAAATAACCATTGAACATCCAGACAGTGTCGTCTCCCCCAGGGATGTATTCTTGCACCATCAGGTTTGGCACTTCGTGGTCCTCCAGAAGATCGTAGTAGTGCAGGAGTTCTTGCCGGTTACGGATCATTAGCATTCGCTGGCCGGTGCGCTCGGCCAATCTGTTTGTGAAAATGTCCTTTAGCATCACAGGAAATATCAGTCGTTCGGCGCACTGCAAAAGATCCTTACGGCACTGCGGAAAAGCGCTTTCAGGGGTCGGAATTCCATGTTGTCTTGCCAAGACGAACATTTCCTTCTTGCTGATCAAACACGTTGCCAAGTCACCGCTGATTGATGGCAAGATGAACCACTGCTTCAGTGTGTCTCCGTAAACAGCGCAGAAGAGAACGGCCTCATCCGACGTTGCAATCAAAACTGACCGCTGACCAATTCTGCAACCCAGCTTGAGCAAGAATTTTAAAGTGTCGTCAGCGGAGGCTCGATTCATGTTCCAGCTAAAGCGTTCGCGGCAATAACGCGACGACGCTGCGAAAACTGTGGCATCTTCTTCGACCCCATAAACTGTTACACCCAAGCGCCCTAGAGTCCGACAAATTGCCAAGCCGCCATGGGTCTTCATCTGAAGTACAACAGCCGGGGTCGAACTATCAACGATTGTCATAAACACCCTTCTCACGCTACGGCGCTGCAGCCGAAATCGACGGGGATTCTGGACGTGTCCCACATTCCATGCACCCGGTCGTCAACGTAATTTGCCTTGACTTCTCTCATTATCTTATGGTTCTTACAGTCGACGCAACATGGCGTTCAGGCTGCTTGAAGCCTCTGGGCGGAGTGCCGGTATACTGGCAAAATGCGGCTCTGAATGAGAATTTGGCGAAGTGCGCATTCTATGCGGCTTTTCTAAGAACGAGGAATTCGGTCTTAGTGTCCGCGATCCGCTGCGCCTTCAACAGCAGATAGTTCAGATTGCGGTAGCACGACCGCGGCGGAGCAGGGCCTTGATGTTGCCGTTGATGGCCTCCACCACGCCCAGAGGTGCGGCAGTAGTTTAGGATTCCATCGAGGTGCTTCACCAGCATTCCCGCCAGTTTCTCCATGGGCTTTAGGCGCTGCCAGCGTAGTTGGTTGATCCAGTTTTGAAGGTAGCGCATCATCGCTCCTTCGTAGGTGTAGTCCCACGGCCGAGTCAAGCTTTCCTTGAGCAGATACGCTTTCATGACCCGGCGATTCAGGGTGAACAGTTCATTCAGCTGGCGTTTCTTCTGCTAGTCGAGATGGACCCCACTGCTCAGCAACAACCAGCGTTTCGCGGATGAGGTCGCGAGCCGGGCCGCCTTTGCGGATAAACTCAGCCCGCCGCACTTCGTCCACCGCCGCGCCAGCGTGCTGAAGAATGTGAAACTTGTCGTACACGATCCGGCACTGGGGAACCCACTGCTGCAAGCTGCGCCGGAAGGGTTCCCACATATCGACACAGGCGGACCGGCCTCGACAGTTCCTGCTGCACGAATGGAAACTCTTCCAACCGAATCCCCTGCGGCAGAATGATGATTTTTCCTAGCGGACATCCTTTGGCCTCAAGCTTGCCCGCAGCGTATCTCGTGTTGGCTGTAAACCGCACCGCGTCGCGGAACAGGCACCGGGCCTTGGGCAGCGCGAGGCCGACATCCGGCTCAGCAACAGGCTCCCCATGGTAAGTGACGAGAAGAGGCACCCGCGATACTTTCGCGACTCCGAGAAATTGGTAGGCCTCGACAATGCTGTGGGCGTGAAATAGTTCCCAGCGGCCGCGCCCGACCAGTTCCCGACGGACCAAAGCATTCAGCGCTTCGGGGCCGTCAAGATCACCACGCACGCAGAGGCAGTAACCTGAGCGGCCACTGACCAAGTCTGGCGAGCGCCCCTCGAAAACGGCACCAGAGCTGGAAGAAGCATGCGAATAGCCGCTAGTCGCGATTCGGCGTACAGGTAAATCGTGCGCGAACGCAGGCCAAGATCATCGACCTTGGCGGGATAGGTACTGCCTTGCTGACGTGTTGCACAGATGTCGACCTTGCATCCTCGTCGGACAACCTCTTCTATGGTGTTTAACAGCCAAGGCTGCACGCGTGCCGGGAAAAATTCAGTGATGTATAGCACGCGCATTCCAGGTTCGCTATAAGCTCACACCACCCCAACACGGTAGTCTGTCGACCGATACAGCCCAGGGAAATGGCACATTGCCCTAAGATTGAGCGCCAGTTTCTTGGTTTCAACCCAAGTGCCACTCGGCGCAGGGTATCTACCCGAAGTCGAAAGCCGCTTTCATGATCGCTTTCAATCGCTTAAGCTCCCGCTCTGGATTAAACCGCTCGACGGCTAGCTTGCGTGCTGCGCTGCCCAATTGAGTTGCGCGCATCGGATCCCCCAATATTTCGTCCATGGCGCAAGCAAGAGCTCTCTCGTTTCCCGGCGGCACCAGGATGCCGGTTGTACCATGTTCAATCAACTCCGGTAGTGCACCGCAGTTGGTAGCTATTATCGGTTTTGCGCGCAGCATGCCCTCAAGCGCGGCCAGGCAAAAAGCTTCGTGCCACACGGAAGGCACGACACAGATGGCGGCGCTGGTCATCATGTCCGCTGCGTTGGGAACAAATCCTGCCAAGATGATGTCCTCTCTCACCTTGAGTGTCGCATGAAGCTTGCGCAGTTCTGGAAGTTGGGGACCGTCACCGAAATAAATCAGGGTCGGCCGGGGGCGATCGGGCGGGTATCCTTCCATCAAACTCTCGAACGCGCGCAGCAGATGGTGAACACCCTTCTCTCGCGTCGCTCGTGATGCCGTCATGATCAGCGGTCGCGTACGCTCCAGTCCGAATGTGTCATGCGCCAGGTGATTGTCGAGGATAGGTAAGCTGGGGATAGGAAGAGTATTCCAGATCTTCACCACGCGCTTCCTGGGGATCAGACCTGTCTCCCATTGCCTTCGAGCCACATAATCGCTGACGGTGATAACGGTGTCCGCATTGATCCAGGGGAGTCTCCCCAGCAGCCACTTCGCGAACCGCTTCAGCCCGCGCGGCCGGCTCCGTTCACCGGAAGTATGGTCGTGCACGATGATTCGCCTGACCCCAGCTAGCCGTAGCCAAAGATAAGAAAAAAGACAAGACCGGCGGTCGGTGAAGTAAACGACGCGAACGCGTTCATGCTTGATGAAGTAGATCGTTTGCAGCAACGATTTTGTCGTGGCTAGTAAAGTATTAAGCTCCACCGGTTCCGCAGCCGACCCCTCAAGAGTACAGGGCGGGTTCACCATCGTTGGGTAGGCAACGAAGGTGCGTATACCATGCTGTGCCAGATCATCAGCGATAGCAACGTACAGGCGTTCGATGAAATCCCAGGCGTATCCGGTGTTTGCCGCGAAGTTGCATGCGCAAAGAAGACTAGTCTTCGTCTCGGCCTCTGTTTGCAAAACATGCCGTGAGACACGTTGATTAATCTCTTCTGTCAGTAGATATCCTCCAGGCGTTCCTGAATGGGCGTAGGCTTGGATAAAACTTATAGATGACTCTGGCCATGCAATTTCCGGACACAAGAAGCTTGGAAATACGCAACAATATGTTCTTTATGATCCGTCCCAGGAGCTACTTACTCCGGCCGACCCGTTGCATCCTTTAATTTGCAATGCTTCTTGGTACACATTCCGAAGCTGATCGCCGATGCGATTCATGTCAAAATGCAGTTCCACCCAAGCACGAGCAGTCCGTTGCCAGCTCATCCATTCACACGGATGTGATGCGATCCACTCAATTCTCTCTGCCAGGGCAGCAGCATCTCGATCCGCAACAAGAAACGCGGAGCGCCCATCATCTACGCACTCCGGCACGCCACCGACGCGGGTCGCGATTACTATTGCGCCGCTGGCTTGCGCCTCTTGTATGGCTACCCCCTGTGTCTCTTCGTGTCGACCCACCCTATCCTTTAGACTGGGTAGTATAAAGATATGCGCTTCGCCATATTGCTGCCGCAATTCCTCATCGTCCAATTCGCCCAAGAAACGGACCCGGTCCGCAATGCCCAGTTCTTTCGACATTTCCCCGAGTGCACTCCCTTCGGGTCCCGTGCCCACAACCCGGTATTCTACTAAAAGCCCTCTTTGAGCCAGGATGCGGATCGCCTCTAAAGCAAACCGATGCCCCTTATCCGACGATAAACGTGCGACCGTGAGTAGTCTCAGCGGTTGATCTTGCAAACGTGCCCGTGCCTGGAACGGAAACTCGGGTAATCGTATTCCTTGCGGCACAATTCGGATTTTTTCCGGGGGTGCAACCCAGCCATTCTAGCTGTTCCTTGGCAAATCGCGTGTTTACGAGAAACAGAGTGCCCATTCTAAACACTACCGCTGCGCGGTCGCTAGCCAAAATGTTCACTCCGGGTGGTGGCAACCCATGAAACGTGGTGACAACCGGCGCTCCTGCTGCCTGAGCAATTGGCAGATACTCGTACGCGCCATGCAGATAATGTGCATGCACAATATCGAACAGCTCACCAAGAGCCGGGGCTCGCATCATTGTCTTGATCGTTCGCTTCAGTTTACCAGCCCGCCAGTGATCCGACTTCAGTAAGCGCGCAAGTCCGCGGTACGCGTTCCGCCCTGCAGGTGACAGGGGCATCAAATACGTCTTAACACAACTCATCACGTCTATGACGGAGTCTGTCGGACAGTAACGTGTTCGTTGTAGCAGTTGCATGTCGAGGATCTTCTGCGGGAAAGTCGTGCCTTGGCACCGACCGGCCATGATCGTTACCTTCCCCCCGCGCAGGACTAGCTCTTCAATCGAATTCAGTAACCATGGCTGAATGCGACTCGGAAAGTGCTCGGTGACCACCAGCACAGACGGGTGAAAACCTTCTAACGTGGTCGGGATTCCGTGTTCCTGCATGTTCTCCGCGCGCGCGTAAGCGCTTATATCAACCCGCAGTACAAGGGATTGCCCACCAGCTTAGCTCAAGCGCTCCGCGGATTGCAACCTGCTCTAGCTATTTCAGCCAGGACCACGTGCATCTTAAGTTTTCCGGCGACAAACACGACTTACTGTTTCCTTTGCGCGGTTTGGCAAACCATTCGCGAAAGCACCTATTTACACGAACCCTGGCTGGTCTGGCGCTGTCGGACCGTTTCGACACACATCTGGCCACTCTGGGACTGCATTCTGTCAACCGATTCAGATGCTTCGGCCCTGAGGATTCCCAAAGTGGAATTGGAGAGAACAGGCTGTGCACTACGCGTCAAAGCGGAGAGCACACTGGCTAACGTGCATTCGCTTGCAAGGGGATGGCGCGACACCATGAGCTGGATGTCGAGACGGTGGCCCAATCGGGCGCCCCGGCCGTGCAGTGAGAACTGCGGGAGCGAAGCCGGTCGCCGTCCACACGATTGGTATAGATGATGTGAGTCGGCGGGGTTATACTCTTGTGAAAATGTCAACTGTCTCAGCTTCACCATCTTTAGGCGGAGTTCCCATGCTTGAGGTGCGCCATGCGACGGAACGAGACGCTGCCGAATGGGACGCTTTCGTTGGTGCCCATCCGGAGTCCCGCTTCTCCCATCTTTGGGGCTATCGCCGCATGTTAGAGGGCTGTGGCTACCGCTGTGTTTACTTGGTCATCACGTCGCAGGGCTGCATGGTTGGCGTCTTCCCTTCCATTGTCGCCGGCCACGGCCGAAGGCGCCTTGTTTCCCAGCCCTTCATTGAATACGGCGGACCGTTGCTCCGGGATGTTTCCGAGGACCGGATGGGCATCGTACCCGAACTGCTCCTGAAAGCGGCCCGGGCCCACGGCTGCCAGTGTGTGGAAATCCGCGGCGGCCTCGGTGCCGAGTTCATGGCAGAAAGCAAGTATGTCATCCGCCATCCGCTGCACTCCTACGGGGTCCTGACGTTGGATGCAAAGGAAACCCTGTGGCGGAGATCCCTTACTAACGAAGCTCGCAAGGGTGTCAACAAAGCGCAGAAATCGGGTCTGCGGGGCGAGGTCTGCCGTGGGGACGCAGCCGTGGCCGATCCGTTCTATCAGCTTTACCTGGTTTCGATGAAGCGACTGGGCGTCCCCCCGCACTCGCGTCGCTACTTCACTGATTTGGCCGCTGGCTTAGGAGACTCGCTTGTGGCTTCCTGGGTTTGGCACGATCAGCAGGTCGCCGCCGTTCTGCTCGGCGCCATCAGCGGTCAGCGGCTCCAGATCTTCATCACCGCCTCCTCCCCAGACCACTGGGCCATGCGTCCCAATGACTTTGCCCACTGGGAGCTGATTTCCTGGGCCGTGGATAACCAGTTACGATGGTTTGACTTCGGCTCCGCCCGCTATGAGGGCCAGATCCGGTTCAAGAAGAAGTGGGGGGTGGAACTGGGGGAGTATTCGTATTATCTGATCGGCGAGCCCGGCTCCAAAGAGACCGGCAAGATACAGACCGTCGAGACTTCGTCCAACTCCATGCAAACCATGGCCAAGCTCTGGGGCAAGCTGGTGCCGGTGGGGATGACCAAAGTCTTAGGCCCTCCCCTCAGGAGGTTCCTGACCAAATGACGAAGAAGCTGGTGGCTGGCGTTCTCAGGAAAGCCGCATAGAATGCGCACTTCTCCAGATTCTCGCTCAGAGCCGACTTTTCCACGCAGCGGCTTTTTCCACGGCCCTTCTACCCACAAATTCTGCTATAGAGCCCTTATTGGATGGCGAAGCAGGGAGATTACACTGTCGTACTGTTCCGTTCCCGGTTTGGCTGGGAGAAGAATGACAATTTCAACTTTGGCGTGAAGTCGAATCTGTATGACCTCGGCGGCAACTACCGTGTTCTGTACCCCGACGGCACACTAGGACCACCGTCTTCCGGTATCGGGCTCTGCTGGGGAGAGGGAGTTGTGCTCATGCGTGCCGCAGCACCGGAACCGTGCTATCCACGCTCTTGCCGAAGATACGCCCTTGGCAAGCCATGCCGCCAACCCTCCTGGATCCAGAGGGATCAACGTCGAGTTGGCTCCCAGGTGACAAACTTCTCTCCCGTCGCGAACCTCAACCACGCAACGACGACAGCGGCGTTGCTGACAAGGAAAAAAGTAGCCAACTGGATGGGCCGGATCTTGGCCAGCGGCCGCACGAACCAGCCGACCAGTCCCGTCACGTAGCCGGCGGATTGAGCGACGAAGACCAGCTGGAAGAACAGCCCCCGGGACCACAGAAGCGCATTGCTCACGAATAATGCGAGCAGCGCAAAAGGCAATAACCAGCGCAACAATTTGTGGCTGAAGAGCTGCCAAGCGAAAATGCCGAAGCGGGACGGGTCCAGCAGGTGCAAGTGGTGTGCAACTACCTGGAGCCCGTGAACCACGGTCCGCACCTTGCGGGGGAACTCGGTTTTCGAAGAGGGCGCAACGGTAAAATAACCCACAGATTGCGGATCGACAATGGCCCGATAGCCTTTGGCGACGGCGTGCAACACGATGAAGAAATCAGTCGTCTGATCGCAATGCCAGTTCTCGCAAATTTCGCGGCGCGCGGCGAAAAACGATCCACTGACTCCCACCACAGAATTGGCCGCGGCTTCCAGGCGACGAAGTTGCATCTCAGCCGGCACATAGGCGGCTTCGGCGTTGGCCGCCGCGTTGGTTACGATCCGGTCTTCGCTGCTAACACAGCCCACCTGCGGATCGGCGAAGTTGGATACGATCTGCTCAATCGCATCCGGCGGCAGAATGATGGCTGCGTCGGTGAACACCACAATTTCGCTGTTGGCTTGCGTCAAGGCGGAGATTTGGGCGTAATGCTTGCCCCGGTGCTCGGGAATTTCAATCAATCGGATGCCGCAGTGGCCATAACCTTCCACGATCTCGTTAGTGCCGTCCGTCGAGCCCTCGGACGCGATGGCGATGTCAAGTTTATCGCGGGGGTAAGTCAATTCCAGCGTATTTTCGATCTTCTGGCGGATGAGCCCTTCCGCGTTATGGACTGCCACCACCAGGGTGACCCGGGGGGAAATTCTTTCGCGGCGGTGCTCCCGCGCACGGATAGCGCAAAGTCCCCGCATCAGCACGGGATAGCCTGCGAGCGTATAGACGATTGCCCCCGCCGACATCCAGAACAGCATGAGCGCAGCGGACTGCGCCATCTTTTACCCCATTCAAGATCGGGTGCTCGCCATCGGCAGAAATCCGGTGCCGCAAGGACTACTATTTGCGAGCCGGACCGACCTTAGCCGGTGGACATGGCCCTTGGATTGTAACTACCTAGGAACACGCGCTGTCATAAATTAGCACGGATGCGCTACTATGTATCCCTAACTCGCGGCAAAGATTCTTGTTTTTGACGAACAAGGATCAGCGAAGAGACTTCGCCGATAAAGGTGCGCTCCGCAGCTGCACCGGACGCTGGCTGATAGATGCCTTGTATCCAAGAATCCGACATCTGCCTGTTGAACTCGCTGCGATTTGTTGCCCGGGTAGCAACGGTCTCGTCCCTGTTGCTGATAGTGGACGCCGCTTCCAGGCATGCTCTGCTGGGGTACTCCTCCCGGCTTTCTCTGTGGCTTGCTGCTTTCGTGTTAGCAGGCGTTGGTTTACTGCTGGTAACGCGACCAGGTGGTGGGCTGCTTCGCTGGGGGCAGGCATTGGGGCTAGCCGCGGCGGTGTTTAGCATTGCTGAGTTGTGGAGAGTGGCTTCCGGCAAACCGATAACGGCGCACGACCCCGTTGTATACCTTGGGCCCCTGGGTTTACTGTTCGCCGGTCCGGCTGTGGCCCTGGTGGGAGCGAGCCATAAGCACAAGATCAACGCCGGCCAGATCTTGGGACTACTGGCGGCGGCAATTGCCATGCTGGGCATCTGTGAGCTGGTGTTGAATCCAGCATCATCCAGCGTTCACCTTTCGCGGGCGGCCGCGCTCGCGCCGATGCTATTGTCTCTGGCCATTCTCCTGGCCCGCCCCGACGCGGGTCTTACTGCCGTAATCGCCGCCGATTCCTATGCCGGCGCCATGGCGCGACGCTTAATCCCCGCCAGCGCCTTGCTGATCATCGGCTTTGCCTGGCTGCGCTTCCGGGGCCAGGAGGCGGATTATTATTCCGCTCCCACCGGGGCGGCGCTGTTTGTGGTGGCTACCGTCTTCGCACTGGTCGGAATCGTCTGGTGGACCGCCCGTACCCTGGGACGCGCCGATTATAAGCAAAGGGTCGTCGATGAAGTGACTCGTCTGCACGCCGATACCTTGCGCATCGAGAACGCCGGGCTGAAACGCGAGTTGGAGGAGATAAGAAAACAGGTCCATTGCGAGGCTAGCCGTAGAGCCCAATGAAGATTTTATGGTTTTCCCATTTCATTCCATATCCGCCCCGGGGCGGGAGCAGGCAGCGCAGCTTTAACCTGCTGGCGCAGGCTGCCCGCGCGCACCGGGTTTCGCTGATCGCTTTCAATTTGGAATCCGATCCTCCAGACAGGTTGGAGCAATACCGAGCCGCGCTCGGAGAGATCTGTGAGTCCGTGACTTTCTGGGCGCTGCCGGTCCGCTGGCGGAGCCCGCGCTGGTGGCTCGGTCTGGCTGCCAGTACGCTTTCGCCCGTTGCATATACGTGCAGCTCCTTCTGGTCCCACCGCTTGCGGCAAGCATTCGAAGACGAATTGCAGCAGAATCGATACGATCTTGTGCATTTCGACTCGATCGACCTGGCCCTCTATGCTTCCTCTGCCGGCCATGTTCCCAAGGTGCTCAACCACCACAATTGTGAATCGGCGATGGCCAAGCGCCGCTCGCGGCTGGAAGCCAATCCCCTGAAGAGAGCTTATTTGGCCCAACAGGCACGAATGCTGGCGAAGATGGAATCCAGGGTGTGCCATGGTTTTGAGATCAACACCGTGGTCTCGGAAAGCGACGCGGAGCTGCTCCGCCGGAACAACCTGCAATGCAAAATCACGGTCGTCGAGAACGGCACCGATGTTGACTACTTCGCCCCGATACCCGATCTGGAAGAGCCGAATACGATTGTGTTCGCGGGAGGCCTCAGTTGGTATCCGAATGTTTCCGGGCTGCGGTTCTTCGTCCAGCAGGTTTGGCCGTTGCTAAAAGCGCTGGTTCCCGATGTGCGCTTCATTGTGACGGGAAGAATGCCGGTGGAGACTGTGACTCAATTGTGTGCTTCCGATGCCGCCATTACACTCGTTCCCGATCCGGAGGATATTCGGCCCTGGATCGCCCGGGGCAGCGCGTACGTTTGTCCCATTATCGACGGCGGCGGTACGCGGCTGAAGCTTTTGGACGCGATGGCCATGGGCAAGGCCACCGTCAGCACCAGCGTGGGCTGCGAGGGTCTGGGAGTAACCGACGGCCGCCAGTTGGTGATCGCCGACCGTCCCGATGAGTTTGCTCGTGCCTCGGCTCACCTATTACAAGACGCCGAACTCCGCCTGGCGCTGGCCGTTTCCGGGCGGCAATTTGTGGAGAATAGATATAGCTGGAATTCCATTGGCTCTCGCCTGCGGGAAGTATACCTTCGTGCAGAGTCGTTAAAGGCAGTGCCGCAAACTTATCACAAGTGACCGCTAATGATCCTATGAGCCAATCACGAATGCGCGTGCTATTCGTTACCGAATTCTTCCCCGCGCGAGTGCAACCCTGGCTTCTAAACAGCATAGAAGAGGTTGTTCAACGAGGCTGCGAAGTCCACATCTGTGCGACCCGTCAGCAGGGCAGCTCTTACCCAGCCAAGGTCGATGAGCTCGGTCTGCGCTCGCGGACGACGTATTTGGCCGCCCAGTCACGCCGAGAAGCGATATGCACACTTCTTTCCCATTTGCTTCCGTTTTCGGGTGATGCTGGGCACGTATGGGCCGTGGCTGCGCAAGCTGTGGCCGCTATGCGGCAGCATCAACTTGACGCCACCGAAGCGAAGTATTCGGGAGGATGGACCTTAAAGTGAGCACGCTAACCATCAAAGCCACAACGCTTAGTAGGGTTATCCAGGCTGTTTTCGCTGTTCTCCTCGGAGCATCTGCAATCTTGGCTCCAACGACAAACTGGGACGCTTTAGGCTACATCGGATGCGCCACGGCAAGAGCCACTTCTGATCCGAAAGTTATTCATGACAGCGCTTATCAGGCCCTGAAGGGGATACCGCGGTTTGAGGAGCTCATCACAGGCGGAGATGGCCATCACGCTGATTGGTATCGCAACCCATACCATTTTACGGAAGTGCTGCCCTTCTACTCCGTGAAGGTCCTTTTCGTTATGGCAATATCGGCTCTCCACAAAATAGGTGTGAGCTGGGCACATACGGGTCCTCTAGTTTCTGGAGCGGCCTCTATCGCGATGGGCTTACTCGTCTCTGTCTGGCTCGGGAAGTATTTTACGGGACTAGGGGCAATATTCCTCTGGCTCGGTGTCATGATCGTTCCCACGGTGGCACAGACCGCCCGTCTTTTTACCCCTGACGCGCTCTCGTGTGCATTGGTCGTGTTTGCTGCCTGGCTCATTCTTGAGCAGCGGCAGTACTGGTGGGGTATGTCGGTTGCTGTGCTGGTGGTGTGGGTTAGGCCGGATTATTTGCTGTTCAGCGGAATATTGGCCGTCGCGCTTTGGTTGACACGGAAAGTAAGCCTCGCGGAAGCGGCCGCTGCTGTCGGTTTGACACTGGGAAGTTATCTTTTTATTGTTCACTTTTCTGGCAATTACGGTTGGCCGCTTCTATTCCGCCATTCCTTCTTGGGATATTTGCTGGCCCCAGGAGAGTTCGTTGTCAATACGGACGCCGTGCTACGGGCCTACCCCCGCATATTGATAGAAGCAGTCAAATACCAACTGCTGGACAGTTTTCTGCTCGGGTACTACGCTCTGGGCGCATTCTTGCTGCTAACCGAGGTGGCAAGCGAGTACCACGCTTTACTGATGACCGTGCTGCTTTTCGGAGCCGCACATGTGATGGTTTTCCCTTCCGTTGAAGACAGGTTTTTCGGACCAATTACGGTAGTCGTATCCATGTCATTTGTTGCAACTCAGCTAAAGCGACCGACGGAGTCGCGCATTTCAAGCCAGGCATTCTCGAAGTTTCAGTCCAGTCCCTAACTGCAGCTTCAAGGCAGACTATGACGTCGTAGTCTGCGAACTATTAGGAGCTTCGATGCTCGCAAAAGATCTTGCATACGAGCACCTCCCGTGTATCAATTCATGGGGACTCCGTCATTCTTCATCGCCAATCCATAGTGTTGCAGGGTTGCCTCTACCCATCCACCCATCGAATATTCCTTTACGACGTGGTTTCTGGCGGCGGAACCCATGCACTTGGCACGCTCAGGGTTCTGGAGTAAGCTTAGGAGGGCATCGGCTAACTCCTCGTCCGAGCTTGGTGCCACCACAAATCCTGTCTCGCCCTCGACGACCGCTTCAGGCATTCCTCCCACGCGAGTCACCACTACTGGCTTTCCACAGGCCATTGCCTCCAAAACGACCAGCCCAGCAGGCTCCTGCCAAGTGGAGCAAACAGCGAGAACATCGGCGGCTTGCATAAACGACTGTACATCCGAGCGGAGACCAAGAAATCGAACACTTTCTCCGAGGCTCAGGTTTGTTGCCAATTCATGAAGTTCGTTCCTCACCGGGCCATCGCCAACAATCACAAGCATCGCCCTCGGCAGCTTCCGATTTAGCTTCGCGAACGCCCTCAAGAGGATGTCAATCCCCTTTTCCGGGCGGAGGTTGGACGCGCTGAGTACAATCTCCGCTTCACCGGGCAAACCCAGCTTCTGCCGGAGTGACCTCAGTTCCCCTGGAGGGAGCGGGTGAAAGCGCTCGAGATTGATGCCATTTCGCAGGATTTCCACGTGGGCCGGTTTCGCCTGGTAATCAGAAATCAAAACCTGCCGAATATAGGCAGACACCGCCAGGACCTTCGAATTGAGAAGGTCTCCCAACATTAGGTCGCAAAGTCTGAGCTGAGCTTGCTTCAAGCATCCGAAATTGTGAGGCTGCCGGATGTGCTCGGTAAACATCACACGTCCGCCCCCGGCAATCTTGGCAACCAGTGGCAGCCAAGAAAATTGTGAATAAAAGTGGAAATGTACGACTGCCGGCCGGTGCTTTCTTACCAGGTTGAATGTCTTCCCATAACGGTCCGATGCTTGCATGTACTCCAAGCGGGCCCCTGCCTCCTCAAAGCGCCTCCTGAGAGGCTCGATGGGAGGCCTTTCAAAGACAAGCAAGCTCTCCGCGCCGATGGAACGAAGTCGGCGAGAAAGCTCAACCATGTATTCCTCGATGGTCCCGATTTTATTGGGATCGAGAGCAAGGATGTTCATTATGCATGGTCGCATCGTCAAGCCAGCAACCTCCAGAGGGCGAGAGGCCGTGGAAAAGTGCAGGAAGTACAGAGATACCTTCAGGCTAGGCCGATCGGGATGATGCCGGCCCTTCGCCGCGCGAACTCCAAAAGACACGGGCAGATGGTGCTGATATCTGCCCGCCCGTCCCGTCGCGCTGTCTCACTATAGCGGCCCATTATACCCGGAATACCGCCAATGATAACACGGAATTTGCCTCCCGGACCACACGCGATGTCTGCGCACTCAGTCAGAATGCGCCTGCGGTTCAACGGTCTGCAGTAGCGCTATGAACCCGGCACCATCACGATCACATCAGAGATGTAGTCGTGCCAATAGGGAATATACCCACTCGGAGGGCATGTCTGCGAAGCTGAGTAGGTGTAGCCATCTAGAGTGCCGCCCTTGCACACTATCCGACCATTCACATCGTCATAATCGTTTTGATTAGTGCTACCGGAATCGGCAGGAATAACCGCTCCCCAATCACCGCCTATAAGGAGAGCCCCTTGGGATATATCCGTTGACCCGTTGAAATTCCCGCACGTCTTAGGAGTTGAATCGGTGTAACCATTGCCGAAGTAGCACCCACTCTGATAGGAACCTCCATCAATCCTAGATCCATTTTTATTTACTTGTAGCAACAGGGTGCCATTCTGCCAAATCTCGAAGTCGCCGTCGTCGCTGCCTGGAGTATTCCCTTTGATGTGGGCTTCGTACTGCACCCACTGGCCGGGGAGTTCGTCAGAATCATGGTTGGCATATTTAGCCCAATTAGGCTGGGTAGTACCGTTTCCCTGGACAAAGAAACTCATTCCGGCGGGATTGCAGCCGCCCAACAGGTGTGTCGTGAACATACAATTCGAAGAAACCTGCCAGTCGGGGTTAATCCCCAGAGGCTGGCGCTCTATCGGATACCAATCTGTGTAGACATGCCCGTACCCCGGATTCGCCTGCTGCGCATACTGCCACCAGGAGACGTAAACCTCCCGGTTGTTGATGTGCGCACCAGGAATCTCTATTCCTATGCCGCCGTAGGAATCGTTCACGTAGGTATCCAGTGAGCAACTGCTTCCATAGGCGCTGCCGGTGTTGCCATACGAGCAGTTCTGGGATTTTGGGTTGCGAGAGATGTTGTAGGTTTGCTCAACCGAGGTAAGCCCGCCGTTTGCCCCGGTGAATCCGTTTACATCAATTAGATTCCATCCGCTGGGTATGGTGTGGTGCGAGGCAGTCATGCCGGTCAGCAGAGGGCTGCCGATCCCGGTTCCGGTTTGAGGCGCTGGGGCGGCCACCGAAGCGACGGCGGTCTGTGTCTTGGTTTGTGCCGGATTCCCGTTGTCGGTTACCGCTGCGGTAAAGCTGAAGGTTCCGGTGGCGTTTGGCGTACCGGAGATCACCCCCGTGGTGGCCGCCATGGTCAGTCCCGGAGGAAGCTGGCCGGAAGGAATCGACCAGGTGTAGCCCGGTGTGCCACCGACCGCGCTTAGAGTGGCCGCATAGTCGGTTCCCTCGGTTGCTTTTGGCAACGCGGCGGTGGTGATCACTAAAGCGGCGACAACCGTGAATGAGAAGTTAGACGTAGTCGAAACTCCCTTGGCGTCCTGCACGCCCAGCGTCACATTGAAGTTTCCAGCAGCCGTAGGTGTTCCGGAAAGGGTTCCGTTACTGCCACTGAGCACGACACCCGCGGGCAGCGCCCCGGAAGTCACCGCCCAGACATAAGGCGAAGTGCCGCCCGTTGCTGAAACGCTTACATTATACGGGCTGTTAATCTGTCCATTCGGAATATTTGCCGTCGTGATCTGTACCGGCGGGATCACAGCGATGGCTAACGACTGCGAGCGGGTCTGCTTCAAGGGGCTGGAGTCCGTCACCTGCGCCTGAAAACTGAATTGTCCCCCTGAGGTCGGGGTACCGCTGATGACGCCATTCGCACCGAGTGCGAGCCCGGAGGGCAACTGGCCGGAAACCAAGCTCCAAGCGTAGGGCGCCGTGCCGCCGGATGCCGTCAGCGCCGCTGAATACTGCGTGCCTGGGGTTCCATCGGGCAGTGCGGTGGTCGTGATGGCCACCGAAGCAACATACGTGAAGCCGTTGCCGAGCGTGGCGCTCTGCAGATCGGGATTGCTGACCACCACGCTGGCCGCACCCGCGGTATGCACCGGGGTCGTGATCCGGATGCTGGTTGCCGAAACCGAAGCCACAGTCGCCGCAGAGCCGCCAATCGTGACTTTGGCCCCACTGACGAAGTTGTTGCCACTGAGGGTGAGCGGCGTGCCGCCGGTGGTCAGGCCGGTGGCGGGGCTGATACTGCTGATGGCGGGAGCTGGGTTCTTGTAAGTAAACGAATTGGCTAGCGTGGCTTGGCGCCCATTGCGGCTGGTCACCACTACGCTAACCGTGCCTGCGGCATGCGCGGGCGTCAAAACCCTGATGCTGGTGGTCGAAAGCGAGAATACCCACCCATTGCGGCCGCCGAACGTGACCGTGGATCCACTCTGGAAGTTATTGCCGCTGATCGTAACCACGGTACCGCCGGAGATCGGGCCGCTGGTGGGGCTGAGGGATTGGGCCCAAGTCAGCACGGGCATCAGCAATAACGCGGCTAAGAATAGCGGGCGTACCCTCAGTCCCATGGGGCGCGCGGAAGCGCATATCGAGCGAACAATATGTGGGTCTGACGAGTTGCAGTCGAGGGTTGGAACAAAAGCATTGGCGGTGGCGCGGTGCGACATTACATGCCTCCAAACTATCCAGACCGTAGCAGCCGCTCCACTGCGTGCCTACTGAGCGGAAGCCGGGAAAAGGTACAGTTACCGCGGCTGGCCCACACCTGTCCCAAAGGACAGGTCGCAAGGACTCTGAACGGTCAGCCAAAGTTATGTTCTGGACGGAGTTGGCGCGCTGTTACGGGCTCGTACCCACGTGCATGACACACACGTCCGGGCGGACTGCACAGACGAGCAAGTAACTCCACTGTAAAGCAAATTCAGCCAGGAACAATCAATCTTGTCCCCGAGATCGGTTTTGAAAAGCCCTTAGCCGAAACGCAGCAGCCCCTATTACTTCGGCTCAAAATCGTACGGATATGGAGCCCGGGGCAACGAGTTTTCCCGTTGCAAGGGCGTGGGATGTTCCAGGTGTACCGTATCCAGGCGGTTAATGTTACCCGACAGGCGGTTTATGCTTTGATACCTAATGCAAAACGAGCTGCAAGCAACTCTTGCGCTCGTTGCCTGAATCGAGTAGCCTCGCTATCGTGACCAGCATAGGCATATCCAAGGCGAGAGTGTGCCTGGTTTCTTCTCACCCTATGCTTTTGCAGGCGTTTCAGGACAAGTTTTCGGCCAGTTGCCGGCTGCAGGTCCGCAGGCTCGAGACCAACTCGCCGATCGTCCAGCAGGTGGCCTCGCTTCCCAAGGCGCAAGTGCACGTGGTCGATGCTTCGGTGCAGAGAGAACTGGTTCGGGTGCTGCTGTCGTCGTTGCTACAGAATTTTCCGAAGGCGCGTGTCTTGGTGTTGGCCGATGAGTTTCCCGAACCCGAAGCGTTTGACCTGTTGGAGCTTGGAGTCAAGGGAATTCTGCGGTATGCGGATGCCGACGCGCAGTTCGCTCGCGCCGTGGCGAGCTTGGCTCAAGGGGGATATTGGGTGCCGCGGGCGATCCTGTCCCAGTTTGTGGAGCAGATTCTCACCCGTCAGCAGGAGCGCCGACGGGCGCTGCTGGGCGCCGCCGGGGTTAGCCGCCGCGAACAGGATATCCTGGATGGGTTGCTGAAGAACCTTTCGAACAAAGAAATCGCCAACCAGCTCAATATTTCCGAGCGGACGGTCAAGTTTCACGTCTCCAATCTGCTCGCCAAGTATCATGTGCAGCGCCGTGCAGACCTAATTTTACTGTCCTTTCACAATCAGCGCACCCAAACGGTGGGGGCCTAGCTTCGCTGCCGAAGAAGTCCAAGCAGCCGGAATCCATGCTGGCTGGGGTTTCTTCCACTATGTAGACGAATTTGCGCTCAATCGGGATACCCGCCCGGATGCCTCTGCATCCACTCCCATGCGCTGCTGATGATTGCTTCCAAGTCGGCAGTTTGCGAGCACCACCCCAGTTCCTTGCGAATCTTTTTCGAACTGGCTACCAAAATCGCCGGGTCCCCCGGCCGGCGCGCTGCTTCCACGGTAGGAATCGGATGACCCGTGACGCGACGCGCCGCGTCGATCACTTCCCGCACGCTGAACCCGTGCCCGTTGCCGAGATTGTAGATCAGGGCTTCGGGCCGCATGCAGTTTCCCAACCGCTCCAGCGCAAGCTGGTGTGCGCTGGCCAAATCGGAAACGTGGATGTAGTCCCGCACGCAGGTTCCATCCTGAGTGGGATAGTCGCTGCCAAATAGGGCAATGTTCGGCCGCTTGCCTAGCGCCACCTGCAACACGAGCGGGATGAGGTGGGTCTCGGGGTGATGATCTTCGCCGCTCTTGGAGGTGGCGCCGGCCGCATTGAAATAGCGCAAGCTGGCATAGCTCAGGCCGTGAATGCGGTGAAACCAGGCAAGCATCCGCTCGACCAACCATTTGGATTCTCCATAGGCATTGGTGGGGCAAAGCGCGTCGCCCTCTTCAATCGGGGTGCGCACAGGCTCGCCGTACAGGGCAGCGGTAGAGGAGAACACGAACCGTGGAATGCGGTGGGCGGCTACGGCCTCCAATAGCGTGAGCGCGTTGGCCGAGTTGTTCCGGAAGTACCGCTCGGGGATCAGCATAGATTCGCCTGCCTCGATAAGGGCGGCGAAGTGCATCACCGCATCCACTTCCCCTTGTCCAATGGTGCTATCCAGGGCGGCGCGGTCGGCGATATCAGCGACCACCAGTTCGGCATTCGGGGGAACCGCACTCCGATGCCCTCTGCTGAGGTTGTCATAGACGATCACTTGGTGGCCCGCCTCGACTAACTCGGCGGCCACAACGCTTCCAATAAAGCCCGCACCACCAGTAACCAATACTCTCATTGCTTTCCCAGAATAGTAGATGTTGGCAAATGACTATCTAATCATCGCCAGAACTCAGCCCGAACGCCGAATGGTGATCGTCGAACTGAACTTACACGGTTTGCTCCAGAAGCGTGTCTCGATACTCGAAAAGTACCACCCGCGCCATCCGCCCGCAACCCCACCTAGTATCTCGTCCTGCAAGTTCGTGGACAAAGTCATACACCTGTCATTCTGAGCGACCGAAGGGAGCGAAGAATCTATGTATTGCGAAACAAAGGCCAATGTTCCGGCCTACGATTGCAGGAAACTTGCCTGGAATGCGCGCTGATTGCACCGGGTAATTTCCTTTTCCGACAGCGCGCCGATGTTCAAAAGAAACTGCTGTTCTTTGAAAACATTGGTGTGGTACAACTCCGGGCCGTCGGTATTCACGGTGATGGGCACGCCGTGGTCAACCAGCTTGCGGATGATAGTTCTTAAATCGCGAGTGCTGCGGACCATGCTGTTCTTCAGGTTGGAGGTGGGGCACAGTTCCAGCACAATGTTCGCCGCAGCGATTTCTTTCATGAGCTGGGCATCCCGTGCGGCGGCAATACCGTGCCCGATGCGGTTCGGCACGATCTTTCTGACAACATAGCGCAGCTCCTGCGGATCGCCGGTTTCGCCGCTGTGGATGGTCACTCCCAGGCCTGCCTCCTTCGCACGCCGGAACAGGGGGACATGGTTTGCCATTGAAAATGTCCGGCGGTTCGGACCCGCCAGGTCGATCCCGATAATGCCCTTGCCCGCATACTTGATCGCCTTCTCCACGATGATCTCGTTTTGCTCCCGTGTGAGGCTGCGATCCATCATAAGGATGAGTCCCGCCTTCACGTTCGGATACTCCACCAACGCCAACTCCAGTCCCCAGCGAGCGGCATTGATGATGTGGTCCAGGTCGCGCTCCCCGCCCCGGTTGCGAAACATGGGGTTGAAACGCAGTTCTTGCAGCACCAGGTTGCACTTGCGATATCCCCCGCCGATCACGCTGGCCACCGATTCCTGCATCGCCTCGGGCGAGGACTGGATCAGTTCGGTCCAGCGATAAAAGCGCTCGTGCATTTCCCGGAGATCGCGGTTGCGGTCCCGCTCGCCCATCGTGACCATGGCCTCGAACTGCCAATAGTCCTTAGTAGGGAGACGAATTCCTTGCCGGTGTGCAATGGACCAGAGGATAGGCGGATCGACCGCGCCCCCAAGGTGGGTGTGCAGTTCCGCACGCGGCGTGCTGGTGCTCTGAGGCATACTCAATGATATAGCAGCGCAATCGCGTCCACCCCAATCAAGTGGCCGTAGATGCCGTTGGCACGCTTGGACAAATAGCCGAAGGAATCGGCAAAGGACGAGGTCGTTACCATCCAGAGGCAACTCTGCTGTGTTACTATTACATAGTAACGCCGGATACCCTTCCTCCTCCTGATGTTCCCACGGAATATTGTTTGGGTCGGAATCCCCTTTTTCACCAGATATTGATGGTTGCGACATCACCCTGAAACAGGGCGGGTATAAATGTTGCACTTGGATCGTGCTAAGGAATGCCAATGTTCGCAGTAGACACACTTTACTCCGCTGACAATTTTGACCGAGTCGTCTTGTCCGATGGCGAATTGCTCGGCTCAGCTTGCATATTCTGTCGGCAATTCGTCTCGTTCCATGACGACGCCGAGCAACTGCGCAAAGCGGAATGCGCCCACACCTGTCTTGAAATGAGCCAGACCCGAGAGTGGAAACTCTCGGCTTAACAGGATAAAAGAGGAGCTTGTGACCATGACTATCCCAATGACCGAAGACAATAATAATGCGAAGACCGAATGCACCATCGCTGACGATACCTTGATTATTACCAAACAGGACGGAGGCGCTGTTGCCGAATTCACCCGCAAGTACGTTGGCCATTGGTCAGTATGGGTGAAGAAAACGACAGATAAGTCACTCAGCGCAGCCTGAGCCATTCGTGCCCGCCTGACCGCTATCTTTCAACGCCGATCACGTCTCCGGAAAGGAAACTAGCGACCTTCACCGGACCCGCTTCCAGCTCAGAAGCGATGCGGGGCCGCAGCACGCGGCCTTTTCGATTTCTCCACCCGCTTAGTCGGCATCGCCCTGTCCCGTTACAATCAGCAGCACGAGTGCAAGTAAAGCTGCTTTGTAGCCCGGCTTGGCAGTTAGGGAATCTCTGATTAAGTTCTCTGCTTTCCACAGGGCCAATGTGTAGATTGAGTCCAGAGACTCTGAAAGCAGATGAGGCAGCAGACACTGGCGATGACGACTGGGTTCGAGCGGTACACAAAGAAGACGCGGCGTGCGATGTTTCTTGAAGAGATGGAGCAGGTCGTGCCGTGGCGCGAACTCTGCGCTCTGATCGAGCCTCATTATCCGAAGGCTGGTAATGGGCGTCGTCCCGTCGGACTGGAGCGCATGCTGCGCATCTACTTCCTCCAACACTGGTTCAACCTGTCGGACCCGGCGGTGGAAGAGGCGTTGTACGATTCGCCCGTGCTACGACAGTTTGCCGGAATCGACTTGGGGAGCGAGCCGGTGCCGGATGAGACCACGGTGTGCAAGTTCCGCCACTTGCTGGAAGAGCATCGACTGGGGGGCGAGATTCTGGAGACCGTGAACCTGTACTTGCAGCAGCGCGGTGTGCGCATTTCGACGGGTACTATTGTGGACGCGACCATCATTCACGCCCCGAGTTCGACGAAGAACCAGCAACAGAAGCGCGACCCGGAGATGCACCAGACCCGGAAAGGCAAGCAGTGGTATTTCGGGATGAAGGCGCATGTGGGCGTGGACAGCAAGACAAAGCTGGTGCATAGCGCAGTAGCCACGGCGGCCAACGTGTCCGACTCGACGGTATTGCCAGAGCTGTTGCATGGCGATGAGACCCACGTCTGGGGCGACCAAGCCTATCGCGGGCAGCGCGAGGTAATTCACGAATGCTCGCCGCGTGCCAAGGACTGCACCAACAAGCGCTATCGCTACAAAAACCGGATTGACCAAGTGGAGCGGGCCAAGAACCGGACGAAGTCGCGGGTGCGCTCGAAAGTCGAGCATGTATTTGGCGTGCTGAAGTTAAAATTCGGATTCGTGAAGGTACGCTACCGAGGCATGGCGAAGAATGCCAATCGGCTGTTCACCGCCTTCGCCCTGGTGAATCTGTTCATGGTTCGCAAGAGACTGCTGTGCCCAACGACGGCGTAGTGTTGCTCGGGGCGCAGCACGGCGCATTCGGGCACAGCAAACGCAAAACCCTCACCTGAAAACCGATCCAAAAGGCGGCTGAATCTGCCCTCCAGCTCACGCTGGTTCAAAAGCCCTGGTTGTTCAGAGCTTCCTTAGGTCAAATTTCCGGCATGGTTGCCGAAACCTGTGCGAACATGGAAGTTACCGGTAGCACCTATGCGGAAGGGCAAAGGCAGAGGCTCAGGAATAGCTAAAGACGAACCGGTGGAACTCTGGCGATGATGATCCTCGAAATCGAAACCTCCGCCCTGGCTGTCCTTTTCGACCTTCTCAATCATGTCGAGGCCGGAGCCAACACCCGCATTCCCGGCGGAGCAGAGATCACCGTGCCGGAATTGCCCAGGGTGCGTTCTGGACACGGTGAACCCATCCGGTTGTTCGTGAATCTCTCGTGCGGCTTAAGCGTGGATGCCCGCGTAACGGGCAGTTGGCTATACGAGAAATTGAAGGGCAAGGCTCAAAAACTTTGGATCAACAAGGCGGAGCTTCGGATCGACCGCTCGGCGATAACCAAGGCAATCACCGCAAACAAGACCCGCTGATCAGTCCTGGCTCACTGAAGCGAGCTTGAAGCTGCGCTCCACATGCAAGCAGCTCTCTGGGGGCTGGTCGCCCGTTAGAATTGCGATTACATCGGCCGCGCGGTAAGCCGACCCACTCGAAGGCAGAAAACGCGTAATTCCACTCAAATCATCCCCAGATGTGACCAGGCACGGTTCAACGTACCCGCCGTTGCGCCTCTGGGAATGCCCGATATCGGCCATCAGGGCATTGCAGAGGCACTTCTTTCCCGCCGTATTCTCCAATAGTCCGCCCTTGGAGAGATAGGTTGTCACCGGCTCCGCGGAGCAGCGATAACCGACTCTGCCTTCTGCCGTCCTATAGGCCTCGCGCAAATAACCGAGGTCGCAGATGCGAGGTCGAGCCAAATAGGTTTCGGGCTCCGAAAGCGACCCCTCCAACTGCACGGCCTTAAACGGAAAACCGGTCGGAGAACTGAGTGGATCGGTGAACACCCGGACTTGGCCGGAGATCGCTTTTTGCAGCAACGCCTGCTTGTAGTCGTCCCTTAAACCCGATTCGGTGCACAGCGCAAACGCAGTTCCCACCTGCACCCCTGCGGCTCCCGCAGCCAAGGCCGCGCGCAGCTTCTCGGGGCTGCCGTACCCTCCGGCAAGCCAGAACGGCACCCCTAATCGGCGTATTGCCGGCAGATCAACCTTATCGCGCTCGCCATAGACCGCTTCCCCCGTTGGGCTGAGCTGAAGCTTGCCGCGTGGGGGAGCATTGTGGCCACCGGCCGTGGGTCCTTCGATGATCAGTCCGTCAACCTTGCCATTCGCCTTCTTCAATACGGTTGCAGCCAGAGTATTAGAAGCGACGATCGCGAGGAACTTAGGGCGGTGGAGAGGCGGAAGAGCACACTCCATGAATTCGCGCGGAACAAATGTCATTGTCTCAGGGGCGCCCTCTTGCGCACCCGAGACTTGCAGTGGGTAGCTGGCGGGTTCGTGATTAACGTAACGATCAAGGACCCCGGGGATTTTGATGGGAATGCCCGCCCCCATCAGAATGTATCCCACCCCGGCGAGCATGGCGCCATAAATGGCAGGAAGGTGCGGAAGTTGGACCTTCTCCAGATAATTGATTGCTACGGGGTTCTCGTGGCCTTCGCGAGCGAGAAAAACTTCCACGAAGTTAGCCACCAGGCACAGCTCCTGCACCTCGCGAGGACCATTGCCGACTTGCATCGGCAGAGTCCGATAGGGAGCAGTCTCCGCTTTGCCTCCGGAAATGTAATAAGACCGCCAGATGCGCTCCGCCATCTCCGGGAAAGGAAAATGATTCAATCCGCGGCGCATGTTGCCGCCGGGGTCGCCGTCTTGCAGCCGCCGGACCAGGATCTGATCCAGCGCCGTACCTGAAACCGTTCCCAGCTGCCCGAGTTGCGACACTGCACGCGCCAATCGCCAATTGGAGACTCCGGCGCCCATACCGCCCTGGATGACTTTCGGAGGATTGCTCATAGCCGCGTCCATTGTTTCAGGGCCGGACGATTTCGATTGTCAGAGTTCTGTAATAGCCGCATTTTCCCGGGCACTTCGGACCGGAAACGCGACGCTGGGGGCGGAACGGCACACGAATTACGCAACTATTACAGACGATCCTTTTTCTCGATGCTAGGCTCGGGTGAATGCAGCAGCGCAACTGTTCACGGATTACCGGAAGCATCTTCCAGCGCGATCGCACCTTCACCCAGCCCGTCAATTGGACCTCAACCTTCTTTATGGCGGTTTTTCACCTGGGCGCGATCGCCGCGCTGTTTGTGTTCAGTTGGAAGGCGTTGGAATTGGCGGTTCTGCTGTGGTGGGTGTCCGGAAGCCTGGGAATCGGCATGGGCTATCACCGCCTCCTTACGCACCGCGGATACAAGACCCCGAAGTGGCTGGAGTACGTTCTGACTCTTTGCGGTACGCTCGCGCTGCAAGGCGGACCGATCGCCTGGGTGGCGACGCACCGTGTCCACCACCAGAACGCCGACAAGGAAAACGATCCCCATTCGCCGTGCGACGGCGGTTTTTGGGCCCATATGGGCTGGATTATTACCGGTCGGGCGATGCACAACAAGTCCAACGAATTGCTGCCCTATGTTCCTGACCTTCGCAAGAGCCGATTCCACGTCTGGATCAGCGAGTGGCACTGGGTGCCGATGACGGTCCTGGGGCTAGGGATATGGGCTCTCGGCGGGTGGCGGTTGCTGATGTGGGGCATTTTCCTTCGCACCGTTATTGGCCTGCACGCCACCTGGCTGGTGAACTCGGCCACTCACATGTGGGGTTCGCGGCGCTTTCTGACCAGCGACACCTCCAGGAACAGCTTCTGGGTCGCGATGCTGACGTTCGGCGAAGGTTGGCACAACAATCATCATGCATCCCCGCAAACCGCCCGTCACGGACTTGCCTGGTACGAATTCGACATGAATTGGTATGGGATCTGCGCTTTGCGCCTGTTCGGTCTCGCGTGGGAGATCAAGTCGCCCAGATTCAAGACGGCGGAGCCGAAAGTTGCGGCCCCGGGCAACTTCCCGGATCCGGAGGAGCATAGGCGGTCAGCCCCGGCCGTCTAACGGATTTTCCCAAAATTCCGCGGTTCTGCCATTGGCGTGCCCGCCGGTTTCGACTGCGGCGGCGGTCCTCTACTACAATGTCAACGGCCAGCCATGCAAAATCGCGCCAAGACGATTGCGTTCTTCATCACGCTGGGCGCCTGCATGGTCGCACTGGCGATCACGCTGAACGTCACCTGGATCATGCTCAATTGGCGCAAGGCCGCGCCGCTGATTCTGGGTATCATTTTTTTCGCTTTCATCATCGCCGGCCTCGTCCTCAACACCATTTATCTGGTTCGGGAGATCCGGCGGAATGAGCAGCAGGACAGCTTTCTGAACGCCGTTACCCACGAATTGAAGACGCCGATTGCTTCCCTTCGGCTTTATCTGCAGACCCTCGAGCAACGTCAACTGGACGAAGCTCAGCGTCATGCGTTTTATCACACCATGCTGCTGGATACCGATCGCCTCCTCGACACGGTTGAGCAGGTGCTGAAGGCCGGTGAGGTGCGTCAAGGAAGTGACCGCAAGAACTGGCAGGAGGTGAATCTTTCCGTCATTATTCGCGACGCGCTCGAACTGGCTCATTTGCGTCACCACCTGGAGGCGGAGGCCCTGCGGTTCAGTGCCGATCTGCCCGACGATGTCACCGTGCTGGGACACCCTGGGGAACTCCGTACTGCCGTGTCTAACCTGTTCGACAACGCCGTGAAGTACTCCGGTGCGGTGAAGGACATCACGGTTGACGTTCTTACTCCGAACCTCGATACGGTATTACTCCAAGTTCGCGATCGCGGCGTTGGCATCTCTCGTCCGGAGTTGAAGCGCATCTTTAGGCGCTTCTACCGGGTGCACAGTCTCGCACTGGGCCATGTCAAGGGAACCGGACTGGGTCTCTTTATCGTGCGGTCCATTGTCCGCCGCCACGGCGGGGAGGTCTATGCCGAGAGTGCGGGCGAAGGTTGTGGAAGCACCTTCACGATGCGTCTGCCGAGAGTCTACCGCGTATGAACCGGATACTCGTAGTAGAGGATGACGTGCATCTGGCGCAAGGCCTCCGCTTCAACCTTGAAGCGGAAGGATATCGCGTCCAAGTTGCCGAGAACGGAGAAGACGCCCTCAGGCGCTTGTTACGGGATCGGGAAGAATTCGACGCCCTGCTGCTCGACGTCATGCTACCTGGCAAGGACGGGTTCACCGTCACCCGCGAATTGCGGGAAGCGCAGAACTATATTCCGGTATTGATGCTAACGGCTCTTGGCCGCCCGGAAGATGTGCTCAAGGGGTTCGAGTCGGGAGCCGACGATTACCTTCCCAAACCCTTCGATCTGGCGATTTTGGTGGCTCGGATTAGGAGTCTGCTGCGCCGCAAGAATTGGTTGCGTACCGGCAATGCGCAAACGGCAGAACCCGCCCCGATCGACTCCGACAACCCAAACATCTTCACTTTTGGCGACAAGGTCGCGGATTTCCGAAAACTTCAGTTGCGCGCCGGCACCCAGGTCTTCCAAATGACCCTGATGGAGTCGGAACTTCTCCGCTACTTGATCCGGAACCAGGGACATCCCGTTTCCCGCAAAGCCATCCTTGGGGACGTGTGGAACTTGCACGAGGATACCGACACCCGCGCGATCGACAACTTCGTCGTGCGCTTGCGCCGCTACATCGAGCAAGATCCTTCCAAGCCTCGCCACTTACTCACCATTCGTGGAGTTGGCTATGAGTTCGTGTCGGAAAGCGAGTGACTTTCACTGAAGATTACGGTGATGCGGCACGAGGCCGCGTTTGCGAAACTGCCGCATCAGGACGGCTCGATCCAAGTCGTCACAGTAACGCGTGCCGGCGATAGAACCAAGACTTAACCGCCTGCACCAGCAGGAGGTAGGTCACGGCGAGAAGCGCAATCGTACCCAGCAACGACACGGGCAGCGGAGTAAATCGCAACAGTCTTCCAACTACTGTATACGGCAGCACAGCCGCGATAATCACGACGGCTAGCACGCTGATGACCAACGGCCGGCTGGGATGGCTCTTCAGCGGATTGGCGGCTGTTCGGATCACAAAGACCACGAGCGCTTGAGTTGCCAAGGATTCCACGAACCATCCGGTGCGGAATAGAGCTGCGTTCGTCGAAGCATGGAATACCCAGAGGAGTACCGCGAAGGTGAGGAAATCGTAAATCGAACTGATCGGCCCGATGATCATCATGAACTGGCGAATGAAGCCGATCTGCCATCGCTTGGGCCGGTGCAGCAGGGCGGAATCAACATTGTCGCCGGGGATGCTGACCTGCGAAATGTCATAAAGGAAGTTGTTCAACAGAATTTGAGTCGGCAGCATGGGCAGGAATGGCAGGAACAGCGAGGCCGCGGCCATGCTGAACATGTTGCCGAAGTTCGAGCTCGTCCCCATGATGATGTACTTCATGATGTTGGCGAAGGAGCGCCGCCCCTCGTTCACCCCGTCGTTCAATACGGCAAGATCCTTTTCCAGCAGGATGATCTTGGCAGCGTCTTTGGCTACCTCCACGCCATTCATTACGGAAATACCAACATCAGCAGTGTGCAACGACGGAGCATCGTTAATGCCGTCACCTATGTACCCAACCACATGCCCGCGCGCCTTCAGCGCGAGAATTACCCGATTCTTCTGTTCGGGAGACATGCGGGCGAAGATAGCGCCGTTCTCCGCCTGGTAAGCCAGCGCGGCGTCGTCGAGCCCGTCAACCTGATTTCCTGTGAGGATGCGGTCGGTTCCAAGCCCGACATCGTGGGCCACCTTCTGGGTCACATACTGGTTATCACCGGTCATAATGACGACAGAAATTCCATTCTGTTTCAGCGCCTCCAAAACAGGAAGGACATCTGCTTTCGGAGGATCCAGGAATGCGGCGAAGCCGGCCAGCGTCATATCGTGTTCCGCTGACGGCGTGTAGGCATCCTGCTTCTCGACCTTGCACACCGCTACGCCGAGCGTGCGGTACCCGTCGGCGCTGAACTTCTTGAAGGTCGCCTCCGCCTCAGCCCGCCGGGGTTCGTCGAACGGCTGGGGAGATCCGCCGACTATCACGGTCTTGCAGGCGGCAAAGACACTCTCCGCCTCGCCCTTGGTGACGAGCAGGTGCTCGTCACCACGCCGCACCACGACGGAAAGGCGTTTGCGGTTGAAGTCGAAGGGGATCTCGTCCACCTTTGCATACTCAGCAATGGAGGGGTGCGTGTGCTTCAAGATCGCATCGTCCAGGGGACTCTTGATGCCCGCTTCGAAGTAGCTGTTCAGATAAATGAACCGCAGGACGCTCTCATCATCGTCGCCTTGCGGATTCACGTGCCGGTCAAGCACAATCTCGCCTTCGGTGAGTGTGCCCGTCTTATCGCTGCAAAGGATATCTAAACTTCCAAAATCCTCGATCGCCGCCAGTTGCTTGACCAGGACCTTCTTCTTGGTCATCCGCCTCGCACCTCGGGCCAAGGTGACGGTGATGATCATTGGCATCAGCTCAGGGGTCATGCCGACCGCAAGCGCCACGGAGAAGAGGAAGGATTCCAGCAAGGGTCGGTGGAAAACAATGTTGACCAGCAGCACAAAAAGAACCAGCAGCATGATCACCCGGGTGATCATCAGCCCGAAATGTCGTATGCCCCGGCCGAACTCGGTTTCAGGCGGGCGCATGGCCAACCGCTGGGCGATTCCGCCAAAGGCAGTCTCCCTGCCGGTCGAAACGACAACGGCGGTCGCCAACCCGGTTTGTACAGCGGTCCCTAGAAATATGCTGTTGTGCGCGTCGGCCAGGGCGTGTTTTCCAGTGGGGAGATCATCCGCTGCCTTTTCCACCGGAAGGGACTCACCCGTGAGTGCTGACTCGCGCACATGCAGGTCTCTCAACTCGAGCAGCCGGGCGTCGGCTGGGACAAGGTCTCCAGCTTTTAGCCGGATGACGTCTCCCGGAACCAGTTCCGCTATCGGAAGTTCGTGTTCGTGCCCATCACGAATCACCGTGGCCTTGGTGGCAACCTGCTTCCGAATCTCCTCCACGGCATGTCGCGCCTGGAATTCCATGAAGAAGTTCAGCAGCACACTGAGCAGGACGATGGAAATGATGATCAATCCACCAATTGCGTCGCCCAACACCAGAGATATGGTGCTGGCGATGAGAAGGATGATGACCAATGGATTGGCAAGTATGCGGAGAAAACTGAATAGAGCGGCGAAACGCGATTCCTGCACGAAGCTGTTGGGACCGTAGAGACGCAGTCGTTGGCTGGCCTCGGCGGAACTCAGCCCGGCTGGAGTTGTCTGCAACAGATGAAGCAGGTCTTCGAGCGGCCGATCCCAAAAGCCCTCTGCAATTGGGCCTGGTCTTCCCATAAGCGGCTAACTCCACAGAGCCGGAATATCCGTTTAGGATCTCAATTTTGCCAGACCTGCGGTACCTAGGCCCGCGGCACCTGCAATTCCGGCAGCGGACGACCAGCGAATAACATTTGACAGGGACGCGCCAGCCACCGCGCCCACCTGGCCGACCATGAGGTCCGTGCACTGTCCGTGGCGATCCCGGTATCAGCGTACATCTGGCGATAGATCTTGGAAATCAGCAGAAAGGCCAGCCGTGACTTCGTGGACTTGATGAAGCTCGATCGCTTCCAGATCGCGCCCAGGCTGTAGAACTTGTCCCAGACTTCCTGGGTGCGACACCGAATCTCCTCGGCTGACATGACGGGATGTGGCCAGTAGAGCTTGGGCCGCTGCTCCGGCGGGATCAGCCATCGGCGCGTGATGGGTACCCCGGCGATGAATTGCGGCTTCGCTTCCATCATTTTTTCCCACCGGATGAAATCCACGGTGCCGGGAAAAGGCGTCAGCATAACGAACTGCGCGAAGGCCAAGTCGGCTTGCTCGGCGGCATCCTCGGTGGCGCCAAACGTTGATGGCTGGTCGCTGGGGAGGCCGAAAATGAATGAGCCCAGCACGTACACGCCGTGGCGACGAAAGGTACGCAGGCGCTCGATCAGCTCTTCCCCAGTGCAATTGAAGTCCTTGTAAATGTCCTTCAGGCCGCTTGGCGTGACGGATTCGATGCCCACCAGGACACCCCTGATCCGCGCCGTGCGCAGGGCATCGAGGAAGGCCGGATCTTCCGCCGCCTCCAAAGTGATTTGCGTGAAGAAAATCATGTCGGACGGAAGCTTGGCCATGCGTTCCAGCAGTTCGAAGCGCTCGGCCCGCGCAGCCTTCAACTGCCGCACACGCTCGGTAGCGTGCTGCCGCTCCGCCAAAGCGATGTCCGTCAGAGTGATGGAATAGAAATTGTCGTCCGCTAGGGCGATGAAGCGGAACCCGAGCCGCCGCAGTTGCACGATCTCCTCGATCACGGCATCGACGGTACGCTGTCGCGGTTTCTGCCCGTCGGTGCGCCACACGGAGCAGAAGGAACAGTGCTTGGGACAACCGCGCAGGGTCTGCACCGAAGCCCACATATATTTCTTGCGCGGGATAAGGTCCCACCGCGCGGCGACGAAATCGGATCCTTCGACCCGCCCTCCCTCGTACACACGGTTCGGAGCGCCCGACACACAGTCGGCGATCACGCGTCCCCACACCTTGTCCCCATCGCCTTTCACCACCGCGTGCGCACCCCCGAGTTCGTGCGCCTCTTCCGGATAGAGCGTGGCATGTATACCACCGAAAACCACATACGCCCCACGCTCGCGTGCCAGCTTGCCCAGATTGTATCCGCGGAGGGCATTGGCGGTGTGGATGCCGATTCCCACCACATCTCCTGGCTGAATGGTTTCCGGATCAAGCGGTGCAAGGGTCTCATCCACCAACACCGGATCGCCATATTCAGCAGGGGTTGCCGCTGCGAGCACGTACATCCAGCGAGGAGTGATCACGGCAGTGCCAAACGATACGTCGCTTGGGTTCAGGAGGTGTGTCCGCATGCGGTTCCTTATCCTAACAGAATGTATTAATTCGAAAGCTCGGCGGCAACCCGCATCTGGATATCAGATGCATTTTCACGTGCCCCTACTCTTACTTCAGCCGTGTGCTCCTGACGGTCATCGACGAGAGGAATGGCCGTATCGTTTCGCGGTACGCCATCCACGGTGACGCTGGTCGCGAGGTCCGCGTTGCGCGTCTGTGTGACCGTTATGTGATAGACAGTCTCGCGATACCGGTAATGGAGCTTGAACTGCTTCCAATCCGCGGGAAGACACGGGGCAATGTATAGTTTGTCTACTTCTCGTCTCAACCCCAACAGTGACTCCAGGATAAGCCGGTACATCCATCCGGCGGAGCCGGTGTACCACGTCCATCCGCCGCGGCCGATGTGGGGAGACAGCGCATACACGTCAGCCGCGATCACGTAAGGCTCCACTTTGTAGGTCGCAACCGCCTCAGTAGATCTGGCGTGGTTGACGGGATTGATCATGTCGAACAACTGCCACGCGCGGCAATTGTCGCCCAAGGCAGCGAACGACATGGCCGCCCAGATGGCCGCATGGGTGTACTGGCCGCCGTTTTCTCTCACCCCGGGGACATATCCCTTGATCGACCCAGGATTCAGGTCTGATTTATCGAACGGCGGATCCAGAAGCTGGATCAACCCACACTCTCGGCGAACGAGCCGCTGATCGACGGCGTCCATCGCCATGCGCGAGCGTTCGGCACTGCCGGCGCCCGACAGAACCGCCCAGCTCTGCGCGATGGAATCGATCTGGCATTCGCTGTTCGTTGCCGACCCCAGCGGTGAGCCGTCGTCAAAGTAAGCGCGCCGGTACCATTCGCCGTCCCACCCATTCTGCTCGATATGTTGGCGTAGCTGGGCCGCCTCTGTGTCGCAACGTCCGGCGAATGAGAGGTCGCCCCGCATGCGTGCAACTTCGGCGAACTGCTTGAGCACTTCATAGAGAAAGAATCCTAACCAGACACTTTCTCCCTTACCCTGTTCGCCCACCATGTTCATGCCGTCGTTCCAGTCCCCGCAACCGATGAGGGGCAGTCCGTGTTCGCCCACGGTGAGACCCCGGAGAATCGCTCGAACGCAGTGTTCGTACAGAGTGGCTGCGGTCTGAGACTGGACAGGCCGGTCCCAATACGAGTCTTCCTCCGCGCTCACCAGGCGACCTTCCAGGAATTGGACGGGTGCATCAAGCACACCGGTGTCACCCGTGCTCAACACATAGCGGCAGGTGGCCAGCGGCAGCCATAGGTAATCATCCGAACAGTGAGTACGCACGCCTCGACCAGCCGGAGGATGCCACCAATGTTGGGCATCTCCTTCCGCGAACTGACGGGACGCGCACAAAAGCAGGTGCTCGCGCACAAGGTGTGGCTGCGTATGGACGAGCGCCATGACGTCCTGCAACTGGTCGCGGAAACCAAACGCACCGCCGGGCTGGTAAAATCCGCTGCGCCCCCAAAGGCGACAGGCCAAAGTTTGGTAGACCAGCCAGCCATTGGTCAGCACGTTGAGAGACGAATCGGGTGTCTCCACCTGCACCGCGCCCAAAGTGTGATTCCAGTACTGCCACACTGCCGACAGCGCTTCACGGGCGGCGGCAGATCCGCAGAACCGCCGCACCAGATTGGCCGCATTCTCGGCATCTTGCCCGACCCCGAGCGTAAACACAATCTCACATTCTTGCCCGTCGGCCAACTCGAATGGAGTTTGGATCGCAGCGCAGGGATCCAAGGCCGTTCCTATTTTTCCGGACAGCCGCGACCGGAACATAGCAGCCGGACTTCGCAGCGTGCCATTACGTCCCAGGAACTCAGTCCGATCACCAGTCATGGTGTAGGTTGCATTGTCCACGGCGAAGAAGCCCACCCGGTCGGCGAACTCGGTGTTGTACGGGTTACGCGCGAACAGCGCCCCGCTATTCGGCTGCGTTTCGGTTGTCACGTACATTGCCGTTTTCGCGCCCAGGTCACCAAGAACCCATTCCACGTATCCAGTCGCGGAGAGCCGGCGCGATCGGCCCGACTCGTTTCGCAGCTTCAACACCGTGAATTTGACCGGTCCATCCAACGCCACGTAAACCCACAGCTCTGAGCGGATGCCATCTTCCGTATGTTCGAAGACGCTGTAGCCGAATCCATGACGGCTTACATAGGGTGTCGCTCCGCGTGTGGGCAGCGGCGTGGGGGACCAGAAGTAACCGCTCTCCTCGTCGCGGATGTAGAACGCTTCTCCACTGGAATCGCTGACGGGGTCGTTGTACCAGGGAGTGAGGCGGAACTCGTGGGCGTTCTCGGCCCAAGTGTTGGCAGAACCTGACTCGGAAATCACACTTCCAAACTGCGGGTTTGCCAAGACGTTCACCCACGGCGCGGGTGTCGCTTGCTGGCGCGTGGTGGTAATTACGTACTCACGGCCATCGGGGGTGAATCCGCCCAGTCCGTTGAAATAAATCAGATCGCTGCGAGGTGGTGCTGCCGCGGCGGCAGGTTGCGCGCGGTGTGGCCGGGTCGGCGCAAGGCGCGGGACCATAGCTTCCAACAGACTGCGGCGGTTGACTTGATCGACGAGCGAGCCTTTCGTATCGGCAATCGTGGCGCGAGCAACCGTTTGCAGCAGGATGCGATCCTCGCTGGACATCTGGTCCGCAGACTTGATGAAAATGGCGCCACCGCGATCTGTCGGGCTGGTTTGGGTACCGGCAGCGATCAGCCCCATAATCTGTTCGTGGAGTATTTGCCGGTACCCCGCGTGATCTTCGTTCCAGATCACCAAGTCCACGGCCAAACCCTTCAGTCGCCAGTAGGCGTGGGCCTGGACGAGTTGGCGAACCAGGTCGATCTTTTCTGGGTCTGCGATCTGCAGCAGCACAATCGGCAAATCGCCAGAAATCGAAGAGCCCCATAGACCGGATTGCCCACGGCGGTTCTTGGTGAGAACGCCCGCGTCGGCACGCAAGGAGGAATTGGCGTAGATCACGGAGCTGGCGAGGCGCGAGTAGAGTTGCGCGTCGGCCTCTGTGGCATTGAGCTGGCGTAAAAATACTTCGCTGTGGGTCCACGCCAAATCGAATACGCGATCTGCCAGACGCCGATCCTGGTATTTCTCGACTAGGCCCAGACACAGGTCGCGGCTGTCACCCATGCCGGTGACGATGTTTACGGTTGCGGTTGCTCCCGGATCGAGAGTTACTCGATGCCGGATTGCCACAATCGGATCCAGCACCGAGCCTTCACTGCCCGAGAGTGCCGTGGAGTCACTCATCGCCTGCGGATCGGCACTGGTTCTTCCGCGTCCGATGAAGCGCGACCGATCCGTTTCATACGACGCGTCCCCTACGCCCCCCCCATGCACGGCCATCAAGTGAAACATCCAGGGCGCGTGTTCGTCGCGCGAGCGGGGACGCCGCGTGCAGACGATCGCGCGCTGGTGGCGAAGGATCTCAGTCTGAACAAATAGATTGCTGAACGCCGGATGCAATGCGTCGGCGGCAGAGGACGTGAGAACGACTTCCGCGTAACTCGTCACCTCGATCGCCCGGCGTGTCCGAGAGCGGTTCGTGATGGTAATGCGGCGCAGTTCGATGTCATCCTCGGGCGAAACTGCGATCTCCGTGTGCGTCAGAAAGTCATGATTGCGGCAGCGGAACTCGGCGCGCGCTTCTGAAAAGATCGCTTCGTATTCCTCTGAGGGTTCGTGGGTCGGCTGATAAGCCGTCGACCAGAACTCGCCGCTGGTCACATCGCGCAGATAGCAGAAGGTTCCCCAATTGTCGCAGGTGGCGTCTTCGCGCCAGCGCGTGACTGCCAGATCCTTCCACCGGCTGTAGCCACCTCCCGCGTTGGTGACCATTACGTGGTATCTGCCGTTCGATAACAACTGCACTTCCGGCGTCGGCGTGTTCGGACTCTCGAACACGCGCACCGGAGGTTCCGCAACGGTGGGGCCCCTACGCAGGTCGGAGGACTCGGCGCCCTGCGAATAGAACGCAGTGGCTTTGGGAACCCGCTCCTGGAGCAGCAGCATCGTCGCCTGGAACAACGGGTCGGACTCAAATCGCTTCTGCATGGGACGGTTCAGAAGCAGATAAGCCAAAGAGAGCAAGCTCATGCCCTGGTGATGAGCCATGAAGGAATGAACTATGGCGCTCGATCTCCCACGCGGCACCCGGGAGGGGGTGTAGTCGATCGCTTCATAGAAGCCGTATTTGCCTTCATTGCCTTCCGCCGCGAGTCGCTGGAGGTTGACGCACGCCTCCTCGGGCGCCACCATTAGCGCCAGCGCCGAGGCATAGGGTGCAATCACCAAATCCTCGGCCAGTCCACGTTTCAGGCCCTGCCCGGGTACGCCAAAGGCGCGGTACTGATAGTTGAGGTGGACGTCTATCGTGTTGTAACCCGATTCGGAAATGCCCCATGGTACGCCATGCCTTTGGCCACACTCGATTTGACCATTCACGGCCGCCTTGTAGGTCGCGTCGAGCAGGGTGTTGTCGTAGGTCGGCATCAGCAGCAGCGGCATCAGGTACTCAAACATCGAACCGCTCCAGGAAAGCAGAATCGGCTCTCCCGCGGCCTCCGTGAGCAAACGCCCGAGGGCAAACCAGCTCTCCTGCGGCAGCTTCCCCTGAGCGATCCCGACAAAACTGGATAATCTGGCTTCCGACGCCAGCAGATCGTAATAACTCGAATCACGCCGGCGTTCGTCGGCGTTGTAGCCGATGGCTAATAAATGACGTGTCTCGTCGAACAGGAAGTCATATTCAAGATGGGTGAGTTCTGCGCATTGCTGGGCAAGTGTTTCGATCGTCACAATTCTTGCGCGGGCACGCTGGCCGGCCTGGGTGATGAGCGGTCGAAGCTCTGCCAGCCACGCGTTCGCTTCGGGCGTCGCTGCCGAACGCTGCTGCTGCTCAAGGGCGGGCAGTACGTCCCCTTCAAGTGTTGCCAGTTCGCGTAACGATGGGATCTCGCTAAGGCTGGGGAAATCGCTGAGCCAGGGAAGTGTGGCGGACAACATCAACCACGGAGCGAGGAACGTGAGCTCGTCGAGAGCGGCCCGGCACTGGTCGGCGAAGGCACCTGCCCATCGTTGCGCTTCGCTCTTCGGGTCTGTGGCGTCTGTTCCAAGGGTACCGACCACGTTTGTGGCGGAAGACGCCAGCGACTCCAGGCACAGCCGCGCGGCCGGGAGCGTCGGCGGAGGTGAAGCGCAAGCACTCGTCAATTCCTTCTGCAGTTGTGCGATTTGGGCTGGGGCGACTCCTTCGGCAACGTCGATTAGGATTCCGAGTGTGTCGCTGAGACCGGCAAACAAACGCGCTTGGAGGATTTTGTCCTCAGCAAGTGCGCGCAGACCCGGCCGCAACGTCAACAGGTCAGCGGCGAGGTTCCCGCTGTCCACGGTCGAAATGTACCTCGGCGCCAAAGGCTCCAGGGAACTTGTGTCGTACCAGTTGAAGAAGTGCCCGCGATAGCGTGGCAGGGTTTCCATGGTGTGCAGCGCATTCGCGGTGCGCTCGATCAGCTGTCCAGCGGAAACGTAGCCGAAATCGTATGCGGACAAATTTGCAAGAAGCGCCAGTCCCATGTTGGTCGGCGACGTGCGATGGCTGATCACGGCGACCGGATGGTCCTGATAGTTATCCGGCGGCAGCCAATGATCGTCTGGCCCGACGAAGGTCTCGAAGAATGTCCAGGTTTTCCGGGAGAGCTTCTGGAGAAAGACAACCTGGTCAGCCGTCAGCCTTGCTCTGCGGCGAGCGAGCGGCCGGCTGATCCACCACGCGACAGCGGGGGAGGCGAACCAGAGTGCGACCAGGGGCCCGGCAACGCCTAACGCGGTCGGCCTCGAAAATGCAAGGTAAGTCGCCAAGGCGATGGACAACGCGGGGGCGATCCACATCGTACGACAGACCCAGGCGAGGTCCGTGCGGCTGCTAAGATCGTGGTCGCTCGACGGATTCCATTCGAGAAGCCCCCGGCGCGTGAACAGCATTCGCGCCGCCGTGCGGAAAATGGCATCGAGCGTGAAGAAAGCCTCGTAGGGGAGGCACACGAGCGTAAATACCGCTTGCGTGAGGTGCCTGCCCGCCGAACGCAATGCGGCCGCGAGGTGCTGACCAAGAAGCACATCGCCGGGTTTGTGGAGCACATCCAGGACGGAGACAATCAAGGAAGGAATCAGGACAATCCCGACCACCGCTACGGTCCAGAACCAAGCGGCCGGCAACACCGTCCAGCCCAGCAGCAACAGCAGCGTCATGGCCGAAGGCGTGAGACTACGGCGAAGGTTGTCGAGGATCTTCCACCGCGACAGTCCCGAGAGCGGATTGTTCTGAAAACGCCCGCCAGGACCGGGAGCACCCGGCAATACCCATCGCGAAAGCTGCCAATCGCCGCGAATCCAGCGGTGCCTCCGACTCACATCCGCGCTGTAGCGAGCGGGATACTCCTCGTATAACTGGAGATCGCTCAACAGCCCCGCCCGTGCGTAGCATCCTTCCAGAAGATCGTGGCTGAGGATGCGGTTTTCCGGAAAACGGCCCTTCAAGGCTCGTTCGAATGCATCAACCTCGTAGATCCCCTTGCCGATGAACGAGCCTTCGTGGAACAGGTCCTGGTAAACATCCGAGACCGCGCGCGTGTACGGATCGATGCCCGGCTCACTCCCATACAGTCGCGCATACCGCGAACGATTCGTGCCGGGCAAACTTACCGCAACTCGCGGCTGCAGGATGCCGTAGCCCTCAACCACACGCTGTTTGTCTTCGTCGTAACGCGCACGATTCAGCGGGTGCGCCATCGCCCCCACCAACTGCCATGCCGCGTCGCGCGGCAGCTGCGTGTCCGTGTCAAGGGTGATCACGTACTTCACATTCGAGAGGACTCGTGTCTCCCCCACGACGAGCGAAAAGCAGTCGCCTGAGCCGCCGCGCAAAAGCGAATTCAAGTCGCCAAGCTTGCCCCGCTTGCGCTCGTATCCCATCCACGACCGCTCGCGAGGATTCCACCGGCGAGGACGATGAAACAGGAAGAATGTATCCCCTTTAGTGCCGCGGTATTTCTCGTTCAAGCCTTCGATGCGATGGGAAGCAAGCCGCAACAGCGGTTCATCCTCCGGCAGCGATTCCTGGGCTGCGTCTCGAAAATCCGTGAGCAGACCAAAGTGCAGGTTGGCGTCTCGATTTGCCAGGAACCGAACTTCCAGCGCCTCGATGAGCTGCTCGATGCCGCTTTCGCTGGTTAGCATGGTCGGGACCACCACCAGCGTGCGCGATTCCGGCGGAATCCCTTTGGGAAAATCCAATCTGGGCAGCAGATGAGGTGTCGCCAACAACGTCGCCAGCCAGTTAACCAAGGCAACCGCCAGATGGCTTGCGCCCAGGAGCAACAGCGCTCCGATCACTGCAAGTTTCCAACCGTGTACGCCCTCGGCATGCGCCTTCACTATGAAACTTCCGGCCACGACCGCCGTAACCAGCAGGATCGTGCCCACATAAAGCAGCATGGGAAACCGGCAACTCACCTTCCGCAAGGCCGCAGCCGGGGATGAGCGCACGGACGCCTTCTTGTGCAGCTGCGGCAATCCACTGTCGATCAGGTAGAAGCCGACATGGGCCGTGCGATGGTCGATGCCATGGCTAACCGCACTGGCGCGCGCAAGCTCGATCGCGGCGCGCGCCACGGCGCTCTCGGACAGGCGGCTGTGCTTCGCGATCTTCTCGACGACGTGGCGATAGCGATCCCGAGTGGCAAAATCCATCGTGCCGTAAACTCCGCCGATGTCCTCACGCAGGAGCTGCTCGACGGAGCTCATGGTCTCGACGAACTCGCGCCAGTCCATCGCGCCGAGAAAGCGGAGGCTGCCGATGCTGTTGCTGACGGAAACCTGGTCGGCGGCCTGCCGCTGGTTCTCCGACTCGACCAACTGCTTGATCGTCGTGCCCGACTCGGAGAGCCGTTGCTCAATCCAGGTGAGAGGTAACGCTAAGGCGGGACCCTGTCCCTGCAGGCGGCGCGCCAGTTCCGCAACGAACGAACTCACCAAAGGCGGATTGGATCTCGCCATGTCGGCAATCACCAGGATCAGGCTCTTCGGGTCCTTTTCCGCGGTCTCGGACATCTTGTCCGCCCAATAGTCGGCGCGGTTTCGATCCATGCGGTCGGTGGCGACGCGAGCTGCGACGCGTCGGAGATTCTCGACCAGCGCAAGCCGCAGCATGATCGGGAGCGCCCACAACTCGCCCAACTTCAACTTGGTGACCGTCTGGTACGCTGCGACGAAGCTGCTGAGGTTTTCCGGGTCGACGCGTCCATCACCGTGTGCGATGGTTTCCGTCGCAATCGCGTACACACGTGGAAGACCAGCGGATGGGCTGTTCAGTAAGCACGGCAGTTCTCGACTGTAACCCTCTGGGAAATGTCTCTTGGCGGTGCGAATTTGTTCCTGGATGAGATAGAAGTTATCGAGCAGCCACTCTCCAGCCGGCGTAATCCGGCGGTTGGCTGTCACTGCCTCGGCCAGCAGGTCGCGCACGCCAATCAGGACGTCTTCATTCTCGTTGAGCCGCGTTAGGAGTTGGTCCGACGTACGTTCCAAGTTCAACTGGTGCGAGCCTGCCAGGCTCTTACCGTGCTGCTCCATCTGATCGGCAGTAAACAACTCTGATCGTAGCGGGGGCTCGGCTGTGGAATATTTTCGCGCCAGGCTTGCGGCTTGCACCCGTGCCTTCAGACGAAGCAACGGCCCGCCACTGATCTTGCTATTCAACTTCAATATTTGCAGTCTCCGTAGTTCCGGGCTCAAGTCTCAACGCCGGGTAACGAGTTGGATTGCATCTCCAGGCATCCCTCTGACTGATGTGTGGGACAGTCCGGCCTTCGCCACGCTGTGGCGAGCGAAGGGACAGGCCGGGGCAGAGGCGGCTAGGCCCTCCGGATCGAGTCGAACAAATCCGGAAGGGGGAGTTTGCCGTTTGGGACGGGCTGGAAGCTGTCAAAATTCGCAAATACGACTCCCCAACGCCTCTCTGTGCACGACTCGATGCGCTTGGGCAAATTGGGCCACCACTGCAATCAAGCCAGCTTTTCTCGCCGCCGGGCGGCACTACTTGCGAGCCCAATCAGCATCGCACTGCGAGCCTTGGCGCTCATTCGTGGTTTGAAGCTGCCAGCCCTGCTGGATGTGGTAGGGGTGGACGGAAATCACTACGTATGGGACGCCAAGAAAATGTCTCGGGACGCTGTCCGTCAGCTGGAGACAATTTAGGTTCAGGGCGCGAATTTTTGCTGCCAGTCGCTTCACGGCTCGGCGCAGGCTCGCTTCTCCAACGCGGCCGAAGGCAGTTGTCGTGAGTTGGCCGGCCACGAAAAAGAGGTGCCATCCCATGGCGGCCAGCTTGCGCTCCAGAGTGAAGCTGTCGACGGTCTTCATGGTTCGCCATTCCTTTGAGTACGCGCAGGTTTCTATCCCCAGCCCATTGGGAAGGAGCAAACCTTCCTGCACCATCATTGTGCCGGCCTGCAAACTCGCCGTCGGTTCTATGGTTTTCACGGTATTCACAAACGCAGTTCTTCAGCACCTCAGCCTAGAGCCGCTGCTCGATCAGCGAGACCAGCACCTGCGCCATTAAGCCTGGATTGGAGCCCAAGTACTTGGCCAGGTCATCACGACACAGGACAAACGCCCGTGCGCCGTCTGGAAATGGCGTCTTGGCATTGTCGGTTTTGAGCAGGAATTCAGCGGGCTTGGGACAGCGCTCGCACTTCTCATTGGCGCTGCATCGTTCGATATTCGTTTGAAGTGCCATCAGGTTCGTTGAACTCGCATGCTATACCCCTCCAACCCTTGTCACCTGTCTTTTCAAGGCGATACGGAAAAGGCGTTACGTAATTTTCTCCACCAGTCCCGCCGAAGCCTACTCCAAACTCAAGTGGCTAGCGGCCATATCCACCACGGTAGTCACCGCCGCCACGCGTACCGCGAGAACTACCGCCACGATCGGTTTTGGCTCGCGCTTCGTTCACCGTTAAGGGACGCCCTCCTGAGTCCTTGCCGTTGAGCGCCGCGATCGCTGCTGCAGCCTCGGTGTCGTTCGGCATTTCCACGAACCCAAATCCGCGGGAACGACCGGTGTCGCGGTCGGTCACGACTGATACATTCTCGGTGGCGCCAAACGGTTCGAACAACTGCTGCAAATCGTCTTGGGTCATGCTGAAAGAGAAGTTGCCAACAAAGATTTTCTTCACGAGATCTCCTTATACTACCTTCTTCATATTTTGATCCGGACGGCTAATGATTTGTGGTTGGAATGGCTGTCGGAAGAGCGGCACGTTGGGCTCCACGAACACTCGCACGAGAGGGGCCTCAAAGCGCGTTCCATGACATGTCCTTACTTGGTGCATCTCGGCTCAGCAGTGGCTGCAATCGCCTGACCTGCCCAATGCGCCCTCATGCTGATCTGCGTTGCACGGTCGCAGCATTGCCGGGATAAATGCTTGCTGAAACAGCATGCAGAGGAACACTCGATTCAACTGTCGAGATGGTTAAGCTAAGGAAGAGAGGATTCAGATAAGCTGACTTAGTTCAGATGATCTGATCGAGGGACGCACACTACTCACTCATTCTCAACCTTAGGCCGAATACCACGGCTTGTCAAATCCTCGATGAAGCGCAAGCACGTCGCGACAATAATCCACTTCACCACCGGAAGCCGCGAGCAGACATTGAAACCTTATAGGGCTGGTCAGCCTAAGGGGGTTCGGGTATCTGCTTCGAATCTGCGACATGGATCAAGAGAGACCCGAGACCGAGGTGCCCGGACCTAAGGCAAAGTAATTACGCGGCAGATCACTCCTGGTGACGTATCATTACCGGTAATGACTTTATTTCCGAAAACGGAACGAGAACCCACAAACCGACCTTCCCAGGTCAAAGGCCCCATTCGGTGTCACAAATGTCAATTGAAGTGCCGCGATGCGGAACACTATCTGAGCCATAAGTGTGACCCTGCGCCGCCCCCGGATTGCTCGCCCTTCCTTCGTCCTGCCGTCGTCAAACCCCAAAGTTAGCGGACGGCGAGGCGCACGATGCAAAGGAACTCTTCAATTAAGAGTGTGTTGGTTTTCACCTGTTGGAGTCTTAGGCCGAGCCCTTCGCTTGTTCCACCAGGAACGATACCACTGGATGATCTACAGGGCGCGTAAGCCGGATGAACTGGTGCCCTGTGGCCACCTGCAGGAACAGGCTGAACCCATCTGCCCAAAAGCAATCTGATTCAGTAAATTCCAGGGCAGGAACAGGGGAGGGAGCGATGGGAGGGGACCGTCGGGAAGGTGGGTTCCCGGCTTATCGACCCCTAACATCCCCATGATTTGATTTGGGCCAAATCTCTAGTGCTTTAGAATCTGGCGGGGACGACGAGACTCGAACTCGCGACCTCTGCCGTGACATGGAGTAACCATATGTGTTTACAACATCTTACACAACACTGGTCGCACCGCCAGGTCGTTGAAATCACACTCAGGGCACAATAAGACTGGGACCGCTCGGTAACCGACCTTCTCGCCACTCTGCAAGAACTGGAACATCTCGGCGTCGGTTTCGTATCGCTGACCGAAGCGCTGGACCTGACCACGCCGGCTGGCCGAGCCATGGCCGGCTTGCTGGCGGTGTTCGCTGCCTTCGAGCGGGAGATCCTACAGGAACGGGTACAGGCCGGCTTGGCCCATGCCCGCCAGAATGGCAAGCGTCTGGGCAGGCCGCAGACAGCAGCGCTCCAAGCGGGTCCCGTTCGGGAGCTATATCATGCCAGAGAGGAACTGACGAGAGCCGGTCTGAGTGGTGCTACAATTGCGTCGAAATGGCTGGCGCTAATTGCTTCTTCGTCCGGCCGCAGCCGGAACAGCGCGTGGCATGACGTTTAGGCAGACTCAAGCAAAGTGACTCTTAAGTTCAAACTCGTCGCCCTCATTTTGGCTTTGGTGTTTCTGGGGGGAAGCCTCTCCGTATTTGCAAGCTGCTTGGGGCAGGACGCAGTTTCGACGCCCAACCACTGCTGCCCCCATTGTCGGATGACAATGGTCCGCCACTCGGAAAGTGGCAACCAAGTGAGCCTTGCGGAGCGCGGCCCCTGCTGTGAGCTGTCCAGCGGCAAGCCAAGTCCGGCCCTGGTGCCGCTGCCGCTCAAGAACAGTAGTTCACACCTCCGCATGGTGACGCTACCATCTGTTGCAGTTAGGCAAGATCTAAGCAGGCCTGAAAAGAGAACGGACTCGATCCCCCATTTCCCCGAGGTAAGTTCCCAGGCAGTGCTTTGCAGCTTTCTGATTTAGTCCCTTCCCTCTTCTTGTCTGTCGGCGGGCGTTCGAGCGCCTGAAATGCAACTTTTTCATTCAATAAAGCGAGACTTACATGAAGAGGAAAGGGTTGTTCCTGGCCCTCGCTGTTCTGTTTTTAGTTAGCGGATTTGCGAACGGCCAGAACGGTAGCGCCAGGCAATCCCCAAAGGTCGTCCCTGGCCCGCCAACCGAACGGTTGCAGCTTGACGATGTGGTCCGCGAAGCCCTGCAGCAGAATCCCGCGATTCAGGCCGCGCGGCATATGGTCGCGGCGCAACGGGCCAAGGTGCCGCAGGCAAGCGCACTGCCTGATCCCACGGTGGGCGTCGGCTGGATGGGCAATATCCAACCCTTTAGCGTGCAGACGGGCGATCCTTCCAGCTATCGCAGCATCAGCGCCATGCAGATGCTGCCGTACCCGGGCAAGCGAGGATTGCGCGGTCAGATCGCCTCCAAGGAGGCCGATGCCAGCCAGTGGGACATCGAGGCGGCTCGCCGGCGTGTGGCGGCCGATGTCAAAGCGGCCTATTACGATTACTGGTACTACGACAAGGCCATCCGCACCACCGAGCGCAATCGTGACCTGTTGACGAAACTGTCCCAGATCAGCGAAGTGCGCTACCGCGTCGGCAAAGGCATGCAGGCGGACGTCTTGCGCTCGCAGGTCGAGATCTCGATCCTGCTCCAGAAGCGGACCACCCTGGAGCAGATGCGGGCCACGGCGCAGGCGCGACTGAACTCCTTGCTCGCGCGTGACCCGGATGCGCCCCTGCCGTCCCCGGCCGAGATTCCCCGCCAAACAACGCTGAGCTATTCGCTGGAGGATCTATACACGCTCGCCCGGCAAAACGATACCGAGTACCAGAAGATGCAGACAACGGTTGAGCGCAACCAGCTCGCTATCAACCTGGCGCAGAAGGATTACCGGCCGGATTTATCCGTGGGTTACATGTACCAGCAGCGGCCGATGATGCCGGATATGCACGGCCTGACCTTTACCGTGAACGTACCGGTCTTCTATAAGAGCAAACAGCGCGAAGAGGTGCGGCAGGCTACGGAAGAGGAACTGAGCGCGGCCAGTGCGCGCGACAACCGTCAGAACGAACTCTACTTTGAACTGAAGCAGAATTATCTGGCCGCCAAGGCCAGCGAGACTTTGCTGAAACTCTATTCCCAGGGCGTGATACCGCAGTCGTCGCTCGCCTTGGAATCGTCAATGTCGGCTTATCAAGTGGGAAATTTGGACCTCCTTACCGTGCTCAGCAATTTCACGACGATCCTGAACTATGAGACCGATTACTACCGCGAGCTGGCCAACTATCAGACTGCGTTGGCGCGCATGGAATCCCTGACGGGCGCCGATCTTACCAGCGCTGCCCTTCCAGACCCCAGCGCGCCCGCCGCGCCGGAAAAGCAATAAGAAGGAGCGACAGATGGCTCACAACAAATTCCTACGCATGGTTGCTCTGCTGGCGGCGGGGGTGGTCGTAATTTGGGTTTTGTACGGCGGGAGAATTCGCGCCGCATGGCAGGGGTCCCCGGCAAGCGCGGGTTTTGCGCTTGGTGGGGTAGAGCATGACCCTGCCAACACGCCTGTGCAGAGCAGTCCGGCCCCCGGCAGTGTAGAGCGCAAGATTCTCTACTGGTACGACCCCATGCATCCAAAGTACAAGGCCGACAAACCCGGCAAGGCTCCGGACTGCGGCATGGACCTGGTCCCGAAGTACGCCGATGATCCGCCAATGGCTGCGACCCCCGCCAGCGGGGGCGAGCGCAAGGTCCTCTACTGGTACGACGCGATGAATCCTCAGCGCCACTATGACAAGCCGGGCAAAGCCTCGGATGGGATGGACCTGCTGCCCCAGTATGCCGAGGTTCAGAGTGCACCCATGGCGCCGGGCTCGGTGATGATTTCCGCCGACAAGCAGCAGTTAATTGGTGTTCGCACTGCCCAGGTCAAGCGGGAGACGCTGATGCGCGACGTCCGCACCACTGGGCAAATCACCACCGATGAAACCAAGATCGCGCACGTGCACGTGAAGGTGAACGGCTTTATCGAGAACGTCTACGTCGACTACATTGGCCAGTTGGTGAAGAAGGGGCAGCCACTATTCACCTGGTACAGCCCCGATTTGCTCTCCACGCAGGAGGAATACCTGATCGCCAAGCGCGGCGAGAAAACGTTGGGGACCTCGGAATTTGCCGAAGTGGCTCAGGGTTCGGAGTCGCTGCTGCGCTCCGCCCGCCAGCGGCTCAAGCTGTGGGACATCAGCGATGAGCAAATCAAGAAATTGGACGAAACGGGCGAGGTCAGCCGCACGCTGACGTTCTACTCGCCGATCAGCGGTTTTGTCACCGATCGCAAGGCGTTTCCGCAAACGTCGGTCAATCCGGACACGGAGTTGTACACGGTTTCTGACCTGTCCACCGTCTGGGTCAACGCCGACGTGTTCGAGTATGAAGTGCCGTTTGTGAAACTCGGGCAGCACGCGGAAATGCAGCTCAGCTACTATCCCGGGAAGAGCTGGAACGGGCGCGTATCGTTCATTTATCCCACGGCTGACGCTACTACGCACACGGTGAAAGTTCGCCTGGAGTTCCCGAATCCCGGCTTCCAGTTGAAGCCGCAGATGTTCGCGGATGTGCAGTTGAAGATCAACTACGGCAACCAAATCTTGGTGCCGCAGGAAGCCGTGCTCGATTCCGGCAAGGAACAGAGTGTATTTGTCGCGCATGACGGCGGCTACTTCGAACCGCGGAAGATCACGACCGGCGCCAAGCTCGACGGCAAGATTGTGGTGCTCGCCGGGCTGAAGCCGGGCGAAACGATCGTGACTTCAGGCAACTTCCTGATCGACTCGGAAAGCCAGTTAAAGGGCGCAACAGGAGCGATGCAGCATCAATAGAAAGAGTGCTTTGCCGCTGATTTGCGCTGATGAACGCTGATCTTCTCCTGCTTCTTGTCAGCGTCATCAGCGTTCATTAGCGGCAGGTTGGACTTCTAAGGAAAAGCTTATGGCTGGAAAAGTTTCCATCGCCGCTATAGTGCTGCTGGTTATCATCGCGGGCTTCCTGCTGGCCGGTCAGTGGAGCCTGCACCAGCACTCGACCGAGGTGTGCGGCATTTGCCGGCGGCACATCAGTCCGCAGGCCGGCGTGATCGCTGAAGTCGGAGGCCGCCGGCGGCACGTGTGCTGCGCGCACTGCGCGATCACCGAGGGCCTGCAGGAGCACAAGCCGGTACGGTTGATTGAAGTCACCGATTACAACAGCGGGCGCAAGCTCGATCCCGCCCAGGCCTGGTATGTGGATGGCAGCCGGGTCGTCGTCTGCATGCACGATATGACGCGCATGGACGAGATGAAGCAGGTCGAGCGCGCCGCGTTCGACCGCTGCTCCCCCGGAACCCTGGCTTTTGCCGGCCGCGCCGAAGCCGACGCGTTCGTGGCCCAGAACGGCGGGGCGATTCACAACCTGCAGGAGATGCTTGCCGCAGTCAACGGTGGGAAGGCCCAGCCATGATTGACCGCATTATTGAAGGCTGCGCCAAGCACAAGTTTCTGGTGTTCCTGTTCATCGGCGTCGGCGTGCTGTTGGGCGTGCAGGCGATGAAGAATACGAAACTGGACGCCATCCCCGACCTCTCCGACACCCAGGTCATCGTGTACGCCAAGTGGGACCGCAGTCCCGACATCATGGAAGACCAGGTGTCGTATCCCATAACCTCGGCCCTGCTCGGCATGCCCAAGGTGAAGGACATTCGCGCCTTCAGCGATTTTGGATACTCCTATATCTACATCATCTTTGACGAAGGTACGGATATCTACTGGGCGCGCTCCCGCACCCTGGAGTATCTGAACTCGGTCACGCCGCGCCTGCCGAAAGGCGTGAATGTCGAGCTCGCCAAGGACGCTACGGCTGTCGGCTGGGTATATGAATACGCGCTGGTGGACGACACCGGCCAGTACTCGCTGGAGCAGATGCGCAGCTATCAGGACTGGTATCTGCGGTACGCGCTGCAGGCGGTGCCGGGCGTGGCCGAAGTCGCCCCGGTCGGCGGTTTCGTGCGCCAGTATCAGGTCAATGTCGATCCCAACAAGCTGCTCGCCTACAAGATCCCGATCAACGCGGTCACGGATGCGGTGCGGAAGTCCAACAACGACGTGGGCGCGCGGCTGGTGGAGCAGACCGGCCGCGAGTACATGGTGCGCGGGCGCGGCTACATAAAGTCGTTGAACGACATTGAAAACATCCCTCTGCTGGTCAATCCGCAGACGGGCACGCCGGTTTTCGTGCGCGATGTGGCTACCGTAACCTATGGACCGGAGATGCGCCGCGGCGTCTCGGAGATCGACGGCCGCGGTGAAGCCGTCGGCGGCGTGGTGATCATGCGCTTCGGCGAGAATGCGCAGAAGGTCATCGAGCGGGTCAAGGCCAGGATTGCCGACATCGAGCCAACCCTGCCCAAGGGCCTGAAGATCGTCCCCACCTACGACCGCTCCGAGTTGATCGACCGCTCGGTGGACAACCTGAAGCACACGCTGCTCGAAGAGCTGATCATCGTCAGCCTGGTGATTCTGATTTTCCTGTGGCACTTCCCCAGCGCCATCATCCCGATCATCACCATCCCGATTACCGTGATCCTGGCCTTCATTCCGATCCAGATGTCGGGCATGACGGCGAACATCATGTCCCTTGGCGGCATTGCCGTAGCCATCGGCGCGATGGTCGATGCCGCCGTGGTCGTGGTCGAGCAGACACACAAGAAACTGGAGCACTGGAACGCGGAAGGCCGGCCCGGCGACTACAAGGACGTGGTGATCTCGGCGGTGAAGGAAGTTGGCGGACCCAGCTTCTTTGCGCTGCTGGTGATTGCCGTTTCGTTCCTGCCGGTGTTTACCCTGGAAGCGCAGGAAGGCCGCCTGTTCAAGCCGCTGGCGTTTACCAAGAACTTCGCCATGGCCATCGCAGCGCTGCTGGCCATTACCCTGGATCCGGCCATGCGGCTGCTGTTCACCCGCATGGACAATTTCAAATTCCGGCCCAAGTGGCTGGCCAGGATCGTCAACGGGCTGCTGGTCGGCAAGATTCACAGCGAGGATGATCATCCCATCAGCCGGCCACTGATGAAGCTCTATCATCCCGTCGTTGAGTTCGTTCTGGAGCACAAGTGGAAGACCATCGCTGTGGCGGTGATCGCGATGGCTTTAACCGTGCCCGTGTTTTTCAAGCTGGGCTCGGAATTCATGCCGCCGCTGGATGAAGGCACGCTGCTCTACATGCCGACCACCCTGCCGGGCATGTCGGTCGCCGAAGCCTCGCGCCTGCTGCAGGTGCAGGACAAGATCATCAAGAGCTTTCCGGAGGTCGAGCGCGTCTTTGGCAAGGCGGGAAGGGTCGAGAGCGCCACCGATCCGGCGCCCTATTCGATGATGGAGACCGTCATCGTGCTGAAACCGCCAACCGAGTGGCCGAAGCGCGCGCAGTGGTACTCGAAATGGGCGCCCAACTGGGCGCAAGATATCTTTCTTTGCGCCGCTTCTGGCCTGACCATATGAGTACGCAGGAGCTGATCTATGGTCCCGGCGGCATGAACGAGGCGCTCACCATGCCCGGCGTGGCCAACGCCTGGACCATGCCCATCAAGGCGCGCATCGACATGCTCACCACCGGTATCCGCACCCCACTGGGCATCAAGGTGCTGGGCTCCGACCTGGGGGAGATCGAGAAAGTTGGCGAGCAGATCGAGGGCACGCTGAAGAACATCCCCGGCACCACCAGCGTCTTCGCCGAGCGCACCACCGGCGGCTACTTTCTGGACTTCGATCTGAAACGCGACGAGCTTGCGCGCTACGGCCTCACCGTGGATGACGCGAATGAGGTGTTGATGTCAGCGATCGGCGGCGAGCCGGTGACCACCACGGTCGAAGGCCGCGAGCGGTACACGGTTAACGTCCGCTATCTACGCGATTACCGCAGCGACCTTGATGCCCTCGGGCGCGTGCTGGTCAATACGCCCTCCGGCGCGCAGATCCCGCTGGCGCAGATCGCCAACATCTCGCTGAAGACCGGGCCGGGAATGATCCGCGACGAAAACGGCCGACTGAGCGGCTACGTCTATGTGGACGTCAGCGGTCGCGACATCGGCAGCTATGTCAACGAAGCGAAGAAGATCGTCTCCGAGAAGGTGCAGGTGCCGGCCGGCTACCAGCTCGTATGGAGCGGCCAGTACGAGTCGATGGAGCGGGTGAAGGAGCGGCTGAAGGTCGTGCTGCCGGTCACGCTGTTTATTGTCTTCCTGTTGCTGTACTTCAATACCGGGTCGGCGGTGAAGACCGGCATCATCCTGCTGGCGGTGCCGTTTTCGGCTATTGGCGCAATCTGGCTGCTGTACCTGCTCAACTACAACATGAGCATCGCGGTGTGGGTCGGGCTGATCGCCTTGCTCGGCGTCGATGCGGAAACCGCAGTGTTCATGCTGCTCTATCTGGATCTCGCCTATCACGACGCGATCAGCAAAGGGCAGATGAACTCATGGGACGACCTGCGCGAGTCTATCGTCCATGGTGCGGTAAAGCGGCTGCGGCCCAAGGTGATGACGGTGGCCTGCATGCTCTTCGGCCTGCTGCCCATCATGTGGTCGGTTGGAAGCGGCGGCGACGTCATGAAGCGGATTGCCGCGCCCATGATCGGTGGAATCATCACTTCGTTCTTGATGGAGCTGATTGTCTATCCGCCGATCTTCGCCATCTGGAAGTGGAACTTTGACGTTAAGCCGAGGCTCCGGAAGGGGATGCCAAAACTGCTGCAGCCGCTCACGGCGGACGCGGTAACGCATATTTAAGCTATGAAGCTCGCAGCATTACGTCCGATCTTGGCTGGCGTTGGTCTGAAAGATTCCGTGTTTAAGCCGGGCGGGTGTTTTGAACCAATGCCAGATGCTCCGGTGTGCCGCGTCCCGCCCCGCGCAACCGATGTTTTGTCATTCCGAGGCGGAGGGAAGCGAAGCGGAGGAATCTGCAGTTCTGTTCGCGGTACCGGCAAAGTTGAGTGAAACTGCAGCTTACTCGGCTTCGCTTCGCGTCGGAATGACAATCGAAGTATGCGGGTGAAGCAGCGTATTTCTCGACAACCTTTTCATCCCTCAGGTGGGACTTACGCACCATGAATGGTTCATCTGCGCTTTAAACACACCGCGGGCGCGGGGTTTTTTGTGGGGGTTGGGGAAGACAGGTAAACTTTCGAGGTTGAGAACCTTTGGTAAGCAGCCCGACTTTCTCCTGGGCTGCACTCGTTGCGGCAAGCGCCCGGTGTTACTTCGTTATTCAGAGTAGATGCTGAGCTACCCTGGAAGGATGCTCCCCCTTCGGCTTCTCCATCTGTTTCTTCTGTAAGCTATCCTAGCGGCAAGCGCACGCCAGACTCCCGTCGCCTACTAAAAATATCCTATTGCATTTCACGCCGTGGAATGTTTTATTTCATGACATGGAACGTATTAAACCACGCTGGTTTCGAAACAATCTTCAAGCGGCTCTCCGGGTCTTGCCCGTCAGCGTTCTGACGGGAGCGCGGCAGACCGGCAAGACCACGCTAACGCAGGCGATTGAACCGGCTCGGGCGTATTTTACCCTCGACGATCTGGGTGTGCTTGATCAGGCAGAGCGCAATCCCGATTCCCTGCTAGCTACGCGACCGGTAATCCTGGACGAAGTTCAACGGGCGCCGCAAATTTTGCTGGCGGTCAAACGTGCGGTGGACAAACACCGTCAGGCAGGCGACTTCATTCTCACCGGCTCCGCCAATCTGCTCCTGATGAAACACGTGGCAGACACGTTGGCGGGCCGTGCGATCTATTTGGAGCTTCGGCCCTTCTGTCCCACCGAGTGGCAGGAGCGTAAGGAAGCATTGACACCGCTCGACCGTTTGTTCGCCCCGGATTTTGACTGGCGTGAATGGCCGGACGAACCGGGCGACTGGCCGGCATGGCTGCTGCGCGGAGGATACCCGCCCGCATTGCAAATCGATTCCGAAACCGACCGCGGCCTGTGGTTCGCCGCTTACGTGCAAACCTATCTGGAACGCGATCTGCGGCAATTAAGCGCCGTCTCCAGCTTGCCCGATTTTCAACGCCTGATGACGCTGGCCGCGCAACGGACCGGCAAACTGCTCAACCAAGCCGATCTGGCCCGCGACGCCGCGCTCAGTCACCCGACGGCGCACCGGTACGTGAACCTGTTGGAGACCGGCTGTTTGGTGACGCGCATCCGCCCGTTGGCGACCAATCCCTCGACCGCACTCGTCAAGGCTCCGAAGTTACTCTGGACGGATTGTGGTCTTGCGGCCTGGCTCGCCGGAATCAAGTCGCCCGCCAACGCCACCCAACGCATGGATGCGGGTTTATGGTTGGAGCAGACCCTGTTTCAAACTCTGGACACGTGGCGGGCCATCGATTCGCAGCGCCGCAAGTTGCACTTTTGGCGGGATCGTGCCGGGCACGAAGTTGATTTTATTTTGGAAGAGGACGGCAAGTTGGTAGCGCTGGAGATTAAGGCCGGCAGCCAGGTTACCGCAAGTGATGCAATTGGGATTCGCGCATTCCGGGATTCCCTGAAACGTAAAGCGTCGTTGGTCCGGGGCGTTGTGTTGCACGCCGGCAAAGCACGTCCGCTTGACGCCGACGATGTCGCGCTGCCTTGGGGATGGATGGTTCCTGAATCATGGTAGCTGCGGCCGAATTTGAATCGCTGGCCGAGGCGGCTGGGCCTAATAATCCAGGCGAACTCTATCGTATTGTTCAGCTGGGCCACGATGGGCAGTTCCGGGGCGGCCTCGCGCGCGGCGCTCCTGCGTGGCGACCAAATCGGGGCTGTACAAAGTGAATAGTGGCTGCCCCTTCTTCACCAACTGGCCAATGTAGTCGACGTAGACGTTCAAGGCTTCCGGCCAAACCTCGACGAGGTAGTTAGCAGTGGCGCCGTGCAGCAGCGTAGCAGTCGCCAAACGGTTCGGAGGTCGCTAACCAGAATAGCCGAAGATCTGGCTCGCGACCAGTACGCGAGCCAGATGTCTGTTAGACGGGCCTTCCGGGATACTTCTTCTCACTGCCGAGGACTGCTGTACCTCGTGTCCGTGACGGGCCAACCGGAAGTCATCCTGGGTAGCAAGCGGTGCGGAGAAAGTCCGGTAGAGATCGACCATCATCTCTGCGATCCCGCGCTCCGCCGGCCCGACGCGCCGATGGTCCGTCGTGTTGAGGACATGGAATGGTACAACGTGCCCAGGCCCGCCTCGGGCTCGCTCGGTAAGCGGATTCTTCGCGAATGCGAAGTTATTTTCCGGGAGCTCTGCGCGAAGTGCGCTCCGCGCCACGCTTCCGGATAAGTGTCGTAGGCGTGTGGATACCGGATGAATAGCGCGTCCGTCGGCGATTGCGCGAATGGGAAAGCCAGGATGGGTTATAGTTCGTCACAGCTTTGAGTAATTCAAAGGAAGGCAAACATATGGATAAGGAACTCGGCACAGCAGCGGGGGCGACTGCCCCCCATACTCAAGAGCAAAACTCGTCAACCGAAGCCAAGTGCCCGGTCGCTCACGGCGTTCGAAGAGTCCAGACGAATGCCGACTGGTGGCCGAATCAGCTTAACCTGAGCGTCCTGCACCAGCACTCTCCGCTGTCCGATCCGATGGACAAGGAATTCAATTACGCGGAAGAATTCAAAAGCCTCGATCTGAATGCCGTGATCAAGGACCTTCATGCCTTGATGACCGCGTCGCAGGAGTGGTGGCCGGCCGACTTCGGCCACTATGGGCCACTTTTCATTCGTATGGCGTGGCACAGCGCGGGTACGTACCGCATCGCCGACGGCCGCGGCGGAGCAGGCTCCGGCACACAACGGTTTGCGCCCCTGAATAGCTGGCCGGACAATGTGAACCTCGATAAGGCGCGCCGGTTGCTCTGGCCGATCAAGCAGAAGTATGGGCGGAAAATCTCCTGGGCCGACCTCATGATTCTCGCCGGTAACGTGGCATTGGAGTCAATGGGGTTCAAGACCTTCGGTTTCGGCGGTGGGCGCGAGGACGTCTGGGAACCCGGAGAGGACATTTACTGGGGCCAGGAGGGCAAGTGGCTGGCGGACGAGCGCTACAGCGGCGATCGTCAGCTCGACAATCCTCTCGGCGCGGTTCAGATGGGCCTGATTTACGTGAACCCGGAAGGGCCCAATGGAAACCCGGATCCCATTGCCGCGGCACGGGATATCCGAGAGACTTTCGCCCGCATGGCGATGAATGACGAGGAGACCGTTGCGCTGATTGCCGGCGGGCACACCTTCGGCAAAACCCACGGCGCCGGTGATGCGTCGCTGGTGGGCCCAGAGCCGGAAGCCGCCAGCATCGAGGAGCAGGGCCTCGGCTGGAAGAGCAAATTTGGCACGGGCATAGGGGGTGACACGATCGGAAGCGGCCTGGAAGTCATTTGGACCACGACGCCTACCAAGTGGAGCAACAACTTCTTCGCGAACCTGTTCGGCTACGAATGGGAACTGACCAAGAGCCCGGCCGGTGCGCATCAGTGGAAACCGAAGAATGACGCAGGCGTCGGTACAGTGCCGGATGCGCACGATCCATCGAAGCGTCACGCGCCATCCATGCTGACCACAGATCTCTCCTTGCGGTTCGACCCTGCTTACGAAAAGATTTCACGGCGCTTCTACGAGAATCCGCAGGAGTTCGCCGACGCGTTCGCCAAGGCGTGGTATAAGCTGACCCACCGCGACATGGGGCCTCTCTCGCGGTACCTTGGCCCGCTGGTTGCTAAGGAGACCCAGCTCTGGCAAGACCCGGTTCCCGCCGTGGATCATGAACTAATCGGGGAAAAGGACATTGCTGCTCTGAAGGCAAAGATTCTTGCGTCCGGACTGTCGATCTCCGAACTGGTCACGACTGCCTGGGCATCGGCGGCGACCTTCCGCGGCTCCGACAAGCGCGGTGGGGCGAACGGAGCGCGCATTCGCCTTGCGCCGCAAAAGGATTGGGAAGTGAACCAACCGGCCGCACTGGCGAAGGTCTTGCAGAAGCTGGAGGTGATCCAAAAGGAGTTCAACCGCTCGCAGTCCAATGGGAAAAAAGGGAAGAAGGTCTCGCTGGCTGACCTGATCGTTTTGGGCGGCTGCGCAGCCGTCGAGGAAGCTGCAAAAAAGGCCGGGCACAACGTGAAGGTTCCCTTCTCGCCGGGGCGCACGGATGCGTCGCAGGAGCAGACCGATGTGCACTCATTCTCTGTGCTCGAGCCGTCCGCAGACGCGTTCCGTAACTACCGCCGGAAGGGAGAGCAAGAGCAAAGACCGGCGGAGGAGCTGCTGGTGGATCGGGCGCAGTTGCTGACGCTGACTGCCCCCGAGATGACGGTTCTCGTCGGCGGCATGCGCGCCCTGAACGCTAACTTCGGGCAGTCGAAGCACGGCGTCTTCACCCAGCGGCCCGAGACGCTGACGAATGATTTCTTCGTCAACCTGCTCGACATGAATACGAAGTGGCAGCCCTCCCCTACATCCGAAGGCGTGTACGAGGGGCGCGACCACGCGACGGGCGAAATCAAGTGGACCGGCACCCGTGTCGACCTGGTCTTCGGTTCGAACTCCCAGCTCCGGGCAATCGCGGAAGTCTATGCATGTAACGACTCGAAGGAGGCGTTTGTGAAGGACTTCGTGGCTGTGTGGAACAAGGTGATGAACCTTGACCGATACGACCTTGCCTGAGCTCGGCGGAAAAGAGAGCTGTCCACTTGGTACTAACCCCCGTTCCTGATGTTTGGATCGGCAAAAACGGAGGTGGCGCTTTTCTTGGCTCGCGCGGGCCGGATCGCGCCCCCTCTGATTCTTAGGGTCTTAATTAATCGCTGAAGGCACCGAGTGGTTTGGAAGCTTTCGCTCGAAGCACTGGAATCCATAAGACCATCAGGGTCCTCGACGCGCTTCTTAACTTAGTAACGACCGTTCGCCTAAGCTCCAATCCGTGGCAGATCAGAACGTAGTGGGGCACAACCACGCTGGTTCCGCTTTGCTCATCTCGAAGCGTCCCGCGCGACAGATTTCTCGATACTGGAAGAGCAGATCACGGCGTCCCTGCGTGAGCACCGGGGGAACAAGAGCGTGGTCACGCGGTGCCTGCAAACCTACCTGCGGGACCCGGAAGCCAACGCTGACACCCTGATTCGCTACGCGGAAAAACTCGGCAATGGCGCGGTGTTTAAACGGCTCGGGTTTCTCGTTTCACAGATCCCCGAAAACGAATCACTCTCTCAAGCATGCCGTCAACGCCTGACTGCGGGCAATGCCAAGCTCGACCCAGCGCTTCCCTGCCGCCGGCTGGTGAAGGGCTGTCCCAGGGCCGCATGTATAAAGGCAAAACGTGCCACCGGATTTGGCGGCAAATCTCGGCAGAGATTTGCCGCCTCCAACGCCGCGAGTGCTCCCGGGGTGGCGACGGTTTGACCGAGGTTGAATCGTGCTGCTGCCATCCATAAGTCCTTGTACGAGTTAGCGTATGTCGACCTCAGCATCCCACCACCCGTACCTCGCTCGCGCTCACCGCGACGGCAGGCGGAAGCAATCCTGCGACCCAACCAATTTCCATCACCGGCGCGGGCTCGTCAGTGTCTCCTGCAAGTCAGGGTTTGTGACGGCACCTAATTTCCTCGCCCCAGTGCAAGGCATTGCACTTTTGAACCCAAGCTCGAAGGCAACTCGTTGATTTTAGGAAGCGCGAGTATGGCAACTATATTGCACACGGGATGATATTGTAATCTTGGCCTTTCGATTTTGGGCGCTGCGGAGCTGGAGTCGCAGTGGCTCCGACAAGGGCTATCTCACGTCTCGACCGGCGTGGCAGTGAACGGAGTGGGCAACGTGCAGGTGTGCCCTCGCTAAGCTTAGGCAGTGTGAATGAAGATTAACTTGACTGACGTAAATAATGGAGGCTAGTGTTTTTCGTAATCGGGCGCATGGTCAGGCGGGTGACGTTCGGGGTCCTGTGGCCGACATGCGCAGTAGATCGGGCTCTTCTGGCAGTCATATAGGTGTGTTCAGGTTTGATATAAGGCCCTTCCAGGTTTCGCTCATGGTTCAAAAGGCAAGCCAACACATTCAACTCATCAATCTCATCTTTACCCCGGCCCATCTAGGTTTCGCCCGTGGTTCAAAAGGCGAGCCTCCTATGAGGGCTCTGTCCTATCGCATGACGTTTGAGCTCGGGAGAATAGAAAGCGATGACATCAGACAAACATACGCCGCCAAATGGACGGTCCCCGGTACTTTCAGCTCCTGGATTAATCCTCGTTGGACCGACGCCGAAGCAAATCGCCTATAACCTTGAGGCAGTACAAATCCTGGCCTATCCAAATCTGCCACCAGCAGGTGTGAAGCGCGTCGGTACGCTTTTGACCCAGCAGTTGGCAGTCCTGCTTAAGCAACGCTCTGGCACCGAGGACGAGATTGCCGTAACGGAGATCATCTCTGGCCAGAGGCGGTATCGCTGCACCCGATACGTGCTCAATATGCAGGGGCTGCCAGCCGCGACAACCATGGGCATACTCTTGGAACGTATGGGTTCGCCAGATGTCACGGTTCAGGAGCTCTGCAACGGGTTGCACCTGACCGGGCGGGAGCGAGAGGTCGTGGGATTCCTGGTCAGAGGTTTGACCGGCAAAGAGGTCGCGCAGCGCATGGGGATTAGTCCCAACACCGTCAAGTCGTTTGTGCGACTGGTTATGACCAAAGCGGGTGTGTCCACCCGAGCCGGCTTGGTTGGCCGAGTGGCTGGAATTGCGCCGCGTCCGCCGGATATGGCCGGGGCTGCATCTCAGAGTAGAAACGCAGATGCCGCTGGTTTTTCCCGCTCGATGTTAAGGGTAGGCTAAGGCGTCGCCTCGGTGTAGCTCCGAAGAGAAGCCCTCCAGGCAGCCCGGCGTAGCTGCAAGCAAAGGTTTGCGTCCGGCAGTACACGGAGGGACAGCAATTCCGAAAACCGAGTTCGTTGGGTCTTGGTTGCCACCACCAAAGAGAAAAAAGAGGAAGCGGGTACGCGTTCGATGTCCAGTGAAGGAGGATCCTCGCCGCCACAGCTGTCATCGAATCGATTTTGCGACCCGCTTCCATTCTAAAATCCCGAAAGACCTGATGATCAGCTCTGGTCCTTCTACCAAGAGAACGATCAGAATCATCAATCTTGCAAAAAATGTTTTAGGGAAGCTCTGAACAACCAGGGCTTTTGAACCAGCGTGAGCTGGAGGGCAGATTCAGCCGCCTTTTGGATCGGTTTTCAGGTGAGGGTTTTGCGTTTGCTGTGCCCGAATGCGCCGTGCTGCGCCCCGAGCAACACTACGCCGTCGTTGGGCACAGCAGTCTCTTGCGAACCATGAACAGATTCACCAGGGCGAAGGCGGTGAACAGCCGATTGGCATTCTTCGCCATGCCTCGGTAGCGTACCTTCACGAATCCGAATTTTAACTTCAGCACGCCAAATACATGCTCGACTTTCGAGCGCACCCGCGACTTCGTCCGGTTCTTGGTCCGCTCCACTTGGTCAATCCGGTTTTTGTAGCGATAGCGCTTGTTGGTGCAGTCCTTGGCACGCGGCGAGCATTCGTGAATTACCTCGCGCTGCCCGCGATAGGCTTGGTCGCCCCAGACGTGGGTCTCATCGCCATGCAACAGCTCTGGCAATACCGTCGAGTCGGACACGTTGGCCGCCGTGGCTACTGCGCTATGCACCAGCTTTGTCTTGCTGTCCACGCCCACATGCGCCTTCATCCCGAAATACCACTGCTTGCCTTTCCGGGTCTGGTGCATCTCCGGGTCGCGCTTCTGTTGCTGGTTCTTCGTCGAACTCGGGGCGTGAATGATGGTCGCGTCCACAATAGTACCCGTCGAAATGCGCACACCGCGCTGCTGCAAGTACAGGTTCACGGTCTCCAGAATCTCGCCCCCCAGTCGATGCTCTTCCAGCAAGTGGCGGAACTTGCACACCGTGGTCTCATCCGGCACCGGCTCGCTCCCCAAGTCGATTCCGGCAAACTGTCGTAGCACGGGCGAATCGTACAACGCCTCTTCCACCGCCGGGTCCGACAGGTTGAACCAGTGTTGGAGGAAGTAGATGCGCAGCATGCGCTCCAGTCCGACGGGACGACGCCCATTACCAGCCTTCGGATAATGAGGCTCGATCAGAGCGCAGAGTTCGCGCCACGGCACGACCTGCTCCATCTCTTCAAGAAACATCGCACGCCGCGTCTTCTTTGTGTACCGCTCGAACCCAGTCGTCATCGCCAGTGTCTGCTGCCTCATCTGCTTTCAGAGTCTCTGGACTCAATCTACACATTGGCCCTGTGGAAAGCAGAGAACTTAATCAGAGATTCCTTAGGTAATTCGAATAATCTGCGGCGGCAAACCCGCAACGAACAGCACCGGCAGCGAAGGTGCCGGAGTGGGCGAAGAGTCGCACGTCGCCAGGTTAGCGGGTCTAGAGAGTTTCGTCTCAAGAATCTATCAACGTAGCGGTGCCGCTCAGTTCGACATGCCGGCAACCGAATTCTCCCAGATCCTCAGCGAGATTGCGGGAAAGTATCTGCTCCCGGAAGGTGGCCAGGACGCGGTCCTGGAGTTGCTTTCGAAGCTGCATGTAGAGGAACTGGTCCTTGCTCGGGCTTGTGCCTCCGGCCACAGTCAAGCCTGGGAGATATTTCTCACTCGCTATCGCGAATGCCTGTACCAAGCAGCAATGTCGATTACGAAGGACGAGACGGCCGGCCGAGAACTCGCCGATTCTCTGTACGCCGACCTTGTACAGCTCTGACTCGCCATTACCCGAAGAGGTCATCGAAGAATTAATTTGGCGGAAATGAAAGTTGTGACTCGCGGTGCCTTCTTCCACTCCTTCGTTGAATCGGATACGCGCAACCATACCCTTGAAGCTTGCCAGCGTCACAGCAGTTCTGGCGCTGGTGCCTTGGTTCATGCTGCTGTGCGCCGGACGCGTACAGCCCTTGAGCCGCAGACCTACATGGTGCGGCGTCGATGCTACGATGCTTGAAAGAAGGCCCCTGCTGATTTGCGGGATGCCACGACACTCGTTCATGGGGTCCGCTCCACTCACTTCATGAATAATGGGTTAATCAGTACATATCGAGGATTGGGTACCAGGATTCCAGTGATACGAAGGGTTACTAGGCAGACACGAAGTGGAAGAAGCGGAAGAAGCAGGCACTTCCGGATGCGGTGGATTCTTGCTGTCATTACGGAGTTGCTCGCAGGTCATCCCGTGGTAACCGTTTGGGAACCATAAAGCCGCGATGGGATTCTGGCAGGGGTCATTGTTGTTGATGGGTTGTGGATCGAGTGGATCAGCAGGCTTTTTGGGATCGGGGCTGGTACCAGTACTGGATGGCGATGCCGAGGCCACGCTGGGGGTGGCCTGGGATGCTGCGGCGGACACGCTGGGGATGGCCTGGGATGGTGCGGCGGACACGCTGGGAAACAGTTTGCGCAGCGAGGCATTATCCGGCTGGACTGACATACTCTGGCTCACCACCTGAACCGAAGTATCGGGTTCCTTTGATAAATTCGCGACACTGAAGTCCAGCTTCGCTTGGGCGGGCTGAGTGGCCAGGGAAGTTAATGTGATCTGCTCGACAGTTCCCGTCCGGCCCACGATCGAGTAATAGAAATCGTTACTTTTAAGAAGGTCCGCCACTACGCTCCCCGGATCCCCCGGAGAAATGAAAGCAGTCACTCTGGTGGTTAATGCGCTTGGAGGTGCTTCGACCGTTGCTCCGATCTGCGTGTGCACGGCCTGCAATATATCACCCAGTGCACAGTTCTCCGCCGAAATGGCCAACTGCCCTTGCTCGTAAACTACCTTGGGAGCGGGGGGCGGATCTTGCGCCCTGAGTGCCACGCCACAACAACAGAAAGACATACATGCCAGGAAAACGCTAGTAAACGTTCGCATGAAATGCCCCTCTTTCCGCAATACTGCTGGATTCGACCCTGCTACGCCGCGGCAAACCACCGGCGCACACTTGCCTGACGTAACACTCTGCCGATTCATAGTGGATCACGTACCTAATCGCTTGGTAAATACCAATTACTGCGTAGTCAATTCGATTAGTCTATTCGGGCGTATCCCTCAGATTAACCCTCAATTCATGAAGGACAGGTGTTTTGGGTGGAGTAGGGTTTCAGCCCTGGATTTAAGCGGGCTTTGGAAGATTACGGCTGAACCGGCCGCGGAAAAACTCTTGTTTCCTGCGGCGATGAAGCCACTCGGTGCATATTTTCGTGTTTTGGACCTGTTGTGCCGTTGGATTTCTGTTGTTGTTTTATCCCTAGAGGCCGTCTTTGGGTACTTCGGCCCTACAGGGCCGGGCTTGAATCGGAATCAGCCTCCTCATGCGCATCAGGTTATAGGCCGTGATGGTCAGCCGGTAGAACCAGTCCACGCGCTTGAGCCCACGCAGCTTCACCTGGCGCAACGGACGGTCCAACTTACTCCAGTCAAAGACCCGCTCGATCAGCTTGCGCTTCTTCTGGCTGATCGCGTGCCGCCCATCGGCTCGTTCCTCCTCGGTTAGACAGTTTTTGCCCAGGTTGCCCTTGACGTACTCGCTGATATGCGGAGCTACCTCGCGCTCCCGCAAGCTCTCCCGCTGAGGGACATTCCGTAAGCGGCCTGAAGACTTCCTCAGGGGCTACAGCCCCATTTGCTCCTCGGTTGGCGCAGGCCCGAAGGCCCGCTCCACTTTTATGATAATGCGAGTTAATGCTAATTACGGCGTAGTCAATTCGATTAGTGTAATCAGGCGTATCCCTCAGATTAATAGTAAAACTCTTGACGGGAGCGCGATCTCGGTTTAGTTATGCCAAGATCAGGTTAGACAGGTATGCAACAGTCCTTTATGCAAAATGGCGACCTCGGATTCATGCTGCTGGACGCTTCGTTCACGCCGGTGGCGGCCAACGATCAGGCTGTGCGCATCCTCGCTTTTCCAACCGCCCCCGCGCACATTCCTCATATAGAAAGCTTCCTGGCGGACAAGCTTCGCACCGACCTGATGGTCCGCACCGAGGCCGGGGCGAGTTTCGTGACGGAATTCAGATCGGACAAGCGGCGTTATACCTGCTCCGCATTTTGTCTGGATGGGCGCCTCAGGTCCTCCCTCAACGGATCCGTAGTCTTATTGTTGTTGCAGCGGCCGGCCAAGCGTCGCCTCGACCTGACGCAGATTTCGACCGTGTATAACCTTACTCCCCGAGAGCGAGAATCGGTGGAGCTCTTGGCGCAGGGGCTCACGACCAAGGAAATTGCCCGGCGTATGGCCGTCAGTCCCAGTACGATAGGCGCCTTCCTGCGCTTGGTAATGGTAAAGCTGGGCACCACCAGCCGCTCCGGTATAGTTAGCAAGGTGGCTCTCCCACCCTCGTAGACGGGCGAAAGGCGCCCTCCTCCATCCTTCCGCCTGCGAACCAACCTGCTTTCGCCTCTCTGGCGGCCAGCGTGGCATCCGATTCGGTAATCTAAACTTTTATCATCTTGGTTCTTTTTTCAGCGGACTGTTCAGCCGCTGAGGTTCATACCGTCCGGACCGGCAAGGATACCTCACGAGCTAAAGCCTTAGAACTGCAGGTCTTCCCGCGACCAGCCTTTGGTATTGGTCCAATAGTTTAGCCAAATTAATTAGGCTCTTCACCTGCTCCTCTGGCGTTAGGCAATCGGTCTACGACATCGGTGGGCTTGGCACGCGCGTCGGCACAGTGCATTGTAAGCACACTGATCGCCTTGAGCGAACAGTCACGATTGAATAGGAGGATCCTCAGATGTTAAAGAAAGTTGCTCTGGTGGCGATCGCCACCCTGTTGCTGTCCATGGTCGCGTTCGCACAGGACGGGGTATATCGGGTGAACTACTTCGACCACAACGACCCGTCCAATGCTATGGACCAGACCGAACATATCATCAACACCGGCCTTCTGGGCGCACCTCAAGGCCTGAACGGTCAAGTCATGACTAGCGGCTATCTCTGCGCCAACATCTATGTGTTCGACAAGAACCAGGAAATGCTCGAAGCCTGCGCCTGCCCGATTTCGCCGGACAGCGTTCTGGTGGAGTCGGTCAGAAAGAACCTGACGGCCAATCCGGTCACCGGTATCATCCCCGCCCTGGGCGTGATCAAGGTGACCTCCAGCATTCCGATCAGCGTCACCCCGAATGGCGTGAGCCCCGTCAGCGCTACCGCCGTTTGTGATGCTGGTGATGTCCTCGCCGCTGTCGGTACTGCCGCGAATCAACTCGCGCCTGGCCTGAAGGCATGGGGAACTCATACCCAGGTGGTACCGGGTGGAAACGCCATCACGGAAGGTGAATCCCAGGAAGCCCAACTCGGTGCAGCTGAAGCCACATACTTGCCGATAGCGGCCAATTGGGCGAAGACATTCGGCAGCGGCCAGGGTCTTTGCTCGTGCGGCGACCCCCAGTAGTCCGAGAACATAACTTTGTGTGCCTGCCGATAGTTGCTCCAAAGGAACCGTTGGCGGACACCCAGGCGGCGAAAGCCGCCTGGTTTTTTGCGAATCGATTGGATCTATGCATTTGTTCAGCGAATAAATACATGGATTCTTCGCCTCCGCTGCGCTCCGGCTCAGAATGACACCCTTTAGTATAAATGACTCTACTAACGACGCACTACACTAGCGTAGCCTGCATTATTCGTGAATCGGGTGAAGCAGGCCTTCAGGTCTCGATGCAGGACGCCGGGCTCTGACCCACAAGCGCTTCGCGCTCGTTGGGGGCCCACTGAAGCCCTGCTCCACCCGTAATCAAAGCACGCGCCTTTGTCCCAGAAGAGTCACCTTTACGTAGTAGTGAAATTGCTTAGGGCATCGGTAGGCTTGGCAGCAACGTCCGCGCCGTGCATTGTAGGCAGGGGCTGATCGCCATGAGCGGGCAGTCACTAGATAAAAAAACAAATAGGAGGATCCTCAGATGTTAAAGAAAGTTGCTCTGGTGGCGATCGCCACCCTGTTGCTGTCCATGGTCGCGTTCGCACAGGACTCACAGATACAGGACCCACAGTTATCGGTATATAGTGTGAACTACTTCGACCACAACGACCCGTCCAATGCTATGGACCAGACCGAACATATCATCAACACCGGCCTTCTGGGCGCACCTCAAGGCCTGAACGGTCAAGTCATGACTAGCGGCTATCTCTGCGCCAACATCTATGTGTTCGACAAGAACCAGGAAATGCTCGAAGCCTGCGCCTGCCCGATTTCGCCAGACAGCGTTCTGGTTGAGTCGGTCAGAAAGAACCTGACGGCCAATCCGGTCACCGGTATCATCCCCGCCCTGGGCGTGATCAAGGTGACCTCCAGCATTCCGATCAGCGTCACCCCGAATGGCGTGAGCCCCGTCAGCGCTACCGCCGTTTGTGATGCTGGTGATGTCCTCACCACTGTCGGTACTGCCGCGAATCAACTCGCGCCTGGCCTGAAGGCATGGGGAACTCATACCCAGGTGGTACCGGGTGGAAACGCCATCACCGAAGGTGAATCCCAGGAAGCCCAACTCGGCGCAGCTGAAGCGCGATACCTGCCGATAGCGGCCAATTGGGCGAAGACATTCGGCAGCGGCCAGGGTCTTTGCTCGTGCGGCGACCCCCAGTAGTCCGAGAACATAACTTTGTGTACCTGCCGATAGTTGCTCCAAAGGAACCGTTGGCGGACACCCAGGCGGCGAAAGCCGCCTGGTTTTTTGCGAATCGATTGGATCTATGCATTTGTTCAGCGAATAAATACATGGATTCTTCGCCTCCGCTGCGCTCCGGCTCAGTATGACACCCTTTGGCATAAGTGGCTTTACTAACGACGCACTACACCAGCGTAGCCTGCATTATTCGTGAATCGGGTGGAGCAGGCCTTCAGGTCTCGATGCAGGACGCCGGGCTCTGACCCACAAGCACTTCGCGCTCGTTGGGGGGCCCACTGAAGCCCTGCTCCACCCGTAATCAAAGCACGCGCCCTTTGTCCCAGAAGAGCCACCTTTACGTAGTAGGGAAATTGCTTAGGGCATCGGTAGGCTTGGCAGCAACGTCCGCGCCGTGCATTGTAGGTAGGGCTGTTCGCCATGAGCGGGCAGTCACTAGATAAAAAAACAAATAGGAGGATCCTCAGATGTTAAAGAAAGTTGCTCTGGTGGCGATCGCCACCCTGTTGCTGTCCATGGTCGCGTTCGCACAGGACTCACAGTTAGCGGTATATAGTGTGAACTACTTCGACCACAACGACCCGTCCAATGCTATGGACCAGACCGAACATATCATCAACACCGGCCTTCTGGGCGCACCTCAAGGCCTGAACGGTCAAGTCATGACTAGCGGCTATCTCTGCGCCAACATCTATGTGTTCGACAAGAACCAGGAAATGCTCGAAGCCTGCGCCTGCCCGATTTCGCCAGACAGCGTTCTGGTTGAGTCGGTCAGAAAGAACCTGACGGCCAATCCGGTCACCGGTATCATCCCCGCCCTGGGCGTGATCAAGGTGACCTCCAGCATTCCGATCAGCGTCACCCCGAATGGCGTGAGCCCCGTCAGCGCTACCGCCGTTTGTGATGCTGGTGATGTCCTCGCCGGTATCGGTACTGCCGCGAATCAACTCGCGCCTGGCCTGAAGGCATGGGGAACTCATACCCAGGTGGTACCGGGTGGGAACGCCATCACGGAAGGTGAATCCCAGGAAGCCCAACTCGGCGCAGCTGAAGCGCGATACCTGCCGATAGCGGCCAATTGGGCGAAGACATTCGGCAGCGGCCAGGGTCTTTGCTCGTGCGGCGACCCCCAGTAGTCCTAGAACAGAACTTTGTGTACCTGCCGATAGTTGCTTCAAAGGAACCGTTGGCGTACACCCAGGCGGCAAATGCCGCCTGGTTTTTTGGGTTCCTATCCCAAAAGTGTAATTGGAGAAAACATCCTGTAGAACTAAGGGGTTAGACGGGGAGTGAGCGCCCCGGTCGGTATGCTTTCGTGAGTTGCTGCAAACAACCACGGAAAGGAAACCGAGACGAGGTGCTCATCGAGACGTTTATCAGAAAACAGCTGGGATTGAAAGCTCACCGGGTGACGAAGGTGGAACAGGCCGGGGAGCAGATGACGGTTCACATCGACCGTCTGGGAACCAGGTTGCTGCGTTGCGGGGTATGCCGACAGCGGTGCCTGCACGTGCACAGTATTCGGGGATGGCGGCAGTGGCGGGACCTGTCGATGCGCAAGGCGATGTTGATTCTGCGTTATCGGCCCCGACGGGTAGATTGTCCGCGCTGTGGGATACGGGTGGAGGACTTCCCCTGGGCCGAGCCGTGGGCGCGGGTGACCCGGGCGCTAGGCAATGCGGTAGCCATGCTGGCGCGGGAACTGAGTTGGCAAGGGACGGCGCGGCAGTATGGGCTGAACTGGAAGACGGTGGCCGGGATTGTGCGCCGGACGGTCGCCTACGGGCTGCGCAAACGCAAACGCCCGCCGGTGCATGTAATTGGCATCGATGAAGTCAGTCGGCGGAAAGGGCAAGTTTACCTCACCGTGGTCTATGACATGGAACGGCGGGTCGTGCTGTGGGTAGGCGACGGCCGGAGCGAAGAAGAGGTAAAGCCGTTCTTCACCGAGGTCATGGGGCGAAGGCGTTGCACGACGCTGCAGGTCGTATGCATGGACATGTCGGCCACCTATGCGAAGCTAGTGCAGAAACACGCCCGGAATGCCCAGATTTTGTTTGACCGATTCCATATCGTCAAGCACCTGAACGAAGCCGTGGATGAGGTGCGGCGGAGCGAGATGCGGCGTTTGGTGGGCAAAGAGAAGGCAGAGTTCAAAAGCACCCGTTGGTTGCTACTGAAAAATCCCTGGAACCTCACCACGGACCAGCAGGAGCGGCTGTCCACGCTGGTGCGCTGGAACCTACCGATCGTGCGCGCCTGGTACCTGAAGGAAGCCTTCCAACTGTTCTGGGGATATCGCCAGCCGGCCCGCGCCAAGGCCCATCTGGAGAAGTGGATGCGCTCGGCCATGCGCTCGCGCTTGCAGCCACTCAAACGATTCGTGAGAATGCTGCGCTCTCATCTCGACGGCATTCTGGCCTGGACCAAGATTCGGCTGTCCAACGGCGCGCTGGAAGGAATGAACAACAAGATCAAATCCATCAGCCATCGTTCCTTCGGATTTCGCAGCGCTCAGAACTACATTGCGGCTATCTATCACTGCTGTGCTCGACTGCCGCTACCGGAGGAAAGCTGATTACACTTTTGGGATACGAGCCGTTTTTTGCGAATCGATTGGTACCCACACGATCTAGTGTAGTGCGTCATACAGACGGACCTTGAAGTTCTTGGTAGAAACACAAGATGCTTTGGCTCAGGGGCTCGCGAAGGACCCTCACTCCTCTCACCCAACGGATTAGCACTTAGTAGCTATGCCCGGCGGGCTTACACTTTTGGCCTAATTCTTTCAGGGTGACAAAATCGACTAGTCCATGAGGAGAGTTGCCACGACCGAAGCGCCGGCGCACTCTTGGTTTGAGCTTTTTGAGTAGTCACAACAACTAGGCGACTTGGCAGTCTTTCCAAGAAGGAGCACCCATCGCAATGAGATGCTGGGGAAGTTTTCTAGTCGGTTTGATTTTGTGGACACTTAGCCCCGTAGCCTTTGGCCAAAATCCCGATGAAGTCGTGGCGGAGATCAACAACACCAAGATTACCCGTGCGGAACTGGACAAGGAGGAGGCGAGCAAACTCCTTCAGGCCCGTTACCAGGTTTTCATGGCGGAAGGCAAGGCGCTGGGCGATCTCATCGACCAGCGTTTGCTGAATATGGAGGCCGAGCGGCAGCACCTTACGGTGCAGCAACTGTTGGACCGGGAAATCACAAGCAAGGTCAAGGATCCATCTGAGGATCAGCTCCGGGCCTATTACGAAGACTCCGACAGCAATGAACCCTATGAGACACAACGCGGAAAGATTCTGGACGCGGTTCGCGAGCACCGCATCGCCAAGGCGCGGGCTGCCTACCTGCAGCAGATTCATGGGCAATCCAATGTGCTGATCACCCTGGCGCCTCCCATGGCGCAAGTTCCGGTCGGCGATGCGCCCCGCCTCGGTGGCGCCGACGCTCCCGTGCGGCTGATTGAATTTGCCGACTACCAGTGCCCGTATTGCGCCAAGGTCCATCCCTATGTGCTGAAACTGCATGAAGAGTTCGGTGACCAGATCGCCATTTACTTCAAGGACCTGCCGCTACCGATGCACAACTATGCCCGGAAGGCGGCCGAAGCGGCGCATTGCGCGGCGGCGCAGGGGAAGTTTTGGGAATATCACGATCGCCTATTCACTACCAACGCACTGGACGTCCCGCAATTGAAAAAGGATGCGCGCGACCTGGGTCTGGAAGGCACAACCTTCGATAAGTGTTTGGACACGAGCGAGCAGGCGGCCGCAGTACAGAAAGATTATACGCAGGCACAACAACTGGGGCTAAGCGGCACGCCCAGCTTCTTCGTAGAGGGGCACTACATCTCCGGGGCAATGGACTACAAAACGCTACGCGAGCTGGTGGTCCAGCAGCTCAATGCCAAGCATATCGTACCTCAGATCGCAAAGAAGTAGATGGGGACAGTTGTGATGGTTCCCGCTGGCTGCGGCCAGTGATCCGGGGAAGTAGGACTATTGGCCTGGTGATGAAGAATGTATAGACAAGAGGAGAAAAGAATGAGAAAGGCGTGGGTTGGAATTGTCATGGTGTTGGTGATGGGCTGCTATGTCTGGGCAGCCGGTGAGGATCTGGCACAACTAAGAAAGAAGGCCGAAGCCGGAGATGTCGATGCGCAGGTCGAACTTGGCAATAAGTACGCCCTTGGGGTGGGGGGGGTATCTCGCAATATCCCCGAAGCGGCAAAATGGATCCGCATGGCAGCCGAGAAGGGAAACGCGGATGCGCAAAACAAGTTTGCCATTATGAATGAAGGCGGGTATGGTGTCCCGCGCGATCCGAAGGCGGCGGTGAGCTGGTTCGAAAAAGCCGCTCAGCAGGGCAACACGAATGCTGAACAGCGGCTAGCGTTTTGTTATCGAAGCGGAACGTACGTCGATAAGAGTGCTACCAAAGCGGTTAAGTATTACCAGATGGCTGCGGAAGCCGGCGTCCCCGACGCGCAAGTGCTATTAGGTTTGATCTACGAAACGGGCCTAGACGAGGTGCAGCACGACTACGCTCTAGCTCTGAAATGGCTGCACAAGGCGGCAGATCAAGGCAACGGCAATGCGGAATACACGATCGGCTCCATGTACGAACAGGGATTAGGGGTTCCTTCCAGTCAACCTCAGGCAATTGAATGGTACCAACGGGCAAGCAGGCACGGGCAGATCCAGGCTCGCGTAGTTCTGCAAACGATGGGAATTACTCCCGAAGAGGCTAAGAAGTAAGCTGGCCGCCCGCAGTTAGCGGCTCGCATAGTTATCTCACTCTTTCGCTTGTCTTAATGGGTGGCTACAAAAAAGCGTACTGTGGGCTCTTGCCGGTGGTTGTTGGCAGATCACCGGCAGCCACCATCAACTTGAGACTTTCACCGCACGCTATGCATGCAACTGTTCGCAGTATCCATAAACCGGAAATGAGAACTCGTTGGGAGTTGTGGGGGCCGAACCTAGGGCCACATATTCTTCAAGGGGGTTGGGCTGCCATGACAACGCGGTCTTTTCACGCGCTTCTGTGCCTTATTGCTATCACCGTGAGTTGCGGCCTGGTTGGTTGCGGTGGTGGCAGTAGGCCGCACACTCCGACCCTTACACCTGGTACTGTTACACCTGGTACACCTGGTTCTGCTTACCAGCAAGATCCGGCGGCGTCCGTTTCCGTTAGCTCCGACAATTGTCCGGGCGGAAGCTGTACCATCACGATCACGGGATACCTCACTCGGTTCGTCCAGGGCGCTACGACCGTGGACTTTGGACCAGGTATTACCGTGGGGGCGGTCACCGTCAATAGCCCAACCAGCGCGACCGTGCAGGTGCAAATCGCGCAAGCCGCCCCGGGCCTGCGACAGATTGTGGTCAGCACGAACGGGCATCGCTCGTCCGCCACGTTCCAAGTGCCCTCGTCCGGGTTCGGGCCGGTGGCCAACGCCGGGCCGCAGCAGTCTGCCGCGGTTGGACGCACCGTGGAACTGGATGGCAGTCACTCCACCTGTACGAGTTCCAACGGTTCTTGTCTGCTCGGTTTCCAGTGGTCCTTCTTGTCGGTGCCCACGGGTAGCGGCGCCCAGTTGAGCAATCCCGGCGACCCGAATCCTATCTTTACCGTCGATAAGGCGGGCAATTACATATTGCAACTCGCCGCAAGTGGCAGTACACAGTCGGTGAGCCCGGCCAATACGGCCGCGCGAGCAGCAGCGGCCGTGCCAGCAGCAAGCAGCGCAGGTAGCGCAAGCACGCTGGCATCCGTCGTTATCACCACTGGTGATACCAGTCCGGTGGCAAATGCCGGGCCCGGCCAGTTGGTGAACGTGAGCGATACAGTACACCTGGATGGCAGTGCCTCCAGCGATGCGGATGGAGACAAGCTTACTTATCAATGGGCGTTGCTTTCCGCGCCCCCGGGAAGCATTGCGGCATTGTCGGACGCTACATCGGTAGCACCCACTTTCGTGGCCGACAAGGCGGGCGCGTATCAGTTGCAACTGACGGTGAACGACGGCCATGGCAATAGCGCCAGCGACACCGTACAAATCAGCACTAATAATGACGTGCCTCCTATAGCGGACGCCGGCGCCGACCAACAGGTGGCGGCGGGTAACACGGTACAGCTGGACGGCAGCCAATCGTCGGCTGCGGATCCGCACGATAACGATAAGCTCACCTACGCCTGGAGTTTCACCTTCCAGCCTACCAACAGCAGCACGGCCACGCTTAGCGCGGCCAATATCGCGAAGCCAACGTTCGTCCCCGACGTGCCCGGGGCGTATGGCCTGCAGTTGGTGGTCACCGATACCACGACCACGCCCAACCTCAACAGCACCCCGGCGACGGTAATGATTACTACCGATAGTAATAGTATCCGGCCGGTAGCGGTGGCGGGAAAGGCGCAGGCGGTGCCAATGGGCACTACGGTGCAACTGGACGGGAGCGGCTCGACGGGCGCGCCGACGACTTATCTATGGTCCTTATTGAGCACGCCGGCGGGCAGCAAAGCCGCGCTGAGTGACGCAACCCAATCAAAACCTGCGTTTGTGGCCGATCTGCCGGGCTTCTACGTGGCCCAGTTAATCGTAGCCGACAGCAGTCTGACGAGTTACCCGAGCACAGTGTCGATCCAAGCGACGGTGCCAGGAATCACGTTCAGCCCCAATGCGGTGGCTTTTGGCAATCAGACAGCGGGCCAGACGAGCAATTCCCAGCCGGTGGTGATCACCAATACCGGCACGGGCGAGTTGACTATCACGGACTTGCAGATCACGGGCGCCAATGTGTCTGACTTTTTCCCCCCAACGGCGGCGAGTCTGCCGGTGAAGGTTCCCCCGAATGAGCAGACTACGGTGAATGTGACGTTCACACCAAGAGCACTGGGGAGCCGCACTGCGAACCTGACGGTCACCGACAACGCTCCTGGCAGTCCCCATGCAGTGGTGTTGAGTGGCACGGGCGTGGCGGGTTTGCCGACGAGCGTCACCGCCGCCACCAGCAGTACGCCGCAAAGTGTTGCGATCAACAGCGCGTTTGCGCCGCTGCAGGTGACAGTAAAGGATGCACGCGATTTCCCGGTAAGCGGAGTGACGGTGACATTCACAGCTCCAGCTTCCGGGAGCGGAGCAAGCGGCACATTTGCGGGCGGGAACACGGCGACCACGAATGCAGACGGAGTAGCCACGGCCCCCACGTTCACCGCGAATGGCACCGCAGGGCAGTACACGGTAACCGCGACTGTATCGGGCTTAACCTCAGTCAGTTTCTCGCTGACGAACCTTACTGGTTCTCCACACAGCATCGTAACCACCGCAGGCACACCCCAGAACGTTGTAGTCAAAGCCGCTTTTGCACCGCTTCAAGTGACGGTGAAGGATACCGGGGGCAACCTGCTGAACGGGGTCACCGTGACCTTCGCAGCCCCTACGAGCGGAGCCAGCGGCACATTTGCGGGCGGGGTGAACACGGCGACCACGAATGCACAAGGAGTAGCCACGGCCCCCACGTTTACCGCGAATAGCGTCGCGGGACAGTACTCGGTAACCGCCAGTGTGGCGGGCGTGGCAACGCCAGCCAGTTTCTTGCTCACCAACACGGCCGGGCCGGCCACACGCTTGTCGGTCAGCGCCCCAGGTTCAGCCACGGCGGGCACAGCCATTAGCTTCACGGTAACGGCGCTGGATGCCAGCAACAATACGGTTAGCGGCTACAACGGTACGGTGAATTTCACCAGCAGCGACACGCAGGCGGTACTGCCGGCCAATGCCACGTTGACGAATGGCACGGGAACCTTCAGCGCCACGCTGAAGACCGCGGGCACGCAGACTCTGACCGCCACCGATACGGTGCATTCCACGATTGCCGGCACCTCGAACAACCTCACGGTGGGTGCGGGAGCGGTCACGCATTTGTCGGTCAGCGCCCCAGGCTCGGCCACGGCGGGCACAGCCATTAGCTTCACGGTAACGGCGCTGGATGCCAGCAACAATACGGTTAGCGGCTACACCGGCACAGTGCACTTCACCAGCAGCGACGCGCAGGCGGTACTGCCAGCCAACACCACGCTGACGAATGGCACGGGAACCTTCAGCGCCACGCTGAAGACCGCGGGCACGCAGACTCTGACCGCCACCGACACGGTGCATTCCACGATTGCCGGCACCTCGAACAACCTCACGGTGGGTGCGGGGGCGGCCACGCACTTGTCGGTCAGCGCTCCGGGTTCGGCCACTGCGGGCGCGGCCATTAGCTTCACCGTAACGGCTTTGGATACCGGCAACAACACGGTTAGCGGCTACACCGGCACGGTGCATTTCACCAGCAGCGACGCGCAGGCGGTGCTGCCGGCCAACACCACACTGACGAATGGCACGGGAACCCTCAGCGCCACGCTGAAGACTGCAGGCCCGCAGACTCTGACGGCCACCGACACGGTGACCAACTCGATCACCGGCACCTCGATCAACATCACGGTGGGCACGGGAGTGGCAGCCTCGGTCACGGCCACTGCGGGTACGCCGCAGAGCGCAACGATAAGCCAGAGTTTTGCAACGGCGCTGCAGGCCACGGTGAAGGATGCGTACGGCAATCCGGTGAGCGGAGCGACAGTGACGTTCGCGGCACCGGCAACTGGGGCCAGTGGTACGTTTGCGAACGGAACCAACACGACGACCGCCACCACGAATACGCAAGGCATAGCGACTGCGTCAACGTTCACCGCGAACAGCATCGCGAACATCGCAGGGCCGTACACGGTAACGGCAACCGTATCGGGCGTAGCAAGCTCAGCCAGCTTCTTGATGACCAACCTGCATGGTTCTCCAACCAGCATAGCGGCCACCTCGGGCAACGGACAGAGCGTTGTGGTCAACAACAGTTTTGTAACGCTCTTGCAGGCGACGGTGAAGGATGCGAGCGGCAATCCGGTGAGCGGAGTAGTGGTTACCTTTACCGCGCCATCCGGGAGCGTGGCCAGCGGCACGTTTACCGGCGGAGGAAGAACCGCCACGGCCAGCACGGATACGACGGGCGTTGCGACTGCGGTGGTCTTCTCCGCGAATAGCATCGCCGGACAGTACTCGGTAACCGCCAGTGTGGCGGGCGTGTCGACGCCGGCCAGTTTCTCGCTCACCAACACGGCCGGGCCGGCCACACGCTTGTCGGTCAGCGCCCCAGGTTCGGCCACGGCGGGCACAGCCATTAGCTTCACGGTAACGGCGCTGGATGCCAGCAACAATACGGTTAGCGGCTACACCGGCACGGTGAATTTCACCAGCAGCGACACACAGGCGGTACTGCCGGCCAATGCCACGTTGACGAATGGCACGGGAACCTTCAGCGCCACGCTGAAGACCGCGGGCACGCAGACTCTGACCGCCACCGACACGGTGCATTCCACGATTGCCGGCACCTCGAACAACCTCACGGTGGGTGCGGGAGCGGTCACGCATTTGTCGGTCAGCGCCCCAGGCTCGGCCACGGCGGGCACAGCTATTAGCTTCACGGTAACGGCGCTGGATGCCAGCAACAATACGGTTAGCGGCTACACCGGCACAGTGCACTTCACCAGCAGCGACGCGCAGGCGGTACTGCCAGCCAACACCACGCTGACGAATGGCACGGGAACCTTCAGCGCCACGCTGAAGACCGCGGGCACGCAGACTCTGACCGCCACCGACACGGTGCATTCCACGATTGCCGGCACCTCGAACAACCTCACGGTGGGTGCGGGGGCGGCCACGCACTTGTCGGTCAGCGCTCCGGGTTCGGCCACTGCGGGCGCGGCCATTAGCTTCACCGTAACGGCTTTGGATACCGGCAACAACACGGTTAGCGGCTACACCGGCACGGTGCATTTCACCAGCAGCGACGCGCAGGCGGTGCTGCCGGCCAACACCACACTGACGAATGGCACGGGAACCCTCAGCGCCACGCTGAAGACTGCAGGCCCGCAGACTCTGACGGCCACCGACACGGTGACCAACTCGATCACCGGCACCTCGATCAACATCACGGTGGGCACGGGAGTGGCAGCCTCGGTCACGGCCACTGCGGGTACGCCGCAGAGCGCAACGATAAGCCAGAGTTTTGCAACGGCGCTGCAGGCCACGGTGAAGGATGCGTACGGCAATCCGGTGAGCGGAGCGACAGTGACGTTCGCGGCACCGGCAACTGGGGCCAGTGGTACGTTTGCGAACGGAACTAACACGACGACCGCCACCACGAATACGCAAGGCATAGCGACTGCGTCAACGTTCACCGCGAACAGCATCGCGAACATCGCAGGGCCGTACACGGTAACGGCAACCGTATCGGGCGTAGCAAGCTCAGCCAGCTTCTTGATGACCAACCTGCATGGTTCTCCAACCAGCATAGCGGCCACCTCGGGCAACGGACAGAGCGTTGTGGTCAACAACAGTTTTGTAACGCTCTTGCAGGCGACGGTGAAGGATGCGAGCGGCAATCCGGTGAGCGGAGTAGTGGTTACCTTTACCGCGCCATCCGGGAGCGTGGCCAGCGGCACATTTACCGGCGGAGGAAGAACCGCCACGGCCAGCACGGATACGACGGGCGTTGCGACTGCGGTGGTCTTCTCCGCGAATAGCATCGCCGGACAGTACTCGGTAACCGCCAGTGTGGCGGGCGTGTCGACGCCGGCCAGTTTCTCGCTGACCAACACGGCCGGGCCGCTGAGCAAGTTGGTCTTCACCACCACCCCCTTTGCGGTAGCTGCCGGGGTCTGTTCGGGACAAGTAACCGTACAAGCCCAGGACCAGTACAACAACCCAGTGACTACCGGGACCGGTGGCATTACCATCGGGGTCGCGACGAGCAGCAGCAGTAGTGGCAAGTTCTACATTGGGAACAGTTGCGGCGGGAGTGCAGTGACTACTGTATCGATTCCCAATGGATCGACGTCGGTTTCCTTCTCCTACCAGGATACGGCATTCGGCACGCCCACGCTGACGGCGAGCAGTGGGAGCATTAGCGGCACGCAGAAAGAGACGATATCGGCAGCGTCGATCAGCCAGTTCGCCGTGGTGGCGCCCGCGTCGGCGGTTGCAGGAACACCAATCTCCGTGACGGTAACGGCGCAGGACAGCTTCGGCAACACGGTAACCGGCTACACCGGTACGGTACATTTCACATTCGGCACCAGCGATACGGGAGCAACGTCTACCAATTACACCTTCTCGAGTGCCGATAATGGCAGCAAGGCGCTCAGCTTCACCCTAACCACGGCGGCGAGCGGCCAGACAATCGGGGCCAGCGATACCAGTTCGCACACCGGTACCTCCGGCAACATCAACGTAAGCGCGGCCGGGACGACGCATCTGGTGGTGGCGGCCCAAGGCCCGGCCACGGCCGGCTCGGCCTTTAACTTCACGGTGACGGCCAAGGACACCTACAACAACACAGTTAGCGGCTACACCGGCACGGTGCATTTCACCAGCAGCGACGCGCAGGCGGTGCTGCCGGCCAATTACACCTTCACGATGTTGGATCAGGGTGTACACGTATTCAGCGGCGTCACGCTGAAGACGGCGGGCACGCAAACCGTTACCGCCACCGACACCGTGGCCAGCTCGATCACCGGGAGCTCGGGCGGCATCACGGTGAACGCCGGGGCGGCCACCCACTTCGTGGTGAACGCGTCCTCGCCGGCGACGGCGGGCAGCGCCTTCAGCTTCACGGTGACGGCACAGGATGCTTATAACAACACCGCCACCGGCTACAGCGGGACGGTGCACTTCACCAGTTCGGACGGGCAGGCGGTGTTGCCAGCCGACTCCACACTGACTAATGGTGCGAGAACCTTCAGCGCCACGCTGAAGACCACGGGCGCGCAGACGATCACGGCCACCGACACGGTGACCAACTCGATCACCGCCACCTCGAACAGCATCTCGGTGAGCGCAGGGGCGGCGACGCATTTCACGGTCAGTGCGCCCACGACAACGACCTCGGGAGTGACTTTCAACAACCTGGTAGTGACAGCGCTGGATGCCAGCAACAATACAGTTAGCGGCTACACCGGCACGGTGCATTTCACCAGCAGCGACACGCAGGCGGTACTACCGGCCAACACCACGCTGACGAATGGCACGGGAACCTTCAGCGCCACGCTGAAGACCGCGGGCACGCAGACGATCACCGCCACCGACACGACCAACTCGATCACCGCCACCTCGAACAGCATCTCGGTGAGCGCGGGGTCGGCGACGCATTTCACGGTCAGTGCGCCCACGACAGCGACGGCGGGAGTGGCTTTCAACAACCTGGTAGTGACGGCGCTGGATGCCAGCAACAATACAGTTACCAGCTATAGCGGCACGGTACACTTCATCAGCTCCGACGGGCAGGCGGTGTTGCCAGCCGACTCCACACTGACTAATGGTGCGAGAACCTTCAGCGCCACGCTGAAGAGCGCGGGCACGCAGACGATCACCGCCACCGACACGACCAACTCGATCACCGCCACCTCGAACATCTCGGTGAGCGCGGGGTCGGCGACGCATTTCACGGTCAGTGCGCCCACGACAGCGACGGCGGGAGTGGCTTTCAACAACCTGGTAGTGACGGCGCTGGATGCCAGCAACAATACAGTTACCAGCTATAGCGGCACGGTACACTTCATCAGTTCCGACGGTCAGGCGGTGTTGCCAGCCAACTCCACACTGACTAATGGCGCGAGAACCTTCAGCGCCACGCTGAAGACGGCGGGGACGCAGACGATCACCGCCACCGACACGGTGACCAACTCGATCACCGCCACCTCGAACAGCATCTCGGTGAGCGCGGGATCGGCGACGCATTTCACGGTCAGTGCGCCCACGACAGCGACGGCGGGAGTGGCTTTCAACAACCTGGTAGTGACGGCGCTGGATGCCAGCAACAATACGGTTACCAGCTATAGCGGCACGGTACACTTCATCAGTTCCGACGGTCAGGCGGTGTTGCCAGCCGACTCCACACTGACGAATGGTGCGAGAACCTTCAGCGCCACGCTGAAGACGGCGGGCGCGCAGACGATCACCGCCACCGACATGGTGACCAACTCGATCACCGCCACCTCGAACAGCATCTCGGTGAGCGCGGGATCGGCGACGCACTTCACGGTCAGTGCGCCCACGACAACGACCTCGGGAGTGGCTTTCAACAACCTGGTAGTGACGGCCAAGGACGCCAACAACAACACGGTGACCAGCTACACCGGCACGGTACACTTCACCAGCTCCGACGGGCAGGCGGTACTACCGGCCAACACCACGCTGACGAATGGCACGGTAACCTTCAGCGCCACGCTGAAGACCGTGGGCGCGCAGACGATTACCGCCACCGACACGGTGACCAACTCGATCACCGCCACCTCGAACAGCATCTCGGTGAGCGCGGGATCGGCGACGCATTTCACGGTCAGTGCGCCCACGACAACGACCTCGGGAGTGGCTTTCAACAACCTGGTAGTGACGGCGCTGGATGCCAGCAACAATACAGTTAGCGGCTACACCGGCACGGTGCATTTCACCAGCAGCGACACGCAGGCGGTACTACCGGCCAACACCACGCTGACGAATGGCACGGGAACCTTCAGCGCCACGCTGAAGACGGCGGGTGCGCAGACGATCACGGCCACCGACACGGTGACCAACTCGATCACCGCCACCTCGAACAACATCACGGTGGGTGTAGGGGCGGTCACGCACTTGTCGGTCAGCGCCCCAGGCACGGCCACGGCGGGCACGTCCTTTAGCTTCACGGTGACGGCGCTGGATGCGGGCAACAACACGGTTAGCGGCTACAGCGGCACGGTGCACTTCACCAGCAGCGACACGCAGGCGGGGGCGGGGGCGGGGCTGCCGATCGACGCCAAGCTGAGCAACGGCGTTGGCGGCTTCGCTGCCATCCTGAAGACCGCGGGCCCGCAGACGATCACGGCCACCGACACAGTTACCAACTCGATCACTGGCACCTCGAGCAACATCACGGTGAGCCATGGGGCGGGGGTGGTCACGGCCACTGCGGGTACGCCGCAGAGCGTAGCTATAAGCCAGAGTTTTGCGACGGCACTGCAGGCGACGGTGAAGGACGCGTACGGCAATCCGGTGAGTGGAGTGACGGTGACATTCACGGCACCCGGGAGCGGGCTGCCCAGTGGTACGTTTGCTGGCGCAACCAACTCGACGACCGCCAACACGAATACGAATGGCATAGCGACCGCGCCGGTGTTTACCGCAAACAGCCTCGCAGGGTCGTACACCGTGACCGCAACCATAACGGGAGGAACCCCAGCCAGCTTCTCGTTGACGAACCTGGCAGGTTCCGCACACAGCATTGCGGCCACCCCGTCCAGCAAAAACCAGAGCGCCTGGACTAACAGCGCCTTTGCACTGCCGCTGCAAGCGACGGTAACAGACGCAAGCGGCAATCCGGTCAGCGGAATAACGGTTACCTTCACCGCGCCGGCCGCTGGGAGCGGGGCCAGCGGCACATTTGCGGGAGGGAACACGGCGACCGCCAACACGGATACGAATGGCATAGCGACTGCGCCGACGTTCACCGCGAACAGCTTCGCCGGATCGTACACGGTGACGGCAACCGCTACCGGCATAACAACCCCAGCCAGTTTCTCGCTGACCAACAACGTGCAACCCACTCTTCTTATGCCGCCAGTCAGTGTGGGCGCGAATTTAGAAGTCCCGGTGACGGTCGGGCTGAATGCTCCGGCAGCTTCGAACTTGACGGTCACGATCACCAGTCCTGATAGCAGCAAGGTGCTGCTCTCGTTGGATCCAACGCTTGTGGGAACCGGCAACGGGGGGACGAGCAGCGTTCCGATTACCATTTATCAGGGTACGGACGGAAACGCGTTTGCCAGGGTCTACGTGCAGTCGCTGGATGTGCCGACCGGGGCAACGCCGGATACCATCCAGTTGACGGTCACCGCCCCGGGCTATGCGCCGCTGCCGGTTACGGTAACCTTGACACCTTCGGCGCTGGTACTGAACGGCGGGAACGGATATGGACAGAACTTCTCCACCCAGACCCAGAGCGTCCCGCTAACTGTGGCCGCATACGGTTTGGATTCCAGCTTGAATATTGCCGGCAGCCCGCAAATGATTCGTGGCGGGCTGAACCCGAGTGTCAACGTGAGCAGTGGGGACACGACGATTGGCACTATCTCGGGGACGGCCGCTTTGGCCGGCGGCAATCCCTATGCGAGCGGGCTCTCCTTCCAACCGGGGAATGTGGGGAGCACGCTGTTGACGGTGACGCAGCCCAGCGGCTTCAGCACCCCGGCCAGCGGCGACCACTTGACGGCGACCGTGGGACAGCCGCAAATCCTGCTCACCCCCATGACGGTGGGCTACCAGATGCAAGTAACAGGCCAGGGGCAACTGTCCGATCCCGCGCCGACGGGCGGGCTTGTGGTAACCATTAAGAGCGACACCCCTGGGACAGTACTGTTATCTACCAGTGCGACGTTGGCCGGTTCGAGTAGCATTACTGTGACGGTTCCGGCAGGAACCACGGCCTTGCCCACGTTCTATGTGCAAGGGGTGGCGATCGGTTCGGGCCAGTTGGAGGCCAGCGCGGCGAGCTATAGCTTTAACCAAGTGCAAAACAATGGTACGGTAACGGTCCAGCATTCCGCTTTCTTGCTGGCTGGTCCCAGCCAGGTGCCCGGGCAGGCGTTCTCGACCACGGCCTACTCGACTACGGTCGACACGCCGTTGCTGCTGACCGTCTGGCAATTGGATTCTAAGAGCAATCCCGTGCAACAGGGACAAATTGCCGGAGGGGTAACGGTCTCCGTCTCAGTCGTGAGTGGGACCCCTGCGGTCGGCACCATTGTTCCCATTGGCACGGCGACCTTCAATGGCGGAGATTCCATCAACACAACCCTCTCCTTCCACCCTCTCACTCAAGGCACCAGCGCGCTCAGCGTGACCGCGTCAGGATTCACCGGAGGGCTACTTACAGCCACGGTGGGCCCGCCCCAGATCACGTTGAACATGCCGGCAGGGACAACCATTGGCAACTTGCTTGAGTTGTCCGCGACGGGTTCGTTGAATACCGCCGCGCCCAGTGGCGGGTTAAACATCACAATTACCAGCAGCAATTCCTCGGTGCGGTTGTCGAACAGTGCCACGCAAGCCGGCAGCAGCAGCATTACGGTAACGGTTCCACAGTTCAACGGCTTGAACGGAGCGAGGTTCCCGCAGTTTTACGTGCAGTCCATGGCGTCTTCCGGCAGCGCTACCCTCACGGCGTCGGATCCCAACAACGTCTGGCTTCCCGGTACGATCACGGTCAACCTCTCCCCGTCCGGCTTCGTGCTCGTGAGCCCGCTGGGAATGGGGCAGGACTTCGCTACGAACCGGGCTTCAGGCAATACACAACTGACGGTCCAAGCCATGCAACTGGACGCGAGCAATGCGCCACAGAGAATCCAGGCCCTCGCCGGCGGAGTGAATGAAAGTGTGTCGGTGAGCAGCGGGAATACCGGGGTGGGCACAATTGTGACTAGTCCCGTGGCGATCAGTGGGGGCTTGACAAGTGGTACTACGAGCTTCACGCCGGTTGGTTCAGGTACAAGCCTGCTGACTGTATCGCCACCAACAGGATTTGTCACGCCCGGCAGTGGCAGCACCTTACACGCAGTCGTTCATTAAGACTGTGGATCAAGCCGGAGACTCGGAGGGATGACATCCATCGGTGATCGGGGCCTAGCCCCGATCACCGCACTCGTGAGCCAGCAGTTGGTTACATCCCGTGAGACACCATAGCTGTTAGCGCTGGACGGAAGTCGCGGCAGAGACCCAAACGGTATGCCGAGACGCAAAGGACCGAGACAACGGCGCCACTAATATCGCCCCTATGGGCGGAGAACCGATTCGACAGGCGGTTCCATGGAAAACTTCCCGGTGAAGCGCGAATCCGAACCAATTCGTGGAAACTGACTCCTCCTTCCCCTGCCCGCAGCCTTCTTAGCCCGATGACGTAGTGCAATTGGCTAATGCATAGGGGACACACATTTGTGACGACACCCTTCTGGCTGCTTCCTGCAGAGTAATCACAATGGCTAAGCCATGGGGAGAATAGGCAATTTCCCCAGCGCAGTTCACTCTTTATGTCGTATAGCGCAGCCGTGGCTCCTAGGCAATTGGGCTAGGTAACGAAAATTCTCCTGCCTTAACAGTCTGTCCGGTAGACGGCAGAGACGTGCTAGGGGACGGCGCAAGAAGGAATTTTCCTATCGGCCGGCCATTGACGGATACCGAAAAAGAAAGACAAGCACCCGAAACCAAGATGTCGCAGAAGTCGAACGAGTTCCCGGACCAGGCTACTGATCTAACTGGCAAGCAGGGTATCGCAAAGCAGCTGGTTAGGGACCACGGACGTATTTCCCTTTCGGGGGAGACTCTGGCATGAACGCTCATCGCAGTCACGCTCTTTATTGCTTCTTAAGCTTCGCGCTTTTTTATTGGCTGGTTGCCTGCGGTGGCGGCAACGCGGGGCCTACAGGGTCGTCTTTACCAGCAGCCAACCCTGTCAGCCAAAGTGCTCCGGGCATCAGTATGAGCCCGGCCAGCGTGACATTCGCCAATCAGTTTCTGAATACGAAGAGTGCACCCACCCGCGTGACGGTCGTCAACCCCGGCACGGCAGACTTGGTGATCTCGACACTGGCGATTGCCGGCGGCAATGCAGGCGACTTTGCTTTTTCGACAAGAACATTGCCCATCACCATTGCGCCGGGCAGCGCCACGAATGTCAACGTGACGTTCACGCCCACGCAAGCGGGCGTACGCACAGGTTCGCTGTCCATAACGGATAACGCTGCCGGCACCGTTCACCTGGTTAGTCTGTTCGGGCAAGTCTACGAGCGTGGCGCAAGATCCAAGAGCCTCGATCTCGATCGTTCCCAACAGTGGTCAGGTGGGTAGCACGGTTACGGTCAGCCTCCAGGGAGACCTCACTCAGTTCGTCCAGGGGGCTACGATTGCGGACTTTGGACCGGGTATTACCGTAGGGGCAGGCAACGGACTGGTCACCGTCAATAGCCCAACCAGCGCGACCGTGCAGGTGCAAATCGGGGCGCAAGCCGCTCCGGGTCCGCGACAGATTGTGATCAGCACGGGCGGGCATCGCTCGTCCACCACCTTCCAAGTGCTCTCGTCCGGTTCCGGGCCAGTGGCCAACGCCGGGCCCCAGCAGTTTGCCTCGGTTGGAAGCACCGTGGAACTAGATGGCAGTCACTCCACCTACGTTAGTTCCAACGGTAATTCTTGCCTCCTCGGTTTCCAGTGGTCTTTCTTGTCGTTCCCGGCAGGCAGCCTGGCCCAGTTGAGCGATCCGGCCAGCATGAATCCGCGCTTCACCATCGATCAAGCGGGCGACTACATCCTGCAACTCAGTGCGCAGGACGGAAGCTGTACCCAGGCGGCGAATCCGGCCAATACGGCCGCGCTAGCAGCAAGCGGCGCAGGTAGCCCGAGCACTCTGGCATCCGTCGTTATCTCCACTCTTGGCGATACGAGTCCGGTGGCGAACGCCGGGCCAAGTCAGTGGGTGGCGCTGCACAGCAAAGTCCAACTGGACGGCAGCCAATCGAGCAATGCCGATGGCGACCCGCTTACCTATCAATGGTCGTTTCTCTCCATGCCCGAAGGCAGCGCCGCGACCTTATCGGATTCAACGTCGGTAGCCCCCACTTTCGTGGCGGACGTGGCGGGCAAGTATCAGGTGCAATTGACGGCGAACGATGGGCAGGGCAATAGTGCCAGCGATACCGTAGTAATCAGCACAGACAAAGCAGACGTGCCTCCCCTAGCGGATGCCGGCAGCAATCAGCAGGTCCCGGTGAAGAGTACCGCCCAACTGGACGGCAGCCAATCGTCGGCTGCGGATCCGAACGATACGCTCACCTACGCCTGGAGTTTCACCTTCAAGCCCTCCACTAGCGTGGCCCAACTGAAGGGCGCCGATACCGCGAAGCCCTCCTTCACGGTGGATATGGCGGGGACGTATGGAATGCAGTTGGTGGTGACCGAAGGCGGCGTTTCCAGCACCCCGGCGACGGTAATGATTTCTACCGATAGCATCCGGCCGGTAGCGGTGGCTGGACCTGCGCAGGCACTGCCCGTGGGAAGCACAGTGCACCTGGACGGCAGTGGCTCGACCGAAGCGCCCACCAACTATCAGTGGTCCTTGCTGAGCAAGCCGCTAGGCAGCAGCGCCGAGCTGAGTGATACCACCCAGGTAAAGCCCACGTTTGTAGCGGACTTGCCTGGAATCTACGTGGCCCAGTTAATCGTTTCCAACGGTCTGTTGACCAGTTATCCGAGCACGGTACGGATTAACGCTACGACCCCGGGGTTCCAGGCGCAACCCACTGCGGTAGTTTTTCCCAATCAAATGGTGGGCGGCACCAGCAGTTCCCTGCCCGTGTCCATCGCCAACACTGGCACCGGCAATCTGGTGATCTCCGGGCTGACTATCGGAGGCGCGAATCCCGGAGATTTTGGTCACACGACAGCGACGCTGCCGCTTACGGTTTTACCCGATAACACGACGATCGTGAACCTGACCTTCACGCCGGCCGTGATCGGCAGCCGCACGGCAACCCTGACGATCAACGACAACGCCGGTGGCCCGCACACGTTGGCCTTGTCGGGTATTGGGACCGTAGGCCCACCGGCGAGTATCACGGCCTCTGCGGGTTCAGGGCAAAGTGCCTTGACCCATACCAGTTTTGCGACGCCCCTGCAGGCGATGGTAAAGGATGCGGGCGGCAATCCCGTAAGTGGAGTGACGGTGACGTTCGCGGCGCCGGCAACTGGGTCCAGTGGCACGTTTGCAGGCGGAACCAATACCACGACCGTCACCACGAATACGCAAGGCATGGCGATGGCGCCGACGTTCACCGCGAATGGCATTGGAGGACCATTCACCGTGACAGTCAGCGCAACGGGAGTGGCGACTCCGGCCGTCTTTTCGCTGGGCAATGTGATGCCTGTCTTGTTGTCGCTCGCGCTCACCCCGACAACTCCGACCATAGGAATCGGCCAGACGCTGCAATTTCAGGCGACCGGAACGTTTTCGGACTACAGCACCGCAAACCTGACGAGCCAGGTTAGTTGGTCTTCGGGCAGCTCATCCGTAGCAACCATCACCAGTAGCGGGATAGTGACTGGAGGCACTCTGGGCGCTGCGTTCATCACAGCCGCGATGAACGGCATCAGCGGAACGGCCGTCCTAACGGTGGTCGGCGATCCACCTTCTTCCTATACCCTGTTTGGCACAGCGGTTCCGCCGGCGACCAACGTCGACGCCGGCGTTCCGCTTGAGTTGGGGATGAAATTCACGGCCGATCGCGACGGCGCCATCACCGCCCTCCGTTTTTACAAGGGCGCCGGGAATAGCGGCCCCCACCAGGGGAATTTGTGGAGCAGTACGGGACAACTGCTGGCAACCGCGACGTTCACCAACGAAACGGACTCCGGCTGGCAGCAGGTGAACCTGGCAACTCCGGTGCCGATCACGGCGAACACGGTGTACGTGGTCTCCTATCACACCCCCGGAGGCTACTCCGCCACCTACGGAGATTTTAATGGGCCGGTGGACAATCCGCCTTTACATGCGGTGGTAAACAGCGCCAGCAGCGGCAATGGCGTGTATGCATATGGGAGCAACAGCGACTTCCCCACGAACAGCGGCCTCGGGGCCAACTACCAGTTAGACGTGGCGTTTAGGCCCAGCACGGGTACGACACCCTTGATGTCGCTCATGGTGAGTCCTGCAAACCAGTCGATTGCCATCGGATCGACGCAGCAGTTGCAGGTAACGGGAACCTTTGCGGACAACAGCAGCGCAGACCTGACCAGTCAAGTCAGTTGGTCATCGGATACTCCATCCGTAGCAACCATCACCAGTGGCGGGATGGCTACAGGGGTTAGCATTGGTTCCGCGGTCGTCACTGCAACGCTGGCTGGTATCAGCGGCACAGCCACGCTGATGGTCACCCCTGCTCCCCTTCCTCCCTTTTCCCACAGCCTGTTTAGCAACGTAGCGGTTCCGCCAGCGACCAACGTCGACGCCGGCGTTCCGATTGAGCTGGGGATGAAGTTTACGGCCGATCGGGACGGCGCCATCACCGGCCTCCGTTTCTATAAGGCAGCCGGGAACAGCGGTCCCCACGTGGGGCATTTGTGGAGCAGTACGGGGCAACTGCTGGCATCCGCGACGTTCGCCAACGAGACGGACTCCGGCTGGCAGCAGGTGAACCTGACCACTCCGGTGGCGATCACGGCGAACACGGTGTACGTGGTCTCCTATTACACACCGGCGAACTACAGCGTTACCTTCGACTATTTCAATGTGGCGGTAGACTATCCTCCCTTACATGCGGTGGTGAACGGCGCCAGCAACGGCGATGGAGTGTACGCATACGGGATGGGCAACGTTTATCCGACCGGTAGCGGCCTCGGGGCCAACTACTGGGTGGATGTGGCGTTTATCTCCAGTTCGGACACGGCACCTCTAGTCTCGCTGGCGGTCACTCCAGCGAGCCCATCGATAGAAGCCGGAGCGACGCAGCAGTTTCAGGCGATTGGAACGTCATTGGATAACGGCACTGCCGACCTAACCAGCCGGGTCAGTTGGTCTTCGGACAGCCCGTCCGTAGCAATGATTTCGAGCGTCGGGTTGGCTACCGGGGGAAACGTAGGCACTTCACTTATCACCGCCACGCTGGATGGCCTCAGCGGCACCGCTGCCCTGACTGTGACAAGCAGTCCACTGGATCCTGACTACAGTCTGTTTAGCAACTCCGCGGTACCAACAGTGCCCAATGTCAACGCCGGCGTGTCGATTGAGCTGGGGATGAAGTTTACGGCTGATCGGGACGGCACCATCACTGCCCTCCGTTTCTACAAGGGCAGTGGAAACAGCGGTCCCCACGTGGGGAATTTGTGGAGCAGAACGGGACAACTGTTGGCAACGGCGACATTCACCAACGAGACGTACTCAGGCTGGCAGCAGGTAAACCTGTCGACTCCGGTGCCGATCACCGCAAACACGGTGTACGTGGTTTCCTATCACACGCCCAAGGGCTACAGCGCGAGCTACGGCTATTTCAATGCAGCAGTGGATAATCCGCCCTTACATGCGGTGGTAAACAGCGCCAGCAGCGGTAATGGCGTGTACGCATATGGGAGCAACAGCGTTTTCCCCACGAACAGCGGCTCCGGGACCAACTTCTGGGTGGACGTGGTGTTTGCAACCACTACGGGTACGTCGCCCTTGGTGTCGTTGGCGATCACACCGGTAAGCCCGTCGATAGGAATAGGATCGACGCAGCAGTTTCAGGCGATCGGGACCTTTGCGGACAACAGCACCGCCGACCTGACCAGTCACGCCGTTTGGTTTTCGGCCAGCCCGGCCGTCGCAACCATCACCGGGGGCGGGTTAGCTACGGGAGTAATCGCAGGCACTTCGCTCATCACGGCGACGCTGAATGCCATCAGCGGTGCAGCCACGCTGACCATTACTCCCCCACCCCCACCTTCCTCTTCGTCCACTCTCTTTAGCAGCTCGGCAGTACCGGATGTGGCATACGTAAGCTCCAGCAAGCCGATTGAGCTGGGGATGAAGTTTACGGCCGATCGGGATGGCTCCATCACCGCCCTCCGCTTCTACAAGGGAGCGGGCAATAGCGGTCCGCACGCAGGGAATTTGTGGAACAGCACGGGGAAACTGCTGGCAACGGCCACGTTCACCAACGAGACGGACTCCGGCTGGCAGCAGGTGAACCTGGCGACACCGGTGGCGATCACGGCGAACACGACGTACGTGGTCTCCTATCACACGCCCGCAGGCTACAGCACCAGCTACGGCTATTTCAATGCGGCGGTTGACAATGCTCCGTTACATGCGCCGGCGAGCAGCGCCAGCAACGGCAATGGGTTGTACGCATACGGTGCAAACAGTGTTTTCCCTACCGGCAACGGCTTCGGGGCCAACTACTGGGTGGACGTGGTATTTACGCCCGCCGGCACAAATACGGGGTCTTTGGTGTCGCTGGCGGTCACACCGGCAAACCCATCGATAGGAGTCGGCTCGACACAACAGTTTCGGGCGATGGGAACCTTTACCGACAACAGCACCGCGGACCTGACCAGCCAGGTCAGCTGGAATTCGGGAAGCCCCTCAGTCGCCACCATCACCAGCGGCGGTTTGGCTACGGGTGCGACGGTGGGTTCTTCGATCATCACCGCGGCGCTGAATGGCATTAGCAGTACGGCCACGCTGACAGTCGCGCACGCGTCTTTGGTTTCGCTGGCGGTTTCACCGGCGAGCCCGTCGATTGCAGCGGGATCGACCCAACAGTTTCAGGCAACCGGGACCTTTGCGGACAATAGCAGCACAGACCTGACCAGCCAGGTCAGCTGGAATTCGGGAAGCCCCTCAGTCGCTACCATCACCAGCGGCGGTTTGGCTACGGGTGCGACGGTGGGTTCTTCGATCATTACCGCGGCGCTGAATGGCATTAGCAGTACGGCCACGCTGACAGTCGCGCACGCGTCTTTGGTGTCGCTGGCGGTCACGCCGGCAACCCCCTCGATAGCAACGGGATCGACACAACAGTTTCAGGCGACGGGGACCTTTTCGGACAATAGCAGCACAGACCTGACCAGCCAGGTCAGCTGGGCTTCGGGAAGTCCCTTAGTCGCCACCCTCACCAGCGGCGGTTTGGCTACGGGTGCGACGGCGGGTTCTTCGATCATCACCGCGGCGCTGAATGGCATCAACGGCACGGCCACGCTGACGGTGACAGGCCCGTCTTTGGTTTCGCTGGCGGTCACGCCGGCAAGCCCGTCGATCGTAACGGGATCCACACAACAGTTTCAGGCGATCGGGACCTTTGCGGACAACAGCACCAAAGACCTGACCAGCCAGGTCAGCTGGGCTTCGGGAAGTCCCTCAGTCGCCACCCTCACCAGCGGCGGTTTGGCTACGGGAGCAACGGTGGGTTCTTCGGTCATCACCGCGGCGCTGAATGGCGTCAGCGGCACGGCCACGCTGACGGTAACGAGCCCGCCGCCTTCTTACTATTCTTTCACCCTATTTAATAGTTCGGCAGTGCCGGATGTGCCATACGTCAACGCTGGCGTGTCAATTGAGCTAGGGATGAAATTCACTGCCGACCGGAACGGCGCGATCAGCGCCCTCCGTTTCTACAAAGGCGCGGGCAACAGCGGTCCGCACGTAGGGAATTTGTGGAGCAGCACGGGACAACTGCTGGCAACGGCGACGTTCACCAACGAGACGAACTCCGGCTGGCAGCAGGTGAACTTGGCAACTCCGGTGGCGATCACGGCGAACACGGTGTACGTGGTCTCGTATCACACGCCCAAGGGCTACAGCGCTAGCTTCAGCTATTTCAATACGGCGGTTGACAATGCTCCGTTACATGCGCTGCTGAGTAGCGCCAGCAACGGCAACGGGGTGTACGCATACGGTTCACGCAGTGTTTTCCCTACCGGTAACGGCCTCGGAACCAACTACTGGCTGGACGTGGTATTTACGAATCAGGCGGGGGTGCCAACGAGCATTGCGGCCACGGCAGGCTCGGGGCAAAGTATCGGGAGCGACTTACCATTTCCAATTGCATTGCAGGCGACGGTGAAAGATGCGGGCGGCGTTCCGGTGAACGGGGCGGTGGTGACATTCACAGCGCCGTCTGGGAGCGGGGCCAGCGGCACATTCGCGGGTGGGGGAACAACGACGACCGCAAGCACGAATGCACAAGGGATAGCGAGCGCGGCCTTCACGGCGAATAGCACGATTGGAACGTACACCGTAACCGCCAGTGTGGCAGGCCTGACCGCCCGCTTCTCCTTGGCGAACCAGTTAGGGCAGCCGACGACCATCGTACCCACCGCGGGCATGGGGCAAACCGTTGTGGTCAGTACCGCCTTTGCCCCGCTGCAGGTGGTGGTGAAGGATGCGGGCGCTAATCTGGTGAGCGGGTCGCCGGTCACCTTCACTGCGCAGGCTGCGGACAACGGAGCCAGCGGCACCTTTACCGGTGGAGGGAACACCGCGACGGTGAACACGAACGCGCAAGGGATAGCAACCGCGCCGACCTTCACCGCCAACGCCACCAAGGGCGAGTACACAGTTACGGCCTCGGCGGGGAACGCGACAGCGAATTTCTCCCTGGCCAACATCGGACCACCAACCGTGACCCCCACGGCAGGCTCGGGGCAAAGTACCTCAGTCGGCACTAGTTTTGCTACCGCTTTGCAGGTGACGGCGACCGATGACCTCAGTAATCTGATGAGTGGGGCGACCGTAACCTTCACAGCGACGTCCGTGAACGGAGCCAGCGGCACCTTTGCGGGCGGCGGGAATACGGCAACGGCCATAACGAATGCGCAGGGTGTAGCCACCGCCCCCGTCTTCACGGCCAATGGTAACGGAGGACAGTACACGGTGACGGCAAGTGTTCCCGGTGTAATCGTGTCAGCCATCTTCACGCTGACCAATTTGGTGCCCGTGATCGGAATGAGTCCAGCCAGTGTGTCCTTTGCGGACCAAATGTTAGGTTACGGCGGAAGCGCTCCCACGGCGGTTGTCATCAACAACACGGGCGCAGGCAATCTCCTGATCTCCAATCTGACGATCACCGGACAGAATCCGGCGGACTTTTCCTTTACGTCAGGGACGCTGCCGATCACGGTGAATCCGAACAGCAGCACGACGGTGAACGTAACTTTCACGCCACAGATGACCGGTGGACGCGCGGCTGCGTTGACGATCAGCGACAACGCCAGCGGCAGTCCTCACTTGGTACCTCTATCCGGCAATGGCACTGGGGCAATTCTCGCCATCAGTCCTGCGAGCGTGAACTTTGGTAACCAAAATGTCAACAGCGCCAGCGCGCCCTTGCCTGTCACCATCAGCAACGGCAGTCTTGCCAACGCAAACTTGGTCATCTCGAGCCTGCAAATCACCGGTCCCAATGCTGCCGAATTCGCGTTGTCGGCGGGGACGTTGCCGATCACGGTTGCTCCTAACAGCAGCACAACCCTGAACCTGACGTTTACACCAACTACCTCGGGCATCCGTTCAGCTAGTTTGGTGATGAACGACAACGATAAGCTCTACCAGGGCGGCAGTCCGCACACGATACCTCTGACGGGCAATGGAATCGCGCCCGGTATCAGTGTGCCGGCCAGCATCATCTTCCCCTCGCAAATAATTTACACGACTAGCCCGGCGAGGAACGTCAGCGTTACCAACACCGGTACGGGCAACTTGGTGATCTATGCCGTGGCGATCACGGGCGCGAATGCGTCAGAGTTTGCCTACAACGGCGCCCAACAGTTTACGATCAGCCCCACCGGTTCCAACTCACTGCCAGTCACCTTCACGCCGACAGGCAGCGGCTTGCGGTCGGCTACCTTGACCATCTCGGACAACGTCAACGGCGGCACCCAGCAAAATCCGCACATTGATAATGTAGCGCTATCCGGTACTGGCCTGTCACAAATCAATTTTGTCGTGCCGCCAGTCAGTGTGGGCGCGAATTTGGAAGTCCCGGTGACGGTCGGACTGAATGCTCCGGCAGCTTCGAACTTGCCGGTCACAATCACCAGTCCTGATAGCAGCAAGGTGCTGCTCTCGTTGGATCCAACGCTTGCGGGAACCGACAACGGAGGGACGAGCAGCGTTCCGATTACCATTCTCCAGGGTACGCTCGGAAACCCGTTTGCCAGGGTCTACGTGCAGTCGCTGGATGTGCCGACCGGGGCGACGCCGGATACCATCCAGTTGACGGTCACCGCCCCGGGCTATGCGCCGCTGCCGGTTACGGTAACCTTGACGCCTTCGGTGCTGGTACTGAACGGCGGGAATGGATATGGACAGAACTTCTCCACCCAGACCCTGAGCGTCCCGCTAACGCTAACCGCATACGGTTTGGATTCCAGCTCGAATATTGCCGGCAGCCCGCAAATGATTCGTGGCGGGCTGAGCCTGAGTGTCAACGTGAGCAGTGCGGACACGACGATTGGCACCATCTCGGGCAACCCGGCCACTTTGGCCGGCGGCACTTCCAGTGTGAGCAGTCTCTCCTTCCAACCGGTGGCTGTGGGAAATACGCTGTTGACGGTGACGCAGCCCAGCGGGTTCAGTACCCAGGCCAGCGGCGGACACTTGACGGCAACCGTAGGACAGCCGCAAATCCTGCTCACTCCGACGACGGTGGGCTACCAGTTGCAGGTACCAGGCCAGGGGCAACTGTCCGATCCAGCGCCGACGGGCGGGCTTGAGGTAACCATTAAGAGCGACACCCCTGGGACGGTGCTGTTATCTACCAATGCGACGGCGGCCGGTTCGAATAGCATTATTCTGACGGTTCCGGAAGGAACCACGGCCTTGCCTGCGTTCTATGTGCAAGGGGTGGCGATCGGTTCGGGCCAGTTGGAGGCCAGCGCGTCGAACTATGGCTTTAACCAAGTACAGAACAATGGCGTGGTGACGGTCCAGCATTCCACTTTCTTGCTGGCCGGTCCCAGCGGGGTGCCCGGGCAGGCGTTCTCGACCACGGCCTACTCGACTACGCTCGACACGCCGTTGCTGCTGACCGCCTGGCAATTGAATCCCATGCAACAGGAACAAATTGCCGGAGGAGTAACGGTGCCCGTCTCAGTCACGAGTAACGACCCTACCGTCGGTACCATTCTCGGTGGCCCGGTAACCTTCCACGGCGGAGATTTCAGCAACGCAACCCTCTACTTCCATCCTCTCAAACAAGGCACCAGCGTGCTCAGTGTGGCGCCACCGGCACCCTTCACCGGAGGGCAACTTACAGCCACGGTGGGCCCGCCCCAGATCACGTTGAACATGCCGGCAGGATCAACCATTGGCGATTCACTTGAGTTGTACGCGACGGGTTCGTTGAATACCGCCGCACCCAGTGGCGGGTTGAGCATCACAATTACCAGCAGCAATCCCTTGGTGGTGTTGTCGAACAGTGCCACGCAAGCCGGCAGCAGCAGCATTCTGGTAACGGTTAACGCGGGCTACGGCTTGAACGGGATGAGGTTCCCGCAGTTTTACGTGCAGTCTCTGGCGACTTCCGGCAGCGGCAGCGCTACCCTCACGGCGTCGGCTACCGGCTGGGGTTCCGGTACGATCACGGTCACCCTCGCCCCGTCCGGCTTCGTGCTCGTGAGCCCGCTGGGAATGGGACAGGACTTCGCTACGAACCGGGTTTCAGGAAATACACAACTGACAGTCCAAGCCATGCAACTGGATGCGACGGGTGCGCCGCAGACAATCCAGGCCCTCGCCGGCGGATTGAGTGCGAGTGTTTCGGTGAGCAGCGGTGCCCTCGGGGTGGGCACAATTGTGAATAGTCCCGTAACGATCAGCGGAGGCTCGGGAAGCGGTACCGTGAGCTTCCAACCGGTTGGTTCAGGCATATGCCCGCTGACCGTATCGCCACCAGCAGGAGCAGGATATGTCACGCCCAGCAGCGGCTACACCTTAAGTGCACACGTAAAATAAACCGGCCTGTATATCACCGCACGACATATGCGGAGAAAGGTGAACTAGGCCTGTTACAATTGTGACCTCTTGCGCGCTCATAGAAATAATTACAACTAGTTGCTATTCCGAGAAGGCAACTGAACAGCGTCTCGCTGAGGACAATCAAGATGTCGTGTACCAAGTGGCTGGGCACAGCACTCGGGATTTGCTTGTTGTTTACGGCCCCCAAGGTATTGCCTGCTCAGGTCCTGGATAAGGCGGTGCTGAACAGCACCGTATGGATCTCCTACGAAGTTGCATCTCCGAGCGCGGATGCCGGCAAACTTCAGGTTCGTCCCGGAGCAGCGCCCTCACCCCAATCTGCCCAACCAGCGGTCTTCGGAGGGACAGGTTTTCTTTTTTTTGAGGGGATCGGGTACATTCGGGGCCAAGTCTATTTGGTGACCAACAAGCACATTCTTCCTCCGGAAGGGCGGCAACAAGACATCAAGATTCGGGTTGCAGTGCGGGACCGGGACGGGTCGACCCGGGTGGATGAAGTCAGCGTTCCCATCGTCGGTTCTGACGGGAAGTATCTGGAATCCGTTCACTTCCATCCCGATGCGGACACAGACGTTGCGGCAGTCAATATCGGCCTCGCGGCGTTTCGCGCCAAATTTCAGGTATTGATGGATGCTATGATGACGGGGAAATATCTGAACACTTCGATGCTGATGACCTCAGACAGAATCCGTTCCTCCAACGTAGGTATGGGATCGCCGGTCTATATCATCGGATTTCCAGATGCTCTTTTCGATCCCAGGAACGACTCGCCCGTCTTGCGGGCCGGCATCATTGCCACGGATATGCTCGAAGGGTTCAATTTCAATCAGAATTTGCGGCGAACGATGGCATTCCCTGAGCATGTAAACGGCTTCCTGATTGATGCCAATATCTATCCTGGTTCGAGCGGCAGCTTAGTCGTTCTCGGACCAGAGTGCGCGGCCGGGAGCCGTGCCGACGCGACGAATAGCGGCTGGCATCCCTCCATTCTCGGCATCGTAGCCGGCTCGATTCCGATCCTGGATACATCGCTGCATTCTTATGACCGCATTGGGTTAGGGATTGTATATTCCGCGGATACGATCAAAGACGTCATTCAATCTTTTAGTCGGTAACACGGTAATCGTCAGCCGGCGGTTGCCGAGGCTACTGCCGTGAAAGAGAAGCCTAGTTCAATCGGACGGCAATTCTGCGGCGGCATGCTCCCTCAAAACTAGCGCTTGTAGCCAATTTTGCGCAGCAAATCGTGTCGCCAGGCGATGTCGCGTCTCCTTCAACACCTTTCGGGGAGCTGCCGTCAATCACGCCGAGAACGCCTCTTCCTTGCTCGCTCTCCGCCACGATGACTTCGACCGGATTGGCAGTCGCGCAGAATATCGAACATACCTCGGGAACTCGCCGGATCGCGTTCAGCAGGTTGATCGTATCCGTCCGGCAAAATACACGGTTGACGTTGGCGGGATGGGGATGAGAGAAGTTTTCAGGAGTGTGTCTTGGTCGCCCAGGCTATGGGCGTGAGCTGGGCGACGCGCTGGATGATCGCATCGGCTAGACCGGGCTATGTCCCATGTTTTCAGCACCGCTAAAGGGGCCCTTCAGCTAATTTGGACAGTAGTGCTTCGCAATACAAAACGGTCTTGCTTTGTCCACGGAAGTCCTCCCCCTTCGGGTTGCCCCCATGACATCGCCGGATAACGACGCCCTTCGATCCAGTTCCATTACAGAACCTTCTTCTCTACTGCGGGCGTCTCCGCTCCTGTGCCCCGCATCGGTACTCTGGCTCTGGCAAAGGCTATCTACTTAAGCTTCTCCCTTCGCATCGGAGCGACAGGTTCCCACGTTCCTCACTGAAGCCAGGATCAAGCTCACGCCGCCTTAGTGCCATGCCGGTTGGACAGTAAACAGGTGTCCTCCAACCTTATCCCGTAGCGCGTACCAGACTCCGGTCTCGACATCGTCTCCATCTTTCGACATGTCATCAGCGGTTTACTTGCATTCGTCTGCTTGATCCACACCTGACAAGCTCAATGCCTTGCCTTTTCCTTCAACGCTCACCACAATGGCTCTTGACCAATGCAGCTTGGGGTGGTTTGAAACCAGCTCCTGCAAGCCGATTTCGAGGGGCCTGCCCTCATCTTCAGTGAAGCATTGCTTCCGCTTGAACTACGGCGGTTGCATTTCGTGGCACACGATATGCTTGATGATTCTTGCCGCGCTGGTCGTGGGTCCCGCCGCCACGATGCTGTGCAAATGTGGAAAGCGGCGTTCTGTGCGGGTTTCCAGGTTCCGAGGGCGGAGTATAACCATCGCAGTCAAAGCCCCGCTTTTCCGCCCTCGGATTGTCCGTGCTCCGAATCGCCCTGCCTGCCTACTGGAATACTACGTCCACCCAGAAGTTGGCTCCGTTCCCGCTCGCCGTTGGGAAAGTACTCATACGGCCATAAGCGTATACACCGTTACCGCTGCTGGGACGATTCAGCACCGCATGTAACGGGGAGTTATCCACGGGCAAGTTGAAGTATCCAAAGTCGACACTGTAGCTCTTGGGCGTGTGATAGGACACCACGTACACCACGTTCGCCGTGATCGCCACCGGAGTCGCCAGGTTCACCTGCTGCCAGCCGGAGTCCGTTTCGTTGGTGAACGTCGCGGTTGCCAGCAGTTGTCCCGTGCTGCTCCACAGATTCCCTACGTGCGGACCGCTATTGCCCGCGCCCTTGTAGAAGCGGAGAGCGGTGATGGTGCCGTTCCGATCGGCTGTAAACTGCATCCCTAGCTCAATTGACACACCAGCGCTGGCATTGGGGACTGCCGGCACCGCCGGGCTGCTAAACAGAGAGTAGCCAGAGGAAGAAGGAGGCGGGGGTGGGCTCGTCACCGTCAGCGTGGCCGTATTGCTGATGCCGTTCAGCGCCGCGGTTATGAGCGAAGAACCCGCTGTTGCGCCCGTAGCCAACCCACCGCTGGTGATCGTGGCGACCGAGGGGCTTCCCGAAGCCCAACTGACCTGGCTGGTCAGGTCCGCGGTGCTGTTGTCTGAAAAGGTCCCCATCGCCTGAAACTGTTGGGTCGATCCCATTGTTATCGATGGCTTTGCCGGTGTGACCGCCAGCGACTTCAAAGATGCCGTACTTGTGCCAGCGGGCGTAAATACCACGTCCACCCAGTAGTTGGCCCCGAAGCCGTTGCCCGAGGGGAAAACACTACTCCTACCGTATGCGTATACCCCATTGCCGTTGCTGGCGCCGCTCGCCGGCGCATGTAACGGAGCATTGTCAACTGCCGCATTGAAGTAGCCGAAGCTGACGCTGTAGCTGGCGGGTGTGTGATAAGAGACCACGTACGTCGTGTTCGCCGTGATCGCCACTGGTGTCGCCAGGTTCACCTGCTGCCAGCCGGAGTCCGTCTCGTTGGTGAACGTCGCGGTTGCCAGCAGTTGTCCCGTGCTGCTCCACAGATTCTCCACGTGCGGACCGCTATTGCCCGCGCCCTTGTAGAAGCGGAGAGCGGTGATGGTGCCGTTCCGATCGGCTGTAAACTTCATCCCTAGCTCAATTGACACACCAGCGCTGGCATTGGGGACTGCCGGCACCGCCGAGCTGTTAAACAGAGTGTTAGGAGAGGAAGGTGGGGGCGGGGGAGGGTTTGTCACAGTCAGCGTGGCCGCACCGCTGATGGCATTCAGCGTCGCCGTGATGAGCGAAGAACCCGCCATCACTCCCGTAGCCAACCCGCCGGTGGTGATTGTGGCGATTGCGGGGCTTCCCGAAGACCAGCTAACCTGACTAGTCAGGCCAGCCGTGCTGTTGTCCGAAAAGGTTCCCGTCGCCTGAAACTGTTGTGTCGATCCCATTGCTATCGATGGGTTTGCCGGAGTGACCGCCAACGACACTAAGGACGCCGTAGCAGGAGCAGGGGTCACCGTCAGCGTCGTCGTACCGCTGATGCCGTTCAGCTCTGCCGTAATCGTTGCGGAGCACTCCGCGTTTCCCACAGCCAGCCCGGTGCTGTTGACCCATACGGCTGGTGAGCGGTCCGAAGACCAGCTGACTTGACGGGTCAGATCAACCGTGCTGCCGTCCCCCAACGTGCCTGTTGCCTGGAACTGCTGGGTTTGGTCTATAACGACCGAGGGGTTCACTGGACTCACGCTAATCGATGTCAGGGTACCATTGCTGATCGGCGGCGGTTTGAAGGTCGCCACACTGATCTCCCACTCGGCCTTGAAGGCGAGATGCATACTGGCCGTAATATTGCTTTGGGGGCTGCTAAGCACCAAGTCTTCGCAAGCCGTCATTTGCACGTTAGGGACATAGTCAGCGGCAAGATTCGTGGCGCTTAACCCGTCGATCAAGCCTACGGAAAATCCTTGATAAGGACCAGAAATCGACGCGCATGCCAGAACCAGCTCGTTGGCTTGCGTAGCACTGAACGATGGGCTGGTCGCGGTGGTAATGGCCGTGGTATTGATGGCACTCGCCGTGGTATCGACAGGGTTGGACGTCGCTATGCCCGAATACACTCGTTGCAGCACCGAGACGTCGTCGTGAAGGGTGTTCCACTGGCAGGTGGCCTGGTTGTTCGCATAGCCGCCTTTCGACACCGTCCGCCAGAAGCTCATCAAGTCGGTCGATGACAACCCCGAATCGGCGCCCGCAATATGGGTATAGGTATTGCCGAGCGTGTCCCTAACCGTGGGCAGCGTGTTGTCAATCGCCTGACGGCAGACGACAATAATAGTATTACCGGCGGCAGGAACGTTGCATGGTGTCGAGGTAACGTTATAGACGTTATAGTCCGTAAGTTGCTTCCCACACGTACTTTGCAGCGTAATCTGCGACCACCCGGGGGCAGTCAGTAAAAGAACTACAAATGCGATAACCAGGATCTGTTTCATGGTGGCGTCACCCTAGCTCCCTGTGGAGTTGAGTGCACAACATAGCTTGCACCGAAGAGCTTGACAACCCTCCTGGAGGCTTAGCCATATTCCCTACTAAAACGAAGTAACCCAAACACGCAGAAATGGTGATAGGGGGAGGGCCAGTCCAGGTGGCCACCAATGGTAAATCATTGGTAATACGCCACATCGCGGCGTGGCAAGGGGTGGTTTTGGGTTACTCCAAGCAAGGCAGATCGAACACTTCGCGCTCACGCAGGGTAATGATTTTCTTCACCCGCTGCCGCGCCCAAAACACAGCAGCTTCAGCTTGCCCGCCTGCGCCATACCATAAATGCAGAGTCAAAAATTTCTAGATATGAGATCTCAGCGTGTTTCCCACGTTTGTCCATGGTCGGCGGTTGCACAAGTCTGCCCTGATGGGGTGGTGATTGATCCGTGGTTTGGGTCGGTAAACTCCACCCGCGCAATGTCGTCCAGTAAAGTCAAGCCGTTGCAAGCGGGGACCACCTGAGTCCAATGGTGTCCGGCATCACTGGAGTGAAACAGTGCACCCGCCTTCCCGCCAACCCAAATATCGTCTGCGGAGAACCACACCGAGCGCAACTCCACGTTCTCCCGGACTGCCACCGATTGCCATCTGACCCCGTCATCGAATGACTGATACAGCGTTCCAGTTTGGGAAACCATCCACTTCATTTGCTTTGTCCGGTTCGGAGGCAAAGGCCGGCGGGTCGAAGATGTCGAAGATGCAGAGGCAGAGAGTGATATATTCTCTTGCCACGTCAGCGCCGGCCCAGTTGCATCTGCCTGACCGGGAGCCGACGGCGAGAGAGCCACGGGTTTGTCATGGGCGGCAAACCGAGTGTTGATCATGTCGGTGGACGACGCCTCGGGATCAGGAGCACTTGCTAGCTGGCCGGGGGCGAGTTCGCCCCTCGCTACGGAGTTGGGCTGATGGGAGCCCGCCAGCATCTTCGACTCGGCGGCCGTCACAGAGGGCGTGCTCGGGCGTCTTAAGGTCGGGTTCGTTTTACCCCCGGTTGGTATTCCGGTTGGCAGGTTGCGGTGCGCTTCTTGCGCTGGACCACTGCCGGTTCCAGCCGTTGCCATCTGGACGGAGGCCGTATGGGACATCGTCTTGACTTCGATGCGGCCGATCCAAGCGGCGCCCACCACGAACGCGGCGGTGGCGACAACTTGGGCCCAGCGCAACGAAGGCCAGCGTGGCCAATACCAACGAGGGGCAACCGCAGCTCTGGCTGGGGAAACGATTTCAGGTCTCGAAATGGCTACCACCCGGCGGCACTCGGGGCAGGCGAGGAGATGACCGAGAACAGCGGTCTGAATGGGTTCCGTGAGCTCATGCTCGACAAACCCTGCGAGCAAACTCTCATCCGGATGCGGGCCCGCAGGCAATAGCTCCTTTAGCCTCTGCTGGACGATCGCGGGAAGCGCCATTATTCCCCTCTCTGCTTCGGGTTCGGGACGGAACCGGAGTCTCTCTGTTGAGTAGACGACCCAGTCCGGCTTTCTTGCATAATTTCCCTGAGCCGGGCGCTTATATTTACCTGTACGTCGCGAACATCAGTCTGGAGTGCTTCCTCCGCTTGTGCCCGGCTCATCCCCAGCCGCAGCAGAGCACCGCGAATGGACTTGCGCAGTCCGGCCGTAACCTTTTGTAGGCGGCGGCTAACCGTCGCTTCGTGAACCTTGAGGGTTCTGGCAATGTCGGCCAGGGTTTGGCCATCCAGGAAATAGCAAGCCAGTACATAGCCGTCCGCTGGTGCCAGGGAACCCAGTGCTTCTTCGATCGCCTTTTCCAGCCGTGGATCGACGGGGAGCGCAGCCTCGGTAGCAGGCATGGCCAATCGCGGGTCGTTTTCATCCTCCTCGTCCAGCGGCACGAGCCGTTGTTCGCTGCGATACCGATCGATATAGGCACGGGCGAGCACGGTGCGCAGCCAGCCTGCCAGCGAACCGACGCCCGTATAGGACGCTAGCTTAGAAATGTGCCGCCCACTTCGCGAGTCGGAGGTGTACAAGTCGGCATACAAAGAGTCGGCGAGTTCGCGACCCATCGTCTCGTCTTTGGTAATCGACGCTGCGGATTGGTATAGGCATTCGCGATAACGAGTGAGAAAGATTTCCCATGCATAACTATGGCCTGAGGCGCATGCCCTCGCCAGGACCAGCTCCTCTGCGTGCAGTTTCGCAAGCAACTCCCGGAGCGCGGCCGGGCCAGCTTCGGGGGGTAGATATCGTTCCGCTATCTCGCTGATAACATTGGAGAACTCGATGGCCGACAGGTCAAACTGAGCGGCCCCGCTGGTTTGATAAATTGCGGAGACGAGGCTTTCCACGCCAGCTAGCCTGGAGTCGTGCGACTCGCCGTTTCCCTCAGCACCCTCGATGCCGGTGCTGTTCGTTGCGGATTGGTGACCCCAGATCAACGGGAATTACCGAAGCCAAAAAATATTTCTTGCAAGGTCGGCAACTCTGATCGTTCTACCAGTAGAAGGGCTTGATTAGTCAGACCCTCAGGACTCAAGATGGGGCGGGCCGTAAGGTCGATTGATGTCAGCCAGGTGGCGAGGATCCTCCTATACTGAGCATTCAACGACGTGCCCGCCCCTCATTTTTTTGGTGGTTCATATCAAGCCTGATGAATTCGGTATAATTGCCATCCCTCGCTGTTCGGCTATCCAATCGGACACGAAGATTTGTTAACAGACCGCAAGCTGCTCAGGGTGCTCACCTTCGACAACTTTTCCGGAGTGTATACATCTCACCCTGCCCGCAAGAAACCGGTAGTTGCCATCCCGCGCTGATCTGCAGCCTCGGAGGTCATCCGGGGACGGGGTATGATCCCGGTAACTCGGCCAACCAGACCGGCTCGCGTCGATACCCCGACCTTGGTCATAACGAGGCGCACGAATGACTTGACGGTGTTGGGACTAATACCCATGTGCTGGGCGACCTCTTTGCTGGTCAAGCCACGGACCAGATGTCCCACCACCTCCCGCTCCCGCGGGGTCAGATGCAGGCCGTTACACAGTTCCTGGATGGTGACATCTTGTGAACCGATCCGTTCCATGAGAACAACCACGGTTCGCGCGGCTTGCAGCCCTTGCATATTGAGCACGTACCGGGTGCAGTGATACTGTCTCCGCCCAGAGCTGAACTCCGTCACGGCAGCCTCACCATCGCTGCCCAAACATTGTTTAAACATGCCTGCCATCTTTTGCGACACCAGCGTAGCGACACGCTTCACACCCGGAATCGGGCTCGGATAGGCCAGAATCTGCACCGCCTCGACGTTATAGGTCATATGATTATCCGGTCCAAGCAAAATTAATCCGGGCGCCGAGAGCACTGGGCTTCGTTGATTTGCTGTTACCAATGTATCTGAGATCATCCATGTCTCCGTGAGTTGGGTAAATTTCCAGACCGAATCGCTCCCGCGTAAAGCGAACTTCACTTTTCCGAACCACTGGTTTGACTACTTACTGAATTCTCGTGAAGAGCGTCAGCCTGGAGATAAAGATGGGTCCCAAACCTACAATAGCAATTCACTAGCCACTCCGCGGGGTATCCAACTGGCAGTAATATATGGGAGTTCACTAAGAATGCTTAGCCCAAATGCGCAATCATTTGCGCAAAAGGGGGAAAAATAAATCCTCTCTTGTCGTGCGATGGTCCTGAGCGCGGCAATCCCCAATATGCAACATTCTCCGCTTACTCGTCGATATCGGCTGTGCGGAAATCAGCAGGAATTCAACAGGAATTCAGCGCCGTTATACTTACCCCTGCAATCACTTACGCGGCCTTTGCCTTCTGATTGTCGGTGGCAACACGAGCTGCGATGTCACGGCAAGTGAGGACAGCCAGCGGGAGAGTCTTCGATGCGTGGAGTCTACGAGAACCCTCGGCAGCAGCATAATGGTGGATTCACTACTATTGAACTGCGATCTGTTAGCGCAACGGCTCTGTTCCTTCGTTGAGGATGTTCAAGTAGCGTCGATAAACGAAAAGGCGATGCCGTTCGCGGCCTGTTGTTTCTTCTAGGATGCCAAGATCGATCATGTGTCCCAGTGACTTGGCGACGGTGGGCGCGGAAATACCGATCCTCTTCGCTGCCGAAGGAATCGCAACGATCGGATTGCGTTGCATGTGTTGAAAGACGCGCAGCACCGAAGCCGCCGGTCTGCCGAGGGTTTCGATCTTCTTTTGGTCGCCATCGAAGAGCTGCAGAATTTCTCTTGCAGCATGGGCGGCCTGTTCTGAAGTATCGCGCACGCCGACCAGGAAAAAATCCAGCCAGGCTTCCCAATCGCCTTTCGTTCGCACGCGGTCGAGCAATTCGTAGTAAGCCGCACGGTTGGTCTTGAAGTACAGGCTGAGGTAAAGAATCGGCTCACGAAGTGCGCCCTGCGCGCACAGCTTTCGTAATCATTCAAAAACCCCAACGTTTTACCATTACGTAATCGTGAAACTGTATCGCAACGGTGGATGTAAATCGTTGCAGCGTTGGTTACGTGACGCAATCCCGGCCATGCCGTGAGCTGTTGGTGCTCGTTCGTTTTTGTTCGGTGCCTCTGACCCGCAGTCTCCTGTTCGGGGACACAGAGCATTGCCGCGCTCTCCCACGCTGTTGAAGGCAAACGGCGAGGACGTCAAGACAGTGCAGGAACTATTGAGGCATGCTAACTGCAAGACCACGCTGGATATTTACGCCCAGGCCCTCACGTCGGCCAAGCGGGAAGCCCAGAGCAAAGTGGTTAGCATGATGGTCGCCGGCGGCAGCAAAAACAAACAGCGTTCCAGCACTAAGTTTGAAACTGCTGGATAATGCTGGACAACACGTTTTCTGAAATTACAGTTAAGTGCTTTAGAATCTGGTGAGTGCGCTGGGACTCGAACCCAGGACCCATGCCTTAAAAGGGCATTGCTCTACCAACTGAGCTACGCACCCACACATTTCCCAATTTAACATATTCGTGACTTACGGGGTCCGCGCGCGGGGCCCACAGCCCCTTCCGGCTCAGAAACGCACCACCGGTCCGGCGGCAACCCGCAGGTTGTGGTTCGCCCATTATCAGTACATGTAGTCGCCCACGTCCACGCGAAGTCCGAAGGGCCCGGCAGAGGAACGCTAGCCATCCTCCAGGACAGAACGCGCCGTCGCTATAGACATTGACGTCGAGACGCGCCCACGCCCCAGAAGTTGGTGTTGTTCGCATGGTGGAGTTGGTTGGACGGGTGGATTTGCGCCCGGTTGGCCGGCCTGTGCGGGAAAAGAGCCGGGAGAACTCCCCTTTCATTAAGAGCAGCGAGAAACGGGAAACGGAATACGTCCGTTACACGTTCTGCACGGCCTGTGTCAGTTGCGTCAGCGACGACTTGGCATCGCCGTAGAGCATGGCCGTAACCGGCTTGAAGAACAAGGGATTCTCCAATCCAGAGAAGCCTCGGCCCTGCCCGCGCTTGAGCACGATCACGGCTTTGGCGCGATCGACTTCAATGATCGGCATGCCGGCGATGGGGCTCTTCGGATTGTCGCGGGCGTCGGGATTGACCACGTCATTGGCGCCGATGACCACGGCCACGTCGATGGACGACATCTCCGGATTGATCTGATCCATCTCGTACAGCTCGGAGTAGGGCACATTGGCCTCGGCCAGCAGCACGTTCATGTGGCCGGGCATGCGTCCGGCGACCGGATGAATGCCGTACTTCACCGTGATGCCCCGTTCCTCCAGCGCCGAAGCCAATTCGCGCACCGCGTGCTGTGCCTGCGCCGTGGCCAGTCCGTATCCGGGCACGAACACCACCTTATTCGCATAAGCGAGTTGCACCGCGGCATCGTCGATCTTGACCTCGCGCATGACCCCGCCGGCATGAGCGCTGGCCTTGGCGACGGCGGCGCCAAAACCGCCGAACAGCACGTTGGTAATCGAGCGGTTCATCGCCTTGCACATCAACACGGAGAGGATGAAGCCAGAGAAGCCGTCTAGCGTGCCGGCGATGATCAGCACATTGTTGCTCAGCACAAAGCCGGTTGCGGCAGCGGCAAGGCCAGCGTAGGAGTTCAGCAGCGACATGACTACCGGCATGTCCGCCGCACCGATGGGGATCACCAACATGACTCCAAACGCGAACGCCAACCCGAGCATGGTGAAGAAGGCGTGAGCGGCCGCCGGGTGAGCCAGTAGGTAACCGAAGTTGCCGACCATCCCGAGGAACAGAAGCAGGTTGACGAACTGCTGTCCCTTGAACTGGACCGGCGTCCCGCGCACCAGCCCTTGCAGCTTGCCGGCGGCGATCAGCGAACCGGTGGTGGTCAGGCAGCCGAGCATGATTTCCAAGCCAAGGGCTGAGAGTTTTACCGTACCCAGTCCCGCGCCGTTGATGGAGTATTCGGCAATGCCGACCAGCGCCGCCGCCAGCGCACCGAAGGCGTGCGAGAGCGCGGTCCGTTGCGGCATGGCGGTCATCGGGACCCAAATCGCCATGAGGGCGCCGATAATCGAGCCGATCACCAGGCCGGCGATAATCCACTCGTAGCTGACGATTTCGAAGTGGAAGAGCGTGCCGATGATGGCGGCCAGCATGCCCCCTTCCGCCAGAAACATGCCCTGGCGGGCGGTGTCCGGGTGGCTCATCATCTTCAGCGCCAGGATGAACAGAACCGAGGCCACCAGATACGTAGCCTCGATGACGTAATCCCGCCCGCCGAGTTGGTGGAGCGGAGCCTCCGCCAGCGCGGCCAGCGCAGTCGGGGACCCCGATTTCAGCAGCAGGGCCAGACTCACGGCTTCACCTTCTTCTCGGTGCGCTTCTGGAACATCTTGAGCATGCGGTCGGTGATGCCGAATCCGCCCACCACGTTAACGGTCGCCGTGGTCACCGCGACAAAGCCAAGCACCGTGCTCAGGGTAGTGCGGTGGGCTCCGGCGATCACCATCGAACCGATCAACGAGATACCGGAGATGGCGTTGGTGGCCGACATCAGCGGCGTGTGCAGCAGCGGCGGCACACGCGAGATCAGTTGGTAGCCCAGGAACGCCGCCAGCGCGAAGACGTAAAGCGAAGCGATCAGCACTTCAGGACGCATTGCGTAATCCTTTAAGAATCAGCTTTTCACCGCAGAGGACGCCCTTCGACTTCGCTCAGGGCAGGCTCCGGATCGCAGAGGAAGATCGTAAAAGCTTTGTCATTCGAACATCGCAAAGCTTTGTCATTCCGACGCGGAGCAAAGCGAAGCGGAGGAATCTGCAGTTTCGTTTGACAGTGGCGTTACTTTTGAAAGAACTGCAGATTCCTCGCGTCGCTCGGAATGACAAACCCTGAAGTTATTACTTACCCCAGGGGCCTTCTCTCCTGAAAACTTTGACGTACTTTCCTCCGTGCCCTCGGCGTCCTCCGCGGTAAACAGGTTTATTCAGCTAACCGCCGCCGCTTCCAGTGCGGCGGCGACTCGCTCGTTGACGACTTCCCCGTTGTGGATCACACACGAGCCACGGATGATTTCATCGCTCATATCCACGTTCAGTGCTCCACCCTTGATAAGCAGCTTCAAGAAGTTGCTGACATTGCGCGAGTACAGTTGGCTGGCATCCACCGGGACGGTAGCGGGCAGGTTCATGGGCGCGAAGATGGTCACGCCATGGTGCTCGATGGTCTCTCCCGGACGGGTCAACTCGCAGTTGCCGCCGCCGGGCGCGGCCAAATCCACGATCACCGAGCCGGCCTTCATGGCCTCGACTGCCTCGCGGCGGATCAACAGCGGAGCGGGACGCCCCGGCACCTGGGCGGTGGTGATGATCACATCCGCGGTCTTAGCCGTCTTGGTGATCAGGTCACGCCCGCGGTTGAGGGCTTCTTCGCTGAGTTCCCTGGCGTAGCCTGACTTGTCCTCGGTCTCGATACCGCCCAAATCGACCTCCAGAAACTTTGCGCCCAGGGATCTGACCTGCTCCCCGGCCGCGGCGCGCACGTCGTAGCCCTCGACGACCGCGCCCAACCGGCGCGCGGTGGCGATTGCCTGTAATCCGGCCACGCCCGCGCCGATGACAAACACCCTCGCGGGGGGAACGGTGCCGGCCGCCGTCATCAGCAACGGAAACATACGCGGAAGGTGATCGGCCGCGATCAGTACCGCTTTGTATCCCGCAATGGTAGCCATGGACGACTGAGCGTCCATGGCCTGGGCGCGTGTGATGCGCGGCACCAACTCCATCGAGAACACGCTGAGGCCGCGGGCAATCGCGGGTTGCAGCGCGCCAGGTTCATCCAGCGGGCGAACGAAACCGACGATCGCGGCGCCGGGTTTCATCTGTTCGAAATCGCGAGCCTGCGGCCGGGAGACGACCGGGATCAGGTCGGCGGTGGGCAGCAACTCCTCGCGGCTTGCCACCGTAGCGCCGGCGGCGGAGTAGACGCCGTCATCCGCGCCCAGGTGTGTTCCCACGCCGCTTTCAAGCGCTACCTCGACGCCTTGGGTAACCAGCCCCTTGACCGCGTCCGGCAGCAATGCCACCCGGGTCTCACCCGGATGGCTCTCGCGAAGAATCGCAATTCGCACTCCGTCCTCCATGGCGCGGGCGGACCAGCCCCTCCGGCCGAACGCTTCTCGCCGGGCAGGTCCTAGGGTCTTAAATCAGCGCGTCCGCACCCAGCCCAGGGGCTCCCTGCGGAATGCAAGTTTATCCGAAGTATCTTGGGGCGACAAAACAACGTAAGCTCGCCCGAGATCCTCAATGGTTGGATCGTCCGGACGGGCCTCCCGATGAAAATTTTCAGAGGAAGACGAGGCAGAACCCATTTGCCAGGAAAGACTCCGGGATCCTGAGCGGAGTCACATTTTGATAATAGTGAAGTTCCCGGAGCCGGTGCACCCCGACTGCACTCCGGTTAACGTCCATGTGCCCGAAATCGTATTGTTGTTCTCGCTCCCCTGAAGGGTAAGCACGTTGTTCTGAGCTGTTGAAAACATCGTGGAAACGGTCATTGCGAAGGCACCGGTTACATCACCGTTGAAGTTCCCGGCAAGGACGAACGAGCCAGTCTGGCTGGTCGGCGAACTAAAACATGCCGTAGCTGTGGTGAAACTGAGATTGGTGACGTTCACGCTGGAGCTGCCGCTGTTTTGACTGAGCGAGGTGGTAAAGGCAAAGGTGGGCGCCCCATTCGGATTGGTCAGGGTTGCCGTCCAATTCCCATTGATTACGTTGGCGGAAGTAGTTCCCCCGCCACATGCGCTGAGCGTGAGCCCGAGCGCGAGAAGCATGGCGACTGCAATTTGCTTCATGGGTTCCTTTCCATTCGGGAAGTGGCGCTGAAAGGAACCCCTCATCAGAATGCGAGTTTCGCGACCCTGAGAAGGTTTACGAAGTTTTACGTTGGGAGCACGGGTTCTCCGCTGGGGAGCGGGGTCTTGCGTCCACACCGGCTCCCAGCGCGTTAGTAAATCAACTTCAGCCCGAATTGAATCTGCCGGGAATAGGTCGCAGTGCTCGTAATGTATCCCGCTGTCGGACCACTCACGACCAGGTTCGGCGTACCCAGGTTCGTGTGATTAATCGCATTAAAGAATTCCGCCCTGAACTCCAGATTAAACCTTTCCGAGATGCTGGTATTTTTGACCATCGAAAGATCCACCGAATCTAACCCAGGGCCAGTCATGGATCCGCGCCCGACATTTCCAAACGTGCCTGCAGCCGGGATGGTAAAGGCCTGTGGATTGAACCATTGCACTGCATTGATGCTACCGGAGACGGGCTGCTGAATCTGAACTGGGCCGGTGAACGAAGGATTCCACGAGGGCCGATCCGGAGTTCGCACGTCGCCATTGCCGGACACGTTGGAACCAACCTGCGGAGTGATCGGGAAGCCGCTCGCGAAGGTCATAATGGTATTCATCTGCCAACCGCCGGTAAGTTTTCCACCCCAACCGTGGGTGTCAGCCAGCCAGCGCCGCCCTTTTCCGAAGGGTAGTTCATAGGTGCCCGAGATGTGCGCCAGATGAGTTACATTCAACGCGGACGGGCCCCAGTCGGCGCGCAGATCGTTGCGGATCATCACCATCTGCGATTGGTTCTGGGCTTGTGCGCCGGTCAGGCCGGAATTGATATCCAGAGCTTTCGACCAGGTGTAGTTGGCGCGCAACTGTAGGCTTCGGCTCACGCGCCTGGTTACTTCCGCTTCCAGTGCGTTGTAACTGCTATTCCCTTCTGTTAGCCAGAAGAACCCTGCCCCAAGGTTAGGATTCGGGCGAGTCCCCACGGGTATGTATAGGGCCCCTTGCGGTACTGGTATGGGGCTTGGGGTCGCGGGTAGACCATTCGAGGCGACGCCGCCCGCATTAGTGCAAGTTAGCGTCAGGCACGTCTGCGCTGCAATTGTGTTCGGATCGATATTGAGAAGACCGTGGTAGCTGAATGAGCCTACGTACGCGAGCCGGAAAGTCGTGGTGGGAGTCAGCTCCTGCTCAACACTCAGGGTCCACTTCTGAACGGTCGGGGTCTTTGCGTCTGATTGCACCCCTTGTGGAGCGTATTTTGCGCATGGAGAGACTCCAAGACCACAGGGAGTTAACGGTGCCGCTCCCGGGGTAATCGGCACGATGGAAGACAACGGACCGCCCAAAAAGGTACGGGTCCCATTGTATGGATAATTGGAATTCAACTGGAAAGCGAGAGCGTCCAACAACGAATAGTACATACCATAGCCCGCGCGGACCGCAGTCTTGCCGTTGCCAAAAACATCCCAGGCCAGGGCCACTCGTGGACCCAAGAGCCACTTTGCGTTGTTCTTGGTAAAGGCGGAGTCTGCCACCCGTGGGCTAGTTTCGAGCACGCCATTCGCGCCGGTGATGTAAGTCGAGGCCCTGCCCTCCACCTCATTCCAGCCGCTGGTGAACTCGTGTCGGAGCCCAAGCGAAAGCGTCAGATTGGACCTCAGCTTGATCGCATCCTGCACGTACCAGGCGCCTAGCATGCTTCTCCATCCCAATTCAGTCGCGCTGGGTACCACTTGAAAGTTGCTTATGGTTCCTTGGAGGAAAGTTTGCAGGTTCGTGAACGAGGCTTGGCCGAGCTGGCGCGAAGCGCTGAATTCATTGTCTTGCAGCCGCTGGAGCCACACCCCGAGGCTAATCTGATGTCTTCCTTTGCTGACTTGGAGATTGTCGGTAAAGGTATACAGATTTCTACGGTTCCATACATTCGAGGCGTTGCTCGGGCCCGCGCCCGTGATGGTGCCATTGGCGCTGACCGTGACGCCGCCCCCAATCGAAATGCCGCCAGGCCCAAAACCAGATACAAACGAGAGGTCCGAGGGAAAGGCCTGGTACGGCGCGGAGTCATTGGCGAAGCCGGCGCGGGAGAACCCAACCGAGAAACTGTTCAATACCTTTGGTGAAAATAAGTGGGTTTCCTGCAAACTTACAACTTGATTGCGCACTGCGAGGGCGGAAGCGAACAGGGGGTCGGCTAGTGGGACCAGACTATTGCCATCGTCGATAGTGTAAGAGGCCGAAAGCGTATCCCGGCTTCCGATAATGTAGTCGCTCCGCAGGGTGCCAAAATCTTCCCGTATCGCCTGCTTGGGGCTATTGTGTGAAAGCGCTTCGCCGCTAGGCTGGCCGCTGGCTGTGAAAATCTCCGAATTTCCTGGATCCGGCTGCGGCCACAACTGCATGTAGTTCTTCGGGTTCAACATTGCGGTACAGGGATGCGTAGTTGTGCACTTGGTGGGATCTGGTGTGGGGTTAAGCATTATGCCACTCCGCGCATTAGCGTCAGGGACAGTGCTCACATTCGTGATCGCCCAGCGTTGCCGAAAACCCTCGTAATCGCCAAACAAGAACAGGTGATCCTTCACCAGCGGGCCTCCCATGGCGCCCCCAAACTGATTCTGCTTGAAGGGAGGGACGTCGCCCACCGGATCAAAGTAGTTGCGCGCGTCCAAGGCGCTGTTACGCAGAAACTCATAAGCGGTTCCGTGCAGCGCATTAGTGCCGGACTGAGTGACGATGTTGACCTGTGCGGCAGATCGTTTGCCGTACTCGGCGCCGTAGGTGTCCGTCAGAACGTTGAACTCGCGGACGGCGTCGATCCCCAGCAGGTCGCCACTAACTCCGCCGGGGGTTACGGCCAGTTGGCTTGTTCCCGTGTACTCAATCCCGTTCAACAAGAACAGGTTATCGCCAGGCCGTTGCCCGGATACGGAGAAGGCATTCCCGTTGCTTGTGGTGGTGTTGTTGACCCTCTCCTTGCTGTAATTAACTGTACCGGCGTTCAGCGTGATGAGGTTGTCAAAGCTGCGGCCGTTCAGCGGCAGATCCTTGACTTCGCGTTCGCCAACCAATCCGGAAACAGGAGCGGTCGTGATGTTCACTACCGGAGTCGCCTCGGTGACGGTGACTTCCTGGTGCGCCTCGGCCAGTTCGAAGCGCAAATTGACAACCGCTTCTTGACCGACCGCCAAGTTAACTCTAGCGAATGCGCTCTCAAATCCGGCTTTGTCCGCCCTGATTTCTTCCGGTCCGATCGGCACCGAGAGGGCTGTGAAGGTGCCCGCGCCAGTTGTCGTTAGTATCCTTCTGTAACCAGTCTCCAGATTTTGTATGATCACGGTTGCGCCGCTCACGGCCGCGCCCGACGGATCCTCCACTTTTCCGTAGATCAAGCCCGCGCTCTGACTCCACACAAGCGTAGGACCAACCAGTCCCAACACCGCCGCAAAAAGAATCTTGAGCAGTCGCATGTCCTGGATTGCACCTCCGTTTGTATGCCGCTTTTTACCTGACCTTGCAGCATGAACCTACTGTTTTAGTTTTTATCTGCCATTTATGCAAACGCCATCGCACATTTTACCAACGCCAATCCTGCGGCCCATGCCTTGGGCTGGCCCGGTTGACTAAAGGGTTACTCGACCAAACCGCCGATCCCGGACTGTTATTACTTTGGGCCGATTAGCTGGCTTCCCTTCCGTAACCCCTCTCGGTGCTTTCTCTAATTGCCTGCCGGCTTGCCTGCCCTTATTGTCCCGTAACCGGTTACGGTCCGCAGAACGTCGCACGGGGAACGCGAATGATGACACATTGCATCACCGACGACCGAAGCGCTGCCAGACCAGAACCGCCCAGCGCAGCAGTGTGGGTCGTTATTGCTGTGTGCTGCTTGGCCTTTACCCTGCTCTGTCCCCAGGGAATCGCGGCGGAGTCAGGTGCGGATCACACCGACGGCAAGGTCATCGTAGATGGCCAGAACCCCGCCACGGATTTCAAGGGGGCCAAGCCCCATGCGCCCAAGAACTTGGAGCAGCCCCAAAGTGAGCATCCGGGCACGCTTGTCCACTGGAGCAAGAGCGAAAGGCGCTGGGTTCCGAGCACGGCGCATGGCCGAGCGGACGAGACAGCAATTTATTTGCTAACGCCGCCCGGTCAGGACTGGCAGCAACAGCCTGACGTCATTTCCGAGAAGCAACCTGCTGCGGCACCAGCTCCCGTTGCGAAGCCAAAGGCAAGCGCTAAAAGGTCCCATGCCACAACTCGGAACGCCAGCCAGCCCGTCCTGGTCCATTGGAGCAAGAGCGAAAAGAGCTGGAAGCCAGTCTCCGGCAAGGAATTGCGTGCGGCGCGGCAGGCCGCGCAAGAAGTCGCTATTTTTCTATTCTCGTCTCCTGGGCAAGATTCGCAGTCGCAGAGTGAATCCGTTCCGCTACAAAAATCCACCGCAGCTTCCGCGACTGCGGCAAAGCCAAAACCAACGATGGGAAAGGCCGGCTCCGAGGCGTCGCTCACACAGCCCCTGCCGGATGCGCAGCAAACCTCTCCGCCACCTTCACGCGCAGCGATCGAGCCGGAGGTGCGGCCAACTCTGGCCGAGTCCGAGCCCCAGGCCTCTGAGATGGCTAAACTTCGGGCCGGCGGCGCCACGATCGACAAGGTCATTGATGAAGCGGCAGCGCGCCACGGTGTGGACCCGAATCTAGTGCGTGCCGTGATCAAAGCGGAATCGAACTTCAACAGCCGGGCGGTTTCCAAGAAAGGCGCGATGGGCTTAATGCAGCTCATGCCCGGGACAGCGAAGCAGCTCAAGGTCAAGCACCCGTTCGACCCGGCAGAGAACGTCGATGCCGGCGTGCGCCAGCTCAAGTCGCTGCTGGCCAGCTACAACGGTGACGTGCCGCTCTCGCTGGCCGCCTACAACGCCGGCGCGGGAGCGGTGGCCCGCGCCAACGGCGTACCGAACTCCAGCGAAACCCGCCATTACGTCAAGCAGATTACGAAGATGTACTGGAACAATGTGCCGGAGATCTCCCCATCTGCAACAACCAGCAGCCGCTCGCCGGCTCGAATCTTGGTTTCAGGGGCACGTGCCAGCAATTCGTCGATCCGGATCTACCGCGCGGCGAATGGCGTCTTGATGATCAGCGACCAGTAGAGTGGTCAGTGGTCAGTAAAAAGCGGGGAACTGGCCACTGCCCACTGCCCACTGCGTAGTTTCTGCTTACTTCCGAAGAGTTCTAACCTGGGGATTCCAGAAGCCTCGGCGTAAGTTGAAGCAGACGCACGGGTTAGAAATCGGGTATTTGGCACACGGTTTGCTCCTCCCGTTCCTGGAAGTTGTCAGGAGAGCATCATGGAAAAAGAAACCATCAACTCCCAGCAGCGGCGGGAGATCTCTCCGCTGTGGGTGACCGTTACCATATTGCTGTTTATCATGCTCGCCGCGGTAGGTTATTCCTTACACCAGCGTAGCGTGGCCGACCAACTCGCCGCGGAGAACGCTGCGGTCAACTCAACCCTTGCGCAGACGCAGGCTCAGTTGCAGGCGCTGAATGACAAAGTCAACGCCCTCGCCGCGCCGCCGCCTGCGGTTTCATCTGTGGAACTCAGCCCACATCATGCCATTAAGCATGCCGCCGGCCACCAGCGCCGCGCCGAGGATCCCCGATTCAAGAAGCTCCAGTCGCAATTGGATGAACAGGGCAAAGCGATCGACGCGACCCGCCAGGACTTGACTAGCGCACTTGATAGCACCAAGACCGAACTGAACGGCTCAATCGCGCGGACCCACGACGAACTGGTCGTGCTGCAGAAGCGCGGGGAGCGCAGCTACTACGAGTTCGATCTCAGCAAGGCCAAGCAGTTCCAGCAGACTGGTCCGGTGGAAGTCAAGCTGCGCAAAGCCAACGCCAAGCATAAGTATGCCGATCTCGACCTGATGGTCAACGATGCTAACCTGACGCAAAAGCACGTAAACCTGTATCAGCCGGTCACGTTTTATGCCGAGGACAATGGCCGCCCGGTTGAGCTGGTGATCAACAACATCAGCAAGGACCACATCCACGGTTATGTGAGCGCGCCGCGCTTCAAGCAATCGGAGCTGGCGTCTTCGTCCGATGCCAACCCCTCCACTGCCGCTCCGGCGAATCATCGTCAGAAGCTCGAATTACCGCAGTAGGCTGGCAGGGTACATGTAGGACGGGGCTGGAAGCAGGGTTCCCTAAATGCTGGCAGATGTGGGTTTATGAAAGGCCCACCTCTGCCAAAACTGGGCAGATGTGGGGCACCGTCGGGCCTTTCGGCCACTCCTGCCGAGGTGCATCGCGCTCCTCCAGCTCCGAATACCTCTGGTCAACTCATGGACTCCGACGACTCCACCACAAGAAGCACATTGCACGAATCGAAGCTTGAAAACCGCGTTGCGCACGCCATCAACCGTGACCATTTCGAACTCGCGGCCGCCGCACTTGACACAGGTGGAGACGCCATCGAGCCCCCTATTCTGAGTTTTCGAGGGGCGTTAGCAGGAGCCGAGGGCCTTAGAATCGGGGGATCGCAGCGATGTTCACGCTCTGTCGGGAAGGATCTGCCGGACCCCACCGTGATGGCCAGATACCGATCACAACCATTGGCACGGCGTTTAAAAGTTGTTTCTACAGGCTGAGCGGATTTCCCTCAGCGGCGGCTACTCCCAGGTTAGCGCCGAACCCCGCGGCGCGAACCTGGGGCACCCGGCACCCGGCCTAAAGACTCAATCTTAAATGATGTGGGTGAAGCCGCGCCCTTTTAAGGACCGCTTCTGAGGCCAGTGCTGCTGCTGGCCAACGACCACTGCACTATCCTGCCGTGGCGGGCCGGGTCAGGCGGAAGGTCAAACGGCGTTCCGGGCCGAAGCCTGCGTCCTTCTTGCCGGTAGCATAGGCTGTGGTCGTGCCTCCCGCGGCGCCAATGGCGCTGCCGATCAGCGCTCCCTTGCCACCGCCAGCCAGGGCGCCGATCAGGGCGCCGGCCCCGGTTCCCCCTCCGATCAGACCCAGATTCCGTCTGTTGTGGTTCGCGCCTTGGGCGAAGATGGTGGACGTCTCCACCGGCATCTGTTGGCCTTTGATCTCCACGGAAGCTAGCGCGAGCCGGATGTAACCCGAGTTATGCAGGCGGCCCGAATGGCGGACCTGGACCACCCGGCCGACTACCGGCGCACCACGCTGGGCGACCGTCTTGCCATCCACGATCAAAGGCTCATCCAGCACCGCGTCGAAATGCTCGCCCGGGGCTGCCGTGGCGCTGGAGACCGCACTCTGCAGACGAACCGAGATGGGCGTTCCGATCGGCACGGTAACGCGATCGGACACCAGCGAATCTCTCCCGGAATGCGAAGAAAAGGGCAGCGAACTTGCGGCGGAAGGATCAGTCGGGGCGGCTTGGGCACTGTCGGGCAAGCGGCTGCACCCGGCGAACGTCATCACGAACAGCGTAAGAAGAGCGGAAACAACTATCAGACGCGATCTCATCGGCTCGGCTCCGAATAGAAAGTAGCTCCTCCCTGAGTGCATTCCTCCTGCCAGCCGCCGCACTCCGCAATCTCAATCACATAGAGCGCAGCTCGTGAGCTGCCCGTGTAGTTTTTGCACGTCCAGAGTAGATGAATTTCCGCTAGATGATCGCTGCCGTGAATCTGTTATTGCAACCTTAGGAAGACCAGCACATGCCCCCCAAGAGCGCGCGGAGAATTCACATCCGCGCTTTTCTGCGTATAATCCTTACGCAAACCGGAAGGCACCGGAGCTCTATGGATTTCGATCAGCTTGTCACCTTTACCGAAGTTGCAAAGCTGGGCAATTTTTCCCGCGCCGGGCAGAAGGTATTCCGCTCGCAGTCGGCGGTCAGCGCCCAAATCCGCCAACTGGAGCAGGAGTACGGGGAAAAACTGCTGGACCGAGCCGGCAAATCGGTGCGCCTGACGCCCGCCGGCGAAGTCCTGTTTGAATATGCCAACCGGCTGATCACGCTGAAAGCCGAGTCGATGCGCGCGGTGGCCGATCAGGGCGACACTCCGCGGGGCGTGCTGGCGATCGGCGCCAACGAGGCCACCTGCCTGTATGTGCTGCCGGGAGCTTTCGCCGAGTACGCGCGCCGCTTCCCCGGTGTCCAGGTAAGCATCTACCGCAACTTCAGCCGCAAGATTCTGGAGCGGGTCGAAGACGGAACATTGGACGTCGGCATTGTGACCCTTCCGGTCAAGTCGCCCTCGTGCAAGGTCCACGCCATCTATCGCGACCGTATTGTGCTCATGTGCCGTCCTGATCATCCCCTGGCGCAACAGGCGAGTGTCACCATCGCGGATATCGCTCAGCACCCGCTGATCTTCCCCAAGACCGGCCACACACGGCAGATGCTCGACAAATACTTCCGTCCGCACAAGGGCAGCATGCGGGTGGTGATGGAGTTGCCCAGCGTGGGCATGATCAAGGGGTTCGTGGCCGCCGGGCTGGGCATTTCGTTGATCAGCAACGGCTTCGCGCGAGATGAGGCGGCGGCCGGCATGGTCAAGCTGATTCCTCTTTCCGATGTCGAAATCACCCGCGAGTTGGGATTGGTGTATCGCACCGACAGAACCTTACCCCGAGCCGCGACATCCTTCATCCAGTTGATCCGCGAGCGCGCGGCGGCGGCAAAAAAGAAGGAATCGGCTACCGCAGGGGTCGCCCGCTAAGACCCGTACAGGTAACAGGTATCAGGGAGTAGATCAGTAGTGCTGGCTGAGCCGGTGCCTGATACCTGCTACCTGGTACCTGATCCCCCATAATTCAGTGCCCCACCCTAACCCTGCTGTGGCATAATCCAGAAACATTCCTTAACCAGCCAGTCACATCCGCGTCCGGGACGCGTTTCGCGCCTTTATATGGTCCGGTAGGTCGGTAGGGAGCGTCTTCAAAACATAATTTTGCTCTCAGGCAGCTCACGATCTTGCGCATCGCGGGCCAGATGCCTGGAGCTGGATTGCAAGAATGAAGAGCATCAAAGAACGTCATTTTCATGGAGGGCCAGATGAATCGAATTTCATCTTATCTAATGCTGCTTGTCCTAATCCTTGTGCTCGCGATGGCGCCGGCCTTCGCGCAAAATCTTAATTGGTATGGTCAAACCGGTGCTCTTTCCACCCCGGTTGCGTACGTTACCGCTTCGCCGGCCAAGTCCCTGGGCGCGCCGACTATTGCCTTCCATGGGGGCCTTGCGGGCGATGTGATTGGTTTCCAGTCCCAGACATCCATAACCGTCGGCGCCTTCAAGCGGATTGAATTCGGCTTCAGCCACACGCTCACCTCGGACGAGAGTGCTGGTGGGGGATTGTTCAGAAACGACTTCAGCACCCTGCACGCCAAGGTAAACATCCTGCCGGAGAACTTCCACAAACTGCAGCTCCCCGCGGTCTCCGTGGGCTTTGTTGACCACATCCATGTAACCCGCGTTGCCGACATGGCTGACGGTCACAAGAGCAATGCGGCCACGATCTACATGGTCGGCACCAAGATGATTACCGCCTTTAAGCCCCTTCCCTTCGTTGTGAGCGGCGGCGTCAAGGGGAGCAACGCGGTTCTGTTTGGTCTGGGCGGCGTTGCCCAAAACTACGAAGTTCGTGGCTTCGGCACGGCCGGCATCGTGGTTAAAACGCCGTTCAAGGGGGCAAAGGCGATCTTCGGCGCCGAAGTGGATCAGCAGCCTAGACATCTCAGAAATGCGCCAACCCTGTCGATCCCGACGGAGCTGACCTACTTTGCCCGGGTTATGCCGATACCGGAGAGGCCGATTAACTTCGATTTCGCGGTCGCCCAACTTGCCGGCCGGGTTGCGCCTGGACAGACGTCGGCACAGGGTCTGAGGGCCCGCTCACAGTTCTGCTTCGCCCTCTCGTACCGACTGTAATTCCACCTCGAAAATTGCGATCGAACCCCAACTGGCGCCTGGCGCTGGTTGGGGTTGTTTTTTGCCACTGATGGCGGCCGGTGCCGCGCCCTTTTGTCCGGCAAATCGAAACCATTTATATTCAGATCATGAATTCTACCGGCCTGTGCCAGTCAATCCTCAACCATCCGGTTGCGGCGGAAGGGGCTAGGGCTTGAGCGACAGTCTGCCACCGGCCCTGGAAGGCGATCTCAATCTCGGGAGCACCGAACCCTTTCGGCTCGAGCGCGGAGGCGAGCTGCGCCCCGCCAGCCTCCACTATGCCATCTACGGCGGCCTGAACGAGCGTCGCGACAACGTCATCCTGGTTTGCCATGCTTTGTCCGGTTCCGCGCGGGTGGCCGACTGGTGGCCGCAATTGTTCGGCCCTGAAGGGGTCTTCAACCTGGAGCGCGACTGCATCGTCTGCGCCAATATCCTTGGCTCCTGCTACGGTTCCACCGGCCCAACTTCGATCAACCCGGCGACCGGCGCGCCCTTTGGCCCAGATTTTCCCCTGATCACCATCCGCGACATCGTGCGCTCGCAGGCGCTGCTGCTGGACCACCTCGGTGTGGACCGTGTTCGCGTCGTCATCGGTGGCTCCATTGGAGGCATGCAGGCGCTGGCGTGGGCAACTGACTACCCTGAGCGCGTGGAGAATTGTGTCAGCATCGGCACCGTGCCGCTGCCGGCCATGGGTCTGGCTCTGAACCATTTGCAGCGCCAGGTTATTCAGAACGATCCCAGGTGGCGCGGCGGCCGCTACCCAACCGACGATCCGCCCACGGTGGGACTGAGCATCGCGCGTGGCCTTGCCATGTGTTCCTACAAGGCGGCCCCGCTGTTCGACGAACGTTACGGACGCACGCCCAACCGCGAGAGCGAAAACCCCTACACTTCCATGGCGGGACGTTTCAATATCGCCGGCTATCTCGACCATCAGGGCGAAAAGTTCAACGCGCGCTTCGATGCCAACTCGTATGTGACCATCTCCAAGACCATGGACACCTTTGATCTGGACGACGCGGCGCTACCCCGCATCCGCGCCCGCGTGCTGATGGTGGGAATCTCGTCGGATTGGCTCTTCCCCGCGGCGGAGGTTCGCGCCCTAACGGCCAAGATGCAGGCTGCCGGGGTGAACTGCACCTATGGCGAAGTCATCTCCGACCACGGCCACGATGGCTTTCTTGCCGAACCGGAAAAGCTCCGGCCCCTGCTGCTGCCTATCTTCGAGAGCCGCGAAAATCACGCCGTAGCTGATTAGCAAATCAGTTATCCCCGCGACTTAAGTCACAGCACCAACGTGTGTCGATCACAGAACATAGTGATCTTAACCGTTGACCCGGGCTGCAGGCAGGATACAATGACAATGAAAATGATTTTCAAATTCGGACACAATCTGGTTGCTCCGCCTGTCCCGGCCACCCTCTCCGACCTTGAGGAGGGCGAGTCCGGCATCCTTGGCGCCTTGCATACTGCCGCATCCGTGGCCGAGCACCTGATGAATCTCGGCTTCATCCCAGGGGTGGAGGTCACGCTGGCCCGCAGCGGCCCGGGCGGGGATCCGCGGATCTACCGGGTTGACGGTACCGAAGTCGCGCTGCGCCGCGAACTCTCCCGCCATATGGCCCTGCAGCCTGCCGTTGACGGAGCCGATGCATGAGTTGTTCTTGCTCCTCAACCAGCGGGTTGGGTAGCGGGGCTTCCAACGGACTTGCAGGAGCAGTCTCCGCTGTACTAGCACCCGAGTCGTCCGAGCGCCCCGACCGCCCATTTCAGACCATCGCCGTAGTGGGCGCCCCCAATTCAGGCAAGACCACGCTGTTCAATCGCCTCACCGGCCTTCGACAGAAGGTCGGCAACTTTCCCGGAGTCACGGTCGAACATCATACCGGCTACATCCGCGACGACGCCGGCAACGAGATCGCGCTCATTGATCTGCCCGGCATCTACAGCCTGACCCCCAAATCGGAGGACGAGAAGGTCACGGTCGACGTCCTGACCGGCAAGATGCCTGAAATGCCGCGCCCGGATGGCATTCTGCTGGTAGCCGATTCCACCAATCTGAACCGCCATCTGGTGCTGGCCGCGCGCGTGATCGCGCTGGGCCTGCCGACGCTGGTTGTCCTCAACATGGGTGATTCGCTGCATAAGCAGGGCGGCCATGTGGATGTGCTCGCGCTGGCGCAGCAGCTGGGGACACCGGTCGCGCTGGTCAGCGCCTCGACCGGCGAGGGGGTGGAAAAGATCACGCACTTCCTGTCTTCGGCGGCGCATGCGCCGGCCCCGCTCGAACTGCCGGTCCTGGGCAGCGCCGCCGCTTGCCGCGAATGGGCGGTGCGCGTCGGCTCCAATGCTTCGTATCGCCGCCCGGTGGCCCCGATCTGGACCCAGCGCCTGGATGCGCTCTTCCTGCACAAGGCTTGGGGAGCGATCATCTTTGCCGTGGTGATTCTCGCCGTGTTTCAGACCATCTTCACCATCGGCCAGCCGCTGTCGAATGCCTTCCAGAACCTGATTCAAACGCTGGGCGAGCGCAGCACCGCGCACATGGCGGAGGGCGTCCTGAAATCGCTGGTGCTCAACGGCGTCTGGAAGGGCGCGGGCTCGGTGCTGGTCTTTCTGCCGCAGATCCTGCTGCTGTTCCTGGTCATTGGCATCCTGGAAGATTCCGGCTATCTGGCGCGCGCGGCGGTGATCGCCGACCGCACCATGGCGCGGGTAGGACTAAACGGCAAGTGTTTCATCCCGCTGCTTTCGGCGTATGCCTGCGCGGTGCCCGCGATCATGGCCACCCGCACCATCGAGAGCAAGCGCGACCGCATGGCGACCATCATGATCTCGCCTTTCATGACCTGTTCGGCGCGCCTGCCGGTCTACACCATGATTATCGCCGCCTTCATCCCCAACCGTCCCTTGCTTGGCCCGCTGTTCGGCACGCGCGCCGCCTCGATGCTGGGGCTTTATGCGCTGGGGTTTGTCATGGCGGTGTTCACGGCCAAGATTCTGAAATCGTCCATCCTTCGCAGCAAAGACGCGGCTTTCATCATGGAGATGCCGCCCTATCGCTGGCCCACCTTGCGTTCGCTCGGCCTGCGCCTGGTGGACCGCTCGAAGGCGTTCCTCTATCGGGCCGGCACCGTGATCCTTGGCGTCTCGCTGGTGCTGTGGCTTTTGACCAACCTCCCCATGCATCACGGCCAGCCACCGGAAATCCAAGCCAGCGTGCTGGCGAAGCTTGGCCACGTGGTGGAACCTGCGATCGCTCCCCTGGGCTTTGACTGGAAGATCGGGGTGGGGCTGGTTGCGTCGATTGCCGCCCGAGAGGTCATTATCTCCACCCTCGGCACGCTGTACGGGATCGATCCCGAATCGCACGCCATGGACCTGCAGCAGGCCCTTCGCCATGCGCTCACCCCGGCTGCCGCGATCGCGCTGCTGGTCTTCTTCGCCTTTGCCATGCAGTGCATATCTACTATTGCGGTAGTCCGCCGCGAGACCAACGGCTGGAAGTGGCCTGCATTGCAATTCAGCTACATGACGGCCGTGGCTTACGTTTCCGCACTGATTGCCTACCACATCGCGCTGCGGTTCTAGCTACGCGGATAGGGAGCGGACATCAGGTGGCTGAGGCACAACACCGTTGGTGCTAAGGGGATTTCTCAACAACTACTGCGTGCAGTGTCACTGGCAAGCAGACCGCTTTTGCTTCTCACGCACTTCTGCCATCGCATCATGCGTCTGGTCGGCCCAGCAATCCACATCGGCGACGGTGAGGTCATTTGGGTCGGGAACGAATCGATGTGTTATTTCGTCCCTCTTGTCCGTGAGCCGCGTAATGAGGTGGTCGTACAACTTAATAGTGTTTCTGTATTGCACGCACCGTTGCGCAGCCGAGAGGTCTCCCGCGTACTCGGAAATGACTGCAAGGTCGTGGATAGTAGACATGCTATACACTCCCAGCTCGGGGTCTGAGGCGGTTGCCAGCGCCTTGTCGCGATACAGGAGAGCCTCGCGGATGTAATCATCGGCATGTGCTCGGTCACGCCTTGCCTTTGCTAGGTATGCTGACGCGATTCCGATGAACACCTTGTCATTGCTGCCGTCGATAGGGTACGCGGTTGTCCACGCCTTCCCCACATCGATGGCTGCATCGTAGTACCCCCTCTTTTGGTAATTCGCCATCTTGTGAAGTGCGACAAAGGTGCTGTCTCCCGGAGAACGAACGACCTTGTCCTCTGCCATGGTGATAAGAACGCTCAAGGAGGAGCCCTCGCCATCAAAGGCACAAAGCTGTTCCGTCCCAGTCCAAGAACAGAGTAAGACAACGGCTGCGAAGGACAGCTTCCATCTGCAGCTGGACCTAACAGCCGCCCCGATGAGGAGCAGCAGTGTAATGAGTAAGAAGCCGTCCGCTAGGCGTGTAGTCGTGTAGTGCTTGCCGACTTTACTCGCATGGTGCAAAACCCAGAATGCAACCAGCAGAATCCAATCCGCCAAGACCGCCCACGCAAGAGCAACTCGCCATCTGCCCGGACTGCTGGCGGTTCTGAACTGCCGCAGCGCCCAGATGGCGAGAATCGGCGGGAGCAGGACGAGGACCCCGCAAATCCCGATTGTGACGAAGAATTCCACCATGAAGGCACTTTACGCGGAAACGATGCTGTTTTCGAGATTACTGTTGTGAACAGGGCATACCACAAGCAATTCCAAAACGGGAACGGAGGGTGGCCACCCTCACGCCGCCATGCGGCGGTGGTGATGCAGCAGGACTGCCCGGCGCAGGCGGCGCTCTGGGCTGATCGTAATTACATCCTGCTGAGGCGCGCCGGAATGTTCGTCGATCGGGGCGGCACAGCGGCGGGGTAGGCGCATGATCCGTTCCCATTCGCGCCAGCAACGGTCGGACAATTTTCCTTCCGGAGCGAACAGTTCGGCGGCGTTTCTCCACTCCATGGCTGCGGTGCAAGGGAACCCGCAACGCTCGTCGCGCACGGCGGCGCGGCAGTAAGCGGCGGCAACCACATAGCTGTAGAACAGGGCCGTGATCAACCGCACCGGGCGATAGATCCCCAACAGGCGCTCCGCGCTGATTGGGTGTCCCAGATAACGCCTGCCACCGAGTTGGAATACGGGTTTCATTTCGACCTACACTCCGTGAAACACGCCTGCCGGTTTGGAGTTTCGCGCATACTGCGTTGAACTTCTTCCCAGGGACTCACTGGCCACTTTGTCCGCGTGTTTCCGTACCTGATTCTGTCGCTGGTTCTACTTTCGGGCCACCCTAAATGGGAGGCCGACTGTCCTGCTAGATCGGAGTGGCTGGCGGAGCCTCTTTCGAGGCGGGTTGAGATATTTTGGCCCGGGCCATTTGCTTATACGACCACACGGCCCCACCGTTCATCCAAATGTCAGCACTCTTATTCCCATTGGCCTCAAGAGGCAGGCATGCAGTATCCCGAGTCTTCTCCCCGTGCGGAAGCCCAACCGATGCCTCCCGAATCGCAGACCATAAACCTCGGCCAAGTGGCGAAGGCGGCGGGCAAGAGCGCCATCGCGCAGCCCACCGAGGATCCGCATTGGCTGTTGGTCGATGAAGGCTTTACCCTGGCGCGCGAGCACGAAATCGAGTCCCTGTTTGCCATCGCCAACGGCTACATCGGCAATCGCGGATCGCTCGCCGAGGGAACTCCCCTTTCGGCTCCGGCCACGTTTGCGGCCGGGGTATTCGAGATCGAGGACCAGCCCTACGCCGTCCCCGGATTCCTGCTGCTGCCGGACTGGACCGGGGTCCGCGCCTGGGTGGAAGGCGAACCTCTCAGCCTGGACCGTGGCGAGATCCTCGAGCACCGCCGCATTCTGGACCTGCGCCATGGCATCCTCTTTCGCGAATGGCGCCACCGCAACCAGTGCGGCCGGATCACGCGAATCGCCTCCTTCCGGCTCGCCTCCATCGCGGATCGCCACCTGCTGGTGCAATCGGTGGTGATTACGCCGGAGAATTACAGCGGCAAGCTGCAACTGGAAACCAGCATCGAATTGTCGGCCAAGTCGCGGCCGTCGCCTCCGCCGGACAGTTGGAAGACGCGGCGTAGCGCCACCCGGCACAACATTCTGCCCTTGGCGCTGAAGTCTACCGCCCGCGACATCACCGTGGCCTTCGGCGCCGCCAGCCAACTCCTCTGCACCGGCAATACCGACGCGGCCACGCGGCAAATCGACGTGACCGACCGCCGCATTACGGAACGTTTCGACCTGGATGTGGAGACGGGCACCGAGTACCGCCTCGACCGGCTGGTCTCTATCTACACCTCGCGCGATGTAGACGATCCTCTTGACGCCGCCGTCACCCACGTCAATCGCTTCTTCCCTTCCGGCATCCGGGACGCGGTGGCCGCCCACGAACGCGCCTGGGAACACCACTGGCACGAAGCCGACGTGGATCTCGTGGGCGATGATCCCCTGCAGCTCGCCCTGCGCTTCGCCGAATACCACCTGCTCAGCACCGCCAATCCCGAGGACGAGTACGTCTCCATCGGCGCGCGCGCGCTTAGCGGCGAGGCTTACAAAGGCCACGTTTTCTGGGACACCGAGATTTACATGGCACCGTTCCTGACGTTCACTCAGCCGCTCTCGGCGCGGGCGCTGCTGATGTACCGCTATCACACCCTTCCCGCCGCCCGCGACAAGGCGAAGAAATTTCACTGTCGTGGAGCGATGTATCCCTGGGAGGCGGCCGACACCGGCGAGGAGACCACGCCTCGTTACGTGATCGACTTAAAAGGCAATGTCATTGAGGTGCTAAACGGCGAAATGGAGCTGCACATCACCTGCGATGTCGCCTACGCCGTGTGGCAATACTGGGAGGCCACCCAGGACGAATCCTTCCTGCTCGAGGCCGGGGCGGAGATCATCCTGGAGACGGCGCGCTTCTGGGCCTCTCGCGGCCGGTTTGAGGACGATGGTTTGTACCACATCCGCGGCGTCATCGGACCGGACGAATACCACGAGAACGTCGACGACAACGCCTATACCAACATCATGGCGGCATGGAACCTGCAATGCGGGCTCGACTTGGCTGCCATGCTGGAGCAGCGCTGGCCAGGCCGTTGGCGGGAGCTGGCGAAAGAACTGGCGCTTCAGCGTGGCGAACTTGCCGAGTGGGCCAGGATCGCCCACAGCATGTGTGTCGATTTCGACGAGCAGACGAAGCTCTTCGAGCAATTCGAGGGGTACTATCAGCGCGAGCCGGTCGACCTGCCCGCCTACGAGCCGCGCAACGCGGCCATGGATGTGATCCTCGGCCACGAGCGGATTCAGCAAACCAACGTGGTCAAGCAGGCGGACGTCGTCATGGCCATGTACCTGCTTTGGGACCAGTTCCCGGACGAGGTTCGCCGGGCGAACTTCCACTATTACGAGCCGCGAACCGGACACGGCAGCTCGCTGAGCCCCTCGATTCATGCCTTGATGGCAGCCCGATTCGGCGAGATGGAGCGGGCCCGGCACTACCTCACGATGGCCCGCGAGATCGACCTGGGCAACAACATGGGCAACGCCGCCGGCGGGGTGCATGCGGCAGCCATCGGCGGGCTCTGGCAAGCGGTGATCATGGGATTCGCCGGATTTCAGCCGCGCGGCGACGTGCTCACCTTCCACCCTCACCTTCTGCCCGAGTGGCAGCGGTTGTCCTTCCCGCTGCAGTATCGCGGCCGCAAGCTGCGCGTGAGCATGCAGCCGGATGCGGTGCAGGTGCAGGTTGAAGATGGCGCGGATGGGCTGCGCATCCAACTCGGCAGCGGTCTGGAGACGGTTGTCCGTGCGGGACCGCAGTACGTCAGCGAGCACAGCGGGAGCGGGTGGAGCAACTGGCACCAAGGCCGCACCCTGGCCAACCGGCGCTAGAAGGAGGCTCTGATGACGGCAGCCATACGGGATTGGGGTGGCCCGTTGCGTGATACCGCCCAACGCGCGAAGGTGCTCCACCACGTGATCGTTCCGTTGGACGGGAGCGAGGCTGCCAAGTTGGCACTGCCTGTAGCGCGGACCCTGGCGGAATTGGAAGGCGCAACCATTCACGTGTTGCACGTGGGGCAGCAGGTGACCGGAGCCCGGGCAACTCTGGAAGAACTGGGCCTGCAGCGCGATGATCTGCGTAGCGCGGTGCTCCATCAAGCCGCCGGGCAACCACTGGAGGCGATCCGGCAATTGGCGAGCGAGCTGCACGATTCGGCGATCGTGATGTGCACTCACACCGCTGACCCGGAACAAGACAAAGCCCTCGGCTCGGTTGCGGACGGACTGCTGGCGCTCGGTTCACAGCGGATCATTTTCGTCACCCCGGATCGTGGCCACCAGGAATGGCATCTCCGCTGCGTCGTGATGGCGCATGACGGATCGCCCAGCGCCGACGCGGCCCTCAGTCCGGTGGCCGATCTGGCCCAGCGCGCCGGGGCCGAGGTGGTTGCTTTGCACGTCGCGGGAGGCGGCGCCGAGCGCCCTCAGGAGCTAGGCAGCCTTCCTGCCCCGCTCTACATGGACCAGCCGCAGCACGAGTGGCCGGCGTGGGCCAACGAGTTCATGGGCCGCATGCTCGCTCTCGGCGCTCCGCCTGCCTCGTTCAAGTTCCGCCTGCTGGTGGCCGGCGGCCAGACCGGCTCCGAGATCGCGCAGTTTGCCCGCGATCACAACGCCGACCTGGTGGTCCTGCCCTGGCACGGCCCGTGGAAGGAACAGCACTCCGGGGCGGTCGATTGCGTCATCCGCAACTCGGGCTGCCCGGTGCTTCTCTTCTGCACAGCCTGAAGAAAGATGGTGTGGTATGCAGTACAACGGCCCGGAAGCCGCAGTCTTCGATTTGGATGGCGTTGTTACCTTCACCGCCCGGGTGCACGCCGCAGCCTGGAAGGAGCTGTTCGACTCTTACCTACGCTCGCGCGAAGAACATTTCCGCGACCCCTTTCGACCGTTTGACTCTGACACCGACTACCGCGCCTACGTCGATGGCCGCCCGCGCTATGACGGCGTGGCTGCATTCCTCGCCTCACGAGGTATTAACCTTCCTTACGGCACCCCCTCCGATTCGCCGGAGGCCGAAACGATCTGCGGGCTGGGCAATCGCAAGAACGCCCTGTTCGTGAAGAAAGTCGATGAGATGGGCGTCGATGTAGATCCGGACTGCGTTCGCTTCATCCGTGAGTTGAAACAACGAGGCACCAAGATCGGATTGGCTTCCTCCAGCAAGAATGCGGCGCCGATCCTGATTCGCGTCGGCCTGCTCGATCTGTTCGAGCAGCGCGTGGATGGCATCGTCAGTGAAGAGATGGCCTTGCGCGGCAAGCCGCAGCCGGACATTTTTCTAGCCTGCCTTCACAAATTGATTCCCGAAGCCGACCCGCGGCGCTCAATGATCATTGAGGACGCGATCTCCGGCGTGGAGGCCGGCCAGCGCGGCAATTTCGGTCTGGTGCTTGGAGTGGACCGCCACCAGGGCGCGGATTCGGCGGCCCTGCAACAGAACGGGGCGACGTGGGTCATCCGCAGCTTCACCGAGATCAGCGCGGACAAGGTGACGCAATACTTCGCGGAGCGGGCGCGGGTTGCGTGACGCCGGCGCTACTTCGCTTACCCTTTGATCCTCCCCGTGCACTCACCAAACCCAATGTGAATGCCGTCTTTCTCGCAATACCCGCGCATCGTGACTTCGTCGCCGTCTTCCAGGAAGCTGCGCTTCTCGCCGTTAGGCAGCGCAAATGGCTGTGTGCCCTTCCATGTCAGCTCCAGCATGCACCCGCGCGAATCCGGACCCTTGCCCGAGACCGTGCCGCTGGCAAGAAAATCCCCGGGACGAAGGTTGCAACCGTTCGATGTGTGATGCGCGATCAACTGCGCCAGGGTCCAATACAGGTCGCGGAAACTACCACGGCTCAGGCGTTGCGGCGGCATACCCTGCTGGCGCATCTTGGACGAACTCAGATACGCCTCCAGCGTGAGGTCGATTGCGCCGCACCTCTGATCCTCTCCCCCTAACAGGTAAGGCAAGGGCTTGGGATCGCCTTCCGCACGCGTGCGCGCCGGCACGCGAAAGGGAGCGAGCGCTTCCATGGTTACGACCCAGGGTGAAATCGTGGTGGTGAAGCTCTTGGCGAGAAATGGCCCCAGCGGCTGATATTCCCAGGATTGCACATCGCGCGCCGACCAATCATTGACGAGGCACAGGCCGAACGCGTGCTGCCCGGCTTCATCAATCGGCACGGGCGAGCCCAGCTCGTTGCCGCCTCCGATCAAGGCTCCAACTTCGAGTTCGTAATCCAGCCGCCGGCTCGGTCCATACACCGGCGCGTCTGCGCCTTCGGGTTTGATTTGGCCGGCCGGACGCTTCACCGCCGTCCCGCTTATTACGATCGACGAGGCCCGCCCGTGATAGCCGATCGGCACCCACTTGTAGTTGGGCAACAGCGGATTATCCGGGCGGAACATGCTGCCCACATTGGTGGCGTGATCAATCGAGGCATAGAAATCCGTGTAGTCCCCGACCTGCGCCGGGACGAGCATTTCGACTTCAGCAATCGGCGTCAGATACGCCGCCACTTCCTCGCGCTTTTCGTAACCCTCGCGCAGCATGCGAAAGAGGCTGCGCCGCAACGCCCGCCAGCGCTCTACGCCAAGGCCCATCAGCGCATTCAGTGTCTCCTCCTGCAAGGCTTCGCAGACCACGGTCTCCAGCTCAGGCACCAACCCTGCGCGGCAGGCGCCGGAGAGATCGAGCACGGAATCACCAATGGCAACCCCAATGCTCGGCACCGGTTTGCCGCGATCGAAGACGCCGTAAGGCAGGTTCTGGATGGGAAAATCGCATCCCGGCGCATTGGCGGACTTCACCCACGAGCGCGCTGCAGGGTCGTGCGTTTCGTTCAGGAGATAGGTCTTCGCATGCATGATTGATCAGAAGATCCTTCGACTCCGCTACGCTCCCTCAGGATTTCGGCTGCGGACTCTTCCACCCCAAAACGCGCAACTACGGCGCGTTCTGGGGACCCCGGCTCCCGTCGCTGCGCTCCTCACGCCCGCAAAGCGCCTCAAGCTCTGCGATGGGCTCCTCGAAGGAGCACGAGCCGAACGAAATCGCAAACCGCTCTCGCATCTCGCGGATCTGTGCCGCGCTAAGTGATTGGCCACGCCAGCGAACCGCGTCTTCTCTGAAGTCGAACGCAGCCGGGTCGCGCTCTTCGAGAATCTGCACGATCTCCTCGCGCGAGGCGCCCTTCCATGCCCACCCAGCGGCGAGGAAGACATTCAGGAAACCGTACATGAGCGTGCTGGGCGAATCGGGATCGTAGGTCAGGGGACGAATCGAGCGCAACGCATGATGCAATCCGGCAGTTGCCTTGAAGGGGAGCTGAGCCGCAGCACACTGGAAGAGGAAATCCGCTATTACTTCGGGCGGCGGAAACATGCCCGGAACAATGCCTCCGGTGCGCAGCTTGGCACGCGCGCCGCTTTCCGCCCAGAGCCAAAACGGCGTCGCGTGCACGGGCACCGTTTCGAAATATGGCATAAGTCCCGCGTCCAGAACGACCTGAGGCTGTAGCAGAAACTCACCCTCAAGCCGGATCTCAATGACGTCAACCACAGCCTTGGCGGAGAAGGCCCGATTGAATTCAGCGATCACTTCTAAATCCGCATCGACATTATCACCCGCCAGCGCCGACAACCTCCACGGGCTTGAAGTTTCTATGCCGGTAAGGGCGCCCGCGAATTCGTCCAGGCGCTCCACAGGCACGACAAACCGTCCCAACATCCAGGCATGTTCGCCGTCCTTATAGTGCGCGTAAGCGGTAACAGCCCTCTCCATGCTGAGCCCGGCGGGCGGAAACAGGCCGGCGTAGTCAATCAATCCGGCCATGAGCGCACGCACGAAGGCGGACGCTCCGCTCTTCCCGGATTCGCGTTGCTTGCGGGGATTCGCTAAATGCATAGATCTTTCACTCCGCAACGGAAAAGAATAGGCGCGCTGCTCCGCTCTAGCTTGTCATTCCGAGCGAAGCGAGGAATCGCTATCAGTGGCGTAAGTATAGGGATTCCTCGCTTCGCTCGGAATGACAACGGCTCACTTGGGCTCCGGCTTGAAGTTCTTCTTCAGTCCCTGCCAGCACTCGAAGTAGTCGTGCTGAAGCTGGGCGTTATCCATGGCGTACTTGGTCGGGCGGCAGATAAACCGGGTCTCAAACATGAACGCCAGGGTGTCTCCCAGAAACTGCGGCTTGAGTTCTGCCGTCGAGGCTTTCTCATAGGTCGCCGCGTCCGGGCCGTGCCCCGACATGCAGTTGTGCAGGCTGCATCCTCCGGGTACGAATCCCTCGGCCTTGGCGTCGTATTCGCCGACGATCAGCCCCATGAACTCGTTCATGAAATTGCGGTGGAACCACGGCGGGCGGAAGGTGTGCTCGGACACCATCCAGCGCGGCGGAAAGATGACGAAATCGCAGTTAGCCGTGCCGGGAATCTCGGATGGCGAGGTAAGCACGGTGTAAATCGACGGGTCGGGATGATCGAAGCTGACGCTGTTCATGCAGTTGAAGCGCGTCAGATCGTACTTGTATGGCGCGTAGTTACCATGCCACGCCACCACGTCGAGCGGCGAGTGATCGTATTGCGCCTCCCATAGCAAGCCAAGAAATTTTGCCACTACCCGGAAATCGCCTTCACGGTCTTCGTAGGCCGCGTGCGGGGTCTGGAAATCGCGCGGATTCGCCAAGCCATTCGCGCCAATTGGCCCCAGGTCCGGCAGGCGGAACAGCGCCCCGTAGTTCTCGCAGATATAGCCGCGCGCCGCCTGCTCCAGCAGTTCCACCCGGAACTTGATGCCGCGCTGAATGACACAAATCTCGCCCGGCTTCAACTCGATCCCGCCGAACTCGGTGTGGATCAGCAGCCCGCCCAGTTGAGGGACGATCAGCAACTCACCATCGGCGTTGTAGAAGGCGCGGTCCACCATGCTACGGTTTGCGGCGTAGATGTGGATTGCCACGCCCGTTTGCATCGACGAATCGCCGTTGCCGGCCAGTGTGATCAGGCCATCGACAAAATCCGTGGCTTGGTCCGGCACTGGGATCGGGTCCCAGCGCAACTGGTTGGGTGGCGTAGCCACTTCGCCGAAGGGAGTGCTTCGCAACAGCCCGTTGGGCAGCGGACGATACGGCTTGTGCATCACCGAGGGTCGTATGCGGTACAGCCAGGACCGCCGGTTGGCCGCGCGAGGCGCGGTAAACGGCGTCCCGCTGAGCTGTTCGGTGTAAAGCCCGAGAGGCGCACGCTGCGGTGCGTTCTGCCCCACGGGTAATGCGCCGGGAACGGCTTCACTGGCGAATTCGTTGCCGAAGCCGCTATGGTATTGCACCCCAGCAAGCGCAACATCTGCGCTTGCCGGGGACCCCGCGGACGGTCGAATCAGAGTAGGTACGCTGCTTTTCATGGTTGCCATTACAGGTTCCCGCGCCGCGCCTGTTCGAGTTCCAGGGCCTCGAACAGCGCCTTGAAATTGCCTTTGCCGAAGCCGCGGCTTCCCTTTCGCTGGATAATCTCGAAAAACAGCGTGGGCCGGTCTTCCACCGGCTTGCTGAAGATCTGCAGCAGGTAGCCGTCACTATCGCAATCCACCAGGATGCCCAGCCGCCTGATTTCTTCCAGCGACTCGTCCAGATGCGGCACGCGTTGCGGCAACACATCGTAGTAGGAATCCGGGACCCGCAGGAACTCCAACCCATTCTTCTGCAGCTTGTCCACGGTTTCGACGATGTCATTCACCTGCAGCGCGATGTGCTGCACGCCCGGCCCGCCGTAGGCCTCCAGATACTCGTCGATCTGGCTCTTGCGCCGGCCCGGGGCAGGCTCGTTGATCGGGAATTTCACCGAGTAGGAATCGTCCGACATCACGATCGACATCAGCGCGCTGTACTCGGTCGAGATGTCCTTGTCATCGAAGCTGAGGAAGCGCTTGAAACCGAAGACATCGCGGTAATAATCCGCCCATACGTTCATATTGCCAAGCTCGACGTTGCCCACCATGTGATCGACGCGCAGGACTCCCACCTCCTCGCCCGGCACCTTCGCTTCCACGAATCCCGGCAGGAATGGCCCCTGGTAATCCTTGTAGGAGATCAGCGAGTGGATGGTATCGCCGTAGGTGTGAACCGCGGCATGGCGGATAGCGCCATGCGCGTCGGCGGCATCGCGAGGCGGAAATACGGGCTTCGCGCCTCGCCGCACCGCCTCCTCGAAAGCGAAATCGGCGTCCGCGACTTCCAGCGCGATGTCCCGCACCCCGTCGCCGTGCTTCTTGAGGTGTTCACCGGCGGGGTGGTCCGGGCACAACGGCGTGCTCAGGATGAAGTTCGCCTTGCCCTGCTGGAGAACGTAGGAGGTTAGCTGACGATTGCCGGTCTCCAAGCCGGCGTACGCCGCCTGCGAGAAGCCGAACCCCTTCCGGTAGTAGAAGGCGGCCTGCCTGGCATTGCCGACCCAGAACTCGACATGATGGATCCGCTTTAGCTTCAGAGGATTGTTCATGGCTTCCAGCACTGCACCCGACAGCAATGCACTACCCACGTGCTTAGATGTGGCAGGCGCACGATTGGTACTATGGTGAACCTGGAGGCCTTCCACTAGGCTCTATCGCGGAGAAAGAAGCCGAAAAACGAAGCCGCTGATTTCGCTGATGAACGCTGATGGTCTAGACACTCCCAAGAGTGATCAGCGTTGATCAGCGAAAATCAGCGGCAAAAGCATGAAAGTAAAGACCCACATCTGCCAAAACCGGGCAGATGTGGGGCACCCTCACCGCGCGTTGGAGTTGCCATACCGGGGGCAACCACCTAAAAGGGTTACGACAAAGATCTGACCAATTAGGGTGAAAAACGTTAAATAGGCCAGAATCCTGTTGCTGTACAGCAACAAACCACCATATCTTATTCGTTAACCGTCAGGTTAACTCCAATCAGTCTCTAAAGAGAGGTCCATGACATCACCTGGTCTGGGGTCATCGCGCGTTCTTAATCCCGGGTTCGCCGCGAAGATTGTGGGCGCCAAAGAAGCTGCCGCTTTGATCAATAACGGTGACCAAATCGGCATGAGTGGTTTTACTGGGTCTGGCTACCCGAAGGCCGTCCCACTGGCGCTCGCTCGCCGGGTCGCGGACGCTAACCTCCGTGGCCAGAAGTTCCAAGTGGGCGTCTTCACGGGCGCCTCCACCGGGCCAGAGCTGGATGGAGCTCTGGGCATGGTCGATGGTATTAAACTGCGCGTTCCCTATCAGTCCGATCCGGAAACCCGCAAGCGCATCAACGCCGGTGAGATGGACTATATGGACATCCATCTCAGCCATGTCGGCCAATATGTGGAGTACGGGTTCCTGGGCAAGATGGATATAGCCCTGATCGAGGTCAGCGCCATCCTGGAGGATGGGCGCGTCGTTCCCAGCTCCTCGCTCGGCACCAATAAGTCCTGGATCGAGCAGGCGGACAGAATCATTCTGGAAGTCAACTCGTGGCAGCCGGCCGAACTGGAAGGCATGCACGACATCTATTACTCGATCGGAATGCCCCCGAACCGCAAGCCCATTCCCCTGGTTGAGGCCGGCCAGCGCATCGGCAGCCCTTACCTGAAGGTTCCGCTGGACAAGGTGGTCGCGGTCGTCCCCACCGACACGCCGGACCGCAGCAGCCCGTTCAAGGATCCCGACGAGGGTTCGAAGCGCATTGCCGGCCACATCCTGGAGTTTCTGGGATGGGAAGTGAAGAAGGGCCGCATCCCCGAGAGCCTGCTGCCCCTGCAGTCGGGCGTGGGCAACATCGCCAATGCCGTGCTCTTCGGCCTGGAAGAGGCGCCGTTCGAGAACATGACGTCCTTCACCGAAGTCGTTCAGGATGGCATGATCAGTCTGCTGCGCAAGGGGAAACTCTCCTACGCATCGGCCACCGCCTTCTCCCTCGGCCCTCAGGCGCTGGACGATGTCATGTTGAACATCAAGGAGTTCAAGGAGAAGATTATTCTCCGGCCGCAGGAGATCTCGAACCATCCGGAGCTCATCCGCCGGCTCGGCGTAATCGCCATGAACGGCATTATCGAGGCCGATATCTACGGCAACGTGAACTCGACCCACATCATGGGTTCGCGCGTGATGAATGGCATCGGCGGTTCAGGCGACTTCGCCCGCAACGGCTATCTGGCCATCTTCATGGCGCCATCCTTGGCGGGGCGTGGCTCGATTTCGACCATTGTCCCCATGGTTTCCCACGTGGACCACACCGAACACGATACGGACGTGATCGTCACCGAGCAGGGTCTGGCCGACCTGCGCGGCCTGTCGCCCAAGAATCGCGCCAAGGTCATCATCGAGAACTGCGCCCATCCGGACTTCAAGCCGTTGCTCAAGGACTACTTCAACCGAGCCAACAGCCTGTCCTATGGACACCACACGCCGCACCTGCTGCCCGAGTGCCTTAGCTGGCACGCCCGCTACCTGCGCACGGGAAGCATGCGTCCCGCTTCGGAAGCATAACTTCGCTGCAGTTTGCGCCACCCTGCGGCCTGCCAAACCTACACGGCAGGCCGCATTTTGGGCTGCCTCATCCAACCGGTTGGGGAAAAACTCGGTTCACGTTCTTACAAAGGGGACTCTTCATCAGCTATCGGACGCCTGTGGTTTCTCACGCCCCTCCGAGCTAATATCAGCAGGGGCGATGTTCAATGCAGGTAATTTATGCAGCACCATTCATATTGATTTCCGTCGTCGCGTTCTTGGTCTGTCTCACGGTTCCACGATGGCGGCGATACAAACTTCAAGCTCTGGTTGCCCCCGTTACCTTTGGATTCTGCTCCATTGTGGCAGCGGGCGCCGTCATCCTTATAGCCGATCACTTGAACTTAGGTCTGTTTACACGGCCATGGTCAGAGGCGAGAGATGTAGTACCGCTCTTGTTTATCTACCTCATCCCCGGTCTATTGGGGAGTTGGTGCGCAGTTGCCCTCGTTGCGAGAATTGCCGCTCATCGCAATAGATGTCGGTAACAGGCCTTCTAACCAGGATGCAGCGCAGCCTTCCTCCATCGCGTTTCCCCACATCCGCGGCGTTCCTGTACACTCCGTAGTTCGCCACGGAGCCGAAGATGCCGAAGATGAAGATCCCTGGATTCCTGCAGTACCCGATTGTTGGCATCACCTGCGTAGTTCTCGGGCTAACCGCCTGTGCGCAAGTCGAGTCGAAGCCCGGCGTTGCCGCCGCCCCGCAAACGCCGGTCACAACAGCGAAGCCCAAGCAGCCCTTGCAGGCGCTTCCCTACACCCCGAGCCTCGATGTCAACGCGATGGACCGCACCGCCGACCCCTGCGCGGATTTTTACCAGTACGTTTGCGGCGGCTGGATGAAGGCCAATCCCATCCCCGCCGACGAGGCTTCCTGGAGCGTCTACGGCAAACTGGCGGACGAAAATCAGCAGTTCCTCTGGGGCATTCTGGAAGACGCCGCGCAGCCGTCTGTGCCGGGGGCCCCAGCCAGCGCGGCGCTGGCTGGGGTAGATTCCCGTACACCGGTCCAGCAGAAGATCGGCGACTACTACGCCGCCTGCATGGATACTGCGACCGTCGAAAAGGCTGGCACTACTCCGATTGAGCCCGAGTTGACGGAGATCGCCGCGCTGCAGTCGGTGCGCGACCTTCCTCCGCTGCTGGCCCGCCTGCACCTGCGCACCCGCAGCTTCCACGGCGGCAGCATGATGTTTTTCTTCACCTCGGACCAGGACTACGGCAATGCCAACAACGTGATTGCCTGGGCCTACGCCGGCGGACTCGGCCTGCCCGACCGCGACTACTACACCAAGACCGACCCGCGTTCCCAGGAGCTGCGGCGCAAGTATGTGGCTCACGTGCAGCAGATGCTGGAGTTGTCGGGCGACGCGCCCACCGCTGCCGCAAAGGAAGCGCAGACCGTAATGGAGATCGAGACAGCCTTCGCCAAGTCGCAGCTCACGCGCGTCGAACTACGCGACCCCTATGCGACTTACCACGTGATGACGCGCGCCCAACTGCAGCAGCTCACCCCGGATTTCGACTGGACCGGCTATCTCGCCGCCAGCGGCGCGGCCGAGGTGAAGCAGATCAACGTCGCCGAGCCCGGGTTCTACAAGACGCTCGACGCGCAGCTCAAAGCGCATCCCATCGAGGACTGGAAGACTTACCTGCGCTGGCACCTGTTAAGTTCTAAAGCGCCATATCTCTCCTCGAAGTTCGTCGAAGCCAATTTCGATTTTTACTACAAGACGCTGCGCGGGGTGACCGAGCAGCAGCCACGCTGGAAAAAGTGCGTGCAGTGGGTGGATCGCGACCTGGGCGAAGCGCTCGGCCAGGAGTTCGTCCGCCGCACCTTCTCATCGCAAACCAATCAGCGCGCCCTCGATATGACGGAGCAGATCGAAACGGCCATGGACGCCGATATTCGCTCCCTCCCCTGGATGGGTGGCGACTCTAAGAAAAAAGCCCTGGAAAAACTGCACACCATGCGCAACAAGATCGGCTATCCCGACCGGTGGCGCGACTACAGCAGCGTGGACATCCAGCGCGGCGATTTCCTCGGCAACGTCGAGCGCGCGATGGTTTTCGAATCCAAACGCGAGCTGGCCAAGATCGGCAAACCCCTGGACCGCGGCGAATGGGGGATGACCCCGCCCACGGTCAACGCCTACTACGATCCGCAGATGAACGACATCAACTTCCCGGCGGGCGTGCTGCAACCGCCGCTCTACGATCCCAAAGAGGACGACGCGCCCAACTACGGCAATACCGGCTCGACCATCGGACATGAGTTGACCCATGGTTTCGACGACGAAGGCCGCCAATTCGATGCACAAGGCAACCTGCGCGACTGGTGGACCAAGGACGACGCCGCACGCTTCAACCAGCGCGTCCAGTGCGTGAAGGATCAATACAAGCAGTACCTCGTTGTCGACGACATCCACATCAACAGCGACTTAACCGCGGGCGAAGACGTCGCCGACCTGGGCGGCACCTTGCTGGCCTATATGGCCTGGAAGAAAGCGACCGACGGCCGAAAGCTGGACCCGATCCAGGGCTTCACTTCCGAGCAGCGCTTCTTCATCGGCATGGGACAGTGGGCCTGCGAAGACGAACGCCCGGAAAATCTGCGCCTGCACGCGGCTACCGATCCGCACTCCCCCGGCAAGTACCGCATCAACGGCGTGATCTCGAATCTTCCGGAGTTCCAGCAGGCCTTTCAGTGCAAGCCCGGCCAGCCCATGGTGCGCGAGAAGCCCTGCCGGGTGTGGTAAAGAGCCATCAGTCGTCAGCCATCAGCCGTCAGCCATCAGCCGTCAGCCGTCAGCCATCAGTCGCGGGTGCGCGCCGGCCACTCGTTCCGCACGCGCGAAGGGCCTCGATGTGGCAATTCCTACAAAAGTTGTCAGACTGCCAAAAATTGTTAAAGAAACGTTGGGGTATGCCGATATGTTGCGGGAGGAGATGCCCATGATACCTCCCGTGACCCATCCGTGCTGGAAGAAAGTCATCACGGACGCGAAGGAATTTCAGAGCTCCAAACTGGCGCTCAACTTACTGGTGCATAACAACCGGCTCAATTACAAGAAGAGTCCAACGCCGGCCAACCTGAACCAACTGGTGCAGAACACGCACGAGTTCTTCACTAAATACGAGAAGGTCTTCGGCGACGAGCTGAAACAACTCTTGGGGTAGGACAAACTATGCTTCATTCCATTTCCGAAGTAAATGCGAAAATCGCTGCGGGACAGAAGTTGCTGCTGGCAGGAAGCGAGTCAGCACTGTCTCAACTGCCGAAAGGCAACTGGATCGGAGGCACGATCCCCTACTTCATGGACGCGAACGGTGGCGTTTGCACGGACTCCCAGGTATTTGTCAACGAGGTACCGGCTTGCGCGACCGGGATCGAAATCCGCGAATACACGCCGCAGACCCTGCCCTCGATCTGCGAAGATGGGCCGGACAACGGCTTTTCGTTCCTGATCCTGCCGGCGGGCAGTGCGGTTCACGGCGCCTATGCCGAGAACGCTCCTACCTACAAAGACATCTTTTTTAAGCCCGTGGTGGGCTGGGTTTCCGGCGTGCACGTCTCGCAAATCGGCCTGCAGCCAGCCAAGGTCTTTGACGGGCTCACCGGCAAGTCTTACAGCGACTCGGCCGTGGTCATGCATGTGACCCTTCCCGCAGATAAGAGCGCGGAACTGGACATCGTGAACGTCTTCCGGCCTGGTTCCGGCGACACCATCACATTCCCCGCTTCCGGCTTCAGCGCCAAGGAGTGCATGGTGAACGGGAAGCCGATGAACTGTGCGGAATACATGGCCAAGGCGCGCAAGGATCCCCAGGTTCCGCTGGTTGCCAATTACTCGGGCAGCTACGTGAATGTGAGCGTCCAGGCAGTAGACGAGGCCACGGGCACGGTGAAGTTCTATGCTCCGGTATTCGCCGGGATAGAGTACACGTTTGCCGCACCGGTCGCCGACTACGTCGCCGCGTTTGAGGCTGTGACTCACACCAACGGCACGGTCGCAGCCTTCTCCTGCAACTGCATCCTGAACTATCTCTATGCCGGCCTGGAAGGCAAGAAAACCGGCTCCATTACCGGGCCGATCACCTTTGGTGAGGTGGCGCATCAGCTGTTGAACCAGACGCTGGTGCGACTCTTCGTTCGCAGCAATGCTTAGAAACAACTAACATGCGGCGGACGCTCTGCCTCTCTCCGCTCTTGGCGGAGGGAGGTAGCTTAGCCTCGCTAAATTTTCACCGCGCGGGTGCCCCACCCTTCGTCCTGGTGACGAAGGGTGGGGTTATTTTTTGGGAGCCGCCTTTATCGGGGTTGAGCGGTGGGTTCTTGCGGAGGTGTCATTCCACACGACTCTCGGGAGGCCAGTTTAGAGCTGCACGGAACGTGATCCGAGGAGGATTACGGCCACGGATTACACGGATAGGCACAGATGCGAGCTCTCAAAACATCCGCGAAAATCCGTTGGATCCGTGAAATCCGTGGCAAGCTTCTCCTGCGATATTCCCAGCAGCGGATCCTCGCCTCTAGTCGTAATACTCCAGCCCCAAGTGCGTGATGAGTTCCTCGCCCCGTAGATAGCGCAGGGTGTTCTTGAGCTTCATCAGTTGAATGAACAGATCATGCTCCGGATAGAGGCCCGGGGCGCTCATGGGCGACTTGAAGTAGAAGCTCAGCCACTCCTGGAGGCCGAGGCCCTTCAACTCCGGAGTGCGCTGCGCCAGATCGAGCAGCAGCACCAGGTCCAGCACGAGGGGCGCGGCCAGAATGGAGTCGCGGCAGAGGAAATCGACTTTGATCTGCATCGGATAGCCCAGCCAGCCGAAGATGTCGATGTTGTCCCAGCCTTCTTTGTTGTCGCCGCGCGGCGGATAGTAGTTGATGCGCACCTTGTGGGTGAAATTGCCGTAGAGCTCCGGATACAGTTGCGGCTGCAGGATCTGGTCCAGTACGGAGAGCTTGGATTCTTCCTTGGTCTTGAAGGAGCCGGGGTCTTCCAGCACCTCGCCGTCGCGGTTGCCCAGGATGTTGGTCGAGAACCAGCCATTGAGCCCCAGCAGCCGCGCCTTGAAGCCGGGCGCCAGGATGGTCTTCATCAGCGTCTGACCGGTCTTGAAGTCCTTGCCGCAGATGGGCGCACCGTTGAGCCGCGACAGCTCGCGCATGGCAGGAATGTCCACCGTCAGGTTTGGCGCGCCGTTGGCAAACGGAACGCCTTCACTTAGCGAAGCGTAGGCATAGATCATCGACGGCGCGATGTTCTCGTCGTTCTGCTGCAGCCCTTTCTCGAATGCCTCGATGCTGGAATGCACCTCACTCGGCTTCAGGAACACTTCGGTCGAGCCGCACCAGATGGTGATCAGCCGCTCGGCCCCGCTGGTTTTGCGGAATTCGCGCATGTCCTCGCGAAGCTGCTCGGCCAGCTCCATCTTGTTCTTGCCCTTCTTGACGTTCGGGCCGTCGAGCTTCTTCACGTAATTGCGGTCGAAGACCGCGGTGCGCGGCTTCACCGTTTCCAGAAACGGCTTGATCTGGTCCAGCAGCGAGCGCTCAAGCACCCCGGCCTTGCTGGCGGCGGAATACATGTCGTCCTCGAAGATGTCCCAGCCGGTGAACACCATATCGTTCAGCGCGGCCAGAGGAACAAATTCCTTGATCTTGGGCGAACGGCCGTCGGTGCGCTTGCCGAGGCGAACGGTCCCCATCTGCGTCAGCGAACCGATGGGCGCAGCCAGGCCCTTGCGGACCGCTTCCACGCCGGCCACGAAGGTGGTAGCGACCGCCCCCATGCCGGGGATCATGACTCCCAATTTGCCTTTAGCGTCCGCAATTTCCGCCTGACGACCTGCCTGCGGGCTCGCGCCCGTTTGCCGCGAAGGTGACATACTCACTCTGCTCCTGACGTTTATGAATTCAGCTCTGCCAGCCTTTGGCGTGGCCGAGGGCCCGGCGTTCTTGTTCCATTTGCGCGATCGGCACTTGCTGGAGGCGCATTGCAGCGGCGGCCGGTCGGTGGTGGCCAGCCATTCAAAGCCGCATTGTTCGCACTTCCACACCTGGCGCGCGATCATACCCATGGCAGTTCAACTCTACTCGCAGCGGCGCTCCAAGTAAACTCAAATTGTCGTGCAACTACACTCGTTATAGCGAAGAGTGGTCAGTGGTTAGTATAGTAATCAGCCGCGCAGCGGCGAAAGATCGTAGCCCTCGGCGTGAGCCGTGGGTGTAGTAGAGCGCATGGAATTAGCCCCGGAGGGGCGTAAGAAATCTATCGCCCCTCTATCGCCCCTCCGGGGCTCCAAATCAAAATGCGCACGGCTCCCCAGGCTTACGCCTGGGGCTACCATCTGCCGCACGCTTCGCGCGCTCTAGTAGCGCCGGCGGGACGCCGGCGCTACATCTAGTCGCCTACTTTGTTTCCGCCAACTTCACCCGCAGATCGTGCCCGGTCATTTCCTTGGGTTGAGGCAGGCCAAGCAGGCCGAGAACGGTAGGCGAAATATCCTGCAAAGCGCCGTCTTGGCGCAGGCCGAAGTTCCGCCCATCCTCGCTGACGACGATGAAAGGCACCGGGTTCAAGGTATGGTAGGTGTGTGGCCCTCCGGTGACGGGATCAATCATGGTCTCGGCGTTGCCGTGGTCGGCGGTGACGATCATCGCGCCCGCCTTCTCGCGGACCGCCTTATAGACGCGGCCCAGGCAATGATCGACCGCTTCAATCGCCTTGATCGTGGGCTCCAGCTTGCCCGAGTGACCCACCATGTCGGCATTGGCGAAGTTCACCACGATCACGTCGAAGGTGCCCTTCTCGACGGCATTCACCACGTTGTCGGCTACGCCTTCGGCGCTCATCTCCGGCTTCAGGTCGTAGGTGGCGACCTTGGGCGACTGCACCAGGGCGCGCTCCTCGCCCGCGAACGGCTTCTCGACACCGCCGTTGAAGAAGTAGGTCACGTGCGCGTACTTCTCGGTCTCGGCCACGCGCAGATTGCGCAGGTCGAGGTTCGCCATGACGTTCGCCAGGATGTTGTTCAGCCGCTCCGGCGGGACCACCGCCGGCAGCCGGAAGGCGGCATCGTACTCGGTCATGCAGACATAGTGCAGGTTGCGCGGCGCCAGTTCGCGCGGGATCTGGGCCTCGAGCGCCTCCGCGTCCGGCAGCTCGCGGCCTCCCTGCGGGGTGATGCCGCTGTTGCGCGTCAACGCACGGGTAATCTCGCGCGCCCGGTCGGCGCGGAAATTGAAGTTGATGCAGACGTCGTCTTCGCGAATCGTAGCCAGCGGTTCCTGATTGCCATTGGTAAGCATGAACGGTAGAACGAACTCGTCCGTTACCTCGCGGTTGTAGGACTCCTTCATGCCGCGCACAGGATCGGCGTAGCGGCCACCCTCGGCGTTGCCGTTGACCATCGCCTGGACCGCCTTGTGCACCCGCTCCCAACGCTTGTCGCGATCCATGGCGTAATAGCGGCCCATGACGCTGGCAATCTTGCCCACACCGTACTCGCGCAACTTCTGCTGGACCTGCTCGATGTAGCCCACGCCGCTGGTCGGAGGCGTGTCGCGGCCATCCATGAAGCAATGCAGGAACACCCGCGTAACGCCCTGCTCCTTGCACATGCGCAGGATCGCATAGGCGTGCTCCAGCAGCGAGTGCACACCGCCATCGGAGGTCAGGCCGAACAGATGCAGGCGGCGCTCGCCGGTGGCGGCGTGCTTCATCGCGTTGAGCAGCACCGGATGCTGGAACAACTCGCCGTTTTCGATCATCAGGTCGATACGGGTGATGTCCATGTACACCACGCGCCCGGCGCCGATATTGAGATGGCCGACCTCGCTGTTGCCCATCTGCCCGGTGGGTAGTCCGACGTAGCGTCCGCTGGTGTGGATCAGAGTGCTGGGGAAGTCGGTCAGCAGTTTGTCATACGTTGGCTTGCGCGCCAGCGCGATGGCATTGGCCTTAGTTTCCGGGCTGTAGCCCCAGCCGTCAAGAATGATGAGGACGAGCGGTTTGGGTCGTGACATGCGTGATTTTCGGTACGTAAATTGTAAATTTCCGTGTCCGGAACAGATTGATCGTAGCATGCGAAAACGTGTTTCTGATTATTATTGGAACAGGTACACGCCAGTTCAACACGATCGATCTGCAAATACTCTGCGACCTCCGACAGGATTGCGGAGAGCGTGCGTTTCAGAGCCTGCCCGGAGCGCAGTCGAACGTTTTCGTCGGCGGACCCTTCAGAGAAAGAACCCACATCAGCCAAAGACGGGCAGATGTGGGGCACCCTCTGAGATGCGGCGAGACTCACGCCAGCAACTGCGCCAGGATGATCTTGGCAATCATGGCAATGGGATACACGGAGGCGTACGCCAAGTTAGGCCGCTCGGATTTGCTGGTGTTGACCGCATAGGCCAGGCACGCAGGCTGGGTTTGGATGCCGGAGGCCAGCCCCATGGCGCTCTCGAAAGGCACCTGGAGCCACTTGTAGGCGATCACCACGGTGAGCGCAGCCACCGTCGAGGTCACAACCGCACCGCCCAGCAGGAGGAGTAATCCATCCCAGTTCAGGGTGTGAACGAACTGGTAGCCGGCATTCACTCCGACTCCGGCGAGGAATAGCAGCAGCCCAAGCTCACGCAGCGTCTTGTTGGCGGCCACGGGAATGATCCAGGTGATACGCCCGGAGCGTTCCAGCTTGCCGAGAACCAGCGCCACCAGCAGTGGACCGCCCGCCAGCCCGAGGCGCATGATCGCTCCGCTGGGCAAAGGGATGGGAATCATACCGGCCATGACGCCGAGCACCATGCCTAGCGCCACGGAGCCGAAATCGGTTTCCGCGGTGCCTCGAATGGAGTCGCCGAAAAAGCTCGAAACCGCCCCGAAATTCTCGCGCTGGGTCAGAACGCGCAAGACATCGCCAAATTCCAGGCGCGTGTTGGGCGTGGGAACAACGTCAATGTCGCCTCGGCGCAGGCGCGTAACTTGCGCGTGGAGTCGGTTCTCCAGGTCGAGGTCGCGGATCTTGCTGCCCACCACCTCCGCGCTGGAGACGAAGACACGGCGCGTATCAAGTTCGGTGACATCGAGCTCGAGATGCGCGCTGCTGGTGGCGCCGAAGATCTGCCCGGCCAAGTCCATCGCCTCCGGCTCGCCGACCACGACGAGAATGTCCCCCTGCTTTAAGTGCTCGTCGGAGCGGGCTAGGTGGGCGTGGCCGTCGCGCTGGATGCGCGAGACGATCAGCCCGGTATCGCGGTAAGGATGCAGCACCTCTCCCAACGTGCGCCCGAAGATACCCGGGTTCTCCACCTCGAAATCGCGCACCTGAATTTCGGGACCATGCTCGGCCGGCGCGAATTCCGGCTTGAAATACTTTGCCAGGAACTGGAACCACAGCAGCATGCCGATTACGCCGAACGGATAGGTGATGGAGCAGGCAACCACGGCTTGATCGAGCAGCGCGCGGCTCTGGTCGGGGCTGATCTTCCCGGCGGCGGCGCGGTCGCGCAGGACCTCGCGGGTGGCCGCCAAGGCGGGTGCATTGGTCAGCGCTCCGCTATAAAGACCCGCTGCACGCGCGCCGGACATATGCAGCGGCCGCTCCAGTCCCCAAGTAATCAGGGCAGCAACGATGAGCACGGCCACGGCGAGCAGGCTGCGCCGCTTCCCTTCCTTGCCAAAGGACTGAAAGAAGCCGGGTCCGGCCTGAATGCCAAGCGCATAGATGAAGATGATCAGCCCGAGCGTGGGGATGATGTCGGGCAAGGTGACCTGCGGTCCCAACGCGCCGATGGCCAAACCGACGAACAGCACCCCCACCACGCCGAGGCGAAAGCCAAAGATGCTGATGCCGCCAACCACATACCCAAGCCCAATGACCATGAACAAGGTCAAAATCGGGAGCTGCGCGAAGCTGGTGACGATCGACTCACGCATGAGATCACCGGGTTTGGATGCGATGAGGAGTAGGTAACAGGTATCAGGTGACAGGTACCAGGTGTCAGAATTCACCTCGCCTGTTACCTGTCACCTGATACCTGTTACCCGATTCTGAGCCTACCCTTCGTAGTGAATCAGCGAGAGCACCTCGTGGCCGGCGAGTTTCTGTCGTCCCTTAAGGGCGTCGAGCTCGATCACGAAGGCAAGGCCAACGATGTTACCGCCCAGGTGTTGCACCAGTTTCACGCTGGCGAGCGCGGTGCCGCCGGTGGCGAGCAGGTCGTCGACAATGAGCACGCGCTGGCCGGGCTGGATCGAGTCCTTGTGGACTTCCAGCGTGTCGCTGCCATACTCGAGATCATAGGTACTGCGGATGGTCTCCGCGGGAAGCTTCTTCGGCTTGCGGATGGGCACAAATCCTGCATTCAGGCGGTAGGCCAGCGCCGGGCCAAAGATGAAGCCGCGCGCCTCGATGCCCATTACGATGTCGATCTGCCGGTTGATGTAGTACTCGGAGAGGGCGTCGATCAGGCGGGCGAAGCCGACCTTGTCCTTGAGCAGCGTGGTGATGTCGTAAAAGAGAATCCCCGGCTTAGGGAAATCCGGAACGCCGCGGATCAGGCTCTTGAGAGAATCACAGTTGTAGGCCGGTTTCGGCTTCATCGGTTACCACGCTCCTTCGATGCGGAAAGTTTTCAGGCCCGGTACAGGCTGGGCTTCGGAGACCTCGACTTCATCGACACGCGCCGCCCGCGGGCCCTGGCGCAGCCGCTTGTGCAGCTCGCTGTGCTGCTGCCGGTTGCCGGAGGCCAGCACTTCGACGCTGCCGTCGTAAGTGTTGCGCACCCAGCCGGCGATGCCGAGCATCTGCGCTTCCCGCTCCACGAACCAGCGGAAGCCGACGCCCTGCACGCGTCCCTTGACCAGATAGCGCTTGGTTATGAGCTCGTCAGACATTTGCCGTTAAAGCCAAAGGCGCTATCAGCTCTCAGCTTTCAGCCTCCAAATTCGACTGCGTGAGCTGACAGCTGGGAGCTAACAGCCGAAAGCGCCTTTCTCCGTGTGGTCGAGTCCGTTACGACCTTGATAGATAGACGCCTTCCGACGTATCCACGCGAATACGATCGCCTTCATTGATGAAGGGTGGCACCTGTACCATCAGGCCGGTTTCCGTCTTGGCCGCCTTGGTGACGTTGGTTGCGCTGGCGCTCTTCAGGCCGGGCTCGGTCTCGACAATCAGCAAATCCACCGTCTGCGGCAGTTCGATGCCCACCGCCTTGCCGTCGAAAAACTCCACCGTGATCTGCAGGTTGGGTGTGAGGTAGTCCACGGCGTCGCCGAGCGTGTCCTTGGTCAGGGGCGTCTGCTCGTAGTTGTCCATGTTCATGAAGTAGTAAGTGTCGCCCTCGTTGTACAGGTACTCCATCTTGAGTTCGTCGACGGTGATTTTATCGATGGCGTCGCCCGAGCGGAAACGGTGCACAAACATAGCCCCGGTGCTGAGGTTGCGCAGCTTAGCCTGGATGAAAGCGCGGAGGTTGCCGGGGGTGCGGTGCTCGACACTGAACACCGCATGGAGCTGCTCGTTGTGCTTAATGATCATCCCCGGACGCATTTGAGTCGCTGGAATTGCCATGTACCGAATCTTCTCCTCAAAATGAAGCTTCATTCTACAATGCGCACCTTGTGCCAGGGAACATCTACTCAAGCGCGACGGGAGGGCGGCCGCAGTTTTTGATCAGCGAGTAGCGCCTTTACGGGTTCACGATTACTTGGGGTCGGCCTTACGCCGCTTGCGGCGCGACTCGGATACGACGGGTTGGTCTTCCACCAGCGCGAACTGGATCTTTCTCTCGACCGGGTCGATGCGGTCCACGAGCACGCGGACTTTGTCGCCTAGCGAGTAGGTCTTTTTGGTGCGCTGGCCGATGATCTGTTTGGTCGGCTCGTGATAGACGTAGCGGTCGCCCTCCAGGTTCGCAATCGGCACCAGGCCCTCGATGAACAGGTCTTCCAGTTCGACGAACAGGCCGAAGCGGGTGACGCTGATGACCATGCCGGCAAAATCCTCGCCCACACGGTCGGCCATGAACTTCACCTTCTTCCAGTCCATCAGTTCACGTTCGGCGTCGTCGGCCCGGCGCTCGGCGTCGCTGGATTCCTGGGCGATCTCCTGCAGCACCTCGGGCGAGATTGCCGACCCACATCTGCCAAAGCCGGGCAGATGTGGGGCACCAGCCGGCGGCTCAGCAGAATCTGTCTGACGACGGCCACCCTTCCGGCGCTCGTCGCCTGCGGTCCGCTTCTCACGGCTTGACCAATCAGCGCGCTTGGACCACGGGCTCGGCGTCTCGCTGTCGGCGGGACGGCCGCGGCCAACCGGCACCGTCCCGCCCTGCCCCAAAACGCGCAACTGCGGCGCGTCTTGGGGGCCCCGTCCTCGTGCATCGTGCTTCTCTTCTTCGTACTCGGCGGACTCGGCGAGCACGGCTTTCAGGATGCGGTGCACGATCAGATCCGGATAACGGCGGATCGGCGAGGTGAAATGCGTGTAGGTGGGCGCGGCGAGCGCGAAGTGTCCCAGGTTCTCCTCGGAGTAGCGGGCCTGCTTAAGCGAGCGCAGCATCAGGAAGGACAGGATGCGCTCCTCCTGCGTGCCTGCAAGCTTCTGGGTTAATTTCTGATACATGCGCGGTGTGATGTGAACTTCCTCGGGGATCTCCACCTCGCGCCGCTGCTGGCCGCCGCGGCCGCGCGCGCCCTCGCGCCGCCGTGGACGGCGATCGTCCGTGTAGGTGAACTTTTTCACCGGCAGCGCGCCCACCCCGAGCGAGTAGCCGAAAGAGGCGGCGATAGTCTCGAATTCCACCACCTTGCGCGGGTCTGGCTTCTCGTGGACGCGGTAGAGCGACGGCACATCTTTCTGTTCGAGATAGCTGGCCACGCTCTCGTTCGCGGACAGCATGAACTCCTCGATGATGCGGTTCGCGATGTTACGCTCCGAGCGGGTGATGGCGCGCATGAGTCCGACTTCGTCGAACTCGATCACCGGCTCGGGCAGGTCGAAGTCGATGGAGCCCCGGCGCACCCGCTTGTGGTTCAGGATCATGGCCAGCTCGCGCATGAGTTCAAAGACGTCCACGATGTGCGCGTACTTCTGCCGGAGATGCGCGTCGCCTTCGAGGATGGCGTTCACGTCGGTGTAGGTCATGCGCTCAACCGAGCGGATGACGCCCGGGTTTATCTCATAGCCGAGCACCTCGCCCTGGTGGTCGATCTCCATCACGCAGGACATCACCAAACGGTCGACCTTCGGCCGCAACGAGCAGATGTCGGTGGAAAGCTCGATGGGCAGCATCGGCACCGAGCGATCCGGGAAGTAAACCGAGGTGCCGCGCAAGCGCGCCTCTTCGTCGAGCGAAGAGCCCTCGACCACATAGTGAGCCACGTCGGCGATGTGTACCTGCAACTCGAAGTTGCCGTTGGCGAGACGGCGGACGAAGACCGCGTCGTCGAAGTCGCGCGCTGTTTCGCCGTCGATGGTAACGATGGGCAAATCACGATAGTCGCGCCGGTTGCGCAGCTCGCGCGCGGGGATCGCAAGCACGCTCTGCTGCGCTTCGGCTTCCTCTAGCACCTCCAGCGGAAAGCGATGCGGGATGTGGTACTTGCGGATGACGATCTCAACATCCACCCCGAAATCGTCCTCGTAGCCGAGAATCTCGACCACGCGCCCGCGCGGGTTCTGGGTCGGCGTGGGCCATTCAGTGATCTCGACATCGACCACCACGCCTTCCAGATCGTCCCATTCGACGCCCCGGTGCTTCACCTCTTCGCCGATGACGCGGTGGCGCGACTTGCCCTGCGCCTCTTTCAGGGGTCCCCCGCGAGCGCCGGGGTTGCGCTTGCTGGGGTCGAGCGTGATCTCTTCGGGCACCTCGAGACCATGGGGAATGATGATGTCCAGCTTGATCTTCTCGTCCATCGGGGTGACATAGTTGGAGCGGTCTCCATAATGGAAGGTGCCGACCACGGTGGGGTGAGCCCGGCCCACCACGCGCAGAATCTGCCCTTCGGCGCGACCGTCGTCGCGAATCTTGCCGACCTCGACCAGCACGCGGTCGCCGTGCATGGCATTGCCGATGGCTTGCGGGTTGATATAGACATCTCCACTAATCTTCTGGCGCAGGGCTTCATTGTCCGGGGTGACGAAGCCATAGCCGTCGCGATGCATGTGCAACCGCCCGACGGCAGTGTTCTGTTTTGGGAACGCCTTCGGAATGGCATAGCGGTCGCCGGACTGCACCAGTTCGCCGCGGCGGACAAGTTCGCGCAATTTATCGGAGAGCTCCTGGCGGCCATCGCCGTGCGCCCCGAGTTCGCGCGCCAGTTGCTGGAAGCCCGCTGCCTGCTTGGGCTGCCGCTCGATCTTGCGCAGAATGTCTTGATCAGAGATCACGTTCCTGACCTTTCTACCGCGGATTGCGCGGCTCGAAAACGCAGATCAACACGGATTTTTTGCCCTTTAACGGCGCCTCGCCGGTGCTACGATCACCCGATGTACCGTATGGCTAATAATAATGGCTAAACTAGGCCCTTTGTCTGATATAAGATTTCCCTCACGGGTAGCAACATTTACTCGGGGTGAAGGCCTTCCCGGAGGGCTCTTCCAACGGACCTTCGGGCAACTCACGTTTTTCCATAGCAAAGCTGTGGAGTTGTTTTGGCCGTCGGTTTGCAACATGCTACTCCGGTCTCATCCCCAACAAAGCGCTCCGCGTTAGTTGAGAGGGCCCCAAAATCCTTGCGAGGTTGATCGTTCGATCATGTGGAAACCTATGAGTGCCCCAAGTTCTACCCCCACGCCCAGCCCTGAACCGCAACGCCCGAATTTTGCGTCCCCGGCGCCGGCGCCCGAACCACGCAGCACCTATGGTAGTAGCAGCGCCGCATCCAGCGAGCAGGCTACACTGGGCAAGTCGCTGGTCATCAAGGGCGAGGTCACCGGTTCCGAGTCGTTGTTCATCGACGGCCGCGTCGAGGGCACCATCAACCTTACCGGCAACCGGGTCACGATCGGCAAGAACGGCCAAGTCGCGGCCAATATCACGGCGCGAGAGATCGTCGTGCTCGGCAAGGTGAAGGGCAACCTCACCGCTGCCGATCGGGTAGACATCCGCAACGAGGGATCTCTCACCGGCGACGTAGTGGCGCAGCGGATCAGTATCGAAGACGGTGCCTTCTTCAAGGGCGGCATCGACATCCGCAAACCCGGCCAGAACACGGTTGCCAAGATTGAAAAAGATGAGGCTGTAGCCGCTCGCGCCTAGGTGCAAGAGGCCTCCGGGAGGTGCCCCACCTTTCGCTTTGGCGAAGGGTGGGCCTTCCAACGCGCCGAGAGCGCGTTGGGGGCAGAAGGATTCCATGGTCGAACGCATATTGCAGTTGCTCAGAATTAGTTGTGGCCATCGCCATATGTCGAAGCCGTTTGCCGCCAGGGTCGCTTCGGGGACCAGCGGCGACTGGGAAGCCGTGCGCCCGTCCGACAATGGTTCATACGTCGTGTGCCTCGACTGCGGCAAGCGCTTTCATTACGACTGGAACAGCATGCGGGTCATCGAGTAGCAAGAATGCTGTAGCGCCGGCGAGACGCCGGCGCTACCTTTTCCTGCGCAGCGCCGAGGCCAACTGCGACTTGGTGATGCGCAGGCCGGCAAGGCTGGCCGCCGCCCAGGTGACGCTCACCAAGCCTAAGGCTTCCAGATCGGCGGCGCGCGATCCATTCAAGACCACCACTCTGGCCACCAGCGCCGCCAACACACCCGCGAAAGTAGCGGCTGCCAGCACCTTCGCCAGTTCCCCCCACGGCATCGATGAGGCAGGCACAAGTTGGTTGCGCTCCAGCAGCACGGCTAGCACCAGCGTGTGTGCCGCTATTCCAATGTCGGATGCGATCGCCAGTCCGACCACGCCCATGCCGTGGAACAGCGCCCAATAGACCGGCAGCGAAGCAACCGTAATGACCGTTCCGGCCACCATGGGGGTCATGGTGTTTCCCGCCGCGTAAAAGGCGCGCGCGTAGAGCCCCTGCGCCGCCCAGAACACCAGCGAAATCGAGAACCAGTAGAAGAACAGGGCGGTCTCGCGCGAGTCGCTGAACTGGAAACGCCCACGGCGATACACGAGATCGATCACCGGCAGCGCCGCGGCCATCATCCACGCGGCCAGCAGGAACGAAGCTCCGGCGACGCGGAACACCGCCCCGCTCACGCTCTCGGCAAAATCACGCATGCGCTTCTCACCGTAGAGGCGGGCGAAGAAGGGCAGCGTGGCTTGTCCGGTGGCCTGTCCAAGCACGGCGATGGGAACAGCGAAAAGGCGCTTGGCGTAGTTGAGCCGGGTGATGTCGCCCGCCCCGCCGGAGGCGAAGTGGCGCATGATCCAGTCATCGGCCGCCACCAGCGAGACCCCGAGCATCAGCGGCACCGAAAGCCACAGCCACTCCACGAATCCGGGATGCCGAATGGCGAAAGACGCGCGGTAGCGGACACCGGTTTTCGCCGCGCCAACCGCGTTAATGAAAAACGGTCCCAGGAACGAGCCCGCCAGGGCGCCGTAGGCGAGGGACGCGATGCCAACCCGATGCGAGAGCGCCAGACCTCCCACGATAATCCCAAGGTTGTAAATGACTGGCGCCAGCGCCGGAATCAGGAACATGCGGCGCGAGAGCAGCACCGCCGAGACCACGCCGCCAATGACGAAGAAGAGCTGGCCCGGCAGCAGGATGCGCGTCAGGTAGACGCAGAGTTCAATCTGCCGCGGGGAAAAATCAGGAAACCACCAGGCGGTGAACTGGGGGGTGAAGAACTCGGCCAACAGGATGAATGCCGCCAACACGGCGCTCATCACGGTGATGACCACGGAGAAGGTTTTCTGCGCCTCCTCTTCGCGGCCCTCCGAACTGTAGCGGGTGAAGATGGAGACGAAGGTGATACTGGCCGCGCCGCCCGCCAGCAGATAGTTCACCAAGTCGGGCAGGGTGAAGGCGGCGACATAGGCGTCAGTATTGGCGCCCGCGCCAAAGGCCCAGGCGATGTAGGCCTCGCGCAGGTAGCCGATCACGCGCGACAGGCCCACTGCCGCCACCAGCAGCACCGTGGCCGAGTAGGCGCTGTGCTCGTGGGTGGGCCGCAGGTTGCGCAGCACCCGCGCCGCCACACCGCCGGGGCCCCCAAAACGCTCTTCGCGTTTTGGGGTGGAAGCGGTGCCGGCCTTCACCTGCTCAGGATGAGACATTGGCTGCGATTCTAAATGAGCCATGAGTATCGCAGTGACCGTGATCAGCCAAAAGGCGCTATTGGCTGTTGGCCGTTGGCTCTTGCCACGTAGGCATTCTGCGATGAGTGAAACTCACTTTACAACCCAGGGCGTCATGCGGAACAATGCCAACCGATCAATCGTTCTCCGTTCCCCGTTTCCCGGTTCCCCGTCTCAAGTCTCACGTACCGGCGGAAACGGAGAACGAAGAACGGGAACGGAAAACGTTCATGACCGGACGCTTGGTCCAATTCGCGGTGCGCACGCTGGATGCCCTGGCCGACCGCCTGCCGTGGTCGCGGGACACGCGCTCGCCGCATCTCCGCACCGGAGAACGCGGCGAAGACGACGCCTACTTTTACCTGCGTCGCCGGGGGTATGTCATGGTGGCGCGCAACTGGCGCTCCTCGCATGCGCGCGGCGACATCGACCTCATCGGCTACCACGGCCCGGTGCTGTGCTTCATCGAGGTGAAGACGCGCAGCACGCGCGATGTCGCTCCCGCCGAAGTGGCAGTCGATCACGACAAGCAGCGGCAACTGCGTCGTCTGGCGCGCGATTACCTCCGTCACGCCATCCCTCCAGGACGGGAGGAACCTGCCGTTCGCTTCGATATCCTGAGCATCTATTACGACAGGACCGAGTTGGATTTTGAATTGTTTCAGAATGCGTTCTGATCCAGCGCGAACAAGCCGCTGATTACGCTGATTCACGCTGATACCCCGTCCTTGTCTGACGGCCTTGAAAAATCAGCGTTGATCAGTGAAATCAGCGGCTTGTTTGGCCTTCCGAGCGTGACCGGCAGCGATCTGGCCGCATCCAACGAAGGCTCGGCTGAGCTTCAGAAGTCGATGCGGCCTGATTGGCGGAAGTGCTATAAAATCAAAGCCTGCCTGCTTGAGAGAGGGAGAGATCTTTGCCAGAGCTGAGAAAAGACCCGATTGTCGGGCGCTGGGTCATCATTTCCACCGACCGCGCCAAGCGTCCCACCGACTTCAACCGCGACCAGGTGCGGATGCGCGGCGGATTCTGCCCCTTCTGCTACGGCAACGAGAACAAGACGCCGCCGGAGACGCTCGCCTATCGGCCCACCAACGGTGGCCCGCCGGCGCCGCGCGACACTCCGGGGTGGACGGTCCGGGTGGTGCCCAACAAATTTCCCGCGCTCGGCATCGAGGGCGATCTCAGCCGCCAGGCCGAAGGCCTGTTCGACAAGATGAACGGGATTGGCGCGCACGAGGTGATCATCGAGACTCCCGACCACAACGCCACGCTGGCGACCATGCCGGCCAAGCGCGTGGAAGACGTGCTGTGGGCCTTTCGCGACCGCATCCTCGACTTGCGCAAGGACAAGCGCTTCAAGTACATCCTGATCTTCAAGAACCACGGCGAGGCGGCCGGGGCCTCGCTGGAGCACGCCCACGGCCAATTGATTGCCCTGCCGATCGTGCCCAGCCAAGTCGTCGAGGAACTCGACGGCTCCAAGCAGTACTACCTGTACAAGGAGCGCTGCGTCTTCTGCGACATCATCCGCCAGGAGAGCGAAACCGGGGCGCGCGTCATCTCGGAGAACGAAAACTTCATCACCATTGCGCCCTACGCGCCGCGCTTCCCCTTCGAGACCTGGATCTTACCCAAGCAGCACGAGAGCGCTTTCGAGAATTCGTCGTCACTGATGTACGCCAATCTGGCCAAAGCGCTGAAGACGCTATTGGTGAAAGCGGACCGGGTGCTGGATAACCCCGCTTACAACATGGTGTTTCATACCGCTCCGGTGCAGGACTCCAACCTGGATTACTATCACTGGCACATCGAATTCATGCCTAAGCTCACCAGGACGGCAGGATTTGAGTGGGGCACCGGCTTCTATATCAACCCGACTCCACCGGAAGAGGCGGCCAAGTTTCTGCGCGAAGCCAGCGCGGAGGCACATCCGGTGGGGACGTAGCAGTTCGGTTTCTGCTTTGGTCGTGGAGTGTGTAGCGCTGGCCTTCCGTCCGCGTTACGAGCGTATAGTTGCCGCCATGCAGGAGCTCAGCTCAACATCATCCGGCAGCGACACCCCAGCTCTGCTCGCTCGCCTGCACGCCTTCTGCTTTGCCGCAGGGGAGGCGGCGGCACGCCACGTGCGCGCCGTGCGTACAACGCAGAAAGGCGAAATGCGGATGTTGCCTGAAGCCCGATGGATTCCCTTCACTGCGGAGGAGTTCACGGATGCAACCCGCAGCAGCTTCCGCTGGTGCGCGCGCCTCGATCCCGGCAAGATTAGTTCTCCCACAGTGACCGATGCCTATGAAGAAGGCCGCGGGCGCCTGGTGGTGAAGCTTGCTGGCGTTGTGCCGATTCAGAAGGTCGCTGGCCTAGACGTTGACAAGGGGGAACTTCAACGCTATCTCGGCTCGATCGCATTCTGTCCATCTATCCTGCTGAACCATCCCTGGCTTGACTGTGCCGCGGTTGCTCCCCTCACGCTGCGCATCCAGGACCGAAGAGATTTAACCGGCGCGACCGTGGACCTCGACATCTCCGAACAAGGAGCGCCTCTGATGTGCCGCGCCGACCGACCGCGTATGGTAGGCAAGCGCGCCATCACGACGCCTTGGTCAGGCAGTTACGGTGAGTTTCGTGAGTGGGAAGGCCTGCGCGTTGCCACCCGGCTCGAAGTCCGATGGCATCTACCCGAAGGTCCATTCACCTATTACCACAGCGAGATCAGCTCATTTTCCCTGCAGGGCTGAGGCTTGCGAAGTCCGAGTCGAGGCAATCTCCTGCCCGTCAGCTTGACCTTCCTCTCAAGGTGCTACTCGGCGGCCCGTCGCAAGCTGAATGAACAACACAATCACGGCCGCGACCAGCACGAACCATAGCCAGGCGCCGATCTGATACGTGCCCACCAGCCCCAAAACCCAGGCGATGAGAAGGATACAGAAGATCAGCCAAAGCATATGCTTGGAACCTCCGCTGCGCGATTCAGGTGTTTCGCTGCCTAGTTGGACTGCGGCGAAATCAGCGGGGTTGTCAGGATCAAGTCGGGGAGGTCGATGGGCGGCCGGTAACGGAAATCACAAAACAAGCCGGGCGTAGTCGAAAACCACGCCCGGGCTGCTTACGAGAGGATATCAAGCACCGCTGGGGGATGCGGTACTAAGATCGCAAACATCTTGGATATTGGTTGCTCGTCTTCGATAAGTTAGCCTCCTTTACCCCATACGGGGTTCTCAGGGAGTCCTCGCTGCCTTGACAGGTGCCCTCGCTGCCGAAGCCGCGATCCGTGTAGCCAACTTGCTCTAATGGTGTACACCCCTTTCTGTTCTGGCGCAAGCCCCTAACTACCCAAAAAACCTTACTTTGGTAATTTTGTCGCGCATTTCATTCAAGTTTGGAACCGAAGCATACAATCAGCTTCTGCGCGCCGAATTGCCCCCCGGAAGCGCGACAACGACGCGTTTTGGCGTGTGAAAGGAGAGTCGATGGCAACCCTAGGACTGATTGAATACGCAGAGGCCAGCCCGGAGGTCCGCGCCGTTTTCGATGACATTATGGCTACCCGCAAGGTGGACCGGGTCAATAACTTCTGGAAGGCCATCGCTCACGATCCGGTGACCCTGAAGCGCACCTGGGAGTGCATCAAGCAGGTGATGGGGCCGGGAGCACTGGATCCCCTGACCAAGGAATTGATCTACATAGCCGTCAGCGTTACCAACGGTTGCGGCTACTGCATCGCCACGCACACCGCCTCGGCACAATCGAAGGGCATGACCGATGCCATGTTCCAGGAGCTACAGGCGGTGATTGGCATGGCCAACCAGACGAACAACTTGGTTACCGGATACCAGGTAGAACTGGACGCGCAGTTCAAGAACCCACGGTAGCGAAGTCGCGGCGCTTGGCGGGCGTTTGAGCCCGCCGCCGAGATCCTGAGCGAAGCGGAGGCCCCGTTAGCCCTCAGCAACTTCGCGCCAAGCGAAGCCCCCGCGTCGCAGTCCCACATGTGAGCATTGTCACTACCGGCCGGGTCATGAATTACCGACCGTCGACTTCTCAGGATTTAGGGTGAGCGAAGCCAGCATTTTGTTGTATAAGGTGAACCCAATGGCCGGCCGGTGTGCCAATCCCTCGTGTTCTTCTCGTCGCCATCCTGACCAAGGCAAACTCTTTCGGCTTGATATAGAAATCGGCAGCACGACTGGCCCACAGCGCACCAAGACCGCGTTGGTGTGGTTGTGCCCCCGTTGTGCGCAGACGATGAATCCCAAGGTCGAAGTCGTCGGCGATACCGTGCGGCTTCTGCTTGCCACGATTCCAGCTGTCCCCGTTGCGCGGCCTTACCAGCCGCGGTCCATGGGAACCTCGATTCAGTGATGGATGCGGTTCTGTTGGACCGCCGTGGTTGGGATTTGTCTTCGATCCTTACTAACGAGCATCCTCCTCGCTACGTAACAGGACCCCCGCGAACGCCTCAAGGATGATTCCTGGCAGCTTCTGGCGATTGAGCTTCGTCAGCAGGCTGTGACCCGCACCCGTAACCGGAACCAGTCTGGCCGGTGCGGGGATCAGCGCAATGGCACTCTCCAGTTCTTCGATGGATCCGAAGCTATCCTTCGTTCCGCTGATAAACAGGCACGGGTTGCGCAGTTCGGGAAAATGAGCCGTGCGCAATTGCTGCGGCCGCCCGGGTGGATGAAGCGGATACGAAAGCAATAGTAAGCCTCGGACGAGGCGCGGCTCCGTGGCGGCAAGCATGCTGGCCTGACGTCCCCCGTAGGATTGACCGCCCAGAAAAATCCGGCCAGGGAACTGCTCGCTTAACAAGGCAACCGCGCGGCGTAGTCCTTGTTGATCGCGATTGGCACTGGCGGGAGAGGGAGGCCCTTGGGGACGCATTTGCCGGAACGGCAGATCGCACCGAAGCACACTGATGCCATACGCGGCGAACGCATCCGCAAGAGCAACCAGCAGCGGAGCGTTGCAACTTCCGCTGGCGCCGTGCGTGAGGATCAGAGCGTCGCCGGAGGGGGTGCTGGCAGGATGCAGAAAACCCCGAACCGGGACCTCCCCGGGCGTTTCGTCTACGAATCGATCTTGAAGCATCGGTAATTTGTAATTTGGCAATTTGTAATTTGAAATTTGAAAATCGATCTGCGCTGCAATTTCGTAAAATTGCAAATCACAAATTACAAATTACAAATCGTTTTGCCTACCCGATAGCCTGAACCAGATCGTTCAATGCACGTCGCGTGGTCCGCTCCGGTTGTTCGGCGGGATAGGCGATCGGCAAGATTGCCATGGGCACGACGCCCGGTTTGCAGTCGAGGACTTCAGCCACCTTTTCGGGGTTAAAGGCGCCAATCCAGCAAGCGGACAGCCCCAAGGCCGTAATCGCCATCATGGCGAAGGTGCAGGCGATCGTCGCATCCTCCAGCGCGAAGGTTTCCTTAGGCTCGTACTGGCAGCGCGACGCATTCGTGCAAAAGACCAACAAGACGGGCGCTTGAGCGACGAAGTCCTGCCCGAAGGTAACCGCCGTCAACCGCTTGATCTGGTCCTTGTCCTGCACCAGAAGAATCTCATAGGCCTGGAAGTTTCCCGCGGAGGGGGCTCGGTTCGCGGCCTCCAGGATGGCGTTCACTTTTTCCGCTTCTACGGCTTGCGCAGCGTACTTGCGGACCGATTGACGTTTCTCGACTACCTCAAAAAAATCCATAGGTTGTGCTCTACTCCGAAATATCCAGTCGTTGAGCTTCGCAGAATATTGTAACAACCAGGAAATTGTCATTCCGAGCGCGTGAGCCGAGGCCGAAGGCTGAGCCCTGAGCAAGCTCACCCGTCGAATGGCGGCCGGGAATGAAGGCGTCAAAAACCTACGATTCCCAAGGGGGGAGACTTTGTGCGCAGATGAAATTCAATAGAGGCGTGATTGCTGCCCTGGCATCAGGACTAGAGTTAGTTTCACAAACACATCTCGCCAGCTTCGCACCTGAGCAGCCAAGATGGCGTAAAGGGTGGCAAAGCCAACACGGCTCTCCTCCAGACGATCACCCGCCCGAGCCACCCAGGTATGTGAAATGGCTTGGCGCGTTTCGCGCCCATTAGGGCGGCGAAGCCGCGCCATACCCAGGGATTCTGAAACCTGCTCTACAAACGCCAGGCTGCCTAAGCAGCCTTTTGGGCCTTCTTCCGCTCTGCCCAGCGCTTCTTCGCAGCCTCAGAAATGCGTTTCCGGGCGGCTGGGCTCATCGTACGACCCGCCGAGGTTTTCTTCCTCTCCGCCCACCGTTTCTTGGCTGCTTCGGAGATACGCTTACGGGCAGCGGCGCTCATGGTCCTGCGGCCACGGCGTTTCGGCGCAGTACCCAGAACCACTGCGGCAGCGGGCACAGAGGTACGGCGCTGCTGAACGCGGCGACCGGGCGCGGCCGTGGCGGAGCTAGTACCCTCCAAAGCTTCCAGGGCCGCAATAGCCTTCTCGATTTTTTCCCGATCGGCGTACAAGTCACTCAGAATCGTCTTGAAGTCCATAAAGTATCGTGCTCTCCTCTATCACTACTGGACGCTAAGAGTAACAGGAAGGGGGCGGCTATGGGTAGTAGTTTTAAGAGTACTGGAATGGTTCACGCCTTCGGCTGGTTGGTTCCGGAGCCTGGCTGGAGAGCGGCCGTATCCCTATTCAACGCGGTTGCTGGTGAAAATTACAGTAGAGACTGGATTCGGGAAAGCACGATTGGTCGGCAAGTCTAGCGTCGGCTTATGTACTCCTCATGCCAAGCCATCTGGATGGCTTCCAGCTTGGGTTCATTGCAGCCGTTCGGATCGTCCTCGAAGACCGGCAACTCGGTCACCATGCGCTTGAGCTCGGTGAAGCGCACCTCAAGGGGATTCTGCTCAGGATACATATCGGCGAGTGCGATACCAAGGTCTTCGGCATCGCTCCAGGTCAGTTGTGGAGATAACGGCATGCTTGTTCCTTCCGTTTTACGCCAAGAATTTTAGCGTGGCAGACTACTCCGCCTCCGAAGCGTAATTGCGGTTCCAGTCGGGGATCTCGACCGTAATCTCACCGGCCCGCACGATCTGGCATTGGCAGCCTAGACGCGAATGCAAGGTCAGTCCGGCAGCCTGATCAACTGTATCTGCCTCGTCGTCTTCGACCTCGCTCAGCAGTTCCTCACCCTTGCGGATGATTACGTGGCACGTGGTGCAGGCGCAGCTTCCGCCGCAAGCATGCTCCAGCGCCAGGTCGAAGTTCAGCGCCACATCTAGAATGGACTGTGGTTTCCCGTGAAGGCCATAGGGGAGTTTGTCCAATTCGAATTCCACCGTGCGATTCTCGGGCAGAAAGGTAATGCGCACCGTGTTCGGCGCGGCGGGTTGAATTTCTTCTGACATCGCTATGGGCTGTTGGCTAATCAAGAAAGTTTCACCACCGAATTAAAGAAGAAACTTTTCACCGCCGAGGACGCAGAGAAGAATCTAACGCGAAGGCGCTTAGCCGCGAAGACATCAGGGCAAATCACAAACCAGCTTCCAAGCACCAGCTTGCCTCATCAGAATCGACTCTTCGCCTGTGCAGCTGTTCCCTAGCTGTCAGCTGCTTCGCGTCTTCGCGCCTTCGCGTTGCAATCATGCCGCTCTCCGCGTCCTCAGCCGTGAAATGTTATCTAAGTAATTTCCGCCTTGGCGATCGGGTGCGGCGCGGCTGGACCTTCTTCCATCTCCACCTCGTTCATGGCTTTGCCTTTGAGAGCCGAGGACAGCGCCTGATCCATCATCAACTCGGCTAGCCGCATCGTGCCCTGATTCAACGTGTCCACGGCGCTACGGATGGCCGAGAAACTGTCGCCCGGCATGGTTACCCGGAGGGCGTCTTCTAGCTGCGCGATGTTCTCGAGCTCAGCGGCGCTCAACTGCTGCCAAGCCGGGCTGCGGCGGCACTTGTCGAGCGCCGCCAGGATGGTCTCCGCTTCGTTTCGTGCCTCGATCAATTGCCGCTCGGCGAAGTCCTGCTCGGCGTAATCGAACGAGTCGAGGATCATGCCTTCAACCTGCTCGTCGGTGAGCCCATAGCTTGGTTGCACCTCGATCTCAGCCTGCTTGCCGCTGCGCTGCTCGCGCGCCGAGACGTGCAGAATGCCATTGGCGTCGATCAGGAACTTCACTTCAATGCGGGGCATGCCCGCGGGCATGGGAGGAATGGCGCGCAGCTCGAAGCGCGCCAGCGAGCGGCAATCCTTTGCCAGTTCGCGTTCACCCTGCAGCACATGGATGGCAACGTTAGTCTGGCCCTCGACGCCCGTGGTGAACTGCTCGGTGGCCGAGGCTGGGATGGTCGAGTTGCGGTGAATGATCTTCGCCACCACGCCCCCGAGATTCTCAATGCCCAGCGATAACGGCGTGACGTCAAGCAATAGCATGTCCTTGGTGGCTTCCGAGCCGCCGCCCAGGATTTCCGCTTGCACCGCCGCGCCCAGCGCGACCACTTCATCAGGATTGAGTTCGCAGTGCGGCTCGCGTTGAAACAACGCGAGCACCCGCTCGCGCACCAGAGGGATGCGAGTCGAGCCGCCCACCAGCACGACTTCCTCCACCTCCTCGGGCTTGAGTTGCGCATCGGCAAGCGCCCGCTTGCAGCGCTCCATGGTGCGCTTCACGATGGGTGCGATCATTTCTTCGAACTGCCCGCGGGTAATCTGGCGCCGATATCTGCCGCCGGGCAACTCGAGATCAAGTGTGGTCACAACTTTAGATGACAGCGCCAGCTTGGCGTCAATTACCGCCTTCCGCACCGCCTGCACCGCCTCGGGATTGCGCCGCAGGTCGATGCCGAGATCGCCGAAGATATCGTCGAGCGCGATAGTCAGCAGCAGGTTGTCGATGTCGTCGCCGCCGAGGTGGGTATCCCCGTTGGTGGCGATCACCTCGAAGATACCTTCGTGCAGCCGGAGAATGGAGATATCGAAAGTTCCGCCGCCGAAGTCGTACACCGCGACTACGCCGTCACGATGCTTATCGAGTCCGTAGGCGAGCGCGGCGGCCGTGGGTTCATTGACCAGACGCAACACATCCAGCCCAGCGATGCGGCCCGCGTCTTTGGTGGCCTGACGTTGGGCATCGTTGAAGTAGGCCGGAACGGTGATGACCGCTTTCTTCACCGGCGCACCGAAGAAGCGTTCGGCGTTGCGGCGCAACTGGCGCAGGATCAGCGCGGAGACTTCCGGCGGCGTAAATTCTTTTTCGCCCAGCCGGATGCGCAGCACCTCGCCCGGCGCTTGATTATCAGCCAGGCGGAAGGGGAAGAGCTTGAGTTCGTCCCGCACGTCGTCGATGCCGCGGCCCATCAGCCGCTTCACCGAATACACCGCGCGCTCGGGAGTTTCGATCAGCAGGCGGCGCGCGGGATTGCCGACAATGGCCTCGCCGCGCTCATCGTCACTCAGCGCAACCAGCGAGGGCACCAGATTGGAGCCATCTTCGCCGGGGATGACCACGGGCCGATTCTCCCCGGCGTGCCCGTCGCCCGGTTGAGCGGATTGCATGTAGGCCACCAGCGAGTTCGTGGTGCCCAGGTCGATGCCGATTACTTTTTCACTGTTCATTCGAGAATTGAATTCTAGAACAAACAACGGATTAAGACGGAGTTAAACGGAACTGCTAAAACCATTCGGATAAGCATGGGTAGGACCAATCTTCTGGGCATGCTAAATCCAGGCCTATAGGCCAGCTTCAACCGCCACCCAGAACCATCCGTCTAAATCCGTTTCAATCCGTTGTTGAATTCCTTATCCCAGCGCTTCCTCGACCTCGCCCAGCAGGTGGGTGATGTACTTCCGCCGGCGCAGCACTCCCGCCATCTTCTCCAACAGCTGATGCGACTCGTGCTCGCCAGCCGCTTCGCCACTCTCGGCGCGCGCGATCAGACGATCCCACTCTTCCCAGCACTGGCGGAGTTCGCTCCTGCAGGCCTGAAGCTTGCCTTCAAACTCAGCCTGCGCTTTTACGATTGCCGCCCGGTCGGGGTCCGCCACAGCGTGCGATCCGTTGCCATTTGACGCTCCGAGCGGCTTCGCCCGCAGCACTTCCAGTTGCTCATTCAACTCGAAAACCTCTTCGAGCAGATCGGGAGGCACCTGGCGGCGCGCTTCGCTCTTGTCCGGCCGCCTGAAACCCTCGATGCTTAGCAGGTATTCGGTGCGCGCAATCGGGTCGCGCAAGGTGCGGTAGGCGTCGTTCAGGCGCGAGCTCTGCTCCAGGCTCCACGACTGCTCCAGGCCGCTCGCGCGCCCGTTCAAATCGGGATGCAGGTGGCGGCTCAGCAAATACATCTCGCGTTCCAGCGCCTTCACGTCGATGCACAACCTGCGCGACAGGCCGAAGAAGGCGAAGTAATCGGTCGGCGCCGGAGGCTGAACCTTGCCGCACGAGTGGCAGAACTGCGCCGCGCGCATGTCGCCGCACGACCAGCAGCCCGATGCCGCATCATCCTGCAAAATAGGGATGCCCGTTGAGGAAGACGGGGCAACCCTAGTCAGAGTCGAACTATTTTTCTCAACAATCATGGTTCATCGGGCCCGGTTAAACCGAGAAGGAACTCCCGCATCCACAGGACTTCTGCGCCTGGGGATTGCGAAAGACGAAGCCTTGGCGCATCAAAGTTTCTTCATAATCCAGCTCGATGCCGTTCAGGTAAATGAACGACTTCGGGTCGACGAAGATGCGCACATCGCCGAACTGGAAGATCTTGTCGCGCTCCCGCGGCTGAGGTTCGAACTGCACGTTATACGACAGCCCGGAGCAACCTCCGCCCTGGACGCCGAGCCGCAGCCCGCCGTCTTCGCGCGAGATGCCGTCGCGCTCGAGCGTGGCGTGGATCTTGGCCAGGGCCTTTTCCGTGACGTGAATGCCGCTATGTGGCGCGGTAGTTTCTGTCATTTTCGTTGTCCTCCAATCGTATAACCCACATCTGCCAAACCGGGCAGATGTGGGGCACCCACAGACCATTACTGCAGTGCTCGCGATAACACGGGAACACCTATTGCTCGCCGTCGTTCTTCTTTTTCCAGTCGCTGATGGCGGCGCGAATCGCGTCTTCCGCCAGCACCGAGCAGTGGATCTTCACTGGCGGCAGGGCCAGTTCTTTCACGATGTCGGTATTCCTGATGGTCAGGGCCTCATCGAGGGTCTTTCCCTTGACCCACTCGGTCGCCAGCGAGGAGGAGGCAATCGCCGACCCACAGCCGAAGGTCTTGAACTTGGCGTCCTCGATCACCTTGGTCTCCGGGTTCACCTTGATTTGCAGCTTCATGACGTCGCCGCACTCCGGCGCGCCGACAAGTCCCGTGCCCACCTCGGCGCTGCTCTTGTCCAGCGTGCCGACGTTGCGCGGGTGGTTGTAGTGGTCGATAACTTTGTCCGAATACGACATCGTATTTCTTACCTTTCGGGCCGCTGATCAACCCTGATTCACGCTGATCAATTCACAAATCAGAAATCACCAATCGAAAATTGAACGCGCCGGAACGCACTTCATCCTGGGCAGGCGTTCATTTCTTCCATGCCACACTCTTCAGGTCCACGCCTTCTTTCGCCATGTCGTACAGCGGCGAAAGCTCGCGCAAGCGGCGCACCGTCTCGATCACGCGTGTGGCGACAAAATCGATCTCCGCTTCGGTGTTGAAACGGCCCAGGCCGAAGCGGATCGAGCTATGCGCCAGCTCGTCGGCGGTGCCCAGCGCGCGCAGCACGTAGGAGGGCTCCAGGCTCGCCGAGGTACAGGCTGAGCCGCTCGACACCGCCACGTCCTTGAAACCCATCAGCAGCGATTCGCCTTCCACGTAGGCGAAGCTGATGTTCAGATTGCCGGCCAGCCGATGCTCCATGGAGCCATTGATGTAAACCTCGTCCAGCTCCGTCATCAGCTTGTCGCGCAAGCGGTCGCGCAGAGCAGCGATGCGCCGCGTCTCTTCCTGCATCTCCTGTTTCGCGAGATCGCACGCCTTGGCCAAGCCAACGATCTGTTGCACCGGCAGGGTGCCGCTGCGCATGCCGCGCTCGTGGCCGCCGCCGTCCATCTGCGATACCAGGCGCACGCGCGGATTCTTGGCGCGCACGTAGAGCGCGCCGATTCCCTTGGGCCCATACATCTTGTGCGCCGAGATCGACAGCATATCGACGTTCAGCTGATCGACGTTAATCGGCACCTTGCCCACGGCCTGCGTGGCGTCGGTGTGGAACAGTACGCCGCGCTCCCTGCATAGGCGGCCGATCTCTTCGATTGGCTGGATCACGCCGATCTCATTGTTGGCCATCATGATGGAGACCAGCGTGGTGCCCGGTGAGTCGAGCGCGCGCTTGAAGTCGTCGAGATCGATCAGCCCATCCTTCTGCACGGGCAGGAAGGTCACCTCGTATCCCTGCTTCTGCAGGTGCTTACAGGAGTCGAGCACGGCCTTATGTTCGGTGACGCAGGTGATCAGGTGCGCACCCTTTTCCCGGTACATCTCCGCCGCGCCCTTGATGGCAAGGTTGTCGCTCTCGGTGGCGCCGCTGGTGAAGATGATCTCCTTCGGCTGCGCCCCGATCAGCGCCGCGATACGGGCGCGCCCGTCCTCGACCATCTTCTCCGCCTCCCAGCCGAACACGTGATTGCGGCTCGCGGAGTTGCCGAACTTCTCGTTGAAGTACGGCAGCATCGCTTCCAAGACTCGCGGATCCACTGGCGTCGTCGCGTGATTGTCCATATAGATGGGAAGCTTCACCCCAGTGGCATTCTGCGTTTCGTTCATCGACTCCTCACTTTCCCGAGATGGATACCAAATCTTCCGTCGGCGACTGAACCATGTCCCACAGCGTGACCCGGTCCAAAACCGCCGCGATGCTGCGGCTCACCTTGGCCAGCGGCTCGCGCACCGTGCAGCTCTTCTTGCGCGCGCAGCCGCGCACGGTTACGCACGAGGTCATCGACATGGGACCGTCAATCGCCTGGATGACCTCGAAGGCGCTGATGCGGCGCGGGTCCCGCGCCAGAACATAGCCGCCGTCGGTGCCGAACTTGGAGACCAGTAGCCGAGCCTTCACTAGCCGTTGCAGGATCTTGGCCAGCACCTCCTGCGGCATCTCGTAGGCGTCCGACAGGTCCTTGGCGCTAAAGGCGCCCCGTCCGGAGTGTTCCGCCAGGTGACTCATGGCGATCAGACCGTAGTCGGCTTTCTTGCTGAGTTTGAGCATCTCTCGCGGGCCGCTGGTCTCGCGCATTTACGCAGAGGCGCCGAAGGGAAGCAACCTACCTCATGCCCGCTTCTGCTCCACAGCGGTGGGTCACCCGGCATTCAAGGCTTCTGGAACGGCGTCCGACTCATATGCGACCAAAACTGTCGGATATCAAGATTATGCCCTGGCTTCTCTGAAATTTCAAGCCCGAGTTGGTGATGGGGGGTTATTCCAGGGCGATCGTGAGATCGACTAGTTCATGGAGGGGCGGCAGATAGTAGCCCAGGGCGTGAGCCCTGGGTCAGAGCCCAAATTGTGATCGGAGTCCCGTGAGGGACGGCACCTCACGGCAAAGCACACGAAGCAACACATCGATTGCTATCTCAACACATCGATTGCTATCTTTGGGCAACTCGCTCGCTCGGGCTAGCGGAATAAACGATGATGATTACTCCTGCGTGTCGTCCCTCCGGGACTCACCGGATAGGTGGAACGAAAACCCAGCACTTCCTCGCCGCTAACCACCCCAGCATGCGCAACACCGGCGCTTGCTGGGGGCCCGGCTACACGGCTCGGGCGTGCTGGGCTATTGTCTGTCGTCCCTACGGGACTTGATTCCGGATCGCGCGCGCCGCATTCTCGATACCTTAAAACCTCTCGCCCACAACCGAGATCGGGATACGCGATTCCGGAACCTGCGACGCAGTTATTCTTCTGTTTTCTCCGCAACGGGAGCGGGCGCCTCTTCGGCGACAGCTTCCTTCTCGATCACCACCTGGATCGGCGCATTCACGTCCTTGTGCAGGTGGAGCGAAACGGTGAACGAGCCGAGGGTCTTGAGCGGCGTTTCCAGCCAGATCCGGCGGCGTTCGACGGTGAAGCCCTTCTTCTGCAGGGCCTCGGCGATGTCGGCCGAAGTAACCGAGCCGAACAGTTGATCGTGCTCACCGGCGCGACGGGTAAAGGTGAGCGCAACCCCTTCGAATTGCTTGGCCAGCGCTTCGGCGTCGGCTTTCTCGCGGGCAAAGCGGCGCACTGCCGCAGCCTTCATCTGCTCGACGACCTTCTTATTGCCCGCAGTGGCTTGAATGGCGAGTTTCTTGGGCAGCAGATAGTTGCGGCCGTAGCCGTCGGCAACCTTGACCACCTCGCCGCGCGCGCCCAGTTTCGCTACGTCTTCCTTCAGAATAACTTCCATGTAGAACTCCTAGTCGTTAGTCGCTGGTCGTTCGTCGTTGGCTGTGGTTAGTGGTAAGCAGCGGCTTGGCTCCGGTCTGTTGAGAACTACTCACTTGAAAATTACAGAGCTTTTCGCTACTAACAACCAATGACCAACGACTAACGACGTGGCTAAGCGCGTCCCGAAAACGGCAGCAGGGCGATATTGCGGGCCTGCTTGATGGCCTCGCTCAGGTGCCGCTGATGCGGAGTGCAGACGCCGGTCAAGCGGCGCGGCACGATCTTGCCGCTCTCGGCGACAAACTGGCCGAGCAGGCGCACGTCCTTGTAGTTGATGTTGTCGATCTTCTCGACGCAGAACTTGCACACCTTCTTGCGGCGGAAGTACTTGCGTCCGCCTTCGCGCCCACCGCCGGGGCGGGGACCGCGGGGACCACCGGGGCCGCCGGAATGTGGGCCGCCGGAACGCCGCTCAGGCGCGCCGCTCGAACTCTGTTGCGTTTCGCTTCTTTCGTCAGCCATGAATTCTCCTCAAGCAATCTTGTGACTGGTGACTAGTGATTTGTGAAGAGTGAGACCCAACCTCGAAGGCTCCTCGCTGGCCATGAGCCAGTCACCGGTCACGCTGTTCAACTTTACGCGGTAGCCGCAGGCTCGGAACTGGCCGGCACGGCTTCCGCCGCAGCGCCAGCCGGGCGGCGCAGCCGCGATTCGCGCAGCTTCTTGATCTTGTCCAGCCGCTTCTGATCCTCATCGACCCGAACCGTGATGAACTTGATCACCGGTTCGGTGACTCGCAGGCGGCGCTCCAGTTCGCGGATGGTCTCGCCCGGACCATCAAAGGTAAACAGCACATAGATCCCGTCGTTGAACTTGCGCACGGTGTAAGCCAGGCGGCGTTTGCCCATGCGCTCCACGCCCTTGAGGGTGCCGCCGGCGGTGCCGACATAGCCTTCCAGCGTGGTGATCAGACGGTCCAAATCCTCATCCACCGTATCCGGGCGGACAATGAACATCAGTTCGTAGGTACGTTGCATTCCTTGTCTCCATCCTCCTGCGCTTCGCCGGAGGCTTCGCATCCCCTCATGAGCGCTTCGCGCCTCTGGGGCCGCCCGCCGCTATCCCCCAATCCCGGGGTACCCTCGCGGGCCTTCACGTTTTCCGTTCCGCGTTCTCCGTTGCTCGTTGACCGCGAATCTGCTGCGGAAAACAGAGAACGGACACCCGAGAACGTATTCAACTTCCTTCTTCCGCCGTGGCCGCCGGTTTCTTGTTAAACCGGTTCATCGCCGGGCTGATCCCCTCGGAGAGAATCGCCTCGACCGCGTCGGCGGCGGCGTCCAGGGCCTCATCTACTGCCGGCTCCTGGGAGCGCTTGATCTGCGACAGCACGTAGCTGGCGCCATCCCGTATCGGAAAACCCGGGGCGATGCCGATGCGCACGCGGGCGAACTCCGTGGTGCCCAGAGCCCCGATGACGGACTCCATGCCATGGTGTCCCCCGGCGCTGCCCCGCTGCCGCACTCGCAGGCTGGCAAACGGCAGATCTAGTTCGTCATACACCACGATCAGGCCGCTGACCGGATCCAACTCGTACTCGCTGACCAGTTCGCGCACCGCCAACCCGCTGAGGTTCATGTAAGTCTCGGGCTTGGCCAGCAGCACTTCCTGATCGGCGATCATCGCCTTGCCCGTAAGTGATCGGCAACGCCGGTTACTGAGGTGCGCCCCATGACGTTGGGCCAGGCGATCGATGGTCAGAAAGCCCAGGTTATGCAGCGTGAACTGGTACTCGATCCCGGGATTGCCCAAGCCGACGATCAGTTGCAATCGTTCTCCGTTTCCCGTTCACCGTTCTCCGTTGCTCCTAACCCGACAATGCTGCAGCGGGAAACGGAGAACGGGGAACGGAGAACGACGAACGCTACTTCTTGCCCTTCTCGCCGCCCTTGGCCTTCTCGCCGCCCTTGCCCTTTTCGCCGCCCTTCTCCTTCTCGGCTGCGGCGCCTTCCTCGGTCTCCCCCTTGCCCTTCTTGATAACCTCGGGCTCGGCGGCGGTGGCCGCCTCGGCCACGGCAGCATCGGTACCGGGCGCGGGAGCCGCGACTTCCTTGACCGCGATCACGTGCGCCACCACCTGCTCCTCGTCGGTCAGGAAGTGCAGCTTGCCGCCATGCGGCAGGTCCTTGACGCGAAGCGTCTGACCAAAGGTCAAGGGAGTGACGTCCACCTCGATGCGCGCCGGAATGTCGGCCGGCAAGCACTCCAGTTCGATTTCGCGCAACACCTGCTCCAGGATGCCGCCCTCGGTCTTCACCCCGATCGGCTCGCCCGTGAGTTGGATAGGCACCTCGATGGTGAGCATCTTGTCCATGGCGATGCGCTTCAGGTCGAGGTGGAGCAGGCTGCCTTTGATGGGCTCGTGCTGCCAATCGACGATCATGGCCTTGGTCTGCTCGCCATCCACCGAGAGGTCAAAAATGGTGTTGTGGCCGGTGACCGAGTGCAGGATCGCCGTCATTTCCTTGGGATTCACGCTCACGGAAACCGGGTCCTTGCCGGCCCCGTACACCGTGGCGGGCACGCTGCCGGAGCGGCGTACGCGACGGGCGGCGTTCTTGCCGTTGGCTTGGCGGGGCTGGGCTTGCACGCTGATGTTTTCAACTGTGGCCATACTCGTAACAATTCCTTCCGTTTAGGTAAACAGTCTGCTGACCGAGGTCTCTTCGTGGATCGACTGGATGGCACGCGCCACCAGGCCGGCCACGGTCAGGACTTTGATTTTGGGTTCCTTTTTGGCTTCCTCGCTCAGAGGGATGGTGTTGGTGACGACCACCTGCTTCAGCACCGACTCCCCAATGCGCCCCACGGCCGGGCCGCTGAGCACAGCGTGCGAGGCGCAGGCGTAAACTTCGCGAGCGCCGGCCTCGGAGAGAGCCTTGGCGGTCTTCACCAAGGTTCCGGCCGTATCGATAATGTCGTCGAGGATCACGCAGCAGCGGCCTTTGACGTCGCCGATGACGTGCATCACTTCGGTCACGTCCATTTCCACCCGCCGCTTGTCGACGATGGCCAGCGCGGCGTCCAGCTTCTTGGCGAAGAAGCGGGCCCGCTCCACGCCTCCAGCATCGGGCGAAACCACGGTCAGATCCGGCAGGGTCAGCCTGCGGAAATAGTCCACCAGCACCGGCGAAGCGAACAGGTGGTCCACCGGGATATTGAAGAAGCCCTGGATCTGCGGGGCGTGCAAGTCCACCGCCACGCAGCGGTTGGCTCCGGCGGTGGTCAGCAGGTCGGCCATTAGCTTGGCGCTGATCGGGGCGCGCGGCTTGTCCTTGCGATCTTGGCGCGAATAGCCGAAATACGAGATCACCGGAGTGATGCGCCGGGCTGAGGCGCGCTTGAAGGCATCCATCATGAGCAGCAGCTCGACCAAGTGCTGGTCCACGGGATTCGACGTGGGCTGGACGACGAATACGTCGGCGCCGCGCACGTTCTCCAACAACTGGATGTAGCACTCGCCGTCGCTAAAGCGCACGATGTTGGCTTGCCCGCGGGGAATGCCGAGAAACGCGCAGATCTCATCTGCCAGCGCCGGGTTGGCGGTGCCGCAGAAGATCTTGAGCTTAGTCTCGTCCCGAACGCGCTGGGGCTTGCGATCCTTCGCCTCCGGTTGGTCCCTCTTTTCCTTTTCCTTCTCGATCACCGTTGCCGTGCCCATGGCTTCTCCTGCACTAGAAGAGCTGGTTTGAACTTGCTTCGTGCCGGTAGCTTCTATTGACATTTCCCGTTTACCGCACCCGTTCCCCGTTCCCCGTTTCCCGTTCTCCGTACTTGCGGCACGGATACAGCAGCGGGAAGCTGAAAACAGCCAATGGAAAACGAAAATTTATGGCTGGGCGGCCAGGATTCGAACCTGGACAAAGTGCTCCAAAGGCACTTGACCTACCATTAGTCGACCGCCCAACGGTTAACTCAATCCTGAAAAAGCCGTTGCCAGTACTCGGCGCGGGTGAGGGTGCAGGTGGCGAAGGCGGACGTGCCGCCCTCACTCAGCTTCGTGGCCGCCTGTTGCGCCTGCTGGTCCGAATCGAACACCCCGTACAGGGTCGAACCGGAGCCGGACAACGACGCATAGCGGGCACCCTCGCGTTCCAGGGCACGTTTCACCTCGCGCAATTCAGGATGCTGGGGAAAGACAACGCGTTCAAAATCGTTCTCTATCCCGGCACGGACGAGGTCGGAAAGGCTCCCGGCCCGGTCCCCACTGTTGGTGGGAACACCGGTGTGCAGAGTACTGCCCGTCAGCCAAACAAAAATAGATTGGCTGAACTTAGAGATTCTATCGGTCCCATCGCACGGCGTCAATGCTGAAGCTTTCCTGTCCCTCGAAATGAACTGAGCATCCCAGGCGGCGAAGGCTTCGGGCGTGGAAACGCCCACGGCGGGAGTAGCCACCACGCAGGCCAGCGGGGCGAGGTCTTGCAGCGGAAAAACCTGCTCGCCGCGCCCGGCGCCCAGGATCGTGCCGCCTACCAGGAACAAGGGGAGATCGCAGCCCACCTCGGAGGCGATGCGCAGCCGCTCCTCCGGTTGAAGCTGTTGCTTGAGGGCGCGTTCCATGCCCAGCAGGGTTGCCACGGCATTGGACGAAGCCGCACCCAGTCCGCCCTGCACCGGCAGTTGTTTTTCAATGGTAATGATCACCTTGCCGCGCGTCTTCAAGGCGCGCAGAACTCGGTCGGCAACGCGCCAGCAGGTGTTCGATTCGTCGCTGGGAACGCGGGCGTCCTTGCAACGGACCTCGATGCCGGCGCCGCGGCTTACATCGACGCGCACCACGTCATGCAGCGCCAGGGTCTGGTACACCGTGCGGAGTTGGTGAAAACCGTCATCGCGTCGTTGTCCGATACAAAGACCGATATTGATCTTGGCGAAGCTGCGGACGGGAATGACCATTTGCGACGATTGTACTTGACGCGGAGGGGGAAGATGTGTGGGACGGGTCTTCGACCCGTCTCCGATTCAGGCGGGCCACAGGGCCCCCGGGCACGCTTGCGTGCTGGGACGGAGAACCGCCACACAATCATAGCCTTCCGGCAGCGCTATGAGGCTCGCCGATGGATGCGCTTATTGATTTCGCTGGTGGGCGCGCTCCGCAAGAACGACTCAACCTCGCGGGTCAGGTTATCGCGGGCGACCTCGGCAGTTTCGCCAACGCCCTGGATGTCAAGTTCCGGACAGCACGCGGTGTACGCGCCGTGCTCGCGGCGAATGACAGCGGTCAGATGTAGCTCAATCATGGGCTGCTCCTGAACGCCCCCGGGCGCTTGCCGGGGGAACTGGCGTTTCCGGCTCCAAAAACTTATCTGTTTGATGCGGTTCGGGCCGAGTTGGGTTCCGATAGGGTCCTCTGGCACTAAAACAAGCCAGCTTGCGGTCTTATAGGTTTGATGCCGAAATGCTCGTAGGCGAGGTACGTCACAACGCGCCCCCGTGGGGTTCGGTTCAGAAATCCGATCTGAATCAGGTACGGCTCGTAAATGTCCTCAATGGCGTCGGCCTCCTCTGCTAGGACCGCGGCGAGGGTGTTGAGTCCGACCGGCCCGCCCTGGTACTTCTCAATGATGGTCAGCAGGAGCTTGCGGTCGATTTCGTCGAAGCCGTGGCGGTCGACTTCGAGCATCTCCAGCGCGGCCTGGGCGGTGGCGCGGTCGATGTGGCCGGTACCGCGCACCTGGGCGTAGTCACGTACGCGGCGCAGCAGGCGATTGGCGATGCGTGGCGTGCCCCGGCAACGACCAGCGATCTCGTTGGCGCCCGCCTCGTCGATGGTCACGTTCAAGATCTCGGCGGAGCGGTGCACGATGATGGCCAGATCTTCCGGGGTGTAGAACTCCAGACGCAACACCAAGCCGAGACGCGAACGCAGGGGCGCCGTGAGCAGGCCGATGCGCGTGGTGGCGCCGATGAAGGTGAACGGCCTCACGTCAATGGTGTGGGTCCGCGCCGACGGCCCCTGCCCGATCATGATGTCCAGCTTGTAATCTTCCAGCGCCGAATAGAGCAGCTCTTCCAGCGCCGGCTGAAGGCGGTGGACCTCGTCGATGAATAAGACCTGTTTTTCGCGGACGTTGGTGAGGACCGCGGTGAGGTCGCCCTTGATTTGCAGCGCGGGGCCGGAGGTCTGCTGAAAGGCCGCCGTCAGTTCGTTGGCGATGATGTTGGCCAGCGTGGTTTTGCCGAGTCCGGGCGGACCGTAAAGCAAGACGTGATCTAGCGCCTCCCCGCGCGCGAGCGCAGCCTGGATGGCAACATCCAGGTTCTCCTTCACTTTCTGCTGGCCGATGAATTCGCGCAAGTATTGCGGACGCAGCTTGAGTTCGAACGAGGCATCGTCGTCCACCGGCGAGGCCGAGATAATGCGCTCGCGAAGATTCGAATTTTCCCCAGGCGCGGACACTGTGGCGGATGGTAAGCGAAATCGCGGGCAGGGTAAAGCACTTTACCGCAGAGGGCGCAGAGGGTAGTTAGCCAGACGTTTTCGGCCCTCGGCCTTGATCTTCTTGATTTCCAGCCGCCCCGTTTGTCCTTGCGTTACCTGTTCCATGCCACCTGTGATCTGCACGCGAAGCCGCTGTAACTCCAACGCACGCCTGATCCAGTCCACTATTCCTCCACTTGTGACAATCGATTCTATTAAACACGAAAGATCTATTAGGACCTCAAAAATCCGCTCTGCATGACCACCCGAGGACGGCCTCGATTTGCCGTCGATAGGCGGTATCGATCTGTCGCGGAGCTTGCTCGACGTACCACCTAGCGTACTCCCGAACGGTGCCTGATAGCTCGCGAAGGTAAGTTATGACCTCTTCAAGGGAAGGCGTTCTGTCCGCACCCCCAAACCTCGGTGCTAAGGCTGTCCAAACAACTGCGTCCAAGTCTCGGACTTCGGCCCATCGGGGCAAATCAGGGATGTCGCGCGGCGGCGAATCTCCGCATTTCCATGAGCCGATTCGCGAGAGCCAGTTCTTGGCCGTGATACCTTCGCGATCGCGGAGTGCTCTTTGAGCCTCGTCAAGGCTGCCAGGGAGCATGTGAGACCACAGAATGCGTACCGGCTCTGCCTTCGGGTCAATCACGAGAGTGACCCGACCGTCATTGGACAGGCGAGTGAATTCGACTGGCGCGAAAGGGCCATCCTCGAACCACTTCCGGCGGATTGGGAGTTGGCGAGGATCCCAGACCAGCGATCCCCAGGCCAAACACGCAATTCTTAGGTTCGGCTCTCGTTCTCCGGTCATGTTTCCATACAGATATCGTTCATTTGTTTTTTGAATATTTCTCGAAGTTTGTGATTGGTTGGGTCGTTCAGCTCCTTGAGATAAGCTCCAAATTCCTGCCTGACCGCATTATAAAAGAGCGTCCTGTTCAGGGCGTATCCATCTTCGCGGGCTTCCACCATCTGGGCAGGCTCTTCTCTCCAGATAACCCATCTCCTGGTTTCTGCTTCATGAAAAATGCCGTTCCTAATCCCTTTTGCGAAGGATGTCGCGATTTTCTTTTCGGCGAAGGCTCCTCCAAACGCAGAGCGCCTGAGGAACTTTATAAACTGCCCTTCCGTGTTACGTGAAGCCCCCTCTCGAAATCCTTGCATGGCTTCAATTAGCAAGCAGCACAGTGCCATGATCGAAAACCCTGGAATGCAATGTCCCTTTGGTTGCGACTTCAAGTCCGGCTTTGTATCTGCCATGATTAGCGCATCAATGCACGTAAAGAAGCGCTCCTTCATCCGACTCTCAAACACAGCGATGGCTTCCGCCCAAGCGCTTTCATCTTGATCGAGTCGCCGTGCAAGGTGGTCCCAGTCAGTTGTTGAAAATCCAAAACAGAGGTCAGCCTTCAAGGTCGACACCTCGTACGTGTTTGCCAGGAAGAGAAACGGGCGGCCACCTAGGCCGCCCCAAATCAGAAATCAAAAATCAGAAATCGAAAATTGAATGTAAGCGAAAACCTATTCTTCCTCTTCCGCCTCCTCGCCCTTGGCCGCCTTGGCTGCTGCGATGATCTTCTCCTGCTGCAGGGCGGGGACGACGTCGTAGTGGTTCATTTCCATGTTGAACGAGCCGCGGCCCTGGGTCATCGAGGTTAGATCGACGCCGTAGGTCAGCATCTCGGACATGGGGACTTCGGCGCGGACCACGGTATTGCCGCCCCTGTTGTCCATGCCCTGGATGCGGCCGCGCCGCGAGTTCAGGTCGCCCATGATGGTGCCGGCGAACTCGTCGGGCGCGGTGATCTCCACCTTCATGACCGGTTCGAGTATCGTGGGCTTGGCCTGCTCCATGGCCTTCCTGAAGGCGATGCGGCCCGCGGTCTTGAAGGAAAGTTCGTTCGAGTCCACGTCGTGGTAGCTGCCGTCGTAGAGCACGACCTTGAAGTCCACCACCGGATAGCCCGCGAGATAGCCGCGTTGGGCGGCCTCGACAATTCCCTTCTCCACCGCCGGGATGTAGTTCTTCGGGATGGCACCGCCGAAGATCTCGTTGGCGAACTCGAACTTGCCCCCGCGCGGCAGCGGCTCCATCTTGATGCGGCAGTCGCCAAACTGGCCGTGGCCGCCGGTTTGCTTCTTGTGCCGGCCCTGCACGTCGGCCCGGCCACGGATGGTTTCGCGGTACGGCACCTTGGGCGCCTGCAGGTTGACTTCGGTGTTGAAGCGCTTCTTCAGGCGGCTGACCACCACTTCAATGTGCTGCTGGCCGGTGCCGGCGACGAGGAACTCCTTAGTCTGCTCGTCGCGGAAGAAGCGCAGCATGGAGTCTTCTTCCATCAGCTTGTGCATGGCGGTGCCGATCTTGTCTTCGTCGGCGCGCGTCTTGGGCTGAATGGCGTAGGTGATCGCCGGCTCAGGCAGCTTAACCGTCGGATACTGGATTGGCGAAGCCTTGTCGCCGAGCGTGTCGCCGGTGAGCGTTTCTTTCAGCTTGGCCACAGCGCCGATGTCGCCCGCATGAATGTCGGTAATCGGAACGGCCTGCTTGCCCTGCATCAGCGAGATGTGCGCCAGCTTTTCCGTGCTGTTGCGGACGAAGTTCTGCACCGTGGCGTCGTTCTTGATGACTCCGCTGAAGACCTTGAACAAGGTGATGCGCCCGGAGAAAGGATCGTTCAGGGACTTGAAGACGAACAGCGAGAGCGGCTCGCTGTCGCTGACCTTGCGAGTGGGAACGTTGCCATCGCCTTGGGCCGCTTGGGCCTGGACCGGCGGACGATCCGCTGCCGATGGCAGGTAGTCCACAATAAAATCCAACAGGCGGTCGGCTCCGATGTTGCCCAGCCCGGAGGCGCAGAGCATGGGAACGATGCGGCGCCCCTGGATCGCTTCACGCAGTCCGCTGGTGAGGTGCTCCTCGCTGAGAGTGCCCTTATCGAAGAACTCCTCCATCAAGGCGTCATTGCCCTCGGCAATCATCTCGACCAGCTTCTCGTGGGCGCTGGTGGCGGCATCCTTGAGGTCGGCGGGGATCTCGCCTTCCTTGCCCTTGCCGTTGCCGCCCAGCTCGTAGGTGTAGGCCTTTAGCTTGATCAGATCGACGACGCCAGACAGGTTCTTTTCGCTGCCGATAGGCAACTGCGCCGGAACCACGGTTCGCCCAAAGGCGCTGGTAACCGACTCTAAGACGCGATTCACGTCGGAGTGGTCGCGGTCCATGCGGCTGGCGACCACGATGCGCGGCAGCTCGAATTCGTCGGCGTAGCCCCAAACCTTCTGGGTAACCACTTCCACGCCGGCCACGCCATCCACTACGACGATGGCGGCTTCGGCCGCCGGCATGGCGAGCTTGGCTTCGCTGACGAACATGTTGAAGCCGGGGGTGTCCAGGAAATTAACCTTCCACTTGTTCCACTCGGCAAAAGCCACCGCGGTGGAAATCGACATCGAGCGGGCGACTTCCTCTTCGTCGTAGTCGGTGGTGGTGGTGCCGTCGTCCACATGGCCAAGCCGGCTGGTGGTGCCGGCGGTATAGAGCATGGCGGAGACCAGGGAGGTCTTTCCGGAGTCGCCATGTCCCACAAGCACGACATTCCGGATGTTCGCGCCTTCGTAAACTCTCACGAGAGACTCCTTTACGGCTTCCATGAGGTCTGGGCCGCGGCAGGCGTCAGGCACGGGCTGCCAACGGGACCCTATTTCCTCTGCCCCCACAGGCGCTTCGCGCTGGTTGGGGACTCTTTAGGAAGCGGGAGAAAGCTGGACCGATGATTGACTGCTAACAGCTCCAACAAACGCTCCGCGCTCGCCAGCCCCGTCAACACACCCCCACCCCGGGGCGCGTTCACAGCCGGGCGGACGCGAATCATGCTGGGCTGAAAGCAGATTTTAACACCACATTAACAACGGGTCATTGGCTGAATCGGGTGATAGGATCATTGGCGCTTCAAGTCATCGAGTCATCCCGGATGTTGGGGCACTTCCGCGACGGTCGAGTGCAGTTAAGCAGAGAGGAAAGGAGCGTCGAGGAGCCTCACCACGGACCTACGCACTTTGCCGTTGAGTTCCTCGTTTGAAACACGATGCCAACGCAACCTTTTGCCGTCCCGGCCGTGGCCTTGTTTATACTGGCCGTCCCGCTCGTACTGGGCTTGATCCCAAGGAATCGGCTCTACGGGTTTCGGACGGCGAAAACGCTCTCCAGCGACCGCGTTTGGTATGGCGTCAATCGCGCGGCAGGAGTGGCCGTCATGCTCGCAAGCGGCGTGTACGGCGCCGTGGCAATTGCGTGCCCATATGCTCGTTCGGCCAGCGACAATTTCTCGACCTGGGCCGTGCACTTGGCGGCCTTCGCCGTGCCACTCCTGGTTGGGCTCAGCTTGGCGGCCCGGTATGCAAAGAATCGTTGATCGTTGGCGAGCGATCTGTTCTCCAGGATCGCCGCGCTGCTCTGATTACCCAGGGGATCCGATCACCCGATACTTAGAGCCGCATCCCAAAGCAGCCCAGCGGCATCTCACAAAACAGCGCTGCTGCTCACTGAAAAAGTGAACTCTCGTCTAATCTGCAGGAGTACGACGCCTGCAGAGCGTCGAGGCATACCATGAAACGAAAGCGTCTTTGGCTATTGTTGGTACTGCTCCCGCTGGCGATTCTCCTGGCGTTGGTGCTGAACGCGCGGGCGCAGGAGGCAAAACAGGCATTACGTCCGCCCCAGGGCGCGACCCTGGCACTCGTGGTCTTTGAAGACCTGCAGTGCCCCGACTCCGCCAAGGCCAACCCTCTGCTCGAGGAAGCTGCCCGCAAATACAACACGCCCCTGGTGCGCTATGCCTTCCCGCTGCCCCGCCACATGTGGGCCAGGAATGCAGCGGTGCTGGATCGCTACTTTGTTAGCCAGTCGCAGCAACTCGGCGACGAGTTCCGCAATGCCGTATTCCAGAATCAACCGCAACTCAATCAAGACAACCTGCGCGCCTTCGCCGAAAAATTCGCGAAAGAACACAAGGTCGAGTTGCCCTCGCAGGTTGATCCCAATGGCGCGCTGGCCGGACAAGTGGAGTCCGACTTCGAAATGGGCCGGCAGCTTGGCGTCTCCCACACGCCAACCCTCTATGTCGTGAACAAGCAGCGCAGCGGGGCCCCCTTCGTCGAGACCGTAAACCGTTCCGACCTGTTTCAGATGATCGAGGCGATGAAGCAGGAAGCGGAGTAAGTACGAGTTCCACCATTTTCCTGTTCCACCAACAAATTGTCATCCTGAGCGAAGCGAAGGACCTGCTTTGAGTCTTTTCCACCCTTCACTCAGATCTGCCAAAGTCGGATTGCTCCCAATGAACACGTAGCGGGGCCGAACGGCAGGTCCTTCGCTTCGCTCAGGATCTCGGCGGCGGGCTCGGACGCCCGCCATTCGCCTCGACTTCGCTCAGGATGACAATTCTGCTCAGGATGACAATTCTGTGGGAGGGCAACGATTCGCGAAGAACCCCTGCACGTCGTCAAGCGACGCCGCCCGCGCGTAGCGTGGCAGGCTGTTCAAAAACACGCGCCCATAACGCTGTTTGACGATGCGATTATCGAGTAGCACCAGCACGCCGCGGTCGTTCAGCGAACGGATGAGCCGTCCGAATCCCTGCTTGAGCGCGATAACGGCCGCCGGAACCTGATAGTCGAAAAAGGCATTGCCGCCGACTTCGTTGATGGCGTTCACCCGCGCGGCGACCACCGGGTCGCTGGGCACGGCAAAGGGCAAGCGGTCGATGATCACGCAGCTCAACTGCTCGCCTTGCACGTCCACTCCCTGCCAAAACGAAGCGGTCGCGAACAGCACTGCGTTGGGGGTCGAGCGAAACTCCTTCAGCAGCGCGTTCTTCGGCGCGGTGCCCTGCAACAGCAGAGGAAAGTCGAGTTCGAACGACAGGCGATCGTGGATCTGGTGCATCTGCGCGTAGCTGGTGAACAGGCAGAAGGCGCGGCCCTGGCTGAGTTCGAGCACGCGGCGAATGATCTCAGAAGCGCGCGCGGCGAATTCGGGCGAGCGCGGGTCCGGCATATCCGGCGGAACGTAAAGCATTGCTTGCGACTCATAGTTGAAATGCGAGGGCACGATGAGTTCGCGCGCGTGCTCCAGTCCGAGACGCCCGCGGAGGTAGCGGAATTCGCCGTTGACGGCGAGCGTCGCCGAGGTCAGCACGGCAGTCTCAAGCTGTTCAAAGAGCTTGCTCCGCAGGATCTGAGAAATGTCGATGGGCGTGGCCTGCACGAAGACAAAGCGGCTCGCCGCTTCGTTGCGATGCGAATGGCGGCCTCCACTGCGCATGGCTGGGCCACGACGCTCGATCCAATACACCGTGTTGCGGTCGCGTGATTCCAGCACAAAGCTGAGCTGCACGTTCAGTTCGTCGCAGCGACGGATGAAGCTGAAGACCTCGTCCGGTTTGGGCGAGAGAACGTTCAAGTCGGCCTGGAGCGCGGCGACGGCATCGCGCAAGCTCTCGTAAACGTCGCCGTGTTCTTCGAGGAAGCCGTCGCGGTCGCGAAAGGCGAAGCGGCCCTCGCCGGGCGGCAGCAGGGAGAAGAATAGGTTGGCGCGCTCGCGCAGGCGGGCGGTGGCGGCGAGAATCGTAGCGCTTAACAGCCGTTTCTGCTTCAACGTGTTCTCGACGTCGCGAGCCATGTCTTCAAAACGCAGATTGCCAACACTGACTCCAAAGTAGCCGCCGGCAACCTCCTCCAGTTCGTGGGCCTCGTCGAAGATCGCCGCGCCGAACTCGGGCAGCACGCCATCGCCAGCGCCGTCTTTGGCCTGCTTGATGGCGAGGTCGGCGAAGAACAGATGGTGGTTGACGATGATGATGTCGCTTTCCAGGGCGCGGCGGCGCATCTCGGTGATGAAGCAGCGCTCGAACTCCTTGCAACGCTCGCCGATGCAGGCCTCAGTGCGGGCGTCAATCTTGCTCCATAGCTGGCTGTTTTCGGGCAGCATGGCAAGTTCGGCGCGGTCGCCGGTCTCGGTCTGCTTCTCCCATTCGACGATGGCCTGGTAGTGGTCGATTTCATCGAGGCCGCTGAGCACCGCCTGGCTGGTAATATCGTAGAGCTTCTTCCGGCACAGATAATTGTTGCGGCCCTTCATGTAGCAGACGGCGAGAGGGCGTCCGATGGCCTGCTCAAGGAACGGTATATCCTTGTGGAAGAGCTGCTCCTGAAGCGCTTTGGTCGCGGTCGAGATGACCACCCGCTTGCCCGCGCGCAATACCGGGACCAAATACGCCAGGGTTTTACCCGTGCCGGTGCCGGCTTCGACAATCAGATGACGGTGCTCGCGCAGCGCCTCTTCCACCGCATTGGCCATATCCAGTTGCCCGCGGCGATATTCGTACGCCGGATGGGTGCGCGAGAGCAGCCCTCCGGGGCCGAAGAACTGGTACAGCGAAGCGGTTTCCGCGGTTTTGGGCGTAGTAGGCAAGGGCCTTTCTATAATAGCTGTTTCACGAGGTTCGAACTGCTTACCGCGGATTAGACGGAAATACCGCGGATGGACGCGTATCATCAAGGAAAGACGTACTCTGCCTCATCCGTCTCGATCCGTGTAATCCGCGGTGAGCAGTTTGTCTCTGTGGTGAATTCCTAATTATGCCGAACCGCAGCAACAATTCGAATGAGCTGCCCACGCTGGTAATCGTTGGCCGCCCGAACGTGGGCAAGAGCACGCTGTTCAATCGCCTGATCGGCAAGCGGCGCGCCATCGTCGGCGACGAGCCGGGGATCACGCGCGACCGCATCTACGGCGAGGCGCACTGGAATGGGCGGCGCATGCGGGTGATCGACACCGGCGGCATCGTCCCCGAAGACAAGCAGTTCATCCCGACCGAGATCTTCCGCCAGGCGAAGGTGGCGCTGGACGAGGCGAACGCGATCATCATGGTGGTGGACGGGCGCACCGAGTTGGCCGCTCCCGACATAGATCTGGCGCGATTGCTGTTGCACACCGGCAAACCCCTGTTTCTGGCGGTCAACAAAATGGACACCGTCAGCATGGAACCGCAGGCGGAGGAGTTTCATCGGCTGGGCCTGCGCAACCTGTTTGCGGTTTCGGCGGAGCACAGCAATGGGGTTGCTGAGCTGCTGGATGCCATAGTCAAGGTGCTTCCGGAAAAGACCGAGGCTGAGTCGGAAGAGGTACACGAGCGGAAGCCGCGATCGCAGCGAGCGAAGAAGCGAACCGCTGAGGACGCCGCGGTCGGCGCAGAGAGCGCAGACACGGCGAGTCAGGAAAAGAAGATGGCGGGAGGCATCCCCGAAGTAGCTGGAGATGTCCTCGACGAAGCAAACCGCGCAGAACAAGAGGGCGCGGAGCCACCGGCCGATGAGGACGAAGCCCACGAAGCCGAAGAACGCGAGGTCAAGGTAGCGATCATTGGCAGACCGAACGTCGGCAAGAGCACGCTGCTGAATGCGCTGATCGGAAGCGGACGCGCTATTGTCTCGCCCATCCCTGGAACCACGCGCGACGCGGTGGATGAGCTCATTGAGCGCGACGGCAAGAAGCTGCGCATCATCGACACGGCGGGCATCCGGCGCAAAGGCAAGACTCACATGATGGCGGAGAAGCTCAGCGTGGTGATGGCGCGCAAGCACTTGGAAGCGGCCGATATCGCGCTGTTGATCATCGATGCCACCGAGGGCGTGACCGCGCTGGATGCCAACATCGCCGGCTACGCCCACGAGAGCGGGCGCTCGGTAATCCTGGTGGTCAATAAGTGGGACCTGGTCGGACCGGGGCGTCCCGACGGCAAAAAGCCCGCGGATCGCGCCCTGTTCGAACAGCGGGCACGCGATGAGCTTAAGTTCCTCGGCTATGCGCCCATGCTGTTCATCTCGGCGGAGAAGAAACGGGGCACGGACAAGATCTTTGGCGTGCTGGCCACGGTTGCCACTGAACGCCGCAAGCGCATTTCGACTTCGGAGATGAATCGTTTCCTGAAGTGGGTGGATTTCGAGCGCGCTTCGGTGCCGCGCTCCAAGAAGGTGAAGATCTACTACATGACCCAGACCCACACGTCGCCGCCGACCTTTATCCTGTTCACCGATCGCGACATCAAACTGCACTTTTCCTATCAGCGCTTCCTGGAAAACCAGATCCGGCACGCCTTCGGATTCAGCGGCACGCCGATCTGGATCAAGACGCGCGCGAGTGAGTAGCCGGTAGTCAGGTATCAGGTATCAGGTCAGATCGCAGGTTAGCGCCCGCCATTTTGCTGGCTGCTGGCTTGATGTACTTGGCACCTGCCTGAGACTGATACCTGATACCTGTGACCTGATACCTCCCATCACGCTGTCTTGCTCCGCGAGTCAGATGGCGGGCAAGCCTCCGGGATTCGAGCCATGAAAATGTCGAGTGTGGCCTGCCTGGTTTGTTCGAGCGGGAGAGGCGGAATGAGGCTCATGGTGCCGAGCAGAGCGGCTAGTTGATAGTACGAATCGCGGCACTCGCGCATGAATTCGACCGGATATTCGGGCTTGCGAGCGCGCGCAGCTTCGGGGTCCGCGTCGAGCAGGTACGCGATGTCGGGACGCGGAACGATCCCTGTAATAAGGCGAACGAAGGCTCGGCTCAGGCCGCTGGCGAGCGGCAGATTGGCAAACTCGTCATAGATGTAGCGGTCGAAAAGGATGATGTCAGCGCCGGAGCGGCGCTCCCGCGCCGCCACGCGGCACAGGTTGAGCGCGTCCAGCAGGTACAGGGCGTGACGGGCAAGACTCAAATACCACTTGCGAACATTCTTGTCACGCCGCGCGACCGGCTTTCCGGGCAAGCCAATTCCCTTTTCGCTGCGGTAGACCTTGTGGACAAAGCCTTCGCGGTAACTCGCGCCGACCACCACGTTGTCCCAGAAAGTTAGCTGACGAACCGTGAACCCCTCGGTAACCGCGAAGGCCCGCAGGTTCTCGATCTGGGTGCTCTTGCCCGAACCGTCGAGACCGGAAAAGGAAATCAGGATGGGCGGCATCGTTTCCCGTTCTTCGTTCCTCGTTCCCCGTTTTCCGGTTTCCACAACGTCCTTAAATGAAACTTTACTGCTTACTCTGCCGGTCTCTATTGCCGATTCCCGCAGTGCCGTGACACGGGAAACGGGAAACGGAGAACGTCTCTCACTTCGCTCCAGGAGGCTTGCTCGGGCTGCCCTTAGTAAGAGCGATCACCGTGCCAAGGGCAATGCCCGCGCCGGCGATGGCTCCAAGCTTGAGCAGCAGGGATCGGGTCTGCCGTTGCTTGGCGGGTGCGAAGGCGTTGCCCGCAGGCTTCGACGCCAGCCCGCCGGCGGTCGGTGTGCCCTCCGCTGCCGCGGTGCCGGCCGGTTGCTCGACCGGGCGCGGATTTTGCGCAGGTTGCGCTTCGGCTGGAGCCGGCGCGTTCGGCAGCGGCTGCTCTGTCGAGGGCGCCTGCGGGGCAGGCTGGTTCGATGCGGGTGGAACCGGCTGCAACGGTCCGCGGGAGGGGTCAATGATCCCGGGCTGCTGCTCTTGCTGCGCCGTCTGCGCCTGCGCCAATTCCGGGATTCCACCCAGGGTAAAGACAAGCATCGCGATCAGGGCACGCGTGCCGTAGTGTTGAAGTTTGTTCATGGGGAACCTCATAAAATCTTTAAGCCGCCTCTCCCTCCGACCCCGCTGATTTCTGAGCAGCGACGGGATTAACCGCGTCGCTGTAGAGATCCGTTAACGGCCGGTCCTCGTGATGGAGGAAACGGGCAATCTCAGCTTCATGGTCGTCGACCATGCTGGCCAGTCGATTGCGAGCGTAGCGGTACAGGTTGGCAAGCGTGGTCTGATACCAGCAGCACTCGTTCATGCGAGCGGAAAAACCGCAGAAGAAGCGGAAACATTGGACCGCAATTTCCGGCCCAGCGAGCATGGCCGCGGCCATGCGGTGATTGCCTTCAATGATGGTCAAAGGCAGATTCTGATCAATGCCGATGAGCAGGATGCCGCTCCTGTCTGGATGCGTGCGCAGCCGTGCGCTGAGCGCCTGGAGGCCGGCGACAAAAGCGGAATGGGCGCGCGCACTCCGACCTGAGCTCCCCCGCGAGAGCGCGGCGGCGGTTGGGCATGAAGACTGAATGCACGCCACCACATCCTTGAGTAGAAAGCTGCCCGAAGCGAACTTGCGCCACTGGGCGCGCGGAAAGATGCGGATCTTGTCCACGTGGCCTGGGGACAGGCTGACCTCCCACCAGGCGGTGTCCTGAGGCAGCTCGCGCCACATGGCGCCACGGCGGCGAAACAGCAAGGCGCGACGCAGGGTGTTCTCGGCTTCGTTGGAGATATCCGCAGCGGTGACGACGGCCTGAAACTTCGCCCGGTCGCGGTCGAACTCCGAGTGATAGAACTCGCTCTTGAGAAACTCGGCGATCACTTCCGCCTCGACTACTGGCCGCAGACGCGTCAAGCCCATCGCAAGCTGTGCGCTTCCAGCCATGCCCAGGTCTGCCGCTGCAGTCGTCGGCGCCGCATGGGCAGGCAGAATCTCGTCCATCGCAAGCGCATTGGGTTCCTCGAGAACCCTGGCCTCGGCGAGGCGGCTGCCTTGCTTGCGGAGGAAGGGCATCACTAAGCAGACCAGCAACAGGATTCTGAGCACCAGTTGCACATACATCACGTGCAGCAGCGTGCCATGGATGGAATAGATCCCGAGGACGGTGGCCGCGGCGCAGCCGAGCTGAATCCAGCCGGTGTTGGCGATCTTGCGCGACATCTCATAAGCCATCAAGACCATCGCCAGCGAGTACGCTCCGGTGGAGGCGGCGTTCAGCACCAAAAGGTCTTTGAGCGCGCCATGCCCCGCCTGGAGGGTAGAGCCGAAGAGAACGTGCAGAGCCAGATCGGGAAACACCCCCAGCCCGAGGGTGGCGACCGTAGCTATGGCGAGCACGATCAGCAGCGGAACCACCACCACGGCCTCGCCTGGTTCGTCGCGCCGGGCGCTGGCGGAGATGGGAAACATAGCGCTCACCACCGACCACGACAGCATGTACACCACGCGTCCGACCAAGGCGATGGCAGCGTAAATACCCGCTTCCCGCGACTCGAAGAAGTGCTTAACCAGCAGGATGTCGACGTTGTTGATGATGACTTGGCCAACAAAAAAGACGATGGCCTGAATGCCCTCGCGGAACGAAGGAGGCAGCTCCATCTTCGGATTTCGCTCCAGCTCCGGGGGGTTCAGCGGGAAGAAATAGGCAAGGATGACCGAGGCCGAGATAGCGGCAACCGCGCCGATCACTCCGGCGCCCAACTCAATGAGCAGGATGGTGCCGACGAACTTTACCACCACCTCCAAAATGAAATTCACGCTCAGCCGGCCAAAGGCACAGATGCCTTGCAACCCACCGCGTTTTACGCCGAGCGGGATGTAGAAGGCGATACCGATCGCCAGCACCATTACCAGTTGCGGCGTGGGCAGGTTCAGGTAGGCGGCCACCGGGCCGCTAGCGAGGATCAGGATTCCGCCCAGCAGCAGGCCTACGAACCAAGCGCGGCGGCGCAAGGTGGTATAGACCGCGGCGCGACTGCTGTCGGTTTGATTGCGTGCGATGAACTTGGCACAAACAAGCTGGAAAGACAAGGCGATGGCCGACAGCAACATCAGCATCGTCACGGCCGCGGCCGCGTGCCCAAAACCAGCGGGGCCGAGCAGGCGAGCGACCGCCACGTTGTAGCCGACGTTCACCACGTTGACCAGGACCGAGCCGATCAGCATGACCAGGCTGCCACCCAGAACGCGGCTCTGCTCCGACTTGGAGCACAGGTTCGAGAGTGCGACCCACCAGCCTGAGGAGACCGGTTTGTCCAAGTTGGTCGGAGTCATGCGGCCAGGCCCGATCCTCCGGAAGGTGATCCGGCGGCTTCGGAAGAGGCCGCTGCGCCAGCGGAACCAGCGACCGGCGAGTCGTCCTCCACCAGCGGTACCCGCCGCTCGGGGCTGGCTGCCGCCGACCAGGGCTGGTTGCGCATGGCGCCCGGCAAAAAGCGGCTGAAACTGAGTACTGCATCGCTGCAGGTGTCGTACAGCTCAAACAGTCGGTCGGTGCGAGTCATCTCCAGCACCACGGCGGCGGGCGGCGAGAGCGCCGCCAGTTTCAGGTCGCCATCGCGCTTCATCACCTCGGCCATGCATTCGAGCAGCATATCCACCCCGGCGGCGTCGAGCGTCCGCACCTGGGAGAAATCAAAGACCAGTTGCGGACGATCCGAGGCGATCAGGGGTTGCACCTCGCGGAAAAATACGCGGCCTTCCCGCAGGTTCAGTTTTTCCGGTACTCGCTTTACAACTACAGGTCTATTCGTTTCCATATCTCCTCATAGCCACGGCATCCACCACCGGGACCGCCTCCGCCGAGGAAGGAGGCCGGCCCGGAGAAGATTTCAACGAAGGGGACTGGGCATCCAGGCTTCGAGGCAACTCGACTGAATGGCCGTTGCGGGAAAACAGGCCACGCACGAACTGCAGCGGCAGATAGCTGGCCAGCGCCACGATCCCCTGAAACGTCCGCAGCGGGGCGGGTACGACCGTATTGACCAGCGTGGGATCGTGGACCGGCATCTCGACCTTGCGCGCCAGATGCGCCACCCGGCCAAAGCCGACCACCGAATGCAGCACGTCGAGATTCTCCCCCACACAGGTGTGGGGAAGCAGGGTGGAATCTTCCACGATGGTTCCCGGCCTGACTTCGGCGCCTCGCTCCAGCACTGCACAGCGGGTCAGGACGGCCTCGGAACGAAGCTTGGCATTCTCCCCGATAAAGGCGGGGGCCAGGACGCGCGCCCGCGGGTGAATGCGCGCGCTCGGGGCAGCCCACACTCCAGGCCGGATCTCGACTCCTGCCGGCTGCAGTTCCGCTCTACCGCAGAAGGCATCCACCGCCAGCCGGCGAAGGTCGGCCACACTCCTCAGCCGGTTCACGTATCCGGTGAAGGGATAACGCACGCACGGGTTCCGGAAGGCGGTCAGGTTATGGCGGAACAGGTAAGCGGCATCATTACGATGGGAGCCGCTGATCACGAAGCTGTCGAGCAAGTGGCCTTCGGGATCGGTCACAGCCGTCACATGGCTCCGGTTATCGAGATGGAACTGCAGCAGCGCGTCGTAGTCAACCTCGATGTAGGATCCGACGCGAATCACCACCACTAGTTCCGCACCGGAGAAGGCAAGTTGAGAGAAGGCCTTCTTGGCTACCCGCCACAGATTCAGAGCGGGCGCGGCCAGCCATTCGATGGTGTAGCCGCCCGGGCACAATCCCGGCCGCCAGGGCTGCTGGCCGGCATTCGCGATGACCCGAATGTCGGAGACATCGGCGCGGCGCAGCCGTTCGACCAGGTGATCGACCACTGGACGTCCCAGCACGTCGAGCAGTCCGAGTGGAACTCCGGCCATGCTTTCCACGGGCGGCATTCCGGGCTCCCACGCCCCCCCCACCAAGACTAAAGCTCTTATATCCACCCTTGTTCTCCCCTGCCCCTCAAGAACCAACCACCCCAGCACACTAGCGCGCACAAACGCGACCATGGCCGCCAGCCCGGCACTTCCTAAAACAAGGTCAAGCGAAAAATCGGCCGGAACACAAACTGACCCTGGCCTCCAAATTTGAAGAAAGTCTCTTGCTCGACTCCGAAGGAGAACCGCAACGGGTACTCGATGGAGAGATCACCGGTCTTATCGTTGCCAGCCCGGTGAAGCGGTTTAAGGTAAGAGATGAGGAACGCGGTGTCCGTGTTGTCATACTGGTGCGTGGGAAATCCGCGGGCGAAGGCCAACGAGCCGCTGACTTCCCAACTCCGATTGGGCCGGTAGTCCAGCCGCAGGGCCGGCCGTATTGCCGCGCCGGCAGCGAAGGCCGCGCCCTGCACGCGCCAGGAGCGAATCCCCTCGCCGAGCAATGCGCCCTGCAGTTTCCGGTTCAGGAAATAATGCTGCAGGCCAGCGTAGCTTGAGGTCTCATAGAACTCACGAAAGACGGGCTGACCGTTGAACTTCATGTCCACCGCGCTCCAGCCGGTGATCAGCGCCGTGTTCCCCCACGGGCGGCCTACGGTGAACTCCAGGTTGCCAAACAATTCGTTCGAATGAAGGGCTTGCGCGGTGTACGGGCCGGCTTCATGGATCAATGCGCCGCGAATGCTGAGCCAGTTGGCAATTGAGTTGGAAGACACGAACACGAACTGGCGGATCAGGTTCTGGTTCATCTGCACCGGGCTCAGACTGTCGCGGCGGATGGTGAACTGCAAGCCGGTGTTGAACTGGAAGGTGTCGCGGCCAACGTGCAGCACCGGATTGAGCGCACCGTTGGTGTTGTAGTCGGTGGTGTTGCGGTTGACGATCAGCGCCTCGCTGGGGAGCGAAATGGTGCCGCGCGCATTGCGCACCTGGAAGAACCCGCTGATCAGCGGCCACCCGTCTTGGTGCAGCTTGAAGGAGTTGGTCCAGCGGGTCTCCAGCGAAGCACGCGGCTTTGGCGAGTTGGCGGGGGTGGAGCCCAGCAGTTGCTGGTCCAGCATGTAAATCGTGGGATCTTCGAAAATGGGCGCGACCGATAAGTCCGAGGCCACGCTGAACCGCCGATTCAGGCGGAAGCCCTCCTCGCCGGCAACCTCCTGAAGCTGGCGCGCGGCAGCGTCGTCCTCCTCGCCGGCAATCTGGTTCGCCTGGGCAAAGGCGCTCAAAGCCGGCAGGTTCTCATGGCGTTGCCAGTGCACATTTCCCATCGCCATGTTGTAGTCGTAGTCGGCGCCAAACTGGTCCGAACTGCCGAGCGAAGCCAGTTGCGCCTCAGCCTGCGCGGTTTCGCCTTGCGCCAGGTAGGTATTCGCCAGTCCAATCGCCACCACCTGATCGGCGGCGCCCGCCTGGCTCGCCTTCTCGAAATAGCGTGTCGCCAGCTCGAAGTCATGCATGGCGAGAAACAGGTTGGCGGCTTCGAGCAGGTTCTCGGCCGTGACCGGAGGGGCCTCCCCGATGCGAGACTCGGCGAAGGCGAGCGAGACCTGCTGGCGCGCGTCGTCCCAGTGGTTCTCGCTGCCGAACAGTTGCGCAATCAACAGGCGGGCGCTCACGCGGTTGGCGTCCGGCGCATCCAGCGCGCGTTCGAAGCGTTGCATGGCTGCCGCTTGATCGCCCAGGGTCATCAGCGCATCGCCGGTGGCGAGCAGCACCGCAGATTGGTTCAGTCCCTGGCGCTCCGCCGCGTTCACGTAGCGGATGGTCTCGTCGCGGCGATGCAACTGGGCATAGGCATGGGCCATTTCCGCATAGATGACCGGGTCGTCGGGCGAGAACGCCAGCGAAGCGTTGAGCGTGTCGATGGCTTCGTTGTAGTGGCGCAAATGATAGAGCGTGTTCGCCAGCGCCAGATGCAAGCTCAGGTCGTTCGGGGCGTACTTGAGCGCGATCTTGTATTCCTTGGCGGCGTCGCTGAGCAAACGCATTTGCCGGTAGGCGGTGGCACGCGCCAAGTGGGTCGAACCGGACTCGCCGAGCAGCTTCTGCGCGATGTCCGTCTCCTGCAGCGCTAGTTTGCCTTGGCGTAGTTGGAGCTCGGAGAATGCCAGCCCAAGGTGCGCAATCCCGTTGTTCGGCTGCAGTTTCAGCACATGATTGAAGTCGCTGATCGCGGCCTGCGCATTCTGCAGATCGTTGAGCGTGTAGCCGCGGTTCACATAGGCTTCGGCCATGTTGGGATCGACAGTCAGAGCGCGGGTATAGTCGTCCACCGCAAGATCGAGCAGCTGGGTTTGCTTCTCGACATGGCCGGCGAGCAGCGGGAAATTCGGCTCCCGCGGCAGGATGCGTTCGTAACGGCGGACCAAGCTGAGCACGTCGTCGTAGCGGCCGAGGTCGTAGTAGTCGTAGGCCAGATAGACGGCGCCATCGCGGTGACGCGGCAACTCTTTCAGCGCCTTCTCGCCGACTGCGGCCGATTCCGCGTACTTGCCGCTATGGAAGAGATAACGCTCGCGCTCAATCATCACGTGAGACTCGTCCGCCATGGAGCCCTTGGCGCGCTCTAGCCATTCACCGGCCAGCGGGATCTGGTGCGATTCGATGGCGGCATTGGCGCCGCCGGCCACGATCAGCGGATTGCCGGGAGCGAAACTGTAGGCTTGGTCGTAATGGCGCAGCGCCTTCGGGAAATCCAGCTCGGCAGTGTAGAGGTCGCCGAGCGCCATGTAAGCGACGTAATCGTTCGGATAAGTCTTGGCTAAACGCAGGAAGTATTGTTCGGCCGCCTGATTGTCGCCTTCCTCGCGGGCCAGATAACCGAGCGACTCGATGGCGTAGCGGTTATGCGGGTCGCTCTTGAGCGCTTCGTTGTACATGGCGCGCGCCTCCGCCGGACGTTTCATGCGCCACAGCAGCGCGCCATATTGAATGGTGATGTTGACGTTCGCGGGATCGAGCTGGCGCGCCTCCTTCAGATCGGCTTCCGCCTTGGCGTAGTGCTCGCCCGCGGTCTCGACCGAAGCGCGCATGCGCAGAAACTCGGCTCGCGCTGGTCCTTCGATGTCGAGGCGGTTGATATCGGCTTCGGCGAGAGCAATCTGCTTTTCCGCATTGGCTTGGTCACCGATATTTCGATACTGCTCGGATAATGCCAGCCGCAACTGAACGGGATAAAGGATGCCTTCCGGCACGCCTCCCTGGGGCAGGTTCGCGATTGCCAGATTGAATTCGCGGATCGCGTCATCAGTACGACCGGCAGTCCGCGCCAGATCGCCGCGAATGGCGTGCAGCCGATAGTGGTTAGGATCGACGCCCTCGGCGCGCGCAAGATACTTCCGGGCCTCGTCCAGTTGTGCCGCGCGCACCAGGGCTTCAGCGGCGGAGAGCTGATAGTTGATCTGCCGGGGCGCGGCATTTGCCGCTTTCCCGTAGGTATCGGCCGCTTCGTTCTTGTCCCCGTTAAGCTGATAGGTATAGCCCAGTTCGGCGAGCACATCCGGAGTTTTATTGGGAATCTGTTTCAGGATATCGATAGCGTTCTTGTAGTCCTTTTCTTCGCGATAGAACTGGGCAACCGCGCGAAACACCTCGGTGTTTTGGCCGCGCGCCTTGGCCCGCTCCAGCAGCGCTTGGGCGCGATCGGGCTGCTTCAGCTTCATATACGTAATCGCGAGCAGCACTTCGGTGTGCGGCGCGGGCTGTACGCTTTCCGCGCGCCCCAACAGGTTGGCCGCCTGGCCCAGATCACCCGACTGCATGAACAGCTCCCCGGCCATCTGCAGATCGTTGGCGCTTTGGGGATTGGCCGCGATCACTCGCAGCAGCAGTTTTTTCGCCTCTTCGGCGCGGCCCATCTTCATATAGGTCTGCGCCAGGCCGGAAAGCCCTTCCACCAAACCTGGGTGGGCCAGCAGGCCCTGATCGTAGGCCGCAACTGACTGCGAATAGCGACCCGCCATGCGCGAGGTGTAGCCGAGTAGGAACCACAAGTGCGCATCCTGGGGCGCCAGCTTTACGGCGCGGTCGGCGTAGTCGGCAGCCGCCGCGTAGTTGCCGTGCCTCAGCGCGTCCTCGGCTGCTCGCGAGGCGCGGCCCACCTCAATGCTGCTGCCCCAGCCGATTCCGCCTGACGAGGAAGCAGAGGATTGTGGCGACGCTGACTTCTTCTTGCCGGAACTTGCGGGAGCCTTCTGCGCCGTAGGATTGGACGGCCCATTGATTTCAAACTCCTGAGCACCTGCGGCAAGGCCGAGAAGGGAACAGAACGTAACAACAAGGCAAATTATTTTCACGGGGTGATCCACCCAACCTGCTCTTCCGGCTCGCTGGGACTCGGCGAACCAGAACAGCAGCTATCGCACGATTGGTTCCAACCTGCTCCGATGCAAACTGCCGAAAATACGCTGACAGGAGCATGTTCTTGCGCCGGCCGGCAAATCACACAGGAACCGCAATTCTCTTTATATGTACTCAGCGGGGTAAAGGATGTCTCGTATGTTTCTGGATGCTGCACAAACCGCGACACGGCGCAAGGCAAACCTCGCGAGCTGATTGCGAATCCAAACTGCTGCTAGTGCTCCTGAGTCGTCAGTTGTCTTGGCATCCGAGAATCACGGAACGAACTTACAACTCAGGACACCAGTGGCTCCGCCGGAGGTCTTAAACTTGAGTTCCCCTGCATATCCCAATCTCGGCAGCAGCGCACCTGTGAGGAGAGCAGTTCCGCTGCTCGCGATCGTGCTCCTGGCCGTCGCCATCCACGGTCCGCTGCTGCTGATGGAACTGCCGTCCCGCTCCTACGACGCGAACCTGCACATGTTCTTCGCGTCGCACTATGCGCATCACTGGTTCAATCCCTGGAATGAGAAGTGGTTCACCGGCTTCTCCCAGACCACGTATCCGCCGCTGGAGCACTACTGGATCGCGCTGTTCTCGCATCTGATGAGCCTGAACGCGGCTTACTTGCTGGTGCAGATGATCGCGATCCTGCTGATGCCGGTGGGAATGTACCGCTATGCCAGGATCTGGGTGGACGAGCGCTCGGCCAGCTACGCCGCCGTGGGCAGTGTGCTGCTAGGTTCGCTGGCCCTTATGGTCTATCAAGCGGGCCAGTTGCCGACTACCCTAGCCGCTCCCCTGTACCTGATCGCGCTTCCTTATTTCTATGAGTGGATGACGCAGGCGCGCTGGCGCTCCTTGCTCAAGGGCACGGTATTGTGCGTGGCTGCCGCCGCCGCCCACCACGTGACCTTGCTGTTCGGCGCCGTACTCTTTGCCTTGCCCGTGCTGTGGCTGGCGCTGCTGGATCGTAAGCGTGAGGGCAACGCTTCGGTTCCCGGGGTGGTCTCGCGAGCCATCGGGTTTGCAATCCTGGCGGGCATCGGCATTGGCGCCACGCTGCTGCCATATTTCATCGCCCTGATCCACAACCCGATCAAGCAGATGCCCATCCCCCACGCCAGCCGCGGCAACTTCCTGTGGCACCCGCTCATGGGAGTGAATTTCTTCGTGATCCCGTTTGGCGCGCTGCTGTTGGCGCTGCCGTACATCTTCGCCAAGGGGGGGGCCAACCGCAGGTGGTTTCCCCTGTTCCTCAGCTTCTGGATCACCCTGCTGTTCGCACTGGGCGGCACCACGCCGGTGCCGCGCTGGTTGCTCGGCCGCGCCTGGCAGGTGTTGACCTACGAGCGTTTCGCCTTCTGGGCAACGTTGATGGCCCTGCCCATAGCGGGTCTGCTGGTGAGTTGGCTGATTGATCGTTTCCAGACCAAGGGTGTGGTTGCGGCGTGGTTGTGCGGTGTGGCGAGTTTTGGCTGCGCGATTGGCTGGACAGTTTGGCATCCGATCAGCGTGGAACCCTTTAGCGTCGACCCGCTGATCAGTTTCCTGAACCGAGACAACCACGACCAGTTCCGGTATATGACACTCGGCTTCGGCAATCAGTTCTCGAAGCTCGGCACCTACGCCAACGCCAGCAGCGTGGATGGCGAATACAACTCCGCCCGCCTGTTGCCCGAGATGACGCAGTACGGCTCGGCGCAGCTCACCAACTCCAAGTTCTACGGCGCCGCAGGCATGGAGTCGCTGCGCGCCATGCTGAAGCACGCCAGCAAATATGGGTTGAAATATATCTTCGTGCGCGACAAGTACTACGAACCGTTGCTGGCTTTTTCCGGATGGCGCAAGACTGAGGTTTACGACGACGGCTTGGTCAGCCTATGGACTAAAGACGATGTCCCCCCGGCGCACAAGATGGAGTTTGGCGACGTTCCACCGCCGTGGCAGGGAGTCCTGTGGGGCACGCTGCCCATCGGCAGCAGCATCCTGGCCATCCTGCTGGTTCTGCTGCTTCCCGAAAAGCGGCGCATGGCGGAGCCGATTGAGTTCCCATCCGCTACCGAGGAGAAGGTCTACGTGCGGGAGGCGAATTAGTTATGAAACGTCTGGTACCCATTCTCTTTGCCGTCCTGACCGTTGCCTTAATTGCCCTGGGCAGCGTGCGCCAATCGGAAACGAAAGCGGACACGCCCGAGGGCGCGGTGCAGCAGTTCTTCACTCCGCAGCTGTCCGCCTCAGCCGGCGCGCATGCCTACAATGTAGCGATCCGTCACGTGGCTGCGCGCAACTTGGATGCGCGTGCTCTGGCTGCCGATCTCGCCGGCCACGATGGCAGTCTGCGCACCTATTCCACGCTGGAAAAGGTGGATACCGCCGTGCTTCGTGAGAACGCAGAGGAAGCCTTGGTGCGCGTGGCCCTTACCTACTCCAGCCCAGTGGGCGCGCTGCACGATGACCGCGATCTGAAGGTGGTGCGCCAAGGCGACGAGTGGAAAGTCGTCTGGCCCATCGAGAAACACGAGAAGGTGCCGCCGCAGGTCATCCCGGTCAACTACCTGCGCTGGGACGTGATCCAGCGCGGCGCCGCCGACGATTGGGGCGCGCAGGACGTGGCCCCGCCCAAGGTAAGGATCACGTCCATGAACGCGGTCCAGGATGCGAACAACGTGGTCATCCTCGGCGAAATCGTCAACGAGGACACCATACCCGGATTCACCTCGGTGAACGCGACTCTGATCGGAAATGACGGCTCCATCTTGGGTGAGGAGTCGAGCTTCGACAAGATGTCGCACACGCTCTTGCCGAAGGAGATCTCGCCCTTTCGCATCGACTTCCCTAATACCCAGTTATCCGCGGTAAAGAGCGTGCGCATGCAGCCCATGGCCTTGCTGGTGCCCGCCTCGGCGGATCCGGTGATCGGCGTGCTGCATCAGCGCATGGGAACCGATTCGCGCGGCAACCACATCCTGCAAGGCGAATTGCTGAACGAAAGCGGCCAGATCGCGAATATCCCTCACGTGCTCGCCACCTTCTACGACAACGGCGGCAAGGTGATCTGGGTCAGCGACGGCTACGTGGACCAGGCACTACAGCCGCAGACGCCGGTGCCCTTCGCGGTTAACGTCCGCAACGATCTGGCGGACAAGGTCCATAGCTACCGGGTTACGGCGAACGAGTACACCCTGAACGACTGGAAGGAGCGCTAGAGATGCGAAGAATGGGCGCCCCACGTCTGCGCGCCTTTCGCAGATGTGGGTGTTTTCGTCAAATCGTCCTCCTTGTTGCCGTTCTAGGGTGTGCCGCAATTGCCTCGGCGCAGCTCACCGCGCCGACCACCGTCATCGCCGGCCAGCCTGCAACCATTCACGTGGGCAGCAGCGGTACGCTGTATTTGATCGGGCCAACTGCGCGCGTCTCGCGCAAGATTGCGGCGGGAGCGGTGGAACTGAAAGCGGAAGAGTTGAAAGACGCGGGCCGCTACCTGCTGCTGCTGAAGTCCAGCAGCGGCATGCAACCCGCTACGATGTACGTCACCACCGCCGAGCCAGAGAAACTTAATTTTCTGGCGCAACCTTCGCGTGTGCCCACGGGAGCGCCCAACGTGATCAGCGGCACGGCCTTCATTTTCGACGACAATCAAAATCTGGTGTTGACACCGCAACCGGTGAAATTCGACCTGTCCGTGGCGGATGGTCCTCACGTAACCCACGCGGTTACGAGCAAGGACGGCGTGGCCTGGACGCGCATGGATTCCGGCAAGAAGGCCGGTGCGGCCCAGTTCGTGGCTTCGAGCGGAGATACCAGCGTGAGGCGGGTGGTGCAGCAGGTTGCGGCCGAACCCTGCAACCTGCGCATGACGGCCGCGCCGGCCAAGAACGGAATCCTGGCCCAGACCGATCCCATTCACGACTGCGCGGGCAATCCGGTTCCGGATGGCACCATCGTGACCTTCACGGAATTCGGCCCGAGCGGACGCAGCACCGTGGACGCCCGGATCAAGCGGGACATCGCGACTGCCGAACTGCCCGCTCCCAAGGGCGGCGCCACCATCTCGGTGGCCTCAGGCGTGGTCGTGGGCAATGAGATTCACGTCGGCGGAGGTGGCCGATGAAGCGCGCGATTGCAGCCGTATTCGTGGTCGCCCTCGCGGTGAGTGTGTTAGCTGCGCCCAACGCCAGTGCGCCTGACGTAAAGCTGAACGCCAGCGGCGTCGGACCACGCGAGATCGAGGACACCACGGGCCACGCCATCGTGCGCGACTACGCCACCGCTTGGCAGGCGATGGCGCAGGCGCTCGCCCAGAACCGCACAGACCTGCTCGGCTCGGCGTTTGCCGGCATCGCCCATGACAAACTTACGCAGGTGGTAAAGAACCAGCAGCAGTCCGGCTTACGCACGGTGTACGTGGATCACGGGCACAGTTTGAAGGCGATGTTCTACGCGCAGGAAGGCTCGTCGATGCAGTTGCGCGACGTCGCCAGTTACGAGCTGCAGGTCTTCGACGGCGCCACGATGATCCACACCGAGCAGGTCACGCAACCCTATATCGTGGTGATGACGCCCACCACCGACCACTGGCAAGTGCGGGTGATGGAGGCGGTGGCGGAGTAAGGCTCGACCCTTTTACCGCGGATCACGGCAGTCCGGTTAAAAGTCGAAGAGAATCAGTTGGTTGCAGTTTCCGGCCGAATTCTCATCGAAGTCAAAGGTCTGAAGTGCCCGTAAAATGGGCGTTTTCGGCTCCGCGATCTGGTAACTGCGGCAGGGGGGTGCCTGCCAGAGTGAATACGCTGCCGAGTACGGCCGACGCGAGAGCTGGTTATTGCAGCGTGGAGGACTAAATACAATCACTCGCCGGACTTGCTCACTTGCCCCTCGCTAATAGCCAAGTGCCTTATTATCGATTATCATTGATCTCGAAAATATAGTGAGGGCAATACTTTCGCGCCTGCGACATGGCCCAGACCGCCGACATTCCGGGAAGGAGAGTGCATCAGGACATGAGGGTTCGGCAGTCGACCTCCCTCGCCGGCTAGTCGCCCGATCAGGCGGTCTGCCTCCGATAGGACGCAAACGAGGCGTGGAGTCCACTCCAACACTGGAGGCAGAGGAGCAGGCACGAAAGCGACATACGCCCCTTGACGCAGGCCCGACGCCTGTCCGGTTTTGCCGACGCTTGTGGTTCCGACCAAGACGATATTCTCCGCCTTGGCGATAAACTCCAGTTCGGCGAAGGTCTGGATCTGCTTGCGGTTGACCCCGGGCTGACGGGTGAAGGGGAAGCTGGCCAGCGACCAGCGCTCCGGCAACTTCGCCTGCTGGATGCGTCACGCCAAAGCCGTCTCCTGGCGGTGGTGCCACTGCGCCCGCAGCAGGCGGGTGAGGTCAAGCGGCTGACGTTCAGTACCCGCGCGATCTTCCGCCGGTGATAATCCCGGCGCCGGCGCCGCTGGCACTCCGCTTGGCGACAAAGCACTTGTTGGGGGCGATAGACCGACGGCGTGAACCACCACTGCTGGCAGTAAGGACAACGGCAGGACGTGCTCAACCCCGGCTCCTCAGGTGGTTCAGGATCAACCTTGAGGGGAAGCCACGGAAGAAACCCAGGCAAGGTTCACCCGACCGGCACCAATCCTGTCGGTCACATGCGGTTCAGCTCAACTACCAAGGTGGGTGGGGCATTTTTGGCAAGTACTGGCGGCGAAGAATTTCTCGATGGATTGGCGGACTTCGCTGCGGCCATGGAAGACGATGCCACTGGGGCTAATGAAGAAGATGTCGGGGCTGCTGGTGAACAGGCTCATGATCAGGTCGGGGTTGGGAATGCGGTGAGCTTCGAGAAACTATTTGTCGATCTCCTGGTTGGCGCGCAACACATCAGCCGGCAGGTTGCCGGGATTGGACGGGTTGGCGGCCCAGCCGAAGGTGCTCAGGCAGAAGAGCATAGTCACGACGAACGCAGCAGCTCGGCGTGTGCGGTTCTTAAGCGAAATCCCTGAAATCAAGAGTCTTGCCATCGGATCCCTCCCTTGCACCTTTAATGGCCAGCCCGGGCGCCGGGCTGCGTAACCTTATTTCGGTAACCGTCATTCCTGACCGGCGGGATTCCCGTCCAGAGTAAAGGTACACGCCTCGCCACTATCCGGGCAGCAGAAACCCTGTGCGGATACTCTGAGGTGAGGAAGTACTGCACCACAGGCACTAGACGCCTCGGGGAGACGCCCGAAACCGGCCATGTAGGTCACTTCAAAACCGGCCATATAGAACGCATCTCGGACGTTGACGCTGGCGGGGAGCTTTGTAGCTTCCGTCAGTATGGCCAATGTCTTGAGCGAGGATAAGAAACAACAAGTTATAGCCCTGGGGCAACTGGGCTGGTCGTTACGACGCATCGAGCAGGCTGCTGGAACGGAAGACGAGCAGGCGCACCGCCTTGCGGCTGTATCCCAGAGTCATGACGAACAGCCGGGTGCGGCGGTACTTCCCGCTGAGCGGATCGCGCACCATGGGACCGGTGCCGTAATCGACTTGCGCCTCTTCGCCCGGAGCGGTGACGATCACCGCGCGGGCTTCCGGGACGTGCTTGCCGCGAAGCCGGCGAACGAAGCGTTTTACGCTCTGGTAGCCGCCGGCGAAGCCATTCTGGTCCACCAAGTCCTGCCAGATGGACATGGCATTGCGGCCCTGGGACAGCGCCAACGCAATGGCATCGCGGTACGGCTCGCAGGCACTCGCAGCGCGGTTGGTAGCGGCTTTTTCCGGCTCGGAGTCGGTGGTCACCACCATGGCCGGTTTTGCCGGATCAGGGTCAGCCAACACCGCCGTGGCCGGTTCTTCCGCCGCAGAGTCGGTGGTTTGGGCGGAACTGCATGAGCAGGCCTTTCGCCGGCTGGGCGGCGCCACCAGAATCGTCGTCCAGGATAACCTGGGCGAAGGCGTCCTGACTCCCGACCTCTACGATCCCACTCTGAATCCCCTCTATCGCGACGTGCTCGCACACTACGGCGCGGTCGCCATGCCGTGTCGCGTGCGCGATCCTGACCGCAAGGGCAAGGTCGAGTCCGGGGTCGGCCATGCCAAGAAGACTCCACTCAAGGGCCGCCGTTTCGAGAGCCTGGAGGAAGCGCAAGCCTATCTGGACCATTGGGAAGAGCACTGGGCCGACACTCGCATCCATGGCACCACCAAACGGCAGGTAGCGGCCATGTTCACCGAAGAACGGCCGCGGTTGCTTCCGCTGCCGCTGGAGCCGTTTCGCTATTACCGGCTCGGCGAACGTACGGTGCACTTGGATGGCTGCGTCGAGGTGGACGCGGCCTACTATGGCGCGCCTCCGGGCTGGATTGGTCGCGACGTCAAGGTACAGTGGAACGACTTCTACGTCCGCCTGCTCGATCCCAAGACCGGTCAACTGCTGCGGGAACACCCGCACCAGAAGCCCGGCGTGCACCGCATCCAGCAGCGCGATCGAACCAAGCGAACCCCACCGACCACGCAGCACTTGCTGTGGCGCACCGAGCGCGCTGGCCCCTGTATCGGCCAGCTCTGCCACACCCTTTACGAGCGCGACGGCCAGCTTGCCGTCCGCCGCATTCTGGGCGTGCTTGCGCTGGCCAAGAAGTATGGCGTGGCCGCCACCGAAGAAGCCTGTGCCATGGCGCTGGAGATGGGCATGCCGGACTATCGCTTTCTCCGCCGCTACATGGAACGCGGTCCGCAGCTTTCGCTGACCTTGCGTCAGATCGATCCCCTGATTCGTGAACTCACGCAGTACCGCGACTTGATTGAACAACGCAGCAAGGAGGAGATGCCAAATGAACCTGATTGAACTGGATCGTGCTCTACGACAACTGCGGCTGGGTGGTATGAACATGCTCTCGTCGGAACCACAACAGCACTTGTCGCACGCTCCCCAGTTCCGTCATCTTGGAAAATACCAGGCGCAACGCCTGCTGCACCCGCTGATCCGGATCCATCTCAACTTTGCCGTGTGTCGCCCAGAGATAGCCTACGGGAAGACAAAACCGCAGCTCGCCACGCCGAGCCTTCTGTCGGATCGCCTCGAAGGATCGCTGCCGAAGCAGGTTCAGTTCGAACTCGCTCATCGTCCCCTTCAGACCCAGCCCCCGGCCATGCCGCACAACTCGATCAGATGATGCCAATCCCGCCCATTCCGTGCCAATCGCGAGGCCTCGATGCAGAAGATCGCACCGACCTCGCCGGTGCAAACCTCTCCGACCAGGCGCTGGAATCCAGGTCGTTCCACCAACCCGGACCCTGAACGGCCCAGATCATCGTCAATGACGGCAACCTCTTTGAATCCCAGTTCCCAGGCATAGTCTGCCAGTGCGTACTGGCGGCGTTGGCTCTCCAGATGGTGGAGAACTTGGCCTGGAGAAGACTGCCGTAACATACCTGTGGATACCGTTGCAATGTGGTTGAAGTGCAACAGCACACCACCTTTCTCGGTGGATAGTCGGCAAGCCGGAAGTAATGGCATGATCGGCCTCCTGAATTACTTGCGGGTTGCCCGTCACTCGAACGGAATCCGCCCCCCCGGAATGAGTGCAAATGCCCGAGAAGCCCAAGACGATCCGGGCGTGCATCGGAAGGACGAGCTTACTCTCTCCTGGCAGAACTGCTGCTACAGTTCTGCCAGGGTGAGATCCGGTTGTCGGCGAATCTGCTCCCGAATCCAGTCCTGCACGGCGGCATTACGAGATGGCTTCCTCAACCGCCGTTCTCGCGCACCACGCTGCAAATCTGCGTTCCGTACTTCGCCACGGTGCTGCTCCCAATTCCCGGGACGGCGAGCAGATCCTGGGCTGTTACAGGGTGGCTGGTGGCCAGAGCCCTCAGTGTGCGGTCGCTGAAGATTCGGAACGCTGGCACGCCAAGCCGCCGGGCCTCGACCAGACGCCAGCCGCGCAACGCCGCTTCGAGGCGGATATTCATCTCGGCTTCAGGCTCCTTCGCCTTTGCCATGGGTCTCGGCCCTGCTGCGGTTTCAGGCTTCGATGCCCGCTTCCGTCCCGCAGAAACCGTGGGCGTCTTCTTCCTTTTGTGCTTGCCCGATGGGGGCGCCATGTCCTTCATGACGACCTCGAGCGGCGTCGTTTCTTCCACACTGTAGCCGGTGGGCGTGAGACTGGCCTTTCGATACGGGATCTGTTTGCCATCTTTCTGGAAGACCTCGTCCGAGAGTTGCAGAAGTCCCGCACGCGCCGTGGCGCCGAGCACTTCTTCGAATGCGTCGCGGCTCATCTCGTTGTTGGGACACAGTTCACCGTAAAGCTTGCCGGTTGATTTCGCGCCACCCGAGCGCAACGCGGCCACCACACGCAACAGCGTCCTGCGCTCCGCCTCGGTGGCGGTACGGAACCGTTGCGCGGCACACTGCCCCAGAGCGCAGAAATCGCAAATCCCGCACGGCTTCTCACCGTCAGCAAGATCGCCGAAGTGGCGCACCAGGGTGGCCATGCGGCACTGATTGCTCTCCGCGTAACGCATCATCTGGTCGATCTGCGCCTGCTTCTGCTCGCCCTGGGCGGCATAGGATTCGCGCCACCGGTCGTGGCCCCGGCTCACGTTCTCGGCGAAGTCCACGATGGCGCCGCCATGGGTCCAGAGCTTCTCGAGCGCTTTGTCGAACACCTCTTCATCCATCCGGAGCTTCGTCATTAAGGACGCCTTTTCGTGTGGCTCGGCCCGAAGCTGGGTAAAGATCGCCTCCAGCACAGCGACCGCCGGATAATCGCGCTCGAAGAAGAAGTCGTGGGTGTAGCGATCGGCGTAGGAGTGCATCAGAATTGCGCGGCTGGGCGCCCCGTCACGCCCGGCGCGCCCGATTTCCTGGTAGTAGGCTTCCAGGCTGCCCGGCAGGGCCGTGTGGATCACGGTGCGGACGTCAGCCTTGTCGATGCCCATGCCAAAGGCAATCGTCGCCACCATCACCTGGATCCGGCCCGCCTGGAACTCCTTCTGGACTTGCTGGCGGCGCCCGGCATCAATCCCAGCGTGATAGGCAGCGGCGGGAAAGTGGGCGGCAAGTTCGGCTGCCAGGCTTTCGGCCTGCTTGCGCGTGGGTGTGTAGACGATTGCTGGCCTACGTTCCGCCTGCCGCAACAGTTGGCCGGTGAGCTCGGTCCGCTGGGAAGGCGCGATCTCGACCACCTCAATGGCGAGGTTGGCGCGGCGAAAGCCGTGAACGAAGCGGTCCGACTGCGCCAGTCCCAATTGCTCGGCGATGTCATTTTGAACGACTGGGGTTGCGGTAGCGGTCAGCGCGATCAGCGGCGCCGGACGAAAGCGGGGCAGGTACTGGCCCAGCATGCGGTAATCCGGCCGGAAATCGTGTCCCCATTGCGAGATGCAGTGCGCCTCGTCAATGGCGATCAGGGACAGCGGCCGTTTGGCCAGCATGTCCGGGAAACCGGCCACCCGCAGCCGCTCCGGCGCGATGAAAAGGAACTGCAATTTACCGCTGAGGTAATCCACGCAAGCCTGCCGCGACTCGGCACGCGAGCGGCCGGAGTGGATGCGGTCGACGGCCAAGCCTTGCTTCTTCAGCTTGCCAACCTGATCCTCCATCAAGGCAATCAGCGGGCTGATCACCAGCGTGGTACCGCCGCGGACGATACCCGGCAATTGATAGCATAGCGACTTGCCGGACCCGGTCGGCATGACCAGCAACACGTCCCGACCTTCGATGGCCGCCCGGCAGACGGCTTCCTGGTTCGGCCGGAAAGAGAAGAAACCGAACGCGCTGTGCAGCAGACCGTTCAGGTCGCCCGTGGGCAACGACCCGTTCGGGGACGCCTCCAGAGAGCCGTGAAGGCTTTGTGGATTTGGGGCCGCGACTTCCACCGGTGTCGCGGCGGCGGGCATCGCCTGCCCAACCTTGTCCACCACGACCGTTACGTAATCCTCAATGCCTTTCAGGAACGGCCCCAGTTGAGTCTCCCCGCGCTGGATCCGCTTGAGATACGCTTCCCACTGACCCGTCATGGCGGGGCTCTTCACCTCAGGGTGGACCACTTCGATCAGATGGATACCTTTGTCCGTGGCTTCGAGGGTCTTGCCCTGCCGCACGATATAACCGCGCTTGAGTAGAACCTCGATGATGGCCGCCCGAGTCGCGGGCGTCCCCAGCCCGGTTTCCTTCATGGCATTCGCCAGTTCCTCCTCGTCGAGCGTCTTGCCGGCCGTCTCCATGGCCGTGAGCAGCGTGCCTTCCGTGTACCGCTTGGGCGCCCGGGTCTTCTTTTTCAAGGCCTCGACGTTGATCACTTCCTGCGGCTGGCTCTTGGCCAAGCCCGGCGGCAGGACCTGTTCCCCCCGCTCTTTCTCTCCGCCTTCCTGCCCCCGGTTCGCCTTCTTCTCGACGGCGATATCCAATACCTTCCAACCCACCTGTTGCACAGCCGTTCCAGACGCGTGATAGCGGTCGATGATGTCGCCGTTCGTAATCGCGGTGATCACGGTTGTAACCGCCCAGATGTGGTCGTCCTGCCAGGCGCTGAGCAGGCGCCGGCAGATCAGATCGTAGATCTTGCGCTCGTCGGCCGACAGGCGGGCCTTCCCGAGAGCTATTGCGGTGGGAATGATGGCGTGGTGATCGGTCACCTTGGAGTCGTCGATGAACCGTCGTCCCAAGGCGCGCTCGCCCGTGCCGGGCGCCAGATGCTCTCGATAGGGACCTTCGATGTTCTTGACGATCCGCGGAAGCGTCGGCGCCACATCCTGCGGGAGGTGTCGGCTGTCCGTGCGCGGATAGCTGATGAGCTTGTACGTTTCATACAGCGCCTGCGCGACATCCAGCGTCTTCTGCGCGCTGAAGCCGTACAGGCGGTTGGCGTGCCGCTGGAGTTCCGTGAGATCGTAAAACAGCGGGGGAGCCAAGCGCTGCGTTTCCGATTGGATCGAGTCGATGCAGGCCCTACCGGTGTGCGCGCGCTCGAGTATGCGGTTCGCTTCTTCTCCATCGATGGGCAGCCGCATCGCCTTCTGCGGCGATTGCATGTCGGCCGCCTCTCCCGCTGGCGCACGGAACCATGTCCCCCGATAGATATTCGGCTGAGCCTCGCCCGTCGGATCTCCGCCACTTGGGCGAAAATCGGCCACGATTTCCAGGTAATCTTCGGGCACGAAGCGGCGTATGACAAGTTCGCGCTCGACCACCATGGCCAGCGTGGGCGTCTGGACGCGCCCGACGGAAAGCTCTTCGTTGTAGGCAATGGAGTAGGCGCGCGACAGATTCATGCCTACCAGCCAGTCTGCCCGGCTGCGGCCACGCGCGGCATCCGCCAGCGAGTCGTAGTCGGCACCCGGTCGCAGGGCCGCGAACCCATGGCGGATGGCCTCCGGCGTAAGGGAAGAGATCCAAAGGCGGCTGAACGGCTTTCGGCACTGCGCCGACTCGTAGATATAGCGGAAGATCAACTCCCCTTCGCGGCCGGCGTCGGTCGCACAAACGACCCGCGAAACCTTTGGCGAGTTCAGAATTCGCTCTACGACCTCGAACTGGTCCTTAGTTTTTTCGTAGACGACAAGTGGCCACTGCTTCGGCACAATGGGGAGTAAGGCGCGCCGCCATTGGCGCCATTCAGGGTTGATTTCGTGCGGCTGGGCAAGGCTCACGAGATGCCCCACCGCCCACGTCACCACGTAGTGGTTGCCGTGCAAGTATCCGTCGCCGCGGTTGGTCGCACCCAACTCCCGGGCGATATCACGCGCCACCGAAGGTTTCTCCGCCAGCACGGCGATAGTACCGGATTCCGGATCCGCCATAATAATGCTTCTGCTTCTGATGGAGCGGTGCCGCGCCAGAAATGCGCCGCTACCCGTCGTTGCCGCTGGAATCGCAGACAGCCGAAAAAAAGTTCTTCGTCAGCTGGCCATTAGCCTCGCCGGCGCGCCTCCGCGCTTTCTAGATAAGGAAGGCAACTACTCTTCCGGCAGTTTAGATTACCATTCTCGCGTCCCAACCTCGATGCTGCGATTTGCAACAGTGAACGCGAGCTAATCACCTCTGCCCCTCTTTATTGGCCGCAGCCGAATACCGATTTGCAGGATTGCATTTACATACTCGTGCAGCTGCGACGTCTCCGCTGGGTCGACCGAGGGATCGCCGATCCGACGCGGCCTGTAGCTAACACCCGGGCCGCGGCGGCTTGGTCCACCAGCCAGAGCAACTTGCCTTGGGGAGCAATGAGCTGCGCAGGCAACCGCTCAGGGTCACGAGGGTCGAGCAGCACCTCGTGCAGCACCTGCGCTTTCTCCTGACTCGCAATCAGAAACGCCACGGTGCGTCCGCGATTCAGCAGAGGCGCGCTCATACTGATGCGCCAGGCGTTCACCTCGGCTACGAAGTCGGCCAGCACCAGCCGCGAGGTTTCCTTTAGCGCCGGCGAGTGGGGAAACAGCGACGCCGTGTGGCCGTTGGTGCCGAGTCCGAGATAGATGAGATCGAACTGCGGCACCGAATCGGATGCGCCAAAGCATTGCAGGATTTCGCGTTCATAGGCAGCAGCAGCGGTCGAAGGGGGGCTTATTTCCGTTAGAATCCGGTGAACATTCGCCGTAGGCACTGAAACAGTCCGCAACAGTGCATCGGCGGTCATGCGATAGTTGCTGTCGCTTTCGTCGGCAGGAACGTAGCGCTCGTCTCCCCAGAAAATGTCGACATGGTCCCAATCAACGGTGCTGCTAAACACGGTGGTAGCCAGCAGCTCGTAGACGCGGCGGGGAGTAGATCCACCGGAGAGCACTACCCGGAAACGGCCCCGAGCTTTGATGGATTCCGACGCCACTTTGACGAACAGTTCTGCTGCGGCGCGGGCGAGTTGCTCAGCATCGTCATACACGCGGAGTTCGCCGGGATAGTTGGCCTTGAGTGCGGTGGTCATTGTTCCCTCCGACCGAACCCTTGTTATGCAGCGCAGCGCAGCGGCGACGCGATGGCATGCCAGCCGCGCAGCTCTTCGCTGATCAGCTCATGGGCTGCTTTGGGGCCTTCGCTGCCCGCGGCATAGTTCGGAAATTCCGGGGGTGGCAGTTGCGCCCACGCCTCTTCGATCGGCGTGATGATGCTCCATTCCGCCTCAATTTCATCGCCGCGCGTAAATAGCGTGGCATCGCCCCGCATAGCATCGAGCAGCAAGGTCTCGTAGGCGACTGGCGTGCTTCCGCCGAAAGCCGTGCGATAACAGAAATCCGCTTGCACGGGCACGACCTGCATCTGGCCCCCCGGCTTCTTGGCGCCGAACTGCAGCCCGATACCCTCGTCCGGCTGAATGGTGATGGCCACCACATTCGGCTCAACCTTCTCGTCGGGGGTGCGTGAGAAGAGCGCCTGCGGCGTGCGCTTGAAGTGCACGCGCACTTCAGTCAGTCCACGCGCCAACCGTTTTCCCGTGCGCACATAGAACGGCACGCCGGCCCAGCGCCAGTTATCGACATGAAATTCGATGGCAACAAAGGTCTCGGTAGACGAATTTGGGCCGACGCCCAGCTCCTGCCGGTATCCCGGAACGGGCGAGCCATCGATTTGGCCTGGCCCGTACTGACCGCGCACGGTGCGGCGCGCCACTTCATCCCGGGTCATTGGGTGGATGGAGCGAAACACCTGCACCTTCTGCTCGCGTACCGCATCGGCATCAAAGGCGATCGGCGGCTCCATCGCAGTTATGGCGAGCAGTTGCAGAAGATGATTGGCCACCATGTCTCGCAGGGCACCGGTCTCTTCGTAGAAGGCGGCGCGGTTTTCGACCCCGACCGTCTCGGCCGCCGTGATCTCGACATAATCGATATAGTTGCGGTTCCACACCGGCTCAAACAGCGAGTTGGCGAAGCGGAAGACCAGCATGTTCTGCACGGTCTCTTTGCCAAGATAGTGGTCGATGCGATACACGTCGCGCTCCTCGAAGGTGCGCAGCACGGTCGCGTTAAGTTCGCGCGCGGTGTTGAGGTCACTGCCGAAGGGTTTCTCCAACACGATGCGCGACCAGCCGTTCGGATTGTGGTTCAGCCCAGCGGCGCCCAGACCTTCGATGATCGGATGTGCGACGGAAGCCGGGGTTGATACGTAGAAAAGGTGATTGCTGCTGCTGCCGGCGGCGCGCATCTCCTCCAATTGCGTCCGCAAGCGCGCATAAAAATCAGCGTCGTTCAGATCGCCCACCATGTAAGACAGGCGCTTCTCAAAATCAGCCCACTGTGGTTCGGTGAAGTCGCGGGCTTCCTTGGAAACCGTGGCTGTCTCGTGCGTGCGGACACGGAACTCCTCCGAGGTCATGGGCGTGCGGCCGATGCCGATGACATCAAACTTGGGATTCATGCATCCGATGCACGCCAAATCGTAGAGTGCTGGAATCAGCTTGCGGCGTGTCAGGTCACCGGACGCGCCAAAGATGACCAGGACACAGGACTCGCCCTTGGGCAATGGCGTTACGGCGGTGCGAACAATGGGAGTGGCCTCGATGATGGCGGTCATTGCTTTCCTCGAGATTTCTTGGCGATCAAGCCTTGCCAATCGGTGTGAACAACCAGCGAGCGAGCCTCGTCCCCTAAGACAAAGGCCACTGGCTCCAGTGCCATCGGCGTGCCGGGATGACGGGCTTCATGCAACGAGGCTTGCGGGTTCGCCATATGTTGCCTTTCTGACCCAACTGGCTGCCCGGGCCCGCATCTCGACTGTGTAGTCTTTTCCTTCCCAGCGGTTGTCCTCCCGCCACAAAAATGTGAAACGGAGCGGACCTTTCTGTTCCCATACGTCGATGTCGACGAACTCGATACCCACCGTCGTGGATCTTGACTGTGTATCGGTTGCGTGCTGCCAATCGTCACTAGTCCAGTGCAACAGAAACGGAGAGTTCGCTTGTATGCGCAAGCGGGTGCCAGCAACGACTGTTGGCAGCTGACGATTGAATTTCCATACCTCGATAGGCTGGCGTTCTGTAGTGCCGCGCACATAGCGCTCGAATACCGGTTCGACCAGATCAAAAACCTTCGCGTCGGCAGCTGAGCGCTGCAGTTTCAGGTACTCGGCATGCGCCCACAGCAGAGGTATGGCTGCTCCGGTCCAGCTGCCAAAGTGAAGATGCTTGGAGGGCAGGTCCGGTGCATCCCAAATCTGCTCAGGAATCAGGCCAATGCCTTGAGCAAATTTCTCAAGGGCGCTGACATACGGACATGCATCACGGCCAGCCGCGAGTTCATAATGACCGCGTTCGCCGGTCAGCAACGGCCACGCCCGCCCCGTTCCCCAATCCTTGTAAGCGCTGCCGTCCAGCCGCTGGCCGTAGCCGTCGTGGTTGTAGCGGCGCCAGCAAGGGCCATGCGAGGTGTCAACTTTCAGCATAGCGTCGATTACGCGCAGCGAGTCTTGGATGAGTGGGTCGTCCGCCCGACGAATTCCGTAGCGAACCAGTTCGAGGAAGCCGGCGTCTACGATCTCTTTGGCGGGAAACTGAACCTGAGCACCGGGCGGCTGATTTGCCAAAGTGACGGTACCGCAGTTCGGGTCCTCATCCGCACAGTGATCGATGTCGCCCGGGTTGATGCGGATGTAGTGGCGGCTTATCCCGGGCACCAGGGTCCCCCGAGTCGTCACTGTCCAACGTTCAATATGTGACTCAAGGAAATCAGCATATTCGCGCACGAATTCGGCAGTGACATCATCGCCCCGGTCGGCGAAGAACTCAGCCGCGCAGATGAGCGCTGTGATATGAGCTGCCAGCGTCGATGGCGAGTAGCCACGTGCTTCCTCCCATCGGTCTTGCGCCGTAACCGGGCCTTCGCGGATGAGAAAACCGCAGGCGCGGCGAACCATCTCGTAAGGATCGTAGTTGCCGAGCGCACCGTGCTTCCACAGTCGCCACGCCAGGATGACCGGGAAGGCAACCTCATCCAACTGCACGCCCTGCCAGTATGGCCGTCCATCGATCCAGAAATTCTGATGGAAGCCGCCGTCGTCGCGCTGCGACACAGCCAAATAGATAAGTGCGCGCAACGGCGTGCTCAAATCATCTACCGCGAGTAGCGCAGTCGCGGACTGCACCATGTCACGCGTCCAGACCAGATGGTAGCCGCCCAGCTCGTCGTCGTTCTTTTCTTCTCCCCACGGAATGCTGAGTGACGCGATCATCGCGCCGGGATAGGTCTTGTCCTCATGCGCAAGCAGCAGATTCACGCTACGCTCGAACAGCTTGGAATCTTTGGATCCCGCGACGAGTGCAAACCGCCTGGATGTGCGCTCCCATTGCCGGATGAAAGTTTCGCGTATTTGCTCGAACGGGATGCTCAACGATTGGGCAAGCGTGCTGAGCGCGTCGTGCTGCGTAGTGCCGAATGCCAATCCGACGGTAAATTCAGTACCGCTGAAAAGATCGAGCTCGCCTGTCAGAGCGATGTTACCGTCAAGAGCCGCCTCGTACTGCCAGTCGAGGCGATAGTTGTCCGCCAGGTCCGTCCAGCCATCGTTCACCCCCACATAGCCGCAGGAACAATCAGTGAACGGAACTGTGGCGCCGATCACCAGCCAAGTATTGCCTTTGTGGGCAGTCAGCAATTTGTTCCCTCTTACCTGCAGCACCTCCCCGTTGTTGTGCCAGCCCCCAATCTCAAGGTGCGGCGCACAAAGCACGTACATTCGTAGTTTTGGCAGTAAACCAACAGGTGCATCCAGGCGGGCTCGCACGAGCAGACAATTCTGATGTGGGTCGCCTAGGATCGTCTTATGAATGCTGTAACGGCCTTCCTTCTCTCGGTTGGTGACTTCAAATCCGAGCGCCGCTTCTGAAACGCAGTCGACATGCGAGACAAAGTTCCTGCGTTCATCGTGGAAAAAGCTCTCGCCATCGGTGACGAGGAATTGCAGGTCACGGATCTGCGGTGAATCAATCGTCGGGTAATACACCTCTGTGACGCAACCGCACTCGAGCGTGTACCAGACGCGGCTGGAGGTCGAATAAGCTGTTCCAACAGCTGCTTTGGCGCCCCGGGTCCATCGCGGTTCGATTCCCGGTCCATCAGGCGCGAGACGTGAAGCACTGGAGTTAATCACGATGGATCACCTTTCGCAGGAGGTACGATGATTGATGACTGTCGCCGCAACTAAGTGGCAAGGCTTGAGATCAAAAGTTGGCCCGCAGTCGTCTAACCAAGTCTTCGCGGCGAGGATCGCGAGCCGTTGCGACAAGGCAAGCGCCCGTTCTGGAGTCGTCGACAGAACCGCTCTATCTCGATGCGTCCGCTAGGGGGAGCCACACTTGAAATCGTGTATCGCCTGGGCTCGATGTGACCTGAATGTTGCCGCTATGCTTCCTCACGATTCGCTGCACCGTATCGAGCCCAAGGCCTGTGCCCTCCCCGACTCCCTTCGTCGTAAAGAAAGGCTCAAAAATATGTGGTTTTATCTCGGGCGGAATCCCTGGACCATTGTCGCGGATCTCGACGACCACGCAGGCGTCCTCTCGATAAGTCCGAACTCGAAGTTCACCCTTGTCTCCCATCGCGTCAATGGCATTGTCGATGAGGTTAGTCCACACCTGGTTGAGCTCACTGCCGAACGAATTCACCAGCAGTGGAATCTGCTCGTAGTCGCGCTGCAACCCCACGCCGCGACGCTTGAGCTTGTGGTTCAGTATCGTTAGAGTATTTTCCAGGCTCTTTACGATGTCCACGTTCTGCAGCGGCGACTGGTCCATGAACGTGTATTCCTTGATCGCAAGCACCAGCTCCGAGATTCGCGACGTGCTGCTCTCGATTTCGTTCAGCAGCGTCGCCACTTCCAGAGACGCTGCAATCCTCACCAGCGCAGCTCTGGCGGTGTCGGGATCGAGCGTCGCAAACAACGATTCTAAAACTGCCGGTTTGATATTCTTGCGCGCCAAGTCGGAGGCCAATTGCCACAGCTCGTTCTGCCCATGATTGTGTAACCACGACTCGATCTGCTCCTCCAGGTCGCTGATCGTCAAGGCATCCGGCGGAGGTCCATCCAGTGTGGGGAGCGAAGCTTCCAGTTTTTCGATTTCCGCTTTTTGCGCCGGCGTCAGCTCGCGCCGTCCTAACTCGTGACTCGCGTCCCTAATCCGTTTCAGGATGTCGCGCAATTGGCTCGTCGCACGCTTGGCGGCGGAAGCTGGATTGTTGAGCTCATGCGCCAGCCCTGCCGAAAGTTTTCCCAGCGCAGCCAGCCGGTCTCGTTGTTGCTCGATGCGCGTAATTTCGCGGATCCTGTCCGACATTACGCCGACCAGCCGCTTTGCCAGCTCCGGCATTTTCTGCACCAGTTCTGAAAACAGCGCAGCCGGAAAACGCAAGATGCGGCTCGCCGTCACGGCGCGCCCGGTTACCTTTGCCCGCGTCATCCGCGAAAACGGCAGCGTACCGGTCACGTCTCCCGTCTTCAATGGAACAACGATGATTTCACCTCCAATTTCTCCCCGCGCTTGAAGTTCTCCTTCCAGGATCACAAACATCGCCTCTGCCGGATCACTCGCGCGCACGTAGGTATCTCCGGGGCTGAGATGCAGCTCCTCCGACTGGCTGAGGAACCAGGAAAGCTGATCCTCAGGCAGGTCGGCGAATGCCGGGACGCGAAGTAATTCAGATGCCTGGACCATTTAGACCTTGCTCAGGTATTGATGAACGAACTGCACCGCCACCGATCCTTCACCGACTCCCGATGCCACGCGCTTGACCGACCCATGGCGCACGTCGCCCACCGCAAACATCCCCGGGACATTGGTCTCCAGCAGGAATGGATCCCTGTCCAGCGTCCATCCCTTAGTGCGTTGTCCGTCCCTAATGAGATCGGGGCCGGTCAGGATGAACCCGCGTTCGTCTCGCTCGACCACATCCGCCAGCCAGTTGGTTCGCGGTAGCGCTCCAATAAAGATGAACATCGCGTTCGCCGGCCCGCGCTCGGTCTGGCGGGTGTTCGAACACAGCACCGAAACCTCCTCCAGGTGCGTGTCACCATGCACTTCGGCCACGCTGGCATGGGTCCACAATTGAATATTGGGTGTCTCTTTGATCTGATCGATCAGGTACTGGGACATGCTGCTGGCGAGCGATGCCCCGCGTACCAGCATGACCACGCGCCCGGCGTATTTGGAGAAGTTCATGGCGGCCTGCCCCGCCGAATTCGCGCCGCCCACCACATACACAATCTCGCCTTGGCACGACAGCGCTTCAGTTGCGCCGCCGCCGTAGTAAACGCCGGCGCCCTGCAAGCGGTCAATTCCCGGAGCTTCCAGCCGCCGCCACTGCACGCCCGCCGCAATCATCAGCGCGTGACAGGAGATCTCGCTGCCGTCCGCCAGCTTGATAATCCGGTACGGTCCTTCGATGCGGACGCCAACCGCCTCCTGCGGCGACAGGATCTCCACCCCAAAACGCCGCGCCTGCACCACGGCACGACGCGCCAAGTCGCCACCGCTGAGCCCGTTCGGAAACCCCAGGTAATTCTCAATGCGCGAGCTCATTCCTGCTTGGCCGCCCGGCGCTTCCCGCTCGATGATCACTGTGTGCAGCCCTTCCGACGCGCCATAAACGGCCGCAGCCAGTCCGGCCGGCCCTCCACCCACAATGGCCAAATCGTAAAAGTCAGTTTGCGCCCGGGTCCGCAATCCAATCCTTTGCGCCACCTCCGCCGGTACACTCTCCAGCAGCTTGGTCCCGTCGGGAAACAGCACTACTGGAAGGCTGGCAGCCTCCGGACCAAGAGCCTCCAGGAGTCGTTTAGTTTCCGGATCGTTGGCGGAAAGTTCAACATCGATCCACTGATAGGGAACATGGTTGCGCGCCAGGAAATCCCGCAACTCATACGAGCGCGGCGACCACCGCGTGCCCAGCAACCGGATTCCTTCGAAGGTTGGCCGGTACGAAGCTTGCCAGTCGTCGAGCAAGTCATCCAACTGCGGATAGAGGTGCTCGGTCGGCGGATCCCACGGCTTCAGAAAAAAGTAGCTGATGTTGGCTTCATTGATCGCACTGATCGCAGCATTGGTATCGGCGTACGCGGTCAGCAAGGCACGCTTGGCTTCGGGAAAGATCCGCGTTGCCTGCTGGAGAAACTCGACACCGTCCATGCGAGGCATGCGCTGGTCCGCAAGCAGCAGGGCCACGCTGTCATTGCGGACCTTCAACTGTCGAAGCAGGTCCAGTGCCCCCTCGGGAGAATCGCTTCCCATCACCCGGTATTCGGCGCCGTACTGCGACCGAAGATCGCGCTCAATCGAGCGCAACACGTCAGCGTCGTCATCGACACTCAGCAAAACTGGTTTCGACATGATCGGCCTCGGATTTCGCGTCGGATGCTACCGCACATGATTGGATATAAAAGCTTGCGTCAGGTCGGATGCGCGATGCGATTCCGGAGCCCTCGAAAATCTTCGCGGCTTTCGGTCAGCGTAAACTCCTGGCCCGTGGGCAAGCCGATCACTCGCTCCAGGACAATCTTCTGCTTGGGAAGCTCATTCCGGGCTGAAATGAGCTGCTGCTTACGGGTTTGCAGCTCGACCTTAGCTTTCAGGACGTCGATGGTGGCAGTGGTGCCGGCGGTCAGTTGGTCGGCCGCCTGTTGATAGAGTGCTTGGGCGGTATCCTGCTGTGCGAAAGCGGTGTCAACCCGAGCCGAATCAGCGATTGTCTGCAGATACGCCGAGGTTACCGCAAAGACCACCAGTTCACGAGCGTCCTGGTAGGAGTATTGGGCGGCCCGAATCTGCTGGGCGTCAGAACGCGTTTGATGGGTCGATTTCCAGTTAAATACTGATTGCGTCAGATAGTCACGGGGGTCGAAAATACCGAACGGCCCAACAATGGACGGAAAGCCTGAAAGATTGAACCCGACCGTTCTGAGGTTTATCTGTTGTGCAGTGACGCTGGTGGAAGTGGTAAGAATAGGCAGGCGAATATACGCTCTGATCAGCGACCCTCCTCAGCAGTATGGGCCAGCTTCGTAAATTTATACTTTGTTCCTCGCACTTGGCGCACAAGGCGGAGCACGCGGTCGATCTGGACACGGGCGCGGTGGTGGCGGTCACCTTACAAGGCGCCGACCAAGGCGACACCACAACCCTGGATGAGACGCTGAGCGAGGCCGGGATGGCGGTGGCGGAGTTGGTCGGGCGCGAGGCGGAACAGCGGCCTGACGAGAAGCCGAAGGTGAACGTCAACGGGATCGAAGAGTTGGTTGCCGACAAGGGCTACCACAGCGGCGCGGTAGTCCAGCGGGTCAAGAGTTACGAGGTGCGCAGCTACATTCCGGAGAAGCAGCAGAAAGGCCGCCGCCACTGGCAAGGCAAAAGCGAAGAACAACAGGCGGGGTACCGGAATCGACGGCGGGTGCGCGGCGAGTACGGCAAGAGTTTACTGCGGCGGCGGGGCGAGTTGGTGGAACGTAGCTTTGCGCACTGTTACGACACGGGTGGTATGCGGCGCACGTACCTGCGCGGCCACAAGAACATTCTGAAGCGGCAACTGATCCACGTTGGCGCCTTCAACCTGAGTCTGATTATGCGCAAGCTGATGCGGGCCGGCACTCCACGGGAGTGGAGAAACCGCGGTGGTCAGCTTATTTTGTTCGTCTATTGGCTGCTCACGCGGCGGGCAGATCGGATTCCGCGGTACGGGAACCAAGTTGCAAGCTACCCGGTGCGAAACTTCGCGACGCGGTCGAGTCGCCCACGCCGCTGGCCGTGCCGGAAATCAGCTACTTACACCACGGACTGCTAGCCTGTCGCAGCCTTACGAAGAGATAGCCCAGTAACTGTGCCAGACCTACGAGAAGTAAAAGGACGAAGAGAACCGAGGTCAGATCGGAGTTCGACACGCTTGCTCTCCCACAACTTTGGATGTGTTCCGCCTAAGAGGGTTTGACTCGTCGATTCAAAGAACCAGGGTAGATGTCGCTGTAAACGAAGAAGATGGCCGCGACGGTATTCATGCCGGTGCTCTGCGCGGATACTACCTCCTGGGATCCCATAACACGCTCTTTGCAGAAACTCAGCCAGATCGCATCCCTTTTGCGCAATATCGAATTCGAAATTGAAGTGGTGGAAATTATCGCCCGACAGGCAGATCCGAGAGGGGCGGATGGACCTCAGGAATGAGTCTGATTCATTCCCGAGGGCCACATCCTCAGAAAGCGAACGTAACCTGCGCCGTATAGCTGCGCGGGGCCGTGAAGTGCGTGCCACTGAAGGTGGACAGGAAGTTGTACAGGGCAACTTTGTTGGTGACGTTGACCACCGTAAAACTCACGTTGGTCTTATAGTGCTCGGCGCGGAAGATGTTGTCCCAACCCGCACCCATATCAAAAATGTTGCGCGGCGCGACCCGGGGCGGGTTCTTGTCATCGTTCTCGGTGCCCGGTGCAGGGATCTTCACCAGTTTGGCCGAAAGCGCATTAGGCGCACAACTGCTCAGCGGCGAGTTAATGGTCGCGACCACTCCCCCGCAGCTTAACCCGATCTGCGCCTGCTGATCTGGGGTGAGACCGGTTAAATCGACTGGAGTTGTGGTATCGGTTGCAAACGGAACCGCTCCAGCCACCAATCCACTTTCATAGTTCCAGGTGAAGGCGTACCAGGGGCCGTTCTTCTTCGGCTGATATTGCAGGTGCGTAGTTTGCTGGAAGGCTTGGTCGTGATCGATGCGGAACACGCCCGAGTTTATCGGCGAGTTGAAGAGAATGCCGCCGATTTCCGGATTGAAGAAGCGATCACGGGTGTGTCCCAGCACGGAATAGACAGTAAGACCATGCGTCTGCGGCATGCTGACGCGAATCGCGTAACCGTCGATCTTCGACTTTTCCCATTGGATCGGGAAGGTCAGCGGTGTGCTGAATAACACGTCGAAGTCGTAGTCCCTCCGCGTGTACTTCCAGTAGTACATGCCGTTGACCACCAGATACTTGCCGAACGCCTGCTGGAACCCGACGTTGAATTGATTGCGGGTCCCGGGTTTCAGCGGGTTCTGTCCGAATGCGCCAACCCCGCCCGAGGCGAGTCCGCCCGATCCGCTGCCGACCCCTGTCGAACTGGAAAGGATCAGGTTCTCGTTGTATGGGGTTACATAGAGCCGGCTGTAGGCCAACTGTAACACCGTGCCGGTCCGCTGGATTTGATAGCTGAGTCCGGCTCGCGGCTCGATCTGGTGACCGTAGCTAAGGCCGTTGTAGTTGTCGCCCCGGAGTCCGGCCAGAATGCTTAAGTTGCCCAATGTGATGTTGTCCTGGAGGTAGGCGGCCTCCTGCTTAATGTCGGTGCGACCGACAAACTTAAAGGGTGCGCCTCCGCGGCTTAAATCAAACGGCAGCAGACCGGGAAGAAACCCAGGATTTGGCTGTTGGCCCGACCCCGCGCAAGCCGGGTTCAGCACTGCGGGATTGGTAATTGGACTTCCGTTGGTGTCCAGACAAACCGGATTGAAGGTGGGGTCGGTTACTCCAAATGTGAAATTCTCTGACAGGAAGGTGTGGTAAATGTCGAAGCCGCCCTTAACGTTATGCCGGCCCTTGACATACGACAGATCGACTTTGAGCCCGGCATTGGTGAGTCGGCGATTGGAGGCCAGGGTGGCCGGCGTGTCGTTAAATGGGTTGGCGCTTGGGAAAAACTGTATCCGATCCTGCCGCACATAGGGATTGACGCTCAACAGCGTGTTGTCATTCAGGAAGTGGGTCCAGAAGGCCGAGATGTTGAAGCCTCGGTTCTGCTGATGCTGGTCCTGCCCCAAAGCTTGCTGGTCGAATTGATTGGGAATCTGGAACCATGAGCGGGAGAGGAACAGGTTCAAGTGCAGCGTGTCTTTCGAGGTCGCCTGCCAGTCGACGCGATCGAACAGATCCTCGGCGTTGCCGTGGTCATGCAGCGGCAGGAACTCGGGCGTATCGAGAAAGCGCCCGCTGTTCAGACCATCCACCGAGAGGAAATTTCCAAATCTCTTCCCTCCAACGCCGAGGGCAAGGTTGCCCGTGGAGGTCCCAAATGAGCCGTAGCCGGCCGAGATGCTTCCAGTAGGCTGGGCAAGGCCGAGGCCGGAGCGGGTGGTCGTGCGTACTACCAGGCTCGCTTTGTCGCCGTACTCCGGCGGAATCAGGCCATCGATGACTTCCAGGGAATCAATCGCATTGGTCGAAATCTGGTTGGCGAAGATACGGCTCTGCTGGTCGGAGATGGGCTGCCCGTCGATGACAAACGTGGTATCGGCGTGCTCGCCGAGCGGATGGAAGAAGCCATTCGAATCCGCCACCACACCGGGGCTGGCCTGGGCGACCAGATTGCTCAGCGACGAACTGGTGCTCTGCGTTGGAACTCTATCTCCCAAGGCGCGTACGTCAATGTCCGTATGAGCACTGGGCGTGTTTTCGAGCACATCCGCTGACGCGGCCTCTACCGTTACGGTCTGAGACGTTCCTGCTACTTGCAGAGAGAGGTTTGCTTGCACCGGTATGGCTGATCGGATCTCGACGTCCTGATCCTTCGCGGCAAATCCGGCGTGGCTTACCTCCATGTGGTAGCGGTTGAAAGGCACGTTGGCAAAGCGGTACTGTCCGGCTGGGTCGGTGGTCACCGTCTGGTCATATGCCGTAACAGGGTTGTGGATTTTCACCTTGGCATCAGGTATTACGGCGCCAGAGCTGTCGGTTACTTGTCCACGGATCTCGCCAGATGTACCCATGCCTTGGGCGTGGGCGGCAATCGCGAACATCGTCACAAAACAAACCAGAAGAGCATAAGAGAGATGGCGGGTGCGCAAGGCACCCCGCTCGAGTTTCAACCCGGCAAGCGCGCCGTTGGCCGGGGACCCATCTGCAAACATAATCGCCTCCAAAAAGGGATGAGGGTTTTTTGCCGCAGCGACCGACAACCCAACGAACGCTTCCGCGCTCCTTGGGGCCGCTGCAAGATTTGAGGCTTCAATTAGGCGGTTGCAGGCGGGGGCCGAATGGACGGGGTGGTCGAAGGCGCGATATAGGGGTGCTGAGGCGCAAACTGAGGGACTTCAGCCCGGATCAGAACCAATACTGGCAGGCTCGGAAGCGCAACGACCGTTGCCGTCGCGTGCGCCGCCAGGCAAATGGAGCAATGCGACTCGTCGGCCGTGCCCGACGGGTGCGCATGAACCGCCTGTACGGTCGCAAACAAGCCGACGATCAATACTCCCAGCAGCGCTATCAGCTTTCGGGAGCGAAGCGACCCCGGCACGCGGCTGGGTCCCCAAGACGCGCCGCCCTTGCGCTTGAATACCGGCGCTTGCTGGGGGTCCCGCAGGTGAGGAATCGGCTTCATAACAATGAGGAGCCCCTTGGCACTTGAGATGCGAACAGGCGCCCTCAGGAACCATCATATTCTACAGAAAAGCAGCCTGACACTGCAGGATTTGATCGCAACACCTGCTTAGAGCACGAGTGAAGCTGCGTTCGCTGTGGGCCAGGCTGAACGCCCCCCACTGACCCGGCAACGCGACGATCAGTCGAAACCACCGTGTTTAAGAGTTCCACGCGGACCTGGACCTCGGGATTAAGGGCAAAACAGAGAGCTGCGTTTGGCAAGTTGGTTACTCTTCCATCTCCGCTCGGGCCAGCCGCACAAAATTGACGAAACGGGAGGCGAGTTCTCGAATCCACGGGCCTTCCCTGAAACGGACTGCCTGGCGTGGAATTAGGTCCTCGCCAACTCCAAGGGCAACCGCTCCCGCGGAAATGAAATGTGAGGCGGTGCTTTGCGTAACGCCGCCGGCAGCGACGAGCGGCACATGGGGCAGCGGGGCCTTGAGGGCGCGAATGTATTTTTCGCCCCCCACATACGAACAGGGGAAGACTTTGACGAAGTCGGCGCCCGCCTTATGGGCGAGCATGACCTCGGTGGGGGTCAACGCTCCGGGCAGTACCACGACCTCGTGTTCGACGCAGAAACCGACGATCTCCGCGTCGAAGCCCGGCCCAGTCAGAAACATTGCACCGGCGTCCAGTTGACGGCGCGCCTCGTCGAGTCCGGCTACGACCTCGCTTCCGACGATGAGCGAGGGAAACCGCTGGACAAGGTCGTGGATTACCTGGTCCGCGTGGGGGATGGCGGCCGCGATTTGTACGATCGGTATACCCCCGGCGGCGACATTCTCAGCGGCAAAAATCGCAGCCTCCGCCGATTCCACACGGATAGAGGGAATCAAACCAACTTCCCGAATCTGCTGCCGAATTTCTTCGAACAACGCCAGGAAGCCCACGCCCGAAGAGACACTGAAATGCGTGCGCGTAACCAGCAACGCCAGAATGCCGCCAAAAGGTGCCACTACTATGTTCAACAAGTTCAGCAAGGCCCATTTGACGGAGCCGAAGGCGCCATAAATGATCATGAATATATGGAGGACGGTTAGAGGTACGATAATCATGAGTCGCGCTTCGGATCTCTTCTGGCTCTCGTATTCGCCCTCCCAGTCGATGTGGTAACCCGTCGGCAGCTTGACCTTCTCATTGACCTTAGCCATCGCCTCTTGGACGGCGCCTCCAAGGTCGCGGCCGCGCACGCTGTACTTGATGGCGATATAACGCTGGTTGCCCTCACGGTAAATTTCGGAAGCGCCATCTCGCTCTTCAATTTTGCAAAGTTGTGCCAGCGACACCCGTTCCCCGCCCGGCGAAAGGAGGCGAATGTTTTGAATCGCTTCTTTCTTGTCGCGATACTGTGGCAGATAGCGCAATACCAAGTCGTATCGCGCCTCTCCTTGCAGGACCTGAGTGAGCGTGTTGCCGCCCACTGCGGTCTGGATCGCATCCTGGACGTCGGCTACGTTGATCTGGTAGCGGGCGGCCTGCTGGCGATCCACGGTAACGTTCAGGTTCGGCTGGCCGAGCACGCGAAAAACTCCCAGGTCCTCGATTCCTTCGACTTGGCGCATGATGCCAGCGATTTCATTGGCCTTGTCCTCCAGAGTTTGCAGGTCGTCGCCATACACCTTGGTCGCCAGCTGCCCTTTCACCCCGCTAACCGCCTCTTCTACGTTTTATCCGCAATTGGCTGGGAAAAGCCCCAAACCACGCCAGGAATCTTATCCAACTCGCGGTTCATAGCCGCGATCAGTTCCTCCTTGTCCTGGTGAAAAACGGGACGCCACTGTTCTTTTGGCTTCAGCCCGACGTAATACTCGGTATTGAAAAAGCCCGTGGTGTCGGTCCCGTCATCCGGACGGCCAGTTTGACTCGTACACTCGGTGACCTCGGGGAAAGAGCAAAGCACGATTCTTGCCTGGTTTGACACTCGTATACCCTCACCCGGTCCGGTGCTAGGTGCCAGCGTGCCACGCACCCAGATCGAACCTTCATCAAGATGAGGTAAAAATTCCGAACCGACGGCGCCGGTCCATAGCAGGTACCCGCTAACGCCGACGACAACCATCAAAACAACAACCATCGCCCAACGATGATCGACCGTCCAGCCCAGAGCCCGCCGATAGTGCGTGGTCAACCAAAGCAGCACGGGATTCTGCCAGTCGCGAGCCTCCTTGCGAAAGAGAAAACTCGATAGGACCGGCGCGATCGTCATGGAGAAGATCACCGCGCCCAGCAGGGCAAAGGCCACCGTCCAGGCCATGGGCCGAAAGAGCCGGCCTTCGATTCTTTCCAGCGTGAAGATCGGCAGATAGGCGGTGATGATGATGGTGATGGCATAGAAGACCGGCCTCTGCACCTCGTGCGCGGCAGCGCGTATCCTCTCTGCCACTGACTTCTTCTCGTGGTCCTGGCCAATGTGACGAATGATGTTCTCCACCATCACCACGGTACCGTCCACAACCATTCCGAAATCGAGGGCTCCGAGCGAGAGCAGATTGGCGGGAATATGACGCAGATCCAAACAAATCGAAGCGAACAACAGGGAGAATGGAATGGTCAGGGCAACAATGAGTGCGCCGCGCACGTTACCCAGGAACAGGAGCAGCACCAGCGTCACCAAGAGGAAGCCTGCGGTGAGGTTGTGCAGAACGGTATGGGTGGTGAAGTGAATCAGATCGCTGCGGTCAATGAAAGGAACTACCTTTACCCCGGGAGGCAGAATATGGTCGTTCAGCTCCTTCACTTTTGCGTGGAGTCCCTGGAGCGCCGCTTCGGCGTCGGCGCCTTTCCGCATCGGCACCCATGCCGACACGACATCATCGTTATCGACGATCTTTCCATCCTCGCGGCGAATCGCCCGGGCAAACTGGCCGAGCCGGATTTTCGGACCTTGCGAAACCACCGCAATATCTTTTACGCGCAGCGGCGTTCCGGTCTTGGTCAAAAGGACCGTGTTCTCGATATCGTGCACGTTCCTGAACAGACCCACTTCCCGAACGTTGATTTGCTGCAGGCCGGCTTCAACGAAGCTACCGCCGGCATTCACGTTGTTGGTGGTGAGCTGTTGCTCCACTTGCGCGAGGCTAAGGCCGTAAGAGACTAGCTTGTTCGGATCAACCCGAACCTGGTATTCGCGCGTGGGCCCGCCGAAGGTGGCAACGTCGACGATATTCGGGACCGCTTTGAGATTCTTCTCGACGATCCAGTCTTCGATGGATTTCAGCTCCATCACGTCATATTGCGGATTGGTGCTGTGCAGGGTGAAGAAATAGATCTGACCGGCCGGACTCCAGTCGGTACCCATCTGCGGCGTCACCACTGCTTCGCAATCGCCGCATCGTGCTCAAACATCTGCAGGAGCTGGAGGACCAAGCCCAACTCCGTCGCGAGGCCGAAGAGCAGTTGCGCGAGCTGGTCGAAAGCAGCCCCGCGGCAATCCTTACCGTGGACTCAGGAGGGACGATCATTCTCGCCAATGAGGCGGCACAACGACTGCTGGCGTCTGCCGGGCAGCAGCTTCCCGGGGGCAATGTTCGCGCTTACTTGCCGGCTTTACTCGCGGCTGTCCAATCCAGGCGGCCACAGGGCTTCCGCACCAGCCTGCAATGCGGGGCAAACGCAGCAATGGAGAAGTCTTTCTTGCTGGGGTGTGGTTCTCGACTTATCCCACGTTGTCCGGCAATCGACTCGCGGCTATTGTCGTTGACCTCTCGGAGGATCTACGCGACCGGGAAGATCTCAGCCTCGATTATCTGCTGAAAAACGCTCGAATTCTGATGAGCGCCGTCTCCCACGAAATTCGAAATCTTTGTGGAGCGGCATCCGTTGTGCACAAGAACTTGGCCCGGGTTAACGCCCTGCAGGGGAATGCCGACTTCGAAGCCCTTGGCACACTGATCCAGGGCCTGGAAAAGCTTGCGTCGATGGAGCTGTGTAATCCCGCCGAGCAAGCTCACGGCTCGATCGAATTGACATCGGTGATGGATGAATTGAGAGTAGTGGTCGAGTCGGCGTACCACGAAGCCGACATGGAACTGAACTGGGAGGTCGCGGAGTCGTTGCCTTGGGTGCTGGCTGACCGCTATGGGTTGATGCAGGTGTTTCTGAATCTGGCAAAGAACAGCCGGCGCGCTATGCAGGATACAGAGGAAAAGCGCCTCACGGTCCGCACCGAAACGCTAGCCGTGTCGGTCGTGATTCGGTTCGAGGACACGGGATCGGGAATCGCAAATCCACAGAACCTGTTCCATCCATTTCAACGGGATGCCCAAGCAACCGGCCTCGGTTTATACGTTTCTCGTGTTCTAGTGAAAAACTTCGGCGGTGAATTGATCTATGAGCCGCGTGATCGAGGTTGCTGCTTCGCGGTGGCTCTGCAGACAGTAAGTTGTGCAAAAGGGTAATCGATGCCTGAGACGGGTCGCAACGCGCGCATCTTGCTGGTAGATGACCATGCTCTGTTCCGCGAAAGCGTGGCTCGCTATTTGGATGGCGAGCCGGGGTTCGAGGTGGTCGGAGGCTGCGGAACCGTCGAGGAAGCGCGAGCCCTACTACGGCAAAAAGTAGTCGATCTCGTGTTATTGGACTTCGATCTCGGTCAGCGGGACGGCCTGGATTTCATGCGTGTAGCTGAAAGCCTTCGCTTTACCGGCAAGGTGTTGCTTGTGACCGCAGGAGTTAATGAGGCTGACGCTGCAAGTCTGATACGAAGAGGTGTTGCCGGCATCTTTCCCAAGCACAACTCGCCCGTACTCCTTGCCCAGGCTATCCGCGAGGTTCTCTCAGGAAAGGCGTGGTTTGAACAAGGCCAGCTTCAGAAGATCATGGGGAGCGCAGCTTTGAAGGAGGATGAGCCCGCGCCCTACAGCAAGCTGACGGAGCGGGAGCGCCAGGTGCTCTCGTTTGTTTTTGAGGGCTTGGCAAATAAGGAAATCGCTGATCACTTGCAGGTTTCCGAGAGTTCGGTTAAGGCGACATTACAGCAATTGTTCCAAAAAACGGGCGCTCGGACGCGTAGTCAATTGGTGCGTGCCGTCTTGGAGCAACATTGGGATCAGCTCTAATGCGGCCCGAAGTCCTAGTTCTGGCGACACCGCAACAGCCTGATCCAGATGGCAGCAGAGCATGTCCTGCATAAGCCCTTGATCAGATGAACCTTCAGATCCATCGTGTCTTAAACGACATCACTGGATCCAGTGGCCTCAGGATCGTGGACGCGATCCTTGCTGGTGAACGAAATCCCGTAACCTTGGCTCGGCTCTGCCATGGCGGCACCACGCCTGAAACGCGGCAGTATTCAGGTCCGGGTAGTTTGCGCTTTGGTCGTGAAGGAATCGGTCCAGGGAGTGAAGCGTGCGCGTTGGAGGATTGAAACGACGCCCCAAAGACCGCTTCAAATCCACATACCGAGCAAAGACGGGCGCCAAGCGAGACGAATGCACCGGAGTGAACATTGAGGCTCCTGAAATCGCCGCTCCTCCTTACCGCAGCGCCGCTTACCCGGAACCGCGAGGGCCACTTCGCGCAAATACCCGGTCGCCAACCGCAGGTACATGGACGTGCTCTCTGCTGTACGGTGCCCCAGAATGTCGCCAATCGTCTTGAGAGGAGTTCCGTTTTTCAGGAGATGGACGGCGTACGAGTGGCGCAGGCAATGTGGGCCTTGATGGTTCGATAGCCGCCCAGAGCCGCGGCATGAGCAATGCCCCGGCCCATGATGCCGGCGCCGATGACGGCGATGCTGCGCACGTCCGGCATCTATGCCCCCGTCTCCATGCGCTTCAGGACGCTCTCGTAACTCGGCTCGGCTTTCCGCATGTAGTCAGCCAACCGCTTCCGTTCCTCTTCGGTCATGGTGGGCAGTTGAGCGGTGATACGGCGCAGGGTAGTTGCGATGTCGTCCACGTAGTTCATCAGGCGGATCAGTTCGCCGGTGGCAACCATGAAAGCTCCTCCAAATATGAAGCGTAGTAAACCTGGTTTGAAATGCCTAGTTCCGATTCGGCACCGCGACCAGTTCGGTTGCGGTGCCCACATCAGGAACCCAAGAGCGCACTGCGTTCCTTGGGCATTGAAAGCACGTATTGTACTTGATTCAAAGCGCCCGCGCTGACCCCGGCCGGCAGGGAAGGGTGGAGCAGCGCTTCAGCGCTGCATTTACGCTCACTCTTGGTCCCGGCTTTAGCCGCTTGCAGGCCTGAAGGCCTGCTCCACCCAAAACAGTAATTTGGAACTTGCTCCAGCGCTCACGAGCAGGCCGTTTCCGCTGCCTTTTCCGCGGCCAGGCGCTGCACCAGCTCGCGAAGCTGGCTCATCTTGAAGGGCTTGGGGATGAACTCCACAGCTCCTCCCTTAAGCACTTCTCGGGCCGTGTCCACGGTGGCAAAGCCGGTGATGACGATTACCTTGCTTGAGGGATAGTTCTCGCGAACGAAATTCATCACCTCGATGCCATTCGGGCCGCGCATCTTGATATCCGTGATCACCAGGTCAAAGTGCTGGGCTGATACTCGTTGCAGCGCCTGCGCGCTTTCGCTAAACGCTTCCACCTCAAACCCCGCGCGTTCCAGTTCCATGCTGAGCCGGTCGCAGACAATCTTCTCGTCGTCGATGACAAGGATGCGGAAGTTCGGTTTCATTCACTCTCCTCCAAGGCTGAGCCGGCCGGCCGCGCCTGTTTCCCCGCTCTTTTGGCGGCTTTCTTCACCAGGTCCCGCAACTCCTCCATGTGAAACGGCTTGTCCAGAAAGGCGTATGCCCCAACACCCTCCGCCGCGTGGGTGGCTTCCATGGTTCGATGTCCAGTAATGACAATCACTTCGGTGGGAAGCTTCTGGCCCTTAATTGATACCAGGACGTCTATACCCGTCGGACCCTTCATCTTCAGGTCCGTAATCACCACGTGAAATCGCTTGTGTGCAAGCCGCTCGATTGCCGTTGCGCTGTCGGTGAAGGTTTCCACATGTATGCCGTTCTTCTCCAGATAATCTTTCACACGTTCGCATACAATCGGCTCGTCATCCAGAACCATGACCTCGGTGCTGGTCTGAATGGCCGCGCTTCTCGTCAGATCCTCAAGGCTCATCTGGAGTCCGGACTGCAAGAACGCAGTTGTCAGCTTATCCACCATCGGCTCATCGCGCAGCAGGATGTCGAGCTGGCGGGTGAAGCCGATGAGACGGCCGATCATCCGCAGCCTGTCCTCGCAGATGGCCTGCGGAACCCCCTGCAGCCGCGCGACGATCAGTTCTCCGCTGAGCTCAATCTTGAACCCTTGCCGGGACAGGATGTTGGCCAGCAGGCGAGCACGCCGCGTGCGGCGGGTCATATCGGTTACCCCGCCGACGAAACGAAAGAAGATGTAGCTCTCTTCGGGGTTCTCACCGAGGTAGCAGTCAACGACGTTGAAATGGTATCCGAGTCTGAGATTCAGATTGAGGTAGTTGGCGGAGACGATGGCCACATTCCGGCGGACTCCACCACTGCCCGGCATGGTCAGAGGACCGGCCCGGGTAGCGCTGGCCATGAAGCCTTCAAGGTCCATTTCCGCGGGATTGGTGGACCACACGCCGGGGGCCAGTAACCCATCCAGCAGCAGCGAAAGTGGCCGAGATGCAACCTGAGCTGGAGTCAGAGTGCTTCCGCCGGCGCCCTTGGCGACGCCGCCGCCAAGGTCGATGACCGCGAGATCCAGCGGGATATCGAGTTCCAACTCCCGCGTACCGCTTTGCCGACCATCGAGCTTGATTCCTTCGTGACGGCCCAATTCGAGCAGGGCGCGCTCGTGGGCGAAGCGAATAATGTCGTGGTAAGTGCGGCAGTTCTCCGGAGCAAACTCTGGGACGGCGGGATCTCGCAGGCTCAGCGGCGCCGCATGCTTGAGCATGCGCCGCAGAATGCGAAACTCAGCCGCTTCCTGGTAGGGCTCACTGCGCAGCAATTGGTAACGGAGCAATTCATCGACGCTTCCCGCGTAGATGATTTTTTCATCCGCATCGACCGTTATCACCGCGCCTGCCGGCAGCAGATGCGTGGCGTTGCCTGCGTCGACGATGGCCGGAACGCGGTACTCGCGTGCCACGGTAGCCAGATGTCCGGTCACCGACCCAGCGTCGCTTACCAGCGCGCTGGCGCCAGCCACCAGCACCGAGAGACTCGGAGAGGCAACCGGCGTAACCAGCACGTCGCCGGGCCGGAAGCCCTCGGTGGATTCGTTGGCGCCCACCACAAACACGCGTCCGGTTCCGACTCCGCGACAGGCCACCTCGCCTTGGCCCTGCATAAGAATGCGGTGGCGGCGGCGTGCTGCCAACACGTCTTCTGGCCGTGGTTGCGCTTTGGGTTCAATGCGCAAGGGACGCGCTTGCAGGATCATGAGCGAGCCTCCCTTGCCGAGTGCCCATTCAATGTCCTCGGGACTCCTCATGTGGCGCTCGATCTTGAGCGCCGCCTGCGCCAGCCTGGCCAGGCTCTCGTCATCGACCGCTGCTGTGTTGCGCAGTTCGGCCGGAACCGGCTCGGTCGTAATCCCCTCGTCAGCCGAGGCCACGCACATGTCCCGCTTGTCGGCGATTCGGCGCGCCAGCACCGGGTGAGCCGCGGCGCGAGACACCTGGAAGCTATCCACCGTGTTGCGGCCCTCAACTACCGGAACTCCGAGGCCGCGGGTTGCGGAGACGACCAATGCGCCGCTGTCCGGCGCCATGGGATCAACGGTGTAGATCACGCCGCTGGCTGCCGCCGGCACCATGAGCATTACTCCCACCGCCATCTCGCTCTCGGCAGAGGGAATGCCGTGTCGCGCTCGATACTCGCTGGCTTGTGCCGAAAACAGGCTGGCGACTACATCGAGCCACGCCTCGAGTACGCGGTCGCGTGGCACGTTCAACACCGTCGTATGCTGTCCCGCGAAGCTAAGCTCCGCATCTTCCCCGACGGCGCTGCTGCGGACCGCAAACCTGGCATCGCGCCCAAACCGGCCAAGCGCTTCCTTGAGTGCCTTGGCTACTTCCGAAGGCGGCTTCGCCGAGGTGATCGCCCCCTGCAGGGAAGCCGCGGTGCCCTGGCCCGCGCGGTACTTCTTCAGCAAGTCAGCAATCCCCGGCCGGGCGAGGAGCAGCTCACAAGCTCGGGTGGTGACGACAAATCCTTCCGGCACGGCCAAGGCGAGTTGACGGCGCACTTCTCCCAGCCGCGCCATCTTCTCGCCCACCACGTCCGCGTGCTCCGTGCCCAACGCCTCGATTGCCAAGGTGAGCGGCAGCTCGCGGGCGGTCTCATGCGGCTGCAGGCAGGCACGCACCGCGGCCTGCACCCGCTCCAGCGCCCCGGCGAGGCGCGGATAGCGGTTGCCGGAGATTTCGGCAAGATCCTGCACCACGGCCGTAGCCGCCGTGCTCAGTTCGCAGTCGAGCCAGTGCAGATACTGGCTATCGAACAGGTATTCGCCCCCGAGCTTCTCGTCGGCGTCGGCGAAGAGCCAGAGTATGCGGTTGTTCATGTCCAGCAGGTGGCGGAATTTGAAAAAACGGGCGCGCAGCGCCTCTACGCCATCCTGGCTACGGCTGAACAGGTCCGCGAATTTCAACATCCCTCTCAGTGGCTCTCGTCAGATTTCGGCGTGAAGATCAATCCCGTCAGCAGGCCGACAAGGATTGCGATCACGCAGGCCGAGATGCCGTAAGCCAAACCATGCTCGTGCGCCAGATCGCTCAGCTTCTTGGCTAGGCCAACAGGCTCAAGATGTAGCTTAGCGCTGCCTAAGTTGATCGCCTGCCCATCCTTGAAGCCGATCAGGTCGATGGTGTAATCGCCCGCTGGCGCGCGCGCGGGTAAGCGGAAGCTACCTTGCAGCACCTGCAGCGGAGCGGCGGGCGATGGATCGCCCGCTTCGCTGACTGAGCTAAGCACGGGATGGTTAGCCGCACCCGGCTCGGCGACGGTCAGGCCGCCCTGTTGGAGCGCGAAGAGACCTTCATGTTCTTTCAGCCCCACCAGCTCGGAACGTAGCGCGGATCCTGGAGCACCGTCCGGCACCAGCGCCTCGTAGCCGAGTTTCCATGTAGCCAACGACTGCGGCGAGCCGAGTTCGGATAAGTTGCCAGAGGTCAGCACCTGGTACACCGCGGGCACGTTCTCGAAGGCGACCTCCCCGACCCCCATCCAGAGCAGGCCGGCCCTTTTCCCCAGCCGCTTCAACTCCAACCGGCCGGGATGCGCCTCCAGGCGCACGGCGGCGCTGTAGCCAGCCGGAACCTCCGCCCGGACTTTTACCGTGGCCCCGTTGTAGGTAAGGTCGATTCCCACCCGCTGAGGCTCGACCTGAATTGCACTCGAGGCGGGAGCTTGGGCGCTTGCCGGCGCCCACCCGGCAGCGAACAGCGTCAGGATTGCAGCCGCGCGTCCGATAGGCCCCATGGCTTAGTGGCCTCCTTTGTATGCGAGCATGAACTCCGGCCGCAGCAGCAGGCCAAGCAGCATTTTCACCATCACTACCAGCACCAATATCGACATCAGGATCTTCAGTTGATCCGCTTTAAGCTTGCGACCCATTCGCACCCCGATCTGTGCGCCGAGCACCGAGCCCAACAACAGCAGTAGGGCGAGCATGAAGTCCACGGTATGATTCATATACGATTGCAGCACGGTTACATTCATGCAGGTAAACATGATCTGGAACAGGCTGGTGCCCACCACCACGTGCATCGGCATGCGCAGCAGGTAGATCATGATCGGCACCATGATGAATCCCCCGCCCACGCCCATGATGGCGGCGAGCACCCCGACCAGCGTCCCCAGCAACAGCGGCATCAGGGCGGAGGTGGTCATTTTCGAGCGGGGAAAAAACATCTTGAAAGGAAGGGCCTCGGCGAACCGCCGGAAGACCGAGGGCTTGCCTTCCACGGTTTTCGGAAGCCGGCCGCGCAGGGCGGTGAGGCTCTCGAAGAACATGTAAGAACCAATGCCGCCGAGCATCAGCACATAGGTAACGGTAATGACGAAGTCAGCCTGACCCAGGTGGCGCAGCACCTTGATGAAATGCACGCCCACACTGCCCCCGAGGACGCCCCCTATCAGCAGCAGCAGCCCCATGCGCATGTCGATGGTGCGCGCCCGAAAATGCGCATAGCAGCCGGAGGCGGAGGCGGCCACAATCTGGTTCGAATCGGTGGCCGCGGCTACCGTGGCCGGGATGCCGAGCATCATGAGCAGCGGCGTCATCAGGAAACCGCCCCCCACCCCAAACAGGCCGGAAAGAAAGCCCACCGTTCCGCCAAGCCCGACCATGACAAAAACATTAATAGAATTGCCCGCAATGGGCAGATAAAGGTGCACTAGCCCTCCTGTCTGGGTGGCCTACATTTGCTGCGCAGTTGTTGGCTCTCTCCGGGTGCTTTGTCGGAAGATGCGACGGCGGGAAACCGCAACACAACCGTCGTGCCTTCGCCGACCTTGCTGCGCAAGGTGATGCTCCCGTTGTGCTTCTGCACGATCCCATAGGTTACGAATAAGCCCAGCCCGGTTCCCTCGCCAACTTCCTTGGTGGTGAAAAACGGGTCGAAGACCGAACCGAGGTTCCCCTCGGGTATACCGGCGCCGGTGTCGGTGACCTCAACCTCGATGCAGCCCTCGGGGGTGGTTCGGCCACGAACGGTAAGCAGCCCGCCCTGGGGCATCGCCTGAATGGCATTGAGAAAAAGGTTGAGAAACACCTGCTGCAGGGCCCGCGGATTTCCCACGGCACGGGGCAGATCGGCCGCCATCTCCAGGCGGAAATCCACGCGGTTGATCTCGGCTTCATTGGCTACCAGCCGGCACGCCTCGCGGACCACCTCTTCGATGGAGAGCAAAATCAGCACCGGTTTCTCCGCCCGGGTGAAATCGAGCAGGTTTCTCACCGTCGCGCTGGCCCGTTCGACTTGGGTCAGGATATCGCCCAACATCTTCAACTTCTGCTCTTCGCTGTAGTAGGCCAGATCATCATGCAGGGCCTCGGCGTTGAGGCCGATGTTGTTCAGCGGGTTATTCAACTCGTGAGCGATTCCGGCAGTGAGCGTGCCCACCGCCGCCATGCGGCTGGTGCGCGCCAGTTGCGTCTCGCGGTCCTTGAGCCGGAACAGCATGCGATTGATCGCCACCGCCAGGCGGGAAAACTCGTCGCGGTAGCGCCGCTTGGGCATAATGGGCGAGAAGTCGCCGTCGGCAATACGCTCGGTGTAGCCCACGAAGCGGCGCAGCGGATCTCCCACTTGGTGAGTCAGCATGAAAGTGACGGCGACCATGGTGAGCATGATGAACAGTAGCGATCCGCCAGCCATGATCCACGAGGTGTGGATCGCGGTATGCAGTCGCAACCGCTCCCGGTCGATCAGATCGGTGGCATCGGCGATCAGTTGAAAACCCTGCCGCCGGAGTTCCCGCTCAATCTCAGCCCGTCGGTTCTCCGCCGTTGGCTCTTTGCCAATCGCACCGAGCTGCTCCAGCAACCGGCCATACTGCTCCAGGTTGTTCTCCATGCGCTCGAACACCTGCGCACCGGCCTGTTCGACCATCCCGTCTCTGGTGCTGCGTAGCTGCTGATGTGCCGCCTGAACCTGGGTGAGCGCTTCGTCTAGTCCGTTACCATATAAGAGATAATTCTTCTCATAGCGCCGTGCCTGCTCCACTTCTAGCGCGTAGCCGTTCACTTTATCCAGGAATTCCTGCTGCTTGCCTACATGGGAAATCAGAATCAGGGCGGCCAGCACCACTCCGACCACCAGTAAAAAACACAGCAGCATGCTCAGGCCGATGCGCAAGGTCATGCTGATGTTCGGCCGCTCGGAGAGCGCCCGCTCGGCCTCGGCGAGAATCCGCCGGTCCTCGTCGGCCGTGATTGCCATGGCGGAATCCTGCGGGGACACTCCTGGTGTGCGCAGTGTTCCTTGGGCTGGAGCCGCCACACTCATCCCGGGACTCCAAAGCTCTCCACATGGTTCACGATCTGGGTCACACCCTCCACTCCGCCGACCACATCCCCGACCGCCGCGCCCATCTTGGGGAGCTTGGCGATGCCTTCGACCGTCACGATCCCATTCTCCGCGCGGATCCGGAAATCGGCGTCGCGCGTGCGCTCATCACGCGCCAGCGCGGCCAGCACGGCGCTTTGCAGCGCCAAGTTTTCCAGGGTCTTGCGCGATTCTGGCGTTTCCTTGAATTCATCCAGTTCAGCCAGGCGCGTCACGATTGCGCAGGCCCCGCAAATGCCCAGGCGCTCCAGGTTCAGCACGACATCGTAGTTCTCAGCGTCTTCCCAGGCGACGCCATAGAGGAAGCGCGTCCACTTCCGCCGTTCCTCATCCTGCTTCTTGACGTAGTTCTCGGCGTCCCGCCGCGTCATATTGAGTTGCTCGACGGCCGCACCAATGCGCGAGGATATATCCGCCACCACGCGCACCCGGATCACGTGCCCGATCCCGGCAAGCAGGTGATGCCCGGCATGGCCGTGGTAAATAAAACTACCCTGCAGAGCTTGTTTGCAGAGCGCGGCGCGTATGTAGGCAAGGTAGCGGTCGCGATCGCGCTTTACGCGGTCGAGCAGCGACGGAGCATGGTCGAGCGCCTTGCTCAAAGCCGCTTCCGACGCGCCATATTGCTCCGCCGCCTCTACCAGCACTTCACGGCTGATGCAGGGATAGCCCAGCTGCTTGCACAAACACTCTGCCAACTTTTTCCCGCCGCTGAATGTGCCCCGGGAAATCGTAATTATGGGCATGATTGACGCACCTCCTGGAAAGCAGTAAGGACTTGATGGATGCACTTCGCCTCGCGCGATGCCGGTCTTCTCCCTGCGCCAGCCCGGCAGACTTGGCAGGCTGCTTTGCTTGTATAGTAACGGACAGCAGGGAGCGCCGTGGCGGCGGGCCAGCATAAAGCCCGCGCGAGGGCGACGAATTTAGATCTGCATGTCACGGCGTAGGAGCCAAGCTACGTCAGATACGTAAGACCGTCTGTGAAGGCCATCACGTGTTCGTGTGTTCCCCATCTGAGCACAAACGGAGAGGGAAGCACAAGCGTGTGTGATGTTGGTCATTGGTTAACGTGTGACTTTCAGAATACAACGTGCATACGACGGACAGCTCAGGGAATAGTGCAGGATCAAGCCCGGTCAACCTGGGCAATCGGACAAGCCGGAAAAGTGTGCTAAGGGGACTTCTGATGGGAAAACTGCAGGTCCTCATATTGGATGATGAGCCAATCGTGGGCAAACGCCTGAAGTCGATGTTGGGCCGGGTCGGGTGCGAGGTCGAGGCGTTTGATGATCCCTGCGAGGCTTGTCAAAGGATTCACGAAAAGGAATTCGACGTGGTCATATCGGATATCGTTATGGGGGGGATGGACGGTATCCAGGTGCTCGAATGCGTCCGGGAACGCAGCTTGCGCACCAAAGTCATCCTGATCACCGGCTATGCCAGGATGGCTATGGCTCGAAGCGCCATGGAACAAGGGGCGTTCGATTTTATTGCCAAGCCGTTCCAGCCGAGCGAGTTGCGCCTGGTGGTGGCGCGCGCAGCAGGGGAACTGGGCATTCCGATGGAAGTCAAACAGGAGCCGGGGACGAATTTGGCCGATAGAGTCAAATCGATCGAGACGGATTCATAACATGAATCGAATTGTGGTTCGGGAAGAAGTTGAGGGCGAACACGCATCCGAGGCAGCGGCCCCCAACCGCAACACGCCAGCCGCTGCCGCCGAGAAAGCGCTCAAGGAGCGGCCGGCATTCAGCGTCCGGATGCAGGTTGGCCTCAGCTTGATCCTGTTATTCGCCATCGTTCTTCTTCTCGGTCTGCTGACCCTTGCCACCACCTCCCAGGTCGAGCAGCAGATTCATCTTTTCGAAGGGACTAACAAGCTCTTGTTCGAGATTGATCAAGCCCGACGCTTCGAAAAGAACTTCTTTGAGCATGGGACGAACCTGGACGACGCCTTGGAGCAACTCCATTCCGCGGAAAGGATTCTTCGCGAAAATGATGACCGCATCGGCGGCATCGCCGGCAGGGACACCGGCAACAAGATCCTCGACAGCCTGCAGCAGTACGAAGCTTCGCTCGACAGCCTAGTCACGATGAGTGTTTCCGGTCAGGCGGAACAGATCAAGAATGCGGAAACCAACGTCCGCAAGCATGGGCGCGATACCGATACCTTGGCCTCCGAGTTAGTGGGGAAAGAACAGGAAGAACTGGAGCGAACGATTTCTTTCTCGCGCCACGCCCAGCTTTACCTGATCGTGTTCCTCCTGCTGTACATGGTCGCGATGAGTTACATGCTGGTGCGGCGAATCGTGGGGCCAATCGGAAGGTACATGGAATACCTGGAGCGCATTGCCCGGGGCGATTACAGCCCCATCCTGCCAAGGCGCCGTTACCGGGACGAATTCTCCGCTCTTGCCCTTGCCATCAACCACATGCTGGAAGAGCTTGGGCGACGCGAGAACATTCTGGTCGAATCGCATCGCCTGCGCGCCATCGGAACCCTTACGGCCGGAGTAGCCCACGAACTGAACAACCCCATCAACAACATCACCCTCACCAGCCACATGCTGCGGGAAGACTACGCCGACCTAAGCGATGCCGAGCGTCGGGAAATGATTGAAGACCTCATTCATGAGGCTGATCGGACCAAGAAGATCGTGGCCAGCTTGCTGGATTTTGCCCGCAAGAGCGAGAGCCAGATCGAACCGCTGGACCTCTCTGAAGTGGTCAAGAGCACTCTGGCGCTGGCCCAGAATCAGCTCAACCTGAAAGGGGTCGGCATCAGCCTCACGGTCGCGCCGCATTTGCCTGCAATCCACGCTGACGCTCAGCAACTCTCCCAGGTTGTCCTTAACCTGGTCCTCAACGCGGTAGATGTCTCTCCCAAGGGGGGCAAAATCGACCTTGCCGTGGTCCGGGCGGCGGAGGAAGGGTTTGTCGAGATCAAAGTTACCGATCATGGCACTGGGATTCCCGACCATATTCTGCCGCTGATCTTTGATCCCTTCTTTACCACCAAGTCCAAGGGAAAAGGAGCGGGCCTGGGGCTTTCCATTTGCAAGGGAATTGTGAGCAAACATGGCGGGGAAATTGCGGTGGATACGGAAATCGGCCGCGGCACCACGTTTTCCGTGCATCTGCCGATTACGAGCTTGCCTCTCGATTTCAGCGAAGTAAGGGAAGAACTGGAAAAGCGGGGGCAGTAACCGACTGGTTTCGCCGCTGATTACCGCTGAACAACGCTGATCGGTTTTGGGAGAGGGATATAGGCAGCGTTCGCCATTGTTATTAAGAATCAGCGTAATCAGCGGCTGACGGACTTGGCCTCTGAGGACGGTGACGCAACCGTTTTCAGGCGCGCCCGGCGGCTTTCGTCGAAGAGGCCGCTGCCGCGCGGCGGATGGCCTCGCGCAACTCCTCGGGCGGGAACGGTTTCGCGATTACCTCAAAGGCGCCTTTGGACAGCGCCTCGCGGGCCAGCTCCATGGTGGCGTAGCCGGTGATCAGGATCACTTTGGTGTACTTCGATTTCTTGCGCGCGGCCTCGAGCACTTGCAATCCGGTCACCTCATCAATCCGCATATCGGTGACGACAACGTCAAAGTCTCTTTGCGCGATGCTTGCCAGGGCGGACTTGCCCTCCTGGTGCGCCTCGACCTCATAGCCGCTCTTCTCCAGGGCGGGCTTGAGGCGCTTGCTTACGATGGCTTCGTCATCCACCAGCAGAATACTGAGCTTTTTGGTCATGGCGCATTCCCTTTGCCGTCAACCAGAACCGTCAGAAAATCGAGAACCGCCTCCTGCGATGAGAAAACCAGGAGATAGCTGAACACCTCATTGCAACACTGCCAAGCATAGCCAGCAGGTTCTTGGAACTGAAACGTTCCTTTATTTCACCAGCCTGCACCACGGGTACGCCCAGGTGCTCGTGCAGACTGGCGGCCAGTTCATGGCCCAAACGCGCGCGGGCCGCTTTTCCTTGATCCAGGAAGACAGCGCCGATCACCACCAAACTGTAGCTCGAGCTCCCGTCGAGCGCGGCGAGCAGGTTCTTCATCGTGCCTTGAAACACGGTACGTCCCCCGGCCTTGCCCAGCCTCACCAATTCCGTGAACGTCTCCTCCATCCCGGCTTTGTCCAACTGGCTTGGGGATCGTTCTGCCGGCAGGTCTTCCTCGATGCCGCCAGCCGCATCGCTGGGCGATCCGGCTTTGGCGAGGGTACCACGCTCTACAAGGGGAGCCGTTTCGCTGGCCCGGAATCTGAGCAGTTCCACGGCTGCTCCCCACTTCTTCGCCAAGTCAACGATGGATTGAAATGTCGCCTGGTGAGGATCAAACTGCTCTTGAATCCAGAGAATACGCGTAGCAGCCGTGTTGCAGAAGATCTGCCGGACGCCGGGCACGGCAGTCAGAACCGGCACAATGGCCGCGGCCGCCTCGCCATGGTGGGGCCGATAGCAAACAGAAACAATCCCGTCGTCGGACTGCACGTGGAAGCTGGCGTTCCTGGTGCGGTCATCTTTGGCCAGCGCGAGCCGGCAGCGATTCGCCAGGAGCAAGTCCCGCAGCCCTTGCTTGGACTCTGGGGTTTCCTGGAACTCAGGAAGTTGCACGATGGAGCAGAACGCGGCGGCCAAATGATCGACGTTCGTACGTTCGATGTTGAGGCTGAAGTCGTAGCCGCGCGGCTGAATCCAGTTGATATCGTAGAAGGTCCGAACCCACGTCTGGCGATCCTGATCCACCTGTTCGATGTACTGCTCGGCCTTGTCGCGGCTCAATCGGAGCCTCTCCTGGACTGACTGGATGCGCGTTTCCGAGTCGGCTTCCACCCGCACCCGAAGCACGTGACCGATGCCCTTGAACAAGCAATGACCGGCGAGGCCGTGATAAACCAGGGGACCGGCCAACGCCGCCTCGGTCAAGTAGCTAATCACAAAGGCTTGGTAGTGCTCGCGCTCCAGCAGCATGCGTTCATTCAGAGCGCCATTCACGCACGCCATCTCAAGCTTACCGGCGGCAATGCCCGACAAGGTGGCTTGCTCCAGGAGTTCTTCCCGTCCAATGCAGCGACAACCCAGATTGCGCGCCAAGCTTTCGGCAAAAGCCTTGCCGCAACCGTAGCTCCCCCGCGAAATGCAGACGAGTTGCATGGTGGCCTCGGTTCCGTTTTGCTTCCCGTGACCGGGTGCATGCCTTCCCGGCGAACATTCCCACCACCCCTGTGGCGAGATTCAGCTCTAACAATTGTTACGCGATTGCAAGAATAAAAGCCAAATGCGTCCCGCGGGATTCAAACGCAAGAGGGCTGAATCCAAACTCTGCCGAACACATCTTCCCAATCTCGACCATTTCTATAGGCAGTTAGCGGATTATGCGGTTGTTGTGCCGCGCTGACAGTGACTCACATCACGTTCCGAAGTGCGATACAACCGCAAACCTCGCGCTGGGTATCACTTCTGCTGCCGTCGCTGGCGGTCGTGGGCATGGGCTTGGGCTCTGCGCGACCTGTCAGGGGGATTGCAGGCAGTGCCAGACGTCAACGTAGGGTGGTGCGGAAGGGGAGGTGGCGCATGCACCTCCCCGGCGATGAAAGCATCACCGGGGAACCCGCATCGTAACGGCACGAGAGCAACACTCAGTGGAAATGAGCGACTTCTTCGACTTTCCTGCGCGCGTCTGCCGTTGCTCCGCCTCCTCCGCTCGGCGACCGGTATGTTGGGCGACGGCGGAAGCGGGACATGATGGCATCCGTGGTGAATCCCCCAAAAGCGGCGGCCAGAACTGCGATCAGGCCATAGATCAGGGCGTGGGCCCTCGATAGCGCGAACACCCCGGCTGGGAACCCGACCTCAGCCACCTTCACCACGGCGGTGCCCCGCGCCACTACCGTCTGATTCTGACAGGCATAGACCTCGACTTGGTACGACCCAGGGGGCGCTTTCTTTGGGAAAGCGACATTCACGTTGTAGAGTGCGCTGTCGGCGGAGTCTTTAACCGCAACCGCATCCGGGTGCGTCTGATAGCTGCCCTCGTCCTGTTTTAGCGCGATATAGTTCGTGCGGATCAGTTCTCGATCCTGCGGGTCGGATTTTACGTTCTTATGCGAGCGGCACTCGATGCGGCTCTTGATCGCGGCTGGATCGAGTTGGTATTTCTCGATGCTGGCGCGATCCAGCAACGTGGAAACATCACCATAAGACAGGAACAGACGAGGCGCTCCCCCGATGTGGAGCTTGTCGGTATTGACCCAGATCGGCCCCACTCGTCCTTTCCGGTTAAACACTTCGTCCTTCTCATCGCCGCGAACGACTACGAGCACCTTCGAGCCCGGTGGGACGGCGCCCTCAATTTTCAAGTCTGCGCCGCCATAGAAGGCCCCCACCCGAATGGTATCGGGAGAGATGCGGATCGAGGGCGACGACGCTTGCGCCGCGGCAAAGTTTGGCGTCAAGCCGAAGAGCGCAAGCCCGATTGCAGTGATGGAAAAGGAAAAAAAGAGTTCACACATTCGATGGCGTTTCAAAATCGCCAACCCCGTGTCCGACATGGCCACCTCGCGACTGCTCAGATCGTGCGCAAATAGTACGGTTCTCTGGGCAAAAAGCCTGTGATTTGCACCAGCAAGGAATGTGACCCCCGTCTCCCACCCTTGTGAGGCAAGGCGGTAATCATAATCGATTAAGTAGGGTAAGTCGTTTTTGTGGTGTCAGTTGCGCGGAAGCTGTAGTTCCCAAGGAGAAACTGCTGAACGTACCACTTCATGGCGGACTGGCTGGTCATGTACATATCGAGTTGGCTGGTACAGGCCATCAGCCGGCCCAGGAGGTCAAGATTCGCTTCGGTTTTCTCGGCTGGCGCCTTCTTGAACCAGGCATTGACCAAGTCCCCCCGGCGGTCAACCAGGAAGTCGTAGTGCGCCAGGCAAGCTTCAACAAAGCATGCGCGGAGATTGCGCCTTTGCCGCTCCGCAGCTCCGCCGGCGAAGCGGAAGGCAATGTAGTTATTGCCCGGAATATCCGAGACGCAGGCATCCACCAGCGTGAAGTGGTAAGCCAAGCGGGAATTAAGATTCATGTACTCGTCGGCAACCAGCAAGTAACTGCTCTCGCCTAAGGCGCGCATCGTGCCCGCTTGCGACGTCAAAGAAGACTTCATGACGGATGCCAAGTCACTCAAACTGGCGGGCATGTGGCGGGTCCACGCCACTTCAGGATGACTGACGCCGCGCCACAGTGCCTGGAAGGGGCGCGAGACAACTTGCGACGGCTTCACTTCCGTGGCCGAGGGATCGTCCAGCGCCAGACCTCCACCCAGATCGAGAACCTGAAGGTTAATGGGCACGCTGGGAGTCACCAACCTCTTGGAGCCGTGCAAGCCCTCTTGATCATTCAGAACGAACATGGCCTCGATCGCCTTCTCGTGACAAAAACGAAGCACATCATGGGCCGACTTGCAGCCCCCGGGACGGAAGTTGAAGGCCGCCGGGTCGAGCAGGTGAAGCGTCAGCAGGCGCCGGCTGATCGGGTCTTCCGGTCCCTCCTGATACCGTTCCACGATCGAGACTTCCATGGTTCGTGGCGGCCACAGACTCCCCGCGTAGACTCTCGGCTGCACGGCATCCAGGCTGACGGGATCGCCGTCGCGAAGCTGCTCAAAAGCGCCCGTCAGTTGAAACACCGAAGGAATCTTCGCTTCGCGAAGCAGAGCGGCGGCGTGGCCGGCAACATTCCCCCACTCGGCCACCAGACCGCCGATACGCGGAAAGACTTGAACGATCTCTGGGGATGCCCGGTGCAGAAACAGGATGGCGCCCTCCGGGGTTGCACTCAGGTCTCGCTGCTCGCTGACCAAGTAAGCTTTTCCCGAAACTCGGCCGGGATAAATGCTCCGCCCGCCGGCCAGGAGCGGCTCTTGCTTCACCCGCGACTTGCTGCGCGCCGACGCTGAATTTGCCAAGGTCAGGGGACGAGACTGGAGAATCCACAGTTGGCCGTTCTCCTCCAACGCCCACTCAATATCTTGCGGGACGCCAAAATGGTTCTCGATGGCCATGCCCCACTCGGCAAGCACTTCCAATTCGTTCAGCCCCACGCTGGGGGCATTGGCTTCCTCCCAGGGAATTGGGCAGCGAACCAGACCGCCGCCCTTTTGCGGCAAGGTTTCTTCTTCCTTGCGGACTACCGTCTCCTCCAGCAACCGATGAGGATGCCCGCGGCTCACAACCATAAGATCAGCCGAGGACGAACCGCTGGTAATATCCATCCCCAAGCCCCGCGCGGCGGTGATCCACAGGGTATCGCTCTTGGGATCGCTGGGATCCCTGGTGTACATGATCCCGGATGCGCGGGCAGCAATGACCCGTAGGAACAGGACCGCAACCGGACTCTCAATCTCCGGCAGGCCGGCGGAAAGACGATAAAACAGGGCCCGCTCGCTGAAGCGCGAGGCAACCACTTGCTTGTAGGCGTCGACGGCCTGGCTAAAAGGAACGTTGATCAGACTCGATAGCTGGCCGGCAAACGTCTTCTCCTTCTCCCCGCCTTCGCCCGCCGCACTGGAACGAACGGCAAGTCCAAGACCGGCTGTTCGCAGGGCCGAAGCACGCTCGGTGATGGCGACCTCAATTGCCCTGGGTACCGGGAGTGCGAGCGCCTTTTCGATGAGCCGGCGGGAGGTCTCACGGAGGGCATCGAGATCGTTCAGGTCGATGCTGCGGGTGGCATCCCGAACCTCTCGCCACAGCGGAACGCCACAGAATTGGCGATGGGCATCGGCCGTGATCACGTAGCCATCGGGGACGGGCAACCGGAGCCGGTTCTTGATTTCGCCCAGAACCGCGGCTTTGCCCCCAACCTGGGCGACCGAAGTCATGTCGATATCGGTGAGCGATGCTGAGAAGTGGGGAGCAGCGAATTCCCGTTGGGCGGCGACGTAGCTTTCCACCTCATGGCGCTGCGCCCGAACTACATTCGCCAACGCACGGTAGTCCTTCCCCGTCAGACGTTCCAGAGCCTGCACGGCCAGCTCAGCTCTGTCGAAGACCGAGGAGATTCGATCGCCGAGTACCTCGGGGGTCGGGGGAGCATACTGCAGGTCTTCCTGCAGCGAGGTCAGGAGTTCCAGACATTCGTTATTCAGAGAGAGGAGTTCGCGAAAACTGGCGTATTTGTGGCGTATCCGCTGCTCAGCAGATTCCGCCGCGTGATCCGAACCTCGCTTCGACCATGGCTTCCACCAGTCAGACATGACTTGATGATACCGCTCCGCTAGGAGACTACTGCAACGCTAGCGGAGCGGTGCTTCATAAGTGGGTTTGTATCAGGGCACGACTTTAGTCGTGCCGCAAGGGCATAGAGCACTCGGGCTTTAGCCCCTGTTTGATCGTGCTTTGCAGCAACAGGGGCTAAAGCCCGTAATTCGACAACTCCTGTGCGGCACGACTAAAGTCGTGCCCTGATACAGCGGCATTCATTTAGGAGATGAATTGTTAGTGCCCCCCGGCGTAGGAGAGCAAATTCGCGGGCGTGATCACCAAACCGACAGCAAGCTTGGCAGCCACTATCAGGACCACGCTGGCCAGCACGATTTTGAGTTGATCGCCGCGCAACATCCGTGACATGCGCGCTCCGATCTGCGCCCCGGCAATGGAACCGGTGCAGATCAGCAGCGCCAGAACAATGTCCACGGTATGGTTGGTATAGGCTTGCATGATCGTCAAGCCCGCACACGTGAACAAGATCTGGAAGAGGTCCGTGCCGACCGCGACGTGCATCGGCATCCGCAACAGGTAGACCATCATGGGGATCATCAGAAAGCCCCCGCCGACACCCATGATCGCAGCCAGGATCCCGACCAGTGCGCACATCACAAAGGGAACCAATACCGACTGCTGGACACTGGAGCGCGGGAAGTTCATCTGAAAGGGAAGCCTGTCAAGCAAGTTGCGGCGCTCGACCGGCTTGTGAGTCTTGGAAGTCATCACTCCGCGACGGAGACTCTGCAGGCTCTCCAGCAACATGAATGTGCCGACGCTTCCCAGGATGATCACGTAGGTTATGGTGATCACAAAATCGGCGTTGCCGGCGGCGCGCAGCATCTTGACGAGGCGGACCCCAACCTGAGCTCCGGCCAGCCCACCCAGCAACAGCACCGCGCCCAGCTTGAAGTCCACATTTCCCAAGCGGAAGTGGGCCGCGGTACCGGAAGAAGAGGTGCCAACCAGCGAACTTGTGTCCGAAGCCGCCGCCACCGTGGGCGGAATGCCGATCATCATCATGATTGGGGTCATGAGAAACCCGCCACCGACGCCCACCAGACCAGAAAGAAATCCTACCATCGTGCCGATGGCCACAATTAATAAGAGATTAGTGCTGACCCCTGCTACTGGCAGAAAGATATGCATGCGTGTTCTCCTCCCGTGCGTGCTCGGGCTCCCGACTCGTCAAACTGCAGCTAAACCCGCTGGCGGCGCTATTTCCTCCAGGTCCACCGAGGTTACCCCGGACGCCGCCAATGCCACCTGCTTGATTTCAGCAACTTGTTCGATGGCCCCGACTCTCCCCCGAATTGAGACCGCGCCTCGGTGCGCGACCACCTCCAGTTCTAGATCGGAAGTCGGGGGATTCAGGGCCAAGTTGGCGCGAATCCGGCTGGCCAGGGCCAGGTCGTCCATTTTCTGCTGACATTCGGGGGTGAACTCAAAACATTTCACGACCGCCGCTGCCGCAATGATTCCGCAAGCCTCGTCAATACTCATGGACTCGACGTTGAGCACAATGTCGTACAAAGAGGGGTCGCCCCAATCAACCCCGTAGAGGAATTGTGTCCACTTCCGCCGGTCATCGTCCACTTTCTCGATATAAGCGGCCGCATCTTTCTGGCTATACTTCAGCCGTTCCATCACCATCCGGATGCGGAAGTCCAAGGGCGCGATAATGCGGGCCCGCAGGATCGGGCCGCCTTTCAGCAGCAAATGCCCCGCCAGCCCGTGATAGACGACTCTCCCAGTTCGAACTTCTTCGGCGAGGGCTGCCTGAACCAGAGCCAGGTAAAGATAGCGTTTGTGCCGGAAGCGATCGAGAAATCGGGGAGGCTTTTCCAGCGCTTCGCGGATCTCGCTCTGGGAAACCGCGTGGGCCGCGGCTCTCTCAACGATGACATCACGGTCAATGCAGCGATAGCCAAGCCTTCGAGCCAAACATTCGGCCAAGGCCTTGCCACCGCTGAACGAACCCCGGGAAATGGTAATCACTGCCATGCAAGTCCTCCGAAGGAACCCGGCACGCGGCCCCGCACGTGACGGGCGATTCTCCCCTGCAAAATTCCGGCAGACCCGGCAGGCTGCTGAACGGACAGGCAGCCAAGTGGCAGGGGATGCTTTGCCCGAAGATGGTGACAGCCCCGGAACAGCGGCGGCAAATTCCCAAATTGCGAGTAGTGTGCCCGAGCCACGTTACGTCGGAACGGCCAGAGGGTCTGTGAAGCACATCACGTTCCGGTGTGTTCTTCATTACCAAAGCAATAGACATTCTAGGAGCACTGCGCATTGTATCCCCTTTCTAACCCAGGCGCTGGTAAATAGGCTGAGTTCAAGCTGCCGGTCGTCTGTAGACAGCGGGTAGCGCCGGCGTCCCCTACCCCAGCAAGCCTGAAGCAGGCTTGCCGGGGACCCCGGTCTCGCCGGCGGGTCCTGTCCACCTTACCCAGGCGCTCAGCAGAGCCCGCCGGCGAGGCGCCGGTGCTACAAGCGCACCACCACGAAATCGAAGTGGGCTAGCCTTGTGTTTACCTCTTGACCCGACACAATATTGCGCGTCGTGGCGCCACTATGGCTGTTTTCGTCGCGTGGGCGATGCTTTGCCGCATCGTGCGCCGCGCTGGCGACATCCAATTCCCCGAGTTGCACAGAGCTGAATGCAAAGCCGCTCAAGAAGGCGTTCTGGAGTGAGACACCGTGCAAATTTGTGAAACCTTGCCGGGCGTGCTTGGCATCCAACTACGTTCAGTTCAGCAACTCGCAAATCGTTCCAAAGGCTTTAGGGGTCCAAGGTTGAGAGCGGTTCGACACCATAGGTGACCAGCTAGATGGGTCAGATTTTCCATCGCAGCGCCAACAGCATCGTTCGCATTTCGATCCTCCTGGCGGCCGTGGGGGCGGGTGGCCTGTTTTGGTTCCTGGCCCAGATGCAGCGCTCGCCCTACTTCTCGCAACGCGACATGGCTCACCTGCAGCCGGTACCCTTCAGCCATCAGCATCACGTGGCAGGCATGGGCATTGACTGCCGCTACTGTCACACCTCGGTGGAAGTCTCCAGCTTCGCCGGCATCCCGCCCACCAAGACGTGCATAAACTGTCACTCGCAGATCTGGAGCAACGCGCCCATGCTGGAACCGGTGCGCGAGAGCTTTCGTTCGGGGAAGTCGCTGCAGTGGGTGCGCGCCAACGACCTGCCCGACTACGTCTATTTCGATCACAGTATTCACCTCAACAAGGGTGTGGGATGCGACTCCTGTCACGGACCGGTTGACCGCATGCCCCTGATGTATCCCTACGCCACGCTGCAGATGGAGTGGTGCTTGAACTGTCATCGCGCGCCGGAGAAGTTTCTGCGCCCGCACGACCAGGTGTTCAACATGCGTTATCAGCCGCCTTCGATCATCAACCCGGTCGAGGTTGACGGCACCAAGTACAACAATCAAATTGCACTCGGCACTTACCTGAAGAACAAGTACCGCCTGCGAAGCGTGCAGGACATTACCAGTTGCAACACTTGCCACCGCTGAAAGAATTCGGTACCCCACATCTGCTGCCAAAGCCAGGCAGATGTGGGGCACCCTCGAACCTAGACACTGAGATCACGATGAGTTCGGACAACAATACGAGCAAGAAAAAGGCAGAAGCGGTTTGTCCGGGCAAGAAGCTGTCCCGGCCTGAGCTGGAATCGGCGCTGAACCGGTTCGGGTCGCATGAAGATGACGCGCCGGAGTATTGGCGAAGCCTGGAAGAATTGGCGCGCACGCCGGAGTTTATGGAGCAGCTCCACCGCGAGTTTCCCAAGGGAGCCTCCGAGTGGCTGGATCCAGTCTCGCGGCGCGGCTTCCTGAAGCTGATGGGCGCTTCGCTGGCGCTGGCCGGCATGACTGCCTGCGTGAAGCAACCGCTGGAACCGATCGTCCCTTACGTCCGGCAGCCGGAAGAGATCATCCCGGGCAAGCCGCTGTTCTTCGCCACGGCGATGACCATGGGCGGCATCGGCCTTCCAGTGCTGGTGCAAAGCAATATGGGACGACCGTCAAAAGTGGACGGCAATCCGCAGCACCCGGCCGTGCTGGGTGGCAGCGACATCTTCATGCAGGCCTCGGTGCTCAACCTGTATGACCCCGACCGCTCCACCACGAATCTGTATCGCGGCCAGGTCCGCCCCTGGCTGTCAGCGGTAGCGGGCATCCGCAGCGCGGCGGCGCTGCAGCAGACCAGCGGTGGTGCGGGGATTCGCTTCCTGACCGGCTCGTGCTCTTCGCCGACGATTGCGGCGCAGATGGCGACGATTCTCAAAGCGTATCCGCAGGCGCGCTGGTATCAGTGGGACCCGGTCAATCGCGACAACGTCTATGCCGGCGCGGCGATGGCGTTTGGACAGCCGGTCGAGACGCATTACAAGTTTCGCGAAGCCGATGCGATCCTCTCGCTGGATGCGGCCTTCCTCTCTGCCGGATTTCCCGGCACTCAGCTTTATACGCGCGACTTCGCCTCGCGCCGCCGTGCCGATCCCAAGACTCGTCCCTTCGCCACCGGCGACGAGCAACTCGTGAACGAAGCGCGCCCCATGAGCCGCTTCTACATGCTCGAGACCTCGCCCACGAACACCGGGGCGAAGGCCGATCACTACATGCCGCTGACCACCGCGGAATTCGAGAGCTATGCCCGCATCATCGCCACTCGCATGGGTGTCAATGCTGGAGAAGGCTCGCCGCGCAATGCGGACCACGAGAAGTGGATCAGCACGCTGGTGAAGGAACTGCAGGCGCACCGCGGCGCATCGCTGGTGCTCGCGGGCGAGCAGGCTTCGCCGGAAATCCACGCCTTGGCGCACGCCATGAACGAGGTGCTGGGCAATGTCGGCAAAACGGTGTTTTACACCGACCCGGTGCACCTCAATCCCGGCAACCAGCTCAACGGGCTGAAAGAGCTGGTCAACGACATGCGCGCGGGCAAGGTCGATCTGCTGCTTATCTCCGGGACGAACCCGATCTACGACGCGCCGGTGGACCTCGGATTTAATGACGCCATGGGCAAGGTGGCGGCGAAAGTGCACCACGGCATTTACGCCGACGAAACCTCGGTTTACTGCGACTGGCACATCACCGGCACGCACTACCTGGAAGAGTGGAGCGACGTTCGCGCCAAAGACGGCGCCATCAGCATCGTGCAGCCGCTGATCGCTCCGCTGTACGAGGGCAAGAGCCTGCACGAGTTGCTCACGGTTTTCGGCGAAAATCCTTTGACCAGCGGCTACGATACGGTTCGCGGCTATTGGCAAACGCAGCACCCAGGCGATAATTTCGAACCCTGGTGGCGCAAGGCGGTGCACGACGGCTTCATCGCGGACAGCGCCTTCGCGCCGCGCAACTTGGCCGTCAAAACCACGAGCTTCGGTACAGCGCCAGACCTCAACGCCGCCGAGCAGGCGCCGGAGATGATATTCCGCCCGGATCATTCCGTCTGGGGCGGTGAATTCAGCAATAACGCCTGGCTGCAGGAGCTGCCCAAGCCGCTGACTAAAGTGACTTGGGACAACCCGACTTTGATGTGCCCGCGCATGGCGCAACGCATGGGGTTGGCGCAGGGCGACGTTGTCGAACTCGCATGGCAGGGCCAGAAGACAACTGGTGCGATTTGGATTAATCCGGGGCATCCCGATCACGCCATCACCGTGTACCTCGGATATGGACGCGAGCGCGCCGGCCGCGCGGGCAATGGCGCCGGCTTCAACGTGTATCAGGTGCGCACGGCGTCAGCTCCCTGGGTGGCCTCGGGAGTCAAAATCCGGCGGACCGGCGACAGCTACCAGCTGATTACCACCCAGGGCTTCCAATCGATGGAGGGCCGCCCTCAGGTTCGCGAAGCGACCCTGGAGCAGTTCGAGAAGAATCCGCAGTTTGCGCATCAGGAACCGGCACCGCCGCGCGAGCTCACGCTCTATCCGAGCTACCCCTACAAAGACAACGCCTGGGGCATGGCGATCGACATGAATGCCTGCGTGGGATGCAATGCCTGCATGATCGCCTGCCAGTCGGAGAACAACGTCGCAGTGGTGGGTAAGGATCAGGTGGCGCGCGGCCGTCACATGCACTGGCTGCGGGTGGATACCTATTACCACGGCGATCTCGACAACCCACGCAAGCTCTTCCAGCCCGTGCCCTGCATGCAATGCGAGAACGCGCCCTGTGAGCTGGTGTGCCCGGTGAACGCCACCGTGCACAGCACCGAGGGCCTGAATGACATGGTCTACAACCGGTGCGTGGGCACGCGCTATTGCTCCAATAACTGCCCCTACAAGGTGCGCCGCTTCAACTTCCTGCTGTTCCAGGACTGGACCACGCCGCAATACAAGATGATGCGCAATCCCGAGGTCACCGTGCGCAGCCGCGGGGTCATGGAGAAGTGCACCTACTGCATCCAGCGCATCACCAAGGGGCGCATTGCCGCCGAGGAACAGAACCGCCCGGTCCGCGATGGCGAAGTCCGGCCGGCTTGCCAGCAGGCTTGTCCCGCGGATGCCATTGTCTTCGGCAACATCAATGACACCAACTCCCGCGTGGCCAAATTGAAGGACACGCCGTTGAACTACGGCCTGCTGGAAGACCTGAACACGCGCCCGCGGACCACGTACTTGGCCATCGTGAACAACCCCAATCCGGAGCTTCCGGTGCGCTCCGAAGAAGCACCATCCCAAAACGCGAGTAGCGCCGTCGTCCCCCACCCTGGCAAGCCTGAAGCAGGCTTGCCAGGGACCCCGGTCTCGCCGGCAGGCTCTGCCTTACCCGTTTTGGGGACCCCTGAGGAGAAGTCTTGATGCCGCGTGCCGAAACAGCCGAGCACATGGATGAGATGAGTGGCCGCCCCCCGGTGATCCTGCCCGGCCATAACATCACCTCGGTCGGCGACAAGATCGCCAATGTCGTACTGGCTAGCCGCACCCCGCTGGGCTGGTACCTGGCCGTGATGATCGGGCTGGGCTTCGTCACCATGCTGATGATTGCGGTCACCTACCTGTTCTGGAAGGGCGTCGGAATCTGGGGCATTAACATCCCGGTCGGCTGGGGCTTCGCCATCATCAATTTCGTCTGGTGGATCGGGATTGGCCACGCCGGCACGTTTATTAGCGCCATCCTGTTGCTGGTCAGGCAGACCTGGCGCAACTCGATCAACCGCTTCGCCGAGGCCATGACGCTGTTCGCCGTGATGTGCGCGGGCATGTTCCCGGTGCTGCACATGGGCCGTCCCTGGCTCGCCTATTGGATGTTCCCATATCCCAACACCATGACCATGTGGCCGCAGTTCCGCAGTCCGCTGATCTGGGACGTATTTGCGGTCTCCACGTACTTCACCATATCGTTGCTGTTCTGGTACCTGGGACTGATCCCCGATCTCGCCACTTTGCGTGATCAGGCGCAGACCAAGCTGGGGAAAGTGCTCTACGGATCCCTCGCCTTTGGCTGGCGAGGTTCGGCGCGTCACTGGAGCCGTTACGAGTCGGCCTACCTGCTGCTGGCAGGACTGGCCACACCGCTGGTGCTCTCTGTCCACACCGTGGTCAGCTTCGACTTCTCCATCGCCATTCTTCCCGGCTGGCATTCGACGATCTTCCCGCCCTACTTCGTGGCGGGCGCCATCTTCTCCGGCTTCGCCATGGTGCTGATCCTGGCGATCCCCATCCGCAAGTTGTACGGCATGGAAGACCTCATTACCGATCGGCACCTGGACAACATGGGCAAGATCATGCTCGCCACCGCGATGATCGTGACCTATGGCTATGCGATGGAAACCTTCTTTAGCTGGTATGGCGGAAGCGCCTACGATCAATATCTGACCTGGAACCGGGCTCACGGCCCGTACGCGGCGGTGTGGTGGCTGACCATCTTCTGCAACTGCGTCATCCCACAGTTGCTGTGGATCTCCAAGATCCGGCTCAAGCCGATTTTGCTGTTTCTGATCTCGGTGGACGTGCTGCTGGGCATGTGGTTCGAGCGCGTCATGATTATCGTCATCAGCCTGCACCGCGATTTCCTGACCTCCTCCTGGGGGATGTACCTACCCACGCGTTGGGACTGGTTCACATTCTTCGGCACCATCGGCTTCTTCTTTCTGGCCATGGTGATCTTCATCCGGGTGCTGCCCATGATCACCATCTTCGAAATGCGCGATCTGGTTCACAAGACTTCGCCGGAGGTGGCCGCCAAGTGAGACCTCCGATCTACGGATTGATGGCCGAATTCGACACCCCGGAAGAGATCCTGGCGGCGGCGCGCCGCACCTATGCCGAGGGGTACCGCAAGATGGACGCCTACACGCCCTTCCCGGTGCACGACCTGGCGGAGACGATCGGCTTTCCCAAGCCCCGGGTTCCGGCGGTTGTGCTGGTAGGGGGGATCCTTGGGGGGCTCACCGCGTATCTGTTGCAGTACTGGATCAACACCATCGCGTACCCGATCAATGTCGGTGGGCGGCCATTCCATTCGTGGCCCTCGTTCATCATCGTCACCTTCGAGATGACGGTGCTGTTTGCCGGCATCGCGGCCTTCTTCGGCACCCTGGCCATGAATGGCCTGCCCATGCTTAACCATCCAGTCTTTAACGTGGACCGATTCACCAGCGCCTCGCGCGACAAGTTCTTCCTGGTGATCGAGGCCACCGACCCGCGCTTTGACGTGGAACATACCCTGAAGTTCCTTGAAACCCTCAATGCGCGGTTCATCACGGAGGTGCCGGAATGAAGAAGTTCCTTGGCCGCCTCCCGAAGCTACTTAAAGGCGCTGTTGGCTATTGGCTATTGGCTATTCGCAACCTGAAGCCAATAGCCAACAGCCAACAGCCAAGAGCCAAAAGCGTTTTTAGCAGAGGGCGCCCCACATCTACCTGGGTTTGGCAGATGTGGGTCTTTGCGGCAGCGTTCCTTTCTCTTATCGTTCTCTCCGGCTGCCGCGAGGATATGCAGAACCAGCCGCGCTTCAAGCCGCTGCGCAAGAGCGACTTCTACGCCGACGGACGCTCCTCGCGCCCGCTGGTGCCGGGCACGGTAGCCCGCGGAGAGCTGCGCGACGACACCTACTTCTATACCGGCATGGTCGGAAAGGAAGCGGGTAACGTGATGCCGTTCCCGGTTACGCGCGAAGTGCTGGAGCACGGGCGCGAGCGCTTCAATATTTATTGCGCTCCTTGCCACTCCCTTACCGGAGACGGCAACGGCATGGTCGTGCAGCGTGGCTATCGCCGTCCGCCGTCGTATCACATTGACCGACTGCGGCAGGCGCCGCTGGGCCACTTCTTTGACGTCATCACGAATGGCTTTGGCGCGATGCCCGACTACGCGGCCCAGGTTCCGCCGGCGGACCGGTGGGCGATCATCGCCTACATCCGCGCGCTGCAGTTGAGCCAAGCGGCCCCGGCAGCTCAGGTGCCGGAAGGCGTGTCCATGCCCTCGCCACCGCCGCCGATTCCGGGCACCCCGGGCAGCGGGCCAACACTGGCTGCGCCCGCCTCTGGCAATGCTCCGGCGGCCCCAAGCCCAACCGAAGGGGGCAAGCCATGAGCGACACCGCCCGCGTCCTCGATTTGAACCTGACGCCGCCGCCCGCGGTAGTGGCGTGGCAACACCGCGCCCTGGTCATTGGGGTGGTAGGAGCGATTGCCAGCGTTATCGGCTGGATCGTCAATGCGCAGATGTTCTACCGCGGCTACCTGATTGCCTACATGCTCTGCCTTGGCCTGACATTGGGTTCGATGGCGTGGCTGATGATCTATCACCTCACCGGCGGACACTGGGGCACGGCGACGCGGCGCATCTTTGAAGCCGGCATGCGCACCCTGCCCATGATGATCGTCTTGTTCGCGCCCATCGTGATTGGCGTCCACTCGCTGTATCCGTGGTCGCGGCACGAGGTGCTCGCTACCGACGCGCACTTGGCCCATCTGGCCCAACAATACCTCTCGTTGCGATTCTTCCTGTTCCGGGCGGCGATCTATTTCGTGGGATGGGCTTTTCTGGCTTGGAAGCTGGACCAGGTTTCGCGCCGCCAGGACCGGCCTCCCGAAGTTTCGTTCGACGTTGTGCTTCGGCAAGTTAGCGGCCCCGGCTTGGTCTTTTACGCGCTGACCATCAGCTTTGCTTCGGTGGACTGGGTCATGTCGCTGGACCCGCACTGGAGTTCCACCATCTACGGCCTGCTCATGATGGTGGGACAGGCGATCATCAGCATGACTCTGGCCATCATGGTCGCCAACGCGCTCTTGAAATGGCAGCCGATGAGCGAGGCGATTCGCCGCTCGGAATTCCACGATTTGGGCAAGCTGACCCTGGCCTGCGTGATGTTGTGGGGATGGTTCGCGCTCTCGCAATGGCTGATCATCTGGGCCGGCAACCTGCCGGACGAGATTACGTGGTACTTCAATCGCACCCGCGGCGGCTGGCAGTTCTGGGGGGCGGCGCTCATCTTCAGCCAGTTTGTGATCCCGTTCGTGTTCCTGCTGTCGCGTTCGCTGAAGAGCACGGCGTCCCAGCTGGCCGGGGTGGCGCTATGGCTCTTCCTCGTGCGCTGGGTGGATATGGTGTGGTTTGTAGTTCCGAACTTCCCGGATACCGCTGGCCACTTCCAGTTCAGTTGGCTGTACGTGGCCGTTCCTGTAGGCATGACGGGCCTCTGGCTGGCCTACTTCTTCCGCAATCTGGGCAGCCGGCCGCTGCTGGCGGCCTATGACGCGCACGTTCACGAGCTGCTCGAAGAGGGTCATGAGCATGAGCACTGAGGAACCAGGAAGAGACGCCCCGCATCCGGAGCGGATCGCGAACCCGGAAACGATGTATGAGCGCCGGGACCTCTCTCCGCGCGCCATCCTCGGCTTCCTGATCGCGCTGGCCATCGCTGGCCTGCTGATGCACCTGGCGTTGTGGAGCATGTACAAGTACGTGGTCGGACCGTCCAACATTGAGAACGGGCCCAAGAACCCGATGGTGACTAGCAATCGCGAGCTGCGTCCCATGGGCGGCGATCCTGCGGTGACGTTCCCCGCGCCGCGATTGCAGCCGAACGAGGTGGCCGACTTTAGCAAGTTTCGCGGCTACGAAGAGCAGATTCTGAACAGCTATGGCTGGGTGGATCAGTCGGCCGGCGTCGTGCATATCCCAATCGACAAGGCCATGGACATCATTGCTCAAACCGGGCTGCCGACTCGGCCGGCGCCTCCGCCGCCAAACGCGGCCACAGCAACTTCGGAAGTGAGCGCCGCGCCCGGCATGAGCGCGGCTCCGAGCGGCAATCCATAGCGAGGCCGGGAATTGCGGAAGGGAATTGAGTTTGCGAGGTAGGTCATGATCGGCAAGCGAAATCCGACACCGGGAGCTGATTCACAAGCGCATGTTCTGGGGCGTCATCCTGAGCGACCGGAGCCCTTCCTTTGGGCGGAGGAAGCGAAGGATCTCGCGCGTAGTGTCGCAGTTTCCGATTCAGAAAGCACCCACATCTGCCAAAGACGGGCAGATGTGGGGCACCCTCCATTCCTCCCTGGAAAGTGCCGTTGGGCTCGCCATTCCGTCCTGCTCATCGCCCTTGTGATCTGTGCCTTGCCCGCCTTGGCCCAGATGGTCACCGATCCCAAGATCTCGGCGCAAACCCTGCCGCCGGACCTCGGCAATGTCTCCATCGAGCAGAAGCTGAATGCCCAGGTGCCGCTCGACTTGCCGTTCCGCGATGAGTTCGGCCAAACGGTCAAGCTGGGCGACTACTTCGTGCCCGGGCGGCCGGTAATCCTGGCGCTCGTCTACTACGACTGCCCCATGCTGTGCACCGAAGTGCTGAACGGGTTAGCCAGTTCTTTGCGCATCCTGAAGTTCGATCCGGGCAAAGAGTACCAGGTGTTGAGCGTCAGTTTCGATCCTAAGGAGAAGCCAGAACTCGCGCTGGCGAAAAAGACGGCCTATATCCGGCGGCTGAGTCGTTCGGGTGCCCAGAACGGTTGGCATTTTTTGACCGGCGACGAGCCGTCAATCAAGGCGCTGACCGAGGCGGTCGGCTTCCATTACGCCTGGGACCCGCGCATGCAGCAGTACGCGCATGCGACCTCGATCGAAATCCTCACGCCGCAGGGCAAGATCGCCCAGTACTACTACGGCATTGAATATTCCCCGAAGGACCTGCGTCTCGGGCTGGTCGAGGCCTCGCAGAACAAGATTGGCACCGTTGTCGATCAACTGCTGCTGTTCTGCTATCACTACGACCCGCGCACCGGCAGATATGGGGCTATCGTCACTCGGATTCTGCGCATTGCCGGAGCCGCGACCATCCTGATCCTGGGCGGCTTCCTTCTCCTGATGTTCCGCCGTGAGCGGAACACGCCTGAGGGCCCGGCCCATCCTTCAGGAACCACTGAGGGCACGATGGCCGCGCCGGGCGCCGATCACAATCGCGCCGGGAGGACATAAGCACGTATGTGGCAGAATTTTCCTCTCTGGCCGGTCAGCGCCTCCACCATGTCGGGGCAAGTCGACGGGCTAATGCTGTTTCTGGTCGCCATCACCGGCTCGGTGACCCTGCTGATCTTCCTGGTGATCGTGTTCTTTGCCTGGAAATATCACTACCGCCGTCATAAGGCCGTGCAGATCGAAGGCTCGCTGCCGCTGGAACTGACGTGGTCGATCATGCCCATGTTCATCTTCCTCGCGTTCTTCGCCTGGGGCGCCAAGATTTACATTACCAACGCGCGGCCGCCGGAGAACGCGATGGAGATCTACGTGGTGGCCAAGCAGTGGATGTGGAAGATACAGCACCAGGAGGGACCGCGCGAGATCAACACCCTGACCGTGCCGATTGACACTGACGTTCGCCTGACCATGATCTCGCAAGACGTCATTCACAGCTTCTACCTGCCCGCCTTTCGCATCAAAGCCGACGTGCTGCCCGGGCGTTACACCACGGAGTGGTTCCATGCGACCAAGCCCGGCCATTTCCACCTGTTCTGCGCGGAATACTGCGGCACCCAGCACTCGGGCATGATCGGCGAAGTCGTGGTGCTCGAAAAGCAGGATTACGCCGCATGGTTGCAGGGTGGCGGGGCGCAAGGAACACTCTCCTCCACCGGGCAGAAGCTCTTCCAGGAACTCGGTTGCGTCAACTGCCACCGCTCCGATACCCAGGGACGCGGCCCCAATCTGGTGGGACTCTACGGTAAGCCGGTGCTCCTGGATGACGGCCGCATCGTTACCGCCGATGAAGCCTATGTTCGGGAATCGATCTTGCAACCTGGAGCCAAGGTGGTGGCGGGCTTCAAGAACATCATGCCGACCTTTCAGGGCATTGTCACGGAGGAGCAGTTGTTGGCGCTGATCTCCTACATCAAATCGCTGGCCACGCCGGAACAGAAGGAACCAGCCAGCAGCCGGCCCGCGGTATCACCCATGGCCGGAAGCAGAGGGCAGTAAGCATGGCAACCGCAACCGTTGCAGTCGAACGAGAACATTATCTGAATACCGATTACGGGCTCAAATCGTGGCTGTTGACCACGGACCATAAGCGGATCGGCATCCTGTACCTCATCCTGGTCACCTTCAATTTTTTCATCGGCGGCTTTTTCGCCATGATGATCCGGCTCTCGTTGCTGACCCCCGGCGGTGACCTGGTGCAGGCGGACACCTACAACCGCCTGTTCAGCAGCCACGGGATCATGATGATCTTCTTCTTCCTGCTGCCGGTGATCCCGGGCACGCTGGGCAATTTCCTGATCCCGATGATGGTGGGGGCCAAGGACATGGCCTTCCCCAAGATCAACCTGCTCACCTGGTACCTGCTGCTGACCGGCACCCTCATCATGATCTACGCCCTGGTGACCGGGGGAATCGACACCGGCTGGACCTTCTACACGCCCTTCAGCACCGCGTTTTCCAATACCTCGGTAGTGCTGGCCATCCTGGCCATCTTCATCGCCGGCTTCTCCTCGATTTTCACCGGGCTGAACTTCATCGTGACCATCCACCGGATGCGCGCGCCCGGCATGACTTGGTCGCGCCTGCCGCTGTTCTGCTGGTCCCACTACGCCACCGCAGTCATCATGATGCTGGGCACGCCGGTGGTTGCCATCACCCTGACGCTGGTGGCGCTGGAGCGCGTCTTCCACATTGGCGTCTTCAACCCGCAGCTTGGCGGCGACCCGCTGCTGTTCCAGCACCTGTTCTGGTTCTACTCGCATCCCGCGGTGTACATCATGGTGCTGCCGGCGATGGCGGTGATCAGCGAGATCGTGGCCTGCTTCTCGCGCAAGCGCGTATTTGGGTATGCCTTCGTCGCCCTGGCCTCGATTGCCATCGCAGTCCTGGGCTTCCTGGTCTGGGCCCATCACATGTTCGTGGCGGGCATCAGTGTCTACGCTGGCCTGATCTTCAGCTTTTTGAGCTACGGCGTAGCGGTGCCGTCCGCGATCAAGGTGTTCAACTGGACCTCTACCATGTACAAGGGGTCCATCCACCTGCGCACCCCGATGCTCTATGCCCTGGGCTTCATCGGGCTGTTCACCATGGGCGGCATGACCGGACTGTTCGTGGCCTCGCTGGGCTTCGATGTACACGTTACCGATACCTACTTCGTGGTGGCGCACTTCCACTACATCATGGTGGGCGGCACCATCATGGCCTACCTCGGCGGCCTGCACTTCTGGTGGCCCAAGATCACCGGGCGCATGTACTCGGAGACCTGGGGCAAGGTCGCCGCGGCCACAATTTTTCTTGGCTTCAACCTGACCTTTTTTCCGCAGTTCGTGCTCGGCTATCTGGGCATGCCGCGCCGCTATCACGCGTATCCGGCGGAGTTCCAGGTGCTCAACGTGCTGTCCACTGCGGGGGCCTCGATCCTGGCGGTGGGTTACCTGCTGCCGCTGATCTACCTGCTCTGGTCGCTGAAGTACGGCCCGATCGCGGGCGACAATCCCTGGAACGCCGCCGGATTGGAATGGAAGACGTCCTCGCCGCCGCCAACCTCGAATTTCGAGGAGACCCCGGTGGTTACCTGGGAAGCCTACAACTACCACGAGTTGCCGGACATGCCGGAGCCGGCCGAGAGCGAGACTTCGGCCGTGGAGGAAGCACGTGGCCGCTGAGACCCACCCCGTGCCGAGCACTCACGTCGTTTCCACCCGGAGCCTGCATCACCAGTTTGCCGATCTGGAGCAGCAGCGCGAGTCGGCCACCCTGGGAATGTGGATTTTTCTGGTCACCGAAATCATGTTCTTCGGCGGCATGTTCGCCGCCTACATGATTTACCGGATCGCGTATCCGGCGGCCTGGAATGCTGGCAGTCAGTCGATGGACTTCTGGCTGGGCACCGCCAATACTTTGGTGCTGATCTGTTCCTCGCTGACCATGGTGCTGGCCGTGCATGCCGCCAAGACGAACCAGCGGAAGACCATCGTTTTCTTTCTCCTCATCACGCTCTTGTTGGGACTGGCATTCCTTGGCTTCAAGGCCATCGAGTATCACGCGCACTGGGTGAATCACGAGGTGCCCGGCTACACCTTCCAGAGCGACGCCCCCGACGCCAATCACGTGCAGATGTTCTTCGTCCTCTACTTTTTCATGACGGGATTTCACGCGCTGCACATGCTGATAGGCGTGGGAGTTGTCTCGGTAATCGCGTATTTTGCCTGGAAGGGCCGCTACACGAGCGACTACCACAACCCGGTGGAGAACGTGGGGCTGTACTGGCACTTTGTAGATATCGTCTGGATTTTTCTTTATCCGCTGCTGTACCTGGTGGGACACCACCATGGCAGCAGCTCATTGTGAAGCCGTCGTTGGTCATTGGTCGTTGGTCGTTAGCGATAAGGTTCAACTGCCCGGCTAACGACTAACGACGAACGACCAACGACCACCGTGAGTGAGAGATGTCGCAAATCGTCGTCAAGAGAAGGGTCTACGTATTCGTTTGGGCCGCCCTGGTTTGCCTGACCTGGGTTACGGCGGTCATTTCCATGAAAGACCTGGGCATGTGGAGCGGCCCGGTCGCCTTGCTGATTGCCAGTTGCAAGGCGCTGCTGGTGGCCATGTTCTTCATGAACCTTCGCTACGAGAACTACAAGATGGTGTGGATCGTTGCCGTGGCCGGCATCTTCTGGCTCACCTTGCTGCTCGGCCTGAGCATGGCCGACTACGGCACGCGCGGCTTCATCAACGTCCCCGGCAAGTGAGCGGGCAAGCGCTACGATCCTGCAGAGGGATTCTCGAAAGACAATTTGCAACCAATGGCTGGTTCCGGTGTTTGTATGTTGTTAGGCCGTGCGGGACGGGTCTTCGACCCGCCCACACAACCCCGCCCTGGCCCACATTGGGGAGATAAAGTTGCATCCCGGAGCGGGGGCCAAATAGACTTGTGGCAACATGTCACGCATCTGGCAAACCATTCGCGGCTATATCTGGTGGACGCACCCGCGCGGCAATTTCCATTACGACGTGATGGTCAGCATCATCCTGCTGTTCATCTTCCTGGCGCCGCATTGGGTCAATTTCAACGACAAACCCACGGAACGCACCCCTCATCGAGGGGGGGTGATCGTATATTCGGATGGCAAAAACTTCGTCTATCAGATCGATGCCTCGGCGCTGAACGCCGCCGATGATGCGGCCCTACGGGCGAGCCTGCTGGACATCGTCGAGCCCATTGCGGGCGAGGTCAACGTAGACCACTACGAGGCGATTCTCGATAGCCGCGGGCACGTTTCCGCGTACAAAGTTTGGGTGCGCCGCCCCTACCGCTAGAGGCTGCTAAAAACCTGGTTCCCGGCAAGAACAGAGGATGCCGGAAACGGAGGGTGTCGGGGCGGCGGGTGCCCCACATCTGCCCGGTTTTGGCAGATGTGGGTAACCACACCAAACGGCCAACGACTGCTGCCGAACGGAGTCATGATGAAACGCGCAATACTGTTGCCGGTCCTGCTGTTCCTTGCCATCAGCGCTTTCGCGCAAGCCAATGCCCCGTTGGAGAAGGTGCTTACCCGGATGGATCAGGCGGCTGCCGGCTTCAAGTCGCTGCAGGCCGGTTTCACCTGGGACCAGTATCAAAAGGTGGTCAACGAAACCGATACGCAGAAGGGCACTATCTACTACCGGCAAACTGGCAAGGGCGTGGAGATGGCCGCTGACATCAGCCAGCCGGACCAGAAATACGTGCTGTTTTCCGACGGCAAGGCGCGGGTGTACCAGCCACGGATCGACCAGATCACCGAATACAATGCCGGCAAGAACAAGGCCGCCTTCGAAAGTTTTCTGGTCCTCGGCTTCGGCGGCCGCGGCCACGATCTGCCCAAGCAGTTCGACGTCAAGTACGATGGCGAGGAGATCATCCAGGATGCCAAGACGGGCCAGGGGGTCAAGACCGCCAAACTCGAACTGACTCCGAAGGCCGCGAACGTGAAGGGCATGTTTGACCGGATCGTCTTGTGGATCGATCCGGCGCGCGGCCTTTCGCTGCAGCAGCAATTCATTGAGCCCACGGGCGACTACCGCCTGGCCAAGTACTACGACATCAAGCTCAATGAAAACCTTCCGGGTGACGTATTTAAGCTGCACCCCACAGGTAAGACGAAGACGGTCACTGCCGGGTAAACCGTTTGGCCAAAACCAAACACTGGTGCGAAACTCATGAGCTTGGCGGTCGAAGTCGCAGCCGGGACCGAAATCGGCTGCGTGCGCAAGAATAATGAAGACAATTTCGGCTACGGCCGCCGGCACGATCCCCAGGCTGCCTGTCCCCCGGGCTGCTGAGATGGTAATGCTGATCCGCCCGCGATCGGGTAGCCGGTACGTCGTGCGCCAGAGAAAATCATGTTCCAACTCCTCGGCGCTCGGCTGTTTGAAACTGAAAGCCTCGCAGCCTTGCGGATTGACACCGGACATGACGTGCCGAAGGGCGCCGTCCATGCCGGCAGAGTCCATTCCCTGAAACATCAGCTTCCAGCGCCAAAATCAATAATCTTCGTTGATGTCCGGCAGCACAGCACGAATATCCTGTTCAATCCTGACCAGTTTTCAACCCAAACCTCAATACTGGTATTGGTAGCGCTCGGCACAAGTGACCAACGTCGCTGGCGATAACAACGAAGCGCTTGGGCAGAATGCAATATATCGATCGGTAGCGGAGGCCCGGTAACGTGAGTATCTCTGAGCTGAAGACATGCTTGATGGTTAGTCTCGTGTTTTTTATAGCAATAGCCACAGCTTCGCATGCACAGGCTACCAAATCTGCCCCGCCGACCCCTATCGATGAGAAGAAGGCCAAACTCGGCGGGACCCCCTGGAATCCCCAATGGGACCAGATCATCGAGAAGGCGCTGCCACCCGAAATGCTTTCTTCGCAGGTGCCCCGGGACGTCCGTCGATTCTGCCCGCGATTTTACGAGATGGGCGAAACCGACAAACGCACATTTTGGGCTTATTTCTTCCAGGCACTTGCGGGTGCGGAAGCCGGTCTGAATCCGAACACGAACGTCCGTCAGAGCGAGCGGAAAGGCGCAAAAAACGATGAAGTGAGCGGAAGAGCCATGCGCAGTCAAGGATTGTTGCGGCTTGCGTACGCAGACCAGCAGCGTTACGGCTGCAATTTCGATTGGGAGATGGACCGTGCGCTAAAGGCGAACGATCCGGCCAAAACCATTCTGCTGCCAAAGAACAATCTCGAATGTGGAGTGAAGATTCTGGTAAACCAGATTATCGTCCAGCACAAACCCTTGCTAACCCGGTCGGGATACTGGTCGACGTTGCATCCGGACGGGCCGAGCTACCGTGTATTCGCCAAACAGATGACAAATCCCCCGACTGCATGTCGACTGTCCACCGAGTCGACGATCGACAAGTCGGCTACGACGAAGTCCGTGCAGGACGACGCGAACCGGGGTAAAACTCCCAAATAGTGCTTTTCAACATCGCAGAGACGACGTTGTCGAAAAAGGCGGTAGAGATTAGATCTGCCGGACAGTAAAGAACAGAAAGTCAGTGTTCAACCAGCTTCCAGCTCGGGTCGGGATTGTATTCGGTTATGCCGGCAGCAATCTTCTCCGTATTGGAGCCGAGGTTCTTCTCGTATACACGACCTTGCTGATTAACGATGAAGGTCATCACGCCAGAATTTCCCCACAGATCGGGATACGCAATCAGAGCATGGCCGGCGATCATGTTGCCGTTGATGATGTAGTTGTATTTTCCACCCGGGGCATGGGGGCCCTGCTTGCTCAGGATCTTGAAGTAGTATCCGTGATACGGGCGCCGCTCTCTACGGGAGGGGTCGTTTTGGGTCTGTCCCCTCGGCCCGTATCCTTGAGCGTGTGCCGCGGCCACGAGCGGTCCCAGAGGACTCGGTTTTTCGCCCTCTCCGGTTTCCCAGAAAAGTCCATCGTGCTCGCCAGGCGAACTCACAAATTTCTGCGCGTAAGCGGCCACGCCATCTGGGCCGTAGCCCCCGGTGAAATATTCCCATTGGGCTACAACGTAGGCGCGGCAGGTCGCGACTGCCGATAGCTCGTTATCTCCAATCCTTCGATTCAGAACCTCCTCGATGCCCGCTTTGGTATCGAACAACCATTGGTTTTCCTTCTTCACAATGGGAATGGGAGTTGGAAAATTGTTCTTCCCAACCACAACTGTGTATTTGGCGTCATTGTCTTTCTTCAGTTGGGCGGATTCCTGAACGGCGGTCGCGAAGTCTTCCAGGTCTTTGTTGTCTTCGACGGGATCTCCGGAGAGCAACTGATCGGACTCGGGGCCGAAAATCTTAGAGATTGCGGCACGGTCTTTCGCCTTCGCCGCCTCAATAAGGGCCTGCATGGCCTCCTCCGGCGTTGCAAACATCTGCTGTTGCACCGATTCCGCCGACTTATTGGACGCCTGTATCTGCGCATCGAGCGGGGCGCCACTGAGCAAGGCCACGAACAGGGTCAGAAGCGCCAGAACGAAAGGCATGCTTTGCCCGCCATTGCCTAAGGTCACAAGCCTCCGGGTCTTCATGGTTTTCAGCCCTCGCGTGTTGGAGTTGCATTTCCCCATGTCACAGCGATCCGAAATTGCGGCCGGCAGAGTTCCGGTCGCGCGGCTGGCGTGAAGTCGCTCCGTTCTCATCGCTGCTTCCCAGAAGATCGCGTCCCCCCAGAAGAAGGTGCTGGCCGGTTCGGCGCCGGCCGGGGAGTGCTTGGTGGACTTGGAGGCCGCATCGCCTCGGCCCTGCTGGCTTGACCCCGCTGGCTGGCAGCGCGGGGATCGAAGCCGCCTTCACTCCTGCCGAACGCATGAGGTCCAGGCTGGTACTGAGGCTGTGTTGCCTGCGGCGCTGCCGGTCGGCTTAATGGCTGGACCGCGGGCCGTGCCGGTGGCGGAGGTACGGGCCGGCTAGACGCTTCAGGGACAGGCCGTGCAGCTGGTGGTGGTACGGGCCGGCTAGACGCTTCGGGGACTGGCCGGGCCGGTGGCGGAGGTACGGGCCGGTTAGACGCTTGGGGGACAGGCCGTTGGGCTGGTGGAGGCGCCGGTTGTCCCTGGTTTTCGTGGCCACGGTACTGATCCAGCCGTGGGTCATTCGTATTAATGTTGCGATTGATGACTTGATTATTTACGCGGTTATTCGTATTGACGAAAGTGCGGTTGCCGGCGTGGTTGTCGTAGGTGACGTTTCGATGCACGCTGTTGTAGTTGTTGATATTCGCGACATTCACCGTGCGATTGATAACCGTCCGGTTGACGGTGACATTCGTGTAGCGGTTGTTGACGTACACATTGGTGATATTCACATAAGGGCGGGAGCGCTCGATCCATCCCCTGCCTTGCCAGCCAGTATAGTAAACGCGATGGTGATCCCAGTCGCAGTCACGGTTCAGCCAGGATCCGATGACCAAACCCGCACTGAAGCCCATAACGACGCCGAACACTCCCACGTCAGAGGCGGGCCGGAAGAAGATGACTGCCGGATTGTAGACCGGCACGAAGATGTACCGGGGCTGGGCGGGGACGATCTGAATATATCCGGGGTCCTCCACGACCACCTGCTGTTGCGGAGTCGAGGCCAGGTTGCCTTGCGAATAGGCCATGGCTCGCAAACGCTGGACGGATGTCATCACATCGGTGGACTGGTTTACGTAGGCTTGGCCCACGGCGGTCGTCCAATCCAGCTTGTCGGCCATCATGTAGAGAACTGTCGGATAATGTGCAACCGCTCTGACGCTTATGTCCCAGGGTTGGGAGTCGACATCATTGGAACCGTAAGCGCGGACCCATCGCGCCGCCTGATCGATCTGATCCGTAAAGGTTGCAGCCGGTAGAACCTGCGCCAGCAGCGGATCCGGATAGAGTGCGATCGGGGCCAGCAAATTGTCCAGTTGTTCCGGAGAGTATGCCTCGTAAGGCGATGGTTGATACGAATCGTCCTGCGCAAAGGGCGTAGCTGCTGCTGAAGGTCCTCGCGCTGCTGCGCTCTCCACGAACGGTGCGTATGCCAGGCAAAACACCAGTGAGACGGCCAAAGCTTTTCGCATGAACCCATCTCTCCTTAATTGCGAGCATCCAAGAATACTGCATCGCATGCAAATTCCGCATTGCAGTCCAGCGTTTTTCCCAGTACGTCGGCGGCAAGAGAGGGTCCGTTGGCGTTCTCTGGAATCGGTTTTCCGGCGCGGGTCAAAGTCGGCAAGTCCTCAACTGCCAAACGGCTTAGTTTTGGGGTTTGGGTCATAGTCATCCAATGCTGGACAAGAACTCCAGTCAGACTGCTCGTTTCTATTTGTTCTTGCTGGTGGTGTTCTTGAGGACGAGCACGAGGATCCGTCCGTCGGAGTGAAATTCCCCGCCAGTAGCGGTTTTGGCAGTGGTTAGGGGATCGGCTGGAGTGACATGATCGCGCTGGACCACGAGCCCGGTTGCCGAAAGCGTGCCATTCACGTACTCGCGTTCGCCGTCGATTGCCGGATCGATCTTATGGGTCACGCCATTGTTACGCTGGTCTCGTTCGAATCCGATGTCGTGAGTAGCGGCGACGCACCACAAGGTTCGCCCCTCCACCTCGAACGGTGATTTCCAGACGCGCAGGTGGTTCCGAGACATGGCTACCTTTACCGGCTCGGCATGTGCAAATCCATAATCTTGCGGCCGATTGAAAAGAAAGAGTGTGCTCATCGGCATGGTCAAGTAGTCCTTCTTCTCGAGAGAGTTCATCAGGGCATTCAACGCGGTATTTCCCACCGACGTATCTACCTGAACCCACTGCGCTGCGGTGAATACCTGAACCACCTGGTCTTGTGTCCCCACGATCAAGACGTTGAGCATGTCGCCAGGCCTGCCCTCGGGGTCGGAGATGCGACGCGGAATCTTGCTCAGCAGATCAGGAGTGATGCCGGGTACGCGAGTTTCCACGGGACCGCCAGCGTTCATCGCCTCTGCTGAACCCTCATCCAGAACTTCGATCCTCACGTGAAAACTTCCGTCCGCGGTCGAGGCTTCGCTCGTACTCTGATTGATTCCGAGGAACAGTCTTCCTGCAACGGGCGCGTCGTAATCCTTGTGAGCGCCGACCAAAAACGCTTGCGAATATGCCCCGGAACCAATTCGGCCGATCAGCGCACCGTGGCCTGCATCGTTGACCGCGTATTGGTGGACCAGGTCAGCCCATCCACGGGGAAGCCCCTCTGGCCCAAATGCCCCCGAAGTATGCAATTTCTCCCCGTACGAACCGTCGGCTGGATAGGTGATTTTCCCTGTGGCGGTAAAGCGCAGCTTCGCCCCCCCCCGCAGGTCGATGTTGGTGTCCACCCATTCCTTCTTCCCGCTCACCTCGATCTCGTAGGACTTATTGCCAGCTTTCATCGCCGGGGCTGTCTGTGCAACCGCCACCGGGCACGGACACACCGTAGCCGCCACACCCAACACCAGCGCAGCAAACTTCATAACCGCCTTGCTGTTCACAATCTTCACGTCTTAGCCTTCGCTTTGATTTCTTGCGTTATTAGGCCCAATTTACCGCGGACAAGCATATGTCCCGACCAACGTTTCTTGCAACTGGGCCTTGTTTCGACGGCCCCGCCGCCGGGCGCGAAGCGCGACCGCTGGTGAGCCCCACACTCTTCTCGCGTAACACGGTATTCATTGGACGCCAGACGCGCTCTTTGTACTCAACCTGCGAAGGCAATCACCTAAAGAAAATCAGCAGAGACTATGGCCTTGAGTGGCGTTGGAATCGCAGCCTGCTTCGGGCTCGCATCTACGATCATGGCTGAATCGCCTGAATCGCCCGCGGGCTAACCTGTTCCTTTTGCAATTGCGCGGCGTTCCAGCCACCGCCCACGGCCTTTACCAGATAGACGGAAGTGACCATTTGCTGACCGAGAAGCTGGGTGGCGAGTCGTTGATTCGAAAGCAGCGTCGCCTGAGCCGTGATGACGTCCAGATATGTAGTCAAGCCGCCCACGTAGCGGTTGTTGGCAATTGTCAGTGCGCGCTGTGAATCTTGTACCGCAGCCTGCTGCGTGGCGGCTGCCTGAGCTAGCGTCTGCAGCCCTGAGAGGCCATCTTCGACCTGTTGGAAGCCGGTCAGCACGGCTTGGCGATAGTTCGCCACCGCGCCGTAGTAGGAGTCCTTGGCGGCCTGCAGAGTGGCCCGGTTTCGTCCGCCGTTGAAGACGGGTTGCAGCAGATCGGAGCCCACTGCCCAGAACGCGCTCGGCGCCGATCCCAGAAGGGCAAGATCGCGGCTCTGCGAGCCGGTGCTGCTGGCCAGCGACAGGTGTGGGTAGAATGCCGCCTGCGCTATGCCCACTTCAGCATTCTGATATGCAATGGCACGTTCGGCACTGGCGCTGTCCGGCCGCCGCTCCAGCAGGTTGGATGGCACCCCAACCGGAATCACCGGCGGGCCTCCCGCCAATGGGGAAAAGGTCACGCTGAAGGTCGAAGGCGAGTTGCCCGTAAGAACCGCGATCGCGTGCTCGTATTGTGCCCGCTGCTGTTGCACGAGCGAAAGTTGTGCTTTGGTGGCATCCAGCAGACTGGCCTGTTGCGCCACCTCTAAACCGGAAGCGATGCCGCCGTCGTGGCGCCTCTGCACCAACTGGAGGCCCTTGTCCTCGATTTCGACCGAGGACTGCACAACCTGCGTTTCCGCGTCCAGTTCGCGCAAGCTGAAGTAATCGGCGGCCAGCTCCGCGGTCAGCACCAGTTGGGCGTTTTGCAGGTCTGCTGCCGTGGCTTGCAGGGTCGCATTGGCGGCCCGCAGGTTCTGTCGCACGCTCCCGAATAGATCGATTTCGTAGTTCAATGAAAAGGGCAGGTTGTAAACGCTCTGCGTGACCGGATAGAACGGGCCGGGCGAACCTTGCAGCGGACGATCTCCCGAGAGGCGCTGCCGCGTAGCATTAGGATCGCTGTTCAGTTGCGGAAAGAATCCTGCCGAAGCCACTCGCGCCAGCGAGCGCGCCAGCTCCAGTTGATTTCTGGCGGCAGCCAGCGACTGGTTCGCGTTCAGCGCCTGCTCTTCGTATTCGCTCAGGCGGGCATCGTGGAAGATGGTCCACCACGGGCCTTTGGGATCGCTGTCGCCCGGAGCAGCGACTTGCCAAGGACCTTGGCTCTTCCACGTTTCCGGTACCGGCACCGAAGGGCGCTGGTACTTGGGACCCACTGCACATCCCGCCAGCGCCAGCAAGGTGACCAGAGACACGGCTATTAGCGGCCGCCTCATGGGCGCCCACCCTCCTGCGAGGCTCGCGCGATATGGACGCGCTGCCCGTCCTCCAGCGAGTCGGCGGGATTGATGATCACCAACTCGTCCACGCCAACCCCACCAATGATCTCCAGCGTGGCGCCGTAGTCGCGGCCGATGGTGATGGGACGTAGTTGCACCTTGCCATCGGTTCCCACCACCGCGACCCGCGGCCCTTCGGCGCGGAAGAGCATCGCGTTCACCGGGATGGTGATCTTGTGGCCATTATCAGCAACTGCGAAATGTACCCGCCCGAATGAGCCGGGTAGCAGCTTCTGGTCATGGTTGGGCACATCGATTTCCGTCAGCAAAGTGCGGCTGCCCAGATCAATTGCCTCCGCCGTGCGCGCCACCTTACCGCGGAATTTCTGACCGGGAAATTCCTGCAGTGTGACCGAGGCTTCCAGGCCATTCCTGATTGCTGGGGTATAGGCTTGTGGAACACTGACAAAGACGCGCAAGGGGTCCACTTGGGCGATGTCGAACAACTCGCGGCCGTTCGAACCGGCATCGATGAGCGCGCCCGGATCGACATTGCGCCTGGTCAGCACCCCGGCGAACGGCGCGTACACGTTCTTGAACGCCTCCAATTGTTCGAGCCGCCGGACGTTGGCATCGGACGCCGCCAGATTGGCCTGGGCCTGCTGGTAGCCGCTTGCCTGCTGGTCGGCTTCCTGCTGCGAAACCGAATCGCTTTGGCGCAAGTTCTGCCAACGGTCGGCGGAGATTTTCGCCAACTGCAATTGCGCCAGGATCTGCTGCCGGGCGGCGCGGGCCTGGGCCAACTGCTGGTCTACTTCGGGCGTGTCGATCATCGCCAGCAGCTCGCCCTGGCGCAAATGGCTGCCAATGTCCTTATACCAGCGCAGCAGGTACCCATTCGTGCGGGCATAGATGGGGGATTCTTGAAACGCCTGCAAGGTGCCGGGAAGCACCAGCTCGTCGTCGGGTTTTTCGGCGATAGGGCGCACGACCGCGACGGTCGGCACAGCATTGACCTCGGTCTCCCGAGCCAACACACGGGTCTGATGGGCGCGATTCAGGATGCTCACTGCTCCGCTGGTCAAGAGCACGGCCAGCGCCACGCCGATCACCAGCTTCGCTTTGCCAAGCGAGCCTGAAGGAGCCTCCGGCGGCTCGGAACCGATCCTCGGTTGTTGCTGTTCCTGCACCTGCGTTGACTCCACTTCCGAATACATAAAACTCGTCCCGATCATTTGTCATTCCGGGCGAAGCGAGGAATCGCTATCGCCGGTTAGCCGCTAAAGGGATTCCTCGCTTCGCTCGGAATGACAAATCCTGGCCTATTGTCATTTTTCCTCCCGCGCTGCACGTGTTTCCCTGTGTCCGTGGATAGCGGCAAACACCGCGGGCACGAAAAACAAAGTCGCAACCGTGGCGAACAGCAAGCCGCCGATTACTGCCCGGCCCAACGGCGCGTTCTGCTCGCCGCCTTCACCCACGCCTAACGCCATGGGCAACATCCCGATCATCATCGCCAAGGCCGTCATGATCACCGGACGGATCCGCGTGTAACCGGCTTGCAGCGCGGCCTGCAATGCCGGCACTCCCTCGCGCATGCGGTCGCGGGCAAACGATACCACCAAGATAGAGTTGGCTGTGGCGACGCCCATGCACATCACCGATCCGGTCAGCGACGGCACGCTGAGCGTGGTGCGCGTCAGCAGCAGAATCCACACGATGCCCGCCAGCGCGCCGGGCAGCGCGGTGATGATAATGAACGGGTCGAGCCAGGACTGGAAATTCACCACAATCAGCAAATACACCAGCAGGATCGCGATCAACAGTCCCACGCCCAAGCCCACAAATGACGACTTCATGGTGTTGACCTGCCCGCGCATCTCGATTTGGGTTCCACGGGGCAGATGTCCTTTGAACTGGTCGAGAATTTTGGCAGTATCTGACGCCACCCCGCCCAGGTCGCGCCCCTGGGTGCTGGCATACACATCGAGCACCGGCACAACGTTGTAATGGGAGACTACCGCGGGTCGCGTGACCGGTGAAACCTGCACCAGGTTGCCGAGCACTTCCGATTGCACCCCGGATCGCACCCCCGCAGGCGCGGCTCCGGCGCCTCACCCGTGGCCGTAATTGCCTGGGGTCTGCCGAGCTTCCGCGTGATGCGGCGAAAGAACTCACCCAGATAGTCTTTGGCGTGATGCAGCGAGTGCGCTCCCATGCGGAGAGCGGTAGCAACGCGGCTCCTGACACGGCGGCTCTTGGTATAGAGCACCTTGCCACCACTGATCTTATTCTCTGGACACAGTCCCAGCCAGGACGCGAAGGCAGAAGCATTTCGGAACCGGGACACATCTGTGCCGATCTCGCAGAGGATGGTTTGGGCTGTAATCGCGCTGATGCCAGGCACATTGGTGAGATCGACACCGAAGATCCGGTATAGCTCACTTCGAAGGTCGAACGTCTTCGGCTCATACCGGCGTCGCTGATATGCCGATGCCTTGGTGCGCTTGGGTATTGTCCGCTCCGCTGTCGCGGCCGTTTCCAGATTGTTCAGTTGACGCTGAATCTCCTGGTCTGCTTCAACCACCAGCTCCTGATAGTAACGAAACGCCGCGAGCGATTGCCGAAGCGCAAACACGTGCTCTGCGCGGTAGTCACCCTCGAGCGATTTCGCCACGGTGTCTTCGCTGCTCTTCACGCCGCCATGGCAGAGCCGAGCTAAGGTTACGGGATCTCGTTCACCGGCGTCGACGATCCTGAGCCCACTGGATCCGGTGATGTCGTTTAAGACACGATGGATCTGAAGGTTCATCTGATCGAGAGCTTTTTGCATGTGCAGGACATGCTCTGCTGCCATCTGGATCAGGCTATTGCGGTGTCTCCAAAGAGAACGAATCGCGCAAATGACTCCGGAAGGACGGAAGCTGGCGCGCAACAGGCCCACCGAATGGAGGTACTGGAGCCATTGGCAATCGGAGACGTCGGTCTTCCGGCCGGGAACATTCTTCACATGCTGCGCGTTGACGAGAAACACCTCCAACCCGCGGGACTCCAGGATTTGATACAGAGGGATCCAGTACACGCTGGTGGACTCCATTGCAACTGAGCGAATGCCGCACTGCTGTAACCAGTCCGCTAGCGCATTCAGATCGCGAGTAAATGTTGGAAAGCTGCGAACGGGATGTTGGTCGCGGTCAGCGCCGACAGCGACGAACAACTCACTTGCCCCAACATCGATTCCGGCTGCATCCGGGTGCAGGATCGGTAACTCCTCGCACCGTCTCTTGGATCTCTTCGATTTCTTCGCCATTGGCTCCTCCGAGGTGCCGGTCGGATGCCCGAGGCGCGAATCAAAGACAAACTCCCAATCGAGATCGTCGTCCGAAGGACGAACGTCATCACACGTCTGTACGCAAACCCCGGACCCACGCTTCACGGTCGGGCTTCAATATCGAGCACCAATGTCGGCGCGGGCTGTGGCTGTCATCCGACCGGCGCCAATCATCATCGCTCGCCCCCTGTTCCTTTGCATCCTGTCTGGCAAACGCCAGTTGCACGCTTCACAAGACTAATCCCCTTTGGATAATCACAGTGCTTGTTTTTCGCAAACATAGTCGCGTATTCGCCAGAATTCCACCGGGGAAATAGCATCGGGGCGGCACCTGTGTCTGCAATTGGAGCCTTGGCGGCTTGTCAGTATCAGTTCCGCCGGGGGCTCGGGTGTTTCAGATTCACCCAGAGGTAGCCCTTCGGCAATGACGCGCTCGATATCCTTTGCCGGCAAGTATCGAGGCAGGAGTTTCCATGCTAAGCCAGCTGGTGAATTCCTCTTCTGTCCGGCCCGAACCACCGCCGAACAACGCGACTGGAGCCTCATCGCGCGCCGGTATTTCGAACTGATCGATTCGCTGCACTACTCAAGGGTTGGAATTGCCACCCGTCCCCTTAGCGCCGCGTAGTTCCCGTGTCGGCACCCTGTTCCAGAATTGACATAGGAGCCGGGGCCACGAACGCGCCCGAATGGCTATGTGTGCGTCCTCTTCTTTCTGTTGAAGTATCTCGTCTGTAAACCCTGTCACAGAACTTTGATCTGGCGTTCAAGACTCTGTAATCAGTTGCCCGCAAACTGTAGCTATGAATGCCGTTTAACAGAGGAGGAACATTGCCAGACCATGTGACGTGTCTCTGGGATGCTCCAGAAACGCCCCGCGCATTCTTAACCGCCATTTCCCTTCACGGTCACACCCGATATTCGCGAGAGAGCCTCGACTTTATTCCGGCCTATGCCCAAAAGAATCCCCTGCTGCACTGGGCCCTCTGCCAGCAGAAGCGACGCTGCAAGAAAGTTCAGGCGGACTTCGCCTCGGCCTATTGGACCCCACCGCTCACCGCCGAGGCCGCGTACCAAATCGAGCGGTCGCAAATTGAAAATGACTTGGATCTGGCGAGCATTGTCTCGTTAACCGACCACGACACCATCGAAGCTCCGCTCCGGCTGCGCGATTCAGGCCGAGAGGTGCCGGTTTCGCTAGAGTGGACCGTGCCCTTCCGGGCGATTGATGTTCACCTCGGTATCCATAACTTGCCCGCTGGCAAGGCCCGCGGTCTGCTGGCGGAGATGCAGGTTTATACCGACAATCCGCGCGAAGAAAAGCTGCTGCAGCTTCTCGCGGCGCTCAGCGAAATTCCTGAAGTTCTCGTGGTGCTGAATCACCCCTTGTGGGACATCAGCGGCGCGGGCGCGGTAGGTCACCCGCGCGCGCTGGACGAATTCCTGCGGCAATGCAACTCCTTGGTGCACGCCTTTGAAGTCAATGGAATGCGCGCCTGGGCGGAAAACCAGGCGGTGCTCGCCTTGGCGCGAGCCTGGAACCAGCCGGTCGTTTCGGGAGGTGATCGCCACGGGTGCGAAGCCAACGCCGTCTTGAATCTTACTCGGGCCGCCAGCATGGCAGAGTTTGTGCACGAGATAAGGAAAGACGGACGCTCGCATGTGCTCTTCATGCCACGGTACCGGGAATCCCTGAACCTGCGCATGCTGCAGACGGTGATCGACGTGGTTCAGGACTATCCTTTCCATCCCCTGGGCCACGCCTGGGACGATCGCGTCTTCCATACCGACAAGTCGGGAACCATGCAACCCCTGTCGGCGCTCTGGGAGAGGCCCCCGCAGTTCATCGAAACCATCTTTGCCGGCCTACGCCTGGTGGAAGAGAATGCCGTACGCTGGAATATTCGGCTGACTCAAAACCGGTTGCAAGTTTCGCGGCATCTATCCCTTCGTCCCGGAGGCGAGGCGGCATGAGCGACAGCAATCCGCGGGTGGCATTCTTTGCCTGTGCCTACAACGAAGTCGATGGGGTGGCCAATACCGCGCATCACTTCGACGAATATGCGCGTCGCCACGAGTTGCCCTTGCTTACGATTCATGGCGGCTATGAAAGCTACTGCCGGACGGAGGGCTCCGTCACCAAAGTCGAGTACCGGCGGGGATGGCCGTCGTTTCGGCTGGACGAGAAACACGACTATGACCTGTATTTCTGGCGGCACTTTAAGGCGGCCAAAGCCGCAGTGGCGGAATTTCGTCCGGATCTGATCCATATCACCGGCCCCAGCGACGTGGGCATGTTGGGAGCGCTGATCGCGCACCAACTGCACGTACCGCTGGTTGCCTCCTGGCATACCAACGTGCATGAATACGCGGCCCGGCGCGCTGCGCCGCTGCTGGGTTGGCTGCCAAGCCCGTTGCGTCGGCGTGCGGAGCATCAGATTGAAGCCCTCAGCCTTCGTCTGCTGACCCGCTATTTTCAGATTCCGCGTCTGCTGTTTGCCCCGAATCCGGAATTAATCCGCATGCTGGAGTGTCGTACCGGCAAGCCGTGTTTTCCGATGGGTCGAGGCGTGGATTTGGACCTCTTCCATCCGCAGCGCCGCGACCGGGGGGCCGAGCCATTCACCTTTGGCTACGTGGGCCGCCTCACCGTGGAGAAGAACATTCATCTGTTGGCTCGGTTGGAGCAAGCTCTGCTGGATGCCGGACATCGCGATTTCCGCTTTCTGATCGTCGGCCAGGGCACGGCGGAGCCATGGTTGCGCCGGCATCTGCGCCAAGCCGATTTCGCCGGCGTGCTGCGCGGCGAAGCGTTGGCAAGGGCATACGCCAACATGGATGTGTTCGTGTTTCCGTCCGAAACCGATACCTTCGGCAATGTCGTGCTGGAAGCGCTTGCCTCAGGCGTTCCCGCGGTGGTGACGAATACGGGAGGACCGAGATTCGTCGTGCAGCATGGCAAGACTGGATTCGTCGCTGCCAACGAGCAGGCCTTTGCCGACCACATGAGCTGGTTGCTCATGAATCCCGAGCGTTGCCGGGAGATGGCGCGCGCCGCTCGCGCGTTTGCTCTTTCCACCTCCTGGGACGCAGTCTTCGATTCGGTTTACGCCGTCTATCGCAGATACCTGACTTCTCAACTTCCGCAGCATGTGTCCTTGCCGGCAACCCCGGAAACGCCGGACAACGGCTCCCTCATGCGGAAAGCGTTCGGGCGTGGCTGACCCCCTGGCTGGTGTCGGATTGCTGGTCACGGCCGGCGTGGTGAACACCGGGTTTGCGGTGTCCATGAAGCGCATCCGCGGCTGGAATTTTGAGAACACTTGGTTCGTGTGGGCCGGCCTCGGCTTAGTCATTCTGCCCTTGACGCTCACCTGCTCCACCATACCGCGGCTCGGACAGGTCTATAGCGACTGCGGACCAGTGGTGCGCACGGTGGCGGCGCTTGGGTTGGCGTGGGGTATTTCCCAGATATTTTTGGGAATGGCCGTGGCGACCGTTGGCATTGGGGTGTCGTTTGCCGTCATCCTGGGGATTTCCGCAGCCGTCGGCAGTCTAGTCCCGCTGGTAGAGCGTGGCACGCACGTGCCCCTGACAACCGGAGGCCTTGCACTTACGGCCGGGATGTTGGTGCTGCTGGCGGGGGTTACCGTGTGCGCGAAAGCGGGATGGCAGCGGGACCAAGCCATACAGGCAAATACTGCCGTCACCACGCGGGGACTCGCCTACTGCCTGTTGGCGGGCGTGGGTTCAGGACTGATGAATCTGGCCCTGGTTCTTGGCGCTCCGGTTATTGCCGCAGCCGTCCGATCCGGCGCGCAACCCGTATGGGCGCCCAATGCGGTATGGCTTCCGTTCCTGTGGAGTGGGGCGATACCAAACTTGGCCTATTGCTTCTGGCTGCTTCACAACAACCGTAGTTTTGCACGTTATTTCGAGGGCGGCAACGCCTGCTGGCAGTTCGCCGTAGTCATGTCGATTTGCTGGTTGGGTAGTGCTGTCCTCTATACACTGGGCGCCGGCCAAATGGGAACCTGGGGGCCGGTTTTCGCCTGGCCGGTTTACATGTCTCTGATTGTGATCACCGGGAATATCGCCGGCGTGCTCATGGGCGAATGGAAGGCGCCGTCTTCCGTCCCCATGCGCCGGATGGCCCAAGGAGTTGGGCTGCTGACCATCGCAGTTTTTCTCCTGGCCGGAATCAAAGCCAAGCCGTAACGGGTATACTCAATGCTAATCCACGAAGTAGCTGACTGCCGGTTTTCTGTCATGTCGATCTTCCGCAACCCCGCCCCTGTGTTTCTCGAGTACTGGAACTGGAAAGCGGCCCTGTTGAGCGCGGTCGGCCGCGCCCCGATTTTCCTGGTGACCACCTACTCCTATGGCTGGCGCAGCGCCACGCTTGCAGTCGCCCTGGAGACCGGGTATCGCGCCGGAACCGCGGGGATCTTTAGCGGATTCATCCAGGCGGTTCGCAACCGGCGCCCGACTTGGTTGGCGGTGCTGCTCATCACCATCGCGGTGCCGGGAGTTTCCCAGGGATTGGACTACCTGCTTCACCGGCTGATGGCCACGCCGAACCTCCGCGCCGGAACGCTGGTGGGTCTCATTATTTCTGCCATTACGTCGCTGTTTAACTGGTACAGCATGCGACGCGGCACCCTGCTGGTGGGACGCGAGCAAGACACCTTGGTACACGATCTCTGCAACTTGCCGCGGCTGGTGGTGGGTTTCCTGCTGGCGCCGCCGGCCTGGGTGTGGCGTTGTACGCGACAGGTGTTCGTCCCCTGCGGCGGTGAGCATGACGATTAAGACGCTTCATCTGACCAACGCCTGGTCACACACCTCCGGCGGCGTCGCGACCTTCTACCGCGCCCTGTTGGCCGCCGGCAATCGCCGGGGATGGCCGGTGCGGCTTGTCGTCCCCGGGGAACAGGACCACGTGGAGCACGTGGGGGCATTGGGCCTTATTTACCATGTCGCTGCTCCGCCCTCGCGGCTGAACCCGTGTTATCGAAACATCCCCCCCACGAGTTTCCTGTTCGCCGGCACCAAGGTCCAGCAGATCTTGGCGGAAGAACGGCCGGACCTGGTCGAGATCAACGACAAGTACACGCTGAACTATCTGGGCCCGGTGTTGCGCGTGGGACTGGCCAAGGACCTTGATTTTCGGCCGGTGACCATCGGGCTAAGCTGCGAGCGCATGGATCGCAATTTTGCCACCTACATCCACGCCGGTTCGCTGGGCCGCGAATTCTGCAAGGTGTACATGCGCTGGCTCTATTTCCCCTTCTTCGACCACCACATCGCCGTGAGTCATCACACCATGGCGGAGCTTCAGAGCGCTTCGCTTGGCCATAACGTCCCGCGGGGTACTTGGGTGTTGCCCATGGGAGTCGATCACCAGCACTTCTCGCCCTCATACCGGACGGACCAGGCACGTCAAGAGCTGCTGGAACGTATTGGCGGCGCCAGTAATTCCGTGTTGTGTCTGTATGCAGGGCGCTTGGCGCCGGAGAAGAACCTCCGATTGTTAATTGATACGTTAGAACGACTCAGCCACCAGCCAAAAGATTACAGGCTTGTAGTGGCGGGCGACGGCCTCTCGCGTCAATCCTTCGCCGAGGAAGCCGAGCGGCGTGCCCCGGGAAAGGTAACGTTGCTGGGGCATCTCGCGGATCGGGAAGCTCTGGCGCGGATTTACGCGAACTGCGATTTCTTCTTGCATCCCAATGCCAACGAGCCTTTTGGAATTGCGCCGCTGGAAGCCATGGCTTCGGGTTTGGTCCTGATAGCCCCGGATTCAGGGGGCGTCAAGGAATACGCCAACCAGCAGAACGCGTGCCTGGTTTCTCCCGACGCGGACGAATTCGCCGCGGCCATAACTCGGCTGACCGGCGACCCCGAGCTGCACCGTTCCTTAACCACCGCCGCCCGCGCCACGGCGAAAGCTCATGGCTGGGAGACGATCACCGACGCCTACCTGGATCTCTACCAGCGTCTCTACCTTGTGGGAAAAGGCCAGTTGTCCTTAACCGAGGCGGGCCCCGAGTTCGTGTCGAGTGCGCCGAGCCAAACCAGGCGAGGCGTGCTTTCGGGCACCGCAACCGTGGCGCAAAGCATCTTCTCTGCGGTCTCCACGCTCGCTGCTGTCCGTCGAGGTAGTCAACCGCCTTATGCCTTTCAAGCTCAGAGGGAGGAAAACCTTGCGGACTCTTTGGACTAAGCGTCTGTTACCGTGTAGCTTCATTATTCTAATGACTCTGGCGCTGTTGCCGAAGTGCGTCGCACAGAGCGACTCTGCGGCAACCCCTGCGCCGACAACCCCAACCAGCCCTTCGAACTCGTTGGGAACCCTTAACGCCGAGCAGATCGTGGCTGCAATGATGTCGCGCAATGAGTCGCGAGCGGCGACGCTTCGGGGTTACACCGGGCGGCGCGTGTACCAGTTGAGTTATCGCGGCTTCCCGAGCAGCAAGGATGCCGAACTGATTGTCGATGCGCGCTATAGCGCACCCTCGACCAAAGAATTCACCGTGGTTTCGCAGAGCGGGTCCAAGTTCATCGTCGATAAGGTGCTGAAACGCCTTCTCGCGAGCGAGCAGGAAGCGCAGACTCAGGAAAACAGGCAAAAAACGGCATTGACGCCGCGCAACTACCTTTTCGAGTTAGCGGGCGAGGAGGTTACGGATCAGGGACGCTTCTACAGGTTGCGAGTGCAACCTAGGGTTCCGAGCAAGTTCCTCTATCGGGGCAACCTCTGGGTTGACGAGAACGACTTCGCTATTGCGCGCATCGAGGCCGAGCCCGCCAAGAACCCCTCTTTCTGGATCAGCAACACGCAAATCGAACAAAAGTACGCTAAGTTCGGATCGTTTTGGTTGCCGGTGCGGAACCAGTCGACCAGCAAAGTCCGCCTCGGCGGCACGGCGACGCTGGTGATCGAATACCGGGACTATAGGCTGGCCAATGACGCTCAGCACGGCGCCGCGTCAGCACTGACTTCGGTGACGTTTTGATCCAACCCAAGGCTTGGCCGTCTTTTGGAAAATAAGACGGGTAATTCTCAGATCCGCTGAGGAGCGCTAGAGATTGCGTCCGGCTGAGGCCATCAGTGTAGTCGCATTTCTCTGCTTAGGATGGCGATTCACTCACGTTTCCCTACCCTCCCCATCCAAATCCAACCTGTTTGGATCGGTTATGCCAGCGTGACTGCAATCGCCGGGGCGGGGCTAGGTGCGCTGTTTCCCGCGCTCATCACTGCCTGGAAGGATCCAGTTGACGCGATCTCGTACGAGTGAGCGGCATCACCAGTGCATGTCCTACGAGTTCAGGCATGGCGGGCCTATTGCTTGTATTCAGCACAGCAGACCTGGAATCTGAAAGGAACTCAGGCGGCCACCTGACCGCCTGAGTCCGTCCAGCAGGTGTGGCTCTAATCCCGGTCCTGACGGTCGGGAAGAATTGAGGGTTTCGGTTGCGGCATCGGGACACTTGCTCCCTTGATACCCTTCCAAAGGATTTCATTGACTACGGCCGATGGCGCGCTGTCAGGATGCTCGAAATCCAGCTTCGCGGAACGCAGCTCCAAGTTGCGCATCGGGTCGGAAGACTTCAGCGCGGAAGCCAGCGGTGTCTGTGCGCAGATCACAGACTGGTCAGGCAGAATCGCCGTGAACAACTTGGAATTTTCGGGACGAGAATCGAAGTCCAGGATCGGCTCGGCAATAGCGTCGTATTGCGTGAGCGGCCGAATGCCGAGCAGCATTTCCATGGTCTTTAGGACACTGTCGGTGTTGTAGAAACGGTGATCCACCGAATTCGCCTCAATCCAGGGACTGATGACATAGGCCGTGGAGCGATGCGCATCGACGTGATCAGGTCCGTCCTGCGAATCATCTTCGATCACAAAAATCGCCGTGCTCTCCCAGATCGGGCTCATGCTCACGGCTTCGACGAGTTGGCCGACCGCATAGTCGTTATCCGCGACTTCGGCGCTCGGCGCGAACTTGCCCGGCGTATAACCCTGAGTGTGATCGTGGTGAAAACGCACGGTCATAAAGGCCGGCACGGAGTTGCCGGTGTGATCCTTGGCCAACATCAGGTGGAACTCGCGGTTCCACTCGGCGAACCGGCTAGGCTCATTGTAGTGTCCATACGTTGTGCGCTGGTAGAAGCAGCCGTAGCTGCCCGGCGCATTGCTATCCGGAAAATCATTGTCGTAACGACGGTAGTCCCAGTCGCTGAATCCGACAAGGTTGCGTCCCGCAGGCTGAAGTCCAGCCGCCGCTGGCCAGTTGTCGGGGATGAGGGGATTGCCGTTCTGCGTCACCCCAAACGAGTAGAAGAAACCGTAGTTGCGATACGAGAGGTTTGCCGCCCGTACTGCATCCCAGATATGCCCGCCTGCAGCTTCGGAGACATCCGGAATGGCGGGAGCGCCGTTCGGAAAAGCCACGGACATGGTGTTGCCGTCCGGATCCTTGGCTGGATGACCACCCGTGATGTAGCCGTTGTTTTGGCCTTCGAAATCGTACTGCCGTCCGCGGCCGCTATAGTTGTAAGGGAGATTCTTGATTACGGATTCGTTGGCCATGCTCTGCGTGCTCCAGGGCCAACCGTCGCCGCTTGCCTCGCCGGTGTCGTAGAAGTTATCGAGCAGGACAAAACGTGAAGCCAAGGCGTGCAGATTCGGCGTGATGGGCGAGCCGAAGAGCACGAGCGATGGGTCTCCATTGCCTTGGGGCAGATCGCCGAGAACCTGATCGTAGGTGCGGTTTTCCTTGATGATGTAGATGACGTGTTTGATTTTGCCGGCTTTAAGGCCGATAGCGTCAAGCCGGTTATCCGGGATGATGGGGGCGCCCTGCGCGCTGAGCGAGTCATTCAGCCCATTGTTGGCGAAGACATCGCGGGTATATGCCATCAGCTGTTTTGGCTTGGGCACGGGCACGAACGAAACACTTCCCTCGATCAGATTGAGATCATACGAAATATTCGAGTTGAACTCCCATTGGACGTAGCCGGGATTGGGATAGCGCGTGGTGGTGCCTTTGGCGTTGGTAAACAGCAAGTGCTTGCCATTCGGGCTTGCCACGACGCCGGTGGGATACCATCCCGTGGGGATGTAGCCGAGCAGTTCCAGCCAAGAGCCTTGCACGCTGGCAACCGCAATTGCGTTCATATCGCCGAGCGCGATGTACAGGCGGGTGTTGTCGGGCGAGAGGCCGAGACCCACCGGAGTTGCGCCAGCGGTCTTGGAGAAGCGCCCCGAGCGCACCAGTAGCGTGTTAATGACCTGATCGGTCGAGGTGGAGATGGTTGAGATGGTGTCGCTATTGGCATTGGCGACGTAAAGCGACGACTGGCTCTTGTCCAAAAGCAGTGAAACCGGATGGGAGCCCACGACGATGGAGCCAATCAGCGTGGGAGAGGAAGGCACGCGCGTATCCAGGACGTACAAGGCGCTGTCGCGCTGGCTGGCGACGTAGAGCTTGCTGCCATCGGCCAGCGCGGCAACCGCGAGGGGAAAATTGGGTGTCCCGTAGAAGCTGGAGGTAAACGTATAGCGTCCCACTTCAACGCCGTTCTTGTAGATGGCAACGCTGGTCGCTTGCGCAAAGGTGCCGGGGTCATTGTTGGTGACGTACAGGGTACCTTGGCTGTCGGTGGCGATCCCCGAGGGGAAGTCGCCCTTCCGGGTGAGAATGGACCCGGTTTGCGTCAGGGTTCCGTTTTGCGAGAGCGACAGGGTCGCGATGCTGTCGTTGGCGCCTTGGGCCGCGTACAGCGTGCCATCCGGGCCGAACGCAAGCCCGTAGTACAGGCCGTTGGTGCCGATCACATCGTTGGGGAAATCGACATGGGACACGGCAATGCCCGTCGATGTGCTGATGGCCCACAGCGATTGGTGAAAGCCCATATCCGTGGTGATGGCGTACTTGCCGTTCGGTGAAAGGATGATATTCATGGGCAGGTTGCCGATGCTCTGCTGCATGCCGAGCGGTGGCAACGTGATCCGCTTGCCGGTGATCAGTTGGCTGTTCTGCGCGCTTGCGGCGCTGGAGTACGAAATCACGACCATACTCAGCAGCAGAGTCATGAGCAGGACTTGACGGAGGTAGTGAGTGGGGGAGACTCGCATCATGTGCTCCTTTGGGGCGGTTAAGGGTTGAGAGTTGGTGGCCCTTGGACGAATCAGGAGACTTGCGGACAAACTTGAGTACGAAACACGGCAGACTCACATTGCGGTCCAGCGCCTTCAGTGGCCCGAGGACCAGCGAAATACAACCCGGCCGATGACCTCGCGTGGGCGGCCTATGTGTGTCCCGGAATATGCACTGTAGAAGTTGTAGAGATACAGCTGATCGAACAGGTTATTGACTCCCAATTGCAGCGCTACCGGGTGGGGCGATTCACGCATCAGTTCAATCCCGCCCACCAGATTCATGACCGTTCTGGGCTTGATCCTCCTCCGCAAGGTATCAACCTGCGCCACCACTCGTGGGTCAGTGTCGGCCAGCTTGTCCGGATCAAAGTCTGTCGGTAATCCGCTATCAAAGCGGCCAACCATGCTGACCCATGCCCCGGAGCGATGGGTGTAAGTCGCGCCAAACTGCGCTTCGTTGCGTTCATCCTGATCGGCAGGTTGGCGGCCGGGAAGGAATAGATTCCCGGCGTCAGCGCCAAGGAAAATGCCGCCGACAATCGGGGTCGTGATGGTTGCCTTCATGTTCGCGTAACTGGCGTAAGCGGAAAGTCCGTGGGTAGCAGCAAAGTCCAGGCGAAGCTCCGTGCCGCGCACATCCGCTCCGGTGAGGGCAACCGGAAAAACGATCGCTGTGCTCAGCAACTGGCCATCGTCGGTAAAATTGCGACTATTCTTAATGTAATGGGAGACATCCAGCCGAAGCTTGGAACCGATCCGCTGCTGCACCCCGACCTCGTAGAAATTCTGGCGCTCCGACGGCACAGGCTGATAAGTATCGGTGGGACGATCGTTTGAAAGCGCCGCCACGCTGGTAGAAGAGGAAAACAGGAGATTCTCCAAGGGTGGTGGCTGAAACAGGCGATTGTAGGCGGCGCGGAATACGGTGCCGGTGCGCAGGACGTGGTACGCGACTCCAATGCGCGGCGACCATGCATGCTCCTGGATCACGAGATCGTGATAGTCGAAGCGAAGCCCGGCATCGATCGTTAGCCGCTCGCCCAGTCGAAAGTGTTGCTGAATGAAGCCCGCGGTCTTCCACCCCGTCTGCTTATCGTGGAAGTCGAAGGGATTGCCGGTGGTGAAGGCTGCCAGCGGTTCTTCTGGATCTTCGATCACCGAGGGATCGGTCACGGCCAGGGTGAAGGCTTCCGAAATCGGAAGGCGATACATTTCTGCACCCGCTTCGAGCTGTCCCAATCTCCAATCGTGATGGAGCTTTCCCCGAATCCCTTCGGTTCGCTGCCGCCGATGCTGCTCGATGAGGTACGGCGTCCCCGTCATGTCGGGATCGAGAAAAGCGGCGGAAGAAGAACGTCGTGAAGCGGAAATGTCGAAGATGGTGCGGTCGCTGAGCACCCGGCTCCAGGCAAGCGATTGAAAATCGTCGCGTAGTTTCTGGGTTTGCCGCTGGCCTGCATCCTGCTGATCCGCCGTGTTTGGTACCTGAAAGTCGGAACCGTCCGTGGCAAGGGACAGGCGAAGGCTGTCGATCTTGGTTGGCAGCCAGTCGAAGCGTGTAAACAGGTGCGCGATAGCCCCGCTGTTATGAAAGTTTCCGATTTCCGGCGGATCGAGAAAGCGGTCGCTGTGGTTTCCGTCGGCGGTAACGAAGAAACCAAAGTTGCCTGCATGGCCTCCGAACTCAACATCCGTGGCTTGCGAGATGAGCGATCCACCTGACACGGAGAGCGCGCCTTGCAACGGCATGTCGAGCCCGGACTTGGAAGTCAGGTTCACGACCGCGGATAGCTTATCGCCGTATTCCGCGGGCATACTGCCGGTAAGGATCTGCGCGGCGTGCAGGTTCTCGGTATCGAGGCCGGTGGCAAACGATCCGGTTAAGTTGTCGGCCAGGGGCACGCCATCCAGCACAACCTGCGGCTGCGTCTCCGCGCCGCGCACGTGCATGCGGCCGTTTTCCTCCGGCACCGCGCCGGGGATCGTCTCGATGATCGCCGACATGCCTTTCTGTGCTGGAGCCATTGGCTGATGTTCCAGGTCGTCATCGCTGAAATCGCGGTGCGTGATCGACGCGCTGGACTCGAGGAGGGGCGCGGTATCGCTGACGGTGATCTGCTGCACCGTTGTTGAGGTCGTGAAATGGAAGTTGTGGACGACTGTCGTGCTGGTGTAGAGTTCGCCGAAATACTCCGCTGCTACGAAACCGCGCGTTTCCACCCGAAGCGTGAACGTGCCCAAAGGGACGTTGGAGAAACTGTAACGTCCTTGCTTGGTTGTGACCGTCTGGCGAGCCTGCGGTGAAGCCGCCGAACTCAAGGTCACCTTCGCACCGGAGATCAAGGCATCGCTGGGGTCGGTGATGACCCCTTGTACGGTTCCTAGGTTCTGCGCCACAAGGGCCGGCAGCATCAACAAGAAAAGAATCAGCAGCGCAAACACCGACTTCGACATGCCTAACTCCTTGCCGGCAGGTTTGAATGGAACGGAACTGAAGTACTGGAGATCTGAGCCATCCTTTGCGTCACCCAACGTGGGGTGAATGGACAAAACACTCGGGCTGGCGTGAACCAGCCCGAGCACTTAGTCGCCTAGTTGGGATTGGTCTTAGGCCGTGGGTTGAAGTCGCTGGGAACTACATTGTTGATCTTTTGCTGCCGATCCGTGGTCGTGATCCCCAGATACTGACAACCGCCAAAGCCCCATTTGTCAGGCAGCGTCTGGATCAGCGCGTCGGAAACGGTTGCGTAATAGGACGGCAAGGGGTCCGCCTTTCCCGTCAATCGCGCTGGGCTGAAGGCGTCGAGCAGGTTCGAGATCCCCGGGGTGAGCGCATCCTCGGGTCCCAGGCCTTTTTGGTTGAGGACGGTTTCGCCCAGCTTGCGCCCCTCCAACTCATCCGGCAGCAGGGCCAGCGGCGGCAGGTTGAACACCGTGTCTATGAACTTCACTACCGAAGACTGGCTGCCTTGCGCCTGCGAAATGTAATGGGTGCGAGCATAGGGTGAAATCAGCAAGAACGGGACGCGGGGGCCGTCGGTGATGACGTCGCTCGAGGAATACGGACCAATGTTACGAATCGGGGGCGGAACATGATCATAGTCGCCCTCGGAGTCGTCCCAAGTCACAATGATCGCGCTCTGCGACCAGTATGGGCTCGCGGCGATCTTATTGATGGCTTCCGCCACCATGGCTTCGCTGATTTGCGCATCCGAATAGGCGGGGTGGTCGTCATCCCCCAGGAAGTTCGCCTGAACTTTGGCATCCTGGTTAACCGGCTTCAGACCGAAAATGTTCTGATAGCCGCCCTTGACGAAGAACGCGCCACCCTGTTTGGGCAAGCTCTTCGTTTCGAGTGCCGTGAAGAAGTCTTGCAGCCCGTGAAGCTGCTGGCGCATTTTGGGGTTGTTGGCGATGTAACCGAAATACTGCGGACCGTTATGATGCGTGATGTAGGACGCATGCGTCCCATTCGCATCCGTGGGGTCGTTCGGGTTATCCGTAGGTTCTTTATCGTAGCCTTCCTCATACCAGCCAAACGGCACCGTCGCCCCTTTGAGCTTGGAGATGTAGGCCACGTCTTCTTCTATGTCTTCCAGATCGTCGGCGGGATTAGCATCCGCTTTCACCACGTTTTGCAGGTTGCCGCCCGCGAGGGTCAACGGGACGGTCGCGTAAGTCTGATTGATTTGCGTGCCATAGCCAGGGAAGTCGCCTGGGTTCACCGGCATCTTCTTGGTCAGCGACGTGGGGTCGGAGGGCGATCCCCAGAAGGGGTCGTTGTCATTCATTACAGGGACCCCGGGCGCGGACAAGCCGTTATCGGTATAGCCTTGGCTTGGGTGCCGGGCCCACTGGGTTTGCCCGCTCTGGGCGCCGATGATCGCGAGATTTCCAGGGGTGGACGGGCCAGTCATGGTCTGGAAGATGTGGTCAAACAGCACGAACTTGTCGGCATAGCCCCAAAGCAGAGGGACGGTGTCGCAATCCTCATAAGCCATCGCCAACTCGCCAAACTGCTTGGCCTTCAGGCTGGGATTGCCCGTCGGGCTGTACTTGAGTTCCTCGGTGACGGCAAACTTGTCCATCAGCGGAACATTGTTCTGCACGTCCATCTTGGTATCGATGCGGACATGATTGTGGTCGATGTCGTCGGTATCGGCGGCATAGCACTTGGTCGAAGCCACCCCATTGACCGTGGAGTTCGGGCATGTGTCGCTCGGGCCGATGCGGAACGGTTGAATGGTGGTCATGGTGCCATCCGTGTTGACCAACGGTTGAGTGAAGCCTGGGGTTAGCGCCGCCGAGTGACTAAACAATCCCTCAGCACCGGGGAATGTCCCGAAGTATGAATCAAATGAACGGTTCTCCTGGTAAATCACAAATACGTACTTCACCTTCTTCTGAAGCAGCTCGACCAGCGCCCTTTGCGACATATGGGGCTCGTGGTCGGGGGAGACGTAGTATTGGTTCACCTGATCTTTGTGACTGCCCGGATTGCCCGGCTTATCCGCCGCCAGCAACGAACCGGAAGGCTGCAGCAACAGTAGCGCGAGCAACCCGGCAGAGAATTTCTGTAGCATCTGGAAGTGCATGAGTCACCTTTCTTATCCTGTCAAACAGCCATTGATGGCACACGGCAAGCTCAGTCAGCTCGTCGTACTTGGGAGCAGCCCAGGGGCTGGTCGGTTCGCTCTCCCAATCAAATCCTCGCCAGAACGTATGCACCCTCACGGTGAGCGCGATAGGAAGAGATCGTGACAGCGCACCGGAATGACGGTCCAAACTTCCGCTGCCGGCCAACCCGTCAATTGCAGAAACAGCACTAGCGCGGTGCGAAGTTATCAGAAGGACCTGACTATGCTGTAAATAGCAGTTGAAAGTTTGGTGAAGCCGGGAGAGTCGGGAACTTAAGATGTCTGGCCGGCGCCCGATAGCGATATCTGGCGGCAATTCAAGCGGCCGATTGGGATTCTTGGGCCTCCAACAGCGGACGCCCCGAAGCAGCGTCCGCTGTCAGTTGACTCGACTCTGCGGCCGGATTACTTGAATTGAACCGCCGGAAGGACGCTTGTTCCCTCAGCACGAACGGCATCCAGGGCCTGAGGATCGAGACCCAAGGCTTTGAGAATGGTAGGCGCCACCTGGGCAGTGCCCACTGCGGCGCTTACCGTCTTGGGTTCGAAGCTCGGATGGGACAGCAGCAGAACGACATTCGTGTCGTCATGGGCAAACCCGCCGTGCTCGGCCTGTTTCGCGTGGCTGCCGGAGTAAGTAACACCGACGTTCGGGGTCACGATGATGTCCGGCGTGCGGGGGTCTACGGTTGGGTCGTTGAAGTTAAGTGCAAGCGAAGGGCCGTAGAATATCTGCCCCAACGCGATTCCGGAGGCGGAAGCATTCGCTTCGAGGATTTTGACGCTGTCGTCAGTGTCCGAGGAGTTCTTCAGCCAGAGCACCGAGACGTCATCTTCCGTCGGTCCAATGCCGCCGGTTTCGGTAGATTCCGAATCTGGAATGAAGCCCGCCTTGGAGAGCAGGGTGGCGGGTGAAGTGCCGATGCCGGAGCGAGTCTGAGGGACGTAGCGACTGGGGTCGATGGGCGACTGGCCGTGCTTGGCAGTGATCACGATCAGGGTCTTATCAAAGAGAGCTTTTGCCTTCAGCTCGTTGACGAATGCCCCAATCGAGGCGTCGACGAACTTGAATTCGTCCAGCAGCGCCGCGCTGGGCGTGCCCGCGGCATCCAGGTATCCACCCGTCACGCCGTTGCTCTGCTCGATTAGCTTCTGGCCCACGCTAACCGCCTGGAAGTTCATGCCGAAGATGGTGGGAACCTTGGTCTTCTTGGTGCCGAGGTGGTTCTTTCCATCGATCTCGTTGAGGATTGCGTCGACCTTTAAAGTGTCGTAGCACTGAATATTCTGGAAGCTGTTGGTCCAGGCCGTCAGGTCCGAACCGGAATCGCGGACCGCGGCGCAGGATATGCCTGTGGGCGTTTTGACGCCGGGGAGGCCGATCACGTTGGAGTTGATTTCAGGCGCGTAGAAGTCGTCGAGCGCCGCCGGTCCTATGCCAGAGGCGACCGAGGAGTACGCAGGGTGCTTGTCGGACCATGCCGCGTATCCGCCAGCCTGGTGAATCACGCTGAAGATGCTGTTGGCGCGGACGAATTCCCACGGGAAAACGGGGTCGCAGCCATCGCTTGGGTCGCGGGGCAGTTTCTGGGGATCGATGGAGGCGATGCCGCCGTCGGTCAGCGCCGCGCCGGGCGCACCGCCGTTCACCATGCTCTGGTCGATGTCGATGCCTTCTTCATACTCAGTAGTGGTACCTGTTGGCGCCGTATTGGGGGTGCAGGGACCGGCCGCAACGCCGTTGCCGGTGGTTTTCGCGGGGGCGTCGTAATTCCGGGAGTAAGCGACGTCGTAATAGACGCCAGTAAGGGCAGGGCTTCCGCCGGTGATGATCGCGGTCAGGCCGGGGAAGGAGTCTGAGGGTTTTGCGGTGCTGGCGGCGACGTAGTTGACGCCGGTCTTGCCCAGGGCAGCAATTGCCCGGCAATAAGGTTCGCCGTCGTTGGCGGTGCTGATGCCGTTGGCGCAGTTCGCGAAATCAACCGCGTGCATGCCATCGACGCTGATCAGCAGAACGCGTTGAATGCGGTCGTGGTGGAAGTTATTGTCCTGGGCGACGGCGGTGGCCATCGAACAGGCGGCTGCGAGGAAAAGCAAAGCAAGTGTCTTTTTCATGGTGACCTCTGAGCTAGCTATGGATGAAGAACCAGGTGAACAGAATCTTACGGAGAGTTGAATTGTTCGTGAAAATGACTGAGGGTACGCGGTGAAAGTCGGGAGGAGCCTGGCGTCGACTGTTCATTTAAGCCAATTCCCCGCCCTTCTGCAGCCAGCGCAAGGCTTCGCGCACTCCACGGCGGTTGGTGAAGATTGCGTTGCTGCCTTCGAACGGATCGATCGGAATACAGCAACCGGCGAGTTCAGGAACTCCGGCGAACAGATGGTTCGTCAAGATGCGAACATCAGGGCGAACTCGGGTTATCAAGTCGCCGATGATCACTCAGTCGAGAATGCCAAACGGGTGGTTGGCCACAACCACAAGCGGGCCCGCAGAGGGCATGCGGCCAAGATCAGCATTCCGGATGTCGTACCCAACCCCGACGGCGCGTAAAACGTCCAAAGACGCCCTCCTCACTCTCCTCTTGCAGCTTCGAATAGATCTCGTCGAGCCGTCGCCAAGGCATGAAGACGGAGGCAATGCCGTGGATTGGCAGAGCCGCTCTGCAGCCACCCGAAACGTGGAACCGTGCCGATGCCCTGTTGCGATCTTGTAGAAGGAAGGTTTCAATTTGGAGAACCCAGCATGAATTGTTTGAGAAGTTTCACTTTCGAAATTTCTAGGGGCAGGGCGCTCTCAACCAGAACAGCAAAATGAGAGCAACGCGGGTACCGCGCAAGGCTCCGAAACCCATCCAGTTCGCGCCGGGCGACGCCATCTTGTCATTTTGTCATTGTCTATTCATCTGGCTTTCATCGGCAATTCATATCAAGCGTCCAACATACAGGCGATCCTTCTTCCTCGATTGATGCGGACCATACTTATTGTGGAGCATGACCGATCGCTTACGCGGCTAATCGAAGCACACTTGACCACGGCGGGCTACAAGGTCGAGTCCTTCGATCGCGGCGAGCTCGCGCTGCGCTACGCCAATCAATCGGCGCCGGATCTGATTCTCCTCGATCTCCGACTGCCGGAAGGAAACGGATTGTCGATCCTGCGCAGCGTCCGTTCGAACCACTCTTTGTGCGAAACACGTGTGATTGTCGTGTCCGCGGAGTCCTCCGAAGCAGACCGCATCACCGGACTGGAGATGGGGGCTGATGATTACATTGTTAAACCGTTCAGCCCGCGCGAGTTGGTCGCCCGAGTCAAAGCCGTGCTCCGGCTTCATGACACCCGTATGGCGGCGAACGTTCTTCAATTTGGCGCTCTGCGAGCGGATTCCGCAGCCATGGTGGTCAGCATGAACGGGGAGGTCGTTCCCACCACGGCAACCGAGTTCCGCATTCTCGAATGCCTTTTGCGTGCTGCGGGCCGGGTGGTAACCCGAGAGCAACTGCTCCATGTGCTCTCGCCGAAGGGCGATACGCGTAAACTCGATGTCTACATCAGCCGTCTGCGGCGCAAGATCGATCCCAGTCCCAACGCGCCACGCTACATTCTCACCGTTCGCGGCATCGGCTATCGCTTCCAGCCGCCCGATCGGACACAGCGATGATCTTCAGCGCCAATCAACCACTACCAAAAACCCTAAGCACGCGTTACTGCAATCGCCGGGCCGCCTCAGCCCTTCGCAACATGCCCTCTACTTCGTTCCTGAGTATGTCTGGGCTGAACGGCTTTTGAATAAACTGCGTGGCTCCCGAACGCAAATCCTCGTGGGACGGGCTGACGTCCGTGTAGCCGGACATGAAGATGACCGGCAGTTTCGGGCGGAGAGATCGCAGGTCTCTGACGAGGTCCAGCCCACCCACTCGCGGCATTACCATATCGGTGACCACTAGATCGACGAGCAGCAGTTGTCGTTTAACCAGTGCGAGCGCCTCCGCCCCATCCCGTGCGTGCAAAACGTTACAACCCATCGAGCTGAGGGTGTTGATCAGGTGGAAAACGCCGGATTCACCTGCAGGTAGCGCCCGGAGAGATCCATAATTACAATGCCGGTAGCGGCATTCGCAAAACATAATCGCAGGTTCTCTTCACTCACTTCGAACCCTGGGTTTTCTGCTGACATTCCCCTGCATCCTCCGGAGTCGGCCCTCGAACGTCAACGCGGCGCGCGACCTATACTAATGGCACACAGGCGGCCCGTAGAAACATGAACCCTCAACGCCTCGATACTCTACAACCAGAAGATTACAGCATCGTGAACTTTATGCTGGCTCAGCGAATGCGCCTTCATTTGGGGCTGCTCCACTTCCAGTTCCGAATCTCCGGCAAATCCTGGCCGTGCTTGTCGATGTATTGCTTGTGCTCGATGAGCTTGTCCTTGAGCTGCTGCTTCAGGTAGATGCCCTTATCGCCGGTCTGCGGCAGGCGGTCGATGGTGTCCATCACCAGGTGGAAGCGATCCAGATCGTTGAGCACCGTCATGTCGAAGGGCGTGGTGATGGTGCCCTCTTCCTTGTAGCCGCGGACGTGGATGTTGTCGTGGTTCGTGCGGCGGTAGGTCAACCGGTGAATCAACCACGGGTAGGCATGGAAGGCGAAGATCACCGGCTTGTCCTTGGTAAACAGTTCGTCGAAATCGATGTCGCTCAGCCCGTGCGGGTGCTCGATTTGCGGCTGCAGCCGCATAAGGTCGACGACGTTGACCACCCGGATTTTCAGATCGGGCAGATGCTCGCGCATAATGGTCACGGCGGCGAGCGTCTCCAGCGTGGGAACGTCGCCACAACACGCCATGACCACGTCGGGGGCAGCGCCCTGGTCGTTGCTGGCCCACTGCCAGATGCCGATGCCCTCAGTGCAGTGCTTGACGGCGGCGTCCATCGTCAGCCATTGCGGCGCTGGGTGTTTGCCCGCGATCACAACGTTGACGTAATGGCGGCTGCGCAGGCAGTGGTCCATCACCGACAGCAGGCAGTTGGCATCTGGCGGAAGGTAAACGCGCACTACCTCGGCCTTCTTGTTCACGACGTGGTCGATGAAACCGGGATCCTGGTGGGTAAAGCCGTTGTGATCCTGGCGCCAGACATGCGAGGCTAGCAGGTAGTTTAACGAGGCGATCTTCCGCCGCCAGGGCAGGTGCGCCGTCACCTTCAGCCACTTGGCATGTTGGTTGAACATGGAATCGACGATGTGGATGAACGCCTCATAGCAGTTGAAGAGTCCATGCCGCCCCGTGAGCAGGTAGCCTTCGAGCCAGCCTTCGCATTGGTGCTCGCTGAGCATTTCCATTACGCGTCCCTTGGGCGCGAGAAACTCGTCGTTGGGGACGGTCGCGGCATCCCATTGGCGGTTGGTCACTTCAAATAGAGCTTCCAAGCCATTGGAGAGCGTCTCGTCAGGGCCAAAGACCCGGAAATTCCGCTGCTCGCTGTTCAACTTCGCCACATCGCGCAGGAAGCGCCCGAGAACATGCGTGTCGCCGATGCCGAGTGTTCCCGGCGAGGGCACCTCGACGGCATAGTCGCAGAAATCCGGCATCCGCAGGTCGCGTAATAGAATGCCGCCGTTCGCGTGAGGATTGGCGCCCATGCGTCGCTCTCCCGTGGGCGCAAGCTCGGCCAGCTCCGCTTTCAAGCGTCCCTGCTCATCGAAGAGTTCCTCCGGTCGGTAGCTCCTCAGCCAATCTTCCAACAGCTTCAGATGTTCGGGGTGGGTTGCCGGGTCGGAGAGTGGTACTTGGTGCGAACGGAAGGTGCCTTCAATTTGCAGACCATCGACCACTTTCGGTCCCGTCCAGCCCTTGGGCGAATTGAGGACGATCATTGGCCAGCGCGGACGCGCAAGGTTGCCGTGGGCGCGGGCATCCTGTTGGATTGCTTTGATCTGCTCCACCGCCGTGTCGAGCGCCGAGGCCATGGCCTCATGCATCAGCTCGGGCTCGTGACCCTCAACGAAATAGGGCGTCCACCCGTAGCCGCGGAGCAACTGCTCCAATTCCTCGTGCTCGATACGAGCTAGGACGGTCGGGTTGGAAATCTTGTAGCCGTTGAGGTGCAGGATCGGCAGCACCGCGCCATCCGTGGCTGGATCGAGAAACTTGTTGGAATGCCACGCTGTCGCCAGTGGTCCGGTTTCCGCCTCACCATCGCCAACCACGCAGGCGACGACGAGATTGGGATTATCGAATACCGCCCCGAACGAATGGCTGAGCGAATAACCCAACTCGCCGCCCTCGTGAATCGAGCCCGGGCACTCCGGCGATGCATGGCTGGGAATTCCTCCGGGAAAAGAAAACTGAACAAAGAGCTTCCGGAGCCCCGCCTCATCCAGGCTGATGTTGGGATAGATCTCGCTGTAGGTGCCTTCAAGATAAGTGTTGCCCACAACAGCCGGACCGCCATGCCCAGGGCCGGAGACGTAAATCATGTTGAGATCGTATTTTCTGATCACCCGGTTCAAGTGTACGTATATGAAGTTCTGCCCCGGGGTGGTGCCCCAGTGTCCCAGCAGCATGTGCTTCACGTCCGCGAGCGTCAGCGGTCGCTTCAGCAGCGGATTGTCGTAGAGATAAATTTGACCAACTGACAGATAGTTGGCGGCGCGCCAGTAGGCATCCATCTTGCGGAGCAGTTCCGGGGAAAGAACGTTTGTCTTCATGACTCAATTCTCCTTGCCCAGCCAAAGGCCGAGGACCCGGCAGACTGTCTTAGCTATCATCAGTTCTTCATCCGTGTGAATGACGCGCACCGCAACCCGGCTGGCCGCCGCAGAAATCACACCTTCATTCGCCGTATTTCGTTTTTCTTCGAGTTCAATTCCAAGGAATCCCAGCCCATCGCAAATCCGGGCGCGGACCGGGGACGCATTCTCTCCAATGCCACCAGCGAACACCAGCGTGTCCAGTCCGCCTAAAGCTGCCGCGAATGCGCCAATCCATTTCTTGACCTGATAGCAAAACAGCGCGATCGCTTCAGCCGCCCGCACGTCCTGCGTTTCGCACTTCAGCAAGTCGCGCATGTCGGAACTGGTCTCGGAGATCCCGAGCAGCCCGGACTGGAAATTGACCATTTCGTTGAATTGCTTTGCGCTCATTTTTTCAGTGCGCGTTAGATACCAAACCAGTCCGGGATCGAGGTCGCCGGAGCGGGTGCTCATCGGCACACCGGCGGTCGGGGTGAAACTCATGCTTGTGTCCACGGATTTGCCGTCCCGCACCGCCGCTAGGCTCGCGCCATTGCCCAGGTGCGCGAGGATGACCCGGGCTTGCGCCGCTTCCGATCCGGCCAGGCGGACCAGTTCTTCCAGTAGAAACGCATACGACAACCCGTGAAAGCCGTACCGCCGCATCCCCTGCGCTTCGTAACGGCGCGGAATCGGCAACAGCCGGGCCACGCGCGGCAGGTCATGGTGAAAGGCCGTGTCGAAACACGCCACTTGGGGCAGGTCAGGAAATCGCTGATGAAACGCCACGGTCAACAGGATCTCCTCGGGCAGATGCTCAAGATCGAAGGGGCTGAGCTGGTGCAGTTCCTCAACCATTTCGGTAGTGATTCGCTGCGGCTCGCTGTACTTCGGACCGCCATGCACTACGCGATGCCCCACCGCGGTCAATGCGTTACGCCCAATGCGTTCCTCTAGCCAGTCCATCAGAACGCCCACTGCTACTGTGTGGTCCGGCGCCGTCACCGGTCGCGACAAGTTGTCCTGCGGGTCCACGCCTTTCACCCGCAAGGTGGCCTCCGGCAATCCAATCCGCTCCATCCCGCCCTCCAAAATCCGTTGGAGCGAGTCACCGGCCTCAAACAGCGCGAACTTGATGCTCGACGAGCCGCCATTGATCGTCAGGATGCGTGGGTTAACGGGTTTCACGGATGCCGCCTTCATCATTCTGCAATCCGAACGATGCCAGTTTCTCACGCGTGGATCTGTAATTTGTGTGAAGAATAGTGCGAATTCCCAAACCTTCCGCGATCTGGACGAACATCGGAGTGTTTTCGATACTCGATATAAACCACCTGTTGGGCTGGTGCCTGGACGATGTCGAACACAAGCCAAAAGATTTCCGCATCGGGTTTGCGAAAGTGGACGTAGCAGGAGGAAATATCCGGGGCGGCCCTCTTCTCATACTTCCGATCAACCCAGGCGAATAGCTTGAGAATTTGAAGCAGCGGCAAGCTAACGACGGGTATGACAAAATCAGCGTCCAGTTGTACGCGAACGGCGGCTTCCATCGCGTCTTGGAAACAGGCGACCCTCATGACAATGTCTTCTTCTGGAGGCCACGAGATCGTTCGATCAGCGCGTTCCACGCCTCCGAAGGGAATCAGATCAACTGTCACTGCCGGCGAGTTGTGGATCACCCGCTGTTTCTTCTTCGGATCCTCTTTGAACTCGGCCTGCTTGATCAATGCCGATTTCAGTTTCTCAAACTGCTCCCAACCCTGGACTGCGATCCCGAAGTCAACGTCGAGGGTGCGATGCCCCGGCGCCAGGCCGAACACATGCCGCAATAGGATCTCGCGCGCAGTCGCGCCGGCGAGAAAGTATCGCGTCTCGCACTGGCGTGCCCTCGCATCGAACTTGCGGATGACGGTCAGGAGCGCGGGATCGATTTGCTCATGCTTGATGGCTAACGGCGAATGTATTTGTCATAAATCATCTTCGCGGTTTCGAGATCCCTTCCTTCCGTCCTTGTAAACAGGTCGGCGTAGGCCAACGCCGGAGGCACGACATCACGAATCCCGGGCAATCGCTGCGGATCCCAAAATACGTTCAGAATCTCGGTGTCGCCCTTGTCGTCCGCTTTCAGTCGCTGATCCACAATCAACCGTTTCGGCAGTTCCTGGGCGTAGATGGTTGCCGTTTCTGGTTGCAGATGTCCAAGCAGTCGGTTCGCGGCAACTTCACCTCCCCAGAATGCGCCGTACGGCTTGAGGTCGATTGCTTCTGTCCAGTTCGGGCGTGGGGCGCGGAAGCACCGCGCATTCAGCTTGGGCCTGAGGACTGTGGGAAACGCCGCTGTCCACTCGGCGAACAAACGCTCGGGATCCAGAATTCGGCGGAGTGCTAGCGTGCCACCTTTCGGCATCAAATGCCTTCGATTTTCGAGATCCTTTATGCCCGCCGCTTCGCGACCTACAAGCGGCCGAACCTGCTGCTGCACGATCCGCAGCGGCTGCTTCGTCTATTGAGTAATACCCAGCGTCCGGTGCAACTCATCCTTGCCGGCAAGGCCCATCCGGCAGATCAAGCGGGGCGGGCCTTGATTCAGGAATGGACGCGTTTTATCCGGCGGCCCGAGGCCCGTCCCCATGCGATCTTCCTCAGTGACTACGACATGAATTTGTCCGAGCAGTTGGTGCAGGGGGTGGATGTCTGGATTAAGTGCGGTGCGAGTTGAACTTTATGCGAACGGAATCAACGGTGGCGATCCCGCACGGGAGAAAATGAAGTGCGCGCGACCGCTCCCTGACGCGTCGCGTCCCGCTGTCTATCACGCAACGGTACCCACTACCCGTCCAGCGAGAGACTACACGGCGCGAGTGATACCGCAGCACTCTGGGGTTGCGGTTCCACTGGAATCTGCGCGAATCCTGTGGCAACGATGATGAAAACGCCCCAACGCGAGTTGCACCACTATATCTGGGAGGATCGGCATCACCTGACCGTCGCCACCTACGAGGAGGGAAAGCTCACGCTGGAAGAATATTTAGGTCTCGTGGTCTTCTACCTGAAGCGACGGTTCACCCGAGCCCAGTTCAGGCGCTTCATGTCCGCGTAATCGAAACCTTTTCGCCGGTGAGTGCAGCCCCTTAGCAACCATCACTCACAGCAAGGGGGTACGTGACGAACGTATACCCACATCCGCCGTAAGCCGCCCTTGTTGAGATGTTCGATGAAACAAACATGGCAGGGAAGCCTATCGAGGGAGCGTCTTACGCCCCCTAATTGCACACTGAGCACTGACTCCATGTAATCTTGCCGTTTTGGAGAGTTGGGCAAGAATAACCAAGACACCCTGTCGCTGACGCTTCAGGTGCCGGGTCTTCGTGGAACTCAGTTCGATCATCGCTTGTAGCCGATTTTGCGCAGCAAATCGTGCCGCCAGGCGATGTCGTCGTCTCCCTCTACCCCTTTCGGGGAGCTGCCATCAATCACGCCGAGAACCCCTCTTCCGTGCTCGCTCTCCGCCACGATGACTTCGACCGGATTGGCGGTAGCGCAGAATATGGAACACACCTCGGGAACATTCCGGATCGCGTTCAGCAGGTTGATCGGATAGGCATTCTGGAGCATAAGGACGAAGGCGTGGCCTGCTCCCAACGATTGGGCGTTGTGCACCGCCAGCTCGCGAAGCGCCTGATCATTTCCTTCCGAGCGGATCAGGCACTCCCCGGAGCTTTCATTGAACGCCAAACCGAACTTGGCCTGGGGCACGGTGGTTGCGACCGTCTCATAGAGGTCTTCGACGGTCTTGATGAAATGGGCTTGGCCGACGATGATGTTGGCATCCGCCGGAAGCTCCATGCGCACCGCTTTGAGTTCTAGCATGGGTTCACCTGCTATAGCTTGTCTGCGGACGGCCTACTTTGCGGCGGCATGTGATTTTGCCATTGTCTGAATCTCCTGCTCCGCTTGTAACCAATCCTGCATATCGCATCCCTGTTCTCCGCCGCGTGCCTCATAGATTTCGTATGCGCGGCATCGGATCTGCTCTTCCATTATGTCGGCGGATGTATTCTGACGTTCTGAGATTGCGGGGTTCGCGCTCTTTGTCAAGATTCCTCCTACTGGGGACATCGGGTGTCCGTATCAGATCCATGGAACTGTTGTTCACGCCACCGGGTCGCTTTACGCGCACCTTCTCTGCGGAACAACGGTAATCTTGTCACCCTGCTGAATAACGGTCGTGGTGCGGCAGCATTCGTGGCAGAGCCAGTGATATCGCAGCTGCCCTTCACCACTCAGATTCACGAAAAGCTTGCCCTCGTGCAAATATCGAAAGTAGGATTCTGAACATTCCGGATTGGCGCATCTGGTCAGCATGTCTTCACCCCGAGTGCCGGTAGCATGATTGGGCGATGCGAGTGGCGGCTTTGGTTCCCTCGACGTGCCAAGCACATCGAGGGCAATTACGTAGAAGGAGGATATAGCGGGGCTTCGGACCGCAACGCAAAACGATGTTCTTGAATTCGGGCATTATCTCCTCCCAGAACTATCCGGCCCGCCTCTGGGTTCTGTCCCAAATCAAACGCCGCATTGCTGCGACGCTCAAATTAAGCGCGTGCCGGCTAGCTGTCAAGTTGACTTATAAGACAATGCCCAATTCTGAGCACGATGGTTCCCATTTGGGAAGTTGCGAATAAGCCGATTAGTCTGCCGACGTCCGCCATTGGCTTTGGCATGCTCCAAGTTGCGTCAGGCGCTGCTCCATTTCCTCCAAACAGCGAACTTCACACTGATCCACCGGTTGATCGTAACCTTGCCGGTGAAGGATTTTCACACTCAGAACTACATCCGGGCGACCGTCGCGCACGGCCGAATACCGCAGTGCCTGCTCGTAGGATCCGACCTCGTACACTGCAGCCCGCTCTTCCTTTGGAAGGATCCAATCGGCCACGGCGTGCAATGAGCCGTAGATACGCTGGCAGGAAAGAGAACCCGGGGGCATGTGATCAATCCCGGGTTCTGTGCCGGAAAGCTCAAGTTCAAAACCGACCTGCCGCTCTGCTCCCTCCACCATCAAATGTTCTGGCCAAACCTCCCAGCAGACTTGATATCGCTTGACGAGATCCGCGAGCATTGAGGAACTTTGCTGCGCATATCCCATACCTGCCTCCCGTCCGCAAATGTATGGCAACACTGCCTGGCAGTGCTGATCAACGCCGAAGCGTGTATCCGCACCGCTTCTAATCTTCGAAACTTTTCGCTCCGCCCCTGAACCCGCGCTTCGCTTGCTGCCACACGAACTTGATCACCCGTGCGTCGTTGTAGCAATAGCCGAGATTGTGATTCAAGGTAGAAAAGCAGTGTCGCTGGCAAGTTCTCTTCATGTCGCGAAGCTGCGCCGGATCGAACTTGGGCCTCTCGATATTGCCCCAATCCAAGGTGGACGCATACATCGGGAAGCAGGGGCCCACCGTGCCGTCCGTGCGGATGATGACGTTGTTCTGTCCTGCGCGGCAGTTCCAGTCGGCGAAATGCAGGTTGCCGTCCGATTCCTGCGCAATTCCCGGCAGGCCCGCCAGCATGGTCGAGAGGTCTCCGTTGCTATTGGCGCCGTCCCCGTACCAGCCGTACTGGTTCAGGTCCACATTGGAGGCCATGCGCACGAACGCCTTCATTTCCTGCAGCCGCTGCAGGGAGTTCGCCATCTGGTAGCCGGCTTTATGCCTCTCAATGATCCAGTCAACCAGTTCGTCCACCGAACGCCAATCCTGCGGACGAATGTAGGTCGGGTTCTCGTTCAAGTGCTGGAAATGATCGTCCTGCTCGATCATCGGCGTTTCGTTGATGTGGTAGTCGGTGGCGAAGTGATGGTCGTGGGCATACTCGGTCAGCATGCGCACGTCTTCGTGGTTGTTGCGACAAATGTTGATATTGAAGAACACCATGTAGCCGTGGATGTATTGTTTGCGGAGAATGTGTTCCAGGTTCTTCTGCACGGGCACAAGCGCCTTCGGCAGGCCACGTCCAGGGACGTCATCCCAGGCATCGACCGCAACGTTGAGCACCGCTACCCCGGCGTCGCCGAGACGGTCGGCAACCTCGGGGCGCAGCAAACGCGCGTTGGTTCCGATGTAGATCCAGAAGCCCTTCCGGGCAGCGTAGGACACCACCTTGTGGGCAAACTGCGGCCGCAGCAGCGGTTCGCCCCCCATCAACGCCAGCACCCGGCAACCGCTGTCATAGAGCCAGTCGATCGAGCGCCGGGCCACATCTTCGGTCATGCCTTTGACCTGGTTGTTGTAGGCCCAGCAGTACCAGCAATCCAGATTGCACTTGTATTCGACGAAGAGGTACGCCGTGATGGGATGGAACTCTCCCGGCATCACCCGGGAGCGGATGTAAGGAAATAACCAGCCTCGTAGTTTACGGTAGATCTCGGCACTGCTCCAGTGGCGGGCACCCTCCGGCGGCTTCTCTGGACCCGGGTCCTTGAGCTTTTCCGGATACTGCGGAAACACCGGCTCCGGAAGCGTCAACCCTCTTGGCTGGGGAGGGGCTGGCGGCTGCGGATTGCAATTCTGCAGCAGCTTGTGGAAGCCAACGTCGATGCGAAATTTCGCTGGGCTTGCCATGGTTGCGCATCTCCTTGCGGATCTGTACGAGGCTGCGCCGAACCTACAATCGCGAACATCGTGCGCGAAGCATCGCAGGACGAAGGCGAGAGCAGGACCGCGCTCCGCGCTTGTCAGGCTCGCTGCTGCACGGAAGCCCCGAGGAAAAGCGTCAGGCAACCGCTTTGTCTTTGGGCAACAGCGACTGTACGGCTTTTACGATCGCTTCGCTCCCATCCAATGGGTACACGCGCGAATCCGCGGGAATATCGGCGTCCGCCGACGCACTCCGGACGAGCACGACGGGCGTATTGCAGTCCTTGGCCCTTTTTGCCAACGTAAGTTTTTGGTCTCGCGAGAAACGGTGGCCAATAATGACAACATCGAATTTCTCTGCCGCCAATAAGTCGACCGCTTCGTTGATGGTTGTGATGGATGTGACTGCGTATCCGGCTTTGCGCAAGATTTCCTGGCGAGCCTCGGATGAAGTCTTATCAAAAGACACGCACAAAAGTTTGTTTTTCGGCATTGTAACCTCCATGGTGCGCGGCAAACGAACCCCCGCTAAACAGCAACAGAAGTACCTGGCGCACAGCGCACTTGCAACGGGAAACAGGGCTGACGGGGATGAGAGAACATATAGGCTCCCCTGGCGGAGATCGGTCGCTCGCATATTTGACCTTCCCCCTGTCCGCTGCGGTGATTAGCATCACATTGAGATGTGACTCGCACAAATTCCAACCTGCGAGGTGCAGATTGGAATTTCCCCTCAGCAACTCTGCTCTAGCTCAGCCCAGCACCCCGGATCCGCGGCTGCCCCAGCCTTCGAAATCGGGATTCCGTTCGGGTTAGCTCGCGAAGAGTTTTTCGCGTCCGGCCCATTGGCTTTTCGAAACGCCCGACAATGCTGTACCTCTTACGGCTCGACCGAGTGTCTCCCCAGCCGAGCGCCCAAATGTTTGAGGATAATGCGATTCGGGCACGGGTTCTTGGTCACAGGGATAGCATCCAGCGAGCCAGTCGGCACCCGTGGCTGGAAAAACAAGGGAAAAACCAACGCTCTTCACGTGCCGCTAGCGATATAAGTCCTCGCGCGTAAGGGGAAGCCCACATTGGCCCTGCGTTGACTTGGAGAGGAGAGCCTGGAACACGTTGAGGCGGCCGCAGCGAAATGCATGGGCCGAGCCAGCCATGTAAATGCGCCAGATGCGGTAGGTCCGCTCGTCGGCGATGCGACGTGCTTCCTCGGCATGGGTTTCCAGTCGCTGCACCCAGTGGTGGAGGGTTAGCGCGTAGTGCTCGCGCAGGCTTTCTACGTCCCTCACTTCGAAGCCGCTCATTTCCGCCGCTCGCAAACTGGTGCTGATCGGAACCATCTCGCCATCAGGAAACACATATCGCTCCATAAACGATGGTCCCTGTCTGCGGTATGTCGCGGAGTAGGCGATCCCATGGTTTAGGAACAGGCCACCGGGTGGCAACAGGTTCCAAGCACGACTGAAGTACTCTGCCAGACGCGCTTCACCGACATGCTCAAACATACCGACACTGACAATCTTGTTGTACCGCGGAGTTGATTCCAGGTCGCGATAATCGCAGACTTCCACGCGGCATCGTTCACTCAGGCCCGCTTGCTGAATGCGCTCCCGAGCCAGTTCCGCCTGCGGCACGCTGAGCGTTATGCCCACAGCCTCGACACCGTAATGCGCGGCGGCGTGGATCAGCAGACCACCCCAACCGCAGCCGATATCCAGAAGGCGGTCGCCCTGGCGCAGCCGCAGCTTCTTGCAGATGTAGTCCAGCTTGCGCTGTTGAGCCGTATCGAGGTCTTCCTCGGGCTTGGCGAAATACCCGCAGGAGTACACCATGCGCCGATCGAGCCAGATTGCGTAGAAGCTGGCCGGAAGATCATAGTGATAGCCGATAGCCTGCCTGTCCCGCGACTTGGAATGGACCGCGCCGCGCAAGCTGACTGCCTGTGGCCCTGCACGTTGGCGGTTGTGCGAAGGCAGCATGTGTAGCACGGCGGCCATCTGCAAGCGCTCATGAACCCCGCTTTGGCGGCTAAGCAGGTGGTCAGCCAAATCGAACGCAGCTTCGATGTCACCCTCGATGTCGAAGTCATCGTAAATGTAGGCTTCTCCCAGCGTGAGTTCACTCGGGTCGAGAAAGATGGTGCGCAGCGCTTCTGGATCCTTGAGAACCAGGGTAAAGCGCGGCTGCTCTTCCATCCCCCAAGTAGTCCCGTCCCAGAGCCGAACCTGAAAGTCACGCCTGGGGTATGCAGTCAGCAGTCTCTCCAGCAGGGAGGCATCGAGTCGATAAAGCAATGCGGACTTTGCGGCCACCATGTTGGCGTCCCTCCGCATGAGCGTTGCCGCGCTCTTGGAAGTCCATTTTGTATACCACTGCCGTGTAGCTCGCTGTGATGCCGGTCACGGCTACCTGATTCAATCCTTGCGGAGGTCCAGGCGTGAGCCAGAGCGCGTGGCGGGCATAACTGCATCCTGCGACAGCGCTCGAATGGTAATAGCGAGGTGTCCAATATTGTGGCCGGGCACCACCGAAACTCCTGGGAAGTTCTGTTCCGGCGCGGATCTTGGCGGTGGGTATTGCTGGTTTCGTTGTTGCTGATTCGCGGAGCGGGAATCGCTCACTCACCTTGCTCGGAAGCGTGCCAGCTATGTTACCCAAATCAGCCACAGAGGCTGCCAATAAGGTGCGCACATCACTCTGTGATGCCAATCACAGCATTCCATACCGTTTTGCGGTCTCTTGTCCGTCAACATGTAGCGTGTAGTACTTGCTTCGGCGGGTACTACTTTGGTCCTTCTCCCGTAAGAGTTGAAGGAGGCTAAGTCCCATGCTTTTTCCTGACGAGCCTCTCCTCCCCGCCCTGCAACGGCGTGGCATTTCCCGGCGAAAATTCCTGGAATTCTGCGGCCTCATGACCGCTACCCTGGCCTTGCCGACCCGCTACGTGGCGCAGGTGGCGCAAGCGCTGGGCCGGACCAGCAAGCCTGTGCTGGTGTGGCTGGAGTTCCAAGACTGTGCCGGCAACACCGAATCCATCTTGCGCTCCAGCCATCCGACGGTCGAGGAAGTCGTGCTTGAGCTGCTCTCCTGGGAGTACCACGAGACGGTGATGGCGGGCGCTGGCAAGCAGGCCGAGGCAGTCCTGGAGCGCGTGGTCAAGGAGCACAAGGGCCAGTACCTCGCCGTGGTGGAAGGCGCAATTCCGCTGAAGGACGACGGCGTGTACTGCTGTGTGGCGGGCCGCACCGCGCTCGATATCGCGCGCGAGGTTTGCGGCAATGCTGCGGCCACTATCGCCAGCGGGGCCTGCGCCTGGGATGGCGGCCTGGTGGGCGCCGCTCCCAACCCCACCGGTGCGGTGGGCATACAGGAAGCGGTCCCGGGGATCACGGTAGTGAACCTCGGCGGGTGTCCGGCCAACCCGGTTAATACGGCAGCGGTGCTGGTGCACTATCTCACCTTTGGCGAACTGCCTCCGCTGGATTCCTACAACCGTCCTCTGTTCGCCTACGGCAGGATTATCCACGATCAATGCGAGCGTCGCGCGCACTATGATGCCGGGCGGTACGTAGAGGAATGGGGTGATGAGGGACATCGCCGCGGCTGGTGCCTGTACAAGATGGGCTGCAAGGGTCCGCAGGCCACCTTCAATTGTCCGGCGGTTCGTTGGAATGATGGCACCAGCTGGCCGGTGAAAGTTGGCCACGGCTGCGTGGCCTGTGCCTCCTACCGCTTCTGGGATACAAAATCGCCCTTCTACAAGCGCCTGCCGCAGGTCCCCGGCTTCGGAGTGGATACTACTGCCGGGAAGATTGGCCTGGGCATTGTCGCCGGTGTAGGCGCGGCCACTGTGGCGCACGGAATCACCAGCGCGCTCCGCGACCGCTTCAAGCCAGAGCCGAAAACGGGCGCCGAGAAGACCGAGGAAGGGCCGGGCGAAAGCACTAAGAAGGAGTAAGCCATGGCACGCATCGTGGTCGATCCTGTCACCCGCATCGAGGGACATCTTCGCATTGAGGCGCAGGTGGATGGGGGCAAAGTCAGCGACGCCTGGAGCTCCGGTACCATGTTCCGCGGAATCGAGCTGATCCTGCGCGGCCGTGACCCACGGGAGGCCTGGTATTGGACACAGCGCATCTGCGGGGTCTGCACTACGGTGCATGCGCTCGCCTCAGTTCGCGCCGTGGAAGACGCGCTAAAAACGGAGATCCCTGACAATGCCCGCATCGTGCGCAACATCATCGCGGCGGTGCAGTACGTGCAGGACCACGTGATTCACTTCTACCATCTGCACGCGCTAGATTGGGTGGATGTCACTTCGGCGTTGAAGGCTGATCCCGCCAAGACCGCGCAACTGGCACAATCCATCTCCGAGTGGCCGAAGTCCAGCGCGGTGTATTTTGCCGGCATCCAAAAGCGAGTCAAGGCGCTGGTGGACAGCGGCCAGTTGAGCCTGTTCGCCAGCGGGTACTGGGGGCATCCCGCGTATCACCTGCCACCGGAAGCCAACCTGCTTGCGGTGGCCCACTATATCGAAGCGCTGCAGTTCCAGCGCGATGTCATTCGCATCCACGCCGTGCTGGGCGGCAAGAACCCGCATTTGCAGAGCTACCTGGTCGGCGGCATGTCCACCGCGATGGATATGAGTGAGCCGCAGGCGACTATCAACCCGGAGCGGCTCACATTCCTGGCGGAAGTTGCGCGCAATGCCCGCAGCTTCGTGGAACAGGTTTACATCCCCGATGTACTTGCGGTAGCCGGTTTTTACCGCGACTGGTTCGAGCGCGGCGAAGGCTTGGGCAACTTCATGTCCTATGGCGACTACCCGCTGGCCGGAATCAGGGATGTATCCCGCTTCTTCCTCCCGCGGGGGATCATCCTGGGCCGCGACCTCTCGAACGTTCATCCTGTGGATCCAGGCAAGGTGACGGAATACGTATTAATCAGTGCATAAGTAAGTAGACGTTGGTACGATGAGGCATGAAGCGCCGCGATGGCCGTTCCCTCGATCACAAGACGTTGGAAGAGATCCGAGTTCGTGCAGTCGAAAGGGTGCAGGCAGGCGAGAGCCCAGAGGTGGTGATTCAGACCCTGGGCTTTACTCGTAGCTGCATCTACACCTGGCTGGCACGATATCGCAGTGGGGGCTGGGGCGCCTTGAAAGCCCGAGCCCTGACGGGCCGGCCGATGAAGGTCACGCCGGCACAGATGCGTTGGGTCTACAAGACGGTTACGGCGAAGAGTCCGCTCCAGTACCGGTTCGAGTTCGCGCTGTGGACCCGGGAGATGATTCGAATCCTGTTGCAGGAGCAATTTCAGCTGCGATTGAGTTTGGTGAGTGTGGGACGGCTGCTCAAGCAACTTGGGCTGACCTGTCAGCGCCCATTGTTCCGTGCGATCGAGCAAGATCCGATTCGCGTGCAGCGATGGTTGCAGGAGCAGTATCCGGCGATTCGGGAACGGGCCCGACTGGCCGGGGCGGAGATCTATTTTGGCGACGAAGCCGGGGTCCGATCCGACGGTCATGCGGGGACGACGTGGGGCGTCAAGGGCAAGACCCCAATCGTGCGATGCACCGGCCAGCGCAGCTCCATGAATATGATATCGGCGGTGAGCGCACGCGGCGCCATGCGCTTTATGCTGACTAAGGGCAGGGTCAACGGACTTGTGTTTGTCGAGTTTCTCAAACGGTTGATGCACAACGCTCCTCGTCCGATCTTTCTGATTCTCGACGGTGGCAGCTTTCATCGGGGTCGGCCGGTGAAAGAGTACGTGGCAAGTCTAGGCGGCAAGTTGCAGTTGTTCTTTCTACCACCGTACTCACCGGAGCTGAACCCGGACGAGCAGGTCTGGAACTACGTCAAGCACCACGGAGTTGCCAAAGCGGCGCTCAGCGGCGGGAGAGAACTGAAAAAGTACGTCAAAGCCCGCCTCCAATCGTTGCAGAGGCTGCCCTGGACCATTCGTATGTTCTTTCTGACGCCGGATACTCAGTATGCGGCCTTCTGAATCGTCGGATTATGTCTACATACTTATGACCGGATTAATAACTCACTCTTGGTACCAGTATGCTGGCGGCGACAATGTGGCCAAACATCCGTTTGAGGGCGAGACCAGCCCGAGGTACACCGGCCCCAAGCCGCCGTACCAGTTGCTGGAGGTGGACCAGAAATACTCGTGGCTGAAAGCGCCGCGGTATGACGATAGGCCCATGGAGGTCGGACCGCTGGCGCGCATGTTGGTGGCGTACGCCTCGGGCCATCCGGACGTCAAGCAGCTCGTCGACGGGTTGCTGGCAAAGTTGAATGCTCCGCCCACGGCGCTCTTCTCCACCCTGGGAAGGATCGCGGCCCGCGCCGTCGAAACGCAGTTGATGGTACGCAAGGCCGGCGAATGGATCGACGAACTTGGCCGGAACCTGGAACGTGGTCAGGTCCGCATTCACAACGGCGAGCGCTGGGATCCGGACACGTGGCCTCAAAACGCGCGCGGCTTCGGATTCCACGAAGCCCCGCGAGGCGCGCTTGGGCACTGGGTGGAAATCGAGAACAAAGCGATCAAGCAATATCAGTGTGTGGTGCCGTCCACCTGGAATGCCGGCCCGCGCGACGGCAAGGGCCAACGCGGCGCCTATGAAGCGGCGCTGCTGAACACACCGATTGCCGACCCCGACCGCCCGCTGGAGATCCTCCGTACCGTGCATTCCTTTGACCCCTGCTTGGCCTGCGCGGTGCACGTGGTGGATGCTCTCGGGAAACGGTACGGCGCCAAGGTGGCGTGACGGAGGCGTTATGGTCCAGGCGCACAAGCGGCATTGGGCCGAGGTCAACCGGCCGGTCACGGGTGTGAACCAGGTCCGGGTTTACGTCTGGGAACTGCCGGTACGAGTGTCTCACTGGGTGGCCGTGATCTGCATCGGCGTGCTGGCGGTCACCGGGTCGTACATTCACGATCCCCTAATCATCTCGCGCGGCGATTCCGCCTACCTGATGGCGACCATGCGCTTTATTCATCTGATTGCGGGATTCGTCTTCATTGCCGCGTTCATGCTGCGCGCTTACTGGTTCTTCAAGGGGAACAGTTGGGCACACTGGACCTCCTTTGTGCCAGTGCGCCGCCGCCGGTGGCGCGGCATGGGGAAAATGGTGAAGTATTACAGCTTTCTGAGCATGGAGCTACAGCATTACGTCGGCCATAATGCCCTGGCCGGCGTGGCCTACACCTTTGTGTTTGCCATGATGCTGCTGGAAATCCTGAGCGGCCTGGCTCTATACGACCAGATACTCGGTAATCACGGGCTGCACCTGCTGGTGGGCTGGCTGCCCCGGCTGATCGACATCCAGATCTTGCGCTTGATGCACTACCTCATCATGTGGCTGTTGCTCGTCTTTGCCATTCACCATGTGTACAGCGCGGTCCTGGTGTCTTGGGAAGAGCGCAACGGCCTGATTGAAAGCATTTTCACCGGCTACAAGTTCGTGCCGGAAGACGAACTCGCAGAAGATGCCGTGGTGAACACGGGCACGGGCAAAGACGGATCGCGCAGCCCACGGCCTGGCAAGGCGGAAGACGCGATCCAATCCAGCCGAATATGAATTCTCAGCCCCAACGCGTGGTGGTACTTGGCATCGGCAATCTGCTGTGCTCGGACGATGGGGTTGGGGTGGTCGCGGTGCGGGAATTACGCTCAGCCCCGCGTCTTCCGCCACAAGTGGAATTGATCGACGGCGGCACGCTCGGTCTGGAGTTGATGCATGTCGTTGCCGGAGCCACGCACCTGCTCGTCTTGGATGCCGTCGATGCCGGGCGCTCGCCTGGCACGGTGTTCTGCCTGGATTCCGGCGCGCTGAGTGCTGTTGCCGGCGGCGACACTGTCCATCAGCTCGGCGTGGCCGATCTCATCTCGGCCCTGCGCCTGCTTGATGAGGCACCCGAGCACCTCTCAATCGTAGCTGTCCAGCCCGCCAATGTGTGCGTGGGGACGGCTCTCTCCCCGGAAGTGCAGGCTGCTATGGCAGCGCTGCTCGGCACCGCTATCCAGCAGCTGGATGCCTGGTCTCGCGAATGAAGATAACTGACCGAGCACCGCACGTTGGCATAGCCACTACCACAACGACGAGGTTGTACACACATGGCAGGCCATGGCCGACGCGTACGAAATCGCCGAGCGCACACAAGGCTGAAGCGACCGAGAAATGCACGGATCTCAACATGATCGCTTTTCTTCTCGATAACTCACACCCCATTCCCTGCATCTCTCGCTCCCGTATGAGGGAGACTGTTTCCAACGGTGGTCGCCGGAGAGGCGACTCTATCGGGGCACGATATCGTGATGTTGCCGAACGTTCCCCCGCGCAGTACTATTCGTATCCGTTGTACCACAAGGGCAAGTGCCTTATGGACAATCAGTGCATAAGATCCATTCATCCGATTGTCGGTTTGGGGATCGCGGCGGAGAAGAACCTGCCCTACCTGATTTCCTGGAGCAGGTGCCGGAGGCCGCAGGCGAACGCTCAGTAAGGAGGGCGGATCCAATGAGAACCCAACCTAGCCCCACTTGGCGAGAGATTTTCAAAACTGTGGTTCTGGCAGTGTTCCTGTTTCTGTCCGTCGGAATGGCCCGGGGCCAAAAGGTACCAGAATCAACGGAGGGCCCCTCGGTAGCACCCTCGTTCATCGTGGGAAATCCCCAGGATTACGCTGGGATTGACCGATGCCGCTCCTGCCACAAAGCCGAATATCGAGAGTACTCGAAGACCGCTCACGCCAAGGTGAGCGTTCCCGGCAAGGAGTACATCTCGGGTTGCGAAGTCTGTCACGGACCGGGAAAGGCCCACTCCGACGCGGTCGAGGCCGCCGAAGGCGAGGAGGGCAAGACCCTGACGGCGCTGTCGGAGCATCCCATCTTCTCCTTCGCCGTGAACCAGAAGATTACGGCGTCTCTCCAGCAGTTCCCCATCTTTCACTTTCGTTCCAATTCCAAAGAGAACGCGGCCCACTGCTTGTTTTGCCACGTCAGCAGCAAGCGGCAGGAGTTTTTCGAACACTCGGCGCACGTGGCGCACGGCCTGTCGTGCGACCAGTGCCACACCGCACACCTGGTGGCGGCGGTCAAAGACCAAAGCAAGGATGGCCTTAGCTATCCGCAAGGTTATTTCTACGCAGTTCCGCAGTTGCAGGATGAAGTCCGCTGGTTGCACAGCAGTCTGCTGAAGCAATCCGAGCCGGCGCTGTGTTTCGGCTGCCACACCAATGTTCAGGCGCAGTTTGCCTTGCCGGTCCATCATCGCGTTCCCGAGGGCTTGGTCAAGTGCACCGACTGCCACAATCCCCACGGCACGCTGAATCGGGCCAGCCTGAATCGGCCGAGGTTTGAAACCTGCGTCAACTGCCACGTAGAGAAGCGGGGTCCTTACGTCTTCGAACACGCCTCGGTCAAAGTGGAGGGTTGTACGGTTTGCCACACTCCGCACGGCACCACGAACCGGCACCTGCTGGTGCGGCGCGAAGGCCGCCAGCTCTGCTTGCAGTGTCACTCCGCATTTCACGGTCAAGCGGGCGTGCCCCACGGCAAGCTTGGTTTCCAAACGAGCGGTGAGTGTACCCGCTGTCACGTGGCCATTCACGGTTCAAACCTTGATTCTACCTTGTTGCGATAAGGGTTCCAGGGAGGGAGGTTCAATCCATGAAACCACGCTGCCATGTCGTGTTATTCCTCGCCGGCCTGCTGCTGCTGCCATCCCTGTTGCGCGCGCAGGAGAGTGATATTGAGGCGCCCCCGCTAACCATCGGGAATTTCGAAAACCAGGGATCGGCCAGCTTCGGCTACCGGTTCACCGACATCAAGGGTTTTAAACCGATGTACCAGGAGCTGCTTTCGTTGCAGTCGGGGCCGCGCCTGTTGGATTTCAACATGTCCGGGGAAGCCAAGGAGGGTTCCCACACCTTTGCCGATAGCTATTGGCTGTCTATGAGCGGCCTGGGGGGGGACCCTTTTCCCACCGCCCAATTCAGCGTCACCAAGCACCGGCTGTACGACTTCCGGGTGAACTGGAGACAGGCCTACTACTTCTGGAATCAGAACGACAGCGTCGTTTTGCCGACGGCGCAAAAGATCGTCACTCCCACTACCACAGGCCTGACCGAGAACCATAATTGGAACACGGTGCGCAAGTTCGGCTCGGTCGATTTCACCTTGCATGCCACCGACCACCTGCGCTTCCGGTTTAATTACTATCGCACCTCGGATACCGGCAACACTCTGACCACCTTCTCCCCCGATTTCCTGGGCTCCGGCACGCTGCCGGCTCCGTTTAATGCTGGCGGACTCTGGGGAGCCTTTTCCCGTGCCGCCCCGTACCCGTTGTTAGCACCTATTAACGACGAAACCAATCGGTTCACCGGGGGCGTTGATTACACCTATCACTCCTGGAGTTTTCACTATGCCCTCGGGTATCAGACTTTCAATGCGAACACAACTCTGACCAACGTGATCTCACCCGAGCTGAGCATTAACTCTATCGCCGCTTCTCAAGGCGAGCCCTTGACCAACTCGAACTGGTCAGAGTTCCGGCGCCTGACCACGCCCATCAGTGAGTTTTCCTTTGTGGGCAAGCCGCTCAAACGTCTCGAGTGGCGTGGCGGCTACATCTACTACCGCTACAAGGGACCCTTCAGCTTTGACCAATCCTTTAACGGAGTCGCTCGCACAAATTCCACCGGGATCCCCGTGACAGGTGACCGGCCCTATGCCGTAAGCCAAACCGCGCGCGGCACGCTGGAGGAGCCCGACCACATCATCAATGTGGGGTTCACCTTCGATGTGAACAGTTGGTGGAGTTTGAGCGCGGACGCCCGCTATCTGCGCATGACCAGCGAGGGAATCGGGACTTTCGCCAGCCTTTTCAATGTGACCACCCCATCCACGGCGGTTAACGATAACGTTTGGCGAGATAGCATTACCGACGTCAACCTATACATGGATTTCACGCCAGTGGGCACCCTGATGATCCGCCCTGGCGTCCGTCTGGTGAAACAGGACGTGGTGAGCTTGGCAGATGGTGTCCCGGATCCCACTCTGACGCAGACCATCAAGACGGTCCGGCCGGAGATCAGCGTGGGATTCGAACCCTCCAAGAAGTTCAGCTTTCGAGGAGACCTGCACAGCTACGATAACGGCCTCTCCTATACTGCCATCACACCCCACACCCAAGTCGGGGGCCGCGCGGTGGTTCAGTTCCACCCGATCAAAAAGCTGTCCCTTGATAACGAGCTCAACATCAGCAACAGCAGCCTGGCCCAGACCCGCTATCGCAACAGCATTCGCTCGGATGCGATCACTGTGTCTTACGCGTTTAGCGATCGATTCGCGATCTTTGGAGGTTTCACCTACGAGAGCCTCTACTCGCAGGGAAACATCGCGTACTCGTCCGGGAGGGTGCTCGGCTCTTTTTTCCGCGACCAGGAGGTGAACCGGGTGTGGCAGGGCGGAGTGCAGCTGAAACCCACCAAACGCTTCGGAGTGCGTTTTAGCGGCAACTTCGACCGCTCCACCGGGTTAGGAGTTATAACCGGTGGGACGCCGCCCTACGAGCCGCCGGCCTACGGGCCGCTGACCTGGCCGCTGGCCACCGGGACGGCTTACTACAATTTCCCGAAGCTGGGGCAGCTCGCCGTCGATTTGCAGAGGACTTACTATATTGAGCAGATCGTGCCCGGCAACAATTTCTCGGCGAACCTGCTTACCGTCCGCTGGACCCGAGGCTTCTGACGGTTGGTCCGCTAGCCTCGATGTTATGGTGCATGAGCGAAAATACTGGGAGGAGCAGAGATGGATCGTTTCTGGAGAACGCTACGGAAAAAAACCATCGTACTCGCGTTAATCGGCGGGGCGATGGCTTGCCTGAGTGGAACGCTTCAAGCCCAGGAGACTGCCGAGGATACTTACAATCACAAATGCGCGGTTTGCCACGGGAAGGACGGGTCCGGCAACACGGCAATGGGCAAGAGCGTTCACATTAAGAGTGCCCGCGATACCATGAAAGACTCGGAAGCCGACATGATCAAGGCCGTAACCGATGGAAAAGGTGAGTACATGGACGCCTACGGGAAGCAGTTTACCGCGGACCAGATCAAAGCGCTCGTCGAGTACTATCGCAGCCTCGGCCAGAAGTAAACACAAGAAGGATTTGAGTACCACTTAGGACGCTTGTGACGCGCTCCTACACTGCTCGAAGCGCTCCTCGTCGTCATTGCCCTAGCCTGGATTATTCATGAAGGAATTGCCGAAGAACTGTCATCCTGAGCGAGGGCCGCGACCTAAAGCGTCGGGCCCGCTTTTGGCCTCACACGCGCGGTCCGAGTCGAAGGACCTTGCGTTTTACAACTGTTCGGGAAGGGAAGCAAAAAGAAACACAAGGTCCTTCGACTCCGCGCCCGCCCGACCCGCAAAGAACGCGGGTCGAAAAGACAAGGCGGGCGCGTCGCTCAGGATGACAGCTCAATTTTCGTGAATAATCCAGGCTAGAGACGGGATGAGAAAACTGGTCTTTCGAAAGCTATCGAGAGGCAATGTATGGCAACAAATGACGGGGGAATGGTTAATCCACAAGGAGGATTTACCACGCCCGTACCTCGTCGACGGTTTGTCGAAGTGCTGCTGGGCTGTGGGTTCCTGGCAACGGCTGCAGCTTTCATCTATCCCGTCGCGCGGTATTTGATTCCTCCCAAGACAGCGGATTTGGGCGGCGATTCTGTGGTCGCCGGCCGAGTGGGTGAGTTGAAGCCCAACAGCGGCAAGGTATTTCGTTTTGGCAGCCGTCCCGGTCTGCTGATTCGCACCGCCAGTGGGGAGTACCGGGCTATGTCGGCCACCTGCACCCACCTGGCTTGCACCGTCCAGTATCAAGAGGACCTGCACTTGGTCTGGTGCGCCTGCCACAATGGTAAGTACAACCTCGATGGCAAGAACATCTCGGGTCCTCCGCCCCGCCCCTTGGAAGCCTTCGACGTGCAGGTTCGCGGGGATGAGATTATCGTAAGCCGTCGCCGGGCGGCCTGAGATGAGTCTCTTCGGCAAAGTGCGCCATTGGCTCGACCAGCGTATGGGGTGGGACGACCTGGTAGCTCCGTTGCGCAAGAAGACTGTTCCCGTCCACCGGCTCTCCTATTGGTACTTCCTTGGCGGTATCACTCTCTTCCTGTTCTTGATCCAGGTGTTGACCGGGATCTTGCTGCTTCTTTACTACCGGCCGGGGGCGAACGAAGCCTTCGAGAGCGTGCAGTACATCATGACCCGGGTGCAGTTTGGCTGGCTGATCCGTTCGATCCACTCCTGGTCGGCCAACTTGATGATCTTCACCGCCTTTGCACATATGTTCAGCGTGTTGTTTCTCAAGTCCTATCGCAAGCCGCGTGAACTGACTTGGGTGAGTGGAGTAATCCTTCTATTCCTGGTCCTGGGGTTTGGTTTCAGCGGTTATCTACTGCCCTGGAACACGTTGGCTTTTTTCGCCACCAAAGTCGGCACCGAGATTACCGGGCAAGTCCCTATCATCGGCCGGCCGTTGCTGATCTTCCTTCGGGGCGGCGAAGAGGTGACGGGCGCCACCCTGACCCGGTTCTTTGGATTTCATGTAGCCGTTCTTCCCGGAATGGCGACCTTGCTCATCCTGGTGCACCTGTTGTTGGTGCAGCGCCAGGGCATCAGCATTCCTCCCAAGCTGGAAATACAGTGGACCACGAATCCGTCCGCCAGGCGGGAAATGAAGTTCTTCCCCAACTTCTTGCTGCGCGAACTGATGGCTTGGTACCTGGCTTTGGGTGTCCTCGGGGCCCTGGCGGCTATCTTTCCTTGGAACCTCGGGAGCAAAGCAGATCCCTTTGCTCCTGCTCCCGCGGGGATCAAGCCTGAGTGGTACTTTCTCTTCATGTTCCAGACGCTCAAGCTCATTCCCTCTAAAGTGTGGATCATGGATGGGGACGTTCTGGGAGTACTGGCTTTCGGACTGGCTGGTTTGTTATGGCTTCTGCTGCCCTTTCTTGAGAGTGATCAGCCTGGGGGCACCAAACGGTGGATCACCGGGCTTGCCGTTCTTGCTCTTGCGTACATCGCAGGGATGAGTGTCTATGGCCAGCTTGCGAAATAAGATCCGACCGTTCGGCGCCGCCTGCTATCTCTTGCTGTTCGGCTTGGTCGGGCTTGCGTCGCTGGCTTCCGCACAAACCAAAGATTCCTGCCTGGATTGCCACTCAGGCTTGCCTGAGCCCTTGGGAGTGAGCCAGGAGAAGTTCAGCCAGGACATCCACGCCCAGAAGGGTTTGACGTGCGCCGGTTGTCACGGAGGCGATCCCAGCAGCGACGATCCGGACAAAGCCATGAGCCGCAAGGCGGGATGGAAGGGCAAGATTGACCGCAAGCAGATCCCGCAGTTGTGTGGAAGTTGCCATTCCGACCCAGCCTACATGCGGCAGTTCAACCCCAGCCTGCGGACCGACCAGCTAGACCAGTATCACACCAGCGTGCACGGCAAACGCTTGGCGGCTGGTGACACCAAGGTAGCGGTGTGCACGGATTGTCACAGCGTCCACTACCTCAGGGCGCCTAGCGATCCGCGTTCAACGGTTAATCCGGTCAACGTGGCGAACACCTGCGCTCGCTGCCATGCGGATGCAACCTACATGAAGGGCTACTCGATTCCCACGGATCAGTTTGCAAAGTACAGCACCAGTGTCCACCATGAAGCGCTCATGGTGCGAGGCGATCTGAGCGCGCCAACCTGCACAACGTGTCATGGCAACCACGGCGCTGCCCCGCCAGGAGTAGACCGGGTTCAGAATGTGTGCTCGACCTGCCATGTCTTCCAAGACCAGATGTACGAAAAGAGTTCGCACAAAGCAGCGTTCCAGGCGGCGTCCCTGCCAGGATGCGTCGTGTGTCATAGCAATCATGGCATCACCCATCCAACGGACGCGAAGCTTGGTACAGGGCCTGAGGCGAACTGCACCCAGTGCCATACTCCGGGAGACTCCTGTGATCAGGCCAGGGCAGGATTTCTGAGTGGCTTGAGTCGCTTGAACGAGGCCATCAAGGACGCCGATCGAGTTCTCGCCGTTGCAGAGTCTTCTGGCATGGAGGTGAGCGAGGCTCGGCTGGCGCAGAACCAGGCTCGGGATTCGCTGACCAAGGCGCGAGTCACGATCCATAGCTTTCGCAAGGAGCTGGTCGATCAGGATATTCAGGCCGGTCTGGATATTGCCGCGAAAGACTTGCAAGCCGGGCAAAAAGCCATGGCGGAACGCAACTATCGCCGTATCGGGCTGGGAATATCTCTGGTGGCAATAGCTATGGTTTTGGTCGGACTCCGGCTCTATCTCGAAAAGATAGAGAGATAGAACTCACACTTCGGCGTACTTGAACCGCTCCATTGGCCTATTCGGTGCCATCAGGGTGCCAATCCGCTAAAGCCGTCGTAGGAGAACACACGTGAAATGGCAACTTCCAAGCATTCTGCTAATCGGCATTGGCCTTGGCTCTCCCAGTTTTGGCCAACAGTGTCCAATTGGCTGCCAGCCCCAGATCACGACGTTGACGAATGATGTACTGTACCTGCAAACGATCACCCCTAGAATCACAACATCTATCCTCACCGTTGTTCGACCGGTTGCGGGAGCCCCCCCGGTGCCCGGCACTTTAGACCTCAAGCCTTTCTGGAAGAATATTCTTTTGATCCAAGTTGCTGTCGAGGAGAATGCCATGTCGATACCGTTCTCCGGTGACATGCACACATCTACTGTTCAAACACCGGATCAGGCAGTCCTCTCCGTCCCTTGCGCTTCTGGCCCCGGAAATGTTCCTCCGTCAAGTCAGGGTAGTCTCAGGGTGTCTGTAGAGGCTGGTACCAGAAGACTTACTGCTGCACCGACCGGCTGCAACATGACGGTGGAGGTAACGCTGCTCCTAAAGAGGTGATGATCGGGGCCGAAGCGCCCGCAATCTGCTCTCCTCGCCCAGTCGCACGACCGTGACGGTCGTCACTGCGTCCTTGCCACAGCGCTAGTATCTTAGTGCCGAGATGTCCAATGTGGCGTCAGGGCACCGCCGAAGCACCTGGGAAGTTTTTCTCCGCGCAGAGATCCTCGCGCCTTTTGCCCCCTTTTCAGGCAATCTGTCTTGATCTTCGATTGCTGGCTGTGCCGTCCCTCGTTCGTTCTGGAGGCGAGACAGGAACCCGGTTCTCTGGGATAGCCGGTCGTCAAGGCTTGGCATGGAGCTTCCTTGCGGCTGCGATTAGGTCGTTGTCACAGCGACGCCACGATGCGCGCCGGAGGTGGCGCGAGTCTGCGGTGCCCATGGTTGACACTCGCTCCAGACCACCGGAACCCATGAAGGACAGAGGTTCGAGTTCGACGGGAAGCCTGGAGTCGTAAGACACATTCGAACTCTGCAACCAAGGAGGTCGCCATGCTGGTATTGGTCAGTGCGATCGCCATGCTGGTGCTCTTCAGCGTGATCCTGAGCCTATCTTGCTTCATCGGGATTATGGCTGCATTATGCCTGGCACAGTTCACGGAGTGGGTTGCCACACGACGGATACAGCGGCGTGCAAAAACCAGACCGCTAGCGGCGTTATCTGACATTCTGGCGGTCGACTTGGATTGCGCGATCCTCTGGGATGCTCAGATACCCGCGCTGGAACTCATTGCCGCTGGCGGCTCGATTGGGATTCCTAAAAGCGATCTGCATGCCTTTTACAGCAAGTTGGCACACTGTTACCCTGAACTGTTTGAGGGCTCTACCTTTGAGCAATGGCTGGAGTTTCTAGAAGAAACACTACTGATTGTTCAAAACGAGTGCAGGGTCGCATTGACGCCTGAAGGCCAAGACTTGTTGCGCCGCTCGCGCCACTGCGCCCTGTGATGACTAAGTCCGCGATACCGCCACGGCAAGCTTGCTCGTCCTGCTTCACGAGATCGGCCGCGGCACGCGCAGCTAGGCTGCCATGGAGGGGATCGTGGCGTTATCCTCCGACTCTCGCCTGCTTACCGCAAAGCCGGTTCGTGCCCACCTCTTTGATTCCGTTGTTTGCCGGTTGCGTAGCCGACGGCTGCATCGCGTGCTGTTGTGGATAGCTGTAGCCATAACTTCCACAGCACTTACAGTCGGCGAGTTGCGGTCGTCATGGCTTCAATCCAGACTGTTTGGCGCTCTTGCTTCCCGAATGAGTTGTATCCTTGCGGCAGGTCCACATCGCACATTTCACAACGCCAAGCTCGGCCCCTATGACGAGCGCCTCGGATATTCGCGCATCGCGGATTTTGTGGCCCGGGCAGAAGCTCGCGGCTACAGCGTCGAAGCGCAGGCGCGTCCGTCAAGTCTGCTCCTGGCCCTAGCTGATTCGGGCGCATATCCAATCTATCGGGAAAAGAGCCAAACCGGATTGCAGATTCTGGATCAGCACAGTACGCTTTTGTACAGCTTTCCATATCCGCAGCACGCCTACCACGAATACTCCGAGATCCCCCAGCGTGTCGTCGATGCACTCCTTTTCATCGAGAACCGGGACATGCTTGATATACGCCATCCAAACCGCAATCCGGCGATTGAGTGGACGCGCCTGTCGCGTGCAGTCGTGGATTACGGCATCCACGTGATCCATTCACACCATCAAGTGATCGGCGGCAGCACGCTGGCAACTCAGTTGGAGAAGATGCGGCACTCGCCTGGCGGCAGAACCCATTCGGCATCCGACAAAGCCCGCCAGATGCTCTCGGCATCGTTGCGAGCGTACCAGGACGGACCCGACACGCTGGGAGCACAGCAAAGAATCATTCGCGACTATCTCAATTCACTTCCGCTGGGGGCCGTGCCAGGGCAGGGAGAGGTAGTCGGCCTCGGCGAAGGTTTGGTCATGTGGTATGGGGCCGACTTCGATAAGGTTAATCAGGCGCTCCGAGCTGCGCCGAAGAGTCATGACATTGCGCAACAGCAGGAACGTGCACGCGCTTACCGTCAAGTACTTTCCCTCTTACTGGCCACGCGTGCGCCTTTTCGCTACCTGCTGCACGAACCGGATACCTTGCGCAAACAGACGGACCGCTACCTGCGTGTCTTGTGCAGCGAGGGGCTGATCTCAACCGAGCTGCGCGATCTTGCGCTGCGCAACCCGCCTCTCTTAGCACCCGTGCATCCCGACGTCGCGCCCGATTTCGTGGAAAACAAGGCACGGGACATGGTTCGCGGTAGGCTGCTGTCTCTGCTCGGAATCGATAAGACATACGGGCTCGATCGTCTCGACTTGGAGGTTGGCACCACAATCGATGCCACAGCACAGGAGGACGTCACCAAAGCATTGCGCGGACTCACCAACCCCGCTCAGGTTGCCGGAACCAATTTGCGAGAGCACCGACTTCTGGCGGAGAGCGATCCGCGCGCGGTGATCTACAGCTTCATTTTGTATCAGCGTGCACCGGGCATGAACCTGTTGCGCATCCAGGCCGATAACTACAACCAGCCTTTAAGTATTGTGGACGGCACCAAGCTGGAGCTAGGGTCGACCGCGAAGCTTCGAACGTTGGTTACCTATCTGCAAGTTGTTGAGCAACTGCATCGGCAGTATGCGCAGGCGTCAGTTCAGGAACTTAGCTCGGCCGCCGGGGCGCACGCCGATCCTTTGACCGCATGGGCAATCCAGTATTTGCTGACTGCGCACGACCAGGGCTTAGTCCCAATGCTTCAGGCCGCGCTCGATCGCTGCTATTCAGCTAGCCCAGGGGAAGGCTTTTTCACGGCCAGCGGCCTGCATTTCTTCCGGAACTTCGAAAGTTCAGATGATCACCGGACTCTGCCCGTTCGGGAAGCATTCGAACGATCGGTTAATCTGGTATTCATCCGCTTGATGCGAGATATCGAACGCTTCTACATCTCGCGCGGCCTGCATGGCTCCCCAGCAGTGACCACAGAGGGTGACGCTCCGGCGCGACGCGCGTATTTGAACCGTTTCGCCGACCAGGAAGGGCGCGTCTTCCTATTGCGCTTCTACCGCAAGTACGCCGGCTTGTCGCCTGACCAAAGCATGAACAGGCTAGTTGATAGTATGCACGTTACTCCAGTGCGTGTCTCTGTGGCCTACCGGTCTATCAGGCCCAACGCAAGGCTCGACGAATTTGCGACGTTCGTGAAAGAACGTGTGCCCTCAGGTCTTCTACAGCACGAAGGCACACCTGAGTTATATGAGAAATACGGTTCCGATAAATTCAGTCTTGCCGACCGGGGCTATCTCGCCCGAGTGCATCCACTTGAGCTGTGGCTGCTCGCCTACCTTGCCCAACATCCGCAGGCAACTTTTGCTGAGGCCGTCCAGGCGAGCGCGGATGAACGGCAGCGAACCTATTCATGGCTGTTCCGCACACGTCATCAAGGGGCGCAGGACCGGCGAATCCGAATCGTGATCGAACAGGACGCCTTCAACGAGATCTGGCGCGCGTGGCGCAAACTCGGATATCCATTCGACAAATTAGTGCCATCGTACGCTACGGCCATCGGGGTTTCCGGCGACACGCCGGCGGCTTTAGCGGAATTGATGGGGATTGTTATTAACGACGGGATACTCTATCCCAACGTCACCATCCGCGAATTGCATTTCGGCACCGGCACTCCCTTCGAGAGCATTTTGCGACGGCAGCCGGCATCCGGCGAGCGGGTGCTGTCGCCGGAAATTGCCGCGCTGGTCCGGCAAGAGTTGATCGAAGTAGTTGAGAAAGGCAGCGCACGACGTGCACAGGGGGGCATTAAGTTGGCCGACGAGCAAACTCTTCCTCTGGGCGGCAAGACCGGTACTGGCGACAACCGGATCAAGATCTTCAGCCCCGGCAGACGGCTTGTCGAATCGCGGGTAGCGAACCGGACCGCGACCTTTGTTTTTATGATCGGTGATCAGTTCTACGGGGCAATTACAATCTTCGTGTCCGGGAAAGCCGCCGCAGGATATGAATTCACCAGTTCGCTGGCGGTGCAGGTCTTCAAGGATTTGGAACCAGTTTTGCGGCCACTGATAGAACGCCAAGACTGACCCGGTGGTGAGGAGCAGTGACGCCATCAGCTCACTTGGGTTCGCAACTTTCTAGAGCGTGTTTCATAAACAGCGCCTCAGCGTAATCCAGAAACAGGCAAGGTAGAAGAAGGCGCGGTAGGTGGAGAGCAGATGCTCATGACGAACCAGCAATCGGCGGAACTGGCCAAGCCATGCATTGGTTCGCTCCACTATCCAGCGGCGCAGGTATCGCCGCAGTTTACGGCCATCTTCGTAGCGCCGTTCCTTGTTGTTCTTGCGGTAAGGCGCAATCAGCTCGATGCCTCGCTTCTTCAGTCGCTCACGCAGCGGGTCGGAGTCATAACCACGGTCAGCGATTATGCGCTCGGGCTTTTGCCGCGGCCGTCCTTGCGGGCGCGGGACGCGGACTTCGGCGAGCGTGGCTTCCGCAAGCGTAACTTCTGCCGGAGAGGCACTTTCCAGCCGAACTCCCAGCGGAAGACCTTGACCGTCGACCAGTACCATCCACTTCGTTCCCTTGCCCCGCTTGGTTTTACCGACGGCAGCGCCCCTTTTTTTGCCGGCGCGAAGCTGCCATCCAGGAAGGTCTCGTCCCACTTGAGCAGCCCTTCCTCATCCAGCGCACCGAGCAAGGCGCGCCACGCATCCAGCCAGACGCCTTGGTCCTCCCACCGCTTCAGCCGCCGCCAACAGGTGGCGGGCGAGGGGAACTCGTCCGGCAGAAACCGCCATGCCGCTCCGGTTTGCAGAATCCACAGAATGCCTTCAAAACAGGCCCGGTTCGGTGCCCACGGTCGCCCCCGGTTGTCCCGTCGGCGCTTCGGTTCGGGAAGCAAAGGCTCAATCAGTTGCCACTGCTCGTCCGTCAACAGCTTCTGCCGCTTCTTCATGACAGAAGCTCATCAGTTCACCCGCTTTGTACGTAAGTATCTGAGTTGAGGCCGAACCCATTTATGAAACACGCTCTAGAAGCTAACCAGTTGCCGCTGTTCCGGACTGACGACCGGCGACGACATAGATTCCTCAGGCTGCTGGTGATTCGTGCCGGAATCCCTGCTTGTCAGCAATTCGCACGCTGCTGGCTTGCGGTCCCTTATCTCCTGGTTCCTCCGCGAACGTAACGACCGTTCCAAGTTTCAACCGATTGTAGGCGCGGCTGAGTACACTGTTTTTATGGAAGTAGATTTCACGCCCTTCTGGTGTTTGGAGAAACCCATACTCTTTGCTTCGAAAGAGTCGAGCCACCTTCGCCAGTGGTTGTAATTCGCGATGTTTCACATCTCCTCGCTGGCAACGGGCGTAGTCCTGCAACCGGCGGCCAGCAGCCTTGAATGCATGATTGATCGCCTGACGAAGATGCTTATGGGGCGCTCGCACCTCGCGCTGTTTTCTGATCTCCGTCTCGCCTAGCTGCCGAGCCCGAGTTCTCAGAGTAGGCTCATGCTTGATCACGAGCTCACCGCCAGGAACGGTTAGATCGATGCGAACGTGGTATGGACTTCCTTGTTGATGGTGGCGATGGGGGCTACCGACAGCCACGCGGCAGCCCATGATGCGGTGGTAGAAGGTGCCAAGCTTCGCTGCCTCGGAACGAATCCATTGCTCGGCGGATGCCGGCAGCATGCCCTTCTGGAATGTGATCTGAACGGGAAAGCTTGTGATAGGTTCTGGAGTCTTCATGATGGCTCTCCAGCTGTCGCCAACTACGAACTCGTGAGTTCCAGTCGCTGTTCGGGTGCGGGCACTCGTAAGCGGAGGTGCTTGCCTCGTCACGCATTATGCTCTTGCTGATTCAGTTCCCCGTCTGTGACGAGGGTCACGTCGGCAGCGATAGTCGAAGCAGACATGGCCAGCAGCAGCCCGGATCCGCGGCTGCACCGAAACTTCCAACAGCAGTGGCGACGCCCGGGGGCTGACAACAAAACAACGCGGCTGGTGTGATTCTCATCACGGACAACTGGATTGCTTCGGCGTAGCCTGTAGCCAAGTCGATAAGAGCCGACGGCCACAGATATTTCGTCTTTGCTGGTCGTGCAAGGCTGCCCGAACACGGATCAATCGGCTCTCACTCCAACTCTGCGAAGAGCAGCACCCCGGCAAAGAAGAACAGCAGCATACATCGCCCAGAACTCCTACTGCGATGTTCTTGTGGAGAGCGACCATGGGAGTCAGGAGACCGATTAGCCAATCCTGGGTCGGCACCGCCGCCGAGTTTCGGACAGGCACGGAGATTCCGAAATTGCATCCCCAGATGCGGCGAGCAAAACCGTGGATGAGGATGGGACCGCGAGTACGAGGAATGCCGATTCGCCACAGATTGATCCGAACGGCCACGCCAACGTTGAACCTTTGAGCTGGCACGGCCTTTCGCACCTAATAACACGATATGCGCAGTTGATACCTTTCCGGTTTGCGAGGTGTTTTATGCCAGTTTATGAGTATTTCTGCGAACTCTGCGACAAACAATTCGAAGTGGTGTTAACCCTTCACGAGTACGAGGAACAGAAGGTCGTCTGCCCGAAGTGCGGCAGCAATAAAGTGCACCAATTAGCCGCGGTGTTTACAGCCGTGACATCGAAAAAGAGTTAGACGGAACAGCGGATCAAAGGGCCGCGCGGTAATTGGTACGAGGCATACGTGAGTGCATGTCAGCGCCGGAAGCGTGAGCCCGTGGAAATCGGGTTCTTCCTCGGGCTCATTCGACGTGCGGGCGATCAAAGGTGGCTTCGTGTGACCAGCGAGCGCATTCTCCTGAGCGGCACGACACTCGTGACTGCCATCACAGCGAATCGCCTTCAGCCTGCCTTACCCTCACACGGTGAGTGAGTGAGCTCTGAAAAGGAGCCACCTCATGAGCAAGGACGCGCTCCGGAGTACCTTACTTGCTGCGTGCGCTCTGCTTCTCATAGGCTGTGAAAGGCGTCATCTGACGCCGCCTCAGCCGTCGCTGCCCCCTGCGGTACATAACGAACTGCACGCAAAGACATTGCTCCCGTATGAGGCGTTATTCGACGTTGCCCCAGAGTTGCAGTTCAGCTTAAAAGACATGGAGGCGATGCGCCAACACCTGAGCGACTCGGAAAAATACTGCAAACAAGAAGCTGGGGCGAACTCCCGCGTTTATGAAAAGCAGGCAAACGGACTTCTCGCCGAGCTGAAACGCTCCAGCCGCAGCATCGATGAAGCCAAGCGCCACGAATTGCATTGCCGCATCCAGGACCTGCGCTCCTCTAAGGCGCAGATGGACGTACTCACGCAGCAACTGATTCCAACCGCTTTCGATAACAGCCGTGCCAAACTGGAGCTGATCGAGAAATGGCCGGCACAGTTGCAGCAGATACAGCAGCAGATTTTGTCGGGTGCATACCAGCAGCGGCGCTGGGCGAACGTGGACGACATTGGCTTTCGCCAAATTGTAAAGAACCAGCAAGATGATATTGAGCGTGGCCAGGAAGCTGTCCGCGAGTTGCGGCAGCGAGGCGCCATGCCGCCTGAGCTGGCGAATCAACAGATCCAGGATTATGTGAATACTGTTGCGCAGCACATAGCCAAAAATTCTGACCTGCAAGTTCCGTTGAAAGTTGTCGTGCTCGATTCGCGCGAGGTCAATGCGTTTGCCTTGCCCGGAGGGTTCCTGTTTGTGGAACGTGGTCTGCTGGATGAGACAGAGGACGAATCTGAACTCGCGGGCGTAATAGCCCACGAGATATCCCATGTCGTGGCCAGACACAGTTACAGGCTTTACAAAAAGGCGGTGATTTCTTCACTCGCATTCCAGTCGGCGCAGATTGCCGCCATGATCCTCACCGGGGGGTGAGCGGAATCGGCACAGCCTACGCTCTGCAATATGGGTTCTACGGCCTGGGGTTCGCGCTTGACCTCAACCTGCTGGGCGGTAAATATCCCCCGGCAGAGCCGGGGGCTTTAGGATGTGAGCCGCTCAAAGCGGCTGAGCGGGGTCGCTAACGCGGCCCCGACATTCTTGGCCACCTGAAGGTGGCCCCTTCAGCGCCACATGTTCAACTGATCCAGGCGCTTGTCCTCTTCCTCCTGCGTGCGGATGTACTCTCGGATCGATGTCTCGTCCCGCCCGACCGTCGACACAAAGTATCCCCGCGCCCAGAAACTCTGCCCTACAAAATTCTGTTTCCGCCCTCCGTACACTCGCGCCAGATGAATCGCACTCTTCCCTTTCATAAACCCAACCACCTGCGCCACCGCGTACTTCGGCGGGATCGATATCAACATGTGCACGTGGTCCGCCAGCAGATGCCCTTCCTCAATCCGGCTTTCCTTCTGCTCCGCCAGTTTGCGGAACACCTCTCCCAAATACTTCCGCAACTCCCCATACAACGCTTTCCGCCGGCCCTTTGGGATAAACACCACATGGTATTTGCACTCCCATTTCGAGTGGCTTAAGCTTTCATACTCGTCCATCCAGTTTCTCCTTTGCGTGTGCTTCGCGGCTCACGCCAGGAGTTTCTTGGATGGACTCCCGTATCTGTCAAACTTCGCGTGCCTCCCCGGCAGAGCCGGGGGAACTCCCATTTCATTAGCCGCGACTTCGAACTGGAGGCAGACCAACTCGGTATCCAATACGTCTGGAAAACTGGCTATGATCCCAACGGTTTCATTCGCTTCTTTGACAAACTGGCGAGCAAGCACGGCTATGCCATCGGGGCGAGCTGGTTTCGTACCCATCCGCCGTTTTATGAGCGCATGGTTCAGAGCAAGCGCGAGATGATGTATCTGCCGAAGAAAGAATCGTGGATTGTGCAGACGACTGTATTCGAGGAGATGAAGCCGGTTCTGAAAAAGGTGGCAGCGAAATCCAACGCCGAGCAGGATGCCAAAAGGCCGACTCTGCTCAGCAAAGAAGAGCGATGCGAGGCGCCGGCTAAGCAGCTCTACAAACCGGAAGATAGCATTGAGACGATCTGTTCATCCCTGACTACGTCAAGTGTGGCGCGAGATCATTAAGGGAAAGGATGCGCGGGTCAGCGCGGTGCCGCGCCTGCTTGTCTTAGACGATCGTGCCAAGCTGACCCACGAAGCGGCCATTGGAAGCGTAGACAAAAAACAGGTAGAAACGCTGATGGTCCTCGGCCTCACCGAGGAACAGGCCGTCGATGTGGTGGTCAAGGGAATGCTCCGATGAGATGCAGCCCGGGTGTGTCCAGAGTTCCGTGTAAATGGCCAAGGTTTGTTTTTGGGATGGGGTGCAGGGGAAGGGTATCCCTTCCCCTGCCCATCTCCGTAGAAGCGTTCTGCCTGGTCATTGCGTAACTCTCTCGAAGGCCGGCATCCGATCGGGCCACAGAATGGTGAAGTGGTTCAGGGCTTCGCGCCAGTGGGCAATCGGCATGGTCCACTTCTTCGCCGCCTGGCGAAGGGCCAAGAACAGCAACTTGAGCGCCGCGTCTTGGTGAGGAAAACCGCCGCGGATTTTGATGATCTTGCGCAGCGACCGGTTCAACGATTCCACGCTGTTGGTGGTGTAAATCGCCCGCCGGATCTCGGGCGGATAGTTGAAAAAGGGCGTGATCCGCGCCCAGTTCCGCCGCCATACCTGACTCACGCTGGGGTAGGCTTTCCACTTGCTTTCCAGTTCCTGCAGAGCCTGTTCGGCCTCGACCGTCGTGGCCGCGCGATAGATCGATTGCAGATCGGCGGCTACCGGCTTGCGCAGTTTCCAGGGCACGTAATTGAGCGAAGCCCGCACCAGATGCACGATACAGAGCTGCACCTCCGTGCGCGGATACACCGCCTCGATGGCTTCCGGAAAGCCCTTCAGCCCATCCACGCAGGCGATGAAGATATCCTTGACGCCGCGATTCTGCAGTTCCGTCAGCACCTGCAGCCAGAACTTGGCTCCTTCCGTCTGCGCCACCCACAGCCCCAGCACTTCCTTCTGCCCTTCCAGGTTCACGCCCAGCACCACATAGATCGCCTTGTTCTGGATGTGGCCCTCGTCGCGCACCTTCACCATCAGCGCGTCCAAGTACACGATCGGATACAACTCTTCCAGCGGTCGGCCCTGCCACTGCTTTACTTCTTCCAGCACCGCCTCGGTGACGTTGGAGATCAGCGTGGGCGACACGTCCACCTTGTACATCTCCTCCAGATGCCCCTGGATCTCGCGCGTGGTCATCCCCCGGGCATACAGGGAGATGATCTTGTCGTCGAAGCCGGTCCAGCGCGTCTGGCGCTTGCCCACCAGCTTGGGCTCGAAGCTGGCCTGGCGGTCGCGCGGCGTCTCCAGTTCCAACTCGCCAAAGTCTCCCTTCAGGGTTTTTCGGTTCTTGCCGTTGCGGCTGTTGCCCCGGTGGTGGCCCGCCGGGTCGTGCTTCTCGTAGCCCAGATGCTCGGTGATCTCTGCTTCCAGCGCCCGTTCCAGAATGGCTTTGGTCAACTCTTTCAGCAGACCGGTTTCCCCGATGATATCCTCGGGTTTCTTGTAGTCCGTCAGCAGTTGGTCGATCAACTTCTTGTCGATTGCCATGGGGTTCTCATTCTCCTCGTCCCATGGCCCTTTACACAGTTCTATTTACACCCTCTGCAGCCCCCGAAGCCGCGCTTTCAAACGCGCCCCGCCATCACCGTTTTCCCGCTGGGTTTCTGAACAAATCAGCTTCTGAGCGGTGCAACAGCGTTTCGCCGATCGATGCAGTAGCCTTCCTAAACGCCACTAGCATGAGAGGCGGTAGTCGCAACCTCTGCCAGAGATTTCCGAATCACGCTGCCGTCGACAGTTTCGTGCTCCAGAAGTTCCTTAGCCAAAGCCTGCAGAGCCAGGTAATGCTTGGCCAGTATGTCCTGGGCGCGGCTATATTGTTCTGTAATGAGGCGCTGCACTTCTCTGTCTATCACTTCCCGGGTCTCTGGACTGATGGGCGAGTTGTCCTCGACTGATCTACCCAGAAATTGGAGTTGTTGACCGGCATAGCGCACTGACCCGAGCTTGTCGCTCATGCCAAATTCGGTGATCATCCGGCGAGCCAAATCCGTTGCCCGGCTGATATCGTCGCTCGCTCCAGTACTGATGGTGTGGAATTTCACCATCTCCGCAGCTCGTCCACCCAGCATGACCGCGATTCGATCCTGCAGTTCCTCAATCGTGAGCAGGTAGCGATCCTCCGCCGGCAATTGCATGGTGTAACCCAAAGCGCCACGGCTGTGTGGAACGATACTGATCTTGCTAACTGGCTGGCCATGCTGTACCAACTCGGCCACGAGCGCATGGCCTGATTCGTGGTATGCGACGGTGGTTCGTTCCTGGTCATTCAGCACTCGGCTCTTTTTTTCCGAGCCCGCGATGACGCGTTCGATAGCCAGCTCGAAATCACTCAACGTGACGGCGGCAGCCTGCCGACGGGCAGCCAGTAATGCGGCTTCATTCATTGCGTTCGCCAGGTCCGCGCCACTGAATCCTGCAGTCATGCGAGCGGCTGCCTCCATGTTGAAATCCGCCGCCAGCTTTATGGTCCTGCTGTGAATGCTCAGGATTTCGACTCGTCCGATGAGGTCTGGGTTACCAATGGCTATCTGGCGATCAAAGCGACCGGCACGGAGAAGGGCGGGATCGAGCACCTCCGGACGGTTGGTGGCGGCCATGATGATGACTGGCGCACTCGCATCCGTCTTGAAACCGTCAATCTCGCCCAGGAGTTGATTGAGCGTCTGCTCACGCTCCTCATTCGTTCCCAGACGCATGACTCCGCCGCGGCTTTGGCCAATCGCGTCAATCTCATCGATGAACACGATCGCGGGAGCTAATTTGCGAGCCTGCTCGAACAAGTCCCGCACTCGCGCTGCTCCCACGCCCACGAACATCTCAACAAACTCCGAACCACTGGTTTCGAAGAAGGGTACGTGAGCCTCGCCGGCAGTTGCTTTGGCGATGAGCGTCTTGCCCGTGCCGGGCGGTCCGACGAGCAGCACCCCCTTGGGAATGCGCCCGCCTAGGGTTGCGAACCGCTCCGGTTCCTTCAAAAACTGAATAATCTCTTGCAGTTCCGCGATCGCCTCGTCTGCCCCGCCTACATCCTTGTATGTCACCTTGACGTCCTCGGGCTTCACCTCAATAGCTTTGCTCTTGCCCACGCCGAAAATGCTGCCTAATCCTCCGCCACCCCCCGCGATTGCCCGTGCTCGGCGGTACGCCAGATACAGAAAGCACCAAGCAACACGTAAGGCAAAACATAAAACAACAACATGGCATTGGACGGCCGCTGAAAACGGTAGGAGACATTTGCATTCTGCAGGTCTTCAATCAGTTTGGGGTCGGCTTCGCGGACGAACACGGTGTTGAACGGGATGGTGGCCGAAGCGCCTTCTGCCTTCGGGTTTTTCATCACGCCTTCGATGCGAGTATCCCCGATGGTCACGTCCACGATTTGGTGGTCTGCCAGTTTCTTCTTGAAGTCGCTGTAGGCGATTTCCGTGTTCTGGTTTACAAGTGGCGACAGGACCCATACCTGAAAGAGCCACAAGAGGAGCAAGCTTGTAAGCAGCAAGCCAATGTTGAAGCGGGCCTGACGCCAAACTTCTTTCTGCTTGTTCTTGTCCTTCTCAGGCTTGGGCCTTCGGGATGGGGGTCTGGTTTCGGGCATGGCTGGCCTCCTGCTACGGCTGCTCTGTGCTACGTCCGCTCCAATTGCCGCTCGGTCTCCGAGACACACACACGGATTTTGTCCACGAGCGTCGGGAACAGACCCTGATCCGTGGCAACGCAACCCTGAATGTCACCACCGGCTTTGGCCACTCCATGCTGAGTGATGACAATGACCGGAAGGTAGGGCACTCTTTCGTGGATTGCACGCGCCAATTGCGGGCCGTTGATTCCTTCAATACGAAAATCGATGATCACAACGTCAAATTCTTGCTCATCGACAAGGGCGAGCGCTTGGACTGCATTACGGGCAGGCCACCTGCCTGCTCGTGACCAAATTGACAATGAGAACTCCGGTGCGCGGCCCTGCCCCAAGGTGACAAGCTGAACGCAGCCATTTCCGCAAGCCCCCTGCTCTCCAGGCGCAATTGGCCGCGAGTGCAAATGCCGAGTTGCCCATTCAAAAGACTTAACGTCGATCGAATTTCTTGACGAAGTATGCCGTTCTTGTTCTTTGCCGGGGTGCTGCTCTTGGCAGAGTTGGGGTGAGAGCCGATTCTAGGTTTTCGGGCAGCCTTGCACGACCAGCAAAGACGATACTTCCGTGCCCATCGGCTCTTATCGACTTGCACGTTACGCCTACGTGATTCGATTGTCCGTGATGGGAATCACAGTTGCGGAGTTCCTTTCTTGACCGGCAACCGAGGCGTGACTCCGCTCGCCTGTTACCGCGAAAGCGCCCACTCACTCAACCCCGAATCGTCAGCACTGGACAATGCGCCCCGGTGACCACGCGATGCGCCGTGGCGCCGAAGTGGGTTGAGGCTCGAGATGAATTCAGCGCTGGTCGTGCCGGGATTCGTCCCCTGTCGCGGCTGCTGCGAATGCCATTCGCTTCTCGGCAAGTTCCGCCAGCCGTTCTTCGACCCGGAAGTTGATTGTCCCCTCTGGGAATTTGCCTTGTTTATCCCGTTCGCCTGCCGGCATGTCTGTCAGAATCTCCATACCTTCATCAATCGTTTGCACCGCATACACGTGGAACTTTCCCGCCTTGACCGTTTCGACAACATCGTGACGGAGCATGAGGTGCTGCTTGTTGGTTGCCGGGATGATCACGCCTTGCTCGCCGGTCAGCCCCTTGGCCTTGCACGCGTCGAAGAAGCCTTCGATCTTCTCGTTCACTCCGCCGATCGGCTGGATCTGCCCGTATTGATTCACCGAGCCAGTCACGGCCAGAGACTGGCGGATGGGCACCTCGGCCAGTGCCGAAAGCAAGGCATATAGCTCGGCAGAGGAGGCGCTGTCCCCCTCCACGCCGCTGTACGATTGCTCAAATACCAGGCTGGCGTGCAGCGAAAGCGGGCGTTCGGCCGAGTAACGCGCACCCAGAAAGCCGGACAGGATGAGCACGCCTTTGGAATGAAGCGGGCCTCCCAGTTCCACTTCCCGCTCAATGTCGACAACATCACCCCGGCCCAGGCGCACACGCGCGGTGATGCGAGTGGGATGTCCGAAGGCGATTTGGCCTAACTGGATCACGGACAAGCCATTGATCTGGCCAATTTTTGTTCCCTCGGCGTCGATCAGGAGGGTGCCCCGCCGGATCTCCTCCACTACGCGCTCCTGCACCCGGCTCGCCCGATATACCTGGGCATCGATCGCCTGCTGCACATCGCAGACGGTCACTGCTGTGCGCTTGGCTTCCCTCGCCCAGTAATCGGATTCTCGCAACAGGTCCAGCAATGGCATCTGCTGGTTGGACAATTTCTCCTCATCTCCGACAAGCCGAGAACTCTGCTCCAGGATTCGTGCCACAGCGCAGGCGTCGAATGGAAGCAATCCCTCCGATCGCGCCATGGTCGCGATCATGCGAGCATAGAGCAAGTCGCTCCCGGCACTCCGGTCCATCTGGTCTGCAAAATCCACCGCCACCTTGAACAGCGCCTTGAACTCCGGGTCGTATTGAGAGAGCAGGTAATAAAAAATACGCTCGCCAAGTAGAACGACTTTGAGGTTCAGCGGCACGGGCTGCGGTTCGAGGGACACTGTGCTGATCAGCCCAAGCGCCTGCCCTAGCGATTGCATGCGAATTTCGGAAGCCTGCAGAGCGCGCTTGAGTCCCTCCCAGGCAAACGGTTGGGTAAGCACCTTCGCCGCATCAAGCATGAGGTAGCCGCCATTGGCCTGGTGCAGCGCCCCACCCCGGAGCAGGTTGAAGTCAGTCGAAACCGCTCCCAAATGGGACACGTATTCGATCTGGCCGATCAAGTTTTGGTACGTGGGATTGTCCTCGTAGACGATCGGCGCGCCTTTTGTGGCACTGTGATCGACGATCACGTTCACCCGGTAACGACGTAAAAGAGGTGAGGTGCCATCCATCTGAGCTTGCGAGGCGCTGATCAGGGCCGCCACCGGGGATTCGGGCGAAGTGAGGAATTCATCCGCGTTTTCAATCACGTCTTGCTGGAAGGCCTCCAGGTACGAGACCACCTCCGGCAAATCTTTGTACTTGGTTCGCAAAGTCTCAATGAGATGACCGACGGCGAAAATCGTGACTTCGCGGTTGAGCGCCTTGAGCCGGTCGCGTCCGGCTTTTTCCAAGTGAAGGGCCTGGCGCATCACCTCTCGGAGCTGATTTTGCACCTCCGACATGGCCGCCTCAAATCGCTTCTGCTCTTCTTCCGGCAATGCCTCGATCTGTTCAGGGGTAAGAATCTCCCCCTCTCGCAAGCGCGCAAGAATAAAGCCGGCCGGCGTACGTGCCAAGCCGATGCCTTGCGACTGCGCTCGCTCCGTCAGATCGTCGAACAATTTTGTTTGCTGGCTCTTAATGTCGGTCTCGATTTCCTGCTTGCGCGCACGATAGTCCTCGCTCTCAAACACAGCCGGAATGGCCGAACCCAACTCCTCTACTAATCGCGCTACATCGGCCTGCAGGATCACCCCTCGCCCCGGGGGCAACTTCATCGTGTTGGGTTTTTGAGGCTGGGCAAAGTTGTTGACGTAGCACCAATCGGCCGGGGGAGTTTCGGTTGAGGCCTGTTCCTCGAGAAAGCGGCGTAAGATCTTATGTTTGCCCATTCCCGCCGGCCCCAGAGCAAACAGGTTGTAACCTTTTTGCCGAATGCCGATGCCGAACCGCACGGCCTCTAGCACCCGGGGCTGACCAATAAGCTCGGTCAGACTCTCCAACTCGTCGGTTGTTTGGAACGAGAACTGTTGCGGATTGCATTTCCGGTACAGAGCCTCAGGCCTTAGTGGCTCAATTTTGTTCATGGCCAGCACCTCTGATCAGATGGTAGCTATCGTGTGTCGCGCCTCCAGAGCAGGACATCAGGTTGTGTGTGGTGAGCTGGCGATGGACGCCCGCAACAGTGATGGAAGCGGCTGTCCATGGGAAAATGTGTTAGGAAGTTGGCGGGTAAAGACATGGGACATGGGATACCCCGAAGCCTTAGCGCAGTCAAAATACTCGTTTCTGATCTTAGTGTCAGTGATTGGGGTCACCTGTATCTGGCACGGCTTTCGCAGCTACACTGCTGCTGGTGGGCCAACTTCCTGGGCCATTGTTCAGCCAAGGCAAACGAAGCGGGCGGTCATCCGCGCGTTCATTTTCAAGGAGGTCGCATGAGAGTTGAATACAGCTCCGTTCCCGATCCCGGTAGCGGGCAGGAAGTTCAGATTCAGGCGGATCGAGTCGTTTTAGAAGGAAACTTAGGTGTGCCGCTGGAGGCTCGTGGCGTCGTAATGTTCGCTCATGGAAGCGGCAGCAGTCGTCACAGCCCGCGCAACCGCTACGTCGCCGAGGTGTTGCAGCAGGCGGGGATTGCCACTTTGCTCTTCGACCTGCTGACCCGGGAGGAAGAACAGATCGACCGGCGCACGGCCGAGCTGCGCTTCGACATAGCCCTGTTGGCGCAACGTTTGATTCAGGCCACGGATTGGCTATCCATGCAGCCGAAAATCGGGGAGCTGAAGATTGGCTACTTTGGTGCGAGTACCGGAGCTGCGGCGGCGCTGGTGGCGGCCGCCGAACAGCCGCATCAGATTGCGGCTGTGGTCTCACGCGGTGGACGCCCTGACCTAGCGGCTTCCTTTCTGCCAAGAGTACAGGCTCCCACGCTGCTGCTGGTGGGTGGCGAGGATCCTGTGGTGCTGGATCTCAATTCCCAGGCCATGACCGAGCTTCGCTGCGAGAAGCGTCTGGAAGTGATCGTGGGCGCAACTCACTTGTTCGAAGAGCCGGGCGCGCTGGAAGAGGTCGCGCGTCGGGCACGCGATTGGTTCGACCGCCACTTCGATCGCCGGCAGGATGGTATACAGGCGGCCTGAAGACGAACTCGTTACCGCGGTTCGGCGCGTTTGCTTGTCCGGTGGACACCCTCGTTCTTTTTAGTCGCGCGGACGTTTCCAAAAACTACAGCGAGGCCAGTGATTTGCAGAGCGGCCAAGCCCTGAGCCCCTGTTCGCGTGCGATTCCAGTCGTGCCGTGGTACAGCGACGCGATTTGTGAGATGAGTTGTACTTAGGCGGCCCGGTCTTTGACATCAGCTTTGGTGACGGAGCGGGCACAATGGGCGCAGCAATAGAAACGGCCACCGACTTCTACTCCGTGTCCGATCACCCGGCAATTGCAATGTTCGCAGACGGGCGCGATCGCCTGAATCGCGCACTCCAGACTATCGAACGTGTGCCGTGCCCCGGCGGCGATCAATTCGAAGCTCTTGTCGTACTCGTTACCGCAGACTTCACACTTCGCCATAGCGTCCTCCTAGTCTCTACACGACCCCGGAACACCACAAGTGGCAGGCGCACCCACGACTCGCCCGCTATCGAGCTCACTGGACAAATAAGCATCCACACGCCGTGGCTGATCTGCCCCTATGAGTAGATGCAGCTTGCGCTGAGTGCTGTTGCCGGTGGCTCAGCTCGGTGTGGCCGATCTCATCTCGGCACTGCGCCTGCCCGGGATATGAGTTCACCAGTTCGCTGGCCGTGCAGGTCTTCATGGATCTGGAACCAGTTTTGTGTCCGCTGATTGAGCGCTAAAGCTGACGAGATGATGACTCGAGCCCGATGGCGTAGTAGCAGACGTGGCTCGAATTCGCCTCGGTGTGACCCGTTTTGCCGGGTGAAAACAACATCTCGCTTATAATTTGAATCTCACGCTGTTAAAGCAGAGTGACTGCCGGAAGAATGGTGCCCTGGAAGTAAACGAGTGAAGACGAGTTTGTTTTTCCCCAAAGCCCTCCGAACCTGGTTGCCGTTGATTGCCATCCCGTTCCTCTGCCTGCCCGTGGTAGCCGCCACAACGCAAAGAGCACCGGAATATCGGCTGAAGCTGTACCACACGCACACCAACGAACGGATCGAGGTCGTTTATCGGATCGGTAATCGCTACCTTCCAAGCGCGATCGCGCAACTCGACCACTTTCTGCGCGATCATCGCACCGGTGAGGTCCATCACTTTGATCCGCGATTGTTTGATCTTCTCTCTGATCTGACTGCGGCAGTCGGCCGGCCGGGCGCGGAGATCGACATCATCTGTGGTTATCGCGCGCCCTGGAGCAATGCTTTTCTTCGCGCACATTCGTCGGGCGTGGCTGAGCATAGCCTGCACATGCAGGCGATGGCGATCGACATTCGCCTGCCCGGTACCGATACGGCTAAGCTTCGCGATGCTGCTCTTCTGCTCCACCGTGGCGGGGTTGGTTATTATCCGAAGTCAGATTTTGTCCATGTTGATGTGGGCCGAGTCCGCCGCTGGTAGTCATTGAACGCATCTCAGGGCAGATACGGGTAACCCTTGGCAATGGCCCGTTGCAGATCGGCATCATAGCCGTAAATATCATCGAAGAAGTGCACTTCCCCCTCCGCCGGCACAACCGCCGTGCCATAGACAATGAGTACCGGGATCGGCTGGTCAAGATTGACTCGAAGCGTCGTCTCCCCATTCATCGCTTCGCGGATGCGATCCGCAGTCCAGCCAGGCTGACTCCGCAACACCCAAGCGGCAAGTTCTTCCGGATGCTCGACACGTATGCACCCGTGACTGAAATCGCTCCGCGGCATGGAAAACAGATTCTGCATCGGCGTGCCGTGCAAGTAAACGTCGTGTTCGTTGGGGAAAACGAATTTCACCAGCCCCAAAGCATTGCTGCTTCCGGGTCTTTGGCGGATTCGCAGCCTTCCCGAGCGTAGCTGCTGGAGTATCTCCTTGCTGACGGCTCCGTCGGCAACAACCCGGCCATCGAAAGTGACGATTTCGTATGCATGCTTCGCGAGATACGTGGTGGGGTCTCGTTCGATCTGAGGTATCAACTCGGCACGGGTGATGCTGCAAGGGACATCCCAGTAAGGCCGGAAGATTACATACTTCATCTCCTTCGTGAAGACTGGCGTCCGGTGCCGGTAGGCCTTACCGACTACGATGTTCATTACCAAAACAGGCTCATGCTTTTCGTTGAGTGCGCGCAGCTTGTATTCGGGGATGTTGACAACGATGGGAGGTTGCGAGAACTCATGGGTAACCCAGCGCCAGCGCTCCAGGGTAAGTTGGAGCTGCTGGACGCGTTGGCCCAAGGGCACATTAAGCTCTGCGAGCGTACGTCCGGTGAGTTGCCCATCTTCCTGCAGACCATGCCGATGTTGGAAGTGTTTGACCGCACTCACCAGTGGTTCTTGATAAACATCACCGGACGCGAGGCGAGCATCGGCAGGCAGATCATTCAACAGCCTGAGCAGTTTTGCCAGCGTCGCGACGCCCGGATAAGTATCGCCAGGGCGGACGGGTTTCTTAGGCGTTGGCATGGGTCCTTCGTCGTACTCCTGGGCAAAACGGATATAACTCTGGAGGGCCCTCTCGGTGCGCCAGTAGGCCGCAAGCGGTGGCTCCAGTTCGGCGAGCACCGATACCACATCCTGGGATTCCATAACACGCTTTTGCAGAAACTCAGCCAAATCGCATCGTTTTTGCCCGATGTCGAATCCGAAATTGAAGTGGCGGGGATTTACCCGCCCGACATGCAGAGCCGAGAGGTACCGCATGGCGGAAACCGTAAGCGCCAGGTCGAATTTGGCTAGTTCGGTCTCCGAAACGGGCACGGCTTGCCGCAGGTTCTCCAGCCGCTCGGCCCAACGCGGCACGTCGTAGTCTTCAGGCTGCAATCCCTTGCTTTCAGCAGATTCCAGACAGGCGATGAGCGAAAGGGCTTGATCCGTCGGCCGGTTTGCTCTGATCCAGCCGAGAGCGTGTCCGTTCAGCTCATAGAACTTTCTTACGTCGCTACATCGATCCCTAAAATCCGGCCAACGAAGCAGAGGAAGATGGCCATCATTGATACTCGTGCGCAAAGCGGTCGCGGCATCAGAGGAGAGGGTTTGCTTTTCTCCGGAGACCGTCAGGGATGAAGATGAATAAGCTGCTACCCTATTGTCCTGGTCGGCAACGGTGGCGCATCCTGCCAGGACAAGCAGCAAGAGGCTTGCCAGCCGATGGGGTAACCGAAGCATCGCAGCACCCCACGTGTAATGCTATCGCGTTCTGTGTGGAATGCTGTGATCTGTGTTACAGGCCAGTGCTCGTCGTGGCCATTCCCCGAAATGGGCCAGATGGTGACCCATTATCCGTGGGACGGATCGCAGTCGTTGCATGCGCGTTTTTCACATTCCGAACCCCTTGGCGTCACCGCTCTCCTGGAGTGCGTGAGAGCGCGATGCTGGTGCTTGCGCTTGCGGCTCACAGCGTCTTGGTGATACTGGTCTCGTAATACGCAGCATTGCGCGCTGTAAAGTCCTTCCATTCCGCCGGCAAATCATCGAGGGGGAATATGGCGGAAACCGGACACACAGGAACGCAGGCTCCGCAATCAATGCAGTCGACGGGACTGATATAGAGCATCTCCTCGGTTTGAAACTTCGGCCAGTCCGCTCATCGAGCCGGCGCGCACGACGATGCCGCGCGATTCAAGCTCCTGCCGCAACTGCGAGCCTTTCACCATTTTCTTGGCCTTGGCGCGGCTCATGACCCGCCCTGCCCCGTGACAAGTTGAACCAAAAGCTTGGTCCATAGAACCCGGCGTGCCCAAAAGCACAAACGATGCCGTGCCCATCGAGCCCGGGATGAGCACCGGCTGACCGAGCGGGCGCAGATCATCGGGCAGGACTGGAGATCCCGGTCCAAAGGCGCGGGTTGCACCCTTGCGATGCACGCACAGGCGCATGCTCCGCCCGGCGACGCGGTGCTCTTCAACCTTAGCCATGTTGTGCGCGATGTCGTAGACCTGATGCAGGTCGAAATCTGTTACCTTGCCTGCCAGCACCAGTTCGAACGAACGCCGGATGCTGTGCGCCAGCGCCTGGCGATTGGCAAAGGCAAAATTGGCCGCGCAGCACATGGCGCGGAAGTGGTTCTCTCCCTCCTCGGAGTCAAAGGGAGCGCACACCAGTTCGAGGTCGCAAGCCGGCAGAGCGCCCGGGCCGCATTCGTGAAGAGTTCCGCCGGATCACGCCCCCGAACCAGAAACGCCCAGTCGGCCGTGTGCTCCACTTCTTCGTAGCCGTCCGGTTTTGAATGCGTGTCGAACACTTTCCAATCAACTCCGATACCACGGCCTGCTTCGACTACAAGGGTTGAGAAATTTGCTTTGCTAGACTGCGATACCGTCCAGCATCTCCGGTCGCGCCGCGGATCGGAAACGGATCACGGTGGTTGTTCCGTCGGCTGATTCGATTTCCAGTCCCTCGTGCGCACCAGTCTCGGATCGCTTGAACCTTATGTGGGTCGGGCTGTCCACTATATGGGTAATGTGCTCTTTCGTGCCGTATCCCACCTGGATATAGGCTCGCTCCTTGCCGTCGGCACGGTCGATGCTGATCCCTTTCAATTGGCGCTGCTCGACCGCGATCAGTGTGCCCGGGAGACTTTCGACTTCAATCGTTACCAGCCAGTCCAAGTGCTGGCGGCTGAAGCTGTCGAGGAACGCGAGCCACTGCTCGTGAGGAATATCCACGTGCCCTTCGATCTGCGCCAACTGGGTTTGCGGTTCACCGCCCGGCCCAGTATCAAATCCACCGAGCAGTTGTCCGCCTTCCCAGGTCAATTCAGAGCCGCCATGGTTTTCATAACCCGAGGCACCGCGCTCGCCTTGTCCCCAGGATGCTTGCTGTTTGAGCTCAACATTGCCTGGAGGATGGGGACCTGACATCGGATACACGCCCGAGCGCCCGACTTCATCCTTGCGGCCCTTGCCGCCGCCGGGAACACCGCCCTCGCGGTTGCTTTCGTCGTTTGTCGGATGGGGAACGTCCTTCATGGATGCACCTCCAACTGCTGCTGAGGTACCTTCGCCGCCGGTACTGTTGGCTCTCTCCAGCGGCGAATTCCGAGAACGTGAACGGGGCTTACAGAGCCTTGGGATAACCCGCGAGCCCCTCAATCGTTAACACGATAAGCGAATCTCCGAGTCGTTGCCATGACGCGGGTCACACCAGAGGTGGCAATATCGTCGCTCAGGCGGCTGTGGACGTGCCGCGACTGGCTACTCGCTTTGCGGCGCGTTGCAGCAGCTCTCGTACTTCCTCGTCAGAAACTTGGTGGAAATCTTTGTAGTACCCGCCAATCGCGAAAAACGATTCCGGCCGGGCAACACAGACAATTTCATCTGCTTGGGTCGTCAACTCGATAGAAGTTGAGGGGGGAGCCACGGGAACGGCAATCACAAGCCGTTTTGGTTGTTGTTGCCGTACGGCAGCGGCACCGGCCCACATGGTGGCCCCGGTTGCGATTCCGTCGTCCACCAGAATGACTGTACGTCCCCGGAATTGGAGAGCAGGAGCATCGCCGCGATAAAGAGCCTCACGCCGCGCCAGTTCTCGCTGTTCCTCTTCCGTGACAGCGTCAACGAGTTGAGCTGAAATTCCTAACGTTTCAATCAGGTCATGCTGCAAGACACGAATCCCGCCCGACGCGATGGCCCCCATCGCCAGTTCCTCCTGGCCGGGCACGCCCAGCTTGCGGACAATCAGCACATCGAGCGGAGCATTCAGTGCCTCGGCCACCTGAAAGCCCACCACCACCCCGCCACGCGGCAGGGCGCACACGACAAGATCCGGGGCATTAACATATCGCCGGAGCTGAGCCGCCACCAACTGACCCGCATGGTTCCGGTCGCGGAATAACATTTCACCCTCCCGGACTTTGTGCTCGAAATCGCGACTACACGCCTCTGTACCTATTAATCGGCCAAGCCGGTGGCCGCCCCGGGGGATGTGCCAATCTTCGCCACACCAGCCCAGCCCCCGGCATGAATGCCGATCCAGATGGCCTAAGCTGCCTTCCCAGGTAGTTGTTGTCCTCTATCGGTGGCTGGCAGTAATTGCGGCGCAGGGGCTCCTGCATTCCCCATCCCAATGAGGATCACCTTTCGGGCCGGGTGAAAGGCCAAGGTCATGGTGCGAGAACAGGCCCCACAGAGCCAGAAATGCTCGGTTGGTGTAGGCGCCGCTTTAGACTCGGCACCCGCCACCAGGCGCGGTTCTAGCGAGAAGATTTTGCCCTCGTGGAGGTACCGGAACTCCGCCTGGCAATCTGGGTTAGCACACGTCGCAACCATTGCCGCACCTCTTTGTGCGCGGGTGTGATGCTTGGAATGCTGCTGCGTGGGTCCCAGCAGTCTAGAACAAGCAGTATGGAAATTACGGCAGAACCACAGCAAAAGCGCCAAGCAACTCTGCCTACTCAATGCCGATAGACAATACTTTCTAAGCCGGCTCGGTTTCGGTGACAGCGATCACAACAGGGCGGGTTTATGCAGAGTCGCCGGTAATCACAAAATACGGATTGCCAGCATATGATGCCGCAGACGCTAACGAGGTGGCTTGATCGTCATCGGTGCTTGCTGCTGCTTCACACCGCTTCGTCCGGTCGCTTTCACGGAATACATCGCTGCGTCAGCTTGGGAGACGATTTCCTGCACCGAGTCCGGAGGCGGACAAAAGGTCACAGTTCCGATACTGAAGCTAACCGCCCATTGGTGTCTCTGCATGGCGTCGTCCAATGCTTTCACCATCTTTCCAAGCACCGCCCCAGCTGCTGACATGTCGGTCTGCGGCAGCAAGACAGCGAACTCGTCCCCGCCCATTCTGGCAACGAAATCGCTTTGGCGGATGTTCTCGCGCATGGCCTTGGCCGCACACGCCAGCAGTCGATCACCCGCCGTGTGTCCCAGTCGATCGTTGATGCTCTTAAACTTATCCACATCAACATAAGCTACCGACATCGGAGATCGGTCGGACCTTGCCCGGTTCTTCTCGGCGGTGAGGCATTCGAAGAAAGCGCGTCGATTGGGGATGCCGGTCACATCGTCGGTAAGTGACCGCTCCTTTTCGCGCGTGTAGAGGCGGTTTAGTTCTGAGACGATCAGAACAATAAAGGCGTAGAGCGACAGCCAAGCGAGATCATTCCAATAAACAATTCCTCGATGGAGGTGATACGCAGGCGGGGTGCGATATACGGCGAGCAGCAAAGCTGCACTCGCGATTGCGGCGGCCAGTCCCGCCCGCCGGTTGATGAACCAGCTGAAAAATGAGACCGGGATGATATAGAAGATGGAAATCTCGAGTTCGGGCCCGGCAAAGTGGTCTCCTATCCAAATGAGCAGGAACAATCCAGCTCCAAGCGGCACCAGAATTCTCTTGGGCCGCCTACCCAGGAACTCGGTCACACTCATGTCATCGGCCTATAGGATTGGAACTCACCCTACACATCAGGGCTAGCCACCCTCGCTGTGCTGGCGGTTCGGCTAAGCGGCTCTTCGTCGAGCATTTTGCCGACATCGATCTTCAAGGGCTTCGCCCGCGCCGCCATCCGTTCTCGCGATTCTTCGTAGCGCTGATTGGTTGCTGATCACGAGGCTCGAACCGGTTGCCCGTAGGATGTGCCGATCTTTCAGCGCGCTGAACAAGCGGGTCACGGTCTCGCGCGAGACGCCAATCATCTGGGCCGTTTCCTCATGGGTCAGACCCGAAAGCAGACCGGGCATAAGCCGTTGCGCGTGCCCATCCTTTGCGCTGAATTCCAACAACAGCCTGGCGAGCTTTTCCGCCGCCGAATGGGAAAGGCCCAGGGAGCGGATTCCCCGGCAGGCGCTGTTGTAATTGCCGCTCAACTGCTCTGCCACACGGAAACAGGCGTCGTTATGCTTGCGCACAAAGCGGAGAAAATCGTCGCGTCTGACGAAGCCCGCCTGGCAAGGCCCAATGGTTTCCGCCGTCTGCTCGTAGGGATTGCCGGCAATGGTGGCGCTAAGGCCCAGCAACTCGCCCGCTTCAGCAACCCTAAGAATTAGGGTCTTGCCGTTGCTGGAAGACATCGAGAGTTTTACCTGTCCTTGGCAGAGAATAAAGACGCCACGGGAGGTCTGTCCTTCCAGAAAAAGCACAGCATGATCAGGGTAGGCCATCGCGCCCTTAATAGCTTCGAATGATTGCAGGGCCGCTCTGGGCAGATTGCAAAAACTTCGGTTGGCCCTCAGCTTGCAGCTGACGCAGCTCTCAATGACATCCAGATGACAGGGTGCTTGCACAAACGCCTCCTTTCATCGCACAGCTAAGCTCTTGGATGCCAACACCGACCCTCGTCACACATTAACATCTGTAAACCCCGTCACGTAATGAGTAGTGAACCGGGGCACTTCTGGGCTGCAGCACAAAGCGGAATCGCAAGTTCACGACTCGGTCCTAAGGCACCCTGGGCAGCATGACACTACCATCAAACCGTTCTTCTTGTCTCAGTGAAGCGGCACGCTGCCAGGTGGGCGCGTTCGGCCACGCGGGTTATGCGGACCGAGCACGACCACGCCTTCCAGTGACAGAATTCGTCCGGTCCAAAAGCTCTGCATTCGGTACGTATCAGTGGCGGACGTACCTGCGCCGCTGTCGCCTGGCAGAAGTGAACAAACCGGACTTTTTCATCCCTGGAACATCCTGTTTCAAGCCGGGACGGACTTTCGGGCCGCGCGGGGAGTATGGCGACCCCGCCGACGATGTCACGTGTTTGACCGCAAATTATCTCTTCTTTTCTCTACGCAACATTCATAAGGAAGGAGCGGAACCTCCCCGCAAGGGTTGGTGCTTTCGATGACGCCGTCCGCTGGGGTGGGACTGGCCCGGTTGATCGTATCGACGAATAGCATTCCCGGATCGCCGGTTTCCCACGCCGCAAGGCAAATTCTGTCGAACAGAGCACGCGCGGAAACTTTCCTTACAACCCGGCCATCGCCAGCACGAATGGGCTGATCGCCACCGGCCTGGACTGCCGACATAAACTCATCCGTGGCTGCCACGGACAAATTGAAATTCTGTAGCGATCCTCCGTCGCGTTTACAGTCGATGAACTCCTCAATGTCGGGATGATCCACACGGAGTACCGCCATGTTGGCGCCGCGACGCCTGCCGCCCAACTTGATGTTCTCGGTGGCGGAATCGAAGACCTTCATGAACGAAACCGGTCCGGAGGAGGTGCCGCCACTGGAACTGAGCCGCTCCCCGGCGGCGCGAAGCCGCGAAAAGGCAAAGCCAGTGCCGCCTCCCGAACGCTGGATCAGCGCCATGTGGCTGATGGCCTGGAAAATAGATTCAAGCGTGTCTTCAATCGGCAGGACGAAGCAGGCGGAGAGCTGGCCAAGGACCGTTCCAGCATTCATCAGCGTCGGGGAGTTGGGCAGAAAATCCAGCGTGTTCATCAGTTCAAAGAAGCGTTCTTCCCAAACATGACACTGGCTTGTCGGCCCGCAGGCCAGCTCCGCCTGCGAGACAGCCAACGCCACACGTTCGAACATCTCTCGGGGAGTTTCCATCACAGTGCCACTGGCATCGCGGCGAAGATAGCGCGACTCGAGCACGCGCAGGCTGTTCCCCTCGAACGCTACCGGCGGCTTTTCGTTTTGTATATGCGCGGAAGGAATCATACGGAAACCCTCAGCTGGCAGCCTTTATTGCCAGCGTGCGCCGCGGCCGGCGGCATACCAACCATTCGTGCAGTCTCTGCCACGGCCACGTATTCACAATTGCGCGTGCAGGGACCCACCCCCGCCGGGCCTGCATCACGCCAAAACGCAGGAAAGCAAGCTGCGCCGCGCTATGCGCGTCGGAAGTAACGGCCAGCAGGGCACCGGAATTGTAGGCCGCCCGCGCCAAAGTGTCATTGAGGTCGAGCCGCCACGGGGAGCCATCGATTTCCAGCGCAACCCCAGCCCCTTTGGCGGCCAACACGACACAATTGAAGTCAAACTCTATCGCTGGACGTTGGTCGATCAATCGTGCAGTTGGGTGGGCAATGATATTCACGTAGCGGTTTTCGATGGCCCTCAAGATCCGTGCTGTCATTTCCGGCTTGGATTGCTTGAAATTGCTATGCACGGCGGCGACAACCACGTCGAATCGTGCCAGCACATCGTCTGGGTAGTCCAGGGAGCCGTCGGGCAGTATATCGACTTCGGTGCCAAGCAACACTTGCGGCCGAGCAGTCGCGCGCTCGCGGCAGACTTTCCCCAGTTCTTTAACCTTTTTCTCAAGCCGCTTGAGATTGAGGCCGTGGGCAACCCGCTCGGAGGGCGAGTGATCGGTAAGGGCGAGATACTCATAGCCTAGCGCGGCGGCCCGCTCGACCATTTCAGAAATGCTCGAGCGGCCATCGGAGTATGTCGTTTGAGCGTGGAGATCTCCACGGATGTCTTTCAGCTCTACCAGCTCTGGCAGACGATTCTCCTGCGCGCCTCGATTTCGCCGCGATCCTCCCGCATTTCGGGTGGAATCCACGGCATCTTGAGCAGGCGGTAGACATCTCGCTCTTCGGCTCCGCCCAGTTTTCGATTGCCGTGAAATACTCCATACTCGTTGACCTTGAGGCCGCGCTGCCGCGCGATGGCCCGCAGATGAAAGCGATCCTTGCCCTTCAGTGCCAGCACCCGCGACATCTTTTCGAAGATGTGCGCGATTTCCTCGTTACCCAGCGTCTCTGCCATCTGTTTCCGCCCCCGGGACGCACTCTCTCTATTACACCTGCCATCTCCCGCCAGTCTGTGACGAGGCAAATCTAAGCGCAGGCTCGCACTGCGGAGGTGGTGGCTCTCCTCATTGAATTGTTCCCGCAAGAAGGCACTCAGAGACTCCTGCTCAAGCTCAGCCCAGCAGCGCGGCCCAGCAGCTGCACGCAATTCCCAAGCAGGTCGCGTCCGGGGGGATAGTCAAGAAGACTAACGTGGCTGGTGTGATTCCCATCACGGACAACTGTTTTGCTACAGCGTAAGCTAATAATTAGTCGATAAGAGCCGACGGGCGCGGAAGTTCCTCTTTGCTGGTCGTGCATGGCTGCCCGGGTCCTGGTCAATCGGCTCTCACCTCCCATTCTGCCAAGAGCAGCACCCCGGCAAAGAACAAGAGCATTAGATCGCCCAGAACTCCTGCGCGATGTTTTGCCTGGAGAGTGACCATGGGACGCTGGAGACCGGTTAGCACATCGTGGATCGGTATTCCCGCAGACTGTCGCACGGGCGCGGAGGTGCCAAGACTTCATCCACACTTGCGGCGAGCAAAGCCATGGATGACGAGTAGGCCAAGAGCCCGAGGAGTCCCGATCCGGCACAAGTTGATCCGAATGGCTACGCCAACCCTGCAGCTCTGAGTTGGCGCGCCCGAGCGCGAGCGAGGAGACAATATGCGCGGGTGCAAACAAATTTTGGTTGTCGACGCCAACGAGAACGTTTTGATCCGGCTGGAGCGGGTGTTGGAAGATGCCGGTTTCGAGACGACCACGACTTGGGACCCACAGGAAGCCATGTGCTTCCTTCACGCCGTCGCTTTCGACCTGTTGCTGATCGGCGATCATCCTCCTGAAGTGAACGCAAGGGAGTTGCTCAAAGCCATCAGCGCTCTGCAGCCAACGCCTTGTTGCATAGTGCTCCAGTCTTCCGAGAGCACGAATAGCGCGGAATACATCCAGCTCGGAGCTTCGGCGGTAACGTGCAGAGATCGCACGGATGATGTGCTGCGGGCTGTCTGCGAGCAAGTCGGAGAATTTGCGCTGGCACGTGCGGCTTGAGCGCGGGATGCGAGGTCCGGCAGATTTCTGGGCAGAACGAGCCGCGGAAAAACTGCTCTCGATTTTGGATAAGCGAAGGGCCGTGCGGGGCGGCTCTTCGCCCCCCGAAAGAAATACGGCCGCTTGGAGATCAAAGGGCCATGAAAATCTCGATTGGAAGAGCGTTGATTGGCCTTGTGCTGGCAGCGATCGCGGTCGCCGCTGGGTGGAGCCAAGACCGTAATACTCGCCCGGCGCGAGTGGGTGGCCTAAATTACGTCGAAGGACAAGCCTCTATCGGCATGCAGTCGCTCAGCCATGATTCGGTTGGGTCCGCCGCAGTAGAAACAGATCAGACACTCACAACTGGAAGGGGCAGGGTAGAAGTCGTGTTAACCCCGGGGGTTTTTCTTCGAGTAACGGATGACAGCGCAGTAAAGATGATCTCGCCCGGACTGACCGACACACACCTTGAGCTACAAAAGGGCCGCGCGATCGTAGAGGCCTTAGACATTCACAAAGAAAACAACATTCGAATCAATCAGGACGGAGCGATCACGAAACTGCTGAAAAATGGCCTTTACGACTTAGATGCCGATCAGAGTCAGATTCGCGTCTTCAAGGGAAAGGCGGATGTGCTTGTTTGCGACCAAAAGGTCAGTCTGAAAAAAGAACACGAACTGACACTGAGCGCTGGCGGCAAGCTTGAGCCTCGGAAATTCGACACCAAACAATATGCAGATGATTTCTATCGCTGGTGCGGTCTGCGTTCCGCATATTTGTCGGAAGCCAGCGTCGACGCCGCACGGGTTTACATCGGAGCCGGTCCCGCCTGGTATGGGCCAGGTTGGATCGGGCCGGGTTGGTATTGGGCTCCATGGTTTGGCTCCTGGACGTATGTTCCAGCCGAGGGGATCTTTTACAGCCCTTTTGGATGGGGTTTCTATTCCCCAATTGTCGTCTACAGGTCTCCTCTTTTCTATTATGGTTACCAACACCCACATCTCTTCCGCGAGTTTCATGAACCCTACGGGCATGGTTTTGAGCCGCCCGGTGGTTTCCGCAGCGGAGGACACAGAGGTGGTGTTCCTGGGGGTGGCGTTCGTCGCTGAGATCACCACAATTCCGTGCTGCCCTGGAGAATTCTCGGGTTCAGGACGATAACCCGAATCGAGATGAGCTTGAGCCAAAACTAGAGATATCGAATTGCCGCTGTCGACAGCGGTGAAAGACCCTGCCGCAGCTGGCCGTCCTCTTGGCTTTGCAACAAGGAGGTGTGCACCATGTTCGGTATGAACTTTCTCTCATTTCTTCTGCTGACCATTATTGGCGGCGTAGTTGCGTCGCTCTATCACATCGCACTACGCACGCGGTTTCCCGACAGGATTGACGTCTTGTTCGGACGGATGATGATTGGCTGGTTCGGTGCCTGGCTGGGCTCGCCAGTGCTGGGCCACTGGCTGTGGAAATACCAGAGCATCTATGTTGTACCGGCGATTCTGGGCGCCGTCGGCGCGATTCACCTCGACGTTCTCGCATGGAGGGCGCTCGCCAAGTTGGTCGCCAAGCGACCTGCGGCTGCGGAGGAGGAGCGGTTGAAGAAAGCGGCGTAGTTCCCATGACAGCAATCAGGGAAAATGCCCAATAGGGCAATAGAGGCAAGGCAGCGGTCCAGAAACGGCGGGGTGACCGCTGCCTTGTTAACAGAGCAAAGGGTCCGGAATGCAAATTCTGGAGGTGAAGTATGCGAGTTAGCGAGATTATGACCGGCGTGCCGAAATGTTGCACGCCATCCACCACGGCACGTGCGGCTGCGACAATGTTGAAGCAGTTAGACCTGGGAATTTTGCTCGTCGTGGACGATCTGTCCACGCGCAAACTCGTCGGGATTTTGACCGACCGCGATCTGTGCCTGCGCGCACTGGCGGAAAAGAGGAATCCGGAAGACATCCTCGTTGATGAGTGCATGACAAAGCAGCCTACCTACTGCACTCCCAGATCCGACGTTCGAACGGCTCTGGCTTTAATGGCGAAGCGCCAGGTGCGGAGACTCCCAGTCGTCGACCGGGACAACAGATTGCAGGGAATCGTCACGCTGTGCGACATCGTTCGTCATGATGCTGTCGTCCCCAAGGACATTTTTGCGACACTAAAAAGCATCATGGTAACGCCAAAAGCGGCAAAGGTCTTGGCGCGGGCGGCATGAGCAGTTAACTAATAACGAAACAGGTGAGAAGGGGGTGCGGAGGATTTCTGCACTCCCTCCTGAGGAACGAGAACCAGACCTGCTTAGGGAATAATTACCGCCGCCCCATCGATGGAGTCGGACTTGACGGCGGCCAAAGCCGCGTTGGCTTCAGCAAGCGGAAACACTGTTGCCTTGGGTCGAAGGCCAATCTCAGCAGCGATTTCAAGGAACTCACGAGCGTCGGCGCGAGTCATGTTGGCGACGCTGCGCAGTTGACGTTCGCCCCAGAGGAGGCGGTCGTAGTCGAACTCAGGAATGCGGTCCAAGTGAATTGCGTTGATGGCTACGACGCCCCCTTTTCGCAGGCTCGCCAGAGCGGCGACTACGACCTCGCCGCTTGGAGCAAACGTAATGGCCCGATCCAGTGCAACCGGCGGTTTCTCCGTCTCGCTCCCGACCCACACGGCTCCGAGCGAGGTGGCCAGTTTGCGGTGAGAGGCTCCCCGCGTCGAAACGTAGACTTCACAATTCCAGGCATGTAAGACGGCAATGGCGAGATGTGCTGAGGCACCAAAGCCGAACAGTCCTACTCGCTCACCATGCTCCACACCCGCCACTCGAATACTACGAAACCCGATAATGCCGGCACACAACAGCGGAGCGGCGTGCATATCATCGAGCCTTGGAGGAAGTGGAAAAACAAAATCAGAGCGGGCGAGGGTGTATTCCGCGTACCCACCGTCCACGGTGTAACCAGTGAATGTGGGCGAGTCACAAAGATTTTCCAGCCCGCTCCGACAGTACCAGCAACTGCCATCGGTGCCACCGATCCATGAGACTCCCACCCGCGTGCCGATGGGTAGTTCCGCAGTGGCCCCTTCCACGATTTCACCCACAATCTGGTGGCCGGGAATTAATCGGTTACGGTGCGGCGCCAATTCGCCTTCGACGATATGCAGGTCGGTGCGGCAAACGCCGCAGGCACGCACACGCAACAGAACGTGACCTTCGGTGCGCTCTGGTTGCGGAACTTGTTCGATCCGAAGGGGCTGTTTCGACACCTCTTGGGGCGAGATCAGGATAGCGGCTTTCATTTGAGTAGCAATTCTAGTTTGCGCATAAATCAAGGTGCAGCCTTACGCCAATACTTGTGCAAAACATCCGACAGCAGCACCGCTGGAGCTGCGAACAGCGCGGCGACGAATCCCGATCTATTCGGCGCAGCCTGCCCCAGAATTCTGGCCAAAGGTGCGAATTCCAGGAAGGCAAGCAACATCAGCAGTTCGACGGTGACCGCGAAGATCAGAAGGCGATTTGTTCTCCAGCCAAGGACGCCAGGCCATCTGCTCTCGCTGCGGCAAGCGAACGCGTTCCCCATTTGGCCGACAACGACCGCGGCAAATGCTGCGCCTGAAGCCATGGCGAGGTTGGAGCCACTTGGAAATGGTAACCCTAACCTCCAGCCCATGCCAACGAGCGCCAGAAAGAATGCGGCCATCTCTACACACGATTCCGTCAGACCCAGTACTCCAAAGGCGCAGAACAGCAGACCTTTGTCCAGCAGATGCTTGCCGTGAGGAGGCTGCTGAAGGTGATGTGCGTGCGGCGCCTCCGCCCCGAGCGCGACTGCCGGCAGAAGATCCGTCCCGATGTCGAGGGAAAGCACTTGGAGAACTCCAAGTGCGAGCGGAATACTTCCTCCACTCAGCGCCCAGAGTACAAATGGGGTCAGCTCGGCGATATTGTCGGTGAGGTGGTAAGTCAAGAATCGGCGTACGTTGGCAAAGGTTGCGCGCCCTTCTTCAATGGCCGCCACAATGGTTGCGAAGTTATCGTCGAGCAGCACTAGGTCCGCCGCCTCGCGTGCCACATCTGTGCCGCTACGCCCCATGGCGATGCCAATATCGGCATCGCGACCACAGCAATAACGCGCACCACGCGATCAAGTTCCATGGCGAGCGGGCTTCGAGGACGATGCCCGGCGCGCGTAAGCTGCGCGATGTGGGCCAACCTGGTCGCCGCCCCGGCTGAGGTGACGCTCCCTTTGGCCTCTCCTTCGACGACAAATGTCCCGGCAAAAGCGGTTTCTCCCGGTTTCGCCGTAGAAGGGATGCTTTCTCCGGTGAGAGTCGAGGTACCAATTGTGCAGTTGTGGACCTCGATCAGGGCCAAATCGGCCGAGATTCGATCACCGGATTGCAATAGCACGAGATCCCCGATCACCAGATCGTCAGCGTTGATCTCGGTTGGTGTGCCATCGCGCACAACAAGCGCTTTGCGAGGTAACATCTCGCGCAGACGTTCCGCGGCATGCTCCGCCCGGTATTCCTGAATGAACGCGAAGATTCCATTCAGGACGATGACGACGAAAATGGCTACGCTGAGCTGAGGCATGCCCGCCAGAATCGCCAAACCTCCGGCGACCCAAAGCATCAGCGCGAAGAAGTGGAACATTTGCTCGCCAAGCTGCAACAGGATGGGTTTCGGCAACGGGCGGGGCAGGATATTCGGGCCGTATTCGCGTAAGCGACGGGCTGCTTCGGAAGAGCTTAGCCCTTGATCGCGGCGCGAGGGTGCTTCGGGCGTTGAGCGGCCAACCGTCTCTTGGACGCGCGAATGCAGCATTCTTCTCTCCGCAGTACACGCCGCGATAAACGGGGTGAGTTCCCGACGGTGGGTGAACTCGCCATCTGGTCGCAGGATAGGCTCCTGTTGGATGTTCTACCGTGACCCACATCACTCCAGGCATGCCAATGCCCCGGGTGCGCTCCAATGGCTTGATGCGGCTTCGAACCCAGCGAGTTTCTGCTACTCGTAACCCCAGAAGAATGCAGTGCCGGCCAGCCCAGGACTGGTGCTAATCAACTCTGAAGTGATCCCCGTCATGGCACTAGCGTGAGTTTGCGCCTATTGTAAAAAGAGAAAGAGCATGAATTGCCGTGTTGTTCAAGGAGGCAGCCATGCTTACAGAACTCGATACTCTCACCTATGCGCCCGAGCAACATGAAACCGCTGTAACGGAAACCGCTGTCGCGGAAGGTTACAAGACAGCGGCAGTGCTTGTGCCGCTTGATGGAACCACCGACGCCAAGGTCGCTCTGCCAATCGCCGCAGTTCTGGCGAAGCTTGAAAACTGTGCCTTGCATCTCGCATATATAGGCAAGCGCGCTCCCGCTCCTAGCGAAACAGCCACGGCAATGGGCCTTACCAGAGAGGAGCTTCGGGGCCTGGTAATCGATCCGTTGCTCGGTGATCCCGCAGAAAACATCATTCAGTTGTCGCAAGAGCTTAGCGCACTGGTTGTCATGAGCGCCTATACCGGATGCGACCTGCCTAAAGAGAAGCTTGGCTGCCTGGCAGAGTCTGTGTTGTGCAAGGCGCCACATGGCATCGTATTAGTCAGCCCGGACCGCGGGTACCGCCCCTGGGAGATCCAGCGAATTCTTGTCCCACATGATGGCACTCCTGCCATGACCGGAGCCATCGATCCTGCGATGGAGATTGCCTATCGGAGTGGGGCAGAGGTGTACGCCCTTCATGTTGCTTTCCGCAACGGTACGCGGCCGGCACAGCCAGGCACAATCACTGCCCCTCGTTACGTAGACCAACCGCAGCACGAGTGGCCCAGTTGGAGCAACGAATTTGTAGGACGCTTGATTCGGCGATGGCAGCCTTGCCGGACAGTGGGGCTGAAGTTGTTTGTAGCCGCAGGACAACCTGGTTCAGAGATCCTGCACTTTGCCCGCGAGCACGACGCTGATTTGATTGTGGTTGCGTGGCACGGTGAATGGCAGCCTGAGCGCGCGGGTACTCTCAAGGCTATAATCCGCAATTCGGGATGCCCAGTATTCATTGTGTGTGCATCGTAGGGACGAATGCTGGGGACCGCATTCGGGGGCTCAGCATTCACGGAGGCCAGCAATTCTGGCGTGACGGTCATCACCGCAATTTCGCACTCTTGTGGATTATCTTGTGATAAAGGGACCGAATTCTCCGTAAGGGGGTGTCCCATGTCGCAGCGAGCGATTTCGTATCCATCGCAAAGCGTCGTCCAACTGAACTTCCAGAACCTTCTGTTCCCCACCGATTTTTCTTCTTGCGCCGAAGCGGCACTGCCCTATGCACGAGCCATTGCCCAGCGTTACAACTCGACTGTCCATGTGCTGTACGTGGCCGGAATTGAGCCGGTAACGGGCGAATTTGGCATTCAGATTGGCAGCACGGAACGCGAGATGGCGGTGGCGCGTCGGGAACTGGACAAGCTGACCCACTCTGAGGCGTTCAGCGGACTCCAGTATAGCCAGACGGTGGAGACCGGCCCGGTGTGGGATGCGGTGTCCAAGCTTGTAGGCAAACTCCAGATCGACCTCATCGTGCTGGGCACGCATGGGCGTCATGGGTTGAAACAACTTGTCCTTGGCTCGGTTGCCGAGCAGATCTTCCGTCGCGCGTCATGCCCGGTTCTGACCGTCGGACCCGAGGTGCGCCACGATGGGCTGGCTGAAGGAAAGCTGGCTGCCGTCGTGTATGCAACGGATTTCTCGCCAGCATCGCTCCACGCACTCGATTACGCTCTGGCTTTGGCGCGCACCAACAAAGCAAAACTGTTGCTGCTGCATGCCATCGCCAGCGATGAGGCCACGGTAACGGGGTTCGATCAAGCAATCGCAAGAGCCAAGCGGCAGTTGTCGGACCTCATACCGAAAGACCCGGAGCTGGATTGTGAAGCCATCGTCTCTACCGGGCTCGCGGCCGACATAATCCTAAACATTGCCAAAGATTCTAAGGCGGGTCTGATCGTTATGGGCGCCCACCGCGGCGCTTCGGCCTCCGCACACGCGCCGTGGGCGATCGCTCACCAGGTTGTGTGCCACGCGCCTTGCCCGGTTTTGACGGTTCGCGGCTAAGTGTAGCCAGTATCCCTTGGAGCGGTCCGGTGCAAGGCCAACCTGTTTACCAAAGAAACCAATCAATGGGAGGAATTTTCCGTGAAATCAACAGCAATAACCCCATCACCTGTAATTTCCACGCTGATCAAGGATGATCCTTTCCTGGCGCGTATGGCGGAGTTGCAGCAGTCGATTGCCCGCCGCGCCTTTGACCTCTTCACATGGAGTGGATTTACTGAGGGCCATGATCTCGACGACTGGCTGAAAGCCGAATCCGAACTGTTGCAGCCGGTGCCGTTGGAGGTCACAGAAACCGACGATGAAGTCATGGTGCGTGCCGAGGTGCCGGGCTTCACTGAGAAAGACATGCAGGTCAAAGTGGATGCTCACCGAGTCTTCATTACCGGCAAGCGGGAGGAGTCCTCTGAAAAGAAGAAGGGCAAGACAATCTACGCTGAACGGCAGTCGAATGAGATCTGCCGGGAATTCGACCTGCCCGCGGAGATCGATCCCGAAAAAGTGACAGCCGAGCTCAAGGATGGCGTGCTTGAGATTAGCCTCGTGAAACGTGCACCGAGTAAGATCGTGGCCATAACCAGCAAGGCGGCGTAAGCAGTTGTCCAAGGGAAACTGAACCTAAGTCACATTTCTGAATTGATGCAAGGCCGGAGGTGGCGTGTACTTCCGGCCTCTTCTTCTACTTCGTTCAATCCAGTCGAATCAGCCGATGCTCATCCGAGACGGAGCGTCCGGCGTCCTTTCAGGGAGCCGTACCTTTCGGGTTGTTTGCCGATCAGGCCATGCTTCGGCTAACGAGCACCGCAGCCTCGCTTCCTTGACCGAAAATCACACGATGTCGTGACTGGGAGCACAGACAGGTCTCCCGGCAAGGAGCTTAATGCGCGACTGAACGGTCAGTCAGAATGGCCAGCCATCCTGCAGTCCGAAGGAATGTGAAGCGGGCGCCGGCGTTACCCAGCCGGAAAGTGAATCTGCGGCGTCGCGAAGAGATTCTTGCGGCAGCTTTCGAAGAGTTCGCGGCTAACGGATTTGCAGGTGCTCGCCTGGAGGATATGGCGCAGCGGGCGGGCGTCGGGAAAGGGACGATCTACCTCTACTTCAAGAACAAAGAAGCGTTGTTTCGGGCCGTCCTACGCGGCCTCATTCATGATGTCTTTCGCCAGTTTCAGGTCCTTGCGCGAACCTTCGCCGGGTCGGCGGAAGAACTGGTTCGCAACGTGCTATCGCGGCAGTATGCCGGGATCGTGAAGAATCCCAAAGCTCGCGCGATGTTTCGCCTGCTGATCGCCGAAAGCCACAAGTTTCCTCAACTCGCCGATGTCTACTTCCGGGAGGTAATTACGCCAGGGGTTAATGCGCTGCGCCTCGTGATCGACAAGGGCATGGCTTCTGGTGAGTTTCGTAAGACGAAGATCGCGGAGTTTCCTCAGGTTCTTGTTGGCCCTGCAGTGCTTGCCGTTGTATGGGCGCTGATTCTGGGTGAGCGACAGCAGCTCGATCTGGATGGCTATATGGAAGCCCACGTTGAATTGCTGCTGCATGGCTTAAGTAAAGGAGACGGTCGTCCCCCGAATGGTGCGTACGATTTGCTCAGCGCAGGGGAGAGGCGATGAGACAGAGTGCGTTTCGCGCTGCGCTGTCGCTGGCCATCCTCCTGGCATGGAGAGTCGATCTCGCCGCGCAACAACTCTCTCCGCTACGACTGACGCTCAAGGACGCGATTACGCTGGCGCTAAAGAACAATCTCGGGGTGCGCATCGCCAACACACAAGTGAATGAGGCGGCAGGGACTCGCGAGCGACAGCACGCCGCACTCCTGCCGCATGTGTCTGGTGACGCACTGGCAAACGAGCAGAACCGCAACTTGGCTGTGCTCGGGGTTTCCGTGCCGGGACTCCCGACCACGGTGGGGCCGTTTTCTTACTACGATTTCCGCATCGCGGCCAGCCAACCGGTGATCAATCGGCAAGCCTACTTCAATTGGCGGGCCAGCCGCAGCCAGGAACAGGCGGCGAAACTTAACTATCAAGATGCGCGCGACCTGGTGATCCGGCAAACAGCTGGCTATTACCTGGATGGTGAATCGACCTTGACCGAGGTCCAAGCTGCGGAATCCAGGGTTGCCACCTCAGAGGCGCTGGACAAACTAGCGCGAGACCAGCACAACCAAGGTCTGGCAACAGCCATCGACGTGGTTCGCGCGCAGGTACAACTGGCGCGTGACCGGCAAAGCGTGTTGGTAGCCCGTGACAACTATCAGACTTCCTTGCTTGTCCTGGCGCGCTTTCTCGGACTGCAGCCTGGCGCGCTTTCTCGGACTGCAGCCTGGCGCGCCGCTCGAGCTGGCCGAGCAATTGAAATTTACGCACGTGGAAATTCCAGGCGTGGACGAGGCTGTGCACACCGCCCTTGATGCGCGCCCTGATTACCGTGCCCTGCTGTCGCAGCGCGAATCCCTATTGCAACAACAAAAAGCCTCGCGGGCCCGTTATTTCCCGACATTGTCCGTCAACGGAGATTACGGAGCACTAGGACGCACCTTCGGCACAATGCCCGGAATCGGCGAAATCCAGGGGACGATCGCGGTGACGCTATTCGACCGGGACCGCAGCGGCGAGCTAAAGCAGCTTGAGAGCCGCATGGAGCGCGTCAACGAACAGATTGACGACTTGGCTCGGGGCATTGAGCAGGAGATCAGGAAGGCGGTCCTCGATCTCGATTCAACCGATCAGCAGGTAACGGTTACGCAAGCGGCTCTCGACCTTGCCCAGCAAGAACTACGACTGGCGGGAGACCGATTCCGCAATGGTCTGACAGACAACATCGAAGTGATCACCGCCCAAAGTTCACTCTCGGCGGCGCAGGATGATCGTATTGCTGCGCTGGCGCGACATGCGGATGCGCGAGCCGCCTTGGCGCGTGCGCTTGGCGCAACAGAACAGAATTATCAGAACTATCTCAGCGGAACCGCCAATCAGGCACCAAGAAACCCGCTTCGCCCGTAGGTGAACACAGCCATGAAACGCCGATTCTTCGTTCTTTTGATTGCCGTTCTCGTGGCGGGAGGAACGGTCTGGTTTTATCACCAGTGGCTTGCTAAGCGGCCGGCAGAGAACGAATTGAAACTTTCCGGGAACATCGAGGCGCACGAGAGTCTGGTGAATTTCAAAGTTTCGGGACGAATTGTTGACCTGCCGGTGGATGAAGGAATGACGGTGAATGCCGGAGATCTTCTGGCGCGACTGGACAGCGACGATTACCGGCAACAGGTGGAGGTGGATGAGGCCACGACGGGTGTCCGCGAACGGCAACTCGCTCTCGGCCTGGCCGGCAGCAGGACACAGGAGATCGAAGCGGCGCGGCAGTCTGTGATCGATGCCCAGGCAGACCTCGAGCAGAAACAGAAAGACTTCGCACGCTACGATGCCCTGTATCGACTGGACGAGATTACCGGTCAGGTCCGCGATCAAGGCGCTACGGCCGTAACTCGTTCCCAGGCTACCCTGGAGCGCGCTCAGCAGGTCTACAACGAGCTGGTCGAAGGAACGCGAAAAGAAGAGCTTGCGGTTGACCGTTCGAACGTCCGCCAGGCGCGCCAGAACCTCGGCATGTCCCGCATCCGTTTGGGCTACACGGTGCTGCGCGCGCCGTTCACGGGAGTCGTGCTGGTTCGGCAGGCGGAACTCGGTGAGGTTGTATTGCTGGCCACGCCGATCGTAACCCTGGCCGATCTGGATCACATCTGGCTGCGGGTATATCTGCCGGAAACCGAGCTGGGCAAGGTGCACTGGGGCAGAATGTGGAAGTCCGCGCCGATACCTATCCCGGCAAGGTCTATCACGGACGAGTCTCAGTCATTTCCTCGGAAGCGGAGTTCACGCCCAAGAGCGTGCAGACGGAAAAGGAACGCGTCACGCTGGTATATCGGATCAAGGTAGACGTGGAGAATCCCAACCACGAGTTAAAGCCGGGTATGCCTGCGGACGCCTATATCAAGCTGAAGTAGCGGGGTGCGCCATGGATTCTTCCACGCCGGCGATCGCTGTATCCGGGCTCATGAAGCGCTTTGGCCAGTTGCGCGCTGTGGATCGCCTGAGTTTCGAGGTGCATCCCGGGGAAATTTTCGGTCTTGTGGGGCCCGATGGCGCCGGGAAAACGACAACGCTTCGCATCTTGGCGGGCGTGCTTGCCGCCGACGCCGGAGCCGTGACCATCGCCGGTCACAATGTACTGCAGGATCCCGAGGGCGCCAAGCACGACCTCAGCTACATGCCGCAGCGATTTGGTCTTTATGACGACCTGACCGTGGATGAGAACATTCGATTCTACGCGGATGTGTTCGGGGTCGAGCGTAAGAGGCGGGATCAACACGCGACGGAATTGCTGGCCGCGGCCGGCCTGGAAGAGTTTCGCGGCCGATTGGCAGGGAATCTTTCTGGAGGAATGAAGCAAAAACTCGGCCTGGTATGCGCGCTGATTCACACCCCGCGCGTCATTCTGCTGGACGAGCCAACCAATGGAGTCGATCCGGTTTCGCGGCGTGATTTCTGGCGTATTCTCTATTCCCTCGTGGCCGGCGGCGTCGCCATCTTGACTTCCACTTCCTACCTGGATGAAGCGGAGCGCTGCCACCGGGTCGGTCTCCTCTATCGTGGTCACATGATGTTCTGCGACCCCCCCCAGGAGCTGAAGAAGAAATTTCCGGGCGGGGTGCTCGTGATTCGGGCTCCGGAGCCAAACCTCATTCGCGCCGCGCTCGTGGGCGCTGCGATGGTACGAGACACTCTGCTTGTCGGCGATCGAGTCCACTCCTTTGTCGATGATGCCGGTCGCCGGCTGCCTGAGCTTCGTGCCTATCTCGACGCCAAGGCAGTCGCATACCAGTCCGTCGAAGAGGTCGCACCGAGTATCGAAGATCTGTTTGTTTCAGCAGTCGAAGGAGAGGCGGCAGTTAGCTTGCCGCTGCAGGCGTGATGAACCAGAGTGCACCGTCAGTCAAGGTTGAACACTTGACCAAGCGATTCGGGACCTTCGTCGCCGTGGACGACATCAGTTTCCAGGCGGCACGGGGAGAAATCTTTGGCTTTCTCGGCCCGAACGGCTCTGGCAAATCCACGACCATGCGTATTCTTTGCGGACTGTTGCGGCCATCTTCCGGGCGAGCCCAGATAGCGGGGATCGATGTCGCCGCCGACCCCGAGGCGGTTCGCCAGCACATCGGATATATGTCGCAGAAGTTTTCGCTGTACAACGACCTGCGTGTAGGGGAGAACCTTACGTTTTTCGCCGGTCTGTACAGCGTTGCCAAGAAGGATCTGCCCGGCCGGCTAGCGTGGGCTTTGCGCATGGCTGGACTGGAGGGCCGCGAGCATTCTCCCACCCGATCCCTCCCGGTAGGCTGGAAACAGCGCCTGGCCCTGGGATGCGCGGTACTCCATCGCCCGCCCATCGTCTTTCTGGATGAACCCACTTCCGGAGTCGATCCGGTCTCTCGCCGGCAGTTCTGGGAACTGATTCACCAGATGGTAGGCGAGGGCGTCACCGTATTCGTGACCACACACTACATGGACGAAGCGGAATATTGCAATCGCCTGGCGCTTCTCGACCGCGGACGCATCGTCGCCATGGGCACTCCCACGGAGTTGAAGGGCCACCACATGAAGGGGCAGTTGCTGCTGGTCGAATGCGAGCCGCTGGGACCGGCTCTGGAATCACTCGAACGCGCTCCGGGAATCCTGGATGCCGCCGTGTTCGGAAGCAGCTTGCATGTGGTGGTGGCTGACGCGATGAGCTCAATCCCGTTCATCCAAGAAACCTTGCAGGGGAAAGGATTCCGCGTAGCTAAAGTGGAGTCAATCCCCCCGAGCTTGGAAGATGTCTTCGTGTCGCTGACATCAGCACGACAGAAAGAGACGACCGCATGAAGTGGCGGCGCATCGCGGCAATTACCCGCAAGGAGGTCATTCAGATCCGCCGCGACCCGCGGAGTTTGCTTATCGTCTTCCTGATGCCGGTGATCCAGCTGCTTATCTACGGATATGCAGTGAATCTGGATGTCAAGCACGTGCCGCTCTGCGTCTACGACCGCGACAGCACGCAGGTGAGTCAGGATTTGTTGAAGCATTTCCAGGCCACGGACTATTTCAATATCGTCCGGGTTTCTGACAGCTACCGCGACGTAATCCACGAGATCGATAATGGCGCGTGCACTGTCGCTGTGGTGGTGCCGCCACAGTTTTCTGAGTCGTTGCACTCCGCTAGCCACGCTGAAATTCAGGCGCTACTGGATGCAAGCGACAGCAACACAGCCATGGTGGGCCTGGGCTACACCCAGGCGATCATGCAGGCCTATTCGGCGGAAATTCAAGTCGATTGGCAACGTAACGGCATAGGCGCAGGCGCGTCTGCCGTTAGCTTTCAGCCGAGGACGTGGTTCAACGAGGATTTGGAGAGCATGGCGAATCTTGTGCCCGGCGTAGTAGCCCTGGTCATGGCCATTGTGGGCGCTTTCCTTACATCACTGACCATTGCACGCGAGTGGGAGCGGGGCACGATGGAGCAACTCATCTCCACCCCCGTCGGGAAACTTGAAATCCAGATTGGTAAGCTCACTCCATATTTCGCCCTTGGCATGCTCGATACCTTCCTCTGCTCGGGAATGTCGGTCTGGTGGTTTCACGTCCCGTTCCGAGGACAGTGGAGCGTGCTGTTTGCCAGCTCAGCAATGTTTCTGCTGGTCGTGCTCTCTCTCGGATACTACATCTCGGTCACGGCCAAGTCCCAAGTAGGCGCAAACCAAATGGCTATGTTGGCCACGTTCCTCCCGACATTTCTGCTGTCAGGCTTCATCTTCCCGATTGACCAGATGCCCATCCTCGTCCAGTGGATCACGCGGATCCTGCCGGGAAGGTACTACGTCAACATCGTGCGCAACGTCTTTCTAAAGGGCACCTCGGTCTCCGTGTTGGCAGGAGATCTCACCGCCCTGGCGATCATTGCGGTTGTGCTGATTGTGCTTGCCACGCGTTCATTCCAGAAGAGGCTACAATGAGATTTCTGCAGTCCATCGCGCGCATTCGTCACATGTTGGTCAAAGAGTTTATTCAGACTCTGCGCGACCCGCACACGCGCTTTATTCTGTTTGGTCCGCCCCTGATTCAGATGGTGATCTTCGGATACGCGGCCACGATGGAAATCAGGCATGTATCCGTGGCCGTGCTGGACCTCGACAATACCCAAGAGAGCCGGGACCTGATCACCCGCTTTTCCGCTAGTCGCTACTTCAGCATCGCGCAATACGCCGCTCGCCGTGATGAATTGCGCTATGGCATCGACCGTGGCGACTTTCTGATGGCGCTGGAGATCGATTCCGGTTTTGCGCAGCGGCTGCGTAAGGGCCAAGGCGCCACCGTGCAAGTGATTGTCGATAGCTCGAATTCGAATACCGCCCTCGTCGCCTTGGGTTACCTGACCCAGGTCGGCGCACAGTTCACGCAGTCCTATCAGAAGGACCGCATGTGGCGCATGGCCCCACAACTCGCGTCCTTTGTGCCGCAAGTCGAACTCCAAGCGCGCCCGTGGTTCAATGAAGGCTTTGAGAGCCGATGGTATTTCGTCCCCGGCGTGATCGGCAACCTCATGCTCATCATGGTGATGAACTTGACCGCGTTTGCGGTGGTTCGGGAGCGCGAGATCGGCACGCTTGAGCAGGTAATGGTTACGCCCATCCGTCGCTGGGAGTTCATCGTGGGCAAGACGGTTCCGTATTTTCTGATTGGATGTGTGGATGCTGCGATCCTTACGCTGATCGGCACATTCTGGTTTGGCGTGCCCTTTGCCGGCCGTATCATCGTGCTTGCCACCGGGGTCATGACCTTTCTGCTCGCGGCCCTAGGGATGGGGCTGTTGCTTTCGACTGTCGCGGCGACACAGGAACAGGCGAGAAATACGGCATTCTTCTTTATCATGCCGGCAATTACTCTCTCCGGCTTCGGCACTCCGGTCAGCAGCATGCCCCCATTTTTCCAGCGGCTGAGTTACGTCAATCCGCTTCAGCATGTGGTGCTGATTCTTCGCAGCATTTTCCTCAAGGGGGTCGGACTTGACGTGCTTTGGCCCAACGTGATCACGATGGCTGTCTTTGCCGTGCTGACGCTGAGTGTCAGCATTCTGCGGTTCCGCAAGTCACTTGAATAGTGGGAGGGGAGCGGCGAATGGCATGAAAGAGCTGAGTTTGTCCCTAGTCTATCAATTGCTCGAACCAGGCCCCGTGGTTTTGTTGACCACCGCCCGAAAAGGCCGTACCAATGTCATGACAATGTCCTGGCATATGATGGTCGAGTTCGAACCACCGCTGGTCGCCTGTATTGTCAGCAGCGCCAACCACAGCTTTGCGATGTTGCGCGCAACTCGCGAATGTGTAATTGGCGTGCCCGCGCGGGAACTGGCGCCCAAGGTAGTAAAGGTCGGCAATTGCTCCGGTCGCCGGATCGACAAGTTCGCGGCTTTCGGATTGACACCGGTGCCAGCCGAGTACGTAGCGGCGCCTCTAATCGCCGAGTGTTTCGCCAATCTCGAATGTAAGGTAGTCGATACCGGCTTCGTAAACAAATATAACCTCTTCGTCCTGGAGGTGCTCAAGGCGTGGAGAGACCCAGCGCAGAAGAATCCCAAGACAATCCACCATCACGGATATGGCAGGTTCGTCGTTGATGGCGAGACGATTACGCTACGATCAAAAATGCGATAATGCAGGTCCTTGAGCTAAGAACATCAACTACACAGGTTGGACACGGACCGTAAGCACAGGCACTTTGCTGTTTCTTACCACGTACTCAGCAACGCTGCCTAAAAGCAGATGCGTCAGTCCAGAGCGGCCGTGGGTTCCCATCACGATCATTTCGCAGTGCAGTTCCAGCGCGGCATCCACAATCGCGGGACGCGGTGACCCTTGACGGATGAGGGTCTCAGCATCGGGTAGCAGCGCCTTTAGCGCTCCCATGCCCTTACGGGCTTGCTCGCGTAATAGGGAGAGCGGATCAAAGCCTGTCATCCCGCAACTTATCTCCGCCAAGCTGAACACGTCGATAACGTGCAGCAGAATCAGCTTCGCCCCGAATGCGTCCGCAATCGACTGTGCCCATTCCAACGCACGGCGGGCTTGATCCGAAAAATCTGTAGCCACGAGAATTGTTGAAATATGGGGCACATCGGGGTGAGTTGTCATGTTGATCCGATCCTTTCGCCAATTCTGAAAGCCCTGTGGACCCCTATCTTAGGCACCGTATATAAATAACGTTTACATCTACTATCCTGATCTGTTATTACGGTGGGCATGGACTCGGATGCCCAGCTCGGCCGGTACTTTGCTGGCATGTGGCCGCATCTGGACGAACACGCTCGGCGTTTGGTGGCTGCCAGCGAAGCTTTGGAACTGGGCTATGGCGGCATCTCGCGAGTCAGCCGCGCCTGCGGCCTATCGCGGGTCACGTTGACCAAGGGTATCGAGGAATTGAAAGCCGCGCCGCTGGCCCCGGGCCGGATTCGCCACGAGGGCGGCGGACGACACTCGTTGACGTCCAGCGATCCCGGCATGGCGCCCGCCTTGGACAGCATGGTCGAACCCACGGCACGCGGCGACCCGCAGTCGCCCTTGCGCTGGACCTGCAAGAGCGCCCGCACGCTGGCGGCGGAACTAACAGCCCGGCACCACCCGGTCAGCCACACCAAAGTGACCCAACTCCTGCGAGAGAGTGGCTACAGCCTGCAGGGCAATCGCAAGACGGAGGAAGGGGATGACCATCCCGATCGTGACGCGCAGTTCCGTCATATCAATAGCGCCGTCAAACGCGCTTTGCGGGCAGGCGAGCCCGTCATTTCCGTGGACACGAAGAAGAAAGAACTGATCGGTAACTACCAAAACCAGGGCCGCCAGTGGCGCCAAACCGGAACGGCGGATAAGGTCAACGGACATGATTTTCCCGGTCCCGATGTACCCCGCGCCTATCCCTACGGAATCTACGACCTGGGGCGCAACGCGGGCTTCGTCAACGTGGGCACGGACCACGACACGGGGGCCTTCGCGGTGGCTTCGATTCGGGGCTGGTGGCGCGCCGACGGCCGGAACCTGTATCTGGGGGCACGGCGACTGCTGATCACCGCCGATGGCGGGGGTAGCAACGGCTGGCGGCTGGAATAAGGTGGAGCATCGGTTGTTTTCCTTCATTTCGTCCAACTGGCGCGGCGAGCCGCTACGCGATTATGAGACGGTGGTACGGCTGATCGCCGGAACGACGACGGCCAAGGGTTTGAAAGTGACCTGCCGCCTAGATCACCGCAAGTATCCCGTGGGGCGAAAGATCACGGATGAAGAGTTTGCCCATGTCAACCTCAAGCCAGACAAATTCCATGGTGAGTGGAACTACACCATTCATCCAAGCAACTAGGTTGTAAATGTTATATATTTACGCCGCCTTAGGCGCCATTGTTGAGGAACGTTGATGGGGCAGCCCAGCAAGAAGTTCGCGTCCCGCCAATTTCGGGGAGAACCGGCGAGTGATTGCTGTTAACCGCGCTTCAACGTCATATTTGATTCGACTTCCCGATTATTGAATCGCGGCCAGGCAACTTTCATGGCCCACCCATTGCGGACTGGCCAGCCTGTTGCATTTTTCCGCTCCTATCCCACTCTAATGCCATGCTATTGTCCTCCTCCAACTTCACGTGCGTGGCAAATGGCGCTCCGAGGTTGTTCAACAAACGGCAGAGCCACTGCACGTCGCTCGATGAAGCACGGTTCAGCCGAAAACGCCTAGTCTTCAGGGGGGAAGATGCCGCCGCCGCGCAGACGGGGAAGACCTGTGAACAGCTGAAAAATATATTAAACAGCTCTACCGTGACCGGTATCACTGCGCGATCAAGCAGGACGCGCTAATTTAGAGATGCCAAGGGGGGCGAAGTTCTCCGCAAGGAGGTGTCCCGTGTCTACGGCAACGACTGCAACTACCAAATCATTTCTTTCCCCGCGACCGCAATTCAAGAACATACTTTTTGCAACCGATTTCTCGCCTTGTTCGAAGAGGGCATTGCCGATTGCTAAGGCCTTGGCCCAACGCCATGACGCGACATTGTTTGTTGCCCATGTCTATCCTGCCGACGTCGGCGAAATGCAACTGGAGCCCGTGGCTCTGGAAGCCGCCTACTGCCGCCCTGCTGCCGAGCTTCGAATGGCCGAATTCATCGAAGCACACGATCTCGGTAGCCTGCCACACCGGGTTTTGCTTGAGGCAGGACCTATCTGGGAAGCGCTTTCCAGAATGGTCGAGGAAAACCACATTGACCTTATTGTTCTCGGCACCCACGGCCGCAGCGGACTGAAACATCTCGTGCTCGGCTCGGTCGCCGAGCAGATCTTTCGTCATGCCGACTGTCCGGTACTGACGGTCGGGCCCAAAGCCCGCGATGGATTTCGCCTAGGGCGACTCGAAACGATCGTGTATGCGACGGACTTATCTGCCGGGTCCCGAGGCTCTCTGCCCTATGCGTTGTCCTTGGCCCGCGCGAACCGATCGTACGTGATCCTGGTCCACGCGCTCCTTCCTCTTTTGGGTGACGATACCGTCATGGTGCAGCCGGACGAGTTGCTTGAAAACGCCAAACTGGAATTAAAGGATCTCGTGCCGGACGACATCCCTCATGAGGTGATCGTGAAGGTTGGGCCGATCTCCGATCTGATCCTCAACGTCGCTGCGGAGTCTAAGGCCGCATTGATCGTAATGGGGGCTCACCGTGCTTCATCGCACACCCCATGGGCGGTTGCGCACAAGGTGGTCTGCCACGCTACGTGCCCAGTCCTAACGGTTCGTGGCTGAGGCTAGCAGAGCAGACAATCGATCAGGACCGACGCGAAAGGGGCGACGCCGCGAGGAGATATCCCATGTCTACGGCAGCGACGGCAACAACCAAACCGGTTCTTTCCTCGCAACCACAATTGAAGAACATACTCTTTGCCACTGATTTTTCGTTTTGTTCAGAGTTGGCGCTGATGTACGCACGGGAGATCGCGCTGCGTTTCGGCTCGACGATCCACATTGTTCACGTGGTTGGTCCTGAACCTCTCATCGGTCCGCTCGCCGTCCACTATCCTCAAGTGGAAGAGGAGGACGCCGCGGCACGGCGGGCGCTAGCTAAGCTGATCCAAGGTAGCGCCCTCTCCTGCCTTTCGTACACAGAAACTATTGAGCGAGGCTCGGTTTGGGACGTGGTATCCAAAATGATCACAGATCGCAACATCGACCTGATCGTCCTCGGTACCCACGGCCGTGGTGGCCTGAAACATCTTGTACTCGGCTCGGTCGCCGAGCAGATCTTTCGTCATGCCAATTGTCCGGTATTGACGGTCGGACCAAAAGCTCGCAATGGACTCCGCGAGGGAAAAATCGAGACAATCGTGTATGCGACGGACTTTTCTCCCGGGTCTCAAGCTGCTCTGCCCTATGCGTTGTGCTTGACGCGCACGGACCAAGCGAAGGTGATTCTGGTCCACGCGGTTCGTCCTACGGCAGGCAGAGATATCCTCCCGGTGCTGCCGGACGAGATGGTTGAGAGTGCCAAACTGAAGTTGAAGCGTCTGGTGCCGGACTACATCCGTCAAGAAGTCATCACGAAAGTTGGCTTAGCCGCCGAATTGATTCTGAACGTCGCTGCAGATTGGAAAGCAGATTTGATCGTGATGGGAGCTCACCGGGGAACGTCGCACACAGTATGGGCCGTCGCGCACCAGGTCGTTTCCAATGCACCTTGCTCAGTTTTGACGGTCCGCAGCTGATCCAGAGATAACGAAAGGTAACGATCAATGCGCCTGCCGCGGAGAGAGTCAGAGGTTACATTGACCCAGAGTCGGAAGCGGCGATCCTGTGTTGATCTGGTCGAATGTGTGACTTGGAAATCGACAGAGTGCGTTGTGATTCACATTTCTCGAATCGCATCGGCTCTACAAACAACAATAGACAATCTCTAGCTTTAGAGTGGAGGTACCTATGTCATCGATCGTGCGTTGGCAACCATTCCAGGAGCTGGCAACGATGCAAGAGCGGATGAATCGCATGTTTGGCGATGTCATTGGCAGAGGGCCGCTGTCGCTCATGGAGGAAGAACCGTTGACCACCGTGGCCTTTGCGCCACCGGTGGACATTTACGAAGATGAGCAGCATTTGACCCTGAAGGTCGAGGTCCCGGGCATGGAAGAAAAGGACCTCAAGGTGCAAATCGAAAATGGTGTTTTGAGTGTGAGCGGAGAGCGCAACTTCGAGAAGGAGATCAAGGAAGAGAACTTCCGCCGTAAGGAGCGGCGCTTTGGTGCCTTTACGCGCTCGTTCACACTTCCAACCACGGTAGACCCCGAGAAGGTTGATGCATCCTATGTCAACGGTGTGCTTACGATCGCTCTGGCCAAGCGCGCCGAGGCGCGGCCCAAGCTGATCAAGGTAACCGTCGGAAAGGCTCTGCCGAAGGCGGCTTGATGCGTAAGCGGCTGCAACTGGTTTGACATAGATTTCCGGGGGAGCACATGCTCCCCCGACTTGTAAAGCTGCCGAATGCGGCGCAGCCTATGCGCTGCGTTTCTTCTCAACCCGCACACGTTCCACGTAGCGCCCGGTACGGGTGTCCACACGGACCAATTCCCCAGGACCGACGAACAGCGGAACCTGCACGGTCAGACCATTCTCGAGCACCGCGTCCTTCCACGTGCTGTCCTGTCCGGCGTGGCTTGGAGGTGCCGTATCGGCGATCGGGACCTCGACTGTGTCAGGGAGGATCACACTTACCGGCCGTCCTTCAAAGAAATCAACTGGTATCCTCATGCCCTCCCGTAGGAACTTCTCTGTTTTGCCTAACAGCTCTCGCGGCAGTTCGACTTGCTCGTAGGTATCCGAATCCATGAAGATGCACGACGCCGCATCGGCGTAGAGAAAATCCATGGGTTGCCGCTTGAACTCCAAATCTTCCAACTTTTCGTCGGGACGGAAATGCGGCTCCCATAGTCGCGCGCTATCGACGGCCCGCAGCTTCATTTTGACGAATCCGCCCTGCTGGCCGGCCCCGGCTTTGACCTCGCATTCCAGCACCTTGTAGACCGCATGTGCGATGCGGAGGCCCATCCCTTCGCGTACTTGTGACGCAAGCACCATGGCTCCTCCTGAGATCCCGCAGCCTGGGCCCAGCGTTTCCGCGCGCTTCAGGCCGCCACTCGAGCAGGCCGTTTAGCCTCTTACGGTCATTACCGGACACGGCGCTTCACAGACCACGCGATGCGCCGTGGCCCAAGGCAGATGGCCAGGGGCCACTCCGGGACGCTTGGCGCCCATGACAATGAGCCGTGCTTCCCGCTCTCGGGCGATCCGCAGGATAGCATCGGGCGGCGGCGCGAATACCACCACCAGCTCCGGTTTGCACGCCTGCTCCAGCTCTGGCGACAGCAGCTTCCGTAGGCGCTTCCGAGAGGATTCTGCGAACTCTTCCAATTCCACAGGTGAGGCCTCCGGTGCTTCCGCCACAGCGTGCAAGATGAGTAGCTTCGCCTGGTTCTCCCGCGCCAAAGCGACGGCGTACGGTAGCGCGTTGAGTGACCCCGCAGAGAAATCGGTGGCGTACAAGATGGGGTTAATGCGCCCTTCGGTAAGACCATCGGGCACGATGTGCGGACCAACGGTGAGCACGGGACACTCTGCGCGACGGAAGATCTCTTCCGCCACCGAACCAAGCGCCAACTGGACGAGCCCCTGCCGTCCACGCGTCCCCAGCACGATCAGGTCAACTTGGCGTTCGCGGATCGCCTCCTCCAACACGGGCCACAGCCCGCCGCGCCGGATCAGCACCTCATAGCTCACGTCTTTCAGAGGTTGATGGAGCAGCAGGTCCGCCATCTTGCGCTCGCTCTCTTGAAGTACCGCGTCCAATTCCGGCACATAGTCCACCATTAGCGGCAACCGCGGCTGTGGTGGTAAGACATGAACCAGGTGGACCACAGAGCCAAAGCGCGACGCAAGGGCGCGCGCGAAGGGCAACGCTGCTTCCGAACAGGAAGAGAAATCGGTTGCAAAAAGAATGTTCTTCAGACGAATCGAGGGCATGGTCTTCGCTGTGACAGCCATGGAACACCTCCTTCTGCGCTCCCGCCCGTTTGCCGCGCGCCCACAGTTTAAAGCAAGGCCGACAATTGCGCCGGCCTTGCTTCAAGGTTCAGCCCGTGATTTCGATTGTATGTGCCCGGTTACCCTTGACCATGGGCATGAACTCGATGGAAACCTGTTTATTCACGTGATTGGCAAGATCATCGAACATAGCCGGCTGTCCTGTAATCTTGACCCGGGTCATTTTGCCGGCCTTAAAGTGATACGAAATGCCGTTCGGTCCGGTAACGACAAGGGTGTGCTTATCGGTGTCGACCAGCGAAATCATTCCCTCCATCTTTTCCATTTTTCCAAGCGCACGATCGGCCTTTGCCTGTGCTGTCATGGACGTGGCCTGGACAGCCGATGGAGCCAGAACTCCCGTCTGTTGCGCAAGTACAACCGCAGTCACCAAAAGGAACAGCGCAACCATGGCAATGCAGATGATCACCGCTCTAATTCTTGTCATAACGCTACCTCCTAGGCTGGTCGATTAACCTAGCCCAGCCATTGCCAGTACTTGAACCCGTAGTACCCGATCCGTGCCTAGCTACGCACGGTCAACACGGGACAACCGGCCCGGGCAACCACTCTAGATGCCGTAGCCCACGGCTTACCCGGGGTGACTACGTGCATGCCGACTCTGCTGCGTCCGCCGAGCACAATCAGGTCCGCCTCACGCTCCGCGGCTTCCTCGACAATCCGTTCTTCCGGCGGCCCCAGCTCAATGATGGGCTCAATGCTGCAGAGCTGGTCAACGCCGCGAGGTAACAAGTCCAGGAGCCACTGCTCAAAAGCGGCCTCGTTCAAATAATCGCGCGTGACCTCTTCCGTATCCACATACACCAGCATGAGATGGGCGTGGTTGTGGATCGCAAGCGACAGAGCATAGGGGAGCGCTCCGAACGAGCTTTGAGTCAAATCGGTGGCGTAAAGTATCCGCTGAAGCTTCTTTTCGGTCCCTGCCTCCGCCGCTGGAGGCGCTCCGCCGCAAGTCAGCACCGGACATGGCGCCCGATAGAAAATCTGCTCCGCAGTCGAGCCCAGCGCCGTTTCCTTCCGTTCGCTGCGCCCATGCGTCCCGAACGCAATCAAGTCAATGCCTTCCTGTTGGATAAGCGCGGAGAGCGTATCCGCAATGGGGCCTCGGTGAATGCGTGCTTGGTGCGGAACCTCCTTGGGGGAATGACTGTGCAGGAATCGGGTCATTTTCGTTTTCGCAATGCCTCTTTCTTTGTCGAGCGCCGCGGTCGTGTCGTGATCCGCGGCAACAACATGCGCCACATGCAGGGTCGAGCCATAGCAGCGGGCAATCGCGCACGCAATACAGAGCGCACCCGCTGAACAGCGCGAAAAATCTGTGGCAAACAGGATCTTCTTCAGTTGTGGGGAAACGATGTCTCTGGCCGGTGAAACCAGGGCTCTGGCAGGTGAAGACATGGGACACCTCCTGGCGGAGGAAACTCCGTCCCCTTTATTTAAAGACTAAGCCCATAGGGCGCCCTTGGCTGTGACTGGGATCACCCGCCGGCGGGTAAAGGCAGCTTACGCGAGCTTGGAATGGGCCATCGCCTGTGACTGGCATCACTGTACCCGCACTGCCCCTGGAATAAGGTGATAATGATTAGTCCCGACAAGCGCTTGGCGCTCGTTCGGGCGCGCGCCCCTCGAAACGAGAAACGGCTCTGTTCCGATCAGGAAAGGAGTCGGGCCATGGCAGTTACCGCGAAAGACGTACCTTCCCAAGAGTTCGCAACCGCAACTCGCTTTTTGGAAAAGCCCGCCATCCCTGTTCCCGTGAAACGCCGCCGGTTACGAACCTACGCGGCGTGGTTGCTATTGGCCGTCGCCCTACTCGCAACATGGCTCGGTTGGCGCTCTCATTCGCAGGCGCTCATCCGCTTTGAAACCGTTCCCCTGGAGCGCGGTTCGATTCAGGCCAGCATTACCGCCACGGGAACGCTGAACCCGGTGGTCAATGTCCAGGTGGGCAGCCAGGTTTCCGGCAACATCAAGGCGCTCTATGCCGACTTCAACACCCAGGTAAAGCAAGGCCAACTGGTTGCGTTGATCGATCCGCAGATCTTCCAGGCCCAGGTCGACCAGGCCAAGGGCGCAGCTACATCCGCCGACACCGCCGTGACCACCGCTCAAGCGCAAGTGGAAAAAGCCAAGGCCGATCTGGCCGGAGCCACCGCTAATAAAAGCAACCTGCAGGCAGTGCTGGCCAAGGACCGCGCCAATGCGCTCAACGCACAAGTGCAGTGGCAGCGCTCGCAGGGACTCTTCAAGGAAGGCGTGGTCTCGCAGCAGGACTATGACTCGGCCAAAGCGGCCTATGACGCGTACCAGGCGCAGATCACCGCTGACCAATCTCAGATCGACGCCGCCGGGCACGCTATCCAGTCCGCGCAAGCCCAGGTGAATGTTGCCACGACGCAGTTGGCAACCGCCCGAGCCCAGGCGCAACAAGCCAGGGCAGCTTTAGCGCAAGCGGAGATCAACCTGGCCCATACGCGGATCGTGGCTCCGGTTTCGGGCACGGTGATCGCGCGCCACTTCGATGTGGGGCAGACTGTGGCGGCGTCCTTTCAGGCGCCGGACATCTTCGACATCGCGCAAGACCTGACCAAGATGCAAGTTGACACCAACGTGGATGAATCCGATGTGGGAACCATCCGCGCCGGGCAGTCGGCCAACTTCACCGTGGATGCCTATCCGAATACGGCTTTCCATGGAACTGTGAGCGACGTTCGCAAGGCCCCAATTGTCACGCAGAACGTGGTCACCTATGACGTGGTTATTACGGTCAGCAACCCCGATCTCAAGCTGTTTCCCGGCATGACCGCCAATGTCACCATTCTCACGGCTCGAGTCGATGATGTGCTGAAGGTGCCGAACGCGGCCCTGCGTTTCCATCCGTCCTCAGACCTCATTAGCAAGACTGGGATCACTGCGCCGCCCTCATCCGCGCTCTACGTACTGAGCGGGAAGGAAACTAAAGGCGGTTCCCGTGAGCTTCGGTCTATCGGATGGACAATTCACGGCGGTGAGCAGCCCCGCTGGGCTGAAGGCCGGAGACGCGGTTGTGGTTCGTGCGTTGGCGCAAGGCCAGTCAGCCAGCAGTGGAACCACAACCAGCTCTCCTGTGCGCAGGCTGCCCGGAATGTAGGACTAGAAACATAGGACTAAACCATGGCACCGCTCATCGAGGTTCGCGATCTGCACAAGGTGTACAGCCTGGGCGAGGTCGAGGTGCATGCTGTAGCTGACGTTTCGGTGACGATCGACCGCGGCTGTTTCGTTGCGCTCATGGGGCCGTCCGGTTCGGGCAAATCTACTTTCGTGAACCTGCTGGGGTGCCTGGATCGGTCGACCTCGGGACACTATCTGCTCGATGGCGTGCCGGTGGAGTCGCTGGATCGCGATCAGCTTGCCGAAATCCGGAACAAGAAAATTGGCTTCATCTTTCAGACCTTCAACCTGCTTCCGCGGGTCGATGCCCTGGAGAACGTCGAACTGCCGCTGCTGTACACGGACCATGACGTTCCCGACTCGGAAGAAAGAGCGGCGCAAGCACTGATTTCCGTGGGATTGGCGGGCCGCGAGCACAGCCTGCCCAACCAACTTTCCGGCGGACAGCAGCAGCGCGTAGCCATTGCCCGTGCGCTGGTGAACAACCCCGAGATCCTGCTGGCCGATGAACCGACGGGCCAGCTCGATTCGCGCACCAGCGAAGAGATCATGAAGATCTTTCAGGATCTGAACCGCGCGCGTGGGATCACCATCCTGCTGGTCACGCATTCGGATGAAATAGCAGCTTACGCCGACAGGATTGTCCGCTTTCGCGATGGACGAATTGTGGGCGATCAGCCTGTCCTCCACACAAGGAACGGTCGGGAAAAGTGTGATTCAACCGCCGGTGCTCGGGAGGAGGTGTTGTCATGAAGCGCCTGACTTCCGCCATGCGCATCGCCATTCGGGCTTTGGAGGTCAACAAGGTCCGCTCCGCCCTGACCATGCTCGGCATTGTGATCGGAGTCGCCGCTGTGATTGCCACGGTGGCGATTGGTACCGGGGCAACGCAGCGGGTGCAGCAGCAGATTGCAAGCATCGGCAGCAACATCATCATCGTAATCCCGGGCAGCTTGACCAGCTCCGGCTTGCACCTGGGCACCGGTGCTGCTGTTACCTTGTCGGAGACGGACGCCCGAGAGCTGGCCTCTCAGTGTCCGGATATAGCCATCGCCGCGCCGGTCGTGCGCGGCGGTGCACAGCTTGTCTATGAAAACAGTAACTGGGCGACGATTACGATGGGGATTACGCCGGACTTTTTGAAGGTGCGCGATCTCACAGTTGCCAAAGGTACGGCCTTTTCGCAGCGTGACGTAGATTCGGCTAACAAAGTAGTTCTGCTTGGACAAACGGTCGTAGACAACCTCTTCGGCGATGCGGACCCGCTCGGCAAAATCATTCGCGTCAAGCACGTTCCGTTTACGGTCTCTGGTGTGCTGGCGCGCAAAGGGCAATCACCTACGGGCCAGGATCAGGACGACGTGATCCTAATGCCGATCTCCACCGCCAAGCGAAAGGTACTCGGAATCAAGTCGGCGAATGCCGATGCGGTGGATGGCATCCTGCTGCAGGCCAAGAGCGATCAGCAGATTCAGGCCGCGCAGGACGAAGCCTCGGCTCTATTGCGGCAGCGCCATCACCTGCAACCGGGACAGGATGACGACTTTTCCCTGCGCAACATGGAGGAAATCTTTGCCGCGCAGGAAGCCTCCTCCCACGTAATGTCGCTCATGCTCGCCGCTGTAGCCTCGGTTTCCCTCATTGTCGGCGGAATCGGGATCATGAACATCATGCTGGTATCCGTCCGCGAGCGGACCCGGGAGATTGGCCTGCGCCAAGCCGTGGGAGCCAAGACCCGCGACATCCTCACCCAGTTCCTGGTGGAAGCTACCACGCTCTCCCTCCTTGGAGGCATCGCCGGCATTGTGCTCGGGATCGTGGCGTCAGCAGTCATCTCTCATTTGGCGCATTGGCAGACAGTGATCGGGCCGGGCGCAGTGTTGCTGGCCGTTTTCTTCTCGGCGTTGGTGGGGATCGGCTTTGGTTACTACCCCGCCCGGGAGGCAGCCTATCTGGATCCCATTGAGGCACTGCGCTACGAATAGCAACAAGCGTGACTGTGACCATGAATACCATGCTCGAGGTACGGCGGCTGACCATCACGTTCGGCAGCCATTGTGTCCTTCACGACTTGAGCTTCGACGTGGAGTGTGGCGATAACCTCGCGATCATTGGACCCAACGGTTCGGGAAAGACCGTACTGCTCAAGGCGCTTCTGCATTTGGTCCCTTACGAAGGTGAGATTTGCTGGCCAACTGTGTCACGTTGATGTCCGGGCCCCTCGGCGACCGTGACAGACTTGGCCCCCAGACGGCGGAATGCCTCCGCCGCGGCTAAGACCAGCACCGGGTGCGTGTTGATCGCGTTGCCAGGGAGGTAATCGACCAAATTGGGCTTTAGAACCACCGCCTTGCCGCGGACGTTGATCGGAAACAGTCGCAGGCTGGAGGTAAGCATCTGATCGAGTTGCTGGGAGTACTGCTCGGCGCATAGGACCGCGACTCGTGATCGCTTGGGGCGTCGGTCTGAGTGACATTTCGGCAGGAAAAAAGGTGTGGAAATGGAAGCGCTAGCGGCCAGTGCCGCGCTCCCGATTAGAAAGCTCGACGGGTGACGCTCATAAGGCTACTCCAAGAGCTGGCAAGCCGCGCTCGTGGTCGAGTGCGAGGCAGACCGCAAAGAGGGGCCGTCGCCCCGCAGAAGTTCAAGGAATTCCAGCGCTGAGGTTGCAGGAAACGTTGCGGTCAGCAAAAATGCGATCGGAGAAAAATACTTAGCGTGATAGCCCGAGAATGGGCGGTGAGGCGCGGCCAAAAGCAACCGTCGTTACCAATCGATACGATGGCAGTCAGATGGCGGCACTGCAATCGTACAACTCTGCCCTGAGACTCATGGCCGCGACGAAGTCCGCCAATCCATCGAAAAGTTCTTCGCCAACGTCATCACCAGGCCCGGAGTCATAGACCACGTCACCTATCTGCCCGCTGGCGACGGAGTGATCGCCTACGGCCAGGTCACCTACCATCGCCAACTGCGGGGGCAGCCGCCGGACACACGCGTCGTGGTCTGGACCGATTACCGCCGCCTTACAAACTGGCTGTACACGGTCGCGAAGAATTGTTGCCGCATGTCGCGCCGGAAAAGCAGGGTCACTTTGCCTCCAGCCCTTCGGCTAAGGCCGCGGCGACCTTGCGCATGTTCCCCAGATAGTCTTCGGCAAAAGGATCGATCACAACCACGCGGCCCCCGATCTCCCGCGCGGCACTGCCGCGACTAAATTGAGGTTCGACGAAAATGACTTTGGTCCCCTGCCGTTTCGCTTCTTCGTTGATGCGCCGCAGCATATCGGCATCAGGCTCCTTCCCTTGGCTCGCGATGGGGATCTGCCGCAAGCCGTAAGTGTCGGCGAAGTAGCCCCATGCGGGATAGGCAGTCATGAAGGCTTTGTGCTTTAGCGGTGCGAGACGGTCGCGGATCTCGGCATCCAGCGCATCGAGTTCGGCGGCCAGTTGCCTGTAGTTGCGCTCGTAATCGCCCTGGTGGACAGGATCGAGGCCGACGAGCGTATCGCGAATGCGCGCTGCCATTTGCTTTGCCAACGGCGGACTCAGCCACATATGCGGGTCGGAAACCCGCTTCGCCCTGCCGATTTCTTCGTCGCCAATCTGCTCCATCGTACGCTGCTTGATTTCCTCTGCGACGTTGACGACGCGCATATGGTGGTTCGAGGCCAGCAATCTGCTCATCCAAGCAGCCTCGAATGGGACGCCGAGGCGGAAGTACACGCGCGCCGTCTTGATCGCGTCCAACTGTGCAGTGCTTGGCTCGTAAGTGGCGGGATTCTGGCCGGACCCGATCATCACGCACACGTCCATGTTCGGCCCGCCGATGCGTTCCACAAGATACTTCTCGGGCAAGATGCTGACCCCGACCGGGATCGACTCGGCGGCCATACACGTACAAAGCCCCGCCAGCGACAAGACTGCGACACAGCCAGCGACCCTGCAGATGCAGCCCAGCGCGGGAATCGAAAGCAAAAGCTTGCCGAACATCATAAGTACCTCAAGAACACCCTAAGTCATGCAGTCCTCCGGTGGTCGGGGAGGACAGACGAAGAGTCGTCCAGTACCCGGCGACTTACTGGGTGTGTCCAGAGTTCCGTGTAAATGGCCAAGGTTTGTTTTTGGGATGGGGTGCAGGGGAAGGGTATCCCTTCCCCTGCCCATCTCCGTAGAAGCGTTCTGCCTGGTCATTGCGTAACTCTCTCGAAGGCCGGCATCCGATCGGGCCACAGAATGGTGAAGTGGTTCAGGGCTTCGCGCCAGTGGGCAATCGGCATGGTCCACTTCTTCGCCGCCTGGCGAAGGGCCAAGAACAGCAACTTGAGCGCCGCGTCTTGGTGAGGAAAACCGCCGCGGATTTTGATGATCTTGCGCAGCGACCGGTTCAACGATTCCACGCTGTTGGTGGTGTAAATCGCCCGCCGGATCTCGGGCGGATAGTTGAAAAAGGGCGTGATCCGCGCCCAGTTCCGCCGCCATACCTGACTCACGCTGGGGTAGGCTTTCCACTTGCTTTCCAGTTCCTGCAGAGCCTGTTCGGCCTCGACCGTCGTGGCCGCGCGATAGATCGATTGCAGATCGGCGGCTACCGGCTTGCGCAGTTTCCAGGGCACGTAATTGAGCGAAGCCCGCACCAGATGCACGATACAGAGCTGCACCTCCGTGCGCGGATACACCGCCTCGATGGCTTCCGGAAAGCCCTTCAGCCCATCCACGCAGGCGATGAAGATATCCTTGACGCCGCGATTCTGCAGTTCCGTCAGCACCTGCAGCCAGAACTTGGCTCCTTCCGTCTGCGCCACCCACAGCCCCAGCACTTCCTTCTGCCCTTCCAGGTTCACGCCCAGCACCACATAGATCGCCTTGTTCTGGATGTGGCCCTCGTCGCGCACCTTCACCATCAGCGCGTCCAAGTACACGATCGGATACAACTCTTCCAGCGGTCGGCCCTGCCACTGCTTTACTTCTTCCAGCACCGCCTCGGTGACGTTGGAGATCAGCGTGGGCGACACGTCCACCTTGTACATCTCCTCCAGATGCCCCTGGATCTCGCGCGTGGTCATCCCCCGGGCATACAGGGAGATGATCTTGTCGTCGAAGCCGGTCCAGCGCGTCTGGCGCTTGCCCACCAGCTTGGGCTCGAAGCTGGCCTGGCGGTCGCGCGGCGTCTCCAGTTCCAACTCGCCAAAGTCTCCCTTCAGGGTTTTTCGGTTCTTGCCGTTGCGGCTGTTGCCCCGGTGGTGGCCCGCCGGGTCGTGCTTCTCGTAGCCCAGATGCTCGGTGATCTCTGCTTCCAGCGCCCGTTCCAGAATGGCTTTGGTCAACTCTTTCAGCAGACCGGTTTCCCCGATGATATCCTCGGGTTTCTTGTAGTCCGTCAGCAGTTGGTCGATCAACTTCTTGTCGATTGCCATGGGGTTCTCATTCTCCTCGTCCCATGGCCCTTTACACAGTTCTATTTACACCCTCGACTTACTCAACTGCGTGCGGTTTTGCGGCTTGTATCTCGGCGGCTATAACCCGCGGGTTCTTCGTTCTGGCATTCCGGACGGTGCGCAACAACGCAACATCGGTGAAGCCAGCGTCCCGAAATTCCTGGAGGAAGGCGCCTCCTTCCTTTGCGCCTGCGATTCAAGCAAACCAGTTCTCGCAGCTTTGTCCCTCCGGCGGCAGGGGTTCACCTTTCCGACTACCCAGTAACCTCGATTTCAGAACAGTAAATATCCCCCGGCAGAGCCGGGGGCTTTAGGATGTGAGCCGCTCAAAGCGGCTGAGCGGGGTCGCTAACGCGGCCCCGACATTCTTGGCCACCTGAAGGTGGCCCCTTCAGCGCCACATGTTCAACTGATCCAGGCGCTTGTCCTCTTCCTCCTGCGTGCGGATGTACTCTCGGATCGATGTCTCGTCCCGCCCGACCGTCGACACAAAGTATCCCCGCGCCCAGAAACTCTGCCCTACAAAATTCTGTTTCCGCCCTCCGTACACTCGCGCCAGATGAATCGCACTCTTCCCTTTCATAAACCCAACCACCTGCGCCACCGCGTACTTCGGCGGGATCGATATCAACATGTGCACGTGGTCCGCCAGCAGATGCCCTTCCTCAATCCGGCTTTCCTTCTGCTCCGCCAGTTTGCGGAACACCTCTCCCAAATACTTCCGCAACTCCCCATACAACGCTTTCCGCCGGCCCTTTGGGATAAACACCACATGGTATTTGCACTCCCATTTCGAGTGGCTTAAGCTTTCATACTCGTCCATCCAGTTTCTCCTTTGCGTGTGCTTCGCGGCTCACGCCAGGAGTTTCTTGGATGGACTCCCGTATCTGTCAAACTTCGCGTGCCTCCCCGGCAGAGCCGGGGGAACTCCCATTTCATTAGGGTAATTATTTACTTGACTCGCCCACTGAATTTAGCTACTATTCTGTTCATGGAGAGCATGACCATGAACGAACCGAAGAGTCTACAAGAGGCAATCGTTTACTTCGCCGATCCCGATAACTGCGTTGACTACCTTGCGGTTCGCCGATGGCCGGATGGCGTCGTGATTTGCCCGATCTGTGGTTCCGATAAGGTGAGCAGTTTCAACCCCACTCGCCGCACCTGGAAGTGCTCCAGCCATCACGGCAAGCGCGAATTCTCCATCAAGGTAGGAACCGTGATGGAAGATTCCCCGATTGGTCTGGACAAGTGGCTTACTGCGATGTGGATGGTTCTCAACTGCAAGAATGGCGTTAGCTCCTGTGAGATTGCCCGCACCGTGCGAATCACTCAGAAATCGGCATGGTTTCTGCTCCATCGCATTCGCCTTGCCCTGCATGACGAATCCCTCGGCAGGCTGAGCGGCGAAGTCGAAGTGGATGAAACTTTCATCGGCGGGAAGGCCCGCAACATGCACATTGACAAGCGCGAACGCCGAATCACTGGAACTGGCGGCAAGGACAAAACCATCGTATTCGGAGCATTGGAGCGCGGCGGGAAGGTTCGCACTGCTGTAGTTGCCAATCGCAAGAAGCATGGCCTTCAGGCGCAAGTCAGGACCCACGTCGAAGCTGGCTCCGCGCTTTACTCTGATGCGCTGCTCTCTTATGACGGCCTTGCTCAAGAGTACGCCCACAAGGTCGTTGACCACGCAGAACAATATGTAGACGGCAAGATTCACACCAATGGCATGGAGAACTTCTGGAGTCTCCTGAAGCGCGGCATTAACGGAACCTACGTGAGTGTCGAGCCGTTCCATCTGTTTCGCTACCTTGATGAGCAGATGTTCCGCTACAACAACCGGGCGACCAAAGACCACGCGATAAGTGATGCCGACAGGTTCAGTGCCGCCGTTCTGCAAATCGTCGGCAGGCGCCTTACCTTTGCCGAACTGACTGGCAAGGTCGGAACTCCGACGTGTAACTAACCCTTATCGGTTGAAGCGCGGTCCGAAGAAGAAGCGGAAGAAGAAGCCTTAGCCTGCATCTTCTTCGTCTGATTGCGCTTCCATTGCTCTTCTCTGCGCTTCAGTTCTTCGCGTGAGACAGAGAGAATCTTACGCACGCCAGCATCGAAACGGTCACATTCATTCTTCATTGTTGGCCTCTGCCTCATTGGCGTCTTGTGTTGCTGTTGGTTGGGGCTTTAGCGAAGACTTGAATTCCGCTTGCAGAAAGGCGTATTGATCCCCTAGCGCCCCCAAGCTTTTAAGCTTCCTCTCGCGTAATCGCTTTCTCAGTGCTGTGTCTGCTTCCCCTTTCGCTAAGGGCCTCACAAAGTCCTCTACCCGCTTCATTGCTGCTAGGCTCTCGGATTGGTTATATAGCCTTCTGGTGTGAGATGTTTCGTTACGCCAAATATCCTTAATGTATTCACCATGCGAAGCCATGTCTGAGTAAAACTGCAACTGTTCCTCTCGTTTCGGCCCGCGTGGAAGCTTCCTGAGTTCTGTAATCTTATTCCGAGTAGCTGTAATTACCTGGTCCCAATCACCATATTCCAGTGGGCAGTATTTACCCTTGCTCTTGATCGTGACTCGCAATCGCTTTGCCAGTCTTCGCAGGCCATGTTCAGCAACTCGCATTGCATGGAACACACATGCCGTCCATCGACCAGAGGCGTAGCAATTCCCGGCCTCCGTCATCTCCAATACTGCTGTTCTAGGAAACCCGATAAGGAAATCGTCCCCAAATTGCTCAAGATTATTCCAGAAACTAGCTTGTTCTCGGGGCACGTACATGAATTTTCGCGTTTGCAGGTTCTGTTGAAGCCCGCTGATTATCCCGTCTAGACGATCCTTAATCAGCATCGCTGGCAGCGTGCAGGCGGGGTCAGCAGTTTCCTTTTTCATCTCTGCTATGTGCAACATGAGAGACGAATCAAGTTGAATGCTTGAGCCCAATATATGCAATCCGTCGAGACACAAACTCAGGTTCTTTAGCCATTCGGGATCGGGAATCGGCTCCGACGGACTCTTCGCAAACTCCAATAAACCACGGGATCTGTTCAGCCCCGTCAACATCAAAACCAAGTCGTTTATCGCGTATTCGTACATGAGTTCATACAATGAGATGAGCGTAATACGCTCATCTACATTTAAGGGCATTTGCACGATGATTCCTTTCTGGATTCATCGGCAATATCGACATGCTCGCACGTTAGAGTGGGCGAGTCAAATCAATAATTGCCTTCATTAGGGTCAGTCTATTGGTCCCACAAACCCTACTTCGTGAAGAAACTCGAAGCACTTGGATTTCAGGTCATCCTTGTCCCTGCGGAGCAAGCGGCGTAGACAGAAGATGGCGGAGGAACGAGCGGAGCAGCTCAAGCGCGAAGCTGACAAGTTGCACATGAGCTGGATAAGCGCGTGCGCGCTGACATCAAGACAAGTGGCGATTTCAAACGCGTTCAACCACCACCGAGTTAGGCGCCGAATGCGGTTCCGCCGAAACCACCCCCCAACGCCTATCCGACTCGCTCAAAGGCGGGCCTTGCAGCCCATCGTTCGCATTCCGCACTGGGTTGAGGCCGTGTGATCTTGGCTGGATTGGCTGGCCGGGCGGCCAGAGACTCCCTTGGTCCGAGGCTAAGCAATCGTTGAAAAACCCTCACGTTTGACGATTACGCATTCGTAATTCCTCGCGGGCTGCCAACCAAGGATGGTGTCGAAGCGAGTTGGCGGGCAGGCCGCAAAGCCCACCTTAACGTTATCAGTGGAAAACTTGCCAACAATGCAGCTCTAACGTATTTTCCTCGTCCATGAGGTGTGGAAACGTAAGCGCTTCGGAGGTCCCGAAACACAGAGCCGCACAAAGTTGATGGGAACCAAGAAGGGCCTTACAGTCCGTGACACATCGGCGGAGTTAACCCGCCTGGAGAGGCAGTATGAAACAACACGGATTCTCAACTTGGTGCTATTCGCCGCTGGTCTAGCTGCTTGCCGCCATGATGTTGTGCGCCGGCATGCTAACCAGTGGCGTCGTCATTTGCCATGCTCAGAACCTTGGCACTGCGCCACGTCGGAAAGGCGGTGCTGGGCCAAAACGCCAGCCAACCGGAAGGCGCATTTCTCAACCTTGTGAACTGGATCGGCAACGTGATCTGCCCGGTGGGTGCAGCGTTAGCGGTGGTCGGCGCCGTGCTGTCTTGGCGGCAGGGCCGCGGGTATATGCCGTGGGCCCTCACTGCGGGAGGGCTGCTCGCGGTCTCGGGCCTGACGCGTCTGCTCGAGTACTTCATCCAAAACGGCCAAGCTGTCTAACGGTCTGCGCGCGGAGCACCGAATGCTACCTCCATTCCTGGGATCGCTGATTGGATTACTGCTGGCGCTAATGCTGCCGGCTGCGCTGGGATGTCTCGCCTTGGCCGGCTGGACGTGGACGAGTTCCGGGCGCTCCTCGCAACCGTTGGTCAGCGGGAGCGGGCCATGGTGCTTACGGATGCCGGGTCCGGACTGCGCCGTAGCGAACTGTTTGCCCTCCGCTGGAGCGACATCGATTTAGACCTGAAGCAGGCGAACGTCATACGCTCGATCGTCCACAACACTCGACGGAGACGCATCGGGAACTGCAAGACGGAGGCCTCCCGGAAGCCGGTACCGCTTGATGATTTCATGCTTGAGGAGCTGCGGCTCTGGAAACAGCAAACGGAATACCCGGGCCCAGAGGATTGGGTGTGGGCCAGTTATTGGCCCCAAACGATCATGACCCGCTTCATACACCCTGCGGCCAAGGCGGCGGGGATCACCAAACACATCGGCTGGCATACGTTCCGCCACAGCTTCTCGTCGTTGCTGAAGGCCAATGGCGAGGATATTAAAGTCGTCCAGGAACTGCTGCGGCACGCAAGCAGCAAAATCACACTGGACACTTACACTCAGGCACTCTCCCCTACCAAACGGGAGGCGCAAAGCAAGGTTGTCCGAATGATTCCTCAACAAGAAAACCGTCCCGGTGTAACGAGGCGGTCAGGTTACTGCTGGATAATGCTGGACAATCGTCAGATCCGAAAAGCTGTTAACTGCTTTAGAATCTGGCGGGGACGACGAGACTCGAACTCGCGACCTCTGCCGTGACAGGGCCAATTTGTAGCGTAACTTATTGATATCACACGGTGTTGGCGGACATCGTTGGATGGCGCAAGGTGCCGTATGGCGCCGCCTATCGTCCCCTTATTGTACCCAGAGGTGCCGCTTCGGTCGGCGTGGCGCGGAGCACGACAGCGTAACTTTTGTGCGCGGGTGGCCGCCAGTTTCGCTCGTGCCCGCGGTGCGATCAGCCAGCAAGTTGTTTGCGCCCTTGTCCAGGAGTATGGCCGTAGAGTTTCTTGTAGTCGCGCACGAAGTGACTGAGATCATTCCGGCCGATCTCTGCCATCACCTCTTTAAGGCGCAAGAACCGGGTATCCAGGAGGTATTTCGCCCACTCCATTTGCCGCAGTTTGAAAACCTGCGTGGGCGACATTCCAAGATGCTGTTGGAACAGGTGTTGTACTCGTGACGGGGAGAGGTTCAAACGATCGCTCAAATTGGAAGTGCGGAATTTGCGATTCAGCTCGTACGCCTCGATGAATTCCAAGGCCGCGCGCATTCGAGCATCGCTGGCACACTTCTGCCGCAGGGTCTCGAAATCAGGAACACAGTGCAGGTTGAATACTCGTGGCTTTCGGCTTTTTTGCATATGCAAGCGCCTTCCAGCGACGAGTGGCTTGTCGATAGCTTAGGCACAGAGTTAAGGCTTAGTCGATCAGAATCTTCGCTTGTTCCGGAAACCGAACAAAATCCCATTACCAAAGGCCATGTACTGGCGCGGGTTTCGGCGGATTACTTTCAGAGGCGCAGCGAACCCGCAAGACCGAATCTTGGCAAAGGCGAAAGATAAGGTCGAGCGTCGCGGACGCAGGAGAGGGGGACAGGTAATCTGGTTTCTCAGCTCCGCAACTGGCCCGATTTCCTTCGTAAGTCACTGCCCGTGTTAGGCTTTCCACGGACCGACCATGAACAACATTCATGTTTCGCACGTTGATCTGCAAGCGGCAGCTAAGAAAATTATGCTGGAGAACGGTTTCGAGCCGGACTTTCCTCCGCCCGTTCAACAGCAGCTTTCCGATTTGGCGGCGCACCCGCCAGAGGTGGTGCCAAATGAACACATTCGCGATCTGCGCCATCTGCTCTGGTCTTCCATCGACAACGATACCTCCCGCGATCTGGATCAGATCGAGGTGGCTGAGCGGTTGCCAACGGGCGAGGCCAAGGTATTGGTGGGAATTGCCGAGGTGGATGCGTTCGCTCCGAAGGGCTCCCCGATTGATCACCATGCCGCGAAGGAAACCACGACGGTCTATACGGGCGTGCGGAATTTCCCGATGCTGCCGGAGCAGCTTTCGACCGGCAGCAGCTCCTTGCTGGAAGGAGCAGACAAGCTAAGCATCGTTATCGAGTTCGCGGTTGCCCCGGATGGCTGCGTCAACTCGGGCAATGTATATCGTGCGATCGTCCGCAATCAGGCCCAACTCACTTACGATGCGGTGGGCGCTTGGCTGGAAGGCAAAGGCGCTCCGCCGGATAAAGTCGCGGCTTCAGCCGAACTCGAATCCCAGCTGCACCTCCAGGATGAGATCGCGCAGGCACTCAAGGATGAGAGGCATCGGCATGGTGCGCTGAACATCGAGACCACCGAGGTCCGCCCGGTATTACTCAACCAGCAAGTCGTGGGCGTGGCAAAACAGCAGAAGAACCGAGCCACGGAACTGATCGAAGACTTCATGATCGCAGCCAATGGGGTGGTTGCCCGCATGTTACTGCAAGTATCTTCCATACGGCGCGTGGTCAAAACTCCCGAGCGTTGGAACCGAATCGTGGAGCTCGCAGCACAACGCGGTGAACAATTGCCGGCTGCGCCGGATTCCAAGGCGCTGAACGAGTTCCTGATGAAGCGCAAAGCTGCCGATCCGGATCACTTTGCCGATCTGTCGCTGGCGGTGATCAAGCTGATGGGACCCGGCGAATATGTTTTGGAACGCCCCGGCGACCCGGAGCCAGGACATTTTGGTCTCGCCGTCCAGGACTACACCCACTCCACCGCTCCCAATCGGCGCTTCGCCGATCTGATCACGCAGCGGCTAATCAAGGCCTTCCTGGGCACTGAACCGGCTCCGTATCCAGACGACGAGTTGGCCGCCATCGCCGCCAACTGTACCTCGAAAGAAGATGCTGCGCGCAAAGTCGAGCGGGAAATGGCGAAGCGCATTGCTGCGGTCGTGATGGCCAGCAGAATCGGCGAGACCTTCGACGCGATCGTCACGGGAGTGACTCCACACGGAACGTTCGTGCGTGTGATGCAGCCTCATGTGGAGGGATTGCTGGCACTTGGGCATCAAGGCGTGGATGTGGGAGACAAGCTGCGGGTCAAGCTGGTCAGCACGGATGTCCAGCGTGGATACATTGATTTCGCACGAGCCTAAGTGGCAAGAGAAAAACGAGATGCGGAGAAATAGAAGGCACCGTGAAAAACATCGCCGGCAGCCCCAATGTGTAGAGCGTCCGGACTGTTCAACAGGAATTTCACCCGCCACCCCTGGTCGTACACACAGGCCGCCACTTTTTGGCGTCGCCGCTGAAGTCGATACCGATCCAGCGCCTCGGATGGGTTTTTTGGGTCACATCTGATTCAAATTGCATTTGAATTCCAGAGATCTTACGATGATCGCGACCGCAACTCCAGAGAACCCCTACTGTTAAGCGGCTGCGTGACGGCTTTGGCTCGGGCCCAGTCGATGCTTCCGGATGACGCGTCTTTTGTCGCGCGGACTCGATCCCGTTGCCCCCGCCGTTCATGCCAAAGCTTTTACGGCTCAAGAATTTACAATGGCCCTCAAGAAATCCGAACTTTACTCCTCGCTCTGGTCCAGCTGCGACGAACTCCGCGGCGGCATGGACGCCAGCCAATACAAGGACTACGTCCTCGTCCCTGCTGTTCATCAAGTACGTCAGTGACAAATATGCCGGCGTGCCTTACGCGCCGATCACCATCCCGCCCGGGGCCAGCTTCAAGGACATGGTGGCGCTCAAGGGCAAGCCCGACATCGGCGACCAGATCAACAAAAAGATCATCGACCCGCTGGCGAAGGCGAACAAACTGTCCGACATGCCGGACTTCAATGACGCCACGAAGCTCGGCAGCGGCAAGGAAATCGTCGAGAGACTCACCAATCTCATCGCCATTTTCGAAAACAAGGTGCTCGGTTTTTCGAAGAACCGGGCCGACGGCGACGACATTCTGGGAGACGCCTACGAATACCTGATGCGGCATTTCGCCACGGAAAGTGGCAAGAGCAAAGGCCAGTTCTACACTCCCGCTGAGGTCAGCCGGGTCATCGCACAGGTCATCGGAATCCGTGAAGATGCGACCTCAAGCTCCACGACCGTATATGACCCAACCTGTGGTTCGGGTTCATTGCTGTTGAAGGTGGGCGACGAGGCCGCTGCCACGGTCACCCTCTACGGGCAGGAAAAGGACGCTGCTACCAGCGGTCTCGCCCGCATGAACATGATTCTGCACAACAATCCTATCGCTCTCATCGCGCAGGGCAACACCCTTACTAACCCCAAGTTCCAGGAAGGCGGCACGCTCAAGACGTTCGACTACGTTGTGGCCAATCCGCCTTTCAGCGACAAGCGCTGGAGCACCGGCCTCGATCCGCTCAAAGACCCGTTTGATCGTTTCAAGCATTTCGGCGTCCCGCCCAACAAGCAGGGCGACTACGCCTACCTGCTGCACATCGTCCGCTCGCTCAAGAGCACGGGAAAGGGAGCCTGCATTCTGCCGCACGGCGTCCTGTTTCGAGGCAATTCCGAAGCCGGTATTCGCCGCGCTCTGGTCCGCAAGGGGTACATCAAGGGGGGAAAGCGCAGGGATTTCGGAACAGCACAGAGCGTGCCTCTTCGAGGGGGGGGCACTTTACGAAGAGCTCCATCTGTGCTTGCTTCACAGAATCTTTTCGGCTTGCCTTGCGCTCATCGAATACGCTGCGCCCACTGAGTTCCGCCGAAATCGCATTTTCGTGCGCGACCACCGCGTGAAAGTCGGCCTCCGGCGCTCGGACGCACGTCATGGTGGGCGGGCATCGAAAGCCGGCGTGCTTCCGACAAAGTCTTCTTCTCCGGTTGCTCGGCGACCATTGCCAGCATGGTCTTTTGGACGGGGCGCGCCTGCCGGTCCACCAGGTTCATGATCGTGCCCTGATGCTCGCCCACGATGGCGGTGTGCGGCTCCGCCGTGAAGTCACGCACCTGGGCCGAATGCCAGTGATAGCGCCGCGCCAGCGCTGTGCTATCGTTCCCTGCTGCACAATCGCCCATTCGCCGGCCTTACTGAGAAGGAATCCGTGTAGATAGAGCTGGAAACCATCAGCGATCGCGTTGTTATCAATGCGCGCAGCCAGGCGGCTGGCGCGCACCAATGCCTCGCCATCGAGGCTGGTCCGCCCGGCAATGGCACGCAGCTTTTCTGGTGTTATTCGTGAATGCCGTCCGCGACCGCCGCACACGTACAGACCAAGCTCGTGGACGCGCGGATTGCCGCGTCGCGCAGCGGATTATCAGCAAGATGCGCGTAGCGGGCGGTTTATTGAAAAATTGGCTCCTCAGGTAGGACTCGAATCAACAAGTCAACGTACTTTCAACAACATGCAGGGCCACGGATGACACCCAAGACCATGAAAAGCAGTCCTAAACAGACAAACGGAGCGCAGATGGAGCGCAAATGGGGGCGGATCGGAATGTAGGTTGATTGCCATCGTTCCATCGTGGATCATACTGACAGAGGATCTCGGTACGCTCCCGTCCCCCCCGTGTGTCAAACCATAACCCTGTGTAAACCCGGCGCGATAGGTGAACTGTTGCAATTTCTCCGCATCCATTATATATTCCGACGTTACGGAATGATATGGAGGATGCCATGACCGCAGCGAGTTTGGAGGCATTGACGCCCACGGAGGCCGCCGTGGTGTCATCGGTGGCCGTGCGCGACGTGAACCGGGTCATCGACGAAAAGATTCTTCCCGAGGGTCTTTACAAGGTTGGCCGTGACCGCTCGCGCCGGTTCAGCGCCGACGCCTGCGCTTTCATCTCGTTCTATTTCATGTCCGCTAATCAGTTGACCTCCGAAGAGCGCATGCGCACGATTGCGGCTGCCAGCAAGCATCTGCGAGAAGAGCCCTCAAGCAAGTTGGAGAAGGAGTGGATCATCCGCCAGGGCTTCCTGTCCATCGATCTGGCTCCATTTTTGAGAAGTGCCCGCCAGCGGCTGGCGCGACTCTCGGCGGCGCGAGCGCTCGTCGTCGAAGATCCCGACATTCTGGGCGGAACTCCGGTGATTAAGGGCACACGCGTTCCGGTTTACGATGTGGCGGCCTCCGTGGCGGCAAAATTGCCGGCGGAGCGCATCCTGGCCGCCTACCCTGGACTGACTGCCGAAGCTCTCGAAATGGCCGCTTTCTATGCGGAAGCCAACCCGCAGCGTGGCAGGCCACGCCGCTTACCGTCGTTGCCGACCGGAGCTGTCATTGTCTCCAGCCAGCGCAAGCCTCGCCGAAAGATGGCGTCATGAAACTGCTCGTGGACGAATGCTTGAGCGAGGAATTGACCAAACTCGCTCAGCGGCGAGGCCATGCCGAGGCTTCGCATGTTGCCTGGATCGGAAAGCGCGGCTGGAAGGACTGGGAACTGAAGGCGGTCATCCTCGACGGCGACTGGACGTTCGTTACGAGAAACAGCATCGACTTCCGTGGCCCACGCAACGCCCTTGGCTCCAGAGGGCAATATGCAGACGTGGCGGTTCATGGCGGTCTCATCTGTCTCAACGGTCCAGTCGGCATGGATCTCGATCTTCAACTCGAATTGTTTGAAACCGCGCTCGTTGAAATCGACCGGGACAGCGATTTGGTGAATCAGGTGCTAGAAATCGGATTGCCAGACTCCGGGGACGATATTGAGGTGCTGCGTTACAAGCTTCCTTCGGAATGAGCGGGTAGCGAGAGCAAGACCCTCGGTGGTCACCTCAAAACTGATTGGATAAGGGCGAAGGCTTTCACCCGACGCTGGTATGTTCTTTGGTTGAGGACCAAGAGCTACTGGGTCAGGAGAAGCCTTCATGATTATTGTAGGGTGTGATTTCCATCCCAGCTGGCAACAAATTACGATTTTTGATACTGAAACGGGAGAGGTGACAGAGCACAAGCTGGTAAACGGTAATGGGGATGCCGAGCGATTTTACAGGCAGTTGTCCGTGCCCTCGCTGGTCGGCATTGAAGCCCGCGGCAACAGTCAGTGGTTCATCGATCTGTTGCGACGCCTGGGGCACGAAGCCTGGATGGGAGACGCAGCGCAGATCCGAGCCAGCTATGTGCGCAAGCAGAAGACGGACAAGCGGGATGCGGCGCACATTCTGAAGCTTTTGGTGGAGTGCCGCTTCCCGCGGCTGTGGATGCCGAGCGCGGAGCAGCGGGACCTGCGGCAGTTGTTGGTTCATAGGCACAAACTGGTGGAGATCCGCACGCGGGTAAAAAACGGGTTACAGCACCTGGCCCTAAATCGCGGCATGCAGAAGAAAAGCAAACTGTGGACGGAGGCCGGGCAGAAGGCATTGCGCGAGCTTCCGCTGGACAAGTGGGCGGCATGCCGGCGCGAGGATCTGCTGGGCCTACTGGCCAGTCTGGACACCCAGATCGAAAGGCTAGATGTGGCCGTGAAACAAGCGGCCGACCAGAATCCTCAGGCGCTGCTGATGATGACGCAACCCGGCGTGGGCCCGATCACTGGGTTGGCCTTTGTGCTGACCCTCGGCGATATCTCCCGTTTCAAACGCGGCAAACAGGTTGCCAGCTACTTGGGGCTGATTCCGCGCGAGCATAGCTCGGGAGGCAAGCAACGACTGGGAGCCATCAACAAGCAGGGCAACACCTTCCTGCGCACATTGCTGGTGGAAAGTGCGCAGACCGTCACACGCCTGGATGAAGGATTTCGCAAGCAGTACTTGCACCGCTGCCATCGTATGGCCAAAGGCGTGGCCAAGGTGGCGGCGGCACGCAGATTGGCGGTACGACTTTTCTGGATGCTGCGCACTAACACAGGGTATCCGGAGATCGTTCGCATCGAGAGCAGCCCGCACATGGCCGTGGTCGGCGAAAGCTAGACCGAAAAACTGATTGGGCACTCTCGCATCCAGACTGGCCCGTGCAGAAGACGTCGCTCACGCGCCTTGGAAAACGCCAGGGGCGTTTTCCACTTCCGCACCGGCCCGGCGGCTGGATGTTCGCATGGAAGAATCATGGTCGCAGTACGGGGCCGTATCGATGGTTGGTGGAGCGATTTGCTCCCCGAGTGGTGATTCAGCGTGAGATACCAGGGTCCCACAGACTGATAGCAACAGAACCGCTGTCCGGGCGAGCACCGCGTGCGCTGGAACTTATGTAGCAGCCGGGCCGGTCGCAACAAGCGTCAAAAAATGTTTCTGCGATTACCCTCGCAGCAGCTTGTCTGCGATTGTTGCGGATGCGTTCTCGGTACCGCCGGCTTTGCGCATTGCGCTTCGCCTGACCCGCCAGCGTCGCGCGATATCGTTTCTGAGCCTTCCAGCGTGACCACTTCCGGGCTGCTGCCCGGCACTGCTCGCTGCAGTAGCGCTGCCAGGGACGTTGGGCATGGAAGGGGCATGAAGCCCGATTTCCTGCCCATTGAGATGACATGGTTCGAGCAAGAGGCATCGGCTTCGATCCCCGGATGGTGCAGTAATGAGCTTCGAGGTGATCCTGCCTTTTCTTAAACCGATCCGGCATCTGCTGGAGGCCGAGAGCGTCTCCGAGATTCCTATCTCGCCGGTGAAATCGGGCGTCTGTCGGAGTTCATTGAAGCATTCCCGGTCGCGCTCAATGACAGCTATTTCTTTTACAATCCTGCGGCCCACAAGGACCGAGGACAAGACGTACACGGCGGACGTGGTTGGGCGAGTCCGCGGTAGCACGTACAAAGAAAAGACTCCTGTGCAGCTTCCGTTCCTCATTCACAACATCCCCGTACCTTCGAGGGATGCCTCACGCCTGTCCCCCGGATGATCCTGTTCTCGATCACCGATCACTGGCTGCGGGTCAAATAAAAGTGCACGGCGGGGGTAAGAATCAGCGATAACACCATAGAGATCGAGATGCCCCCGATCACCGCGATGGCCAGCGGCTGCAGCATTTGCGAACCGGCTCCCCAGGCGAGCGCCAGCGGCAACATGCCGGCCACGGCGGCGAGCGCGGTCATCACGATGGGCCGCAAGCGGCGGCGACCCGCCTGTAGCATCGCTTCCGCGGGCGAGAACCCCATGGCGCGGAAGCGCTGATCGGCATCCAGCAGCAAAATGCCGTTCTTGGCCACGATGCCAATCACCATGATCAAACCCATAAAGGACGCGATATTGAAGGTAACCCGGGTGATTAGCAGTGCCAGGAACACGCCCGAGGTCGAGAGCAGCGCGGAAGAGAGGATGGCCAACGGCGCCGCAAAGGTGCGGAACTCGAACAGTAAGACGATGAAGACCAGCACGATCGCCAGCAGCAAGACTCGAATCAGGTCGGCGAACGAGCGTTGTTGTTCCTGGTAGGTGCCGCCATAGACGACACGGATGCTCGCGGGCAGGTGCAGATCGGCCACGGCTTTCTGAACCGCGGCGATGCCACTGCCCAGATCGCGGCCCTCCAGCCAGGCGGTGACGGCCACGTCTCGCTGCAGGTCCTCGCGGCAGATTTCGGTCTGCCCGGGCAGCTCGGACATCGTTGCCAGCGAACCCAGGGTGGCGGTCCACACGACTTGAGTATCGCTCCAGGTCAACACCTCGCCATTCGTATTGGTGGGTTCACCACGAGGGAAGGCTTCCTTTTTTCAAGCCGCGCCGCTGGCTGAGGATCTTCGCGGCGTTCCCCGAAACGTTCCGGCGGGAGGCCCGCTATTTCGCACTCGCTGTGCTGATCACGCTGTTAGGCTGCGCCTTGGGCGGACTCGCGGTGCGCTACGATCCTGCTTCTGTGGATGTGTTGCTTCCGGCCGATTATCTACGCAATCCGGGCCAGCGCGTGCATGAAGAGGAGCAAGGACAGGGGCGGCACCTGGACTCCGCAGGCACGCAATGCCAGCGCACGCAGATTTGAATCGTCGCTTTGAAAAGCCAGTCGCAGCGCCATCTGAATCCTGGTTGCATCACCGGAATCGAGAATGGCTTCCAGGCCGGCAGCTCGCGCATTGGGGTCGGGATCGGAAAGTACCTCGGAGACCCGAGCCATAATGCGCAAATTGGACATCACAAGCTTGAGCTGCCGCCAACAGCTCAATGCGCTCATTGACCCCGAGTTGGGTTCCCCTTCGAGGATTAGTCCTCATAAACGCTCATCGGACTTCCCATCCGGCCAGGCCAGGTTGCGGCGGGAACGTGGTGCTTGCCGACTCCCACGCATTCCTTTACCCTTTCTGGCAACGCCAGTTGCACGCTTTTCGGTACTGATTCCTGCAGCAGGTCTCTACCAAAGCAAGCGCTAGAAACAGCCATCGAAATTCTCGCTGTTTCTCGAGACTTTCACACACGCAACTGTAATCTATGATAAAACCTTCTGTTTAGCGGTCGGTTCGCCGCTCGAACGTCTACCCATTCACAACTTGGTTTCGTTACGCGCACTTTGAGAGGAGGACCCTATGCTTTCCCAGGCCAATATCACGCCGTCTACGCCTTTGGGGACCAGGCCCCTGCCTGGCGGCGGAGCCACATTCCGCGTCTGGGCTCCTCGCGCAACCGATGTCTATCTCAACGGAAGCTTCGGCTCGAAGACATACGCCGGCACGGACCCCAATGCACGCCTCACCAAGGATGCCTCCGGATACTGGGCTGGCTTTGAGAGCGAAGCCAAGACTGGCGACGAGTACTCTTTCTACGTGGTAAATGCAACCGAGGGTCACAAGCGCGATCCATATGCTCGTCAACTCATGGAAGCTGGCTTCCCCGATTCCAGCAGCATCGTCTGTGATCCCGATGCTTATCCCTGGCACGACGATGGGTTTCAAACGCCGGACTTTTCCAATCTCATCATCTATCAAATTCACATCGGCACCTATGCAATCAGCCGACCCGGTGTTGCTTCCAATTTCCTTGATGTCGTCGGAAAGTTCCCTTACCTTCAGGCGCTCGGCATCAATATGCTCCAGCCCATGCCAGTCGATGAGCAGGAAGCCAATCCCAACATGGGCTATAGCGGCGCCGACCTTTTCTCTCCCGATTTTCCTTACATCTGCACCGATGATGCGCTGCTTTCCAACTATCTCGCCACGATCAACAGCCTGCTCAATTCCAAGAATCAGCCAAACTTGCAGCTAGCCGACATCCGGCCTGGGCCCAACCAGTTGAAGGTTCTTGTTGATCTCTGCCATCTTCACGGCATCGCAGTCGCGCTCGACGTGGTCTACAACCACGCCGGTGGATTCTCCGTGAACAACTCCCTCGATGACAATTGCCTCTACTACATGGATCGCACGCGCAACGTCGGCAACAATAATGACAGCCTCTACTTTACCGATCAGGATCGCGGTACCGGCGGCCTCTCTTTCGCGCTCTGGAATCGTCCAGTCGCAAAGTTGCTGGTTGACAACGCCCGTACGTTCCTTGTCGAGTACCACGTAGACGGCTTTCGTTACGACGAGATCAGCACGCTTCTCTCGTGCAACCAGGGCAGTGGATGGGACTTCTGCCGCGAGATCACGTCAAGCAATCGCGGCACGAAACCGCGTGTGCTGCAAAATGCGGAGTTCTGGCCGGGCAGCCAGTCCAACATCCCCAATTCTCAAACCCCAATCGTGCAGTCCGCCTCGACCGGTGGCGCGGGTTTTGATGTCGTGCAGGCCGACGCGCTCCGCTGTGCTCTCCGCGATGCCGTGGCCGCCGCAGCCAACGGTGCTTCAGCAAGCGTTTCAATGACCGCCATCGCAAACGCGCTCTATCCCCCTGGCTTCGATCACGCCTGGCGCGCCGTCACCTGCATCGAGAACCATGATCTCGTCTTCAATAGCCGCCAGCCGCGAATTCCAGCTCTTGCCGATGGCTCCGATCATCGCTCTTGGTACGCCCGCAGTCGCACCCGGGCCGCCATGTCGATTCTGCTAACTGCCCCGGGGATTCCGCAGCTCTTCATGGGTCAGGAGTTTTTTGAAGACAAGCAGTGGGACACACTGCCCGGCGGCCCGCTCCTGCTCTCGTGGGACGGTGTTGAGAAGGGCCTCGACCGCACCATGGTCAATCACCTTCGTTTTACGCAGGATCTAATCCGCCTGCGCTGGCTCAATCCCGCACTTCGTGGCGAGAACGTCCGTCCATTTCTCTTCAACGACTTCGATCGGGTCCTCGCCTTTCATCGCTGGCTTGAAGGAACCGGGCAGGACATTATCGTCGTTGCGTCGCTGGCCGAGCAGACCCGCTGGGTTTACACCATCGGCTTTCCCTTCGCGGGATTCTGGAAGGAGATCTTTAACAGCGATGTCTACGACAACTGGGTGAACCCACTGGTGGCCGGTAACGGCTTCGGCGTGACCGCGAATCGAGAAGCCGTCCAGGGTTTTCCGGTATCGGCCTCAGTGGTCATCCCCGCCAACGGCGTGGTCGTCTTCGCCCGCGGCTGATTGGTCACCGAATCAATAGAGGGGCGCCCTCGCGCACTGGCACGCAGTTTAAATCCCCTTATAGGCCAATGGGACATCCCATCCGGCTAGGGCGGCTTGCGGCAGGAACGTGACGCCATGCCGACTCCCAAGGAACATCAACTGTTCTCTACAGGGACGACCTGAAATCCCAGTTGCGCGGCCTGTTTTCGAAGCCGGAATTCAGCGCGTTTCAGGATCTCCTCGTCGCACCGCTTAAAGACAGTCTCGTCGTATGATTCTTTGGTGCTAAGCAGGTGGTAGACAATCCGAGCGAGTTTGTGAGCCGTGGCTGTAATTGCCTGAGGTCTGCCGAGCTTCCGCGTGATGCGCCGAAAGAACTCACCAAGATAGTCTTTGGCGTGATGCAGCGAGTGCGCTCCCATGCGAAGAGCAGTGGCAACCCGGCTCTTGACACGGCGGCTCTTGGTATAGAGCACCTTGCCGCCGCTGATCTTATTTTCCGGGCACAGTCCGAGCCAGGACGCGAAGGCCGAGGCATTTCGGAACTGGGAGACGTCTGTGCCGATCTCGCATAGGATGGTTTGGGCTGTAATCGCGCTGATGCCAGGTACGTTGGTAAGATCCACTCCGAAGATCCGGTATAACTCACTTCGAAGGTCGAATGTCCTCGGCTCATACCGGCGTCGCTGATATGCCGATGCCTTGGTTCGCTTGGGTATTGTGCGCTCCGCTGTCGCGGCCGTCTCCAGATCGTTCAGTTGACGTTGAATCTCCTGGTCTGCTTCGATAACCAGCTCTTGATAGTAACGAAACGCCGCCAGCGATTGTCGAAGCGCAAACACGTGCTCTGCACGGTAGTCACCCTCGAGCGACTTCGCCACGGTGTCTTCGCTGCTCTTCACGCCGCCGTGGCAGAGCCGAGCCAACCTTACGGGATCTCGTTCACCAGCAAGGATCGCGTCGACGATCCTGAGCCCACTGGATCCAGTGATGTCGTTTAAGACACGATGGATCTGAAGGTTCATCTGATCAAGCGCTTTTTGCATGTGCAGGACATGCTCTGCTGCCATCTGGATCAAGCTGTTGCGGTGTCTCCAAAGAGAACGAATCGCGCAAATGACTCCAGGAGGACGGAAGCTGGCACGCAACAGTCCCACCGAATGGAGGTACTGGAGCCATTGGCAATCGGAGACGTCGGTCTTCCGGCCGGGAACATTCTTCACATGCTGCGCGTTGACGAGAAACACCTCTAACCCACGGGATTCCAGAATTTGATACACCGGGATCCAGTACACGCTGGTGGACTCCATTGCAACGGAACGGATCCCGCACTGCTGTAACCAGTCCGCCAGCGCATTCAGATCGCGAGTAAATGTTGGAAAGCTGCGAACGGGATGTTGGTCACGATCGGCACTGACAGCGACGAACAACTCACTTGCCCCTATATCGATTCCGGCTGCGTCCGGGTGCAGGATCGGCAACTCCTCGCACCGTCTCTTGGATCTCTTCGATTTCTTCGCCATTGGCTCCTCCGAGCTGCCGGTCGGATGCCCGAGGCGCGAATCAAAGACAAACTCCCAATCGAGATCGCCGTCCGAAGGACGAACGTCATCACAAATCTGTACGCAAACCCCGGACCCACGCTTATCGGTCGGGCTTCAAAATCGAGCACCAATGTCGGCGCGGGCTGTAGCTGTCATCCGACCAGCGCCAAACATCATCGCTCTGCTCGCGTTCCTTTTCATCCTGTCTGGCCAACGCCAGTTGCACGCTTGTGGGGACCGATCTTGTGATGGCGAACCAGATTGATCCTTGTTGGCTTCACAAACGCGGTTTCGGGACCCCGACGCTCATGTTGCCGGACGAGGACTGAAACCAAATCACCGGGAATCAAATGTAACTGATGGCGCTCTTGGTCGTGCCATGGCGGAGCATAACCATTCGAGTAGCCGGAGACAGTATCTTCGGGCGGGCCCCTGCTTTTGATTCCAGAACGGCTATCGGAGCAACCTCGCGCATATAGCGCTGCAGGCGATTACACTGCGGCGGGCGAATGGTCTGGAATCCCTCGCGCGTCGCCAGAGACCATTCCCGGCTGCCATATGGAGGATTTTCTGAAACGAGGCGGAGACGGCGAACTCTTCCGCAGAAACGCCTTCTTCAACATACCTTGGCAGGCCGAACCTCCCATTGGTCGAGATCCGTGTCACATGTTGGAAAAGTGGGCATTGCGAGAACTTGCTATTCGGAATGGGATCAAGAGAGATTAGTTGGCCCTTATCTCCTCTACTGCACTTTCGCGGAAGGTGTGGGTTGTAAACCGATAACGGAACGGCAGACTTATAATCTATCAAAGTAGTTCTTGATGATATCTAGGATCGCCTGACCAGCATCAGTCTTGATCGATTCAGCCAAGTCTCGTTTCCACAGGTCGAAGCCCGGAATGGGCTTATTCTGTTTTCGGTAGATGTATAGCTGGACCAAATTCTCCAGTTTGTCTATGTCATTGGCAATCTTGGCGTTGATATCCGCTCTTCTGTCGAATGCCTCCCACGTTGCCTGAACGGATGCAAGTCCGTACAGGCTCCGGTACGTTCCCAACATTTCTAGATATGAAAACGACTCCGCCTCTTTCTGGTGGGAGGTGTCGTCTCTGTCCTCAGGAAGAAGATCACCCGTGAACGCCTCAGCAAGATCATGGACGAACAATTGCCGTAACACTTCGGCCTTGTCATATCCCTTCCAAGAGGCTGAGTCCGAGGGTGCAGCATCCGGCAAAAAAAGTTTGCCGATCAGAAGAGCTCCGAACGTGTGATCAGCAACGGATTCAGTCGGCTTCGGAACATTCCTGCTAACCCACCCTCGCCTGCGCTCGTCCTTTAACCGGTATAACAGTTCTATGACGGTACCGACCGGAAATGCCTCGCCTTCCAAGTTTCGTAGCATCATATCTGCATAGGATCGCAGCAATCCGTCGCGAATAGTACCATTGCACATGTGAATTAACGCGAGTACTTCTTTGCGAGTGTTCGTGTCGAGGAGTCCCTCCGCATGTCGGTGTTGCGCGAGGGACAGCATGGTATAGAACTCAATCTCGAACAAGTTCCTGTTTCCAGCCGGCCTAACTGCGGACTTGATGCGCGTCGAGAGAGCCGCGTAGGTATTAGGAAACGGCTTGAGCTCGTCGACGTGCGCCATCTGTTCGCTATCCGGTATGTACGCGATGTCACTGTAATATTCAAGGTGAAAGCCGCGATTCAAATTATCCCAGTCAGGGTTCTTCAACAATCGGGCGATATACTGTCGCGCAGCATCCCGATCCCCCAGGTATGCTAGGCTGATGTATATCGTCCGGTGTAAGAGCAACCGGCTTTTCGTCCCTGTCCCCGAAAGGCCGGGCCGGCGCTCCAACGGTTTCACAGACTGTTCATGTTCGAGTCTCCGCTCATCCAAGAACCGGTGGGCCATGTCCTTCGCCTCAGGACTCCGCACACGGCCCGCGAGGTAGCATACATGCGTCAGCGCGTTGCGGAGGCGGACCTTCTTTGCCGCCTTACATTGGTCAACGACCGCGTTGCCGCCTGCTACGCACTGAAGCTCCGTCTGGGGGTCCGCAGTCATAATTTCCTTGCAAAAACGATTAACATTCTGCGGGTAGACAAAATCCAGGTCGGCTATTGCACTCGAGTCTCCTTGCCCCACAGTCACTAGCGTGTTGATTATGTGGTTGGCGATCAGGTAGTCTCGAACACCTTGGTGATAGTGGAGAAGCTTCCAGGCGGCGAGCAGCTGTGGGCCTTCGAATGTGAGGTTCTGCTGCCTAACAAAATGCTTGTGAGCGGCCCTCGACAGCTCTACAAGCGTCACCTCCGGTGTGTCATTGGGCGACATGTCGCGCAAGTAGTCATCACAGTACAGCGCGTAAAAGTCGCTGATAGTACTGATTTGGTCGTACGACACGTTTGCTGTTTTGCGATACAGCATGGACAACGTCAGCACATCGAGTTCTTCGAGCTTGAACTGTGAAAGCCACTTCTGCAGCAAGTGCGCTCGATCGCGATCAGTTGAATAGATCTCTAGGAATGTCTTTATGAAGTCATTAGCCTCGGACGTGCCAGAACGCACCGCGTCAAGATGCATGACCAGAAACGGATCGGAGAAACTGGATGGAAGATGTCTCTTCGATTTGGTTCCTTGCACACTGCCTACACTGATAATCTTCTTAGTTGCTGGCGTGCGCTGGATGACGCGAGCTACCTCTGTTTCAAGTGCAGATCTGTGCCCTGCGTGATGGTCTACCGAGTCGACTATCAGTACAATCGGCTGCTTTGGAAACCGCTCGCAGAGCTCCCTAAGGGGCGCGAGATGATTCTGGAGCGCAATGATTGCTGCTTTGGACTGCGATGGTTCATGCGTGAGGTCATCGTAGTGTTTTAGGTCGATGAAGGCGGGAATTGGGGCATCTGGATTCGAGTCATAGATCTCACGTAAGCGGCTGTACAGTGCTTGGAGAAACAGAGTCTTACCGCTTCCCGCAAGTCCCTGCAATTGAACTGGGTAGCGGTGAGTTGTATTTAAGGCTAGCTGCACAATAGCATCAAACATGTCGTCAGCCGCGACGATGTCTGGCTGTTTTGGGCAGCTAATCACGTGCTTGTACAATCGATTAAGCTTCTTACGGTCGGTGATTGCGAGTGGATCCTTGGGCTGGAAGTACAGACGAGCAAGGTCGTACAAGTCTGAGGCGAGGTCACGTAACGACTTGCTGCCAACCTGCACTGGCTGAACGAAGTGTGGAGTGAGCAGCAGTGACTCGTTAAGAAGGAACTTCATTAACATCATTCCCGCGGCTACGGCGGACGCCCGAACTTGGCCTTTGTACTTGTCGTCGAGCTCTTTCTTTCGGTCATCCGAAAAATCGCTGATAACCCGGAAGACCACTCGCGTAATCTCGTGATGGCGAGAAGCTGCCGCGAGTACACCTGCGGCTTCCATATCCAATGCCAAGAAGTTTCTGTTCCGCGTTCGAAGGAACGCCACGAATTCCCGAGATGCACCAACATAGGGTCCGCTTGCCTCAGGACCAAGGTGAATGTTCGGCTCGGACCTTATAAGCGAAGAGTTGCGTAACGCCTCAACGCTATGCTTCCCCAGTCTGGAGATCTGATCTTGCCGAGCGGTGGTGCCCCATTTAGCAAATTCGACAGCACGGGAGAACTCAAGGCTGGAAATGCGCTTTGCCACGTCCAATGTACACTCTCGCGATTTTCCGCCAAATTCAAGATCGAATCCGCCCGGCTGTTCCACGTCTGGTACTGCCTTACCGCGGTGCGAATACTCCTCGACTTCGGACGCCACCACAACATCACACAATCGAACATCCGAACTTAAAGCGCCGGACAGCCCGAGGCTCACGACGACCCTGGGATGGTACTCCGCAATCGTCGTAGCAGTCACGACGGCAGATTCGGTGTTACCCATGTCATCGATTAGAACAGCGATTCCAGTAAGGTCATGCCCAAAAACATCACGAAACGAGAACCTGTAGGCAAATTCAGTGCCTACATGCGTCGGACTGAATGTGATGTCTAGACTGGCTGCGAGGACGGCGAATTCTTCCTTTAGCGCAACGATGAAGGCGTAATCTGTCGTGGTTGTAGACACCACTAGTCCAGTTCTCCAGTCAATGTGGTATGCAGCATCACTTTAATTAGGTGGGTGAAATCGTACACCAATTTCCGCGCTTGCCGTAGGACTTTCGTGCGCGCCGCCACTAAAGCGGCCACGAAACACACCTTGCTCGCGTTCCGCCATACTGCACGACCGGCGGTCCGGAATGAGCCTCAGCCGGGTCGCCGAAGCCCCACCGGATCAGCGCGTCGATGGTCGCCAGGATCCCAAGCCCGGGAAATCGCCTAGTCACAAAACCCCCTTCCGGGGACCTCAAAAGCCGCGTAAAACGGCCGCCCGAGAGGGCGTACGGCGCAGGTCACAAACGAGTGGGTTGTAAAACGATAACATCGCGGTAGACATCGAGCGGACGGTGCCCGAAGCGCCGGCATCGAGGCGGCCGCGGCGCAGTCCGGCTTTGACCTGATGATCGAGCGTTCCAGCTCAGCGATCGCCGAGACGATCACCATGATGGCCCGGCCCAGCGGTCGGGCGGTGTCGATCTGCTCGCGGTAGCTCAGGAAGGCGACGCCTAGTGTAGGGATCGGTATCGGGAAGTCGGCTTGTGGCAGGTTTTCCCGACGGCTCTGCGCTGTTCCGGACGGTTGACGGGGGACGCAATCTTCGAAAAAGATCGGCGGGCTCCCCAACACCAATCAGGATCAACTTAATGGGTTGCTTCGCTTGGGCATCAATTAGAGCAGTTCCGGGCGTGCCGCTCGAATCCAGCTCTCTACCTGTAATCTCCAGTCGGCGGGCAGATCCTTCACCTGACAAGCCGCGAGATCGCGGTCGGCAAGCGCGTCAGACTTCAACACCTTCCTTCCCGCCTCTCGATCAGTTCCTCCAGCACGCCCCGGCAATTTGCCTACTCATCATAGCCAGGAGAAAGCCCATGTCCACCTCTTCCGCGGTTCTGGAAATCGAAGAAAACGCTCAGGACCTCGCTCAAAATACCGTCTGTATCAAAGTTCATCTCGGTTTGCTCGGCAACAGCCGCAAGGTCAGCAATTCCCAAGTCGAAGTCGACGCCGACAAAGAGTTGATTCGCGTCTCGAAAACGCTGCTCGATTCCGAAGAGCTCAAAGCCGTTCGCGCGCTCGACGGCGACATACGGCACTATCTGTATGACACCTGCTTGCCGTTTGAGGCGGGTGTCCATCTGCTGCCGCTTCCTTTAATCGAAACGGTTGACGGGAGACTGCGACAATTCGAGGAGAAACGCAGCAGTCTGGTGGAGCTGTTCTTGGATGCCTATCCGACCTTGTGCAAAGCCGCGGCAGAGCGGCTGCGAACGCTGTACAACCCTAGCGACTATCCGCCGAGCGACATCGTTCGCTCGAAGTTCAACTTCAACTGGCAATACGTCAGTTTCGGCGTGCCCGGTCAACTCCGCGAATTGTCGGCGAAGATCTTCGACACCGAGCGAGAGAAAGCGGCCCGCCTCATGTCGGAGGCCTCGGCCGAAATCCAGCAACTGCTGCGCGCATCGCTCGCCGAGATGGTGGGCCATCTGCGCGACCGTCTCACCGAGCAGCCGGAGGGAAAGACCAAGCGGCTGCGGGAATCAACCATGCAGAAGCTGCGCGACTTCCTGTCTACGTTCGACTTCCGCAATGTGACCGACGACCAGGAGCTGAAGGACCAGGTGGACAAGGCGCGCGCACTGCTCGATGGCGTCAGCACCGATGCCATCCGCAACACGGATGGGCTGCGGGCTCGCATCCGGGAGGGCATGGGGGAAATTGCCAGGCAGTTAGATACGCTGGTTGTGGATCGCCCCGCTCGTAAGTTCCGCCTCGAAGAAGATGACTAATATTGGCACAGGCTGTAAACCTCGAATGGCAACTCACCAGGGGCTCATTGCGCCCCGGCCATAGCTCTCAGGTGGCCGCCGCTCGGTGCGACCGCCTCTGAGAAACCTACCTGGACAGATTAGCCAGCAAGTCCTTCGGATAAATCGGCTTGGGCAGAATCTCGAAGTCATGACCACTCTGGCGGGCGCTCTCCAGCAAATCAACCGTGGCAGCATGCCCGGAGATGAGCAGAATCTTGCAACCCGGCAGGAAGCTGCGAATAAGAATCGCCGCCTCAATCCCGTCCATATCCGGCATAACCACGTCACTGATAATCAGGTCAGGGCGAAGCTCTCGTGCAATTTTCACAGCTTCAGTGCCGCTGTACACAGCCGAGGCGTCATAACCCTGCTGATTGAAAATAATGGAGAGAGTGTCAGCGATGACATGTTCATCATCAACCACCAGAACCTTAGTAGGTCGGGCTGCGCTCCCCGCCATTCGAGCCTCCTGAACTTCCGGGGCGGTGGATTGATGAGACCTCGCCCACATTACGATCATGCGCCATTGCCGGAGCTTTTGGTCACGCCAAAAGATGTCATTATCTCTGGCGTTCCCGCAATGGCGTCCCATCAATAACCAGCAGCTATGAATTTGAGCTCAAGAAGTACTGGACTCGATTGCCTCAGTCCACCAATCTGCCGCGAATGAGATCGAACAACGCTCGATGCAACGTGCTCGTGAGGTCAGGAATCGGCGGAACGGATCTGATGAAGTTCCCGGTCGCCCCGTTCCCAAAGGCATTCCGTCATCCGAATGCGGCCAATCCCCAACACTCCGTGGTCCTCCAGTACACGCCGCCCGCGTTCCTGAAGCACCCTAAGGCTACAGACAGCGGTTCCGTCGAAAAAGCATTCGTCGTCGAACAGAGTCTTACCCAGGAGCGCACGGTAAAACTCAACCATCGAGGAGGCGCGCGCTGCGATCCGCAGGCGTCCGACCGATGCGTCGTAACTTATGACGTCACTGTGCACCGGACGGAACTTAATCGTTGCCCGTGCCAAGTGTCCAGGCACAACGGCGAGAGGTTTCTTTGTCCGATGACTACGGAGAATGTTGAAAACAGATATCCCGTCGTCTTCGAACGCCTCGACCTGGACGTGTTCGCCAAGATCCGATTCGCGACAGAAGCGCAGAATTTCTTCACGCAGCGCCTCCTTCTTGGCGTACAGACCTCTGATGCACCGCGCTTCCTTCCCCATGAACTCGTTATACCGGCGGTGATTGCCTCCCTCCTGGACATGGATCTGCGCACGAATGAATACATCGGCTAGCGATGCATCAGTGCGCTGGGCGATATAGAATCTCAGGGCGAATTCCCGCTCGCCTTTGTCCGCCGGTAGCGCACCGATAGGTAAACGCCGGTCTTGCATTGCCGACATTATGGCCTCGCGCCCCGCCTCGCTGCCGAGGGTGTGGAGCGCCTCAAGCGCTTGCAGCAAGTTATCGGTTGGGTTGTCTTGTTCGAAGGCGCGGAGAACGTCTTCATGCACGAATGATTCGCGCGTGCTTGCAAGGGACGGGGGCCATCCCACAACGTCAAAGACCTCTTTCCAGACGTCGATTGGGACCTCCTCGATCGCTACAGCATCTAGGGAAGCTCTGAACAACCAGGGCTTTTGAACCAGCGTGAGCTGGAGGGCAGATTCAGCCGCCTTTTGGATCGGTTTTCAGGTGAGGGTTTTGCGTTTGCTGTGCCCGAATGCGCCGTGCTGCGCCCCGAGCAACACTACGCCGTCGTTGGGCACAGCAGTCTCTTGCGAACCATGAACAGATTCACCAGGGCGAAGGCGGTGAACAGCCGATTGGCATTCTTCGCCATGCCTCGGTAGCGTACCTTCACGAATCCGAATTTTAACTTCAGCACGCCAAATACATGCTCGACTTTCGAGCGCACCCGCGACTTCGTCCGGTTCTTGGCCCGCTCCACTTGGTCAATCCGGTTTTTGTAGCGATAGCGCTTGTTGGTGCAGTCCTTGGCACGCGGCGAGCATTCGTGAATTACCTCGCGCTGCCCGCGATAGGCTTGGTCGCCCCAGACGTGGGTCTCATCGCCATGCAACAGCTCTGGCAATACCGTCGAGTCGGACACGTTGGCCGCCGTGGCTACTGCGCTATGCACCAGCTTTGTCTTGCTGTCCACGCCCACATGCGCCTTCATCCCGAAATACCACTGCTTGCCTTTCCGGGTCTGGTGCATCTCCGGGTCGCGCTTCTGTTGCTGGTTCTTCGTCGAACTCGGGGCGTGAATGATGGTCGCGTCCACAATAGTACCCGTCGAAATGCGCACACCGCGCTGCTGCAAGTACAGGTTCACGGTCTCCAGAATCTCGCCCCCCAGTCGATGCTCTTCCAGCAAGTGGCGGAACTTGCACACCGTGGTCTCATCCGGCACCGGCTCGCTCCCCAAGTCGATTCCGGCAAACTGTCGTAGCACGGGCGAATCGTACAACGCCTCTTCCACCGCCGGGTCCGACAGGTTGAACCAGTGTTGGAGGAAGTAGATGCGCAGCATGCGCTCCAGTCCGACGGGACGACGCCCATTACCAGCCTTCGGATAATGAGGCTCGATCAGAGCGCAGAGTTCGCGCCACGGCACGACCTGCTCCATCTCTTCAAGAAACATCGCACGCCGCGTCTTCTTTGTGTACCGCTCGAACCCAGTCGTCATCGCCAGTGTCTGCTGCCTCATCTGCTTTCAGAGTCTCTGGACTCAATCTACACATTGGCCCTGTGGAAAGCAGAGAACTTAATCAGAGATTCCCTAGGTACGCAAGAGGAAGTTGCATAGCTTCAGCTGATCACCTCGTCAGCCAGAAGATCCGACTGGTTAGAACTGTCGTTAGAGCTCCGAGTTAGTGTGTTCCGCGGCGCTGATTTAGGCAAGCAGATCCGGCACTCACGATCTTTAGAAAGGCGATTCCTGCGGATCGTCCCGGTTTCGAAGTCGAAGCTCAGACGCATGGGCGGATCATCCGCACCCGCGAATGCCGTCACCAGACGCATGAGTTCAACAACGGCGGCTCCGGCAACCGCCGTATTGAACGCGACCACGCTCGGTTGCGGAACCTCAGCCCCATCGATATAGCCGTCGGCCACCTCTCTCGCGTGATCGGTCTCTGACAGCGCCTCGATGCGTAGTCGGTTTGGATCGATATGGCCCCAGCAGGCGAGACATGGCCGGCCAGGGCCGACAATTACAACGCGCCCCGCCCCAGCCGTGAGCCGGCCGCCGACATCGACGCGAAAGGCGCTCCCCATGTCGATGAGAGGCACGGCCTTTGCATATGAAAGACGGTTCAGCAGGGCTCGCGGCAGGTGTCTGTCCACGCAGGACAGCACGAGATCACACCCCTCGATTTCAGCCGGAGACACGTCTATGCCGAAATGGCCCTTCAGGCAACGTACCTCTGTGCCAATGCCGAGCCGCGCTGCATAGCGCGCTGCCACCTCCACCTTCCAGGTACGACCTGCATCATGAGCTGTTGCGCCCAGAATGCGGCTCACATTGGACGCCGCGACACGATCACCGTCGATCACCGTAATGCGACGGATGCCGAGATGTGCGAGCTGCATAAAGGCTATGGAGCCGGTTCCCCCCATGCCCACGATTGCGACATGCAGGCAGCGGAGGGCCTCTTGACCTGCATGACCAAGAGCAAGGCGTTGCCGATCGAACCAAGCCAAATCGTCCGCAAGGGGGGCCACTTGGGGAAAGATGCGTATCCCGCGTCCGACTATCCGGGTTCCAAGCTCCCTCTTCTCTCCGAGTTCAGACCAGACACGGCCGGCAGCCAAGCCCGAGCCACCCGCAACCACGACTGAGCCATGAGGCCCTGCCATCTGATGAAAGAGTGACGGCATGAGCCGGGCATCACCGCGGTCATCGGCAGCAGAAAACCATGGGTGAGTCGTGCCGGGGTGGGTGTGGACCGTAATTACGGACAAGCCACCGTCACGCGCAGGGCGGATGATACGGTTCAAAGTGACGGGGTCGAGCCTAAGCTGGTCTCCGCGCCGAATCAGATAACCTTCCGGTGGTATCTCGATCATGTCACGGGCCAGGAGTACCTCTCCGCCGTGCAACCGCTCAGCCAGAATAATCCCGGCCGTTTCGACGTCGTGCCGCACGAGAAGCATGTCGATGAATGAGTTCCATTGCGATTCGATCACACGTAAGTTCATGGCTCCCTCAGTCCATTCGAAGAAAGCGGGAATAAATGCACCGCAGAAAATCCCGCAGTTCGCTGACGCCCGGCTTCCAGGCACCAGCAGCCAAATGCCACGAAAACCTTTGCCAGTCCTTCCCGAGCAAGCGTTCGTTCGACGTTGACCTCGGGACGTTCCCGGCGGCCGTCCGGACGGCAGGATGGATCCAGAACATATCAGGCGCCGCATCCGGAAAACCCGGCGGCAGCTTCACGAGCAACTCCACGCGGTTCGGCTCAAAGCCCGCGGGCAGCCCGAAATCTGAAATCACCAGAAACTGCCATCCGCTAGCTTCCGGGTGCAGCACGGCACGTTCGGGAGCAATGCCGCCCTCGGCGAGAAGGGCCACTCCCAGGCCGTAATCCGCCGGAGGCTGGCTATGCAGATGTTCGCCGTTTTTCAGCGTGATCTTAGTATCGTTCGGGATGACTTCATCCTCGCCCGGACTTTGGAGAAACAGCACGTCACTTAAGGGGATACCGGCGAGGATTTTTAGGCTGGCCCCCGTCTGGACGTGGTTATCGATTTCGTACTTCTTTTAGTTGATGAAAATGTTAATCGGGTGCTCCTGCTGCATAAAATGCTCCTTTGTCGTTCGCGACGACCGCTGGTTTTTTGGGGCCCTATCTGCCCGCAACACCAACCTAAGGCTCAGCAGCTCGGAAATCAGTTACGCCGTTGTTAGCTCGGCACGAGGACAACATGAACGGTGACGTAACGGGTGGTTGGCGCTGATGAGGTCTTTATTGTGTCAGGGTGATCTTTTCTGGGGCCGGGTGTCAGAATTAGTGAAAATTCGTGCCACAGTTGTTGAAAAAGGCAGCGATCCTCTTCGCCCATGGCAACCAGCAGGAGAGGAGGAGGAGGAAGAATCATGAAGGTCCAAATTGTCGACCGAGAATTTGTCTACCACGGCACTACGCTAGCCGATCCCAACCCCAAGCTCTCCATCGAGGAGGTCCGTTCGTTCTACGCGGCACAGTTTCCGGAGTTGACCAACGCCGCCATTACCGGACCTGAAACAGTTGGCGAACGGCTACGTTACAGCTTTGAGCGGGCCATCGGGTCAAAGGGTTGATGCAATGCCGGACAGCAACAACAAGAAGGCATTGTTGAACGAGATCTGCCAGGCAGCCGGCCGGCAGTCAAACGCCGGCTCTCTGGGCGAGCTGATAGAAAGGTGGCTCGAATGCGAAGACTCGCAAGCAGCAGGCACCGCTCTCGCACGCGCACTTTCCCTACAACAAACTGTGGACCGAGTCTTTCCCGGGCCGGGTATCTGGCCAATCCCTCCAGCCTGATGGGAATTCCCTGGCTTGACCGCACCCATTGCGGCGGCAAGATCAGCTTTGGCTCATCTTCGCTTGCCATCTTAGCCGGGACCTTGGTCGAAATCGACCTAGCCAGCGAATCCGACTGGATCGCTGCAGGAAAGCTTCCTTGCGCGCTGGTTGAACGTGTGTTTGGTCGATACCTGGGTGATCGTGGGCAGCAGATTGTTGCCGAACACTTCGAGCTGTCATTGACCCTCGGTGAAGCGATTGTTGATAGGGTTTACGCCGATTCTGGGGCTGACGCCAATGGCCGGCAGGACCAAATCGCAACTAGGTTCTCACGGCTGGGTCCTGGCGTGCTTATATGATTTCCACGCATGCCTTCGCCGGCACCTGTCCGAAATCATGGATGATCGCTAAGGACTGAAAGTCGTGAAAGAATCAGTTAGGGCGCAGATGAACTCCCGTGAAAGCGGATGACCTAAAGTGTTTCTATCGGCGTTCATCCGCGGTCAATTGGGCACCCACTGGGAACAACTACGAGATGCGAAAATGGTCTGCTAGAAAACCACGAGGGAACGAGCCCGCGACGCGCGGCAAGAACTACATAACGCCGAGCGGGCTGCAGCGCCTCAAAGATGAGCACCGGTTTCTGCTCACCAGGGAACGCCCGGCCGTTGTGGAGGTTGTGGCGTGGGCTGCCAGCAATGGCGATCGCAGTGAAAACGCCGACTACCAGTACGGCAAGCGGCGGCTGCGGCAGATCGATGGGTGGGTTCGCTTTCTTACAATGCGAATCGAAGCCGCGGAGGTAGTGGACCCGGAAGCTTCGAGAGCGGGGCAGGCGAAGACGAGGGCATTCTTCGGAGCGACCGTGCGCTATGCCAATGCCGCGGGAGCGGAGCGAGTGGTGAGCATCGTGGGTGTGGACGAGGTCGATCTCAATCGCAACCACATCAGTTGGGTGTCACCTCTGGGGCGCGCGTTGATGAAGTCGGCAGCGGGCGACAGCGTAGTTCTCCAAGCGCCTGGCGGTACAGAGTACCTGACCGTGCTGGATGTGTGTTACGAGCACATTTCTGTGGAACCGTTCCGTGAACCACGTGGATCCGAGGCCTCGGCAAAGGGAATCCCTCGCCGACGCTAATCCAGGCTGACGAAGACGTGACTAAACGGCACAGGTGGTGAAAGAGCGACCACCGTAATAGCGCGCTATAACTGCCCCGATCATGCGGAATCTGCGCACACACACGTCTCCCGTCCGGAGAGTCCCGAATGGGTTCTAACCTGAGCACGTCATCGGTTGCCTTGTAAGCGTGGTCGATTCGCCCTTCTATCGATTTCATGTCCAATGGGCGTTTCCCAGTACTAATCTGACGGAACGGATAATCTCCGGATTGCTCGTGACGGACACCAACCGGAAGTCATCCTGCCTCCGGCAGTCCGAGCGTAGCGGCGGGCTGATTTCCCACATTCTGCCTTCGGGATCGCGTCGGCGATCCATTTGCAGGGGGGGACAAGACGTGGAATGGCCTTACCGTCTGCACCCATCGACTCGTTCGAACAGCAAAAACAAACGACCCACAGTGGCTACCGTAGTTGCCGCCGTGGGTCGTTTGTCAAGGACGCATCGCAAGCATTACCCCAGCTTAGCTAGGCGTGCCACGCGGGATATAGCAGCGGCAGGGCCGTGGCCGTACGCCCTGCCGCCTTTTGGAGGAGCCAGGCCCAGGGACGGCCTATGCAACCACCAACTTGATGAGCAGTCACCAGGATCTCCGCTTCGGAGCGGAAGATAAACTCGGGAAATCTGAGCGGCCCTTTCCCGGAAATCGAGGCCAGCAACTGCTCGGTCCAGTGTGCAAAAGCCGGGCGGTACTGCAGTCCACCCGGCTGCACGAGGGTCTGACTTCGACTACAGCACCGCGGTTGGCCGCGCCGAGACTAGCGTCGTCCGCCCGCTAGCCTTGCTGGAGCGGATAAAGTAAATCCCGCCATAGATAGCCCACACCAACGCAATGCCCAGCGCCAGCAGCGGCTCCATCTTGGTGCCGTAGCCCATGAATGGCCCGATCAGGTAGAACGCCATGCAGGCCAGGTTGGCCAGCAGGCCGAACACCGGGATCAGCATGTGCTTCAGAAAGCTAAAGTTCGGGTGCTTCTGATAGGCCACGATGCAGATGATGTTGCTCAGCATGTACAGCAGGAAGGTACCGAAGTTCGAGGCCAGCGTAACCGTCAGCAGCGAATTCGGCAGTGCCGCCATTTTGTCATGCGAGAGGTAGCCGACGCTCGACCAGAATCCGTGCGGCAGCGCCTGGATGGCTGCATCGGTCGGGGCGCCGGCATCGCCGAAGGCCAGCACGACACCGACGACGCCGATGATGGCCGAGATGATGGCCAGCGTCCAGATCGCCTTGTGCGGCGTCAGATTCTTGCCATGCAGCAGGCCGAAGTGCTCGGGCACTTCGTTGTCCTTGCCCATGGCATAGGTCACGCGCGCGCCGGTGTTCATGCACGACAGCGTGGTGCCGATGATCGCCAGGAACACGGTAAAGGCTTCCACCAGCATGAAGACGCGTCCGCGGCCGATGCCGAACAACGCGTCACCCGTCATGATCATCATGTCGCCGATCGGGGCGGCTGACCCCGCGGCGCTCTGCATGGTGTAACCGCTATTGAGGAAATAATTGGCGCAAAAATACTCAATCAGGTAACAGAAGGCGCCTTGCACCAACAGTGACGTGATCACCGCGATCGGCACGTCACGCTTGGGGTTCTTGGCTTCCCCGCCCATTGCCGTTACCGATTCAAAGCCCACCAGGATCAGGATGGCCACCGTGGCCTGCACGAACACCCAGCCCATGTTGTGCGCCCCGATGACGGAGTGAGCGTTCTCGTGAGACAGGAAGTTGCCGCTGTCGTCCTTCGTCGGATAGCTGATCAGGAACGGAACCGGCTTGCCGGCCGCGTCCAGCTTGGGCTGCGGCACTTGGTTACTGTCGCGCACGATGGTCACGGCATCCTTGCCATCGGGCCCCTTGGTCGTCTGGGTGGCAAACTCGTATTTGTAAGAGGCGCTAGTGGTCGAGTCGAACTGGAAGGCCTCACTTCCCGGCGGATGGTTCATGCGATAGCCGAGGGCGATGATGGAGAACACGAGCAACGCCGTAATCTGAATGACGTTGATGGCGATGTTGATCGAGGTGGCGCCCTGCACGCCGCGATAGGCGATGTAAGCCACCAGGAACGAGAACACCACGGCCACAGCGCCCATGAACATCGGGCCAGGGTTCGAGGCGCTCATGAAGGTGGGCCACAGCGTCCCGGCCAGGTAGCCGCACAGGATGCCCATGACCGCTACCATCACGCCCGGATAGATCCAGTAGTAAAGGTGCGATCCCCAGCCGACGATGAACTTCGAGAGCCGGGCATAGCGCCACGCCTTGTCGTGGTTCAGGAATGATTGTTCGGCGAAGTAATAGGAGCTACCCGTACTTGGATACAACTTGGCCAGTTCCGCGTAACTTACTGCTGTTGCCAGGCAGAGCAGCAATGCCAGGAAGATGCCCAGCCACATGGCCGGAGCAGTGGCGCCAGTCGTCGCCTGAATGTAAAAGGTTAGCCAGAGGAACGCGCCGGGAGCGATGAGCGCCATGGCGTTCATCGTCAGCCCGGTCAGTCCCAGGGTCGGTTTCATTTCAACTGCATTGTTCTCGGCCACAGAGTAGCTCCTTGTCTCTGGAATTTTGAAAGCGACAAGACAGACGGGTGAGGAGAAGACATGTGCGAACGCTTGCGGATGCAAGGCACACACATTCCCCGCGTGAGACTGCCAAGTCGCGAGGAGATGCGGGTGGAGACAACTCCGCCTTCCGCCCGTGACTCGGACAGCAGCTACTCACTCATCAGAATGTCGCTATGGGATTGGCACCGCGTCGTGCCAGAAGAAACATCTCTCTTCGTCATCGAAAAGAGGTGGTTGCAATTCTGCAACCTAAGTGGATTGTGCCCGTGGGGAGCTAAGAAAGTCCAATCCAAAGTTCTTATCGGGAAGATTAAGCGTTTTTCTTACGAGTAGATGAACGCACGTTCATTCTGAAGGTTGTTTTACCGCATCAACCAAGACGATTGCCTCTGCGATCGCCTTCATAGACTGGCGTCTTTGCTGGCTTTGCCGTTGCAGAATGCGATACGCCTCTTCTTCGCTGATTTTCAGATCGCGCTGCAGAATACCCTTAGCCCGCTCCACAAACCTTCGGACTTCCAGCCGCTGTACAAGTTCCGAGTTTTCGGTCTCTAATCGGGCCATTTCGATTTCGGCGCCAACGAGGAATCCAATCGTCGAAAGTATCCCGATTTCGTGATCGCTGTATACGCGCGGCGCCCGGTCCTGCAAATTGATGACGCCGACCAGCCGTCCTCGACTCAGGAGGGGAACAGACAGGAATGCCTCAAAACGATCTTCGGGCAACTCGTTGAACAATTGAAAGCGCGGGTCTCCAAAGGCATTTTCCGAAACTGCAACCGGCTGTCGATGTTCGGCCACCCAGCCGGTAATCCCCTCGCCCAGCTTTACCTTTAGCAGATCCACCTCTTCCGGATGCGGATTCTTGGACGCCCGAAGCACCAGCGTCTCTCCCTCCAGGACGTAAATGAAGCAGGAGTCACATCTGACCACGGACGTGGCGAATTCGACAACGTCCATCAGTACTTCTCGGAGAGGCGCAGCCGCCGCCATACGGCTGGCAAGGCTGTGCAAGCCGGCAACATGGAAATCTTCGCCAGTCATCTGTCTGGACTCGTCAGCCCGATCTGAAGCTGGTCCAACAGCGCCGCCGCCTTGGTCACGTTATCAACCCCGAAAACCACAAGCGGCTGCATTGAACCCGGCTCCAGACCGCAATAGGAGTGGTCAATGTTGACCTTGTTTTCGCCTAGACGTGATGCCGCGCGTCCCAGCTCACCCGGAGAATGTGCCAGCCTGACCACGGCGACATCCACTGCCTCAAAGTTCATGTGCACCCTGCCCAGCACGGCCCTTGCGCTGTCCGGATCATCAACCAGGAAGCGAGCCAAACTTTCGCCCTCCTCCACAAAGGATTGAAATGCCAAGATATTCACCCCAGCCTCGGCTAACGCAAGGCAGCAATTGCCCAAGGCGCCTGGCTTGTCTGCAATAACCACCGTAAACTCCTTTGCCCTTGCCATGCGGCGTGACCTCTGCCCCTCAGAACTTTGTATTGGTCTAACCAACTTGCTACGCCTGCCTCTTTCGCAGTTCGTCTTCAAGCATGCGCAGCAACTCTTGTCTGTGTGTGCCATCGAGATCGCGCTGTAATTCTTTCAAGGCCAGAGACACGACGTCGTAATGATGCAGGGTGCAGTACTTGGAATCGGCCGTAATTTCTTTCCAGAGCTGGTGGAGCAGCTCATTGTCTTCGGGTCGGAGGCGCGGCGCGTGGGGACCTAGTGTAGTGCGTCATAACTAACAACCTTTATCAATCCGCGCGCGTCTTATGATTGAGGACACGGTTGCGGATGCGCATAGCCCCTACTATTACGTTGAGTCCGGAGCAACGGACGGTGTTGGAATATCAAGCCCGGAGTCGATCCCTCCCGGTGCGGGTGGCGGAGCGTGCACGCATCGTGTTGTTCGCGGCTTCCGGCCAGCAGAACCAGGAAATTGCGGCGGCTATGGCCATCACGCCGAAAAAGGTTTCCCGATGGCGCAAGCGCTTCCTCACGCTGGGCCTGGCCGGAGTAAATATCCCCCGGCAGAGCCGGGGGCTTTTAGGATGTGAGCCGCTCAAAGCGGCTGAGCGGGGTCGCTAACGCGGCCCCGACATTCTTGGCCACCTGAAGGTGGCCCCTTCAGCGCCACATGTTCAACTGATCCAGGCGCTTGTCCTCTTCCTCCTGCGTGCGGATGTACTCTCGGATCGATGTCTCGTCCCGCCCGACCGTCGACACAAAGTATCCCCGCGCCCAGAAACTCTGCCCTACAAAATTCTGTTTCCGCCCTCCGTACACTCGCGCCAGATGAATCGCACTCTTCCCTTTCATAAACCCAACCACCTGCGCCACCGCGTACTTCGGCGGGATCGATATCAACATGTGCACGTGGTCCGCCAGCAGATGCCCTTCCTCAATCCGGCTTTCCTTCTGCTCCGCCAGTTTGCGGAACACCTCTCCCAAATACTTCCGCAACTCCCCATACAACGCTTTCCGCCGGCCCTTTGGGATAAACACCACATGGTATTTGCACTCCCATTTCGAGTGGCTTAAGCTTTCATACTCGTCCATCCAGTTTCTCCTTTGCGTGTGCTTCGCGGCTCACGCCAGGAGTTTCTTGGATGGACTCCCGTATCTGTCAAACTTCGCGTGCCTCCCCGGCAGAGCCGGGGGAACTCCCATTTCAGTAAATATCCCCCGGCAGAGCCGGGGGCTTTTAGGATGTGAGCCGCTCAAAGCGGCTGAGCGGGGTCGCTAACGCGGCCCCGACATTCTTGGCCACCTGAAGGTGGCCCCTTCAGCGCCACATGTTCAACTGATCCAGGCGCTTGTCCTCTTCCTCCTGCGTGCGGATGTACTCTCGGATCGATGTCTCGTCCCGCCCGACCGTCGACACAAAGTATCCCCGCGCCCAGAAACTCTGCCCTACAAAATTCTGTTTCCGCCCTCCGTACACTCGCGCCAGATGAATCGCACTCTTCCCTTTCATAAACCCAACCACCTGCGCCACCGCGTACTTCGGCGGGATCGATATCAACATGTGCACGTGGTCCGCCAGCAGATGCCCTTCCTCAATCCGGCTTTCCTTCTGCTCCGCCAGTTTGCGGAACACCTCTCCCAAATACTTCCGCAACTCCCCATACAACGCTTTCCGCCGGCCCTTTGGGATAAACACCACATGGTATTTGCACTCCCATTTCGAGTGGCTTAAGCTTTCATACTCGTCCATCCAGTTTCTCCTTTGCGTGTGCTTCGCGGCTCACGCCAGGAGTTTCTTGGATGGACTCCCGTATCTGTCAAACTTCGCGTGCCTCCCCGGCAGAGCCGGGGGAACTCCCATTTCATTAGCGAAAGACGCGCCTCGGGCCGGCCGCAAACCCAAGATCAGCGCCCGCCTGACAAAACGTGTGGTGACGATGACCACGCGCCAACAGCCGACCAACGCCACCCACTGGAGCACGCGCACTATGGCAGCGGCCATAGGCATCAGCGAAGCCAGTGTGCGGCGCATCTGGCGGGCCCACGGGTTGAAACCTCATCTCGTGGAAACCTTCAAGCTCAGTAACGATCCCCAGTTTGCGGAGAAACTGGAAGACATCGTCGGTCTGTACCTCAACCCGCCTGAGCACGCGCTGGTGCTGTGCGCGGACGAGAAGAGCCAGATTCAAGCTCTGGATCGTACTCAGCCTGGATTGCCGCTGAAACGTGGGCGCGGCGCCACCATGACGCATGACTACAAACGCAACGGCACCGCCACCTTGTTTGCCGCGCTGAATGCGGCCAACGGCGAAGTCTTTGGCCTGTGCCAAGAGCGGCATCGCCATCAGGAATGGCTCAAGTTTCTCCGTCTGATCGACCAGACCATTCCGGCGGAGCGACAACTCCACTTGATCTGCGATAACTACGCCACCCATAAGCACCCCAAAGTGCAGCGCTGGCTGGCGCGGCATCCGCGCTTCCATCTGCACTTCACTCCCACGAGCGCGTCGTGGCTGAACATGGTGGAACGTTTCTTTCGCGACCTGACCCAAAATCGCCTGCGTCGTGGTGTCTTCCACGATCTGGAAGAGCTCATCATGGCCATCGGCACCTACATCGACCGTCACAACGAGAGCCCCAAACCGTTCATCTGGACCGCGCGAGCCACCGATATCCTGGAAAAAGTGAAGCGCGCTCGCCACACCCTGAATAAACGTCAATCTGTATGACGCACTACACTAGCGGATAGTCCTTGTAAGTGCCATCCGGGTTATAAACTTCGAACGTGATCCGGGCGCGCGGCTCGGGCAAGCGTTCCCAGGCGTCTCCAAGAAACTTGGCCTGCTCGTCAGCAGAAAGCTTGTTAGAGAGGCCGGCGATAATCCGGGACGACTGCAGCTCCTGCGCGGTCGCAACGATGCTGTCAAAGACGTTGTTCGTAGGAACCACGAGAAGAGAGACGTGCTTGCCTGCCTTTTCGGCAAGGGATACCACCCGCGTGAACAGATCCCGCTCATAGTCGTCGAAGACATCTTCCGCCGGCATGATGACGTTGCCGCCGAACTCATGCTGGCGATGCGAAAGCCGTGCGGTCATCACAACCACATCCCGCTTCGTCGTATCTACCTGCTCCAAGATCGAGCGCAGGTAGTACAGATTGCGGGGATCGCGTACCGCAGCCAGAATGTTGCCCGGACGCGCGCCGATTGAGTGGCCCGCGATAGTGTCCTGCTCCACTACATGGAAGTGTTCCTTCGCTCCCTGCTCAGCGTGCGCCAGCTTGCGTTTGTTAGCTTTCTCAGACACGGTGAAAACCGCGAAAAAGACTGCTGAGAAGACCAGCCCGCTTACCGTGGCCATGGACTTGGTGAACAGGTTCACGATCGCGGCGGTGAGCAGGACTAATTCGACGCAGGCCATGCCAACCGGGATCTCAATACCGCAGATGGTAATGTTGATCGGCATCTTCCAGCCGCGCTCACCCTTGTACTTGAAGCGCAGCACCAGCATCGCCATGCCATTGAAACAAAAGCTCCAGATCACGCCGAACGCATAAGCTTCACCTAGCCCGGATAATTCGCGAAGTTGAAGACGCGAGAAGCCTCTTCTGCTACAAACATGTTGCTGAGACAGTGTTTGTGGTAACAGGAAAGGCTTCTGCGTGTTCGACGATAGCACGACACAGTGTTTGTTGTTCGCTGAGAGTTTTGCCAAGCCCGCCGCGTTGCAGTTCGATCAACGGCAAGGCAGTTCCGATGGCGGAGCCATCCTGCTGAAGGCGGCTGACCGCCGCTACGGATTGATCCGGAGTTTGGCCGAATGTCTGCGCGATAAGCGGCAAGCCGGCAAGGTCGATCATTCTTTGCGCGAGTTGTTGGCACAGCGCGTGTTCTCGATTGCCTGCGGCTATCCGGATGCCAACGACTCGGCCCGCCTGTCTGCCGACCCCATTCACAAGATGTTGCTCGACCGCGATCCGGTGGCGGGCCGCGATCTGGCTTCGCAGCCAACCCTGTCGCGCTTTGAAAACGCCATTCGCCCAAGGGAACTCTACCGTTTGGGTGAAGCACTGGCCGATAGCGTGATCGGGCGCCATGCCCAGCGGTTGCGCGGACGCGCCCGCCGCGTCACCATCGACCTGGATCCAACCGACGACCCCACCCACGGCGCCCAGCAGCTATCGTTCTTCAACGGACACTATGACAGCTGGTGCTACCTGCCGGTGATGGGATTTGTGAGCTTCAACGACGAAGCCGAACAGTACCTATGCGCGGCGGTGCTGCGTCCCGGCAACGTGACCGCCGTGGTAGGAGCGATGGGAATTTTGCGTCGCCTGCTGAATATGATCCACTATTGCTTTCCGGGTGCGCGGATCCGCGTGCGCCTCGACGGCGGTTTCGCGCATCCCGATCTGCTCGACTTCCTGGATGCAGAGCCCAACCTTGAGTACGTCATTGCGATGGCCAAAAACGCGGTGTTGAAGCGCAAGGCCAAACCAGCCATGCGGCAGGCCCGCCGGCTCTCGCGGCAGAGCGGAAAGACCGAACACATTTACGGCGAAGCCAACTATGCGGCCCAAACGTGGCCGCAACAACGTCGCATCATCATCAAGGCCGAGGTGGTGCGTGCCGAGGGTAAGAAGCCGAAAGATAATCCGCGCTTTGTCATCACCAACATGAAGCAGAGTCCGCAATGGCTCTATGAAAAGGTGTACTGCCAGCGTGGCGAAATAGAGAATCGAATAAAAGAACTGCACGATCTCCAGATCGACCGCACCAGTTGCAGCGACTTCTGGGCGAACCAGCTCCGCGTGCTGCTCACCGCTGCCGCCTACGTCCTGATGCAGGAACTACGGCTGCAAGCCGCGCACACCAGCTGTGCGCGAGCTCAGGTCTGGACCCTCCGGGAACGGTTGCTGAAACTGGGTGCCCGGGTGCTGGTTTCGGTTCGCCGCGTGGTCGTACACCTGCCCGCGTCGTTCCCGTTCCTGCCCACCTTCCGGCAAGTGGCGCTGGCACTGGGCGCCTCGCCCGGATAACGCGGCCTCGCAACGCCCCGAAACATAAGTTTCAAATGTTGCGCAAAATGGCGTACGAGGGAAAGCTTTGCTCGAAAAGCCACGCCATACCCATTTCGCACACACCCAAGCTCGTCGTCCCCGGTGATCCAACGAACATCACGCAGCAACGCGCATCTTCGCCGCAAAATCGCGGCGCCGACTACCGCTCGCGGCACCTTCACGAATAGTGCAGGCTAGTACATAAATATCGCCGCGGCTGACAATGATGGTGAATAATTGCAGGCCGACAATCAGGTTCAGCATGCGCGAAGTCGTGCCGAAACGCTTGTGCGGCTTGCGGAACCAGTCGGGGAGCACGCCGTCCTCGGCGACGCGGTTGAGCACGCCATTGGAGCCCACAATGGCGGTATTGATCGCGCCGGACAGCATCAGGAAACCGACCACCACCACAAAGGCTCGAAACGCCAGCCTCAGGAACTGCGGACCCGCCAGATACATCACCAGCGCGCCCAGCAAGTTATCCTTCACCGCCGGCTGCATGCGCACATTGTCGGGAACGATCATCACCACCAGCAGCGCGGAGACGCCGGTGAAGATAAAGCTGTAAACGGCCATTACCAGCGCCGTGCGCTTCAGGTTCTTCAGCTTGGGATGGGCGATCTCGCGATAGACCTGCGCCAGCGATTCCTCTCCGCTCATGGCCAGCATGGAGTGCCCGAAGGCCATCATGATGCCGAAAATGCCGAAGATGTGGGGCAGGTCAGGAACGTGCTTGAGGAAACCGAGGGATTCGTTCGTGAAGTGCAGATTCTGGGGCACCGGCCATGGCGGCAGCGAATAGTGGCCGCGCAACAGGGTAAGGAACGACCAGCCCAGCAACAGCACCACCATCACGGTGGTGACCTTCATAATGTTGAGGGCCTTATCGCTGGATTCCTCGATGCCCTTCACGTTCTCATGCCAGAAATAAAGGGTTGCAGCGAGAGCGACAACTACGGAGGCACCGTTGATCGGCAGTTGCGGCGCGCCGTGGAAGAGGCGGTGCATGGCAACGGGAACCCATCCATGCACGTCGGCGGCGCTTAAAAGTTCGTTCACCAAGCCGGCAATGTACTGTCCCGCGGATACGCCGGAGATAGGCCCGGTCAGGATGTAGTCGAACATCAGGGCGGATACGGACAGCTTGGCCAAGGGCCCGCCCAGAGCCTCCTTGACGACGCGGTACACCCCGCCCCTCACGAACATCGAACAGCTTTCGACGTACAGGGCGCGGACCGTGAACGAGAATAGCATTACCCCCAGCACAAACCAGGGAGCGGCCTTGCCGAAAGCCTGTTCGGCGATCGAGCCAGCGTAAAAGGCCGATGAACCTAAATCATTGAGGACAATTGCCGCCGCCCGCACCCACGTGATGAACGTCAGCATTACCGTGGTGGCGACAAAGACCGGGACCGCGGCTCGCTTAAGATCCTGAGTTGTAGAAGCCATCAATAACTGAGACCCGTTTCTCCCCCGCACCCGTGCACTTCAAAGCGGCCGCGCGTCAGACGGGCTCGCTGATGATGACTGATGCTCCCTCAAGACAAAAGTTCAGTATCGTATGGAGTTGGGCAAAGAAGCCATGATTAGGACATGAATAGAACATGACCAAGACATGAAAATTCAGAATGATTCATGAAAATGATATGAATATATTGAATAGAGAATAGTTTCATGGCAGAGATGGTCGGCAGAATCGAATCGCCTAGAATCTAGAATACGGAGTCGGGGGTATTGGCCTTGAGTCGGCGTACATTCCGGTTACTTACGTCCTTTGCTGGCGTTGCGATTGTCACCTTCCTCGGGTACAGGGTGATCCCGGTCAATGCGACCACTGAAGGATTCGCGTACCTGCTGCTGGTCCTGATCATTGCGAGCACCTGGGGGTTTCTTGAGGCGGCCCTATCCTCTGTCTTGGCGGCACTCGCCTTCAACTTCTTCTTCTTTCCGCCTGTTGGCACCTTCACGATCGAGGATCCCCAGAATTGGGTCGCTCTGAGCAGCTTTCTGGCAGCGTCGCTCATTGCCAGCCGGCTATCGGCCATAGCAAAGGCGCGAACTCTTGAGGCGATCGAGCGTAAGCAGGAAGTGGAACGCCAGTATTCGCTTAGTCGTGCCATTCTCCTGCTTGAAGGGAGCGACCCGTTCCCCGGCCAACTGACAGCCAAGCTGGCGGAGATCTTCGAGCTCAGGGCAGCAACACTGTACGAATGCCACACCGGTGAGCTCTATCGCACCGGTAGCATTAAGATCGAGCATATTGAAGAACGGCTTCGTCAGGTGGCGGCGCAGGGTGCTTCCTGGGCTGATGCACAAAGTTGTCAAGTCATCGTTCCTGTCCGCCTCGGCTCGGAAGTGATAGCAAGTCTGGCACTGGAAGGTGGACAGATGTCGGACTCCGTTCTTGAAGGAATCGTCAGCTTGGTCGCCACCGGCCTGGAGCGAGCAAGATCGCAAGACCTTGCGCAGGAGGCCGCACACCAGAATGAACAGCTACGAACGGCCATTATCGACGCGATGGCACACGAGTTCAAAACACCCCTGACCACAATTAGAGGTGCAACCACGGCACTTCTGGCTAACCCTGATGGACCGCTGGCTAGTGTAGTGCGTCATAACTAACAACCTTTATCAATCCGCGCGCGTCTTATGATTGAGGACACGGTTGCGGATGCGCATAGCCCCTACTATTACGTTGAGTCCGGAGCAACGGACGGTGTTGGAATATCAAGCCCGGAGTCGATCCCTCCCGGTGCGGGTGGCGGAGCGTGCACGCATCGTGTTGTTCGCGGCTTCCGGCCAGCAGAACCAGGAAATTGCGGCGGCTATGGCCATCACGCCGAAAAAGGTTTCCCGATGGCGCAAGCGCTTCCTCACGCTGGGCCTGGCCGGATTAGCGAAAGACGCGCCTCGGGCCGGCCGCAAACCCAAGATCAGCGCCCGCCTGACAAAACGTGTGGTGACGATGACCACGCGCCAACAGCCGACCAACGCCACCCACTGGAGCACGCGCACTATGGCAGCGGCCATAGGCATCAGCGAAGCCAGTGTGCGGCGCATCTGGCGGGCCCACGGGTTGAAACCTCATCTCGTGGAAACCTTCAAGCTCAGTAACGATCCCCAGTTTGCGGAGAAACTGGAAGACATCGTCGGTCTGTACCTCAACCCGCCTGAGCACGCGCTGGTGCTGTGCGCGGACGAGAAGAGCCAGATTCAAGCTCTGGATCGTACTCAGCCTGGATTGCCGCTGAAACGTGGGCGCGGCGCCACCATGACGCATGACTACAAACGCAACGGCACCGCCACCTTGTTTGCCGCGCTGAATGCGGCCAACGGCGAAGTCTTTGGCCTGTGCCAAGAGCGGCATCGCCATCAGGAATGGCTCAAGTTTCTCCGTCTGATCGACCAGACCATTCCGGCGGAGCGACAACTCCACTTGATCTGCGATAACTACGCCACCCATAAGCACCCCAAAGTGCAGCGCTGGCTGGCGCGGCATCCGCGCTTCCATCTGCACTTCACTCCCACGAGCGCGTCGTGGCTGAACATGGTGGAACGTTTCTTTCGCGACCTGACCCAAAATCGCCTGCGTCGTGGTGTCTTCCACGATCTGGAAGAGCTCATCATGGCCATCGGCACCTACATCGACCGTCACAACGAGAGCCCCAAACCGTTCATCTGGACCGCGCGAGCCACCGATATCCTGGAAAAAGTGAAGCGCGCTCGCCACACCCTGAATAAACGTCAATCTGTATGACGCACTACACTAGGAGAATCGAACGGCTGACCATCGCAGACGAAGAGGCAGAACACCTGAGGGAACTGATCGATAATGCAGTGGAGCTGGCTCGACTCGATATCAAGCAGATCGATGTTCATCCGGAGCCTTACGACCTGCGCAAAGTTATTCGTGAAGTAGTCGCCTCAATGCGGAGTGAAATTGACGAACGGCAGTTGGATGTCGTCTGCGATGAGCAACTCCCAAGGGTGTCGTTCGATCCTCGTTTGATGAAACTCGCTTTCAAACAACTTCTCGATAACGCTCTGAAGTATTCCCCTCCTGATACCCCGGTTGCAATCCGAGCACACGCTGATAGCATGCTCACCATCGAGGTCACAGACTATGGCACGGGTATACCGGCCGAGGAGCAAATGCGGATTTTCGAGAGATTCTACAGAAGCCCGTCCTTTAAACATCAGATACCCGGCTCCGGTCTAGGCTTGAGCATCGCGCACCGGATCGTGCGAGCCCATAATGGAGATCTGACGGTGATGAGCCGCCCGGGCGAGACCACGTTTCGCATGACATTGCCTAACGAACTGGAAAGGAGATAAGAGGTGAGCGCCGGACGCATTCTCATTGTCGATGACCAAATTCAAATCCGGCGCCTAATGCGCGGCACGTTGGTTGACGCGGGCTACGAAGTAGACGATGCCAGGACCGGTGAAAAGGCGCTCATGAAGTTGGGCGAGTTCCGCCCTGATCTTGTTCTCCTGGACATTAATATGCCTGGTATGGGCGGATTGGCTGCCTGTAAAAAGATCAGGAACGGCACCGAGGCCGCCATCATCATGCTGACGGTGCGAAGCTCTGAAGAGGACAAGATTGACGCACTGGATGCGGGAGCCGATGATTTCGTCATCAAGCCATTCAGCACGCCAGAGCTACTGGCGCGGATACGCGCCGCCCTAAGGAGAGTGCCGGTTTCTCGTTCCGCAGCCGCCAGAATTCGTGTAGGTCAGCTCGTAATCGACTTCGCCACGCGCACTGTGGTCAACCGAGGCACGGCTATGCACTTGACGCCGAAAGAACTGGATCTGCTACGGTATCTAACGCAGCACGCGAATGAAACGCTGACACACCGGGAACTGCTACAGGCAGTGTGGGGGCCTGATTACGACGATGAAGTCGATTATCTCCGAGCCTTCATCAAGAACCTGCGGAAGAAGGTCGAACTGAATCCCGAACGTCCTGAATACATCACGACCGAGCACTGGTCGGCTATCGCTTCAATGGGACACTCGAACCTTTCTGATTCGCGCCTTTGCAACGGAGCAGTGGGAGTCCATCCACATTACTCGGCGATCTCAGTCAGGCCTTCCATGCTGCTGCTCTTTGGCTTGCACAGTCTCGGGAGTTAGGCCGTGTTCCAGCAGTGCACTCGGTGCAGGCTCCGCAGGCGGACTCGCCGGGAGTTGGCAAGTGAGCGACAATTCGTGTAGGCAAAAACTGGTTCGAGCGCAGCCTGATGGGATAACACTGGTAGCGTTGCTTGCCACGCAGTTTCTCCCTAACCCTGCGCCGACCCTGTCGGAGCACAAGGTACACTTGAAGACCTTTTTTGTGGATGGATTGAACTTGGGAATGTTAAATGGACACCCAGTGACGCAATACTGGCATCCGATGCAATGCTCCTGATTGAAATCGACAATGCCATTGGCATATTGCACAATTGCGCCGTCGGCCGGGCAAGACGCCAGGCATCCAGGGTCAGCGCAGTGCATGCACTGGTCTTTACGCATCAGCCAGCTGAAAGTGCCATCGGGGGCGGTGTGCTCGTCAAAGCGAATCAAGTTCCAATAGTTCCATGCTGTATCGGGCATGGTCTGGTAGGTATTATCAAAGGTCGTCGGATGGAAGGGATAGCCGTTCCACTCGAGGCATGCAACCTCGCAGGCTTTGCAGCCGATGCAGGTAGTGGTGTCCACCAGCTTGCAAACGTCGTAGTCCCGCGACATGTTCCCTCCCGGAATTGTTCCGGCGTGACCCGAGATTGCCTTGATCTGGAGAAGTTTGCTAGCCATGATATCTCCTCAGACTTTCTCGAGTTTTACGAGGAAACCCTTGAACTCGGGTGTAAATGCGTTAGGATCGATGGCGGCCGGCGTTAAGCCATTGACCAGCGTCCGCGCCGTCCTGCCCCTATCTTCCTGAATGCCACGATAGCCCCAGTGAATCGGGATTCCGATCTGATAGGTCTTCTTGCCATCGATCAACATAGAATGAATCCGGCGAGTGACCATGGCCTTGGCGATGTAGTGATTGCGCGCGCTGGTAACTTTGACCTTGTCGCCGCCGCGTATATCCATTTCATCCGCTAATTCCGCGGGGATCTCGACGAACGGCTCGGGCACAAGCTGGACGTTCATCGGATTGTTCTTGGTCCAGTAGTGGTAGTGCTCGGTAAGCCGGTAGGTGGTGCAAACGATGTTGTAGCCCTCCGCGGGCGTGCCGTATTTGTCGGCCGATGATTTGAACTTCTTCGCTACTGGATTGTTGTCCTGCTGTGGATGCAGCAGGTTCTTCACCGGACTCTCAAAGGTCTCGTAGTGTTCGGGGAATGGACCATCGGCAACCATGCCGAGGGGAACGAACAAGCGGCCCACTCCTTCGGGATTCATGATGAACGGCCCCATGTGCTCCTGTGGCGCGGAGTCGACCTTGAAATCGGGGACATCGTTGCCCACCCACTTCTTGCCCGCTTCGTTCCACCACACCTGGGCACGCGTGGCATCCCACGGCTTGCCGCTGGAGTCGCATGATGCGCGGTTATAGAGCACCCGCCGATTCGCCGGCCACGACCACGCCCAGTTGGGATAAACCCCAAGTCCAGATGGATCGTCGGTGGCCCGGCGCTGCATCATCGGTCCGGCTTCCGTCCACGACCCGCAATAGATCCAGTTGCCGCAGGCGGTCGAGCCGTCGTCGCGCAGGAAGCCGAAACCCGGCAATTGCTGGCCTGCTTTGATCGTCGTGTTCGTTGGCGCGTCGGTCACGTCGGCAAGCGCTTTTCCGTTGATCTCTTTTGCAATCTCCGAAAGCGACGGGTTTTGCTTGTCGGTGTAGCTCCATGTCGCGTTCAGGATTGGATCTGGGAACTTGCCGCCTTGCGCCTTGTAGAGATCACGTATCTTGAGGAAAATGCGCGCCAGTATCTCCTGATCGAGCATCGCCTCTCCCGGAGGTGGCACTGCGATCCACTTCCACTGCAGCCAGCGCGCAGAGTTGACCATGGTTCCATCTTTCTCCGCAAAACCCGCGCCCGGTAGCCGATAAACGGTCGTATTGATCGTTTTCATTTCTTCTGGAGTAATTCCCGGAGACCTCCAGAAATCGCTGGTTTCGTCTGCATAGAGTTCGCAAACGACCAACCAGTCAGCCTTCTTCAGCGCAGCGATGTTCTTCGATGAATTGGGGCCGATCATGACGCCGTTCATGCCGAAAGCGAACAGTCCCTTCACCTCGCCGCGATACATTCCGTCCCACAATTCGGTCCAGGAGTAATTGCGATCGACCTTGGGAAGATAGTCAAAGGCGAAGCCGTTCTCTTTCGTCGCCGCATCGCCATAGAGCGACTTCAGTAGCGACACCGCGAACTTCGGCGTATTCGACGAGTAGTTAAACGACGCCCATTCGTCCGGCTTGGCCGACTTCGGCGTTGTCCGTGTGAGATACGAATTCAAGTCCGTGTCCGCGGGAGTCGGCACCTTCAAGTAGCCGGGCAACAGGTCAAAGATGCCCGCCATGTCGGTTGCGCCTTGAATGTTCGAGTGGCCGCGCAAGGCATTGACGCCGCCGCCTGCACGTCCTATGTTGCCCAGTATCAGTTGCAGCAACGCCGCAGCGCGGATGGTCTGTGTACCCGAGCTGTGCTGCGTCCAGCCAACCGCATAGATGATGGTTCCGACCTTCTTCAAGTCTCCATCTTTGCGAATGGAGGTAAAAAGATCGGCGACCTTGAGGATCTGCTCCTTCGAAATGCCGGTGATTCGCTCAATCAACTCCGGCGTGTAGCGCGAATATTACCGCTTCAGCAGTTGATAGACGCATCGCGGATGTTGCAGCGAAGTGTCGTAGGCGATATTAGCTGGCATCCCAGGTGGAGGCGCAACCGCTGCGGCATAGCCATGTTGTGTGGGTGCCTGCTGGGTTGGACTGGTCGCGGCTGAGGGAGTAGGCATTGCAGCGTGCGTCGCCGCGGGTACTGCTCCGGCGATACCAATGTTGCCGCCCTGCTCGTAGTTCCAGGTGCTCTTGTCGTAGGAATGGGTGTCGGGGTTAAAGCCGGAGTACAGCCCATCTTCGGGAAGTTGGAATCCATCCTTGATGATGAACGCAGCGTTGGTATAGTTGACGAGGTACTCGAGGTTCACTCGGTCGTTCAGCAGGGCATAATTAATGATCGCGCCGAGCAAAGCAATATCGGAGCCGGCGCGGATCTGTACAAAGAGATCGCTGACAGCGGCGGTGCGGGTGTACCGGGGATCGACAACGATGAGGGGAGCGTTGCGGGTGCGCTTGGCCTCTATGGCCCATTTAAATCCGCAGGGGTGATTTTCCGCCGGATTGCCACCCATCACCAACATCATGTCGGTGTTCTTGATGTCGATCCAGCCATTCGTCATGGCACCGCGTCCGAAGCTTGGTCCCAGACCTGAGACCGTGGGGCCGTGTCAAACACGTGCCTGGTTTTCCAGGTAAGTCACCCCCAAGCTTCTCATCGTCTTGACGACGAGATAATTGAACTCATTGGTATCGGTGCAGCCGCCGATCCAGGCAAACCCCGGACAACGATTGACGGTTCGCCCCTGCGTGTCCTTCTCGATGAAAGTATCATCGCGCGTTTTCTTTGCTCTTTGTGCGATCTCGTCAATGGTCTGATCCCAGGAGATGTCCTCCCAGTGGTCCGAGCCCGGACGCCGCACCTGCGGCTTCAGCAATCGCCGCTCATTCAGGATGTCCTGCATGAGAGACGAACCCTTCGGGCAAAGTGTGCCGCGATTGATCGGATGATCAGGATCGCCTTCGACGTGAACCACCTGCGGGGTCACGTTCTTGGCCTTGTCGCCAATGGTGTGGATGATGACGCCGCAGCTCACCGCACAATAGGGGCAGGTGGAACGCGTCTCGGTGGTACGCGCAATCTTCAGTTCGGATGCTTCCGCGTAGGCGCGTTCCGTGCTGAATCCGAGGAGTGGTAAAGCGGTTCCAGCAACCACGGATGTCTTTAGAAAATCCCTGCGTGATACGCCCATTGCAACCTCCTACTTTCGGGTGAAAGCCGAGAGAGACAAAGAACGACAAAGTGAAGCACTCTACTCCACGCCTGTTTCAATTGCAACCCGCGTGGAAGCGTGCGCTCGGGCCCGGTTTCCCCGTTTCCCGCCTGCCAACTTGAGCCACAATCCTGAGCTGCAAGGGGCACTCAAGCGAGCGCAGCCCGTCAGACATCCAGCACTGAGGTTCAAGGGCGACTCATACGGATCGACTTGCAACCACACTTCGGAGCGCTTGCAAATCGCTCAGCGTGCCACAAACACCACGCCCTGGCCGGCATCCGCCAAATGCCCACACCTTCCTCAATCCTGTCTGTAAAGCTCAGGCAGCAACTGTCGAAGGCGAGCGAGCTTCGGGAGGTCGTTGATCTGGATGTACGGATTATCAGGATGATGAGCGGCGTAATCCTGGTGGTAGCCTTCAGCTGGATAGAAGACCTTCAGGGGAACAACTTGCGTGACGACAGGCTGCGCAAACACTTTCGCCCTTCGAACCTGCGTGATATAGGCTTCGGCAATGCGGCGCTGTTCGTCGGTTTGGTAAAAAATGACGGAGCGGTACTGCGTGCCGGTGTCAGGCCCTTGCCGGTCCAATTCCGTGGGATCATGCGCCACGGAGAAGAAAACCCTCAGAATCTGTCCGTAGGTTAGCTGTGACGGGTCATAGATGATCTTCACGGACTCGGCGTGTCCGGTGGTTCCCGTGCTGACCGCCTCGTATTCAGCCGTCTTCGCGGAGCCCCCTGAATATCCTGCAATGACAGCAGAGACGCCCTTAACGTGCTCGAACACGAGTTGCATGCCCCAGAAGCAACCACCGCCGAGAACCGCCGTCTCTTGGCCGCGAGCCGAAGCGACTGGAGCGTCAATTACCGGACTTGGGAGAGCAGTGCCGGCAGCACTCGCCCGATTGCAGCCAAGCAAGCTGGCCAGAGAGAGCAGTAGAGCTGCCAGGAAATGTGCGGAAATCCTCGACATATATTCCTCTCCAGCATTGGAGTCCGGGGACGGACAAAAGTTACAGCATGGGCAAAGATCGACTTCGCTACGAGCTCTGAACCATGGTCACCATCTGCCCGCGATAGACCTCACCGCCACAACCAATCCAAGAGCCGTTGCCACGCGGGGCTCAAATTTGTTCGCATGCAATCTTTCGTTTTTTCGGATGTAACTTTTGAGGAGGTTCTCAATCTCACGGGCATGAGCGCGGTACGGGCCTTCGAAAGAACCCGCTGACCGCGACTCCAAGGAGATTGAAAATGAACGCTTCCCTCAAGACGCTACTGATTACCGCCGCGCTTTCCGGCCTTCTGGGCGGAACTCCGGCTCGCGCTGAGAAACAGTCCGACAAAGGTATGGGAGTCAACCCCTTCGTCCAAGCGGCGGCGGAACAGACCCGCAAGGAAAATGTGACTTGGAACACGCAAACCGACACCATGCCTACAACCAACATTGCCAAGCTGGTGAATCCCTTCGTCCAAGCGGCGGCGGGACAATCGCGCGGGGTTGCACAAACGTCGAGCAACGAACTAGTCGATACGACGGCCAGGACACAGATCCCCCACGTTAACCCCTTTGTCCAAGCGGCACGGGAACAATCGCACAGGGACAATGCGGCTGCGGAAACGCGGATGACGCGGCAAGCTCGGCTGATGCACTGATGCACATCGCTCGGGACAGGTGCTTGGTGAATACCAAATGATGCACACCATGCATCGCAGATACAAAGACCTGGCCAGCTTGCCATTCTTCAAGAGAACCACGTCCTGCCGATGGCGACGGCGATCCATGGCGCCGCCGCCCTCGGAGACACGACGGGCAGCCAGGCACTGCGAGACTCACCCGTGGAAGAGCGGATGCACGATTGCTTCTCCCGCGGCCAATACGAGACTTAGGATCGAGCTCACCAAGCTGATGGCGATTGTCATTTTCTGGCGAGAGGTGAGCGGGCGCTTCCTCCATCGAGCCGAGGTCAGGTTGCGCAAACGTCGTGCGTTCCACAGCACGAAGAGAGTCAGGATTGCTAACGCGGTGGAGATGAGCATCAGTGGAATTCGAACGGCATCGGAGTGGATGCTCGACGATTTCACGGCGGCCGCCAAGCTGCCAATACCGGCGAAAACCCTCAGCGTGCTGCTGGCCACCAAAACCGCGCAAACCCCCTGCACCAGGCCGCCCACCAGGGAAGACGTGGAAAGCAAAAGGGGAGTTGTCAGGGTTACCGGAGCCGTCTCTTGCGTTTGGGCTATGGATTCGCTGTCGCCGGTTGCCAAGCTTTCCAAGCTACACCTCACTGGTAGTTTGGATGCCGCGGCGCCCCGACGGGTTCCAGATCCAAGGGTTTCGAGTTGCGTCTGGTATCTTTTCGTGCCACCCTGTATTCCCCTGGCGAGGGGAGCCACCGGGTAAGCGCTCGTGTAGTAGTGCAGACACCAGCAGGGACCCTTCGATCACTAGAGATATGCGATGACGACCGTGTCGAACGACGCTGATCTGCAACGGGAGCGCGAACTCATCGCCGAGATCCTGGCGGGCAATTCGGAGCGCTTCTACGAGCTTATCGAACCGCTGGAGCGCCGGGTTTACTTCACCGCATATGAGATCCTGCGGGTTGGGGCGGATGCCGAAGAAGCGGCGCAGGAAGCGATCTTGAAGGCTTTTCGGAATCTCGGCCATTTTCGGGGAGATTCCAGGTTCTCCACTTGGCTCTTCAGTATCGCCATCAACGAAGCCCGGGCGCGGTTGCGAAAAAACCGCGAAGTCTCTCTGGAACTGCTGAAGCCCGAAGCTGCGGAGGATGACTACACTCCCATTGAACTGGCCGACTGGCGGGAGATTCCGGGAGAGGCCCTTGAACGAAGGGAACTCGAAGGTCATTTGGCGGAGGCGGTGGCATCCCTGCCGGCAATCTACCGGGAGGTGCTGGTCTTGCGCGACATGGACGGGGTCAGTATTAACGATACAGCCCAGGCTTTGGATCTCACGGTGGCCAACGTGAAAACGCGCCTTTTGCGCGCCCGGTTAATGCTGCGCGACTACTTCGTGTTGCACTGCCTGGTCTCGGCTCCGGCCAAGGCGGGAAGGGGGAAGAAGTGATCAAGCTAAGTTGTGAAGAGGTACGCCGCGAGGTCTCGAACTATATCGACGATGATCTTTCCCCGAAGATGCGCCGTCTTCTGGAAGCCCATTTGGAGCAGTGCAAGACGTGCGCCGCCTTATTGGATAGCGTTCATAATGTCCTGGTTCTGGTGGCGGACGAACGGCGCTTCGTGCTGCCTGCGGGTTTTGGCCGTCGCCTGCGCGAACGATTGGCGAAAGAGTTTGTCGCTTCCCGCAAGCAGTCCTAACGGGGTAAACGCAACCAGAACTGCATCGAAAGTGATTCCGATCCTTCGCGTGTAACTTCCTGGCGGGTCATGAATCCAACGGTCGAACGGGGCACTTGAAAACAGTCAAGGCAGGCTTATCCGGGCTTGTTGCTGGCGCTGGTCGTCTCACCCCCGAGGATCGAATGAATCGCACCTTGTTCGTTTCCGTGCTATTGTTTGCGGTCGTCGCTAACGTCTCGGTCCTCGAAGCCGCGGACAATCTCAAGTTGAATTCCAAGCTCGACTATGGCAGCGATAGCCTGGATGGACCGCTCATTACCGGGGACAATCTTGAGGCCGGGGTGGTGGCAGGCAAACCCAATTACGTGATCATCGTCGGCGAAGGCTGTTTCAATTCCAAACGGCAAGCGCGCAGGACGGTGGAGCTCTACCAGAAGTATCAGGGCCGCGTGAACTTTGTTGTCATTGATCTTGACGTGAAGCTCTCCGCGGCGCAGCAACTGTTGGTGCAGCGGTATTACACCGGATACATTCCGCAGGTGGTGGTGCTGGATAAGCAGGGCCAGCCTCTCTTCAATGCCTCGGGAGAGGTGGCCAGCGAACAGATCTCCGCCCTGCTGGACAGGGCATTGCAGGAATAGCAGTGCGATCCTGCGATCCATAGATGGACCGCGCCGGACTAGGAGAATGCCGATGGCTAAGGAAAAGAATCCCGGCAACGAGCTGCGCAGCGCCCGAAGGCGCGAACTGCTCAAGATGACACCGCTGCTTCTGGCAGGTACTCTCTTCGTCCCCAAGGCGCGCAACCGGTTGCTGTTGGCGGGTCTTGAGTTCAGTGACCGGGCTTCGGCGACGCTATTCAACCGTCACCGCAAGCTCCTCTTTTCGGACTCCGAGGTGGCTCCGTTTAACAAGTTTTCCTACAACTATTACGATGTTCTCGATCCCGATGTGGACTTGGAGAACTGGACGCTGACGGTGGCCGGCGACGTGCAATACCCGGGCGAATACACGCTGGCGCAGATTACCGCCTTGCCCAAGGTGACGCAGAACACGCGGCATGTCTGCGTCGAAGGCTGGGATGTTGTGGGCAACTTTGGGGGCGCAAGGGTTAGCGACTTCCTCCGCTTGGTTGGCGCCTCTCCGGCGGCGCGGTTTATTGAGGTCGAATGCTCCGACAACTACTACGAGTCCATCGACATGGAGAGCGCGCTGCATCCTCAGTCATTGCTCTGCTACGAGATGTATGGCAAACCTCTGGATCGTGGACACGGCGCGCCCCTGCGCCTCCAGATGCCGACCAAACTCGGATATAAGCAGGCCAAGTACCTGGAGACGTTTCGTGTCACCAGCGTTCTCAGCCCCACACGTGGGTACTGGGAAGACCAAGGCTATAGCTGGTTTGCTGGCCTATGAGGAGGAGACCCATGGCACCGGTGAAGCCTGTACCGCAACGCGACCTGAGCCACCTGCGCATATCGAACTTCGCCATCTCCGAGAAGGAACGCCTGCGCGCAGTTTACGAGCACCCGACCATCGTGCGGCTCACTCATTGGGGGGCCGCAATCGCCATCGTTGTGCTTAGCATGACCGGCCTCCAGATCTTCCGCGCGTTCCCCTCCTTCGGACCCAAGATTCCACAGCACGATCTATTTGTTCCGCCGCCCGCGTTGCGCCTGGGAGGCTGGCTGGGCGGCGCGCTGCAGTGGCACTTCACCTTTATGTGGCTATTCATGGGAGGCGGCCTCGTCTACGTTCTGTACGAGGTCATCAGCGGCCATTTTCGAACCGTGTTGTTTCATCCACGGGACGTTCGCGGGGTGTGGCCGATGATTCAGCACTATTTCTTCTTCCGGGAGAAACCGAGAGAGTTTGAGCCGTACAATCCTCTGCAAAAGCTAGCCTACACAACCGCCCTGCTGCGCCAGAACGCCGAGAGCGTTGCCTTGTGCTGTGTCGCCGGCTAATTGATGCAACTCATCCGCGATGGCGTAATCGAACCACTCGTTCATGTAGCGGCCCATGTACTCAGCCGGAGCCATGCGAACGATCTTGTCGCGGTCGGCCTGCCAGAGTGCGCAGTACTTGGTACTTCCTCCCTTGGCCCCCTCCACTACTTCGTGTAAGCGTTTCTTTTCGAAATCAAGGATGCTCAATCGCACCCCGTCGGTTTCGATAGGGCAACCGGAATCCGGATTGGTGAGTGCGCCCAGGAACTTACCGGAACGGCTCTTACCATAGCAGTGCTTCCAGAAGTAGGAGAGCTTCGCTTTCTCCCGACCGATACAGAAGATCGAAGATTCCGGGCATAGCTTCCGCCAGCCATCCCGCCCCAGCCGCCGCAGCTCGGACACTGTAGTGTTCATTCCTTCGCGCGTGATCTCGCCACGCCGGAGACGAACTTCGCTGATGCCGTGCGGATCTTTGGAATTGCCGCCGTTGCGCATGTCGTCGATGAGGAAGACACGCACTTTGGGCAAGCTCAAGAACGCTTCTCGTCCCCACTTCGCGACCAGGTGGGGAGGCGCCATGACCAAGGCGGAAAACGGCCGCCCTGCGCTGTGCACCAACATGCTGCCCAGCGCGATCAACGTTTTTCCCGCACCACACTCGGCGACAACATTCGCGTTGCGCGCCAATTGCCAGCGCTTCATCACACCCATAATGGCGAGGGCTTGCGCTGGATACGCTGCGCGCAACATTCGCGCAAGCAGTGGAGAAGGAGATTCATCGGCACCGTGCAGGGCGGGGAAAGACGAGAGTATTCGTTCTCCGATCTCGTCCGAGTGGCACCTCAAGTAATCATGGATCGTATCGAGGTTCTGCATGGACTCCTCTGGACAGGAGCAGATTGGCTGTGTCCTTGAGCTGGTCGGCGAGTGGTGAAGTGCGTGAACAGGTGTGGCCGGTCCGAATCGCAGTCGCCGCAGTGGAGGGCAAATCACGCCAGAATTAGGCAGTCTTCTTGACGAGCTGGATGTCTGGCCATTCGACAGCCCCATTGTGGGCGGGAAATGTTAGCTTCTTGCTGCGCAACCCCTTCCGGAGCAGAGCCAGCAGCTCTTTGCGGGTGGCTTTGACAGCGATTGCGGCATATCCGAATGCCGGGAGAGAGTGAATGCGTGTTCGCTGCTGCAATTGCGAGATCATCCAAGTGCCCCAAGCTGGCGTCGCCGGCAACCCGTAGTGGGTCACCAGGGAGGACCAGATGAATGTCTCTTCATCACTCACCAGGAGCAGTTTGCCGTTGGCGCTGGTGTCTGCCAATTCTTGTGAGCATCCCACCAGATGTCTTAAGTGTCGCTTCCTGCCGGGCACCGCGATTGAACCCCGGAAACACAGAGGCTTTTCACCGAGTGAGACCATGCTCTCTGTCCCAGAAGGATCTATCACGGTGAATGAGTCTCCATTCGCAAAAGCTGCAGCCAGAGCGCCGATCTCGACGTCGCCGCCAACCACTGAGACCAGATGGGCTTTGCCTTGCTCTTCACCTACAAACGCATCCAGGAAGACACGGATATTGGTGCACGTCTTTTCCGTGCGGCGCAAATAGGCGACTGTGCCGAAGCGCTCATAAGCGTTTTTCATCCCTGTGCTCGGCCTCCTTGGTTTCTTTCAGCTCAACGATCCGGCCATTCTCGTAGGCGAGTGTCAGCTCGTGGCTAAATCGCTCACGTTTGCGAATAATGGTCTCGCCCTCCTCTTCGCCTTCCTCGTTGAACTCATCGACATACTTCACTGAACGCCAGTGCGCGATGTGTCGCATCTCGCCTTCGCCGAAGAACCCGTTGAGCATCCCGGCCGTGGCCAACAGGCCCACGTGGCCGCGGTGAAGCGGAGTCACTGGCCGGCCACTGATTCTTTGCTGCTTCCGGACCAGAACGCTACGGGCATTTTGCATCGCCACGGAACGCGCCAAGGAATCCTCAATCGTGTCCAGAGGCAGTCCGACATAGTTGATGGTTATCGGCCGCGAAGGTGGAATCGCGTATCGTTCTTGAACCGAGCCCTCAAGCACGGCAAGCAACTCCGGTTTATAACCAGCGCGGAGCAGCTCCGACGTTCCCTTGGGATCTCCCCGGAGATGAGCTTTTTTGCGCCTGCCGAGCACGACGACTTGGTGAAAACGCACCGATTCAGGGTGACCAAGCCGGTAGATATTGATCCGGTCAAACTGGCTGGCGAGCAAACGCGCACAGGCGCCAATCGCTCCCGCCGGAATCACAAACACCAGCACTCCATCGGTTTTCAGCCAGCGATAACAGTGATCGAGAAACACCAACTCCATGCGTTGATTGCTGTGTGGACCGAGTTCCGTATCGTAGGGCGGATTCAGATAGAGCAGGGAACAACTTTCGGCGGCCACGCGCCTGCTTGAAGGAATGCGGGCGAGCATACTCCAAAAGATTCTCGACTGTCTCGTCTGAGGCTCCCAGGTATACGTTGGCGCAAAGACTCACCTAAATCCCGCTTCGGAGCTGGCCCCTAACGTGCAAATCGTGCGATACTTGTTCGCCTTATCGCACGTCCAGTTTCGAACTGCTGTCCCGGGCCCTTTTGGAGCGCGGATATGATTCCCGGAAACTCCGCTGAACCTGCTTCTTCTGCCGAAGGCGAGCCAACGGAACTTCCTCGTCCAGTGCTCTTTCCCATAGTCGGAGTCGGGGCTTCCGCCGGGGGACTGGAGGCGCTCACCGAACTGCTCGGCCATTTGCCGGCCAAGACCGGGATGGCCTTCGTGCTGATTCAACATCTTGATCCCACCCACGAAAGCATGCTGTCTGCCCTGATGTCCAGGACGACGACCATGCCGGTCCGCGAAGCCAAGGACCAAATGAGGGTCGAACCCGACCATGTCTACGTGATTCCGCCAAACACGAGCATGGCCATGGTTGACAGCGTTCTGGCCCTCACGCCCCGCAGCCGCGAGCATCACACGCCCATCGATTATTTCTTCCGCACGCTTTCCGAGTATCGCAAGGACAAAGCAATCGGCGTGGTCTTGTCGGGCGCCGGATCCGACGGGACCTTGGGCCTGGAGGCCATCAAGGCGGAAGGCGGAATCACCTTTGCCCAGGATGAACAAACCGCGAAATATGCCGGCATGCCCCGCAGCGCCAGTGCGTCCGGCAATGTCGACTTCGTCCTGCCGCCGGAAGGGATTGCCCGAGAGCTGGTGAGAATCGCCCGTCATCCCTATTTTTCCGATCTTGCCAAACCACAGAAAGCTGAGCCGGAGGAAGCGGTCGAGGAAGAACCGCAGGCCCTGGGAATGATCTTCGCCCTGTTGAAAACCGCCACCGGCGTTGATTTCACGCACTACAAGCGCACTACGATCATGCGCCGGATCCAGCGGCAGATGCTGGTGCATCAGGTGGACAAGTTGAGCGCCTTCCACGGCTATCTGAAACGCGAGCCCGCCGAAGTGGAGGCACTCTATCGCGACCTGCTCATCAACGTCACCGAGTTTTTCCGCAATCCCGAGGTCTTCGAAGCCCTGAAAGACCAGGTGTTCCCCAGCTTTATGAAGGAACGATTGCCCGATGCTGCCATCCGGGTCTGGGTGCCGGGATGCGCCTCGGGCGAAGAAGTTTACTCACTGGCCATCGCGCTGCAGGAATTCTTAGGCGAAAAAAGCACCAACACGCAAGTGCAGTTTTTTGGGACAGATCTGGACGAAGATGCCATCGAGAAAGCGCGCGCGGGTTTCTACTCCGAAAATGGCGTGGCCGGTGTCTCGGCCGAACGCCTGCGGCGGTTCTTCACCAGAAGCGATGGCGGATACCGAACCAGCAAGGCCATCCGGGAGATGTGCGTTTTCGCCCGGCAGAATCTGTTCGCCGACCCTCCGTTTTCCCGCCTGGACCTGATCAGTTGCCGGAACGTATTGATCTACATGGACTCGGTGCTGCAGAAGCAAGCCATACCGATCTTCCACTACGCGCTGAAGCCAACCGGGTTTCTGTTGCTGGGCGGCTCGGAGGGCGTCGGCCAGTTCACCGATCTGTTCGAGCTGTTCGATAGAAAGCACAAGCTCTATTCGAGAAAATGGGCCCCTGGGCACCCGCATTTCGATTTCGCGGTGCACCGTGGTCCCGCACCCGTGCCGGAGTCCGCTCAGAAAAGCGAAATGCGCGGCGACGCTTTCGATCTGCAAAGTGAATTTGATCGTGCGCTGCTTGCCAACTATGCTCCCGTCGCCGTGGTGGTGGGCGAGGGTCTGGAAGTGCTGCAGTCGCGTGGGGACACTACCCCCTATCTCAAGCTGCCGGCCGGCAAGCCCAGCCTCAATTTGCTCAAGCTGGCCAGAGAGGGCCTCGCCTTTGAGCTGCGCAATGCGATCGCTGCGGCAAAGAAGGACAAGGTGCCCATCCGGCGGGATGGCATACAGATTCATTCCGACAATGTGACTGTGACTAAGACCGTCGGCATTGAAGTCAGGCCGCTTAAGTTGGCTAGCGCCAAGGATGGCTGCCTGATGATCGTATTTTCCGATCTTCCCTCCGCGTCCCCCGCCGAATCGCGGAATGCACCAGCCGCCGTTCGGCCCAAGAATGGAAAGCCCAAGAAAATAGAGAAAGAAAAGCCGGGAGCGGCCGGCGCCCGCGCTCAGCAACTGGAGCAGGAGCTCGCGAGCACGAAACAGGAACTCGGGAGTACCAGGGAATATCTGCAGGAGGTCATCGAGAGACAGGACGCGAGCAACGAGGAGCTGCAGGCCGCGAACGAAGAGATCCTGTCGGCCAACGAGGAGTTGCAAAGCACCAACGAGGAACTGGAAACCGCCAAGGAAGAACTGCAATCGACCAACGAAGAACTGAGCACGGTCAACGACGAGCTGCGCAGCCGGAATACGGAATTGAGCCAATTGAGCAACGACTTGGTAAACCTGCTCATGACCATCAATGTTCCGATCATCATGGTGGGCTGCGATCTGCGCATTCGCCGGCTCACTCCCATGGCGGAAAAGGCGCTCCGGGTGATTCCCTCCGATGTCGGGCGGCTGATTACGGACATCAAGCTCAATGTCGATATACCGGACCTGGAGAAGCTGATCCTGGCCGTAATCGAGAACCTTCTCCCCCTGGAACAAGAGGTGCGGGACGCGGAGGGGCACTGGTACTCGTTGCAAGTGCGGCCGTATCGAACCACCGATAACAAGATCGATGGCGCGGTGCTGGCGCTGCAGGACATCGATATTCTGAAGCGCAGCGAGCAGACCTTTAAGCAATCCAGCGACTTCACTCGATCGGTCGTCGATACCGTGCGCGAACCGCTGCTGGTGCTCGATGCGGAGCTGCGGGTGGTGACGGCTAATCAATCCTTCTACGCCGTCTTCCAAGTCTCGCCCGAGGAGACCATCGGGAAAGATCTCTACGCTCTGGGAGGCGGCCAATGGAATATCCCCCAACTGCGGACACTCATGGGTGAGATCCGGTCCCAAGGCAACGCGGTGCGCGAGTTGGTGGTGGAACACGAGTTTTCCGGCATCGGGCGCAAAACGATGTCGCTCAATGCCAGCGCAATCCGTACCACGGACGGTACTCCTCCGCTAATCCTGCTGGCCATCGAAGACATCACCGAACGCAAGCAGGAAGACGAAAAGCAGTTCCGCACGCTGGCCGATTCGATTCCGCAGTTGGTCTGGATGGCGAATCCGGATGGCTGGATCTTTTGGTACAACCAGCGCTGGTATGAATACACCGGCGCCACTCCGGCGCAGTTGGAAGGATGGGGCTGGCAATCGTTGCATGACCCCGTGGAGCTGCCGAAGGTGCTGGAGCGTTGGCGCGCTTCGCTGGAGACCGGTGAGCCTTTCGACATGGTGTTCCCGCTACGCGGGGCCGATGGAGTGTTCCGCCCCTTCGTGAGCCGTGCGGTGGCCGTGAAGGATGCGGACGGGCATGTGGTGCGCTGGTTCGGCACGAATACCGACATCAGCGCGCAGATGAAGGCCGAGGAGGATTTGCGCCTGCGGCAGCACGCTCTGGTGCGCAGCGAGAAGCTGGCCGCCACCGGACGTTTGGCGGCAACCATCGCGCATGAGATCAACAACCCGCTGGCAGCGATGGTGAATATCGTGTACCTCCTGGGCCAATCGGTTACGGATGCAAGCACGCGGGAGTACGTCGATCTGCTGGACAAGCAGCTTCGAACCATCAGCCGCGTCGCAACCCAGACCCTGAAATTCCATCGCGACAGCGGCCCACGCACGGAAATCAAACTCGCGGAAATGATTGACGAATTGCTGGAATTCTACGGACCCCTGACCCAGACACACGGAGTAACCCTGGTCAAGCGCCTCGACGCTGAGGGGAAGCTTGCCGGATCCAGCGGCGAGCTCCGCCAGGTGTTCTCTAACCTTATCGTAAATGCGATCGAGGCCACGCCCCAGGGCGGGAAGGTGGCGCTCCACTTGTACGAAACCGCCGACTGGCGAAACCCGGGCACACGGGGCTATCGAATCGCGGTTGCCGATTCCGGCAGCGGCATCGACCCAGAGCACCGTTCGAGTATCTTCGAACCGTTCTTTACCACCAAAGGCGAACGAGGAACGGGATTGGGACTTTGGGTGAGCATGGGAATCGTTGACCGCGCGGGTGGATCCATGCGCGTGTGGAGTACCCAGCGGCCCGGGCGCTCGGGCACCTGCTTCTCCGTTTTCCTGCCCGCCGAAGTCCCCGCCGCGGAGAACTCGAAACGGCGACGGTACGAGGCCAGCAAAGCAGACTGACATGTAGCGTTAGAGGACCAACCCAACAGCATTACAAGTGCACGCTCTTGATCTTTGTGCGTTTAGCGACTGGGATTGCCCAAACCTTCACATTCCCGCGCTGTGGAGTTGCAACCTGCTCTACTCGCCTCATAAGTCCTCCAACGGACTGTTCTCATTGGCCTCCACCTCGTGACGGTGCCGGCGCCTTGCCAAAGCACGGCTCCCACGCCGTCCTCAAGAAGCGAGTTCGTCATCGACGCTCTGCCCAGGAAGTCCGCATCCTATGCCCGATTGAAGTACCTGCCTCTGGCACTGGGGTCTGCAACGCTCAATAGGCACTCAAGTTGGAGTGGCAGCACAGCCAGAACTAAGGCTGTCCTACGAAGCACGCGCGCCAGGTTCTCTGCTGTCAAAACCAAGGCGGAGCTTAGAAGACGCTGGTTAGATCGCGCCGACCGTCGATGACACGCACAATCTCGACCGCATCAACCGGGCCATCGTCGGTGTTGGGGTGCGTTTCGTAAAGGATGAGATATGGCTTCTCGACAAGAAGGCGGGCCGATGGCCGGATCTCGGGGCGACGTGGACCAAGGCGCGGCTGGGAAGCGAGCAGTTCGGCTTTAGCTTCAATCGTGGCGTAAAGTCGTTCTGCGGCGTCTGGGTTGTCGAAGCCAATCGTTAGGTAAATGTCTAGCGAGGGTGTAAATAGAACTGTGTAAAGGGCCATGGGACGAGGAGAATGAGAACCCCATGGCAATCGACAAGAAGTTGATCGACCAACTGCTGACGGACTACAAGAAACCCGAGGATATCATCGGGGAAACCGGTCTGCTGAAAGAGTTGACCAAAGCCATTCTGGAACGGGCGCTGGAAGCAGAGATCACCGAGCATCTGGGCTACGAGAAGCACGACCCGGCGGGCCACCACCGGGGCAACAGCCGCAACGGCAAGAACCGAAAAACCCTGAAGGGAGACTTTGGCGAGTTGGAACTGGAGACGCCGCGCGACCGCCAGGCCAGCTTCGAGCCCAAGCTGGTGGGCAAGCGCCAGACGCGCTGGACCGGCTTCGACGACAAGATCATCTCCCTGTATGCCCGGGGGATGACCACGCGCGAGATCCAGGGGCATCTGGAGGAGATGTACAAGGTGGACGTGTCGCCCACGCTGATCTCCAACGTCACCGAGGCGGTGCTGGAAGAAGTAAAGCAGTGGCAGGGCCGACCGCTGGAAGAGTTGTATCCGATCGTGTACTTGGACGCGCTGATGGTGAAGGTGCGCGACGAGGGCCACATCCAGAACAAGGCGATCTATGTGGTGCTGGGCGTGAACCTGGAAGGGCAGAAGGAAGTGCTGGGGCTGTGGGTGGCGCAGACGGAAGGAGCCAAGTTCTGGCTGCAGGTGCTGACGGAACTGCAGAATCGCGGCGTCAAGGATATCTTCATCGCCTGCGTGGATGGGCTGAAGGGCTTTCCGGAAGCCATCGAGGCGGTGTATCCGCGCACGGAGGTGCAGCTCTGTATCGTGCATCTGGTGCGGGCTTCGCTCAATTACGTGCCCTGGAAACTGCGCAAGCCGGTAGCCGCCGATCTGCAATCGATCTATCGCGCGGCCACGACGGTCGAGGCCGAACAGGCTCTGCAGGAACTGGAAAGCAAGTGGAAAGCCTACCCCAGCGTGAGTCAGGTATGGCGGCGGAACTGGGCGCGGATCACGCCCTTTTTCAACTATCCGCCCGAGATCCGGCGGGCGATTTACACCACCAACAGCGTGGAATCGTTGAACCGGTCGCTGCGCAAGATCATCAAAATCCGCGGCGGTTTTCCTCACCAAGACGCGGCGCTCAAGTTGCTGTTCTTGGCCCTTCGCCAGGCGGCGAAGAAGTGGACCATGCCGATTGCCCACTGGCGCGAAGCCCTGAACCACTTCACCATTCTGTGGCCCGATCGGATGCCGGCCTTCGAGAGAGTTACGCAATGACCAGGCAGAACGCTTCTACGGAGATGGGCAGGGGAAGGGATACCCTTCCCCTGCACCCCATCCCAAAAACAAACCTTGGCCATTTACACGGAACTCTGGACACACCCTGTCTAGCAGGTCCTCACGGGCTTGAGGCGTCCATAGAACCTTAGCTTTCATTAGCCTGCATTCCGGAGACTTGTTTTCAGACGTTGGCGAGCTTCTCTGCGTAGCTCCTCGAATTCCAGGGAGGTGGCTGGTCCGCTGGCCTTGCCCTTATCCCACGCCTCGCGAAGACGCTTGATATCTTCCTGCCGCATCTCGCGCTTGAACTGCCAATCACGGATAGCCTCGCGGACTACCTCACTCGTGGTGGCATATTCCCCCGCATCAACGGCGGCCTTGAGAGCCCTGACTTGCTCGCTGGTTAAAGCGACACTTACCTTTTGAATGTCCGGCATGGGTGTTCCTTTGTCCGCCTTGGTAGTAAAGATTACTACTAAATGTAAATCTGTCCAAGAGCAAAACGGTCTATTTCTGGCGCCCAAAACCAGTTTGCCGACCCGCGAGTGCCGCCCCACGGTGAGAAGCGGAGTAGACATTAACATTGCCGGTATATGCTTGTATGCCGATGATACTAAAGGCCAATACCAAGCAGGAGTTTTGGTTTAAGTTGTGGTCGAGCCTAAGGAAGCGGCATACGCGGTTTTGTTTTCAGAAGTGGGAAGAACCCGTGTTGCCGGAATCCACCTCGTGGCGGTGCCGGCGGCCTTGCCAAAGCACGGTTCCGCCGCCGTCCTCAAAATCGTCTTCGTTTTCTGACAGACGAATGATCTTCCATCGATCAAGGCCTACTGCCTCGATAAGCAATTCTTTGTGCCGTTCGCAAAATGGGCTGCCGCCGATTAACCAGGGCGCCCGCCGATTGCAATTGAGACAGCGGGGCAGCGCCATCGTATCCTCCTGAAGCAAGTTGTGAGCAGTGGGGAATAACTACGGAGTGCGCCGGAGCCCGTGACGGGGAACCGGCTTGGATGGGAGTGGCGGTTTAGGCAAATCGAATGTGGCAGCCTTTGACCAGCGTCGCGCCGGCAATCGCGGTTCCTGCTTCCAGCTCGGCGCGAATCAACCGCTCATTCGGTTCGTGCTTGATGACCGCCACCTCAAGCTTCCGCTTCAGTTCGGGAGACGCAACGACCTCCAGCAGTCGGACCCAGTCTTCTTGTGCTAGGGTGATGGTCGTTTGGTAATACGATCCGGGCACGCCCAACGGGTCCATCGTCAAGGTGGAGTTGCTGTTCTTCTGCAACCGGATCGTGTTCAGGTCGCCTTCCAGGCGCTTTAACCCACGCGTCAGCATGAAGTAGGTAAGCATGCGTTTGACCTGGGTGACACGGCCCTCAGCGCTCTTCTGGCGAGCGGCCAGTCGCGCCGCTTCGTCCTTGGCAGCCTTCGCCAGAAACTCTGTGGCGCGCACATAACCCGCGATGCGATCGACCTTTTTCCCAAGTTCGGCAAACAGATCGAGGCATCGCAGTTTACTTTCTTCGCTGATTGCGCCCGACTGTTCTTCCTCTGCTGAGGCCGCATCGAATGCAGCCTCCAGTTCCGTATCGATTGCAAACAAACTGGCGTTCTCGGCGGTCGTCGTCGAAATGGATTCCATCTTCTAACCCTCTTGGCAAAGAAGCCTGCAGACACACCTGTCTGCGTGCCTGCAGGCTTTAGGGGCCGCAGTGACTAGGTTGCGTGCGGTTGGTGGGGACCAGCGAGTTCCTCGAGACCATACACCACGTTCTCGAGCGTCTTCATGTCGCTGATCTGGTGAAGAGGCGGGGCCTGAATCTTCGCCAGCAAAGCATCAACGGTGGTGCGGTCCAGACGCCTGGTCACAGCGCCCAGGCGATCGAATCCCCGTGTTGCCGACTCCAGGATCTGGAGGACTCTTTGCTTGACGGCAACATCGCGAATCAGTTTGGGCTGGTTCGCTTTGCCGAGCTCCCGCAGGACGTTGCGATAAAACGATGGTCCAACGACGCTCTCCATGCGAGTAATCCGCAGGTCGAGGTCGCTGGAATCGCCCGTGGCAGCGGCACTCTTCGGCGCTGATCCGTTTCCGGTGGCGCTGCCGTTCCTGTTCTCGCCATGCCCGTTTGGCCCTGAGCTGTTCGGGCTCGCGGTACCGTTGCCATTGTGGCGCATCCCGTTCCCGTTGCCGTGTGGGCGGGGTGCGCCAACCGCGGTCGAGGCCGTATTGCTATTGATGTTTCGTGCACCAGGGCGCATGCCTTTGCGCCAGTTTTCCGGAACCATCCAGGCAGGAATTGCCGGTGCTTTCACTGGCTGCCTGTGTTGGTCCAGATCGACCCACGCAGCGACACAGTCATAGAAATAGCGGCCCAAGCCGAAGCACGAGCACGCACGCTTAAACGCCTGTGCTTCTGCCGACGTCATAGCATTGTCGTCATCGGCCCACTCTTCCCCGGTTCCGGAGTGCGAACCAACACCGAGGATTGTGACCACGCATGTAACCAGGATCTTCCCGGTGATGATGCTTTCACCCTTCTTTGTCCGGGTAATGTTGTTCATGGTCTCGACCTTGTAAGCACGCGTCCATCCTTGTGGGGTGAGAAGCGCGTTCAACCGGTCGGTATAGGCGCGCTGATCGGCGTAAGGCACGATCTGACCACGTTTTTTGTCGTTCGAGGTGTTGGTGACGCGCCATTGCACATGGTCTGCTGGAAATGGAATCTCAAGCTCCGCGAGGAGCTTTCTAACGTCCAAATCCGCAGGGAGCTTCGCAGTAGTTGTAGACATGGGGTGTTCCTCCTCCCCCGCATCCGTAATCTTGTTCAGTCCAAATGCGGGGTGGTGCGACGGAAGCCGGGGTTCTTGATCGACCTGAAGGCAGGTTCTTTCGGTCGTTAGCCGCCGCTCAGAACGGCACCTGAGTGTCGCCGTCTGTGATCCCGGTTTCCTCGTAATTTCCGTTGCCATCGCCGGCCTCGTGGGATCCGTGGCCATTGCCGTTGCCCTTGGAATCACCGAGAAACTCGATCCGGTCGATGTAGACGAGGTCTCTGTAGTTCTTGCCGCCCGTCTGCTTGTCGTCCCAGGATTCCGTACGCTTGCGGCCTTCGAGGTACACCCTGGAGCCCTTGTGAAGGTAGTCACCGATCACCTCGGCGCGACGTCCAAAGGCCTTCACGGCAAACCACTCCGTGTGCTCCTGCGCTTCGCCATTTTTGTCCTTCCAGCGGTCGGTGACGGCCACGGAAAACTGCGTGACCGCTGTCCCTTGCTGGCTGTATTTCACTTCAGGATCCTTGCCGAGATATCCGATTAGCAGGACTTTCTGCATTTGTTTGTGTCCTTTTACCCATAAGTTGGCCGTTCGCGCCAAACTGGGCTTTCAATTCGCCGCCAGCGTAACTTTCGCGATTCCAGAACGCGACGAAGGCATGAAAAGATTGCATTCGGTCCCCCGCCAGACGGTGGTATGAACGCCAACTGCCGTGATGGCTGGAACGAACCATGCGGGAGGAATGCGGGAAGGGAGACCTTGCGGTTATGTTCCGTAAGCTGGAAGAGGACGAAGCTACAGAGGCCCCGCTCTTTTCAGCTCACGCCTCATATTCTCGCGGTAAGTTTGGTCGAGAACGGCTTGGCGGCAAGGTGCTGGTTGCCCAGCGGTTGCGCACATTGTAGAGAGCCGGGTCACGCACAGAGCAGGAGCAACATCGGGAACAAAACGAAATACCTCGTTGTGGGCGCTGTCGTAGCGCTTGAACAGAGAACGGGTGCGAGCAGCAGACATCTTCATAAGGCGTGGTTTCCTTCCAGACTGAATTCGCGCGCCAGGCGCTGCGGTACAAAAGAAAACCCCGGCCGAGGAGGCCAGGGTCTGGGTGGTTGAGATCTAGTTTGTGGTGTGGCTACAAGCGGCGGCGCTTCATCGCCGCCAGGGCTGGAGGCGGAGATCCTGCGGGATTGGCGCGTTGGTCACGGAGCAGACGGGCGTGGAGATCTTCGGGCAGGTGCGCCCACTTCCGCGCTTCGCCAAGAACGGATTCAACGTTCGTTTCGGAAGCATATCCATCGGCCCCAAGCCAAACGAGCACCGGGTCCATCGTATCGTCGTCATCCGCAATCGTGAGATCGCGCACTTGCAGAAAGAAGTTTGCCAGCGGTCGGTCCCAACCAATGACGACTTCGTGTTTGGTTAGCAGGGGTTCGAGCGTATATCGGCTCATCGTTCCATCTCACGCACTCAGTGCGGTCGTCTCTGGGTCGACAAGAATCAACGACGGCGGCAGAGGCGCTTCCAGCAAGTGCTGATGCGAACAGCGGGTGCAGGTTACGCCTTCCGTCATTTTGAATACCGGCATCTGGAACTTGTCCGGTACGCTCGTTTCTTCGCCGTTGCGCTGGAAGAAAGTGGGCGCGATCCCGCCACGGTACATCTTGTCCTTGCCCCATAGCTCGCGCTCCAGAATGCCGTGACGCGCGAAAAACAGAATTTCATTCCACAGCTCGGGCTTGCCCTTCTGCTCCGATTTATGCAGCCAATGCCGCGTGACCAGCAGATCATATGATGTCTCGAAGCGATACATGTCGAGTCGCACCAGCGAGTCGGGAACAACCACGATTGAGTGAACCCCGTTTGGCATAAAGTTTCTTACCGGCTGCAACCACGGGAGGGCGCTTCCGTCCTCACGACAGAAACTCACGTACCGGCCGATCTCAGCCGACGCGCCACCGCTTTCCTGGCCGCGAATCACCCAGCGTTCTGCCTGGTGTTGCCGCTGCACTGAGAGATTCGGATCACAGTAGACTCCGACTGCGCGCAGCCGGGAGCGCGTTTCATCGGGCAATGTGAGCCCACGGCGGGCAACGATGGCAAGCTGTTCCTTCTTCATGCGAAATCCTCCACTGTTCCTCAAAGGACCGGGTTGACAACTGGAAAACCCGCAGCCGCAAACAGCCGCGAGCGTGTGCTTACGGCCGCGGCCAGCGTATGGGACAGCCCAGCGCTGCCCGAATGTCTTCCTTTCTGCAACCAGCCCAACACTTGTACTTTCGCGGCTCGCGAACCGAGATCGCCAGGTTGTCTCCGGCGCGGTCGTTTCCCGCTTGCGCACACGACGGACATTGTGCCCAGTAATTCCCGCTGCGCTGCTGTGGCTTTACCTTCACGTAATCGAGAATGCGAAATTCCTTGCGGTTTGGATCGAAGATCATTCGTCCTAGCGCTTTGGTCGTGCTGTCGTCTTTGTTTGTGTGCCTGTGGCCGGATGAGGTCCGGGTTATGCAGTCTAATGCGTTTGGCATGACCGGCTCCGGAAAGACCACGCTGCTGATGAACATCCTGGCGCAAGATCTGGTCCGCAAGACAGGGCCTAAAGAGCAACGGCACAACATCCCGCGCATTGTGATCGATGGCAAGGGCGAGCGAGAATGGTTTGGGCTGTAATCGCGCTGATGCCAGGCACATTGGTGAGATCGACACCGAAGATCCGGTATAACTCACTTCGAAGGTCGAACGTCTTCGGCTCATACCGGCGTCGCTGATATGCCGATGCCTTGGTTCGCTTGGGTATTGTCCGCTCCGCTGTCGCGGCCGTTTCCAGATTGTTCAGTTGACGCTGAATCTCCTGGTCTGCTTCAACAACCAGCTCCTGATAGTAACGAAACGCCGCGAGCGATTGCCGAAGCGCAAACACGTGCTCTGCGCGGTAGTCACCCTCGAGCGATTTCGCCACGGTGTCTTCGCTGCTCTTCACGCCGCCATGGCAGAGCCGAGCTAAGGTTACGGGATCTCGTTCACCGGCAAGGATCGCGTCGACGATCCTGAGCCCACTGGATCCGGTGATGTCGTTTAAGACACGATGGATCTGAAGGTTCATCTGATCGAGAGCTTTTTGCATGTGCAGGACATGCTCTGCTGCCATCTGGATCAGGCTATTGCGGTGTCTCCAAAGAGAACGAATCGCGCAAATGACTCCGGAGGGACGGAAGCTGGCGCGCAACAGGCCCACCGAATGGAGGTACTGGAGCCATTGGCAATCGGAGACGTCGGTCTTCCGGCCGGGAACAGGGTGTGTCCAGAGTTCCGTGTAAATGGCCAAGGTTTGTTTTTGGGATGGGGTGCAGGGGAAGGGTATCCCTTCCCCTGCCCATCTCCGTAGAAGCGTTCTGCCTGGTCATTGCGTAACTCTCTCGAAGGCCGGCATCCGATCGGGCCACAGAATGGTGAAGTGGTTCAGGGCTTCGCGCCAGTGGGCAATCGGCATGGTCCACTTCTTCGCCGCCTGGCGAAGGGCCAAGAACAGCAACTTGAGCGCCGCGTCTTGGTGAGGAAAACCGCCGCGGATTTTGATGATCTTGCGCAGCGACCGGTTCAACGATTCCACGCTGTTGGTGGTGTAAATCGCCCGCCGGATCTCGGGCGGATAGTTGAAAAAGGGCGTGATCCGCGCCCAGTTCCGCCGCCATACCTGACTCACGCTGGGGTAGGCTTTCCACTTGCTTTCCAGTTCCTGCAGAGCCTGTTCGGCCTCGACCGTCGTGGCCGCGCGATAGATCGATTGCAGATCGGCGGCTACCGGCTTGCGCAGTTTCCAGGGCACGTAATTGAGCGAAGCCCGCACCAGATGCACGATACAGAGCTGCACCTCCGTGCGCGGATACACCGCCTCGATGGCTTCCGGAAAGCCCTTCAGCCCATCCACGCAGGCGATGAAGATATCCTTGACGCCGCGATTCTGCAGTTCCGTCAGCACCTGCAGCCAGAACTTGGCTCCTTCCGTCTGCGCCACCCACAGCCCCAGCACTTCCTTCTGCCCTTCCAGGTTCACGCCCAGCACCACATAGATCGCCTTGTTCTGGATGTGGCCCTCGTCGCGCACCTTCACCATCAGCGCGTCCAAGTACACGATCGGATACAACTCTTCCAGCGGTCGGCCCTGCCACTGCTTTACTTCTTCCAGCACCGCCTCGGTGACGTTGGAGATCAGCGTGGGCGACACGTCCACCTTGTACATCTCCTCCAGATGCCCCTGGATCTCGCGCGTGGTCATCCCCCGGGCATACAGGGAGATGATCTTGTCGTCGAAGCCGGTCCAGCGCGTCTGGCGCTTGCCCACCAGCTTGGGCTCGAAGCTGGCCTGGCGGTCGCGCGGCGTCTCCAGTTCCAACTCGCCAAAGTCTCCCTTCAGGGTTTTTCGGTTCTTGCCGTTGCGGCTGTTGCCCCGGTGGTGGCCCGCCGGGTCGTGCTTCTCGTAGCCCAGATGCTCGGTGATCTCTGCTTCCAGCGCCCGTTCCAGAATGGCTTTGGTCAACTCTTTCAGCAGACCGGTTTCCCCGATGATATCCTCGGGTTTCTTGTAGTCCGTCAGCAGTTGGTCGATCAACTTCTTGTCGATTGCCATGGGGTTCTCATTCTCCTCGTCCCATGGCCCTTTACACAGTTCTATTTACACCCTCCGGGAACATTCTTCACATGCTGCGCGTTGACGAGAAACACCTCCAACCCGCGGGACTCCAGGATTTGATACAGAGGGATCCAGTACACGCTGGTGGACTCCATTGCAACTGACCGGATCCCGCACTGCTGTAACCAGTCCGCCAGCGCATTCAGATCGCGAGTAAATGTTGGAAAGCTGCGAACGGGATGTTGGTCGCGGTCAGCGCCGACAGCGACGAACAACTCACTTGCCCCAACATCGATTCCGGCTGCATCCGGGTGCAGGATCGGCAACTCCTCGCACCGTCTCTTGGATCTCTTCGATTTCTTCGCCATAAGCTCCTCCGAGGTGCCGGTCGGATGCCCGAGGCGCGAATCAAAGACAAACTCCCAATCGAGATCGTCGTCCGAAGGACGAACGTCATCACACATCTGTACGCAAACCCCGGACCCACGCTTATCGGTCGGGCTTCAATATCGAGCACCAATGTCGGCGCGGGCTGTGGCTGTCATCCGACCGGCGCCAATCATCATCGCTCGCCCCCTGTTCCTTTGCATCCTGTCTGGCAAACGCCAGTTGCACGCTTGTAGGGACTAATCTCACCGGGGCGCCGGATCGCCTCCGCTGAAGCGACGATTCGCGCAGAATCACAGCTCTGATTTCCCAGAAGCCCGTGCCCGTTTCTGGACAACTACCGCGGTTGCATGCGTACGACAGCCTTAGTTGGGCCGGATAATCAGTGCCGGCAACATCGTTTCAGGACTCAATCACGAACGTCGCGACGACATTAGGGCTTGAACTCCTCAACGTACACTGCCTCACCCACCAGTTCCAAGCGTGCGCTGGTGCCCTTTACGCGAACTGTATAGCCGCACGACTCAAGGGTGAGTTCGACGTCTGCCAGGACGTCGAGAGGAATAGGGATGACGTTGTCCAACACCTTGTCACCGACTCTCAATGAGCCGTCGTATAGGTAGTGCGGTCGGTCGTTGCCTAACGCCTTCCGCACCTCCTCGGAAAACGCGCCTTCAATCGCCCCATGACCAATGCGGAGCAAGGCTTCCTGCGTCCACCCAGTTCCCGCATCAACGCCGGGTATGCCATCTGACTGATGAATGTAAGCCGACACGAAGTGTATGACTGCCACGCCATTCTCGATGGCGATGCTGTCCACTGCTGAATCGTGAATTTCTATTGCGCGGTTCTGCACGAGGACAGGTTACGCCGAACTTGATTGGAGTGAACAGCTTCCCATGACCGTTTCCGGTCACAACCAACCGCCCTTGCCCGACCGCCATTCCTAACCCAAGTGATTGCGAACGCCTCCATAGGCGGTGGCGTTCTGCAGAGGATGACCGCGTTGATCGGGATCAAAGCGGCTAGAACAGCTAGCGGCATCAGATAGTGGCCGCTCATCACCAGAGCCATATTGATGAACCCGCCAACAAGGTCTACCACCAGCAGGATGATTCTGGGCATCGCCAATAGTGTAAGGGCGTTTCAGAATACGGCAAACTGTTTCGTTGTTGGCGATAACAGCTTCCCATGACCGTTCCCGGTCACAACGAAGTATGAAAAGAGCCGCACTTGGCGGTGCTATGTTTTCAACAACTTCCGGCTATTTTCGAGGGAGCCCATCAGCAACTTTGGCCCAAAAAGGAACCCGTTACCGCGGCCATTCCCGTATCGGGAATCCAGGTTGTTGCCAGGGCGGGCCCCCCGGTCTCGGGCGGTGATTCACGCGATGGGCTGTTCTAGCCAATCATGCGGGCGTATGATGCCGGTCGATGAGCTTCGACCATCGAAAATGGCTCGCTAACGCAGAAAAGTCACGGGAATCCCACCAAGAGGCAATCAGGCTGAACCCCGAGGACGCACGGGGTTATTGCGGTTTGGGATGGGCGTTGTACAACTTGGGTAAGTACAGCGAGGCCGAGGAGCCGCTGCGACGCGCTTCGACCCTAAACCCTGACGATTACTATACCCATTATCACCTTGGGTTGATTTTGGGCGAGCTACAAAGATTCCCGGAGTCGGAGGACGAACTCGTACGTTCAATCCAAAATAGCAATAGAGATGTCGCCATCATCCACGACTTGTGGAATTTGGATAAACATGCGGAACTGGATGGTGCTTCCAGATCAGGACTTTCTCCTCGACTACTCCGAGATGCACACACGGCCCTAGAGTTTAGAGGCGGCGGACACCTGCCGCCAATGGTCACATTCCACTCTTTTGGGGCGGTGCGGCACAAGCTCAGGGGGAAACCAGTCTTCGCATCGTTGCAACTGTAGTGGGCAAGGACGGGAAGCCGCTCGGCGAACTAGAAGCAATCAGCCTGAGAGCGGTCGCTGCGTGGGAAGGAGAGTTTGTTAAGGCTGGGATGACACTCGTTCCACCGTCAGAGCGGCAGAAGGAATACGCAAGATTGTCTGGCCTCCTTCAAGCCATTGTAACGCTCTGCAGAATACGTTCCAATCTGTGATCTCGCCGGACCACGATGGCGTAGAGGCTATCATTTGAGAGGCATTTAGAGACCTCAAAGGATCTCATCCATGCTGCAGTGGCGTTCAATTCCTAAGACAACTCTCCTTCCCGCTCTGGTAGTTTTCGCCGTGGTGTTGGCCGTCTGGTGGCGGCATAGCAACCGACAGCGCTTGATCGTTTCCGCGAGCGACATAACATTACCGGCGGACGGCGCCCTGCATCATGCAATTGAAGTGCACCTCTCGGGTGTCGGGGGGGCGCTTGCTCCGGAGGACGTTACAGCGGAGGGAGTGCGGTCGCAGGTCGTCGTCGGAACCAATGGCTCAGATGTTGCCATGGTATTTTCGCCTGTGAACCCTGGGATGAGCCGTCTCGTTCTCGGGTACCGCGATAAACACACCACGGTGCTTATCCATTTTGCTGACGACGCGAGCGACCGCTTCAGGGATGGCACACCGGATTTTTTGCGTCTGCATACATCAGCAGACCGCGCGGCGTTCCGAAGCTGGTTTACCGCGCTCGCGGATACGGCTGCGGTACTCGCTCCTGAGCGCCTGCCTAAGGAGATCGACGACTGTGCTGCGCTCTTGCGATGGTGTTATCGTGGCGCGCTACATGCGCACGACGAGACCTGGCAGTCGACGATGCCTCTGGAGGCGCTGCCTCCGCTGCCCTCCATCGAGCAGTATGCCTATCCGCTTACACCCCTTGGCGCAAACCTCTTTCGCGCTCGGACAGGCAGCTATAAGGCTGGGGACGCCGGAAACGGAAGCTTTACGCAGTTTGCCGACGCTAAGACTCTCTGGCAGCAAAACACGTTCTTCGTTACGCGAAATGTGGCTGCCGCCCGTCCAGGCGACCTTCTCTTTTACCGGCAACTCGAGCAAGACTCGCCCTTTCACTCCATGATCCTCACCGGAAGAGCTCACGACTGGGCGGTGTACCACACCGGCCCGACGGCCACCGGGCCAGGCGAGGTAAGGCGAGTGGCGCTAGCCGACCTGATCCATCATCCAGACAGCCGTTGGCGGCCGCTATCACAGAACAGCAACTTCCTGGGCGTGTATCGTTGGAATATTCTCCGAGAGGACCTTCGATGAGGCTGTCCGGTATCCGTTTGGCGGTCTTGTTCCTGCTCACGGCGGTAGCTTCTCGCGGCGCCGCATTTGCTGAGGGACCCGTCGTCTCCTTCAATCTGAGCACCAGCAAATCCTTTGCCCCAGGCGAGGAGCCGACGTTTCACCTTTACACGCACAATGTGGATGCGTTGGAATTTCGCGTCTATCGCGTCAATGACCCTGTGAAGTTCATGGAGAACCTGCGGGAACTTCATTCCTTTGGGACCGAAGCAAGTTTGCCTGGAAGCGAGCAGATTGACGAACGCACCTGGCTCGAGAAGTTCCACGACTGGAAGGCTGGCCTCTGGGATGAAATACGCGACTTCTTCCGGGGGCAGTTCTCCCAGGCGACTCGTCACCTGATCCGCGATCGCCGGGGTTCAATTATCCGCCACAGCCGCATCCTGAGCGAGGCGGAATTCGCGCAGATTCCGATCCTCAACCAGTCGCAACTGGTGTCGCGCTGGCGTCTTCAAGTGCCATCCACTTTCATCTCCGACCACGCCAAGCTGGTTGCGCCGAAACTGCCTGCCGGGCTCTATCTGTTAGAGGCGACCGATGGCCGCTACAAGGCCTACACGCTGCTGATGGTTACACAGATGGCGCTGGTTACACGGACCACCGCGGGTCATGTGATGGCGTTCGCGGTCGACCGGACCACCGGCCAGCCTATCGAAGGCGCAAAGGTTGACGCGGGCGGCGGGCAGAAGCTGATCACTACGGCTGTCACCGATGCAGGCGGCACAGCGCAACTCGCGGTGCCGGCAGATAAATCGTCGCCGGATAACTTTTGGGTGGTAGCCGGGAAGGGGAGTGAGTTCGCGGCCTCAACGCCCGGGGGCTGGGCTTTAAATATGTCCGGCGGCGGCAAATACGCGGGCTATGTCTTCACGGAGCGTCCGGTGTATCGCCCAACACACACGGTGCATTGGAAGGCGATCGTGAGGGCGCGAGAAGGCAACCTGCTTGTTTTGCCGAAGGGCGGCGCCGTTCGCGTAAAGATCTCGGATGGCAGCGACACGCCGGTCTTCGACCGAACGATGCCACTCTCTGCTACCGGCGAAGTCTCGGGCGCCTTGGTCCTATCCAAGGACGCCGCGCTGGGATATTACTCGCTGAACGTGAGCGACTCCGCCAGCAGTGAAGAGAATCAATACGGAGGGATCGCGTGCGGCTTCCATGTTGAGGATTACCGCAAGCCCGAGTACCGCGTGATGGTGAAGCCAGCGCAGAAGCGCGTGCTGCAAGGCGCAACCATGGCCGTGACCATTGACTCGCGATACTTTTTCGGCGAGCCGGTAGCGAATGCAAAGGTGAAGTACAGGGTCTACCATGCGCGCCACTATTGGTGGGGCGAAGACAGCGACGATACACCGTCTTCTGCAACGAACGCCGACGCCGGAGATGTGGATGAGTCAAGCTACGCGGGAGATGAGGAAGCCGAGAAGACTGGCAAGCTGAACGCCGACGGTACCTTGGTGATTCAGGTGCCGACCCGGCCCGAAGCGACAGGCTCCGCGCATCCGGATTTGGACTATACGGTGGAGGCCGGAGTCACGGATGCCGCCAATCGCGAAATCACCGGGCGATCTCGCTTCCTGGCGACCTACGGCACATTCCGAGTCCACGTAGAACCCGTCAACTATGCGGTGCGTACGGGCGAGCAGGCAAAGTTTCGCGTGACCACGACAGACTACGAAGACAAGCCGGTCAGCGCGCCAGTTCATGTGCAGCTGGTGTTTCATCACTGGCAGAACGGAAAGACCGAAACGCTCCAGGGGCCCGCGGTTGATGTCACGACGGATGCCACCGGCCAGACTGAGGGTTCGATCGCGGTTGGCACCCCTCAGTACAGCAGCGCGGAGATCGAGGCTACTGCTTCGTCTGTGCAACCCGGCACGCGCAGTCCTGTCGACGAGAGCTATCTGTGGATCATGGGCGCAAATGAGGTCGGCTGGGACTCCAGCATGGAGACCACCCAGATCGTCGCTGACAAGAAGACGTATGCGCCCGGGGAGACAGCGCACCTGAGCATCGTTTCTCAGGCCAGCGGATTCTATGCGCTGGTCCTCGTGGAAGGGGAAACACTGCTGAAGCGCGAGACGATGCACTCCACGGGTGGCATGCTCTCGTTCGACCTGCCGATAACCGCCGAGGCCATGCCGAATCTCACGGTCACGGTGCTCTTCCTGGAAAACAGCACGCTCTATCAAGCGACCAAGATCATCAAAGTCCCTCCCGTTCAGCAGCGTTTGCAGGTGCAGATTACACCGGCAAAAGATATCCTTCAGCCGCAGCAAAGTGTCGCCTATGACGTATTCACGCGCGACGCTTCAGGCAAACCGGCGAGTGCGGACGTGAGCTTCGGCGTGGTCGATGAAGCCATTTACTCGCTCTATCCCGATATCAGTGGCGACATGGTCGGCGTGTTGTACCCGCTGAGATCGATTCAGGCTTCGATCGACACATCGCTCGACTATTACTTCAGCGCCGAGGCCGGCGACAAGTCGCCCATGCTGGCCATGCGTGAGGCTCGGTATCGTCCCAAGTTGGCGCAGGTGAAACCAGGCAATGAGGCCAAGCCTCGCGTGCGGAAAGCATTCCCGGACACCGCTTTTTGGGCGCCCAATGTGCATACGGACGCGACAGGCCACGCGCACGTCACCTTCACGTTCCCCGACTCGCTGACGACATGGCGCACCACGGTCCATGCGATTACAGCGGACACGAAGGCCGGGTCAGCGATCAATCGCGTGCTGGTGCGCAAGAATGTCATCGTACGCATGGGTACGCCGCGCTTCATGGTCAAGGGCGACGAGATCACGCTGCCAGTCATTGTGCACAACTACCTTGACACCTCTACTACCGCAAAGATTTCTCTGAAGGTGGAGGGATTGGACACCATCGATGGCTCGGAGCAGTCTGTCGTCATCGCCAGCAAGGGAGAAGCGACCGTGTCGTGGCGCCTGCGTGCATCGCAGGTGGGCACGGCCAGGCTGACGGCGTCGGTCATTGCGGATAAGGATTCAGATGCGCTGGAAACAAGCTTTCCGGTCAACCCGGCAGGAGTTGCGGAGACGATTGCCCAGAGCGGAGTGATTGCCGAGAAGGAATCAGAAGCCACCGCGAAGATTGTCTTCCCAACAAACACGGACCTTGCGGCCCACAGCCTCCGCGTGGAAGTAAGCTCTTCGATCGCCGGCTCGCTGATTCCAGCGCTCGCCTACCTGACGACCTACCCGTATGACTGTACCGAACAAACCATGTCCAGCTACCTGCCGAATGTCATCGTGGCGGAGACGCTCAGCCGGCTCAAACGCGCCAACGGCGTGGATGAGGCCGACCTGCTAGCCAATATGCAGGCAGGACTCAAACGCTTGAAAGACTATCAACACGAAGACGGCGGATGGGGCTGGTGGAAGGAAGATGAGAGCCGCGTCTCGATGACGGCGTATGTGGTGGGAGGACTGGGTCAGGGGGCCCGATTCGCCAAACTTTCGTGGCCCCATCAATACATGCTCAATCAGGGTAAGTCTTATCTGCAGAAGGCGCTTGAAGAGCATCCAAAGATGCGTCCGGAATTGCGCGCGGCGGTGGTCTTCGCGCTCGCCGACTCAGGCGAGCAATCGCTAGGTCCCCAGCTTGATCAACTATGGGCGCGCCGCGCGGATTTGCAGCCGGAAGCGTTGGCGATGACCGGACTGGCCATGCTGGACGTGCATGACCCGCGTACCACCCAGGTCGCGGGGTTGCTCGCTTCCGAGGCCGTCCACCAGGGCGATCTGGTCTCCTGGAAGGGATCGTACCTTCCGCTGCTCGACTACGACCAGAGCAACGATACCGAAGCTACGGCCTACGCGGTGCGCTTCTTGGCCAAGGTGGACCCAGGTCAGCCGCTGCTCCCCGGTGCCGCTCAATGGCTGATGCTCGCGCGGGACGGCGGCGTTTGGTGGAATTCGACGGAACAAACCGCGATGGTGCTGTTTGGACTGGTCGACTATCTGGCAGCTTCGCACGAACTGGAGTCGGATTTCGTGGTGCAAGTGCTCGTGAACGACCGCGCGGTCGGAGAGCGGCACTTCACAGCCGCCGACGCGCAGAGCGGCTCCTCGCTGACCATCGACGTCGATGGAGGACAGCTTCAGCCCGGCGCAAATATCGTCCACATCGTTCGGCGCGGAGGCAGCGGCCGCGCTTACTGGTCAGTGCGCGGGCAGTACTTCTCAACGGACAAGAGCGCCTTCCAGGCGGGTACGATGTCGCTGAATCTCACCCGCGACTATTTCAAACTTCAGCCAGTGCAAAAGGACGGCAAGATCGTCTACTCTCTCATCCCCTTGAACGGAACCGCACAGGTTGGCGACGTGCTGGCCGTCCATGAAGCCATCAACGGCACGCCCATGCGCTACCTGCTGCTCGAAGACCCAATCCCAGCGGGCGTCGAATTCATTCAGAACGAGGCCAGCTATCCAATCGATCAGCGGCCCGGAGGCTGGTACGACTGGTTTACGCGACGAGAGTTCCACGACGATCATGCTGCGTTTTTCGCCAGCGACTTCACCGGGCGACAGGAGATCTTCTACATGGTTCGGGTAGTGAATCCGGGTAACTTCCAGATCAGCCCGGCGCGCGTTCAGCCCATGTACCAGCACGGAGTGCAGGCAACGAGCGATAGCCTCCCGCTACGTGTCCCGCAAACTACACCCCAGGCAGGAGGTCCGCAATGACGATGAAATCGCCTCGGGTCTGGAGAGACGCCCTCGCGCTGCTTAGCGTTCGCCTTGTCCTGGCCCAACTCGGACTCGTGACCGGGCTCTTCCTGTTTTTTATGCTATGGCTCCGGCTGCCGGATGCGAGCATCCTGGAAGTGGCTGGCTCAGGCCTGCTGGCCTTGCTTATTGTCGCCGCCGCGGGTCTGGGGGAGAGCCGCCTGATCCTCGGTCTTGCCGGCCACCCACTCACACTGGGTAGATTCGTCCGCGGCGCACTGTTGTTGTTTTTGGGCGTTGCGCTCTGGTTTGCCTGGAGCGCCTGGCTCGCGCACGTAAGCACCAATGATCCGATGCGCGCAGGCTATCTGAACTCAAAAGCTCCGCACCAGCTTCGGCATCTGATCACCTTCGAGCACATCCTGCTCTGGCTCGGATGGATGTGGAGCGCAATCAAGTGGCTTGGGGCGGGCCTCCTGGCATCCATCATCGTTCCGTTAGTGGCCGGCGGACATCCTATTCGAGCGGCGCTCGTTGCGGTGCGTTCCCGATCCTTCTGGCTCACTCTGTTCGTTGGCACCATCGTTGCGACGCTCATTACAGGCGCGCTGATGGCCTGGATGCCGCTCCATGGGCTCTGGGCGGAAATGTTCAGTCTCGGCCTCCGCCTGACCGTTGCCATGCTATTCGACGGGGTCATCGCGTGTTGGCTCCTGGCTACCTTGGCAGTGTGCGTCCGGCGAGCAGACGCCGGCTATGCCCCGCCAGAAGGCGGGCCAGACGACAGCCAGCCGCGGACCGTCGAAACGCCATAGCGCGCAATCAAGGCTCTTACCCGGGCTGCTGCCGCCCGATGCGCTCGTTCGCTCGCAGCCCACGAATCTGCGGACGTGAGAGCCCTCTCGATCTCATTCGTTGACAAGGACGATGGGCTTCCATCTGCCTCCCCTGCCAACACCTCAACGAGCCCCTCCCTCAGCCATAGCGGAGCACGAATGCTTGCTTCGCCTTCGACCAGGACATGCAGCATTTCGTGCAGCAACGTAGCGGAAAAGCTCCGCCCCTTGTTTCGCAGCACAGACTCTGGCTGCACCACGATGGTGTTGTCGCGCGTGCTCGCAAGTGCCCATCCCGGCTGCGCGGTCATTTGCCGAAACAGCTCTGTGGTCGGCGCAAGGACGATCCGCGGCGCCGTCGATTTGTGTGGCGGGAATCGTTTCTGCGCATCATTCCATGTCCGCTGAACGGACTTCTCCAGGGCCGTCTCTTGGCCGGAGAACGGGAGATCGCTGGAACGCAATGTGATGGAGCCAAGGAGTTTCTCGTGCCAGCCTTCATCGCGCGGCATTATGCGTGGCACAGTGCCCGGAAAGTAGAAGGACAGAATAGCCCTGGCGTCGCGGCCCTCTGAAGCTATCTCGGTAGCTCCAGACTGGCAGAGCCCCACTCCGTGTCCATGCCCGTGGCCGTCGAAGACCAGGGTCCCGTTGCGCAACCCGAGTTCGTAGGCGTCGCTGCGCAGGCGGTTCCAGCCAAGTAGGCGACCTACGCCAAAGCGCAACGCACTCGCCGCAATCAACGACTGCGCGCCCTTGTCATTCGTGAAGACGATCCGGAGTGCCCGATGGGACGGACTCCAGTTGGCGACTCGCGCCGCCACGATCTTGCCGGGGATGCGCCAACCCTCGGCTTGGGCGATCGCCGCAAAGTCCGACAGTGGAATTTCGGCATGCCAAGTGGCGGTATCGCGTCGCAGGCAGTAAGGGTCACGATGGCTTTGCAGATAGGTAAGACCATGCAGGTTCGGCCACACGACTCCCCCATCTTCTGTAAGGCCGCCACAGCTTTGGCTAAAGAAGACCTCCGCGCGACGAGCACCAAACCAGAGCGTCTCACCCGCTGTCTCCTGCGCTGCCTGCTCGATGGCAGGCGATACAGGCCCCAGCCGCATGGCCTGGCACTGTGTGCTGTCACAGAGGTCCGCGGGCAGTTCGCCAGATTGCGGAATGAAGTGATTACCATTGAGGGCATACGTTCTCGCCACAATCGCCAGGGCCCGCAACGATTGCGCCGGTTCGTTCGGAGCCGCCTCGGCATTGAGCACTGCCGCGACGTAGCGTTCGCTGGGCAGAGTCAGCACGACGTGCAATTCCAGGCTTTGCCTGCTCGCGCGCACGTGCCAAAGTCCGGCCGCAGTTTGTGTGTCGCCGCTCCCGTCGTCCGCGACATGCAGCATGCCGCCGGCAAACATCTCAGTCGGTCGAGTGAGATGAAGAGGCTGCGTAAGCTTCTTATGGACGCACCGCGGGCACGATGCGATCCAGGCATTCGTGCCAATAGGAGTGATCGTCAAAGAGCGAATTGTCCGTGCCGAAAACAAGGCAACGGAGACATCGCGACCAGCGGTATCCGGTGCGGACGCTGCGAGCGATGGGTGCGGAGCGACGAGCAAGATCACGCCGATCAGAAGGACCAGGGCGCTCTTCACTGGATTGCGCTCTCGGCGCAGAATTTTGCGAAGAATCTCCGCGCCAATCCCGCCGCGGTACCTCCATCGCCATGCGGCACATAGACGACGATTACCAGACGGTTAGGAATCGCCCCTGCAAACCAGCCGTGCGTCCAAGCTTCGCCCGGATCGCTCGCCGTACCCGTCTTTCCAAGGATGACAATTTCAGAGACCGCTGCAGGGCGTGCCATTCCATAACTCACCGAACCTCGCAGTCCCCGCTGCACCACCCCATCAGCCGGCGCGCGTGTAAGCAATTCGCGGTAGGCGTGCGCTAGCTGCAGAGGAGATGCAGTAACCCCCCGCAGTCCGAGAACGGCGAGTTGTCGCTGTTCCAAACTAGCGCTGATGATCTGTTGGTGAGGTAGATCCAGCTGCCGCAACGCGGCATCGAGTTCCTCCCCCGAAAACCGTCTCCCCATCTCTGCGAACCAGGTATTGCACGACTCGGCCAAGGCGCGTTCAGCCGTGAAGACGGGTTGGTCAGCCGGGTGCGTGCAGGGCAATGCACGACCGGCGATGTTCAGTTTGCGCCGGCAGTAGACCTCCGTGTCCGCACGCACGACCCCATGTTCAAGCGCATACTCCAGCAGCAGAGGTTTGATAGCAGAGCCCAGCAGAGCTGAGCGTTGCTTACCCGCCTGAGCCAGCACCGCACCTGTCGCCTGGTCCAGCACTACGGCCGAGGCCTGCGTGCCGTTTAGCGCCCGCAGCAGCGCGTCGGCGAATGGAAACTGCTGCGCGTGCAGTGACGATGCAAGGAAGATCAGCAGGCTGAATGAAAGCCAGGATCTTCGCCGAACTAAGCTCGTTTGCATTCCTGCATTATCAATCAAGACCACGTGGCTATTTGCGAGATTGTCGAACCTATAGACGCGGTTTTGGAAATCTGGCTTCGCGCTAAATCGCCTTGGCTTAAATCCAGAGTTGAGCAGTTAGAATTCTGCGTTTCGGGTGAAAGAGCGGCAACCCTGCAGTTACCCCTACAAAACATTTGGCCTGCCCAGCATATCGAGCTCCGCGACGAGATGGAGCCGTTCAGCCGGATTAGCGGCAAGCTGCAGCAGTTCCGGCGAGAAACCGCCTAACGCAAAGAGTATGTACCTGGGTTTGTTCCGCGAGCGCGCCTCGGGCAGGCTGGCAATCTTCGCTTGCAAGACGCTCAGGTCGTTTAACCGAGTAACGGTCTCTGTACGCCACTTGCACTCCCCGAAGAGAAATGTTCCGTCGTCGAGTTCAGCCATGAGGTCTATCTCCGTGCGGCCATCCCGGCTCCAGTATCGGGCCATCTGTCGAACGTTGAGGCCGAGGCGCTGTTGAGCGTTCCGTTGGAGCCATTGGCCGCATATCTCTTCGAAAACCGACCAACCCATGTATTCGGGCAGTCGAGGGGCGACCTGTGCAGCGTATACCGTGGTCGGGTCAGAGAATTGTAAGGCGCTGGCCAACGGCCCAACGAAGCGATACCAGAAGGTCAGAAAGGGGTCGGCAACACGATAGAGGGCTCTGCGCTCCGAACTTTCGCCGAAGGGGAACTCACGCCGAATCCACCCTAGTTCCAGCAACGTTCGCAGGGAGCCAGAAAGTGCACCACGCTCCACGCCAATCAACTGCTGAATGCCATTGAATTTCGTTTCGCCGCCGGCAATCGCAGCCAGGATGGCATTGTACGGAGCAGGGTCACGGATTTGTTCGCTTCCGAGCAGAAACCGCACTTCATTTTCCAGGATTGCGCGTGGCTGCATCAGGAGCGCGACGATCTCCTCGGCTGGAGGATGCGAGGTATCGACAAGCGCGTGATAGCGCGGCGTTCCGCCAAAAACGCCGTACATGAGCAGTTTCTCGACAACTCCGTAATGGGGGCTACCTGCGTAGAAGGCGGCCACGTCTTCATAGTGAAGCGGGTCGAGGTGAAAAATTCCGGCATTGAATCGCCCGAACAGGGGGGCGCTCTCTTGTCCGAGAGCGGCCATGGCGGAGAGCTGTGATCCGCAGAGAACTATGAATAGAGGAGAATGAACAGCCTCGCGATCCCACCATGCTTGCAGGATGGAAGGCAACTCCGGAGTCTGGTCCACCAAGTACGGGAATTCATCGAGGATAAGAGCAAAGCGGCCTGCCCCCTTCTTGCGCCCCTTTGCCTGTTGCGAAGCATGGCGAAGAAGAGCGTTCCACGAAACAGCAATATCCTCGGCGGAGACGCCTTCGCTAGGAAGGGCGGCGATCAATTGCCGGGCGAGCATGAGTCGTTGTGTAGCGGCAGTGGACTGCTCAGCAAGGAAGTAGCAGTGTGGCTTTTCGTGCTCGTTTCCGTCTACGCCACCCGTGAAGTAACGCTGCAAGAGGAATGTCTTACCCAACCGCCTGCGACCATACAGGAGCAGCATCTGTCCACCAGCCCCGTGGCGCTTCCATGCGCGGTCCAAGGCTGCGAGTTCGAGCTTTCGGTCATAAAAAGGATCTGGCTTGATGGTCATGTCGGGCATCGGCTGGACGGCCTTCCTTCAGATACAGATTATGAGTTGTCAGTTTATGATATGTCAACTCATAAACGGATAATATACGAAACGACCAGTCGAAGGATATTTTGGCGATACCTCGCATGAGCGATAGAACGTTGTTCTATCGCTCATGCTCTGCGCCGGGCTTTGCCTTTGCTAGGCTATGGCGTTGCTGCTTTGGGCTGTCCGGCGTTGCAGGATGATCCTGCGGCTCGGGCAATGGGTCCGGTTCCGCAATGGTGGGGGTTGGCGTTGCAGCGGTCGGAACCGAATCCCGCCAGCTTTGAATGCCAATGCCACCAAACAGTCAGATCAGGAGAGTCGCACCGGCGATGAGGGGAATCCAAAGGCGCAAGAGATCGCTTCTCACTTCACGCAAGAGCGCGTCCACGGCTTTGGCCCGGTTATCCAAAGAATACGTCAATCTATTGTTCGCGGCCTCAATTTGAGCGACCGCTCCGCGTGAATCGGACAAATCGCGCAGAGCGGTCGAAAGCTCCTTCTGGGCGGTCGTCATGGCGACGCTCGTCGCTTGCAGGCCTTTGACCGTGTCCGGTATGCCGGATTTGAGGAAATGCTGGCGCAGGTGTTCGGCGACAATCGAAGTGCCCGGGCGTAAGAGATCGCGGCGTCGAAGGCCGGCATGGACGTGAAGACGGCGCGGAAGTACCTGCGAGCCCGGCACTTGCCGAGCGAGATGAAAGCGGAGCGGCACTGGCGGACGCGGCAGGATGGTTTTGCCGAGGTATGGCCGGAGATCCAGGAGCAGTTGCGGACGAATCCCGGCTTGGAGGCGAAGACGATCTTCGCCGCACTGCAACGGCAGTATCCGGAGCGCTTTGCGAACGGACAGTTGCAAACCTTGCAGCGCCGGATCAAGCATTGGCGGGCCACCGAAGGTCCCGCGCATGAAGTGTACTTCGTGCAGGAACATCGCGCCGGAGAGTTGTGCGAGTCCGACTTTACCTACCTGACAGAGTTAGCAATCACCATCGGCGTTCAGCCGTTTCCCCACATGCTGTACCACTTCGTGCTGACGTACTCGAACTGGGAAACGGGAACGATCTGCCCGTCGGAGAGCTTCGCCAGCCTGAGCGAAGGCCTGCAAAACGCGCTCTGGGAGCTGGGCGGCGTGCCCCGACTGCACCGCACGGACCGCATGACCGCGGCGGTGAACAACCTGACCGAACAGGTGGGGCTGAAGAGGCCCAAATACGACCGGAATACCCCGATGCACATTACGGCTTGGGCATTACCTATACGAAGCAACGGCGGTTCGCGGATGCCGTCTCGGCGTGTTTGGAGGCGATTCGCCTTAAACCAGATTACGCGGACGCCCACTTCGGTTTGGCTTATGCCTACTACATGCTGAATGAACACGATAAGGCGATTGCCGCCTATACAGAAGCTTTGCGCGTTAATCCCAGCCATATCCCAGCGGCGGCAAACCTTGGATGGCTGTATTTTGATTTGGGCCAGTTTGCGCAAGCGGCTGAGGTTCTGGCGCACGCGATCAAGGTCGCACCGAAGTGGGAGTCCGAAACACCGGAACCTAAGGCCGATGTCCCGCGACTGTACCTAAAGCTAGCAGTCCGTGGTGTAAGTAGCTGATTCCCGGCACGGCCAGCGGCGTGTTCGGCTCAGCCGCGTCGGGGCGTCTTTCGCGCGGCGGCTGGAAATTCGTCTCTGGTACAGCCAATTCCGATTTTCCCGGCGGGCAAGTAGCAAATAGAGCAAAAGAAGCAGGCCACCACGGTTTCTCCACTCCAGGGGAGTACCGGCCCCCAGCAGCTTGCGCATAATCAGGCTCAGGTTGAAGGCTCCCACGTGGATCAGTTGCCGCTTCAGGATGTTCTCGTGTCCCCGCAGATACGTGCGCCGCATCCCGCCCGTCTCGTAGCAATGCGCGAAGCTACGTTCCACCAACTCACCACGCCGCCTCAGTAAACTCTTGCCGTACTCGCCTCGCACCCGCCGCCGATTCTCGTACACCGCCTGTTGCTCTTCGCTTTTGCCCTGCCAGTGACGGCGACCTTTCTGTTGCTTCTCCGGAATGTAGCTTCGCACCTCGTAACTCTTCACCCGCTGGCCCGTCAGAGCAGTGCAGTGTATACGCGCATTGACTCGATCGAGCAAGCTGTCGCCTGATCAATCCTGACGCCCATCTCACCGGCGATACGGCCCCGAGAAGTCAGAATTTGGGAAACCAAGCTAGAGGCTAGCCAGCCCGCTCACTAGGAGACGCGAACCTCGGTGGTCACCTCAAAACCGGCCATGCGTGGATCCAACTAGCGGAAGGCTCCGATGGAAAGACTTACGAATTGCGATGCGTGCCCGCGTCACCAGGGACTGGATGCCCGGTTGCGCTCAGGACGTACCAAGCCCGCCGTGTCGGCCAGGAGCTGCATCTGCTCGTGCTGACAGGCGAGACGGGTAGCGAACAGACCTTTTCTATTCTGAGCGAGCGACCGTCACAAATGACCATATGGTTCCCAGAGTTCGTCCGAGTTGGATCGTCATTGTCGTGACCTGGCGGGGCAACAGTAGGCCCCGGCCGTGAAATGCTGCCTTACAGCGCGGCTATAATGTTATCTAAACCGGTCAAGAGTGACCCATATGTCTACACCGGCAACGCAACATCACATACGCAACATGGTGCGCGACTCCTATTCCGCTGCCGCCGAGCAGCCCACAGGAAAGCACGCCTTTCCTGTGGGGCGGACCTTCGCCGAGAGCCTGGGTTACCCGCCGCAGTTGCTGGCAAGTTTGCCAGGGGTGGCGATCGATGCTTTCACCGGCGTGTCCAACGTCTCTGTATTTGCAGAGATCCCCGAAGGCAGCACGGTGCTGGACCTGGGGTGCGGCGCGGGACTAGACAGTACTGTGGCGGCACAACGCGTGGGCGCGTCAGGCAAGGTGGTTGGCGTCGATTTCAGCCTTGCCATGTTGAATCTCGCCCGCCAGGCGGCTGCTGAACTGGGGACGCCCAACCTCGAATTTGTGCATGGGGAGGCCGAGCACATCCCCCTTGCCGACAACTCCGTTGACGTTGCGCTGGCCAATGGGATCTTCAACTTGAACCCGGCGCGCGCGCAGATCTTCCAGGAGTTGGCTCGCGTGCTCCGGTCCGGCGGGAGAGTCTACGCCGCGGAACTGATTCTCTGTGAACCCCTGCATGAACCCCTACCGTCGGAGGGACAAAGCTGCGAGAACTGGTTTGCTTGAATCGCCGGCGCAAAGGAAGGAGGCGCCTTCCTCCAGGAATTTCGGGACGCGGGGTTCACCGATGCTGTGTTGTTGCGTACTGTCCGGAATGCCAGAACGAAGAATCCGCGAGTGATAGCCGCCGAGATACAAGCTGCAAAGCCGGACGCAGTCAAGTAAGCCGCGGTGCCGCAGCTTCCGTACCGTCGCAAGGTCCTCGCCGATCACCCGAAGACTCGATCTTTGGCATACGCTACTGTGTGGAGGAGTGGCCCTGACGAACAACGCGAAGCGTTGTTTTGGGCCGCAGGGTACTCTGGAGGTGCTTATGAGCTTCGGCAAGCGCCTGCATTCGATTGCCGCACTGGGCTGCGTCTGCAGCCTCGCTGGCTGTGTCGCAGTCTTGTCGCTGACTGGACTTTGTCCACGCCTCGCCGCCGAGCCGATCCCGGTCGGGGTCAGCATCCTGCCCGAGAAGTATCTTGTGGAACGCGTCGGCGGACCGAACATGGACGTGTGCGTGATGATCGGTGCTGGCCAGGACCCCGCCACCTTCGAGCCAAGCACTGCACAGTTGGACGCGATCAAGACGGCGCGCGTGTACTTCCGCCTCGGCGTGCCATTCGAGACTGCTTGGATGAGCAGATTGCTGGTCTCGAACCACTATATGATGCGCGTCGTCAACGTCGCCGAGGAAATCAGGCAGCGTACGATGGAACCGATTGGCGGCGAAGGAATCGGCAGGGCGGAGCGGGTCCCCGACCCGCATATGTGGATGAGTCCGCCATTGGCAAAGCGTATGGCGGCGCGCATTCGCGATACGCTCGTCGGCTTCGACCCCGTTCATAAGGAAGATTACGAGCGCAACTACGTGCAACTGGCCGCCGAACTCGACGCGCTGGATGCCCAGATCCGTGACCATCTTGCGCTGCTGAAACACCGGGCTTTTTTGACTGCGTATCCCGCATGGGGCTACTTTGCCGACACGTACGGCTTGCGTCAGATCCCCATTGCGAGCGAAGGGAAGGAACCCGATGCCGCCGCTTTACGGCGTGTTATCGAGGAAGCGAAACGGCAGGAGATCAAGGTTATTTTCGTCGAACCTCAATTCAGCCGCAGCAGTGCCGAGCAGGTGGCTCGGGAAATCGGGGGCCGCGTGGTCGTGATCGATCCTCTGGCCGAAGACTATGCCGGGAACATGCGCAAGGCCGCTGCGGCCTTCGGCGAAGGACTGGAGACAAAATGATGTCGCAGAGAGGTGGATTAAGTCCCTGAGACCCTGAGGGTCGTTCCGGCTCGAAGCGCTATGACTCGGCTCCCAAATTGAGCCAGAAAAGCGGCCGTAGCTTCGAATCCCGTGCAGTGACACGGCGCGATCAGCTCGACTCCGAACTCACGTAAGTTTTCAGTGGTTGCCTTGATGCGCTCCGCCGTCGCCTGAAAGAGATGCAGACCGCCGATCACGGCGACAATGCGGCTGTTGCCGATCAACTCTTTGGCGTAGGTCAAAGTATTGATCAACCCCGAATGTCCGCAGCCGGTAATAACGGCCCACCCCCGGTGGGTCTCGATTAACAGGGCTTGATCATCCAGCAGCGGATCGGGCTGGGTACAGTTTTCGTCTAAAAAGAAGGAACCGGATGCATCTTCGTACGTGTTTCGCCTTGGAATTGCACCGGTCACTATGATTCCGGGCGCGATTTCCGTGGGTCCTGGCGATTCCACAAGTTCAGCTATCCGCAATGCTTCCTGCGACACAGAAGGCATACCCATTACCCGGTGCGGGGGCGTCTTCTCGCGCCGGTACTTGTCGGAAAACGCCGCGGGATGAACATAGACCTTGCCGCGAAAGCCGGCACCCGTCACAGCGGCAATGCCGCCGGTATGATCGAAGTGGCCATGACTGATGACCAAGGCCTCGGCGGATGCAATATCGATTCCGAGCAGGTGCGCGTTTTGCAGCAGGGTATGCCCCTGGCCGGTATCGGAGAGGATGCGATGGCTGTCCGCCTCAATCCAGAGGGCAAGGCCCCACTCGCCCGCGGCTTCAAAGGTGCCCGCCGTGTTTTCAACAATTGCGGTGACCTTCAGGTTATGAACCATGTCGGAATGCCGGCGCTCGTATCGCCCCGTCCTCCCTTTGCGGATACAAACAACGATTATTCGTTTGGTTTAGTTTACGACTTTGCCTCAGTTTACCGCCCATTGAATGAAGCAGTGCGAAAGCCGTCAGTGATCGCAGACGTGTTGATCGCAAGCGTTTCCTCGCGCCGCGGGCCCTAGCCGAAGCTCGACCAGAAGTCACGCGGCAGAGCCTGGACAAATACGCAGAAACTACGCGTGTTGCAGGCTGTCTTTGGGCAGGCCCTTTCTGCGATTTTCATACGTTAATCAGTGCTGGCAGTTGCAGAAACCCGCTACCGCGGGTGCCGTGCCATTCAGATAGTGCGAGAGCGCTTCTTCCGCCGAGCCGGCCACGGGCAGAACGACAGCCTGAATTCCATACTGATTCAAGGCTTGAGCGGCGCCGGCGCCCATTCCTCCGCACAGCACGGTGTCGCAATCCTTCAGCAGATCGACAACGCCACCATGACTCTGCGCGTGTTGCCCCTGCCCATGCTGCCCGTCGCAAAGGCCCTGTCCGTGAGGCGTGCGATCATTCGTCCGCAGCTCGCGGCTCTTGACGTTCCCGCCGTCCACCTCGAACACGACGAATCCGGCGCTTTGGCCGAAGTGCTGGGACATAGATAGTCCATCGATGGTTGCCACTGCCACTCTCATGATCTCCTCCGGACTGGTCTTTTGGTCAGAGTGCTGGATTCCAACCGGTTTCCAGCACCGTCAACCGGGGGGCAAGCTCGCTTCCCGACCGTTATAGATGCCGTATAGTGTAATATACACCTATATGTTGATTACTGTTCAGGCGGTATTTAAGCCCCATGAGCTTCTCGATGGGAGGGGACGGCAATGCGTAGAACGGCATGTCCACGGCACGGGCACAACCATCCTTGCACCTGCGCCATGGGTAACATTTACCGCTTCATTGAGCCGGTTCTGCTGCTCATGCTAAAAGACAAAGGGCACTCATACGGCTATGATCTTTTCGAGAATTTGGCCGAATACGCCCTTACTGACGCGCAAATCGAGGGTGCCGCCCTCTACCGGACTCTGAGGACGCTCGAAGGAAACGGCTATGTGACTTCCAGTTGGGAGGTGGAGGACACGGGGCCGGCCCGGCGGGTGTATTCGCTCACCAAGAACGGGATCGAACATTTGCGTGAGTGGGCCGAATTGATGGCGCGGCTAGGCGCCGCCATGAAGGCGTTTTCAAGGAAGGCAGCCTCGACCGCAAAAAGGGGCGACATGGGACAACGTCCGCAAGCGCACGTCAAAGGACAGGCAAATTGAACGGCCCCGGACCAGAAGCGGAGATGGCGGCCCCGGAGCGGATCGGCGCACGCGTGAACCCAGCGTGCGTGGTCTGCGGGGCCAGGAATTCCAAAGGGCTTCAGCTTCGATTTCGGCAGGAGTCAGGAGAAGTCTGCGCAGACTGGGTTCCGGCCGAGGGGTGGGAGAGCTTTCAGGGCACCATCCATGGGGGAATCGTCAGCACCGTTCTGGATGAGGCCATGTCGCAGGCTGTGATCGCCAACGGCTGGGAAGCTCGGACGGCCGAACTACAGGTCCGATTCCGCGGTCGAGTCTCACCGGGGGACAGGCTTCAGGTCCGCGGATGGACCGTTGAACGCAAACGCAGGAGAATTCTTGCGGAGGCGACGTTACAGACGACGCAGGGGACCGAATGCGCCCACGCGTGGGCTACCTTTCTTGTACCGCCACAGAACTAGTGCGAGCGTGTGAAGAAATCGCATAGGCCGTCAGAACTCAACAAGCATACATGCTTGCGGGCAGAAGACTGACCATGCGGAAGTTATCCTACACCGCCGCTTCGAGCCAGCCATTTGGACGACGCGGTCCCGAAGTCTGGATCGAGGAAGCCAGCCGGTTGAGTACCCCGGAGCTCTTGGATCGGTATCGATAAACGCCCATGGGACATGCATCCGGTCGGGCGTGTCCGGCCTTGGAATCGTGGTGCGATGCCGGTATCCCACATTTGGAAAAGCCCACTTTTCAACAAGTGGCCAGGCTGAGAGCCCATCCGCCGGATGGTTTCTGCCCGCGGCATCAACGTCGCATTGTCCCCGGTCAAGCGCCGGCAGTTCCGGTTAGGCTTGCCATCCGTCCGAAATCGGCGGCAGGCCCGCGTCGGAGGATCAATTTGCACGGGATGTCAGGGACCGGGAAAAGTTGACCACTGTGGCGGAGTAAAACTAGGCCATGAGAAATGGCTAGGCTAGCCACGAGAACCGTGTCTTAAACGGTTCCAACCCTCGACATTACAGCCACTACAGCGTGATCCGTGCTATATAGATTCACGAGGAAAGACATGCGCTGGCTCATTACGAATCGCAATGAAGAGGCCGATGGCTTCGGAGACAAATTCGATCAACTGACCTTCTGGACCTTTGATCCTGCCGCGACGCCGGATGCAAATATCCAACTCCGCTCTTCCTGGACTAAGCGTGAGCCGGACGAATTCCGCGCTGCGCTTGTGGCTGCTGCGGGCGCCTTTCCCAACCCCATCACCACGCCTTTGCGGAGCCAGAAGCACGTCACCCTCTTCATCCACGGCTATAACAACAACTGGGTCGAGGCTATCCAGCGCTACAACAACATTGCCACTCAGCTTTTCGATGGCCCGAACTCGCTTGGCGAAGTCATTTCCTTTGATTGGCCCTCAAAGGGTTCGCTCCTTGGCTACCTGCCCGACCGCGCTGAGGCCCGCAAGACCGGCGACGACCTCACCGAGGTCCTCTCCACTCTTTATGACTGGATGTCCGCTCAACAGATTGCAGCCGCCGCCAACGTGGACAACGCCTGCCGCGCCAAGACTTCCATCATCGCGCACAGCATGGGCAACTATGCCTTGGAATACGCAATGAACGCTGTCTGGACGCGCAAGAACCGTCCTCTACTGGTGAGCCTGATGCAGGAGGTCATCATGGTTGCCGCCGATGTGGATAATGATCTTTTCCGAAACGGCGAAAATGTTTCTCACGGCGACGGCGAAGGCCTCGCCAATCTTTCTTACCGCATCACCGCTCTCTACACCGGCCGTGATGATGTGCTGGGAGCATCCGCCGGCCTGAAACACTTTGGCAAGCGCCGCCTCGGCCGTGCCGGCCTGGATCGGACCTACCCAGTTCCCGATAACGTGTGGGACATTGACTGCTCCACCATGCTTGATCCAGCCGTCAATGGCATCGATATTCACGGCGAATACTTCAATCCTAATGAGAGGCGCATCTACGCCCTGTTTCGTGGAATTCTCGAAGGGAACGACCGCAGCGTCCTAATCAATCAGGGGCTCGTGCCACTTGCGATTTCTCGCCAGCAGCTGATCTCTCCCCAAACCGGCCCCGCTTAAGGCAACATTGATGGCTAAATCGATGCTGTAAGGACAGAATGCGAGGCCGTCAGTCCGACTCTTCCTGTTCGTTAATGGGTGTCGCCCAGCCACGTCATGGCCATGGCTGCCGCCGCGGTACGACTCTCATGACCCACAGCAGCACGTCAGATTCGCGCCGGGTAAGGCCCAGTCCGGTTAAGTCGCGGGTCACGACCCGTTCCAGCATAATCAATGTGATGCCAGCCCCGTCCCGCGCCAAGGTTACCGTTAGCTGCGAACCGTCATCGGCCTCTACGACGAGTGGGCTCTGCGGAACGGCCATCCGACTTGGCTGCAACGCGTTCTCCTGACGGCAGACCCAGGCGTCGAGTTTCTCCGGCAGGCGGTGTCGCTGTATGCGGTCAAGGCGTTATAGCCCTACTGATTGAGAATAATGGCGAGAGCGTCGGCGATGACGTGCTCATCATCGACCACCAGAACTTTAGGTCGGGCTTCGCAAGTCCCGCCTGAGTCGCCCGCCCGGGGTTCTCTTTCTCGCTGGTTTCGAGCACCATCAACTAGAACCTGATGCCGCGGATTCAGCCAATGGCGCAGTCTCGACCGGCAGCAAAATTGAAAATACCGTTCCCCGGCGTGGCGGATTTGTGCTGGATCGTACTCGTATGGAACCCTGGTGCTTGCCGATGAGTTGCATGCTCACCCAAAGCCCAAGACCTGAGCCGGTCGCTTCTTTGGTGGTGAAGAGCGGCTCGAAGATGCGCGGCAGCGTGGCGGGATCGATTCCCTGGCCGCCGTCCGCTACCGTTACCCGAATACGGGGCTGACCGCTGTTGACGCAGGTTGATCTGGAAACACGGAGCTTGATGGTGCCGTCTTCGTGTATAGCGTCGAGGCTGTTTGCCAAAAGGTTTGAGAAGACCTGGCGCAACTCGCCGGACACCGCCGCGACCTGAAGGTTGCCATCGTACTGCTTCTCGATGCTGGCGCGTTTCACCTTGATTTTACCCCTCAGCAGGTCCACCGCAGAATCCAGGATGGAGTTGACGGACACCGTTGTCGGGGCGGAAGACTCGCGGTAGAAACCCAAGGTTTGGCGCGTGATGTGCGCGATGCGCTTCAGTTCATCGTCGGCCGTATCGAGGAATTGCCGTGCCACCTCGCGCTCGTCCAGATTGCTGCTTGCCAAATAGAGCGCGTTCATTACTGCCGCCAGCGGGTTGTTGATCTCGTGCGCGATGCTCGCGGCCATCCGGCCCACAGAGGCTAACTTCTCGCTGCGGAGAAGAGCATCCTCGGCCCGCTTGCGCTCGGTGATGTCGACGCAATAGGCGCGTACAACGCCGAGTTGTGGCAGATACGAAACTCTTTGGAGCAGGACAAAACCATCGACCTCGGCCTCACGGACGATCAACGGTCCAACACCCGCCCTTAAGGAGGCGAGAACCATGGGCCATTCCATCAGAAGAGGATGCCGGGCTCCAGTTTCTTCCAGCGTGGGAAACTGCCGCCGCGCCGCCGGGTTGAGATACATTATCCTTCCTTCCAGATCGGTCTCAAATATGAAATCTGGATTCCGCTCGGGAAAGCTTGCAAGATGGGTGATCCGTTCCTGCGCCCTCCGCTTCTCGGTGACATCGTGGAAAACCACCACCACGCCAATCACTTTGCTGTCGCCGTCCAAAATCGGCGCAACGCTGTCCTCGACGGGAATTTCGCGGCCATCTTTCGCCAGCAAGGCTGTGTGATTGGCCAGTTCGATAACGTGCCCCTCTTTTAACACGCGGGCAACAATATCCTCCGCGGGCACGCGAGTCTGTTCGTTGATAATTTGGAACACGTTCTGGATCGGTTGGCCTTGGGCCTCCTCCGGTCGCCAGCCGGTGAGGGCGGCGGCCACCGGGTTGAGGAAGGTGACCCGGCCATTGGTATCGGCGGTCATCACTGCATCCCCGATGCTGGTAAGGGTAACCCGCAACCACTCCCGGTGCTGGCGCAACGCTTTCTCGGCTTGCTCACGGGCAGCTCGCACCCGGAGCGTGCTGATGCCATAAGCGAGGTCAGCCGTCAGCTCCTCCAGCAGTTTCACTTCGTCATCGAGGAAAGCATCCGGCTCTCGCGAATAAATGGTGATGGCTCCGAATGCCTTGCCGTCTTCCTTTAGCGGCAGCACCAGCGAGGAGGCATACCCGCGCTTGAGTGCCTCGGCCCGCCAGGGCTCAAACCTCGGGTCGGTGAGCATGTCCCGGCATACGCACGGCTGGCAGGTGCGGATGGCCATGCCCGTGGGGCCGCGACCACGTTCGGTGTCGGCCCAGGAAAGCCGCAACGTCTCCAGATAGCCTTCCTCAAAGCCCGCATGGGCTACCGGGCGGATAGTTCTGTGCTCGTCGTCCTCGGCAAACCCGATCCACACCATGGCATGACCGCAGTCTTCGGTGATGATCCGGCATATTTGTTCGAGCAACACTGCTTCATCGGTGGAGTGGAGCATCGCCTGGTTGCTGCTATTGAGAGCCTTGAGCGTGCGATTGAGCCGGCGAAGTTGTTCTTCCCTACGCCGTTTCTCAGTGACATCGTGAAAAACCAGTACCGCACCGACGACCTTGCCGTTCACGTCCGTAATTGGCGCGGCGCTGTCTTCAACCGGGACTTTGCGGCCATCTTTCGTGATCAATGCCGTGTGATTGGCCAGCTCAAAGACGCGCTGCTCTTTCAGCACGCGGCTGATGATATCTTCCGCCGGCACGCCGGTCTGATCGTTGATGATCTGGAATACGCTTTGAATTTGCTGGCTCAACACCTCTTTAGCCTTCCACCCGGTAAGCGACTCGGCCACCGGGTTGAGGAAAGTGATCCGTCCCTGGCTGTCGGAGGTCATCACGGCGTCGCCAATGCTGGTCAGCGTGACGCGCAACCACTCCCGGCTTTCGCGCAGCGCCTCCTCCACCCGCTTGCGCTCGGCGATTTCCCTCCGTAACTCGTCATTGGCCGTCTGCAGTTGTGCCGTGCGCTTGGCCACGCGCTGCTCCAGCTGCGCGTTCAGCCGGAGGATTTCTTCCTCCGCTCGCTTCCGCTCACTAGCCGTGCCCGCCAGTCCTGCAAGTGCGAGATAGATACCCAGCAATTCTTTCGAAAGCGGCTGATCATCGGCGTGGCCAATCAGCATGACCCGCTTCGTTTGGCAATTCTCGACGATGGGAAGGAATGCCGTCATCGAGGGAGCGGGGGTAAGGAGGACGCGTGATGCCAAAAATCCGCTCTCCAGTACGTCGGCGACAAGGGTCCGAACTTCATTCGCAGTAATGTATTGGGTGCCTGCCGGCAGGGTGCAGTAACCCAGCGACACGTTATTTCCGGAGTCCAGTTCAACGAAGGCAAGCCAATCGGCCGGAAAGTGGGTCAGAACAAACCTTCCCACGTGCTCCCAAATGTCTTGCTGGCTCTGGAGACGCACCAAGTACTGGGTCGATTTAAGGAAGGCTTCAAGCACCTGATGTTCGCTGGATCGAAGGCCCTTCATATCTTTTCCACCGTTAGGGGCTGCAGGTAGAGGCTCTCCAGAAACAGCGCATCGAATTCGGAGGCCTGGGAGAGATTAACGATCTCCGCGCGTTCTCGCAATGACGCCAACTCCGCGGTCCCTTTCGGCGACAGCATCAGGCGTTCGCAACCGGCCAGCGCGGTATTTCCGCAGAGTTCGACACGTCCCGGCGAGGTCTCCGGCAAGAGTCCGATGCGCTGGGCATTGCGAACGTTCAAGTTCTGGCCGAACACCCCGCACACGCAGATGCGATTCAACTCCGCCGTACTCAACTGCGCCCGGGCAAGCAGGGTGCTGATTCCGGCGCCGATCGCCGCTTTTGCGCGCTGGAAGGTGTCTACATCTCGTTTGGTGAGGCGAATGGCCGAGTCCGTCTGAAGAACGACGTAGCCTTCCCTATGCCGAGCGTCCGCAAAGCCTCCCGTGGATCTCAGTTCTCCACTGTCGCGCAAGCAGGCAATCAAATCCACCAGGCCGGAACCACAGAATCCCTTGGCTTCTCCCCCGCCCAGCACCTGAAAATGGAGTCCGTCGGAGCCCGGTGGCCCTCCGAAACGGTAGATGGCGCCGGGCTCGGCGGGCATGCCGCATTGTATTCCGCAACATTCGAAGGCTGGCCCGCCCGCGGCGGAGGTTACCCAGAGGGTTTCTCCGTCCCAGAGCGCCATTTCGGAATTGGTGCCGAAGTCAATTAACAGGCCGCCCGGCTGCTCGGTCAGGCGGGTTGCCACCACTCCCGCCAACAAGTCGGAACCGACAAAACCGGCTAACGGAGAGAGCACTTCCACGGTGGCCTGCGGATGAATTCCCAGAACGCTCGCCCAGACTTGGGGTTCCTCCACGGTGTACTCCATCGGGCGCGTCCAGTTGTGGGGTTGCAGTAGCTGCCGGGAATCTGATTCCGTCAAGAGGGCCAGCATGGCGGTGTTGCCCACAATGGCCACCTGGACGACTTCCTGCGGCTGCACGCTGTCTCGCGAGCCTATCTCCAGCAACGCCTCAGCCACGATCTCCAAGGGCATGCATGCCAGCCGCCGCGCATTCTCCGGCGATTCCCCTGCGGCAATCAGTCGCGTCACTACGTCCGCGCCGTAATGGGATTGCGGATTCGGCCCCACCCGGCCATGGAGGCGACAACCCTGCTTCAGGTCCCAGAGTGAGAGGCTGATCTGCGTGGTGCCCAAGTCGATCGCTAAACCGTACGCCGGCCCCGTTGGCAGCTTCCCGATCGCGGAAGGAAGGAGGGATGGGGTACAAGGGAGACAATCCGGGGCCAGGTCGCGCCAGGTGAACTTCGAGACCGTATTGACGATCCGTATCTGAAGATCACTCTCCGGCATGAGCTGGCAGGCGAGACGAATGTTACGCGTGAGCTGCTCGGGCGATAAAGTGAGGCGTTCACTCCTCGTCGGTCGGCTGACGTCGCCTGCTTCGATCTGCACAAGACAGAGTCCACAAGCCCCATCGCCCCGGCAACCGGAACGAACCAAGAAGCCGGCGCCCTCCAGGACTTCCCGCAATGACGCTCCGGGCGAAAAGGCGATCACCCGCGCGGCGTCGCTGCTATTGACGGTGAGCTTCGGCATCCTAGTGCCACCTGGCGCGGGGCGCGTTGGCCATCGCGGCGACGTTTTCCGGCTTGGCTTCCGGGGGAATCTCGCAGCCCGATGAGAGAATAAAGCCTCGCCGCTCGTGGAAGGCGCGGAGGAGATTGACAGCTTCCGTCTCAATCTCTTCGGGGCTTCCCTCCACGAACAGCAGCGGCCTGATATTCCCATCGAAGCACATGGCTGGAAGCTGGCTGCTCGCCTCGGCGGCGCTTACCACGTAGTCGAAATTCGCGATCTTGACCCCGGCCTTGGCGTAATACGGCAGAATCGGGGCCACCGGACCAGCGATGTGCAGCCAATTTGAAAACGCCCCGGCATCTGATAAGGCCCGGAAAAGCCGCTGGAGTGCGGGCAATTCGAACTCGCGAAAGAAGTTTGGGGGAATGACCGCTGGAGAGGCAGAGGGCTCAAAAATCATTGGCAGATGCGCGCCAGCCTGAATCTGGGCCTGGCCAAATCGAATCAAGACGTCGGTCGCGAAATCGATCAAACGCGCCAATCGCGCAGGATCATCGATGGCCAGGTAGAGGGTCTGCTCCATGCCTAATAACTGGGTAGCGAGCGTGAAGGGCCCCAAAATACAACCAACGACGAGCACCTCGTCTCCAAGTTCGTGGCGGAGGATAGCCAGGGCTTTAAGCATCTCCGGCATGCGTCCAGCTTGCTTGGGATCAGGAACAGCCAATCCGTCCCAATTGGTCTGCACGGACAAAGCGTGCCGTTGGATGACGGGATACCGATTACTCGGATAGCGCAAAACGCAACCGACGGCCTCAGGTTCCACATTGACATCCATGACCGAGAAGACGGCGTCGTAACCATACCGACGCAAAGCCTGGAGTTGGCAGCGGGCGAGGGTTTCGCCGTCACGCACGTAATCATCCAGCGGCACGCCAGCAATTGTGGCGGCATGCCCGAATACCTGTGCGATCACCGGCACCCGGTCTGTTTCCTGGAGTTGAATGGCGGCCGCAACCCGTTGCAGGCTGTTCATTGGCCACCGCCGGCCAGCGCCTCGAGATAGTGGAGAGCGTCGAAGGCCGATTCGGCCACAAAATCAACATTGAGCTTATCAGGGCAAGATTGCTTCAAGGCCGCGCCACCTGCCATGACCTTCACTCGCTCCAGCCCTTGAAGCCTGAGAAGATCCTTCACCTGTCTCACCAGCGGGATGACCGGAGTGATGAGGCCGCTGATTCCGACAGCCATGGGCTGTTCTTTCGCTGCCGCTTCCATGAGTTTTGGCAGAGAGCAATCTTTGCCGCAATCCACCACGCGATAGCAGCTACCGGTAAGGATCGTTTTGAGGATGTTCTTGCCCAGGTCGTGCACATCCCCTTCTAAGGAGGCGGTCACAACTGTTGCTTTGGTAACGGCTACGGCGCTGCCGGCGGGGTATAGAAACTTCATGACCTCGGTTACGGCCCGGCCCGCCAGCATGATTTCCAGCAAGTTGAATTGTTCCAGGGTGCACTTGCTATCCAGCGCCGCCATAGCAGGCTCGATGCCGTGCATGACAATGTTCTGGGCGCTGACGCCGCCGATGCGGAGCTGTTCGGCTTGAGACACCGACTCTGCGCAATCACCCTCGAGGATCGCGGCGACGAGCGAGGTCATCGGGGAATCATTCACGGTCAAGGTCCTCACGGTAGCGCGGGATGCCGGCTAATCGCTGACTTCCTTTTCACTCCATACTGCGCAGTTTGCGTCCGACCTTTGCGCGGTTGTGGCGCCAAGTCTTCCCGTTGCAGGCACGCGGTTCCACCACTCATCCCAGTCCAGCTCTTCGTGCAGTTGCTTCAGCATCGCCTTGGCTGCTTGCGCTCGGCGGCGTTCAGCCTAACCTCCGTCACAGCAACGCCGTAGCGCACGTGCGCGGAGCGTTGCGCGGGCGGCCTTTGCGTCAGCAAAACTGTGGCGGGACGTGCTTCTTCAACCAGCCCGAACCTCGGGCGAGAATGCGCCATTCTACTCTGATTCAAGCAGGGGAGGATACGAGTTTTGGCAATGGCGAAGGTCAACCCCGAGGCGGCGCGAATTAGCGCTCTATCACGTAGCAGTCAGGGCCGGGACAGTACCGCGCTCGCAGAATTACCCGGCGAGCGGGTCACGGTCCAGGCTTGTGAGAAGCGGAAAAACGGCTACCGGTTAAGAACGGCAACACAGACCTTGGGCATGCATGATGTGGCATCGGGGGCTCGGTATCGATGCCACTAAGCCATGCGTCACACTGCCGTCGTCGGCCCAGGTTGCGGGCCCCGATCGTGCGCTTTGAGTCCACTCCCAAGATGTGGTTATGGGCGCGGGAGAACCAGATTTCTCTTTGGCAAGAAACCTCCCAAAATGGGGCATTATCACCGATGGCTTCCCTCGCCGTCCCCTAAATTTCTAACCCGAGGGACTAGGACACCCAGAGCTGATGCTAACGCGATTGCGGCCGGCCGCCTTGGCTGCATACAGCGCGCTGTCTGCGGCGGCGATCAACTCGCCCGTAGTCCGTCCATCGTGCGGAAAAGTCGCAACGCCGAATGAGGCGGTCACCGGGATTACCGCAGCATCGTAGCGTACGGGGGCGGCGCCGATGGCGCTACACAGCTGGTGAGCACGCTTGCCTGCGTCTTCCTTAGCTATTTGCGGCAATACCAGCAGAAATTCCTCCCCGCCATAACGGCAGCAAATGTCGCTGCCACGCACGTACCGCTTCATGAGATCGCTGAAGACCCGCAAGACCTCGTCACCGGCAGGATGCCCCAAACGGTCATTGACCTTCTTGAAGTGGTCGAGATCAGCCATGATGACACTCACAGGATGCTCATGCCGTTCGGCTGAAATCAACTCCCGGTCCAGCGCCTCCTCGAGATAGCGGCGGTTATAAAGTCCAGTCAGAGCATCATGCGTCGACTGTTCCCGCAGCTTTTCCTGCAAAGCCAGCACCTCGCGCTCGGCGTGAGTACGCTCCGTCACATCCATGACGACGCCGATCAGCAACTTGCCCCCGACTTCCATGGCGCTGCTATGCACCTCAATGTCGATCACGGCGCCATCCCTGCGCACCCCGCGGAACACGTACTCAGCCTGCCTTTCGCCGCTCAGTTGCTTGCGTATATTGTCCATGACAAGCGGGCGATCATCCTCGGTCACAACATCCAGAAACCTCAGTCCCCTGATCTCGTCTGCGCGGTAGCCGAAAATCTCGTCAAACTTTCGGTTGGAGTAGCTGAGTTTCCCATCCTCGACGATCGTTATGCCGACCAGCGACTGGCTCACCAGTCCGCGGAACCTAGCCTCGGATTCGCGCAGCGCGCGATTGATCTTTTCGTTCTCCCGCAGGGCGGCTTCCAGTTCCGCAGTCCGGCTACGTACCTGCTCCTCCAGTACGATTGCGTTCTGGAAGAGGCTAAAGTCGGAGCCTTGCGAACTGGTGCTCAATTCAGCCCGATCCGCCAAGGCACGGATGATCTTCTTGAGACGGACGATTTCGCCCTTCAAGACCTGCTCAGTCAGATCAGACGTTGGATATTCCGGGTCCCTCATCATTCCTCTCTGCTGAATCTGTGCCGATGGCAATTCCAACCAATGTCTGATTGATATGCACGCCGAGGAACTGCTCTCCGTAGGTGTTGAAGCCTATGGTGTTATTTCGCAGAAAAATCTCGCCGACACGCTCTTGAAGGGAATTCTGGAAAATTTCCAATTTGCGAAGAATGCAGTCGCAGCCGAGAACAAGCTGTGGCGGGCCAATTTCGGAACGTATCTGCGAAAAGGTTTGCTCCAGGTCCGCCACCAGGTCCAGTCCCTTCGCCATCCGAAGAACCAGCCCGTTCTCGATGGCGCAGAAGAATGTCAGGCTGCCGTCGGGATTGGCTCTCTCGATGGAACGTACGTAGTACCTGCCATCGATCGACACCACAAGCGGCCAAGCGGCGAAGTGAGAAGGGGTCAGATCGCGCGCCCCAATGCCCAGGATTCGCGCATACTCCCACGGCACGGCTGCTGCGAATGCACCCTCGGACCCTGCGGACGAAGGCTCGCAATGGCCTGATCCCCGCCATACAGGTGGGGAAGCGCTGGCGATTTCGGGCGTCCATGCTGGACCACTGGTTGCAAGAGGTGGCCAGCTAAATGGCCCCCCGCAAGGCATCCGGAAAACGCCTCGACCACCGCCCGCAACCGGGCTATTCTGAGGAGGTCCGCCGACACCGTTTGAGCAAAGGAGCAACTTTGTTGAAACGGACACGTTACCAACATGGAAGTGTGGAACGGGAAGAGCGGAAGAAGGGCCCCGCCGTATGGGTGTACCGCTGGTGGGAAGAGGATACCAACGGGAAGCTTTTGCACCGCAAGCAGCAGATCGGGGATGTCGAAACCTATCCCAGCGAATCTGCGGCGCAGGCGGCCGCCGACGCTCTTCGCCTAACCATCAACAATCAATGCCAACACCGCAACCTGAAGCGCACTACCCTCCATACGCTTTGGGAACACTATGCCTGCGAGGAGCTGCCGCTCAAGGCTCTGTCCACGCAGGATTCCTACTGCGAGTACGCCAAGAACTGGATTCTCCCGCGTTGGGGCAACCAGCTCTTGGAACAGGTCAAAACCGTCGAAGTGGAGCGCTGGCTTCGGGCTACCGAGCTGGCCGATGGGACCAAGGCCAAGATCAAGTGCGTGATGTCGGCTTTGTTCTCCCATGCCGTGCGCTGGGAACTGTGCGGCCACAACCCGATTTCCTCCGGCATACCGGTCGGAACGGGCGGCAAGCGTGGTCCCAGTACGGGGGTTCGGGTCAGTGCCAAGCGCCGTCGGTCGCCGCTGAAGTTGACGGCCGAGCAAGTGGCCGAGGTGCTCACGACCCTGGAATTCCGCGATCAGCTGCTGGTGTTCATGGACGCCGGCCTGGGAGTCCGGCGGGGCGAGTTGGCTGCGCTGCGTTGGAGGGATTGCGATTTCGAGCAGCGGGTGTTCGACATCCAGCATTCCTACTACTGGCGCCGCGGCGGTCATCTGGTCGACACCAAGTCGGAGGCTTCGGCACAGCCGTTGCCGATGCACCTGGCGCTCAAAGACGGCCTGCTGGAATGGAGAACACAGAGCCTCTACAACCAACCCGAAGACTTCGTCTTTGCCTCGGAAAGGCTCAAGGGGCGCAAGCCCCTAGACTTAGCTGCGGTGCTGCAGAAGAAGATCCAACCGGCGTTCGAGAAGCTCGGCATCCTGGGCGTCGGCTGGCATACCTTTCGGCACACGGTCGGAACCATGCTCGCCGAGATGGGCGAACACCAACTGACCATTCGCGACTACCTGCGTCATTCCAATCTGCACGTCACCAACAAGTACCTGCAGGCGACATCGAGAAGCAAACGCCTGGCCCAGGACAAGTTGGTCGACGCCATTTTGCCGACGGGCCTGCTGCCCAAAAGCAATCTGATTCAGTAAATGCCAGGGCAGGAACAGGGGAAGGAGCGATGGGAGGGGACTGTCGGGAAGGTGGGTTCCCGGCTTATCGTCCCCTAACATCCCCTGATTTGATTTGGGCCAAATCTCTAAGTGCTTTAGAATCTGGCGGGGACGACGAGACTCGAACTCGCGACCTCTGCCGTGACAGGGCAGCGTTCTAACCAACTGAACTACGTCCCCGCTTTTGTTGGGAATGGGTTAGCGGAAACCCTTCACACGCTGGCGAAAACGACGACTTAAATGGTTTCGCCTAGTTCAACCAGTTCACCGATCGAACCGTTTTCCAGTGCTGATGGTCAGTACGGCAGTAAGAAAACTCCTGCCCGAACTGGCTTGCCCCGAGCGCAAGGAAAGGTCTTCGCTCCTCCGCTGCGACGAGACGATTGTAACAGACCGAGTACGAACTCGTCAGCTCCCCGTCTTTTCAATGCAGGAGGAGCCCGAAGGATGGGCTTGTATGCCTGCTTGGACGGCAATCCATAGAAACGTGTTGATCGGGTAGGAGGCGGGGTTACCCCCGCCGTCCTCCCACACCACCGGACGGACCGTTCGGTATCCGGCTGTTCCTGTCTACTGGGCAGAGGCTAATCTGCGGCAGCGAGTTTCGTGGGATGCAGGTCCGCGTTTCAGGAATGCGTCGCGGGATATTTAAGCGACTGGAAAAAGGAGCGCAACATCTGTTCAGTAGTGTAACCAACCGACTGGCTTCGGAAGACGTATACGGCTGAGTCTCTGGTTTGGAGGTTCCTTTCCGACGTCGCTATGATGGAGGGCGGTGTCGATCGACCTGGTAGGAGATTAATGGCGAAGCGAATGGTTTTGATGCTGGCGGTGGCAGCATTGCTGCTCACCGCCTTGGGCTTCATGAAGTTTCGGCAGGTCAAGGCGGAAATTGCCGAGCATTCGTCGTTCCAGCCACCTCCCGAAGCAGTCACGACGATCGTAGCCCGGCAGGAGCAATGGCCGGCCACGCTGAGTGCTATTGGAACCGTGGTTGCGGTCCGAGGGGTCGTCGTCAGCGCCGACCTGCCGGGCATTGTGGAGAAGATCGCCTTCGACTCCGGGATGGCGGTCAAAGAGGGCGATGTTCTGCTGCAGCTCGACACGCGGCAAGAGCAGGCGCAACTATCCCAGGCCGAGGCGCAGAGTGAACTCACGCGCCTCAACTTTGCCCGCATGCAAGAACTGCAGCAGCAAGGCGTGATTTCTCGAATGGAGTTCGATCGCGCGGAGGCCGAATACAAGCAGGCGGACGCCAAGGCGGGGGAGATTCGCGCCACCATTGGACGCAAGACAATTCGGGCGCCGTTCTCGGGCGTGTTGGGCATCCGTCAGGTGAATCTCGGCCAGTATCTGGCGGGCGGTGCCGGGATCGTGCAGCTGCAATCGCTCAATCCAATCTATGTAAACTTCTCGGTGCCGCAGGAGGCTCTAGCGCATCTGCGAGTTGGCCAGAACGTGCGCGTCAGGACCGATGACCAGGGGGATACGGAGTTCCCCGGGCGCGTCACGGCTATCGACGCGGTAGTAGACGAGGCAACCCGAAACATTCAGGTGCAAGCCACTCTGCCCAATCCTGAAGGCAAACTGCGCCCGGGCATGTTCGTGCAAGCGGCACTTGCGCTGGGCGGCAGCCAGACCTTCATCGCCCTGCCCGCCTCGGCGATCAACTATGCACCGTACGGCGATTCCGTTTTCGTGGTCACGCAGTTGAAGACGCCGAAGGGCGACAGCTACCGCGGGGTAGCCCAACGTTTCGTGAAGCTGGGAGGCACGCGCGGCGATCAGATCGCAATCCTCTCCGGGCTGAGTGCGGGGGACGAAGTCGTGAGTTCGGGCGTGTTCAAGCTTCGGAACGGCGCTGCGGTGCAGATCAACAACACCATTCAACCTTCTAACAGCCTGATGCCTCAAGTCGAGGACCGCTGATGAAGCTGACCGATCTTTTCATCAAGCGGCCGGTCCTCGCGATCGTCGTCAATCTGGTGATTCTGATCGCCGGGCTGCAGTCTGTCCGCTCGTTGTCGGTGCGGCAGTACCCGCGTAGCGACATCGCGATTGTCCGCGTGACGACCAATTACGTGGGCGCCAATGCCAATCTGGTGCGCGGATTCATCAGCACGCCACTCGAACGGGTGATCGCCAGTGCCGATGGCATCGACTACATGGAGTCTTCCAGCGCCCAGGGTGTAAGCACGATTACCGTGCACCTGAAGCTCAATTACGACACCAACGCAGCGCTCACGCAGATCCAGGCGAAGGTCGCGCAGGTGCGCAACGACCTGCCTCCCGAGGCTGAGGCGCCGGTTATCGAGTTGGAAACGGCGGACAACCAGTTCGCGGCGATGTACCTCGGCTTTTCTTCGGCCGACCTCGACCAGAACCAGATCACCGATTACCTGATGCGCGTGGTCCAGCCAAAGCTCTCCGCCATCAGCGGCGTGCAACGCGCCGACATCCTCGGCGACCGCACCTTCGCCATGCGGATTTGGCTGAAGCCGGAAAAGATGGCCGCCCTGGGGATCTCGCCCTCTCAGGTGCGCGACGCGCTTTCGAAAAACAATTACCTCTCCGCTCTGGGCAAGACCAAAGGTTCAATGGTGTCGGTGAACCTGGTTGCCAACACCGACCTGCAAACGGCGGAAGAGTTCCGCCAGCTTGTCGTCAAACAGGAGAAGGGCGTCATCGTCCGCTTAGGCGAGATCGCCGACGTGGTGCTGGGCGCCGAGAACTACGACTCCGATGTGCGCTTCAACGGCCAGAACTCCACTTTCATGGGCATATGGGTGCTTCCGACCGCCAACTCGCTGGAGGTCATTGGCAGGGTGCGCGAGGCGATGAAGGAAGTCCAGGCGCAATTGCCCGTGGGCATGAAGGCCGGCATTCCCTACGACTCAACCGAGTACATTCAGGACGCGATTCACGAGGTGTTCAAAACCCTCACAGAAACGCTCCTGATCGTTATCATCGTCATTTTCCTTTTCTTGGGATCGGCGCGTTCGGTGCTCATCCCCGCCGTGGCCATTCCGATCTCACTGATCGGCGCGGTTTTCCTGATGCTGGTGGCGGGGTTCACCATCAATCTGCTGACCCTTCTCGCCATCGTGCTCTCCGTCGGACTGGTGGTCGATGACGCGATCGTGATGGTCGAGAACGTGGAGCGCCATCTCCAACTCGGCCAACGCCCCCTTGAGGCAGCCATCGCGGCGGCGCGCGAGTTGGTCGGCCCTATCATTGCGATGACGATCACGCTGGCGGCGGTCTACGCTCCCATCGGATTGCAGGGTGGGCTCACCGGCGCTCTCTTCCGCGAGTTCGCCTTCACGCTTGCAGGAGCGGTGATCGTCTCCGGCGTGGTCGCGCTAACCTTGTCGCCGATGATGGGGTCGCGCTTGCTGCGCGGCTCGGACAGCGAGCGCGGCTTTGCCGGATGGATCAACCGGCGTTTCGAGGCGGTGCGCGGTTGGTACGCTCGCACACTAACAGGCACGCTCAACTACCGGCCTGTGGTGCTGGTCCTGTGGGCAATTGTCACCGTTTTAATCGTCCCCTTTTACTTGTTTTCTCAGAAGGAACTCGCGCCGAAGGAAGACCAGAGCGTGGTGTTCGGGGTGATCCAGGCTGCGCCGAATGCGACCCTGGACCAGACGAAGCTGTTCGCGTCTCAAGTCTACGATGTCTATCACTCATTTCCTGAGGCCGATAGCATTTTCCAGATCACCACCCCGTCGGGGGGCTTCGGCGGCATGGTCACGAAGCCGTGGGATCAGCGAAACAAGAGCACGGAACAACTTCAGCTCGAAGCCGCAATGAAGCTCTCGAAAATCCCCGGCGTGCGCGTCATCTCCCTGATCCCGCCGGCGCTTCCCGGCGGCGGCGATTTTCCGGTGGACTTCGTCATCGCCTCGACGGTTGAGCCGGAGCGTCTTATCCAGTTCGGCAACCAGCTGGTTGCCAAGGCGATGTCGAGCGGACTCTTCCTGTTCGCCGATGCCGATCTGAAATTCGATCAGCCGCAGAGCTGAGGTCGTCTTCGACCGCGATAAGCTGCGCTCCCAGGGAGTCGATCTCTCCCAGGCCGGACAGGACCTCTCCACCATGCTCGGTGGTGATTATGTGAACCGCTTCAGCGTGCAAGGGCGGAGCTACAAGGTCATCCCGCAAATCAAGCGCTCGGAACGGCTGACGCCGGATCAGCTCAAGGACATCTACGTCAGCGGCGCGAATAACAAGCTGGTGCCGCTCTCCACCTTCGCAACCCTGAAAACCACGACTGAGCCGCGCGAGCTCAAGCGCTTCCAACAGTTGAATGCGGTGCGGATTCAGGGAGTAATTCCTCCCCAGGTATCGCTGGACACCGCCTTGCGCATGTTGGAGCAGGAAGCGCAGCGCATCCTGCCTCCGGGCCAGGGGTTCACCGTCGATTACGCCGGCGAGTCCCGGCAGCTTCGCACCGAGGGAGGCACCTTTTTCAGCACGTTTTTGCTGTCGGCAATTCTGATCTATCTGGTGCTGGCGGCTCAGTTCGAGAGCTTCCGCGACCCGCTCATCATCCTCATGGGATCGGTGCCGCTGGCGCTCTCGGGCGCCCTCCTCTTCTCCTTCTTGGGGCTTACAACTCTCAATATCTATAGCCAGATCGGCCTGATCACTCTGGTTGGGCTCGTGTCGAAAAACGGCATCCTGATCGTTGAGTTCGCCAATAAGCTGCAAGAGAGAGGCAGCGACAAGCTGCAGGCCGTCGTCGAGGCTGCCTCGACGAGGCTGCGGCCGATCCTGATGACCACCGCGGCCACCGTGATGGGCCATCTTCCTTTGGTCTTTGCCCGCGGCCCTGGAGCCGGGGCGCGCAACAGCATCGGAATGATGTTAGTGACCGGCATGATCATCGGTTCGGCGTTCACCCTGTTCGTGGTGCCGTCGATCTACGTGCTGCTGGCTCGCACCCGTGTGCCCAGTTCGGCGAATGGGAGTTATGCGGAAGGCCAAGAGCCCGAACCGGCAGAAGCTGCGCTCTAAAGGAACATCAAGAGCGGCGGTGCTATCGGCGTTCACCAGGATGGACTCGTGTACATTAGCGAGCTTGCGAACCGCGCGAGGATGAGCTTGCGCCGCGCCTGGGGCCACGCCGTTATGAGGGGGCGGACTTCTGTGGAATGGCTTCCCGCCACTTCGAGGGCGGGAAGCCGAGTTCCCGGTTGGTTCTTGCTCAGCGGCTTGCCGACTGGGGCAGACTCGCCTGATGTTCGCGGCGCATCTGTGCCGCCAATTCCTTAATTTCGGTCATGTCCCGCTGCATCTCGCTCCAGCCGTACCACAGGGCATAGTCCGGACTGGCATGGAATGTCCCCTGGAATGTTCGCATCCGGTGTTCGAGGTACATAACGAACAGCTTCTGCTCGATGACCGTCGGGGCGTCGTGGAACGTCAGCAGGTCCGGCAGGTTGCCGTTGGTCGGGTTCGGGTTCTTGATCACACCATCTTTATAGAGCGCCGAGACGGTGCGGATGCCCTCCGCCATGAGATGGTCGGCATTCCGGATCATGTCGTCGCCCAGTTTGAGTTGGGTCGAGGCGAACGACGCCGCGTGGCACTGCTGGCAGGTGCTCAGCATCTTGTCGCGCTCGGTCTGCCAGGATTTCTGGTCCAATCGCGCCACGTCAGCCGCCTTCACCGCATTTAGCCGTGCGGTCGGCTTACCGCTCTCGTCAAGTACCCCGAGTCCTTGCAGGATGGTTACTTGGTCGGCCGCCCACTGCTTATCCTCCGGCAAGGGGAGTCTGACGGCCAGGAAGCCCCAAGCGGTACGCACTTCATGATTCCCGTTCTGCATGTGACAGGTTTGGCAGGTTGGTGCCGCCGCCGTAGGCGAGATCACCTTGAGTTGCTTCAGTTCGCTGCGCACGCCGTGCTTGGACGATTCATACATCTCCCATTGCGGGTGATCAAAGCCCATGTGACAGGTCTTGCAGGCCTGCGGCGAGCGTGCCTCATCCAGTGAGAACGTATGCCGCGTATGGCAGGAATCACATCCTGCGACGCCAAACCCGCCGCTGGTCTTCGACAGTGCCTTGATCTCCTCTGGCGACTTCAAACCGATCTTATGACAGGAGCCGCACCCCTTCAGGCCTTCTACCATCGCCATCGGCTGATAGTGAATGGTCGGCATGGCGTTCATGGCAGCCCACGCCATGGCGTGCTTTCCCTTCTTGAACTGCGCCACCCGCTCGTCATGGCATGGGGCACAGGTGTCGGGAGTTGGGATCAATGCCTTGCCGGCATCGGCAGCCGAGGTGTGCTGGTCGCCGTGGCAGACGTCGCAGCCGACCCCCGCGCCCGAATGCTTGCTCAGTTTCCAGTCGGAAACGATATTCGGTGTTTGTTTGCTGTGGCATTCCACGCAGTTACCTGTGGACGTCTTGGTCGGCTTGGAAGCTGTCTGGGCATTCGCTTGTGCCAGCCCGGCACAAAGAAGACTGAGCACCACGAGGCTAGGAACTTTCATCTTTCCTCCGAGGCTCAAAACACGAAGAATGTTGTGCGCGCGGGCGGAAAAAATGTCAAGTCCGAGTGCGGCAGACTCCACGATTAGACCTTTAGACCTTGCCCATATTACTTGAAGAGCTCCATCTGGGGGTGCTTCACAGAATCTTTTCGGCTTGCCTTGCGCTCATCGAATACGCTGCGCCCATCGAGTGCCGCCGAAATCTCCTTCTCGTGCGCGAGCACCGCGTGAAAGTCGGCCTCCGGCGCTCGCCGCTGCTCGACTGCGCGGACAAAACGTTGCAACCGCTTGAAGCCATCGATTTTGTCCAGATCGCCCAGTTGGGCGCGATCGAGCGAGCGGTGCAACACCGCCAGCGCCTCGTCGTAGGTCTTCAACGGCACCGGGAAGGGATGACGATCCTTGCCGCCCAAGGCGAACGAGAAGCGCGCCGGATCGGAAAAGCGGCTCGGCGCGCCATGCACCACCTCGGCAATCAGCGCCAGCGACTGCAGGGTGCGTGGACCCACCTTCTCCAGCAGCAGCAACGAAGCGAAATCCCGCAGCTCACGCTCATAGGCTACGGCCAGCACAGCTCCAAGCCGCTTCAGGTCCACGTTGGCGGCGCGCACGTCGTGATGAACGGGCATGGAAAGCCGGCGTGCTTCCGCCAGCGTCTTCTCCGGTGGCTGAGCGGCCATGGCCAGCATTGTGTTCTGCACGGGGCGCGCCTGCCGGTCCACCAGGTTCATGATCGTGCCCTGAGGTTCGCCCACGATGGCGGTGTGCGGCTCGGCCGTGAAGTCACGAACCTGCGCCGAATGCCAGTGATAGCGCCGCGCCAGCGCCGTGGTGTCGTTCATTCCCTGCTGCACGATCGCCCACTCGCCGGTCGCACTCAGAAAAAATCCGTGCAGGTAAAGCTGGAAGCCATCGGCGATGGCGTTGTTGTCGATGCGCGCCGTCAAGCGGCTGGCGCGCACCAGGGCCTCGCCGTCGAGGCTGGTTCGTCCGGCAATGTCCCGCAGCTCTTGCGGCGTTTTGCGGGAATGCCGCCCACGACCGCCGCACACGTACAACCCCAACTCATGGGCGCGTGGATTCAGACCTCGCTTTAGCGCGCCCAGCACGGAGGTCGTGATCCCGGACGAGTGCCAGTCCATCCCCATCACGGCGCCCAGCGCCTGAAACCAGAAGGGATCGCTTACCCGGGACAACAGCTCAGAGACTCCGTATTCGTAGACGACGCTCTCGGCAATGGCGGTGCCCAGCAGCGTCATGCGCTCGGCGAGCCACGCCGGCACGCGCCCACCATGCAGCGGCAGATCGGCAATTCCAGAGCGCTTCATCGGATTGATTGTATGGAAATGCGGGGCGATTGGCAGGCGAGTCAATCAGAAGTTGTGCGGTTTCGTCCTGACACCTTGCTCTGGTACATCAAGTTGTCTGCCCTCTTGACCGCCGAATCGGCTGAATCTCCTTGACGGATAAGGGTGGCGCCGACGGAAACCGTTATCCGCAGAGTTTCATTTTCCACTCGAACGGCGGATTCCGCGATCAGCCTCCGGCATCGTTCCGCGATTTCCTCGATGGTCCCGTGGAGGGCCTTCACGATCACCAGAAACTCCTCGCCTCCCCATCGTCCCACCAGATCGCGTGGCCGCAAGCTTTGGGTCAAAGTATTCGATATCGTTCGCAGGACAATATCGCCCGCCTCATGTCCATAGGCATCGTTCACCCGCTTGAATTCGTCAAGGTCAATCATGAGCAAGCCAATTTTTCTGCCAAACTGCTCCACCTCCTGCAGCGCCTGCTCGACCTTGAACTGAATGTAACGCCGGTTCGCCACACCGGTAAGCGCATCGGTAAATGCCAGGCGCTCCAGTTCTCCAGCTCTTTGCTCCATCTTCTTCTTGGCGCTCACGTCACTGAACACCTCGACGGCGCCCACGATGCGATTCGCACCATCCCTTATGGGAGTCACTCGGACGGAAACGGGAACGCGATGCCCAAGTTTGTGGTGCAGATATACTTCGGCTTCTCGAGGTTGGCCATCCATCAGAGTGCTGGCAAGCGGGCAGCAGCCCAGTACAAAGGACGGTCCCGCTCTCGTCTGCATGCATCAGGATATTGTCGAAGCAACACTTCCCAACCACTTCGCTGGAGAGATAGCCGGTCAGGTGTTCCGCGCCCTTATTCCAGTAGGTGATTCTTCGCTCAGTGTCAACAAAGTAGACCCCATCGTAAAGGTTGTCCAAGAGTTGTTCGTGAAAAGCTGGACGCCGGTGGAGGGGACTTCGGGACGCGGGGGTTCGTGCACTGCCTGGGGGCCTCCCGGTGACACACCGTTGGCCTCCGGTGACCACCACTAACCTGTATATTATAAACGAATTCAAGGGGCGTAGAAACCTTGAAAGCGCCAGTTTCTAGACTCTACCCGGGCGGCATAAGAAGCATCTCTTACTGAGGAGGCCAACCATGCTGAAGGGATTTCGTCAGTTCATCTTCCGCGGAAACGTACTCGACTTGGCAGTGGCAGTGGTGATTGGCGCAGCATTCGGTACTGTGGTGACTGCGTTCGTTAAGGATCTGCTGACACCTTTGATTGCGGCAATTGCCGGGAAACCAGATTTTTCGACCTTCAAGTTCACGCTGAACAACAGTGTGTTTCTGTACGGCGATTTCATCAACGCCATGGTGGCATTTCTGCTGGTCGCGGTCGCCGTGTACTTCTTCGTCGTGCTGCCGATGAACGCGCTGGCGGAACGACTGCGTCGGGGAGCGGCCCCACCGGATCCCACCATAAAGAAGTGCCCAGAGTGCCTGAGTGAGATCCCAATTGCCGCGCGCCGCTGTGCCCATTGCACGGTCGCCATCGGCCCCACGACCACCAGCTTGGCCGGATAGAATGTCAGCCAGCCGTTGTGCGGGGATTGATCATCAAGAGGAAAGCGGGCTGCTGATTTCGTCGGAGTTACCGCTATGACCAAGAGACGCAGAGCCCTGCCGCTACTACTCGCCATGCTGTTGCTAGTGTTCGCTGGCGTCTCCGCGGGCATTTGGTTCACATCCAGTCCAGATGAGCCGACGAAGGCACCCAAGGCAAAGCAATCGAGCGCACCCCCGCCATTACGTGTGGTCGTAGACCAACAGCCCCTGCAGACGATTCAGCAACTCCAAAAGCTCGCCACCACCCGGGAAGAGTCACGGTTGGCGCGACAGGCGTTTCGAACCGCCGACCATTTCGTGGACGTTACGTTTGCGGCGGCACTGCGCGAGATCCAGGGCCACCCGCCCGCGCAGAACCCTGAAACCAAGCCGTATTATGACCGGGTCCGTGACCTGGAGACGCAGCTCCAGCAAGACGAAGACCTGGTACAGAAACTGAATGATTCCTTTGCAGCGAGCAAGGGGGCCCAAGCCGACGAACTGCTGCAGCAGCTACCCTTGGCCGAGGCAGAACTGGTTCTGCGTCAGGGCGAACTCGAGGACGCGAAACAGGCCCTTCGTCGCGCTGGCGGTGATCCCGAGAGCAGGATTCAGCAGCTTTTCGCGCAGCACCAGGCAGCCTACCATCGCGACCAGGACCCAACCGCGGCCCCTCCGCCCAACTTCGAAACGTTCCAGGTTCCCGGCACCATGGTGGCTCAGTTCCAGTTGTGGCGACATTTGCGGCAAACACGGCAGCAGGTACAAGAGGCCCAGCGCCAGACTGTCAGTGCTGCCGCTTTGTTGGAAGCGAAGCGGGGCGAGTTGGCCGCCCAGATCCAGCAGATTTCCCAGTCAAATGTGGTTACCAAGCCTGGCCTGGACAGCGCCGGGTATGCCGCGGCTGACGCTGCCTTTGACCGCATAGCCGAGGAGCGCAAGTCGCTCGCGGAGTTTGACGAGCGCATCCAGGATGAGCAGCAACTCGCGGCGACCTACGGTGAGTGGTCCAGTTTGCTCACGGGACGCATGCGCGCCTGTGTGCACGGTTTGTTGCAGTCCTTCCGCTGGATTTTGCTGATCGTCCTCTGCGTGATGGTTGTAAACCTGGTGTTGGGCAAAGTGACCATGCGCGCGGGATGGGATCGCCGGCGCGTGGCCACGATGCGCCTCTTGGCCCAGTTCGTGGTTCAGGCCGCAGGCCTGCTGCTGATCTTGTTCGTGCTCTTGGGTTCGCCGAGCCAACTGTCCACCATCATCGCCTTTGCCGGCGCCGGTCTCACCGTTGCCCTCAAGGACTTCATCGTCGCGTTCCTTGGCTGGTTCGTGCTCATGGGCAAAAACGGAATCCACGTCGGGGACTGGGTAGAAATTAACGGCATCAGTGGCGAAGTGGTCGAAATAGGGCTGCTGCGGACGGTGCTGCTGGAAACGGGCAACTGGGCTGATTCCGGCCATCCAACCGGACGCAGGGTGACGTTTGTCAATAGCTTTGCCATTGAAGGCCACTATTTCAACTTTTCAACTACCGGCCAATGGCTCTGGGATTCGCTGGAGATTCTGGTTCCCGCCGGACAAGATCCGTATGCGATCACGGACGCGATCCTGAAGCTGGTGCTCAAGGAAACGGAGGCTACCGCCCGCCAGGCGGAACAGGAGTGGCAACGCGCCACCCAGCCGTATGGAGTGAAATCCTTCTCCGCCGTTCCCGCCATCAATCTTCGGCCAACCTTTCAAGGAATCAACATCGTCGTGCGCTACATCGCGCGCGCAAACGAACGTTACGAAATTCGAACCCGGCTCTACGCGTCAGTAGTCGAGCTCTTGCAGCACCGCAACATCGCCCTGGGGGACGCCTCCGCTCCTGAGCGGAAGGCCACGGAAGTCGGGCAGCCGGCCTAGGCCTGTTATTAGAGCTTCCGCCCTAATAGTGTTAACAGGCCCTAGCCCGCTTGCGGCTTCGAGCGGCTAACCGATGCTGAGCTGGCCGCTCCCATCGACTCTCTGATCTGGCACATTCGGGGCACTGCCTAGACAGGCCGTGAAACCGCATATGGCCGCGATTGTGAAGGCCAGCGCATCGCACGATTTCTCCAGACCGGGAGATTTGGCTGGAAGCCGGAATCTTGGAGGTGCGGCGGTAGCCGTCCTGGTTTGAGCGGTGTATCATTTCCCCAACTCGAAAAACCAGCAAGAACCAGCAACAAGAGGATTCCGCCGGTTGGCTAATCCACAGACCGCACAGAAAAGAAGCTGAGCAGTTTTATGGACGACATTCGAATCTGGTTCCATCCTCCTCAATTCTGGGCAGCCACTCGAAATATGAAACCCGAGGCCGTAGACGAGCTGATGCAGCTGGTCTACGATCTCGCCCAAATGCGCAATCTCGACGCCCTCCACCAATTCACCTTCATCACTATCGAGGACCCCGGCCAGCAACGTAAGGCCGGGTGAGAGAAGCAAGCAATGGCGTGATCGGGTCATCGGAAAACTGCTTGCCGCGGATTTCGCGGATGAGCACGGATTATCCGGTAATTCTTGGCAATCCGTGTCGATCCGTTCCGATCTGTGGAATCCGCGCTAAGCAGTTCTCCAAGATGATGCAATTCATTTGGATAACCAGCCCGATGACCCGATAGCTCTTTACTGCCCGCGAAAGAGAAAGACGAGTTCGATCACCAGGATGATGACCACCATCAGCTCCAGCAGGAAGGCGCGGGCCTGTTGGAATTGCTCGACCATGTAGCGGTACAGATCGTTCGCGATTTGGAGTTTCCGGTTGACCAGGTCCTTGTAGTCGAGCACGCCAACCTTAGCCGCCGCCAGCCGGTACAGGCGCGCCGAGAACATGTCGCTTAAAAACTTGATGGCGTTGTCCGCGCGCTCGGCCAATTCCGTGACTTCCAGGGTTATGGTTTGCAGCCGCCTGGCCTCGCCCCCGAGCTTCCACTGGCGCAGTGGCCCCCCACCTGTTTCCAGGGAGCGATAGACTCCTCGCATCTCCCGCGTGAGCAGATCATCGTAGTGGCGAAACTCGAGCAGTTGCGAGTTGGCATACTCCAACATCTGCAGCGCGGTCTGCGCCCCGGCAGCGCTGTCATAGAGGAACGCGGCGTGCCAGCCGATCACGGTGAGATCGTTCGGATAATACGAGAGGCTGGACTTCAACACCTCCGCCACTTCGCTGTCGGACAGGCGATAGTTCTCGCCGCGCACGGTCCGCGCAATTTCCTGCCCGCAATCGGCCATCAATTGGCGAGCGGAAGGCTGACCGGCAATCTCGGTCAGGTGGAAGACAAAATAATCTTCGGTGAGCCAATTCTCGGAGGCATAGGGCTTGATCAATGCTGGCGCGAGGCGCTCGAGCTTCTGGCCCACGATGCCCATGGCGTGGCGTTCGAACTCCCCAGAGGACATCCACTCGCTGGCCAGCCGCACCAGGCCCTCCCAATCCCCGCTGAAAGGGCGCTCCAAGACAATGCTGACCACGCCGTAGTCGTAGTACTTGATCTGCCCCTGAAGCTGCAGTTCGCTGGGGCCGAAACCGTCGAGAGGCTCGACGACCGGAGGCCGCTCGAAGCGCACGTACTGCGGCGCGGCATGCTTGAACGCGGGACCCATACGGCGCGCGCCAGCGATGCGGTTGAGCGCCTCCAAGTCGATCTCTTCACAGACGTCGTACAGAATGAACGCCAGTGCCGAGCCGCGAAGCGAAGATTGCGAGTTCATTGGCGACCTGAGACGAACGGCGATGCGGAGACATCCAGCAACACGTTTGCGAAGGACTCCGCCTTACCCGGCAAAGATATCACCGAACCCGCCTCCTGTTGGGCGGGAAAGCTCCCGCTGGTGCACGAAGGACTGAGTGCGCGGAGGAAGTTGGGAATACAATTTCGCCACTGATTTTCGCTGATCAAATCCCGCTTTCTTGTATTTTTGATCAGCGTTGATCAGCGCAAATCAGCGGCCAATTCCCCGGTCAGAGGCGCTGTTGTTTGTGTCGAACGGCTTAGGCCGTGGTGTTGAGCCTGCGTGTGACCCGGTCGGCGGCGAGTTCCAGCACGCGGTGAAGCTCGCCGATGTACTTCGGGCGCCGCTGGTGGGCCAACAGTCGTTTTGCCTGGGTGAGCGTGACCCAGCGCGGGGTACGGTAGCGCTCCATCGGAGGCTGGGTGCGGTGGACCTCCATCAGGTAGGCGCGGATCAGCAGCTCTTCGTCACGACGGGTGTGCAGATAGGATGCAAAATGTCTGGCTTCGATGCGGCCGATCACGCCGGCTTCTTCCCAGGCCTCGCGCTCGGCGGCGGCCATCGGGCCCAGCCCGTCATCGACATGTCCTTTGGGGAAGGTCCAGCGGCCAGCGCTGGTGTTGATCAGCAGGAATTCCAAGATCGAGCCATTTCGGCGATAGCAGACCGCGGCCACCTGGAACTCGGCTCCTAGGCGATCTTCTAAGCTTGGGAACGTCCTCTCGGCTAGCCAGCTCATTGCACTTGTCATTGTGCAGTAACCATATTGCAAGCACGTTAAAGCATGATGAAAAATTCGCAACAAAGCCGTGCCATTCGTGGTTCCCCTGGTCGTAGCACTTGTGGGTTACGTCGGGCAAAGCATGAACCGGCGGCAATAGCCGTGACGGAAATCGGCATTCTGCTCTGCCGGTCTATCCGCCGCAACCTGCGAAAGCGCATCGATTCTTCCTGGACATAGGCCAGTGGTTGGCAACGCATTGCCGTATAGACTAATCGAGTGACATTGTCGGCAGGTAGCAGCGGGCAACGACCGATAACAGGGCCAAAGACTGAGAGCAAACCAGGAGTTCTGTATTTTGTATAGCCATGCCTTCACTCTGATCCGGCTGATCCGGCTCGCGTTGCTGGCTTTACTCATTCTGCTGCTGTTCCCCTCGCAACGCTTCTGGTGTCGCCATGCGGAGAGCTTAGTCGCGAATCTCGGCTCGCCAGTTTTGCGGCGGGTCGCGCGTCCCGTCCTCGCACTGTGGTTATTGCTGTTGGTCGCCGTGCTATTGAACCGCCTGGTTATCCATATCGCACCCAAGAGCGATTTCGGCGTTTGGTGTTTGGGCCTGGCTCAGTTGTGGCTGTTCACGTCTTTTCTCGCATTTTGCGCAATCAAGGCCGTTCATGCCGCGGAATGGGTCTGGAAACGCTTGACCCGAATGGCAGAGATGCCAGCGCCCGATGGCGCTGCCGTCGATCAGCCGCGGCGCACATTTTTCCGGTATTTGGCCTACACCGTTGGCTCGGTACCGTTCATCGCAGGGATGTACGGATTCGCAGAAGAGCGCACGAACTTCACTACGGATCGGGTGGAAATCCCCATGGCCGGCCTTCCCGATTCCCTTGATGGCTTGCGCATCGCGCAACTCAGCGACATCCACGCCGGCGAGTTCATGCCGCGCGACCAGATCCGTCGTGCGGTCGATATGGCGAATGCTTTGCAGCCCCACCTGATGGTAATTACTGGTGATTTCGTGACCGATGAACACGACCCGCTGGAGGAGTGCATCGCGGAGTTGAGCCGCCTTCGCGCGCCGCTCGGAGTGTGGGGCTGCAATGGCAACCACGAAATTTACGCCCACGCCGAGACGAAGGCTGAGACCTTATTCAAGTTATATGGCATGCGGTTGCTGCGACAGGAGGCGGTGCCGATTTCCTGGCATGGCAGCACTCTGAACCTGATTGGCGTGGATTACCAACGGGAGCCCCCCCTCCGCGGCAAGCCCGCGCCGATGCTGGACGCAGTGGAACGATTGGTGCGGCGCGAAATGCCAAACATTCTGCTATCGCACAATCCGAACGTCTTCCGCCGTGCCGCGGACATGGGCATTGAACTGACGCTGGCCGGTCACACGCATGGCGGCCAAATCCAGATGGAGATCGTGGACCACCACATCAGTCCGGCGCGCTTCTTCACCCCGTACATTTCCGGGCTGTACGACACCGATTCTGCCCTGCCGGACAAAGGGCGCGCCTTCTTGTATGTGAATCGCGGACTCGGAACCATTGCCATACCTGCACGAATCGGGGCGCCGCCGGAAATTACGCTGATCACCTTGCGTTCACAAGGTTCCTAAACCCGTCGACTCTGGGCATTCCTGGCAATCAATGGAACCATACAAAGCTCATAAGGAATCTAAGTCTTCAGGATGAGCGAAATGCCAGAGAAGATCAGGAAGAGCGACGAAGAGTGGCGGAGCCAGCTCACGCCTGGGCAATACCACATTCTGCGCGAGAAAGGCACTGAGCCCGCCTTTACCGGCGAGTACGCGCACACCCAACAGGAGGGCGTCTATCGCTGTGCGGCCTGCGGCCAGGAGTTATTCCCGGCGGAGACCAAGTTCGAATCCGGCAGCGGCTGGCCGAGTTTTTATCGGCCGATCAGCAAGTCGAGCGTCGAAGCGCGCCAGGACCATAGCCACGGCATGCGACGCGTCGAGGTCACCTGTTCGCGCTGCGATTCGCACCTTGGCCATGTGTTTCCCGATGGCCCGCGTCCAACCGGCTTGCGCTACTGCATCAACTCCGCCTCACTCAAACTTGAGGCGTCTTGCGGGCGTGAGGAGCGAAGCGACGGGAGCCCGCAGCCGAAATCCTGAGCGGAGCGCAGCGGAGTCGAAGGATCTTGAGGCGTCTGGCTGGTCCCCGAAGCGAAGCAATGAGTGAAGAGTTGGGTCCCCGGCAAGCGCTGGTTTGCGCTTGCTGGGGGTGTAAGGGCCCGCATCCTAAATCCTGAATGGAGCGCAACGGATTCATTGCGCCCCTCGGGGAATTCGTGCCTGCCGGGGTCTGGGGTTGGGCGGCTGGAAAACGCTAGGCGGCTTCCGAGTACTCAGCTTGCTGGGTCCCAGTCTGGTAGGAGGAGACACAGGACTCCTCATCGCCGGGGTTGATCAGTCCGCAACGGCGACAGACAAACTCACCATCGGACTCGCGACAGATAACATCATGGGCAGTGTGGTCGAACATGCAGCACCTCGTGTGGAATCAGATGTCTCGCCAGCAACACGAGATTCTCGAATTTATCGATGGCTCGAATCTGAAATTCACACAGTGCACACGCCGCGGCGCTGAAGGTGGCGGATGCCCACGAGTGGGTGGGCAACCCAGCCTTCACCATCATCTGGTAGAGCCACTGCCAGTCAGGCAGTTTCCCGCACACGCGACACATTTAATGCTTACGAATCCCGCCATTGCCTCCTGACCTAGCTTCCTCATCAGCAAGTATTAATGCGCAAGTACATAGCCAAACGTAACCCCCTCTAAGGTATTTGGCCAATTCGCAAAAAAGCCGAGCTCCTGGATAGTGAAACTCGTCAGCCAAAACGATTGTTGCGCGCCCCGCTGTTCGCTGACCGACTTCACTGCTGGAGATCTGAATGAAGGCGTTTTTGCTCGCAGTCGTTGTTTTACTTGCTTCCACTTGTTTCGCGCAGGTCACAGTTCAACTCTCAGGCCCGACCGCCAATTCGACGGTTGCCTCGCCCCTTCACCTCGCCGCCACGGCCAGCAGCACGCATCCAATCATGGGCTGGCACGTCTATCTCGATAGCAATGACGTTTACCACGGACCGGCGACCGGAAGCATTAGCACGAATCTGAACGCGGCCACGGGCACGCATCAACTGATTGTCCGAGCCTGGGACAGCAGCGGCGCTACCGGCAGCAAGAGCATCGCTTTCAGCGTGGGGTCGGTCTCCACGACCGGCACCGGCGGCGTCACCGTGAAGATCGCCGCTCCGCTGGCTGCTTCCACCCTTGCCTCTACGTTTGCGCTTAGCGCGTCCGCCACTAGCTCGCATTCCATTGTCGGCTGGCACGCGTACCTGGACAGCGTAAACGCCTACACCGGAGGGGCCACGGCAAACATCAGCGCAAGTCTGAAGTCCACAACCGGCACGCACCAGCTAGTCGTGCGCGCGTGGGACAGCACCGGCGCTTACGGCGATCAGACAGTTCAGATTGCGGTCGGTACGACGGCGCCGCCCCCGCCCCCGCCCCCGCCACCACCGCCCCCACCACCACCGCCACCACCGCCGCCCTCTGGAACTAACGGCCTGCCCACTCCGCCCTCGACCGCCACGGTCTTCAGCAACATTGACGACATGACGAGCGGCTGGGGCTCCTGTGAAAGCGGATCCTGCGCGGGCGGCAGCGGGGCCGGTACTTACTGGCAAGCCTTCAACCAGACCTCGCCTTCCATGGATGGAGCCAGCATGGAGGTCTACAAGGACGGCGCGTGGGGCAACGCGCTCTGGTGGCACCACATGGGGGCCAACAACAACGCCACCAATCTGCTGTGGGATTTCTATGTCCAGCTTGACCAGGCCTCGCTTTCCAATGCTCAGGCGCTGGAGTACGACGGCTATCAGTTCCTCGGCGGCTATAACTACATGATAGGCACCGAATGCAACTATGCCGCCGGGGTTTGGGATACCTGGAACGAGGCCACAGGGCATTGGCTGCATACCACTATCCCGTGCCAGAAATTCACTCCCGGGACCTGGCATCACATCCAGTGGTACATGACGACGGACCACGCCAACCACACCTACACCTACGTGACCTTGGTGGTGGATGGCGCGGTTCACAACCTGAACCAGACACAGCCCGCGAAGAATCTTGGCTGGGGCGACAACATCGGCGCGCAATGGCAGCTCGATGTGAACGCAACCGGCGGCGGCTACCACGAGTGGGTGGACAAAGCGACGCTCACGATCTGGTAGAACCAATCCTTTAGCAACGGACAGGGCCGGGATCGTACCGGCCCTTTTTATTTGCCTGAGCACTGATTTGCTACACTGCTGCCCGGGTGCGAAGTTTCCTCAAGCAAAATTGGCGTTTCCTGGGTGTAGTGGGCGGCATCGGGCTGGCGCTCCGGCTGGCGTGTGTTTATCTGGCCCCGATGCTGACCCTCGATACCTGGTATTACGGCCAGCTTGCCAAGAACTGGCTGCAGCACGGGATCCTCGGGGTCTGGATCGACCATCAACTGGTGCCGACCTACGTGCGGCTGCCGGGATATCCGGGCTTTCTCGCCGCCGTGTTCGCTATCTTCGGTGCGGAACACTATCGCGCAGTCTTGGTGCTGCAGGCGTTCTTCGACCTGGGCACCTGCCTACTCGTAGCTGACTTGACCCGGCGCACCGTGGGGCTCCCGAGGGTGCCGCACATCTGCCCGGGGCTGGCAGATGTGGGTGACGAAAACTCCCACATCGGTGAAAAGCGCGCAAATGCGGGGCACTCTCACCGGCGGGCGGCCAGATGGGCCTTTGCCCTGACCGCGCTCTGCCCGTTCCTCATCGACTACGTTGCTGCCGGACTCACCGAAACGCTTGCTGTGTTCTTCACGGTACTGACGCTTGATCTGGCAGTTGCGGCAATGGACTCCGCGCCCATCCCGGGCAAAACGCGCAGCTTCGGCAAGTATTGGCAAGCTCTAAAGCTCTGGGCCGCCTGTGGCGCGGCCCTGGCATGCGGCATTCTGCTGCGACCCGACGGCGGGATTCTATTGGCCGCATTGCTCTTGTATCTGGCGATCTGTGCCGCGCGCTTGCCCAACCAGCGCGCCCACTTCTTCGCCGCGGGCGCCGTGATGACGGCGGTGGCGCTGGCCCCACTGGCGCCCTGGACCCTGCGCAACTGGCGGGATTTCCACCGCTTTCAACCGTTGGCTCCGCGCTATGCCAATGCAGCGGACGAATACGCCCCGGTCGGCTTCGAGCGTTGGACCAGGACGTGGATAGCCGATTATGTCTCGGTGTCGAATTTTTACTGGAATTTCAATGGCGAGCCGGCCGACGCCTCCGTACTGCCGAACCGCGCCTTCGACAGTCCTGAGCAGCGCCTGCAGACCCAACAGTTGATCGACCGCTACAACCACACGCCCTTCATCAAGCCCGAGTTGGACACGCAGTTCGCCCAGCTCGCCGCGGCACGTATCCGCCATGCGCCGCTGCGGTACTACATCGGATTGCCACTTCTCCGGATCGCCGATATGTGGCTGCGGCCGCGGACGGAGATGATGCCCTTCGACGAACGCTGGTGGCGCTACGACCTGGACAAGCCCGGCGCAGTGCTTTCCGCAATTCTTGCCGCTCTGAACCTGGCGTATCTCATCGCCGCCGGGGCGGGCTTCCTCCGCGGACGGCCTCGATACGCGGGCATGCTCCTGGTTTTTGTGCTGCTGCGAACGGCGTTTCTCGGCACGCTGGAGAACCCAGAGACCCGTTACACCCTTGAGTGCTACCCCGTCGTACTCGTGGGGGCGAGCACGGCTCTCGCCCGTTGGAGACGACATACGACGGGCTAAGCAAAACCAGTTGCAGCCGGCCGCTCGCAGCACTTCTGATCGCAGGACTTCCAATTTCTGATTCGACGCAAATTTACTGGCATCGGGCAAATCAGAAATCAATAATCGGAAATGTGTTGTTACTCCGGCCGGGCGGGAACGTCGGTCATGCGGAACTTGGTCCGAAAGTGCTCCGATAGCAGTTCGATCGCCTCCCGGTTGGACCTCATGTCGGATTGGGTGAGATAGCGGATGGCTTGCACGAGAATACGCTGCCCCTCGACATATCGCGGATCGTCGGTACGTGTTTTTCTCGGCTTACTGGTGTCCGGGACTACGGGAATGGTAAGTACTCTGGCCATGACCTCTCTCAACAACCCCAAGAAACCCTGCGCGCTCTTGCCGGCCAACCTGGCGTAACCAAGCTGGAAGTATAACCGGGTTGTTAATTAGATGCGAGAAGCTGAGAGTGGGTCCGTCATAGGAGAATAGAAATGTCCCCGGCTAGCCGGGGACATTTCGTGCGCCCGCGCTGCCCGTCGCGGCGGCTTCGACTCGGGGCGCGTGGCGATCTCGTGAACGCGCCATAATCCGCCATTGTCATGCCGGAGGTTATGCCGAAGCGGCCTGCGCCTGTTGTGAACGTTCTGCGCTCGCGTTGGTTTCGCTGGTCGAGGTTTCGCTGGTTGCCGGCAAGTATACGGAGAACACCGTGCCCCGGCCGACCTGGCTGCGAACCCGTATGCTTCCCCCGTGCTTCTCCACAATCTGCCGGGTGACCCAGAGGCCGAGGCCGGTGCCGATTTCCTTCTTGGTAGTGAAGAAAGGCTCAAAGATCGGTTGCAGGTGCTCGGGCCGAATTCCGCTTCCATTGTCGGCGACGGTCAAGCGAACGTACCCCTGACAGTGGAAGTCGGAGATGCGAAGCTGAATGACGCCTCCCCGGCCCACCGCATCGATACTGTTGGCCAGCAAGTTGGAGACAATTTGCCGCAGTTCCCCGGCAATGCCGGTGACCCGATTACTCCCGCGGTAAACCTTCTTAACCGTGAGCGCTTTGTGGTCCAGTTTGCGCGAATACAGCCGGAACAGTTCCTCCACCAACTCCGGCAGATGAACCGTGCGCGGCCGGCTGTTTTCGCGGTAGAAGCCCAAAGTCTGCCGGGTCATGTGGACCACGCGCTCCAGTTCGCGTTCGGCCAACTCGACATTGGATCGGGTTTCGGGCGAGAGCCTGGTGTCGGTTGCGATCAGAAACAGCGCATTGACCACGGCTTCCAACGGGTTGTTGATTTCATGGGCCATGGTGGCCGCCATCCGGCCGACGGAGGCCAGCTTCTCGCTGCGGATCAGCGCTTCCTGGGTGCGCTTGCGTTCGCTGACATCCATGACGACGCCAGTCAGGCGGGCCTCCCGTGATGCGACATCACACAGGCAGCGGCCCTTGACCACGATCCAGTGGGTGCTGGCATCCGGCCAGATGACGCGGTACTCGATTTCCAATTCGCCTTGCCGGCTCACCGCCTCGCGCACCATTTCATCGACGCGGGTACGGTCCTCAGGATGGACGCAGCTCAACCACCGCTCGTAGGTTGGAGTGGCGTCGGAATCCATCCCCAGCAAAGCCTTGCAGCGGCTGGACCAGACATGCTCGTCACTGGCCGGATCCCAGTACCAGACGCCGAGGTCAGCGGATTCAGCCGCGAGGTGCACTACCGCTTCGCTTTCCCGTAACTCGGCCAACAGGGCGGCGCGGGTTTCCGCTAACTCCCGCTGGGCGCGGGCTTCAGCGGCTTCCATTTCCTTGCGCAGCAAGCGCTCGCGCACGCTGCGATTTTCGTCCTCGAATTGCTTGCGGCGCAGCGCAGCGCGCACCCGCGCCCGCACCACATCGAAGTCGCTGGCTTTGGGAATGTAATCGTCGGCCCCGGAGTTGATGGCTTCGATCATGGTCTGGCGGTCTTCCACGCCGGTAAGCATCAGCAAGGGGATATCACGCAGGCTGGGGGAATTCTTGATCCGGCGGCACGTCTCTTGTCCGGAAAGGCCCGGCATAAGGATGTCCAGCAGGATGCAATCGACCTTTTGGATCGTCGCCAACTGGATCGCTTCCTCCCCCGAATTGGCGAGTACGATGTCGTAGCCTTCCTGCCGAAGCTGAGTTGCAAGCTCTTCCAAAAAAGTCGTGCTGTCATCGACGGCGAGAATCTTCTTGGGTCCAAAGATGCTCGACTGCGAGTCCACCGCGGCCGGGGTGCTGGCCGAGCGCAACAGCGCCGCCAGGCGAGCCAGAACCACGCCGATGTCTTCGTCCTTGCGAGCAAAGCTGTCGGCGCCGGATTCCAGCGCCAGCAACTCTTGAGCGCGGTCCGCGGAACCGGTCAGCAGCAGGCAGGGAGTCCTGCGCAGAGCCGCATCTTCCCGCATGTGGCGCACCAGGGTGCTGCCATCGATGCCGGGAAGGAGGTAATCCATAATCACCGCGTCCGGCCGGTTGATCACCGCCGAGTTCAGACCATCCTCACCGGTTGCGGCGGTGAGCACGCAATAGCCGGCAGACTCTAGCGCAGCCTTCATCTCGTTCCGGAAGGTCAGGCTATCGTCGATCACGAGAACCGTGGCTCGCCGCTCCGTCCCGACCTTGGCCTCCATTCCGGCAAGGGCAGCTGTGCTTTCCGCGGACGCCTTGTGTGAGCGAATCAGTTCCCGGGCGCGGGCAACCACGTATCCGGAGTCGTAGGGCTTGCCGACGTATTCGTCGGCGCCAGTCTGCAGCCCGTGGATGCGATCCCGAACCTGAGACTCGCTGGAAAGCAGCATGACCGGCAGAGCCGCGGTCTTGGGGTCGGCCTTCAGTTCGCTCAGAAACTCGATGCCGTCCCCGTCGGGGAGCAATACGTCGAGCACCAGGAGCGAAAAAGGGTTTGCGGCCAGGGCGGCGCGCGTCTCCCGCAAGTCGCGGCAGGGGGTGACCGCAAAGCCTGCTCGTTCGAAGGCCTCGCTCAAATCCATGCGCACGGTCAGGCTGTCGTCGACCACTAAGACGTGAAGCATCACAAGCCCCTCCGCATTTTGAGCTGATCGGTCAGGGCGAGCAGCGTGGGTGCGATCTCTTCAATCGAGAGCACGCGCTGAGCGGCGCCGAGACGGATGGCCTCTCCAGGCATACCGAACACGACCGAACTGGCCTCGTTTTGCGCCAAGGTCATGGCCCCGGCCTGGCGCATGGCTAACAGTCCCTGAGCCCCGTCGCGGCCCATACCCGTGAGCAGGCAGGCGATGCAGCCGGGGCCGACTTCGCGCGCCAGCGATTCAAAGAGCACATCGACGGACGGGCGGCAGGAATGGCGCTCCGTGCCGTCGCCCAGGCGCAGCCGCCCGTTGCTCAACAGCAGGTGACGGCCCGGCGGCGCCATGATAACACCGGATTCGGGCAGCGCTTCGCCATCCTGCGCATAGCGCACGCGAAGCGGCGAGTGCCCGTCCAACCACTCGGCCAAAGCCAGGGCAAACGGTTCGCCCAGATGGATCACCACCAACAGCGGCAGCGGAAAGTTGGCCGGCAGCTTACTCAAAACCTCGCGGACCGCGCCCGGTCCGCCGGTGGAAGCGCCGATGGCCACAACGCGGTAGCCAGACTTATCAAGGGGAGGAGCAAACTCGCATGCCTGCGGTTCGCGGCGCAGCCCGCTCAGACGAGCCCGAGGATGGCTGATCACCTTGATCCGCGAGATCAACTTGACGGTGGAGACCAGCTTGCGCTCCCAGCCGTCCATCACGGTTCCGCCGTTAGGTTTTTCCAGCACGTCGAGAGCGCCGGCAGCCAGCGCCTCGTAAGTCTTGAACAACTCACCGCGATTCACCGAGGCGGAGACGATCAGAATGGGCGTCGGGCAATACGCCATGATTTGTTCGGTAACCTCGACTCCGGTCAGGCGGGGTAGAATCATGTCCAGGGTGATGACGTCCGGACGCAGCGACTGGCAAAGTTCAAGGGCCCGCTGCCCGTCGCCGGCTTCGGCGACGACTTGCAAGTCTGGATCAGCCGACAGCACCTCCACCAGGCGTTTGCGCACGGTCAGCGAATCTTCTACCACGAGAACGCGAATCTTTGCCATCTCACCTAGCGGGGCTATCTTACCCAACGCGCTCCATCTCACCCTAGGCGGGCCATCTCATCCTGGGAGGTATTTCGCGTCGTTAGTAAAGCAACTTAAGCCCAGAAATGTCATTCTGAGCCGGAGCAATAGCGGAGGCGAAGAATCTATGTATTCCTTCTGAAACAAATGCATAGATCCTTCCGCTTCGCTGCGCTCAGCGTCAGGATGACAATTCAAAGGGTGCATGGTCCCCCTCAGAATAACCGTCTATCTGCGTGACGCACTACACAAGCTGACGAATCGTCTGCAACAGTTGCCCCTGATCGAACTCACTCTTCACCACGTAGGCACACGCTCCGACTTCTTTGCCGCGCTCTTTATCCTGACTCGAGCTGCGAGAGGTTACTAGGATGGAAGGCACATGTGCCAGTGACGAGTCGGCCCGGGTGCGCGTCACGAATTCAAAGCCGTCCATGCCCGGCATTTCGATGTCCACCAGAAACAAATCGTATGGTTGCGCGCGGGCCTTCTCCAACGCCTCCTCGCCTGAGGTCGCCAGATGTACCTGGTAGCCAGCGGACTCCAGGATACTTTGTTCCAGCATCCGCGTGGTCAAAGAATCATCGATGACCAGCACCAGCGGGCTCCGCGGCAGCGGCGCCGGGTTCGCGGCGCTTCGCTGTGCGGCCGCGGCCGTGACCAGCACGGCAGGATCCAAAACCAATTGCGGATTGCCTTCCGCGTCCAGCGAGGCCCCGGCAATGACGGGATCGACACCCGCGAAAGCGGGAATGGGACGAAGCAAAACCGTCGCCGCGCCCAGCAACTGATCCACGCCAATGGCGGCATATTCCGAACCGGAGCGCACTACGATCGCGGAATGCCGGGTCTTGGCGCCTTGCTGCGAGCGCAAAGCATTGCCGGTTGGGATGCTCAGCACCCGATCCAACGACAACAAGGGGATTGCCTTGCCGTCGAAGACAACGGAATCGCCGTCCGGCGTGCGGACGATTTCCTCCTCGGACAGGCGCATGGTCTGCTCCACGGCATCCATCGGCAATGAAGCACTGACCCCGCCACTCTCCACGATGATGGCTCCCAGCGATAACAGGGACACCGGCACGGAAATCTCCACCGTGCTCCCCTGGCCGGGATCGGTGCGCATAACCACTTCCGCCTTGAGCTTGGCAGCCGTTTCCCGAACCACGTCCAGGCCAATACCGCGGCCCGCCAACTCGGTGACGGACGCGCTGGTGCTAATGCCGCCACGCAGCAGGAGACGAAAGATGTCTCCCGGGCCGAGCGATTCCGCATCGTTGCGTGACAGCAGTCCGCGAGCCACCGCCGCCCGGCGCAGGGCCACGACGTCAAATCCCCGGCCATCGTCATGGCAGGCAAATGCCACCCGATTGCCGCGGCGCTGCACCTGCAGAAACACCTTGCCCGTGGCTGGTTTTCCGGCGGCTTGCCTCTCCGCTGGCAGCTCCATGCCATGGACCACCGCGTTGCGAACCAGCTGCAGCAGGGCGTCGCGCACCGCCGCCAGCACCGGCGCATCCAGCCGGTGCTCTCCGCCTTCGGTTTCGAATTCCACCTGTTTTCCGAGCGACTGCGCGGTATCGCGAACCGTTCGCCGCAATGGGGCAAATACCGTGCTGGCGGGGATCAAGCGAAGCTGGCTCGCCGTATCGCGCACCTGCGCCAACTCGCGCTCCAGTTGTTCAACCCCAGTCGAGAGGCTGTGCCGCAGCGGACGCAGCAGCGAGTGCAGGTCCTCGACGATGCCGCGCATCTTCTCCCACGACAGGCCGCGGGTCCCGGTAGCCCGTCCATTGCCGCTGGCAGCCGTCGTGGCGGCCATGTGATTCAACAGCAAAGCAGCCAGATTGTCGGCATCCTCGAGGGCAGACAGTTTGGCCTTCACGCCACCCAGTTGCACACTGGTCTCCGCCACCCCTTCCAACAGCAGATCCATCTGGCCGAGATCGACGCGCACAGTATCGAATACGTCATCGGGCGCAGCCGGCGCGCTCTCCATTGCGGGTGAAGGGTCGCTCGCTTGACCCGAAGCTGCTGAAGCAGCGGAAACGCCGGCTTCGGTCTCCTCCGGCGGACTGGAGCCTAGCGCCGCCAAGCGCGCGGCCACGCGATCCAGCAAGCGAAGCATGGCCTCAGCCTCCTGCCGGGAGACGCCCCTGCCCGCTGATTGGGCGCCAAAAGTGTCCTCCAACTGGTGCGCCAGGTTGGCTATGCTGGCTTGCTTCACCACATGCGCGGCACCCTTAAGGGTATGCGCCAGGCGCAACAGGCGCGCGACCGAGTCTGTCCCGGCCGTCCCCTGCTCCAAATCGAGCACGCCGCGGCTTAGCTGTTCAACCAGCTCCTTGGCCTCAATCCGGAAATATTTGTACGGGTCCGATGACATCAGTGAATCCCGTTCGCCTGCGCCTGAACCAACCGGCTGAGATTGCGGGACAAGGCGGCCAGTTCGGATGCCGTCTGCAGTGCTTGCGTGGTGCTGGTCTCCGTCTCCTTGCTGACCTGGGCAACGTTGGCCACCGCCGAGTTGACCTGCTCGACCGCCGTGGCCTGCTGCTTGGTGCTCAGCTCGATCTCGCGCGCGGCCTCCGTGGCGGTGGCGACCATCGCCGTGATCTGGTTCAGCGAGTTGGCCACTTCGCTGAACTCGCGGGTGCCGGCATCGGCCGCCTTGGTGCCGCCTTCGGTGGCCATCACGGTGGCGTTGACCGCGGCGCGAATCTCTTCAATCAGGGCGCGAATATCCTTGGTCGAGCCGCCCACGCGGTCGGCAAGTTTGCGGATCTCGTCCGCCACCACGGCGAAGCGCTTGCCGTTCTCGCCCGCACCCGCTGCCTCGATCGTGGCATTAATGGCCAAAATGTTGGTCTGCTCCGACAATTCGTTGATGATGTCCACGATGCCGCCAATCTGTTGCGACTTGCGGCCCAGATCGAGCATGTGGCTGACGATGACATCGACCTGCTTCTTGATGCCGCCCATCGAATCGTGCGCGCGCTGCGCGACCCGGTCCCCGGCCGAGGCGGCGGTGGCGGCGTCGGAGGAGATGGACGCCACTCGCTGAGCGCTGTCCGCAATCTGGCGGGAGGTGGCCAGCAGTTCGCTCATGGTGGTGTTGATCTCGGTCATGGCGGTCGACTGTTCCCGCGCCCCGGTCGCCTGCTGCGTAGCAGTGGTCTGAAGCTCGGCGGAGGAACTTTGAATATCCTGCACCGCCGAACCGATCTGCCGGGTGAGCGTCTTGCCGAGGAAAGCCGCGATGAAACTAGCCAGGACAACAACCAAAATCGCAATCACGATGACTATGGCGATGGCTTGCGATGCCGCGGCAGTGGCTTCATTGCGGCCATCAATGAGCAACTTGTCTTCCCAGGAGGCGAACTCATCGACCCGGCTGAACAGGTGCTCGACCATGGGAATCACCTCGTTGCGCATGTACTGGACAATCGAGTCCATGGACGCGCCCGACTGCTTCATGGCAATGGCCTTGTCCACCAGGTCCTGATGTTGAACCTCGATGTTCTGCACATCCGTGAGCATCGCCCTGCCTTCGGGCGTGTACACGCGCAGCTTCATCTGGCTCAGGGTATGAAAGAACATCTGCCGCGCCTCATTGAGCGCGTCAAGATACCTGGGGTCACCCGAAAGCATATAGCCGCGAACAGCCGCCCCCTTGCGCGCCACCGCGGTTTGCAGCTTGGCGGCATCGGTCAGGTCCTGCGCGTTCACCGCGATGACGCGGTCCTTGCTCGCCACCACCCGGTTGAGGGCGTAGACGGCGATCACAGCCATCACAACGGTGAAGGCAACCGTAATGGCAAATCCAATCGCCAGTTTCTTTCCGAAGGTCAAGCTCTGACCCATCGCTGTTCTCTCCTTAGCGCTGGCTATTGACCGCTGCGCAAGAACAATCCTCATTGAATGTCATCCTCGACTCGGCGGAACGCGAGAACCCGCGATCCGCCTCGCTCTCTCGAAAAGCGTAGCGCTGGCCTCCAGGCCGGCTGTCCTGGCGGCGTCCACGCCGGCAGCACCAGCGCGGGCCGAAGGCCCCCGCGACAGCCGGCCTGGAGGCCGGCGCTACCAGCTCGGCGGCTTTTCATCATCATAGGTGGGCCGAAGGCCCATGCGCCGCCCAGCAGACAACGAAAATCACAGGGGCGTTCCACTAGCTCTTCGCACCCGTTGCGCCCCGCGCCTTAATGTATTCCACAATCGGTGGAATGCTGATGACGCCCCGCAGCCCTTCTCCATCGCTCGCGGCTTCGCAGACGTAGCGCCGTGCACTCGTTCCCGGCCGGTCATCCCCACGGGGATAAATCAGGGCAGCCGGCACCGCGAACTGCCGTTCCATCTCGTCAAAGGCCAGCGCGATAAGGCTCGGCTTGCCACCGCCCAAGCCAACAGCCAGCGCCGGGGCCCCCGAAACGCGCGCAGTTTGCGCGTTTTGGGGTGGAAGCGCCGAAGTGCGAGAGAACACCAGCCAGCGCGGCTCGCCCAATCCAGTGTCCTCAGCCAATGCGGCGGCGCTCTGGCCGAATCCCAGCAGCCAAGCCAAGCTGAACACGGGCACCACTGTCCCACGTATTCCCGTCAATCCGAGTAACTCCGGAACGCTGCTGGGAACCGGCAAAACCTTGCCTTTGGGCACCGCCAGCCCGGAGATCCCGCTTACCCGGATCGCATAGCGCTCGCCTTGAATAGTGATGGCCAGCATCTGTTCCAGCGCCGCATCGTGCGTTTGCGGCGGAGCGGCGAAGGTCTCGTCAAAGGCGCGCCGCAGTTCGGCCGCCCGGCTTTCCAATTGCAGTTTTTCCAGTTTCGATGCGGCCGAACTCACGCTTCTCCTCCGCACGCGCGCAACTCACTGCGCGACAACTTGACCAGCGCCTCGCGGCTGAATCCTCCGCCAAACAGGAGAATGCGCGACGAGTCCTCGCGCCGCAACAACAGCAAGGTCTGGCTCAACTCCTGCCGCGCCAGATCCAATTCCCCGCCCCGCTTCGCCAGCAGACCGAGATGCAGATGAGGCATGGCAAACGTCGGATCCAGGTAAGCCGCCGTCCGATCATGATCCATGGCCGCCTGCCGGTCGCCATGGTGCGCGCGGCAAAGGGCCATGACGTAATGCGCGCCCGCGTTCAACTCGTTGTCTTTCAGCAGCAGCAGGCAGGCGGCTTCCGCCTGGGCAAGATCGCCGGAATTGGCCAGCAGGACAGCCCGCAGCAGTTGCGCGTCGGCGTCGAGTTGGCCATCGCGGGCTGCAGGCAGCGCCCCGAGCGCCTCCGCAAAGCGTTCCTTCTGCAGCAAATCCAAGGAGGCACTTACATCCCCAACCCCAACCAGCGCTGGGTGCTTTTTCAGCATTACGACCGGAGCGCGCTTCTCGGCAACGGCCGTTCCCGGCATGGATTTCTTGAGCTGCGCACGCGAACCGTGGCGGCTACGTGCCAGCGTCTCGACCCGCTCGGAAGCCAGGCGTATGGTATCGAACCAGTCAGCTCCACATGCAATGGATTCGGTATCGTGTGGGGCGGGTCTCTGCCCCGCCTCATTTCTGGGACGGGTCGAAGACCCGTCCCACACCGTCTGCGCGCTGCCGCCAAGTTCTGGGTTCGCCTCGTATGCCTGAGCGGATTCCGGCGTAAACCCAATCCCCAACCTGCGCACCGTAGGAACCTCGCGGTTCCGGCGCTGATAGTAGAACGCGCCATGGGTATGGCGGAGATGAAACTCCGGCGAGACGCCGCGCAGGGTCTCCGCCGGTCCCAGGAAAAGATAGCCACCGTCCGCCAGCGACCCGGCGATGCGGGCAATAACGGCCTGCGCGGCTTCCGGCGAAAAGTACATCATCACGTTGCGGAAGAAAACGATGTCGTAAGCATCCGCCTGCCAGAACCCGGAGCTGGCATCCGCCAGATTGCCCTCGTCGAGCAGGACCGTTTCGCGAATGGAGTCGGCGAGTTGGAACTGGCGCCGGTTCGGACGGAAGTACCGCTGCCGGAGTTCGGGCGCAGTCTCTCTCAGCGACCACTCGGAATACAGCCCGGCTTTGCCCTTGGCGATCATGGCGGAATTGATATCGATGCCCTGGATCGTAACTCGCCATCCCGCCAGATCCGGGCGGCCCCGCAAAAGCATGGCAATCGAGTACGGTTCTTCGCCGGAGGCGCAGCCCGCGGAAAGAATCCGCAGATGCCTGCCGGCACGGCGCGCGCGCAGGCGGTCCGGCAGCACCAGCTCGGTCAGCGCGCGGAAGTGATCCGAGATGCGGAAGAAATAGGTTTCCGAAACGGTCAGGTGGCCCGCCAGCGCACGAAGTTCCGTCTGGGAGCTACCGAGTCGATGCAGGTAGCTCGCGACGTCGGCGCTGTTGGTGGCCGATATGCGCAGCCGCAGCACCTCCGCCAATTCCTCCAACTTCGAAGGGTCCCAGAGCAAACCCAGCCGCCGTTCGACAGCCGCGCGGAAGCTTTCAATTTCCGTGGATTGCAATTGAAATTTCACCGCGCCGCTACCTGAGCTTTATCGACCTCGCCCCAAACCGATTCCGGGACCAGTCGTGCTGTCTCCAGGACCAGGAGGAGTTCGGCGTCCAGGGTGCCGATCGCTTGAATGACATCCCGGCGCGCGTGGTTGAGCAGCGGCGGCATCGCGCTGAAACCTTCCGGATTCAACGGAACCAAGCCGATGATGCTTTCCACCGCCAGAGCGACGCAGCGCTCTCCTACGCGAAGGGTAACGAACCGCGCTGTCTGGCTCGGGGGCATTGCGGGTTCGCCCGAGGCCTCGAGTACTGCCCCTAAATCGACTATCGGCACGGCAGCGCCACGGATGAGCGCGACTCCGCGGACAAAATTGGGAAGGTTCGCCAGCGGCTCAATCGGCAGCGGACGCATCGTCTCGATCACCTGGGCCGCCGGGATGGCGCACACGGCACCCGACGCGCGGACGGCTAACACCGAGGCCTCCGCCCCAGCCAAGCCGGCGCTTTCTAGCCCGACTCGCGCGTTGCGCCCGTCGGGTCCGTTTGCCGGCAGTCCCGGACGAATTGGGTCCGCCATGGTACAGGCCTCCGCTCGCGATGGACTGGCGTTGAATCGCGTCGAAAACTTGCGCAGAGCAGGATCGAACGCCTACACGGCTTCCCGCAGCGCTGGATCCAGCAAACACCTAAGGAGTTACCTGAGTATAACCTGAGTACTGGTTCAGGGTAGGCCGATTTTGGGGAAGCGGTGGTTAGTCCTAGGTGCTGGAATGATCCGAGCGTTGCCGTTATTCACCGCCACTCTCCTTAGCCCCGATCGCCAACGACGAACGACCAACACCTAACGACATTCCTAAAAATGGAAGCCGCCCCCGCAGATCAGCACCTCCCCAGTAACATAATCGGACAAGGGAGAGCAGAAGAACAGCACCGCATTGGCCGCCTCTTCGGGGGTGCCCAGCCGGCCCAAGGGACAGTGGCTCTTGACCGCTTCCAACATCTCCGGCTGCACCCCGATGCGGATTTCATGGCCATGCATCTCGATCCTGGCACCGGGTCCGGTTATGGGCTGGACCAAGCGGGTATTGATCAGGCCGAAGCCCACGGCGTTGACGTTCACGTTGTAACGTCCCCACTCTTTGGCCAGGGTCCTGGTCAGGCCGATCACTCCCGCTTTGCCCGATCCATAACCCGCCTGGCCCGGATTTCCGTCGGTGCCCGCGATGGAGGTGATGTTCACCACCTTGCGCATCACGATCTTGTCGGCGGCAATCTCACTTTTGGCGGCCTCGCGCAGATAGGTCGATGCCGCACGGAGAATACGGAAGGGCACCACCAGATGGATCTCGAGCATCGCCTGGAATTGCTCATCGGTGGTCTTTTGGATGACGCCGTCCCAGCTATAACCGGCATTGTTCACAATGATGTCGATGGAGCCAAACCGCTTCACGGTGGCTTGGACCAACTCGTCGGGAAACGCGGGATTGACCAGATCGCCGGTCAGTTGATCGATTTCGGCCCCCGCCTGGCGAAGCTCGCGCACGGTGTCGCAAACCGCCTTCGCATCCAGATCGTTGATCATCACGCGAGCTCCGGCCAGGGCAAGTTTGCTGGCTATGGCCCGACCAATCCCCCGGCCCGAACCGGTTACCAGCGCCGTCTTTCCATCCAACGTGAACATGCCTTGTCCCTATCCCCGGTGTGTTAATCCAGATCCCGCTCGAAACCCGGTTCCGGGCAAACTCTAAGCGCTCGTCGAGTGGGCGAACCGTTTGTAGATGATGCCGCCAGGCAGTGTGTTGCCACTATGCTGCACTTTATGCTGCGCTGCGGAGAAGCGTCAACCCCTGGCGGCAAGACACAGGTAAATTCGAATGGCTACTAAGGCTTCTGGCTTGGGGCTGGCTTCTTGCGGAGCTTTCTTTCCCTAACACTCGCAGCCTGTTTGTTGTGTACTCCAGCTGCGCGCGAGGCAGTGATGACCGATTCCAACTCGCTAATCCGCCGCTTCAAATCGTCGACCTCGGGTGAGGGGGACTCCGTCGGCGGAGGCGACCCGGGCTGCTCTTTCGTAGGGTATTCCTTGGCTGGTGTTGCCTGCGGCGCAGGCGCAGCCACCCGCCCCGGCATGTTGGGCATGAACCCAAAGGGAGCAAAGGGAAACGTCTGGTACGCGTTCTGATAGGCGTTCTGGTACACGTCAACCATGGCCTTCATGTAAGTCAGCGCGCTCTCCTGGCTGGCCTGGCCGCAAGCCATCACCATTTGCCGCAACATGTCGAGGGGAAAGGCGGAATCCGCGGCCTTGGCGTCTTCAATGATGATCTGGGTCAAGGTCAGGCGGGTGAGATCCTCGCCCGTGGCGGCGTCGATCACCTTGACCTCCAGCCCCTCCCGGACGAACTGCGCGATCTCGTCCAGATTCACGTACTTGCTGTTGGTCATGTCGTACAGACGCCGGTTTTCGTACTTTTTGATGATTACTGCCTTGTGCGCCATTTTTCTCCCTTGACAACGGCCGCGCCCTGATGGATGATAATGCTGCACTGCAGCACTAATTGCAGCATAACCTTCCATCTCACTTAAGGAGAGCAAACCATGGAGCCCAAGGCAAAGTCAACTAAGAAAGCCCCTGGCGATGCGCCAGACATTTCCCTCGCGAACCTACCGCTGGCTATGGCCGGATTGATGCAAAACGGCGTGGAGCGAATTGCCGAGATGCAGAAGAGCGCTCTCGATTTCGCCGCCAAACAGAATGCGGAAGCCATCGACGTCTGCAAGAAGGCGGTTCGCCTACCCGAAACCTCGCCGCTAGCCGGAGCTTTTGATATGGCCATGCAGGCGTTTGATTCCCTGGTCTCCGTCCAGAAGAGCATGCTGGACATGATGACCGAACAGAGCAACTCGATGCTGGAGTACGCCCAGGAGCGGGGCACTGCGATGCCTAGCCTGGAAGGCTTGAACGACCTGGTCGCCGAGTCCGTGGACCGCGCCACAGCCGCCCAGAAGAGCGTGTTGAGCTTTGCCGAGCAACAGAGCAAGGCCGTCACTGAGTCTCTGAAGAAGCAGGCCGGGGTACCCGGAACCCGCGTGGCCGAGATAGCCGACTCCGTCCAGCGTGGCGTCGATGCCATTCTGGAATCGCAGAAGGAAATGGTTGATCTCGCCGCCAAGCCACTGAAGTCGTACGCAACCCAGAAGTAGTAGTAACATAGTCTCGGCAATCGAACCCGGATTGCGACGTCCAGGATTTCCGCCCCAAAACGCGCCTTCGCGGCGCGTTTTGGGGATTGGCCTGTCCTCCCGTCTGCGCGTTTTTTTGGCAGAGGCGGGTGTCATCGCGGTAGCTGACGCGGTCTCGCCCCCAGGCGCTTCACGCTCGCGGGGAAGTCCGGCGGCCATTTCTGGGTTTAGCGTTGATTCCTACCCAAAGGAAACCATATGAGCGACGCACAGGGGGGACCTACTAAAACCGAGGATCCCAAGCCTGCCGATCCCAAAGAAGCAACAGCGGCAAATCTACTGGAGCCCTGGCGACAGTTTCGCGACGCCTACCTCGAGTTCTGGAGCAAGAACATGGTGGAGGCGGTCAATTCCGAAGCCTATGCCCAGGCGAGCGGCACCATGCTGGATACCTGCCTGACAAGCTCTGCTCCGTTCCGCGAAGCTCTGGAAAAGTCCATGACTGCTGCGCTGCAGCAGATGAGCATGCCCACCCGGGCGGACGTGGTCGTGGTGGCCGAAAGGTTGACCAACCTGGAAATGCGCTTGGACGACATGGACATCAAGCTGGACCGCATCGAGCGACTCTTGTCCCGGGCTATGGTCGTGCAGTTGGCACCCCAGCCTGAAGCCGATGAACCGGAGCCGCTGGTCTCCGCAGCCGCTACTGCCGCGCCCAACGCCGCACCGCGCCGACGCCCTACTCCGAGGAAGAAATAAATGTCGCACTCCGCCGTCCCCACCGAATCCTATACCGCGATGGACGAGATGCTGCAGAGACTCGCGAAGGTGATGACCACCCGCGCCGCCATCGCCCAAACCCCGAAGCAGTTGGTGTGGACCCTGAACAAGGCCAAGCTGTACCGCTACGTGCCCGTCGTCCCCGAAGAGAAACGGCACCCGGTGCCGCTGCTTCTGGTGTTTGCGCTGATGAACCGGCCCTACATTCTCGACCTGCGGCCGGGGCACAGTTTTGTCGAATTCATGGTGAAGCAGGGTTATGACGTTTACCTGCTGGACTGGGGCTCGCCCGGCCCGGAGGACAAGAACCTCAAGTTCGACGATTACGTCCTCGATTACATGCCGCGAGCGATTCGCAAGCTGAAGGCCATCTCCGGGGTGGAGGAATTCAGCCTGCTGGGCTGGTGCATCGGCGCCATTCTCACCACGATGTACGCCGCCATGCTCCCCGAAGACGGCTTGCGCAACCTTATCCTGCTGACCGCGCCCCTGGCATTCCCCGAAAACGGGGATCTTACCTTCAAGCGCTGGATCGACGAGCGCTACTTCGACGTGGAAAAGTTGCTGCAGGCGTTCGGCAATATGCCGGCGGAGATGCTCGAATACGGCGCGCGGGCACTGAAGCCGGTGGACAACTACATCCTCAACTATCTGCGGCTGTGGGACAACCTCGACAATCCCCAGGTGGTCGATGCCTGGCACGCCATGAACACCTGGGTGACGGACAATATCCCCATGGCGGGCGCGGCCTTTCGCCAGTTGATTGTGGACCTGTATCGCCACGACCGCCTGATGCAGGGCACCATGATGCTGCGCGGGCAGCGGGTCGATCTCAGCCGCATTCAGGCTAACCTGCTCACCATCATCGCCGACGGCGATCACATCACGCCCTCCTGCCAATCCGAGCCGATCATGGAGAAGGTAAACAGCACCGACAAGGAGCTATTCCGAGTCCGGGGCGGGCATATTGGAATTATGGCCGGCAGCGGCGCCAGTAAGACCACCTGGCCTCATATTGAGCACTGGCTGACTAAGCGATCCGCGGAGTAAAGCGTAGGGCCGAACGAACCAGAAGTGAAGAGGCAAAAAAGGGAAACTATATACTTGCCGTACCACTCTTGGAAACCTAAAATGCTTGCGATATGGCTACCAACCGGGATGAGAAAATCTCGTATGTTCGTTGGCAGGCATTTCGTATCGCCCAACTGAGCCTGTGCATCTCCCTATTCCTTAGCTTCTCACTCGCCATGCTCGGTTTTTCTGCCAGCCTGTTAGGTCGGGAACATTACGACATAACGAACTGTTACGCGAAAATCATCTTTTTGCTTTCGATCACCTTTGGATTGGTCTCTGCATTTTCTGGATCAACTGCCTGCCTCACGCGGGTTTACGATTTCCGTAAGACGGCCAAGGTAGCAAGAGGGCGGGACGATCCGGCTATGGCAGCAGATGTCGCTCGCTGGAGGAAAGATTACAAACGTCTCGGTTGGTGGACGTGGACACTATTCAAGACCCAACTCATAGCGGCTGGACTTCAGGTGCTCGGGCTGGTGATAGCCCTCGGAATTACCTATCGGTCACGCCTCAGATAACCTCACGGGGTTTTGGCGCACGAACAAAAGAAGCGCACCACGGCAACCAGAAACATAGCAGACCACGCGAAACAAAACAGACGCGGTATCCAAAAGACTAACGTACGGTACTTCACCCAATGGATTTTTTTTGCTTGGATTGAAGTTGCTGTGCAAAATCGTAAGGGGCAAGCGGAACGTCTCTTTCGATTGTGCGTATGCTATTGATCTGCCCCCCGGAAATTGATCCATCCTGAATGAGAGTTCTCCGGCTACACTGGCCCGCTCGGGCCAAGCAAGGAGAACGCAGACTTGAAGAAGAGCCGATTCAACGAAGAGCAAATCGTAGGGATTCTGAAAGAGTCCGAGGCCGGGGTGCCGACGCCGGAGCTGTGCCGCAAGCACGGCATTAGCCAGCAGACGTTGTATCGCTGGAAGGCGAAGTACGGCGGAATGAGCGTAAGCGAGGCGCAGCGGCTGAAGCAGCTGGAAGACGAGAACCGCAAGCTGAAGCAGATGGTGGCCGACCTGATGCTGGACAAGCAGGCGTTGCAGGCGGTGCTGTCAAAAAAGTGGTAGGCCCGCGGGCTCGGACAGAGGCGGTGGCAGTAGCGCGCGCAGCGGTTGAGATCAGCGAGCGGCGCGCTTGCGGGCTGTTGTGGACGGTACGCGGTACATGCCGCTATGAGGCGGTGGCTCGGGAAGCCAATCAAGAGTTGCGCCAGAAGTTGCGCGAGCTGGCCATGGTGCGACGGCGCTTCGGGTACCGGCGTCTGCACGCACTGCTGCGACGTGACGGTTTGGAGGTGAACCATAAGCGCGTCTACCGGCTCTATGTGGAAGAGCAGCTCTGGGTGCGCAAGCGTATTCGTAAGCGGCGGGTGGCGCTGATGCGTACCCCGATGCTGGTACCGAGCCAAGCCAACCAAGTCTGGTCGATAGACTTTGTCAGCGATGCCCTGGCCACGGGACGACGCTTCCGGGCACTGACCATCGCCGACGACTTCACCCGCGAGTCGCCGGCCATCGAAGTCGATACCAGCCTGGGCGGGGTGCGAGTCGTCCGGGTACTGGACGGGTTGAAGATGGAGCGCGGACTGCCGCTGCAGATCCGCTCGGATAATGGGCCGGAGTTCGTCAGCAAGGCGGTAGAGCAGTGGGCTTACGAGAATGGTGTAGAGTGGCACTTCATCGAGCCGGGCAAGCCCATCGAGAACGCCTACATCGAAAGCTTTAATGCCCGGTTCCGCGACGAGTGTTTGAGCGAGAACTGGTTTACCAGCTTGGCTGATGCCCGGCAGAAGATCGAGGAGTGGAGGCAGGATTACAACCAGCGGCGGCCGCATAGCTCCCTGGGCTACCGTACGCGAGGGTGTAAATAGAACTGTGTAAAGGGCCATGGGACGAGGAGAATGAGAACCCCATGGCAATCGACAAGAAGTTGATCGACCAACTGCTGACGGACTACAAGAAACCCGAGGATATCATCAGGGAAACCGGTCTGCTGAAAGAGTTGACCAAAGCCATTCTGGAACGGGCGCTGGAAGCAGAGATCACCGAGCATCTGGGCTACGAGAAGCACGACCCGGCGGGCCACCACCGGGGCAACAGCCGCAACGGCAAGAACCGAAAAACCCTGAAGGGAGACTTTGGCGAGTTGGAACTGGAGACGCCGCGCGACCGCCAGGCCAGCTTCGAGCCCAAGCTGGTGGGCAAGCGCCAGACGCGCTGGACCGGCTTCGACGACAAGATCATCTCCCTGTATGCCCGGGGGATGACCACGCGCGAGATCCAGGGGCATCTGGAGGAGATGTACAAGGTGGACGTGTCGCCCACGCTGATCTCCAACGTCACCGAGGCGGTGCTGGAAGAAGTAAAGCAGTGGCAGGGCCGACCGCTGGAAGAGTTGTATCCGATCGTGTACTTGGACGCACTGATGGTGAAGGTGCGCGACGAGGGCCACATCCAGAACAAGGCGATCTATGTGGTGCTGGGCGTGAACCTGGAAGGGCAGAAGGAAGTGCTGGGGCTGTGGGTGGCGCAGACGGAAGGAGCCAAGTTCTGGCTGCAGGTGCTGACGGAACTGCAGAATCGCGGCGTCAAGGATATCTTCATCGCCTGCGTGGATGGGCTGAAGGGCTTTCCGGAAGCCATCGAGGCGGTGTATCCGCGCACGGAGGTGCAGCTCTGTATCGTGCATCTGGTGCGGGCTTCGCTCAATTACGTGCCCTGGAAACTGCGCAAGCCGGTAGCCGCCGATCTGCAATCGATCTATCGCGCGGCCACGACGGTCGAGGCCGAACAGGCTCTGCAGGAACTGGAAAGCAAGTGGAAAGCCTACCCCAGCGTGAGTCAGGTATGGCGGCGGAACTGGGCGCGGATCACGCCCTTTTTCAACTATCCGCCCGAGATCCGGCGGGCGATTTACACCACCAACAGCGTGGAATCGTTGAACCGGTCGCTGCGCAAGATCATCAAAATCCGCGGCGGTTTTCCTCACCAAGACGCGGCGCTCAAGTTGCTGTTCTTGGCCCTTCGCCAGGCGGCGAAGAAGTGGACCATGCCGATTGCCCACTGGCGCGAAGCCCTGAACCACTTCACCATTCTGTGGCCCGATCGGATGCCGGCCTTCGAGAGAGTTACGCAATGACCAGGCAGAACGCTTCTACGGAGATGGGCAGGGGAAGGGATACCCTTCCCCTGCACCCCATCCCAAAAACAAACCTTGGCCATTTACACGGAACTCTGGACACACCCCCGTACGCCGGAAGAGTTTCGCCAGATAATGGCAGGCTGTGCACAAGCCGCGGGCTGCGCCCGCTTGGAAAACGCTGCGCGTTTCCCACTTCCGCACAGCCTCGGCGGCGGCTGCTATCCCGACAGCAAATCTGTTACGCTGTCCAACCCGCCGGGACTCTCATCATGACTGGACCAAAAACGGGGGGCAGATCACTATCCCACCAATGGCGCACGTATTCCCACATCTTTTCCGTACTCAGATACCAAATAGTTGTTAGGGCTAGACCACCAAGAGAGAAGGCCGCTCCCGCTGCAATCTGCAATCTCTGACAATTGCTCACAAGAAACCAACATCCGCCGACCGCAACGGTCTCGAAAGAGGCGAAGTACGCACTCCGCTGCCAAGATGAATCGACTTGTGAGCACCAAGTCTCGACCGTCGTTTTGTAGACCTCCATCATTTTGTCTGGAGGTAGCGTTCCTGTGCCTTGAGTGCCCACTTTTCTCTACTCCTTATCGAAGTCAATCTGTTACATATAGCAACCGCCATTCACGTTCAGTTCCTGGCCGGTGATGTAGTCGGCTTCCGCTGCCAGGAAGGCCGCGGCTTTGGCTATTTCCTCCGGGGTGGCAAAGCGTCCCATTGGGATACCGGACTTGATTCGGGAGGCGACTTCCTCGGGGATGGCCGCCACCATGTCAGTCGAGGTGTATCCCGGGGCAATGGCATTGGCGGTGATGTTGTACTTGGCGGTCTCCAGGGCTACGGTCTTGGTGAAGGCGATCACGCCGCCCTTGCTTGCCGAATAGTTCGCCTGCCCGAACGCTCCCGACTGCCCGACCACGGAGCTGATATTGATGATGCGCCCGAAGCGCTGGTTGATCATCGCCGGCAGGGCGGCACTGGTGGTGTTGAAGGTGCCGTTCAGGTTGACCTCGATCACCCGCTCCCAATCCTCGTCGGTCATCTTGCGCAGCGAACTGTCACGGGTAATGCCGGCGTTGTTCACCAGGATGTCGAGGCGCTGCCACTTGTCGAGCACCTCGTTGATTAACCGCTGGGCTTCGGACCGCTGGGAGACGTCGCCCTGAATCACCACGCAACCGACGCCCAGATCACGAACCTCTTGGGCGACCGCCTCGGCGTGGCCCGCGTCGGAGCGGAAGTTGATGGCGACCGAGGCTCCACGGTGCGCCAACTCCAGGGCGATGGCGCGGCCGATGCCGCGCGAAGCTCCGGTAACCAGCGCAACCCTCCCGGCGAGGGGAAGCTTGCGATCCTCTTCCTCATCTGCCACCCGGGGTTGGGCTTCGCAGTTCACCACGGCGGGATCGAGCCGGAAGACGACGTAGCCGCCCACGGCGCCCGCCCCGAATCCGGGGGCGAAGATGCGCATGGGACGGTCTATCCGCTTGTCCACCACCGCGTCTTTCACGGCCATGAGGATACTGGCGGCGGAGGTGTTGCCGACCCGCTCGATGTTGAAGTACAGACGGTCGGCCGGCACGCCGGCGTTCTCCGCCAGGTTCTCCACCATGGTTTTGTTGGCTTGGTGGGGCACCACCAAATCGACCGCGTCGATCAGGGTCCGGGAGCTGTCTTGAGGATGCTCGAGCTCCTTGAGTTCCTCCATCATCTGGATCAAATAGCGCTGGGCCAGCGACTTGACCTCCGGCCCGTAGACGGTGATCGCATTGCCGAACTCGGGATTGGGCCAGATGATCGAGTTCACCTCCGACCAGGGACCGCTGGCGTAGCTCTGCAGGTATTCGATATCGGGCTCGGCGCCCTCCGGGGCGGGAGCGATCACCGCGGCGGCCGCACCATCGCCGAAGATCATGCGCGAGGTGCGAACGGTTCCGATCTTGTCGGAGAACTTCTCCGCCAGAACGACCAGGACAGGCCGCTTGACCTCCTGAAGAATTCGCACCGCCTCGGAGAAACCGTAAGCCATACCGGCGCAAGCGGCAATAATGTCGCAGGAGGCGTGGGTTTGCATGATCCCCAGCTCGCCCGAAAGCCAGCAGGCCGTCGATGGGATCAGGCGGGCGGTGGTACAACTGCAGAACAGCACCGCACCGATCTCGGAAGGTTTGCGCTTGGCCTGCTTGAGCGCGGCCCGCGCCGCCAGCAGAGCCATGTGCTCCAGGTTCAGCTCGCTATAACAGCGCTTCTCGATGCCGGTCTTGGCGGCAATTTCCGGTTCCGTCATGCGCGACCAGCAGTAGGCGTGGTTGCGGATGAGGTCGGCGTTGGTGCAGGCCACCTCGCCTTCGTACACCGCGATGCCCTCGATCTTCGGCATTACGGAAAACTGCTTGCGCACATTGATCGGCGGGTAGGGCGCAATCGGGCGCGCCAACGCCAGCGTCCGCGGCAGCTTCGAGCGGAACGAGCGCGGCTTTTCGTTGCTCTTAACCCGCTGGATGAACTGCAGCACCTCGTTGTTGCGCGGGTAGAGCGCCACCACGTAATCGTCATCCTGCAGTTTGCCCACCTCGATGCAGCAGCTTCCGATCGGATCCCAGCGATATTGATTGTGCAGGATCATGGCCTGCCGCATAACCGCTTCCAGCTCCGGGACGGGATGAGAATAATCAATCACCTCGTCATAGCTGTAGCCCGCGTAGTCGGGATCATACTTCGTCAGGCAAACCGTGCGGTGCCGGGGATGGGCCAGCATCTCCGCCACCGTGGGTTTAATGGCGCGAAGGTCACTCCCGGCCGTCGGCTTGGCGCGGAAGCTGCGCAACAGCATGCGGAAGCTTTGCTCTTCGATCTCCTCATTCCACTTGGCGGGCAGCGCCAGGTAGCCGGCTTCGATCTCTTCGACGGTTCCCGGTGCGTCCCACGACCGGCACAACGGAAGGAAGACGTCATCCCGATGGCGTGGCAGATCGCCCCAGCGAATGGGACGCTTCTCGTACATGGTGAGGTCGTAACGGTTCACCCAGAACAGATTCAGCGCCAGATCGCGACAGAGGGTATAGCGATCAATATATTTCCCCGCCCTCAGGCGCTCCGAAATGGTGTGTTCGGTGGGCGACTTTTCTCCGAAGTCGCGGGTGATCACGGCGGTGAATTGGTCCAGGTTCTCGAATACCGAAAAATCCAGGGCCGGGAAAAAGTTGCAGGGAAACACAATCCGGCCATGCCGATTCATCACGAAAGGATCCATGGCAAACCTTCTTCAAGACTCAATTTTGAAATGCGCAGCCACATGCCAGACATCCAACCCCCAACCTCACCCCCACAGCACGCGGGCGTGCTGAAAACTGGACAAGCTGTGCGCTCGTTGGGGGGCCCGCGTCCGGCGCCCTTCGAGTGGTGATCCCAACCAAAAGCATCGGAATCCGAGGGGCCCAGTCGAAGCCAGGAAGCGCTTCGACTTACTGCTTTTTGAATGCAAACCTTTAACGAATGTATGGAACTGCCAGCCTACATGTGCACGCCACCGTTCACATTCAGCTCCTGCCCGGTGATGTAGTCGGCGTCCGCCGCCAAGAAAGCCGCCGCCTTCGCGACCTCTTCCGGTTCCGCGAAACGGCCTAGCGGAATCTTAGACTTGATTTGCGAAGCCACATTTTCCGGTATCGCCATAACCATCTCGGTAGCGGTGTAGCCGGGAGCGATCGCGTTGGCAGTGATGTTGTACTTTGCCATCTCGAGAGCGATCGTCTTGGTGAAGGCTATGATGCCGCCCTTGCTGGCCGAATAATTGGCTTGGCCGAAGGCGCCCGACTGACCCACGACCGAGGCGATATTGATCACCCGTCCAAACTTCTGCGCGATCATGGCGGGCAAGGCAGCCGAGGTCGTATAGAACGTGCCGTTCAGGTTCACCGAAATCACCTGCGACCAGTCATCCTCGGACATCTTGCGCAAGCTGCGGTCGCGCGTGATCCCGGCATTGTTCACCAAGATATCCAGTCGTCCCCACTTTTCGAGCACTGTCTTGACAATGCCATGGGCTTCTTCTTTCTTGGCGACGTCGCCCTGCACCAGCAAACACTCGGAGCCCATCCGGCTAACCTCGGCGGACACGGCTTCGGCGTGCTGCACGTCAGAGCGGAAATTGACGGCAACTTTGGCGCCGCGCATCGCCAGCTCGAGGGCAATCGCCCGGCCAATGCCGCGCGAGGCGCCGGTGACGAGCGCGACTTTCCCCTCCAGCGAAGAAAACCCCCTGCTGGTGTCGTTTTGCGTGCAGTTCATTGATTTATCCCTTGGATATTGAAGTTCCAGGTGTGCCCTTTTACCCGGAATATTTTTCGTAAGAGGTGAACTGCCGAGTCCGCTTGCGCTAAAATCACCGGCTATGCCCACAAGCCTGAACATTTGGCCAGACTATTCCAGCTCGCAAGCACCCTCGCTGTAAACAGAAGTTTTAGGCGCCGACTGCCCGAACTCGCGTTTCCATGGCCTCGTCTTCCGGCTGGCTCTCCCTCAGGTCCATGGACTGCTCCTCAACCATCTCTCTAAGGTAGAACCAGTGCTCGACGCTATGTTCGTAACTAGAGTCGTAGGAGCTGATAAGAGAGCGCTGATTTTTATCATTAGGTTTGCCAGTCATAGGGAGCCTCACTTCGGCAGAATAACGATAAGGTCTCTATCTTAGCCGCAATTGACAACTAGGGGTGTGCGGTTGCGCACTTCCGCGTGTGACTTGCATCACCTCAGTGTGGTTGACGCCGGCTCGAATGTAGCCATCCACCCCGGTGGCTAGCGTCGCAAATTTCTAGCCGTAATTCACCGGATTGCGTGCCAGCCAGTGCGCATCCCGGACGGGGGTGGTTGCTTTCATGGCTCCCCGCGCCAGGACCTGCGTCACGTGCCGGGTGTTCCACGCCAAACCCGTGGTAAACCCCACCGCCGCCCCGAGCAGGGCACCGAGAACCGTGGTGCCGTTGACCGCCTTCTGCTTGTGGCAAAGCTGGGTGCTCACGGCGCCGGCACATGCGCCGAGTATCGTCGGCATCCAAGCCTGGGTTGCCGAGCGACTCAGGACGAGGGTCGCCGGTTTGCCGCCGAGTGCCTGCTCGCGATTAGAACGAGCGCCATCCAAGCCGGCCAGCAGCAACTTCCGGCCATAATCGACGTTGGACTTCAACCATTGAGAGGTCATGTTGCCCTTTTCGAAATCTTTTTTCCTAGCCAGCGCAGAGCGCGTCTTGCGGACAGAATTCCTAGCCGGCCATCGCCAGCGCTGCTTGCAGGGTTGCTACGCGATGGTCGTCAGTAGAATTGATCGTACTGGGTGTAGATTGGCAATCGTTCTCGATACAGGAATCCAGCAAACTGCTGGCCTTGACCAAGTGAGCGAATGCTTGCTCCAACGCTCCAGTGGATAATAGCTGCGATGCGTCGTTCAGATATCCGTGAACTTGCTCCAGTTCGGTATACATCAACTTCTCCGTAAGAATGAAAAACATCGCCAAGGCACTTTACCAAGGACGGCCTTGACTCATTACGATAGTAACCGGGTTCGCAGTGCGCCAGGTTACCATTTAATGAATTGTTCGAAACAAAAACCCAATGTTTCGCTGCAGCAGGTAGTCTTCCGTAAGACCGCTAAGAAAGCAGCTCAGTCACGAGACCCGCGGGGGGCGGTCACGTTCAAGCTCAGTAGTTCAGATGCGATCCCGAGCAGAAGCGATGTCTAGCTCCAGAACAAAATACGCGCATCCATGAATAGGGGGTGAGCATGTCTACCGTGCGAGAACCGGCGGTTGCCGGACAGTTCTACCCCGGCAGTCCCGCGAAACTGTTGCGCGACGTACAAAGCTATACCGTGGCTGCCGGCCCGAAGCTAACCGCCTTTGGCTGCATCGTGCCGCATGCAGGCTATCTGTATTCCGGGCAGGTCGCGGGCGAGGTGTACGCCAGAACCCAGTTGCCCAAGCGATTCATCCTCCTGTGCCCGAACCACACTGGAATGGGAACCCCGCTGTCCATTATGAGCGAGGGCCGGTGGCGGACGCCGCTGGGCGAGGTCCCGGTAGATGCCGAACTCGCGCAACGGCTAAAGCAAAACTTTAAGTTACTTTCCGAAGACACGCTGGCGCAAGTCTCTGAGCATGCCCTGGAAGTGCAGCTTCCCTTTCTGCAGGCGCTGGTTGGAGACTTCTCCTTTGTTCCGATTACCGTCGGAACCTCCCGCCTGGAGGCGCTGCTGGGACTTGGCGAAGCCATGGGACGCCTGCTGCATGACCGCGGGGCACGAAGCGGCGGCGCCTCGCCGGCAGGCACCGGCTCCGACCAACCGGAGCAGGAGGTGCTGATTGTGGCCTCCAGCGACATGAACCACTACGAGTCCGACCAGGTGACGCGCATCAAGGATCACCGGGCGCTGGATCCAATCCTGGCGCTCGACCCGGTCGGCCTGTACGAAGTAGTGACGCAGCAGCACATCTCGATGTGCGGCTTCGGCCCAGCCGTCGCCATGATTCAGGCCGCCAAGATGCTAGGCGCAACCCGGGGAGAACTCATCCGCTATGCAACCTCGGGAGACATCAACGGCCAGCGCGATCACGTCGTTGGGTACGCCGGGGTAGTCGTGGTGTAAGCTGCTATTCAATAGCGCTTTGGGCTCTTGGCTCTTGGCTCTTGGCTCTTGGCTTTTGGCGTCAGACAACTACCGGCCACGATTACCAAAGCCGCCATGTCCGCCGTGTCCCTCATGTCCAGACGGAGCGGACGTACCCATCCCCGGCCCCATGGTGGAAATGCCCGTGCCAAGCCCCCCGGTGGAAGTTCCCGTTGGGCCCATCTCAGAGGTGTGTCCAACCGGCGCGGCCTCGGACCGTGGAGCTGACCCTGCGTGCGGTACCGCACTCGTGTGAGGCATTTCCGAAGGTCTGCCGATGTGCGATGATTCCTGACCAGGCATGCTCACCCTAGGTGGAATCATAGTGGGACGCGGACGCGGACCGTTTGGATTCTGCACGATCCCCGGCGCGGTCACCACCGTGGCTCCTTTGGGAAGCGGATTCCCACGTAGTATCTGCACCCCCTGGGCATTCGTCGGCAAAGCGAGGCTAGGGTTGTTCTGAAAGATGACCGTCGGCTGTCCTGGTCGGGGAGGCTTGGAAGGCGGCTGCAACCCCGCGAACTTAGCCGGTGCATCCACCACGTGCGGCACCGTGTACCAGGCATTCCAAAAGCCCGGCTGCCATGCCCATCCCCATCCGGGGACAAACACCCAGGTTCCATGGCGATAGGGCAGCCACCCCCACGGATAACCCGAAACCCAAGTCCAGCCGAAACTCGGATACCAGCACCAGGCGCCGTTGGTGAACGGGCTCCAGCCAAAGGACGCGTTATAAGGCTGCCAGAGCGTCCCATAACCAGGCAAGGAGTACCATCCGCCGTAATAATTCATATCACCCCAACCCGAGTACGAGCTGTAGGCGCTGCCAAAACCGGAGTTGGAAGCATACTCTTGCCGGTATTGCGTTCGGTTGTTGTCCCAAGCATCCTCGGGCTGAGGCGGGACGCCTTTCGCAATCTGAACCAGCGAGCTGTCGGACGGCAGCGTGGCCGTCTCGTTCTTTTTGACTGTGGCGGTCTCGCCTTCGCCGATTAGTTTGATCTGCCCCTCAAATACCGCAAGCTGCGTCTCCTCCGGAACGACGTTCACGCGGAAGTGCGCGGTGTGGTCCAAGACAATCCGGCGGCCGGAGAGAGCCAGCGTCACCTGGTCTTTGGCATGGCGGCGGACGTGAAAGTACGCGGTGCCGCTATTCACGGCAATCGTCGTGATTTTACTTCCGGCAGCGGTACCCGAAAGTTCCGGGAAGCCGACTTCGCTGCGCGGCACAAGCCGGACCACGGTATCGCTTTCCAACTCGACTTCAGCCTGGCCATCATCACCGGCGCGCAGCGTGGTGCCTTCGGTGATGGGCATGTTTTCAATTGCCTTCTCGAATCCCTGGCCGAGGTTGCGGTCGATCTGAACCTCGCCTTGCACGAAACTCAGACGCACAATGCGCGCGCGGGACACCCCGGGCTGCGACATTGCCTCCTCTGCCTGCGGAGACGCGGACCAAGCCGGCGGCCCGATCAGCAGGAGCATCAGCCCCGCCGCCCAAACCAGCGCCAACCTGACGTGTTTCATAAACTTCTCCCGCTATCCTATTTATTTAGATGGCCGATTCGTCACGGCAGACTCCAGTCACCCATTTTGCCGCTGATGCACGCTGATTGATGCTGATTTCTTTTTACGACCGGAAAAAACCACTAGCCGTTGATCAACGCTGATTGGAGGAGGCTCGAAAATTCATTTCTGATCAGCGTCTATCAGCGCAAATCAGCGGCTCATATCTTCCAGCGGGATGCCTGAGGCGGTTTTTCAGTTCGGTTTTGTTTGCTGGTTGGGGTCCCATTGTGGAGCCGTTTCCGGCTGGCTCGCTGGAGCCGACCCCTTACCGTTGTTATTGGTGCTGGGCTGATCCGTCGCCTCTCCCGGGCGGCGCAGGGTTGGAGCGTTCGCCGGCTTTTTCTCTTCTTCGCTGCTTGTGCTTGCCGCTTTGGGCTGCTCTTTGAGGACGACCTCTTTATCGGTGCGGACCACCTTGGTCCCGTCCACCTTCATGATCTCGAGTCGCGCCACTTCGTCGCCGACAAAGCGCACGAATTGAACTTCCTCGGGCGGCTGGCCGTAGATCCATTCTTCATAAGCCCCCCACACCGGATCGGTTTCACGAATCTTCTGCTCCGGTTTGCCCTTGGCGTAGCCCACCATCTCCCGGTTCATGCCCACCAGCACCTGATGGTTCTTAATCGCCTCTTTGACCTGCGGAGGCACTGTCTCCACATACGCCTCCACTGCGGACATCGCATGGAAGTCCAGCACCGGGGAAAGCAGCTCGCGAATCTGGTCGCCGGTTATCTCCGGCACGAACTGGTCGAAGGCCAGCTCCACGGAAGTGCCTTTGGGATTGAGCGGCTGATCGCTGGTCTGGGGACTCGCCATGCCTCCCATGCCGACCTGCACATGCTGATACCACTTGCCTTTCTTCTTCGCACCCCCATTGATCACAAAAAGGATGGATTTTGCCTTGATCTCGACGCTCGTAATCTGCGCCCGCTCCCCGGGCTTCACCGCCGGGCCGAATTTTGTAAAAAGAGCGTCCAAGTCCGGCCCTTCCGGCAGGACCTTGCCGTCTTTGATGATTAACCCTTTTTCGCCGCCGGGAAGCGAACTGCGAGCGAAGACGAACTCGGCGGTCAGGCTGCGGATCACCATCATCCGGTCCTGGCCCGACATCGGTTTGGACAGATCGGGCGCGGCGGGTTTGGAGTCGGCCATCGCCGCCGGAATAGACAAGAGCAGGGCGGCAAGCAAAATCTCTGCGGTGCGGAAGCGCATGGAAGTCGGCTCTTGGACCGCCAACAGCTACTGCCATTGGCGCTCTTGGCGTTTGGCTTTTAGCTTTTGGCTGCCCGTTCGGACTATTTGGATGCCGGTCAAGAACAGAGCGAAACAAGTACTCAGTACTGTCCTATGAAATCATCATCGGCTGTTCTGGCGTGAATTCTGGAACCGCTCTCTGCCGGAGCCAGCGTAGGACAAGCAAGAAACCAAACGCGATGGCCACCGCTCCGGCCACTCCCGCCTCGACGCCGTAGGCGCCGCCGGTCAGCCAGCTCGGTCCGGAAGGGTGAGATTCCACCAGCACGGAAAACTCGTTCTCTCCGCTCACCGGCAAGCCGAAAATCAATCCCATGGTAATGTTCCAGGCAAAATGAATGCCCCAGCACATCCACAGGGAGTGGGTCCGCAGCAACACCAGCGAAAACAGCACGCCCACGGCAATGGTATTGAGCAGACCCCATACGGAGGCGTCCGGATTGCCTAGGTGCACGACGCCGAACAGCGCCGATGAGCCGACGATCGCCCAAACGGGTCCCACTGCATCCACCAGCCGCTGAAACGGGTAGCCGCGGAACATCAGCTCTTCGGCCATGGCTCCGGTGGAAAGGATCACCACTACCGCCGCCGCCAATTTCAGCGTCCGTCCGGTGACGTGCCAGTGCATGTGCAATCCGCCCGCAGCGGCTACCAGTACGACAGCGACGATGATCATCCCCGCGCCGAGCAACAGACCCTGGGCGGCATCGCGCCACCAACCTTTGCCCAACCCCAACCCGATGCTTGCCAGCGGACGTTCCTCAATGCCGTCCAGTTGAGTCAGCAAGAAGGCGAACCCGATCAGCAGCAAAACCATGCTGAGCGGCCGGTAAACCAGATCAAAACGGCGGAAGCTGGTGTGCGGAGACAGGTACGGCGCAACGAAAAAGGTCACCGCAACCCAAACTGCCACCCCCGCGACAAACGACCGCGCTGCTCGCCGGTTAAACCTCATCGCTTCCGTTCCTTTGCCCCAGGCCGCACCGGGGTGCCGCAACTTGGTTGAGGATTTTTGGCTTTTGCCGAAGCTCCCTGGGGCACAACGCTTTCCACCGTCAATCCGGTGCGCGCCACACGGAACGCCAGCACTTGGCCGCCGCTCTGGCGCAGCACCTCGCTGACCCGCTGCTTCGCGCCGTCTTTCACCATCACGACGACGCAGCCGCCTCCACCTGCGCCGCAGACCTTCGCCGCCACCGCCCCATGCTTTCTCCCCGCTGCAATCAGCTCGTCAATCAGCGGCGTCGTGATCCCGGGGGCGTTGGTCTTGCGCAGCTTCCATTCCTGGCGCAGCAGACGCGCAACCTGCTCCCAATCCGAGCCGCACAAGGCCTGGTGCATGGCGCGCGCGATCTCGGCGATCTTCTCAAAATTGCGTTGCACACGGAGGTCGCCGTCGATATGGGCCTTGAACACCTCCCAGTTGTTGATCCCCGACTGCCGCGGCGCGCCGGTGTAGACCAGCACAAACCGGCGGTCAATCTCCTCGGGTACCACGGGCACGGCCTCGCGGTGAATGCCATCCGGGTCGAGATGGATGGCGTTCACCCCGCCGTACAGCGCCGGATAATAATCCTGGCAGCCGGTAGGCACCCGAATCACCTGCGCCTCGACGTTCTGAGCGAGGACACGGATCTCCTCCCGCGAGAGGATACGTCCGCTGTAACGCGCCAGTGCCGCAGCCGTGGCCACCATCAGCGCCGAGGAACCGGAAATTCCCGCGCCCGCCGGTGATTCCGAGCGCGTCTCCAGCGTAAAGCCGCCTTGTGGCATGAAAAACTTCACCAGATGACCGCCGATGGCATGGCGATAGGATCGCGCCGCGCACAACGCTTCGAGACTCTCGAAGCTCTCCTCCCGGCCCGTATCGACCGAGCGCAGATGGATGGCCCGGCCACGGCCCGGCATAATACGGCAACTGGTCCGGAGGCTGATCCCGAAGTTCACGGTTACGGCACCGGGATGGAACAGATAGAGCGGCCAAAGGTCGAGCGTGCCGCCGGCCAAGTCAACGCGGCAAGGGGCTTGCGCGAGGATAGACCCGCCTGGTTGAAAATGGCTGTTCATGGGACGCACTGCACTTTGTATCATGCCGGTGCGTTGTAAAAGAAGTCATCAGTCATCAGCCGTCAGCAATCAGGCACCGAGGGTGCCCCACATCTGCGCGTTTTTCGCAGATGTGGGTGTTTCTCTTAGCCAATATTTACGCGCGAAGTGAGCGCGCACTTCCGACCAATAACCAACCCGCAGCTCACGATAGTATCGTCCCTCCGGGACTCAAAGAGGATTTCATGGAAGGGACCCAGCACTTCCTCGCCCCTGCGGGGCTCGGGCGTGCTGGGCTACTATCGGCCGTCCCTTCGGGACTTGCCAAAAGCCAAGGCCAAGAGCCAAAAAGCGAATTCGGAGCAACTGCGAGCCGAGAGCTGCTGGCTGATGGCTGACGGCTGATGGCCGAAAACTATCGCTCCGCCACCTGGGCTTCGTTGGCGGGTGCCGCCGGGCCAGACCTGAACTTCTTGAGGATCACCAACTTGGCCCGCCCCTCGCGTCCGCCGGGCAAATACACGAGATCGCGCTCGGCGTCGTAGGCCAGCGTGCTTCCACGGACATCGGTCTGGACTTCCTGTTCCAGTGCCATGGCGCCCCCCGCAGTGCGGATCACATCGACGTAGCCGCCCCCGGAGGCGACATAGAGCGCGCTGCCATTGCCGGTCAGCGTCACCGAGTTTGCCCCGGCCGGTGCCGCAATCCGCGCCACCTCCGATCCGGAATCTGCGTTGAGCGCCAGTACGGCATAACGCACGGCAACGTAGAGTCGCCGAGCGACCGGGTCCAGTGCCATGCCTGTGGGTTGGGAGGCAGCCAGCGGGTACCGATGCAGCAGCTTCAGACCGGGGTCAAGTACGGCGATCTCATCGCGGTCCTGAAGAGTCACATAAAGCTGACCCCGCGCAGGATCGAACACCATCGCCTGCGGGCTTCCCTCCAGCGGTTCGGTGGTGATTCGTCCGCTGCCGTCCGTCGCCACCGCCGAGAGCGACTGCGCCCGCCAGTTCGCCACATACAGCACCTTGCCGTCGAACGACAGCAGGAGCCCGTAAGGCGCCTCCTGAAGCGGGATCGTCCCCTGGACCGTCCAGGTTCGAGTGTCTACCACGGCGATGTTGTTGGCGCCGGAATTTGAGATGTACACCCTCCCGCCGCGTTCGTCGACCGCGATGCCGTGCGGCGACTTCAGGCCATTGATCTGGGCCACAAACCGACGCCGCGCCGGATCGTAGACATCCGCCCGATCGGCGGCCTCGTGGGCGATGATCAGCATGCCGCGAGCAAATGCCATCTGAGCGAAGCCGGGCGCCCCGGGCACATCGATCATGGCCGACTGGTGCAACTGGACGCCGTATGCGGGGGCTGCCAGCAGGATCACCAGCAAGAACGCTGCCGGCTTCATTCGCAAGGAGAACCGATTACGGAAGGTCATAGGTCAGACGGGAGACTCCACTCGCCAGCCTGTGTGATGCCTTCGGGAGGAGTTCTGCCGCCTGATAGCTAGTGGGCAGTTGTCAGTGGCCAGTGGTCAGCAAACCAACAACGGATTCAAACGGATTTAGACGGATCACAAAGATTCCAACGGATTTCGACGGGGGCACGGAAGCGCAAAACTAAGGACCGTGTTTCTTCCAAAGATTCTCCCAAATCCGTTTAGCTCCGTCTCAATCCGTTGTTGCTTTGATCGTTGGGTTGCGTGCTGGCCAGCAGGGCCCGCCGGCGAGACGCCGGCGCTACAACCCTGGCCACTACTCGATATTCAACGCCCGCTTGAACGAGCCGCGCTCGCTCTGGATCTTCTGCTGCAGCAAGGTAATGGCGTAGATCAGCATCTCTGGTCGCGGCGGGCATCCGGGGACGTAGACATCCACCGGGATCACCTGGTTGACACCCTGCACCAGCGCGTAGTTGTTGAACACACCGCCCGAGGTGGCGCACGCGCCCATCGAGATCACCCATTTGGGCTCGGGCATCTGCTCCCAGAGTAGGCGAATGACCGGCGCCATCTTTTGCGAGACGCGCCCGGCGATGATCATCAGATCGCTCTGCCGCGGCGAGGGCCGGAAGACCTCGGCGCCGAAGCGCGCAATATCGAAGCGCGAGGCGCCCATCGACATCATCTCGATGGCGCAGCAGGCCAAGCCGAAGGTCATCGGCCAGAGAGAATTCTTTCGCACCCAGTTGACGGCTTGGTCCATCGTGGTAAAGAGCACGCCCTCGTGTTGCCGCTCGCCGAAAATGACTTCGCGAAGCTGCCCCTCGCCTTCGTCGGTGCCCATCAGGTTCTTGAAACGTTCGTTCATATCTGCCCTTGCGGAGAGTAAATATCCCCCGGCAGAGCCGGGGGCTTTAGGATGTGAGCCGCTCAAAGCGGCTGAGCGGGGTCGCTAACGCGGCCCCGACATTCTTGGCCACCTGAAGGTGGCCCCTTCAGCGCCACATGTTCAACTGATCCAGGCGCTTGTCCTCTTCCTCCTGCGTGCGGATGTACTCTCGGATCGATGTCTCGTCCCGCCCGACCGTCGACACAAAGTATCCCCGCGCCCAGAAACTCTGCCCTACAAAATTCTGTTTCCGCCCTCCGTACACTCGCGCCAGATGAATCGCACTCTTCCCTTTCATAAACCCAACCACCTGCGCCACCGCGTACTTCGGCGGGATCGATATCAACATGTGCACGTGGTCCGCCAGCAGATGCCCTTCCTCAATCCGGCTTTCCTTCTGCTCCGCCAGTTTGCGGAACACCTCTCCCAAATACTTCCGCAACTCCCCATACAACGCTTTCCGCCGGCCCTTTGGGATAAACACCACATGGTATTTGCACTCCCATTTCGAGTGGCTTAAGCTTTCATACTCGTCCATCCAGTTTCTCCTTTGCGTGTGCTTCGCGGCTCACGCCAGGAGTTTCTTGGATGGACTCCCGTATCTGTCAAACTTCGCGTGCCTCCCCGGCAGAGCCGGGGGAACTCCCATTTCATTAGCGCTGGTTGTTTGAATCCTACTCAAATGATAGCAAAACGTCACGGGTGCAGGATCACTTTACCGAACATCTTGGATTTCTCCATATACTCGTGCGCTGCGGCCGCTTCCGCCAGGGGAAAGGCGCGGTCCACCACCGGCTTTAGGCACCCGCTGAAGATGTGTCCCAGCACCTCGTACAGCTCGCCCATGGTCCCCATGAAGCTCCCGAGAAGCGACATTTGCCGCGAGAACAGCACGCGCAGATCCAGGCTCGCTTCCGCTCCCGTGGTGGCACCGCAAGTAACCAGCGTACCGCCGGGCTTCATGGAGCGCAGGCTCTCCATCCAGGTCGCCTGCCCCACATGTTCGAAAACGACGTCCACCCCACCCCGGTTGGTGATCCTTTTCACCTCATCCGAGATCTTCTGCCGGTAGTGATCAATCAAATAGTCTGCCCCAAGCTCTCTGGCTTTGGCCAGCTTTTCTTCGCTGCCGGCAGTGGTGATCACCGTAGCGTTGAACAGTTTGGCAATCTGGATGGCCGCCGAGCCCACCCCCGAACTGGCTCCCAGCACCAGCACCGTCTGCCCCGGGCGTATCTGCGCCCGACCTACCAGCATGTGCCAGGCGGTCAGGAACACGAGCGGCACGCTGGCCGCCTCGTCAAATCCGAGAGAGTCGGGGATGGGGATCACGTTCACCCGCGGCACCGCGAGAAACTCGGCATTGCCGCCGTCGCTGAAATATCCCAGTACGCTGAACTGAGAGCAGAAGTTCTGCCGGCCGCTGACGCAAGCCGGGCATACGTTATCGAATATCATGGGGGCCAGCAGCACACGCTGGCCGAGCTTCAGGTCGGTGATGTACTCGCCGACCTCGGCCACCTCGCCCGCCACATCGCTGCCGTTGACGTGCGGCAGCTTGATCCCTGGCAGACCCTTGCGGACCCACAGATCCAGATGATTCAGGGCGCAGGCGCGTACCCGTACCAGCACCTGATCCTTCCGCAATTGCGGATCGGGGACTTCTTCGTACTTCAGGACTTCCGGGCCGCCGAATTGGTGGAAGCGAACCGCCTTCATGCCGCACCTCCTGGCTCCCAACGATCGCGAAACAGGCGTCGGGACAAGCGAGCGGAATCTTATCAGGAGCAGTAGCGGAGCAGGAAGGGTTTGCGCCCTCGGGTGACAGGTGAGGTATCGGGCAAGATAAGGATCAGATTTTACGCGTCGGGGAATGACCGGCACGGTTTGGGCCAGGGGAATAGATTCATCAACCCTGGCCTGTTGCCTGGAACGTGATACCCCATCAGGCAGCACGACGCTTGATCGCTGCGCGCTGCTCGGGAACCGTTTCTTCCCGCTTCGCGCCCGAAAAAAAGGTGGTTCCAAACAGGAATCCCACTACCAACCAAACGAACACAGCCAGAACCCACACCAACGCTTCCATGTCGCAACCTCATGTCGTGGCTTCCGCTCCACTACCTTACAAGAGATGCCGCTTACGTTTGAAAGTTGCGTGTTTTCGGCGCGTGGATCCCATTTTCGGCACGAGGACTCCGGTACACCCGGCAGTTGCGATCCAGATCTACCGTGAGACTCGATCCCTGATGCCGCGCAAGACCGCGCCTACCCCAAGCAATCCGGCGCCCAAGAACACAAGGCTGCCCGGCTCGGGAACTGTCGTGATGTACTCCTGAGGCGCGTCCTGATCGGAAGAATATCCCGGGACGAGGCCGTCCGCCTGGCCGTTGTTGTCCAGCGTAACCGGGGTATAGAGGCGAACTGAGTTCATGAAGCTGGCGAGCTGGTCTGAAGTTTCCCCGGCATACCACTGGCTTGCATCCCAATACCACCAAGCCGCGCTGTCTTGTGGACTACTGGAGGATGGCGTTCCCCCGTTCCAACCGGACGTGGTTTCCACACTCGGAAAAAACAACGCCCAGACCGCGAAGTTGATGTTACCAGCGTATTTTTTGTTCCCTTGGTACTGCGTATAGAGCCACGCCGCCTCGGCATACTGCGCCTGGTCACGCGTCCCGTACATCGTGTTGGTGAGGTCGGTTCCTGTGTTCACGATGACGGACCATTTCGCATTGAGCGACGTCGAATTGTAGAAACTGTTGCACATGACGCTCATCTGGGGGCCATTGTTGATCGTAAGGTAGTACGGCACTACATAAACTCCGCTGTCCACCGTGCCGCCCGTCCCCGTGAGCGAAGCAGTCTGCACTGGGATATTCGGGAGCGGAGTTGCCAGAGCGAATGTCGCGCCCAACACGATTAGCAACCCTAGCCCGACGACACTTCGAGTGTTCCCCTGTTCTTCGACTGCCATGGCCCTTTTCACGATCAGCCGTCTCCAATGCGAAACTGAATTGCTTTTACTGATGACGCTTGGTTCTTGTGTATTATCAGCCGGGCGAGGGAACTTGCTTCAGGGTTTTCCCGACAAACACTTACCAAAGTAATGATCATTACCCTCGCAACGGGCCACGCTCGCATCATCCGGAACCTGCCCTGAGCGAGGGCAAGGCGTCTTCTGTATGGTGAAAATCCTCTTAGCTGGGCTACACTGTAGGCGAGTTTCCGGACATCAGCATGACCCAACTCAGTGCCGCACAGCAGCGCTTCCTCTCCACTGTCCTCGACCTTCGCCCGCGCCTGGCGGTCTTCGACTGCGATGGCACGCTCTGGCCGGACGATGCCGGTGAGCAGTTCCTCTACTGGGAACTGGAGCGCCAACTGCTCACGCCGGAGGTGGCGTGCTGGATCACCGGGCGCTACCGCGACTACAAGAATGGGCAGGTGGACGAGTCGGCGATGTGCGGCGAGATGGTTACCATCCACGCCGGCCTCTCGTGCGAACAACTGGAGGCCGCCGCCCGCGAGTTCTTCGAGGAGAAGTTCGCCGGCCGCATCTTCCCCGAGTTGCGGGAAATCACCTTTCGCTTGCGCGACGCCGGATGCGACCTGTGGGCCGTCTCCTCCACCAATGACTGGGTGATCGCCGCTGCCATGCGCTACTTCGCCATTCCCCGCGAGCACGTGCTCGCTGCCAGCGTACATACCGAGAACGGCTGTGCCACCAATCGCCTGCGGCAGGTCCCCAGCGGTGGGGACAAGCCCAGAGCGATTCTCGATGCCGGCCTGCTGCAGGTGGACGCAGCCTTCGGCAACTCCATCTACGACGCCGAGATGCTCGAAATGGCGCGCCACGCCTTCGCGGTTAATCCCAACCCCAATCTGGAATTGCGCGCCCGCCAGCGTGGCTGGACCATTTACCATCCGGAGCAAGGAGCCGCAGCACCACCGCAGGACACAGGCCCGCAGTACGACTTGCCAGCGGGAGGCGCCTCCTAGAGCATGTACTCTTCGCGAGTGATAAAGCTATTCCAGGACATGCGGTTCGTGGGCGACATGCCCGACGCCAACGCCTATGTCACCATGCAGGAGCGCACGTGCAACGACCTGCTCCACTTGGCGGTCAAGACACGCGGCGAGGTGGTCACCGCGGTGCGCTTTCGCGCCAAGGGCTGTGTGGCCGCCGTAGCCTGCGCCGCCCAACTGGCCGCGATGATGCAGAAGAAATCCCTGACCCAACTTCGCACCCTCAACGCCAAAGACATCACTTCGGCCCTGGGCGGACTGCCTGTCGAGCAGCAACACGCCAGCGATCTGGCCATCCGTGCCCTGCAGGCGATGCTCAAGCAGCTCTAAGAACGTTTTACCGCAGAGGATGCGGAAAAACTTTCACCGCAGAGGCCGCAGAGGGACACAGAGGAAAAGCCGCAGAGGGTATTCAGTTTCTCTTTTCTTGATTTCTGCTCTCCCTCAGCGTTCTCAGCGCCCTCTGCGGTGAAAAGGTTTTCTGCGTTCCTCTGCGGCCTCAGCGGTTAAGAGGTTCTTCTAATGAAATGGGAGTTCCCCCGGCTCTGCCGGGGAGGCACGCGAAGTTTGACAGATACGGGAGTCCATCCAAGAAACTCCTGGCGTGAGCCGCGAAGCACACGCAAAGGAGAAACTGGATGGACGAGTATGAAAGCTTAAGCCACTCGAAATGGGAGTGCAAATACCATGTGGTGTTTATCCCAAAGGGCCGGCGGAAAGCGTTGTATGGGGAGTTGCGGAAGTATTTGGGAGAGGTGTTCCGCAAACTGGCGGAGCAGAAGGAAAGCCGGATTGAGGAAGGGCATCTGCTGGCGGACCACGTGCACATGTTGATATCGATCCCGCCGAAGTACGCGGTGGCGCAGGTGGTTGGGTTTATGAAAGGGAAGAGTGCGATTCATCTGGCGCGAGTGTACGGAGGGCGGAAACAGAATTTTGTAGGGCAGAGTTTCTGGGCGCGGGGATACTTTGTGTCGACGGTCGGGCGGGACGAGACATCGATCCGAGAGTACATCCGCACGCAGGAGGAAGAGGACAAGCGCCTGGATCAGTTGAACATGTGGCGCTGAAGGGGCCACCTTCAGGTGGCCAAGAATGTCGGGGCCGCGTTAGCGACCCCGCTCAGCCGCTTTGAGCGGCTCACATCCTAAAGCCCCCGGCTCTGCCGGGGGATATTTACTCGCAACCGGGTTGTGAGCTGCATGTGATTAAATAGATTCTGGGTTCCCGTGGAGCGGGAGACGCCCAGCTTCTCATGCCGATAATGTTCCAGTTCATGCTTGGCAGGCACTTCGAGCGAGGTGGTCCCCGGTGAAACAAGTGGTCGCGGCGCTGATCGTGCGCGGAGAGGAAATCCTCATCTGCCAGCGCACTAAATATCAGCCGATGCCGCTGAAGTGGGAATTCCCGGGCGGCAAGATCGAGCGCGGCGAACAGCCGATCGACGCCTTGCGCCGCGAACTCGACGAGGAATTGGGCATCGACGCCACCATCGGCGATGAGGTCGCCCGCATCCGCCACCATTACCAGAACGGCAACGGCATCGAGCTTCGCTTCTTCATCGTCCAGCAGTTCGCGCGCGAACTGGACAACCGCATCTTTCACCACATCAAGTGGGAGAACCGCCGCCAACTGCCTGCCTACGATTTTCTCGATGCCGACAAGAAGCTCATCAGGGATATCGCCGAGGGGAAGATCATCTAGTGGGCAGTGGACAGTGGCCAGCGTCGTAGCGCCGGCGTCTCGCCGGCAGGCCCAGTCCGCGCATGGCGGAGGAGAGGATCACGGCGATCCTGGAGTTGCTTAGAGCAAGACCAGAGTGAGTGCATACCGTCTTTGAAAGGGTGCGGCTTCAGCCGCGCCGAATGGGTACCGAACAACATCGGCCTTTAGGCCCTGAGGTGATTGGCCCTCAGCGGCTAAAGCCGGATTCCAAAAGTGGCACGGTGCGGCACGCCTGAAGGCGTGCCCTTTCAAAACTCCAGGCTCCCCCAACTGTGGTTTCGCCATAGTGGGACTCACTGACCACCGTCCACTGCCCACTGGCCACTCCTCATTGCCCCTGCCCCGTCCACAGCATGGCGATGGTCAGCACGATCATAATGACGGTGGTGGCCCAGGCCACGAGGTTGAAGAAGCGCGAATTCACGTACTTGCCCATCAACTCGCTCTTGTTGACCAGCAGCAGCATGAACACCAGCACCAGCGGCAGCGCTACGCCGTTGACCACCTGCGAGAGCACGCTGACTTTGATCAGCGGGAAGTTGGGGATCAGAATGATGCCCGCGCCTGCAGCGATCAGGATGGTGTAAAGCCAGTAGAACACCGGGGCTTCGCGGAACTTCTTGTCCAGGCCGGATTCAAACCCCAGACCCTCGCACACCGTGTAGGCGGTCGAAATCGGCAGGATCGAGGCCGCGAACAGCGAGGCATTGAACAGCCCCGCCGCGAAAAGAATATAGGCATACTGCCCGGCGAGCGGCTTCAGCGCCATGGCGGCATCCGCCCCGGAGGTAATCTGCGTGTGGCCGAAGGCGTAGAGCGTCGCGGCGCAGGCCACGATGATGAACCAAGCCACGATGTCCGTGAAACAGCAGCCGAAGATCACGTCCAGCCGCGACGCCCCGTACTCTCGCGCCGTGATCCCCTTCTCCACCACGGAAGCCTGCAGGTAGAACTGCATCCACGGCGCAATCGTCGTTCCCACCACGGCAATCGCCATGTATAGATATGCCGACTGCTTGAACATCGCAGGGTGGGGCGGTTTGACGGTGGCCACCAGCGCATGGGTCCAAGCGGGGCCGGCCAGCACCCCGGCGATGATATAGGCAAAATAAAAAAACGAGGCGGCCAGGAAGATCTTCTCGACGCTCTTATACGTGCCCTTCACTACCATCAGCCACACGATCACCGCGCAGATCGGCACGCTCACGTATTTCGGGATGGCGAACAGCTCCAGGCTGCTGGCGATGCCGGCGAACTCGGTGAGGATGTTGCCGAAGTTGACCACCAGGATGGCGGCCATCATCAGGAAGGTGATGCGGAAGCCGTATTCCTCGCGGATCAGGTCGCTGAGGCCCTTGCCGGTGACCGCGCCCATGCGCGCGCTCATCTCCTGCACCACGATCAGGGCCAGGGTGACGGGCAGCAGCGTCCACAGCAGGTTGTAGCCGAACTGGGCACCGGCGGCGGAATAGGTGTAGATGCCGCCCGCGTCGTTGTCCACGTTGGCCGTGATGAATCCCGGGCCGACCACCGACAACAGCAGCAGCAAGCGCACGCGCCAGTGCTTCCAGAATGTTCGCATCGTTCGTCGTCTTCTGACTTCCCCAACAGACGCAAAGCGTCTGTTGGGGCGGAGCACAAGCGCTTGGCGCTCGTTCACGGTTTCCGTCGTATCCGGACTAATCAGAATAAATGGCACGGATAGGTTCGGGCTACCACGAACCGCACCTCCGTGCATCGAAATCACCATGATTTTTCGACGCACGTTGCTGCCCTGGATGTGCGGGCTGTGGTTATTCCTTACGCCCGCGTTACAGGCTCAGAAGAACGAGATTGCGGTGACTGCCGGGGCGTACTTCCCCGTCAATACGCCGCTCGACGTGGTCCCTTCCGCGGTCATTCAGGGAAGTTATGCGCGCCGCCTGCTTTCGGTTCCACTGGTAGGCATTTATGCGGAGATTCCCATCGCACGGACGTTCGATGTCGGCCTGAACCCGCTCAACGCCAGCTTCAACGCGCTGTTCATCGTGCCCGGGGTGAAGGCCAAGCTCGCGCCCAACTTTCCCATCTCGCCGTGGCTGGCCCTGGGATATGGCCTCGCCCACTTCAGCGCCGGTGGAACCTTCAGGGCAATCGGACTCAGCGGCTCAAGCAACTCCGGGGTCGCCGACTTCGGCGGCGGCATCGACTTGAAGATCGCTCCCTACGTCAGCTTGCGCGGCGAGGCCCGCGATTATTTCACCGCAGGACTGTCCGACTTGATTCCCATCAGCATTCCGGGCTTCACCGGCACCCAGCACAACGTGATTACCTCAGCGGGAATCGTAGTGCGGTTTTGAAAGGCACCGAGAAGGCGGAAATGATATTTCTCGCTTCGGAAGTGCGAAGAGGGTTTGTCACAGTCACTCTGCTTGATGCCATTCACTCAACCGTCTATAGTTTCGCACCATGTTCGAGCGCTACACGGAAAAGGCACGACGCGTTGTATTCTTCGCACGCTACGAGGCCGCGCAGTTCGGTGACGAGATGATTGGCGACGCCCATCTTCTCCTCGGGCTGTTGCGGGAAGATAAAGAGATCTTTCAGAGGGTGTTGAGGCCGCCGGGTGAGACTTCGAGCAGAGAGGCGGTTCTCCCCATTGTGGAAGACCTCCGGCGCAAGGTTGAGAACGCAATTGGACCTCCGCGGTCTCCACAGTCCACATCCCCGGACCTGCCTCTGAATAATATCGCCAAGCGAGTCCTCGCCTACGCTGCCGAAGAAGCGGAGATGATGAGCCACCGGCACATCGGCACTGAGCATTTGTTGCTTGGAATGTTGCGGGAACAGGGATGTGTTGCTGCCGCTGTTCTTCAAGAGGCAAGAATCGAAATAGTCACGGCCAGAGAACTGATCGCCGCCTCTGAATCGACTTACAAAGCGCCGACAGGATACATCGGCAGCGTTGCGCCCTGGCGCGACGCCACCTTTCTGGGAAGTACGGAAAGCGGGACTCGTACGGGCGTCCTGGAATTCGTCCGCGACGGTAAGGTCATTGCCTCGGTCCTAGGGCTCGTCGTTTCATCGGTCCCGCGAGTTGGCGAGCGAGTGGTGCTCAAGAGCAAGAAAGGGGAGGAGAATTCGTACCGGGTTGAGGATCTAATGTATGTGTACGAGAGCTTCCCTCCCGACATGGTGGTTGCTCCGCATCGACTCACCAAGGTGGTGATTCGGCTCGATCGACAGTAGGAATGGTCCCTTAGAATGACTTTCTGGGCAGCACACGCGAGATCCTTCGCTCCCTTCCGCCGAAAGAAGGCGTCCGGTCGCTCAGGATGACGCCCTCCGAAGGTTTGCCGCAGCCTTAGGTTAGGGCGTAGCATCCGAGCCCGCCGGCGGGACGCCAGCGCTACAATGTCCCCCTCTGGCCAGCACACGCTCGCCGGTGTAAAGTTCTCTCGAGTCGTGCAATACCCGTTCATACGGAGATCACGATGAACCGCATCGAGAACCGCACCTACGCCGAGTTGCAGGTGGGCGAATCCGCCAGCATCGTCCGCACCCTCGCGCAGAAAGACATTGAATTGTTCGCCATCATGTCGGGCGACGTGAATCCGGCGCACGTCGATGAAGCCTACGCCAAGAGCGACATGTTCCACAAGATCATCGGCCACGGCATGTGGGGAGGCGCGCTCATCTCTACCGTGCTGGGCACGCAGCTTCCCGGCCCGGGCACGATTTACTTGGGACAGTCGCTGCGCTTCCGGCGGCCGGTGGGGATTGGCGACACCGTCACGGTAACGGTCAAGGTAGCCGAAAAGCACCAAGAGAATCATCGCGTCATCTTCGACTGCCAGGCCGTCAATCAGAGCGGAGAAGTGGTGATCAGCGGGACGGCGGAGGTCATCGCGCCCGAGGAGAAGATCTCCCGCGAGCGCGTGCAACTGCCCGAGATCAAGCTGCTGGAGCGGGGACGCCACTATCGCCGGCTCATGGAAGCCGCGAAGGACCACGCGCCCATCCCGGTAGCGGTGGTGCATCCGGTGGACAGCCATTTGCTGGTCGTGGCCACGGAAGCGGCCAAAGCTAATCTGATCGTCCCGGTGCTGGTCGGACCGGAGGCGAGAATCCGCGCCGCTGCCGAACAGGCCGCCATCGACCTGAGGCCTTACTACATCGTGAACACCCCCCACAGCCATGCGGCCGCGGAGGTGGCGGTGGGGATGGCGCGCCAGCGCAAGGTCGCGGCCCTGATGCGGGGCAGCCTCTGCACCGATGAACTGCTGCACTTCGTGGACTCCCCTTCGGGACTGCGCACCGAGCGGCGCATCAGTCATGTCTTCGCCGTGGATGTCCCCAGCTTCCCGCGGCCCTTGTTCGTCACTGACGCGATCGTGAATATCGCGCCCACGCTCGACGACAAGCGGGACATCATCCAGAACGCCATTGACCTCGCCCGCGCGCTGGGCCTGAGCGCTCCCAAGGTGGCCATTCTCTCCGCCCAGGACACGATCTCCCCCAAGCTGGAATCGACGATCCATGCGGCCGTGCTTTGCAAGATGGCCGAGCGCGGCCAGATCACGGGCGGCATTCTCGATGGCCCCACCGGATTCGACGTTGCCATCTCCGAGGAGGCAGCCCGAGCCAAGGGGATCAATTCTCCGGTGGCGGGCCACGCCGATATCCTCGTGGTGCCGCACGCGGAGGCGGGCAACATCCTGATCAAGCAACTCAAACATTTTGCGGACGCTCAGCTTGCCGGACTGGTGGTTGGCGCGCGTGTGCCGGTGGTGATGGTCAACCGCAGCGACGACATGATCGCCCATCTCGCCTCGTGCGCCCTGGCGTTGATGGTGGCCAGCCACGTGCCGGACGCTACACCCGAGGAGAGACCCTGCGCCGCCTACGCCGTCTACAAGCGTGCGGGGGCATGAATCTTCAATTTGTGATTGATGATTTCCGATTGGGACAACGGCAGCCCGTCGTTCGGTCCAGCAGCCGCAGGACAGGGAGATTGGTATTCAGGACTGGCCACTGACCACTATGCCGTCCTCATCATCTCGGGACACGTATGGGCGCGTTCTGCTTGGGACAGTTGCTCAGCGTCTTCGTAAAACGCGATAAACCGCTGACAGTAGATGCAGGCGGAGCCCAGCAATTGACCATCGGAGAATACGACTCGGTCAAAATCATCGGCAAAGTCATGCATGTCGTTTGCGTGCATAGGCATTCGTCACACCTTCCAAGTCTGAAGTTTACGATTGCGTGTGTTTCGGGATGATGACGCATACGTGAATATCGAATGAAAACGAAACCCGGCCTTCTCACCCGGTTTCGGAACGTGATGGTGCCCCACATCTGCCCGTTTTGATGGGATGACGAAAGAGAACCCACATCTGCCAACCCCGGGCAGATGTGGGGCACCCTCAAGATCGGACTTCTATGCCCGGAGGGGGATTTTTCCTTACAATAAGCCAAGCTGCACTTCCATTCGCATTCATAAGAAGGTTTTCGCAACATGGATAAGCTGGTCATCCGCGGCGGCAATCGGCTGCGCGGCACCGTCCACATCAGCGGCGCCAAGAACGCCGCGCTGCCCTGCATGGCGGCGGCGCTGCTCACCGAAGAACCGGTAATTCTGGAACATATCCCGCAAGTCCGGGACATTGAAACCACGCGCAAGCTGCTGGCCGCCATGGGCGCCGAGGTCGAACTTAGCTTTAGCTATGGAGGCGGGCAGCATCGCACCGCCATCTGCTGTGAGAAATTGGTCGCTCCGGAAGCTTCTTACGACCTGGTCAAAACCATGCGGGCCTCCACGCTGGTTCTGGGCCCGTTGGTGGCGCGCATGGGACGCGCTCGGGTCTCGCTGCCCGGCGGCTGCGCCATTGGGGCTCGTCCGATCGATCTCCACCTCAAGGGCCTGGAAGCGCTCGGCGCCGAGATCAAGCAGGAACACGGATACGTGGAAGCCCGAGCCGACCGGCTGCACGGCGCGGAGATTGTCTTCGAGAAGATCACCGTCACCGGCACCGAAGACATCCTGATGGCCGCCACCCTGGCCGAGGGCGAAACCATCCTGGAAAACTGCGCCTGCGAGCCCGAGGTGCTGGATCTGGCGAATCTGCTCAACGCCATGGGCGCCCAGATCGAGGGCGCGGGCACGCCGAGGATCCGCATCCAGGGCGTCGAGAAGCTGCACGGGGTGCGGCATCGCATTATTCCCGATCGTATCGAGGCGGGCACATTCCTCATCGCCGGAGCGCTGTGCGGCGAGGAGTTGCGCATCGCCGACTGCGCGCCCGCGCACCTGAAAGCCTTGATCGCCAAGTTGAAGGAGACCGGGGTCGAGGTGCATCAGGAATCGCCTGACACGCTGGTGGTCAGCGCCCCGGAAGCGCTCGCCGCGTCCGACGTCAGCGACCGAGGAATTTCCCGGCTTCGCCACCGATTTGCAGGCGCAGTACATGGCCCTGGCCACGCAAGCGGACGGCACCTCGCTGATCGCGGAGAACATCTTCGAAAATCGCTTCATGCACGCCCAGGAATTGACCCGCATGGGCGCCAATATTCGCATCGAGGGGCGGCGCGCCATCGTGCGCGGCAGGTCCCCGCTGAGCGCCGCCGCGGTGCTGGCCAGCGACCTGCGCGCCTCGGCCTCGCTAGTGCTGGCGGCGCTGGTGGCCGATGGCGAGACCATCATCGACCGCGTGTATCATCTCGACCGCGGCTATGAACGCATTGAAGAAAAGCTTTGCGAGGTCGGCGCCGAGATCAAGCGCATCGGCGACGTCTTCCCACGGCGCGCCGTGGCCGCGCCGTGGGGCGTCGGACGGTAAACCATTGGGCCGCTGATGACGCCGAGTACGAACCTTTTCACCACAGAGGACGCGGAGAACGCAGAGGAAGAACACCGAGGAAAAAAGGCCGTGGCATTCTGCCACGGCCTTTAGTTTTTTCTATTTTTATTGATCAGCGTTCATCAGCGCCAATCAGCGGCAAAATAGTTTAGTGCCTTCCACCGCCGCCACCTCTGGGACCACCGCGCGGACCACCGCCTCCGGGTCTGCGACGACCACCGCCACCCGGGCGTCCACCGCCACCCGGGCGTCCGCCGCCGCGAGGGCCGCGGTCGCTGCTGGCATGATGCTGCGGTTGCGCTTCGCCTTCCACCCGGTTGAAGTTGGGCTCGTCGCCGCCGCCGCTGCTGCTGCTGCCGCCGTCGAAGTCGTCTCCGTCTTCGCTGCCGCCTTCGAGAACCGTCGCCGGCTCCAAAGCGTCAACCGTTGTGCCCGCCATCTTGGCGCGCTGCTCCTTCAGGATCGCCTTGCGCGAAAGCCGGATGCGATTGCCCTCGATGGAGAGCACCTTCACCAGCACCTGATCGCCTTCCTTCAGCTCGTCGCGGATGTCGCGGATGCGTTGCTCGGAAACTTCGCTGATATGCAGCAGACCATCGGTGCCAGGCAGGATCTCGACAAACGCGCCGAAATCGGCCAGCCGCGAGACCGTGCCCAGATAGGTCTTCCCTATCTCGGCGGTCGCGGTGATGTCACCGATCATCTGCAGCGCCTTGGCTGCCGCAACCTGATCGGCGGAGGACACGTTCACCCGGCCCGAGTCTTCGACGTCGATCTTCACCCCGGTCTGCTCGACGATGCCGCGGATGACCTTGCCGCCAGGCCCGATCAAATCGCGGATCTTGTCCACCGGGATCTGCAGGGTGTAGAAGCGCGGCGCGTACGCGCTGACGGCGGTGCGCGCCTCGGTCAGAACCTTTTCCATGCAGTCGAGGATGTGCAACCGGCCGCGGTATGCCTGATCGAGGGCTTCGCGCATGATGGCCGGCGTGATGCCGATCACCTTGATATCCATCTGCAGCGCGGTAATGCCATCGCGCGTGCCGGCTACTTTAAAGTCCATATCGCCGTAGTGGTCCTCGGCGCCCGCGATGTCGGTGAGGACGGCGTATTTGTCGCCTTCCTTCACCAAGCCCATGGCCACGCCGGCCACCGGGGCCTTCAGCGGTACGCCCGCGTCCATCAGGGACAGCGAGGCGCCGCAGACGCTCGCCATCGAGGAGGAGCCGTTCGACTCCAGGATGTCCGACACCACGCGCATGGCATAAGGCCAGTCGTCTTCCGACGGCAGCACGGCAGTGAGAGCCCGCTCCGCCAGCGCGCCGTGGCCGATCTCACGCCGGCCGGCACCCCGCAGGAAGCCCACTTCGGCCACCGAGAACGGCGGGAAATTGTAGTGCAGCATGAAGCGCTTCTTCGATTCGCCCTCGAAATGTTCCATGCGCTGCATGTCATCCGAGGTGCCCAGCGTGGTGGTGACCAACGCCTGGGTTTCCCCGCGAGTAAAGATCGCCGAGCCGTGGGTGCGCGGCAAGACGCCGCTCTCGATCCAGATCTCGCGGATCTGGTCGAAGGCACGTCCATCCGGGCGCCGCTTCAAATCCAGCACCTGGTCGCGGAAGATGCGCTCGCGCAGGATCTCGAAATACTTCGACAGCTTGGCGCGTTCCTCTGCGTTCTCCTCGGGGATCGCGTCCTTCAGCTCTTTCTTGATCGCTTTGGCCAGGGCATAGCTCTCGTTCTTCGGGTACTTCTCGGTGTTCAGCGCCTCGGTCAGGCGCTCGCCAACTTTGGCGCGCAGGCTCTGGATGTAGGCCTCATCCAGTTCGACCGTCGCCACTTCGCGCTTCGGTTTGCCCACCTTGCTGGCGAGACCGGAAAGCGCCGCGCAGATCTTCTTGATCTCCGCGTGGGCGAACTCGATGGCGCCGAGCACGGTGTCTTCGTCCACTTCCTTGGCGCCGGCTTCGATCATCACGATGCCATCGGCGGTGCCGACGACCATCAGCGACAGCACACCGTCGCGCATCTCGTCGTAGGTGGGATTGACGATGAACTGGCCGTCCGCCGAGCGACCCACGCGAACGGCGCCGACCGGCCCATGGAATGGGATATCGGAGATCGTCAGCGCGCAGGAAGCGCCGTTGATGGCCAGCACATCGGGATCGTTCTCCGCGTCGGCGGAGAGAACAAAGGCGATGACTTGCGTTTCGTTGCGGAACCCTTCGGGGAACAGCGGACGGATGGGACGGTCGATCATACGGCTGGTAAGGATCTCGCGCTCACTGGAGCGTGTTTCCCGCTTGATAAAGCCGCCGGGGAAACGGCCGCCGGCGTATGTGTATTCCCGGTAATCCACCGTGAGCGGGAAAAAGTCGATTCCCTCCCGGCCTTCTTGGTTAGCGCAAGCAGTGGCCAATACGACATTGTCGCCAAACTTGACGAGCGCGGCGCCGTGGGCCTGTTTTGCGATTTTTCCAGTTTCAAAGACCAGGGTCTTGCCGCCGGTCAACTCCACACTGACCTGGTGGGCTTCAGGCTTCATTATGCTTTCCTTCCCTTCAGGAGCAACGCCACGGGCCTGCACAGGTAAAGGCCACGCCGGACTCCCCGCACTTTCGCGTGCGGGAGTGCTCGCCACAAATCTCCAACGGGCGCGAAGCACGGGTTGGGGTTGTCGGAAATACGCACTGGCGGGCACACGCCCGCCCGGTGCCGAGACCGCTCGCTATTGGCCGTCCGGCTACTTGCGGATGCCGAGCTTCGAAATGACAGTCTTGTAGCGTTCGGAATCGTATTTCTTGAGATAGTCCAGCAAACTACGGCGCTTGCTGACTAGTATCAGCAGACCACGCCGGGAAGCATGGTCCTTCTTGTGCGTTTGGAAATGCTCCGTCAACTCACCAATTCGCCCGCTCAAAATCGCAATCTGGACTTCCGGACTTCCCGTGTCGGTTTGGTGGGTGCGGTACTCGTGAATGATGGTTTGCTTACGCTCTGTGGCTAACACTGAACCGGGTGTGCTCCTGCTTTTTGTCTTATTCTCCTGTGGCTCTCTGAGCCTAACACGCGCCGATTCCGCCTGTAAAGCTGAGGTACTCAGTAATTTGCGCGTTCAGCAGGTATGGGATCAGGTACCGGGTAGCGGGTCCAAGTGGCAGTGGTCAGTGAGCAGTGGCCAGTGCTCGGTGCCAGTGGCTAGTGCTCGTGGCCACGGTTGAGTGCTCGGTCATCCAGGGAATACTGCCCGCTGTTCACCGCCCACTGACCACTGGATCGGAGCTTAGTGCCTAAGTACAGCCGCGAGGCTCGAAGTTCCTGCCAGAAAGACCAACCCGACAAGGATGCTATAGGCAGCGCTGAGCCCGGCGACCCACTGGAAGGCCTTGGGACGATTCATGGAAACACGGAACAGGCCGGTTGCGGCGGCGCACATGATGGTGTTCATAGCAAGCATCCCGGTGATGAAGGCGCCCAGTCCCAGCACGCCCTTGCCGATGCCGCCAAGATTGGCCGCGAGCAGGAACAGGAGCAACTGAGAGGGGGTTTCCGCACCAAGTCCGTGAATGACGCCGACCAACAGGGCCGGCGAATTCCCCAGGCCGTCACCGAAAAGGCGATAACGTTCGACCGGCGTCTTGCTGAAAATTCGGCGCACACGCCATGCCAGCCACAAGATTCCGTTGATCAACAGCGTGACCCGGGTGCGTGGCGCGTGCATGTGGTCATGCGGATGACCCGAATGATCGTGCAGCCGATTCCGCAAGAGAGTGCTCCACAGCACGTAAACCCCGAGCAAAAGCAGGGTAATGCCAACCACATGCTCCATCCAGGCGTCGATCCCTCCCGGCAGGCTCAACTGGAAGAGGATGACGGCGAGACCAAGGACAGCGACCGTGGCCGCGTGTCCCAGAGCGTACATCAGGCCGCTCTTCATCGCCCGGCGGGTGCTGTTCTGTACCCCGGCGATGTCGGTGATGGCGGCGATGTGGTCGTAATCGAAACCGTGGCGGAAACCCAGCAATCCCGCGGAAACCAGGGCCAGATCGAGCGCAAACGGCGCGGATTGCATCATGGGCCGGGATCCTTTCTGCGTTTCATGCAGTTACCGCTTCCGTCATCCGCAACCGCGCTGGCGGAGCCGAATCACCGAAGGTTGAAGCCGCCAGTTTTACAGGAAAAAGCTGCGATGTCCATCCCTGGATGAACGCGCACAAATTTTGCTTGCCAGGTTCTAGTCTCCACTGAGGGCGCCTGCGACAAAGTGGGCGCGCGGCTCGGCAAAGGTCTCGTGCAGCGGGTTGCGGATCAGTTCCGGCTGGAATGGCTCCACCGCCTTAGCAGTCATTGGGGGCCCCGCATCCCGCAGCCGCGTGAGCGTGCCGCCTTCCAGGTGGAATACGACGTTGCAGTTCTCCAGCGTGCTCAGCCGGTGAGCTACCACGAAGCTGGTGCGCCCGCGCATCAGATCACGGATCGCCTCGACCACGGCGCTTTCGGTGAGCAGGTCCAGGGCACTGGTCGGCTCGTCCATCACCAACACTGGCGCGTCCTTCAAGAAGGCGCGCGCCAGCGAAATCCGTTGCCGCTCGCCGCCGGACAGCAGGACCCCACGCTGGCCGACCTCGGTCTCATAGCCCTGCGCCAGACCTGTGATGAACTCATGTGCGCGGGCAGCTTTGGCGGCTGCGATCACCTGCTCGCGCGTGGCGCCCGGGTGGGCGTAGGCGATGTTCTCCGCGATCGTCGTCGAGAACAGCACCGGTTCCTGCAACACAATGGCAAACTGCTGGCGCAAGGACGCGATCTGATAATCGCGCAGGTCCACTCCGTCCAACTCAATGTTGCCGTCCAGCGGATCATAGAGCCGGGTCAGCAGGCTGAGCAGCGTGCTCTTCCCTGCCCCGCTGGCGCCGCAGATGCCGACCTGCGTTCCGGGCGCAACTTCAAAGGATACGTTCCGGAGCACGGGCTTGTTTCCGTACTGGAAGCGTACGTTGCGGAAGGCCAGCGCGCCGCGGGTCTGGCGCGCCACTCGCGCCCGCGGACGATCGACTAACTCCGGCAACTCGTCCAGCACGGAGAAGGCGCGCCCCAGGCTAACCACCGCTGCCTGCAGATCCACGAACTTGCCGCTGATGGTTCCGAGCGGTTCGTAGAGCTTGGCAAGGTACGTCATTACCAGCAGCAGCGAACCCACGGTCAGCAACCCCGCCTCCACATGCCTTGCACCGAGCAACAACGCGGCGGCGCTGCACGCCGCCAGCGTCACCCCAACCAGCACGTAGAAGCTGCCCTGCAGCATCGATAGTCGAAGCTGGCCGCTGACATAGCTCCCGGAGTGCTCCATGAAGCGATCGTGTTCGCGGCGCTCCTGGCCGAAGGTCTTTACGACACGCAAGGCGCCCAGCACCTCCTGGATGACCGACATGGCGAGGCTGTCGCGGTCTTTCACCTCGCTCCATTCGGTGCGCATGCGGCGGCTGTACTTGCGCGTGGCCAGGAACAACGCCGGACAGGTGAGGACCGCCACCAGGGCGATGGATCGGTCGATGCAAGCGGTCACATAGAGCATGCCGCCCAGCGTCAGCACGGAACTGAGCAGCGGGAGCAGGCCATTTAGGGTCAGGTCGCGGATGGCGGGGGCGTCATACTGGATGCGATAGGTCAGGTCCGCCGCGCCGGCCCGGTCATGATAGGCGAACGAGAGCTGCTGCACATGAAAGAACAGGCGCGAGCGGAAGTCGAGCACCAGTCGCTCGCCCGTATAGGTATGCAGCAACCAGTTGACGAAACCGACGATATGCTGCAGCACGCCAACGATCAGCATCATGCCCACCGCAAAAAACAGGTGCGCGCTCCTGCTCTGCGGCGCCGCCGGCAGCCAGTACTGCCAGAACTGACGCGTGGCGGGCGAACCGGTCAGGCTGTCTACCGCGAGTTTCAGGGGCAACGGCAGCAACAGCGCCAGCGGAATAGCAAGCAGGTCGAGCAGAAGGATGCCCAGCAGCAAGCCCCACGACGGACGCACCTGCGCCCAGGCACGATGGACGATCGATTTCCACGCTGGCGGACGAGTGGGCATGGCGCTGAGCCGTTAAAGCACAGCATGTCACTGCTTTGCCCTTCCACGAGAGCGGGAAAGACCCTAGACGGTCGGCCAAAAATCCATTAGGGGCGCGGGGTTGCGCCGGTGATCGGACCGTCGGGGTGATCGGGTCATTTATGGGTAAAGGTGTCATCCTGAGCGACGAACGCCTGCTGTTGGCGTGAGGAAGCGAAGGATCTCGCGTGCGTTACCGAGGCTCCTGGTGGTGCCCGCAAGATCCTTCCGCTTCGCTTCGCTCCGCGTCAGGATTTCGGCTGCGGGCTCTTCCACCCCAAAACGCGCAACTACGGCGCGTATTGGGGGCCCGGGCTCCCGCTTCGCTCACGCCCGCAAAACGCCTCAACTTACGCCACCGCTGCGGTGTTCGGGTTCGGCTTCTCGTAGTCGCAGGCTGAGTTCGGGCAAGCGATCACCGCTCCCGATTTCAAGTTCTTTTCGACGAGGTACTCGCTGCCGCACTTGGGACACTTCTCCGCCACTGGCTTGTACGCCGAGGTGAACTTGCACTTGGGATAGGTCGAGCACCCGTAGAAGAGGTTGCCGCGCCGGCGTGCCTTCTTCTCCACCAACTCGCCCGTCTTGCAATCCGGACACTTGACCCCGACGAAGTTCTGCTTCACGTACTTGCACTCGGGATAGCCGCTGCACGACACGAACTCGCCGTAGCGCCCGTTGCGCAGCACCATGTTTCGTTCGCACTGTGGACATTTTTCTTCCAGCGGCACATCGGGGATTTTCTTTCCCTGATCGAGGCGCCGCGTCGTCTTGCAATCGGGATATCCGGTGCACGCCATGAACTGGCCGAAGCGCCCGCGTTTCAGCACCATCACCCGTCCACAGTTCTCGCAGTATTCTTCCTGCGAGGTCTCCTGCACGTCCGCAGAATCGAGGTCCGGCAAGTCAATCGGATTTTCCTTGGTGAAGGTGCAGGAGTTCGGATCTTTCTTGTCGTAGGCGCTGCATGCGAAAAACGACCCGTGCTTGCCCCACTTGATCACCAGCGGCGACCCACAGCGCTCGCATTTTTCGTCTGTGGGCTTCTCCATACGCTTGATGTTCTGCATGTGCTGTTTCAGCGTATGCGAGGTCCACCTCGAACTTCTTGTAGAACTCCGCGAGCGCGTCCGTCCACTTCTCGGTGCCTTCTTCGATCTCGTCCAACTCTTCTTCGAGCCGCGCGGTGTACTGCGGGTCGAAGATGTCCTTGAAGTTTTCCACCAGCAGGTCAGTGACGACGAACCCAATCTCGGTCGGTATGAATTTGCCGCCGAGCTTCTGCACGTATTGCCGCTCCTGGATGGTGCTCAGGATCGCCGCGTAGGTCGAAGGCCGCCCAATGCCGCGCTCTTCCAGTTCCTTGACCAGCGAGGCTTCGTTGTAGCGCGGAGGCGGTTCGGTGAAATGCTGCTCCGGATGCAGCGCCCTGAGCGTCAGCTTCTGGCCCGGCTCGAACGGCGGCAGCTTGTGCTTGAGCGCCTCGTCCTCCTCGTCCTTCCCTTCCTTCGACTCTTCGTAGATTTTCAGGAAGCCGTCAAACTTCGGGACCGAGCCGGTCACGCGCAGGCGATAGGGATCGCCGTGGTCTGCCGGGTGGGCATCGATGTCCACCGTGGTCTGATCGAAGACCGCCGGGTTCATCTGCGAGGCCACGAAGCGCTGCCAGATCAGCCGATAGAGCTTGGCTTCGTCCGGCTGCACGTACTTGGCGACGAAGTCCGGATGCCGCAGCACCGACGACGGACGGATCGCCTCGTGCGCCTCCTGCGCCCCCTTCTGCTTGGACTTGTAAACGTTGGGCGACTGCGGCAGATACGGCTCGCCGTAGTTGGAAAGGACCATCTCGCGCACTTCGTGCAACGACTCGTCCGAGACCCGCGTCGAATCCGTGCGCATGTAGGTGATCAAACCGACCAAGCCCTCGTCGCCGAGTTCCACGCCTTCATACAGGCGCTGCGCCAGCATCATGGTGCGCTTCACGCTGAAGCGCAGCTTGCGCGAGGAATCCTGCTGCAGCTTCGAGGTGGTGAACGGCGCGGCGGCATTGCGCCGGCGCTCGCGCTTATCGACCGAGCGGACGCTCCACGCGGCGGTCTCCAACGCGACGCGGAGTCTTTTCCGCTTCCTCGCCGTTGGGAATTTCAAGTTTCTCGCTGGAGTCGCCACGTGAAAGCAGCCGCGCGTCGAAGGCGGGCGGCTTGCCAGAAGACAGATGCGCGTCGATGGTCCAGTATTCCTTCTTCTCGAAAGCCTTGATCTCGCGATCGCGCTCGACGATCAGCCGCAGCGCCACCGTCTGCACGCGCCCGGCGGACAGTCCCCGGCGCACCTTATCCCACAGCAGGGGTGAGATCTGATAGCCGACGAGGCGGTCCAGCACGCGCCGCGCCTGCTGCGCATCGACCAGGTTGCGGTCGATCTCGTGCGCCCGCTCCATGCCTTCCTTCACCGCGCGGGGCGTAATTTCGTTGAAGGTCACGCGCACGATGCGCTTGCCTTCGTCCTCGCCAGACTTCTTCTTGCGCTTCGCCTTGGGCAGGCCGTCGCCCAATTCGTCGGCGAGATGCGCGGCGATGGCTTCGCCTTCGCGGTCCGGGTCGGGCGCCAGATAGATGATGTCCGCGTCTTTGGCCAGCTTCTTCAGCTTGGCCAGGACCTTCTCCTTGCCCGGGATGACGGTGTATTCGGTTTCGAAATTGTTTTCCAGATCGACGCCGAGATTGCTCTTGGGCAGATCTTTCACATGCCCAAGCGACGCTTCCACCTCGAAGCCCTTGCCCAGGTATTTCTGAATGGTCTTCGCCTTCGCGGGCGATTCGACAATGACTAACCCTTTTGACAATGTTCGTTCCTGAATCCTGGTTGCTGACAATGTTCAAACTTCTGAGACCCTAGCACGAGGATCGGCGATTGCGCAAAAGCGACTGTCAGCTTTTTGTTCGTGACCATTGGACATTTCGCAGAAAACCGCTGTTGGCTATTGGCTCTTGGCCGTTGTCTATTAAGCACTTGGCTCGCATCCGCGGCAAAACCGCTCTTGGCTCTTGGCCTTTGGCTCTTGGCATTCACATTCCTGAGGTCGCTGCGGGTCTGCGAGTTGGTGGCTGTTTCAGTCCACGAGGTGACGGCTCTTTCAGTTTCTGTTGCAGAGCATAGCCCACGGTCAAGGTCGATTTTCCAACCACCGTCCGTGCAGCGGGCACAAGACTAGCCAACAGCCAATAGCCAACAGCCAATAGCGCTTTTATCCAAACTCGCGGCTAGAAGCTCTTCACGTAGTTCTTCCCCGGCAACTGCCGGACCTTGCCGCTCAGTTCCAGTTCGAACAGCGCGGCAAAGATTTCCGGGGACGAGAGCTGCCCTTCCAGACGCTCGATCAGCTCGTCCAATTGCGTGGCTTCGTCGCACTTCAGCAGCGAGAAGATTTTTTTCTCGTGAGGAGCAAGGCCATTTTCAGGCTCAAACAACGAGGATGTCGCGGGTGCTTCGCTCGTGGGACGCTCCGGGGTGAGCCTGACCTTCACCGCCGTGGGCAGTTCTTCCCACACGTCTTCCCAGGTGGCCACCAGCTTGGCGCCTTGCTTGATCAACGTGTTCGGCGTCCACGAACCTTTATTCGTGACATTGCCGGGGACGGCATAGACGTCGCGGTTCTGCTCGAGCGCGCAGCGTGCGGTAATGCGCGTTCCGCTGTACTCGCCGGCTTCCACGATCAGCACCCCGGCGGCCAGCCCGCTGATGATCCGGTTGCGGATGGGAAAGTTCTGCGGGGCGGCGAAGCTCCCCACCCGAAACTCCGTGATGATCGCGCCGCCACACACCAGAATCTGCTCGGAAAGTTTCTGATTCTCGCGCGGATAGATGACGTCAATGCCAGTCCCGAGCACGGCGATCGTCCTTCCCTTGGCCGCCACGGTAACGCGATGGGAGGCCGTATCGATGCCGCGAGCCAGTCCGCTGATGATGATGAGCCCGCGCGACGCCAGGTCGCAGCCCAACCGCTCCGCCATGCCCAGTCCGTAGGGCGTAGGGTGCCGGGTGCCGACCATCGCAATGCCCGGCTCGGAGAGCAGCGAGGCATCGCCCCGCACATAGAGCACGATGGGCGGATCGTAAATCTCGCGCAACTGCGGCGGGTATCGGACGTCGTCCAACGTCAGCATCTGGGCTCCGGCGCCGGCCGCCCGCGCCAACTCTTCCTCAGCCAATTGCAAGGATCGGCCCGTGCCGATCGATTGCGCGGCGCCCGCTCTGAGGCCGGTGGCCTCCAGTTCGGTCAGCGAGGCTTCGAACACGCGCTCCACCCCGCCGAAATGCTCGGCCAGAGTGCGAGCCCGTGCCGCGCCCAATCCGGGAGTCATGGCCAACGCCAGCCAGTAGCGCGCAGGATCACGGTAGGTCTGTAAACCACTTTCGGCGCTCACAACACCTCCCTGTGCGGAATCGGGGCGGACTGTACACGCGCGCTCAAGGGCTGTCAAATAGCTTTGCGAATAGGGGTCAGTGGCCAGTGACCAGTGGCCAGTGGTCAGTGGTCGGTGATCGGTGGCCAGTGAGGACAACAGCTGACGGCAGTAGCAGGTAGCGGTTTCAACGCGTGGCCCTGGCCAGAAAGTTCGCAATCATCGGCGCCCGGAGCAGGCCCATCGCCGCCAGGCGCAGCGGAGTGGGCGCGGTGAGCAGCCAGCGCAGACGGGCAGCTTTCATGAATAACGGAGCGAAACGCGTCGCATACTCTTGTGCGTAGCGGATGGCGGCTACCCTCGAATTGAGAGACTCTAATGCAATGAGCCCGGCCGCTTCGCCCGTACGCAGCGCCAGCGAGATGCCGTCGCCCAGGAAAGGATCAATAAACCCCGCGGCATCGCCCGCGCATAGCACGCCATTCCGCACCGGCTGCGGGCGAGCGTGAACCGCCGGAAAGGTGCGTACTTCGTCAAAAAGCAGCATCCAGGCGCGACTGCGAGCGGCCAAGTCGCGATTCCGCTCAAAAACTTCGGACAAACTCTTAGCAACGTCCGGCAGCACCAGGGCACACACGTTGACCACGTCATCCCCGGCCGGCTGCACGCCGCAGTAACCGCCCTCGAAGAAATAGAGATCGCTTGAAAGGATAGGGGCCGTCTCCCGGAAATGCGCCTTCAGCCCGAGAAAACGCGGGCTGCTCCCCGGGGAGACACCAGCGCCGGGGCTCGCCTCGCCGAAGTTCGACCAGCGGCCGCTGGCGTCGATTACCATTCGTGCCGCCAAGCACCTGCCGTCGCAACTCAGGAGGAATCGCTCGCCATCCTGCTCTGCGCGCGCCACGGTGGTCTGCTGGCGGCAATCGATCCCGGCCTGCTCTGCTGCCTGCCAAAGCGCCTCGTCCAAGAAGAAGCGCGGTACGCTGGCCCCGGCGGGATTCACCGCGACATGGACACAGCGGCCCTCGGCGAAGATGCGGGCCTGCGCGATGCGCGGGGCGGGGTCCAGCAGCTTGGGATTTGGCAGCAGCGACGCCAGCAAATGCAAGCTCTCGGCAGAGATGAATTCCCCGCAGACCTTGTGCCGCGGGTAGCGGCCCTTTTCCAGCAGGAGCACACGCCCGCTTGCCCGCGCCGCGGTGATCGCCGCCGCCGCTCCCGCCGGCCCGCCGCCGATAATGGCGATATCGTACATCTCTCAAGACGCCCGTGCCGGAGACAGCCTCGCAACCCACCCTAACCAAAACCGGGCTAGGGTGGGGCACCGCAGTCACGTCAGCCATCAGCTCACGACTGTCGGCGGCCAGCTTCCAACTGAAGGGTCGCTTCGATCAGAAGGTGATGCTGAAGACAGAGCTGCCGACCTTCCAATTTGAGGCACAGCAGCAACTCCGAGTTGTCACTCTGGTCCACCGCAAAAGATTGAGAGCTGCCGGCTGATGGCTGACGGCTGACAGAATAAACTGCAACGCAGCACAGGGCAGGGAGCGTCCAACCTTGTGCGGCTTGGGCATCAGCGTTCCCCAAACGTGCAAATTCGGCGTCTTATGGAGGCTCCAGCTTGCCGGAGACTCCGGTGATGTCGCTCAATTCGATTTTTTGGAATCGTGTGATTCGTGAGGGCCCCAGTGACCACCCTTCCCCGAACTCTCGGCGAACTCAAAAACAGTAACTCTTCTTCGGGCCGGATGCGCAGTCGCCTGGTCAGAGACGAGCTACGCGACAACCTGATCTGCAAGCTGCAACGGCGCGAGAACATCTTCCCCGGGATTGTGGGGTACGACGACACTGTAGTCCCGCAGATCGTGAACGCCATTCTGTCGCGTCATCATTTCATCCTGCTTGGCCTGCGCGGGCAGGCCAAAAGCCGCATCCTGCGCGCCCTGACCAGCCTGCTGGACGTGCGCACGCCGTATGTCGCGGGCTGTGAGATCCACGACAGCCCCTACGCGCCCATCTGCCGCCGCTGCCGGAACGAGATCGAGCGACTTGGCGACGACACGCCGATCGCGTATCTCACGCCAGAGCAGCGTTACGTCGAGAAGCTGGCCACCCCGGACGTGACCATCGCCGATCTCATCGGCGACATCGATCCCATCAAGGCCGCGCGCGGCGGGCACGAACTCTCCAGCGAGCTGACAGTCCACTATGGATTGCTGCCGCGCGCCAATCGCGGCATCTTCGCCATCAACGAGCTGCCGGACCTGGCCGGAAAAATCCAGGTCGGCTTGTTCAACATCATGCAGGAAGGTGATGTGCAGATTAAGGGCTACCCCATCCGGCTGCCGCTCGACGTGGCCCTGGTGTTCAGCGCCAATCCGGAGGACTACACCGCGCGCGGCAAGATCATCACCCCGCTGAAGGACCGCATCGGTTCGGAGATCCGCACGCATTATCCGGCCAGCATACGCGAGGGCATTTCCATTACCGCGCAGGAAGCCTGGACCCGCCGCGATGGCCGCGAGCTTCAGGTTCCGGAGTTCGTCCGCGAGGTCGTTGAGCACATCGCGTTTGTGGCCCGCGAGGACAAGCGCATCGACAAGCGCAGCGGCGTAAGTCAGCGCCTGCCGATCAGCGTCATGGAAAATGCCATCTCCAACGCCGAGCGCCGCGCCATCGTAAATCGCGAAGGCACGGTCGTACCGCGCGTGGGCGATATCTATGCCGCCATGCCGGCCATCACCGGCAAGCTGGAACTGGAGTACGAGGGCGAGATGAAGGGTGCCGACACCGTGGTGCGCGACTTGATCCGCACCGCCGTCGCCCAGACTTTCGACGGCTACTTCAGCGACGGCGGCGGCATGCAGCAAGTCGTCCAGTGGTTTGATCTTGGCGGAGAGATCAAGCTGCCCGATACCGCGGGCTGCTCGGAGTTGCTGGACTCATTACGCGGCATCCAGGGGTTAGTGGAAGGGCTCACCCCGCTCGGCGTCGATGCCAAGGACCGGGCTGAGTTGCAGGTTTCAGCGGCGGAGTTCGTGCTGGAAGGACTCCACGCTCATAAGCGCATCGGGCGCAACGAAGAGCGCGTCTTCACCGCCAGCGAGAAAGGCCCCAAGCGGGTGGAGAGCAGCCGCAAACACGAGGGCGATCCCGAGTTCCCGGAGCGACCGCTGCGCCGTAGGCCGTACAACTAAGTGGTCAGTGGTCAGTGTTGAAACGGCGTTGGCCGTTTGTCGTTGGTCGTTAGCTGCAAGCTCGATGTGACGGGCTAACGACTAACGACCATTTGCGGCCACTGACCACTCGCTGACGGCTGATGGCTGAAAGCTGGTAGCTGTTATGAAATTCGTCCGCTACACCAAATACGTCCCTGATCCTGCCTCGGAGATGAGCATGCAAGATCTGCTCAGCGCGCTCTCCGACTACCTGCTGCAGAGCGGCTTCCAGAACCAGTACGAGATGGCGAACCAGCAGACCCTCGACGAACTTCGCCAAGCGATCGAGAATGCGTTGCTCGGTGACGACTTCCTCGACCAGCAGATGCAGGAGCAGATGCAAGAGATGAAGATGGATGGCACGCTCGACCAACTCATCGAGCAACTCCTCCAGCGTATGGAGGAGGAGGACTTCATCTCCATGCAGCAAGAGGAGTCCAACCAGCAAGACGAGTCCAACCCGACGACCGCTGGCCCGCAGGTGGGAAAGGCGCAGTCGCAGGTCAAATTCGAGATCACCGACAAAAGCCTGGATTTCCTCGGCTACAAGACGCTGCGCGATCTGCTCGGCTCGCTGGGCAAATCGAGTTTCGGGCGGCACGACACGCGCGATCTGGCCACCGGCATCGAGGCCAGCGGCGCCTCCAAACCGTATGAGTTCGGCGACACGCTAAACCTCGACATCAACCAGACGCTCTCCTGCGCCATCCAGCGCGAAGGTCTCGGGCTGCCGATCAACCTCGAATACTCCGACTTGCATGTCCACCAGTGCGAGTACCAATCCTCGTGCGCCACGGTCATGATGCTGGACTGCTCGCACTCGATGATCCTTTACGGCGAGGACCGCTTCACGCCCGCCAAGAAGGTGGCCATGGCGCTCTCGCACCTGATCCGCACGCAGTACCCGGGCGATTCGCTCAGCCTGATCCTGTTTCACGATTCGGCGGAAGAGGTGCCATTGTCGCAACTGGCTCGCGTGCGCGTAGGACCCTACTACACCAACACGCGCGAGGGCCTGCGCCTGGCCCAACGGTTGCTCCAGCGGCAGAACAAGGACATGAAGCAGATCGTGATGATCACCGACGGCAAGCCTTCGGCGCTCACCCTTGAGGATGGCCGCATCTACAAGAACGCCTTCGGACTCGATCCGCTGGTGGTGAGCGAAACGCTAGAGGAGGTCTGCAAGTGCAAGCGCGCGGGCATCCTGATCAACACCTTCATGCTGGCGTCGGATTACGGCCTCGTCCAGTTCGTGCAGAAGGTCACCGAGATGTGCCGCGGCAAAGCCTACTTCACCACACCGTACACCCTCGGGCAGTACCTGCTGATGGATTACATGATCCGCAAGACAAGGACGATCCACTAGCCGGGATTGTTCATGAACCGGGGTGGAGCAGACCTTTAGGCCTGCAGCATGGGCCGAGGGTTTTATGGATGACTGCAAGAGTAATGTCCAGTTCAGGCGATTTGGAATGTGCTCTCGTGATGCGAAGCCCGCGAAGCGGGCGGAAGATGGTCACTCACGGCGTGAGCCGTGGGTCTGCCGCCTGCGTTGCGGGCTTTGTAGGAGGTACGCGGAAATCGCCGTCAACCAGGCTTACGTGGATCGCAACTTGATCACCGCACCCGCTTGGCCCGCGCGCCCGGCGTGGCTGGAGGATATTCTGAAATTGTTGGGAACGAAGGTTACCCTGTAGCGCGTTTGAACAATTAGCTTTGAAAGGGCCCGGCTTCAGCCGGGCCGCGCCGCAACACAGCAATTGGGCTTCAGCCCCTGAGGGACAAAACGCAAGGTCCTTCGACGATGTTAAAGCTCTGCGTCTAAGGTTATTGAGATAGATAACGGAACCGGATGCTGAACAGGCGTTGTAGTTCCAGCCTCCATAATCGTAATACGACAAGCAACCTCTGTATTCTTAACCAATCTCCATTCGTAGCGTTCTGGCAAGCCCTTTATCTCGACCCGTGGAGGGATTCTCATACGATTGGCAAAAAGCACCTCAAACATTCCTGGCGCTACCGGAATAATACCGCCTTGTAATAGCGGTAACTTTTCAAACAACGTGACTTCTAAAAGCTTCCGAAGGGTGTCTCTAAGTTCCTGCTCATATCCAACAGAGCAAACAGCGGAAAGCAATTGCTTGACATGTGCAAGGTAATACAGAACATAGTTGCGAGTATGTTCGGCTACAGTATTCGATGAATTCAGAAACACATCTGATGGCACTGTCGAAAGTACTGCGGCCGCTGACATTTGTGTAATGGGCCTGCACCCAGTCAAATCTGATAACAAACGTAATATAGAACCTGGCTGATCGTCATCATTCCAAGGCTCATAAAGAAACTGCCCCCAAAACCGGGAAAGTGGCTCCTCGTCAAGCTTTACTACGACCAGCCGATACGACGGGTTTTCACGATAAATAGTCTCGGCGAGCCCCATCTCAAAGGGCACCCACTGCTTTCTCATTGCCTCCTTGCTGTGTAGAAGCAAGAAACTCTTACTACTACGAATACCTTTGCTCAACTCATTTTCAAGTTGATCACCAAGATTCAGCAATGCTTCGTCGTACCAAGGAGACAAACCGTTTGCTACAGCGTTGTAGTAAACGTGTCGTGCTAGTGTAGTGCGTCATAACTAACAACCTTTATCAATCCGCGCGCGTCTTATGATTGAGGACACGGTTGCGGATGCGCATAGCCCCTACTATTACGTTGAGTCCGGAGCAACGGACGGTGTTGGAATATCAAGCCCGGAGTCGATCCCTCCCGGTGCGGGTGGCGGAGCGTGCACGCATCGTGTTGTTCGCGGCTTCCGGCCAGCAGAACCAGGAAATTGCGGCGGCTATGGCCATCACGCCGAAAAAGGTTTCCCGATGGCGCAAGCGCTTCCTCACGCTGGGCCTGGCCGGATTAGCGAAAGACGCGCCTCGGGCCGGCCGCAAACCCAAGATCAGCGCCCGCCTGACAAAACGTGTGGTGACGATGACCACGCGCCAACAGCCGACCAACGCCACCCACTGGAGCACGCGCACTATGGCAGCGGCCATAGGCATCAGCGAAGCCAGTGTGCGGCGCATCTGGCGGGCCCACGGGTTGAAACCTCATCTCGTGGAAACCTTCAAGCTCAGTAACGATCCCCAGTTTGCGGAGAAACTGGAAGACATCGTCGGTCTGTACCTCAACCCGCCTGAGCACGCGCTGGTGCTGTGCGCGGACGAGAAGAGCCAGATTCAAGCTCTGGATCGTACTCAGCCTGGATTGCCGCTGAAACGTGGGCGCGGCGCCACCATGACGCATGACTACAAACGCAACGGCACCGCCACCTTGTTTGCCGCGCTGAATGCGGCCAACGGCGAAGTCTTTGGCCTGTGCCAAGAGCGGCATCGCCATCAGGAATGGCTCAAGTTTCTCCGTCTGATCGACCAGACCATTCCGGCGGAGCGACAACTCCACTTGATCTGCGATAACTACGCCACCCATAAGCACCCCAAAGTGCAGCGCTGGCTGGCGCGGCATCCGCGCTTCCATCTGCACTTCACTCCCACGAGCGCGTCGTGGCTGAACATGGTGGAACGTTTCTTTCGCGACCTGACCCAAAATCGCCTGCGTCGTGGTGTCTTCCACGATCTGGAAGAGCTCATCATGGCCATCGGCACCTACATCGACCGTCACAACGAGAGCCCCAAACCGTTCATCTGGACCGCGCGAGCCACCGATATCCTGGAAAAAGTGAAGCGCGCTCGCCACACCCTGAATAAACGTCAATCTGTATGACGCACTACACTAGCTCTTTCGTAGCAGAACTATGACTGATGAAAACATCATGAGTAGGAGTCATGGCCTGATTCTAAAGCGAGTTTCCAAAAAAGGAGCTCCTCTCGGAAGAAATTTACCTTTCAATACTCAATTAGTTAGAGCGTGTTTCATAAACAGCGCCTCAGCGTAATCCAGAAACAGGCAAGGTAGAAGAAGGCGCGGTAGGTGGAGAGCAGATGCTCATGACGAACCAGCAATCGGCGGAACTGGCCAAGCCATGCATTGGTTCGCTCCACGATCCAGCGACGCAGATACCGCCGCAGTTTACGGCCATCTTCGTAGCGCCGTTCCTTGTTGTTCTTGCGGTAGGGCGCAATCAGCTCGATGCCTCGCTTCTTCAGTCGCTCACGCAGCGGGTCGGAGTCATAACCACGGTCAGCGATTATGCGCTCGGGCTTTTGCCGCGGCCGTCCTTTCGGGCGCGGGACGCGGACTTCGGCGAGCGTGGCTTCCGCAAGCGTAACTTCTGCCGGAGAGGCACTTTCCAGCCGAACTCCCAGCGGAAGACCTTGACCGTCGACCAGTACCATCCACTTCGTTCCCTTGCCCCGCTTGGTTTTACCGACGGCAGCGCCCCTTTTTTTGCCGGCGCGAAGCTGCCGTCCAGGAAGGTCTCGTCCCACTGGAGCAGCCCTTCCTCATCCAGCGCACCGAGCAAGGCGCGCCACGCATTCAGCCAGACGCCTTCATCTTCCCATTGCTTCAACCGCCGCCAGCAGGTCGCGGGTGAGGGGAACTCGTCCGGCAGAAACCGCCATGCCGCTCCGGTTTGCAGAATCCACAGAATGCCTTCAAAACAGGCCCGGTTCGGTGCCCACGGTCGCCCCCGGTTGTCCCGCCGGCGCTTCGGTTCGGGAAGCAAAGGTTCAATCAGTTGCCACTGCTCGTCCGTCAACAGCTTCTGCCGCTTCTTCATGACAGAAGCTCATCAGTTCACCCGCCTCGTACGTAAGTACCTAAGCTGAGGCCGAACCTATTTATGAAACACGCTCTACAAAAGGTTCACTCCCACTCAATCGTGCCTGGCGGCTTCGAGGTAGTGTCGTAGACCACACGGTTAATGCCCTTGACCTCATTCACGATGCGCGTGGAGATGCGCTTAAGGAGGTCCCACGGAAGCTCCACCACGTCGGCGGTCATACCGTCTTCCGAGTGCACGGCGCGAATAGCGCAGGTATAGGCATAGGTGCGCTGGTCGCCCATTACGCCCACCGACATTACCGGCAGCAGCACAGCGAAGGATTGCCAGATTTTCTGATAGAGTCCCGCGTTCTTAATCTCGCTGACCACGATGTCGTCGGCCTCCTGCAACAGTGCAATGCGCTCAGGCGTGACTTCCCCGAGGATGCGCACCGCCAACCCGGGGCCGGGGAACGGCTGGCGCTGCAGGATGTCTTCGGGCATGCCGAGGTCGCGGCCGATGCGGCGCACTTCGTCCTTGAACAAGTCCTTGAGCGGCTCGATCAGCTTCAGCTTCATCTTCTCCGGCAGCCCGCCCACGTTGTGGTGGCTCTTGATGGTCTGTGAGGGGCCGCGCACCGAGCGTGATTCGATCACGTCCGGATAGAGCGTGCCCTGCACCAGCCAATCGACCCTGCCTTGCTCGCGCTCGATGCGATGCGCCTCCTGGTCGAAGATGGTGATGAACTCGTTGCCGATGATGCGCCGCTTCTTTTCCGGATCGGTTACGCCGGCGAGCTTGCCCAAGAAGTGAGCGGTGGCGTCCACCGCATCGATATGCAGGCCCAGCTTGTCTTGCAGGTTCTGCTGCACCTTGGCGAATTCGTTCTTGCGCAGCACGCCGTTGTTGACGAACACGCAGGTGAGGCGCTCGCCGATGGCGCGGCCCACCAGCGTGGCTGCGACCGAAGAATCCACGCCTCCACTCAGCGCGCAGATGGCGCGGCCCTCGCCCACTTGTTCGCGGACGGCGTGCACGGTTTCGTCGATGAAGCGCTGCGGAGTCCAGTTGGGCGCGGCGCCGCAGATATCCAGCACGAAATTGCGCAGGATGGCCGTGCCCATCGGGGTGTGATGCACCTCGGGATGGAACTGCACGGCGTACATCTTTTTCTCGGGCGCCTCGATCGCCGCCACCGTGTTCGCGCCGGAACGACCGACGAGCCGGAACCCCGGCGGCAGTTCGAGCGCCTCGTCGCCGTGCGACATCCACACGGACAGGGTGCGCGGCAGGTCTTTGAAGAGCCGCGAGCCGTCGAGCAACTCGATCTGCGCGTGGCCGTATTCGCGCTTTTCCGCCGCTCGCACCTTGCCGCCCAGTTTGTGGGTCATGAACTGCAGGCCGTAGCAGATGCCGAGCACCGGCAGCCCAAGCGAGAATACGCGCTCGTCGGCGGGCGGCGCGTCCTGGTCATACACCGAGCAGGGGCCGCCGGAAAGGATGATGCCTGCCGGCTTGTAGGAGCGAACTTCGTCCAGCGTCGCTGTGCACGGCAGTACCACCGAAAAGACGCTCTGCTCGCGGATACGCCGCGCAATCAGCTGGGTGTATTGCGACCCGAAATCGAGGATGACAATGGATTGGCTTTCCACGGTAGCTCAATCGTAGCATTTCAGCGGGAGGAAATCTTTCAACGCGAAGGCGCTAAGTCGCGAAGAACTTAACATCAACAAATCCACCACGGAGACACGGAGGAATAATGTTGATGGTCGCGCAATGTTGTGACAACTAAGGAATCTCTGATTAAGTTCTCTGCTTTCCACAGGGCCAATGTGTAGATTGAGTCCAGAGACTCTGAAAGCAGATGAGGCAGCAGACACTGGCGATGACGACTGGGTTCGAGCGGTACACAAAGAAGACGCGGCGTGCGATGTTTCTTGAAGAGATGGAGCAGGTCGTGCCGTGGCGCGAACTCTGCGCTCTGATCGAGCCTCATTATCCGAAGGCTGGTAATGGGCGTCGTCCCGTCGGACTGGAGCGCATGCTGCGCATCTACTTCCTCCAACACTGGTTCAACCTGTCGGACCCGGCGGTGGAAGAGGCGTTGTACGATTCGCCCGTGCTACGACAGTTTGCCGGAATCGACTTGGGGAGCGAGCCGGTGCCGGATGAGACCACGGTGTGCAAGTTCCGCCACTTGCTGGAAGAGCATCGACTGGGGGGCGAGATTCTGGAGACCGTGAACCTGTACTTGCAGCAGCGCGGTGTGCGCATTTCGACGGGTACTATTGTGGACGCGACCATCATTCACGCCCCGAGTTCGACGAAGAACCAGCAACAGAAGCGCGACCCGGAGATGCACCAGACCCGGAAAGGCAAGCAGTGGTATTTCGGGATGAAGGCGCATGTGGGCGTGGACAGCAAGACAAAGCTGGTGCATAGCGCAGTAGCCACGGCGGCCAACGTGTCCGACTCGACGGTATTGCCAGAGCTGTTGCATGGCGATGAGACCCACGTCTGGGGCGACCAAGCCTATCGCGGGCAGCGCGAGGTAATTCACGAATGCTCGCCGCGTGCCAAGGACTGCACCAACAAGCGCTATCGCTACAAAAACCGGATTGACCAAGTGGAGCGGGCCAAGAACCGGACGAAGTCGCGGGTGCGCTCGAAAGTCGAGCATGTATTTGGCGTGCTGAAGTTAAAATTCGGATTCGTGAAGGTACGCTACCGAGGCATGGCGAAGAATGCCAATCGGCTGTTCACCGCCTTCGCCCTGGTGAATCTGTTCATGGTTCGCAAGAGACTGCTGTGCCCAACGACGGCGTAGTGTTGCTCGGGGCGCAGCACGGCGCATTCGGGCACAGCAAACGCAAAACCCTCACCTGAAAACCGATCCAAAAGGCGGCTGAATCTGCCCTCCAGCTCACGCTGGTTCAAAAGCCCTGGTTGTTCAGAGCTTCCCTAAGGGATTGTCATTCCGACCCTGAGCGGAGCGAAGGGGAGGAATCTGCATTTTCGTTGTGTTTAAGAAAATACAGATTCCTCGCGCCAACACCGGGTGCTCGGAATGACAATCGGTTGGGATTGATCTGGTTGGAGCCGCTGAATAGTTGTCACAAAGATTATCGTCCATCAAGAGGACTTCTTCTCCGTGTCTCCGTGGTGGATTCCCCTTCGCGGCTTCGCGTTGAATCAGCCCTTCACCACCTTCACCACCACATTCACCAGATTGCCCGGAACGACGATCACTTTCACAACCTGCTTGCCTTCGATTGCTATACGCACTTTTTCGTCGGCGAGCGCCTGCTGCTGGATGCGCTCTCCCGGCGCGTCGGCGGGCACCACGATACGGCTCTTGATCTTGCCGTTGATCTGGACCACGATCTCGATCTCGTCTTCTTTCGCCAGTGAGGGATCGTAAGTGGGCCAGACCTCCTTCAGTAGCTTCGAGCTTTGTCCGGTCATCTCCCACAACTCGTGCGCAAGATAGGGCGCGAACGGATGCAGCATCAGAATCACGCTCCGGTTAACTTCGGCCACGAGCGCCGCCGAAACCCGCCCGGCAGCGATCTCCTCTTCCGCGCCATACATCTCGTTCACCAGTTCCATGATCGCGGCAATGGACGTGTTGAAATGCCAACGGCCGGCGAAATCGTCGCTGACGCGCTTGATCGTCTGGTGCAGCTTGCGCTGGAGCTTGCGCGCGGCAGGAGAAACATTGCCGTCGTTTTGCCCCGGAACAGACCCACTCAAGCCAACCGCGGGCTTGAGTGGGGCACCCGCCTCTTGAGTGGCGGTCACGTGGCGTGCGACGAAACGGTACACGCGGCTCAGGAAGCGGGAGATGCCCTCCACCCCGGCGTCCTGCCAGTCGAGATCACGGTCCGGGGGCGCGGCGAACAGGGTGTACATACGGGTCGCGTCCGCGCCGTAGCGGGCAACCATGTCGTCAGGCGATACAACATTGCCCAGCGACTTCGACATCTTCGCGCCGCTCTTGATCACCATGCCCTGCGTGAATAGGCGCCCGGCCGGCTCGTCGTTGGCGATCAGACCCATGTCGCGCATGAACTTGGTCCAGAAGCGCGAATAAATCAGGTGCAGGATGGCGTGTTCGACCCCGCCGATGTACTGGTCGATAGGGAACCAGTAATTCGCGGTATTCGAATCGAAGGGCGCGTGCTCGTTGCGGGCGTCGGTGTAGCGATAGAAATACCAGGACGAATCCACAAAGGTGTCCATGGTATCGGTCTCGCGGCGCGCCGCTTCTCCGCAACGCGGGCACTTCACGTTGACAAACTCGGGCAACCGGCCCAGCGGAGAGCCGCCGGCCAGCGTAATCTCGACCTGGTCGGGCAACAGCACGGGAAGCTGATCTTCAGGCACGGGAACCACGCCGCACTTGGGACAGTAGATCATCGGGATGGGCGTGCCCCAGTAGCGCTGGCGCGAAATGCCCCAGTCCTTCAGGCGGAAGGTAACGGTTGCCTTGCCGAAGCCGCGTTGCTCGGCGTCCCGCGCCATCTTCTGCTGCGCTTCCTGACACGCAAGCCCACTGTATTCGCCGGAGTTGATGAGCAGGCTATCTTCACCGACATACGGCAGGACCGCGCATTCCGGCTGGCCGGGCTCGGGCGCTTCGCAGTTTCGCCGTGGCAGGATCACGATTCGAATTTCCAGCCCGTATTTCTTGGCGAAGTCATAATCGCGCTCGTCGTGCGCCGGCACGGACATGATCGCGCCGGTGCCGTAGTCGGCCAGGATGTAGTTTGCCACCCAGATGGGCACGCGCTCGGGGTTGAACGGATTCACCGCGTAGCGCCCGGTAAAGATGCCGTGCTTCTCGATCGCGCCCACGTCGCCTACTTCCTTGGCGCGACGTTGCTCGGCAAGCAGTTCGTTAACCTTCGTCTCCAACTCGGGATCGCGCGCAATGAACTCGCCAACGATGGCGTGCTCGGGCGAAAGTTGCACGCTGGTAGCGCCGAAGATGGTGTCAATGCGGGTCGTGAAGACGGCGATCTTGGAGTCCGAATCTTCAACCTTGAAATCGACCAGCGCGCCCTCGCTGCGGCCGATCCAGTTGCGCTGCATGGTGCGCACCTTTTCCGGCCAGCCCTCGAGTCTTTCCAGGCCGCGCAGCAATTCGTCCGCGTAATCGGTAATGCGCAGGAACCACTGTTCGAGTTCGCGCTGCTCCACCGGCGTGCTCTCGTGACGCCAGCAACAGCCGCCCACCACCTGTTCGTTCGCCAGCACGGTTGCGCATTCCGGACACCAATTGACCTTGCTCTTCTTGCGGTACGCCAGCCCTTTTTCGTAGAGCCGGAGAAAGAACCACTGGTTCCAGCGGTAGTAGTCGGGCAGGCAGGTGGCGAGCTCGCGCTCCCAGTCGTAGCTGAAGCCGAGCCGCTTCATCTGCGACTTCATGAAGCTGATGTTGCTCAGCGTCCACTCTTTCGGCGGGCGCTGGTTCTTGATGGCGGCGTTCTCCGCCGGAAGACCGAACGAGTCCCATCCCATGGGGTGAAGGACGTTGTAGCCCTTCATCCACATATGGCGCGCCAGCGCGTCGCCAATCGAATAATTGCGCACGTGGCCCATGTGAAGCACGCCCGAGGGGTACGGCAGCATCTCCAGCACGTAGTACTTCTTGCGCTCGGTGGAAGGCTCGGCGCGGTAGAGTGCGGCATCGGCGTTGAAGCGCGCCGACCACTTCTCTTCTATGCGCTGAGGCTCATAACGCTGTTCGGGGGCGGTGTCGGGGGGCTGGTTCATTGTGTGTGTGTCGGCCATGGATCAATTCCAGAAAGGATGGAGAAAGTTTGATTTTACAGGAAAGGAGGTCGCTTCCACCGCAGCCGAGCACGGGGAAACAATGAGCCGCTGATTTCGCTGATCACCCAAGTGAAATAGCGGCCGTTCTGCCTTTATCAGCGTTCATCAGCATTGATCAGCGGCTCCCGCACTCCAGCAGCTCACCTTGTAGAATTGTTTTGCGCAAGATGGCACATCAACTGCTGTTTTGGATTCTGTTCAATGCGTTCGTATTGTTGGCGCTGGTGGTGGACCTTGGCCTGTTCCACCGCGAAGCGCGCGTGGTCAGGTTCCGCGAGGCGCTGGCAACCACAGTGGTCTGGGTATGCCTGGCGGCGGCCTTCGCCGTGGGCGTGTACTTCTGGCATGGACGTCCGGCAACGCTGGAGTTCACCACCGGCTACCTGGTCGAACTGGCGCTGAGCGTCGACAACCTGTTCGTCTTCCTGCTGATCTTTCGCTATTTCAAAGTGCCTGCCCTCTACCAGCACAAGGTGCTTTTCTGGGGGATTATTGGCGCGCTGTTCTTGCGTGGCGTCTTCATCCTGCTCGGGGTAACGATGATCCGACGCTTTGAATGGACAATCTATCTGTTCGGCGCCTTCCTGGTGTATGCCGGGATTAAGCTGGCCTTCGAGCAGGAACCGGACATTCACCCCGAGAAGAATCCATTGCTGCGCGCCGTGCGGCGCGCGCTGCCGGTCACCCCCGAGTACGTGGAGGGGAATTTCTTCGTGCTTCGTGGTGGCCTCTGGGCCACACCGCTGCTTCTGGTGCTTCTGGTCGTCGAGACCGCGGACGTGCTGTTTGCCGTTGATTCCATCCCCGCCATCCTGGCCATCACGCGCGACCCGTTCATTGTGTACACCTCAAACGTGTTCGCCATCCTGGGTCTGCGCTCCATGTATTTCGCCCTGACCGGCATGATGGAACTGTTTCACCTGCTCAACTACGGGCTGGCCGTGATCCTGGTCTTCATTGGAGCCAAGATGCTGGCGTCGAATTACTACCAGGTTTCGACCGGGGCCACGCTCGCGGTAGTCGCCGGAGTGCTGGCGTTGTCGATGGGGCTGTCGGTGATGTTTCCGGAGACGAAGGAGGTAACAGGTAACAGGTAAGGAGTTATCATCAGGAGCGAGCGATGCCAGCGAAGAATCCATGAATTTGACGTTCAAATGCATAGATCCTTCGCTTCGCTCAAGATGACAAATCACTTCCTGTTACCTGTTACCGCTACCAGACACCGGGTGGTGCGAATAGAGCCCGCCGGCGAGGCGCCGGCGCTACAGCTTACTCAAAGTTCACACACTCGCCGCGCACGATCGAATGTTTGCGGAACTTGGCGTCCTCGTGCGACGGGAAGTCTGTGCGGTAGTGAGCGCCGCGGCTCTCTTCGCGTGCCAGAGCCGAACGGGCGATCAGCAGCCCGACCTGCTGGATATTGCGCGCCTCCCAGCAGCCATGCCCGTCGCAGTGCGGCAGGCGGGTGCCAAGCTTTTGGAGCTTCTCGATCACGCGCTGCAGTCCCTGTCCGGTGCGCACCACGCCGACCTCCCGCCACATCAGCTCGCGGATTTCCTGCAGCGTGGGTTCAAGCTGGAGCGAAGCGTCCGGTGTCGAAGGCGCCACGCATGGCGGCGGAGCCGCATTCTTGCCGTGCGACTTGCCCAGCCGCTCCGGCATGACCGCGCCCGCGCGGGCGCCGTAGACCAGGCCCTCCAGCAGCGAGTTGCTGGCCAGCCGGTTCGCGCCGTGGACACCGGTGCACGCCACCTCTCCCGCCGCGTACAGCCCGGGCAGCGTGGAACGAGCGTCCAGATCGGTCCAGACACCGCCCATGGCATAGTGCGCCGCCGGTCGCACCGGGATCATCTCGCTGGCGATGTCGATGTTGTACTTCATGCAGGTTGCGTAGATCCGCGGGAAGCGCAGGTCGAGCCTCTTGTTGGTCAGGTGGGTCAGGTCGAGATAGACGGTCGGGTCTTTGGCTTTGCTGACCTTCAGCTCGTGCGCGATGGCGCGCGCCACCACGTCGCGCGGGGCCAGTTCCGCCATCGGGTGGTACTTGGGCATGAAGCGTTCCAGTTCGCTGTTGCGCAGGTAGGCACCCTCGCCGCGCAGCGCCTCGGAGAGCAGGAAGCGCGGGGCGCCCTTCAGATAGAGCGCCGTCGGATGGAACTGGATGAATTCCAGGTCGCTGACGTCGGCCCCGGCGCGGTGCGCCATGGCCACGCCATCCCCAGTGGCCACATCCGGGTTTGTCGTATCACGATATATATGCCCCATGCCGCCGGTGGCCAACAGGACCGCTGGGGCGTGGACCCGGTGATGCGCGCCCTTGGTGTCGATCAGCTCGACCCCACAGACTTCGCCGTCAGCGAGCAGCAGGTCAGTGGTGAACTCGAACTCGTACATCGAGATCTGCTTGATCGTCTGGGCTTTTGCCCAGAGTGCGCGGCCGATCTCACGGCCGGTAGAATCGCCGTGCGCGTGCAGCACGCGGTTGCGCGAGTGCGCCCCTTCGCGGGTGAAGGAAAGTTTGTTGCCGGCCTTGTCGAATTCCGCGCCCCACTCGATCAGTTGCTCGATGCGGCCCGGGCCCTCTTCCACCAGCACGCGGACCGCATCTTCATCGCAAAGGCCGTCGCCCGCCACCAGCGTGTCCTGCAGGTGGAGGCCGATCTCGTCCTCGTCGCTGAGCGCCACCGCCACGCCGCCTTGGGCGTAATGAGTAGCGGATTCGGTGACTTCGCGCTTGGCCAGCATCAGCACACGGCCCGCCGGGGCCAGTTCGATGGCGGCACGCAAGCCCGCCACCCCAGAGCCTATGACAATAAAATCTGATTCCTCAGGCACAGTTTTCATCAATAGGATTCCTGTAAGGCATTTTTCATGAACTAAAAAGATTAGCACCATGCTCAAGTGCGTAGCGCAATTTCAGCAGCAATTTGCCTTTTTTCACAGCCCTTCACCAGAAAACTGCCCGATTCGGCAGCCCCAGCTACGAAAGGAACGGAATGCCGGAAGCTGATTACTATTGAGTACTGGGTACGTGAATCGGAGCCCCGCGATGCGGGTGCGCTTGGTATGATGGAGGGCCGTGCAAAAGGTTGAGATCAAAGTCGCAAAGCCCTATGTGGCGTCGATCGAGGAAGGCCGGCTGCGCCAGTCGGGTGAGGCGTTAAAGGAGCTGCTGCCCGAAGGCACCCGTCTGTTCGTGATCACGGCCGCGCCCATTCGGAAATTCTGGGGCGCAACCCTGACCGGAGCACTGGAAGCCGGCGGATGGACGCACCATGTGATCGAGATGCCCGATGGCGAGCGCTACAAGAATCTCGCCAACGTGGAGGAGCTGGCCGACAAGCTAGTGCACAAGGGCGCCGATCGCAAGTCCGTAGTGCTGGCCCTGGGCGGCGGGGTGGTGGGCGACACCGCCGGCTTTCTGGCCTCCATCTACATGCGCGGTATCGACTTCATCCAGATTCCGACCACCTTGCTGGCGCAGGTGGACGCCTCCATCGGCGGCAAAACCGGCGTCGACCTGAAACTCGGCAAGAACCTGGTGGGAAGCTTCCATCACCCCCGCGCCGTGTTGATCGACCCGAGCGTGCTCTCGACTCTCCCCGAGCGCGACTACCGCAGCGGCCTTTACGAGGCGCTGAAGTGCGGCATCATCAGCAATCCTGAGATCTTCACCTTCATGGAAACCCAGCGCGACCGCATTCTGCAGCGCGACCCGAGCGCGCTAGAATGGCTGATCGCCGAATGCGTGCGGGTCAAGGCCAAAGTGGTGGAAAACGATGAGCGCGAGGCCGGCTTGCGCATGATCCTGAACTTCGGCCATACCGTGGGCCACGCGCTCGAGGTCGATACCGCCTACAAGCAGTTCCTGCATGGCGAGGCGGTCGCCTGGGGCATGGTGGCCGCGTCCATGATTGCCGCCGCCATGCAGCGCACGGATGCCGACACGGCGCGCCGCATCATCTCCACCGTGCTGGCCTATGCGCCGCTGCCCCGCGTTTCGAGCAGCGGCAAGAAGATTGTCAAACGCCTGATGCAGGACAAGAAGACGATGGACGGCGTGGTCCGCTTCGTCTTGCCGCTGCAGATCGGGCGTGTGGAAGTGGTGACCGAGGTTCCGGAACGGGTCGTCGCCCAGGCCGTCGATGAACTCCGATATCTGAGCCAGGCGGGATCGTAAGAGAGCAGGAAACCAGCCGCTGATTCCCGCTGATAAACGCTGATCAGAATTGGATTGGATTGGATCAGGCGTGTATCAGCGCAAATCAGCGGCAAATTTCTTTTGCCACGGATTAGCACGGATCACGAGAGAAACTAATCTGTGTGATCCGTTCACCACCCGCGGCAATGCGCGGTAACTTTCGTGGCTCAACGGCTATATTGAACAGGATGTCACCACGAACCATTGGGGCGGCGCCGCTGGGCGTGCGCACGGACGACGAGCAGGCCCGCGCGGCCGCCGTGCGCGAGATGTTCAGCTCGATTGCGGGGCGCTACGACCTGCTCAATCACGTGCTCTCCTGCAACGTGGATCGCAGGTGGTGGCGGCGAACCGCGCGCGTCTTCGCCCACATCCTCCGGCGTGACGATGCCGCGGTGCTCGATTTGTGCTGTGGCACGGGCGACATGACCGCTTCCCTGCTGCGCCAGGCCGGCCAGGCAACGCCATCGATCTGGGGCGCGGACTTCTCCCACAACATGCTGCGGCGCGCTCTGGCCAAATACGCCGCCACGCGCATGCGTTGGATCGAGGCCGACGCCCTGCACATGCCCTTTGCCGATGGCTCGTTCCATCTCGTTACCTCCGCCTTCGGCTTCCGCAACCTGGCCAACTACGATGCCGGCCTGCGCGAGATCCATCGCGTGCTGGCGACCCACGGTGAAGTTGGCATCCTCGACTTCGGCGAACCCAAGGGCCTGATCGGCAAGCTTTACCGCGTCTATTTCCGGCATGTGCTGCCCGCTCTCGGCTCCGTTATTTCCGGCGTGAAAGGTCCGTATGCCTATCTGCCAGCCTCGGTGGCGCGCTTCCCCGAGCCCGAGGAGATGCTGGCGCGCATGCGCGCGGCAGGCTTCCAGGATGTGAGCTGGACCCCATACACCTTCGGTATTGCAGGGCTGTATCGGGGAAGAAAAGCTTAACCGCAGAGGCCGCAGAGGTGCGCGCGGAGGACGCAGAGGAGCGCTCAATGCGAAGGCTCGAAGCCGCGAAAAACGAGAGATTCGCTCCGCGACCTCTGCGAAACCTCAGCGCCCTCTGCGGTAAGCCCGAGTCCGCTGGCGGTGTAAACTGTGGGCGCGTCCCTGTAGCTCAGATGGATAGAGCAACCGCCTCCTAAGCGGTAGGTCGGCAGTTCGAATCTGCCCAGGGACGCCAGAGTGCTCTTGATTGGGATCTCCTCAGAGCAGCTAACGCAGTCGCCAGAGGCAATGAATATGGCTTTCTCAAGGGACGAAGTTTCAGAACTACTTGCGAAGTGTCATAGGCGCTGCTGCATCTGCCAGCGCTTCTGCGGCGTTAAGATTGAGACAGACCATATCGTTCCGACAGAAGAGGGTGGCGGAGACGATATTTGCAACGCAATTCCAGTTTGCTTCGAATGCCATGCCGAAATTCACGGCTACAATGACAAACATCCACGCGGCCGAAAATTTCTACCGGATGAACTGCGGCTTCACAAAGAGCAGTGGCTAGGAATATGTGCGGAAAGACCCGATCTGCTCGTGGGCTCAATTCGCAATGCGGATGTGGGTCCCTTGCAAGCCTTAATTGACGAACTCGACTTCAACATGACAGTGGCAAGCGTAGACGATTACAAGAATCAGGGCTGCAAGTTTTCTGAGCGGCAGTTTTTCCGCGCCATCCACGACGGATCGATCTCGCTCCTTCGGGACAATATCCGAGAACTGCTGCTAAAGGCATATCGGACGATGGGAGCAGCGAATGCGGCGCTTGATAGCAGAAGTTTTCAAGCCATGTCTGCTGAATACTTTACCCCCGCCACCATTGAAGCGCAACGGCGCATGATCGAGGCACGTCCGGAAATCGCGGCTGCACGAAATGAACTGCTCAAATTCCTTTCTAGTGATACGACGGCCTCGCGCTGAAGGCCGAGGCTCAGAGCTACCGCTGATCCACCATCCTGATCGTTTCCAGCACCACGCTGCCGACCACCACGAAGCTCTTGGGCGAGAGCTTATCCATCGTGTCGTCCTTCGTGTGCCAGAAGGCGTTGTTGTAGCCGTAATCGAAGTCAATCAGGTCGGCGGAGGGCACGCCGCGCTCGACGAACGGGGTGTGGTCATCCCCGATTGCGATTTGCCGGTTGAAGAAGTGCGACTGATATCCGAGCCGCTCGGCGGCGGTGTAAACCAGTTTTTCCAGCCACGCGGTTGAGTTCGAATCCTGGTCGATATTGAGGTCGGCGTCGCCGATCATATCCACCAGCAGCAAGGCCTTGATCTTGGGCAGCGTACCGTCGGCCTGCCATTTTTCGGCAAGATGCCGGCTGCCATAGACGCTGTCGGTGGCGGTCCATTGCTGGAAGGCCTCCTCCCCGTCGAAGAACACGAGCCAGACGCTGTAGCCCTCGCGCTTCTTACCACGCAGTTCGTTGGCGAGCTCGGCCAGCAGGCCGGTCGAAGAACCCGCGTCGTTTGCGCCGACAAAGTCCTTGCGGTTGTAAAGCGTGTCGTAGTGGCCGGCGACCACGATGACGCCATCTTTCGTGCCCGGAAACTTGGCGATGTAGTTAGTCATCGGGAAGTGGCCGGCGGGAGTGTTGGCGGTGAAGGGGTCGGCTTCGACCGTGTCCTTGCCAAGCTGCTTGCGGATCCAATCCTCGGTCTTCTTGTGGCCCGGGCTGCCGACGTAGCGCGGCCCGAACGAAACCACCTCGCGCGTATCCTGCATGGCGCGCGTGCCGTTGAACCGCGGCGCAGGCGCGTCGGCTGGAGCATCCGCGACAGGCTTGGGTGTAGCATCGGCGACTGCGGCGGGCGCGGTGGCGGCGCTCTGTTGAGCAACAGCTTCGGAAGAAGGTTTGGATTGTGAGCAGGCGGTGAAAGTCAAAATCCACCACAGAGACACGGAGACACAGAGAAAGAGAAGGCCAGAGAAGACTCCTGGCCGTTTACGCCGCATCGATTCCGCGTTATTTCGGAGTGACCGCTCCTCTGCCTGCGCCATCCTCTCGCGTTCCTTTGCGCCCTATGCGAAGACCTCTGCGTCCTCTGCGGTGAAAAGATTAGACTTCTTCGGCCTTGACCTTCCGCCGGCTTGGGTGGACCAGCCACGCCACTCCTATGCTGAGCAGATACAGCACGATCATAGGCGAGGCAAAGATCATCATGTTCATCACGTCGGGCGTGGGCGACACGATGCCGGCGATGATGAAGATGAGCAGGATCGCGTAGCGGAAGTTCTTCACCATGAAGCGCGCGTTGACAATACCGAACAGCGCCAGGAAGAACACCAGGATCGGCATCTCGAAGATCACGCCCAGCCCGACGCAAATGGCGAGGAACAGGTCGGTGTACTCGTGGACCGTGATCATCGGCTGGAAATCCTTGCCGTAGTGGATCAGGAACTCCAGCGCCGCGGGATAGACGATCCTATAGCCGAAGTAGCCGCCCGTCAGGAACAGCCCGACGGTGCACAGCATGAACGGGGCGACATACCTTCGCTCGCGCCGATAAAGGGCGGGGGCGATGAACGACCACACCTGCCACAGAATGTAGGGCGAAGCCACGAAGATCGCGGCCATGAAACCGATCTTTATGTATAGGTTAAAGGGCTCGGTGGGGTTCAGATACACCAGCTTGCTGTCCAGCCCGTTGTGCTTGAGCGCCACCATGATGGGCCGCTGCATCAGCCGGAAGATCTTGTCGGCGTAAAAAAAGCAGCCGAAGAACGCCACCACGACCGCGATCGCGGACCGGATAAGGCGCTGGCGCAACTCCTCCAGGTGATCGAGGAAACTCATGCCGGGAAGCGCATCTTTGGCCGGAACGGTGGCTTGGACTTCAGACATTGGGGTTCGAAGGCGGGCTCTCCAGCACGCTCTGCGTGCCGGGCTGGTCGCTGGTTGGGGTTGGGGCCGGGGATTCCACTGGCTTGGCTTCCGCCTCTTCCGCTTTGGCTCCCTCCTCTACAGCTTTGACTTCCTCCTCTACAGTGGAGGCAAAGCTGGGCGGCCGGTAAGTTGCGGCCGTCTTAGGGATGGAGGCTTCCGGCGGCAGGATTTTGGGATGCTCCGCCTCAAATTTCTTGAGCCTTTCCTGTCGGTCCATCAGTTGGATCTCGTTCTCCAGCTGCGACTTGAACTCGTTGGAATGGCGCTTGAATTCCGCCATCAGCTTGCCGACCTGGCGGCCGATCTCCGGCAGTCTCTTTGGCCCGAAGATGATCAGGGCCAAGAAGAAGATAAACAGCATGTCGGAGAAGCCCAAATTCCCGTCACCTCGAGGTCCAGATTCGCGAACTCATATGATACTAGGGCTGGCGAACAGCAGCAATCAGCCGCAGGACGCATTCCGTTCCGTTCCCCGTTCTCCGTTCCCCGTCCCCCGGGAAACCCTCCTCAGAAGGACTTGGCTCGCGGCAATATCCGCGCCGGCAAAGGCAGAAGCGCAGCGAAAGGAACACTGCTGACAGAAAACGGAGAACGGAAAACGATTATTTCGGGAAGCCTGTACCGGGGCTGGGGCATCCGATATTCTAGGTTTGCGTGCTCCGGCTGATGCGGCGGTGCACGAGGTAAGTGCCAGGTCGCGCCGATGTTTACCAGTCGGTCAACGTGCTATACTCAATGTCCAGTTCACATCAGCGGTCGGGGTGGTCCAAGCCGTTGAGCCTCAACTCTAAGGAAACAAAATGCTTCGTGGTTCGCGTCGTAGCCTTCTTCTGGTCGTCCTGATTGTCATGATATGCGGCTGCCTGGGAGCGCTGTTCGGGCAGCGCCTGGGCCCCGGGGCGACGAGCAGCGACTCTGACCTGCGCGATGGCCTACGCAACTTCGCCGAAGTTTACGATGTCGTGGAGCAGAACTACGCCGAGCCGGTCAACCCGGACAAGGCCATCTTCAACGGCGCCATTCCCGGCATGCTGCGCGTGCTCGATCCGCACTCCAACTTCTTCGATCCCAAACAGTACGGGCTGCTGCGCGAAGAGCAGAAGGGCAAGTACTACGGGGTTGGCATGCAGGTGGGTCCGCGCAACAATAAAGTCATTGTGATCGCGCCCTTCGCCGGCACCCCGGCCTACCGTGCGGGCATCCGACCCGGGCGATGTGATCGCGGCCGTGGACGGCAAGCCGACCGACAATCTCAACACCAGCGAAGTCGCCGACATGCTGAAGGGGCCGAAGGGCACCACGGTGCACATCACCATGCTGCGCGAGGGCTCGGAAAAACCCATCGAGTTCGCCGTGGTGCGCGACGAGATCCCGCGCTACTCGGTGGATTTGCATTTCATGGTCCGGCCGGGCATCGGCTACATGCACGTCTCCGGCTTCCAGGAGACCACTGAGCATGAGGTCCAGGGCGCTCTGGATGAGTTCGGCGATCTGAAGGGCCTGGTGCTCGATCTTCGCCAGAACCCCGGTGGATTGCTCAGCGAGGGCGTGGGCGTGGCCGACAAGTTCCTGAAGAAGGGGCAGGTCATCGTCTCCCACCACGGCCGCTCCAGCCCGGAGAAGGTCTATCGCGCCAGCCACGGCAACGGCGGCAAAGAGTACCCCATCGTGGTGCTGGTGAATCGCGGGAGCGCCTCGGCGGCGGAGATCCTCGCCGGCGCCATCCAGGACCACGACCGCGGCCTGATCCTAGGCGAGAGCACCTTTGGCAAGGGCTTGGTGCAGACCGTCTATCCGCTTTCGGAGAATACCGGCCTGGCCCTGACCACCGCCAAGTACTACACCCCGAGCGGACGCCTGATCCAGCGCGACTATAACGGAGTCTCGCTGTACGACTACTACTACGCGCACGAAGCGGCCGACGACAACAACCCCGGCGCACGCGAAGTGAAGATGACCGACAGCGGCCGTCCCGTCTATGGCGGCGGGGGCATTACCCCGGACGTGCCTTTCAAGGAACCCAAGGACACCAAGTTTGAGGACTCGCTCCTGCAGCATTACGTCTTCTTCAACTTCGCCAAGCATTACCTGATCGCTAAGCAGATCACCAAGAATTACGAGGTGGATGCGGCTACCCTGAACGAGTTCCGCAAGTTCCTCGATGATCAGAAGGTCGCCTATACCCCCGCCGATCTGGCGGACAGTCAGGATTGGGTGAAGACGCGCATCAAAGCCGAGCTGGTCACCAGCCAATTCGGACAGCAGGAAGGGCTGCGCGTCGGCGCGGAGGCCGATCCGGAAGTGCTGAAGGCGCTCGACCTGATGCCCAAGGCCAAGGATCTGGCGGAAAACGCGAAGAAAATCATCGCGGAAAAGGCCAGCGCCAGAGCCGTAGCCGCTCGCTAAAGGCAAGTGACTGGTGACCAGTGATCGAGGACCAGCGCCTGCTGGCGTTTGATTGCGGGGATTAAGGTGTGTCTTTTGGCCACAACTTACAATCGGGCACTACGACTATTCTTATTGGAAGATGCAGCTCCCATCGATAGAACTTGATTAGAAACAGAATTATCGTCCCGTAAATAAGTACCCAAAAAGCGAAAACAATGCTCTCATACCCTTGAAGGCTCGCGATAATCGATGCGACAGCAACCGAAACAACCGCGTATACCCAGTTCGCCTTGATAAGCACCTGCAGCTTTGTTTTGCAAGTGGGGCAGATCGGTGGATTAACGCGGAGTTCGTCCGCTGTTAGTTGCGCGCTACAATTCGGACAATATCCCCTCATCTTGACCAAAGCCATGACAGCTCGAAATAGTTTGCCGGAACTCTCACTAGCCACTAGTCACTAATCACTAGTCACTGCAGTTAAGCCCCAGTTGCCGTTGTAATCCTCTCCAAGCCATGTCCGTGCGGGCCGGTTTCGCGCTGGTGTAGCAGGAAGGCAAACATCACGCCCAGAAATCCCAGGATCGAGAACGTCCACATGCCGAGGTTGTAGCCGGACGGGTTCTGCGCGCTGGCATGCATCGCCGTGTTCTCTCTGCCGATCAGCAGGTTGAAGCCGAACAACCCAATGTTCTGGATCATCGTCATCAGGCCGTACGCCGTTCCCAGCTTTGACGGTTCGACGATATAGGCAACCGAAGGCCACATCACCGCGGGAATCAGCGAGAAGGCGATGCCCATCATCGCCATCGGCACATAAAGATTGACCTGCGAGTAGGCCATCATCAGGTAGACGGGAATCAGTAGCAGCGAACCCAGCATCATCAGCAGTGCTCGCTTGCCCACCTTGTCCACAAACAGGCCGAACAAAGGCGTAGCGACCATGGCGAACAGGGTCAACATGCTGGACAAAAAGCCGCCCATCTCGCGCGAGGTGCCGTGCGCCTCCATGAAGAACTTCACGGCAAAGGTCTGGAACGGAAAGATACCGGAGTAGAACACGATGCAAAGCGCGACAATATACCAGTACGACACACTGAAGCGGAACAGATCGGCCAGCACCACCTTGTCGGTCGAGGCCGCGCCCAGATCGTACTTGCGTTCGGCGTTCACCTCCATGACCCAGTAAATGATCGCGCCCACCACGCAGAAGGTAGAGAATCCAACCGCAATCAGAAACGGGTAACGCCAGTTGACATAGGCGGGTTTCGCCCAGGTCGGAGAGTTCAGCGCGGCAAACGATCCTATCCGCGCGATCGTCAGGTTGATGCCGAAGGCGAAGCTCAGTTCCTTGCCGCGGAACCAGCGGGCCAGCGCGGCGGTCACCGCCACAATCAGCGATTCCGCCCCCATCCCGAAGATTAGACGGCCCGTCGCCATAACCGGCAGCTGCGGGCTGGCCACGGTGATGATCGGACCGATCAGACACAACACGCCAAACAGCAAAGTCGAGCGCCGCAAGCCGATGCGGTCGATCAGCATGCCGCCGATCAAGACCGTGAAAATATTTGGGAAGCTGTAGATGGCCTGCAGCAGGCCAATATTGTCATCCGTGAAACCCAATCCCACGGGTGCGGCCTTGACCAACAGGTCGGCCACCGGGCTCAGGGCGTCGTACACGTAGTAGTTGCCGAACATGGCCAGGCTGACGAAGATCAGCACGGCCCAACGGTAGAAGCGGCTCGGCTCCGGTCGAGCCAGGGCGCCTGCTGTGTTCACACCGGCAACGGACTCAGACATGCAGGTAAGGGTAGTGGAGGCAAGCGTGCCGCGTCCAGCGCATCCCGGGCGAGCGCAGGTGTTGCGTAGCCCCGCTAGACGGGAGCGCTGAAATCATATATAAAAAGGGGGAACGAGAAGTAAACCAGCCGCAAGGCACCCCACTCCTCAGTAGCTCAATGGCAGAGCATCCGGCTGTTAACCGGAGGGTTGTAGGTTCGAGTCCTACCTGAGGAGCCATTCTTTTCTAGCAGTTGCGGGGAATTCCAAAAACGCACGTGGGTCAAATAAGGGTCACGTAAGTTTACTGAGTGGTTTCCAGCGGTTATTGAATGCGGGTGGCCTGCTGCTTGACGAATTCACCAACTGCTGCTGAATCCTGCGCTTGGCTTCCATTCCGAGATCGCCGTAGACCTCCGAAGTAGTCGCCAAATTCTCGTGTCGCAACAGCGTCTTGACCTCTTCCAGCTCCAGTCCCGCCTTGAGCGGCCCGGGACATGGTTGACACTTTAGACCGGGCACATGGGTGACACTTCGAGCCCAGGGTTGAGGTTCTTCCCCCAACGGGGGAAGGCAATGATAGCAGTAGTCGTAGCTGTGGGAATGTGGAAATCTCGCCGTCCTTGTGGCGAGATTTCCAAGGAACTGGGGAAGGGCGGGAAAGCGGTGTTTGCTTTTTCGCGCTTCCACGGTTCCGCCATTCCCACAGCTATTTCTGGTTTGCATCCGCATGTTTGGGCAACGGCTGGATCCTGAGTTCCTGGCTATCAAAGCAGGCTATGGGAAAGGCGGCGAAGTGGACCAGCCAGTAGCGATCGTCCACCGCCTCCAATCAATCGATTCCCCTCCGAGCACCTCGGTGAGAAACACCTCCTGGTGTTTCCAGTAGAACCCTCCGTGCCGCATTACGCGTCGGACTTGCATGCCATCGGGATACTCCGGTTCGGGTACTCGCTCCGGATAACAGCGCGGCGAACCTTGATAGCGTGAAGCGGGCGTTTTCTGGTCCAGGGCTTCATGGGGACGCACTTCGTTGTACTCGGAGCGGAACGGATCAAAGCGTCGTTGCTGAGCTCGGCGATTGGCTTCGGGCGGTTGGGCGGTTTCTGCTCCCGGAGCGCGATGGATGCTGACCGAGCACCACTGGCGCAGCAGCTCCAACACCTCTTCCGGCACCGGCAAGTTGGTGCGGGATACCTCAGTCTTGAGCGGCGTTATCCGTCCCTGCACGCAGCCTTGGCGAAATGAGACCACGCCCAAGGTCAAGTCCAGATCCTGCCACTTCAGCCCGCTTGTCGAAATCCCGAAGCCACTATACTCCGGCGGCGATCTCCGTCGCAGCCCCCGTCCAGCTTTGTTCGAACTGGATGGGGCTGACGTAGTTCAGGGTCGAGTGCATTCGTGTTTGGTTATACCAGAGCAGCCATGCCATGGTTTCGTCTTTGGCCTCACGGATAGTTGCAAAACGCTGGCCATGCAGTCGCTCCACCTTCAGCGAGCCGAATAGCGTCTGTGCGCACGCGTTGTCCCAGCAATTACCCTTGCGGCTCATCGACGGCGTGATTGCGTAGTGTTTAAGCACCTTACTGAAATCGTCGCTGGCGTACTGACTGCCGCGATCACTATGGAAAATCAGTCCTGTCTTCCTGTCCGGGCTGCGCCGGAACCAGGCCATCTCCAAGGCATCGATGACCAGGTCACGTTGCATGTCAGGCCGCATCGACCAGCCCACTACTTGGCGACTGAATAGGTCGATCACTACGGCCAGAAACAGCCAGCCCTCCTCGGTGGCGATATAGGTGAAGTCGCCAGCCCACGCCTGGTTCGGCGCGGCCACGGTGAAGTTCCGATTCAGCAGGTTCGGTGCAATCGGAAGATCATGCCGACTGTCGGTGGTCATGACCCGAAAACGCCGCTTGCCGCGGGCTTGAATGCCGTGCTCTTGCATCAGTCGTTGCACCCGCAGCTTGCCCACGCGAATGCCTTGCGTTCGCAGTTGCCGCCAGATGCGCGGCCAGCCGTAGGCCCCGCGATTTTCCGCATAAACAGCGCGGATGTGGACCAGGAGCGCTTCGTCGCTCAAATGCCGGCGCTGGGCTATCTTCCTGCGCCGCGCCAGATGTTGGTGGTAACCGGAGACACTTACCCCGAGCACATGGCATTGCACCCGGATCGGCCAGACCCGCTTGTGGCGTTGAATAAAGGCGTACTTCATTTCTGGCCCTTGGCGAGTCGAGTGGCGCGGAGGGATTTCACCCCCGCGCTCTCCCAGAACTGGACGTGAGCCTCTCGACTCATCCAGCTCCTATCGTCCAACCGCGGCCACAAGTCGCCAATGGGGAAGCAGAGTTGGCTGCCTAGACTTGAGTCGCTTCAGCCAATCCCATGCACCCATTGGGCGCTTCTTGAACCCAGAACGCCGTCGCTTTTCCCAGGATGTCGCGCTCCATCGTCACCCGCACCAGTTCGGCCCGCAGACGACTGATCTCCATCTGCTCGGGGCTCACCTGCGGCTTGCCCCTGGCCCCCTTCAGCCTTCCGGCTCGATGCGCCTTGATCCAGTTGCCCAAGGTCTGCTCAACCACCCCCAGGCTACGCGCCACCGCCGCCAGGCGTTGCTCTCGGGGTACGGTGTACAACCGACTGCGGAGCGCAGGAGTGCCGATTCTGGATTTTGCCAAGGCGGGGAAAAAAGGAAAGAAAGTAGTTGCTGCTTCGGCGGTCGCTCAAATCGAGCGGACTAAGACAAAGCGAATGCGGTGAAGGAATGAACGACTTCCGCGAGGTCGGTCTGCGTCCACCCTCCTCTTCCCGCAACGGGTTTGATGCGCTTTCCCAGACTGAACCACTGAGCATCCGTTCTGAGAAGCGCTTGCGCGAGCTACAGTGGTAAACACATCGACCGAAGCTCGGCAGGTGCCGGCGAAGTTCGCAGGTGAGCGAATAGTAAAATTTCAGGGGAGGATATTTTGCCCGGCGAGCAAGAGACGATCCATGCAGCAGGCGAAGTAATCCCGCCCAGCGCTCCAATTGAGTCGGGCCTCCCACGACCGCGTGATTCGTTCACCACGCCACTGGTGATCGCGATCATCGCCGACCTGCTGCAGATTGTCATCTTTCCGCTGTTTGCCCAAGGCGTGTTCTCGCCATTGGACGATGCGCTCGATATTGTCGTTGGAATGGCGATGTTGAAGCTCGTCGGCTGGCATTGGGCTTTCCTGCCGTCGTTCCTGGGCAAACTGATCCCGTTCTTCGACGAACTGCCTTGCTGGACATTGGCGGTATTATTCGTGCGCGCGGAACGGGCCAAGCTGCAGTCGGCGTAGAACCGGCTGCCCAGGTTCGATTCCCGGTAGCAGCTACCAACTAGCTCTTGCTACGTCTAGCTCTTGCTACGTCTTGCGATTTAAAGCACTTACGACACTTATCCGAAAGCCCCGTCGCAATCCGTAGCTCTCAGTCGGAATCAGTGGGTGGCACAATAGGGCGCAAGTGAGTTGCTCGACAGTCAGCCGATGGACGCGGGTCTTAAAGGCGAAACTGCAAGCGATTTTGCTGGCTGGTTTTGGGGGCACTTCTCATCAGTGTTAAGTAGAACAGTCTAGTTACTGCCGCGTTACATCCAGCTAGCATTGTTGGAATCTGGCGAGGCACCAGAAATCCATGAAATGTTATGCGTTTACTGATGAATCCGGAAATTCAGGGCTGAAGCTTTTTGGCACTGGTCAGGATACATTCTGGACAGGAACACTCGTCACATTTGCTGACCCAGACGCAAAGTACAAGACGTTTCACAACGCTTCATGGCTCAAAACTCGGGTTTCCGGGGCTAGAGAAAATAGCGGGGCGCGTCAGTTGGTTCATTCGAGAGAAGAAGCTGCGGTTCTTTTTCGTGCGAGTGGATAAGCCGTTTCTTGCTGCGTCGAAATTGTTCGACCTTGTTTTTGACTCTGGCAATAACGCTGCTATGCCGTCGCATGGCTATGGAATCCAGCAGCTACGGTTGCTTAACCTCGTACATTTCGTACAACTACTTACACTTGAGGATTTGGAAGAATATTGGACTTTGTTTAGGGAAGCTCTGAACAACCAGGGCTTTTGAACCAGCGTGAGCTGGAGGGCAGATTCAGCCGCCTTTTGGATCGGTTTTCAGGTGAGGGTTTTGCGTTTGCTGTGCCCGAATGCGCCGTGCTGCGCCCCGAGCAACACTACGCCGTCGTTGGGCACAGCAGTCTCTTGCGAACCATGAACAGATTCACCAGGGCGAAGGCGGTGAACAGCCGATTGGCATTCTTCGCCATGCCTCGGTAGCGTACCTTCACGAATCCGAATTTTAACTTCAGCACGCCAAATACATGCTCGACTTTCGAGCGCACCCGCGACTTCGTCCGGTTCTTGGCCCGCTCCACTTGGTCAATCCGGTTTTTGTAGCGATAGCGCTTGTTGGTGCAGTCCTTGGCACGCGGCGAGCATTCGTGAATTACCTCGCGCTGCCCGCGATAGGCTTGGTCGCCCCAGACGTGGGTCTCATCGCCATGCAACAGCTCTGGCAATACCGTCGAGTCGGACACGTTGGCCGCCGTGGCTACTGCGCTATGCACCAGCTTTGTCTTGCTGTCCACGCCCACATGCGCCTTCATCCCGAAATACCACTGCTTGCCTTTCCGGGTCTGGTGCATCTCCGGGTCGCGCTTCTGTTGCTGGTTCTTCGTCGAACTCGGGGCGTGAATGATGGTCGCGTCCACAATAGTACCCGTCGAAATGCGCACACCGCGCTGCTGCAAGTACAGGTTCACGGTCTCCAGAATCTCGCCCCCCAGTCGATGCTCTTCCAGCAAGTGGCGGAACTTGCACACCGTGGTCTCATCCGGCACCGGCTCGCTCCCCAAGTCGATTCCGGCAAACTGTCGTAGCACGGGCGAATCGTACAACGCCTCTTCCACCGCCGGGTCCGACAGGTTGAACCAGTGTTGGAGGAAGTAGATGCGCAGCATGCGCTCCAGTCCGACGGGACGACGCCCATTACCAGCCTTCGGATAATGAGGCTCGATCAGAGCGCAGAGTTCGCGCCACGGCACGACCTGCTCCATCTCTTCAAGAAACATCGCACGCCGCGTCTTCTTTGTGTACCGCTCGAACCCAGTCGTCATCGCCAGTGTCTGCTGCCTCATCTGCTTTCAGAGTCTCTGGACTCAATCTACACATTGGCCCTGTGGAAAGCAGAGAACTTAATCAGAGATTCCTTAGGGGACAGGACGTAGAAAGGTTCCGTGTTTTGCTCCATGCCCTAGCTCAGCGAGTTCCGCACACCCCCTATGACCAACGAAGCCGACAAATCCTGGGTGATGTACTCCAGTGGGCCACTGAACATCCCGATGCTGTTCTAGACCCCTTTGACGAAGGTGCCTCACCGAATTTCGTAGCCTTTAGTGGGCTGTTCAGGCATCTTCATGGTTTACACAAACAAGTGCCCGAGCGCCCGCAATTTCTGCAGCGGCCCTTTGGAGCGGTACACCATCCCGGATGGAACTTGTTAGCGCGGTGTTGATCTGTGGAGGACCAAGCTGACGACGGTCGCTCGTTTGCGCGTGGTAATCCGAGGTGCGGTGCAGGGGGTCGGCTTCCGACCCTTTGTATATCGCCTGGCGATGGATTTGCGCCTGCCAGGATGGGTTGTGAACTCCAGCGAAGGGGTCTTCCTCGAGGTCGAGGGCGAACCGCCATTACTCGCAGCATTTCTACAAAGACTCGAACGAGAGAAGCCGGCCATCGCCCGAATCCTGAGTCTGGAACACTGGGTGCTCGACCCGGTTGGATTCACGCGCTTTGAAATCCGCGAAAGCACCGGCGGAGCAAAGACGACCCTCATCCTGCCCGACCTGGCCACTTGCGCCGACTGCCTGCGGGACATTGCCGATCCAGCCAATCGTCGATATCGATATCCCTTCACCAACTGCACCAACTGCGGCCCGCGCTTCACCATCATCGAGTCGCTGCCCTATGACCGGCCGCGCACCACGATGAAGAAGTTCGTGATGTGCGAAGAGTGTGCCGCGGAGTATCACGACCCCGCCAACCGCCGCTTTCATGCCCAGCCGAACGCGTGCTCGAAGTGCGGGCCTCAGGTGAAACTGTGGAATGCTGCCGGTGCGACGCTTGCAAGTCAGAATGACGCAATGCTGGCGGCGGCCCAGATCATTCGCGATGGGGGCATTGTTGCGGTAAAAGGCCTGGGCGGTTTCCACCTGATGGTGGACGCGCGAAGCGAGCAGGCGGTGCTCAAGCTGCGGCAACGCAAGCGGCGCGAGGAGAAGCCGTTTGCGCTGATGTACCCCTCGCTGGAAGCCATCTTGGACGACTGCGAATGCTCGGAAATCGAAACCCGGCTGCTGCGCTCGCCGGAATCGCCCATCGTGCTAGTGCGAAGGCGGTCGCGTTGCGCGCTGCCGCAGGCCATCGCGCCAGGCAATCCGTACCTCGGCGTGATGGTGCCCTACACTCCGCTGCACCACATTCTATTGGGCGACCTTGGATTTCCGGTGATCGCCACCAGCGGCAATTTGAGCGAGGAGCCCATCTGCACCGACCAAACCGATGCGCTGGAGCGGCTGCACGGGATCGCGGACTGTTTCCTGGTGCACGACCGGCCGATCCTGCGTCACGTCGACGATTCGATCGTGCGCGAGATGGCGGGGCGGGAGCTGGTGCTGCGCCGCGCACGCGGCTTCGCGCCTTTGCCGGTGACGTTGCCGGAAGATGCGCCCGTGCTGATGGCCGTGGGCGGCCACCAGAAGAACACGATCGCCGCGGCGGTCGGGCGGCAGGTCTTCATCTCGCAGCACATCGGCGATTTGGAAACGGCGCAGTCGCTGTCGTCGTTTGAACGGGTGAACGCGGCCTTCCGCCAACTCTACGAACTGAAGCCGGCCGCCCTGGCCTGCGACCTGCACCCGGATTACTCGTCCACACAATATGCCCAGGGCTCGGGCGAGCGCGTCGTTGCCGTTCAGCACCACTACGCGCACGCGCTGTCCTGCATGGCGGAAAACGAGCTACGCCCGCCGGTGCTGGCAATTACATGGGACGGGAGCGGCTATGGGCCGGACGGCACGGTTTGGGGCGGCGAGGTGCTGCGGATCGTCAATGGCGGTTATGAGCGGTTCGCACATCTGCGCACCTTCCGCTTGCCGGGAGGTGAGAAGGCGGTGAAAGAGCCGCGGCGAGTGGCGCTGGCTATCCTCTACGAAATCTTCGGCGAGGACGCCTTCAGCCTTGACCTGCCGCCGCTCAGGGCCTTCAGCCCGGCAGAGATGCGAGTGCTGCGCGCCATGCTGCGCGGCCGCGTCAATTCGCCGGTGACCTCGAGTGCAGGCCGCCTCTTCGACGCCGTGGCCTCCCTGGTTGGCATCAGGCAGATGTGTGCATTTGAAGGCCAGGCGGCCATGGAGCTTGAGTTTGCCGCCGGCGCCCCCAGTGAAGGTGCCCCACATCTGCCCGCTTTTAGCAGATGTGGGACTGTTAATCCCACATCTGCTGCGCAGATGTGGGGCACCAGCGCCGGCGATGCTGCCTATCCTTTCGAGTTTCGTCCCGGCAAGCCGGCGATGGTCCTGGATTGGGAGCCGATGATCCGCAGCATCATCCCGGGACAAGAATCGCCGCCGATCGTCGCCCGAAAGTTCCACCATACGTTAGCGTGCATGATGGTCGCTGCGGCCCGTCAGGCAGGCGAGCGGAAGGTGGTTCTGAGCGGGGGATGTTTCCAGAATCGCTGCTTGACCGAAACCGCAATCGAAAGTTTGAAAAACGCCGGCTTTCAGCCATACTGGCACCAACGAGTCCCCCCAAACGATGGCGGTCTCTCACTGGGACAGATCGCGGCCGCGGTTGCCCAGTGGAAGGAGTGAGTGCATGTGCCTTGCCGTGCCGGGAAAGATCCTCAGCATCACCGGCGACGAATTTGTGCCGAGCGGGCGCGTCAGCATCGGAGGCGTGGTCAAGGAGGTCAACCTCGCCTACGTCCCCGAGGCCAAGGTCGGCGATTTCGTGCTGGTGCACGTGGGGTTCGCCATCAGCGTGGTGGATGAAGCCGAAGCGGCGCAAGTGTTCGAGTACCTGAAGCAGATGGCCGACCTGATGGAGCCCTCGTGAGGTTTGTGGACGAGTACCGGGATCGGGCGGGAGCCGAAAAGTTCGCTCGCGCGATTGCGCGGATTACGACGCGACCCTGGACCCTTATGGAAGTCTGCGGCGGGCAGACCCATGCCATTGTCAAATTCGGCCTTGATGAACTGCTCCCGAGCCAGATCAGCCTGCTGCATGGTCCCGGCTGCCCGGTGTGCGTCACTCCGGTTGAACTGATCGACAAGGCCACGCGTATTGCCGCGCGTCCAGGCGTGATCTTCTGCTCCTTCGGAGACATGCTGCGTGTTCCCGGCAGCGAATGCGACCTGTTGCAGGTCAAGGCGCGCGGGGGCGATGTACGCATCGTCTACTCGCCCATGGACGCATTGAAGATCGCGCTGGAGAATCCCGAAAAACAAGTGGTCTTCTTCGCCATCGGTTTCGAGACTACAGCCCCGGCGAATGCGATGGTGGTGTTTGAGGCACGACGGCGAAGCATCGAAAATTTTTCAATCCTGGTTTCGCATGTGCTCGTGCCGCCTGCGCTGGAGGCCATCCTGTCCTCTCCCGACAACCGCGTGCAGGGCTTCCTGGCCGCCGGGCACGTCTGCGCGGTCATGGGATACGAGGAATACGAGCCGATTGCGCAGCGCTATCGCGTGCCGATCGTGGTCACCGGTTTCGAGCCGCTGGACATTCTGCAAGGTGTGCTCCTGTGCGTGCGGCAACTCGAGCAGGGGCGGGCGGAGGTCGAAAACCAATACACGCGCATGGTGCGGCGCGAAGGCAATCGGCCCGCGCAACAACGAATCCAAGTAGTGTTCCGGGTAGTGCCGCGCAAGTGGCGCGGCTTTGGCGAAATCCCGCACAGTGGGTTTGGCCTGGCTCCTGCGTATGCTGATTTTGACGCCGAGATGCGCTTTGGCCTCAGTCAGTACGTGGCCGACGAAGACCCGGAGTGCATGAGTGGCTTGGTCCTGCGAGGAGTCAAGAAGCCGTTCGAGTGTCCGGCCTTTGGCGTGCGCTGTACGCCGGAACATCCGCTGGGTGCGACCATGGTGTCCAACGAGGGCACTTGCGCGGCCTACTACCACTATCGCCGCCGCGAGGCCGGGGCCATCAAGAAAGGAACCTAGTGGCGGACGGAAAGACATTTACGCTGCAGTGCCCCATGCCCATCAACCCGGAAGAGCGCATTCTGCTGGCGCATGGCGGCGGCGGCAAGCTGATGCACGAATTGCTGGAATCCACGGTGCTGCCTGCGTTCCGCAACCCGCTTCTGGAGACGCGCCACGATGGCGCGATATTGGACATCGCGGGCGCGCGTCTGGCCTTCACCACCGATTCCTATGTGGTCAATCCTCTCTTTTTCCCGGGAGGCGATATAGGCTCGCTGGCCATCAACGGCACGGTGAACGACCTCGCCATGTGCGGCGCGCGGCCGTTATACCTGAGCCTGGGCCTCATCCTCGAGGAAGGACTAGCGATCGCCGATTTTCGCCGCGTGATGGATTCCATGCGCCGTTGCGCGGAAGCCGCGCATGTGCAGGTTGTGACCGGCGATACCAAGACCGTGGAAAGGGGCAAAGGCGACGGGCTCTTCATCAACACGGCGGGGGTGGGGCAAATTGAGCATGGCCTTCGCATCGCTCCGCAAAGCGTGTGCCCGGGGGATGCCGTCTTGCTCAGCGGCAACGTCGGCCGTCATGGCATCGCGGTGATCGCCTCGCGCGAAGGCCTGGAATTCGAGAAGCCGATCGAGAGCGACTGTGCCCCGCTTGCCGAGCCGGTGCTGGCATTGATCGAAGCCGGCCTGGAGGTGCACTGCTTGCGCGATCTCACCCGCGGAGGATTAGCAACCTCATTAATCGAGATCGCGGAGGCCGCCGGCGTGCACGTGGAGATCGCGGAAGAGCAGATTGCGGTCGAAGAGAACGTGCGGGGGGCCTGCGAGATCCTGGGTTTCGATCCGCTGTACCTGGCCAACGAAGGCCGCTTTGTGGTTTTCCTGCCGGCAACTCAGGCGGAGCGCGCGCTGGAGATTCTTCGCCGGCACACAGTTTCCGCAACCGCGGAGATCATCGGTAGTGTCACACTACATCCCGCCGGCACGGCCACGCTACGCAGCCGGATCGGTACCACGCGGCATCTGCAGATGTTCAGCGGGGAGCAGTTGCCGCGCATCTGCTGACCAGGCAGAAAGCATGAGTGAGCTGGTGCCCCGCATCTGCACGTCTTTCGCAGATGTGGGTTTCTTTCTTAACCGGCTGCGGCCGTGCGGACCGCCGTTGCACGGCGGTCCAGCCATTGCATCCAGCAATCGAGGCCCGCGCCCGTCGTGCAGGAGACTTCCAAGATCTCCACGCCGGGGTGGACGCGCGCCGCGTTATCGCGAGCCTGTTGCATGTCAAATGGCACATACGGCAGCAGGTCAATCTTGTTCAGGACAACGAGTTCGGCCTTGGAGAAGATGGAAGGATACTTCAGCGGTTTGTCCTCGCCTTCGGTGACGCTCAGGATAACGATCTTGGCATGCTCGCCCAGGTCATAGCTGGAGGGGCAGACCAGGTTGCCGACGTTTTCGATGAAGAGCAAGTCCAATTGCCCCAGATCCCAATCATCGAGGTGCTTTTCGATCATGCGGGCGTCCAGGTGACAGGTGCCGCCGGTAGTGATCTGCCGGGCGGGAAAGCCGAAGCGGGCAAGGCGGCGCGCGTCGTTCTCGGTCTGGATGTCGCCGGTGAGAACGGCGACGCGGGCGCTGGAGGGGAAGGCTGTCAAGGTGCGCTCCAGCAGCGAGGTCTTGCCCGAACCGGGGGAGCTGATCAGGTTCAGGCAGAGGAGGTGGTGCTCCTGAAAGCGCGTCCGCAGCTCAGCGGCAACCCGCTGGTTTTCGTTCAAGACCTTCTGCTCGACCGCGATGCGGGTCATTCATCCTCCATCTCGAGGTAGGCGATATCTAACTCATTCCCGGAGACACAGATCGTATTCAACTCGCCGCAGCGGGGACAGTCCGTATTCATGTCCCGCGCCTGAAACACGGCGCCGCACCCGAGGCAGCGCTGCTGTCTGGGGCAATAGTCGATCTCCAGCGCCAGCCCTTCCCAGCGCGTATCTTTGACCAGCGCCTCGAACCCGAAGGACAACGCCTCGGGGTCCACGCCCGAAACCTCGCCAATGCGCAGGCCGACCTTGGTAAAGCGCGCGCCGGGACGGCGCCGAAACTCGGCTTCGACCTGTTGGAGAACCGCCGTTGCTATGCCCAGTTCGTGCACGCCCGCTCCAGGAAGTTCTCCGTTCCACGTTTCCCGTTTTACGTCCCTGCTCCCACGGCTTCGTTTCCTCCTACGTCACACGGAGAACGGAAAAACGGAATGCGAAAAACGCCTGCTACGCATTGGCCGCAACTCAGGTGGTGTTTCTGCAACTTATCGCGAAAAGGAGCACTGCCTAGAACTCGGGGGAATGTCTTACGGGCAGGTCGTCTCCCGCCTGGAGCTCAACCTCCTCGGCTACGCGCTGGAACGCGCCGAGGGCAATTGCACGCGCGCCGCCCAGATCCTGCAAATGAGCTCCTCTACTCCCAACCTTGCGATCTTCGCCTGCATTGCGGAGTCAATTGTACCCCCAACTCGGCATTGTAAGCATGGAGCTGGTATCAGCAATGATGGCCGAAGCACATAACTTCACTCTGCCGCGAGTCGTCCGTCCATGGGGCCCAACGTCCGCAGGCTTTCGACCATGTCGCTCACCACCCGCACAAACTTCTCGCCCTCGCCTGCCGAAACATAATCGAGACGACAGCGCTCCTCTTCGATGCCAAACTGCTTGAGCAGTTTCACCAGCATCCGGTTACGCTGCGTCGCGCGATAGTTCCCTTCCTTGTAGTGACAATCCCCGGGATGACAAGCCAGAATCAGGACGCCGTCGGCGCCGTGGCGGTATGCCTGGAGTACGTGCTCCGGCTCGACGCGCCCGCTGCACATCACCCTGATAATTCGCACATTCGCCGGGCAGCTCATCTGCGCGGCCCCTGCCTTATCCGCGCCCGCGTAGGAGCACCAGTTGCACAAGAACCCGACAATCTTCGGTTCGAATTGTGGTTGGGCCGCCGGTTCCAAAATGCCGCTCATTGCAGGATTGCCTCCAGTTCAGCCAGGATCTGCTCGTTGGTAAAGTGGTTTCCCTGGATTGCGCCCACCGGACAGGCGGCGACGCATGTGCCGCAACCATGGCAGAGCAGCGAGTTCACATAGGCGCTGTTGCGTTCAGGTGGATAACTGATCGCCTTGTAAGGACACACCCGACCGCACGTCCGGCACTGGGAACACCGGCCCTCATCGACCGATGCCGTGATCGGCTCGATCTCCAGCTTTCTGCCTTCCGACAGCCCTGACAACACGTAGCCAGCGGAAGCCATGCCTTGGCTCATGGCTCCCTGAATGTCCATCGGCGCCTGGCACGCGCCCGCGAGGTAGATGCCTTTGATCCTGCTCTGGGCCGCATCGAGTCTGCCATGCAGTTCTTCAAAAAAGCCGAAGCCATCGCAGGGTGTGTCGAGCAGTCGGCTGATCTCCTTAGCGTCCGCAGCGCCGGTCATGGCCGCACAGAGCACCACCAGGTCCGCTGGAACCGAGCAGCGCTTGCCGGAAGCGTCCTTGAATTCGGCGAACTCGACGGCGGCTTTTCCATTCCGTTCCACCACTTGCAGCGCGGAGGAGTCGTCGTACCGGGAGAACGTCGCGTTAGGATTGTCTTTGGCGTGTTGATAGAGGGCGAACTGCTCTTTGCCCGGCATCACCAGCTCTTTATAGAAATGGCGCACCTTCGTTCCGGGGAGCTTCTTCTCGATCAGGTGGTTGAACTTGAATGCATATTGGCAGCACACCCCCGAGCAGTAAGGCCGGTGCTGCTGGTCAAGGCTACCGGCGCAATGCACGATGGCGACACTCGTGGGCGCGGTGCCATCCATGCCGCGCAACTCCCCGCCCGTGGGCCCATTGGACGCCAGGAGTCGCTCAAACTCCAGGCTGGTGTAAACCCCCGGAACGCTCCCATAACCCAACTCCGGCAAGCGGCGGCAATCGTACAGGGCCGAGCCGATCGCCACCACAATGGCGCCGAAGGTGCGCTCCAACGTGCGCGGCGCCTCATCAAACTGAATCGTATCCTCGACCGGGCAGGCATCGCGGCAAACGGTGCAATCCTCTCCCTTCCACCTCAGGCAGCTATGCTCGTCCATAAAGGGAACGTTCGGAAGGGCTCCTAAGAAGGGGAGTGCAATCGCCTTGCGCTGGCCGGTATGAAAATCGAATTCATTGCCGGTCGAAACCGGGCACGGGGCAATGCATTCCCCGCAACCGATGCACTTGGCGAGGTCCACGTGCCGCGCAGACTGACGGATTGCGACCGTGAACTTGCCATAGTAGCCGGTTACGCCGCCGACCTCAGCCATCGTCAGCAACTCGAGGTTGGACGCATGCGGGCCATGCAATACTTCGCCTTGCATTGGCTCCAGCATGCACGGGCCGCACTCCATGTTGGGAAAAAGCTCCTCGTAACGTACCGGCATGCCGCCAAGCACCGGCGACTTTTCGACCAGCGTCACTTTATGGCCGGCTTCGGCCAACGTTAAGGCGCATTTAAGGCCTGCCGGCCCGGCTCCGATCACCAGCACGTCGCGGCAGAGCTTCAGCTCGATTTTTTCAAGAGGCTGCTGCTTCCCGACCCGGGCGACGGCTGCCCGGATTTGCGCACAGGCTTTGCGCGTGGCTTCTGCGGCATCCGGCGTCATCCAGGCCACCTGTTCCCGTATATTGGCCATTTGTAGAAAATACGGGTTGAGGCCGGAGCGTTCGAGCACTCCCATGAACGTCGATTGGTATTCCCGCGGCGAACAAGCTGCCACCACGACCCGGTCCGGCCGTTCCCGCGTCAAATCCGCTTCAAACCACTGCAGCCCTTCCTCGGAACAGAGGAAGTCGATCGGCTTGATGAATGCAACCTCAGGGTTCTTCTGCAACTCTGAGGCTAACTCGCCGAAATCGATGCGCTCAGTAATGGTGCTGCCGCAGTTACAGAAATAGACGCCCGTCTTCATTCGCCTCTCCCTTGGAGACCACCGGAAGCGGTGCTTGCAAGCTGCGCAGCACCTCTTCTATTACTTGGATTACTTGCGCCGCAGCTCGTTCGACGCAGGGGCTCAGGTTTTCGCTGAAGGTTGCGACATCGGCCGCCTCGATGGCCCAGATGCGGATCTCGCCGGGAAGTCGCAAGCCGACGGCCCGCACCAACTCCATAGCGGCACTCAGGCTGCCATCGTGTGAGGAATGAGCAGACCGCGTCTTCGGCAGGTCCGCCACGTCCAGTTCATGAATCGTGCCCGCGGGTTCCCCACTCACCATGGCGTCAATCACGATGGCTTGGTCATATCCGACCATCGTCTCGACGAGTCGTAGGCCGCCGGTATACAACTCCACGACAGCGACCCCGCTTTGGCCCGCCAGCCGCTGCCGCAGCTCCTGGGCGATCTTCGGCCCCACACTGTCATCCGTCAGCACTGGATTGCCGAGGCCAATAATGATCGTCGCCATAGCCTCAGCCGTCCCGCCGGAAGGTCTGAATCACTTCGCACGCAGGATTGTGCAAGGTCACGATCAGCGGCATCGTGCCGGGCAACGAGTGCGTTGCGCAGGAAAGGCAGGGATCATACAGTCGGAAAGCCATTTCGATGCGATTGAGCAGCCCCTCCTCGATCACCTTCCCCGCTTGAATCAGCCGCTCGGCGGCCTTGCGGATGGACATCGAAATCGCGGCGTGGTTGTTGGTCGTACCGACGATCAGGTTGACCTTCCGGATCAGCCCGTTCTCGTCCGTCTCGTAATGATGCGTCAAGGTCCCCCGGGGCGCCTCAACCGATCCCACGCCAAGACCGGTGATTCGGTCCGGAATCCTGCGGACATCGGGAGAAGTGATCTCCGGGTCCACCGCCAACTCCAGCATATGTTCCGCCGCATACAACATTTCGATCAGCCGCGCCCAGTGTGTCGCCAGACGATAATGTACGGGCTGGTAGCGGGCGCCAACTTTGCGGGAGCCAAAGGTGTCATAGAACTTCTCGAATTGTTCCTGGGCTCGGGGCGTGGCCAATCCATCGCACACGTTTAGCCGCGACAGTGGCGTGGCGCTGTACACCCCGCTCTCGGCGCCGTCTTGGAAACCGTTCCAGCCGATCTTTTTCAGGAAGGGGAATTTCAGATAAGTCCACGGCTCAACGTGTTCGGCTATATGGTCCAAGTACTCTGTGGCGTCGTAGCGGGCGAACTCCCGGCCCTCCGGGTCCACCACGCGAATCTGCCCGTCGTAGAAATTGAGCCGGTTCTTCTCGTCCACCGTTCCCATGGAATAGGTCCGATGGCAGTAGAGATCGGATACCACCAGCTCGAGATAGGCGGGGTTCTGCAACACGATCTTCTCGAAGATCTGTAAGCTGAAGAGCGCGAACTCGATGTTCTTGCGGGCGGCTTCCTCGATTTCGGCGCGTTCCTGCTCCGACACGGCCTTGCTCCAGCCACCCGGCAGCCCTGCCGTGGGATGAATCCCCCGGCCTCCCAACATCTGGATGACGTGGTGGTTTCTGGCACGGCACTCGATGACCGCCTTGCCGATGTCCAATCCCACTTTCCGTACTACACCAAGAATGTTTCGCTCCGCAGGCGGCGCATCCGGGCCCACGATGAAATCCGGGCCTCCGAGAGCATAAAAATGCGTGGTGTGATCGGTGACGTAGAACGCCATGTACAACAGCTCACGGATTTTCTTCGCCGCAGGTGGAGGCGGGGCGGCGAAGACCTGGTCCAGGGCCTTGACGGCGGCCATGTGATGCGCTTCCGGGCAGACCCCGCAGATGCGGCTGGTGATCACCGGCATATCTTCGGCGCGGCGGCCCACGCAGAACTGCTCAAAGCCGCGCAACTCCGGCACCTGGAAATAAACGTTGGCGACGTTTCCCAAATCATCGAGATAGATCTGGATCTTGCCGTGGCCTTCCAGCCGCGTGATGGGATCGATGCTGAGGCGCTTCACAGCCGCTTCCTTCCCAGTAGGGAATTACCCAGGCTGAACTTGTAGAACGTGCCTCCCGGGTCCGCGATGCCGGCCACGGCTTCGTCAGTTCTTTCTACCGCCTGCTGTTCGGTCATTCCTTTGTACTCTCCTAAGTCCAGAACCGAACCGAGCGCGGCCACCATTTTGGCGCCCTGGTCCAGGACGCCTTCAGGCGGCCCGTAACATCCCATGCAGGGCATGTTGACTTGCGGGCACAGCGCCCCGCAGCCGTCCCGGGTGGCGATGCCCATACAGACGATCCCCTGCTCCAGGAGACATTGCACGGTGTCCGGCACGATTTCATAGGTGCGGTAGAACTTGGCGATCTTCTTGTCGTTCTTCTCGCGCTTGCACTCGTTACATACCGAGGAGACACCGCCCCCCAAAACACTGCCCTTGGAAGGCAGCGGTCCGCCTTGAATCAGCGTTTCCGCGACGTTCCAGACCTGATGCGGTTCCGGCGGGCAGCCGGGGATGAAGTAGTCAACGTCCACGACTTGCGCCAGGGTCTGCACACTCGAGAAGAACTCGGGTAGCTCCAACTCGCCTTCCGGCATATCGGACCGAAGACAGGGAACGGTCCCTGCCCGGTTGTCATTGGAAGGCGCGTCCAGATAAATGGTGCGGATGTGCTCGTCGCGACAGGATAAATTGCTCAAAGCGGGGATCGCCCCAGCACTCGAACAAGCGCCGAAAGCCACCAGAATTTGCGATTTCTGGCGCATCAGCCGGGCCATTTCCAGGTTCTCCGCGGTGCGGATCGCGCCATTGAATAGCGTGATCGCAATCGCGCCGTCCGGCAGCGCTTCAATATCCTTTTTCTTTGTGTCGAGCAGACAGGGACAGAAAACGAAATCGAAGTGTTGGTCTACCTCTAGAATCTTCTCGTGCAGATTTACCAACGCGATTTCGCATCCGCCGCAGGAGGATGCCCAGTACATGCTAAGCTTCGGCTTGTCCACCATGGGTGCTCGTTTCAGATCTTTACTTGGCAGCGTGAGTACGCCCCTTCGTGCTTGAACCAGAGCAACGCCTTTTTGGTGCGCTGGGACCACCCCCGGACGTCCGCTTCGAAGGTCGGGCAGTCCGCTATGCATTCCAAAATGTCGCCTGGCGCCATGGAGTGGCTCTCGATGGACATCTTCAATTGGGGTTGAGGGCACTTCAGTCCGCGAGCATCGATCACTTTAGTTGCCATTTTCTCTTTTCTCTTTCATTGCCGAGCTGTCTAAACGGCCGCGACCGCCGCCAAGCCCGAACCAGATTCGAACGGCACCCAGAATTCGGCCCTACAACATAACTGGTTTCAGCCACATTGGCAGTTCTGGCAAAAATGTTTCGGGAAAACTCTACTGTTCCGAAATCGGGTAAATCCCTGAATGTTTAGAGCTCGCTGCAGAGTTACAAACCCGGGGGGCCATCTGCGGCGTGCTGTTTTGCTAGAGACGTACTTCCTCGCGATGTTCCCAGGAAAACCCACGCACCGCCAAGCGCATTCCGTCTCGACGACCCGATTGTTCCAGTTCCGACTGGGGTCACCCCGCGAGGCTCAAATACCTGCACCCTCACTCATGCGATCTATGCCTGTAAACTACTCTTTGAAAAGATGAGCCGAGTGTGAATATCGTGTTAATTCCGACACATAAAGTTAACTGCTAGAACACCTTCTGCCGATATCAAGACGCGACTTTGCCGCTGAGTATCTTTCATGCGGCGGGCATGCGTCCACACCCCACAGGCAATGCTTCCGAAGTTTCCAGGGCCCCAAGAATTATGAAACACGAGGTCCTCATCACGTGAAATCGATGACGATTGGCAAAAAGCTTGCTATCAACTTCGGCGTGCTGTCGGTTTTGTTGATTGTTCTTGCTCACTGCTGTCCGGTTAAGTTACAAGATGTTGGCTGCAAGTAGTAGCTGCGCAATAAGTTGACGTCATTTCTGGCTTGCCGCGATTTGAATGCGAGGAGAGCGGACAATGGCTCATGAATCAGGGCCGCACCGTCTTCTCTCAATTGATCAGCTTTCTCCCCGACCGCGAGTTTCGTCGTTGCGTCGAGCGCTATAAGGGCGACCTGCGGCTGCGCAGCTTTTCCTGCTGGAATCAGTATCTGGCGATGGCCTTCGCGAAGCCTGTTTGGGCTCGTTGCAGGGCAAGATATATCACTTGGGATTCCGCACCAGCGTGGCGCGTTCGACGCTGGCGGACGCGAACGAATCGCGCGACTGGCGCATCTTCGCCGACTTCGCCCAGGTCAGCAAAGCGATTCTGCAGATGTTACAGGCAACACAAGAGGCAGCGACGAAGGCCGAGGAAAGTACAGCCGCTGGCGAGAAACTGGACGCTCAATCTGAAACCCTCCGCAATCTCGTGAACCGCCTCACGATATTCGTCGGCAGCGGCAGGAACGACGGATTCGTAGTTGGCGGCAGAGCCCTGAGTGGCCGTTCTGTGACTCTGGAAAAGGAATGGAAATTCGTTTCGTCAATATGAGCGAAAGAGCTAACCTATGACCGAAGTGACAGGGCCCATTCAGACGCGGTTCATCGCCCGTCAACCGATTTTCAACCGGGATAAAACGGTTGCGGGATACGAGCTGTTGTTTCGCGCAACGGCGGAAAATGTCTTCAACAGCACCGACGCCGACTACGCAACCAAGGCGTGCCTGGATACGGCGGTGCTGACCGGTTTCAATTTCTCGAATGCGCGTCGCGTCTTTGTGAAGTGCACTCGAAATTCCATTCTGAATGGCTACGTTACTCTGTTTCCGCCAGACCTTACCGTTGTTGAGGTACTTGAGACCGTCACTCCCGATCCAGATGTCGTCGCGGCATGCAAAGAATTGAAAAAAGAAGGATATCGCATCGCCCTCGCCAACTTCGTGGACAAGCCTGACTATGCTCCCCTGACCGAAGTGGCCGACATCATCAAGGTAGACTTCCGATCGACGTCGCTGCCTCTCCAGCAGGCACTTGTAAGAAAATTCGCGACGCATGCCCAGCCACTGGCCGCGAGAGTTGAAACGTACGAGGAGCTTTTCACCGCCGTCCAACTCGGCTTCAAGCTCTTTCAAGGGTACTTCTTTTGTAAGCCCTTCGTCATTTCCACCCGCGATGTTCCGAGCTCACGTGCGAGTTATCTGCGGATTCTCAAAGCTATCAATGCCCCGGAGTTAGACTTCGCCAATATCGAACAATTGATCAAATCGGATCCTGCGCTGTATTACCGACTGCTTCGCTACTTAAATTCGGCGGCCTTCTCGTTTCGGGTGGAGGTTAAGTCCATTCCACAAGCCTTGGTTCTGCTGGGAGAACGGGACCTTCGCAGATGGTTAATGGTGGTGTGCGCGGTCTTGGCAAGTAGTGGAAAACCATCAGAGTTGGTGGTCAACGCTCTGGTCCGCGCCGCACAGCAGAGCCTCGGAATGGGCGTCATTCATGCTCGGTTTGTTCTCCCTAATGGAGGCGATTCTTGACACCTCCATGGAAGTTGTTGTGCGGCGAGTATCACTTCCGAGTGAGGTTGAGGCAGCGTTGCTTGGCAAACCGAATGTCTTACGCATGCTCTACGAGCTTGTGTTGGCCTTTGAGTGCGGCGAATGGTGCACTTGCGATGACCTTGTCAACAGGATAGGCATACCTGGGGATACGTTGAATCAGGCTTACGCGGGTGCCGTGATGTGGGTCCAAGGCTTGCAGATGAGCTGAGGGGCTACGGCTTATCGTGGCTCACGGCGTTTAATGAACTACCTGCCCAAGCTGCCAAAATCATCTTTGACAAACTCCGACCCCTTGAAATCAGCAGTTGCCTCGCATGTGAGGCAGTTCAGATGCTGATGTCCAGGAACATGTCCCAGATGGATGATACCCGTTCATCCGAGGGAATGCGCTGGAAACTGATCTCACCACTGGTCGGAAATGAAGACTGTTCCACAGGACCTGCGCCCCCTGTGGGAATAATCGGCAAGAACTCGTTTCCTGATCACTTGGGTAGGGTTACGGAATCCGCTCAGGATAGCATTCTCGACCAGATGACGAATTTAGCCCGCGAAGTTCCTCCGCTTCGATGATTTGATCCCTGCGGAGTGCTTCCCGTAAATTGCGTTCGGCTTCCTCTTGGCTAACGCTACTAAGCAGGTACGTGTGGCGTTGCCAATCGAACGGCTGGTAGTGAAAAGTTCTCGATTCATAGCTGCGGTGGGGCAGGCGCACGCCAACAAGCCACTCGTCGCTGGAAGGCGCTTGCATATGCAAAAAAGCCGAAAGCCACGAGTATTCAACCTGCACTGTGTTCCTGATTTCGAGACCCTGCGGTAGAAGTGTGCCAGCGATGCTCGAATGCGCGCGGCCTTGGAATTCATCGAGACGTACGAGCTGAATCGCAAATTCCGCACTTCAAATTTGAGCGATCGTTTGAACCTCTCCCCGTCACGCGTACAACACCTGTTCCAACAGCATCTTGGAATGTCGCCCACGCAGGTTTTCAAACTGCGGCAGATGGAGTGGGCAAAATACCTCCTGGATACCAGGTTCTTGCGCATTAAAGAGGTGATGGCAGAGATCGGCCGGAATGATCTCAGTCATTTCGTGCGCGACTACAAGAAACTCTACGGCCGTACTCCCGCACAAGGGCGCAAACAACTTGCTGGCTGATCGGATCGCGGGCACGAGCGGAACCGGCGGCCACCCCCGCGCACAAAAGTTACGCTGTCGTGCTCCGCGCCACGCCGGCGGAAGCGGCACTGCTTGCCCGGCAGGGGGAACCCAGCGGAGTGCAGCCTGGAAGGAGCTTGCGGAGCAGTTGCGTTTGGCGCGGAAACTCTCGTGAATTGCAGGAAACGCGCTTCCACAAGCGTATTCGAATTCCCGGGAACACTCGCATCCGTCTGACGCCTCACGTCAGGCCGCAAACGTCTCCGTGGCCAGCACCGGCAGCAAGAGCTTATACACAGTTGACGGGAATCGCTGAGCATACTCGACGAGCTTGCGGCGGCTGAGTTTGCTAACGTCGAGTTCGTCGAAAGCGGGCTCGACCCCGGTTTGCAGGTTCAGATAAAGCCAGTCAAGCAATGCCTTCTCAGGCTCCGCGATCTGGTAACTGCCGTATCTGGTTCTTTTTTTCTGGTAGCCCCAGTACAGCCGCAGACTGATTCCGCGATAGCTGATGCGAATGGTCCGCGCATTGAATTCCCGTGGACGCTCGGTGGTTACGCAGGTGAGCACCTGAGGGGATTGCGTGCTGATACCGTACTCGCGCAGCGCCGAGTCCAGCGAAATGTACGCCTTTTCGCGAAGAACGTTGACCAACTCGCGCGGGGTAGCGTCCGACGCTAGCCAGTTGAAGTAGATCTTCCTGCTGATGTGCTCGACGAGCCCTCGCTGTTCCTGGCGTGACAGTGCCTGCGTTACGGCAACCGGCACGATCTTGTACTTACGCGCCAGTTCATCCGTGTGGAGCAGCGAGCTCCGCTGCGCTTCGTTGCGAATTGTCGTCACCCAATCCATCTTTCGTCCTTGCGCGCAAACTACAACCAGTCCGCGTAGTGCTCGTACAAAACATCTCGAAGAGGCTTGAAGCTTTCTCTCGCAAGCGCCTCGAATATCCCCGGCGGCAAGACGGGCCGCAATTCTGCCGTGCAACGCTTCACATCGACCTGCTTGATCCTCTTTAGAATGTCCTCGGCCTCGATTTCCCAGCTGATCAGCGTGTCGGCAAGGCCGCTCTTGAGATTGTGGTCAAGCACTGCACCGGAGTCCCGTAGCAGTCGTATATCGAATGCGTCGCGCGTCTTCACGATCCGGCGGAGCAGGAAGCACTCCGCTTTTTGCAACAGAAGGAAATCGCGCGATGCGGATTTCACCCTCGCAATGTGTTCGTCATCAACGGCGACCGCGTGCTCCTCAATTTCGCTTTCGAGCACCGAGCCAAATCGATTCAAGTCCACCCGGAACAGTCGGCGGCCGCCGCTGGTCGTGATCTACAGCTTCATGTCCAGCTCGCTCCTGGACACGTCTTCAAATTGAAGGGCACCGAGATTCAAAGCTTCGGTTGCGGGCGCGAGCCCCGCTGCGAGAGACGCCTGCATGGCTTCCGCCGTTGGGCGTTCATCCACTCTTGCTAGCAGATCGAGGTCGCCGGAATGACGCAGGCTTTGATGGAACAGCAACAGGGCCGCGCCGCCGAACAATAAGAACGAGTCAGGGAAGTCCTGAAAGAGCACGCCAGCAGCCACGCGCATGAGCGTAATGATTTCCGCCTGCTCGGTCGTAAACCCCTTATCGCGGTACGAAGCGACCTGAGACGCTAGATTCATACGTAAAAGATAGCATATATGCTAAATACTAGTAATATGATTGCGAAACGACAAAAAGTGGACCTGGGTGACCTCAGGCTGGGTGGAGCGGCATTAGCCTCGGTGGCAGGGGGGCGCCTGCCGGAGTGAATACGCTGCCGAGTACGGCCGACGCGAGAGCTGGTTATTGCAGCGTGGAGGACTAAATACAATCACTCGCCGGACTTGCTCACTTGCCCCTCGCTAATAGCCAAGTGCCTTATTATCGATTATCATTGATCTCGAAAATATAGTGAGGGCAATACTTTCGCGCCTGCGACATGGCCCAGACCGCCGACATTCCGGGAAGGAGAGTGCGTCAAGGAGCGTATGTCGCTTTCGTGCCTGCTCCTCTGCCTCCAGTGTTGGAGTGGACTCCACGCCTCGTTTGCGTCCTATCGGAGGCAGACCGCCTGATCGGGCGACTAGCCGGCGAGGGAGGTCGACTGCCGAACCCTCATGTCCTGATGCGACCATTTCTCCGCCGCGAAGCCGTCTTGTCGAGCAAGATTGAAGGCACCCAGGCCACGTTAGGCGAACTATTGGCCGCCGAAGCCGGCGCGGTGGTGGATCGCAGTCCCGAGGATCTCCGCGAAGTGGGCAACTATGTGGTTGCTCTGGAACATGGAATCTCGCGGTTGAAGAAGCTTCCGGTTTGTGTGCGTCTCGTTCGCGAACTGCACCAGAAGCTCATGACCGGGGTGCGCGGACACCAAGCGGCTCCCGGGCACTTCCGCACGACACAGAATTGGATTGGCCCTCCCGGCAGCACCTTGGCAACCGCAACGTTCATTCCTCCCCCACCGGGCGAGGTGGAACCCTGTCTGGCCGCCTGGGAAAAATTCCTGCATCAGTCTGAGCTGCCGCCATTGGTCACGATTGCTCTTGCGCACTATCAGTTTGAAGCGATTCACCCGTTTCTGGACGGCAATGGCCGGGTTGGGCGCCTGCTGGTCACGTTGTTCTTGATTGAACGGAAATTCTTGCCAACTCCTCTGCTTTATCTATCAGCCTTCTTCGAGGCGTCCCGACGCGAGTACTATGACAACTTGCGTGGCGTGAGTGAACGGGCAGCGTGGTACGCTTGGCTCGAATACTTCCTGCTCGGAATGGCCCGCATGTCCGAGGATGCACTGAGTCGGACGGCACGCATCAACGCCTTGATTGCTGAATGGCACCAACTGGTGGCGGGTGAGTCAACGAGCACACCGTCGCGGGTGATTGGACTGCTGGCGGCGAATCCATTTCTCACCACTACCGGCGCCGCCCGCCAATTGGGCGTTGCTTTTACTACCGCGCAGCGTGCTATTGAGCGACTGGAAAGAAGTCGCATCGTGCGCCCGACAACAGACGCCAGGCGTGATCGCGTTTATTGCGCGCAGACGCTTCTGGATATTCTCGAAGAACCGGCCCAGCTTCGGCCAGAGCTAGGTGGGTGAGCCCTCTGATGATCATCTGCCGTGACCAACCAAACAGCACCTGCTCTGTCGATGGTAATCGTGACCCTTATTTGACCCGAGATAACGTGGGTCAAATAAGGGCCAATGAGGTCCACGATCTGCTGTGCAGTCATGGTTGGCCTCTTGATGGCCTTGGTTTCCGGCATCTTTCGTTGTGTTTGCAGCTTTAGCGGCTGAGGGCCAAGTTTCCCTCGGCTAAAGCCGCCTCTTATGCCTGCCTTTGCGGCGCGGCTGAAGCCGCGCCCTTTCAAACCAAGCCAATCGTCCCCTGCGGTTCGTATGAACGCTATAACTGCCCATCTGTGTGACGCACTACACTAGCAGCTCCTTTCCCGAGGAAGTCCACCAACTCACGGTTCACTTCCTCCGCGTGGGTCCAGCCTACGGCGTGCGGCCCGTCCTTGATCCGCACCAGATGAGCTCCCTTGATCAGCTTGGCGGTCCGTTGTCCCGATGCCTCGATGGGCACAATCCGGTCGGCTTCGCCGTGAATCACCAGGGTTGGGACATCGATCCGTGCCACATCCTTGCGGAAGTCTTCATGCCAGGTCGGCACGCAAGCAAGACTGGCCGTTGCAGAGGCGCCCGCGGCGACGTTCCAGCTTGCTTGTACGGCCTGTTCGCTGATGCGGGTTCCGAGTAAAACATCGGTGTTGTAGAAATTCTTGAAGAATTCCGTGAAGAAAGCATAACGGTCCGCCACCACAGCTTTCTTGATCCCCTCGAACACGCTGCCGTCTACGCCTTCCGGGTTGTCAGCCGTCTTCAGCAGAAACGGTGGAACACCCCCGATGATGACGGCTTTGCTCACGCTTTTCGACCCGTATTTGCCGATGTAGCGAGCCACCTCGCCGCCACCCATCGAGAAGCCCACCAGCGCGAAGTTACGGAGTCTGAGCTTTGTCACCAGCTTGTGCAGGTCTCCAGCGAAAGTGTCGTAGTTGTAGCCCTCGGTTGGCCGGCTAGAGTTGCCGAACCCCCTGCGGTCGTAGGTGATGACACGGTGACCGGCAGCCAGCAGCACCGGGACCTGCTTCTCCCAGGAGGCGCCGCTCAATGGATATCCGTGGATGAGGATTACAGCATCGCCCGATCCGTGATCTTCATAGTAAAGATCGATGTCGCCGGAATTTTCTTTACCGATATGAACGTAGGGCATTGAGTTTCTCCTTCTTGAGAACAGCGTTAGGCGTTTCGCCACTTTTGACTCCTGCACCCAGGCCCAAGTTGCATTCGCGTCTCTCCGCCATTGCGTATGGATTGCGGGAGAACCGTAAGCTGCCGCGCCCGCGAAGAGCTGGGCTATCGGATCAGTCGCGTGGGGCACGGGCCGACGGCCACGGTTCGGGAAACCGCTTGCCTGGCTGGTGCTGGGGAAAGAGGGCTACCCTGCGAGCAATTGCCGCGGCTTTCCTTTACCTCCTCCGGCAATAGTTTCATTGATCCAGGTCAGAGCAGCATACGCCGCAGGCCAGCCTATGGTGGTGATGGACAAAATCGCGACGTGGAACAGTTCGTCGGCGGTGCAGCCCGCGTCCAGGGCGTTGCGCGTAGCGGAATGCACCGCGCCCTCGTGGCGCGTGGCGATCGCAATCCCCAACTTGACCAACCGCCGCGTCTTGTCGTCCAGCGGCCCTCCGGCCTCGTGGCATTTATCCCCTAAGGCGGCAAAGGCGTCCCACACTTCTGGAAACTTTTTCCGAAAATCGAGTATGGAATCGGGCAATGGCTGCTTCATCTGCACCTCCTGCATATCCTGAACGATTGATCAAACCTCGGCCATCCGTCGTCCCAAGTAGCTCGTCAGTAGTCTCTGAATCGGCTAGCACGCCTTTTGGTCTCTTCGATTCGCCGCTGGGGTTCGCCGGTCGTCTTTACGAAGGCAGAAAATTGGCACGCGCCGAATACCGAGACACGGTTGGTCCTGTGGCTGAACGCCGAAGCGTCTGGCTAGCGGCCTGTAGTGTAAGCGCCTCGCCCCTCCGGATCATAGTGCGTAAGCCATGAATTCAGCAACTTAGAAGGACTAAAGTTCGCGGTTCAGGCTTCTTCCACAGGACTAGCGACAAACTATTCACTTGCAGGCAAGATTTCATGCTCCTTTAATGAACGCCCGGTATCCTTGGAATATTAGCTACTCCAACACGCACTCCTCCCCACCCAGCAAGCGTTACAACGGCGCTTGCTGGGATTGAGTGCCCGGTTGGCATCCCAGGACTATTCCGCGCCTATGAGCCATGCCTTTCCGCCAGGATTTCTGTGGGGCATTTCCACCTCCTCCTATCAGGTTGAGGGCGGAGTAGCCAACAGCCAGTGGTCCGACTGGGAGGCGGAGGGCCGGATTCGAGACGGCTCCCGCAGCGGACTGGCCTGCGACTGGTGGAACCGCGCGGAGGCGGATTTCGATCTGGCCGCGCAGATGGGGCTCAACGCAGTTCGGCTCTCCATCGAGTGGAGCCGGGTCGAGCCGATTGAAGGCCGCTGGGACGCGCAAGCGGTTTGCCGCTATCGCCAGATGCTGGTTGCGCTCCACGCTCGCGGCATTCGCCCCATGGTTTGCCTGCATCATTTCACCATTCCCCGATGGCTGGCCGCGCGCGGCGGATTTCTGGCGCCGGACGCCATTTCCGCTTTTGCGGCGTTTACGCGAAGGATGGTCGAGGCGTTGCGCGACCTCTGCCGCGATTGGGTCACCGTGAACGAACCCAACGTGTATGCCGCGTTCGGCTATTTCGCCGGAGAGTTTCCTCCCGGCCAGAAGGCCGACCTGGGCAGCACCCTTCGGATCTTATCCCGGCTCGCACAAGCGCACGCGGTGGCGTATCAGATCATCCACACCTGGCAGCCGGAGGCGCGAGTAGGCTGGGCGCAGAACTACGTCACCTTCGCCCCGGGTAGCGGCCGCCGGCGTGACCGGCTGATCGCTAGGATTTTCGATCTGTTGTTCAATCGGACTTTTATTCACGTGCTGAGAACCGGCCAGTTGCCCACGCCCTGGAACCGGCTGGCGGAAGAAGCACGCGCCGCGAAAGGCAACTTCGACTTTGTCGGGCTCAACGTCTACAACCGGCTGCACGTCACCATCGACCCGCGCGCGCGGGAGACCATGTTTGCGCGCATCTTCGTGCCGGAGGACGCGCCCCAGGGTGACTGCGGAGCCGAATATCCCTACGGCGAGTGCTACCCTCAGGTGGTGCGGCACGCGGTAGAGGCGGCATCGGCGTTGGGGCGGCCAATCTACATCCTCGAAAACGGGGTGCCCGATGCGCAGGACCGCATCCGCCCATGGCTGCTGGTGAACGTGCTGCGCGAACTTCATCAGCTCATCGCCGAAGGACACGACGTTCGCGGCTATTTTCACTGGACCCTGGTGGATAGCTTCGAGTGGAGCGAAGGCTGGCGCCTGCGCTTCGGCCTGTACCATCTTGATCCCGCCACGCAGGTCCGCACACCGCGTCCCAGCGCGCACATCTACTCGCGAATTGTGCGCACCGGCGTCATTCCCGATGATCTGGAAAGTTACGCCGCGTCGCCGCTATCCCCTTTGTCATTCCAAACGCAGCGAGGAATCCCTTTGCTCGCGGGCGGTGATAGCGATTCCTCGCTCCGCTCGGAATGACAAGCGCTGGGTAAAAAGTCGTTAGCCGATATTCACGTACAATTCACTCCCTAGTAATCACTCTGTAACTGTTTATGCCTATCCTGGGATCGTGGAATTGAGCATCCACGATCGGCTTCCCCTGGCTCTTCCAAACCTGCCGGCTGTTTTTCCTTCTCCCATGGCGTCAGACCACGCCCCATTCAGTCTGGAGGAATGGACTCCGATGGAAATTCCCTGGTACGACACCGTGATCCTCTCCGACCTGCACTTGGGCTCGGAAACCAGCCGTGCCGAGGAAGCCGTCGAAGTGCTACGCGGGATGCACTTCCGGCGGTTGATCCTGTTGGGCGACATCTTTTGCGATCTGAACTTCGGCCGGCTGAAGAAACATCATTGGCAGTTCCTGTCCTACATTCGCAAGCTCTCGAACCCCAAGCGCGGAGTCGAGGTGGTCTGGGTCGAGGGCAATCACGACCATGGCTTGGCCGAAGTCATGTCGCATCTGGTCGGTATCCGCGTGTACCAGGAGTACGTCTGGGAGCATGCCGGTGAACGCCACCTCGCCATCCATGGCCATCAGTTCGACGGACTTGTGCTCAATGACTTTCTGTATCTGTGCAGTCTCGGCACCTGGATCCACTTGCTGATTCAGAAGCTGGATTCCAGGCGCAAGCGCTTGGCGCGGGTACTCGACCGGCTCAGCACACGCTGGCTGCGGCTGACTCCCAAGGTAGCGCGAGGCGCCATCGCCCGGGCCCGCGAGCGCGGCGCCACCCGCGTGTTCTGCGGCCATACCCACCATGCGTTGTCGCTCGAGCGCGACGGCATCCGCTATTTCAACACCGGCGCCTGGACCACCTCCAAGCCCACCTTCGTCACCGTTGCCGGAGAGGAGATCAAGATTCATGAACACCTCACAGGAATTGACGATCGTCGTCCCAGCGAAGAACGAGGCAGTGCTGCTGCCGCGCCTGTTGGACTCCCTGCTCCGGCAGGACTACTCGCTGATGCCGACTACGAAAGTGTTTATTGCTGACGCGAACTCCAGCGACGGCACGCCGCAGATTGCGCTCTCTTATGCCGGCCGCCTGAACATCAGCATTATTCCCGGCGGCCTGCCATCCGTGGGACGCAACGCCGGCGCCCGGCGGGCCGAGAGCAAGTACGTGCTGTTCATCGACGCCGACATCGAACTGCGTGATCCCTCGCTCATCCGCCGTGCGGTCGAGACCATGAAGCACAAGGATCTGCACTGCGTCACTACTAACATCCATTGTCGCGACGGTAGTACCGCCGACTCGCTGATCTACGCCTGCAACAATGTGTTGCAGTATCTTTCGCGCTTTTACAAGCCGTTCAGCACCGGCATGTTCATGATGGTGGACAAGCGCCGCTTCGACGAACTCGGCGGCTTCGACGAGAAGGCTCTCTACGCCGAGGATTATCAGTTGAGCCGTCAATTTGCGCGCCGCAAGTTCCGCAACCTGCGGGGTGGCATCTACAGCACCAACCGCCGATTCGCCAAGATGGGCCGGGCTACCGTGGTCCGCATGTTCCTGAACACAGCCCTGCACAGCGGGTCGAGCGCCTATTACCGCGACCAGCGCCACAACAACTATTGGCGCGCCTACTGAGGTGGAAACACTCTCCGCTCACCGGGGTGGGGGCCTCTCCAGGAACTCGGCAAGAGGAACCACGCCGGAACCTAGAAAGCGACCACATGGAGTGGCCCCCTTGCTTCAGTAACGCAGCGGATCGGGCAAACATTTCCACGCCGCAGTGGGGAAGATATACCCCCGCCAGGTCCGGTCATAGCGAAAGCCGACACGAAACACCCGCCAGTGGCCGCCGCCGTCTGGGGCGTTCATAACCAAATAGGGCGGCCAAGCAAGTCCCACATGGGTCCGCTGAGGTTTCCCAATGAGAATCAGGCGCGGTTCCCGCTCCGACTTCCACGACAGATGACGCTGCGCCCAACAGACCAGGGATGCAGCTAACCGGCGGTCGTTTCCTTGATTAATGCAGCCCTGATCCAGGCGCGTCGCAGGCGGCACATAGACCTTACATGGGTGGGGGCGAAGCATAAAGGGAACGGTTATTGCGCTTACCAGGGCGAGCACGAATCGCGCAGCAACAGGCATTGTGATCTTCATACCGTCGGCCTGAATCTAAATGGATGCTCCACAATGGCCGCGCGCCGACAGCGGATCGCAGTAAATCATTTCACTTTTTGGCTGGAATGTTCATTTTTTCGTCGAATGGGCGTTCGTTCATCCACAGTTCATATCTAGCATTTGACATCGGAGCACGATTGTTTCCATTTCCGGAGATTGGCTTCGGTCCGCCCTATGCTTGCGTCCCAAAACGATCTCAGGCCGCTCTCGATGCGCCTTCGCTAATTGAATACCATTCTGGTCCACTAAAGCTTGGAGCTAAGTACGGGGAAGCAGCACGCATCTCATTCTGAGATGCGCCAAAGTTTGCCCAAATTGTAACAAAATGAGTCACTTAGCTGTTTATTTCCAAAACGGAAAGATGTATGCTGCCCCACATCAGTATCGTTTTCGTGGACTCGGTCTGTAGCAGTGAAGAACCTTTACAGTGTGCGTTTGAATGGTCCGCAAGCCGCTCGACAACTCGAAGCTAGCGATTCCAGCACTATTCTTTGCGGCGAGCGGAGTTCCACATTCTCCGCGGGTCGGTAGCGGCATTGAGCACACCAGGACGAACTTAGTTCCCACTGCAAGCCGGACGGCCTCAGCCGGGCCGGCGCTCACAGCATTTGCATTCCTGCTCCAAACTTGTGGTCTGACCAGCTTGCTGCGGAATTAGCAGCGAGTACGGGGTTGCTCCTGAACTGGCGCGAGCCGGTGCAGGAGCCGTAGTTGAGGGGGAGGATTTTGAAATGTTTGCTGCTGCGGCTGCTCCCGCGCGCGAGGTACGGGAGGTCATTGCCAACCTGCTCGTAGTGGATGACGAGCGCGCCATTCGGGAAGGATGCCGCGAGGCCGCGCAAGCCATGGGGTTCACCGCCTTCATGGCCGAAAACGCGGAGCAGGCCTACAAGGTGCTCGATTCCCAGGGTATCGATGCCGTGCTGCTGGATCTCAAAACTCCCGGGGCGGCGGGTCTGGAGGCGCTGCGCCTGATTCGGAACCGGCGTCCGGAAGCAATCGTAATCGTGATGACCGGATACGCCACGGTCCAGTCCGCCGTGCAATCGATGAAATTCGGCGCCTACGACTATCTCACCAAACCGTTCAGCCTGGAAGAACTCCGTTCCGTGCTCAGCCGGGTGGCGGAAGAGGTGAGGACCGCGGCCGAGAAACGCCTGCTGCGCGAGAAAATGCGGGGGCGTCAGGGCTTCGGTCCCATCATCGGCCACTCCCCGGAAATGGAGCGGCTGTATCGCATCATGGCCAAGGCGGCGCAGAGTACACATCCGGTGCTGATTCTGGGCGAGAGCGGCACGGGGAAAGAATTGGTGGCGCAGGCCATCCACTTCTCGGGACCGTTTCGGGACAAGACGTTCATCCCGGTGGATTGCGGATCTCTGGTGCCATCCCTGATCGAGAGTGAGCTATTCGGTCACGTGCGGGGCGCCTTCACCGGCGCTGTGCGCTCCAAAGACGGCCTGTTGACGGCGGCCGAAGGCGGTACGGTGTTTCTGGATGAAGTAGGCGAACTCTCGCTTGATCTGCAGTCCAAGCTGCTGCGCGCCATCCAGGAGCATGAGATCCGGCCGGTCGGGAGCACCAAGCGGGTGGCGATCCATGTGCGCATTTTGGCGGCTACGAATCACGACCTGGAGAATGCGGTGGCCGAAGGCAAGTTCCGGCGGGACCTGTATTTCCGCCTGAACGTGCTCACCCTGCGCTTGCCCGCGTTGCGCCAGCGGAAGCTGGATATTTTCGCGCTGGTGGCCCACTTTATGGATCGCCTGAATCGGGGTATGGCGGAGCCGCGCAGCCTCAGCGAGGAGGCCCTGAAGGCCCTGACCACCTACGACTGGCCGGGGAATGTGCGCGAGCTGGAGAACTGCCTGGAACGGGCTTGCACCCTGAGTTCCGGGCCACTGCTGCACGTGTCGGATCTGTCCACGCCGGTGCAGGATGCCTATCATCACGGCGTGACGGTTGTGCCAGCTGGGGCGGCACGCGTGGTCCCGATCGCCGACTTGGAGAGGCAGGCCATCGTTTCCGCCATCGAGCAGTTACACGGGGACAAGCTGCTGGCTGCCCGCTTGCTGGGAATCGGGAAAACCACGCTCTATCGCAAGCTGAAGGAATACGGCATTTCCCATGACTGAACGGGAGCGCGTTCCATACCGGGAAGCCGGGGACGGCGCCCCACGCTCGATATCCTGTAACTCTTGCTTTTTCAATCACGCCAAAGATGGAAAGATGGCGAGTGAACTGCATAGAAGATCGGTATGATGCTACTTGTAAGTGGTTCCGCATGCAGTCCCGCATGCCGCTCCCGGCTGGCGCAGGAGACCGGGGAGAAGGTCAACCAGGCGGAGAGCGTGTGGCAGGCACGCTGCATGCTTCGCGAGGGCGGCTATAACCTCATCGTCATCGACCAGAACCTCATGGAACCCGACCCGCTGGCACTGGATAACATGCTGCAAGAGGTGGGCGGGGCGATTCCCGTGTATGTGAATTTTGCGGTGAACAACGTTGACCGCCTGGTGCGCGAGGTTCGCATTGCCTCGCGGCGTGCGCAATATGAACGCCAGGCCGCCATGTGCGCGGCCGCGCAAAGCTTGCGCAATGAATTGCGGGATGCGGTGACCGGCATTCTGCTTTCCACCGACTTGGCGCTGGCGGAGAGCGGCCTGCCTGAGACTGCGGCCGTGAAGATCAAAGTCGTGCGCGATCTCGCCGATGAAATGCGCAAACATCTGGAGATTACTACCTAGGGAAGCCTCCCACCTGGCAGTCAGCCATCAGCCATCAGCCGTCAGCCATCAGTCATCAGTCATCAGAGTATCGGCTAGTTGCAGGGCGCAGGATGCGCCCCCAGGCCAAAATCCAGGGATTCGCCAAGGCCAAGAGCCAAACACGCTTTGGCTAAGAGCTAGATCTGCCAATGACTGATGGCTGATGGCTGACGGCTGATGGCTGACGGCTGCGAGCTAAGTAGCCTTACAACAGCTTGGCCTCCAATTAGTTGCAGGGGTAGGCAGCCAACCCGAGTTGTTCGTCTGTAATCCAACGAACCATTCGGCCGGAAGGGGCCGCGGTTGGAACGATGTCCACATCTGCAGAATCAGTACGGGCTGAGACAAACACGAAAACCATTGACCGGGAGCACTTGTCACGCCAAATTGACGAGTTGGGCGAGTGGTTCCACAACCTGGACCTCTACGGAGTGGCGACCGCCCCGAACCACTTCCTGGGCGATTTCCCGCGAATTAAATGGAAGCACATTGCGCCCGCGATCCCGCGGGATCTAAGCGGAGCCAGCGTGCTGGATATCGGCTGCAACGCCGGCTTCTACTCGATTGAGTTGAAGCGGCGGAACGCCGCCCGGGTAGTCGGGGTGGACATTGACGACCGCTACCTGAGTCAGGCGAGGTTTGCCGCCGAGACGCTAGGGCTGGAGATCGAATTCCAGAAGCTCTCGGTCTATGACGTGGACAGCATTCCGGGCCAGTTCGACTACGTGTTGTTCCTCGGCGTGTTCTATCACCTGCGATATCCGCTCTACGCGCTCGACAAGGTGATCAAGAAGATCGGGGGCAAGCTGGTGTTCCAGAGCATGGTCCGCGGGTCGGAGGAGGTTTGCGACTGGGACCGGGACTATCACTTTTGGAACAAGCAGATTTTTGAACATCCGCAGTTCCCGCGGATGTTCTTCATTGAGCACAGTTACGCCAATGACCCGACGAACTGGTGGATTCCCAACCGGGCGGCGGCGGAGGCGATGTTGCGCTCGTCCGGGCTGGAGATTGTGGCCCATCCGGAAGCGGAAACCTGGGTCTGTGTACCCCAAAGCGTGATGCGCGATGGGCAGTACATCCTGGATTTGGAACTGGCGGGCACGCTGTAGCGGAGTGCATGACTCGGAAAACCTTACCGCGGATTACACGGATGAAGACGGATATAACTCAAATTTATCCATTGGAAAAGAATCGTGAAAAATCCGTTTCGTCCGCGCAGATCTCGGCAAGTAGTTCCAGTCGGGGTCCTGAATTCGTGACGCGATAAGGAGAAGCATGGTTGAAGCGGTGATGCTGTGGAACGAGCCGAACAATCTTTCGCATTGGGACTTCAAAAGCGATCCCGATTGGAAGAGGTTCGCCGACATGGCCATCGCGGGCGCGCAAACCGTGCGCCGGGTGAACCCTGCGCTCAAGGTCGTGTTGGGCGGGATCTCGCCGATCGATCCCAATTTCATTCAGCTCATGGGCTCGCACGGCGTCCTGGACGCGGTCGATGTGGTCGCCCTGCATGGCTTCCCGCTGGACTGGAACCACTGGAACATCCATGAGTGGCCGAACAAGATCGAGGAGATCCGGGCGGTGACGGGAAAGCCGATCTGGGTGTCGGAAGCGGGCGCATCTTCCTTTGGCGCCGAAGAGGTGCAGCTATTCGGAATCGAGAAGACGGCTGAATTGCTGCTTCCTCTGGTGGAGCGCGTGCACTGGTATAGCTTGTTTGATTTGCCTGCAACTTGGACCGCCACCACCCGCCATAGAGAATCGGAAGGCAGCGCGTATTACCGCCACTATTACATGGGTCTGCTGCGCGAGGACGGTTCGCCCAAAATGGCAGCAGGGCGGTTTCCCAAAGGACTCGGCATCTGCCAGTGGTTCCATTACGAAGATCATCGGCTTGAGACCGCTGTGCGTTGGCTGCGCCAGCTCGGGGTGAAGTACCTGCGCACGGGAGTGAGCTGGGCTGATTCGTTCCGTCCCAACGCGCAGGAGTGGTTTGACCGCCAGATGAACGCCGTTGCCGAGTTCACCACCACCATGACCCTGTGTTTCACGCCCGAGCACCTGGGCCTGTGGCCACACTACTCCGCGCCGCCCAAGCGAGTGGACGACTTCTGCGAGTTCACGGAATGGGCGGTGCGGCGGTACGTGCCGATCACCGCAGCCAGGGAAAAACCGGAGCTATCACCCCAAAACAGAGGCGGTTTCGCACTGGTGGGCGACTCCAGCGTGGGGGCGCAAGAATGAGCCAGAAGAGCAAGATCCTGGTAACCGGCGGCGCCGGATTTGTGGGCTCCCATATGGTGGACGCGCTGCTCGGTCGCGGTTACGAGGTACGCGTATTGGACAGCCTGAGCGCTCAGGTGCATCCGGATGGCAGGCCAGCTTACATGGCAAGAGACGTCGAATGGGTGCAGGGTGATATTCGCGACCTGGAGGCGGTGCGCGCGGCGATCCGGGGTGTCGTCGCGATCTATCACCTGGCGGCGGCGGTGGGAGTGGGTCAGTCCATGTACGAGATCAGCCACTATATGGGTACCAACACCCAGGGCACGGCGGTGCTGCTGCAAGCCCTGCTGGAGGCGAAGATCCCAATTCGGAAGCTGATCGTGGCCTCGTCGATGTCGATTTACGGGGAAGGAAAATACCTCTGTTCCGAATGTGGAGAAATAGCTCCCGCGCCACGCAGCAACCCACAACTCAAGAACAAAGTTTGGGAATGCCGGTGCCCGCAATGCACACGAGTGCTGACTCCGGTAGCAACCGACGAGGCCAAACCGCTGCAGGCCACCTCGATCTATGCCCTGTCCAAGAGGGACCAGGAAGAGATGTGTCTGCTGTTCGGACGTACTTTCGGCCTGCCGGTGGTGGCGATGCGCTACTTCAATATCTACGGTACGCGGCAGGCGCTCTCCAATCCTTACACGGGAGTGGCCGCCATCTTTGCCGCGCGCCTGCTGAACGGGCGCGCGCCGCTGGTGTTTGAAGACGGGTGGCAGATGCGTGATTTCGTCAGCGTGCAAGACGTGGTCCAGGCGAATCTGCTGGCCTTGGAGCGTCCGGAGGCGGACGGGATGGCGTTGAACATTGGCTCCGGTGAGCCGGTCTCGATCTGTACTGTAGCAGAGTTGTTGGCGCAAGCCCTGGGTGTACGGATACCGGCTGAGATCACGGGCAAGTACCGCGCGGGCGATATACGGCACTGCTTTGCCGACATCTCTCTCGCCGCGCAGACCCTGGGCTATAAGCCGCAGGTCAAGTTCCCGGAAGGAATCGGAGCACTGGTGGAATGGCTGCGCTCGCAGCGCGCCGAAGATCACACCGCAGAAGCGGTGCAGCAACTGAGCATCTATGGCTTGGCGGCATGAGGCTTGTAGCGCCGGCGTCTCGCCGGCGGGTCCCGGGTCACGGGTGGGTGCCCCACATCTGCCCGGTTTTGGCAGATGTGGGGCACCCAATGCGAAGTGAAGAGAGTATACGCACGATGAAAAAACAGGATCGCTTCCGCTCCGTGCTGATATTTGGCGGAGCCGGTTTCATCGGCTCGAATTGGGCGCACCGGCTGCTGGAGACCACGGACGCGAAAGTGCATATCTTTGACAATCTTTCCCGCCCGGGAGTGCGACACAACCTGAAATCACTTCAGCTTGCAGCCGGGATATCAGGGCGGCTAAAGATCACGATCGGCGACGTGCGCGATGCCGCGCTGGTAGAGCGCGCCACCCGTCATGCGACCGAGATCTACAGCTTTGCTGCCCAGGTTGCGGTAACCACCTCGTTGCGCGATCCGCGCCACGATTTCGAGGTAAACCTTGGCGGCACATTCAATGTCCTGGAGGGTGCGCGCAACAATGGCCGCGCTCCGTTCCTGCTGTTCACCTCGACCAACAAGGTCTACGGCGACATGAGCCGGCACGAGCTCCGCAGGAAGGCCAAGCGCTATGAATACGCCGACCGCACCGGCATCTCCGAAGCCCAGCCGCTCGACTTCCACTCGCCTTACGGCTGCTCGAAGGGCGCAGCCGACCAATATGTGCGCGATTACGCCCGCATGTTTGGGATTCCCACGGTAGTGTTCCGCATGTCGTGCATCGCGGGGCCGCGGCAGTTCGGCAATGAGGACCAGGGCTGGGTGGCGCATTTCCTGTATTCAGCGCTGGCCGGCATGCCGCTCAGGATCTATGGCGATGGCCGCCAGGTGCGCGACGTGCTGTGCGTTCACGATCTGCTGCGCGCCTTCGAGGCGGCGCGCGAGCGCCAATCCATTACCGCCGGACAGATTTACAACCTTGGCGGAGGACCGGACAATACGACGTCGCTGCTCGAACTGATCGAGCAGATTGAGGATCTCACCGGACGCCGTGTGCAGTACGACGCGGACCGTCGCCGTCCCGGAGACCAGTCTATTTATGTAACCGACTTCAGCAAGTTTCAGCGCGATACCGGTTGGCGCCCTAACTATTCGGTCCGCGAGACGGTGGGCGAGATTTACCGCTGGTGGCGCGCGAACCGGGAACTCATCGCGCCCGCGGCGGCGCCGGCGCGGCTGTCGCCTGCTGCCCTTCATGAGTTGAACGAGGCGGTGGCATGAAATTTGCCTTGGTCAACCCGCATTGGGATTTCCACGGCTCCACGTACTTCGGCTGCCACGAGCCCCACTATCCCCTGGAACTGCTGTTCGCCTTCGACAAGGTGCTCGAAAACGGCCACGAGGCCCTACTGCTGGATGCGCGGAACGACGCGCTCACGATGGATGAAGTTCGTGTCCGGTTGCGCGAATTTGTGCCGGATTTCCTGGTGATTCCCACCGCGCCATCGTATCTTTTCTGGCGCTGCCCGCCGCCGGAGCTTCGCGTGCCGCGTGAATGGTTTGCGGGGCTGAGCGAAATTGACGCAACCAAGGTGGCGGTCGGGCCGCATTCGTCGGCCACGCCCGGGGCCGTGCTGCGCAAGCTGAACATCGATGTGGCCCTGCGTGGCGAATGCGATCTTTCGATTGTGGAGCTTGCCCTTAAACCCTGGGCGCAGATTGATGGGTGCTGCTATCGAAAAGACGATGGCGCCTTACACATGAGCCCCGCCTTCGCGGCGGTGGACATGCGCACCCTGGGCGCGCTCCAATTTGGCAACTACAACGTGGAGCGTCATCGGCACCGGCATCACGTCTTCTGGGGCGAGGGACGCGGCGCCGAGCTGGAGTTTGCGCGTGGCTGTCCTTGGGCCTGCAACTTCTGCAACAAGACTCTGTTCCGCAACAAGTTTCGCGAGCGCCGCGTGGAGGATGTTCTGACGGAAATCGACCGCCTGACGGCACGCGGGGTCGATTACGTGTATTTCATCGACGAGATATTTGGCGTCGGCAAGAACGTTCGCCGCCTGCTGGAAGCGATCGCCGAGCGGCAGGTGAATATCGGCTTCCAGACACGCATCGACCTGTGGGACGAAGAGAGTCTCGACTTGCTGGGGCGCGCGCATACCATCTCGATCGAGTGCGGAATCGAGTCGATCACCGAAGAAGGACGGGGCGAGCTGAACAAGAACTGCCGCCTCTCCACCGAGCGGCTCACGGAATTGCTTATCTATGCACGGCAGCGGATTCCGTGGGTGCAGGCGAACCTGATCCTTACCGAGAAGGACGATAAAGACGAGATTCGGCGCTGGCAGGAGCACCTGAAGGCGCGCGGGGTGTGGGTTAGCGAACCGGTGCCGATGTTTCCCTTCCCCGGCACGCCGCTCTTTGGCCAGATGTTCGGCGTCCCGGACGACAGGGCGTGGGAGCGCGCTCATCATTACTACACTTCGACCTTCGGCGGGAAAGGCTACAGCGATATTCAGGAAACGCAACCGGCGGCGATCGAGGACCTGGAATGCACGCGCTAGTCACGGCGGACACCATCGGCGGAGTTTGGACCTATGTCTGCGAACTGGTGACCGGGCTGATCCGGCGCGGGGTACGCGTCACGCTGGTCAGTTTTGGAGAGATCCCCGATGCCGAGCAGACGGGGTGGATGGAAGGCCTGGCCGGCCTCGATTTTCGTCCCACGGGATTCCGGCTGGAGTGGATGCAGGAAGCTGCCGAGGATCTGGATGCGTCCTCAGAGTATCTCTTGACAATCATCCGCGAGGTAAAACCCGAGCTGCTGCACCTGAATCAATACTGCTACGGCAGCCTGCCCGTGGATATTCCGCGGGTGGTGGTGGCTCACAGTGATGTCGTGAGTTGGTGGGTGAACGTGCGCGGTGCAGAACCCCCGGATACGATGGGGTCGCGCTGGTATAGGAACGTCGTGACCCGCGGAATCGCGGGCGCGACGGCGCTGATTGCGCCGTCGCAGTTCATGCTGGCGGCGGTAAAGGATCATTTCATGTTGCCGGGGCGGAGTGGGGTGATCTACAACGGACGCACTCCGCACCTGTTCAACCCGTTCGTGAGCAAAGATAAAGACGGGTACATTATGAGCGTGGGACGCATCTGGGATGGCGGCAAACAGACATCACTTCTCTTACATCATGAGCCGCCCGCGCCCCTGTACCTCGTTGGACCGCAGGAGCATCCGGATCGAGCCGTCGCGGGCGAGTGGCGGGTCCACGCAGGCAATCAGATCCACTTCAAGGGGCGACAGAGCGAAGCCCAACTGCGGCAGTTGTACAGCCGCGCGTCCATTTACGCGGCCACCTCGCGTTACGAGCCTTTCGGCCTTGCTCCGCTGGAGGCGGCGCTCTCGCGCTGCGCGATCGTGGCCAACGATACCCCGAGTTTCCGCGAGATCTGGGGCGAGAGTGCCTGCTATTTTCAGCGCAACGACGCGGACAGTCTGCAACACGTATTGCATACGCTGTGTGCGGATCCCAAGCTAGCGCGAGAGTACGCCAACCGTGCCTATCACCACGCGCTCGGGCATTACACCTCCGGCCGCATGGTGGACGAATACTTAGCCCTGTACCGCACGCTGATCGGGGCGGGAAAGGCGGCGGCATGAAGGGAAAACTGCAGTTTTGCTGCTTCGCCCATTCATGGGTCTCCGATTGGAACCATGGCAACGCGCACTTTCTGCGCGGGCTGATACGGGCCCTGGTCGAGATGGGGCACCAAGTAAAGTGCTATGAGCAGCTCGATTCATGGTCGCTCAGCAACCTGGTGGAGCGGGAGGGCGAACGCGCTATCGAATCCATCGACGGGTTCCGGCGGGCCTACCCGCAGCTCGACGTCCGTTTCTACAACGACGATAAGAGCTTGGACTCGTTCTTGAGCAAGGAACTGCGCGGCGCCGATGTGGTGCTGATCCACGAGTGGAACCCGCCCGCGGTGGTCAATGCGATCCTGGCTAAGAAGGAAGAGTTTGGTTTTCGCGCCCTGCTCCATGACACACATCACCGTGCTTACACCCGCGCCGCCGAAATCCTGCAGTTCCATCTGCATCGCTTCGACGGCGTGCTCGCCTTTGGCGATGCCATTCGCCGGATCTATGCCGATGGCTTCGGTATTCAGCGGGTGTGGACCTTTCACGAAGCCGCCGACGTGGACAACTTCAAGCCGATGGAGGCGCAAAAGACCATCGACGTAATCTGGGTCGGGAACTGGGGCGATGATGAGCGTTCCAGAGAACTGGAGGATTTTCTCATCTGGCCGGCTATCGAGCTGCCGCAGCGCCGGGTGGTCGTCCATGGGGTGCGGTATCCGGACCCGGCGCGGCAAAAGTTGTTGTCGGCGGGAATCCAATTCCGTGGCTATTTGCCGAATCTGGACACCCCTCAAGCCTATGCGCAAGCTTGCTTGGCGCTGCACATGCCTCGGCGGCAATACGCCAATGGCCTGAGTGGCGTCCCGACCATCCGGGTATTCGAGACTCTGGCGTGCGGCATTCCCCTGCTGTGTGCCCCCTGGACCGACGCCGAACACCTGTTCCGGCCGGGAGAGGATTACCTGATTGCGCCGGACGGCAACTTCATGGTGGCGGAAATTGAGCGCTTGCTGGGTGACGATGCCGCCCGGCGCCAGATTGCTGCCAATGGGCTGGAAACGATCCGCAAGCGTCACACCTGCCGGCACCGGGCCGAGCAGTTGCTCGAAATCTGCGAGGAACTCGAGACATGAAGCTATTCATCTTCGGGTCCAGTCTGACTTCGTCGTACTGGAACGGCGCGGCCACTTACTATCGCGGCATCTACAAAAACCTGCAGTTGCTGGGCAACGAGATTATCTTCGCTGAGCCCGACATCTACGACCGCCAGAAAAACCGCGATGCGGGAACGATGGATTACGCGCGAGTGATCGTCTATCAGACGCCGCGGGATCTCGATCGCCTGATCGCCGAAGCCGCCAACGCCGACCTGGTCATCAAGCACAGCGGAGTGGGCGCCGACGATGAGCTCTTGGAGCGGTTGGTCCTGGAATGTCAATCGGAGCGCACACGGGTAGCGTTCTGGGACGTGGATGCGCCGGCCACGCTGGCGCGCGTGGAAGAGAATGCGACGGATGGCTTTCGCGCGCTGATTCCGCAGTATGACTTTATCTTCACCTATGGCGGCGGGGCGCCCGTGGTACGGCACTATTTGCGCTTGGGCGCGCGGAACTGCCATCCGATCTACAACGGCTTGGATCCCGAGACCCACTATCCCGTGGCGGCGGATGCCGCGCTGGGGTGCGATCTGGCGTTTGTCGGGCATCGTTTGCCCGACCGGGAGCGCCGGGTGGAAGAGTTCTTATTGCGTGCGGCGGAGTTGGCGCCGGATCTCCGGTTCATCCTGGGCGGCGAAGGCTGGGGGGGGAAGCGCCTGCCGGCCAATGTGCGCTGGATTGGCCACGTCGCCACGTGCGACCACAACCGGGTCAACTGCTCGGCGCGCATGGTGCTGAACCTCAACCGGGAGTCGATGGCCCGTGTGGGCTTCTCGCCCCCGACTCGGATCTTCGAAGCCGCCGGAGCCGGAGCCTGCGTGATTACCGACGCCTGGCAGGGCATCGAAATTTTCTTCGAACCCGGCCGGGAGATCCTGGTCGCCTCATCCGCCGAAGAAATTGTGGAACGGCTGCGTGCGATCGATGCCTCGCGTGCCTACGCGATCGGTCAAGCCATGCGCCAGCGCGCGCTAAGCGAGCACGGCTACGACTTGCGCGCCCGGCAGGTGGAGGCCATGCTGCGCAGCACGATGCTTGACTCGTGTCCTCGTAGCGCCGGCGTCTCGCCGGCGGGTCCTGCCCGCAGTTCTCTAGTACAAGCTGATCGGGCCCGCCGGCGAGACGCCGGCGCTACTCCACTGGAAGCTGGCGACTGAAATGAACATCGTAATTTTTGGGCTGGCGATCACTTCGTCCTGGGGAAACGGTCATGCCACGACCTTTCGCGCGTTGTGCCGCGGCTTGCACCTGCGCGGGCATCGGGTCGTGTTCTTTGAGAAGGACACGAAGTGGTACGCCAACAATCGTGATTTGCCCAACCCGGAGTTTTGCGAACTCCGGCTTTTCAGCGACTGGGCTCACGCTTTGGCCGGCGTCCGCCGCGAACTCAGGGAGTGCGACGTCGCGCTGGTAGGCTCGTATTTTCCGGACGGCATTGCCGCGATCCATGAGGTGCTCGACTCGGCCGCCCCGGTGAAGGCCTTTTATGACATTGATACGCCGGTCACCATGGCTCGCTTGCGCGCACACAGCGCCACTGAATATCTGCTGGCGTCGCAGATTCCAGGGTTCGACGTGTATTTCAGCTTTACCGGCGGCCCGATGCTGGCCGAGCTCGAATCGCGTTTTGGCGCTCGCATGGCCGTGCCGCTATACTGCTCTTTCGATCCCGAACAGTACCATCCCTTCCCGGTTCATCAGCGCTACGCCTGCCACCTGAGCTACATGGGAACGTATGCGGCGGACCGCCAACCTAAGATCCAGGATCTGTTGTGCGAGCCCGCGCTCCGCCTGCCGGAGAAGAACTTCATCGTCGCCGGGCCGCAGTATCCACGCTCGGTAAAGTGGCCGGCGAACGTGCGGCGCATCAACCACCTGAACCCGCGCTGGCACGCTCGCCTTTATTCGTCTTCCCGTCTGACGCTGAACGTGACCCGCAGGGAGATGGTGCTGGCGGGATGGTCGCCTTCGGTGCGCCTGTTTGAGGCCGCCGCGAGCGGCGCAACCATTGTCTCGGATAGCTGGCCGGGCCTGGAGATGTTTTTCACGCCCGGGCAGGAGATCCTGCTGTCATCGACCGCGAACGATGTTGTTCGATATCTCACCGAACTCGACGCCGCCGAGCTGCGAGCGATTGGTGACCACGCGCAGGCTCGCGTGCTCGCCGAACACACCCATCAGCATCGGGCGGATCAGTTCGAGCAGGCGGTAATCCAGGCGCGTCGCCCGATGTTGAAGTCCTCTCCGGCGGCTGCTCTGGCTGTTGATTGAAAAGTCAACGCCCGCGCCTCCCGCTGCATCTAGTGATTAGAACTGGTTTCCAGATTGCTTTCTTATTGTCTGGTTCCTTGAAAGGGCGCGGCTTCAGCCGCGCCACAAACCCAGTTGTTTTGAGGGTGAAGCGTGGGGTGTTCCGGTGCCTTTGGCCTCTAGTGTCGGGATTTTTCCTCAGGGGCTAAAGCCCAGTGTTCATGCCGCTCGAAGCGGCCCGGCTAAAGCCGGGCCCTTTCAAAGCAAAGCAGCATCTTGAAACACGCTCTAAGCGCTGGATCACTAGCCACTAATCACTAACTACTCCTATGAGAATTGCCCTTGTCGCGCCTCCGTTTATCCCCGTGCCGCCGAAAACGTATGGCGGCACGGAGTTGTTTATCGCCCAACTAGCCGAGGGATTGGCGAAGCTGGATTTCGAAGTAGTCGTGTACTGCAACGGGGAGTCCACGGTCAACACGGAAAGGCGCTGGCTCTACAAAGAGTCTCAGTGGCCCATCAAGGGAGAGGTCTACGATAACCTCAAGGACTTCAACCACACGGCTTGGGCAATGAAGGACGCAAGCCGTTCCTGCGAGGTCATCCACCTCAATAACCTGCCGGGGTTGACCCACTCGCGTTTCCTCGACAACGCGATCGTTTATACCATCCACCACCCGCATGAGTCCCCTCTGGCCACTTTTTACGATTACTACCCCGAGGTGAATTACGTCGCGATCAGCGACTTTCAACGGCGCAAGCACAAGTTGCCGCGTATTCGTACCATCCACCACGGAATTGATCTTTCCCACTACAAACTGCGGCGCAAGAAGCAACCTTATCTCAGCTTCCTGGGCCGCATTGCCCCGATGAAGGGCACGCATCTGGCGATCGAGGTGGCGCAAAAGTCAGGAATTCCGCTGAAGATCGCCGGCGAGGTGCAGCCCATCTTCCGCGACTACTTTGAAGCCAAAGTAAAACCGCATCTCGACGGCAAGTTCATCGAGTACGTGGGCCCGGCGGACTTGGCCGCCAAGAACGAACTCCTGGGCAACTCGATTGCCCTGCTGTTCCCGGTGCTTTGGGAGGAGCCGTTTGGGCTGGTGATGATCGAGGCCATGGCCTGCGGCACGCCCGTGCTCGCCTTGCCCGGCGGTTCAGTGGAAGAGGTGATTTGCCATCCTGATTGCGGCCGCATCTGTCACTCCGTCGAGGAAATGGCCCGGTATGCGCGAACCGCTGACCAGGACTTCACCCCGTCCAAAGTGGCGGCCTACGTGGCCAAGCATTTTTCCATCGACGCTATGGTGGCGCAATACGCGAAGCTGTATCGGGAGGTAGCGGAGGGACCCACCTTAGGAACCTCCACCCAGCGCGCTGTAGCCTGAGCCGTTACCGCAGAACATCTTCACCGCAGAGGACGCAAAGATACTCCCTTTCGCTTCTGTTTGGACCTAAGCAGCCACTCCCTGCATCTGAATCCAGCGGAGGGACTTGCATGGCGAACGTGAGAATCACGGTGCGGAAGAACGGCCCCTACCGCATCGAAGCGGCTGAGGGTTCCATCGAGCTGGTCGACGCCGACGGGAACCTATACGATCTCAGCTCGAAGCTGCGGGATGGCAAACTGGCGTTCTCGCTCTGCCGTTGCGGCGGCTCTGTGTCTAAGCCATTCTGTGACGGAACCCACAGCCGTATCGGCTTCCAAGGTGCTGAGGCTGCGGTACAGGCAGAACAACAAGGAAAAGCATAGCGGCCATGCCGAGCCGCTGCGCAAAATCGGAGATCAGAAATTGAAAATCCCCTCAGCTCAGGCTTCCAGCAGCGGCAGGCCTTCGATGTCCCATGCCAGGTGATGCACGGCATTGGTCGTGGCCAGGATAGCTGATTTCCCAGGTGCGAAAGCGAGTCCGACCAGGTTCTGCCCCGCCACGGCCAGCGAGGGCTTGGCGTCGGGGGTGAGCTTCACGATTCCGCGCCGGCCACGCAGCGATGCTGCCAAATACATGTTTCCGCCAACATCGAAGGCCAGCCCCTGAGGACGCCCCAGGCCCCGATAGAAGACGCTCACTGCGCCATGCGGATCGATGCGGTACACCGCGTCGAAGCTCGAGGTCGTGGGTCCGGTTACGTAGAGCTGATGGTCCAACCCGAAGGCCAGGTGATAGGCGGCGACGCTGGGCTCCAGCGTGGCGAAGACAAAGATTTCCCGGTTGCGCCCCACCTTGAAGATAGTGCCGCTGCGGTCGCCGACATAGAGGTTCTGCTCGCGGTCGAAGGCCAGCCCGGTGGCCACTCCCATGCCTTCGGCATAGGCCGACATGGTGCCGTTCGGGGCCACGCGGTACACGGTGCCGTCATGGCGCGAGGAGACATACATCTGTCCTTCGCGGTCGAAGACGATGGCGGTGGCGTTCATCATCTCCGGCAAAAATGGTTTGACCTCGTAGTTGGTATCGATCTTGTAGATGGCAACCGGGACCTTCTGCCCGCGCTGACCGGAGAAGGTGACGTAGATATTGCCCTCGGCATCGAGCGCGGGATTGGTCACCGGGTGCAGGTTCTCGGCGATGGTGGTGGCGACCTGCAGGGTCTGCGGGTTGCTGGTCTCGCCGTGGGTGCTGACCACCACCGGCCCCGAGGTGGCATTCTCCGGCACCCGCGCCACCAGGAACTCGTCGGTGCTGACCACCACCGAGCCTTCAACCTCGCCGAACTGCACGCGAGGGCGCTGCAATTGCTGTGGACGCAATGACGCCCCCACAATGCGGACCTCGCCCCCGGGCAAGGAAGCGCCCGGTTCGAGGCGATCAATTCGCGGTTTTCCGTTGACGTTCTTTTCGCCTAACAATCTGCCTACCTGCTAAGCCGCTGATCAACGCTGATCCTAACCAGCAAACAACAAACAAGAAAACACATGTGATCAGCGTTCGTCAGCGTAAATCAGCGGCCCCTCTTCTTTACTAGAGCGTTGATCAGCGTGATCCGCGGCTTTTCCCTACCGCAGCCATCCCAGATGCAACAGCAACTGTACCCCGGCGAGCGCGTACAAGCCCGCGCCCACGTCATCCAGCATGATACCCGTCCCTTCGGGCAAGCGCTCCAACTGCCGGCATGGGGCAGGCTTGGTAATGTCGAATAGACGAAAAAGTATAAAGCCGGCAATCAGCGATTTCCAATGCAGCGGGGCGGCGATGAAGGCAATCATTTGGCCGGCGACTTCATCGATGACCACGCAACTGGGGTCGTCCTGGCCCAACTCGCGCACGACCAGCGTCCCCGCCGGGATGCCAATTGAAATGGCAACGGCGGCGGCGGCCGCCGCCGCCAGCGGCTGCCAGTTTGGCGCAATCCACGGCGCTCCCGCGCGCCACAGCGCCAGAGCTGCCAAGGATCCCCACGTCCCGGGACCGGGCTTCATCTTGCCGGCGCCAAAAAATGTTCCGACCAGCCAAGCCCAGCGCGGAGCTTTGGTCCCGGGCCTGATCTGAGCTGCGGTCTTAGCCGCGCTTGCGCCCATGGGATTCCTTTCGTTTGCCGGATTGACAGGACCTGGCGCCTGTCCCTGCCCTGGGGTGTGGCTCCGGCGTCTCGCCGGCGGGTTCTGCCCGCACCTGGGCTTTGCGCGCCTGCGCCTTGCTCTGCGAGGCATCCTCTTGTTGGCGAGGAATCTGTTGTTCGTTCCTCACGCCTGACGCCGGCATGCGCTCTACGGGGCCCATGGTGTAGTCGGCATCGCCCAGCAGGTCAGCCGCCGTGAGCGGCGTCGAGACGACATACCTCCCGTCGGCCCAGCTCCCCAAATCCATGGCACGGCAACGCTTGCTGCAGAACGGGAACTGCAGTTCTTCGCTAGTCACCGGCTTCCTGCAGATCGGACACGCGAGTTGGATTCGTTTCGCCATCGGCCTATTCGTCCCGGGAGACAGGGTTTCAACGCTGTCTGCTGGTGGGATGCTGTAAACATCCTACCAGCGGTCAGCCATCCGGCTAAGGTGGCGCGAGATCAGCAGGTAGCGGCAGTTGGCGTGGGCGCCCAAAGAGGAGGCGCGGCTCCGGCCCGAGCAGCAACTTATCTTGGAGGTACGGGTTGGATCAGAGTGAGCGTCCGATTGCGGCGCAGCACAGTTGCCGGTACCCTTAAAGGATGCAATTGCTGTATATCGCCAATGCTCGGAGCAGAAGCTCCTCACCGATAAGCGGTACCTTTGCACCATATGGGAGAAAGCGTATGAAGGTGAAGAATTCGCTGGTACTCCTCTCACTCGCCATGCTGCTGATGTTGATGGCCGCAGCGTGCACCAAGGCGCGCAGCGACGCTCAGGTTGCCGGCGATGCGCAGAACAAGATCTATTCCGACGCTGCCGTTCAATCGCGCCAGATCACGGTCAGCGCGGCCAATGGCGTGGTGACCCTGGCCGGAACCGTGAACAACGATGCCGAACGCAACGCCGCCGCCAATGACGCCGCCGCAGTGGAGGGCGTCAAGACGGTGGTGAACAACCTGGAGATGACTCCGGCGCAGGCACAAACTGTCGCTCCCGAACCGCAGAAGGAGGCGCCAGCACCAGCGCCCGAACCGAAGCAACGCCCTGAGCCGCGTCACAAGGTCCACGCCTACGCGTCCAGCAAGAGCAGCGCGCCGGAACCGGCTCCGGCTCCAACTCCGAGTCCTAGCACCAGCGCCAGTGTAATGCCCTCTCCGACCTACAACATGGAGCCTTCGACTCCGCCGCCGCCTCCCAAACCGGTGACGCTCACGGTCCCGGAGGGCACGGCTCTGTCGGTACGTCTGGTGGACGCCCTCTCTTCGGACAAGAACCACGCGGGCGATACGTTCAAGGCCACCCTGGATTCACCGGTGTACGTGAATGACACGGTGGCGATCCCAAGCGGCGCAGATATCTCGGGACGCGTAGTGGACGCCAAAGATGCCGCCCACTTTTCCGGGGCGTCTGCACTCGCACTCGAGTTGACCAGTATCGACTTCAACGGCCACAACTACCCGGTAAGGACCAACCAGTTCTCCCGGCAGGGCACCGCCCGGGGCAAGAACACGGCTGAAAAGGTCGGCGGCGGGGCAGCGCTGGGCGCGATCATCGGGGCAATTGCCGGCGGCGGCAAGGGTGCCGCGATCGGTGCGGGCGTCGGCGGAGCCGCCGGCGGGGGAGTACAGGCGGCGACCAAAGGTCAGCAGATCAAACTGACCTCCGAGCAGCTAATGAACTTCCAGCTGCAGAGCGCAGTCACGGTCACACCAGCCTCCAGCACCAACCGCAATGCGAATCGCCAAAAGCTGGACGTGAATCAATAGTTTTAACTATCCCTGTTGTTGCGCCACGTCTCGTGTGGGGCGGATCTTCGATCCGCCCCATTTCTGGGACGGGTCGGGGATCCGTCCACACATTATGAAACCCGTCCCACATATGAAGAAGGGTGGCAGAGGCCACCCGTTGCTATTTGTGAAGCTGCAGGCTTGCGCCCGAATCAGAGCTGCGTAGCAGCGGAAGATGGTAGCCCGCGGCGCGAGCCGCGGGTAGGTAGGCCCAAGATCTTTTTGAGCCCCATAGGGGCGTAAGAAAGCTCTATCGCCCCTACGGGGCTCAGCAATCAAAACTGCGCTTACCCAGGGTTGGTACCCTGGGCTATCATCTGCCGCCCCTTCTGGGCTGAACCGAAGCGCGCTATTTTCAAAGTCGTGGTGATCCGCGGGTCATGAGGAAGTCAGAGGAAAACCAATAGCCAATCGCCAAAAGCGCTTTTGGGCAACATTAGCGTGTCAACGAAAAATGCTACTCCTTATTGATCAGCGCGAACTCGCTGGTGGCGCGGCGCGCCATCAGCTCGCGGATGGCTTCTCTGGGGGACTTGCCTTCGTTCAGGATGGCGTACATCTGTTCGGTGATGGGCATTTCCACCCCGAGTTTGCGCGCCAGGCCCACGGCGGCCTTGGTGGTGAGCACGCCTTCGGCAACCATGCCGTGCATGCCCTCGATGATGTCCGGCAGCTTGCGTCCGCGGCCCAGTTCCACGCCGACGGTGCGGTTGCGGGAGAGCCCGCCGGTGCAGGTCAGGACCAAGTCGCCCATGCCGGCTAGTCCGGACATTGTCTCCGGCCGCGCGCCTGCGGCCACGGCAAAGCGGGTGATCTCGGCCAGGCCGCGGGTGATGAGCGCGGCAGCGGTATTGGCGCCAAAGCCCAGCCCATCGCACACGCCTGCCGCAATGGCGATCACGTTCTTTACCGCACCGCCAATCTCGGTGCCGATCGGGTCATCATTGGTGTAAACGCGGAATAACGGATCGCTGAACTCGTGTTGCACGGTGCAGGCCAACTGGGAGTCGTGGGAGCCGACGGCAATCGCGGTGGGATCACCTTTGGCCACTTCCTTCGCGAACGAGGGGCCGCTCATCGCACCGATGCGCGGCGAAAAGCCGCACTCGCGGACCACCACCTGGGTGATGATTTCGTCCATGCGCAGCAGGGTGTCGTTCTCGATGCCCTTGCTGGCGCTGACGAACAGCATCTCCGGGCGCAGCTGCGGAGCCATCTGGCCGAAGATGCGCCGGCAGTGATGCGAGGGCATGACGCTGACCACGATCTGCGCTCCGGCTAGCGCCTCTTCCAGGCTGTTGGTCGGCCCGACCGACTCGGGCACGGGAAAGCCGGAAAGAAAGACCTCATTGGTGCGGTGCTCGCGGATCGAGCGGCAGACCTCGGGCTCATAGGCCCAGAGCCGCACCTGGTGCGATCCCCGGCGCCCCAGCACGATGGATATGGCGGTACCCCATGCGCCCGCCCCGATGACGGCAATACGGCTCACGCGGATTCCTCAGCGATGCTGCCCGAGACGGCTTTCCGTCCCGGCCAGCAGCCGGCGAATGTTCTGGTGGTGCTTGGCGATGATCAGCGCCGAAGCCGCGACCGTGAAGGGCAGTAAGCTGCGCTGGGTGCCATGAAGCATTGCGTAGGCGACTACTGGAAATGCTGCAGTGGCGATAATCGAGGCCAGCGAGACGTAACGAAATATCGCGACCATGACAGCAAAGATACCGAGCACGATCAGCGCTGCCTTCGGCACCAAAGCCAGGAAAACGCCCACGCCGGTCGCAACACCTTTTCCACCCTTGAACTTGAGCCACACTGGAAACATATGTCCAATAATGGCGAACACGGCAGCCAATCCCACCAGTAGAAAGAAGCGGGTCGAAGGAGGTCCCGCTCGTTCGATAGGCGCAACATTGAAGGCGAACCCTACGGCCGCAGATCCTTTGGCCGCATCGAGCACCAAAGTCGCGATGCCGAGTCCCTTCGAGCCGGTGCGCATCACATTGGTCGCGCCGATGTTGCCGCTGCCGATCCGGCGTACGTCGGCGCCCTGGAAAAGACGCACCAGAATCAGCCCGAACGGGATCGAGCCCAGCAGATAAGAAACGAGGATGACGGTGGCGTAGATCATTCGAAATTAGGACTCAGTACCCAGTATTCAGTGGGCCGTTTAGTTGTCATGCTGAGCGAGGCGAATCGCAACTTGCGATCCGCCGAGTCGAAGCACCTTGTGTTTCATACAGAGAACCGCAAGGTTCCTTCGCTCAGCTCAGGACAGGCTCTTCGACTTGCCCGGCGACCGGGCTCGCTCAGGATGACACTTCTCTTGGGCACACCACATTGCCCACTGCTACTCAAGCCCGAAGCGCGCGAGCTTCGTATAGCTCGCGCCTTTCGGCGACAACTTGCTCTCGTAAAGGAAGAACTCGGAAGCTGTCATTGTACCGAACTCGGGAGGAGAGATCGCGCTCAATTTCTGCGCAACGCGCGCGAAGGCGCCTGCCGAAGCCCGGTCGGTCAAGCGCGAAGCGGCTGGCGGGGATGAACGTTGGTGCGGCGAGCCCGAAGCCCCGCGTCCACCACCAAGCTGGGCCCGCGCCAGCGTCAGATGCGGCTTGTACTCGCGCGCTTCGCGCTCGATGCCGAAGGCTGCTGTGACCGCATCGACCGCGCTCGCCAGCTTCACCAGGTTTTCGTCGCCCTGAATGCCAACCCAAAACACCCTTGGCGAGCGCGCATTGGGGAAAAAGCCGGCGCCACGGAAGTCAATCTGCACACGGCCAGCCTTGATGGCGACCAAGGCGCGCTGGATCTCTTCCACCTTAGCCGGCGGCTGTTCGCCGATGAATTTCAGGGTGACGTGAAAGGTGTCCGTGCCGACCCACTTCTGCCTGGGATCGAGCGCGCGCATTTCGTTCTGAAACTGCGCCAGGCGCTGGCGGATGGCTTCATCGATGTCTAAGGCTACGAAGATTCTCATAAACTAATGGGTTGTCACAAACGCGCTCTTCGCTATTGGCTGTTGGCTTTTAAAACCCGCTTCGACAATTCTCTCGACTTCGGTCGAGGAACGGTAGAGCCGATAGCCAATAGCCAACAGCTAAGAGCGGTTTTCGACCTACATCAGCTTCCGCCGGATCATGTCCAGCGACTGCTGCGATGCCCACAGCCGGATGCGGTTGCGGTCGCCCATAAAGTTTCGCTGCACGACCTCGGTGGCGTGGCCATCGGCCAAGGCGTGGTACACCAGCCCGACCGGCTTCTCCCCGGTGCCGCCGGTGGGCCCGGCAACGCCGGTGATTGCCACTCCCAAGGTTGCATTGCAGTCGAAGCGAATGCCCTCCGCCATGGCCGCCGCCACCTCGCGGCTGACCGCGCCGTGCGCCTGGATCATTAGCGGCGGCACGCTGGCGAACAGGGTCTTCAGGTCGTTCGCGTAGGCGATGGCGCCGCCCAGAAAATAGCGCGAGCTGCCGCTGACCGAACTGATCCGCTGGCCGAGCAGTCCCCCGGTGCACGATTCCGCCACCGCCACAGTTGCGTTCCGCATCTGCAGGTAATAGCCGACGATCTGCTCCAGCGACTCGCCCCGGTTGGAATAAACAAAATCGCCCAACTCCTGCTCGATCTCATCTGCCAGGCGCTCGACGCGCGCCTCCGCCGCAGCCTGCTCGGGGGCTCGGGCGCGCAGGTGAATCTCGATCTCTCCCGCGCCGGCCAGCACCGTGGTCTGCACATCCTCGTAACGCTGATAAATCGGCGCGATGCGCGCGTCCAACTTCGACTCCCCAAGCATGGTCGCTTTCAAGAGCCGGGTTGCAATGAACTGCCGCGGCACCCATGCGCGCAGGCGATCCTCGGTCAGGCACTGCTCTTCGAAGAGGCGCTTCAGCTCATGTGGAGGTCCAGGCAGCAGGATGATCAGCCGCTTGCGACCCTCGAAGCTGTGTTCGATCCATTGTCCGGGGGCGGTTCCCACCGGGTTCGGCAGGATCGTTGCCCCTTGGATGATGTCAGCCTGCTTCTCGTTATTGGGCGACATCTTCAGGCGCCGCTCGGCGAAACGCTTATAGAGCGTGGCGAGCACGTCGGAATCACGCTTGATCTCGCGGCCCAGCGCCGCGGCTACCGCCTCGCGCGTCAGGTCGTCCTCGGTGGGGCCCAGCCCACCGGTGAGGATGATGAGGTCGGCTCGCCAAAGCGCGGATCGGGTAGCGTCCGTGATGTATTCCGCCGTATCCCCGACCACGCTCTTGAAGATCACCTCGACCCCGAGCTGGTTGAGCTGCTCGGTGAGGTAAAGGGAGTTGGTGTCCTGCCGATAGGGCGTCAGCATCTCCGAGCCCACGGCAATGATCTCAGCGTTCACGACCCTTAGTTTCAAGTTTCAGGTATGAAGTTTCAAGTGCGAGATGCCGATAAGGGGGATGAGCGAAGGTAACGGTACTTACTTTGGTAACTGCGGGGCCGGGGTCAGCTGAGGTCAGATCCACGAAAGATCTCTGCGCCCTTGGAAAACGGCTGCCGGCGCAAGGCCATGCGGGTTGTGGCACGTTGATCCAGTGGGATACCCGGCTGTTCCCATTTTGGGGCAGAGTCGCCGTATATTTCCGCGCTGTTTGTTGTGAAAGCACACTATTGTAAAGTAAATTGCACTATCGCGGTGCTGGAGAGCCGTGCTCGTCCCGCTTGACGGTACAACGATCTGCCTGAACACCGAGTACCGGTACTGCGTGCTTTTGCTTTCTTGCCATGAAGACTTTGTTTGTTGGTTCAACCCGGGCCCAAGGAGCCTTACCGCATTCCAAGATGAGTTCCAATAAGGTACTTATCATCGATGACGACTCTGGAGTCCGCGCCTCCGTGGGGGAATACTTCGCGGAAAAGGGCTACGCCGTATCCATGGCGAATAGTGTCGCCAGCGGCATGGACGAATTCTTGGCGGTTCACCCGGACGTCACCCTGGTGGATTTCCGCCTGCCGGACGGCAACGCGCTGGATACGTTGCATCGCATCAAGGAGCTTGATCCTGCCGCCGCCGTCATCGTGCTCACCGGGCATGGCAGCATCGATGTGGCGGTGCGCGCCATCAAGGAAGGCGCCGAGCACTTCATAACCAAACCGGTCGAGCTGGCAAGCCTGTTCAAGCTGGCGGAGAAATCCATTGAGCACCAAAAACAAGTGCGGCGCCAGATGGCGACCAAGGCCGAGCGCGCCCGCTATGCCCGAAATCCGTTTCTGGGCAGCAGTCCGCTGATCCGCCATTTGGAGGAATCGGTCCACAAATTCTTGGGTACGGATCGGCCCATCCTGATCCAGGGCGAGACCGGAACGGGCAAGGGTGTGCTCGCCTCCTGGATGCACCACAACGGACCGCGGCACGACGAAGCCATGGTCGATCTGAACTGCGCCGGCTTGTCGAAAGAATTATTGGAATCGGAGCTGTTCGGCCATGAGCGGGGCGCGTTTACCGGGGCGGTCCTGGCTAAGATGGGCCTGCTCGAGGTGTCGCACAAGGGCACGGCCTTCCTGGACGAGATCGGCGATATGGATCTCTCGATCCAGCCGAAGCTGCTGAAGGTCATCGAGGACCATCGCTTCCACCGGCTCGGCGAAGTCAAGGAGCGGACCATCGATGTGCACCTGGTTGCCGCCACCCACCAGGACCTGGCCGAACTGGTAGCGGACGGCAAGTTCCGCAGCGACTTGTTCTTCCGCATCAATACCATCACCCTCCAAATCCCGCCGCTGCGCGAGCGAATTAAAGACGTGGCGGTGCTGGCCGACAATTTCGTGCGGCAACTAGGCGGCGACCTGGGACGCGGGCGCTTTGAGATTGCTCCCGAGGCTTTGGAAGCCCTGCAGCACTATCGCTGGCCGGGCAACATCCGCGAGTTGCGCAACGTGCTGGAGCGAGCGGCCCTGCTGTGCGAGAAGAATTGCATCCGCCCGCCAGACCTCAGTTTCACCGCCATGCCGGCAGGCCCCAAAGCCACCGCACTGGGTTCAGACTTGACCTTGACCCAGGTCGAGCGCATGCATATCGAAGCCGTTCTGCAGCAGATGCAAGGCAAAGTCGAAAAGGCGGCCCACCGGTTGGGCATTCCCCGCAGCACGCTCTACGCCAAGATCAAGCAGTACCAACTCCAGGTGCGGCCCGAATGATTGCGCCGTGGATGTAGCGGCGTCGCCGCGCCGGCGGGTCCTGCCCGCAGGGCCAAACGAATTCCTTTGCGCTCATATTGCGGCTACGTTGTCGCTGATCCAGTTCAGATATTCGGAGCTGCCGCCGTCGACGGCCAGCAGTACACATTCGGGCAACTCGTACGAGTGCAGTTCGCGGATGGTGTCGCGCACGCGCTCGAACGCCTCGGCGGTAGTCTTGATGACCAGCAGAAACTCGGCGGCGCTTTCCACCGCGCCCTTCCAACGATAGACGGATTCGACAGGTCCCACGAGGTTGACGCAGGCGGCGAGCCGGCGCTCGACCAGCGCCTGCGCGATCTGGCGGGCCTCCTGCTGCGATCCGGCGGTGCTTAGGATGATTCGGCGCGGGTCCATGAGTTAGAATTCCGGAGTCAAATTGTATCGCGAGTTGTCCGGCGCTAACCCCAGAAGTTTCATCCTGAGCGACCGAAGGGAGCGAAGGATCTCTCTCGAAAATAGGGGCGGTGCGGGGACCAATGTTCTCTGGCGCGAGAGTACCGTCCCTACGGGACTCGGGTCACGATTCGTGCTCTCACCCAGGGCTTACGCCTTGGGCTATGATCTGCCGCCCCTTCCGGGGCTGAACCTAAGTGGACTGAGGAGTTCCATGGCAACTGCAATCAAGTTTGGCACGTCGGGGTGGCGAGCGGTTATCGCCGAGGATTTCACCTTTGAAAACGTTCGCCGGGCAATTACCGGGATCGCGCGCTATGTGGTCTCGCAGAAACCCAGCGGCGCGAAGGTGATCGTAGGCCGCGATCCGAGGTTCTTGGGCGAGACGATGGTGAGCCTGGGCGCCGAGATCCTGGGGAAACACGGGATCACCCCAGTGGTGATTGGCGAGCCGGCGCCGACGCCGGCCATCAGCTACGAGGTGATCCGGTCTCAGGCCGATGGAGCCATCAACTTTACCGCCTCGCACAATCCACCGCAGTACAACGGCATCAAGTTCTCCACGCCCGACGGCGCCCCCGCGCTGCCGGAGGTCACCTCGAAAATCGAGGCGGAGATTGCCCGGGACGGCACCAGCGGCGGCTCCGCACAGGCCCAGAAAGCGGAGAGCATCGATGTGCGCCCAACCTATCTGGCGCGGTTGAAGGAGCTGGTCGATCTGGACGCGATCAAAAAGTCAAGGCTGAAGGTCGGCATCGATCCGCTCTGGGGCTCGGGCCGCGGATACGCGGATACGCTGTTGCGCGAGGCGGGCGTCGAGGTCGGCACGGTACACGATAACCGCGACGTCCTATTCGGCGGCTCTGCGCCCGAACCGGATGATCACCTGCTGGATGCGCTGCGGGAGAAGATGAAGGAAACCGGCGCCGGCATCGGCATCGCGACCGACGGCGACGCCGACCGCTTCGGCATCCTCGATGCCGATGGGACATTCATCTCGCCGAACCACATCATCGCCCTGCTGTTCGACTATCTGGTCGAGTCGCGCGGCTGGAAGAACGGCGTAGGAAAATCAGTGGCCACGACGAACCTCATCAATGCCTTGGCCAAGCATCATAAGGTGCAGCTCTACGAGACGCCGGTGGGATTCAAGTACATCGGAGAGCTGATCAAGCAGGATAAGATAGCCATCGGCGGCGAGGAGAGCGCGGGGCTTTCCATACGGCATCACGTGCCGGAAAAGGACGGCATCCTCGCCGGGCTGTTGTGCTGCGAGATGGTGGCCATGCGTGGCAAGACCCTGAGCGAACAATTGCGCGCCTTGTTTGCCAAAGTAGGTTCGTTTTACCCGCTGCGCGAGAACTTCCGCTTGACCGAGGAGGTCAAATCGAAGTTCACTACAAAGTTGAAGAGTGAGCCACGCGAGTTCTTGGGTCGCAAGATTCAAGAAGTGGTCAGGACGGACGGCCTGAAGCTGGTGTTCGAGGACGGTTCGTGGGTTTGCTATCGCCTGTCCGGCACGGAACCGGTCGTTCGCGTTTATTCGGAGGCCGGCAGCGAGGCGGAACTCAAACAGCTGAGCGATGCAGCCAAACAATGGATTTTCAACTAGAACAGGGCGTCGAAAAATTCGAGAAGGCACGTGCTGTGCTCTACGCCTGTCGGCGCTGGCTGGCAACCGGGGCGGTGTGCGCGCTGGCGGCCTGGATGTTCGTCCACGTGATGTTTGGCAGCAACGGGATGGTCGTCTACGAGAAGAAGAAATCCGACTGCCAGGCATTGCAGAAAGAGATCGACGACCTCAATCAGGAGAACGCGCAGCTTCAGGGGAGTGTGAAGGCGCTGCAAAGCGATGACCCCAAGACGATTGAAAAGGAAGCGCGCGAACAGCTTCGCTACGCCAAGCCAGGCGAGGTGATTTACGTCATGCCCGAGCCGACACCGGCAAAGCCTCCGGCGAACGCGGCGGCGGAGAATACGGGCAAGCCTTAACGCGAAGCAGCCCAGTGACTTGTCTCGGATCAGGCCCCCGGGTATCTTCTTGCGCGATTTCGCCTGCTCACGACTCCGCTCCGTCCATTGCGTCGCCCGACTTTCAGTGTAAGCAGCCCATGTAAACGCGACGCGATTCGTAGATCGTCTCTATAATTCGCGGTGAAATACTGGAATGGATTCGCAATCCGTAACCACCGACGTATTTGAAAGGCCAGGTTGCATTGAAGGTGATGTTATCTGGATTGGGAGGTAGCGGTACCTCTCCCCACGTGGCCCAACGCAAGCCTAGGGAAATATAGCTCAACAGGTCAATCTGCGTTTCGCAGCCCAATCCGTCGTCCCAGATAAGGCATTGCTTATTTGGACGGCCAAGGGCAATTTCTGTCGCAAGGCGGTTAAAACCGGCCAGAACATCAGCAAGCTGGATCACAGAATTCTCATGAGAATGCACGCTCGTCACGGCGGCAGACGCGACCGGGGAAGGCGACAACGTTTGGAGGTGGTGACGAAACTCCCGCTGGTCTATTATCGCTTCGTCGAATGTCATTTCAACTGGATCTCCGGCTGCAAGCGAATACGGATGAGTGTTGATAAAGTCGGCGATTTGCTCAGCAAGTCGTAATGCTGCTCGTTGTTTGTCGCGGCCTTCATTAACAGCAACAAGTGGAGTGGATTCCCGAAGGAGGATCATCAATTCTTGGCTTAATGCCTCACGCGTCCGCTGTGACATCGGCGACATCCCATTCCATTTCACCTCGTCCGTTGGCCTCAAACCGAATTCAGCTTTCAACTTTCTTAGAGCAGACTCGATGCTGATAGGGCTTCGTACCCCTATTGCCGCCAAAATTACGTGTGGACGCCCTTCGATCTGAATCTCTGAATCATCGATTCCGAAAACCATATAAGCGTCACTCAGAATGTAAGCGTGTCGGTCATTACGCACGCGCGAGGGTACACGGATCAAAACGCATGGATTTTCAATCTCTATCCACGCAGATCCGTTCTTGATCCGAAAAATCCGCGGTAGGTTTTTTCCGGATGTCAGCCGCGCTGCGCGCTATTTTGAAATCCCTTCCAGCGGCGAGCTGGCGGTAGCGTAGAGCTTCTTGGGCATGCGGCCGGCGATAAAGGCCATACGGCCTGCGAGAACCGCATTCTTCATGGCTTCGGCCATCAGGATCGGGTCCTGCGCGCCGGCGATGCCGGTGTTCATCAGCACCCCGTCATAGCCGAGTTCCATGGCGATGGCGGCATCCGAGGCGGTGCCCACTCCCGCGTCCACGATCAGGGGGACTTCGGTGATCAGCTCGCGGATGATCTGCAGGTTGGCCCGGTTCTGGATGCCCATGCCGCTGCCAATGGGAGCCCCCAGGGGCATGACGGCGCTCGCGCCAGCATCGATCAGGCGGCGCGCAACTACAATGTCATCAGAAGTATAGGGAAGAACCGTGAAGCCTTCTTTTACCAAAACGCGGGTGGCTTCAATGGTGCCCTGGACGTCCGGGTAGAGGGTCTGCTGATCGCCGATGACCTCCACCTTGACCCAGTCGCTTAGGCCGACTTCGCGCGACAGACGCGCGGCGCGAATGGCCTCGTCGGCGGTGTAGCAGCCAGCGGTGTTGGGGAGCAGGGTGAAGCGCTTGGTGTCAATGAAATCGAGCAGCGATTCCTTGCTGCGGTCCAGGTTCACGCGACGGACCGCCACCGTGACCATATCGGCGCCGCTGGCCTCCAGGGCGCGGGCGGTCTCCTCGCCCGACTTGTACTTGCCTGTGCCCACAATCAGGCGGGAGCGAAAGGGTTTGCCTGCAATGACGAGTGAGTCCATGCGGTTCATTGTACCGCTGGCCGTTGGGTGGGTCCCAGGGCTACGCCGTGACAGCCTCGATCGAGCCGCTAGAAGAGTAGAGTTCCTCGATCTGCTGGCGGTAGCGCTCCTCGACCACCCGGCGGCGCAGCTTCATGGTGGGGGTGAGCGTGCCGTCGGCCATGGAGAACTCGTCCGGGATGACCAGCACCTTCTTGATTCGCTCGTACTGGGCCAGGTCTTTGTTGACGTGGCCAATCAAGTCTTTGTACAGAGCGTTGACGCGCGGATGGCGTACCAGTTCCTGGCGCGAGGAGAAATCCACGCCGTGCTTGCGCGCCCATTCCTCAAGCAAGGAAAAATTCGGCGCGACCAGAACCGTAGGAAACTTGCGGCGATCGCCAATCAAGGCCACCTCCGCGATCAGGTCGTTCGACTTGAGGCAGGCCTCGATGGGTTGTGGGGCGATGAACTTTCCGCCAGAGGTTTTGATCAGGTCCTTCTTGCGGTCGGTGATGGAAAGGAAACCGTCTTTGTCAAGGCGCGCGATGTCGCCGGTGCGCAACCAGCCGTCCTCGGCAAAGGCGGCGGCGGTCTCCTCCGGCAGGTTCCAGTACCCCTTAAACACGCACGGTCCGTTCACCAGCAGTTCGCCGTCGTCGTCGAACCGGACTTGCACATTCTGCAGCGGCCGGCCAACGGTGCCGAGCTTGTAGGACTTGGGATTGTTCAGGGCGACCACCGGTGAGGTTTCAGTAAGGCCATAGCCCTCGTAAATGCGGATGCCAATGCTGGCATACCACTCGGCCAACTCGTGGTTCAGGGGCGCACCCCCAGAGATGAAGATCTGAATTCGTCCGCCGAGTGCCTCCCGCACTTTGGAAAAAAACAGTGAATCGGCGAACTTCCAGGCGCGGGAGGTCGGAGTCTTTCCAGCCAGAACTTCATGCCTGTGCTCGCGGCCGATGGGCAGGGCCCACTCGTAGATCTTCCGCTTCACGCCACCAGCAACTTTGTTGAGCACTTGGGTGTGGATCTTCTCATAGACACGGGGCACGGCCACGAACACGGTGGGCTTGTTGTGCTGCAGCGCTGGCATAAGTTCGTCGATGTAAGGGCAATAGGCCACCGTGACCCCGTGATAAAACATGGCGTAATCGACGTGGCGCGCGGTGATGTGCGAGAGCGGCAGGAACGAAACGCTCAGATCGCGGCCCACCTGAAAATCATAAAAGTCGAGCGAATGGAGTAGGTTGGAGGCCAGATTTCCCTGGGTTAGCATGGCCCCTTTGGGCGCGCCCGTGGTGCCGGAGGTGTACATGATGGTGGCGACCGCGTCCGGATCGACCGCCAGGGCGGCGCGATCGAATTCAGGGTCGCGCTCTGCCGGTCCCGCATTCATGAGGCGGTGCATGGGGACGGCGTCGGGCGCGCTCACATAGTCCATCACCACGATCTTCTCGATCTTGGTCTGCTCTTTGATGGCGAGCACCTTGCGCAGTTGATCGGTAGTGGAGACAAAGACAATTTTCGCGCCGGAATCGCGCAGGATGTAGGCGGTCTGGTCGCTGGTGAGCGTCGCGTACACCGGCACGGAAATGGCGCCAATGGCCATGGTGGCGAAATCGGCAACCGCCCACTCGGGGCGGTTCTCGCTGAGAATGGCCACTCGATCGCCTGGCCCGGCACCCCACGACTGTAACTCGCGCGCCGTGCCCACCACGTTGCGGTACAACTCACGCGAAGAGATCGGGACCCACCTTACCTTTTGGCGGAAGAGCATGACCTGGTCGTGACCGCGCTCCACCACGCTAAAGAAGATGCTGTTGATGGTGCGCAGGTCCGAAGGCGCTTGCCGGACATTGTGGTTGGTCATCACTTCCAATTTAACCCGACCGCCGGGATTCTGCCGAGCGCTTGGCGAGGGCCCCGTTCCGACCCGCCCCTCGGGGTTCTGCCGAGCATTCGGCAATCCGGAACAGGGTTCGCCGGGAGTTGGGGGCTGACTGGGAACGGGGAAAGAAACCATCGACGCTACCTCGTTTCGGGTAAGATGCGCGTCAAAGTTGACGCGAACGCCTGAACATCGCCTTCCCCAGTCGCCTTAGTTTGACGGAGCACTGTTCAGTTGTTAGTATCCAAGTGCGGGGTGGAGCAGTCCGGTAGCTCGTTGGGCTCATAACCCAAAGGTCGTAGGTTCAAATCCTACCCCCGCAACCAAAAACTTCTTAGTTTTCAACGGCTTCCAATTCCAGGTTGGAAGCCTTCTTCTTCTCTGCTGTACGAGTGTCGCCAGAATTCTGAGGATTTCCCCCAGAGTCCTGCTCTTTCGCCTTCCTCACCGCTTCCGTTATTGCCGCTCCTGCCTTGCGAGCCGCATCCACGTCTGGTTGTGAATCGAGCGAATGCCCGTACACATCGAGCGTGAATGACCCCGTTAAGGCATGACCCAGCCGTTCCTGAATCGTCTTGAGTGGCACGAGCAAGGTCTGGAGCAACGCCCCGTTGAAGTGACGGAACGCATGGCATTTCTTCCCTGCTACCAGGATGCCGAGACTTGAGAGCAGCCGATTCATTTCCCGCTTGCGGTAATTGTCCATATCGAGCGGGGTGCCATTGTCATTCGTGAACAGGTGCTGATGCCCTTTTTTCTTCTGCCGCATGATCTGCTCCCACAGCAACGTGACCAACTGCGGTGACAGGGCAATGGTGCGAATTGCATTGTCCGTCTTCGGCTGTTGCTCACCACCATGCCACACGGACTGATTCACTGTCAGCCGATCCCCGTTGATGTCGGTCAATCGCAGTCCAGCCAGCTCCCCAGAGCGGATGCCAGTCTCAGCAAGCAACCAGTAGAGAACTCTTTGCTCACCGTCCGAGGCTGCGATGATGTTGCCAACTTGCTCCAGGTTGAAGAATGGCGGCTTCGTCTTGAGCCGTTTGGGCAGTTTCGGTTTGGGCAGCATGGCATCCACGTATTTCTGAGCCAGAGCAGCCGCCCAGATCAGATTGACCACGCCCCATAGGTTGCGGATGTACTTGGGATTCAGCCCCTCGGCAGACATCTTCGAGATCAGCCGCTGAATGTCGCCAGCGTCAATATCCCGCATGTCCTTGGAGCCGAATGCCGCCTTGAGCCGTCCTATGTGGGTCTTGGCAGCGGCCTGTGTGCTGGGCTTGGAGAGCGAAAGATAATCGTCCTGCCAGACTTGCACGAACGCTGCAAAACGTCATGCTCTTTCGTTCCCTGGTTGGCGTTGCCAGTGAAGAGTTGACCTTATCGAGATGGGGTTGAAGTTCACGCAGAGCTTGCCGCTTGGTCATCTCAGCCACCAGCCCCAACGTGATCTGTTTGCGGTTACGCCGTTCCACGCCGTTAGCATTGAGCACGTATTCTGAGTACGTGCCGAGCCACAACGTCTTGGCGCTGTTTGTGAACACTGAGCCTTTCTGGAATCTCCTGCGAGCCACGGATGTGCCTTTCCGTGCTCCAGAATCAATCGCTGGTAGCTCAGATGCGTGACTTGCTTGCTGTGTTCTGGATTTTGGTTGACGACTGGGCACACTTCTCCTGAGAGAAGCCCGCCTATTTGGGTGACATCCTTAGTTGCTGGATGTCAGGTCACCGCTTTAGGGGAGCGGTGTAAGGGGAACTCGAACCCCTTGCCCAGCCACGAACGCCGTAACGGTTGGCACCGAACGGCGTGAACCGAATTCTAGGGTAGGCTTGAAAATATACTTGCACTTGCTGTTCATTCGATGACAGAGCACGACCAGAAGTAGCAAGCAGCTCTGGCGTGGACTCTGGTTGTGCCCCAGCGGGTGAGACATCACCTTGGCCAGCGTTGGAATCAATTTTCAGAATGAATGTTGTCGCGCTCAAGACGGCGTGGGACGCCTACAGGAAAGCCGATGCTGAACGTAGCCAACGGGGATTAACGTTCGGCAAGCTGTGTTATCAACTCCGAAAACGCTACAGAGCGCAAGGTTCCCGCACTGGTGGCGGGTTTGACTCGATACTGAAGGCGAATAAGATTCCAATTTCGACGGCGTATTTTTGGCTCAACCGTTACGAGACGGAAGCTGGGCTGAAACTTCTTCCAAGGTTGGAGGAAGTTCCCAATAAGCCAGACATCAGCGTATTGGCTCCCGCTGGCCTTTCGGGTTTGCGTTCTCGAATTCGACAGCTCGAATCTCCTGAGCAAATCTGTTCTCTGCTGGAGCAGCAGTTGCAAGAACTCGTTGCTTGGATTTTGCAAGGGCATCCCGATCACAACCGAATGCCAGTCAACGTATCGGTGTCCGTTGGCAAAACAGAACATCGCTGGCTAAAACATCGACCCGATCTTCACGAAAAGGTCATCGCAGGCGAGCTGACCGCTACACACGCTCGAAAGATTCTCAATCACGCTGCCGACCAGGGGAATATCCGTGTCGCTTGAACTGGAATTGTGCTCGGTTGGCGATCCTCGGTACCAAGCGATTCGTAATCGCCACTATGTTCCGAACCACGGTGCCATCGGGCAGCAAGTTCATTTCCTGATCTGGTATAGAGGCGAACTGGTGGGCATTATCTCTGGTGGCTCTGCTGTCTATGAGTGTGGCCCAAGGGACAGGTTCTTTGAGATCAACAACGAGAACCGACATAAGACGCTGGTGGGAATCGTAGATAACAATGTCTTTCGATTGGAGAAGAACATTCCCAACCTAGCTAGAGCGTGTTTCATAAACAGCGCCTCAGCGTAATCCAGAAACAGGCAAGGTAGAAGAAGGCGCGGTAGGTGGAGAGCAGATGCTCATGACGAACCAGCAATCGGCGGAACTGGCCAAGCCATGCATTGGTTCGCTCCACGATCCAGCGACGCAGATACCGCCGCAGTTTACGGCCATCTTCGTAGCGCCGTTCCTTGTTGTTCTTGCGGTAGGGCGCAATCAGCTCGATGCCTCGCTTCTTCAGTCGCTCACGCAGCGGGTCGGAGTCATAACCACGGTCAGCGATTATGCGCTCGGGCTTTTGCCGCGGCCGTCCTTTCGGGCGCGGGACGCGGACTTCGGCGAGCGTGGCTTCCGCAAGCGTAACTTCTGCCGGAGAGGCACTTTCCAGCCGAACTCCCAGCGGAAGACCTTGACCGTCGACCAGTACCATCCACTTCGTTCCCTTGCCCCGCTTGGTTTTACCGACGGCAGCGCCCCTTTTTTTGCCGGCGCGAAGCTGCCGTCCAGGAAGGTCTCGTCCCACTGGAGCAGCCCTTCCTCATCCAGCGCACCGAGCAAGGCGCGCCACGCATTCAGCCAGACGCCTTCATCTTCCCATTGCTTCAACCGCCGCCAGCAGGTCGCGGGTGAGGGGAACTCGTCCGGCAGAAACCGCCATGCCGCTCCGGTTTGCAGAATCCACAGAATGCCTTCAAAACAGGCCCGGTTCGGTGCCCACGGTCGCCCCCGGTTGTCCCGCCGGCGCTTCGGTTCGGGAAGCAAAGGTTCAATCAGTTGCCACTGCTCGTCCGTCAACAGCTTCTGCCGCTTCTTCATGACAGAAGCTCATCAGTTCACCCGCCTCGTACGTAAGTACCTAAGCTGAGGCCGAACCTATTTATGAAACACGCTCTAGTCAGTGTCTCGCTCTGTGGAGGAAAGAGGTTTGTTTCTTCTGGAAACTGAATTACGGAATCGACGTGTTCGGCTTTGAAACCTTCGTAGACGGTGACAATAGACACGGTACTTCCTATCTAGCCGACAACTGGAGCCACGCTGGCAAGACTGCTGGCAGTTCCAAGAACCACAGCGGGATAATCAACAAGAGCACTAGGAACGCTACAACCCGCAAGTTAGTGTTCACGAGATGGGCAACATCCTGCTGGGAGCCGCTACCAATCGAATACAAATCGACTTGGAGGCTATCTATCTGAGCCATGTTCGTGCTGCGGTTGTTGATTGCTTCCAGGTTTCTTTCCCTGTGGCGCGGTGGGGGCGCTTGGTGCCGCCATGTGGCGCTACCGAAAGCCCCCCATCAGTTTCAGGATCGAACTCGGGGCACCACACAAAACCGTCCACATCGGGGATGCTGCCGTGCTCAATGAGCTTCAGAATTGGTTGTAAAAATGCCTCCTCATTTCGTTTGGTATTAGTGAGGGGAAGAATAAGCCGCTCGGTACCCGCTGCTAACTATTTTCGTGGAATTGGTTGCAAATATGCCCCTTCATATTGTTTGGGTAAGTAAGGAGAGAATAAGCCGCTCGATACCCGCTGCTAATATAGTTTGGCATAGTGGTTGTAAAATTGCTCCTTCATATTGTTTGGTTAGATGAGGAGAAAATAAGCCCCGCTCCCTACTCGCTGCCAAGTTTTCCATTAGCTGGACATTCCCTGCTAACTACCACAACAACTTAAGTTTCGCCAGCCTGCAACTGGTGATAGCTTGCCAACCCGCAAGCAACGGGGCGGTTAGGCCCAGACCCCTATCGCCCCTAATTTCCTTTGGTCTGGAATCGGTCTGGGTAATTCGTTTATCGAACTCCCCTCCCAGACTCGGAGGGTATTTTTATGCCTTGACGTGTTACCAGGAGGTATCTATGCCGCAAACTCGCAAGAAACCAGCTCGCACTATTTTCACAACTCCAAGCGTGTCGAGTCAGCAACCATTGCTGGAAGCATTCGACCGCAAGCTCTCCGGTAAAACCAGCCGGAGTCTGGCCTTGCAAATGCTTATCCGCGCCTACTTGGACAATCGAGTCACGCTGAGCTTAACCATCTAACTATCCTGGTAGGTACTTCCAACCAGCATAATCTCTGTAAAGGATTCACATGAACACTAATAAGGGCGGTCGAAAGATCGCTAAACAACCTGCCCCAAAGAAACCTAAGCCAGCCAAGAAGCCTGCTCGAAAGACAAACGGCTTCGATACCAGGGAGGTTAGCTAAAATGACCACACAACCAGATTTCGATAACCTGAGCAATTCGGAAGTTAACGATCTATTTGAAAAGGTACGCGCTCACCGTCGCGCCCTACATCCTACTCGTGGTAGGAACGATAATGTTGAGATCGAACCTGCCAGTGCTGCCGAGGCTCGGTTCTTACGCGAAGTATCCGATCTTAGCCAGCCAGACTGGGCCAGTTTCCCCCACATGGCGTCCAAGTTACAGTCCCAACCAGTAGAAGAGGAACCCAACGGCTATGACGCGAACGGATTCCCGACCGTGAGCACTGGCACAATGGGCATATCCGCCAAGAAGTTGAAGAGCTATCTAGAGCGTGTTTCATAAACAGCGCCTCAGCGTAATCCAGAAACAGGCAAGGTAGAAGAAGGCGCGGTAGGTGGAGAGCAGATGCTCATGACGAACCAGCAATCGGCGGAACTGGCCAAGCCATGCATTGGTTCGCTCCACTATCCAGCGGCGCAGGTATCGCCGCAGTTTACGGCCATCTTCGTAGCGCCGTTCCTTGTTGTTCTTGCGGTAAGGCGCAATCAGCTCGATGCCTCGCTTCTTCAGTCGCTCACGCAGCGGGTCGGAGTCATAACCACGGTCAGCGATTATGCGCTCGGGCTTTTGCCGCGGCCGTCCTTGCGGGCGCGGGACGCGGACTTCGGCGAGCGTGGCTTCCGCAAGCGTAACTTCTGCCGGAGAGGCACTTTCCAGCCGAACTCCCAGCGGAAGACCTTGACCGTCGACCAGTACCATCCACTTCGTTCCCTTGCCCCGCTTGGTTTTACCGACGGCAGCGCCCCTTTTTTTGCCGGCGCGAAGCTGCCATCCAGGAAGGTCTCGTCCCACTTGAGCAGCCCTTCCTCATCCAGCGCACCGAGCAAGGCGCGCCACGCATCCAGCCAGACGCCTTGGTCCTCCCACCGCTTCAGCCGCCGCCAACAGGTGGCGGGCGAGGGGAACTCGTCCGGCAGAAACCGCCATGCCGCTCCGGTTTGCAGAATCCACAGAATGCCTTCAAAACAGGCCCGGTTCGGTGCCCACGGTCGCCCCCGGTTGTCCCGTCGGCGCTTCGGTTCGGGAAGCAAAGGCTCAATCAGTTGCCACTGCTCGTCCGTCAACAGCTTCTGCCGCTTCTTCATGACAGAAGCTCATCAGTTCACCCGCTTTGTACGTAAGTATCTGAGTTGAGGCCGAACCCATTTATGAAACACGCTCTAAGTAATGCTCCGCTGGAAGATGTCGAACGAGCTGCTTTTGAGAGCGGTGACACAAAGTTGCTCGGCAGAGTTCTTGACAAAAGAACAGTAGCGGTTTGTAAGACTTTTATAGAGGCGACTCCAAGATATTACGGCACTCATGATAACTTCGACCGCATGATGGAGTATCTGGCCTCGAAGTTCCACGTTGACGATTTCGATGATGGTAACGACGTGGCTTGTGAACTAATGCGGCAGGGTCACTTCACAATCGAAGAGCTGACCGCAGCTTATCACCGACTGGACAACCAGGGGTTACTCGAACACGAACCAGGACAGCTACACGCTCCTTCACCTGATCTTCTCAGGCAAGCAGAACTTAGTGCTGCTCAGTTCGCCGCCAATGTAGTGATGATGGCACCGGAACAAGCGACAGAACTTCAAGGCAGAGCAATCTGTTTATATCTGGCAAGTCGGGGTGTAGAGGTAGCCAGCAGTCCTCATGTTACGGAATTCGCTTTCATGAACTGGCTGAACGATCCGCAGAACAGAGCAATCTGCGATGAAGCAGTAATGTGGTTCTTCTACCAGATAACTCCAACTTATCGAGCCACTCAAGCTAACTATGATCGCATGGCACAACTGGTTGGCGGTCGCCCGTTAACCGTGGGGCTGTTGCAAAAGTGCTGGGGCATTATCGAAGAAGAGAACCGCCGTGGTTTTGCTTCCGATCTGGCGTTCAGTCGTAATGAAGCCCCACCAGTGGAAATTGATCCCAACAGCTTAACCGACGCTGAAGTCGAAGATGCCCTTCGAAGCTTTGGTGCTGGCAACTTGGTTGCTAAAGGGCAAGGGCTGTTTGATCCGAGTGTGGAGTAATCGCGATGAACGATCACACTGTACTAGGTTACGCGCTTGGTGGTGGGCCAACAGATCGGAAGGTTGCTGCTTCCCAGCTCCAGGTCAAACGCAAACAGAATGAGGCTGTACGTGCCGAAGTCCAGGCGAAAGTAAAGCAATTTCATGACATGATCGCAGCTCGCAAAGCTGAGATCGAAATGCAACAAGCCAAGCTTCAAGCTGAGATCGCACCTACCAGGGAAGAACAGAGTGGTACCGGCGATACAAATATGGAGTGGCTCAAAACTACTCATTCAAAAGAACCCTGGTTGAACACCAGAGGAAGGTAATATTTTATGGCAAATACGAAACGACCAGACCAAGGTCAACTTATGAGCGAGGTAATGTCTAAGAATCAGATGTCGCCTTCGGAGTGTAGACCAGAAGACTTTGTTATCAATGATGGCAAAGGACATGGACAAGATTCCGATAAGCTTCGCAAAGAAAGGGAGCTAGACCCCAACTGGCTTCACGTAGATACCAAGCGCAACAGCGTCGAACACCCGAAAGCGCCGAGCAATCCATCAACCGCGCCAGTACCGAAGTCGGCCCACACACCGCCGCAATCTGCCCCTGGTGGTGGAACTAATCGACCGGCTGCTGGTGGAGGCCAAAATGTACGATCATTGCGAGGTAAGAAGAATGGATAAGATTTCGATCATAACTCCCCATACAGGCAAGGGCTACATCGTGGCGAACCATGCTGACGGTAGCTTCCATCCCGTCCCAACGGTGGATGCTCTATCGAATCACATTCAAAGCTGGGCTGAGAACACTGGCGCGGCCTTGGAGCAAGAATCCGAACGCTTATCAGCCCAATCCCGAATTGGCGGTGTGAATAGCCGAAGAGCTGAAACTGTAAAAACACGATTTACAAGTGTGCTGCGCGATTTCTCCAAGTTCGCCACTTTCTCCGTTAACGCCGAGACCTCACGATTTAGTTCCTGTATTTGCTCTTGTGTTGTGGAGGTCGTAGCAAGTTTTCTGGCTGGTGATTTTGTTTGGCCACTAACAACAATAGCTAATCCGAGCACGGCGACGGCAATAATGGGTTTCACTACCTTGCCTCCTTGCAGAACACGCGACAACGGCTAGTCAATTTCTTTTGGCTGCTGTGCATCTCTGGCATTCGACTCCCGCACATGCTCGACCGTTTCGCTCCAAGGTGATTGGTGGTCTGGGCATGTTGCACTTAGTTCAGATTTCATAGTCGTTGCTCGCTCATTTGCTTCAGCAAGCGTGGACAGTCCGTCCGTCTGCATTAACCCCCATTCGTTACATTTGGGACATCTCACTGACCATGACTCGTGGAGCCCTTTGCTAATGCGGTAAACATTGTCACTATCTAAACGTAAGAACATACTGAATAGCTTCGACTCTGACTGTGGTTCGCTATTTGCAGGCAGATACGTGAGCGTTACTTGAATATCGCAGAACAGTTGCTTGCCTTGCCACACTCGTTCTTGCAGGTAGAAGCCTCTCGTCTGTGCGTGCTGAACAATGAAATGTTTACGCCGAACAAGTCGCTTGGAAACGTCAAGGGCTTGTTCCATCATTACTTCTGAAATCATTATGGGCAGCGTCCCAAAATTAGTGACCCACAGCCATGCTTTGTTGTCCCTCGTTCTTAGACCCCAGTGCACGTCAACCCGATTCTGGTAGTCCCATTGCAACTTCATCAAATTCAGTGTCTGGTCGTTCGTGTGGACGTATTGTGCGGTAATCCACACCCACACTGCGGTCAGCAGGAATCCAAGGAATACGAATAGCACACCAGCCGTTTGGGAAGCCGTCTGGGATTTCTGCGGGTCTTGCGCAAGACGCCAGAAGTGCCAAAAACTGGGAACGGCGACTATTACCAGAACAACGATAATGGCATAGGCAATCTTGGTACTCTTGGTGGTGCCAGCTTCAGGGTTCATTGAAAGCAGCTTACAATGGTTGATTCCGTGCGGGAAGCTGTTTGCCGCAAATTCCCATTATGGGAACGCTTATCTCTGATTAGGCGAGTGATGCGATAATTGTCCCCGTCATGGAACCTCGCATCATTGATTTGTGGTTGCCTCACCCAACGTTGAAGAACGTCCAGAGCGGGAAACTGGTAGTGCTTTTTGACGGTGGAGTGGAAATATGGAATTTGGGCCTTCATCGGATTGTTATTAGGAAGAGGGACAGATGCCGAGCCGCCAAGAAATAGAAGCTGCTGAAGCGAAGATGAAAGGTGCTGAAGCTGCCTTGCAGAGATATGTCGAGAGGTCGCCAGATGTGGACACCGATCCAGCTCTGCATCGGCGGCTTACCGAAGAACTTCGCGCAGCAGAAGCCGAGTTTTTGGAGCTGCTGAAATAGAAGACCTGGTGCCACGAACCCCTTCCAACCTGGACATCGGGCCACTGAGCTGGGCATAGGCGGTCAAGAGGGGGTGCTCTGAATGGTGACGGCGGCTGGTGACATTGAACTCCTGGTGGGAACGCGCGTTTGGCTGTCCCTGTTGATAAGCAGCAAAACATTTCAGCAGCAGCTAAGTCCAGCAACCCACTGCACTTGTGTCGCCAGAATGTGCTTTTGGAGGGGTTTTTCGCTTGGGTTGGCGATTGATTCTAAAGCACTTAGTTTGTTGATTCGCTTCTCATAACCCAAAGGTCGTAGGTTCAAATCCTACCCCCGCAACCATTAGATTCAATAAGTTGCGGGAAATTGGGAAATCGAGCAAACTCCCATAAACTCCCAAAGGCAAAAAAGGGCCGACCGCGAATCGGCCCTTTTCTCATTTTCCCCTCCGCGAAGCTGCAATCTGCTGGTTGATCGCAGCCGGTTTCCATGGCAAGGTAGTGCGCCTTGCACTCGACCCCGGCGACGATCACCTGTGCCTCGCCGAAATCGACCTGGGCGGTGCCCGCCGCATGGGTCAGCGGCACGAACATCTCCTGGCTGCGCAACCGGCGCAACCGCACGTAGTCCTTTACGATGGTGTAGCCGCCCGGGAAGCCATGTTCCGCCCGCAGCCGGGCGAAGATCCGCTTCGCCGTGTGCCGCTGCTTGGGAGGCTTGGTCTTGTCATCTTCCAGAATGGCGTCGATCACGCCTGTCCACGGCCCCAACTTGGGCCGCTGGGCCGGCTCCTTCCGCCGGTAGCCCGGCGGAACCGAATGGCGCAGCATCTTACGCACCGTATCCCGCGCCAAGCCAAACTCGCGCGCTACTCCGCGCTCACTCTTGCCTTCCACCAGTACCGCTCGCCTTACCCGCGCATAAAGCTCCACTGAGTACATTCCTCCGGCGTTCCACAAACCTGCCGTCAACAACAAGAAAGCCGAACCAGCTTCGTCAATAGGGATCAGGTCGAGACCGTCTCCTCGACCCTTCACCTCATGACAAACCCGACTCGGCGGACAGCAGGCATTCGCGGAACTAAAAGTTCCGGCGGTCTAGTTTTACTCCGCCGCATCACCCCGCTTCCGCGGCGTGATGCGGTCTATTTAATGGGATGGTCCGCCGCCTTTACCCAATCGTCAGCTGAGGTATAAGAGGCGTACGGAGGAGGCGTTCCATGGAACTACACACGGTCGGCATTGATCTTGGCAAGACAGTCTTTCATCTGGTTGGTCTTAACCTGCGCGGCGAAGTTGTTGTGCGCAAGAAGTTTTCGCGCAAGCAACTGCTGCATTTCACTGCAAACCTGCACGTCGAATTGATTGGTATGGAAGCCTGTGGCGGTGCACATTTCCTGGGCCGGGCGCTGCGCGAACAGGGACACGAGGTGCGACTCATGCCCGCTCAGTATGTGAAGCCGTACGTGAAGACGAACAAGAACGACTTCATCGATGCCGAAGCGATCGCCGAGGCAGTCGTGCGTCCGACGATGCGCTTCGTGCCAATCAAGACCGATGACCAGCTGGATATGCAGTCACTGCACAGGGTGCGCGAGCGCTGGGTGATGCGCCGCACGGCCATCATCAACCAGATTCGCGGGTTGTTACTCGAACGGGGCATCACGCTGCGGAAGGGGCGTCGGCATGTGGATGCAGCCTTGCCTGACATCCTTGAAGACCCCACCGCGAAGCTGTCATGCGCATTGCGCACATTACTGGCGCAGTTGAAGCTGGAACTCGACCAGATGGCGACGCGGATCGGCGAGGCCGATGCTGTGCTCAACAGGACCGCTCATGAGAACGCAGCCTGCCAACGACTTGTGGCAATTCCCGGCATCGGACCCATTACCGCAACCGCGCTCATCGCAGCGATCGGCAACGGAGCCGCTTTCCGTAAAGGGCGGGAGTTCGCAGCCTGGATGGGGATTGTGCCAGGCCAATACTCAACCGGCGGTAAGCAAAAGCTGCTCGGAATCAGCAAACGTGGAAACTCCTACCTGCGAAGGCTCTTCATCCAAGGCGCACGCGCAGTCTTGCAACAAAGCACGAAGCAAACATCTGGTCTGAAAGCGTGGTTAGCACAACTGTCGGCCCGCACCCATTCCAATGTTGCCGCTGTCGCGTTAGCCAACAAGCTGGCGCGCATGGCCTGGGGCTGTGCTTGCAAAGGAAGAGCCGTATCGCCCCGAGGTATTGATTAGCCCGACGGCAGCATGACTGGCCTGCAGATGACGCCTGGCTGATGCCAGGCTTGGAAATCGCATCCGCGATTTCCACATCCGCAGCCCAGCGGCGGCTGCGGAATTTACGATTTCCTGCCAGGTCTGCTGGCGAACAATGAGATGGCTCAACGGTCGAACCCGGCGCTCTCAAAACCTGTGGAGCAAAAAAGTCTTCACAAGACTGCCTATTTAATGAGGAAGAGAGCGCAGCGCATTCCATCATGGCCCGGGGGGACTTTCTCCAACAAAGGCCGAATACATTTGCGCAGACCAACCCGCCACTTTCATTTTTCGCTTGCGACAAAGCGGCGGACCATACATTTGCTCCGGCGTTTATACCCCCTGCCCTGCAAAAATATTCAGAACGCCTTGTTCACTTGCCCCCTTGATCCCCTGGACGGGCATCATCCAGATCGCAGGCCAAGCCCCGGTTACCGTACTCCAGCGCATGCGGACTTCAACGTACCCGTATCTCCATGCGTGGTAGTGTGAACCGTCTTTAGCGGCGGAAGCTAGCCGCGGTGGAGTTTCACATCGCATCCTTCATCGCCCAATGCGGATACCGGAGAAGGAACCAAGGGCACCAGCCAGAACACCAGCAAAAATACGGTGAGGCAGGTCTCTAGCGGTGAATGTGGCCGCTGCCGCAGGAGGGACACCAGCAACAAGATCGCCCATGCCGACACGAACAAGACGCCTACTCCGGCGGTGACCACGGAACGCGGTTGCAGTGCCTGTTCGGCGCTAATGGATCAGGGTCACGAGTGGCGAACGCAAGCCACCATCCTTGTAACCGCCTTGCATCAGGAAAAAGCCTCTCCACGACCCGACAAAATACTGCTGCACCGCCAGCACAAGCACCACGGCACTGGACATAATGCCGCCGACGAGGGAAATCCAGCCGAGCTTTTTCCACCACGAAAGGTCGCGGCAGCACCAGAGCACCCAAAGGGCAAGAACAGGGCCCAAAAACGCGCCCTGCGGATAACAGAAGGTCGCCGCCGCTCCGGACAGACCGCAAAGGATCCATCGCCGATTGATCGCCAAGTGCACAGCCAACAGAATGAAAAACGCGGTCATCGCGATGGGATAGAGGGCATGGTAGTACACGGCTCCAGGAAATGCCGCCGCCAGCAACAGGCACCAAGCACTCTTCGCACTGCCATCGGGTTCGAGAAACCGGGTCCAGAGCAGCCACAGCGTAAGCACGCCGAAGATCGCCGAAATCAGCAAACCGCCAATCGTGTCCGGAATCCTGAAACGCGACAGGGTCCACATTAGGGCCGGATAGCCGGGAAACCACGCCGTGTCGCCGCACCACGCGCCGGCACGGGCAATCGGGACACCGTCCCAGGGTACATCGCAGGGGAAAAACTCATATCCACGCCGCGCGAGGGTGAGATACACGTGGGAGTCCCAGCGCAACCAGGCCTGGCTGTCGAAGCTGGTAGCCGCCGCCGCTACGGTGCCATCCAGTCGGTGGTGCACCTCGCGCACTCCCTGGGAGACGGGTGCGGCGGCAAAGCTCATCCACAAAAGGCAGCGAACCAGCAGGAACGCGGCCAGGGGCGCGCCATACCGGGAGACCCAGCGCGGGCGCTCGCAGGTGACGATCGCCACGAATGCTCCCGCACACAGCAGCGCGCCCAGTCCCGACCAAGTCAGGACGTGCCACCTCCCCAGCCATTCGTCGAGGCTTTGCGTCCGGCCGGCGAGCAAGCGATTGAAGACGGCCAAGCTCTCGCCCCGACAGGCGCTGCGCAATACATGCGGGACCAGCAGCATCGCCATCACAACCCAGGCCGTGGCGGCCGCAAATGTAACCGCCACTACTCGTACAAGCTGGCTGCTGCCGCCTTGTACGATCCGATCACCGGGCTGATGCTCCGGCAACGAGGGTCCAGTCAGAAGTTCGGGTTGGCTGCCGATCGGTTCGTCCGTCTTTCTGCTTGTTTGCAAGATAGGCATCGGGGAAAACTCGTATTTAGTTCGACTGCACCCTAATGGCGGTGCCGAGGATGGCGAGGGTTATGGGCAAGGTTGTGTAGTAATGACTCTCAGCCGGTTCCACGGGATCATGGCTAGATTGTTATGTTGATCCACGGGAACACCAACGCTTTGCCACCTGGGAACCCCGGCATTCTGATCGGTGACGCCTCTCACCAATGGGACATCCGCGAAATCCACGTTAATCGCGCCGTACTTCTGCAAGGCCACGCCGATGACCTTGACCCACTTCGGCCAAGGCTGCGCGTTGACGTCCAAGGTGGGATCCAGTTGGACTCGGGCTCCTTCAGGAATGGCGGGAGCAGCATGCTGGCCATCGGTTCGGGTGGCAGGACAGGCAATGTAGCCGGCTAAGTTCGCCGGGGTCGCAATCGCCAGGGCATGGTCAATGTGCCCCTGTTCAATTTCTTCCGGCCGCACCAGCCCGCCGAGAGCGGCCACGCCGGCAGCGACGGACGTTCCACAGTGCTGACCCGCAGCGAGTTGGGCTTTCGTCGGTTCGCACCCCCCGGAACCATACAAATCCAGAATGTTGATTGCTATCGCGGTCCAGTTGTCCTTTGCGCGATTGTAGTAAGCCTCCCACATATCCAGTTCCTTGCCGGAGGATGCCGAGCCATCCTGAGCGGTGTACACCACCGAGAGATGGTGATCGGTTCCCGTCGCCACCTTGCTTCCGGCAGGAATAGGGAACTTGAATCTGGTCTGGCCATTGCACTGATACACGTCGCCAGTACAAGCAACCGTGTAAACCTTGTCGCTGGCTGATGCATATGCCAGCGGGATGCCGAAGGGGCCGTTGCTGAAGACGGCCCTTGAGGCCCGAGGAAGAATCGAGACCGAAACCTGAGCGCTGGAACTCGGATCGGTGGCTGCAGTGGGCGCAATCGGCGTGTTCCAGAAGCTATCGGCCGCATAGAACCGGCCTGCGCCACTGCCGTAAGCAGAGGTGCTAGGGGCGCGAGAGAGCTGCAACGCCAGGGCACAAGTACCTACTGCGACGAGGAGCGCTAGCCGATAAGTTTTCCCGCGAAACTTCACGTCCCTCGGACTCCAAGATGGTATTTGCTCAAGGGGTGAATCCTAGAAGGCGACCAGTGAAAGATACGAAACGCGATTGCCCGTAAGGCGAATCCCTCATGGCGCATCGCTGTACCGGCAAACCGTTTGTCTAAGTAGATTGCCGTACGGCATTACGCGTAAGTTCATCAGTTCCAACCACCTCGCTAATGCTCCCGTGATGCGCAGGTAAATTCTTCCTGGCGGCCAACACCTTTCGTCATAGGTGAACTTCTCAGGATGCCTCAGGGGTTCTGCGGCTTCCTCGCATCATGAGCCGCCTTTACCTTGCCAAGTACAGTTCACCGGCATGGAGGGGTATTTGTGCAAGTCCGAATATTAGCGATCACCGCAGTGATCACAGTGTTACTTTTTGGCGCGGTCGACCGCAGCGCGGCTTCCACCCTCAGCGTTGTCCAAAGCCACAGCGCCTACAATAGCTCGACCAGCGCGTCGAGCATTTCGATTCCGCTCTCAACCGTTTCCGGCCATCTGTTGGTCGCCTACGTTCGCGAAGGTTCCAGTAATACCACCACGTTCACGGTTACAGACAGCACCGGCCAAACCTGGACTCAAGCGGGGACATACACCAGTTTCAGCACCGCCAACCGTAGTGCGCTGTTCTATATGGCAAACTCCAAGGCGGTGACGAGCGTGACCGCTAACCTCTCCGCCAGCGTGGCTCACACCGGGATCATCGTTTATGAGATCGCTGGGGCTGCCACTTCTTCACCGATCGACGCTGGTCCGGTCGCCAAAGCTGTCACCTCCAATGCGGGGAATAGCATCACCAGCTCTGCTCTAACCACGACGAACTCCAACGACATCCTGCTTCATGCCGTAGATCTGAACGTCGACCAGGGGACCGGCACCAACAACACCTTTGTGCCGTCCTCGCCATTTGGTTTCCCGGCCGGTGGAGCAACCGATATCCGGTCAGCCATCGCGTTGGAAATCGTATCCAACACCCAAAGCAATATGGTCAGTTCCATAGGCTGGGGCACATCGGCCTATGGCGCTAGCGACATGCTGGTTGCATTCAAGGCCGCAACCACCACGGCGGTCAGCATCTCGATTTCGCCGACCAGCGCGGCCCTGCAAACTGGCGCCACCCAGCAGTTCAGCACCACCGTCTCCGGCACTACCAACACCAGCGTAACCTGGTCGGTCAACGGCGTTCAGGGCGGCAATTCGACCACGGGTACGGTATCGACCAGCGGCCTTTACACCGCACCGGCAACGGCACCTTCCAGTTCGGTCACGGTTACCGCAACCAGCGTAGCGGACAGCACTAAGTCTGCCAGTGCCAACGTCACGATCTCTACGGCCACCACGACCACTGCAACCAAAACAACCACCAGCGGCACCTATGCTCTGTCGGTCAGCACGCAATCGAACCGTAGCGGCGCATACGCTCTGAACGGGGCGACGCTCTCCGGCAATGCCTACGTCTTCACCAGCTTGGCCTCGCAGTTGACGAACTACGATCCCAGCGGAATCAGCAAGGTCTGCTACTGGCTGGACAACACGGCCATGAGCGGCACCGCCACCCACTGCGAGTCCGTGATGCCCTATGATTTTGCCGGCTCAGCGAACAACACCTCGACGAGCTTGGCGAACCCATGGAATACGACTGTCCTGGCAAACGGCACGCATACGCTCACTCAGCAGGTGACCAAGTCGGCGGGTGGAACGGAAACCGACACCGCCAGCTTTGCCATTAACAACGCGGCCGCCACGGTTGTTCCCCTGAGCTTCACCACCAGTTCGCTGCCGAACGCAAACGTTAACCAAACCTACTCAACCACCTTGACAGCCTCGGGCGGCACCGCACCCTATAGTTGGAGCGTGGTTTCCGGCTCGATGGCACCGGGCCTGACGCTGTCGACCAGCGGCACCATCAGCGGCACCCCAACCACCGCCGGTCAATATACCTTCTCCGTACAGGTGAAAGACTCGGCGGCCACGCCGCAGGCGGCCACGCCGCAGGCGGACACCGCCGCCATGGCGCTGACAGTTGCGGCCGTTGCGTCCGTGCCGCCGTCGGTGGTGACCACCGCCCTTCCCGCGGCGACGGTGAAGGTTGCTTATTCCACGGCCCTTGCGGGCTCGGGCGGCACCACTCCCTACACCTGGACGATGACCAGCGGGGCACTGCCCAGCGGGCTGTCGTTCTCCAGTTCCGGCACAATTTCCGGAACTCCAAGCGTGACCGGGACCTTCCCGTTTGCGGTGCAGTTAACCGACGCCACCGGCCGTACGGCGAGCGCCAACGAGAGCCTTACCGTCTCCTCCGCCAGCTCGACCGGTTTCCAGAAGTTCTATTCTTCGTCGAGTTTCTGGAACACGCCGATTCCCAGCAACCCGGTGATCGACCCCAACTCGTCGTCGATGATTCAGCAAAGCATTCTGAACTTCCTCTCGCAGAACGTCAGCTTCTCCAACGGCGGTTTCGGAATGCCCTTGGCCTATGCCAGTTCGAGTAACAAGGTCTACAGCGTTAAATGTACGATGTATTCCTCGAACTCCTGTACCGTGGGAGGTTCCGGAGTCTCGTTCCCGATTCCTTCCGGGACGCAGGTCGCAACCGGCAGTGACCACCATCTCGTCGTGGTCTACCAAGCGCAGGACGGCAGTCCCTACGCGGGTAAGGAACTGGACATGTGGGAGGCCAGCTACGACTCTTCCAACGATACGTGGTCGGCGGCAACCGTGACGGTCAATGATCTGTCCGGTTGGGGAGCCAGCTGTCCCCTGGGGCAACACTGCGTGGGTAATGTGGCAGCGGGCTTTTCGGGAATGGGTGGAGAAGTCAGACCGGAAGAGATTGCTCAAGGGCACATCGATCATGCCCTGGCGATCGCTACTCCCTACAATCGGACCGGTACCTACTTCGCTTGCCCGGCGACCCACATGGACAGCATAGCCGGCAGTTCGACGGCGCTTCCCGAAGGTGCACAGATCCAGCTCGATCCCACTTTCAATGTGGATGCGCAATCCTGGCCGTCATGGGTGAAGACCATTGCCCATGCTCTGCAGACCTACGGTGCTTACAACCGGGACTTTGCGGGAGTGGTCGTTCTCTACGGGGTTACCAACCAGAACGCCGGCGTGCCGAGTTGGTCGAGTGTCGGCGTGCCGGTGGATTCCTACGAAGACCTCAACGTGATTCCCTGGAACCGCATGCGGGTTATCAATCTCGCACAATGCAACTGAGGGCGTCATCACCACTCTGCTGTGCCGATGGAAACTTCACGGCCGGCAAAACCAATCAGGCAGGGCTTCGGCCCTGCCTGATTGCTGTCTGCGGTACGAGCATGGTTCAGGCCACCGCAGAGGTTGACGGCAGCGGATCGCAAAGCGGAGAGCCCGCAAACAACGCCGCCAGCCTCTCCGCATTCGCGGCGAGATTGAACTCGCGCAGCACCCGGTCTCTCCCGGAGCGGCCCATACGGGCGCGCAGTTCCGGGTCGCGCGCCAGCCGTTCGAGCGCGTTGGCCAGCGCGATAGGATCGCGTGGTGCGACCAGAATGCCGGAGACGCCATTCTCGACCAGTTCAGGAATCCCCGACACGACCGTGGACACTACCGGCAGCGCGCAGGCCATCGCTTCCATCAAGGCGACAGGGATGCCGTCACGCAGGCCGTCGGGCAGAGGAACCGAGGCCAGCACTTTGACGTGCGCCTGATGCAGCATGCGCAGCACCACGCCTCGGGGTTGCGGCCCCAGAAACGTGAACGCGTCCTGCAGGCCTGCGTGGGCGATCTGCTCTACCAGTTGTGTCCTGCGTTCGCCGTCTCCAATGAAGTGGCAATGGAAGTCGATCCCGCGCTGGTGCAGCAGACGGCAAGCGTCCACCAGGTAGGCATGCCCTTTCATCTCCCAGAGCGAGGCCACGCATAGAATGCGGAGCGGTCCACTATCGGGAGCCATGGCCGGCGGCGCGAAATAGCCCGCGTCCACCCCGCAGTGGATCACGTGGATCTTCTCGCGGAGGTGTTCGCCACACTCCTGCGCCATGAACTCGCGATTGTGCTCGGAAATGGCAACCGCGAAGGCGGCCGCCGTGAGCTTTTCGCCCAGCATGGCACGGTCGCAGAACACGTCGTGCGCGTGCGCCGTAAAGCTGAATGGGATGCCGGTAAGGCGGTGCACAATCCATGCACTGAGAGCCGGGTGCGTGGCAAAATGCGCATGCACGTGGGTCACGCCGCTGCGCTCCATCTCGTAAGCGAAGGCCACGGATTTCGGCAGGAACACCAGCGCGCCCAGCAACAATCGTGCGCTGCCGAAGTTGCCGCGCACGGCCTCGGCCACCAAGCCGAGGTAGCCACGTGGCTTGTGGCGCAGGTAATGCCAGTTGGCGCGCACAATGGCGGGTGAAAGGAAGGGCTGGAAATGGACGCTGTCGAGCAGGCGTTCCACATCGGGGTGGGAGACCGGCTGGCGCTCGCGCATCAGGGGATAGATTTCGACGGCATCGCCGCGCCGCCGGTGCTCCAGGATTTCGTAGAGAACAAAGGTCTCCGTAATCTTCGGAAACCTTGACATGATGTAGGCCACCTTAGTGCGTTGCGCGCGGAGCGGGAGGCGAATCGTGTGCGTCGCCTCCCAACGATCCCAGCGGTGGCCGAACAGCGTGAGCAACTGCGCCCAAACCGCGGCCGCGTAAGTCAGGCAGAAATAGAAGGGGAGGGTGAGAATTGCCGGCAATGCCAGTCTGCGCACGACGGGTTGCGGAACCAAGGCGAGCGCCAGCGCCATGGCATAGAAGCCAGCTTGCAGCACGAATGCCGCCCAGTAAAAGCGCGAGGAGTGGGCCAGGGCAAGCGAGGAGAACAACATGGCCATGAGCGGCCATGGGATCATCCAGCGCACAACCTTGTGCGAAAACAACTGTAGGGAAGAAAAGCCAAAGCGCCACGGATTCAAGAGCTGACGCCCTTTCCAGACGCTGCGCATACCGAGCGCAATCACTCGCACCTTGCGCCGGAACTCGACTTTCGACGAAGGCGCCACCGACTCCATCACCAGCGCCCGCGGTTCGTAGACCATCCGGTAGCCGCCCGCCATGGCGCGGAACCAGATCGTAGCGTCGTCGGCTACGCCAGCGGGCACGGGCGAAAACAGACTCCGTCGAATTGCATACAGCCCTCCGGTACATACCGTCAGGTTGCCCGCCGCGCTCTGCCACTCCCACAAAGCTTGGTCGAAGCTCCAGTAGGTGCGTTCGCCAAACTCTGCCGAGCTGCCGGTCCTGGCCGAAGCATAGAGCTGGTGGCCGGCCACTCCGCCGACCTGGGGATCGGCAAACGGCCGGACCAGCCGACGCAGTGCGTCGGGAGCAGACAGGGTATTGGCGTCGGAGAAGACGAGGATATCGCCCTCGGCGTAGGCGGCGGCGGCATTCAGTGCGGCAATCTTTCCTCCCCGCGGCAGGGCCAGCAGCCGGATGCCCTGCTGGGCATAGCGGGCGACGATCTCGTTCGTTCCGTCATCGGAGCCGTCCGAGGCTACCAGCACCGTAAGCCGGTGGCGGGGATAATCCAATTCCAGGATGTTGTCCAGGCGGCTGCCGATCACCGCAGCTTCGTTGTAAGCTGCGATCAGCAAGGTCACATGAGGCGTGATGTCGGCGCACTGTGGCGGGTGCCGAAAGCAACGGCTGCGCACGAAGAGCAGCAGCGGAAAACCCGCGTAGGTGTAAAGGATGACCGCAACCGAAACCCAAAAGATAATGGTTAACATCTGCTGTTCTCTAATCGCACCAAACCGGAGTTTGGCGGTCCCCGCCGCCGAACCGAGCCGCGGGGCCTGATTTGTATCTCTCGGTTAGTATTCTGCCGGGGTGCTCGCCATGAGCATCAGTAGAGGGACTCTGCACTCCGCTGCGTTGGCTGGGAGCAACGGTCGGCGGCAGCTAGACCCAAGGAGGCCTCTGGCGAGTGCTGCTCAAGGACATCCGGGCTGAACATCAGCGCCGCAGCCCCGGCAAGGCCCATCAGCAGCCAGTAATAGCGCGGGAAGGCCAAGTGAAGAAACAGACTGGTGGTGAGAAAGGCCACAACCGCAAGCATCAAGCCCATGGCCATGTGCGCATACTCAGGCCGCCTTCCTATCCAATAGCGGCTGGCCCTGAACAGATTGCGCAGGGTGACAAAAGCCATCGCCATAAAGCAGGTGAAGCCGAGAATCCCGTTCTCGATCAACTGCTCTAAATAGGTGTTGTGGGGGGCCAAACCGCGCACCCCGGCGCTGAACCCGACGCCGCGGACCTCAATGTATTCGCTGGCCTGCCCGAGACCGACTCCGAGTAACGGATGTTGCAAAAATACCTGCAGTCCGGTGTGCAAAATGCTGGAGCGCTCCCGGAGCGAGAAATCAGCAGCGGCCATGCCTTGCGACGAAAGCCCCGAAAGCGTGTTGATTCGATTGAAATAGCCGGGGGTGGAGGCAATCACGACCGCGAGCACGGCGGCAAACAACAGAGCGTAACGCAAGCGAATGTATCGCAGGAAAAACAGACAAATGCCCACCACGATGACGGCGAGGGCCGCCCCCCTGGAGAAGCTCAGGACGATCCCAGCCATGATCGGAGCGCAGGCCGCCGCCGCCATCACGCGCACCCTTCTCGAAAGATGGGAGAATGCAAGCACCAGCGCAAGCGGCAGCACCGCAACCAGCATCTGGCTATAGAAATTCGGATCGTTCACCGGGCCTAGCGCACGAACGTGTTTGCCCACTAGTCCGCGGCTTTCCGCCCCGAGATCGATTTCGTCACTACCAGCCAGCGCGGTCGAAGTGGTAGTACCCAGCGACTTCTGCAGCACCTTCGTGGCGGCAAATCCCAGGTAATCGTTGCGGTAGCTCTTGGTTAAGTCCTGGTACCACGAAAGCGTCCCCAGCGTGCCAGCAACCAGCAACAGAACCCAGATCACCTTGCGGAGGACCTTGGGCGAGCGCACGGAATTGATGAGCAGGAAATAGAGCGTCATGCCCTCGAAGACGAACCTGATGATGGGCTTGATGGACCCGGCCGGGTACCTGGAAAACAATGCGGACACAACCAGGATTACCAGATAGACCAGCATCAGCCAGAGCACTCCATCGATGCGAATCCCTTCCCGTCGCAAGACGACAAAGTTAATCGTCGGGAAGAACAACAGCAGGAAAAATCCCACGGCAAGCGGCGCCAGCGCCGGATGGCTGTGAACGGCGACGGCCGCGGCATTGGAATACATCACGAAAACGACCGCCAGGGTGGCGAAATCGGGGTTGGCCACCGCCACGCAAAAGAAGGCAAGGGCCAGCACTCCTACAATAACCGCCACGATTCCGAAGCGGTACACGCTCAGGAAGCTCAAGAGCGCGAGAATCGTCGCTACCCCAACCTGGGGAGCCAGGCCGTGAACGCAATCCAAACCCGCTAACTTGTGGGAAGAAGTCGCCATATTAGTCGCTCGCAGATCTGCCTTCCTGCTTTCCTGGGCGGAGGCAATCGCCCATGCCCAGCAACGCACGGGCTCGATGTTGCAGCGCAGTCAGCCCCCTCGCCGAGTGACGGCTCAAACTGCGCAGTTGCTTAATCGGCCAGGTGTAGAGCAAGCGCCCGCAGGCGACCCGCACCCCGAGCACGGCAGGCGAAAGCCGGTAGACGCCGACACGCGTAACGCTCATCGCCGTCTCTGGCAGGTGCCTTCGCTCCACGGCGAAAGCGTAACGGAACTCAATCCTGCGGCAGGTGTCGGCGATCGGGGCGGTAAAGACACCGTGTGGATAGGCAAAGACATCGCAGCTCTTTCCTGTGATCGCTTCCAGCCAGACTTTGTTCTCCATGATCTGACGCTCGACTTCTTCAGGAGTGCAACGCGTCAGGAAGGGGTGGTCGCACGTATGCCCGCCCACGGTGAAGAGCGGATCGTCAGCCAATTGGCGAATCTGTTCGGGCCTCATTCCCTCGCATTCGTCCCGAAGGACCGAGGGAGGCACGAACTCCTCCAGGCGAGGAGCCCCCGCGGCCAGGGCGGCATACATGGCCTGCGGACGGGGCGCCAGCGCCAGCAGCGCTCGCGTGGCCCTATCGGCTGTGGCAGCATGGTCCGGGGCGCCGAAGTTAATCCGACTCCCATTCAGCTTCAGTTCGCCCTGAAAGTAGCGCGCCAGCATTCGAAGGTGCGTAAACCACAAGTACTGGCCAGGACTGCAATGACGCGAACAAATAAAGAACACGGCGGCAACCTGATGGCGGCGAAGGATCGGTGCGACCACATCGGCATGGTTCCGCATGCCGTCGTCCAACGTCAGTAGTACCGGAGGACGGAGGAAGGAACCGTTCGTAGTGCCAAAGTCTTCTGCGCGAATAAAGGTGTAATGCCGCTTCAACAGCAAGAGGTGCGTTTCGAAGATGTCGGCATCCATCCCGCCCGCGGCTGCATGCCGCGGCACGCCGTGGTACAGCAGCACGGTGGGAGATCCTTTCAGAACGCCTTGCCACTCGGTTCGAGTCATAGCTACAAGCACTGCACCGTTCCGCTCCATCAGGAGCAACGCGCCCAAGCCACCAGACGCCCCACCAGGGGGATGCGGGAGGTTTCCGGGAATATCTCCGAAATATTGAGGTCCTTTCGCACGAGCAACACGACACACCCAACGGTCAAAAACGCCAGGACTGCAGCCATCAACAGGTTCTGCTGCAGAAGGGAGCGCAGGGCCATCAACACGAGCACGGCGGCGGCGATGGGCGCATAGAAGGCGAGAAACTTTCGCTCCAAAACATTGATGCCAAGTACGACCCCAAGCGCCACCTGCCGCAGCGCGGTGGAGACTATCAACATGGCCGCGGTGCCAATGGCAGCGCCCAGCGCTCCATAGCGCGGAATGAGCACCAAGTCGAGTACCACCCCCGCAATGGCCGCCGCCAGGTTGCAGGCGACGATGGCGCCGACCTTGTTCAGAGCCTTTAAGGTCAGGCCGTTGAATCCGAACACGACGTCGAAATAATACCCACAGCCAAGAATCGCCAGCAGCAGGCTGGCATCGGCGTAGCGCTGGCCGTATAGCAAGACGGTGAGCGGCCGGGAGAAGGCGAAGGTGGCGGCAAAAATCGGGAGCGACAGTACGGCCACCCAGGTTGCCGTGCGCCAGTACAGGTGGCGAAGCCCGGCCTCGTTGCCGCTGGTGAACAGTCGTGCGGCTGCCGGCAAGTAGAGAAGGGCCGAAGTGACGGCCACCGTCTGGTTCATCGCCGCGGCTGGCAACACCACCCGATAGAAGGCCACCTCGCGCATGCCTTGGTAGTAGCCAAGCAAGAAGACGGCAACCGATTGAATCAGGATCGACAACACGTCCGAGGTCATCATGGGGACGGTAAACGAGAAAACCTCACGGATCGGAAGGTGGATGTCGTGCAGGTGAGCGTGCGCCAAAACTCCTTCATGATGGAGATGCCGGACCAGAACCCAGGTATAGACCGCCATTCCGGCGATCGTGGTGGCCAAATATCCGTAGGCAAGAAACAGCACGCCGGCGTGCAGGCCGATCAACAGCAACACGAGGAGCAGTCTCAACAGCGGAGAAACCAGGTGACGCCGGGCAAAAATGGCTCGCGCCCTGGCAAAGCTGGCAAACAATCCCATCAACAGCCCATCCGCCGCCTCCAGCGGCACCATGAAGATGAGCACGAACAGAACTTTTAAAGAAGGCCCTTGCTGGTGGACGAGCGCGAGCACCTTGTCAGGCCAGGCAAAGAGGGCGACAATCACCGCCGCTCCCGAGAACAGGATGAAGCCGCAGCACAGCAGGATGGTTCCGAACACCCTCGGGTAGTCTCCACGCTGGTGGTAAATCGGAACAAACCGCGTCACAGCCTCGTGGAAACCCAGGTTGGAGACGCTCTGCCAAAAGAAAACCACCGCAAGCGCGTAGGCCCACGCACCGTAATCATTGGTGCCGAGGTAGCGCACGATCAGCACTTGGGCCAAGGTCGTCAGCCCGACCGAGATCACCCGTCCGGCTAACAGCAAACCTGAACCGCGGATCTGCTTTTGCGTAACAACCGAAGCTTCGCTACCGATTACTTCAGGGCCGTAATTTGTCGCAATTGTGTTCACCGAGCAGTCCTCGACGCAAAACACCGATTAGTCGAAGATGGGATATCTACTTCACTCAGGTAGACCCTATATATTGTGGTCGGTGCCGTCAGTCTGAGCGAAGCACTTCACCATCGACTTGTACGGCGCTGGTCCCACGGCCACGGCTTGCTCGGCGAGACGCAGGAAGAGCTTCCCGCGACTGCGCGAGTTTCGTCGATTGAAACGAAAGGTGAACTCGTCCAGGTAGTAGTCCAGATGCTCCCGGCTTACCGCACCTTGGTGCGTACCCAGCAGCCATCGCTTCAGCAGAGACGCCACCAGATGGACTCGAGGTAGCAACTCCGACGCCGATTCTTTTCGTCCCTTGAGAAGCGTGACGCGGTGACGATAGCCCTTCCGTTCCAGGGGATCGTATCCGATCCAGCCGTCAGTATGAACTACGCTGCCAGGTTCAATGGCTTCCTCGATAAACGGCATCAGACTCTCGGCCGACGCATCGGGGACATGCCGCATGCGAATGCGTCCAATCCCCATTTCCATCTTCTTGCGCAGCAATCACAATCAGCGCCTTACGTTCCGTTTGACGTCCCCGAACGCCCTCCTCTTCGCTGCCCCAGTACGTCTCGTCCACTTCCACCATCCCGGAGAGGCGATCCCGCCCCGGTCGCACCATGGCTCGCCGTAATTTATGCAGCCAAGTCCAGGCGGTGTCGTAGCTACCCAAGCCCAGCACCCGCTGGAGGCCGATAGCGCTGGCTCCGTTCTTCTGGCTGGTGACTGCCCACATCGCCCGAAACCAAACTGTCAGCGGTTTGCGTGTGTCTTGGAAGATTGTCCCGGCCGTCACCGAGCTCTGGTACCCGCAACCTGCACACTGCCGCAGCAGCCCACGCACCGGCCAGTCCTTCCGTCCCCCGCAACGCGGGCAACGAAAACCATCCGGCCATCGCAGCCGCACCAGATACTCCCGGCAGGCTGCCTCTGTGGAAAAACGCGCCTCGAATTCGGCCAGATTTCGGGGATAATCCTCCATGGCAGGTCATACTACATCTTGGGGTTACCTGAGTCAAGTAGATATCCCATCTAGTCGAAAACGACGATTACCTCGCTGGCCGCGGAGGGCCAGCGCAGCGTTGATCGGGTCGAGATCAACTCCAGGTCTGCAACCGTGAGGTCACATTCGCAAAATACCGGCGATAATCCGTTTCAAAGTGTTTTCCAGATACTTGCGCGCAATTAGCGCCTTTCCGCTAGGAATATCCTGCGACAAGAGATATCGATACAGAAAACATAGTTGTCTATAGCCCGCCCTCTTGTTGGCCGTGATCTGGGCGGGATGAATCCTTCGCTTTACCAGCTTTTCTGGAGTGAACTCAACATTACAAATTCTCGCGATCCGCAGCCAGAGTTCCAAGTCTTCGCCGAACGAAAACCGGTGTACGCGGATCTCCTCCAGAAAGAGGCCAGTCTTCTTCAGGATGCTTCGCCGGACAACCACCGACATCGTCGGAATGAAGTTGAACCCGAGCAGGGCGTTGTAAATCCGGCCGCGACGGAAATACTCCGCCTTCCGGTTCTCATACGAGATTTCCTTCCGCCTCCCCCCTTCTTCGCCGAACCATTCGGAATCCGAGTAGACCATTCCAACCTCTTCGTTGTTTGTCAGAATGGCAATCTGCTTCTCTAACTTCTGGGGCAACCAGACGTCATCGGCATCGACAAAGGCGACAAATTCCCCGATCGAGTTTCTTAGCGCCAGGTTTCTGGCTGCGGCAGGGCCTTGATTGGCTTGGTACAAATACTTGATTTTTCCTTGCCAAATATAAGGAGCGAGCACCTCTCGGGTGCTGTCTACGGAGCCGTCGTCAACCACGACGATTTCCGTGCGGGAGTATGTCTGGTTGAACACCGACTGCAGGCACTCGTCTATGTGCTTCGCCGAGTTGTAGGCGGGGATGATAACCGACACCAGGCCCGCGACCTCCTGCCGACCGAACGCCAGCTCATCAATGTCGGGAACCTTTATGCTTGACGCCATGATCTTTCGTCTTTCGCCAATCGGCGTATCAATCTACTTATTCTCGTTCGAGGGGTTCGGGGCTGTAGCGCGCATCTCTAGGGAAGCTCTCAACAACCAGGGCTTTTGAACCAGCGTGAGCTGGAGGGCAGATTCAGCCGCCTTTTGGATCGGTTTTCAGGTGAGGGTTTTGCGTTTGCTGTGCCCGAATGCGCCGTGCTGCGCCCCGAGCAACACTACGCCGTCGTTGGGCACAGCAGTCTCTTGCGAACCATGAACAGATTCACCAGGGCGAAGGCGGTGAACAGCCGATTGGCATTCTTCGCCATGCCTCGGTAGCGTACCTTCACGAATCCGAATTTTAACTTCAGCACGCCAAATACATGCTCGACTTTCGAGCGCACCCGCGACTTCGTCCGGTTCTTGGCCCGCTCCACTTGGTCAATCCGGTTTTTGTAGCGATAGCGCTTGTTGGTGCAGTCCTTGGCACGCGGCGAGCATTCGTGAATTACCTCGCGCTGCCCGCGATAGGCTTGGTCGCCCCAGACGTGGGTCTCATCGCCATGCAACAGCTCTGGCAATACCGTCGAGTCGGACACGTTGGCCGCCGTGGCTACTGCGCTATGCACCAGCTTTGTCTTGCTGTCCACGCCCACATGCGCCTTCATCCCGAAATACCACTGCTTGCCTTTCCGGGTCTGGTGCATCTCCGGGTCGCGCTTCTGTTGCTGGTTCTTCGTCGAACTCGGGGCGTGAATGATGGTCGCGTCCACAATAGTACCCGTCGAAATGCGCACACCGCGCTGCTGCAAGTACAGGTTCACGGTCTCCAGAATCTCGCCCCCCAGTCGATGCTCTTCCAGCAAGTGGCGGAACTTGCACACCGTGGTCTCATCCGGCACCGGCTCGCTCCCCAAGTCGATTCCGGCAAACTGTCGTAGCACGGGCGAATCGTACAACGCCTCTTCCACCGCCGGGTCCGACAGGTTGAACCAGTGTTGGAGGAAGTAGATGCGCAGCATGCGCTCCAGTCCGACGGGACGACGCCCATTACCAGCCTTCGGATAATGAGGCTCGATCAGAGCGCAGAGTTCGCGCCACGGCACGACCTGCTCCATCTCTTCAAGAAACATCGCACGCCGCGTCTTCTTTGTGTACCGCTCGAACCCAGTCGTCATCGCCAGTGTCTGCTGCCTCATCTGCTTTCAGAGTCTCTGGACTCAATCTACACATTGGCCCTGTGGAAAGCAGAGAACTTAATCAGAGATTCCTTAGAATGGAGCTGGAGGGGATGAAGAGAAGACACGCCGAAGCCGTACCGCGACACTGGTCATGGCGCTAAGATCCGGTCCCCGCGATCACCACCTTGAGCGTCTTGAGCACGATCTTGAGATCGAGGAACAAGCTCCAGTGTTCCACATACCTCATATCGAGGGTAATATAGCTTTGGAAGGATGGACTGGATCGCGCCTCCACCTGCCAGAGCCCGGTGATGCCCGGCAATACGTCCAAGCGGCGGAGGTGCTGAAGCTCATACTGGCTTACCTCGGAAGCCAGCGGCGGACGAGGCCCGACTACGCTCATATCGCCTTTGAGGACATTCCACAGTTGTGGCAACTCGTCGAGACTAAACTTTCGCAGAGCGCGGCCAATTCGAGTGATGCGCGGGTCATTGGCTATCTTGAATAGGATTCCATCCCTCTCGTTCAGAGCACGCAGCCGTTCCCTTAATTCTTCGGCATTGGCCACCATGGTCCGAAACTTGTAACAACGGAAGGGTTGCCCCTTCCGCCCCACTCTCTCGGAAACGTAGATCACGGGACCGGAGGACTCCAGCTTCACAGCCAGTGCGATGATCGCCAGAAGCGGGGAGATCAGAATCAGTGCTGCAGCGGACAAGATCACGTCGAAGCATCGTTTGATCAGCAGGGCCAAGGCCGGCACATTGCGCTGATGCACCAGCATAGTGGGAAACTCTCCCAAGTGCTCGATGGGCGCCCCCCAAGCTAAGCCGTCATACATGTCCGGAATGACCCGCACGCCTAGTTTGCAGCGTTGGGCCTCGCTGATAACTCGCTTCACAACTTCCCGCTCCGAATGGCAAATAAAGATCTCATCGATGAAGTGAGCACGCGCCACGACCCGGAGATCTTCTACCGTTCCTAACGTGTCAGGCCGTTCGCGCTCCTTAGAGTCTGCCTCCTCGGGCACCAGGAAACCCTTGACTACATAACCCAAATATCGGTTCCTTTCCAGGTCGTTGTGCAACTGCCTGGCTAAAGGGTCCGTGCCGACAATCAATACATTTCGGCAGTTCCAACCATCCGGCTGGTTGGTTTGCAGGCGGAACCGGCGCAACTGCCGCCAGCTTATCAATGCGATCAAGCTCAGGATCACTGTGGCAGAAATCACGAGGCGAGAAATGGATTTCATGCCGGACAGGAAAATGCAAAGCGTCATCAGCACAGTAGCGAGGCCAACGGACTTCCCGATGGCCAAGGTCTCGCTTCCAGCAGAATGTCTCTGGATTCCGCTGTAGAGATTGTGCGTATTGCAGAACAACACAAGGAATACGGAATAGAGCAACAGGAATCCCAGATGGTCGACCGCCCACTTCGGGTCGACTGACTCACTTGGGCGTACGTGGTTCAGTGTCCAGCCGTTGAAACGCAGGAGCAAGGCCACAAACGCGCTGAACCAGACCAATGCCAGATCGTTGAAAACGAGCAGCGCATGCTGCAAGGTACGTTCGCTGTTAGCCCTCCGAGGCTTGTACTTGTTCGAACTGTACGGTCCAACCGCTGCGCCAGCTTGCACAACGCGCAGATGCAGATGTGGACGGCTTGATGAACCAATGTCCGCCACCTTCGAGGATTGTGGCCGAACGGAACTTCTGGCGGGCTCTGGTAGCGTGGACATGAGATCGCCTCCGACGTTGATCTGCGATGGTGATAGCGCTCCGAGACTGGGCCGCAGCAGTTGACTAAAGCTTGTTTCGAAAATCGTGCCGCAGCGTGATCTGGAAGCAAGCCCGGTAGAAGAATGGGCAACAGGTAGAGAGCAGATGCTCAGGATGAACCAGCAACAGCGGAACTTTCCAAGCCAGGGATTGGTTTGCTCCACAATTCAGCGGCACTGGGAAAGACGCTCTTTTCTATTCCCCACATGCAGGTTGGCGGCCCGAATCCAAAGACGAGTCATCCTCGTCGTTGCCGGCCGGAAGATCCCGGGGCCTCCCCGCCATTTTCCAATGCACGATGGTCTCGGCTGCGTCCAAGTCCCGGCTGTCGGTATCCGGGCTCGGAATGGAAACCAGCACCGGCATGGCAAGCAAGCGGGAGACCTCGGCGGGCGTACGGAAGGTTGGATCGAAGTACTCGGCCATGACTACCAACCCGATGCTCACAAGCGAAGCGAGCCCGAGGCTCATGGCCAGGCGCAGCCATGCCGGCGTGACCGGTGTCGCCGGCACATGCGCCTCCTCGGCGATGGCGATATTCAGCATCCGCTGGCGATCCAGCGCATCGGTAATGCGCGCTTCTTCACGCTTGTTCATGTAGAGCAGATAATTCTCTTCGGCGGTTTTCGCCGTGCGCGTCAGGTCCTGCTGCTCGACGGACTGCTTCTCTAGCGTCTGCGCGTTTCGGTTGTAGGCGCCGATGGTCTGTTCCATGGCCATAGCCCGAGCCTGCAGGCCAACCAGATCGGATTGGGCTTTGGCGATTTCGGACCGTTCCCACAGGTGCACCGGGTCTTGATCGGTGGTCTCCTCGCGCACCGGCGCATTCTCTTCCGCGGCGATGGCCGCCTGCGTCTCCGCAATTTGCTTCTCCACCTCCTGCACCGGGCGATAGCTGGGCTGGTATTTCATCAGCAACTCGGTGCGCTTCAGTTCCAGGGTGAGCAGCGTGCTCTTCAGGTTCTGCAGCAGCGCCGGGTTGTCCGACTTGCGGGTCTGAGTGGTCATTCGCGCCGGCGTGTCCGCCTTCTGTTGCTCAAGGATCTGGATGCGGTGCTGGGTTTCGGCAATCTGTGCCTTGGTCTGTTGGAACGTGGCTTCAAAATCTTTCTGCTTCTGAACGGTCAGGTCGCGGGCGAGTTGGGGCGCGACCGAGTCGGCCTGGCCGAGCTTGGCTTCGGCCGCTTCCATCGCCTGGCGGTATTGATCCGCTTGCTGATTGAAGAAGTCGTATTGCCCCGAGGTGCGGCGCACCTCCAGGTGCTTCTCCACATAGAATTCGCCCAGGTTGTTCAGCACGTCGGCCGCAAGCTGCGGATTGGCGGAGGCAAACTTGACTTCGATCAAATTGGTCCTGGGCAGAGGGCCGGCATCCAGCGCCTTGCGAAGGCCTTTCACCGCCATTGCCACGCGCTGCTCGTAGGTGTGCGGACCCCAGGGCATGCGCGACTGGCCGGGGATGAGGCCGGTCTTTCGCGCCACATTCTGGAGCACGTCTTCACTCGTGAGCAGCTCAACCTCGGAGTTCAAGTCCTCGTCGGTAACCGCCAGCACTTGGTTGTTGGCGTTGGGCGCCGACGAGACCACCGGGTCAACCCGTTCGTTGCGCACCAGAATTTTCATGGTCGCCTGGTAGCTACTGGGCATAAACGCCAGCACCAGGAGCACCCCGGCCAGCACTCCCAGAAACGAGGTCAGCGCGAGACGGCCATGGCGAAACCCGGCCGCGACCAGGAGCCTCAGGGACGCGCTCGAGCTGCCGGTTCGGGCGTCGTGAGCCTCCAACAGCCTGGAATCGTGAGCTCCCAATATTCTGCTTTCCTGCATGTCCATCTCTCCGTTTTTACTGATTGCTTAGCGTGCCAGCCCCGTGTCTGCGGCCCTTTTCTTTCGGCCACGGCATCGACTTCGCTTCGGGCTACGGGATGGGTGCGCCGAGCCCTATCCCAGGGGCGGGGATGAAGCGCTGGAATTTCGAGAACCGGCTCTGGGGCACGAACACCATGTCGTTCGGGTTGAGATGCGCGTCCTCGGAAAGGTTTCTCGACACCATCATCTTCTTGACGTCGATCACCTTGCCTTCCATCCAGTCCTTCGATACCCGGCGATAGAGCACCACGCGGGAGGTCTTGGCCTCAGTAAAACCGCCGGCGATGGCGACGGCCTGAGTAACGGTGGTGTCGCCGCGCAGTTCATATTTGCCGGGATGCGCCACGTTGCCGGCCGCGATGAAGTAGGGCTTCTCGAAATCCTTCAGCACGATCGAAAGGGCCGGATCGTTCAGGACCTTCGAATACGCCATCTTGATCGTCGATGTCAGCTGCGGAACTGTCTGGCCTGACACCTGCACGTCCCCGATCTCCCGTAGCGTCACGAACCCATCAGGCTGAACCGACACGGTCTGATTGAACTCGGGGCTGAACTCGAAAGAGACTTCAAAGATATCGCCAGCACGCAACTCATAGCGGGGATAGCGCTCCGCGAAGGAGTGCTCCACGGTGGCGCCCCCCGCCACCGCGACTGGCTCCGCCGGTTGAAGCGGCGGCGCCTGCGGGTGATTCTCCGCCGCCCCGAACAGAACAGCGGTAATCACAACCATGACCAGCTTCGGAATCATCGTGCGGTGCATTGTCTACTCCTGAATCGGGTTGAGAACCTTCAGCTTGCAGTGAAGTTTCGTAATCGTTATTTGTTTCCACCCCAGCTCGTGTGTTGTCCCGCAAATTCTTGCAATCACTTCACGCGGGGACGACACGCTAGGCGGCCAGGTCGCGAGTGTTTGCCTCACCGACTGCTTCGGACGGCACTGGTTCCAAGTCCGGGCGGGGAAGGGCGTGGCTCGCTCGATAAAGGCGCCACAACTGGCCCAGGTAGGCGAAAATTACCCGGCTGGAGAGCTTCGATTTGCCGGCTGCGCGCAGGCGAAAGGTATAAGGAATTTCGCGGACGCGAGACGGCTTCAAGCGGGCCGCGACCTCCAACAGGATCTTGAATCCGTTGGGGTTGAGTACCTGCCGCACCCGCAAGAAATCCTCGCGCCGCAACAGGAAGTACCCCGACATGGGATCGCGCAGCTTAACTCCGAGCAGCCATTCGGCCATTTTGGTGGCCGACCAGGAGGTAAAACGCCGCCGCCAATTCCAATTGGCGGTGCCTCCCCCGGCCACGTATCGGCTGCCCACCACCAGATCGGCGCCCTCTTCCAGGGTTTGCAGCATTTTCGGCAGGATCGCGGGGTCATGCTGCAGGTCGGCATCGATGCAGGCCACCGCCTTGCCCTGCGCCAAGCTAAAACCGTCCACGACCGCCCGCGCCAACCCGCGATCTCGGGTCCGGCGCAGCACGCGCACCCGCGGATCCCCCTTGCTAATTTCTTCCGCTCGCGCCCAGGTCCGGTCCGGGGAGTTGTCGTCGCAGATGACAATCTCGTAGCGGATCCCGCGCAGCACGCTTTGCAACTCCATGATCAGCGGCACAACGTTTTCTGATTCGTTATAGGTAGGCGCAATGACGCTTAATTGCACCAGCTCCAGGTGCGGCGATACTAACTGCTGTGGGGGGGCGATTGCATCGGTAGCCATAGCTAATTCCTGCCCGTCAAGCGGCACCCGTCATTGTTGGGTGATCGAACTCGCTGAGTTATCGAGATGGTCTGAGCTAATTGAAGATCGGAATCGTCCGCAAGTTTGAGTCCGCGGCTTTATAGCCATCCGTGCTGGCGATACCACTGGACGGTGGCGGCCACTCCCGCCGGCAGCTCGTGCGTCGGGGTGTATCCCAACTCCTGGTGCGCCTTCTGCCAGGAAAACACGCGATCGCCGCTGAAGAAATCCACGCCAGTGCGGCTCAGTGGAGGCGTTTTCCCCAGCAGCCGGGCCGCTATTTCCAGGCAGGCCGCGCCTGCCGTGGCGCTCCAAGCGGGAACATTCAGCCATGGAGGGCGGACCCCCAATGCGCTGGCGATGGTTTCTCCCAGCTCCCGAAAGGTCACGGGGCGAGGACCGGTAATGTGGTAAACCTCGCCCATGCGCCCGGCTTCGAGGCATGCCACAAGACCATCCACCACGTCGTCAATGTAGGTGGGATGGCACAGATGCCGGCCGCCGCCGATATAGAAAAACTTGCCGTCGCGCACCGCCTGGAAAAGCTTTAATACATGGTGATCGCCGGGCCCGTAGATGAATCCCGGCCGCGCAATCATCACCGACAATCCGCGCGCCGAAGACTCCAGCGCGATTCGCTCGGCCGCCGCTTTGCTGCGCTCGTAAGGATTGTTCGGCGCGTAGGGCAGGTTCTCCGCGGCGGCTTCCCGCGCGGTCGTGCCCAGAACACCGGGGGTGCTCACATGCAGCACCCTAACCTTGCTTCCCACGGGCAACGCGGCCAGGAGTTTTCGCGTGCCTTCGACATTGATCCGGTTGTAAACCGCCTCCGGCACGCCGGCCTGTCCCAACCGTCCGGCGGCATGGATGATCCAACTGGCGCTGCTCAACACAGCGCGCAGGTCCCCATTACATGTCGTCAGATCGCCTTCGTGCCAGTGGATCGGCAAGTCCTGAAGCGGGCGGCGATCCGCCGTGGGCCGCGCCAGAGCGTGAACGTCGAAACCACGCTGCGCAAGCGACCGCGCTAAAGCTCCCCCGACAAACCCAGTCGCCCCGGTGATCAACACACGTGTGCCTTCGGGTCGGTGGCGAAAAGTAGCGTCCTTAGAATGCTCCTCGCCTCGAACTTCGGTGGTTGCAGTACGAGTTTCAGCTAAATCCGGCATCATCGCGGACAGGAATTGCAGGTGTTTCTAGTTTCGTGTCGAGTTGAGGTTGAGAGCTTGTGCAAGGGCTACTGGATTTTGCGGTACACTCTCAGCTCGCCCGAGAGAACAAACTCCCTTTCGCGGTCATGCGTGGTGTAAACCACCTGATAGGATCGCTGTACCAAATAGTGGAATTCGCGATAAAAACGGTCCGTAGCGGCTGCTTTCGCAGGGTCGGCGGTGGCGTCCACAATAAAGGTCGGTGGAGATGTTTCCAGATCCTGCAGGATTTCTTGTCCGAACTGGTCATGCGATTGTTGGAAGAACTTTAGGGGCTCTGCCGAGATCGGCCGCGTGGGGGCCCGCATGCCGGTTTTGAAGTAGAGTAGGGGAAGATAGTTCCACATGAACAGCGTGTCCCCGGGATGCCGGACCCGATTCAGATATCCGGCAACATCATCTAATTCATTGGTCAGCCCCTGGATGGGGGCGTTGATCATATCTTGCTGCTCCCCGCCTTGGTCCAAATGGAAAAAGTTACGAAGGCGAAGTGCGTCCCGGGATTGCGATAAGAGCAACGGGCCAATGACAAATGCGAACAGTAGATTTCTGGTTGCGACTGGGGACGCTCCAACGAGACCAATTTCAGAGATGAACCATGCTGCAACGCCTGCCGCAACGGAGAGGCTGGGCACGGTGCACAAATAATAGTGTCCGAAGTTGAATCCCCCGCCTAAAGCGCCCGCCAGATCGAAAATGACCCAGAGAGTCACCAACGGCCAGTAGTAACGAAATGGAGCGCATTCCGTTGCCTCAGGACGCTCGCCTGTCTCGAGAGGGCGTGACCGGAACACTACGAACCACACCAACCCGGCCAAGGCACAAACGACGATACTGCCCATTGGTAGCAACCGTGATGCAATGACCAAAGGCTCAGAGAGCAAATGCATCTGACTAGCCGCCCCGTACTTGAGGGGATAGATGAGCGCCGCGTTCAACATCTCGCGCAGGGCGTCGTGTTTCCAGAAGTAGATACAAAATGGCACCCATGCGAAGACAATCCCGGCAGCCCCCAATACCAGGGCGCGACACGCGATTCGCAACCGGAGTTGCCGCGACGCAACAAGGAACAACAAAAATGCAGCTTGCGCCAGCGCGGGCGCCAGTCCGACCGGCTTGAACAGCGATGCCACACCGGCAAAAACTCCGGCCAGAAACATCCCTCCAGGCGGAAATAGTCGTTCCGCCCTGGTGAACCAGTACATACTTAGCGTGGCCGGCCATAGCAAATAGATCTCGGTAAAGTTCCCCAGTCCGTTCAACTCTTCCAGGTTGCAGGCGACGCAGGCGCACGCCGCGGCAAAGATGGCGATCGCCCGAGGTGCTCCCCATTGCCGCACCAGGAAGTAGACCGTGACAATACATCCCAGGATGACCACGCCCTCCATCACAGCGAGGGCGGTGAAACTGTTGGGAAACGCGGAAAAAACCAGTGCGTCGATTGCATAAATGCCGGGCGGCTTGTTGTCCCAGATATGGAGATACGGTATTCGCCCGTGGAGCCACTGAGATCCCATGTATGCGAAGAGATAACCATCTCTCTCCGGGATTATCGCCGTGAAGCTCCGCCCGATAGCGGTCGAAATGCTAGCCGCGAACAGGAGGAGCGGCCAGGAAAAGATCCAGCCACGAGTACCTGCGGTCATAGTTGCCGCCGGTTGTTCCTGTAGCTGCTCGTCGGTGGCAAGCGGCATTGCTTGAGTGTCTCTCATGGAATAGGTTGGGGTCAGATCGTGCACGAAACACAAGTTGCTTCCACTCGTCGGATCGCATAAAGCGCGCGCTGGGGTCCCCGGCAAGCGCCGGTGTTGCGCTTGCTGGGGTAGGCGATCCGTCTCGCTCAGCATGACAACGAAAAATACGGGGACAGTCCTAGCTTCCGGTTGGAGCAACCCCCGCTTGTACCGGCTCCAGCGCGGGAGTGGGCGCCGCCGACCGCGTCGCAACTAGGCCGGCAACATTGCCAAGCAGACCCATCGCGACCATGACCATGGTCATGTGGACCAACTCCTCACGGCCAAATATCCACATACCCACCGCCTGGCAAAGGACAAGCCCACAGAGCGCATACACGAACGCCGGCCGTTCGAGTGAGAGGGCGTAGTTGAGCCAGATATTCAAGCCCGCATAAAGAGTCGCAGCCAGACTGGCAAGCCCCAGCACCAGGCCCGGATCGCCATAGGCGCTGGTGAAGACCGAACTCACCAGCAGGCGCGGGAACGCGAAGTACAGGGCGGTGAGTCCCAGACCGGGCGTCAGCGCGGCGGCCAGCGCCATCCACAAGATCGGCCGGGGATCGCGCCCGGTCGCCTGCCGCTGCGCAACCTTGGGAAACAGCACGATGCCAATCGCCCAGGGAAGGAACAGGCTGATCTTGGCTAACGTGACCACGGGACCGTAATTGCCGGCAACTTCCGGACTGAAACAGCGCTTCACGAAGAGGGCGTCCAAATTGCTCAAGAGCCCAAATGCCGCCAGCCCGATTAAAGTGTTAGCCGAATAGCGCCAGCTTACACGGCGCTCGAAAGCCGCAGCGTGACTGCGAAAGAGCGGACGCAGCCACAAGAGCGCCAGCCCCAGGCCGACCGCGCAGGACAGCGGCTGAGCCAGAATGGCGCCGGTCGCCCGGCCGCCCAGCCAAATCAGAACGGCGGCGAAGGCCATTCGCAACAACGCCTGAACGACCTGGACGACTCCCAGTCCGGTGAACACCAGGGCCCCTTGGAGGGCACCGTACGTAGTCTCACGCAGAAACAGCATGAGCACCATCAGGCTGGAGGCCCACACCGGCCACCCGCTCGGCAGCCGCAGCGTATGCGCAAGCAGCGGAGCGGAAAGAGCCATCAGGGCCGTCCCGATCAGCCCCCATTGCCACGACCACCGCCAGGCGCGCCGCACAAAAACTCCGGCCAGCCCGGCGGAATCCGGTCGCGCCCCCAGTTCCGCGGTGTAGAACGCCACCACCATGCGAATCGCGATGGCCAGCAGCATCAATACCTGGAGAATGGCGGTTACGGAAATGAAAATCCCGTACTGCACCGGTTCCAGCCAACGGCCCGCTAGTACGTTTACCGCATAGTCCAGGCCGCCGGCCAAAACCATCGCCAAGCCCATGATCACGCCATGCTTGGCTCCCACCGACCGCAACAAGGCATACAGGCGCTTCATCGAGTTCCCTGGCAGCAGTCCCATGCTCCGGACTGGCTGTTGTTTGCTGATCGCCTCTCCCAGTACTGAAGAGAAGCGACTACTGAGGTGAGTTGGGGACACGGATGGCCCCGATCGGGTTCGCGGCGGTCTCAGGATCCTGCAGCGCTTCGCGGACAAACGGTTCCAAAGTCTTCTCCATCGAATAGCGCGAAGCATCGATGCCCAGAAGACGGAAGGTTTCAAACGGATCGTACACGGTATCCAGATGCAGCACGCCAAAGATGTCGCCCCAAGTTTTAAAATCTAACGTCGGATTGGAAGAATGGGGGAAGCATCGCAACAGCGCACTCATGAACGGTGAGGGAATCGGTATCCTCTTCGGTTTGCGCGGCAGGTAGCGGCGAATCATCCCCTCCAGTTCTTCGCTGGTGATGGTGTAGGGATCGGCCACCACCAGCGCAGACCGATGCGGCACGTTCTGGTGGCCTTCGACCAGGCGGCCAGCCACGTCCGCCAGGATGTTCAGATGGCACAGATGATGACGGGCTTTTCGAGGATAGAGCCGCAGCATGGTTCCACGGCGTGCCAATTTCACCAGATTGTCGATCAGGCTGGTGTCGCCCTGCCGCGCCCACAAGATAGTGGGGCGCAGGAAGACCACCTTAAATCCGCGCTGGTCAGCTTCTTTCTCCAGATACTGATCGCACTCATACTTGGCAATGGCATAGGTGGCGGAAGGATAGGTTGCCGGATTGGGTAGGGCGTCGTTCCCCAGCTTCCGGTCTCTCGACTTGCCCAGCACGTGCGCGCTCGACATGTGGATCAAGAGCGCCCCCGGGCGAATCCACCGCACGAATACTGAGGTCGCACCCTGATGGCAACGTTGATAGTCGGCCAGCGTTAGCCCGCGCCGCACACGAAATCCGCTGGTGTTGATGACCACCTCCGCTTTCCTGAGAAGCGGTTCTGCCTGCGTGATATGAGTGTCTCCGTCGCGGCAAGGGCCATAGACAACTCTCTCGGCATGCAGCGCTGCCGCCAGACCACCGCCCACAAATCCGTCCGCTCCTACGACAGCGATTAAAGGCTTTGTCGACATCATGTGTATTCTCCTTGCTGGTTCTCCGTTCCACGTTTTCCGTTCTCCGTTTTCCGTTGAATGCACCCGAGTCGCACCCAATGAGGAACGGAAAACGGGGAACGCCTGCCGTATGAGCGGCTCACGAATGACTGCTCCCGCCCGCATGCGGTTCTTGTTGCTGGGGTTGAAGGGGCTCTCTGGCGCGTGGTTCCTGAGGTTCGAGCAGCTTTCTAACACGGGCCTGGAGTACAACCCGGTCGTAAAGGCCGGGCCAAATCCGGTCGGACAGATCAATGATCCGCTCCCGCCAGCCGATGACTCGCGCCTTGCGTTGCCCCTTGAGCAGGACGATGACCGTCTCCGCGGTGGTGGTGGGATCGGCGCCTCCCTCGCAGCGACTGGGTTCCAAGCCATACCATTCCGCCCGGCTGCGGAATGGAGTATTCAGCATGCCGGGGAACGCGGATATGAATTCGATGTTTCTGGAGCCATATTCCAGTTGCAGACACTCCAGGAAGCGCGCGGTCGCCGCCTTGCTTGCCGAGTAGTGCGCTTCGAAGGGCACGCCGTGGCGTGCCACGATCGAAAGAATGGCTAGAAATTTCCCCGCCCGGTGCTGCTTGCTCCAGTGCTCCGCGGCTGCTTGCGCCGCCGCAGTACACGCCCAGAAGTTCAACTCCAGCGTTTGCCGCGCACGCGCGGCGGGGATCGAAGCGGTCCGGCCAAACACGGCGGCGCCGGAAACAAAAATGATGGCGTCGATTGCTGCGCCGGTATTCTGTTCTATGGTTCGATACAGAGAAGGCCAATCGACGCTGGTTGCGTCAATCGCGCAAAAAGTCGCGACCCGTGGGTCGGCCGCAGCCTTCCTGCCGGCCACCACAACCTGGTAGTGCTGATCCAGCAGCGCCGTAACCAGCGCATTGCCAAGACCGCCACTGCCGCCTACCACCACGATCTGTTTCATGATTGGAATGCCTGCCGAATCATGGGTTCGAGGGTCTTTTCCATGGAATATTGGGCCGGATCGATACCAAGGGTACTGAATGTGTCCGAAGAGTCGTAGGCGGTGTCGTAGTTCAGTACTCCGAAGATTTCGCCCCAAGTCTTGAGATCGAACTTCGGGTTGGTGGAGTGGAAGGTATGCTTCAAAACCGCGCTCAGCAAGCCGACCGGCATGGGCAGCGTCCGGGTCTTGCGCGGCACGTAGCGCTGGATCAGGGTTTCCAATTCGCGATTGGTCACAGTGTACGGATCCGCAACGATGAACCGGCTCAGGTGAGGCAGTGAGTCGCTCTGTTCGATCACGCGGCGAAATACTTCCACCATCAAGTCGGCGTGACAGAGGTGATGACGGGCGTTGCGCGGATAGAGCCGGAGAGCGATACCCTTCTTCGCCAACTGGATCATGGTTTCCACCATGCCCGCGCCTCGCGGCGCATACACCACGGCCGGACACAGAATAACTACGCGGAATCCTTGCTGAGCGGCTGCCGTCTCCACAAACTTGTCAGCTTCCAGCTTGGCCATGGCATACGCCAGAGCGGGAAAGGTCGCCGGATTAGGCGGCATGCTGGCGCTCAGCTTGCGATCTTTGGAGCTGCCCATGATCGAGGCGCTGGAGACGTGCAGCAGCAACGCCCCCTCGCGGATCCACGGCGTGATCGCGGCCGTTGCTCCCTGGTGCGAGCGTTGATAATCCTGATAGGTGCAGCCGGGGCGTACCCGAAAACCGCCTGCGTTGATGACGACGTCGGCCTGCTGCAGCACCGCTTGGGCTTGGCTGACATGGACCTCGCCCTCGCCGCAGGGGCCATACATAATGCGTTGCGCTTGCAGGGCTCCGGCCAAACAGGAACCTACGAAGCCATCCGCGCCCACCACCGCGATCGACTTTTTTGGTCCTAGTTGTGGTAGCTCTTGATCCGTTAGATTTTGTGCTCTTGCCGCCATAAGTGCATTAGCCTCCCTACTTCATTTCTTTATGATTTCGGTTTGCTGATAACTCATAACCGGCCGATAGACGCAGCCGCAGCGCCGTCCCTGGGGACAGCCGGGCAGCGGCAGCGTGGGGGCATCCTGGGGGCCGTAGACCTTGCCCGCGGGCAACTTCCGGGCAGCTTCGCAGCATTTGGGCGATGGCTCCACCGCGATGCCTACGATCGAGCCCTTGGCCCGCATGCCAAGCCGATATGCGGCCAGCGCCTTTTCGGCGTAATCCGGAGGCTTCTCCATCTCCTGGTGAAACTTCGTTAGCCAATCGAAGGCCATAGCTTTCATCCTCGCTACGCGATTCTTTTGCTGTCGAGCGCCGGCGGGCGAATTTGTTCCAGTCCCGGGACGCTCTGCGGTTCAACTCCAGGGCGCTCGCACCCGGCGCCCGGGCGGAGCACCTTGTTCGCCACCCGCACCAGCGTCGGAATATCGTGCAGCATGTTGGTGTAGGAGGCGTTCGCCAGCGGACAATGACATTCTTTGGCGGCGATGCTCTTGCGCACTTGCTTGATCTTTTCCCCAAACCAGATTTCCCGGAAATCGTAGCCGTGTTCTCGCAGGTTCCCGAGAGTATCGGCGCGTACGCAGCAGGGCCAGACTGTGCCGTCGGCAAAGATTTGCGCGCTGACCCAGCCGGCGTAACAGTCGATCACCTGATCCTTTTCCACCAGAATGCGCTTGACCAGCTTGTAGTACTCCTCGCGGAAGGCTTCGGTAATTCTGGAGACGCCGGTGAACCGTTTGCTCTGCACATAGGCGATCAGGCGATCGATCGCCTTTCCATAATCGGCTGCGCTGGGCGTTATGGGCAGCCCCACCGTATCCAGCTCCACGCGCGGCTCCGCGATTTCGGTGATGAATTGGTCCGCGCCCGAACGGTCGGCGTAGGCGATCAGCTCATCGAGATGGCCCACACTGAAGACCGAGACTACGGAGTGAATGCCCACGACAAGGTTGGGCAGTTGCTTACGCAACGCCAACAGTTGCCCTAAGCGTTCTTCGAACTTTTCGAAGTTGCCGGCGACGCCGCGAATGAAGTCGTGCTTGGCGCCGACGCCATCCAGCGAAAGATTGATAATCAATTGGCTTTCCGGGCAGGCCTTCGCAATCCGCTCGACCCGATCGGGAATGATCGGAAGGATCGCATTGGTCGGGATGTTGATCACACCCGGCCGGCAGTGCTTGTAAGCTAACTCCGCAAGTTCAACGACGTGGGGATACATCAGAGGCTCGCCGCCGCTGATGGTGAACCAATACGGCGCCGTGCCCAGCGAAGCCAGCACCTTGTCCCACTCCTCGATGGTGAGCTCGTTTTCGCGCTTCATCCAAATGTTGCAGGTCAGGCATCGCGAATTGCATTTTGGCGATGGGGACAGCGTCAGGTTCAGCGGCAGCATTTGCGGCCAACCGGTCCGGCGGTACAGTTTGAATAACGGCACGCGCATCAGCACGCCAGCCATGGAGTTCATAGTCTTGATCCCGTCTCAGGCGGCCCGTTCCCTTGTGGACGCCGGTTCCAGCTCTTTGGTGGTTTTGGCTACTTCCCAAACGGTGTGGTCGCGCTGATGTTTGTAGTCGAGACTGCCCAACAACCGGCCATAAGCCTCCAGCACCGCCACGACCGCAGTCCAGGCCAGGGCGCGCGGCCGCCAGTCGAGATGGCGCAGCGCCAGTCCGATGATCTTCTCACCGCTCATGGTGCTGACGGTGTAGCCGAGCGTCTCGCGGATCCACAGATGCCCCGCATAAATCCGTCGCCGCTGGCGCAGGAAATCCGCTACGGTCTCCGGCCCCTTGTTGTACACCAGAGCGTCGGGCACATAGCGGACGCAGTATCCTTGCCCGCGGATCACCGGCTCCACGCTGGCCTCGTCAACCGCGGTGCGATAAGGAATCCGCTCAAAGATCTTGCGGAAGGCGATCAACTCCCCGGCCTTAAAGGAGCCACTCATATTAATGTGGTGGTGCAGGCCCCATAACAGGTGGGCGGCGAAGCCCATGAAGGTCGCCGGGTCGTTCACCGGGACAGGCCGGCAGGTCACCATGCCTATCTCGGGATCGGCGAAAGGCGCCACCAGTTGTTCGATGGTGCTCGACTCCGGCAGCAGGTCCGCGCTGCAAAGCACGACAATCTTTTCCTGCGCCTGCGCCAAAAATTGATTGACTGCGGAGGCCTTACCTTCGCGCTTAGGTTGCACCACCAGGCGAATGCGCGGGTCTTGCTCCGCCCACTGCCGCACGATGGCTTCGGTGTTGTCGCTGCACCCGCTGGCGATCACGATAACTTCGCTGATGCGGACCCGGACACTCTGCTGCGAAACTACCGCCTCCAGCAGTCGTCCGATGTTCGCTCCCTCGTTGTGGGCCATGATCCCCATTGAGCACGCCAGGATCGATTCGCCGTCCCTCGCGGAGTTCATAAAAACTGGCCTTCTTGGTGTAGGTTCAAATACCTCACTCACACCGGTCTGTAGGTTTGTTGCAGGACTTCGGCAAGGTGCCGCACGCGTCACAACTGCAGGCAGCAGGTACAAAGTACCTCTCCGCCCGCGATGGGAAACTTGATTGCCTGGGCTGGTAAATTGGCGATCGTTATCCTTTGGGGACAAAGATAAGCATCTTGGAGGTGCGCATCGCCAGTTGATAGTCCTCCAGGAGTTCCTTCATTACCGGAGGGGTAAAGTAACCGCCATTCCGGAAGGCCAGCGACTCACCGGCGATTCGAGCCTGATCGTCAGGGTTGAGCACAAGCTGAACGGTTTGAAAATAGTGGGTCCTGAGCGGCTCCATCAGGTCGCTATCGTGCAGGCGGCCGATCCTGAGTTGATCTCTTACATAGTAGGGATCAAACTCATACGGCTTTCCGGCCTCATAGCACAGCAGAAGAGTCTCGCAGAGCGCGGGACCTGGCCGCGCTTTTACAAACTGCACGGCCAAGCGGAAGTCGTTCTCGTCCGCGCGTATCGCCCCGGCTCGCTTGAACTCATAGAACGTGCTCCGGGGAACGTTAACCAGCAGGCTCGCAAACAGTGTTAACATGACCGCCCCGCTTACCCCAGGCTTACGCAGGGCCGCGGCCAAACCGGGGAAGGCGGAATCCATGTCGGCCAATGCCATGCCGCAGGCGATGCAGATGGCAAGCCATGCGCTGAAGAAAACGTTCAGGTACACACCGTCTCCCCCAATAAAGATCAGACCAACCAAGTGGGTCAGGACCAGAAGCGCGAGCAATGGCCTGCGCGACACCTGCCGGCGGGAATAGATGCACCAGATGATTGCCACCAGAAGCGGGAATTGGACGGTCGCCAAGTAAGTGTGAAGGTGCTTCAGTCCCTCGAGGTACAAGTAGGCGCGCTTGCTCGTCAGACTGGCGAGGAAGTAACGCCCATCGATGACGAACGTAAGCGCTGTCAGCGCCCCGGCGGAACCAACCAGCATGCCCGCCCAGACGGCGAATCGCTTCCAGGATCGCAGCAGCAAGTCGATGCCGACGGCGGCAGGGAAGGCGATGATCGTCTGTTTGTAGAAGCCGGCAAGGCAGAATGCCAGCGCCGAGAGGCACAGCAGTCGGCGCGAATCAGGGTTGCGCAGATAGAGGTAGAGGCCGAGCGCGCATAGCGCTTCCGCGGGAAGCTGGGGATCGTTCATTCCTATGTAGACTGGCGATAGCAGAACAATGCCCAGTTCATACAGCAGGAACGCAAATAGGGCAGCCCGGGCATTCCTGGTTGCACGCCGGACGATGAACCCGATCAGAATACCGGTCGTCAGTAAAGAAAGCAGAGCAAGCCGGCGTCCCGCCACCGCAAAGTCGCCGCTTCGCCCCAACCATCCGACCAAATGGAACGAAAGAGGCGGGTAACTCGTGGTACCCGTGAAACGGGTTCGCAGGGTGGCGTAGATCGGGATGCCTTTGGCCGCCATGGCTTGCTTGTAGGCATTCCAACCTTCGTTGTAGTTTACTTCCTGGTAACTCAAAGACTTCTTAACGGGAAACCAGAAAAGAGCAACTACCGTGGCGGACATTGTGAATAGCAACGCCGCCGCCAACCACCGGGTCTTCGGGCCGCGGGCGAAAAGACGCCCATCCTCCACCGCGGGACGCTCGGCAGCTTCGCTGCCAAGCACGCAAACAGTGGCCGAAAGAGGAACTACATCCGGCGAAACCATAGGTCCGTGCTTATACTGAGAGTGGCCCATCGAGATTGCTGTTGCTCCCGCGCTAGTGGCGCCGCAGCCCCGCGCTGCCCACTGGAAGAGCCATCGCGTGCTGAAGCAGCTCTACAACTTCGAATAAATAATCTGTGGAATGGGGTACGTCCGGTTGTTAAACACCGCGCCGAGAACCCGCACGTTGGCCGCGTCCAGCTTCGTCTTCACCGCCCGCGCAAAATCGCGCCGTGTACGGTTCGCTTCCAGGACTACAGCCATGCCATCGGTCAGGTTGGCAAAAACGATAGCCGAATTGGTATCGCTCAAAGGGGGTGATTGCAGCAGCAGGTAATCGGCCTCACGCCGGAGCGTAACCAGGATCTCGCTCAAAGCCTCAATGCTGAGCCCCGAAGTCGCCCCCCCACTGGCGCCCGCTGGCAACACCCAGAGGTTGGACGAAACCCGGGCCAGCACGCTGTGCAAAGATACCTCGCCTTTCAGCGCCTCGCTTAACCCGAGCGGTGATTGCAGTCCGAAGTATCGGTCCAATCTCGGATGGCCGAAATCCCCGTCAATCACACATACCCGCTTGGAACTCAGGTTGGAAAGGCACTCGGCGGCACAGACGGTAATCGCGGCAACCTTCGTGCCCGCTTCCGTCGCCGCGACGGTCACCGCGCGGGTGGTAGACGTCGGCAGCAGAAATAGGCCTTTCACCAAGCTTGCCACTTGTTCGCGGGCGCTTTGGTTCAGGGTGGCAGGGGGGTGAACGCTTTCAACGATCTCGCCGCCCAACAGCGTGTCTGCCACCGAACTCTCGGCCTTCACCACGCCGAGATCCATCAGGGCTTCATACACCGGACTGTCGGCGCGTAGCTTGGGCGACGAAGGCTCTTCGGTTTCGAGCCTGCGCTGACGTTCGCGCTCAGCTCTTTGTAGCACATCGAAACTTCGACTCATCGCGTCTTTCTACTCCTTGCCGGAACCTGGCACAGCCCCATAAATTCCCGACCGTTGTGAATGGTAGCTGAGAACTCCGAGCCTCTTGAAAAGTCCCTGAATAGCGTTAGTCGCTTGCCTGTACCATGGGTTTATTTCCTCACCTGCGAGAGCGCAATGCGCTCCTGCGAACGCGCAATCTGCAATACACAAACAACACCGCGATCAACACCACAATAGCTATTTGCACGTAAAGCAGGATGGTACCGACTTGCGCGTGCAGCAGGGTGATAGTGTCCAGATCCCAAAGAAGGATGTCACTACCGATCCTTCTCAGGGCGATCCCCGGGGCTCCTGGCAGAGCGCGGGTGATTCCCAGGAATACGGACAGAGCAAGGACGATTCCCAGTGCAACGAGCCATCCGTATTCCCTTTTCTTCTTATTGGAGCCTGCGGTTGTCCGCGCCTTGTTAGCCGCCGTTACCCGCCTTGCCACCACCGGCACCTGGGCAGGCGATTGGTTGGCGAAGACAGGTCCAGCTTCCCCTAACAGTCCGCTCAGGCGTTGCGCCGTCGAGGATTTCTCCTCGGCTGCCGGGCTCCGAGTCAACGTCACTTGGACGGCTGCTGGTTGCCGCCTCTGGGCCGGCTCTGCTTTGTCTGCGATCTTAGCGACGGGCGGCGCGGGAACTTCCGCAGGCTGCGGTGCCGTCGGGCGTACTATCTCCACCGGGACAACAGCCGTCACCAGAGGCGGAATCGCTGCCGGTTGCGGCGCGCTCGACCATGGCACGGGCGACGCCCGCGCCTCCGGGGTCTCCGAACTCCCATTTCCTGCGTTGTGGTTGACTCGTTCCTTGGCTAATGGTGCGCCGACCTCACCCAAAGACGGGCGCAATTCGAGGTCGCTCACAACCTGCTGCACGATTTCCCGATTCACCTGTTTGCGACCCTCAAGGCGGCAGATCGAGAGCGAATTGAAGCAGATATTGTTAATGTTACGTGGAACACCCCCGCTATACTCGGCGATGGCAGCCTCGGCGCCGGCCTCGAATAAAGGAGCACCGTTGTAACCCGCTATCTGCAAACGATGTGCTATATAGCGCCCCACTTCGGGCGGTTGCAGCGGGCGCAACGTGCTGACTGAGGAAAGCCGTTGGCGAAGCTGCTTCAGTCTCTCTTCCGATAACCGGTCGGCCAGGGCGGGCTGCCCGGCCAAGATAATCTGCAGCAGTTTGGAGCGCGGCGTTTCAAAGTTCGACAACAACCGCACCGTTTCCAGTACGGAGGGATCGAGGTCCTGAGCCTCGTCGATCACCACCACGCAACGACGCCCGGTTTCCGCCTCCCGCGCCAGAGCCTCGTTGAGCCGCAGGTGCATTTGAACGACATCTTTGTCGCTGATGTCGATGTTCAGGTCCGTCAGCAAATAGGCGAGGAGTTCGCGGGACGTGCATTGCGTCTGAAACAAAAACACTGTGCTAGCGATCTGCTGAAGGTGCTCCAGCAACTTGAATAGCAAAGTTGTCTTGCCCAGCCCCGGCTCGGCAATCAGGGCCATAAACCCGCGGCCGGCGGCAATCCCGTTGGTTATGGACGCAAAGGCCTGGCGATGACCGAGGCTCTCATACAGAAAAGAAGGATCCGGCGTCACGCCAAATGGGTCTTCCCGGAAACCGAAATAATCCAACATGGCACTGAAATACGAAGTTGCGCTTTCGATCGGGCTAAGCTGCGCTGGCCTCAGGCGAGGCACTCATGGGCGAGTTGATCACCGGCGCGGTGACCAGTTCCAAATCGCAGGCGTCAACGCTGACTGCCACCGCGCGCATGATCAGATCGATCGAGAGCACAAAACGCATCTGGCCATTTTGGCGAAGGATAACCCCCTCCAGTCCGGCCAACGGCCCCGCGGTGATACGCACCCGATTGCCCGGCCGAAAATAGGGGACGGGTTCCGCCGCGGTTCGCGACAGGCAGTCGCGCCAGCGATCGACATCGTCATCCGGCAACGGCGCCGGTACGCCTCCCTCGTTCGAGCACCTCAGCAAATTCTGATTGTGACAACTCTGGAGCAGCGACCACGGCATGCTTCACGCCGCACAATACGATCCGCTCTAAGTCGCTGGGATGACATACTGTTACACCTTCTATCTGCCGGTCAGGAATGCGATCGGTAACCAGTGCAACAGGTCGTAAGCCAAGATGAGGCTGGCTCTTGAGTTTGTGCAATACCGACAGCGCTACGTCTCCGCCTCCGAAAAGCGCTATCGGGTAGCCCCACCAGTCGAATCGCGACCCGATTCGGCGGACTATGCTTCGCATCGTCGTTGACGCGGCAGAAGCACCAATACAGGCTGCCGGGCACGATAACTGTAAGCACAAAGGGGCTCCATTCAATACCAGCATCAACGAAATTATGAGAAAAACGCCAGCATTCGCGATGGATATACGTTTGACGTCGTCCACTGGGCTGACGCTAATTCCCGGATACACCCCGCATATCCAGTAGAGAACCAGGAAGAGCATCATCAGTGGCCACCACTGCAACTGCGCAACGTTGAGTCCTACCATCGCTTTGTGGCCTAGTAGCACCTTCAGCATCAATCCCAACCCCATGACATCGACCATGAGCACCAGCATCGCCGATCTCCCTGGCCGACAAGGGTTGTCAATCAACGGGGTGTGAAGCGCAGACACCGGGTCGTCTACCCGGATAGCGTCAACGGTAGACATCGTCGTGACTCCAATGACTTGAGACAATTATTTATGTATGAAAGATGGTAAAGAGTTTTCTTTGTGGGCCTAATATCCGTGGCATGCCACGCAACCGTGCCAAGTATCGACGTAGGCAGTCTGAGCACGGAGGTGAAGCGTGGCCGCGGGCACTATGATGCAATTGGAGAGATCCACTCGAAGACTCGAAGCATCTGGGCATAGGGTTTAAGACGGAATACGGATATCGGGTATCGGCGCCAGAACGACAAAAGCTGATGTTAACGGAGATGAACATCGCACGCCGTCTGAATTGGGAACTGAAGACTTCATCCCACGCTCACCTTCCATCGGGAGGTCTACCCGTCTGCTCTGCGATGGCCTTAAGTCTTTTCAACTCCTTATATAGATGCTCGTGTAACTGCTGAATTGGCATATCTAGCTGATCTACGGAGACATCCAGCTCGTGATGCCGCATGTCAAAACTCGGGCGCGTCGCGAATTGGATCGTTGTGTTGCCGGTCTTGATTGGATCCCAACGAGCCGATCCCAGAATGTGTCCTTCCTTATCCGTGATCACTATGAATTTAGGCATTGCTAACGCAACCCTTCTCCGCAGAGTGTGTAGCTGGTTGGCTGGATTGCTGGGTTATGGAGCTCGAGCCAATATGGCCGTTATAATTGTCAATTGCGTGGTTGAAGCTCACCGGAAAGCGCACATTTCCAGACCTTGCTTGGCGTGGGGGTAGCATTGGTCCGGGCTTCACTGGCTTCCAGCACGCTTCGACTTGTGCTTCGACGGCTTAGGGCAAGCACTCCAAGTCACACGGTTGTAGCTCCACCGACACGGAACGCTGAATGAAGCCTACCGAGACGATGAGCCGGGAAGAACGGTTGTGGCGTAGCACCACGCCCTCCAGCCCGGTTAATGGACCGGCCTTGATACGGACGCGCTCGCCGGCCGAGAGGTAGGGACATGGCTGCGATCGACGTAGTTGCAAGGCCGCGCGAAGAGCACGCAGTTCCTCCTCTGGCACAACCGCCAGAGCGCCATGAAAACTTACAATCTGGACTACGCCGGGAACTTCAAGGACGCGCAATTTATGGTCAGCAGCGATGCGGACAAATAGATAGCATGGGAACAGGGGCAGTTCCACTTCCGCCTTGCGCCCGTTCCAAAGGTGAATGGTACGGTAAAGAGGCAAAAATGACTCGATGGACCTGCGATGGAGCTGTTCGGCAACCGCTTTCTCGTGCCGCGCAACCAGGTATACGGCGCGCCAGCAGGCTTCCCGGTTGGGAAGCTGCGGACTTGAGGGACCGGTAGCGGATTGGGGCACTTCGGTCACGGCATTGACAGGACTAGGCACGGATGCAGCACACATAGCTTCGCCACCTCAACTGCAGACGCAGTCGAAACAATTCCTTTCCTCCGCGCGTTCAGCACGTTAACGCGGCCAGCTCTCCAAAAAAGCGCTTGGAGCTTTAGTTCGCTTCCTCCGCCAGGCTGCCCCCGTTCCCGCGAATGTCAAATTCCGTCACAACGGCGAACCCGCTTTCCTCTCCGGGGCCATGACGCCGCACCACGCGGCCGTCGAACGTGAACCGCACTCCGTGGGCGTGCACACCGATCGGCGGCAACATGGCTTGGATCGTCAGGGCCTCGCCGGGCGCCGGGCATGCTTCGTTTTCGAACAAAACATAGGCGCCCGCGGCACCGATGTCGCGCGTAAAACCTCCGCCCTGTTTGAACCCCTCGTTGTGGCAGGTAAAGAGCACGGGGAACCGCAAAGCAAATCGCTGGGCTCTTCGACGTTCCACAGCACCTCCGGTCCGCTGCGCCCGTGGTGGCGTGATCCTCTGATTGCCCTGAGCGTGTGCAGTGGGATGCGACATCGTTGGACATTATCCGGTTGCCGCAGCGGCAACAAGAGCCGGAAAGTCCCGTGAGGCCCCTGTCCAATTCCAGCACCTTGCTCGGAGCCGGAAAGAGGTAGACCTTGCTCCCTGGTTCGATCGGAAACACGGACTGCCTGCTCTGCCATGAACTGCCTGATCGCGCCTGTTTGAGGAGGAAAGGCTTCTTTAGGCCGATCGTCTCCAAATGCTTCAAGATTAGGGCGTTTGCTTCATTCAGGTACCCACAATATCTTGTGGTTGCAGTAGCCGAAGCTAGGAGGGTTCATGGTCGAGAATCAAGCACTGGTACTAGCATTGGAACGCTTGTGGTGAGACAGGTGACCACAACTGGTTGTGGCCACCTAGGTGAAGTAGATACCTCTCCGGAGCGGGCCATGTGTAACGGATCGCAGCATCCTAATTCTCAGAGGAATCTTAAGTATTAACGGAGTTTTAAGGAAAGTCGTATAATCTCCGCGCAGTTTTCATCAGTAGTCGTTCTTATACGGCGACGAGTTAGTTCAAGACCATCAAGCACGGAGCTAGTAACTTTGGGACATTTGACTCGGCTCATGAAGCGCCCGCCCTTGACCTCTGCGATTCGCGTTGCCGTACGCGACGGTAGCCGCTTGGCAACTCAATTGCTCTGCGCGGCCCTGGCCCGCGAGTCCGATTTTGAAGTCATTGGGGTCGCAGAGGGCGCGGAAGCCGAGATCGCTTCCACCAAGGCTCACATCGCACTGATCGGTGCAGGCAGCGAGCCATTCAAGACCTGTGAACTGGTTCGTCAGCTGCACAGCATGCGTCCTGACACCCGCGCCATTCTGCTATTTGAGGAATCAACGCGGGAGTTGGTTTTGGAGGCGTTTCGTTCCGGCGCGCGCGGTGTGTTCTCCAGAAGCGAGCCGTTCGAGTCGCTGTTCAAATGTGTCACCAGGGTGCACCAGGGACAGATATGGGTCACGCAGAACGAGCTCCAATTCCTGCTGGAAGCCATCAGCGAGCCCATTCCTTTGCCGCTAGTCAATGCCAAGGGCGACTTGCTGCTGTCGCAACGCGAGCAAAGCGTGGTGCGCTGTGTGATGGAAGGCATGACAAACCGGGAAATTGCCGATCGGCTCAAGCTCAGCGAACACACAGTCAAGAACTACATGTTTCGCATCTTTGACAAACTTGGCATCTCCAGCCGCGTCGAGCTCACCCTTTACGCCATGTCCCAGTTGCACCCGATCCAGGTTGCACTGCCGGAACCGGCGAAACTAGCGGTCTGTCCAGACCCCCTTTTGTTGACAAACTGTCCTGAACAGCTTGACCTAAGGCTAAGGCAATTTCCGCCCTACCTGCTGGCCGACTCGTACCATGAAGGCCGGGGCGTGCCCTTGGATAGAGTGAACGCCTTGATGTGGTACCAGGTGGCGGAGGAACTTGCCGGTGAAATCCGGGCGAATTCGAAAATGGCGCTGCACAGACTGAAAGCAACTCTGAGCCCAGAGCAGGTCGATGAGGCCGAGCGCCGGGCGGCAGAGTGGCTCCAGCCGCGACGAGGGCGGGCCATTGGTGCGGCTGCGCGCTGTAGCTAACCGGCAATTATGAACGCCTGCGAACCATGGCCGGCTACGTGGATGGCGTGGGCACCCACCTTGGGCGCGCCGTCGAGAGCTACAACAAGGCGGTGGGCTCGTTCGAGGGACGCGTGCTGGTCTCGGCCCGCAAGTTTGCCGAGCTGGGCGCCGCGGTAAGAGACGAAATCCCCGAACTCCAGCCAGTGGACAAAGCCCCGCATCCGAGAGCATGTAAAGTTGTGGGGTGGCGTAAGCTGGCTGTATGAAATGGACATTGAAGCTGGTTGCTGAGGTGGTTCCCGGCACGCCGATTGAATACGAGATTGCCGTATTTGAGCGCCCTGACTTGAGCTCTCCCGCTTCCATCGGCTTAACGATAGGTGAAGGTAAAGCGATCTTGGCAAGCGTGCAGAAGCAGGTCATCACGGAGCAAATTCAACAGCATGGCGCCAGCATTCAATTGTGTTGCCGGTGCGGAAAGGAGCTCCGCACGAAGGGTTATTACAAGTCCACTCTTCGATCCGTATACGGCAATGTTGACGTGCGCGTCCGGCGAGTGATGGGGTGTTCCTGCACGGGATCGCAGGCGCACAGCTTCTCGACGCTTTTCACGCACTACGAGTTCTTGGCTCTCATCAATGCGATCCGCGCTGGCCGCGCGCGAGCGCAAGATAGCCGAACGAGAACTGATAAAGAGGCTCCGATCGATCAATTTCAAACCGTAATCTCGAATTGCTAGCCCAGGCAGCACGCAAATGCACGGGGAGGCGGAGAAGCGTCGAGGGTACCCAGGAAGCCGGCCAACACACTGCTACGCAGTCGCACCGTGCACGACGGGTGCAGCCCGCCGCACCTTGACTTTGACCTCAACCTGCGCCCCGAGTCGGTTGATGATCGACATCAGACGATCAATGGTGAACCGGCCAAGGTCGGCATTGCGGATGCGGGAAAAGTCCGCCGCAGCAATCCCGGTGCAATCATGGGCGGCGCGCACGGTCAGGTGCTCCCGGTCGAGCACTTTGATGATTTCGGCGGCCAGGTGGGCCTTGAATTGCTCGGCATCGGCGTTCTTCTGCCCCAGATCGCGGAATACATTCCCGCTTCCCCGTACGACCTCCAATATTTGACAACGAATGGCAAGAATAAAAACCCTTCGCCGTCACCATGTCATGGCATTCTTTAGGCGGCGTAAATATATAACATTTACAACCTAGTTGCTTGGATGAATGGTGTAGTTCCACTCACCATGGAATTTGTCTGGCTTGAGGTTGACATGGGCAAACTCTTCATCCGTGATCTTTCGCCCCACGGGATACTTGCGGTGATCTAGGCGGCAGGTCACTTTCAAACCCTTGGCCGTCGTCGTTCCGGCGATCAGCCGTACCACCGTCTCATAATCGCGTAGCGGCTCGCCGCGCCAGTTGGACGAAATGAAGGAAAACAACCGATGCTCCACCTTATTCCATTTGCTCGTGCCCGGCGGAAAATGGCAGACCATCAGTATCAGCCCGGTCTGGTCGGCCAGACGCTGTAACTCCCATTTCCACAGTCGCAGCCGCCAGCCGTTGCTACCCCCGCCATCGGCGGTGATCAGCAGTCGCCGTGCCCCCAGATACAGGTTCCGGCCGTCGGCGCGCCACCAGCCCCGAATCGAAGCCACCGCGAAGGCCCCCGTGTCGTGGTCCGTGCCCACGTTGACGAAGCCCGCGTTGCGCCCCAGGTCGTAGATTCCGTAGGGATAGGCGCGGGGTACATCGGGACCGGGAAAATCATGTCCGTTGACCTTATCCGCCGTTCCGGTTTGGCGCCACTGGCGGCCCTGGTTTTGGTAGTTACCGATCAGTTCTTTCTTCTTCGTGTCCACGGAAATGACGGGCTCGCCTGCCCGCAAAGCGCGTTTGACGGCGCTATTGATATGACGGAACTGCGCGTCACGATCGGGATGGTCATCCCCTTCCTCCGTCTTGCGATTGCCCTGCAGGCTGTAGCCACTCTCTCGCAGGAGTTGGGTCACTTTGGTGTGGCTGACCGGGTGGTGCCGGGCTGTTAGTTCCGCCGCCAGCGTGCGGGCGCTCTTGCAGGTCCAGCGCAAGGGCGACTGCGGGTCGCCGCGTGCCGTGGGTTCGACCATGCTGTCCAAGGCGGGCGCCATGCCGGGATCGCTGGACGTCAACGAGTGTCGTCCGCCGCCCTCGTGGCGAATCCGGCCCGGGGCCAGCGGCGCGGCTTTCAATTCCTCGATACCCTTGGTCAACGTGACCCGCGATAGGCCGCAGGCGCGGCTGACTCGCGAGATGCCGCCATAGCCCAGTTCCAAAGCTTCGCTGGCAGCCACCAAACGCCGAGCGTGTTCGTCCAGATGCGGCCACATGCCAGCAAAGTACCGGCCGAGCTGGGCATCCGAGTCCATGCCCACCGTAATAACAGATCAGGATAGTAGATGTAAACGTTATTTATTTACGGTGCCTTAGCGACCTTTGGGCGAGTTTCCCAAACCCAATTTCAGACTCCCGATAGACTCCCAATAGCGGCTTCCGCCCGTTTCTTTGCGGGTTTTTGAGCGCCATTCGTACCGCGTAAGCCGTTTAGTTTCTATGTCTTGCCAGCCTCATAACCCAAAGGTCGTAGGTTCTAATCCTACCCCCGCAACCAGTAAATATCCCCCGGCAGAGCCGGGGGCTTTAGGATGTGAGCCGCTCAAAGCGGCTGAGCGGGGTCGCTAACGCGGCCCCGACATTCTTGGCCACCTGAAGGTGGCCCCTTCAGCGCCACATGTTCAACTGATCCAGGCGCTTGTCCTCTTCCTCCTGCGTGCGGATGTACTCTCGGATCGATGTCTCGTCCCGCCCGACCGTCGACACAAAGTATCCCCGCGCCCAGAAACTCTGCCCTACAAAATTCTGTTTCCGCCCTCCGTACACTCGCGCCAGATGAATCGCACTCTTCCCTTTCATAAACCCAACCACCTGCGCCACCGCGTACTTCGGCGGGATCGATATCAACATGTGCACGTGGTCCGCCAGCAGATGCCCTTCCTCAATCCGGCTTTCCTTCTGCTCCGCCAGTTTGCGGAACACCTCTCCCAAATACTTCCGCAACTCCCCATACAACGCTTTCCGCCGGCCCTTTGGGATAAACACCACATGGTATTTGCACTCCCATTTCGAGTGGCTTAAGCTTTCATACTCGTCCATCCAGTTTCTCCTTTGCGTGTGCTTCGCGGCTCACGCCAGGAGTTTCTTGGATGGACTCCCGTATCTGTCAAACTTCGCGTGCCTCCCCGGCAGAGCCGGGGGAACTCCCATTTCAGTAAATATCCCCCGGCAGAGCCGGGGGCTTTAGGATGTGAGCCGCTCAAAGCGGCTGAGCGGGGTCGCTAACGCGGCCCCGACATTCTTGGCCACCTGAAGGTGGCCCCTTCAGCGCCACATGTTCAACTGATCCAGGCGCTTGTCCTCTTCCTCCTGCGTGCGGATGTACTCTCGGATCGATGTCTCGTCCCGCCCGACCGTCGACACAAAGTATCCCCGCGCCCAGAAACTCTGCCCTACAAAATTCTGTTTCCGCCCTCCGTACACTCGCGCCAGATGAATCGCACTCTTCCCTTTCATAAACCCAACCACCTGCGCCACCGCGTACTTCGGCGGGATCGATATCAACATGTGCACGTGGTCCGCCAGCAGATGCCCTTCCTCAATCCGGCTTTCCTTCTGCTCCGCCAGTTTGCGGAACACCTCTCCCAAATACTTCCGCAACTCCCCATACAACGCTTTCCGCCGGCCCTTTGGGATAAACACCACATGGTATTTGCACTCCCATTTCGAGTGGCTTAAGCTTTCATACTCGTCCATCCAGTTTCTCCTTTGCGTGTGCTTCGCGGCTCACGCCAGGAGTTTCTTGGATGGACTCCCGTATCTGTCAAACTTCGCGTGCCTCCCCGGCAGAGCCGGGGGAACTCCCATTTCATTAGATTCAATAAGTTGCGGGAAAATGGCCGCAACCGGCCGTCCCCTGATATCTCCCATTGAGGGCGGAAGGCTCACTAAGAGGACACTTTCAAGTGTCCTCTTTCCTTTTTGCTCGCCAATTTTGATCCCAGCACCATCTGCACAACTTACCGGTTGGCCTCGCGCTTGGTATCGCTCATGACCTGCCCATAAACGTTCATGGTGGTCTGAATGGAGGCATGGCGCATCAGCTCTTGCTGCACTTTGATCGGTGCGCCGGTCTCATCGAGCCACGAACGGTACGTGTGGCGGAAAGTGTGCCAGCCAATCTCGTCGCCGATCTTGGCTGCGAGGGCTGCCGGTTTCAGGTGATCTTTCTGAATGCCGTCCTGGTGGTACGGCTTGCCCGTAGTGGGATTGGCGAATACCCAATCCTCGTTTTGCGGGAAAGCGCTCTTGTTCCGCCAGGCGAGCAGGATTTTGGCCAGCCGCCGGTCGAGAGGCACGCGGTCCTTGGAGTACTCGGTCTTCACATCATCGACCCTGCCATGAACCACGCTCCTTTGAACCAACAACGTCAGGTCTTAGAAATCGAAGTCCCCCCATTGCAGCCCCATGATCTCGCTGACCGCAGTCCGAGACACTGGGCAACGAGCACCATCGTGCGGTATGGCTCGCGCAGATACGACAGCGTAGAACGCTGCCACCGTGAGCACGCGAGAGCGCTTCAATCTTTTGCTGCTGTTCTTGACTCGCACCAGGGCGACCGGATTCTTGCCCATCTCGATCAGGCACCAGCGTTCCGCACAACGGAAGATCAAGTGCATGATGCTGCGGACGTGGGCCTTGCTTTTCGGCGCAAGCTTGAGCTCTCGCAGCCATTGCTCGAGAAGCAGGTCCTCGTTTGGGTCGGGTGACGCCTCTTCCACAAAAAAGAAAATACCTGGATCGCTGCTCGGAGTACCTCACGCGCCGCAGCGGGTCCGGGTACACCGAAGCCGACTTGTACGAGGAGAGAATCACGGTCTGGTCCGAGCGTACGCCCGTGCCCTTGTCCAGCGGATGGGAGTAACGCCGCTTGCGAGAAGACCGTGCGGCCCTGATTCATGAGCCATTGTCTGCTCTCCTCACATTCAAATCGCGGCAAGCCAGAAATAACTTCAACTTATTGCCCAGCTATTACTTGCAGCGAGCCCCTTGTAACTTAACTCTCCCATCTTCCCTCATCGGTGTTTTAGTGCAGCGTCTACGTCCTTATCGCCCTTACCCTTGGAAAATACGGGGCTATCGATCGTTCCTCCGATCCGAAAAGGAAACTGCAACTTACCGTCTTTTAATGTGGCTCCGGACAGCCGGGCAATGGTGTTGGTGAAGAAGCTCTCCTTGGTTGTAATCTCTGCCAACCCGCGATAGTTCAATGCGTCAGAGCCTGACACGCTGACACTGCCCGAGCCATCCACATCAACCCCGTAGCCGTCAATGTCTATGACTCTGCTCGAAATCCGCTGATCGGCTAGCTCCAGATCGGTGGTTATCAACTTAAATGCGGAAGGGTCGTTTTTGGCTGGTCCAAGATCGTTGAAGTGCGCCAGCTTCATCAAATTCGCGTTGAGTTTGAGGCTCGGCATCTGCCCGTTGCGCACCGTCAAGTGTCCGACTCCGTGGACTGCTGCCAGCGGGTGGAGCGAATGTGCGATTTCTCCCGCTAACATTACGTCTCCTTCCATCTTGCCGGTCATCTTTCCGCCGCCGTTTGGGAAGGCCGCCAGAAGCTGAGTCAAATTTATTCTGCTCAATCGCGCATTGGTCTTAAAGCTTGCGTTTTTCTTCGACAAGTCGAAGGAGAGGCCACCCACGGCACTCCCGCCATAGACTTCCGCTTTGACATCCGTGAAAAAGACGTGCCTCGACTCCAACCGCAGTTTGGAATCTAGATTTCTTACCTCGACGGTGCCTAAGCGCAGAAGACCCGCCTTCAGGCTGCCCTGGCCATCCATCGAGGAAGAAGAAGGATTGATAATTCCGACCAGGTTCACCTGCGCCAGTTCGCAGGAGATGTCGTGGGCTTCGAAAAAAATGGGGCCCGCCGCGTCGGAAGGCAAAAGATTCGACGCTATCACCATCCCTCGCTTAACTTTCACGCTCGAAATGGGGGCCGAGTGGAAAGGCATTCGCCGAAACCTTGGATTCAGGATTCTCGAAGTTCCACGGGCCGTCAGGGTCCGAAGTCAGATGCAAGACGGGTTCCTCAAGTACGAGGGACTCTATGACCACCTGACGGTGCAAAAGGGCTCCGACGCTAAGTTCAGCATCGATCCGCGCCACCTGGACAATATAACCGGACGGAAATATCGGAGGGTTCTTCACGCCGATATGATCAATGTGAATCGTTACAGGAAAGAACGTGAGACCCAGCCGTCCGATTTCGACCTGCTTTCCCGTTTTTTCCTGGAGATAGGAGATCACCTGGGGTCGGTAGCGATCCACGTTAATGAGAGCGGGTACAAAGAAGAAAAGCGCAAGCAACAGTATCGCGGCAATTCCCACAACGATTAGAGCTTTTCGGCGGCGGATGGGCATAGCGACCTCTAGAATCAATTGTCTTGGTGCCAGGCGATACGAAACCAATGAAGCGACTGGCATCCACTAGCGTGCCATAAAAACAGTCGTTAAATAGTTCAATTGTGAACAAGTATGGCGCTAATGGGGAGTACAGGCGCGAGCTGCGCTCGCCCGGCATAGGGCGCGGGATGACAGATGCTGCAACCGCTAGCAGATCTCGCGCGCTAAGCTGGCAGGCATTAACCACCGTGGTCAATTGTGACCAGTTTTCACATTGCCAAAGGCCGATACTGGCGCTTAGACTTGAGGTGTGACTTGTCCGGCCAAATGATACTGCTGCTCATCGTCTGGACTGGAGCCATTGCGGCTATCAGTTACATCAGTTTACCTGACAAGTACCTCTGGATCCCGGTGCTCCCTGCACTAAGCCCATTGTGCATTGATGGAGCGTTGGGCGTGGGTAGGCTCGGGGTAGGTGCTCCCTTGTGCCTGATTCGAGGAAAAACCTTGCTCGAAATCATAAAGGCCGCTTTAGTCCTCGTCATTCTTTTCTTGCCCACCATCACGTGGTCCCAGACACAAGTCACGGACCAATCCAATCCTCCTGAGTATGCCCAGCAAAGCCCGACGTCACAAAGCAACCCGGCTCCTGCACCACCAACGAACAGCGGCACCCTTTCGTTGCCGGAGGCTCCGGCGCCCCAAAACACAAAAGACGATTCCCAAGGTCAGCAGACCAAGCGTATGTTCTGGCTCGTTCCGAATTTCGCAGCGGTGAGCGCGCATACGCAGCTTCCACCGCTGTCCACCCGCGAGAAATTCGTACTCGCCGCGAAGGACAGCGTCGTGGATTACTCCTCGTACACGTGGGCCGGAATCCTAGCTGGACAAGCCATGCTGTTAAATTCCGATCCGGAATTGGGGCACGGAATCGCCGGTTACGGACGCTATTATTGGCGCGCCTTCGCGGATGAAGTGTCGGGGACTTTTTTTACCGAAGCCATTGTCCCTGCGATCACGCACCAGGACCCGCGCTATTACACCATGGAGAGCGGCGGTTTTTTTCGCCGAAGCGGCTACGCGATATCTCGGGCCTTCGTCACCAAGACAGATTCTGGAGGCACGAGTTTCAACGCGTCCGAGGTGGTAGGCAATGCGCTGGAAGCGGGTTTGTCCACCGCTTATTATCCGCCTCAGGAGCGGGGCCTGAGTCAAACGGCTTTGAACTTTGGAACGCAGATGGAATCCGCTGTCCTGAATCACGTTTTCCAGGAATTCTGGCCTGACATCCGCAGGAAGGTTTTTCGCCAGAAATAGCTTAGCTCAGACTCTGAGAGAATCGCCGTCCCCTCGGCGAAGGCGGGTGTGCTCGGACCGGACTGCGCAACTTGGAATGCGCTTTCGGATGCAGGAGGAGATCTCGACATGATGCGCGGACGCATGCTTCTTACGGCTCTTGCCCTATCTCTGATGTTTGCGGGAGTTGCGTTTGCGCAGAACGCGCCCGAGAAGAAAACACTGGTGGTGAATGGCCACACAACAGCTGGAGCGGTGGTGCAGATCGACGGCCATTCCTACATGGATGTCGACACGTTCGCGCGGATCATGAACGCAACGGCGAGCTACGAACCCGGCCGCGTCATCCTGACGGTTCCTGCCGCCGCCGAAACTGGTGCCAAACCAGAGCGAATCGCGCCGGGATTGTCGAAAGACTTTGCCAAGGCAGGTATCTCCCAATTGGCGGAGATGCGGGAGTGGAAGGCCGCGATTGCATCCGCGATTAGGTCTGGAGTTGCCGGGGGCAATTGGCTCGGCCCCTGGCTAAATGATTACCGGGCCCGGGCAGAGGAGAGCCTAAGTCAAACGTCCTTAGCGGCGAAAACCGAATCTGATCAAAAAGCTCTGCAGCTGCTCAAGAATGAGTTCACTTATCTGGGTGGGTGGGACAGCAATACTCAAGCAACCATCCATTCCCTGAATGCCGAGCAAACAATCAATCCGGCTGCAGCGCAGAACGATCCGGTTCTAGCGAAAATCTCAGAGTGCGGCAATTATCTTACTGCGATGCTGGTGGGGGGTGAGTTCGCGGACATCCCCAGTTGCCATTGAACTCAAGCGCACAAATCCTGAATCAATCAACCCCGCTGCGGAAAGAAGCTGATCAAAATGGACTTCCTCGGATATCGGCAAGTTTCCACAATTTTGCTGCTGGCTGTGCTCGCGGGCTGCACTCAACAACAAAACTCGCCGGACCTGAAGGAGAGAACCGCGCAAGCAACGGCGGAGGTGAAGCGCGATGCCAAAGCGGTGGCGGCAGGGATACGCGAGGGCTGGAGCCGCGATAAGCCACTCGATTTCAACTCTGCCACAAAAGAGCAGTTGCTGAGCCTGCCGGGCGTGACTGCGGCACAAGCAGACCGGGTGATTGCGGGGCGTCCCTATAACGAACCCGGCGAAGTGGTGACGCGGCGCATCATGCCGAAGTCCGAGTATGACAAAATTGCCGACCGGGTCACGGCCAAGAAATGACGCCCAAGCAATCCAAAGAATTGTCACTCCGAGCGCCCGATTTTGGCGTGAGGAATCTGCAGTCTCCTCAACCGCTCCGGTACTGCGAACGAAACTGCGGATTCCTCCCTTCGCTTTCGCTTCGGGTCGGAATGACGAAGATATGGAGATCCGCAGGAGCGTGGCGCACTACCTGCCACGGACTTCCCGAATAAGGGCCTTGTCAAAGATTACCCGCGTGAATCCGTTCTCACCCGTGTAATCGACGGTAAGGGTTTACCTACGCGCGGCAATCACGCGCGGAATGCCCTGCAGATCGTGAGCGATACGCACCTCGTCCCATTCGCACACAAGATTGCGCACCGCTCCCGACTGCGTGTAACCGATCTCCATCACCAGCCAGCCGCCCGGATTCAGGCGTTCGCGAGCTTGCGGGATCAGGCGGCGGATCGCATCAAGCCCTTCATGTCCAGCAAAGACGGCGACCTTCGGTTCGAACTTGCGGACCTCGCGCTGGACCTTGTCCGCCTCGAACTCGCCAACATAAGGAGGATTGGAGACGACGATGTCAAAGCGCTCGGGAGCGGGGAGGGCAACGAGCAAGTCACTCTCCAGGAAGCGCACCCGATCGGCGAGTTGCAGACGCGCCGCGTTGGCACGGGCAACTTCGAGGGCATCGAGAGAGATGTCGACGGCGGTGATATCGGCGTGCGGCAGCTCGCTCGCCAAAGCCATGGCAATGCAGCCGGAGCCGGTGCCAACGTCGATGATGCGAATGGACGTGTCCTCTGCGGTTCGACTTCTTACCAGCTCCAGCACGGTTTCGACCGCGTGCTCGGTCTCGGGACGTGGGATCAGGACGGCCGGAGTGACTACGAAGTCCAGTCCCCAGAACTCCTGATGCCCGGTAATGTACTGCGAGGGCACGCCCCGCGCGCGTTCGCGCAACGCTTCGCCGTAACGCGATTGCTCGTCCTCGGTAAGTTCGCGCTCAGGATGCGCGTAGAGGTAAGCGCGGTCGCATCCCACGGTGAACATCAGCAACACCTCGGCGTTCATGCGGGGCGAGCCGACAGTGCTCGCGTCAAGATAGGCGACGGCGGATTCGAGCGCGGGCTTCAGGAGCATTTGTAATTGGTAATTTGTGATTTGTAATTTGCAAACACATTTCACCGTAGAGAGCGCAGAGGTTTCGCTGAGATCGCAGAGGAAAGATTCAAGAGATTGTCATTCCGAGCGAAGCGAGGAATCCCTTTGATTGCGAGTGGCAACAGCGATTCCTCGCTGCGCTCGGAATGACAATGACTCTTGCTTGTCCCGGTATTCCGCACCCCTCAACAAGAAATTACCAAATTACAAATTACCCAATTACCAAATTATGCGCTCACGCCGGCTTCCCCCTTCAAGCGCTCGGCATTGAGGTGGGTGTTCAGGGCGTCGATGAAGGGCTGGAGTTTGCCGTCCATCACATCCGTGAGCTGGTGCATGGTGAAGCCGACGCGGTGGTCGGTGACGCGGTTCTGCGGGAAATTGTAGGTGCGGATCTTCTCGCTGCGGTCGCCCGAGCCGACCAAGGCGCGGCGCTCCTTGGCCAGCGCATCCTGCTGCTTCTGCTGCTCCATCTCATAGAGGCGGGCGCGGAGCACGCGCATGCCCTTCTCCCGGTTCTTGATCTGCGACTTCTCGTCCTGGCAACTGACGACGGTGTTGGTCGGCAGGTGAGTGATCCTCACCGCCGAGTACGTGGTGTTCACCGATTGGCCGCCCGGACCTGACGAGCAGAAGGTATCGATGCGAATGTCCTTCGGCTCGATCTTGATGTCCACGTCTTCGGCTTCGGGCAGCACGGCGACGGTGATCGCCGAGGTATGCACGCGTCCCTGCTGTTCGGTCTCGGGCACGCGCTGCACGCGATGCACGCCGCTCTCGTACTTCAGGCGCGAATAGGCGCCCTGGCCTTCGATGATGGCGATCACTTCCTTCAGGCCGTGCACGCCGGACTCGCTGGTAGAGAGCACTTCCACCTTCCAGCGCTGGGTTTCCGCGTAGCGGTTGTACATGCGGAAAATCTCGGCGGCGAACAGCGTGGCCTCGTCGCCTCCGGTGCCGGCACGGATTTCGAGGATGACGTTCTTCTCGTCGTTCGGATCCTTGGGCAACAGCAGCAGCTTGAGATCTTCCTCCACGCGCCCCGCGCGCGCTTCCAGGCGAGTGAGTTCTTCCTGGGCGTAGTCGCGCATATCGGGATCGGTCTCTTCGGCCAGCAGCACCTTGCTCTCGGCGATGCCCTGCTTCAGCTCCTTGAACTCGCGGAACTTTTCCACCACGGACGCCAGCTCCGCGTGCGCCTTGGCGGTCTTCTGATACTTGCCGGAGTCGGACATCAGCTCGGGCGACGCCAGGGCCTGGGTCAGCTCGTCGTATTTGGCTTCGATTTGTTCGAGACGTTCGTACATGGTCGTTAGTCGTTGGTCATTGGTCGTTAGCCTGTTGCGCATGCGGCAACGGCTTGCCCCTTACGCATCGTATTGATCAGCGCATTCAGGCTGCGAGCCACCGAGCCGGTTTGTTCCAGCAAGCTCTGTGCCTACTCTTCTGATAAATAGTGTAACTGCCGAGCGATCTCCAATTGTGTTTCAACCTCCAGCAGCGACCCTCGTGCATGATACAGAAAATGGCTGAATTCAAGGTCTGAACGGTGCCCCTTCCCCTCTACGATATTGCTAGCAATTGAGACCGCTGCTCTCCTTAACTGGTTTGTCAGACCATATTGCTCCTGACGCGGGAAACTCTCCGTCGCCTTGTAAACACAAACTGCAACCTCCGTAGCTTCCTTCCAGACCCTGAGATTCTTGTACGAACCAGTCATGAGGTCCTCCTTCGGTGCTACTCCGTCCCAAGCGTAACGGCAAGTTCTTTCCGGGAACGAGTTCGTTAGAAACCTGTCTCGCGGGCACATCCGGCCAACGACTAACGACGAACGGCCAACGACGAGGAGAATGCCCGCTAAGCCAGCACCAGCTCGCCGCCGTGGACCTTCTCGATTTCCATGGCTTGATTCAGGGCGTGGATCGCGCACTCGACCTGCGAATCATCGCAGGGCTGCGTGGTGATGCGCTGCAGCCAGAGTCCAGGCTGGGTAAGAGCACGGAACAGCCACGCCGCCGGGCCGCCCTTATTCCCGGTAGCGAGCGCCCGGGCGCGGGCCTTGGCGGCGAAGCGGATAATCTCGTACGAGATGCCGGCAATCAGCGGCAACAGCGCAATGCGGATCGCGAAGCGCGCCGCGAAGCTGGTCACCGGGACCAGGGTATACACCGCGATCGAGATCAGCATGACCGTCATTAAAAAGCTGGTCCCGCAACGCGGATGGAAGGTCGAATACTTCTGCACGGCAGCGGCGGTCAGCGGGTCCTTGGCCTCGAAGGCGAACACGGTTTTGTGCTCGGCGCCGTGGTACTGGTAGACGCGGCGCAGGTCTTTCATAAGCGACGTGCCCCAGATGAATGCCACAAACAGTAGCAGGCGGAAGATGCCATCCACCAGGTTGAAGAGGATCTGGTTTCCGAACGCCGGAAACGACTTCTTCAGTTCTGTGGCCGCAAGCAGCGGGAGAAACTTGTACATGAAGATGAAGAAGCCGACCGAAAGGATGATATTGAGCGCGGCCAGCCAGCCGCTGATCTCGACCTTCTTTTCTTCCTCTTTGCCGGCCTGGGCCTCGTCCAGGGCGACGTTGGCCGAGAAACTCAGCGCCCGGAAGCCCAGCTTCATGGCGTGGCCGAGCGTCACCACGCCGCGAACCACAGGCCAGCCCATCCACGGATGTTTCTCCGACGGGCGTTCCAGCGGCTCGGCGTGCGACACCATCTCGCCTCCGAGCTTGCGTACGGCGATGCCCCAGGCGTGGGGCGAGCGCATCATCACGCCCTCCAGCACAGCCTGGCCGCCCACCAGGGTCTCTTCGCCACTCTCCAACGCGGGCAGCAACTGGAGCGCAGCCAGAAACCGCAAGTTTTTCCGCCATAAATGCATATAGATATAGATGTCCCTCGCCCGAAGCGGGTTCTATAGCAGTTTACATCAGCCGTGAGCCATCAGTTTCAGCAGCTTTTCAGCTCTCAACAGTTTTCAGCTTTCAGCTATCAGCTTGCAATTTTGTCTCAGATGCCAGGTCTCAGCGCCGTAGGCGCGGCATTCCTTAGCCCAGCGCTTCAGCGCTGGGAAAGCAGAGGACGGCAACGGAGTCCCGTAGGGACGGCACCATGATGCGTTGTGGGGCGGAAACCCCGGCGCTCGGGCTCGGAATGACAATCTGGTTGAGTAAACTTGGCCCGCCGGCGAGACGCCCGCGCTACAACGTGGCTCAGAACGAGAACAGCACCTGCAACTCGATGCGGCGGTTCGCCGACCCCGATGAAAAGGGTCCGCCAGCCAAGGTATTCGATAGGCCGAACAACGGCGAGCTCAGGTTGCCGACCGGCGCGGCATAATTCACGTTGTTGAACAGGTTGCGGGCGGAAGCACTCAGCGTCAGGTTATAGCGGTGATCGTTCGCGGCGCCGCCGAAACCTCCCTTTGGGCCGGCAATCGCCATGGCCGCCGCACCGCCGGGGCCGGCGGGACCGCCAGGCCCCCCACCGTGATGTCCGACCGGCGGAGGACCGCCGGGCCCACCCGGTCCATCTGGCCCCATGCCCTTGTTCGCCTCGCTCCCGAGTTTCTTGCCCAAGCCAAACGTCTTAGACACCCGCAGGTTAAAGGTGAAATTTGCGGGACCGGTACCATAGTTGACCGGAATCAGCTTTTGGCCGGGTCCGGGTTGCGTATCGAAATTGCCCCATGGGCTGCTGCAGTACCGAACTGCGGGTCCACAAGTCGAGGAGAGCGTCACACCGGCAGGGGCAAAGGCCGGCCGGTCGTTGAAGAACGAATCGTGGTTCAGATCCTGGCCCACGGTGATATTGAAGGGCTGGCCGGAGTGCACCATCACGAACGGATTCAAGCGGATGTTATGCGGCAGCGAAATCGTGCCGCCGAGAAACAGGCGATGGCGCACATCGAAGGCGGCGCGCCCGTAGTCGGCGAGCACGTCGTACTGATTGGACGGGTAACTGTTGGCGCCCGCGGCATCGCTGTTCGCGTAATTCAAGCTGTAGAAGCCGAACAGCGACAGCATGGAACCCACCCGAATATTGAAGTTGGCAATCAGTTGATTCTGTTTGAAGATGCCGATCGATTCGTACTGGTAACGATTTTCCTGCGGGTATATGCCAGCGGCCAGTTGCGCAAGTGTGGGCGCAGTGGTGTTCAGATACAGCAATTGGTGCAGTCCGCGCGAATTGAGATAGGTGAGCGCCACCGTGGAAGTCTTGGTGATCTGCCGCTCCACGCTGATGGCCGTCTGCATGACATAGGGCGCCTGCAGCCCGGGATCGATCGAATACGAGGTATTGTTGGAACTCACCGTCTGCACCTGGTTGATTCCGTTCAACTGGTCGGCACGCAGCACCAGGTCTTCCGTGAAGCGGTCGTAAAACACGCCCCAGCCGGCGCGCAGCACGGTTTTCGGCGTGCGTTTCCCTCGTCCAATCCCCCATGCCAGCGAAACGCGAGGAGCCACATCGGCGTGATCGCCAATTCCGTTCTGCGACTCAAGTCGCAGCCCGTAACTGAGGGTCAGGTTGGGCCGAACGCGCCAGTCGTCCTGCGCAAACAGGCCAACATCCATCCAGTTGACTTTGATCTTCGGATTTCCCGTGGTGATCGTAATTTGACTTGGCGAGTTGTTTTGATAGTCGGCAACCGAACTGTAAGTGAACGTACCGTTGAAGCCGGAAGTGGAATCCAGCGCCTCGCGTGTATCGCGGAAGCGGCCGCCAAACTTAATCAGGTGCTTGCCGTGCGAGATCGAGGTCATGTTCTGGAGTTCGTAACGGTCCGAGTGATCGGAGACCGAGCCGATGCTGCTGCCGCCGCCCAAAAACGCGCCCAGCACCTGGATGCTCGGCGCAAACTCGTTCGCAAGCTCGCTCGAATGCTCGCGCGAGTACTGGAAGTGGGTTTCGTTGATAGTGGTCGGGCTGATGATTTGCGTGTCGTTCAACTGGAAACTTTGGCTGGTGTCGTCGCTGGAGTAGCCTTGCGAAGGCAACGTGAACTGCCCCACGCCGTTGTTCTGCTGGCTGTTGTCCGTGTAGTGGTAGCGCGCGGTGAGGGTGTTGCTCGGCGAGAGCTGGTAATCGATGCGCGGGCTGAAGGTAGTCCTGACGCGCGGGGTGGCGATAGCCTCGCTGAATCGCTGGAGGGAGTTCGGATCAATCGCGCTGATTACCGCTTGGTCCGCGATGTTCCGCCGCTCCACATTGAGGAAGAACGAAGCCTTCTTGCTGATCAGCGGTCCGCTGAAATTCCCGCTGTACTGCTCCGACTGATAATCCGGCATCGTCGCCACCAACGGATTGCGCGAGTTCAACACCGAATTGTTGACATTCACCAGAAACTGGCCGTGGTACTGTTCCATTCCCGGCTTGGTAAAGACTTCGATTCGCCCGTAGCCCAACTTGTCATATTCCGCGGAGAACGGGTTCTGGTTGATGCGGATTTCGCGGATCGCCGACTTGGGCGGCAGTTGCCCGTTGCTGAATCCATCGACGTAGATCTGGCCGCCATTGGGTCCCGCGGCCGGGCCCGCCAAAGCCTCCAGGTCGGTCTGCAATTCGTCGGGATCGTCCGATAGGACGTCGAGATCTTTGCCTTTCAGAATGGTCGCGCTGGCGTTGTTGGTGGGCGCGGTGTCCACGCTGGTGGTGGCCTCGTCCTCGACTGTGACCTCTTCCTTCTTGGTTGCGACGTCCAGCGCGATGTCGAGCTTCTTGCTTTCTCCGGCAGCGATCGCGATTTCCGGCAGTTGATGCAGCGTGAAGTCCTTGGCCTCGGCGGAGATGGTGTACTGGCCCGGCTGCAGTCCTTGGATCGTGTATAGACCCTGATGGTCGCTGAGCGCGCTCGCCGCTTGGCCGGTGGCCGAGGTCGCCGTGACCGTGGCCTGCGGCAGCACCGCGCCGGAGGGGTCGGTAACCTGACCATGCAGCGTGCCCGCTTCCTGTGCGAGCGCTTGCGTGATAAACGCTGACAGCAAGGCGGCAATAATCAAGAACCGAAGTAGTACGATCCCGCGAATCATGTCCTTTGAGGTCTCCTGCACAACAGAACCCAACAACGGATCTATACGGATTTAGACGGATAACAGGATTCGGATGGATAACAGAAGTGTCATCCTGACGCTGAGGACAGCGAAGTGGAAGGATCCACGTATTTCTTTTTGCACAACTGCATAGATTCTTCGCCTCCGCTGCGCTTCGGTTCAGAATGACACCTTGGTTGCCTGGGCATTTTTCTAATCCGTTTTAATCCGTCTCAATCCGTTGTTATCATCTACTGCCCACCGCCGGCCTCCGCCGGCGAACTCAGATTCCACGGGGAAAGCAGCATCTCCGCCTCGCGCTGGCGGTTCGGCGCGGCGGTCAGAATCGGCTCCACGCCGGTCAAGAGCGTGATAGCGGTCGGGGCTGCATTCGCCGAGCCCTCCGTGGCCACCAGCATGATCACATCGCCTTTCTTCAGATCGGCCAGGGTGATCGAGGGCACATGACTAAGAAGATCTTGAAAATCCCCGCCACGCATCATGCGCGGACCAGCAGCCCCAGCCATGGGCATCTCGTGCTCGCGGGCGCCGGCGCCTGAAGCTTGTGGCGGGAGCGAAGCCCCGGCGCCCGCCGCGTCTGTGCCCTTCAATCGCATGGCGATCCGTTGCGCCAGCATGGGAGGCACGCTGCGCATCTGCGAGCCCGGCCCGATGCTTACCGTCAGCGGCTTCTTGGTCGCAAGATCGTTAACGGTAATCATGTGGTTGGCGGCGTCGGTGGAAGTGATCGTGCCCGCGACGTTTCGGAAAGTTCCGGAGACCACCTCGTCCGCCGTCAATTCGGTGCTGTCTGGATTGCGACTGCCCCGCGCGCGAAGCTGATCACCGGCCTTGATCTGGTTGAGCGTCCCTGGCTTGGCCTCTTCGAACTTCACCGAGCCGGGCGCATAACGGCGAAGAATGGTCTCATCCGTGACCTGAATCGTGGTCTTGCTGATGCCGGTTGGGGTTAGCGTCGAGATGGTCACCGTTTTGGCAGTCAGATCGATGGATTGCACCAAGCCACCCACACCGCGCGCCCGCCAATCCTGAAGCTCGCGCTGTTGGCGCTCCACGATATCGCTTCTCTTCATGGCCACCAGCGTGGAAGCTATCAGTGTCCTGCCGTCTTCCGCCCTGGTTCCGCGAGCAAGGACGCGGTCGCCGACCTGCACCTCCTGCAAAGAAATGGGCGTGGCCTCCCTTAGATCTTTCCGCCCCGGAACGGTGCGCAGAATGCGCGTCGAATCCTGTACCTGTACGGTCAATTCCGTGCCGGCGTTGGTGGCCAGAGTAATGATATTTCCGGAAATCGCTTTCACTGTGCCCATCTGGCGCTCACCTCCAGCAGGCACAGCCGCGGTGCTCGATGAGGACTCTGAGGGAGCATCCTGCGCCATCTGCGCGTGGGCAGTTGTCGTGGCGCAAGCACAGTAGAGCAGTATCGCGAGCAGTAAGCCGAACGCTCTGATCGTCCTCATCGGCTCTTATCGTTATCCTTTCGCCGGATCGACCGCATTAGCACGTTCATCAGAATAGGCAGCAACATCCGCCTGCGAATCGGGCCCGGCAAGCGGCATGCGGATCTCGATGACCAAACCGCCGGCGCCCGCATTAAAAGCGCGAATAGCGCCGCCGTGCAGGCAAATGGCGCGTTCGCAGATCGCCAGTCCCAGACCGGCGCCACCGGTCTGCCGGTCGCGGTCGGCGCTAATCCGATAAAAAGGACGGAAGATATTTTCCAGTTCCGAGTCCGGCAAGCCCGGGCCATGATCGCGAATTTCCAGCCGGGCCTCGCCCGGCCCCTTCCCTTCCATCTTCATCAGCGTCAATTCAATCGTGCTGCCGTCCGGGCTATAACGAAGGGCGTTGCGCACCACGTTCTCGATGGCACTGCGCAAAAGCGCACCGTTGCCCGAGACGAAACACGGGCCATTCAAATCAGAAAGGACGCGACAGTCCCGGTTCTGCGCTTCATAACCGGCATCTTCGGCAACTTCGCGCACCACCTGACCTAGATCTAACCTGGTTTTCTCCACTTCCACGCTGCCGCTTTCCAGCGTTGAGATGGTCAGCACCTGTTCGATCAGTTGATTCAAGCGCTCGGTCTCGCGGTCCACGCGATCCAGCGTGGGGTTCGGTTGCGATCCGCTGCGCTGGCGCAGGATGCCAGAGGCAATACTCAGCCGGGCCAAGGGCGAGCGCAACTCGTGAGAGATGTCGCTGATCAGCCTGGCCTGCGCTGACATCAGATTCTCAAGCCGTTCCGCCATGCGGTTGAAGTCGTTCACCAATCCCGCAATCTCATCTTTTCGGCTGCTGTTCTCCACCTCCGCCCGCGCGCCAAGATCGCCCGCCGCCAGTTTATCGGTAGCGGCACGCAGCTTCAGGATGGGCGAGGTCAGATAGCGCGCCATCCACCAGGACATCAGACCGGAGGTCAGAATCAACAGGAAGAAGCGGAACCCGATGGCGGCCCGATCAGGACGCAGCCGTCGCGGTTCGGGGAATTGCGCCACCAGGGTGTAGTTTCCGGAGTCGCCATGAATGTCGATGGCCCGTATGACCGTGTTCCCACGGTGCTGGATTGGATTGCTCCGGAATTCGCCTGTGTCGAATGCAGTGCGAATTGCAGGGGGCACGGGACGATGAGTGACCTCGTTCCCCTCGCTGTCGAACAGGTACTCCTGCATGTAGTGAGTTTTGCGGTCAAAGAAAGCCGCGGCCTTGGCCGTCTCACCATGCTGAATCATGTCGAGCGCTGCCTCGCCGTTAGCGGTCAGCGCCGTGGCCACCCCGGCATCCATCAACTCGCGCACGCGGCTGTGCTCTGGGAAAGGATAGACGAGTGCGGAGAGCACGATCGCGAGGATCTCGGCAACCCAGAAGGATAGAAATATCTTGTGAAACACGCTCATCGCTTCAGGCTTCTCACTCTTGGGCAGGCTTGGCAAAAATATAGCCTGCCCCGCGCAACGTCTTGATCGGGTCGGTCACATCGTCAAAGCCGAGCTTCTTGCGCAACTTGCTGACGTGCACGTCCAGGCTGCGATCAAAGGGGGCGAACTCGCGGCCCAGGATCAGTTGCGACAGATGCTCGCGCGTGACCACCACGCCCGCCGAGCGCATCAGCGTCTCCAGCAGCTTGAACTCCGTGGCGGTAAGCTCAACCGGATTGCCGCTCCGGCGGACGGTGCGGCGTCGCGGGTCAAGTTCCACGCTTCCCACCGTGAGGACCGTCTGCGCCAATCGCGGATCGGTGCTCGCGCGGCGCAGAATCGCGCGAATCCGCGCTACCAGCTCGCGGGGATTGCAGGGCTTGGGGAGGTAATCGTCGGATCCCAGTTCGAGCCCGACGATGCGGTCGAGATCGGCGCCCCGGGCGGTGAGCAACAGCACCGGGACATTGCTGACCGCGCGAATCTTGCGCAGCACCTCGAGGCCGTTCAGCGCGGGCAGCATGATGTCGAGAATGATCAGGGCGTAACCTCCGCCGACCGCCTTGCTCAGACCAAGCTTCCCGTCATGCACCGCCTCGACCTCAAAGCCCTCGGGTTCCAGAAATTCCCCGACCAATTCGCAGAATTCCTTATCGTCATCAACCACTAGCACCCGCTGCATAGCTACCATTGTGACAGCGAAGTCCCTGCCTCCGTGTAAAGAAGTATGAAGATGCGGTGAAACCCCAGTAACAAAACTTTACAAGCTCCTTACTCACCTTTTACCGCATCACCACGTCAATCTCTGTAGAGTGACTCAACCCAAGAATAAGCGTTGCGCGCTCGGCCACCCCGGCAAGCGAAGCGCTTACTGGGGACCCCGGGTTGGGGAACCCAATGCTGTCGGGCAGATGTCGCGGAGGCTGCTGTGATCGCTTGGCTGGAAACTTGGCTCGTCTGGCTGGTCTGGGGTTTTCTGGCAGGGGATGTACTGCTGGTCAGCGCGCTCTGGTTTTACCAACCCGGAAATGCGCAAGCGCGACGCGCTTCGGGAACCTCAGAGCTTGGCGATGCAGTTTTTGCCGTTGATGCGAACCAGAACAGAACAGGCTTTCTTAGCTAGGTGAGGCATTGGAATGATGAGGAGTAACGGTCATTTCGCGGGCGAGAGTGAAACCTTCCATCGGGCACGAGTGCGGTTAGCGACGCCGATCCGCACCTTGGTCGTCGATGATATGCCTGAAATGCTGGAACTTACCTGCGCCCTGCTCGACCGCAATCCTTTTGTGAAAGTCGTGGGGACGGCCTCGAATGGCGCCGAGGCGCTGGAACGCGCGGAGCAACTTCACCCCGACCTTGCCGTGCTCGACATCTGCATGCCGGTAATGGATGGCATGGAAGCCACGCTGCACCTCAAGGGCAACCATCCTGAAATCAAGATCCTGATGACTACTGCCGTCGTGGAGCCCGGAATCGAGGAAGCGGCCTACGAGTGCGGCGCCGATGCCTTCACCTGCAAGTCCGACTTGCTCCGCGAGCTGGACGCCCAGATCGCCACGATCTTTCCCTGGCCCCGTGCATGAATCAACGGGCCACAAAGTTCCAACCAGCGCTAGGCGCTCGTTGGGTCACCGTCCTCCGGAGCTGGCTCTTCCCTCTCTCTCCTTCTACCAGCTCCGGAGAACGGGCTTATTAGCTTCGCTCAAGAGCCAATCACCCGATCAATACTTGTAAAAGCCACGCCCTGACTTGCGCCCCAGCCAGCCCGCATCGACGTACTTGATCAGCAGCGGGCAGGGGTGATATTTCGGGTCGCCGAGTTCGCGATGCAGTACGCGCATGATGTCGAGACAGACATCGAGCCCGATGAAGTCGGCCAGCGCCAGCGGTCCCATGGGATGCGCCATGCCAAGTTTGAAAACCTCGTCCACCGCCTCCGGCGTGGCGACGCCTTCCATCACCGCGCACATGGCTTCGTTGAGTAGCGGCATGAGCACGCGATTGGAAACGAATCCCGGCGCGTCGTTCACTTCGACCGGCGTCTTGTCGAGCTTGCGGGCCAGCTCCACCACGACTTCAAAGGTCGCCGGCGACGTCGCCAACCCCCTCACCACCTCGACCAACTTCATCATCGGCACCGGGTTGAAGAAGTGCATGCCGATGACTTTGTCCGGCCGCTGCGTCACGCCCCCCAGGCGCGTGATCGAAATGGACGAGGTATTCGAGGCGAGAATGATCTCCGGCCGGCAAATGCGATCGAGGTCGCGGAACAGCTCGGCCTTGATCTCGAATCTTTCCGTGGCGGCCTCGACCACCAGGTCGCACGACGCAAGTTGCTGGCGCTCGGTGGTGGGGCGGATGCGCGCCAGCGCGCCACTACGGTCGTCGGCGGTGAGTTTATTTTTCGCCACCTCGCGCTCCAGGTTCTTGCCAATCGCATCCAGCGCGCGCTCCAGGAAACGCTGCTCCACATCGCAGAGCACAACCGCGTAGCCCGACTTGGCAAACACATGCGCGATGCCATTGCCCATGGTCCCGGCGCCCACCACACCGACAGTGTGGATATCCATGAAGGCCTCCGATAAAAACGAATGAGTGTAGCAGAGAAGGCTTGAGTTAGCGGGGGCAGTGCCCGGGCACCACGATCGGCGCATTCGTGCTCGGCTCTCCGGTCCTTAAATTCACGTTGGATATCGCTTGCACACTGGCGATTGACCTGGATTGCAGGGCTGCGGAAGCGGGGATGCGCGCCAACAATTGCGCCCGTTGACGTTCTGGAGCCTGTGCAGAATCTCCAGCGACTCTGCGAGGTATTTCGAGGGCGAGGTCATGATGTCCTTGCGTTAGCCTAATCTGGTGTGCGAGTTTTAGCTTTCCATGTTGCGTTAGTATTAGCTTGTCGTCGTGGGTAGGCTCGGGGTTGGTACGCCCTTGCGCCTGATTCGAGGAAAAACCTTGCTCAAAATCATAAAGGCCGCTTTAGTTCTCGTCATTCTTTTCTTGCCCACCATCACGTGGTCCCAGACACAAGTTAGGGACCAATCCAATCCTCTTGAGGATGCCCAGCAAAGCCCGACATCACAAAGCACCCCGGCTCTTGCACCACCAACGAACAGCGGCACCCTTTCGTTGCCGGAGGCTCCGGCACCCCAAAATAAAAAAGACGATTCCCAAGGTCAGCAGACCAAGCGTATGTTCTGGCTCGTTCCGAATTTCGCAGCGGTGAGCGCGCATACGCAGTTTCCACCCCTGTCCACCCGCGAGAAATTCATACTCGCCGCGCAGGACAGCGTCGTGGATTACTCCTCGTACACGTAGGCCGGAATCCTAGCTGGACAAGCCATGCTGTTAAATTCCGATCCGGAATTGGGGCACTTGGCCGGTTGAACGAAGTGACGCCAGCCGAAATTCGGCGGCGGGCTGCATAGGATAGCACTGGGCGAATGGCGTGGCCCCACCTACCACCGTTCTCCTTCGGTACGACCCAAGGCATGGGAAACGGCAAAAAACATGCGCCGCCATCCGCTCAATGGTGCTCTCTCAATGGTGCTCTATGGTAAGAGCAATTCAGAGTGGGAGCAAAGCACCGGGTTAACCTGCTCACCCGCTGCTCTTGAGCCAGCCAAGCAGCACGTCATCCCCCTCGACTTTAACCTCGTAGGTAGCGACAGAGTGGCCACCTGGGTGGTCTGCAAGACCGCTGTCCACACAGAAAGTCCAGCCGTGCCACGGACAGGTAACCACGTTCCCCTCCAAAGTCCCTTCAGCCAGTGGTCCCCCACGGTGGGGATATGTGTGATTGATGGCATAAAACTGGCCATTCACGTTAAATACGGCGATGGGCTTGTCGCGGTGCTCGATGCACTTGCCCGTGCCCGGTGGGATATCCGACACCTTGCAGACCGGTGTGAAACGAGAAGACATCGGCGAGGATGTTAACAGATTCCTATCCCCCGGCACCTTAGCCGAAGTGTCTGCTAACGTTGGCCCACGGTCGATGTGGACGAGCGACCGGAAGCCGTCCCATTTCACCTCGAAGAGCCAGACCGGGGCGGAGAACAGCTCACGGACACGGCCAAGGGGACGAGGAGAATGAGAACCCCATGGCAATCGAAGGAAGTTAATCGACCGGTCGCTTCGGGTGGTCGGCAAAGGCTGCGGCATCATGCCTTGCCGCCCAACGCAGCGGGACGGGTAAGGTGTTGAGCAGGTTGCTGCGAATCCCCTAAAAGTCCATGGCAACCAGACGCCAGCTCCCGAAATCGAATGCTTCAATGGCGGATTAGAGGTATTGGCTGCGAAAAACGAAAGGTCGAAGTCATGCCGTTAATTCAACTCGTGGAAGTTCTAATCGTTGTGGGTGTCCTCCTGTGGCTGGTGAATCGCTTCATTCCAATGCAGGCAACCATCAAGTCAATTCTGAATGCCGTCGTAGTCATAGCCGTCGTTTTGTGGATACTGAATGTTACTGGACTGTTTCATTCCTTCTCCGGTATCCGCATTGGGCGATGAAGGATGCGATGTGAAACTCCACCGCGGCTACCAAGTCCTCACAAAGGGGCTCAGCTACTGCGAACTCCCGCTCCTTGGTCGTCCCTCCCAGCAGACCTGATGATTCCCAGAGACTGATCCAGAACATCAAGTCCATGGTCACGCTGAATCACGGAATCGTGCAGTTATCGCCGATCACAGCCAACCTGTACGGCGGCACGGAGCAGGGCGCGGTCACGGTGGATACGCGAACGAACCCAATTAAGGTGAACCTGAACACCAGATTGCAGCAGGTGCAGGCGAACGGGTTGCTGTCGGCGGTTAGCTCGTGACGAACCAGATAGATATTCAAAGGTGCTTGCTGTACGTCCATGCCGCCTCGCATTTCTCAGTACTCGAGGATTATGTCATTCCCGGGCCTCAACCGCTTTCGAGTTGTACTTCCTGTGATGTGTGCCGTAAGTGTGCCGTACGCTTCCGTGCCGAAGGCGCGCTCTCACCTCTTTCCCGCTGATTCCCGAAGCGGAATCGGGCTTCGGATCGGCAAAGGCAGACCGAACTACACCACAAATGGATTCATAACGGTGCTATAATTGGTGCATCGGAGGGGAATATGAGAGCCACGGTTACGCTCGATGATGATCTCTTGAAAACGGCACACGAGTACACTGGCGTGACAGAGAGGGCGGAGCTGATTCGCGAGGCCTTGAAGTCACTGATTGCCAGAGAAGCGGGGCGGAGGCTCCTCGCGCTTGCCGGGACTGCACCGAGTATGGAAAAGGTGCGCAGAACGCGAGTGGATGAGCAATGATTCTCGCCGATACTTCCATTTGGATCGAGATGTTCCGCAAGGGCAGATTTAAGGCAGAGATGGGAAATCTGATAACGAGTGATCAGCTCTGCATTCACCCCTTTGTTGTCGCCGAACTGGCTTGCGGTACTCTCCCGGATCGGCAAAAAACACTAGCTTACCTCGACCAACTCGCCGCTTTGCCCATCGTCCGTCTGGCGGACGTGCGATTCATGATTGAAGCTCGCGCCCTGTGGTCCAAGGGGATTGGCCTCACAGATGCCCAGTTGATCGCTTCTTGTCTGGCAATGCCAGGCACGCAAATCTGGACCATCAACGGGCCTCTCGGCAGGGTCACGGAATCCTTCGGCATTCGCGCAAAACTGCCCTAACCTCCTCGATTCCGTCCTGGTGCCATTCGCGCGCGCTGGACGCTTCCTCGTCTCTGAACTGACAGCAGGTTTACTTCTCGCTGTATCTGGCAGCATATCGTTTTACCGGGTGGCAGCATTGCATTGTAATCTGCATTATGCGCGGGCCGACAGCGTAATCAAGCACAAAGAAGAAGGAAGCGGTCGCGGTGAGCCTGTGCTGCGAGGGAGGAGTTGGTTGGTTTAACGTGGTGTGAACAGCCTCGAATACCACCGGACTTCGGAGTGTTCGCTGGCAGTGATGCGGGAGAATTCTTGATGCGCGGGATTCAGTACGAGATTTCGTTCGCGTCCGCCGGTCACGATACTTGGCACCCAAAGCATTACTGTTTCTCCGCGCTGAACCCACCGATCGCCAAAGGCCCTGCTCGCTTGCAGATTCTTCAATTCGGTCATCGCCGTCGCGTCGGTGGCTTTGGTTGCGAGGTCATCGGGAATCGTAATCTCAACACATGCATGGGTTTTGGGAATACGGCCCAAGTTTGCATGGACGAGCACTTCCAAGATTGCGCCCGCAAAGGTTTCAGCCGCGTAGATGACTTCGACTCCAGGAGAGTTCCAGCGTCCACCCAGCAAGCGCGCGCCGCTGCCACTGAAGATCGGGTGACGTCGGTCAGCAATTCGAAAGGCTTTCATTAAGCAGGAATACCGTATACCAACCGGTCCAGAAGGTCCTCCACTTGGCGCGCTCCCAGTTCAGACAAAGCAGCCTCCAAAGGAGTTTTCCGCCCGAGTTCCGGATGGGGCTTTATTAGCCATTCATGGGCATCTGTCTGGTCAGACCAGGCGTATTCGGCTGCAGCAATCACCCGTGCAAGTCGTTCTGTTCGCTCGCTTTCCGTTGTGGACAAGCGAGTCCGGCGTTTGTACGTCGCCTCTGGGATAACCCGAAACATGATCTTGCGGACTTCGCCCGCCGACGAAAACACTCGTTCGGCAGTAACGCGCAGAGCGCGCTTCGGCAGCCCGGCGGAGACGACCGTTTCCAGTTCGGCTACCGATCGAATGCGGTGGTGCAGAACCGCCTTCCCCCCCATCACTTCAGCAATGCGATCTGGACGAATCATAAAATCTCCAATGGCTCATTATAACCGCACATATAGCTCATATGAACCATTATTTCAATCGCCTGGGATTCCTAAAGGATCGGGCCGGATTGTCTCCCCAGTCATGGGCTGGTCCTGGCTTCGGCTGTTAGCTAGGTCCTTTGCGGGAGCATAACCCTTCTTTCGGCACCCCACAATCTTCAGACAAACTGACGAGCAAACTCTCGTCCTGCTGTTATGCCGCTTCGGCGCTCACGAAGAGTGACCCACCCGAGCTTGACTGAAGTGACTCACGCCAAGAACAGGATTTGGAACAGCAAGGTAAGAAGCGGCTGGCTCGTGCCGCGGGCCGGGGACATGGAATTCCCACCAGGTCGAAGTGGTGGCGGCGGCCAGTAGAAAACCCACCAGCATGCTGGCAAAGCGGCGCCGCCATGAGGTAGCAGACAGCAGGCGATAAATAGTTTCAGCCACACTGCCCCCATGCACACGTCTGGATTTCTTGGATTGTCTGGTCCAGCGCGACCCCAAAATCAATGGCGCCCATCAGCAGAGCGCTTCCAAAACAATTCTGGCCCTGCCGAAGCGCGGGCAGCCAGAAGCAACCGCCTTCCACCGCGTACCAGAAAAACAGGGTAATGTGGGAACCGTGAAGTAAGTCAAGCAAGGGGTAAAGACTGTCGTTGTGCAGTCGCATCGGGCTGAGCACGAGGCCGAATTCCCCAGTCCCGAGCAGCGAGCACGCCTCCTTGTAGGAAACGGCACAGGTACACTCGCAGCCGCATTTCCGCAGGTACTTCTCCAAGTGCCCGGACGCCTGGGGCCTTTCCTGGATCAGCAGCGCCTTGATTGTCCTGGATGTGACCGTCTTATCCGGCAAGTCGAATGTCTCCTGGATTTCACGAGCAATGTACGAGGTTGAGAGTTCCACGCCCGATCCGTTCTCAGCGGGGCCGCCGCACAGACGTTCCCGATGGAACCTAATTTAGGCGCGCCAATTTGTGCCGCATACTAGGTTTTGTACTAGGTCCCAGATCTTGCAGCATCGTCGTAAACTTGTTCGCAACGTGGCGGATGTTCACATTTGCGGGCCGGGAAGAATGAGGACCGATCCGCGCGTATTTCGAGAGTTGATGTCGCCTCAGAGGGAAGTGGCTGCTCGCCCGGGCAACTCGTGAAAGCTCCAGGCAAGCCGATGGCAACTATGAAGAGCAAACACCAAGGATCCTTCTCTTCGCGCTTGAACCGCGCTTTTGTGCTTCCCTTTGCGCTGCTGGCGGTGCTTGCAGGGATTTTGCTGTTTGAAACCGAAAGTCTGAGGGATTCCATGCAGTGGGTCGATCACACGGATCAGGTGATCGGCAAATCCAGAAACCTGCTGCGCCACATCCTGGACATGGAAGCCGGGCTCAGAGGCTTTCAATTGACCGGCAATGACGAGTTTCTGCAGACGTATCGGGCCGCCGATACGGCAGTGGACTCCGATTTCCGCGACCTCAATGAACTCATCGCTCACAATCCAGTCCAGCTCGAAAGACTTGAGCGCGAGCAGGCTGACTTCGCTCAATGGGAACAGTTCGCGGTTCGAACCATCCTCCGCCGCCGCAATGGTGAGGACACCAGCTCCTACGCGGAAAACATCGAAGGCGAGCGTTTGATGGACAAGTTCCGTGAGGATCGCGAGGCGTTTGCCGCCGAGGCGAGGCGACTGCGGGACGAACGTGTGCAAAGGGCGAGGCGCGTATCGGACTTCGTGCTTAGCAGTTCGGTGCTGCTCACATTAGGTATAGGCGGGTTTGTCATCTTCCTGACGCGTAGGCAGATGGCCTCTTTGGTCACGGCATATCAGGAAACCGCCGAAGCCGCCGAACAGCGCGCCGCGGAACTGGAGCGCCTCAGCGCCATCGTGGAATCCTCCGAAGACGCCATTATTGGTAAGACGCTGGCGGGTACGATTACGAGCTGGAACCGGGGTGCTGAGCGGCTGCATGGCTATTCCGCCGCCGAGGTGCTTGGGCGATCGATGGACATCCTGATGCCGCCCGAGCAAGTGAACCACCTGACTGAGGTCATTCAGCGAGTGGGCCGGGGCGAACGCATCGAGCCCCATGAGTGCGTCCGGCGAAGGAAGGACGGTACGCTGGTCGATGTTAGCGTCGCCATCTCTCCGATACGGGATCGCGCGGGAGCGATCATTGGCGCCTCCAGCATCGTGCGCGACATCAGCGAGCGCAAACGGGCCGAAGTTGCGCTTCGACAAAGCGAGCAGCGGCTCTCCCTGGCGCTTAGAGCCGGCCATTCGGGAACATTCGATTGGTATATCGACAGCACTATGCACGACTGGTCTGATGAAATGCTGGCGCTGTACGGCACGAAGCGGGAAGAGTGCCGCTGCTACGACGATTGGCTGGCTTGCCTTGTCCCCGAGAATCGAGACGCGGCGGCCGCCGCCCTGAAGTGTTCATTGGAGACTGGCGAATTTGCTATGGAGTTTCGCATCCGCCGCCGCGACAACGGCGAGGTTCGCTGGATGGACGCGCGGGGACAGGTTCTCTATGACGAGGCCGGTAAGCCGGCCAGCATGATCGGGACCCATGTCGACATTACCGAGAAAAAGAGAGCTGCAGAGGCGTTGCGCGCCAGCGAGGAGCGGCTGCGGCTCTTGGGAGACAATCTGCCCGATAGCATGGTCTATCAGTTCGCCCAGGAACCAGACGGCTCGCATCATTTCCTCTACGTCAGCGCCGGCATCGAGCGGTTGAACGGGGTGAAGGCAGAGGATGTCCTCAAGGATGCGGACGTGCTGGAAAGTCAGTTGCTTCTGGAGGAATTGCCGGCATATCTCGAGGCCGTGCGGATTTCCGCTCGTGATCTCTCCGTGTTCGAGCGCGAGATACGGATGCGATTGCCCGATGGGCAGCTACGCTGGATGCATCTGCGTTCCCGCCCTAGCCGCCTCCCGAATGGCCGGGTAATCTGGGACGGGGTGCAGACCGACATAACCGAGCGCAAGCAAGTGGAGGCCGAGCGGGACAGGCTCCGCGTGGCTCTGCTCACGGCGCAAGAAGATGCGGCCCGTCAAATCGCGCGGGAACTTCACGACGACGTCGCCCAGCGACTGGCGCTCCTGTCCATGGAAATCGGGAAGACGGCCGCCCGGCGCTCTGAAGCCGAGGAGTTGATCACCGAGTTGCGCTCCCACCAGGCCAAGGTTCTGGATATTTCCAAGAGCATTCGCCAAATTTCGCACCAGATGCACCCCGCGATCCTGGACGACCTGGGACTCAGCGCTGCTTTGGAGTCGATGTGCCTCGACCTGCAGAGAGTAGAAGGAACTCGCGTTCACTTTGAAGCGCGGGACATTCCTGACGATCTTGACCCTGCCCTGGAGTCCTGTCTGTTCCGGGTCTGTCAAGAAAGTCTCCGCAACGTCTCGAAGCATGCCAAGGCGGACAATGTGACCGTCGTCTTAGCATGCGCCGGCGAGCTTCTGCAGTTGGAAATCCTCGATTTCGGGGTTGGCTTCGACTTCACCGAGCAGAGGCCAGGGCTGGGTACGTATAGCATCCAGGAACGCCTGCGTATGGTAAACGGTGCCGTATCCATCCAATCGGAGCTGGGCCACGGAACACGTGTAATTGCCCGAGTACCTTTGAAGGGAGGCGCTCTTGAAACGTCTGCGCATTCTGCTGGGAACTGACGGCCTCAAGGTGCTCGACCGAATTTGTGCCCTGCTGGAGCCCCATCACAAGATGGTCGGCATCGCTTTCGACGGCTCTTCTCTCGTGGACGCCGCGTTGCGTTTGGCGCCAGATCTGGTGATTCTTGATACGGCAATCCCGGGCCTGAACTACCTGGAAGTATCGGAGCAAATTGAAAAGGTAGCACCTCCCATCAAGCTCCTATTCCTGAGTAGCAGGGATAGCAACGTCACCCTGAATCAAGATGTCGCCGCGGGAAGTGGCGGATACATAGACCTGGAGCGGGCGAATGAAGATCTACTTCCTGCCCTGAAAAGGATCCAAGAAGGCACCGTATCGGACTTCAGCTTCGCTCGCGAGATCCAGAAAACACAGGCAGGCGATGGAGGCGGCGAACCACGATATCGAGTCATCATCGCGGATGACGACGCAAATATCCGGCAAGAACTGATTCAGCTCTTGTCCGTAAATTATGATCTCGCCGCCGCCGTCGAAAATGGCCGGAAACTGCTGGACATGGCTCGTCGGCACCAACCTCACCTGGTGGTTGTCGATATCTCCATGCCGGAAATGAATGGCTTTGAAGCCGTAAGGCGGATGAAGGCGGAAGGCATTGAGTCTAAGGTGATCTTCCTTACGATCAACGACAGTCCGCTCTACGTGCGAGAGGCATTCAGCCTGGGAGCGACCGGCTATGTGCTCAAGGCGCTCGGCGCCGAAGAATTGCCCGATGCCGTCCAAGTCGTGCTAGAGGGCGGGACCTTCGTATCACCCAGCATTGGAATTGAAATCTAGAACGTCGGAAGTGCGGGCCGGAATCAATCCCTGTTCGACCGCGGCTCGAATCGACTCCGCGATCGAATGCACTCCCAATCTCGCCATGATCCGGCCCCGATGAAACTCCACCGTCTTGATCGAGATACCCAGCGCGTCCGCAATTTGCTTGCTTAAGCGACCTTCGGCGATCAATTGAAGAATTTCGCGTTGCCGATCGGTCAGCTCCTCGCCTTGCTGCGATGGCTTGCCGGAGCGGTTCCAGAAGCTTTGCAACACATCTTGACCGAAGCCGGGAGAAATGTAGGTGTTGCCTCTGGCGACCTGGCCCATGGCCTCAAGGAGTTCTTCCACCAAACCGGCCTTTAAAACATATGCGCTCGCGCCCACGTCGAACGCCTTGCGCAAATACATGGGGTTGGCGTGCATGCTCAAGAAGACAAGCTTGGCTAAGGGCAAGCAATCCCTGATCTGCTTAGCGGCTTCCAGGCCGTTTAACCCGGGCATCGAAACATCCAGGACCACGAAATCGGGCTTGAGCCGCGCCGCTGCCTGGACCAATTGCCTGCCGTCAGGGGCAGTTCCAACCACTTCGTAGCGCGATTGCAATAGAGACCCAATCCCGCTCAGAACTAAAGCGTGGTCATCCCCCAAGAGAACCCGCGGGTCTCGCACCTTGCAGCTCCTTCGGACAGAGAATATATGCATCCTAGATCCGCCTGGGAGCCAATTGCAACTGATTCTGGCATACTGCCGTGAAAACAACAGCCACGCCGTTGAGGGCCGACGTCAGTCTTCCCAGAAATACACTGAAGCCTCCCCCTCACTCCTTTATGGGAACGATGGGCGGTAACCTAGGCAAGGCGGTAAACTCAGTAAGACTAAGTAGAATATTAATTGTGATCAAACGACTACACCGGCTTCAGACGATTTTCCCTGGACAGCAGTGAATCGTTGTTTGCAAGGAATCAACGGAGGATTCGGCGACACTGAGCGCCGCGACTCAGCGACATGGTTCACAACCTGAAGGTCACCGCAATTGTTGAAAACACCGCTGGCACTTTTGACGCCGCCGCCGAGTGGGGCCTTGCGCTCTGGATTGAGGCGGACGGGCACCGCATCCTTTCCGATACTGGCCAAGGACACACCTTGCTGCAAAACGCGCGCCTGCTCGGAATCGATATTGCCTCCGCCGAAGCCTTGGTCATCAGTCACGGCCACTTCGATCATACCGGCGGCATTGCCGCTGTGATGGACGCCGGCTTTCGCAGCAAGGTCTATGCCCATCCCGCGGCATTTTCTGACAAGTACCAGCGCGAGAAAACGCCCCCGCACCGGGTAATGGGTATGTCTTCCGTATCGCAGGAAGCATTACGCTCAGGGATAGTGGAACTTGTAGAATCACCACGGCCCGCGGAAATTGCGCCCGGAATCATAGTGACCGGCGCAATTCCCCGACGAAATACCTACGAAGATGTATCCGACGCCTTCTTCTTGGACGAAAACTGTACCCAGCCCGATCCCCTGATCGATGATCAAGCACTTTTAATCGAGACCCACCGGGGGTGGGCCGTGATTACCGGTTGCGGACATTCGGGGTTGATCAACACCTTGACCTACGCCAAGGAGTTGATCGGGACCAGCCGCATTGTAGCCGTGATTGGGGGTCTGCATCTGTTTCGGGCGACGGCCGAGCGCATCAAGGCGACAACCGAGAACCTACGAGCTTTCGATGTCGAGCTGATCGCACCCTGTCACTGCACGGGATTCGAGGCCACCGGCGCTTTTCTGGCTCAATTTGGGAACCGCGTGGTGGCGCTTCGAGCCGGCCTGACTCTGCAAGTGTCAGAAACCTGATTCGAAGACTGGCGGGAACAATCTTTCAGAACACCGCACTTCTCTGCGAAATCACTTTGCCTCCAGTCCTTCGGCGAAGGCCGCGGCGACCTTGCGCATGTTCCCGAGATAGTCTTCCGCAAAGGGATCGATCACAACCATGCGCCCGCCGATCTCCCGCGCAACTTGCTCGGCACTGCTCCAGCTGAATTGAGGTTCTACAAGAATGACCTTGACTCCTTGGCGTCTTCCTTCGCCGATAACGCGCCGCAGCGTTGCCTCCCGGCAAAACTCCACTGCAACTGCCAAAAGCAACTCGATGGCTTCCCCGGTCACACCCTACTCCCGCACCCCGCCCTCCAACCAGCACAGCCAAATCGAAATCCCATAGCCATCACCGCGTCCGCCGCAAACGCTAGCGGCTAAGTTCAAACGACCCTATCGTTTCCCGGTACTAATCTCTCGCCGGACATAGGACGACGATCCAAAAGTCCTGCAACTCTTCCCACCCTATCGGGTTCCAATCGGATGTGAAACGCCGAGCCCTGTATTTCGCGCTCGCGCTCTTGCTGGCCGTCCTCGGGGCTACGCTGACTCTCGCGAAGGAAAAGAAACATCAGACATTCTCCGGCATGAACGAGCGGCAGCGCGCGATTCATGCTCTGAACCGGCTGACCTTTGGACCTCGGCCAGTGGATGCGGACCACGTGCTGGCACTTGGTGTGGATCGCTGGATTGATCTGCAGCTGTATCCCGAACACATCGACGACTCCGCCCTCGATGCCAGGCTATCTCCGCTGCGCACGCTGCGCATGAGCACGCTGGAGATGATCGAAAGATTCCCGCCCCAGGCAGTCATTCGGGCGGTTGCGGATGGCAAGCTGGAGATGCCGCATGATCCCATGCGCCGCGCCATTTATCAGGCACAGTTAGACAAACTCCGGCAGCCCAAGCAGGATGCGTCCCAAGACAATTCTTCGATGGTGGACGATGCATCGCTTCGCCGGGAGCGTCAGGCAGCTCAGGAGCAAGTCCAGGCCCTTCTCGATTTACCGCCTGACCAGCGGTTCAGCGCCCTCCTGCGCATGGACTCCGGGTCGCGCCAGCAAGTCGTGTCTGCGCTCTTGCCGCGTCAACACCTAACCATGCTGGACGGCTTGGAACCCGAACAGCGCGAAACCGTGCTGGCCATGATCAATCCGCAGCAGGTGGTGGATGGCGAACTACGGCAAGGCAAGCTGCTGCGGGCCATCTACAGTGAGCGCCAACTCCAGGAGGTCATGACCGACTTCTGGTTCAATCACTTTAATGTATTTCTCGGCAAAGGCGCGGACCGCTACCTGGTCACCAGCTATGAGCGCGATGTGATTCGTCCTCACGCGCTGGGCAAGTTCAAAGACCTGCTGCTGGCGACCGCGCAAAGTCCCGCCATGCTCTTCTATCTGGATAACTGGATGAGCGTGGGCCCGGACTCCGATTTCGCGCTGTACGGCCCGGCGAAGCCCCGGCAGATCCCCCCGCGGACGCGAATGTGGGGCGGTTGGGGCAGGATGCCCATGCCGCGTCCCCCGATGCCGCCGGCGCAGCAGGCCAACCGGCAAAGGAAGCGAACAGGAATCAACGAGAACTATGCCCGCGAGTTGATGGAACTGCACACGCTCGGCGTGAACGGCGGGTACACGCAACAGGACGTTGCAGAGGTCGCCCGCGTCTTCACCGGCTGGACAATCAAAGACCCGCGCAAGGGCGGTGAATTCGCGTTCAACGAACGCAGGCATGAGCCCGGCGACAAGCGCGTGCTCGGCCACCGGATCAAGCAGCACGGCGAAGACGAAGGAAGGCAGGTGCTCGACCTACTGGCACACCAAGCGGCCACCGCGCACTTCATCTGCACCAAGCTGGCGCAGCGGTTCGTCTCGGACCAGCCCCCGGATTCGCTCGTGGATCGCATGGATCAAACTTTCCTTCACCAGGATGGCGACATTCGCGAGGTGCTGCGTACTATGTTCCATTCGCCGGAGTTTTGGTCTGCCGACGCCTATCGCGTCAAGGTGAAAACGCCACTCGAATTCGTCGCATCGACGGTACGCGCCAGCGGCACTGACGTAGCAAACGCCGCCCCGCTGGTGCAGGTTCTCAACAAAATGGGCATGCCGCTCTACGGGGCGCAACCGCCGACGGGCTACTCCAGCCTAGCGGATGCCTGGGTGAACTCCGCGGCGTTACTCGACCGCATGAACTTCGCTCTCGGACTCGCGGCGAACAAGATTCCAGACGTTAAGTTCGATGCCGCACGGCTGGCAATCACCAGCGCAGTGGATGACAACGGCACTCTGGCAACTCTTGAACAATCGCTGCTCGACGGCGAGGTTTCGAAAAGTACACATGAAGCGGTACTCAAACAGCTTGACGATGTGCAACTGAGGGGACGCGCGCTGGATAAGGGGAACAACCAGCCTCGTCCAGTCAATGTGGCTTTGATGACCGGCCTGCTTCTAGGCTCGCCGGAGTTTCAGCGGAGATAGCTCAGTGCACGTGCCACAGGCACATGAAGAATTGCAGTCATGATCACACGCAGAGTCTTTCTGAAATCCGGTGCGCTCGCCATCGTGGGGACGGGCGTGGTTCCATCCTTTCTGACCAGGGCGGTCTTCGCCGCAGACCCGGGAGGTGCGCGTCGCAAGCGGCTGGTGGTAATTTTCCAGCGAGGTGCCGCCGATGGGCTGAACATCGTGGTGCCGTATGGCGATCCGCGGTACTACGCGCTACGGCCGACGATCTCGATCCCGCGAACGGCGGTGCTCGATCTCGACGGCTTCTTCGGACTGCATCCTGCGCTCGAACCCCTGCTGCCGTTGTGGCGCGACCTCCACCTCGCAATTGTCCAGGCCGTGGGTTCGCCCGACGCCACGCGTTCTCATTTTGACGCCCAGGACTTCATGGAATCGGGCACGCCTGGCATCAAGAGTACAGGCGACGGCTGGCTCAACCGCACCGTCCGCATTCGACCGGAGCCTGCGGCCACGCCCTTCCGCGCAATTGCCATGGGCGAGACGCTGCCCCGCATCCTGCAAGGCGCGGCGCCGGCAGTGGCCATTGGCAACGTCAACGACTTCGGCGTCGCCAACCGCAGCGCGGCGTCCGCGCCCCTGACTGGCGCTTTCGAGGCCATGTATGACAGCTCAACCGATTCCCTGCTGCACGGCACCGCTGCGGAGACCTTCGAAGCGGTGAAGATGCTGAAGGCTGTTGCGCCCTCGAAATATGCGCCCGCCACCGGCGCGGACTATCCGCGCGGCCGACTAGGCGAGAGCATGCGTCAGCTCGCGCAATTGATGAAGGCTGACCTCGGCATAGAGGTCGCCTTCGCCGATGTCGGCGGCTGGGATCATCACGTCAACGAAGGTTCGGTGGAAGGACAGCTTGCCAACTCGCTGCGCGAACTGGGCCAGTCCATGGCGGCGTTCTGGATCGATCTCGGCACTTTAGCCGAGGATACGGTGCTCGTTACCATGTCCGAGTTCGGACGTACCGCGCAGGAAAACGGCAACCGCGGCACCGACCATGGTCACGGCAACGTGATGTTTGTCCTGGGAGGTCCCGTGCGAGGCGGAAAAGTGTACGGCCGCTGGCCCGGGCTCGAAATGCACGAGTTGTTTGAAGGCCGCGACTTGGCCATCACCACCGATTTCCGCTCCGTGCTCAGTGAGGCGGTCGTGCACCAGCTTGGCGCCCCCGACTTGAGCAAGATCTTTCCAGGCTTTAGTGCGGCACCCCGGAAGTTGCCGGACATGCTAGCCTGACCAGCCGAAAATACTGACGGTGCTTGCTGGATGGTCTGGCTGCTAACCTAGACCTGATTTCCCCGGTGTGTACCGCTGGACAGCGAAGCCTGCAAGACTGGAGACTATGCCGGATTACTCCCCGCAAGTCGGCATCGCTCCGGTAACTTCCGGTTATGCCCGTCATGCACCCAGAATACGCAGTTCAGGCGCATCGATGTGACGATAACATCGGACACATTTCCAGCACCGGCAGTCAATTCCTTGCGGGCTCATGCCCTGCCCAGGTGGTGAGTTGTTCGCGAACCGCGCTTTGGTACTCGTTTGGAAGCTGGCTGTACGTGAACTTCAGTTCTCCAAGCAATTGGCGGGCGCGTTCCAAACCTATTCCCGAGTTCACGGTGACGTTCCGGGACGCTGCAGGACGCCTTCGACCGGGTACTGCCCGACGGCCGAACCTAGTGTTCTCTCGCAGAGACGATATCATCGTGTGCTGCGCGTACTGCAGCTCGGTGCCGAGCATCTTGGCTACCTCGAGGCACAGATCCGGTCTCCCGTTCAAGGTCTCCACGAATTGTTGGCGCGGCACAAAGGCCAATTGAGCGTCTCCAACAGCCTGCGCCGTCAGGATGTAGCTGTGATTGCCCACCGCCGCGGGCAGGCCAAGAGCGCTTCCCGCTCCGGCGTTTGTGGCCCGCCGTGGACTGTTCATCGAGAGCGCAACCGTGCCTGAACAAATCAGATAGACGCCGCGTATGCGCTCGCCTTGCTTGAATATCGTCTCCCCAGCGGCGAACTGTTGCATGCTGGCAACAGTCCTCAGTGCAGTGCGAAATCTTTGTGAAGCCAAGAACGGCTGGTGTTCTGTCATATGAAGATTCGACTCGCTGTTCAGCGGCATGACTGAACCGCTGCTTCACATGTTGCCTGCACATGACCTGTAGGAATATGACTTATGTCACGGATTGCCCAAGCACTGGGAGGATTCCGTTATTCCTGTGACTTACGTCCTTGGCAGCGCTTACGACGTCGGGTGCACTTGCAGGCAAGCAGGACAAAGCAACCGTGCCATGAGGAGAATAAGTATGACGCAGGTCTTTACGCCGAATCATGATTGGCTATGTCGGCAGATCGTTGAGCAGAGCCAACTTGCCATTATCGGTGGCGATCCCGAAGGCATCATCCGGCTGTGGAACAAAGGCGCCGAGGAGATCTTCGGCTGGACGGCGGACGAGGCCGTTGGCCAATCCATGGATCTGATCATTCCGGAGAAGCACCGCGCCCAGCACTGGGCCGGATATTCGGCGGTGATGAAAAAGGGTACGAGCAAGTACGGCCGCGATGTGCTGGCCGTGCCCGCCCTGACCAAGAGCGGGCAGCGTATTTCGATCGAATTCAGCGTGGTCCTCCTGAAGAGTCAGGATGGCAAGGTGCTCGCCATCGCGGCAATGCTGCAGGACGTTACCGCGCGTTGGCAGCGCGACAAGGAACTACGTCAGCGTCTGGCAGCAGCGGAGGCCAAGTGCCGCGGAACAGAAGCGTAGAAGTTTCGGCGGATCGTCTTTCCTCTTCGTGACATAAGTCATCGTTCGCGCTTTCCATGCAGCCTATGTTGGTGACGGCATAGGAGGCAAGCCCATGGCAACGATCACCGCCGATACGAGTGTTGCAGAGGTCATCCGGCAGTGCCCCAGCGCGCGCCGCATCTTCGATCAGCACGGGCTTCGAGGCTGCGGAGGCCAACAGGGGCCCGCCGAATCGCTCACGTTCGTCGCTCGCGTTCACCAGGTCGATCTCGATCTCCTTCTGCGGGAACTCCATGCGGAGATCAAGAACCCGGCACCGGATTATCGTTTTCAGGAGTCGCTCCAGGACTACATCTATCGCCGCTTCTTCAAGGCAGGAATCGCGATTGCGATCACGTTGGGCGTGTTGTGGGGAGCCATCAATTTGCTCCAAATCGCGCTGAACGGCTCGTTCCTGCAGCTCGGACTACTGCCTGCGATCCATGCCCACGCCCACGCCATGGTGTACGGCTGGGTTGGACTGTTTGTCATGGGCTTTGCCTATCAGTCCTTTCCCCGGTTCAAGAACACGAAGTTGTGGCGGCCCGATCTGGCGAACCTGAGCTTCTACTTAATGCTGAGCGGGATTGTCCTGCGCGTGGCCGCCGAGATGCTGCAGCCGGCGCTGATCGGCTTGGTCCTCGGCGGTATTTCCGCGGCTCTGGAACTGCCCGCGGTGGGCCTGTTCGTGACCATCCTCTACCGTACGGCGCGCCAGTCGATCGAGCCGCCAAGCAAATACGAGAAGTTCATCTTTGCATCAGCTTTCTGGTTGGCAGTGGGATCGGTGCTCAGCCAGATCTTCTTCTTTGCCAAGGCGACGGCTGGCAGCGAGCGCGACTTGGTCATGCGCATTGCCACGATTGATGGGCCGCTACGCGATATCCAGGTGCTGGGATTTGCGGCATTCATCATCGTGGGAGTGAGCCAGCGATTTGTGCCGATGGTTTACGGGCTGGCGCGGCCCCGACGTGACCGGCTAACCCTGATCTTCTTTCTGATGACTATTAGCCTGGTGCTGAGCGTTTCCAGCTACGTAGGATTGCTGACCACATATCAACCGGCATTCGCCATCGGTCTGGAAACAGCGTACCTGCTGATGCCGGTTTGGGCGATACTCCTGGCGAGGCAGCTAGGCATCTTCTCGCGCCCATCGCAGCCGGATCGCACTTTCAAGTTCGTCCGCGCGGCGTATTTGTGGCTGCTGATCTCCTGCTTCATGATTCCGTTTTTGCTGCCGTATTCAAACGCCACGGGGCAACTGTTCGCGCATGCCTATCTGGGAGCGTATCGGCATGCCTATACCGTGGGCTTTATCAGCCTGATGATCATGGGCGTTTCCAGCCGGATCCTCCCGATCCTGGCTGGGGTGGATGGGAACCGCATCAGCTCGCTGGGGGGCCCGTTCTTTCTGATCAACCTCGGATGCGCCAGCCGCGTGGTGCTGCAAGTTGCTACTGACTTCACGCCACGCGCTTACCCGTTGCTCGGGATGACGGGTTTCATCGAACTGATAGCGTTGAGTTGGTGGGGAGTCGAGATGTGGCGAACCATGAACATGGCCCGCGCGCATCGTATCCTCGCCATGCCGGCCGCGCACCACGACGCATCCGATCGGGGCCTGATCAGGATTGCCCCGGCAAGCTAGCGGTTCGTGAGGCTTCCGTGGATCAGAATATCGATTTTAACGAGCACGCGTTCGCTTTGACGCTATTCATCAAGATAAGAGCCTCATGCGGTAATGCCACCCGTGGGGATCTGCGCGGTGGGTATCGGGTAACCGATATCCCTACCGCGACTCGGACAGAGCACCTTAAATCCAGACCGCGTCAATGCGATGTCTGCGTCGAAGGGGGCTTGCGGATCGTCTCTGAGCCAGCCAGAGAGTTCGACCCCAGCGGCCAGTGCGTGTGGCGGAAGACCAGCACCCACTTGCCGTTTTCCTTGCGGCGGTAATCGGTCCAGACCACCACCCGCGTGTCCGGCTGCTTGCCCTTCAGGTAACGATGGTAGGTGACCTGGCCATAGGCGATCACTCCGTCCCCGGCGGGCAAATAGGTGACGTAGTCGATAACTCCAGGCATGGTAATCACATTCTGGATGAATTTGTCGATGGATTCGCGGACTTCGTTACGGCCGTGAAAGATGATCCCAGTGGGGCCGACAAAAAAGATGTCGGGGCTGCTGGTGAACAGGCTCATCATCAGGTCGGTGTTGGGATGAACGTGAGCTTCGAGGAACTTTTGGTCGATCTCCTGGTTGGCGCGCACCACGTCAGCCGGCAGGTTGCCGGGATTGGACGGGTTGGCGGCCAAGCCGAAGGTGCTCACGCCGAGAAGCACGAGAACGACGAACGCAGCAGCGCTGCGTGTGTAGTTCTTAAGCGAAATTCCTGGAACCGAAAATCTTGCCATCGGATCGTCTCCTTGCGTCTTAAATAGTCCAGCCAGTGCGCCGCACTGAGGCCCTAATTGTTTCTTCCCAAAATGGGATCGAGCGCACCCACAGCGAATCTCCAGGGTCAGGGTTGCCGACCATACCATACATCGGATACGCAGGCGCTGCACTGCTGATCCTTGTACAGCAAGAGCTTGATCCGCTTCTTCCAAGCGCGAGCTACCCGACCCGCGGCAATCCGGGTAAGACCACGCGGAAGCGGCTTCCGCTCCCGACCAGATTCACCAACTCGATGGTTCCGCCATGTTGCTCGACGGAGAGTCTGGCGATAGCAAGTCCCAGACCCGCACCGCCCTCAGCCCGCGAGCGTGCTTTGTCTACGCGGAAGAAACGCTCGAAAATTCTTTGCTGATGTTCTTTTGCTATGCCTGGGCCTTCATCGGCAATCTCGATGACGGCGTGGTCGTCACGGCGAAAACACCGCATGAGCACCTTCGTGCCCGGCGGACTGTAGCGAATGGCATTGTGCACGATGTTCATCACTGCCTGACGGAGTAGCAGGTGGTCGGCTGAGACGCACAGTTCCGGGTCGCCTTCCAACTCGATGGTTTGCTGTTTCTCTGCCGCCAACACCGCGACTCTCTCCCGCACTTCCGTTAATAGATCCAGCAGGTAGACATTCTCCAGCAGACGTTGAGCCTGCGTACCTTCGGCGCGAGCGAGCAGCAACAAAGAATCAATGAGGTCGTTGATGTGCTGTGCTTCTTCCAACATACTGCCGACCGTCTCGCGCAATCCCGCTGGATCTGCCCCATCGCGCAGGGCAACTTCGCCGACGGTGCGCAGGGCCGTCAGTGGTGTTCGCAATTCATGCGAGGCGTCGGCCGTAAAACGTCGAAGTGACTCGAAGGAGTCCTGCAGTCGTTGCAACGTCTGGTTGAAGACAGTCGCCAATTGGCCCAACTCATCGTGCGGACTGGGATTAGGCAAGCGTTGGCTGAGGGATTCCGAGGTGATTCGCCTCGCTTGTTCGGCCATCGCGCTCACCGGCGCCAGTGCACGGCCCACCATGACATATCCACCCAGTGAAGCGAATAAAGCAGCCAAGGGAACGCCCAAGACAAAACCCACGAGGATTTCTCGTAACGTCCGATCAAGGCCCGACTCGTCTCGGAACACGCGCAACGTCAGTCGGCGGGAGGCTGCGGACTGGACCGGCTGGGTCAACGCGCGCACCCGCGTTCCGTCTTTCAATCCGAAGGTGTGGAAACTCTCGGTCTCGGGCAGCGGCGGACCCATCTGCTCTTCTGTCCCTGGCCATTGATGCAGCAAGAGTTGCTTGTTCTCCGACCATAGGTCGAACCACCCTGGCGGCTTCCCTATGCCACCAGCCCAGTAAATGTCTTTGCCGTACCACTGGATGCGGTCTGAGGATAAAAAACCCACTTGCGACTCGACCCGATTCCAGTCCGTGCGCAATTGCCGGTCCAAATCCAAATGGAGTTGGTGCTCGACTAATCCATAGACCACACATGCCATGGCCAATATGGTTCCACTGGCCACAGCCGTGTACCAGATCGTCAGGCGTAGCCTCAATGGGCGGCCCTCCCACCACGCCCTCACGGCTTCTCTTCTCCCCGTAACATAAAGCCAACCCCGCGCACGGTCTGGATCAGCTTGACAGCATGCTCTTCATCAATCTTCTTCCGCAAGTGTGCGAGATGCACATCGATAACGTTGTCGAGCGGCGTGCCGCGGTTCGGTTCACGCCAGACCTCTTGCGCCAGCATTTGCCGCGTGACGAGCTGTCCCTCGTAACGCATGAGGTAGGCGAGTAAGTCGAATTCCCGGGGAGTGAGCGTGATCTCTTGTTCATCGCGCCATACTCTTCGCGCTTGCAGATCCAACAGCAAGTCGCCCATCTGCTTCCGTAACGGTTCCTCTTGTACCGTCCGGCGCAGCAAGACCCGAATGCGCGCAAGCAGTTCGGCAAAAGCGAAGGGCTTGACGAGATAATCATCCGCGCCGCCATCAAGCCCCAATACGCGATCCTCAATCGCGTCCCGCGCAGTGAGCAGGAGTACCGGCGTCTTGATGCTGCGAGCGCGCATTGTTTTGAGAATCTCGATGCCGTCTCGTCCGGGCAGCAGCCAGTCCAGTAGGACTAAGTCGAATGCTTCGGAGGTCACCTGCAGGAATCCCGCTTCTCCCGTCCTGGCTATGGAGACATCATAGCCTTCGCCACGCAAACCCTGGCTGATAGCATGTGCGGTCTTGGCATCGTCTTCGATGATCAATATCTTCATTTTGAGTTTATAAGTATCGCAGACTGCGCCGCCGCCGATTCTGAATAAATCTTCAGTATATTGTCAACGCCAAACGATAATAAAGTGACTACGCTTGAAACACGAGGTGCAAGATATTCCACATTCTAGAGGCGAGTCCATGTTGGAAGGTTTAGTGTTCTGGAAGTTGTTCATGCTAAAAGTAACGGGTGTGATCCTGGCAGGGCTTGCGGCGATGGCCCTGTGCAGCGTTCCGGCCCTTACCCAAGAGGCAGCGTCGACAACCGCCCAGCAAGCGCCCCCTTCGGAGACGGGGCCCAAAACGCAAGTCAACCCGAAAGACGGACTCACGTACGTGTGGATTCCGCCCGGCAAGTTCATGTTTGGCTGTTCGCCGGACGATACCAACTGCGACACGGACGAAGCAAAGCCGCAGGCAGTGACTATCGAGAAGGGTTTCTGGATTGGGCAGACACTCGTGACGCAAGAGGCCTATAGCAAGGTGATGGGCAAGAATCCCAGCTGGTATAAAGGGGCCACGTTCCCCGTGTCCAAGGTGAATTTCTACGATGCCAAAAGGTACTGCGCGGCGGTGGGGATGCGCTTGCCGTCTGAGATCGAGTACGAATACGCGGCACGAGCGGGAACGACCACCCCGCGATACGGCGATGTAGATGCAATCGCCTGGTACAAGGGTAACACCTTGGCCCCGTACTGGGGGCGCCACCCCAGGGAAGTCAAGACAAGGCAGCCGAATGCTTATGGCTTGTACGACATGCTGGGCAACATGTGGGAGCTGACCGGGACCGAGTACCGCCTGTTTGTCGTGACGCTGCGCGGCGGTAGCTACGACACCAGCGCAAAGAACATCCGCGCTTCCGTCCGCGCATTTGACCAGCCCGACGACCGGCGCAAGTTCACCAGCTTCCGCTGTGCGGGAGAATCGGCGGACGGCAGCAATGCGCACCAGCTTACAGAAGAGGCTGAAGACGAGGACTAACACTCGTTGTAGGCAGCGAGCAGCGATGGCGAGTTGTTCTTTGCACGGGCTCACGGGCCAGCACTTCACTGCAACGTGACCGGCGCTGAGCCTATCGTCGGGACGGCGTCCGACAGCAAGAACCGGCCAAGCATCACGACTACCAATTAGGGCGACTCAGCGCGGCGCACTGGCTGAGCGGCTATTTAATAAGAGGAATAAGAGGAAAGGGAGGCGATCCAATGGCGAGACTCTTGATTCCAGGGACTTCGCTTAAGAGCCACACACGCAGCGCTGCTGCGTTCGTCTTCACCGTAGTTCTCTGCCTGAGCACGTTCGGCTTGGCCGCCACCCCGTCCAACCCCGGTAACCTGCCGGCCGACGCGTTGCGCGCGAACCAGGAAATCGATGAGAAATTCCTCGAAGCTCATGTCAAACCGAACGTCGACCTGATCATGAGCCTATTCACCGATAGTCCCGACATCTTCTTCGTCGGCCCCACTGGCCTGATCTTCCACGGCCGCGACGAAGTCCGGGGATCAATCGCAAAGTTCTTGGCCAACGTCATCACCATGCCGGGAGAAATTAATAGCGTGACTTACCTGCCCGCTGGCGATGGAGTGGTCGCTTACGGCCAAGTCACGTACCACCGACAGTTGAAAGGACAGCCGCCGGACACAAAGGTCGTCGTCTGGACCGACTACCGCCGCAAGGAAAACGGCAAATGGGTGTTGGTCTTCCGCCACGCGCACTGGCCGAGCGCCTCGAACTCTTTAGCCGGCAAGCCCGCGGAGACCTCGCACTGACGTCTGTAGCGCGAACGCCACGCATCTTTCCGCCAAGGCTAGGGCACAGCCTTCGTGAAACCTTTTCTTCACGCCAACGGCCGGTTTAAGTGGGTCTTTTTACGAAGGAATGAAAAACAGCTACTCTGAGACGCTATAATCACGGCAATCGGCCAAGCCGCCAACCTGGGCTTTCTCCAGCCGGAAGATAGCGTTCAGGTGTCCCCGCGCGGGGATTAATAAGGTACCGCGAGAACCTGATGACGAGCGAACCTGGGGTGTTCGCCGGCGGCGATTGCGTGTTCGGCCCGCCTGATCATCGACATCGTGGGCGACGGCAAACGGGCCTCCGTGGGGATCGACGAATACCGCTGGCAAAAGCACGCCGAGCCGCGCATCGAGGTGGAAGCATTCAGCCGTCATCAGGGTGAGCGTCATAGCAGAACAAAAGAACAATTCTCCCGAACGCCAAGATGGCGACGAGTTCAGCCGGCGGCAGTTCTTCGTCAAGCTCGGGGTCGGTTCGCTGGTGGTGACCGGCGCGGGCACGGCGCTATTCGCTTATCAGTACCTGTCGCCGAGCGTGCTCTACGAGCCCCCGCCGGTGGTGGATGCGGGCAAGCCGGAACAATATCCGCCCGACTCGATGACGCTGGACACCGCCAAGGGAATCTACCTGGTTCGCGTCGCGGAAGGGTTCTACGCGCTTTCGGCGGTGTGCCCGCATCTGGGCTGCCTGACCGTATGGAAACCCGAGCTCGGCATCATCGCCTGTCCTTGCCACGGCAGCAAATTCCATCGCGATGGGAGCAAAATCGAGGGGCCTGCGCCCAAGCCGCTGCCATGGCTGCGGATGTGGATCAACGATGAAGGCAATCTGATGGTCGATCGCAGCACGGTTCTTTCAAAACGCCAGTACATCAGGGTCTAAGTAGTACGTCAGGGGCCAAATAATGAAATCGTTCACCGCATGGCTCGACGATTTGCGCGCGACCCGGGTGTGGCGCTCGATCTTCCGCAATGCTCCCGGGGGAACGCGCCTGCACAGCTCGCTAGTGGTAAAAGCGAATCTGTTGCTTCACCTTTTTCCGGTGAGAGCCCGCAGGCGGGCCGTCGGGTTCCAGGCCACCTGGTACCTGGGCGCGATGACCTTCGGCTGCTTCCTGATCCTGGTGATCACCGGCCTGCTGCTGACGTTCTACTATCACCCTTCTGTGCCCCAGGCTTACGCCGACATGAAGGACCTGCAATCCGCCGTCTGGTCGGGACCCTTCCTGCGCAATTTGCATCGGTGCTCAGCGCACGCCATGGTAGTGCTCGCGTTCGCTCACATGTTCAAGGTTTTTTACCGAGGGGGATATCGCCCACCTCGCGAGTTCAACTGGGTGATCGGGGTGTTGTTGCTTGTGTCTACTTTGCTGCTCAGCTACACCGGGTACCTGCTGCCATGGGACCAGCTGGCGTTCTGGGCGGTTACGGTAGGCACGAATCTCGCCTTGGCCGTGCCTCTGGTCGGGGAAGGTCTCCGCTCTTTGTTGCTGGGGGGGCATCAGATAAGCGCTAACGCGCTGCTGCGGTTTTACGTGATGCATACCATTGCGCTCCCTTTTGCCACTGCGTTTCTGATCGCGGTGCACTTCTGGCGAATCCGGAAGGACGGAGGACTCCATCTTCCCGAGGTCAGGGTGCACGCCCGCAATTTCGAGGTGCTGGCAAGCTGTCCGACCGCGACGAACGCCAGCACGGCAGAGGCGAGCCATATTGAAGAGAAGCACAAGAGCCACAGCAAAACGGCCCCGCGAGCCGGGCTCCGAAGGCGCCGGAGCTGGCCGGATCACGCTGGGGAAGAGCACGTAATGACCTACCCGGACGTGTTCCTCCGCGTGCTGGCGGTTATCGAGTTTCTCGCGATAGTGCTGGTCTGGGCCGCGATGCTGTTCCATGCGCCGCTGGAGCAAGTGGCGGATCCCATGCACACGCCCGATCTGGCGAAGGCGCCGTGGTATTTCCTGGGATTGCAGGAGTTGCTGCAATACTTTCCGCCGGTCGTGGCGGGCGTGCTGGTGCCCGGGTTGGCGGTTCTCGCATTGGTCGCACTGCCGTACTTCAACGTGAATCTCGAAAATCAGGGTCTGTTCCTTCATCACCGGGCGAAGCGCGTGAAGATCGTGGCCGCCGTGGTGATCGCATTCTGCACCTTCCTGGCGGTATTCGAAGTATGGGTGGCGCTGGTGCTGGCCGTGATCGTGGCCGCGTTCCTGTTGGCCGCCGCTGTGCAGGCAGGACGCGGTTCCACAACCGGGCTGGCGGCTCGACCGCTCTCGTACTGGATTATGACTTGGTTCCTGTTCGAGTTAATCGTGCTGACCGCGGTCGGGACGTTTTTCCGCGGTCCGGGCTGGTCGTGGGTTCTGCCCTGGAAGGCAGGGTACTGACATGCGACGGTTGCGTAGAATCTGGAACGAACCGGCCCGAGCCTTTGGCATCGCCAGCGTCGTGCTGCTGGTCTCGCTCGCCATCGCTGCGGCCATGAACCATTTCAGCGAATGGCGGCATTATCAGCACGGCTACGCCAACCTGATCAGCGGACGCGACGATGCGGTGATGCTCTCGAAACACATGAAGCACGGCATACAGCAGATCTGGATCCCGGAGCAGGGCGTGGTGGACCGCTGCACTACGTGTCACCAAGGCCTCAAGGAGACGTCCCTGCGCGATGTGCAGGAGCAGCCATTCCGCGCGCACCCGGTCGTTCCGCATTCACTGACCGAGTTCGGGTGCGTGACCTGCCATCGCGGTCAGGGACCTATGACCACGGTGCGTGAAGCCCATTTCACCACCCCGGCGTGGGAAGATCCCGTCCTGCCGGCAAAGTACATCGAGTCCGGTTGCGGCCAGTGTCATCTTTCAAACCTGACCGGGACACCACAGCTGAACCTCGGGCGGCAGCTGCTGTCGTATCAAGGGTGCGTCCACTGCCACGCGGTCAAGTTGCCCGACGGCACGCCCATCCTGCCGCACGATCATTCGCCCTCGCTGGAGCATATCGCCGATAAGACCACGCGTGAGTGGATGTCCGCCTGGATCAAGGACCCGCACGCCTATTCCTCCAACACCACCATGCCGACCTTTCATTTCAAGGACGAAGAGATCAGGGACATCAGCGCATTCCTGGTGGCGCAGAGTACCCCCAGCATCAGTGCAGCGCGAGCGACTTCAGGTCCAAAGCAAGAGGTAAAGCGCTACCCCAGCGCCGCGGTGGAGGAAGGCGAAAAGCTGTACGCGCAGTTTGCATGCGCATCGTGCCACGCGATTGAGAATCAGGCCGGCAAGCTGGTCGGCGGCGATTACGGTCCGGAATTGACGAACGTCGGGAGCAAGGTCGATCCACAGTGGCTGGAGCGGTTCTTCCACAATCCGCACGAATACTTCCTCGAAACGCGGATGCCGCACTACGAGTTCACCCCGCAGCAGATTGCGAGCCTCTCCGCTTACATGCTGTCGAAAGAGGATGAGACGTTCGCCGCAGGGCTGCACTTCCACCCCAGCGCGCGGGGCGCGCTGGGGACCCCTTTGCCGCCGGCTACGTCCCAGCAGATCGCGCATGGCAAGCAACTGGTCGCCGAATACGGTTGTCCCGCATGCCACCAGCTCAACGGGGTCAAGGCAGCGGAAAATTTTGCCCCGGACATGACCCGCATTGGGAGCAGACCATTAGCGCATCTCGCTTTTGCTCCCAACGTGCCGCACACGCTGCCCGATTTCATTTCCGCCAAGATTCGCGACCCGCGAGCTTTTGGGCCAGGCCTGAAAATGGCGGAGTTCAAGCTGACCGAGCAGCAACTCGATGCTTTAACCACGGCGCTGTTGGCGCAGACCGACCGTGCGGCCACGCAGCCGCCCAGCCTGCGCGCAGGCACCGGGCGCACACCGAGCTATCGACCTGCCGGCGAGGCTGGGGCGATGATGGAAGACTTGCGCTGCTTCGACTGCCATCGCATCAACGGGCGCGGTGGTCCCATGGGACCCGACTTAAGCTGGGAGGGTAGCGCAGTGCAGCGTCAATGGCTGGCCGAGTTTCTGAAGAACCCACGAGCGCTCCGACCGGCACTGAACCGCCGCATGCCGAAATTCAATCTCAACGACGAGCAGATCAGCATGCTGACGGACTACATGATGACGGTCTATCAGAACCCTGATATCAACCGTAGCGCGCTGCCCGTGCAGGCAACGCCCGCGCTGGTGGAGCAGGGCCGCGAGCTGTTCTATGACAAGTATGCGTGCCAGTCGTGCCATGTGTTGAATGCGGCGCAGGACAAGGGCAACATCGGTCCAGTACTGTCCGGCGTCGGCGCGCGGCTGACCCCGGCCTGGATCTACAAATGGCTCAAAACGCCCCAGGCGCTTCGTCCCAACAGCATGGAGCCTAACCAGCACATGAGTGATGACGATGCGCGGGCATTGACCGCATTCCTCACGACGCAGAAAGCCCCCGCACCGGCGAAAGCGGGAGCAGCCAGTCCCAAGGGAGGCGCACGATGAGCCTACCGTTTTCCGTTTTGCGTTCTGAGTTATTGCTTGTTTTGGTAATTTCGTTGCTGGCAGGCTGCATATCCAGGAAGGCGCCGACCGTGGGGCCGCAGGCGACGGCGTACGGCGAAGCGATTTTGGTTAGCAGCGGAGACAGGCAAATCGGCGCGGCCGGTTCGGGTTTGCGCTCGCCCCTGGTGTTGCTGGTCAAGGATAGCGGCGGAAAAGGCCTCGCAGGGGCGGCCGCGTCCATGGAGGCTGCTCCCGGAGTGCGATTCACGCCGGCATCCGGCCTGACCGATTCCAAGGGGCAGTTCAAGACAAAAGTCACGCTCGGGCGGCTAGCGGGGCGGTACCGGCTCACCGCAGTGACGCGGGACCGTCGCGGCAGGCGCATCGAGGTTGCCTCCGAGCAAATTGCGCTTGACTATCAGCAACTGGTCGGCCGGCAACTCAACCAGCAGTATTGTGAGCGTTGCCATAACCCGGAGTCCACGCCGGAACGGGCATCGAACTACGAGAACCTCGTTACGAAGCCTCGCCCGTTCACCGACGGCGATGCCCTGAACCGGCTCACCGACGCTGATCTGAATGCGATGATCAGCCGCGGAGGGCGCGCGCTAGGCCGTTCGCCGGAGATGCCGCCCTGGGGTTACACGCTATCCAAGTCCGACATTCAGGCCGTAATCGCCTACATCCGTGCGGTATCCGACCCGCCACAGCCGACCCCGGCGCAAGGGTCGCAAGCTGCGCGGCGCTAACCCGGGTCACACCTCCAGCATGAAGGGCGGTTTTCGCGGAGCGGATCTTTGGCGGGATGCGGTGCCGTCCGGCGGCCTGCCGACACAGCAAAGCGATTCGGAGCTGCTGCCCGCGGCGTAAGCGGCCCGGCGTAGGCTTCAGGGCAGCAGCGTTCGAGTCAATGAAGTGCTGGCCAGTGAGCCCGGTGCGAAGAACAACTCGCCATCGCTGCTCACTGGCCACAGACGAGCGTTAGTCCTCGTCTCCGGCCTCTTCTTCAGTAAGCTGGTGCGCGTTGCTGCCGTCCCCCGATTCTCCCGAACAGCGAAAGCTGGTGAACTTGCGCCGGTCGTCGGGCTGGTCAAATCCGCGGACGGATGCGCGGATGTTCTTTGCGCTGGTGTCGTAGCTACCGCCGCGTAGCGTCACGACAAACAGGCGGTACTCGGTCCCGGTCAGCTCCCACATGTTGCCCAGCATGTCGTACAAGCCAAAAGCATTCGGCTGCTTAGTCTTGACTTCGTGGGGGTGGCTCCCGCTGTAGGGCTCCCTGCCGTTGGCCTTGTACCAGGCGATTGCATCTACATCGCCGTATCGCGGGGTGGTCGTGCCCGCTCGTGCCGCGTATTCGTACTCGATCTCAGACGGCAAGCGCATCCCCACCGCCGCGCAGTACCTTTTGGCATCGTAGAAATTCACCTTGGACACGGGGAACGTGGCCCCTTTGTACAGGCTGGGATTCTTGCCCATCACCTTGTTATAGGCCTCTTGCGTCACGAGTGTCTGCCCAATCCAGAAACCCTTCTCAATAGTCACTTCGTGCGGCTTCGCTTCGTCCGTGTCGCAGTCGGTATCGCCCGGCGAACAGCCAAACATGAACTTACCGGGCGGAATCCATACGTACGTGAGTCCGTCTTTCGGGTTGACTTGCGTTTTGAGCCCCGCCTCCGAAGGGAGCGCTTGCTGGGCAGTTGTCGACACTGCCGGAGTGGCCTGCCCCACCGCCTGCAACGCGGGGAGGGAGAGGGCCGCTACGGCTAAGGCAAGCAGGGAAACAACAATTAGTCGTCGCATGATAAAAGACGGAAAAGTGATTGGTCCATTGTAGCTGGCTGGACACAGTTTGGAAAATCCAGACGGACAAACTGTTGCCGGAAAACGCCGTCATCAACCCGGGCGACCGCATCGGCCTCATTCCGCCCGGCGGTTTGGTGTTCCCGGAACTGGGCTGCAGGAAGGCCGGTTTAATAGTTCGCGGTCGGCACAGTGAGGGGCGGTTGTTGGCTTACGCTAAGTGAAGCCGGCATAGAAGCTTACCACCCCGGATCAGGAGCACAAACTTCAACGCGGATCGATATGCCGATGACGCGTGAGCGTTTATGCTGGCCCGCTCCACCGTTTGCTCCTTCTCCGGCCACTTTCTGAGCAGCGGCGCGCCGCTGGCCGTGTAATGGCCACGCGTAGAAGTGTGAAAATAGCTTGCTCGGCCCACGAAAGTGGCCATAATCTACAAGCTCTGAGAGGAACCCCTTGAAAACCAAGCCGCAGCGATACCAATGTCCCCACTGCAAGTGGGACTTCGCCTTGAGGAAGAAGAGGTGTTGCCCCGGATGCGGCACGCTACTGCTGATCGCATCCGATGTGCTCTCCGACGCCGAGTTTACCGCCCTCGGCAGCTTCTGGATGTGGGAGCCTGTGAAAGAGAGATGGATCTTCGTTCGCGACTGGGACGAACACAAGCAGGAGGCGGGACGGAAGTTTGAGGAGCACTTCAAATCGTCTCGATTGAACCCAGGTGAAACTGAGCAGACGCGCCGCCCGCCGAGAAACTGGATCCACTGAGCTCTACTACTTCCCGAGTAGCAATCGACTTCCAGGTTCATCTTCCCCTCACGCGGGCGTAATGCCGTCCGGCCTCGCGCCGGTCTGAAACAATCGGCCGAGATCCTCGCCGCCAAACCCGATCTGGTCATCGCTTCGGTGCCGTACCAAGCAGCATCACTTGCGGAGATCCTGAAAACGGGCACTCCAGTCCTCGTCCTGGCCCCGCACAGCCTCGCCGACATCTACCGGGATATCGCCATGATCGCCGGCATCATTGGTCGCTACGAACGCGCTGGAGCCGTCATTTGCTCCATGCAAGCAGCAATCGAACAGATCCGCCGTATCGCACCTGATCCCCTGGTCCCGAACTCTGAAACTCAGAACTCTAAGTGCTTTGCTTGGTGTCGCTTAGGGACGAAAATCCCATTTTCCTCTCCCCCATTTGTACCGAAGTTGTACCGAACCCTATTTCAGCATGGGGCACCGGATGTGAGTCTCCTCGACCGAAGCTTTGAGCCGGAAGTACGGGCGACAGCTCCAGCTACATCTGGCCCCCTCAAAGCTGCCCCATGCCTCCATCGACCTTTGACCGTAATGTAGGAAGCGTCCGATTAGGTCGGGAACGCCCCGATGCTCGCCACCCCCCGGCGGGCCGAATCGTTTCATCGGGACAGCACCGAATCGCCTGGCTCTGCGGCCAAGCTTTTTGTTTTCCGCGTTCGGATGTCGAAGCCCTGCTTGATTTTGTGGACTCGGCGGGAGAGCACGTCAGCGCCGAGCCGCTGTCGCTGGTATTCCCCGACCCGCCGAGCGCGCCCAGCCCAACCCTACTGCCCCGAGCTCGGCTCGGATTTGGTTGGAACTTAGGATGTCAAGAGAGCCCAATAGCTGGCAGTTAATATGACCAAGCTTTGTCCTCATTGGTTTGTTGCGCTGGCGCAAGTATGGAACGACGCAAGGTGCCGATGAGGCTCGTGCTTTTTGGAATTTCTGCCCACGAGGGGCCTCGTAGTCGCTAACGGGAAAGCATGCAGATTACGGAAGATCAAGGCGTCATCAAGATTACCGGTGTCTTGCACATCGCCGAAGCCGAGGCCGCACGAGATGCACTGGTTGATCTCGCGGCAAAACAGCGATGTCTCGCACTGGACCTGTCAGCCGTCGAGGCCTGCGACCCTTCGGCAATACAACTGTTCTGCTCTCTGCGCAACAGCGGCGCACAATCGAACAAAGCGGTTGTGATCGTTGCCTGGTCAACCGCCCTGGCCGACGCAGCTTCCAGCCTCGGTTTATCGATTGGCGATTTGGTCTTTGATCCCGCACCCGGGCGCGAGGGTGCACATGCCTGATTGGGTCGAAGTGTTTGTCCAGGAGGCCGAAGAGCTACTCGCCGAGGTGGAACAATGCGCCCTCTTGCTGGCCAAAGACCAGCATGACGGCGACGTGATCCATCGGCTCTTCCGCGCCTTCCACACCATTAAGGGCTCCAGCGGCCTGTGTGGTCTGGACGGGATTGCCGCCTTCACCCACCACGTGGAGACGCTCCTCGATAAGGTTCGTGGTGGCACGGTCCCGGGTTCCATCATCCTGGTCGACGTTGTGCTCGCGGCACGAGATCACATAGCCGCACTGGTTGCGGCCGAATTAGGCGGCGATCCTGTAGCGCCGGCAACCACCGAGCAGCTAGTTGCGAAGCTCCAAGCAATCTGGCATGGTGCTTGCGCTACGGAGTGCTCAGGCGAGCTTGTTCGCGCCCCGCGGCCGTCCGCTGGCGAAAGCAGCAGCGAAAAGGCATGGCATATCCAGTTCCGGCCCGGTCCCGACCTGCTGGCCTGCGGGGGCAATCCGGCGCTGCTGTTCCTCGATCTCCACAAGCTAGGCCCTTGCGAGATTGTGGCGCACACGGATGCGGTGCCACCCATCGAAGATCTTGTGCCCACTCTCTGTTACCTCTGGTGGGATATCAGCCTGCGTAGTACGTGCGACGAAAATGCCATTCGCGATGCGTTCATCTTCGTCGAGGATGGAAGCGAGCTGCAAATCGAGCCTGCCCCCGAAAACTCAAGCGAGAATTTGGGCGCGAGCGGCGATGCGCCCTCGCGGATAAAGCCTCCGCACCCGACCACACCGGCTCCGATTGCCGGGGCGCCCAAAACCGAGGGAAATAAGCCCCCCGAGACCAACCTCGCCAAAGGGCTCTCGAAGGAGTCGACGGTGCGCGTTCCCTCCGACCGGTTGGACCGCCTGGTCAGCCTCGTCGGCGAGCTTGTGATGAACCAGTCTCGACTACGACAGGTAGCCGCACAGGTCGGGGCGCCGGAACTTGCGAATCCGGTAGAAGAAATCGAGCGCTTAATTAGCGAGCTGCGCGACGATGTTCTCGGCATCCGCATGTTGCCCATCGGAACGATCTTCGGGCGTTTCCGGCGCCTGGTCCATGACCTGTCCGCTGAACTGAAGAAGGACGTTGTCCTCCTCACCGAAGGCGGGGATACAGAGCTCGACAAGAGCATCTTGGACCAGCTTGGCGAGCCTCTGGTTCATCTGTTACGCAACGGCATCGACCACGGTATCGAGCCCGCCGAGGAGCGCCTCGCAGCCGACAAACCGCGGCACGGCACGATAAGACTTTCGGCGATACACAGCGGGTCCGAAGTCATGGTCAGGATTGAGGATGATGGCCGCGGCATTAACCGGGCGGCGGTCCGTGCCAAGGCGATCGAAACACAACTCCTCGCCCCGGATGCGAACCTCAGCGATAAAGAACTGCTCAATCTCATCCTTCTTCCGGGCTTCTCCACGGCCAGGGAGGTGACGAACGTATCGGGACGCGGCGTCGGCATGGACGTTGTTAAGCGGCAGATCGATACGATGCGCGGTTCACTGTCGATCACGAGCGAAGTGGGGAAGGGAACGTGCGTATCCCTCTGCCTGCCGCTGACTCTGGCGATTATCGACGGCTTACTGGTTCAAGTGGAGGACCATCAGTTCATTCTCCCGATGTCGGCGGTGACCGAGAACGTTGAACTAGAGTTTGCGCACCGGAGGCGCAACAACGGCCTCAACCTGGTTTCCGTGCGCGGAGAACTGGTTCCCTACATCGACCTGCGGCAAACCTTCCAGCTCGGCGGTTCCGCACCAGCCATCGAAAAGATTGTGATCGTGGCGCACGAGGGGGAACGGGTTGGACTGGTCGTAGATCGCGTGATCGGGACACACCAGACCGTGCTGCAGTCACTCGGAAGATTCTTCCGGAATATTCAAGTCACTTCCGGCGCCACCATCATGGGGGACGGACGGGTAGCGCTGATTCTGGACATTCCTGCGGTGGTGCGCTTCGTCGATCAACAGACCCGAGCAGCACTGGCGGTTGCGCGCCACGCAGAGGGAGAAAGAGAGGCGATCGCTCATCACCTATTCAGCCACGCTATGCGCAATCAACTCAATCTGCACATCCAGTAAGCGGAGCCCATAACGAATCGAAGCCCCATAAGGAGAGAGTACCGACATGACCCGGAAAGAGTCGCGACCACGCAGCCAAGGAAAGAATGCGAAGGCGTCCAAGCGGTCCTCAGCAGGCGCCCAAGGGCGTAGACCAAAAAATCAAGATCGGGCGGCGATGTTCGATCTCGTGCCCACCCCGGTAGTGGCGATGGACCGGGACCACACGATCCTGGACCTGAACAAAGCGGCGGCCGACGTGGCCGGCCGGCCCGTGGCGGATTGCATCGGGCTCAAGTTTTGGGAGTTGTTCGACAACCCGGCGTGTCGTTCGGGAACCTGTGCTGCGTCCGCAGCAGTGCGGACTGGAAAGACCTGCGCCGGGGAGGCCCTGCCAAAAATACAGGGGCGGGAGGTGCCGGTGCGAGTGATTGCGGCTCCCCGATACGACGCCGAGCATCAAGTGATCGGAGTCGTGGAGTTGATCTATGACACCAGCGAGGAGATTCGCGTTTCCAACGAGATTAACCGGCTCGTCAACTGCGCCTGTGAGGGGCGACTGGCGGAACGGGGCAAAGCCGATGCCTTTGAAGGCAACTACCGCATGCTCGTGGAGGGCACCAATCGCGTTCTAGATTCGCTAATCGCACCGCTCAAGGTTGCCGCTGGGTACGTGGACCGGATCAGTAAGGGAGAGATTCCCCCGAAAATTACCGAGACGTGCCACGGCGATTTCAACACCCTCAAGGACAACTTGAACGTGCTGATCGAAGCCACGAAAACCGTGACGGCAACGGCACAGGAGATCGCGCGCGGGAACTTAACCATGGAAGTTCGCGAGCGTGGCGCCGGCGACGAACTCATGCGGGCCATGCGCGACATGATTGGGAACCTACACCAGACGGTTACCCAGGTTGCTGGTACTGCCAGCTATGTAGCCAGCGGGAGCGAGGAAGTGAGCTCGACCGTGGAACAGTTTTCGCAAGGCGCTACGGAGCAGGCGGCCTCCGCGGAAGAGAGTAGTTCCGCCATGGAAGAGATGGCCTCCAGTGTGCAGCAGAACGCCGACAACGCGCGGCAGACGGACAAAATCGCTTCCAAGGCGGCCGACGATGCCAAGTCGAGCGGCGAAGCGGTGAACCTTACCGTCCATGCCATGAAACAGGTAGCGGAGAAGATCAACATCATCGAAGAAATCGCGCGCAAGACGGACCTGCTGGCCTTGAATGCGGCGGTGGAAGCGGCGCGTGCCGGCGAACATGGCAAGGGATTCGCGGTGGTGGCTTCGGAGGTGCGTAAGCTGGCTGAGCGCAGTCAAACCGCCGCCGCCGAAATCAGCCGTCTGACCGGTGATGGGGTGCGGACCGCCGAGGGCGCCGGGCAACTATTGACCAAACTCGTCCCAGACATGCAAAGAACCGCGGAGCTTGTACGCGAGATTGCCGCGGCCTGCATGGAGCAGAGCACCGGCGTGACCCAGGTCAGCAGGGCCATTCAGCAACTTGACCAGGTCATCCAGCAGAACGCCGCAGCCTCCGAAGAACTCGCGTCGACAGCGGTGCAACTTTCTGGTCAGGCCGAGCACCTGCAATCCGCCATCAGCTTTTTCAAGACGGATGACGACCAGGGCCTCGCGGCCGCCGCCCCACAGAGGAAGCGGCCGGTTACGGCACCCCAACCCCGTTCGAGTTCCGCGAATGCACGAGCGGCCGGGTTCCCGTCCACGCCAGCGGCAGTGGCCCAGAAGTACCGTCCCGGCAAGAGCAACGGCGCCAGCATTGAGCTGGGGTCAAACACCGGCAGCGCCGACGCAGAGGACAAGAAATTCGCCGCGTATCCGGCGTGAAAATCGAGGCCGAGGATGATCACAGCTATCACCGAGTACATGACTTTCAAGTTAGGCGACGAACTCTTTGCCATCAACGTCGCTCAGGTGCGAGAAGTATTGGAGCTTTCCCAGATAACCCGGGTGCCCACCGCGCCGGAATACATGCGTGGCGTGGTCAACGTGCGTGGGCAGGCAATTCCCGTGGTGGACTTGCGCCTTCGCTTTGGACTGCCTCGCGGTACCGATACCGTAAATACCCGCATCATCGTTATGGAACTCGAACTGGACGGTGAAACCACGGTCCTGGGCGGCATCGCGGACAGCGTGCATGAGGTGATCGAATTAGAACCAAACAACATCAACCCGCCCCCGCGGATTGCCATGCGGTGGCGAACGGAGTTCATCCAGGGCATGGGCCTCCGCGGCGACGAGTTCCTGATCATCCTGGACGTCAACGCCATCTTCTCATCCGACGAGCGGACGCTGATAGACCAGGAATCGACGAACTCCGCGCAAGGGGTCACTGCCTAGTGGCAACGAATGGCTCGGAAAGTGCGATTCGTCGGCAATTCGGGCGGGCGGCGCAAAACAAAACAGGAGCCAGGCAGGCGAACCCGGTCCCGTAAACGGATGAGGTTGCGGTTGCACTTGACGTGTGCACGCCCAAGGTACTTGCAGGTAAGGCATGGAAGAGACAACTTCATTGGCCGATTCTTCACTCTCGCCTGAAAGCTTCGCGCTATTTGCCCAGTTTATCACCAGCGAGTTGGGCATAAAGATGGCGGAAGCCAAGCTCCCCATGGTTCAGGGCCGGATATTACGGCGGGTGCGGGAGCTGCGGCTCGGTTCGGCCGAGCAATACAGGGACTACTTCTTCTCGTCCCGTAGTAGCGAGGAGCGGGAGCAGTTTATCAACGTAATCACTACCAACAAAACCGATTTCTTTCGGGAACCAGAACACTTCAACTACTTGGTCGCGGAAGCGCTTCCCCAGCTCCTTTCTGCCCTGCGTGGACCCAGAGGCCGAGTCAATCTATGGTCTGCCGCCTGTTCCACGGGAGAAGAGCCTTACACGCTTGCCATGGTCTTGAGCGAGCATGCAGGTCAGAAAACAGGATTTGATTTCGCCATCCTGGGGACGGATGTCTCAACCCGAGTGTTAAAGCATGCGCAGCAGGGCATCTACCAGCAATCAGAGGTCGAACCGATACCGGTGGAACTGCGAAGAAAGTATTTGTTGCGCAGCCGGAATCCCGCTGACGGCCTTGTACGCATTGTGCCAAAGCTGCGCCAGAAGATTAGTTTTCACCAGCTGAACTTCATGAATTCCGATTACGGCATCGGCGATATGTACCAAATAATTTTTCTCCGCAATGTGCTGATCTATTTCGACCGGGTCATGCAGGAGGCTGTAATCAACAAGGTCTGCCGTAATCTTGCGCCTGGTGGGTACCTCTTTCTCGGGCATTCCGAGTCCGTGGCGGCCTTCGATATCCCAGTGGTTTCCGTAAAGACATCGATTTTCCGAAAGCCGGTGTAGCACATAGGAGGAATCTATTCAGTGGCCGCCAGGCATAGAGTTCGAGTGCTGATCGTCGATGACTCGGCAGTGGTCCGTCAGGTGCTCAGGGAGATTCTTGAAAGCGACCCGCAAATCGAGGTAATCGGAACTGCGCCCGACCCTTATGTTGCAGTCGAACGGATTAAACAGGAAGTGCCCGACGCGATCACGCTGGATATTGAGATGCCGCGCATGGATGGCCTGACTTTTCTTGAAAAGATCATGAGTCAACATCCAATTCCCGTTGTGATCTGCTCGACCCTCAGCGAAACAGGTTCCGAAGTTGCATTATCCGCGCTCGAGAAGGGCGCCGTGGACATCATCACCAAGCCGAAACTAGGCGCGAAAGAATTCTTGGAAGAAGCGCGCGTGCGAATCTGTGACGTGGTGAAGTCCGCGGCAATTGTTCGGTGGGCCAAGTACCGACCTGGCCGCGTTGCCGATGCCAGCCTTACGGTAACGCCCAAACTTACGGCCGATGCCGTACTGCCAAAGCCAGCCGCCAATGCGATGATTCAAACGACAGAAAAGGTCGTGGTCATCGGAGCTTCCACCGGCGGAACGGAAGCGATTCGCGAGTTACTCGAGGCGATGCCGCCGGATTGTCCCGGCATTGTTGTGGTTCAGCATATGCCGGAGATCTTTACCGCCAGGTTTGCGTCGCGTCTGGACCGGGCCTGTCGCATTACGGTGAAGGAAGCTGCTGACAATGATTCGGTGATCCGGGGCCACGCCCTGATCGCGCCCGGCAACCGACATCTTTTACTGAAGCGTAGTGGCGCTCGGTACTTCGTCGAGGTTCGAGACGGACCGCTGGTCTGTCGCCATCGGCCCTCCGTGGATGTGTTGTTTCGGTCGGCTGCCCGGCACGCGGGCAGGAACGCCGTTGGCGTGATTCTGACGGGCATGGGCGATGATGGTGCCCGGGGGATGCTGGAAATGAAACAAGCAGGAGCCTTCAACATCGCGCAGGATGAAGCATCCTGCGTGGTATTCGGGATGCCGGCAGAGGCGATCAAAACCAATGCGATCGATAAAGTCTTACCGCTTAACCGGATTGCAAGTGAGGTGGTCCATCTCTGCTGAAGCCCGAGGCCCGGTCCCGATTCAAGCAAGTTTGTCCGGCGGTGCCGAGGTACTTCCTCCAACGAAAGAGAAGTCATGCCGAAAAGAGTATTGATCGTAGATGATTCGGTCATGGTTCGTCAGATGGTGTCGTTCACCCTGCGCCAGGCTGGATTCGAAGTCTCCGAGGCGATGAACGGACAGGAGGGGCTACGGAGAATTGGTGAACACCCTCCCGACCTTATCATCACCGATCTCAACATGCCAGTCATGGACGGCATCACCTTTATCCGCAATGCTCGTGGCCTCGCGACAACTCGTTACGTTCCAATTCTGATGCTGACCACTGAAAGTCAGATGGAGAAGAAAAACCAGGGCAAGACGGCCGGGGCGACGGGGTGGATTGTTAAGCCGTTCGACCCGCCCAAGCTGCTGACGGTCATTTCCAAAGTGCTGCCTTGATTCTTGGGCGGGGCGTCCATCGAGGAGCACGGTAGATCCGCGCGTTTTCGCAGGGGCAACTTGAAAAGTTAATCCCAGAATGAAACGTTTTCTCAAGTCCAATGTGCCTGTTCCCTCGCTGAAGAGGCCGGCGATTCTACTCGCTGAAATCAGGGGCGAGTTGCGTCAGTTGGACACGACTGCGGCGCAGGAACTGCTTTGGGCTGCCGGAAACCTACAACCCGTTGCCATGAAGGCTCGCGAGATCAATGTCGTGTCGCGAGAAGTTGCCGAGCTTGCGGCGGGCGAGGGATGTCGCAGTGCGATTACCATCTTGCGAGAAATGATCGGGGATACCGAACGAGTGCAGGAGATAGTAGACCAGGGCCGGGGACAACTGAATAGGATTAGGGCGAAGTTAGGGGAATGCCGCCCCCCGCTTTCTCGCATGGCACAACTGCCGCAATTGCTGAGCGCGATTTCTATTCTGGTCCGCATCGAAGCCAACCGCCTAAGCGGCAATGTCGATGATGATTCATTCCTGGCAAACGCGCTGGCTGGTCTGGCTGGACAGGTTCGCAGGTACACAGATGATATTTCTGGAAATACAGAAACAGTAACTCAATTGGTTGGGCGCATCTTGCGGGAAACCAGTCGCGCGGAAGATCAATTACACGAGCAGCGAGCGACCCTGGTGAATCGGACGCAACTCATTCTAGATTCACTGCTCACTCGGGTTGAGATTTCCAGTTCGACGGCCCGAAGTATTGACGAGCGATATGTGGCCATCCGGAGGTCGATCGATAACATTGTAATGTCCTTGCAGGTGCAGGATATCGCGCACCAGCGCATCGAGCATGTCGGGGAGGCCATTGCGCGACTGGAGAATAACTCGGAGTTCACCGCGGATTGTGGAGCCGTGGTGGCATTGCAACGCTCCCAGTTAGCGGCTACGCGCGAGTTGGTGTTAAGTTCGCTCGACTCGATGATCGACGACCTGAATTCCGTATCTGCACGAATCCGTGAGCTGACTTCGGACACGGCCACACTGGCCTCTGAGGCAGCCGAGGACGGCGGCGGCTCTTTCGGTTCCACCATTGAAAGCGGGTTCCGAGTTATTGGTCCCGTGTTCGCTCGATACTTCGAGTTGTCTCGCAAGGTCTGCTCTGCGTTCAGTGTGGTCCTTTCCTCCGTGGTCGAGATGGGCAAAGGTGTAAAGGAGCTGAAGGACATCCAATTCAAAATCCACCTGACTGCGCTGAATGCCATCATCGAGATAGAAGGGCTGGGCGCTGATGGCGTTGCTCAGAGGGCGCTTGGAACGGAAATACAACAAATCGCCGAAACAGCCAGGCCGGATACGGAGGCACTCCATACGGTTCTTGCCGCTATCGGCGAAACGATTCGCTCCACGACAACGGGTCGCGCCAGCAACTGTGACTCGGCTGAAATCTCGCGCGACATGGAGAGCGTACGACGCCAGTTGAGTGCGTTGTCGGACTCGGTTTTGACCCGCAACCAGGCGGTCTCCGAAAAGTTGAAAGCTGTGCTGCAGATGGTTGATGACTTAGCCACCCACTTGCGTACGACGGCAGCGTTGACGGACCGGCGCAACGTGCTTGCAGCAGCTTTCGACAGAGCTCTAGCAGTCCTGGACGGCGTTCTCGAACAGGTCGGGTATGGGAATCAGCCAGCCTCACCTCCTGGACGGCAGAACCAAGATGCGAGTTTAGCCGCGATCTATTCGATGGAGTCCGAACGTCGCCTTCACCGGGAACACTTCGGCAACCCACGCCCAACAGATACGGGGAAAGAAAGCGAATCCGATGCCCGCGCGGCGTCCGTCTCCTTAGGCGAGGGAATCGAATTGTTCTGAAAACTGGATCAGGCTCCAGATTCTGGACAAACTAATCGGCGGGCACCCGCCCCACACCCAGCCGGATCTAGGTGAAAAGCCGTAGAAGTTGTTTCATAACCCGCTTTTTGGCCGGATGGGGAAAGCCCTCAGCGGCTAGAGCCGCCAAAATTGCGGCTCTGAAGCGGCACGGCTGAAGCCGTGCCCTTTCAAGGCCGAATTATGAAACAGCTTCTAGATCTCACTCCCGCGTTCTCGCTGAATGCAACAAACCGCCTTTCGCCGAGAGCGGCACATTTACTGCCTCCATTACGCTTTTGATCTCGTGAATCCGAGAATCTCCCAAAGAGCATCTGAAGGACGATTTCTGCAATTGCGAATGGCGGGATAATTGCAATAACATCAGTAATGGAAGTTCGAACGGAAGTCCGAAGCAAAGACAGCAGGAATAGCACTGCTCCCGCACTTCCTGGCCATGTGTGCAATCTCTCTTGCGATGCGCTTCGGAGTGCAGATTTGCTGCAGAATCTTTCAGAACGCGATCTGCAGATGGTGCTGAGCAGAGCGTCTGCCCGCGATGTGCGCAAGGGAGTCTACCTATTTCTTCAGGGGGAACCCGCACGAGAACTGTTTATCCTACAAAGTGGTCGTATCCGGGTTCACGAGATTACCGAGAAGAGTCGCGACTTCCTCGTTCGATTCGTAGGGCCCGGACAGATATTCGGCAATCAGGCGGCCATTCCAGACGCGAACTATGGCGCTTTCGCCCGCTGCGAAACCACTTGCCGGGTGTGGATGTGGACCCAGGCCGCGCTGCGAGAGTTACTGGAGGAAGTACCTCGCCTGACATCCAATCTATTTGCGATCACGACGCGAATGCTGCACCATCTGCGAGAGCGATATCGCCTTCTCGCGACCGAGTCGGTCGAAGACCGAATTGATTGGGCTCTGACGGAGTTGGCTAACAGCATTGGCACTCCACAGGGAGATGCCGTGGTCATCGCCGGCCAGGCGATTCAGAAGGACATTGCTGATCTTGCCAGTACGACACCGTATACAGTGAGCCGCGCACTCACCGATCATGAGCGGCGGGGCGTCCTGACCAAGAAAGGCCGGCATATTCTACTCCACGTACCCATGACTCGCAGAGGCAACCCCAATGCCGGTTGAAACTGCTCCGCGGGGTTACGAACCGTGGCGCAATCCGGTACTGCTTTGAAGCGCTACGTGCGCCCTGCCGCGAAGGACCTCGGCATCTCCATTGGCGGATGGCACGATTTCAGGCATAGCCTGACAACAGCGATGCGGCGCAATGGGGTGCATCCGAAGGTGATCTCAGGCATTCTCGGCCACGCCAACGTTTCACTGGCAATGGACGTTTACGACCACGCGAATGTCGAGGATTTCCGTCAGCCGCTTTCCTTCGTAGCACGGGGGTTGTTACGAAATGTTATGAAGAATGCGGCCAACTCCTGACGCCGTGTTGATAACAAAGGAGTTGGTGAGCGCGGAAGGAATCGAACCTTCAACCTACTGATTAAGAGTCAGTTGCTCTGCCAATTGAGCTACGCGCCCTACGATCAATTGAATGGAATCAATCGTTTGAGTTGACCCACCTCGCGCCTGGCCGTACCCGTCTGCCGGCGGGCTCCACAAGCCGCTTCGCGGATGTCCGGATCATTTCCGGGACGGTGCACGTTCTGTGAGGTCACAATCATTGCAGTGAGTTGAGTATATCAGAGGATGTTCACCGCAGTCTGCCAGCAAATCCGAATTTCGCCCCCCCCCGAGAAGCGAGCGCTAGTCGAGGTCGCGCCCCGCGCCCTGGGCGGGTTGGTGTCTGGCTGAGACGGCCTCGTACAAACTTACAAAGTATTACCCGCAGCTTATGTGCGACGGGTTACAGCTAATCAAAGGTGAGAATTGAGTGTCGGGTGAGGCTGCCAGACACGGCTTGGCGCGCGCAGCGCTGCGGGTTGAATCGCGGCGTTGTCTGAAGGTATTCATCCTGAGTGCACATGGGCCTGCAGCCCACCGATCGAGAAGAAATCGGAGGGCGCTCCACACCTGCCCGCCGTTGGCGGATGTGGGATGACTTTCGACGTAGCGAAGGAATCTACGCCTTTGGTTTTGGCTTACGCTCCAGCTCAGAATGTGATCTGATGTTAAGCTACCAGGATATTTGGATTCAAGGGGTCGAGGATGCGTTGGACAACAGGCATTGCAGTCTTGGCCATGATGATGCTCGCACATCCCTTCGTGGCGCGTGCGGAGCTGGGTGGAGATGCTACCTCGGTGCAAAACGACCAGGCACGCATGAGGGCCAGCGTACGCAGCGTGCAGCAGGCCACCGCCTACACTCGTCAGGAAATCCAAACCCCTTCGGGGACGGTCATCCGGGAGTATGTTTCTCCCGCGGGCAAGGTGTTTGCGGTGTCCTGGGAAGGGCCCTTTCTTCCTGACCTGCAACAACTTCTGGGGAGCTACTTCGACCAGTTCTCCCAAGCGGTCCAGGCGCGAGGTCCGCGTCGGCGCGGACCGGTTTTGATCAATCAACCCGGGCTGGTGGTGGAGTCCGGGGGACACATGCGAGCCTTCGTCGGCAGAGCCTACGTTCCAGGGATGCTGCCGGAAGGCGTGCGCGCCGAAGACATCCATTAGTCCATTCGTAGTTCATTCGCGGAGGATTCGTGCGAGCGTTCCTGATTGCAGCAGCATGCGCAGCCTTGTCATTCACCGTTGCCTGCGGCGGCGGTGGATCATCATCCATGAATAGAGGGTCGGCAACCTGCACGGCCACAACGGCCACACCGGTTGGGCTGACTCAACAGGTGCAAAACCCGGTATCGATGTTTCCGCAGGACAACAATGGCGTGATCCTGGAGCTTCCCTCGATCCTATCCCCGTCCGGAGCGTTCAACGTCCCGGGCTTCATGGTGTTTGGCATTGGGACCGAAGCGAACAATTCGCTGGGCAGCAGCGCCACTGTGCTGAATTTGAATTCCGCTGGGATGTTCACCACTACGTTTAACGGCGTGTCCTACCCAAACAGCTTCGTTGATAGCGGTTCTAACGGCCTTTTCTTCCCCAATACGCTGAACATCTCTACTACGTGTACCTCTAGCGCGGGTTTCTACTGCCCGAGTTCTCCTGTGCCTTCGCAGGCAACGCCCGGAACGGCCAGCCCTGTTGACTTCACTGTGGTGAGCGCCGATCAGCTCTTCTCTGGCACCAACACCGCCTTTAACGATCTGGCGGGGCCTAGCTCAAACCTGACGGGGCCTAGCTCGCCCTTCGACTGGGGACTGCCCTTCTTCTTCGGCAACAATGTATTCACCAATTTCGAGAATCAGTCGGGGAACGGCGCGTACGTTGCGTACATTCCCAACCCCAGCCCGAGTGTTTCCTTACAGGATCCTAACGTAGTGCAAATTACGGTCGATGCCGGTCCTACTGGTCTTACCCTAAGAGACGCTAATACCGTGTTCGTCAGCATCAAAATTTGCGTTCCGAACACCTCCACTTGCCAGACAATCGACCATGTGCTGGTCGATACCGGGTCCTCTGGACTGCGGATTTTTAATTCAGCGCTGACGCTTTCGTTGCCGGCGGAGACTGTCGGCGGCAATCCGCTGGCCAACTGTGCTCGGTTCGTCGATAGCAGTTTCCTTTGGGGATCGGTCAGGACAGCCGATATCACGCTGGGAGGCGAGACAGCCAGTGCCGTGCCCATTCAGGTCATCGGCGACCCCGCCTTTCCTACGGTAGCGCCGGCATGCTCGACTGGCGGCCACGACGCGGGCAACCTCAATGCCTTGGGGTCCAACGGCATCTTGGGAGTGGGAATATTCCTCCATGACTGCGGCAGCGGCTGCGTGTCGGGCACTCCAGGTCCTTATTGGGCATGTTCGTCCTCGGGCCAACAAGGTAGCAGCAGCGGCAACGGCGGCGGCAAGTCAGAGTAATCTCGCCCAATCGAACGGGCACACTCTGCTATCATTTCCGGTTTCAACCGCGACGAGCGCCCAGCGCTCGTCGGAAGCCCAAGAGCTGCCGCGGACCAGCTGATCCCATTGGAAAAAAGACAACGCGCGAATCTGTACGGTTCAACGACCAAGGATCGTCAGGCCTGCGCCGCTGCTTCCGCTGCACTCATCCAATAACGAAGGATTTCTACTCTGGAGGCCTTAATGAACGAAGTTCCCCTTTCCACCCTGGGGTCCCGCCGCAACGAAGACATCGCGCTCGACATGATGAAGTTCATCGCCGCGACCACCGGCTACGGTAAGGCCGTCGGCGCGCCCGGTGGCGCCGGTTTTTCGGGCGCCGCTTCTCCCAGCAAGCCCGAAGATTACGCCAAGCAACTGCTAGAGCTCTACGGCCGCTGCCTGGCTGCGGTGCAGGGGAAGGGATAAAAAGCGTTGCTGATGACGGGTACCGGGTAACAGGTACCAGGTAGCAGGTAATAGGTACTTGGGGTAAAAGGAGTTGCACCTTTCTCCAGCTTGGGCGAATGCCAAACTCGGTTTTGACCGGATGCCGAGAGCTGCACCTGATCCTGATACCTGATACCTGGCACCTGAAACACAACGGCCCCGGATTGCAGCCTGCGCTGTCCGGGGCCGTGAGTTCTCCTTGAGAATAGAGTGAATCGCACTTAACGGCGGCGTGACGACTTTTTCGCCGCTTTCTTGACGCTCTTTTTCGCTGCGGCTTTCTTGGCAGTCTTTTTGGCCGGAGCCTTCTTGGCCGCCTTCTTTGCCGGAGCTTTCTTTGCCGGAGCTTTCTTTGCCGGAGCTTTCTTGGCCGTAGCTTTCTTGGCCGCCTTCTTTGCCGGAGCTTTCTTGGCGGTCTTTTTCGCCGCTTTCTTGGCAGGTTTCTGAGCGGCCTTCTTGACTGCCTTCTTAGCCGCCTTCTTTACGGCCTTCTTCGGCGCACGGCGGGGAGCCGCCGGCTTCGGTTCGGCCTCGGGCGTCTCCTCGGGAGTTACGCCAACCTCTTCGTCACCCGCTTCTTCTTCCTCTTCTTCTTCCTCTTCTTCTTCTTCGTAATCTTCGTCTAGCGACTCCTCGTATCCACCGGTTTCGCTAAACTCGTCATTTTCGTCGTCCCGTGCCCAAAGGGTCTTGTCGTCCGCCATGTGTCCTTTGCAATCCTTTCCCGCCCCGCCGTGGGAGCGCCCCGCACCTGATGATTACCGCAGAACCCGCGCAAAATATAACGAACAAAACCGGCGCGGATTATAGCACAGCGCTTGCTCCAACTTTAAAGGCCATGATTAGCGACGACGAATTGCGGCGCAAGCCACTGTCGGATCTTGCTGGTGGATCGGACTGGAAGGAAGCTCTAGTCCCGGGGAGCGGGTTTGTGGCCCCTGGCACGCTTGCCTGTTGTGGTGGTTCTAGTCGGGCGATGGGTGTGCGATCTCTGCCCGGCGGACGATTGCTCCGCGCCTTGGTGCCCACTATGCCTTGTCTTCGATTTCGTGCCGTGGGTGGCGGTTGCGGATGGGCGGCGGCGCGGCGGATCGCCGGCTTCCGCCCTCACTGTGTGCCGGCCAGACCTGGACTTCACTTCCTGGCGTTTGGCGGATTTGGAGGCTGGCCTGTGCTTCGCGGACGCGGAGGTGGCGCCCGCCTCTCTGCGAGAGGAAGACGAATGGATCACCAAGGTGCGCCCCGGGCGCAAGGAACTGTCGCGCAAGTGGTTCCATTTGCGCAGGCTTTCCGCAGGCACGCCGAAATCTTCGGCCACCGAGGTTACCGTGTCTCCTTTGCGGACTTTGTAGCGGGCCAGCTTGAGGGAAGAGTTGACGGTCTCGTCTTCGGCGGTTTTCTGACGTCCTGGAGCGACGGGGATCACCAGCTTGCTCTCGGTCCGCAGCGGCTGATCTTCGTCCAGGTTGTTCACCTCGGCAATGGCCTGCACGGTGGTGTGATATTTCCGCGCCACGGTTTCCAGATTGTCGCCTGGCGCTACCCGGTGATAGCGCCACCAGATGCGCATATCGGGGGGAATCGTCTCAATTGCCGCGAGATATTTGTCCCGTGTGCCCAACGGAAGCTGCAGATCAAAGGCTTCGTCCTTGGGGGTGGTCATGCGCAGAAGGCTGGGATTCAGCTCCTGCAGCTGGGAAGCCGAACTGTCTACGCACTCTGCCACCAACCTGAGGTCGACCGGGTAGTTGATGGTCACCGTGTCACCGGCCACCGGACGTTCCAGCGCCAGATGCTCCAGGCCATACTGCTGCGGGTTCTTGGCCATGATGGTCACGGCCAGGATGATGGGCACGTAGTTGCGCGTCTCCTGGGGCAGTACGCCTCGCCGGTAAAGCTCCCAATAGTCCGCGTAGCCGGTGCGCTGGACCGCATTTTGCACTGTGCCCGGCCCCGAGTTGTAGGCCGCCATCGCCAGGTACCAATCACCGAAGTCGTTGTACAGGTCTTTCAGGTGCCGCGCCGCCGCCCGGGTCGACTTCTCGGGATCCTGACGCTCATCGACCCACCAGTCCCGCTGCAAGCCGTACAACGAGGCCCGCCCGGCCATAAACTGCCACATGCCGCGCGCCCCCGCCCTCGACAGCGCAAGGGGATGGAATCCCGACTCGGCCTGCGCCAGGTAGATCAGATCCTGCGGGACGCCTTCTTCTCTGAGTACTCGCTGGATCATGTCCTTGTAGCGCCCCGAGCGTACCAGCGCGTGCTCGATCGTGCCCCGGCCCTTGCCGGAGAAATATCCGATGTAGCTGGCAACCGCATCATTCAGGATCAAGGGCAGGTCGGATCGGGTGATCTTGACCTCTTCCTCCGCCTTCGCCCTGATGTTCGGATCGACCGGGAAGGTGATCTCGTTGGCCTCGTCGATCGGCGCCGGTTCGGAACTCTGCTCGGTAAAGCCGTCACCCTGTTTCAAGGCCACCAGTTCCAGGCTGTGGACTCCCTCGACCAGCTTGTCGAACTCGTGCTGCAGGCGATCATTGTCGCGGATCGAGAATGGGCTGCTCACCAGCAGGTCGAAGGCGTGATCGAATCTCTGCTTGGCCGACTCCAGATGGCCGGCGTTGTACTCGGCGCGCCCCGCCTGGTATTCGCTCTCGACGGCTGCGATCAGCGCTTCGGCGGGACCAGACTTCAGCTCGGGCTTGGTCGGCTCATGCGGGGGCGCAACCGGTGCTGCAGGAATCGGTTGGCTTAGCTCGGGGGCTTGCGCCTGGGCTGGAGGAGCGGTCGCGGCTTTCTTCTTGGAACCTTCTTCACAGGAGGTGGCCAGCAGCGCCGTCGCCGCCACCAATAGAGCCCAAACTACAGATTTCCAGGATCCAACTTTCAACGCTGCTGTCCTATGTCGAAGGGAATACCTGATGCTAATTGCCGCCCGGCAGGCGGGTCAAACAAGCGAACCTCCGCTTGGGCCAAACCCTTTCACCGCAGAGGGCGCAGATGTCAGCGCGGAGGACACAGAGGACACAGAGGAAGAATCAGAAATAGAAGTCGTAAATTGCAAACTGAAATCCTGATTCTCTGAACTTGCTTCCTCTGCGTCCTCCGCGCTGACCTCTGCGCTCTCTGCGGTAAATCAGTTCTGCTGCTCCTGCCGTTTGCGCAGGAAGGCGGGCACGTCCAGGTCGTCCTCGGCGAAGCTGGTTTTGACGTTGTTCTTCACTTCCTCAATCGAGGGCGGCTCTGGTGGAGGTGGTGGCGCCGCGGGCTGTGTAACTACGGGGGGTGCGACCGCCGCGGCTGCCTGCTGCTGCTCCACCTGCTCCCATGCGGGCGCTGCCTTCGGGGCAAGCCGCTCGGTGCACTTGAAACCGGTGGCAATGACCGTGATCTTGACCTCGTCCTTCATCTTCTCGTCGAGCACCGCGCCGAAGATGATGTTGGCGTCCTCGTGGGCGGCGTTCTGGATGATCGTGGTCGCCTCGACCACCTCGGCCAGCCTCACTGTGCTGGAGCCCGTAACGTTGATCAGGATGCCGCGCGCGCCGTCGATCGCACCCTGCTCGAGCAGCGGCGAAGCGATCGCGCGCTGGGCCGCTTCGACCGCGCGCCGCTCGCCCTTGCCGGTCGCGGTGCCCATGACGGCGTATCCCATGCCCTGCATGATGGCGCGCACGTCGGCAAAATCGCGGTTGATGATGCCCGGGATGGTGATGATGTCCGAGATGCCCTGCACCGCCTGGCGGAGGATGTCATCCGCCACGCGGAATGACTCGAAGAAGCCCGCGTCCTGCGCCACCGCCAGCAGCTTCTCGTTCGGGATGACGATCATCGTGTCCACCGAATCGAGCAGGTCCTGCAAGGCGCGCTCGGCCTGCGCCATGCGCCGCTTGCCCTCGAAATAGAAAGGCCGGGTGACGACCGCTACAGTCAGCGCCTCCATCTCGCGCGCCAGCGAGGCGATGATCGGCGCCGCCCCCGAGCCGGTGCCGCCGCCCAAACCGGCGGTCACGAAGACCATGTCCGCGCCTTCCAGCGCTTCGATGATCTTGTCGGTGTCTTCCAGCGCCGCCTTCCGTCCGACCTCCGGATTGGCGCCAGCGCCCAGCCCGTTGGTCAGCTTCACGCCGAGTTGAATCTTCACCTCGGCGCGGGCCATGCGCAGCGCCTGCAGGTCGGTGTTCGCCACCACGAACTCCACGCCCTCCAGTTTGGCGTCGATCATGCGATTGACCGCATTGCCGCCGCCACCGCCTACGCCGATGACCTTGATCTTCGCGTTATTGCGAGGTTCTTCGTGAAACTGGATTCGAATATCGTCGCCCATTTTTCTCTTCCCAGTTGTCGTATTGGAAATACCTTTTCACCGCAGAGGACACTGAGGAACGCAGAGGAAATCCAACGCGAAGGCGCCAAGACGCGAAGGAATCTCGGCCTTATCATGCTTCGCGCCTTAGCGCCTTCGCGTTGAGAGCATCTTCCTCGGAGTCCCCATGCCTGTGGTTACACTTTCTTTGCGAACAACGCCTTCAACTTGCTCCGTAAACCTGTGGGCTCCGTGCCGGGACGCGCCAGGCGCGAACGATAGGCATAGAGCACCAGGCCGATGGCGGCCGCGTATTCGGGCTCGCCCAGTTCGGCGGCCATCTTGGGCAGCGCGGCGGGTCCACCCACGCGCGCCGGCCAGTGCAGCACCGCGTCCACCACGTCGGCCAGTGCCGATAACTTGGCGCCGCCGCCGGTGAGAACCATACCCGCTCCGCACAGGTCCAGCACGCTGGCCGCCCGCAGGTTCTCGCGCACCATCTCGAACAGTTCCTGCGAGCGCGGCTCCAAAATCTCGCCCAGCAGCCGCTGCTGCATCAGGCGTGAGGGCCGGTCGCCCACCGATGGCACCTCGATTTCGCTTCCTTCCGGGATCTTGGTCACGACCGCGCAACCAAACTGCTGTTTGATCTGTTCGGCGGCGCTCAACGGGGTTCGAAGGCCTACGGCAATGTCGTTCGTGAAGTGATCACCGCCGACCGGCACTACACCGGTGTGCTGCACCGCGCCCTCGTGAAAGACGATCAGTTCGGTCGAGCCGGCGCCGATGTCGCACAGGCAGACGCCCAGTTCCCGCTCTTCCGCACGCAGTACAGACTCGGCCGCCGCCAGCGGCTCGAGCACGGTATCGTCCACCTGGATCCCGGCCCGGTTCAGGGCGGTGATTACGTTCTGCGTGGCGCTGGCCACGGCCGTAGCCACGTGGACCCGCACTTCCAGCGTGCGCCCCATCATGCCTTCGGGATCGTGGATGCCGGCTTGGTCGTCGATGATGAATTCCTGGGGCAACAAGTGCACATGCTGACGGTCGGCGGGCAGCGCGATGGCGCGGGCGCGCTCGATTGCCTGCCGCTTGTCTTCGCGCGTGATCTCGCGCGGACGCGAGCCCAGGCTGATGCCGCCCTGGCTGTTCACACCCCGGATATGCGGTCCGCCGATGCCTACGACCGCGTGCTCCACCGGCGCCCCCGCGGCGTTCTCCGCCAGTTCGACCGCCTTCTGCACGCTCTTGACCGCCTTGTCCAACTCGACGATCAGGCCCTTGCGCATGCCCTGCGATTCGCTGACGCCATGCCCGCGGTAGCGCAATCCCTGGTCGGTGATCTCCGCCACCACAGCGCACATCTTGGCAGTGCCGACGTCTATCCCGGTGATCAGATTTGCTTTCGGTTTCCCCATTCGATCCTGGTTCTCGGCTCCGTCTACTCCGCTTGAGCCTTCGGCTCACTGCTGGCCACAGGTTTGGGCACACCGTTACCCGCCGGTTTAGGCGGAGCGACAACCGCTGGTTTCGGCGCGCTGTTGACCGCCGCCCCTTCCACCGCACTCTGTTTCTTAGACTCGCGCTTATTCTCGTCGGCCCATGCCCGAATGGCTCTGCCAGACGACGCCAGGTGTTTGCCGTTGTTCGCTTTCTCGCTCTTGCGCTTTTTCTTCACGGCGACGGCTGCCGCCTTGGCGTTCTTCGCTGCGCTCGAACCACGCGCAGGCCCTGCTGAGGATACCCCTGATGAAGTCTTCGACGCGTTCCCCGCTTCAGCCCCGGCTTTCTCTGCGCTTTGGGTCGCAACGCTAGGATCCGCCGCCGGCAGCGAGTCCGGGTTCAGGATCACCTGGCGGTCATAGCGCAAATCCACCGAATCCAGCTTGGAGTATTGCTGCCGCCATTCCTGCACGTGCGACACATAAATCTTGTAGCGGTCAAGGAAATTGCTCGACCCCAGATGCACCACGATAACCCCATTTGGGTCGGCCACCGTGACCTTCACGTCATCCGGGTCGCTCAGGTCCACATCGTTCAGGTCCTGCGAGTAATGCGCCCCCCCGCCGTCGAGCTCGCGCAGCAGTGCTTGGTAGATCTTCATCCGCGCCGCACGCGACGAGAGTGGGTCGCTTTCGCCCATGCCCTCGATCACCGGAAACGAGTAATGCGCCTGCGGGGTCCCCATCGCGCCATTTGGCGCGATGGGGTTAGAACTACCCGGCAGTTCCATCAGCACGCCGTTGCCGTCCACCAGCAGGATTCGCGATCCGACCCGGGCGAAGGCAATCGGGGTGCGCTCGCGCACACTCACGGCGATCCGGTTGGGCCACAGGCGCATCACCGCGGCCGACTGGATCCAGGGCACCTGCTCCAGCTGTTTCTTGCGCTCGTCCAGCGGCACGGAGAAGACATTGCGCGAGATGTCCGCGCCAAACACTTCCAGGATTTGTGCCAAGGACACATTGTGGTTGCCGGTTACCGAGATCAGGTCGCTGGACTCGAGGCGGAAGCGCCACGAGCTGCGGACATAGCGGTTAAGCCCGAATCCCATGACCGCGAGGAAGCCGCCGAGAGCCGCCAGCACCAGCACCGCCTTGAGGCGGCTGGCCGCTTTCTTCGGCAAAGGTCCGCGACGCACCGGGACGCGTTTCTGCGCGCGTAGGAAGGGGGATTGCTCTTCCGGTTCCAGGTCCAGAAGGCGGGCAGAGTCAGGCTCGCCGTCGCCGAAGGGGTCGGCGGGCGAGGACTCAAGATCCGCGCGCACACCGCCGCGTGGCGACGCGTACTCGTCCTCGGAATTCTGTGGACCGCTGTTCCGCGCCATCGGGGCCGTATCGTTCGCAGAGAAAAACCGCCGTCTGCTCTGAAACTATAACGTCTTTCGCCGCGGATTCGCGCGGAAATTCTCGAACGGAAACGGTACGGTGTTCCTAGTTGGCTACGGTGGACACTCTCACGTCCTGCTGCAAAACAAAATCCAACAGGGTTTCACTGGGGACATGGACCTGCTGGCCGTGGGTCACCACTTGGACGGCCGTGCCCGCGCCCGCGCCCACTCCGGCACCGATCGCCGCTCCTTTGCCGCCACCGGCAACCGCCCCGATGATCGCGCCCAGCGCCGCCCCGCCGCCAACCTTCTCCGCCGTGTTCTTGGTCCGGGAGTTGCCGGTGACGGAATACGCGCCCGTTGTCAGAGGAACGGTCTGTCCGTTTACCACCAGGCTGGTTAGTTCCAGCTTCAATTCCGAGCGCCCCGAGATGTGCCCCGCGCCCTTGGCTTCCGTGAGCTGCCCGTATACGTCGGCACCCTTGGGCGCCACGGTTACGTCATTGAGGACCAACGGCTGGTCCAGCGTGGCATGAAACCTGTCGCCGATCTTGTTGCGGTCGGAATCAACCGCGTCCACCATGCGCACCGAGAGGTGGGTCCCGCTCGGCACAGTGACGCTGGTGCCGTCCCCCGCGGCAGAAGCGGATTGCAAGGGCTCGGAGCGCTGCATCAGTTCCGGTGCGGTGTCCTGATTCGAGGCGCGAGTGGCGCTGTCGAAGGCAATCGAGGCTACGTCGGCAATCGCATAATGTTGCACCGTGGAGCCAACCCGGAAATTGATCACAGTTCCCGTGCCGCCGAGATAGGTGCCTTTGATCAGGCTGCCGTTCTTTAGCTCCAGGGAATCGGCCCAGGCGGCACAGATCAGGCACGAGCTAAAAAGAGCGCAGGCTAGCAGAGACTTGAGATTTCGGAACATGGAACCTCCACCACTCGGTCACGGATTGATGTACTGGTCAGAGTATCCGAATTTCGACGATTTCGCATGTAGGCCGGAGGCGGCTAATCGTTCCACCAACACAGAGAACTCGATACGCCCAAGCGGGGAGGACTCGGAGCCCCATGGTCGCCCGTGACGACAATCGCGCATCCATTCTCCGCACCCTGTGTCCGTCCTTGGCATCTTAAACTATCAGGAAAGGTGACCAGGGCGAACCCTATGACTGCTGTACTTTTGACCGGGCTGATCGAAGCACATTCTGAGGAGATCACGCAAAAACTGACCCAGACGATTCGGAACTCGCTACGCGCGGGCGGCATGGGCAAGATTCCTACGCTTGAGTTGCAAGCCGGGACGACGGAGGTTCTCGAACACTTACGTGAATGGCTCTTGACCAAGACGGATACCGATATCCAGATCTATTATCGCCAGTTAGGCGCGCGGTGGGCCTGGCACGGCGCTACGCTGGCGGAGTGCTGTTGGACCTTGGTCCGGATGAAAGATTATTTGTGGGAGTTTCTCGAAAAACAGGGAATCGTTCCTTCCGGATCTGCGATCTACGGCGAAATGGAATTGCTGCTATCCCTGAATCAGTTCTTCGATAGGGCGCTCTGCCATTTGATTGAAGGCTACGAACAAAGCGATTCCCACGAAAAGGTCGGAATCGAGACGCCAAATTGGCCGGAGACCAACATGGCTGCCTGGGTGCCATGAACCTTCAGCGCTTCCCTGTGCTTATCAGCAGTAGCCCCTTACGTCCGAGTGGCAAATTAAGCAACTCCGATTCGCCAGGGGGCAAAGCTGTTCCTTTGGCGCCACCGGACGTGGCATTTGGGCGCAACCCACGCTAGATCGAAAACATCTCAATACCAAACCATCAGCCACTTCGTTATCTCAAGGAGGAACGATGCGTAGTTACTTAAAGCTCGTCTCGCTAACGTGTGCCCTCGTTGTGGCAATGGCTTGCTGGACCCTGGCACAAACCTACGGCACGGAAACTCAAGAGCACAGCCAGGGGCAAATGGCGGGCCATGAACAGATGCGTGCCAAGAGTGCCCAAGAACGCCTGGACTGGCTTAGCCAACAGTTGAACCTCACCGACGACCAGAAGGCAAAACTGCTGCCTATTCTGCAAAGTCAGGATCAGCAGTTCAAGGCAGTCCACGACAACAGCTCGTTGACTCAGGAACAAAGGCGCGATCAGATCAGACAGATCCAGCAATCGACCCAGCCACAGATCCAGTCCGTCCTTACGCCGGAACAACGACAGAAGTTCGCGCAGTTGAAAGAAGAACACCAACGGCAGCATGAGGGAGCCATGGGCAGCGGCGAGCAAAGCGAGCCGAAGCAGTAGATCAGTAACAACTCAAAAGCCAGGCAGCCACCCCGGCTGCCTTTTCTTTGCCTATGCAATGCCCGAGTGCGCAGAATGCACTCTCCATGTGTGGTCTGCATCCCGCCCGGCTAAAATCAGCAGGTGAACCTTGACGACACCATCGTGGCCATTGCCACGCCTGCGGGCCGGGGCGGGATCGGGGTGGTGCGCCTGTCGGGGCCGGAAGCCCGGGCGATTGCCGCGCCGCTGCTGCGCCTTAAGCATCCGCTGGAGACGGGCCGCGCGATCTTCGGCCAGCTCATTGACCTGGAAACCGGCGAGCGCATTGATCAAGTTGTCGTGTCGTTCTTCGAGAAGCCGCATTCCTACACAACCGACGACGTGCTGGAGATCTCGGCGCACGGCAGCCCGGTCGTGCTGCGGCATGTGGTCGAGTTGGCGCTGGCGCGCGGGGCGCGGCTGGCCGAGCCGGGCGAATTCACCATGCGCGCCTTCCTCAACGGGCGGCTGGATTTGACCCAGGCCGAGGCGGTGCGCGACCTGATCGAATCGCAAACCCTCTACCAGGCCAAAGTTGCCGCGCAACAATTGGGCGGCGCGCTGTCCAACCGGATTGCGCCGATCAAGCAAAAGCTGGTCGAACTGATCGCCCTGCTCGAGGCGGGGATCGACTTCGCCGAAGACGACGTATCGGTGCTCCCCACCCCACAGGCGCTGGAACGTGTGGCCTGCATCCGCGAGCCGCTGGAGCGGCTGCGCGAATCCTTCGCCTACGGCAAGGTGGTACACGAAGGCTTAACGCTGGCGATCGTGGGCGCGCCGAATGTGGGCAAGTCCAGCCTGTTTAACCGGCTGGTCGAACACGAACGCGCCATTGTCACGGCCACCCCGGGCACCACGCGCGACCTGGTAAGCGAGACCGTGGCCGTCGGCGGCATCCCCGTGCGGCTGGTGGACACAGCCGGCATCCGCCAAGCGCGCGACGAGGCCGAGAGCATCGGCGTGGGCAAGAGCATGGAGGCGCTGGCCGAAGCCGATATCGTGCTGATCGTCACCGATATCGGCGCCGTACAGGATGAAGACCAGCACGAGTTGACCGGCCAATTGCTCGCCAAGACGATCAGCCGCAAACGTCTACTGGTGCGCAACAAGAGCGACTTGTACACGGCGGACCGAGCCGACCCGTTCACCTCGGCAAGCGCAAGAGCCACGCCTGCCGGGGACTCCGCATGGTGGTCGGGGGAAACGGAAGCGATCCGCACCTCGGCGCTGACCGGGCAAGGCATGGAGGAGCTACGGTCGAAGATCCTGGCGCTGGCGGGCGCTGGCGGTCAGCAGGAGCAAGGCTTCCTCACCAACCTGCGCCAGCAGACGCTTATCACGGACTGCCTCGCTGCGCTGGATGCGGCGGCCGCCGCGCTATCGAGTGCCACCCCGCACGAGATGGTGCTGCTCGATCTCTACACCGCCTTGCGAGCACTGGACGAGATCACCGGGGCAACCACCACCGAGGACATCCTGGCTTTGATCTTCAGCAGCTTCTGCATTGGCAAATAGTTCTACGTGCCAGAACGTCCTAAAAAAGTCCCAAGAAGCACAGACTGCAGTTGTAAGTTGTACAAATCGATAATCTTATTTGCGACAGGAACCGGCCATGCCCACCTGTTATCCTTGACGGACGATTCACGATTCACCTTAGCGGGAAGCCAAATCAGACCCCAGTGGGATCTCCCGCTTCGGACCCATTGTCTTTGAGGAAATCATGGCCGCATTGATCGACGCCATTGACGTAAAGCGCAAAATGTTCTTCGAGGTCGAAAACACCCCGTTCCTGTGCCTGGAAGCGGAGGTTTCCACCCCCACCGCCAGGGGCGCCCAGACCTTGGTCCGCCTGAAGATGCGCAACCTTCTCACCCGCGCTGTCTTTGACAAGACCTTCAAGGCCAGCGACAAGTTCAAGGAACCGGACCTCCAGATGGTCGAGGCATCCTACCTGTACAGCGACGGAGATGGTGTTCACTTCATGGACCAGGAGAGCTTCGAGACCCTCACCCTCTCCGGCGAAATGACCGGGGACGCCCTGGACTTTATCGTGGAAGGAGCCATCATCCAGTTACATAAGTACAACGGCAACCCCATCGGGTTACAGCTGCCACCCCACGTGGAGCTGGCTGTCACCTATACCGAACCCGGTGCCCGTAGCGACACGGCAAGCGGTAACGTAACCAAGCCAGCGAAGCTGGAGACTGGCATCGAAATCCGCGTTCCCCTCTTCATTAAGCAAGGTGAAAAAGTCAAGGTGTCCACGGAAACGCGGGAGTTCGCTGGGAGGGTCTGATTCTTTGCTAATAACTGCGCGCCTGGACCGGAGCCATGCGTCCGGCGTCAGCTTGCGGGGTATACGGGTCGGGCAGCACTCTGGCGAGACGCTGGCGCTGCACTGCCCACAGTAACTACGGTGAAACCCCGATTGCATTCCCGGACAAGTAGCTGGATTCTCAATGGCAGCAGACTCTGAAAGGTTTCTAGGAGGATGACATGCCGAAGGGCGGGACGCCTCCGCTGGTGCCCATGTGGCCCCAGCCGCAGATCCGGGCGAGCAACCAGAACCCATATCCGTTCTTCCCCTTCGATCCCCATTGGGGCGAAAGTTTGGCGGTAGTGGAGTTCGAGACCTTCTGCGCCCTGCTGCGTTTGGCATGGGTGTCCCCGCGGCCCTGTTTTCTCCCTGCGGATCGGAGCCAGTTGCAATCCATGCTGCAGCTCATGCGGGTGCGCGGCGGTGCCCCCATTTCGGACCGCGTGATGGCCTATTTCACCCGGCATCCCGAGACCGGACTGCTCTACTTTCCGCCACAACTGCGCGCCCTGGAACGTCTGGTCGAGGGCGAGAACATGTACTCGCTGCTCTGGGACGACCGCATCTAGTCAGGGTAGTGCGTCACTAATACCGCACATTATGCGGCGCGGGTTTTGCAGCCGCTTTAGCGGCTGAGGGCCACCATCCCTCCAAGGGAAAAAGGCACCGTGGCGCGGGAGTGCCGTCCCTACGGGACTCGGATCACAATTTGTGCGCCCACCCAGGGCTCACGCCCTGGGCTATTTTCTGTCGCCCCTACGGGGCTAAACCTAGGCGCAGCCGCTATTTTCATGCTCTGCGGTGCGCCTCCCGGTAAACCCAGGAATGCACTACGCATATCGCGGTAAGACGGCTTTCAAATTGAAAATCAGAAATCAAAAAAAGAAATTGAATTACCGCCGTGCCACTCTTGGCGGAGCGATCTGGATGCACGATTTCGATCCCACCTGCACGAAAGCCAGCTCGCGGGCAGAGAGCAGCGTGCCGATGGCTTCGTTCAGCTTGGAGCGCGCTATGAAGTGGGAAAAGAAGTCGCCGAGCTCCTGCTGGTCCGCCGCGACCATGCAGTCCAGGTACTTCGAGAGCAGCGCCGTCAGCGCCTCGCCAACCGAGAGGTGCATGCCCTCCCGCACCGCCTCCGGCGAATAGCGGTAGAGCTCGTCCCAAATACCGCCCTCGCCTTCCCGGTAATCCACGCGGGTGATGCGCAAGCGCGACCAGAGCTCGCCCAGGGCGCGATCCAGCGCAGCATCCGAGACGGAGCCGCCCAGCTTCTCGCGCAGCCGCGGCTTCGACAATCCACCCTCGGCGCGAATCACCTCGAACGCGTCCTGCGCCAACTGCGAGTATTCCGAGCGAACTCCGGGTTTCGGCACCTGCCGCGGATTGCGGTCGCCCACCAGCCCATAAAAGAACGGGAAGATGGAGCCGGAAACCAGAAAATTCGTCTGACCGAACGGGTTGGCTTCGTAGGCTGCCTTGTCGCGCAGCAGGCGGACCATCAACTCGGTCGCGGCCGCCGCTTCCGGATAGCGGAACGCCTGCCTCCAGTTGGGCAAGTTCGCATCACCCCCGAGGTAGGCGCCGATGAATGTCGGAGTCGGCGGCATCGGGCTCTTCATCTCGACCGGTGGCAGAGGGTACATCAGACAAAAACCGACCGACTCGATGAATTCGCGCGCCTCTTCGAGGGTGCGAATGCCCGGCTGGTCCAGATGCCATTTCTGGCGGCGTGCGTGAATGAGTTCTTGTTCAGTCATCTAGTCGTTGGCCGTTGGTCGTTTGTCGTTCGCGGGTGATATGCCGATGACGTCTGCTGTCGCAAGCCAACGACCAACGACCAACGACCAACGACGGTCAGATCCTTTTAAACGCCTTCTGAATGTCCTTTACAGAATACCGCAGCATCACCGGTCGTCCGTGAGGACAGCTCATCGGACACTCGGTTTGCGCCAGCTCGCGCAGCAGCCACTCCATTTTGTTGCTCTCGAGCGGGGTGTTGACCTTGATCGCGGCGTGACACGCAATGGAAGCGGCGATCCCGTGCCGCACGGTGTCCAGGTTCATCACCTGCTCTTCGCGCTGGAATTGGTCGAGCAACTCGTGGAGCATGGCTTCCACGTCATGCGCCTCGACCCCTGCCGGCGCGGTCTTCACCGCCAGGGTGCGCGAGCCGAAGGGCTCGACCTCGAAACCGTTGCGCGCCAGCTCGTCGCTGATCTCGGCGTAGATCGCCTGCTGCTGCGGCGTAAGTTCGATGACCAGCGGCATCAGCAGGCGCTGGCTCTCGACGCGCTCGACGGCACGCTGTTTCAGCACGCGCTCGAAGAGGATGCGCTCGTGCGCCACATGCTGGTCGATGATCCACAGCCCATCGCCGTTTGCCGCGATGATGAAGGACTCTCGAATCTGGCCCAAGGGGCGGAGGGAGGCGATCTCCGCAGCATCCATGTCTGCTAGCACCGGCGTCTGGTTTTCTTGTAGCGCCGGCGTCTCGCCGGCGGGACCCTGCTCGCGTGCCTCGGCCTGCGTGGAAACGCTCCCCGCCTGGATCGGTGGCCGGTTGGGGTCATTGGGCATCGGCGGAAACTGCCGGATGGGCAGCCGTGGCACAGGCATCGCCGCGTTCGCCTGCACATCGATCCCACTCTCAAAACGAAAAGCCTCATTGCGCGGCGGAGGGACGGGCGCGCACAAAGCAAAGCTCGTGTCGGCGCCCGTGATGCCCAGCTCGGACCCCACCGGCGAGGCGCCGGCGTTACGCGCACCGGGGGTAAGCGCCGGGCTCGCCGTGGGTTGTGCGTGGATCTCGCGCGTGAACTGGGGAATGGGCCGCGCCTTCATTAAGGCGGCGCGAACCGAATCGCGCACGAAGTCGTGCACCACCGCCTGCTGGCGAAAGCGCACCTCGACCTTCGACGGGTGAACGTTGACGTCCACCTCGGTGTACGGCATCTCCAGGAACAACAGGACGACGGGGTACACCGTCGCTGGCATCAGGTTGCGATACGCCTCGATGAGCGCGTGCTGCACCACACGATCGCGGATCAGGCGTCCGTTCACGAAGACGAAGATCGAATTGCGGTTCAGCTTCTGGATTTCCGGTTTAGAGACGAAGCCCTTCAGCTTGAACTCGCCGGGTTCCGCAGGTTGGTAATCCTCTTCGCGACGCCACTGCGGTGGCGGAGGCAAGCCGGCGCGCTCCAGATTCAGAAGGGCGGCGACGGGCAGGAGCTGGTCGAGCGTCTCCGCGCCGAATACCTGGAAGATGCGCTCGGAGTGTTTAGTCACAGGCGCGGCGATGAGCAGGGCGTTGGTCGCCGAGTGCAGCTCGAAGTGCATGTCCGGATGCGCCAGGGCGTAATGCGTCACCAGCGACGCGATGTGACTGAGCTCGGTCGATTCGGCCTTGAGGAATTTCTTGCGGGCGGGGGTATTGAAGAACAGGTCGCGCACGGTAATGGACGTTCCGACCGGCAGCCCGGCTTCCTCAACCTTGAGCATCTTGCCGCCGGCGATGTCCACCACGGTGGCAGCCTTGTCGTCGGCGGCTCGTGTTTCCAGGTGAAGCCGTGACACCGAGGCAATCGAGGGCAGCGCTTCGCCGCGAAAGCCGAGGGTTGTGATGTTCAGCAGGTCGTCGGCGTTCTTCAGCTTCGAGGTGGCATGGCGCTCGAAGCACAGCAAGGCGTCGTCACGCACCATGCCGCAGCCGTCATCGATGATCTGAATGAGCTTCTTCCCGCCCGCCTCCACCCGCACCACGATGCGGGTTGCGCCCGCATCCAGCGAGTTCTCGAGCAGCTCCTTGACCACTGAGGCGGGGCGTTCGACCACTTCGCCGGCGGCGATCTTGTTGGCTACGTGCTCGGGAAGGACGTGGATATTACCCATCCTGGCAATTGTAGCGCTAGTCCTTCGCCGCTGATTCGGTTAACGCCCAAGTCCTCCCGCACCCTCCCAAACAATGTGCCGTCGCAGGTTGGACATGTCCTTTCGGAACTGCTGGTCAGGTTACTTACCGTGCTAACGTTGAAGGTCAGCTCGCCCTGGGGGCGCCGGAGTCTGCACATGTTCGGATTCGGGTTCAATAAGACCAAGGCTTCCAACAACGCCGAGAGATACGTCAAGCAAGGCAAGCTGCACAACGCCATTGCCGAATACGAAAAGATCGCAAAACAGGACCCAACGGATCTCACCGTTCTGAACACGGTTGGCGATCTGTACGCCCGGATCGGTGACGCGGACAAGGCCACCGAGTACTTCGGCCGGATAGGCGACGCTTATGCCGCCGATGGCTTCATCGTCAAAGCCATCGCGATGTATAAAAAGCTGACCAAGCTAAACCCTCAGGCCAGCGGCGCCCTCCTCAAGCTGGCCGCGTTCTACACTCAGCAAGGTCTCTATACCGACGCTCGCCAGCAATACACGATTGCCGGTGAGCAGTTCCTGCGCCGCAACGAGCTGGACCGGGCAGCCAACGTATTCGAGCGGATGGTAGAGCTCGATCCGGAGAATGGTGTTCTGCAGGCCCGGCTTGCCGAAATTCACATGAAGCTGGGCCACTCCGCCGAAGCCCGCGACGTCTATTACCGCTCGGCTGCGGCGCTGCGCGCCAAGGGCGCGCTGGATGCCGCCGACAGTGCGCTCTCCCACGTCCTTACCTTAGACCCGGCATTCAGCAAGGGTCTGCTCCTGCGCGGAATCACGCGGATCGATAACAATGACCCGGAATCCGGCATCAAGTTCCTGGAACAGGCGGCGGATTTGGATTCCCATCCGGAGGGACTGCGCGCCCTGCTCAAGGCGCTGCTCAAGCTGCAACGCTTTCCGGAAGCCGAGCCGATCGCACGCAAGCTGCTCAGCGTGTTTAACGATCCCGCTGGGGTTATGTCCTACTGTGAGGCGCTGTTCGCCGCGGGAGCCCATGAAGCTGCTATCCGCGCGTATAGCGAAGCGGCCGACCGCCTGCTCGCGTGGAACTCTGCCGCCGTGTTGGAGATGCTCCACGGCGCCATCGCCAACGTCAAGACGGATGCGAGAGGACTCGAAGCGCTGTGCAATTTGTTCCAGCAGGCCGGCGATTCCAGCCATTTGACCGAGGTCACGGAACTGCTCGCCCATGCCTGCGTCCAGGAACATGACCTGCCACGGGCCAGGGATTTGTATAAGAAGCTGACGGAGATGGAGCCCTCCAATCCGCAGCACCTGGAGCACTATCGCCAGATCGTGGCGCAACTCGGGGATTCCACAACCGCATCTCCGTTGTCCGCTGACGACGGCGACACGAAGGAACTGGAAAGCTTCAACGAGTTGCCCCCGGCGCTCCCCGGCACTTCCTATAGCAAGGAGGTGAGGGAGGCCATCCGAGCGGCGATGACCGAGGCGGACTTGTACGAATCCTACAACCTGCCGTCGAGCGCGGTGCTGCAGTTGGAATCCGTTCTGCGAACTGTGCCGCGCGACCCTCAGGTCAACTGCCGGCTGGCGATCCTCTATGCCAAGATGGGCCGGTGGATCGAGGCGGCAGACCGCTGCGCCGTCGTCAGCACCGCATACGCCGGCGCCGGTTGCGAGGACGACTCACACCGCTTTGCGGCCTATGCCCGCAGCTACCGCGAACGCGTCACCCCCACGCCCAGCTCCGAAACAAGCGCGCAGCTCGAACCCACGCCCAATCCCGCAGCGCCCAAACCCGATGTCGAGGTAATGGAGCACGAGTTCAACCGCGAACAGACCGGGTTTGCGGATCGGGAGACCCCGTGTTTTGAATTCGACCTGCAATCCGAAGCGCCGCCGCCCCACCGCGTAACTCCGGAAACAGGCACGGAATCGGGAACCGCGTCGATCTCGGAGGCCGTGGATCCGGCCCCCGTTGCGGCTGCGGAGACGTCCTCAGGGAGCGCTGCGGAAAGCGTCATGGCGGCCAATCCGAGTACCCGCGAGATCGCCCCCGGGACCGAGTGGGAAGACATGTTCTCGGCGGAGACCACACCGACGGCTGGGGCCGCTGAAGAACCCGAAGCGCCGCTTGGGGCTGAGGTGGCAAATCTCGCGGCGCACGATCTTCTGCCCGAGGCGGCGCCGGCGACCGGCGACTCCGCTGCGGTCTCCGACCTACTGGACGAAATCCGGTTTTACCTGTCCCAAACCATGTTGCAGGAAGCCGAATCGGCCCTGGTGCGCTGCGAGGCCGCCCAGCCAAACCTGCCGGAAATCGTGGAGATGCGGGCGGAACTGGCGCGCCTGAAAGCAAGTGGCGAGCAGGAACGTGAGATCCCCGAACTCGAGGTGCTGGGCAGCCCGACGGACGAACCGGGCACGTCCGCTCTCAGCGAATTCGACCTGAGCGAAGTTCCCTTACCCGACGGAAATGCTCCCACATCGGAGCCGTACAGTGCAATGCCGGCTCCGCCCCCCTGCATGCCTGTGTCCCCGGATAGGGGCTCGTTGAACCTGGGAGTCGAGTCGAGTACCGCGCTGTTCGATTTGACCGGAACCGTGGAGCCGCTGATTGAGTTCGCAGCTCAAAAAACGGCGGCAACGGCAGACTTCCCTTCCCCGAACCACGCTTCTTCCTCGTTAGCAAGCCGAGAAAGTAACCTGCTGGAACTCCCGGTTGGCGATAAATTTGTTCCCAGGGAAGGCGCCCCCGAGCCAACGCCTGCGACTCCCCTGGAGTTCCCCAAGCTCGACGGCGGCTTGCGTGGCTCGAGTGGGCTTGAGGACATTAGTTTCGCGCTTTCTGATGTGTTCTCTGAGTTTAAGCGTGACATGGAGAAGAGCGCGTCGCCGAGCGCGGCGTCCGACGATGTGGAAACGCATTACAACCTCGGCGTCGCCTTCCGCGAAATGGGCCTGATGGATGAAGCCATCGGCGAAATGCAAAAGGTCTGCCAAGCCGTCGAGCGGGGCCACCCCTTCCCGCAAGTCCTGCAGGCATTCACCTGGTTGGCTGATTGCTTTGTGCAGAAGGGGGTTCCCGAGGCGGCCATTCGCTGGTACGAAAGAGCGCTCAAGTTCCCCAGCATCGACAACGAGGCGGCGGTAGCGATCCACTACGAGCTCGGCTGCGCCTACGAAATGGCCAGCAACAAGACCGCCGCCTTGGGCCACTTCCTGGAAGTTTATGGCAATAACATCGACTACCGGGACGTGGCAGTTCGCATCAAAGCCCTGAAGTCGTAGAATCACTGTATGGATTCGCTACGGCCCAAGCAGGCACGCCCGGCCAGCGGGCGGCCTGACCGTGATGAGGTGTTGCCCCAGTTGAGCGCGAATCCCAACTTGCCCGTGTCCGCACCCGCACGCCCCGCCGAAGGTCGTTTGCGGGGGGAAGAAGTCGTACCCACGATCTCCGAAACATCCAGAAGAGAGTCCGGCACGCCGCTCTGGGTGCGGCGATTATCGCTGGTCATTTTCGTGACCTTCTGCGTGGAGTTGGGCTTGTTGCTCGCGATCCTGCCCTGGACCCGTATATGGAGCGAAAACGGGCTACTGCTCGATCATCCGACGATCCGGGAATTCCTTCAGCATAATTTCTTGCGCGGCGCGGTCAGCGGTCTCGGCCTGGTAGACACCTGGCTCGGAATCTGGGAAGCGGTGCGCTACAAGGAAGTCAGGGCCTAGCGTAGTGCGGCACAACCAAGCGCATATAGGACAGTGCCACCCCGAAACGCCCGTCAGACGTCTTCCCCACGCCTGAGAGTTGTGTCCCACGTTTGCTTGGCAGATGTGGGTGGGCGCCACCGCCCTTAGCAACCCTGTTCCCAACGCCAAGCGTCCTGTATGCTGATCGAGTTGCAAAAACGCCATGGATTTCTTCAACACAGTGGAACGATCTCCCCTCGCCTACGAAAACAAGAAGTTTCTCAATAGCCCGGACGGCCGCATTCTGCGGGTCATGGCCGAGTACCAGGAGCCGCTGGCGCGATTTCGCCGGGAAGGCGTGCAGGACACCGTGGTCTTCTTCGGTTCCGCGCGCTTTAAGAGTCAGTCCTCGGCGGAAGAGCACTTGTTGCTGTTGGAAAAGTCCGGCTCCGCGATGCCGGCCCCGCCCGAAGAGCAAAACCGCCTGAAGCTAGCCAAAGCGCACGTGAACATGGCCCGCTACTACGAAGACGCGCGCCGGCTCGCCCACATGCTGACCGAGTGGACCATGACCATACCGTCCAAGCGCTTTCGTTTTGTGGTAACCACGGGAGGCGGACCGGGGATCATGGAAGCCGCCAATCGCGGCGCCCGCGAGGCGGGTGGAAAGACGATCGGCCTGAATATCGCCTTGCCTTACGAGCAGATGCCCAACTCGTACATCTCACCCGAACTGAATTTCGAGTTCCACTACTTCTTCATGCGCAAGCTCTGGTTTGCGTATCTGGCGAAGGCGCTGATCGTGTTCCCGGGCGGCTTTGGAACCTTCGACGAGCTGTTCGAGATCCTCACCCTGATTCAGACCGAGAAACTGGCCAAGAAGATCGTCGTCGTCATCTATGGACGGGAGTACTGGACCAAGGTGGTGAACTTTGAGGCCCTGGTGGACGCTGCCGTGATCTCCCCCGGCGACTCCAACCTGTTTCAGTTCGCCGACACACCCGAGGAGGCATTCGAGTTCCTGCGTGATGGCCTGACCGAATACCACCTGCAACAGCCGCCCCCGGGCAAAGTACCCAAGGCGCCGGAGATTGCCAAGACCAGGTAGACTCAGAATTTATCTCACACATCGATGCGGGACGTATCAGGGCACGACTTCAGTCGTGCCGCACAGGGGCTGGAAATCGGGGCGGGGCTTTAGCTCCTTCTGCTGCCAATCATAATCAGGCAGGGGCTAAAGCCCGAGTAACTTGACGCACCCTTACAGCACGACTAAAGTCGCGCCCTGATACAAACCGATTTGTAAGATAGCCTCTCCGTACTCATGAGAACCGCTCATGCGCCGTTCTGACATCGTCTTCTTATTCACGCTGCTAATCGCTTTATACATCGCGTGGCTCGCCCATGACGTGCTGCTGCTGGTGTATGTCAGCGTGCTGTTCGCGGTGGTAATCGGGCCAGCGATTCAGGCGGTGCAGCGGATTCACCTGGGGAGCTGGCGCCCGGGGCGCGGGCTGGCCATCCTGACGATCCTTTTCACCGGTGCCGCGCTGCTTGCCCTGTTCTTCATTTTCGCGCTGCCGCCGGTCTTTCGCGACCTGGAGGCGTTCGCGGTGGACTGGCCCCGACGGGCCGCTGAACTCGCGGAGCGAACCAAGCATATCCCCTTCGCCAGCCGATTTGATCCCGCCAGCCTGCAGGCACAGATTGCTGGAGCGGTGGGCGATGTGGTCGGTCTATTTAAGGACGTCGCGGGTGGCGTGTTCTGGTTCTTCAGTTGGCTGATCCTGACTGCCTATTTCATCCTCGACGGCGAGCGCGCCTTCCACTGGGCGATGTCGCTGTTGCCGCCGCGCCATCGTTCCCATCTCGAACCCACCCTGCTCCGTGCGGATGAGCGCATGCGTCACTGGCTGGTGGGGCAGTTTGCCCTGATGAGCATCCTCGGGTGCGCCAGCGCGCTCGCCTTCTGGCTGCTGCATGTGCGCTATTTCTATGCGTTGGCGGTGTTTGCCGGGCTGGCCAATATCGTGCCCATCGTCGGCCCGCTGACCTCGTTCCTGCTGGCCGCCACGGTGGCCGCCGTCGATTCCTGGACCAAGCTGCTGGGGGTGGCAATCTTCTATCTCATCTATACCCAGCTTGAGAACGCCTTCCTCACGCCGCGTATCATGCGGGCTTCGGTCAATCTGCCGCCACTGGCGGTGATCATCGCCCTGAGCCTCGGCGGCGCACTGGAAGGCGTTCTGGGCGCGTTGGTGGCGGTGCCGACCGCAGCCGTAGTGGCCGTATTCCTGGATGAGTACCTGGTCAAGCCAAACGAATCGGCCGCAACCGCGACCCAACACTGACGTAGTCACTATCAGTTTCAACAAGCTTTCGAGTCATTCGATAAATCAATACAAAGGCAGCGGAGACATGTTCGAGCCAATCGTCATTCGCGCGAGAAAACAACCTTATGTTGGATTCGGAATTATCCTGGGCTCAATAATCGCCTTATCAATCTATGTAGCAGTTCACATCGGAAAAACGAGCGCTCTTGAGGGCGGCGGTGCAATGAGTTTTCTGCTTCTTCTGATTTACTACTATCTGAGCACCTTAAGGCTCGAGCTTTCCGATAGCACGATAACTTACAAAGAGTTGTGGCGAACGAAAGAGATTCCGATACTCGCAGTGGGATCCCTCGAACGCGGTCAAAACTTATTCGGAGCGCATGGAAGCTGGATCATTCATCTCAGGGACAACACAGGCCCCATAATGATTAATGTTGCAAATTTTCGCAGTAGTGACTTGAATAGATTCACCGCGACCCTCTTGAAGGAGAACCCGACGATAAAGGCGTCAGTGTAATTCGGCCGATTACAGCGCCGCCGGGTGAGACGCCTCTGAACCCTCCTCACAATTTTCCGGCAGGCTCCAGCCCAAATTCCTTTAAAATGCTGCTGAGGGTGTTCACCTCTCCACGGGAAATTGGATCCGGCGGCTAAGGCCCAGACGAGCGCGCAGCGTTGGTCATGGGGTCTCAAGCCGTCGCACATCCCCCAGCGGCATTCTGCGCCTGCTGCGGTCCCATAGAGTGCGCCCAGTGTAATCATAGATTGATGTCGGCATTTCTTGGCGCGACCGGCGCAGGCGCAGCCTTGCTCAATGCCGAACTTCTCAAGGCCTAGGGGTACATCGGCTCATGATCGTCATGAAATTTGGCGGCACCTCGGTGCAGGATACCGCCGCCATCGACCGCACCGCCTGCATCGTTCGCGAACGCCTGCCACAGAAACCGCTGGTCGTAGTCAGCGCCATGGCCAAGATCACCGACCAGTTAATAGCCATGGGCAAGGCAGCTAGCGCCGGCGACCGCGCCACCGCCCTGCAGCTCTCGAACGGCATTCGCCAGCGCCACTACAGCACGGCGACCGAACTGCTCGGCGCCAACAACACCGATACGCACGACGAACTGGAAGCTATGTTCGACGCGCTCGACGACTTGCTCCGCGGCATCGCTATTTTGGGCGAGCTCTCGCCGCGCAGCAGCGACCACGTAGTCGGCTATGGCGAGCGGCTCTCCAGCAAGATGATCGCCGCCGCTTTTCGCTCACGTGGCATGAACGCCGAGCACGTCGATTCGCGCGAGGTCCTCGTCACCGACGCCACCTACACGCGGGCCGTCCCGCAATTCAAGGACACCCACGACCGCCTGGCCGCCGTGGTCAAGCCGCTGATGGATCGCGAAATTGTGCCGGTAATGGGCGGGTTCATTGGCTCGACCCGCGCCAACGTGCCCACCACCATCGGCCGCGGCGGCTCGGATTTTTCCGCCGCCATCTTCGGCGCCGGGCTCGATGCCGAGCGCATCGAGATCTGGACCGATGTGGATGGGATGAAGACCACCGATCCGCGCCTGTGCCCCGATGCCAAACGCATCAAGGTGATCAGCTTCGAGGAGGCCGCCGAACTGGCCTTCTTCGGCGCTAAGGTGCTGCATCCGGCGACCATGTTGCCCGCCATGGAGAAGAACATCCCGGTCTACGTGCTGAATTCGCACAATCCGAAGAACGAGGGCACGCGCATCCAGTCCAGTACGGTTCCCTGCAAGAACTCTTTCAAGGCCATCGCCGCCAAAAAGGGCGTCACGATCGTCGATTTAGTGGCGACACGCATGCTCGGCGCGCACGGCTTCCTGCGCTCTGTCTTCGAAGTCTTCGATCGCCACCACGCCCCGGTGGACGTGGTCTCGACCTCCGAGGTCAGCGTCTCGGTTACGGTCGATTCGAAAGAGGCCATTGCCGCCGTAGCCGCCGACCTGCAAGACCTCGCCGACGTGAAGTACGAGGGCCGCAAGGCAATCGTCTGCTTGGTGGGCGATAACATCCGCGGGACTCCGGGTATCGCCGCCAAGGTTTTCGGCGCGCTGGGTGACATCAATGTGCGCATGATTTCCCAGGGGGCCTCCGAGATCAACATCACGTTCGTGATCGAGGAAGACCAGGTGCCGGAAGCGGTCCGCCGTCTCCACGCCGAGTTCTTTAGCGAGATTGATCTCGAAGTGTTCGCCGCGAGTTAGACAGCAGGTAACAGGTATCAGGTAGCAGGGTTCCTCAGTAGCGGCGCACTATAGCAAAACCAGAGTGGTGCAGCCTGGAGCTTTGAAAGGGCACGCCTTCAGGTGCGAAAGGCTCACCACGGATCTCGCGGATCATGCACTGATTAACGCGGATTCTTTTGGTTTTAGCAGCGCAAATCCATTCCCGATCCGTGTGATCCGCGGTAGGCCTCTTCCTCCGGCAGCCTAAGATCCAGCCCCGAAGGGGCGGCAGACAATAGCCCAGGGCGTAAGCCCTGGGTGAGCACACAAATTGTGACCCGAGTCCCGTAGGGACGACACATATAGGTCTCAAGCAGACGCCGGGCTCATGATAGCCGGTAGCCGAAAAGCGAATGGCTGATGGCTGACGCCATGGCTGATGGCCAATAGCTAGTGTAGAATCCACAACATAGGACAAACCCTTGATCGAGCTGGCGCCTTCGATTTTATCCGCGGATTTCGCCCATTTGGCGGAGCAGGTCCATGCCGCCGAGCAGGGCGGCGCGACCCTGCTGCACGTCGATGTCATGGACGGACACTTCGTCCCCAACCTCACCATCGGACCGCCGGTGGTGGCGTCGTTGCGCAAGGCCACCCGCCTGCCGCTCGATTGCCATCTGATGATCGAGAACCCGGACCGCTACATTCCGGCTTTTGCCGAGGCCGGCGCGGATTGGATATCCGTCCACCAGGAAGCGTGCATCCATCTGCACCGGACCCTGGAGTTGATCCGCAGCTTGGGCATGCAAACCGGGGTGGTGATCAATCCCGCGACCCCGGTCCACACCTTGGGCGAAGTACTCAAGATGGTGGATTTCGTCTTGGTCATGTCAGTGAATCCGGGCTATGGGGGGCAAAAGTTCATTCCCGCATCGCTGGAGAAGATCCGCAAGCTGATCACCATGCGCAACGCCCACAGTGCCGGCTTCCGGATTGAGGTGGACGGAGGCATTGCGCTCGACACGGTGGCGCCGGTGGTGCGCGCCGGAGCTGAGGTGCTGGTCGCCGGAAGCGCCGTCTTCGGGCAGGGCAATCCAGCTGCCAACGCCCGCGAGCTGCTGAAGGTGGCTTCCTCCGCCACGCTGCAGAGCGTGTAGCCGAATTTGTGATTTTGTAATTTGTAATTTACAAGACCGCGGCCTACTAGGGTGCTCGTCCTAACCCGTAGATGGCCGCACCGAAAATCACAAATCACAAATTGCCAATTACAAATACGGCTGGCGCAGCGCCGGACAGGGTCTCTCTAGTACACTGATGGTACCACCGTAGGCCAAACCTGCCCAGCAACCGTTGGCAGCCTGGACTGCGGCAGCCGGTCGAGATTGCCGAGGCTTGTTTCATGTTCCGTCGCTTGTTTTTCGTTACCGTTGCCCTGGCGCTGACGCTTGCGTTGGCCGGGTGCCACCACAATAAGGTCAAGAATCCGATCGCCAATGTGGACTCCAAGCAGCCCGACAAGGTGCTGTTTGACCGCGCCATGGACGCCATGAAGCACCGCAAGTACGATGTGGCGCGCCTGAGCCTGCAGACGCTGATCAACACCTATCCGGACTCGGAGTACATTGCGCGCGCCAAGCTGGCCGTGGGCGACTCCTGGTACGCGGAAGGCGGCTCGGCCGGACTGACCCAGGCGGAGAGCGAATACAAGGACTTCATCACCTTCTTCCCCAACATGCCCGAGGCGGCTGAGGCGCAGATGAAGGTGGCCGATATCCACTATCAGCGAATGGAGAAGCCGGACCGCGACGCCACCCACGCCAAGCGCGCCGAGGAAGAGTACCGGCAGATGATCCTGCAATACCCGGACAGCAAGCTGGTTCCGCAGGCCAAGCAGAGGCTGCGCGAGGTGCAGGAGGTGCTCGCCGAGCGCGAGTTTTTCATCGGCCGCTTCTATTACATTCGGGAATCCTGGGCAGCGGCCATTGCCCGCCTGCAATCCCTAGCCGACACCTACCCGCTGTATAGCAGCGCAGATGAAGCCCTGTATATGCTCGGCGATATTTACGAGCGCCAAATCGCCATGACCCGCGCCAATGCGGGGCTGAAAGAAGACGCGAAGGGCAGGATGATCCAGGACTTCACCAAGAAAGCCGAAGCAGCCTACGATCGCATCCTCACCCGCTACCCGATCACTCCTCGGGCAGGAGATGCCAAACGGCGCCTTGAGGCGCTCAAGCTGCCCGTCCCCAGCGCAACTCCGGAAGCGATCGCAGCGAATAAGAAGGAACAGGAAAGCCGCGAGCATACGGGCATGATCAGTCGTGCGCGGCAGAACATGCACAAACGGCCGGACGTTGCCGAAGCAGCACGCGTGGGTGAGCCCACCATGGTCGATCCGGAGCAGGCGAACGCGGTTCAGATCATGCGCCACACGACCGACATTGCCATGGGCAAGTCCAGTGGCGCGGATAACCAATCGGTTAGCATCGAGACGGTGGGCACCGGCGCACCACCGGCCAGCGACAAGGTTCCCCGGTCAGACAGCGGCGCGCCGGCGGCCAATTCCACCGATCCCAATGCCATCCCCGAGCTGACGCCAACATCTTCCGCACCCGCGGGTGGTTCGGCCCCGGCTGCGGGAGACAACGGTAATCCAACCCCTGGCGCCAGCGCCACACCAGGACAGGTGAACGACGTTGCCCAAACTCCGGAGCAGGGGACCGGCTCCCAGAGTGACACTTCGTCCTCGTCTAAGAAAAAGGAAAAGAAGGGATTCCGGAAGATAGTGCCGTTCTAAGTGCCACGTAGAACTGCCCCACGATGAACGCGGCCCTGAGCCCTCTTCTGCTCGGGGCTTTGCCGGCGGATCCTAGCAACGTAGTGGCGATATTTCGTTAGCCCAACGGTTCAGCGCTGGGTATCGGCAAGAATAATGCCGAAGAGTCCCGTAGGGACGGCACTTACCTTAGGAAACGCCCCTTGGCCCTTATTTCCCCTCTCCTCACGGGCCGCCCCTAACGGGGCTCGGATTTTTCCCACGCCGCTTTCCCAGCACGACGCGGCCCCTCCGGGGCTCGCTTGTGCTGGGCTATTTCTTTCCGTCCGCTGCAGCGAACGAAAAGGCCATGCTGCTTTTGCCACTACGCACGGATGCCCTGCCCACTGCCCACTGATGGACCAATGGCTTACCGTAACTTGCAACATCTGACTTGAAGCCGGAGACTCTGGGGAGTAGCTTTCTCTCCATCTGAGGGTCGCGTCCTGTGAAGATACTACTCGCCGATGACAGCATGACCGCCCAGCGCATGGGCGCCAAGATTTTGTCGGAAGCCGGGCATGAGGTGGTTGTGGTTAGCAATGGCGCGGCTGCCGCGCGCAAAATGCTGGAGTTCTGCCCGGACGCCGTTGTCCTGGACGTGTACATGCCCGGCTACAACGGGCTGGAATTGTGCGAACGCATCAAGAAGACGCGGGAAACGGCGCACATTCCCGTGCTGCTGACCGTGGGCAAGCTCGAACCCTTTCGCCCCGAAGAAGGCAAACGAGTTCATGCCGACGCGGTCGTTATCAAGCCCTTTGAGGCATCCGAATTGTTACGCTCCATCGGCAGCATTACCGGTGAGATAGCTCGCGATTCCGGGAATTCGAAGCGGCCTGAGAAATCGCTCGCCGCTCCAGTCCTTAAGACTGCCGATCCACCGGTGCCCCAGGTAGCCCATGGACCGGGGAGCCCGGCATCCACATCAGAAGGCCCTACGCATCCGGAAGAAGGCTCGGCATCGCAAGTTCCGGGTTCAGCCGAATCGTCGATCGCACATGGGAGCCCCGAGGAGCGGGTAGCTCCCGTTGAGGTTGGAATTTTAGCCAGCGACAGCAACCCCGTTTTGGAAACACCGACGGCGTCGGCTTCGCCCCTGCCTCCGCCTTTATCGACGGCTGTGTTTGTTGTGGAACCGATCGAGATCAATGCCGCCGATCAAGAATCACTTGAGGCGAGTGCCGCAACCCTAGAGACTGCCCCGGCCCTGGCCTCGGAGCCTCCGCCGCAAATACCGCAGGAATCCTTCACGATTGCTTTGCAGGCGGCTGCGGCGGAGCCGCAAGTTGAGCCAAGCGCGGATAACCCCAGCGAGCGTGCATCCGTCGCGGACCAGGAGGCGCCCCGCGAGGTCGCGGTTGCCGCTACCGCTTCGATTGAGCCTGCAGTCGTCGTAGTAGATCCCCCTCCGGCCAATGCAGCGGCCCCAGAGCCCTGCGGCATAGCTGTGGTTCCCAGCGAGCTTGCGTGCTCCGCAGCCGGGGAAGTGCCGGTCTTTCCCATCGAAGAGATCCCGGTTCCAGAGCCGCCAGTCGCTGAGACTAAGACCGAGCCAAGCGAAGTCGTCAGCCGGCCTGCGGTCTGCGCGCCGATCGTCGAGGTAGGACCTTCTTGTCAGCCCACGCCCGCTCCGCAGATGTGGAACACGCAGGCTGAGCCGCCTCGATCCGAACCCAACGAAGCACCCGCCGCCGAGAGCTCCCAATTCACTGACGATTCCATCCAACCTGCGATACCGGAAGCGGCAGTGGACTTCGTGGCTGATGAAGCTCCGGTAACCTCGGTCGAACAGGTGGAACCGCCGATGCCGCCGGAGTCGGGCGAAGACTTTCCGGAACCCGCAGAGGGAGACGTCGCGCCGGAGCGATCTGCCGAGCTGGCTGCGGTGGCCGCCATTGTGGGTTTGGTGCCCACCGCGATCTCCGCCGAAACAAGCATTGTGTCCATAGGGGCCCCATCGCCGACAGAACCGGCGCACGATGAGGAGGGTGCCCCACATCTGCCCGGTTTTGGCAGATGTGGGTTAGCTGCCGGTTCGTCCTCCCCGGCCCCAACCCAAATTAGTGCTGTGGATTTCCTGGGAACCCCGACTTGGGCCGCGCTGGCAGAGGAGCTGATTGCTCAGAATCCTAAGCTCCTGGAAGATGCGTCAGGCGAGGCGGAGATGGCTGCGCCGGTGCCCCCCCCGCCCGAAGCCGACAACATCCCTGCGCCGGAGCCGGCCTCAGCCGCCTCACTGCCGGTTCTCGACGAGGAGCGGGTTGCCGCAATCGTCGATGTGGTGCTGGAGCGACTGAAGCCACAACTGGTGGCCGAGATCGTGCGCGAGCTGTGCTCGAAAGCTTAACCTGCTTAAGAGCTCTATGAAAGGGTGCGGCTTCAGCCGCGCCCTTTCATAGCGCTGCACAAAGGTTTTTTAAGCGGCTCTAAAACCCCCCGGGTACCCCGCCGGTGTGATTGTCCTAAAAGGCGTCAAACCCCGTGATGTTGCTGCCGACGATCAAGGTATGAATGTCGTGCGTGCCCTCGTAGGTTTTCACCGATTCCAGGTTGCACATGTGGCGCATGATCGGGTATTCGTCGGCCACGCCGTTGGCGCCCAGAATGTCTCGGGCCATGCGGGCGCACTCCAATGCCATCCAGACGTTATTGCGCTTGGCCATGGAGATGTGCTGATGCCCTGCCTTGCCCTGGTCCTTTAGCCGGCCGACCTGCAGCACGAGCAGTTGCGCCTTAGTGATCTCGCTGATCATCCAGACCAGCTTTTCCTGCACCAGTTGGTGGGAGGCAATGGGCATGTCGCGGAACTGCTTGCGGAATTGCGCGTACTGCAGGGCGCAGTCGTAGCACGCCATGGCCGCGCCGACCGCGCCCCAGGCAATGCCGTAGCGGGCCTGGTTCAGGCACATGAGTGCCGACTTGATCCCATCGGAGTCAGGCAGGATGTTGCACGCGGGAATGCGCACGTCCTGCATGGAGAGGCTCGATGTGACCGAGGCCCGCAGCGACCACTTGCCGTGAATGTCTTCGGCGCGAAAGCCGGGCCGGTCGGTTTCGACCAGGAAGCCGCGGATCTTGTCATGCTCTTCCTCGTTCTTGGCCCACACGACCGCCACATGGGCAATCGACCCGGAGGTGATCCACATCTTCTCGCCGTTCAGGACATACTCGTCCCCCTCGCGCCGAGCGCGGGTACGCATGCCGCCCGGGTTGGAGCCGAAATCGGGTTCGGTGAGGCCGAAGCAGCCCAGGGCTTCACCCTTCTGCAGCGCGGGCAGCCAGCGGTTTTTCTGCTCGTCGCTGCCGAAGGTGTGGATGGGATACATCACCAGCGCGGATTGCACGCTAACGAAGGATCGCAGGCCGCTGTCGCCGCGCTCCAGTTCCTGCATCACCAGGCCGTACTCCACGTTCGACATCTCCGCGCAGCCGTAGCCCCGCAGGTTCGCCCCGAAGAAGCCGAGTTCGCCCATGGGCTGGACCAGTTCGCGCGGAAAGCGGCCCTCGCGATTGCAGCCTTCGATGATGGGGATCAGGTTCTCTTCGACGAACTGGCGGGCGGTGTTGCGCACCAGAATCTCGTCTTCGCTAAGGAGTGTGTCGAAGCCGATGAAGTCAACCCCGCGGAATTTCAGCGCCATTTTCGCCTCGCACCCGGCGTGTGCCGGCACAACATCAGGAAACCTAGGAAGGTAGCAGAGGCGACAAGGGAAGAGCAAACCGGCGTTTCGCTGGGATTCGCCGGCCGGGGCCTACGCCGGGATTGCCCGCTGGCCGTGGGGTTCTGTATAATCGGATTCGCCGAGCGGGAGTAACTCAGTGGTAGAGTGCGACCTTGCCAAGGTCGAAGTCGCGGGTTCAAATCCCGTCTCCCGCTCCAGTCTTTTGGCCGCCCTCGCCCTTGAGCGAGGGCTTTTGGTGTGAGGCGCGGTAGCCAAGTGGTAAGGCAGAGGTCTGCAAAACCTTTATCCGGCGGTTCGATTCCGCCCCGCGCCTCCAAAATTTTTCTTCCAGTTAGCTGAATCAACGGGCTTTGGCCTCCGGCGATCCGGCGAGTCGAAGACCTTGTGTTCTTGCAGTTCGCCTGAGATGAAGGAAATCCATAGTTCCTTCGCTACACTCAGGATGACAATTCTGGAAGTCCAGATATTTTCCTCAGAAATCTCAGCAATCTTTTGAGCCCTTCCGCAAACTCCTCCGGCGGGGTGATGAGGCTGAGTACCAGGTAGCCTTCGCCCTCGAAGTCATAAAAGTATCCCGGTTGCACCAGCGTGTCGCACTGCTCGATGATCTCGACCGCAAGGTCCTCGTCGGGGCGCGTGACCGGCACGCGGAGTACGGCATACCATCCGCCTTCCACCTTCAGTCGCGTGCAGTGCGTATTCGAGACGAGCTGCGTATCCAACTCTGCGAGGTTCGCCGCGATGCGCTGGTTCATCTGTGGCTGGATACTTTGGCGCTCTTGCAGCAGCACCGGCGCGGCAAGCTGGACGGGCGCGTTCATCGAAAGAAACGTATCCGCGATTACCTCCAGGCGGGCCAGCGCCTGCGCGGCATCGTCGGGCGGGCCGCTCACGGCGATCCACGCCAGCTTCATTTGCGGCAAGCCGGAGATCTTCGATAGTCCACTCAAAGTGAACGTCAGCACCTCATCGTTGGTGGCAAACGTTTTTCGCAAGGGTTCGTTTCCCGCGCGAGCATAGTCGAGGAAGACCTCGTCCACCACCAGCGCGAGCCGGTGGCGCAAGCCGAGCAGGTTCAACTGCTCGCGTTCGTGCTCCTTGACATATGAACCGGTGGGATTGTTCGGATGCACCAGCAGGATGGCCCGGGCACGTGGCGTGATTGCCTGCTCCAGCGAGTGGAAGTCGATCTGCCAGCCATCGTGATAGACCAGCGAATACGGTACCAGCTTCACGTCCTGCAGCGCCGCCAGATACTCAAACAGCGGATAGCTCGGCACCGGCACCAGGACTTCGTCGCCGGCATCGCACAGCAGGCGGAAGACGAACGAGTACGCCTCGCTGGTGCTGGTGGTGAGCAGCAGATTGGATTCGAGAGCGGCGAGTTGCGAACCGGCATACGGTGCACCGTGCGTGCTGGCGAGGACGTCGCCGTAATAGCCGACCACCGCCTGCCGCGCCACGGCCAAGCCGCGCGCATCCGGGTGATATTCGAGCGCGCGCGGATCCTGGAAGGCGTTGAGAATTCGGTCCGCGGCGTATTCAAAGCCGCAGGAGGTTGGGTTGGAGGCCGTCAGGTCGAGCAGCTTCCTGCCTTGCTGCCGATGAGCTTCCAGGGCGAGGGCGAATCGGTTTGAGGTCAATTGCCAGTTGGTGCGGGCGCTGAAGATCAAGATGGTTTCCGGCTCCTCATTAATAATGACATGATGTTACCGTTACCGTAGAGGAGCAACATCGTGACAGGTGTGAATCAGCGTATCCTAGTCTTCGTCTCAATGGTTGGTCTGGTCGCGGCGGCCCTTGCACAACGGGCGAGCGCGGCGCAACCACCGTTTTCAATTGTTATCAGCACGCCGCGGGACACGGTGAAAGCTGGTTCCAACGTAGATGTGGAAGTAACGGTTACAAATACGTCCGACCATGACATTAAGTATCGGCGGTTGAACTGGCCGCACGTCAAACAAGATGTCCGTGACAGTAAAGGCAGGCCCGCCCCAGAAACGCCTTACGGACGCGAACTGCATGCAGGACACGTTGGGCCAACGCGTAACCCCCTTCGGGGGGCGCTTGAGCCCGGAAAGACAAATAGAGTAAGGTACCCACTAACCATGATTTACGATCTGAGCCAGCCTGGTACATATACTGTGCAAGAAGAACAAGAGGATCCTGAGACTAAGACATTCGTGAAATCAAACACAATTACGGTAACGGTTACGCCATAGCAGGTCAGAGGAGAAGCTCTGGTCCTCCCCGCCTACTCTCCGGCTCAGAATGATACCCCAACTAGCCACTAATCACTCGTCACTGCCTTAATGCGCCGCGCCCATGCCACCGCCTTGGTGCCCCGGCCTCCTCATGAGCAGAATCAGCGGGGTGACCAGCACGAACAGCAAGGCCAATGTCCGGAAGGCGTAGATGAACGACAGCATCGACGCCTGCTGCTGCACCATGCCGAACAGGACGGCGTACGCCTGTTTGGTTGCGGTGGCGAAATCCATGCCTTTCGCCATGAACATGGCGCGGGCGCCCTCAAAAATCTGGCGGGTGGCAGGATTCATCGGGTTGACGCTCGCGCCGAGCACATTGGTGTTGGTTTGCGTGTGGCGGGCGACGATGGTGGTCATCATCGCGATGCCGACGCTGCCGCCGATGTTGCGCATCACGTTGAAAATCGAGGTGGCATTGCCCATCTCATGCTTGGGGATGGGATCATGGGTAATGGTCGTCAGCGGCACGAACAGGAAGCCCATGGCAAGACCTAAGATGAACTGCGGCCAGAAGATGTCCCAGTAACCGGCATTCAGGTTGATTTGCGACAGTTGCCACAGGCTGAAGGCCGACACCAGGAAGCCCAGGGTCAGCAGCTTTCGCGCCTCCACCTTCGACATCAGGACACCGACCACTGGCATGGCGATGAACGCGCCAAGACCGCGTGGAAGCATGGCGACACCGGCGTTGAGCGCGGAATAGCCGAGCAGCTCCTGCAGGAAAATCGGCAGCAGCACAATGCTGCCGTAGAGCACGAAGCCCAGGGCGGTCATCAGAAAGACTCCGGTGCTGTAGGTACGCATGCGGAAGACCCGCAGGTCGACGATCGGGTGCTCGGTGAGAAACTCGCGCAGGATGAAGAAGCCGAGCCCCAGCACCGCGGCGAGAGCCAGATACGCAATCATGTGCGAGCCGAACCAGTCTTCTTCCTGGCCCTTGTCCAGCATCACCTGCAGCGCTCCCATGCCAATGGAGAGCAGGCCGATGCCCCAATAGTCGACGCGTCCCGCGCCACGCCGGATGTAGTGCGGATCGAAGATGAACATCTTGGACATGACCAGCGCAAGGATGCCGACCGGCAGGTTGATATAGAACAGCCAGCGCCAACTGTAGTTATCGGTGATCCATCCGCCCAGCACCGGCCCCAGCATCGGGGCCACGACGATACCAAGTCCCCAGAAGGCCATGGCGCGTCCGCGTTGCTCGGGCGGGAAGGCTTCCAGCATGATCGCCTGCGACAGCGGCTGCAGGCCGCCTCCGGTCGCGCCCTGGATCACGCGAAACAGCAACAGCACAGGCAAAGACGGCGCCAAGCCACAGACCAGCGAGGACAACGTGAAACCGCCGATGGACATCATCAGCACCCGCTTGCGGCCAAACCGGTTGGCCAGCCAGCCGGTCATGGGCAGGATAATCGCGTTGGCCACCAGGTACGATGTGAGCACCCAGGTGGCTTCGTCCGTGGTCGCGCCCAGATTGCCCGCGATATGCGGCAGCGACACATTGACCACGGTGGTGTCGAGCACTTCCATGAAGGTGCCTAACATCACCGCGGCGGCGATGATCCACGGATTGATGAAACGTTCCTGCGGCGGTGCGACCATGTGGTGTCAGGGCACGGCTTCGGCCATTAATCCAAAAGTTGTCATTCCGAGCGCCCGTTTTTTGGGCGCGAGGAATCTGCATTTCTTCTGACTCAGCCAAACTGCAGATCCCTCGCTTCGCTCGGGATGACAATTTGCTGGTGGTCATAATATTCTGCAAAACTTGATAGAAATCCGCGCTCTACTTCACCCTCACCGTGGGCTCGACCGACATGCCGGGCCGCAGCAGGTGATCGGGATCCGCCCCCTTTTCAAAAACGATCTTCACTGGAATGCGCTGCACCACCTTGACGTAGTTGCCGGTGGCGTTCTCGGGTGGCAGCAGGCTGAAGCGGGATCCGGTGGCGCCGCCGATCGAGTCCACGTGGCCTTGGTAATCGCGGTTATACGCATCCAGGTGAATGGTGGCGGGTTGGCCCGGCTTCATGAAATGGAGCTGCCCTTCCTTGTAGTTTGCGGTGACCCAGATGTCCTCGATGTTCACGATGGAGATAACCGGCTGTCCGGCCTGGATTCCCTGACCCGGCTCCACGTTGCGCTTGCTGACGACGCCGGCAAACGGCGCCCGGATGGTGGTGTATTGCAGGTTCAGTTGGGCCTGCACCACAGCCGCTTGCGCACGCTGCGCGGCGGCCTCGGCGCTGGTCGCCCGGGCGCGGGTCACCTGCAATTGCTCGGGAGCGGTCTGCGCGCTGCGCAGGGCCGCCTGAGCCTGATTGACTTGGGCCTGAGCGGCGGCGATCGTAGAGTGTGCCGCCTCGACGGTGGCGGCAGCCGATTTCTCGGCGGCGACGGCGGCGTCCAATTGCTGTTGCGAAATCTCGTCCTTGGCGACCAGCATCTGCGCGCGCTTCAGGTCGGCGGCCACCTTGGCATCGTTGGCCTCGGCCTCGCGCGCCCGTGCCTGTGCGGCGGCGACCTGCTGGCGCGCGGCGGCGAGGCTGGCCTCGGCATTGGCCACGGCGCTGCTCGTGGTCGCGGAGGTAATGGGCACGCCGGTGCGCGCAGCCATGGCGGTGGCTTGCGTATCGGCCAGCTCGGCTTGCGCGCGCGCCAGCGCGACCTGGTAGTCCTTGGGGTCAAGCTGCACCAGGATCTGTCCCGCCTGCACGAATTGGTTGTCGTCGACCTGAACCGTCAATACGGTGCCGTTCACGCGCGTGCCGACGGGAGCGATGTGGCCGTCGATCTGCGCGTCGTCGGTGGTTTCGCGGGCGGAATAATATCGCCACGCGATAATTCCCCCCACCACGATGGCTATCAGCACCAACAGCAGGATCAAGCCCGCGTGCGGATGCTGCTGAAAAAACGAGCGGGGCGTGGAGGGCTTGGGCGCTGCCTCTTCCGGCCACGGCTCACGGGGAGTTTCCGGCTGCGTGGCCGGGAGTTGCGTCTCCGCCGCAGCCTGCAAGCGGGTTGCGGTCCCCGGTTGCCCCACCCCGTTCTCGTATCTGCCTGGATTGGCCACGCGCTACTTCCTCCTCAGATATTCCCTTACCGCCTGCTCGGAGACGCCCACCGCCCGCGCCAAGGAAAGCTTCGCCAGGTTGTGAGCGAAAAGGCTATTGACGTAGTTGTCGTTGGCCGTGGCGAGCGCCTCCTGGGCCTGAATGACTTCCACGTTATTGGTGACGCCGGCGGCGAAGCGGTCCTGCGCCTGGCGCACGGTGTCGGTAGCCAGGGCGACCGAACTGCGGGCCACCTCGACCTGCTGGGCGGCGTTGTTTAGGTCGAGCATGGCGGTGCGGACTTCCTGCTCGATGCGGCTGCGCAGGTCGGCAATTTCAGCCTGGCGCTGCCGCAGCACGGAGTCCGCCTGCTCGATGTCCGAGCGGATTCTTCCGCCCTCGAAGATGGGCATCTCCACCCCGGCCGCGGCAGTGAAGGTGCCGTGGGATGCGCTGCCGGGAGCGCGGCCCAGCAGTCCGTAGTCTGCGTTGAGTTGGACGCTTGGCAATCGTTCGGATGTGGCGGCCTTACGCTGCAACTCGGACGCGCGCAGCAGTGCCTCGGCGCCAAGATAATCCGGGCGGTTGGCGAAGGCGCGCTGCATCTCTGCCTCCAGCGGCAGCGGCGGCAGCGGCTCGTATTCCATCTTGTTGCTCAGGCGGTACCGCTGCGCCATGGGAAGACCGATGCTGCGCGCCAAGCCAAGCTTCTGCTTTTCGAAATCGTTCTGTGCGGCGAGCAGGCGCTGTTGCCGCGCCTGATACTCAACTTGAGCGCGCATCAGGTCGATGGCGGCGATTACGCCCGCCGCCTTCATGTCCACCGCTTGCTTGTAGAAGGTCTCGGCCGTGGTCACCTCGGCCTGCACGGCGGCGATGCGCGCCTCGGCGGCGACCGCGCTGATATAGTTGCCGCCGACCACCAGCACCACCAAGTCCCGCGCATTCTTGACCGAGAACTGCGCGGCGCTTACGTTCTCCTTGCTGGCGCGATACTTGTTCAGGTCTTGGAAGTTGAGGACGTTCTGCGTGAAGGAGGCGCGGGCGTCGAAGATGGAGAACGGGCCGACGACCGCCGGGAACAAGGGATTGCGCGGCAAACCCAGCGCGGCAAGATTCTGCTGCTCAATGACCTCGCCGGTGCGTGCCTTCAACGTGGGCAGCAGGTTCGACAAGGAGCGCAGCCGCACGGCTCGCGCCTGTTCCATCCCGATCCCGCTCTCGTAGAGCCCGAGGTTGTACTTGAGCCCACGATCGATAGCCTCCTCCAGGGAGAGGTCGATCACCGCGCCGGTGGCCGGGCCCTGCGGAATCCCACCGAAGAACGGGTCCTGCGCGTTCTGGAGTTGCTGCTGCAGGCCGGAGGTGAGCGCCGATGGATTCATCGCCTCCGTCGCCGTACTCGTCATCGTTTGCGCGGGCAGGGCGGAAACCCCATTGGGCACCTGCGCCGAAACACCTGCCGTTGCCAGCACCGTGGCCGCCAGGACGCCATACCATTTGCCTGAATTGCGAATCACCGCTTTCCCTTCATTCGCAATGCGTTACCCCCTACTCGCTTCGCCATCGGGTGCGAAGCTCGATGGTACAACCTTCGTGGTCAAATTGTAAGTGAACACTTACATTCGATGTCGTTTCAAGCCAAAAGGAGCCGAGAAAAGCGATGCCGTCAACTCTCGCTATACAGCCCTGTCTCTATCCGGCTGGGGGGCAACAGGTATCGGGTAACAGGTACCAGGTACCACGAATCGGCTGTCCTCGGTTACCAGAAACTGATCCGAGATACCAGATACCTGACACCGTTTACCCGGGTACCTGCTACCTGCTACCTGCTACTGATACCCAAGGAACTAAGTAATTCCTGAGTACCTTATCCCCTGATAAACCTGAGTGTGTGGCAGATCAGACGGCAGTTTAATGAGTCTCGTGAGCCTCCTATCCAGACTGCCGTTGGTTCTCGTGTTCTCATGTTGTGCGTTCGCCCAGAGCGCGTCGCCTGGGGGATCTCCGGCCAATGCTGGGATCTTCCGGACGGACGCGCCCGGGGCCTTTTGGGGTGGAAGTGCCGGGGTTACGCTGGCTGGGGTGGAAACCCCGGACTCGGGCCCGCTGGCGGAGTTGGCTGGCGGGCCCACCCCTGAATTGTCCGGGCTTCCGTCCGCTCCCGCCATTTCTCCTGCGCAGCCTGCCGCGGGCGTCCCGCCTTCCGGGCCGATGATGTTAGTTATACCGGCGCCGCCCAAACCCAACCGCTTGGCGCTCGCTGAGAATCCCGCGCCGCAACGTCACCCTGCCTTGGACAAGAAATTCTGGTTCCTGGCCGCTTTGACCACCGCGCTGACCACCACGGATATCGAGTTCACCCAGCACTGCCTGCATAACCGGCAATGTGTCGAACTGGATCCGCTGATGCCGCACTCGCGAGCGGGAATGTATGCCGCCACCTATCCGGCGAACGCGCTCTTCTTCTATTGGAGTTATCGGCGCCGTGAATCGGGCAAGCGGCTGTGGTGGCTGGCGCCGATGATCGACATCGGCTCCCACTCGGTAGGCACCTGGTCGGGAGCGAGATTCCTGAAGTAAGTTCGCAAAAACTTTTTTACCGCAGAGGACGCAGAGTGCGCGGAGGAAGATCGCGGAGAAAAATTCAACGCGAAGTCGCTAAGGCGCGAAGAGACCGAATGCACGACCCCGGACGGTATAGGTTTCTTGGATTTCTATTATCTTCCTTAGCGTCTTCGCGCCTTCGCGTTGAAAGAATTCCTCCGCACTCTCTGCGTCCTCGGCGGTGAAAGGTTTTACGCCGGGCTGACGTTCATATTGAGATTCGCAGCCGTGGACGAGTGGGTGAGTGCGCCCACCGAGATGAAGTCCACGCCGGCCTCCGCGAACTCGCGGACGTTTGCCAGCACAATGCCGCCGCTAGCTTCCAGCGGGATGCGGCGGGTGTGATGCTGCACCCGATCGACGGCGCTGCGGCACTGTTCCGGCGTCATGTTGTCCAGCAGGATGGCGTCGGCGCCGGCCGCGAGCGCCTCGTTGAGTTCCGCCTCGGTGCGCACTTCGATTTCGACCAACTGATCGCGGCGGCGATTCTTCAGCGCCAGCTCCAGCGCCCCGGCTACGCCGCCGGCCAGCGCAATATGATTGTTCTTGATCAGCACGCCATCCGACAGATCCAGCCGATGGTTGACGCCACCACCGCAGGTGACCGCGTACTTGTCGAGCTGACGCAGGCCGGGCACGGTCTTGCGCGTATCCAGGATGTGCGTCTCGGTGCCGGCAATCGCGTCCACAAAGCGCCGCGTCAGGGTGGCGACGCCGCTCAACCGCTGCATCATGTTCAGCAGCACGCGCTCGCAGGACAGCAGGGCTCGCGCGTTGTGGCGGATGATGGCGATCGTTTGCCCTTCGCGCAGGCGCACGCCGTCGAAGGCCTCGGGGTTGATGCTGATGTTGGCGATGCTCGGGTTCTGCCCGCTCAGGTGCGCGAAGACGTCGAAGATGCGCTCGACCAGGCCGATTCCCGCCAGCACGCAATCCTGCTTGGCGCGGATGGTGGCGACCCCCTGCTGCCGCGGGTCGATGCAGAGAGCCGTGGTGGTGTCGCTGGTGGCGCGATCCTCGATCAGCGCCATTTCCACAATTGCGGTGATGCGGCGTGAGTTCCAGTCCATTTTTCTAGCTCTTTATGTTCGCTGAGAGCTCATCCAGGGCAGCTCTGAGCTTGTCGCGAACGATCTTCAGATTTTCCAACTGGGTCTCAAGCCCCTTTACAACTTTTTCCGGGGCCTTCGAACGGAAGTTTGCATTGCCAAGCTGGGAGGTCGCCACCTCGATTTGCTTTTCGACCTTGGCCAATTCCTTACTCAAGCGCTCGCGCTCGGCGGCGACGTCCACCTTCTTCTCGTAAATCACACGGACATCAAAGCGCGCCGTGCTGCGCGCACCCGCCGCTTTGGACAGCGACTCGGAGACAAACTCGACGCTTTCCACATTCGCAAGCCGCTCCACGGCGCCGCGATTCTCTTCAATCAGCTTGCGGATTTCCGCATCGGCAAACACCTGGATCGGGGTGCGCTGCCTGACTTCCACCTTCAGCTCGGCGCGAATGTTGCGCACGCTGACGATCAGGTCCTGCAGGATGGCCATCGCGATCTCGGCCGCTAGGTCGACCTGCGCCGGGTCGGGCTGCGGATAGGCCGCCAGCGCAATCGACCTCTGCGGCGGATTGCCGGCATACACCGCGTGCCAGATCTCCTCGGTAATAAACGGCATGATCGGAGAAAGCAGCCGCAGCGCGGCCTCAAACAGGCGCACCAGATTGTTCGCCGCAACTCCTGCAGACTTATCGGCAGGATCGAGGCGCGGCTTCACCAGTTCGATATACCAGTCGCAGAATTCGCCCCAAAAGAACGTGTAAAGCACGTTGGCGGCTTCGTGGAAGCGATACGCACTGAGCGCTTCGTTGACTTGCCCCGCGATTTGATTGAAGCGCGAGAGAATCCAGCGGTCTTCAAGAGTTGTCGCTTTGAATCCCGGAACCCCTGTTGGCGAGACTTCCAGCGTTGCCTGCACCCCGGCTTCCTGGAGCTTGTCCAGGTTCATAAACAGGAAGCGCGCGGCGTTCCAGATCTTATTGGCGAAGGCGCGATAGCCTTCGGTGCGGCTCTCGTTGTAGGCGATGTCGGTGCCGGGCGAGGCCATGGCCGCCAAGGTGAAGCGCGTGGCGTCCGTGCCGTACTTCTCGATCACCTGGATGGGATCGACCACGTTGCCCTTGGTCTTCGACATCTTCTGGCGCTCGGCATCGCGCACCAGCGAATGGATGTACACGTTGCGGAAGGGCACGCTGTCGTCTTTGCGCTCGCAATCGCCGCTGGCCTGTTTAATGGCGGGGTCCTGACGATGGTCCGTCATGAAGTGGCAGCCCATCATGATCATGCGCGCCACCCAGAAGAACAGGATGTCGAAGCCGGTGATCAGCAGCGAAGTCGGGTAGAACGCGGCGAGATCCGCGGTCTTGTCCGGCCATCCCATGGCGGACATCGGCAGCAGGCCGGAGGAGAACCACGTGTCGAGCACGTCCTGGTCCTGCTCGAGCTGTGTACTGCCGCACCGGGTGCACTTTTCCGGCGTATCTCGTGACACGACAATTTCCTGGCAGGCGGCGCAATGCCATGCCGGGATGCGGTGGCCCCACCACAACTGGCGCGAGATGCACCAGTCGTGAATGTTGTTCATCCAGTTCAGATAAATGTGTTTGTAGTTCTCCGGGGCGAAGCGGATCTCGCCGTTCTCCACCACCTCGATGGCGCGCTTGGCCAGCGCAGGCTCGCCGTGCTTGCCTTCCTGGTTGACCGAGACGAACCACTGGGTCGAAAGCCGCGGCTCGACAATGGTCTTGCAGCGGTCGCATTTTCCGAGCGGGACGGTGTAGTCCTTGGCGCCGGCGAGCAGTCCCTGAGCTTCGAGGTCCTGCAGAATCTTCTCGCGCGCCTGATAGCGGTCCAGCTCCGCATAGCGGCCGGCGTTCTCATTCATGCGCCCGAACTCGTCCATCACCGTGATCTGCGGCAGGTCGTGGCGGAGTCCGGCGGCGTAATCGTTGGGGTCGTGCGCGGGCGTGACCTTCACCGCGCCGGTACCGAACTCCGGCTGCGCGAGCTCGTCCAGGATCAGCGGGATCTCGCGCTCCATCAGCGGCAGCAGGATGTTCTTCCCGTGCAGGTGCGTGTAACGCACATCGCGCGGATTCACCGCGACCGCCGTATCGCCCAGCATGGTCTCGGGCCGCGTGGTGGCAACGGTGATGAACTCGTCCGTCCCGATCACCGGATAACGAATCTCGTAAAGTTTGCCAGGGGTTTCGTCGTGCACCACTTCGAGGTCGCTGATGGCGGTCACGCAGCGCGGGCACCAATTGACGATGTAGTTGCCGCGATAGATCAGCCCCTCTTCCCACAGGCGCACGAAGGCCTCGCGCACGGCGCGCGAGAGCTGCTCGTCCATGGTGAAGAACTCGCGCCGCCAATCGACCGAGGCGCCCAGGCGCCGCATTTGATCGAGGATGGCGCCGCCGTATTCCTCGCGCCAACTCCACACCCGGCGGATGAACGGGTCGCGGCCCATATCGCGGCGATTCTTGCCCTCGCTGGCGAGCTGGCGCTCCACCATCATCTGTGTGGCGATGCCGGCATGGTCGGTGCCGGGCAGCCATAGGGTGCGGAAGCCGCGCATGCGGTGCCAGCGAATGATGATGTCCATCTCCGTCTGGTTCAGCATGTGGCCCATGTGCAGACGGCCGGTGACATTGGGCGGCGGCAGCAGCAGCGTGAACACCGGCTCCGCGCTGTCCGGGTTAGGAGTGGAGACGGCAAACAGGTGCTCGCGCACCCAGTATTCAGCCCAGCGAGACTCGATCGCGGTGGGGTCGTACGCCTTGGGAAGTTCGTGCGGCATCTTGATTAACCGATTCGAGGTGAACAGGTGATGTTACAGGCCGGGTGAAAACGGGGTCAAACGGAGGACCGATGCGAAGCTGCCGATTCCGAGCGTGGGGCACAAGACCTGTTCGACATAGGCAAGGAAGATGTCAGCGTCGGTAGCTTCGTCGATGGTCATCGCCGCATTGATTCCGCCCAAGCGCATGGCCGCCAGAATGGTCAGGATCTTCCAGTTGCCGCCGGGCGTGGATTCATGGATTCGGCGGCCATCCACACGGCGTCCGTAGAGCCTTGTGTATGCTTTCTCCAGATCGACGTGGCCGACATTCAAGGCGCAGACTTCCCCGCGCCCGGATGCCTGTGAAATCGGCAATCGAAAATTGAATCACACGCCGTGCGTGTTCTCGCTGCCCATACCTTCCGGCTTCATGAATCGCGCCATCCCCCACTCGACCAGTCCCGGAGCGAGCTGGTAGAGGCGAATGAACGCCGCGTAATAGGCGGGCACGATGACCTCCCGCCGGCGCCTGAGGTAGGCGCGCAGGACGGCCCGCGCCACCGGCTCCGCTGCGGCGCCTCGCTCGGGCGATTGTCGCCGGCCGCTCGCCATCTTGCCGCGCACAACGTTGGCGCTGAAATTGGTGCGAATGTAACCCGGACACACGGTAATAACGTTGATCCCCGTGCCTCGCAATTCCAGGTTGGCGGCCTTGCCGATCGCGTTCAGCGCGAATTTCGTCGCGCTATACGCCGCCCCGAACGGAATGGGGAGATGCCCGGCAACGCTCGAGATGTTGATTATGGTGCCGCTTGCCTGCCGGCGCATGATGGCCGCCGCGACCTGCATGCCATCGATGGCGCCGAACAGGTTGGTGTCGAACATCGCGCGGCACTGGGCCATATCCATGTCGGCCACGGAGTCGGCCAAGCCATGGCCTGCATTGTTGACCCAGATGTCGATCCGGCCATAACGCGCCATCGCGTCCTGCGCGAGGCGCTCGATTTGCGGGCGCGAACGCACGTCGCAGCCCAGGGCCAAAGTTCGCTCCGGGGTGCCGATCCGCGCGCGGGCGGCCTCCACCCGCTGCAGCTCGCGCGAGGAGAGCACCACCGCCGCGCCTTGGTCGACGAACAACTTGGCAATCGCCTCGCCGATGCCCATCGAAGCACCGGTAATCACCGCCACTTTCCCGGATAAGCTCATGCCGCCAATGTACAGGGGAGGGCTGAGAGTTTCCAACTTGTCAATCGAAGCCGTGTCTTTGCTTGGCGTTGTTACAATCCCTACGTGGCCCAGCTATTGCCGATCTTTCCTCTCGACCTGGTGCTCCTGCCCGGCGCACCTCTGCCCCTGCACATCTTCGAGGAGCGCTACAAGGAGATGATCGGCGAGTGCCTCGATCAGCAGCGCGAGTTCGGCGTAGTGCGCAGCAAAGAGGGCGGACTGGCCGAGATCGGCTGCACCGCCGAGATCGTTTCCGTGGAGAAACGCTACGACGATGGCCGCATGGACATCGCCACCGAGGGCCGCCGGCGCTTCGAGATCGTGCACCTGGATCATGAGCGCTCGTTCCTGTGCGCCGAGGTCCTGTTCCTCAATGACGAGCCGGAGCCGCCCGCCACCGAGCGCATCCAGCGCATCCTCGAACTTCACGCGGAGGCCATTAACGTCCTTGGCATGGAAGACGAACCGCCCACCCCGGACGAGGCACAACTCTCCTATATCCTGGCAGCGCTGTTACCCATCGATTTGGACTTCAAGCAAACCTTGTTGGGGGTGCGCTCCGAGTCCGAGCGCCTGGAAGGGTTGATCGAACTCTACGAAACCATGATCCCCGAACTCCGCAAGGCCATCCGTCGCCAGAAGAAGGCCGGCGGCAACGGCCACGTGCCCTAGGCTGGAGATCAAACCTCAGCCCAACCTCGTATTGAACCCGCTACAATAAAGAGATTCCTCCGCTATTGGCTTCGGTCCGCCGAGCCTTCGCCGAGGCCTTTTCGAATATGAGCGATTTTCTAAAAGCATTGGAGCAGCGCGTCGTTATCTATGACGGCGCGATGGGCACCAACATTCAGAAGCGGCAACCCTCGCCCGACGACTATTGGGGCAAAGAGGGCTGCAGCGAGGTGCTCGTGCTCAGCCGCCCGGACATCATCCGGGACGTGCATGCGGCCTTCCTCGCCGTGGGCTGCGACGTGGTGGAAACCAACACCTTCGGCGCCACCCGCATCGTGCTCGGCGAATACGATATGCAGGATCAGGTGCGCGAGGTCAACCTCGCCGCCATCAAGCTAGCCCGCGAGGCCGCTGCCCAGTTCTCCACCCCGGACAAGCCGCGCTTCGTCGCCGGCTCGATTGGACCCACCACCAAGCTGCCGTCGCTGGGACACATCAGCTTCGACAAGATGGTCGCCGCGTATGTCGAGCAGGTCGATGCCCTGATCGAGGGTGGAGTCGACGTTTTGCTGGTGGAAACCGCGCAGGATCTGCTGCAGGCAAAAGCCGCCCTGGTGGCCTGCTTCGATTCGCTGCGCAAGGCCGGCAAGCGTCTCCCGGTTACGGTTCAAGTGACCTTGGAAGCGACCGGGACCATGCTGCTGGGCACGGAAATCGGCGCGGCGCTGACCGCGCTGGAGCCGTTCGATGTCGACATCATCGGCATGAACTGCGCCACCGGCCCGCTGGAGATGACCGACGCCGTCCGCTATCTCAGCCTTAACTCGCCCAAGCACATCTCCGTGCTACCCAATGCCGGGCTTCCGCAGAACGTGGGCGGGCACGCGGTGTACATGCTCAAGCCGGAAGAACTGGCGCAGCACCACAAGCACTTCATCGAGGAGTTCGGAGTTCGTATTGTGGGCGGATGCTGCGGCACCACGCCGGAGCACCTGAAGGCCGTGGTCGATGTCTGTGCTCACCTCACTCCGAAGCCGCGCTATGTGAAGCCGGTGGCCGCCGCCTCGAGCGCCTACACCTCCGTGCCGCTGGACCTTGAGCCCAAGCCGCTGGTTGTGGCCGAGGAGATGAACACCACCACGCGCGTGGCCCAATTCCGCGAGCTGGTGCAGGCAGGCAAGTATGACGACATCCTGTCGCTGGCCAAACGTCTGGTGAACGAAGGCTCGCACATGCTGGACCTCTGCTGCGCCATCGTGGGCGAGGATGAAAAGGCCTACGTGAGCGCGGTGCTGGACAAGATCGCCACCCGCGTGCCCGCGCCGATCCTGGTGGACACGACGGAAGCCGACGTGTTGGAAGAAGCGCTCAAGCGCATTCCCGGGAAGTCGATTATTAACTCGATCAATCTCGAAGACGGCGAAAAGCGCACCTCGAAGGTGTTACCCCTGGCTAAGCGCTATGGCGCGGCGGTGATCTGCCTGACCATTGATGAAGACGGCATGGCGCTGACCACCGACAAGAAGGTCGCTATCGCGGAGCGGATCTATCGCCTCGCGACTGAAAAGTATGGCATGCGGGGAGTGGACCTGATCTTCGATGCGCTCACCCTGCCCATCTCCACCGGCCAGGAAGACTATCGTACGGCGGGCATTGAGACGCTGCGCGCAGTGAAGCGCATCAAAGAACGACTGCCCGATGTGAAGACTATCCTAGGCGTCAGCAATATCAGCTTCGGTCTTTCAGCGTACTCTCGCCGCGTGCTGAACTCGGTCTTTATGCACGAAGCGGTGGACCATGGCCTCGACATGGCCATCGTCAACTATTCGAAGATTTATCCGCTATACAAGATCCCGCAGGCCGAGGTGGAGCTGGCGCGCAAGCTCGTGTATCACGACACGGCTGCCGGCGATCCCCTGCAGCTTTACATGCAGCACTTTGCAGGCATGGACAAGACCGCGGAAGCGCCCAAACCGGAAGTCGATACCCTCTCGATCGAGGACAAGCTGAAGTTTTGCATCGTGCAGGGCGACAAATCGGTCGGGCAAGGCGAGCACAAACGAAGCCTGGAAGAGCTGCTGGAAGAGGCGCTCGGCACCTACACGCCACTGGATTTGATCAACAACGTCCTCCTGGACGGCATGCGTACGGTGGGCGAGTTGTTTGGCACACGCAAGATGCAATTGCCGTCGGTGCTGGATTCGGCGGCGGTGATGAAGCAGGCAGTCGGGTACCTGGAGCCGAAGATGGAACGGGCCGAGGGCTCGCGCAAGGGCACACTGGTGCTCGCCACGGTCAAGGGCGACGTGCACGACATCGGCAAGAACCTGGTGGACATCATCCTGAGCAACAACGGCTTCAAGGTGGTGAACCTCGGGATCAAGCAGCCGGCCAGCGAGATTATCAAGGCGGCCATTGAACACAAGGCGGACGCCATCGGGCTGAGCGGTCTGTTGGTGAAGTCCACGCTGGAGATGAAATACGTTGTCCAGGATTTGCAGGAGCAGGGACTGAAGTATCCGGTGATCTGCGGCGGCGCCGCACTCACGCGCAAGTACGTGGAAGACGACCTGCGCCGCGAGTATTCTTCCTCGGTGTTCTACGGCGGCGATGCCTTCGACGGCCTGCACGTGATGGAAGACATCACCAGCGCCGAAAGGCGCGAATCCCGTCTGGCCGAGGGGCGCATGGTGAAGGAGTTCGCCCGCGCCGCCGCGGCCGGCGAAGAGGGAACGGTCTCGACCGAGCGCAGCGAGGTGGTCGGCCCAGCGCCGAATATTCCCAAACCTCCGTTCTGGGGCGCGCGTGTACGCCGCGACTTTGACCTTCGCGACATTTTTCAATACATCAATCAGACCGCACTGTTCAAGAACCAGTGGCAGCTCAAGACCGCTACCCAGGAAGACTACGGCAAGCTGTTGGAAGAGAAGTTCAAGCCCACGCTGCAGCAGTTGCAAGACGAGATCATCGCCAGCGGAGTGTTCGAGCCGAAAGCCGTGTACGGTTATTGGCCCGCCCAGAGCGAAGGAAACGACGTCATCGTTTACGATCCCACATCCTTGGCCTCCGCATCTTCGGAACCCGCATCTTTGAAAGGGCGCGGCTTCAGCCGCGCCGCTAGCGGACACTCTAACGAAGGGGCTTTAGCCCCTGAGGGCCTTCGCGAACTTTTGCGCTTCACCTTCCCTCGCCAAAAGGAAGGACGCAAGCTCTGCATCGCCGACTTCTTCGCGCCGAAGTCGTCAGGCCAGATGGACACGCTAGGACTGTCGCTGGTCACCATCGGTGAGCGCGCGTCCAAGGAGACGGCACGCCTGTTCGAGTCCGGCGAGTACACGCGTTATCTCTATCTGCACGGGCTAAGTGTTGAAACCGCCGAGGCGCTGGCCGAGTACCTCCATAAATTGATGCGCGAGGAGTTGGGTATCGCGGGCGAGGATTCGGCGCACATCCGCGACCTGTTCCACCAGAAGTACCGGGGCTCGCGCTTTTCGTTTGGCTATCCTGCGTGTCCGAACCTGGAGGACCAGACCAAGCTGTTCGCCCTGCTCAAGCCGGAGGAGACGGTTGGCGTGCGCCTGACCACCGGATTTCTGCTTGAGCCGGAGCAATCGACCAGCGCGCTGGTGGTGCATCATCCCGCGGCCAAGTACTTTGTCGCCTAGCCGAGAAGCAGGAGCGCCGCTGATTAACGCTGATCAGAGAACGCTTGGTTCTTTATCCGATCAGCGTTCATCAGCGGCTACTTACACTGCGCTACACTGAAGTCGATGCCTCCTCGTCGCCAACTCCATGCCCTTACTGGAATCCGCTTCTTCGCCGCCTTCAATGTGCTGCTGTTCCACCTCTGGGGCGGCAAGCACATTCAGCCGCACAACTGGGCGCTGACGGGAATTGTTTCCGGCGGCTATGTGGGTGTCAGCTTCTTCTTCGTGCTGTCGGGTTTCATTCTGGCGTACGCCTACGGCCCTGAGCGTGTGGCCCGGCTCGACCTGCGCAGCTTTTGGACGGCGCGCTTTGCCCGCATCTATCCCGTCTATGCCCTGAGTCTGGCGACCACTGCGGCCTGGTTCTTCACCTCGCCGCTTGGGCCGAAGCTTGTTCCCGCGCTGAAGGTCATCACCATGACCCAAGCGATCACGCCGACTGACGCCATGGCGTGGAACTATCCAGCATGGACCATGACCACGGAAATCAGTTTCTATCTGCTGTTTCCATTCGTGGCTCCGACGATCGCGCGGCTGTCGCAGCGGGCGCTGATTCGGTTTGCTGTCGTGACGTGGTTTGTACTGATCGCCTTCCCGGTGACGTACATGATCGTCGCGCCGGATGGTATTCACCATGCCGCCAGCAACTACGGCGCCTTCTGGCTCAACCTGATGAAGTTCAATCCGGTGCCGCACATCCCCGAGTTTCTCATCGGGCTCGCTTTAGGCTACCGATTCGCGGCATCGGCACCGAATACCAAGCGGGGAGACTTGCTCGCCATTGCCGGGCTGACACTCTCCCTGGGCCTGCTCGCATTCAGCGCGCATATTCCCTACGTCCTTCTGCACAGCGGATTGATGGTGCCGGGATTCTCCCTGCTGCTTTATGGATTGGCGGAAGGCCGAATCCTCTCGCGCATCTTCGGGGTCGGAGTTTTGTACGTTCCCGGTGAAGCCAGCTATGCGCTCTACATCCTTCAGGTACCGGTTTACTTGTGGTTGGACAAGTATGGCGTGATGCGCAGCCAGCACTACGTTCTCATCTATTTGGCCGCCTGCGTTGTAGTCTCAATCCTTGCGCTCAAGCTGGTCGAGGAACCTGCGCGCGATGTCATCCGCCGATTGCTTTCAAGCGCACAGCCAGCGATCTCACCGGCAGCAGTGTCCGGTCGTTAGTCGTTCGTCGTTTGCCCTACGGATTGAGTTTGCGAGCTAACGACCAACGACTAACGACTCTTCGTCAATTCCGCCGTGGTCAGAAACTCATAATTCCCTGCCGGTGAGAGCTCAATGCCGCGCACACGCTTCGTGTGCACCAGCACGTTATCCGAATACCACAGATTGATGTAGGGCAAGTCCTGCGCCAGGATCTCCTGCAGTTCCCAATAGATCTGCTTGCGCCTTTCGCGGTCGGTTTCGCGACGTCCGGCATCGATTAACGCATCGACGCGCGGATTCGAGTAATAACCACGATTGGCGCGCTTGGGTGGAATACTCGCCGAGTAGAAAACGTGCTCGAAGATGTCCGGGTCCTCATTGCCGCCGACCCATCTCATCGAAACCAGTTGGAATGCGCCGTTGGTTACGTCGGAATAGAAGGTGGCGAACTCAAAGGTACGAATATCCAGCGCGATGCCTACCTTCGCGAGTTGCTGTTGAAGAACCGCGGCCATCAAGCGCGTGGATTCCTCGGTCGAGGTCTTCATCGTCAGGTGGAAGCGGCTGCCGTTGTGCGCGGGGTAGCCAGCCTCGTCGAGCAGCTTGCGCGCGACCTCGGGGTTGTAGTCATACGTGGCCACATTGGGGTTATAGGCCCAGTGCTGCGGCGGGAGGATGCTGTTGGCGGGCCGCACCTGATCGCGCCATAAATAGTGGATCATCGGCTCGCGATCGATGGCATAGGCCAGCGCACGGCGGACGCGAACATCTTTCAGAATCGGATCGCGCAGGTTCATCGCGATGTAGGAGAAAATAGTGCCGGGTGAGCTCTGGATCTCGAGCCCGCGGTCCCCGCGCAGGGCGATGATCATGTCGGCGGTAAGCGCATTCTCCGCGACGTCGGCGCTGCCTTTGCGCAACTCGAGGACGCGCGTGGTCGTGTCCGGCACGATGGCGAAGCGCACGCGCCGCAGCTTTGGTGGATTGCCCCAATACTGATCATTTCGCGCGATCACAACGTCTTTGTCCTGCTGCATCGAGACGAAGCGGAAGGGGCCGGAGCCGATCGGGTTCTGCGCCAACTCCATGCCCGAACCATAGGGGACGATCCCAATGCTCAGGTTCCACAGCAGGGTTGCGTAGGGCTCCTTCAGATGGAAGATGACCGTGGCCGCATCGGGCGTATCGATCCGGTCGATGTAGCGATAGGTGCTTGCCTTAGTGGTCAGCAGCGTGCCTTGCAGGATGGAGTCGAAGGTCCACTTCACATCGCGCGCAGTGAGCAGACGTCCATCGTGGAAGCGCACTCCGCTACGCAGATGAAAAATGTAAGTGAGCGGATCGGGCATCTCCCACCGCTCGGCCAGCGACGGCTGCAGATTGAAGTGCTCGTCGCGGCGCACCAGCGAATCAAACATCAGTTCGTAGATGCGCTCCGACGGCGCATCGGTCCCAACCCGAGGATCAAGGCTTCCCGGACTGCTCTCGATGATCATCACCAACTCGCCCGGCTCCGGCTTGCGGGCGCAGGAGGCGAGCAGCAGGATGAGGGCTGCCAAAAACACAAGGGCCGCTGATTTGCGCAGATCAACGCTGATTGTTGCTAACGACGGTTTCATGAATCGAATTCAGATACGTATCAGGGCACGACTTTAGTCGTGCCGAGCAGAACGCAAGAGCCCCCAGGGCTTTAGCCCCTGCAAAATACGGTTCCTCAGGGGCTAAAGCCCTAGTTCCTGTGGCTTATAGCGGCACGGCTGAAGCCGCGCCCTGACACGAAACCGAGTTCTACGCGAATTCATCCGCTTTCCTCAGCGGCGGATACGATACCTTGCCCAAGATCGCCGCGTGCTGCGCGCCGGTGGCGGATGGAACATTCGAGGGCATCCTGTGCCAGGTTTGATAGGCGAGCACCGCAAACGCCATGGCTTCTTTGGCCGCCGATGGCATGCCTAGCTCATCCGAGGTGCGCACGTGCAGGCCAAGCGGCTCCAGCACCGTCTTGATCATCCGCATCAGTGTCGCGTTGTTGGTGCCGCCGCCGCTGACGATGAACTCCCGATATTGCGCCGCGTCCCCGCCCAGGCGCATGACCATGGCCACCGATTGCGCGATGCTGCGCGCGGTGAGCGCGGTTGCAGTTGCCACAATATCCTCTGGACGCGCACAGCCGCAGCGCTGAAGAAGTTTACCGACGAACTCGCCTCCGAACTGCTCGCGCCCGGCGGTGCGCGGCGGCTTGCGGCGAAAAAAGCCGGCCCGCAGCGCCTCGGAGACAATCTGGTCCATCGGGTAGCCGCTCGCGGCGATGCGCCCATCTTTGTCGTACGGCTCGCTGAAGAGGCACTGCATGACAGTGTCGATCACCATGTTGCCGGGACCGGTGTCGAAGGCAATTACCTGCTCCGAGGTGGCACCCGCGGGTATAGCCGTGAGATTGCCGATGCCGCCGATGTTCTGCACGATCCGCCCCCGGCTCCGGTGCCGGTAAAGCATGTAATCGAGGAATGGGACCAGCGGCGCGCCCTTGCCCCCGGCCGCCATGTCAGCGGGACGAAAATCGCTCACCACTGGCACGCCACAGCGTGCGGCAATCACTGCGCCTTCGCCGGTTTGCCAGGTGCATGCGATCGTGCGGCCCAGGAACTGGGCAGCATCGCCCTGATGGTAGATCGTCTGGCCGTGACACCCGATCAGCTCAGCTTGCACGCCTGCGCGCCGCTGGGTCGCGAGCACCGCGTCCGCATACAGTTCACCGAGCAGGAAGCTCAATCGGGCCAAATCGGCAACCCTGGCCTTTTGCGCGTTCATGGACGCCAGCACCGCTTTGCGCACGTCGGCGGGATAAGGGAATGCCTGCTGCGCGATCAGCTCCAGGCGTGTGCGAAAGCCGCGGCCGAACAACCGCACCAGCGCGACGTCGATCCCGTCGGCGGAGGTTCCGCTCATCACACCGGCGACGATCACGAGCGCTGCCTCTTGGTGCCCCACATCTGCCCGGTTTTGGCAGATGTGGGGCACCCTCGGTCCCCTTCTTCCAAACCAGCGACGCGAATCTCTTCTTCAAACTCCCAGATGGCGCGGCGCAGGCGACTGACCACTGCCTCGCTCGGCGCCGGCACTCGGCGGTCGCCAATTGCGGCGTTGCGCTTGGCACGGCGGATGCGCGTTGCGGATTCCCGCACGCGGCGGGCAAAGCGGCGGTCGGCTTCGGCGCGGCGCAGAACCGCCTCGTAGGTCGCGTGCACCGCCTGCTCGTTGTGGCAGACGAGATAAATGTCCGCCCCCGCCTCGATGGTGCGCACCGCCGCCTCGCCGATTCCGGCCGCGGCCAGCACGCCGCCCATTTCGAGGTCATCGGAGATAATCAGGCCGCGGTAGCCGATCTTCTTGCGCAGGATGTCGGTGATCCACTTCTTCGAGAGCGAGGCGGGCGTGTTGTCGCGGGTGACCGCCGGATAGTTCGCGTGCGCCACCATCACAAACGGCATCTCGCGGCGCAAAGTGCGGTAGGGCGCGAGATCTTCGTCCCACAGGCGCTTCCATGGTTTGTCGATGGACGGCAGTTCCTTGTGAGTGTCGAGCTTCGCCTCGCCCAGCCCGGGAAAGTGCTTGCCGCAGCCGAGCACGTGCGCGTCGCGAAGGCCGCGCAGGAACTGGCGGGCGTAGACAATCGCCTGCCGCGGATCGTCACTGACAGTGCGGGAGGTGAGCACGGCGCGCGACGGAGCAAACGCCAGGTCAAACACCGGGGCGAAATCCACGTTGAAGCCCAGCGCCGCGCACTCGCGTCCGATGATGGCGCCATGCTTGCGAAACAGCTCACGTCGTTCTTTATCGCGCCGCGGTGCGGCGCTGGCTTTATCGCGCCCCCGCGCAGAGGGTGGCCCACTCAAGCCCGATTTTGGCTTGAGTGGCTGGGACGCCCGCTCAAGCCCGGTGTTGGCTTGAGTAGGCTGGTGCCCCACATCTGCCCGGGTTTGGCAGATGTGGGATGAGAAAACATCTGCCGCCGAGGGCGCCGGCGCAATTACATTTTTCAGCCGGTCTACCGTGCCGCCTTCCATGTCTACACAGGTGTAAAGCGGCTCGGGCACGGCCTTTTGGCAGGCGCGCAGCAGCTCCCACGTCTGGCGCGGTTCGCGGATGTTGCGGGCGAACAGGATCACGCCGCCGGGCTGCAACTCGGCGAGCATGGCGCGCAGCCCGGCTGTGGGCTCCACGCCGTCAAAGCCCAGGATGAGCAGTTGCCCGACTTCCTCTCGAAGATCACGTTGCATTGGAGAAAACCTACCACAGAGACACAAGGCACCGAGGGGAAAACCTGCCGCGGAGTCAGGAAAAAGAGGGATCGCTGCCATCAGCCGCTAAAGCGGCAACGAAAATCGGCTGGCTGTCGGCGCGGCTGAAGCCGCTCCCTTTCAAAGGAGAGATACCTTATGTGAATTGTGCTGCACTGCAGGGGAACACCGGGGCAAGACTCTTACGCCGCAGGCCTCCTACCGAGAAATCTCTTGTTGCGGCAGCGATCCCGCCTCGCTTCGCTTGGACTCAGAAGAACACACGACATGCAGGCCTTTCTGCGCAAGTACGCCGTGCCCCGGAGGTTCGTGCATCGCGTAGTCGTGTTCGTTGATCAGGCGGCGCAGCTCCGCATCGATCCGCAATACCGACTCCTGCACCATGGCGTACAACTCCGCGTCCCTGGGCGTCCAACCGGCGTTGCAGATCACCTGCAGGGCGTTGCGTACGCGGTCGCTCATTTCCAGGACAGCCGCTAATCGCTGGGCTCGGTAAGCTGCACAACGGAGCATCACTTCATGTTCGCTGTACCAGAGCCACAGCATGAAATAGACGACGGCCCCCACCCCGATTCCGGTGACCGCACCCAAAATGATTCCATAAACCCACACTGGCAAATGGCGCGGGCCGGGCACATGGAAATCCCACCAAGTTTGAATGGTGATGGAAGCCAGCAGCAGACCGAAGATAGTGCTGGCTAGCAAACGTCGCAACCGGGTGGTGCACAGCAGGCGATAGACAGCTTCACCCATGGCGGGCTCCTTTTACCGAACTGCCAATACCACAAATGACCCAGGGCTTTTGCGCTGATTCAAGTATGCAAGCAGCAGGTGATTCTAGCATTCACCGTACGCAGTGCGGGAAAACGTCTTGCCTCTCAGCCCAACTGGACAGCGGTGGTCTGGAGTCTTTCCATAACTCCACGCGCAGCAGGGCTGCGCCTCGGACACTTCAACTTCTCCCTCCAGCGCGGACACCTCTAAATGACTGTGCCTCCAGAGGCAGCTAAAGCTAAAGGGAGTTGGGTGCTAGCAGTCGCTGCTATGGAACGGAATGTGTGAGTGGATTCCACAAAAGTAAAGTGAGGTGCGTAGTCCCCTGCCGCTGGGCCTTTCCCGCCACGTAGCACGTCATTGACCAAATTGGACTGGATTCTTAAGGGCTGACTCAGCTCCGGCAAGCCTAACCGCCGAAATACAGCTCCAAGTGACTGAGGCCCTGAGCGAGGATGTGGGGCGGGCAGTGGCCCGCATCGATCCGGACGATTTGCAGCGGCTTGAGGTGACGGTCAACGATCTGGTTGAGGTAACCGGCAAGCGCCGGACGGTGTGCAAGCCCCTGCCCTTGTACCGTGAGCTCCGGGGTCAGTCCAGCTGGACGTTCTTTCCCGAGAAAACGCCGCCGAATCAGCGGCTGGTATTGGGTTTCGCTCCGCGGGCCAACACGCGCGCCCGCTCGAAGATCTGGCGGAACATCTTCTCCGTGAGCTTGCCCGTTTGCGTGTTCTGGTTGGAGGGGTGATAGGAGGCCAGCAGAATGCGGCCGTCCGGCAACTCGTACTCCGCGCCATGACGGAAAACATACGGGCTCTTCCACCCCAAAACGCGCGGCGCGTCTTGGGAAGCCCGCTTTCGATCAAGGAAGCCGCCCCGCTTCAAATAGCGGAGCACGGCATCAAAGCCGATCTTGCCCAGCGCCACGAAGACGCGCACCTGCTTCAGCAGCGCCAATTCCCGGTCGAAAAACTCCGAGCAATTGGAGAGTTCCTCGGGAGTGGGCTTGTTCCCCGGCGGTGCGCAGCGCACGGCGGCGGTGATGTACAGGTCGCGCAACCTCAGGTCGTCATCCGCGCTTTCGGCATTCGGTTGGCTGGCAAAGCCGGTCTGGTACAGCACCGGATATAGGAACTTGCCGGAGGAATCCCCGGTAAACATCCGCCCGGTGCGATTGGAGCCGTGGGCGCCCGGCGCCAGGCCGACGATCAGCACCCGCGCCTCAGGGTCGCCGAAGCCGGGCACGGGCTTGCCCCAGTAGTCGCATTCCAGGTAGGCGCGCCGCTTTTCGCGAGCCACCTGCTCCCGGTATTGGACCAAGCGAGGACAGCGGCGGCAGGCGACGATTTCACGGTTGAGAAGGTCGAGAGAGGACATCGGAGACAGTGTTTCAGTTTCCGGTTCGCAGTTTCAACTCCCTCCTGACAGGCCGCAGAATTGTAGCGCTGGCGTCTCGCCGGCGGGTTCCATTCGCAGTACCACAGTTGACAAAGCCAGCCGGCGAGACGCCGACGCTACTGGCCCCCGGTTTGACCGCCACTCCGCCTGCCATTAACATGTCTTTCATCTATATGGGACTGAGCCGAATTGGCTCGGGACGAATCTAAATCTCAAGCAGTTCAAGGTCAAAGGATTGACTTCCATCGAAACGAATCCCTGCACCCGCGAGATCCAGGTTGAAATTCCGGCCGAGGTGGTCGCGAATGAAACCGAGACCATCGTTCAGAAATATCAAAAGCACGCCCGCATCCCCGGATTCCGTCGGGGCAAGGTGCCGGCGACGATCATCCGCCAGCGCTTTGCCGAAGACCTGCGCAGCGAAGTGGTGGAGACGCTGTTTCCGCGCTACTTCCGCCAGGAAACGGAAAAGCAGGGTTTAATGCCGGTCTCGCCGCCGCGCTTCACCGACATGCAGATCCAGGAAGGGCAGCCGCTACGCTTTAAGGCAACATTCGAAGTTCTTCCTGAAATCGAAGTGAGCGGGTACAAGGAGGTGCAAGCGGAAAAGAAGGACACCAGCGTCAGCGAGGAAGAAGTGGCGAAGGCGCTGGAGTCGATCCGCGAGCAGCACGCCAGCTACAACCCGGTGGAGGAAGACCGCCCGCTGGCCGACGGCGACTTCGCCCAAGCCTCGTTCAATGGCCGCGCCAAAGACGATGCGGACGCCAAGCCGGTGAACGTGGAAGAGGTCCTGGTGGAGATCGGCGGCAGCAATACCGTGCACGAGTTTTCGGACAACCTGCGCGGGCTGAAAGTCGGAGAGCAGAAGAGCTTCGAGGTCACCTACTCGGCCGACCACGGCGAGCAGCGGCTGGCGGGGAAGACTTTGACCTACGAGGTCACGGTCAAGGGCATCAAGCAGAAGCAGATGCCGGAGCTGAACGACGAATTCGCCAAGCAGGTGGGCGACTTCGAAACCCTGGACACGTTGACAGAGTTCATCCGCAAGAGCATCGCAGAGGACAAACAACATCATGCCGACAACGAGGCCAAGGACAAAATCTTAGAGGAATTGGTCGCCAAGCATGATTTTCCGGTTCCTGAAGCTCTGGTGGAACATCAGATTGATCTCAGGCTGGAACGTGGCCTGCGCGCTCTGGCCCATCAGGGAATGCGCACCGAGGACCTGAAAAAGCTAGACATGGGCCGGCTGCGCGCCGCCCAGCGCGACAATGCATTAAAGGAAGTACGGGCCACTCTGCTGTTGGATCGGATCGCGAAACTGGAGAACATCGAGGTCAGCGAGGAGGAGGTCACGAAGGAGCTTGAAGCGCTGGCGAAGCAGTCGAAGCAGGGTTTGGAGGACCTTCGGGCTCGTTTGACACAGGAAATGGCCCTGGATAAAATCCGGGACAGAATCCGCGAAGCCAAGACCCTCGATTTCCTTTATCGCCAATCCGCGTAAAGCCGATAGTATCTGCGCTGCCTTGAAGAACACGTTCCGCTCGGGGCGGCAGTGTAGCAGGAACGAGGAAAGGACCGACGGAATGCTGGTTCCGATGGTAATTGAGTCGACCGGTCGAGGGGAGCGGGCCTACGACATCTATTCCCGGCTGCTGCGCGACAACATCATCTTTATTGGCACGCCAATTGACGACAATGTCGCCAACCTGGTGATCGCCCAGTTGTTGTTTCTCGCCGCCGAAGATCCGGAGAAGGATATCCAGTTGTACATCAACTCGCCGGGCGGATCGATCACCGCGGGCATGGGAATTTATGACACCATGCAGTACATCCGTCCCGACGTGATGACAATCTGTATCGGTCAGGCGGCCAGCATGGCGGCCTTGCTGCTCTCCGCTGGCGCCCCAGGCAAGCGCTTTGCCTTGCCGACCTCGCGCATCCTGATCCACCAGCCCTCCATGGGCGGACTGGCCGGGCAGGCGACGGACATCGACATCCATGCCCGGGAGATCCTGCGCATGCGCGAGATCACCAACCAGATCCTGGCCAAACACACTGGCCAGCGCCTGGAGAAGGTGGAGAAGGACGTGGAGCGCGACTTCATCATGAATGCCCAGCAGTCGAAAGAGTACGGAATTATCGACGACATTATTGAAAAAGCCAGGTAATCGGGATTGAAAAAGCCGGGTAATCGGGCCATCATCAATACGTTGGGGACACGGGAGGCACGCCTCCCGTCCTGAAATCAGTCACGCCAGGGGTTTCGGGAAATCGCGTGCGGGTCAATCAAGGAGTTATGAGCGTGAAAACCAGGCCAGGTTCCGACGAGGTTCTCCGGTGCTCGTTTTGCCACAAGTCGCAGGACGCGGTCGCCAAACTGATCTCGTCACCCAGCGACTATCCCCGAGCGTACATCTGCGATGAGTGCGTCGCGGTTTGCAATTCCATCCTGGAAGACGACCGCGGCGAAGCCCACCCGGCTGCGGCACCCAACCACCTGCCCAAACCCGCCGAGGTGAAAGCCTTTCTCGACGAATACGTGATCGGCCAGGAGCAGACAAAAAAGAAGCTGGCGGTAGCGGTCTACAACCACTACAAGCGCATTTATATGAACCGCCAGAAGGACAACGCGGTGGAGCTGTCCAAGTCCAACATCATGCTCATCGGTCCCACCGGCACCGGCAAGACGCTGCTGGCGCAGACGCTGGCCAAGATGCTGGACGTTCCCTTTGCCATCGTGGATGCCACCACCCTCACCGAAGCCGGCTACGTCGGCGAGGACGTGGAGAACATCATCCTGAAGCTGCTGCAATCCGCCGACGGGGACGTGGGCCGCGCCCAGACGGGCATCATCTACATTGACGAAATCGACAAGATCGGGCGCAAGGACGAGAACCCGTCGATCACCCGCGACGTCAGCGGCGAAGGCGTACAGCAGGCGCTGCTCAAGATCCTGGAAGGGACCGTGGCCAACGTGCCTCCGCAGGGCGGCCGCAAGCATCCTCACCAGGAGTTCACGCCGGTCGATACCACGAATATCCTGTTCATCTGCGGCGGCGCCTTCGTCGGCTTGGAAAAGATCATCGGGCGGCGCATCGGCAAAAAGGCGCTAGGCTTCCGCACCGGAACGGAAGATCCCAAGGATGCCGGGATCCCGAGTGGCAACAAGCGGGATAGCGAGTTGCTGCAGAAGGCGCAACCGCAGGACCTGATCAAGTTCGGCCTGATCCCGGAATTTGTCGGGCGCATGCCGGTGATCGGCATGCTGAACGAACTGGACGAGGCCGCGCTGGTCGAGATCCTCACCCGGCCGCGAAATGCCATCACCAAGCAGTACCAGCGGCTGTTTGAGTTTGAGAACGTCAAGCTGACCTTCAGCCCGGAAGCGCTGAAGGCGATCGCTGGCGAGGCCACGGAACGCAAAGTGGGCGCGCGCGGCCTGCGTATGATCCTGGAAGAGCTGATGCTCGACCTGATGTATCACCTCCCCGGCCAGAAGCGGCTGAAGGAATTCGAGGTGACCCGCGAAATGGTGGAGCACCGCGATCTCGCCGTGGCCGCCATGGAAAAAGCTGGTTAGCGCAGTAACTTTTACACAGAGTGCCGGCTCCAGGGCCGGCACTTTTTTTAGGCGGGAACATCCAACACTATATTGGACGCCGAGCACGAGGCGTAAGCTAAGTACGAGGCGTAGACTATAGCGAGTACGCCGCCGAAAGGCGGCACGGTTCGCAGCAGGAAAGACGGCGCAAGCGTTGCCGGCGTCCCCAGCGAGTGCAAAGTGCTCGATGGATTGTTAGTACAAGGTTTTATTGTGACGGCCAAAGAAAAATTCGAAAGCAAAAAACTGCCGATGATGCCCATCCGCGATGTGGTCATCTTTCCTTACATGATGACTCCATTCGTGGTGGGCCGCGAGTCCAGCGTGCGGGCGCTGGAAGAGGCGCTCGCCGGGGACAAGAAGATCTTCCTTGCCACCCAGCACGATGCCAGCGTGGACGAGCCCAAGCCCCACGAGATCTACCAGGTGGGCACGGTCGTCAACATCGTGCAGTCGCTCAAGCTGCCGGACGGCAACATCAAAGTGCTGGTCGAAGGCGTGGAGCGCGCCAAGATCCTTGGCGTAAGCGAGGCGGAAGGCTTCATGCAAGCCACCGTGCGCACCGTCAAGCAGGCCGTCGAGCCCGCAGCCCCCTTTGAACCGCTGATGCAGCGTGTCACCCAGCTCTTTGAGCAGTACGTCAAATTGTGCCAGTCGCTCAATTACGAAACCATGATCGCCGCCGTGCGCATGGAGGATCCGGCCAAGCTCACCGACACCATCGCCGCCAACCTTCAGCTTTCGATCGAGGAGAAGCAGGAGCTGCTGGAGATCTTCGATCCCATCGAACGCCTGAACCGCATCGCCGACGTGCTCGACATCGAGATCGAGAAGCTGAACATGGACCGCACCATCCAGTCGCGCGTCAAGCGCCAGATGGAGCGCGCCCAGAAAGAGTACTACCTCAACGAGAAGATCAAGGCCATCCAGAAGGAACTCGGACGCGGCGAGAAGAGCGAGTTTGACGAGCTCAAGAAGAAAATCGACACCGCCGGCATGCCCAAAGAGGTACAGGACAAGGCGATCCAGGAACTGAAGAAGCTGGAAGCGATGCCGCCGATGTCCGCCGAGTCCACGGTGAGCCGCAACTATCTCGACTGGCTGCTGGCGGTGCCTTGGAAGAAGCGTTCCAAGGAAATCCGCGACATCGAGATCGCCGAGAAGGTGCTGAACGAAGATCACTACGGGCTGGAGAAGATCAAGGAACGCATTCTCGAATTCCTGGCCGTGCGCCAACTGGTGAAGAACCCGAAGGGCTCCATCTTGTGCTTCGTCGGACCGCCGGGCGTAGGCAAGACCTCGCTGGGCATGTCCATCGCCAAGGCCACGGGCCGCAAGTTCGTGCGCATGTCCTTGGGCGGGGTGCGCGATGAGGCCGAAATCCGCGGCCACCGCCGCACCTACATCGGCGCCCTGCCCGGCCAGATCATCCAGATGATGAAGAAGGCGGGCACCAAGAACCCGGTGTTCATGCTGGACGAAGTGGACAAGATGTCCATGGACTTCCGCGGCGATCCCTCGGCAGCACTGCTCGAGGTGCTTGATCCGGAACAGAATTTCATGTTCATCGATCATTACCTCGATGTGGAGTACGACCTTTCCCAGGTCTTCTTCATCGCCACCGCCAACGTGATGCACACCATCCCGCCCGCTCTGCAGGACCGCATGGAAGTGCTGCGGCTGCATGGCTACACCGAGCAGGAGAAGCTGGAAATCGCCAAGCAGTTTCTGGTGCGCAAGCAGCGCCTGGCGGCCGGCCTCAGCGAGCAGAACATCCAGTTCACCGACGACGGCATTATTCACATCACTCGTTTTCACACGCGGGAGGCTGGCGTCCGCAACCTGGAGCGCGAGATCGGCAACATCTGCCGCAAGGTGGCGCGCCGCGTGGTCAAGGATGGCGAAAAGTACGGAATCACCGTCACCCCGGAGAACATCAGCGATTTCCTCGGCGTCATCAAATTCCGCGATACCGAGGCCAACCAGCGCAACGAAGTCGGCTTGGTGCACGGGCTGGCGTGGACGGAAGTTGGAGGCTCGATCCTGACCACGGAAGTTTCGGTTGTCGAGGGTAAGGGAGGCAAACCAACCCTAACCGGCAAGCTCGGCGACGTAATGCAGGAATCGGCGCAAGCTGCCATGACCTACGTGCGCTCGCGCTGGAAGCAACTTGGTCTGCCACGCGATTTCTATCGCACGGTGGACATTCACGTCCACGTGCCGGAAGGCGCCATCCCGAAAGACGGTCCCTCCGCCGGCATCACGATCGCGACGGCGATTGCCAGCGCGCTCAGCGGCATCCCGGTGCGCAGCGAGATCGCCATGACGGGCGAGATCACATTGCGCGGCAAGGTGCTGGCCATCGGCGGGCTCAAGGAAAAGCTTTTGGCGGCACATCGCGCCGGCATCATGGAAGTCATCCTCCCCAAGGACAACGAAAAGGACCTGGCGGAGATCCCGGCAAACCTGCGCACCGACATGAAGCTGCAATGCGTCGAAACCATGGACGACGTGCTGAACATCGCGCTGGAGCGTCCGTTGCCCAAACCGGAAGCAGTTCCAGAAGCCATTACCCCGATCCCTCCGGGCCCAGAACCGGCAACCGCGCACCAGTAACGCGTTAATCATCAGGAGTAAAGGCCCGCAGCAATGCGGGCCTTTCTTTCTTGGGGGCGTCATCCTGGGTGGTACATGGGCCTGCGGCCCACCCACAGGAATGAACATCACGAAAGCCCGCGAATCGGGTTGGCGCCTAGCCGCCGTCATCCTGACGCACGTCACCCCCCCTATGCCCGAAATGATTCCCGCAGTCTTCATGTGACGATGATTCGCATGGAATAGTACTAGCCCGCCTGTGCCTGCCACAAACATACTGTTCTGATAAAGCGAGACTTGCGAATCGACCCGCGCCACAATGCCATCTAATAAATTGAGCTTCCCAGTGGATCCTGCTAGTCTGGGAACAGTTCTTTGACACCGCTGCGAATCAAGTTTGCAGCCGGCCTCAAATGGGGGCGTCACGGCTTCGACGGAATTGATTGCGGCCAAGAGGCATACCGGGGTGCACGCACCCGTAATCGTGTGCGGAAAACACAATTGCCACTCCTCAGATGGCATACGCTGCTTAATTAGTTAAGCGGCCGTCCTCCACGGCTTCGTCCACGGGCCGTGGTCAGGGCGTCGCACAGTGGGCTGGCTGCTGCGGCTAGGTCCGGGCCGCGCGGCGAGATCATCGGGCTAGCGCTTTGCGTTTCTTGTCGGTTCTGAGCGCAGAGCGCGAACGTGCTCCGTAGGGAGCGCATGAACCTGACTAAGTATGTAGGCTCTTGACTGCCAATGGTTTCGGACGCGGGTTCGACTCCCGCCGCCTCCACCATATTATCAACTGTAATTTCAATAACTCACGGGAACGGCGACAAAGGCCTAGAAGGGCTAGGTTGCCGTCCCTGCGATCTCTTTTGGGACGCTTCGCAACCCGACAGCGGTGCAGAAAGCGGCGGGCGGCAATCGGCCTGTTTACCTCTATGACCAATGAAGCAGTTTCGCCGTTTCTTCTATGCACACGACAAATCTGTTCATTGGCGTCATGGCCGGGTAAAGCCATAGCGAGTTAATATCTCGGAGCCCGTGCTCGAACGCACATAATCGAGAAACTGTCGTGCCGTAGCCTTGTCCTTTACCGATTTCAGCACCACGGCAGCCTGGGCAAGCGGGGGATAGCTGTCAGTCGGGATCACGTAGTACCGGCCCGTCTTCATGGCAGGGGATAACGCGAGGGAAAGCGCAACGATGCCAGCATCGGCGTTGCCTGTCTCAACAAATTGAGCAGTTTGCGAAATGTTTTCTCCCAAGACGAACTTTGGGGAGACGGCATCGTAGAGTTTGGCCGATTGAAGCGCCGCGACTGCGGCGCGACCGTAAGGCGCATGTTTTGGATTCGCGATCGCAACCTTCTTGACCGAAAAGTCGTTCAGCACTGAGAGTCCCCGGTGAAGATCCAGTCCCGACGTGTCGGGCACCCATAACACGATCCTTCCAACGGCATACTCATAGAGGGTTCCAGGCTCGGTGAGTCCGGCCGCTTGCAGCTTGGTTGGATACTCTTTGTCTGCCGAAAAGAACAGATCGTAGGGTGCTCCGTTCTGAATTCCCTCAAAGAAGTTTCCTGAGGAACCGAAAATTAGCTTCACGCTGCTGCCGGTCTGCGCCTCAAACCGGTTGGCTATCTCGCGCAGGGCATCATTGAGATCCGCGGCAGCAGCAACAGTGATCTGTTGTGCGACAGAGAGGGCCGATCCGGCTAGCAAAAATAGAATGAGCAGCAATACGGTTGTTCGGTTTTTCACATGAGCTCCTTTGCCCAGTAGCACTCCTGAACCATCATTGATAGGGCGTGTGTTCTCCTCGCACCCTCAATGACGACCCAATGGTAGGTGGCACGCTTCAAAACCGGTTGCGAAGATTGCAATACCAGTTCCGGCCTTCACTTGCCGCGCCTGCTTGAGCTTAGTCGTAACGCCCGCATCGTGCTCGCCGGTCCCAGCACCCCCTTGACACCGCTTCGGTTCAATTATGGCGTCAGCCTTCTCGGCGGCCTTCTGGTGCACGATCAGGAATCGGTTTGGCAGGTTGTGCAGGAAGGTGGCAGGCATGAGCTCTATAACCATGGCTCGCAGATGGTAAAGGTGTCTCGAACTCCAGTTGGCTGCCGCGCGCAATCAGGCCTGGCGATCGCTACCTGTCAGTCGGAGTGTTGCGAACACGGGAACGTGGCGGGCCGTCCTCGCGCATCCCGTGCAAGATTCGTGTTTCCTGCTCTCTGGACGTTATTGGACGGGCCGCCTTCCGGCGCGAGTTGGAAGGTTTTGCCGCCGTCAAAGCCCGGTCGCTGAACTCAAGACCCGCCGCTAGCAACCGGCTGCGCGCCTTGGGGACAAAGAGAGTACCTGCCAGAAGCATTGGGTTGAATGAGATCAAAAGACCCACATCTGCGAAAGACGCGCAGATGTGGGGCACCCTCTTTCGAATTACGCCTCTACACTTCGAATGCCGCGCCGGTATCCGCGCTGGTGACGTGCTTTGCGTAGCGTGCCAGCCAGCCGCGCTTCACCTTGGGCTCGAACGGGGGCAGATCGGCGAGTCGCTGCCGGATCTCCCCATCGCTGACTTTCAGTTCCAGCTTGCAGGTTTTGGCATTGATGTAAATGCGGTCGCCGGCGCGAACTGCCGCGATGGGCCCGCGCGCCGCCGCTTCGGGCGAAATATGGCCGATGCAGAGCCCGCGCGTGCCGCCGGAGAAGCGGCCGTCGGTAATGAGTGCGGCGCGGATGCCCGCGCCCACCAGCGCCGCCGTGGGAGAGAGCATCTCCTGCATGCCCGGACCGCCGCGCGGCCCTTCGTAGCGGATCACCACCACGTCGCCGTCCTTCACCTCGCCGGCCAGGATGCCACGCAGCGCGTCCTCTTGCGATTCGTAAATCCGCGCCGTGCCCTCGTACTCCATCATGTCGGCATCGACTCCGGCCACCTTCACCACTGCCCCATTCGGGGCCAGATTGCCGAACAGCACGGCGAGCCCGCCGGTCTGGGAGAAGGCCTTCGCCACCGGCCGGATCACGTCGCCATCGGGATCGGGAGCGCCGGCAACTGCATCGGCAAGCTGTCCGGTTACAGACGGAACATCAAGACGCAACCCGGTGTCGCCACGACGGTCGATTTCCTTCAGAATTGCCGGAATTCCACCGGCGCGATGCACATGCTCGACGTGCACCTCGGGGCGGCTGGGCGAGACCTTGCAGATGTTCGGCGTCTTGGCGGAGATCTCGTTAAGCCGGTTGAGTTCGAACGGAATCCCGGCGGAATGTGCCAGGGCCAGGGTGTGCAGGACGGTGTTGGTCGAGCCGCCCATGGCCATGTCGAGCACAAAGGCATTGGTGAGCGCCTGCTCGGTAATGATGTCGAGCGGGCGGACGTTTTGTTCGAGACAGCGCTTCAGGGCGTGCGCCGCGTTCTTCGAAAGCGCGATGCGATCCGGGTTGGGCTCAGTCTTGCTGGTACGTGCCATCCACCCAACGCTCGGCGGGAATGGTGCCGTTGCCGGGCAACGCCAGGCCGAGCGCCTCGCCCAGGCAGTTCATCGAATTCGCGGTAAACATGCCGGCGCAACTGCCGCAGCCCGGGCAGGCTTTTTCGGCCAGCGCGCGCAGCTCAGCTTCGCTCATCTTGCCCACGCTGTGTTTGCCGACACCCTCGAAAACCGTGATCAGGTCGGTGTTCCCTGGGCCCGCCAGCATCGGACCGCCGCTCAGGTATACCGCCGGGATATTGATGCGCACCATGGCGTTGTACATGGCGGGCACGATCTTGTCGCAATTGGCAATGCCGATCCAGGCGTCGCACGGATGGGCGCCGATGATGGTCTCGATCTGGTCGGCGATCAACTCGCGCGACGCCAGCGAGTACTTCATGCCGAAGTGGCCCATGGCAATGCCGTCGCAGATGGCGCCGCCGACGTTCACATACCAGACGTTGAAGACCCAGGGCCTTCAGCTCGTCGCGCACGATGGCGCCGATCTGGTCGAGGTGAGCGTGGCCGGGGATCTGGTTGGTATAAGAGTTGACGACGGTGACGAACGGCTTTTTCAGGTCGTCGAGCGACTGGATGACGCCTTCGGCCATCATCAGCGATGCCGCCGGCAGCATGTGGGTGCCTTCGGCGATAATGCGGCTGCCGCGCTTGCGGATCTCTTCAATGCCTGGATTCATGTAGTTCTCCGGTGCTGGCAGGAGATCCCTGCGCGTCAACCACCACCGTGATCGGTTTGCCAGGCGGCGTGGCTCGGGATCTCTGCTCGATGTGCTCTGCTTGAAATGATAACTCACCCGATACATCGAAAATCATCCCACATCTGCCAACGGCAGGCAGATGTGGGGCACCCTCCTTGGACCCCACCGGGGAGACGCCAGTGCTATCACCGCTCAAACGCCGAGTTTTTTGTAAGATAGTGCTATGACTGCTCCGGTATTCAAGCGAGTCCTGCTGAAACTCTCCGGCGAGGCGCTGGCCGCCGGCCAAGGCTTTGGTGTCGATCCTGTGCGCGTGCAGGAGATCGCGGCTGAAGTCGCCGAGGTTCACGAACTGGGCGTGCAACTGGCCATTGTCGTGGGCGGCGGCAACTTTTTTCGCGGCGTGGCCGTGCAAGCGCGGGACATGGACCGCGTCTCCGCCGACCACATGGGCATGCTGGCCACCGTCATCAACGCGCTTGCTCTGCAGGACGCGCTCGAGAAGCACAGCGTTCCGACCCGGGTGATGAGCGCCATCGAAATGCATCAGGTGGCGGAGCCCTTTATTCGCCGCCGCGCCATCCGCCACATGGAGAAAGGCCGGGCGGTCATCTTTGCCGCTGGAACCGGAAGCCCATACTTCTCCACCGACACGGCCGCCTCCCTGCGCGCCGCCGAGATCAAGGCGGACGTCATCCTGAAAGCCACCAAGGTGGACGGCATTTATGACGCCGACCCCATGCTGGTCAAAGATGCCAAGCGCTTCGAGCAGATCAGCTACCTGGACATGCTAAAGCAGGGACTCAAGGTCATGGACGCCAGCGCGATCAGCCTGTGCCGTGAGAACAACATTCCCCTGATTGTCTTTAACCTGAACACGGCGGGCAACATCCGGCGCGTGATCACCGGCGAGCGCGTGGGCTCGCTGGTCAGCGCAGGGTAAGAGCCAACAACGGATTAAGACGGCTCCATTAGAAGAAGAACATGGATCGGCATTGATATATTGGGCTCACCAAGGATCGCCAACTGCGAGGATCGAAGCGGAGGAACCCATGTGGACAGTTGAGGATCATTTCAAAGTAATAATTGGTGGTAACACCTATATAGACGTGCCTAACTTGGTCGTCTACAAAGGGCAAACCCTGTTCACACTGAAGCGACACGACGAAAACGGCGAGCTTGGTATCTACTTCGAGCTTTACGATGCGGAGGGAAAGCACGTTGCCAGTGTGAAGCGCAACCAGATTTACACGACACGAGGGCAGAAAGACTCTATTTGCTAGAGGGTTCGGCGGATCGATACGTTCTTCGAGAGAAGGAGACGGGACGTGTTGTGTGCCAGATTTGCAGAACACCGGCCGCGCCAGCAGAACTGGAAGTCTCCGTTCAACTCTTTACGCCGGATGGGTTTTTATTCGACGCAAGCCCTACCTTGACCAATGTCGGCGGCATTGTGATGCAGGGATGCGTCATTAAGAGTTGTCCAACAGGAATTAACATCGGGGCATCTGGAGTGGGAATCGGCTAGTGGCCGGTGATACATCAACGCCCATGGATCGAGCGGCCTCCGCGACCCGTTTCGATTGATCCGTCGTTAGACTCTGATGTTCAGCCCCGAAGGGGCGGCAGAGAATAGCCCAGGGCGTAAGCCCTGGGTGAGAGCACAAAATATGACCCGAGTCCCGTAGGGACGGCACCCTCGCCAGAGGACTTGGGTACGCTTGTGAATCATCCAACCCAGGTCCGACGACCAAACGACTACATATAGAACAAACTCAACCTGGGCAAGCCGTATTGGTCCAGCAGGCGCTTGTGCAGGTACTGTTTCTGCAGTTGCTCGATCTGCGCGCCGGACATCTTGCGCCGGTAGGGCGACAGTTCGCGGTCGGCTTCAGCGCGTACGGCGACGATGTGCTCATCCGGGATGGCGGCCAGCACGGCGGCGAAGATCTTTTCCTCCAGCACCGTCAAGCGCCGCTCAAGGTCTTCCAGGGAATGTGAACCGCTAGCGCTTGCCTCCACCGCTGCGACAAGAGCCGCGGCCAGTTCTTCGAGCTTGCGTGCGGCTTCTGAGATCACCGCGCGGGCCGCCTCGGGTGCCCGCTGCGTGGCCGCCTTCAGCTCTGCCGCGTTGCCGCGCAGGTAGGCGGCAATTCGCTCGGCTTCGAAGCCAGTTTCGCGTTCCGGGCGGCGGGTGGCGCCGGTTGAGGCCTCCTGCATCTGCTCGGCGGCGGCCAGCACCTCCTGCGAGCAGTAGGCCAGAGAGTTGACTTTGCGCGTCTTCGAGGGGCGGGCGTCGTAGCGGTCGAAGGTGGCGTCGATGCCTCGTAGCACCGCTTCCAGCGGGATGCCGGCCTCCTTCCAAGTCTCCATCAGCACCCAGTCCAATGAGCAGAGCGGCAGCAGCGTGCCGCGCCGCCGCTGATAATGCTCTTCGATGTCGCTGAAGTAATCGAAACGAGTATGGGCATCCACCACCGCCGATTGTAACAAGCCATCAGCTATCAGCTATCAGATGTCAGCGGCTGAACGCTATTTTCTTGCCGTGCGGCGCGGCACGGCGTTGCGCTCCCAGATGATGCGCAGGCCCTCCAGCGTCAGCAGGCCGTCCACCGTCGTGATGTAGCGCGACTCAGGCCCGATCAGTTCGGCGTAGCCGCCGGTGGCGACCACCTTGCTGTCGGCGCCGAGTTCGGGAACCATGCGCGCGAGGATGCCGTCGACCAAGCCAAGGTAGCCGTAAAATAGCCCGGTCTGGATACTGCCGATGGTGTTGGTGCCGATCACGCGCGGCGGCTTGCGGATGTCCACGCGCGGCAATCGCGCCGTGCGCGCGAACAGCGCATCCGCCGAGATGCCAATGCCCGGCGCGATCACGCCGCCCAGGTATTCTCCCTTGCGGGAGACGGCGTCGAAGGTGGTGGCCGTGCCGAAGTCGGCAATCACGCAGGGCCCGCCATACTTCTCGAACGCCGCCACACTGTTGACGATCCTGTCCGCGCCGACATCGTTAGGGTTGTCGTAGTTGATCGCCATGCCGGTCTTCACCCCGGGCTCGATAAAAAGCGGCTGGAGGTGGAAATAGCGCTCGCAGACCTCGCGCAGCGTGCTGTCCATCGGCGGCACCACCGAGGAGATCACAATGCCATCGACGGAGGCGACCTCCAGACCCGCCATGGAGAACAGGTTGCGGAAGATCACGCCGAACTCATCGACCGTGTTGTTCTTGTTGCTGGTGACCCGCCAGTTCGCCACCAGATCGCGGTAGCGCGTCCCGGATTCCCCGTCCGGAACTGGCGCGAACACACCCAGCACGGTGTTAGTGTTACCGACATCAATGACGAGTAGCATGGATGTAGATCTCGCTGTCGCCGGTGGCCTTATCGATTCTTGGCTCTTGGCCCTTGGCTCCGTCTTGAGATGATAACCATACCTCAGCGACCAGAGCTAACGCACGTATTAAGAACTCGCTTCAACCAGGACACTAACGGTTGCTATTCCGAGTGCCACATCGGCTTTCGGCCAGCGATCGAAATGAAAACTCGGAGGGTGCCCCACATCTGCCTGCCGTTGGCAGATGTGGGATGGCTCTCGACGGAGCGAGGCAGAGGAATGACTACTCTTCGAACATCCGTCGGATGCGTGCCTGCACTACAATATCCCCTTGCAACTAACTATTGAAAAGCTGATCTACGGCGGGGAGGGCTTGGCCCATCTGCCTGCCGATGAAAAGGGGCGGGGCAAGGCCGTTTTCGTTCCCTTTGTGCTGCCCGGAGAAAACGTCGAGGCGGAGGCAGTCGAGGAGCGCCCGGGCTTCGTCCGGACCCAGCTCAAGCAGGTGATTGAGGCCGCGCCGCAGCGCGTCCCTCCCCCGTGCACGTACTTTGGCAGGTGCGGCGGTTGTCATTACCAGCACGCTCCTTACGAGCAGCAGTTGCGACTGAAAGCGGAGATCCTCGCCGAAACCGTCCAACGTATTGCCAAAATTGAGCTCCCGGCTTCGCTGGAAATCCATGCCTCGCCGCCGTGGAATTACCGCAATCGCACGCGCATGCGCGTCGCCGTGCCACAAGAAGCAGGCAAGGCCCCAACCAGCCGCGGAGGAGCGCAGTTCGCTATCGGCTACAACCATTTCGGCTCGCACGAGATACTGGCGGTGGAGCAGTGTCCGATCAGCTCGCCGCTCATCAACCGCGCGCTGGCGGTACTGTGGGAGGAGGGCCGCGCCGGGCACGTGCCCGAGGTGTTGCGCGAGGTGCAATTTTTCGCTAGTGGCGACGACTCCGCGCTCCTGATCGAGTTCAGCGTCGCAATGCAGGAGAAACCAAATACCGCATTTGAAGTGCTGGCGGAGTTGCTGCGCGCCCGGTTGCCGGAGCTCGCAGGCGTGGTGGTGTTCCCGGCCGGGGTGCAAGACGAGGACGGTGCCCCGCATCTGCGGAGCAGAGGTGGGTTGACGAAAACACCCACGTCTGCCGAAGACGGGCAGATGTGGGGCACCCTCTGTTACGGGGTCGGCGAGATCACATATCGAACCTCGATCGGGTCCTATCGGGTCAGTGCCGGAGCCTTTTTTCAGACCAACCGATTCCTGATCGAAGAGCTGGTCAACGTTGTCGTAGGCGATACTCGCGGCCGCCTGGCGCTTGATCTGTACGCGGGAGTCGGACTGTTCTCAGTGGTACTGGCGCGCAATTTCGCGCGAGTCATCGCGGTTGAATCATCGCCATTCGCGGTCCGCGACCGGCGGGTCAATGCCGCAGGCAACGTCAAGGTTGTCGAAGCCACCACCCAGCAGTTCCTGGAAAAATCGAAGAAACTCAAGCCTGATTTCGTCGTGGTTGATCCGCCACGTGCCGGTATGGGAGAGCGCATCAGCCGTCTTGTGGCCTCGCTCGGCGCGCCGCAACTGACGTACGTCTCTTGTGATCCTGCGACCCTGGCGCGTGATCTCCGGGTGCTGGTTGGGGCTGGATATCGTGTGCGCCAGGCGCACTTGCTGGATCTGTTCCCGCAGACGTTCCACATCGAAAGTGTCTGGCGATTGGAGAAGTAGGGACCGCCTAACGATCCACATGTCCCAGGTCTTTGCCCGGCGCAACGTGGTCGCGTACCAGCCGCTTGAGTTCCTTGATTTCAGGAAACCCGCCTCGATCTTTTCGTGACCAGAGCTGCGTGCCGCCCACGCGGATTTCAAAGATGCCGCCTGTGCCTGGCATCAGCGTTACCCCACCGATTTCCTGCTCGAAGGTAGAGAGCAACTCCTGAGCCATCCAGGCAGCGCGCAGCAGCCAGCGGCATTGCGTACAGTACTCAATTTCGATCCGAGGCCGATCCAGCGCAGTCATCTGGCCATAATACGCCTCGAAATGCAGCGGCTCTTTGGTCTCGGATCAATTTAGAAGCGAGCGCTGCGGGGAGTCCAACAATTCGCGCAACTTGACCGCAAGTAACTCGAGCGCGAAGGGCTTCTGGATAAACGCCTTACCCGACTGCAACTGTCGATTCGTGATTACCGTTTTATCCGTGTACCCGGACATGAAAAGCACACGGATCTCCGGGCGTGCGGTTTCGATGCGCTCAGCCAGCTCGCGGCCCGTAAGCCCAGGCATTACGATATCGGTGAGCAGCAGGTGAATGGGGCCCTGATAGTTACTGGCGCTGTCCAATGCGTCGGCCGGCTTGCTGGCCTCCAATACCGCGTAACCCATGCCGTCAAGAAATTCACGCAGCGACTCGCGCACGCCGTCTTCGTCTTCGACGAGCAGGATCGTCTCGGTTCCCCGCTGCAGTGTTCGAGCCACCTCGTCGCTGGGGGCCGGCTCGGGGAGCGGCTCCTGAACAATCGGAAAATACATCGTAAAGGTAGACCCTTTGCCCGGCTCGCTATCCACCCAAATGTAGCCGCCGCTTTGCGTGACGAACCCATAAACAATGGACAAGCCCAGCCCCGTGCCCTTGCCCCGCGCTTTGGTGGTGAAGAAAGGTTCAAAGATGCGGGCCTGAGTTTCCTTGTCCATTCCTGCGCCCGTGTCGGTCACCGCCAGCATGACGTAGGGGCCGGGCTTGACCGAGGTTGGAACCGAGCCAGCAGAGTTTTCATCGACCTGGACATTGGCGGTTTCAATGGTTAACTTTCCCCCTTTCGGCATGGCATCCCGCGAATTGACGGCGAAATTCATGAGGGCTTGCTCGATCTGAGAACGATCGACCTTCACCCGGCCCAACGCGGCGCCGGGAGCGGTGATGAGTTCCACGTCCTCGCCGATCAGGCGATGGAGCAACTTTCGCAAATTGAAGAGAACGCTGTTCAGGTTCAGCACCTCGGGCATCAGCGTCTGTTTACGGCTGAAGGCCAACAGTTGCTGAGTCAGAGATGCTCCACGCAGCGCCGCGTGGTGAACTTCACACGCCATTTTGTAGAGGCGCTCGTTGTGGCTCTCGAGGTCCTCGCGCAGCAGCTCGGCGTAGCTGCTGATAATCATCAGTACGTTATTGAAGTCATGGGCAACTCCGCCCGCTAATCTTCCCACCGCCTCCATCTTCTGGGACTGGCGCAGCTGCTCTTGCAGGTGCCGGGCTTCGGTCACGTCCTGGACGAGCGAAGCCAGGCCGATCACTTCTCCCGAAGGTCCAACCAGGGCGGTGTTGTACCATTCGCAGAGAATCGTCCTTCCGTCCTGGGTTATGTTCTCCTCCGTATTTTGCGTGGTGCCCGGAGATGTCAAAAGCTCGCCCCAGACTTGGTTTACCCGTTCGCGGGCCGGGGCAGGCAGCAAAAGCTCCACCCCGTGTTGGCCCATAGCTTCTTCCCGGCTGTAACCGAAGATGCGCTCGGCCGCGGGATTCCAATCGGTTACCTGCAAATTCCCATTCCATTCAATCACGGCCAGCGGCGATAGATCGCGGTGGAGGGTCAACCGCTGATTGGAAGCCGACAGTTGCGCGGTTCGCCACTGCACCCGCGCTTCCAGGTGATCGTTCGCGTCGCGAAGCGCGCTGTCCCGCTGTTGCAGGCGATCCAACATGCGGTTGAAGGCGGCCATCAGTTTGCCTAATTCATCACGCCGGTTGACCATCACTCGAAGCGAGTAGTCTTCCCGGAGCGAAATGCGTTCGGCGGCTTCGGAAAGCTGCAAGATGGGATCGCTGACGACGCGGAGCAGCCGGCTGGAAACAAGGAGAGTGGGCAGAAGGGAAAGCAGAAGCACAACCAGCGCGATGTTGATGTACTTCCAGAGCTGAGTGTTGAAACTACTCAGGTCGGAAACGATGGCGATCGAGCCGGTATTCTCGCCGTTGAGGAAGACGCTCCGATATAAAGTGACGGTTTGCTTGCCGAACTCGACTCCGTCGTGACGCCAGGGCGGAACGGGAAATTCGCGGTTGACGGTATCCCGCCGGTACTCGGCGAATACTCTGGCATGCTCGTCGTACAAGTAGGCGGCCAGGATCTGCCGTTCATTGCGCAAGGAGGACAGCATCTCCTGGGCGGTTCTCTGATCATTAAACGCGATCGAGGCGGCGGTGTTCGCCCCCAAGGTATCGGCAAGCGTGGAAAGCTCATTGACCATGCTGTCGCGAAAGCGGGCGCGCTCGTAAATGGCAAGCCCAAGGCACGCCAAAAACAACGCGAACACACAAGTGCTTAGGGTTACCACGACTAACTTCCGGCGAATTGACAGGTCAGTGAAACGCAACTAGGCTCCTTCCTGGATGTGCGCTCCCGACCACGCGCTTGGCCAACATCAAGAGCTGGGAACTTACCCTGAGTCGGGCGCGTTCCGCGGCTTCCGCACTAATCTCAAAACGAATCTTCTTGCCTTCCCAGCAGAACCCAATGATTCCTCCCTGCTGAACGAACTTATCCCCTTCGCCGACGGTCAGTACCGGCGCCGTTTTCAGTTGTGTGAGTAGAGGGGAAAGGTGACTTCCCTCATTGTGGCCGAAGAAGACGATCTGGCAATCACTTACATCTTGCCTCTCTTTTAAGTGGCGTACGCGGAAGATCCGTGATTGGACCGGCTTTCCCTCGAACGCTTCCAGTTGGCCATGGAAAGGATCATCTCCATAGGTGCACACGAAAATAGAGTGGTCATTCGGATTGAGCGTATCGGGCGGCCAGGCCACCAGTTGCGCAAAGTGAAAGAGAAAGGCCGCTTTGACTTGGTATTCCTCCACGGGCGTCTGACTCTGGGCGAATAGTTGCGGGGCAAGGGAGGCGCCGAGCATCACCATCGCCACAAGAATGCCTGCTATCTTGTGCCCGCCAGCGCTTTGGGAGTGTTGCCTCAAGCTTCGCTGCCTCACCAAGGAGTTCTGCTTAAAAGGAGTACGTTATTTTCAACCGCACCGAACGTCCGTCCTGTGGAAGTTGTTGCTGTATGTGTTCGGGCCCAGGGGGATCGCTGTACTGCTTATCGAACAAGTTGTACGCGGTGAAAGAAGCCTCGGCTCCCCTCCATAACTTCCTGGTGGATACGGTGAAGTTGGCAATCCCGCTGCCTCCCACCTCGAAACCAGTGGTCGTGGCCCGGCGGCTGATATATTGCCCCTCCAGACCCAAAAACAACGTGTTGAAGACAGGCAGCAACACATTGGCCTTCGCAAGGTGCTTGGGAGAATCGGCCAGGGTTAAGCCGGTGTCTGCGTCATAGCTTTCCTGCAGGGAGTAACTTGCCCGGGTTTCTACTCCATGGGCCCATCTCCCTCTTGCTTCGAATTCGATTCCCCTTGCGTGGGTAGTTGCGGCATTCCGGTACACCAACAGCCCGTTGGTGGGATCCGGCAGTTCACGAATCAGTCCGTCAATCCGGTAAAGGTAGCCGGATACGCTTAGTTGCAGGTGGGATCCCAAGGAACGGTCTACCACCGCTTCGTAAGTCCGAATGGTCTCCGGCTGCAGCCTGGGATTTGCTTCCTGGCTGCCAGGATCTGCGTAGAAGAGTTCAAAGGCATTTGGCGGCCGAAAAGCCTGCCCATAGAGTAGCTTCACGGTGGTTCGCTCGTTTGCCTGGAACAGAAGGCCGAGCCGAGGATTCGTTGTTCCGCCAAACGAGGTGTAGTGGTCATAGCGGACCCCGGCATTGAGGATAAGCTTAGAGCAGATCCTCAGCTCGTCCTGCAAGTAGACCGCTGATATCTGGGAACTGTCATGCAGGTCAACATTGGGTATGGACTGTCCGATGTTGTAGAGCTGTTGATCCTGGCGAACGTTGGCCCGATATTCGGCGCCTACTGTCACATCGTTGCGTGAGGCGATGCGCTTGCGAAATTGGCCTTCCCACCCCCACCAGTCACCGCGTCCGAGGTCGCGGTTGAGTACTGTGGATGACGGCCCGGACGGATCCGCATAGGCGTAGTATCCACTGTACTCGTAGCGATTGTAGGAAACAGATGTGAGCACGCCCATGGTCTCGCGCTGCCGATTGAACGTCAGGACAGCGTTTCCGTAGGAATCGATGGTCCGAGTCCAGGGGTCATTAAATAGAGTGCCGAAGGAAGCGGTAGGGATTCCTTTCTCACGGGTTCCAATGATCGATTGCAGGGTGAAATCGCTCTTGGTCAATTTCAGCAGGAAGTCTTTCGCCGCGTCATCATCGCCATGGTTCACCATGCCGTTGTTGGTGGCCGGAGCGTTGAATTCGGGAAAGAAGAGGCGCGATTGCCCCTGCGATTCATAGATGCTGCCGGCTAACAGCATGTCGATTGTAGAAGGCAGGGTCTCGCCGATCGTGAAGTGTCCTTTGTAGCCCTGGAAGGAGTCGGGTTCGAAAGATACCTCGCCATGCTTTACCGAGGACCGTGATCGGGTGATGATGTTGATGACCGCCAGGAATGCGTCAGCGCCGTAGAGCGACGAACTGGGACCGCGTACGATCTCTATACGATCGATGGCGTCGATATCAACTGGAAGCTCGGTCCCGATCGGGGCTTGGTCATAGACGTTGTCATTCAAGCGATGACCGTCCAGCAGCAGCAGAATGCGACTGTTGTAGTCGCCGGGAGGGGCAAAGCCGCGCACTCCGACATAGCTGTAATTACGGTCGTAGCGGACAAAAAAGCCGCGCACGCTACGCAGGACGTCAGCCAGGGTGCGGTAGCCGTATCTGCGAATGTCTTCCGCCGTGACCACGGTAACCGAGGAGGGGGCGTCCTTGGTGTTCTGCAGGTGCTTCGAAGCGCTATAGACCTCAAGGTTCATGAGGTCTTCCAGGCTCATATTGGTAACGTCAGGCGTTTGCGTTTGGGCATAAGCGCAATTCGCGCTCAGGCTGATGCCCACCACGCCGCACAAAACCAGGCGCATCAACCGCCTATGCCATAGAGCTTGTGCGGTATGGTTGTTTTCGAGCCCCAAGTAAGATCTCGCTGTTGTGCTGAGGTGGAGTCAATTGATTTTTGCAGTCCTCTATGGCGAAATGCAATCTGATTCTCACGGAGCCTGATATGCGGAATTACTTCGGTAACCTCGCGGACATGAGCAGGCTCGCCTTACCTTAGTTTCCAAGTCGAATGCAGTCGCTGTCCGCAAATGGCTGTATTCTTCCAGCAGTGTTTAACGGCCCTGTGGAGAACCCTGGGAATTGACACGTTTTTCCGCTGTCCAAACCGTCCGAGCCGGCGCCGGCCCCTGCCGGAAGCGCCGAGGCGTAATCACGTTCTGGCCCTTGGTGGCGGCCACGCTGTTTATGGTGTCGGGCGGCACCTACGGCACCGAGGAAATCGTGGGCAGCGTGGGTTTTGCCCGCGGCCTTGCGGTGCTGGCCTTGACCCCTATCCTGTGGAGTCTGCCGACGGCCCTGATGATCGGCGAACTCTCCGCCGCGCTGCCCTGCGAAGGTGGCTACTATGCGTGGGTACGGCGCACCATGGGGAATTTCTGGGGCTTTCAGGAAGCATGGCTCTCACTCGCCGCCAGCATCTTCGACATGGCAATCTATCCCACGTTGTTCGTGGCCTATCTGACCAGGCTTATCCCCTGGTTCGCCGTGGGACATCGCGGGATCTCGGTCGGTCTTGCCGTCGTCGCCTGCTGCGCACTGATGAACGTGGCGGGAATCCAGGTCGTCGCGGACGCGTCGGTCTGGCTGTTTCTGCTGGTCTCGGCGCCCTTCGCAGTGGTGGTCGTGCTGGCGCCGTTCAAGCACGACGCTTTGGCGCATCTCGCCGCCACCCCCAATACGCCCAGCATTGGAATCCTGGGCGGCGTGCTGATCGCCATGTGGAATTACATGGGATGGGACTGCGCTTCGACGGTGGCGGCGGAGGTCGATCGCCCGCAGCGGACTTATCCCCTGGCCATGCTGGCGGCCGTGGCCATTGTGGCCCTCAGCTATATTCTGCCCTTCGCCGCCATGTGGCGGACCGGCATTGCGCCCGCCGCTTTCGAAACTGGCGCCTGGGCGGATCTTGCCGGACTGGTCGCGGGCGCGTGGCTGCGGGTTGCGCTGGCGCTTGGCGGACTGCTGAGCGCCTTCGGCATGTTCAACGCTTTGGTCTTAAGTTATTCGCGACTCCCCCTGGCCATGGCGCAGGATGGCATGTTGCCGCCAGTCTTCGCCCGGCTGCATCCGCGGACGCTAGCCCCGTGGGTGGCCATTGTCGTTCTCGCTCTCGGCTGGGCGCTGTGCCTGGGGCTCGATTTCGAGCACTTGGTGACGCTCGACGTGCTGCTCTACGGGGGCAGCCTGTTGCTGGAATTCGTGGCTCTGGCGATCCTCCGCGTGCGCGAACCTGCGCTGCCTCGTCCCTTCCGCGTACCGGGCGGGCTCGTGGGGACCACGCTGATTGGAGTCGCCCCCATGCTGTTGCTGGGGCTTTCCGTGGTGCGTGGCGCGAATGAACGCATTCTGGGCGTGAACGCGCTAGTTATGGGGGCGGCCATCATCGCCGCCGGTTTCGTGGTCTATTCGATCAGCTCCTCCATTTTGCGCCGAGCGCCGGAGCGGATGGCAGCTGAGGAAGTTGTGCCAGATTGATGAGCCACAGAGACAGGTTGCGGACTCAGGTGTTCTGAATTGCTAAATGCTAGGCGTACACACTAAGAGAAGGCTGGGATGCCGCCGTCGACATGCTTGCGTAAAACTGGTATTGGGCGACCGCATTGCGCGTAGTGGCTGGGGTCCACGGGGAACCGAAGATGTACTCCGCGGTAGTGTCCTCGGATTGGCTGGATTGGCTGAAAGTGCCTTGGGCGTCGAGGGTCTTGCGAGGCGTCGCGGAAAAGTGAAACGAGCCATCGTCCGCCGTTGTGACCGACCAGACGTAGTCGTCTTGCGGGTAAAAGGTGGTGTCGGTCTTTGGGCTTGAAATCCGGACAGGGGCTAGACGATCAACCCGGACGAGGCTGGTAGACTTCTGCCCCTCCTCCAACGGGAGAGGATGGTCAACCGACGCGGTAAGAAGTCTAATTTCCACGGGCGCTCACGCAATCTGCGTTTTCTCTATCGGCCCTTGTTCGAACTAAGTTTAACAGCGCGCCGCCTAAGCGTAAAGCCCTATTATCAAGTCGGTGGAATCGCTGATGACAGGAGCGTGACACCGGGTGGGAATGGTGCGCCTCCTGCCATAGTTTGGAAACCTGCGTGCTGCTCATGAAACACACAGCCTCCCCGACCGTGAGGGTGCTACGATGAGCTCATGCCGGCTAAGGCAAAGACCGCAGCCAAGAAGCGGACGCCCGATCCCCGCCGCGACGGCCATGAGCGCCGCGACACCCAGTTGGTCATCATCACCGGGCTTAGCGGTGGGGGCAAGGTCTCGGTTCTGAAGGTCTTCGAGGACCTAGGCTACTACTGCGTCGATAACCTGCCGGTTGAGCTCATCCCCAATTTCGCAGAGTTAGTCCACAGCTCGGGCGAGATCGACAAGGCCGCCCTGGTGGCCGATATCCGGGAAGGCGAGCGACTGGAGCGCCTGCCGGAGATCCTGGCGTCACTGAAGGACAAACTGCCCACCACAGTGATCTTCCTCGAAGCCAGTGACGAAGCGCTGCTGCGCCGTTTCAGTGAGACGCGCCGTCCGCATCCGCTGGGCGGCTCTGGGACCACGGTCAAGCAGTCCATTGCCCGCGAGCGCCGCCGTCTTGCTCCCATTCGCCGCGTGGCCGACGTGGTGCTGGATACCTCCAAGTTCAACGTCCACGAACTGCGGGCGCACATCACGCGCGGCATGGAGCGCGAAGCCAGTGACAAGAACATCCTGGTTTCCTGCTCGAGCTTTGGCTTCAAGCACGGCGTACCCGAAGAGGCCGACTTGGTTTTCGATGTTCGTTTCCTGCCCAATCCGCATTTCGTGCCCGAGTTTCGCCCCCTCACCGGCAAGCATCCGAAAGTCGCCAAGTACATTCGCTCGTTCCCGCAGACGCAGGAATTCATCCAGCGCATCTCGGACCTGCTGGTTTACCTGCTGCCCCACTACGTCGAAGAGGGCAAGAGCTACCTGACCATCGCCTTCGGCTGCACCGGCGGCCAGCACCGCTCGGTGCTGATCGCCGAAGAGGTCTACAAGCGCTTGAAGAAGGCCGGCTATCACGGGAAGGTCTTGCACCGCGATTCGCCGAAATAGTTAACCAAACCGAAGCGATAAGCCTTCCTCGGTGTACTCTGTGTCCCGGCGGTGAAGGGGTTTTGGCTTGACCGAGCCGCTGCCGCATCCAATTCTGGAAGACGGGGGTATTGCCATGGCGCAGAAAGAGAATCTCTCCCCGATACCGCTGATGGAGCTCAACTGGTCATTCGCCAGAACGGAGATCCTGAGGGCCGCCCTCGAACTTGATCTCTTCACCCAGATTGACAACGGAAAACACACCGTGCGCGAGATCTCCTCTGCACTGGGCACGGAGGAACGCGGCGTCCGCATTCTGCTCAACGCGCTGGCCGGCCTCAAACTCGTGGACAAGGCCGGCGACCGCTATTCGCTGCCCGAGTCGTCGCGCGCGTACCTGTCGAGGAACAGCCCGGCTTGCCTGGCCGGGGCGCTGAGGAACATCGACATGGTCATGCCGGCCTGGGCACATCTGGCCGAGGTTGTGCGCAGCGGAAAACCTTTCAGGCGGGTCGAATCTCCGGCAGAGCACGGCGAGTTCTTTGCCAAGCTGGTTCCCGGACTTTTCGTTTCGCATCGGCCGGCTGCGGAACACGCCGCCACAAGGATAGTGGGCACGCGCCGTGGTTTGCGGGTGCTGGATATTGGCGCTGGGTCGGGGGTGTGGGGCATCCACTTCGCCAAGCAGGACCCGGAAGCCAAGGTGACCATCGTGGACTTTCCCCAGGTGATTGAAGTGGCAAAGAAGTTTGTGCGGCAACACGAGATGGAGGACCGATTCGACTATCTTCCTGGGGACTTCGACGAGGTCGAGTTCGGGGAGAACCAGTACGACGTCGTCATTCTCGGCCAAGTCTGCCACGGCGTGGGCGAACGCAACACCCGGAGGCTGCTGCATCGCGTGCGTCGCGCGCTCAAGCCGAACGGACAACTCCTGATTGCGGAGTTTCTCGCGGATGAGGAACGAAAGCAAGCCGCCTTTCCGCTGATTTTTGCCATTAACATGTTGCTCAACACCGAGGAGGGAGACACCTTCACTCGTTCGGAAATGGTGTGCTGGCTCGAAGAAGCTGGCTTCGGCCCGATCGAGTTTGTGGAGGCGCCCACGGCCTCCCCGCTGATCGTGGCCACCGCCGCTGCGCGCTCCGGCGAGCGGGTCACCTAAGCTGAATTCTGTTCATTGCCCCCTGGGCCGCGCTATACTGCGCGCACACAAAAAAATGCGCCACATCGGCGCGCTTCTGGGTCCCGGCCGGGCGGGTGGATGGCAAACAAGACCACGGCAAAAAAGAAGGCGGCGGAAGCCGAAGCGATCGTCATTCCCGACAAGTTGTACTTCCGCATCGGGGAGGTGGCCGAACTCTGCCGACTGCCAGCCTACGTCCTGCGCTTCTGGGAGAGCGAATTCCCGCAACTGAAGCCGGTCAAGAGCGGCACGGGCCAGCGCATGTATCGCCAGCGCGACGTGGAAAACGTGCTGCGGATCAAGAAGCTGCTCTACGAGGAAGGATTCACCATCGCGGGCGCCTGCCAGCAACTCAAAGCGGAAGCCAAGGGCAGCACGCTGCCGTTCCCGAACACCGTGCCCGCCGATGAACTCAAGCGCCTCCGCCACGGCCTGCAGGAGATTCTGGTGATGCTCGGAGGCAAGCCGCCATCTTCGACGCGCCGCAGAAGAGATGGGGGTACGGCACGGGCGGCGGCTTCGAAGAACCGGGCAGATGTGTAATTGTCATCCCGACGCTGAGCGGAGCGAAGCGGAGGAATCTGATTTTGGCTGACTGGGGGAATGACAAATCCATGGGCGTCCTTTGGCCGTGATGTTCATTCATTTGGGTGGGCCGAAGGCCCATGTGTCGCTCAGCATCCCAACGAAATTGCGGGACAGCTTACTAGGGCTGACGTCTGACGCCCGTTCAGCTATATTCTTCTCATCGCCATGATCTTTTCCTATCAACGCTGGATGAACGCCTGGGAGACCCGGCTCACCATGCGCGACACCAATCGCGTGGTGCGTCCGCTCGATTGGGGTCTCGATTGGGTCGAAGGCTGGCCGTGCGTGAACGGCAATCTGGCGAGCGCGCATCAGACTCCGGAGCGCTTCCTGCGCGAGTTGAATCGCGAGCTGATCGCGCACAGCGACGAGTTCTACGCGTACAAGCCGCCGTCGGACTTCTGTCTGGAGCGAGCGACCACGGCTGCCAGCTATCGCGGAAATTCCCAGAGGCCCGAACCACAAGATCCTTCGACTGCGGCCGCGACCGCGCCAAGAGTCGGCGCGGAGAAGCCTGTCGCGGCCTTCGTTCAGGATGACATCATTTGTGAGAGAGGCTCTACTGACGATGCCCAGTTCTTGCGTTTCACCTCGGCCGCGCCGTCGCCCTACCCGGTGAACAATCGCGTGAACGCGCGCTGGTTCCCGGCCAAGGGGAAACGTGCTGTGGTAGTGATTCCGCAGTGGAACGCCGATGGCGGCAGCCACAACGGGCTGTGCCGGATCTTTCAATGGCTGGGGATCGCCTCGCTGCGTCTGAGCATGCCTTATCACGACGTGCGCAAACCGGATGAATTGGAGCGCGCCGACTATGCAGTCTCGGCGAACATCGCGCGCACCATCGCCGCCACGCGGCAAGCTGTCATCGACATCCGCTCGTGTTTCGACTGGCTGGAGTCGCAGGGCTACACCGAGCTAGGCATTATGGGGACAAGCCTAGGCTCGTGCTACGCGTTTTTGGCCGCCGCCCACGACCGGCGCATCCGCGTGGGCGCCTACAATCACGCCTCCACCTACGTCGGCGACGTGGTCTGGACCGGGCAGAGCACGCGGCACATCCGCGCCGGGTTGGAGGCCGAACTCGATCAGCGCCGGCTGCGCGACTTGTGGTTGGCGATCAGCCCCATGTCGTACTTCGACAAGTTCCAGCGCTTTCCCCATAAGTCTCTGGTGGTCTATGCCAATTACGATCTGACCTTCCTGCCAGAGTTCTCCCGCCAGGTGGTGGAGGAGTTCCGCCGCCGCAAGCTGGACTGCAAAATTTCCATCCTGCCGTGCGGCCACTACACCACCGGCCAGACCCCCTATAAGTTCCTCGACGCCTGGTACCTGGCCAGCTTCCTAAAGCGGGCGCTGTAAGAAGCGTTCCCCGTTTCCCGTTCTCCGTTTCACCCGGAAGCTAGAGCACGCCGTCAATCGTGAACGCATTACCACGTATTGTGGATCCGCCGGCCCGCATCCAGAGATGCGTCCGATGCGGCTCGCGGAGTACAATTCGCGTCCGAGGGTATTCATGAAACGCTTGTTGTTTGGCCTGTTTTGTTTGTTTCTCCTGGGCGCGCTCGCGATGTTTTACGCGCCGCCGAATCCCAAGAAGTTGACGGAGAGCAAGCCAGCGACGGCAGGGAACGAGCTCCCGAAGCTAGACAAGTTCGAGCCCTCCTGGGTGGACCAAACCAAAGACCCTTGTACGGATTTTTATCAGTACAGCTGCTCGAAGTGGATCGCGGCGAATCCCATTCCCTCGGACATGGCGAGCAGCAGCACGGCGCTGCCTCTTTATCTGTACAACCAGACCATCCTGCGGCAGGCGTTGGAGTCGGCGGCGGCGGATAAGAATGCCAAGGGCAGCGAACGGCAGATCGGCGTCTATTGGCGGAGTTGCATGGATACCGCGGGCCGCAATGCCAACGGGAAAGCGTGGCTGCAGCCCTCGATGAAGGTGATCGACTCATTGCAGTCCAGCAAAGACCTGCCCCGCGTGCTTGCCTATCTGCACACCAATTTTCCGGCACCTTGGGCTGGCGACGACAACAGCACGAAGGCGCCGATCTTTGGTTTAGGTCCCATCCAGGACCACGACGATGCCACGCAGATGGACGCGGCGATTGATCAAGGCGGCATGGCGCTGCCTTCGCGCCAGTACTACCTCGAGAACGATGCCCACTTCAAAGGTCTGCGTGACAAATACGTGCAACACGTACAGAAGATGTTCGAGCTCGCCGGCGATTCACCCGCTGTCGCAGCCGCCCAAGCCAAGGTGGTGCTCGACATGGAGACCGCATTCGCCCGCGCCTCCATGGACAACGTCACGCGCCGCGATCCGGTTAAGACTTTCAACAAGCGTTCGCTGCAACAGCTGAAGGCGGCCGTGCCGGACTTCGGCTGGGAAGAATACTTCAGCGCGATGCAGGCGCCCGGCGTGCCGTTCTACGTGGTGACGGCTCCGCCCTTCCTGGAGGAATTCGAGCGTCAGCTCAAGACTCGCTCGCCGCAGGACTGGTGCGCCTATTTGCGCTGGTGGGTGATTCATCGCGCCGCGCCCTATCTGGGCAGCGATTTCGAGCAAGCTAACTTCGACTACTTCGGCACCGCCCTCAGTGGCGTACCGCAGATGTTGCCGCCGTGGCGGCGCTGCGTCGCTTCGGTCGATCATGCTCTTGGCGAGGCACTTGGCCAGGCCTATGTAAACGTGGCATTCCCACCGGAAGCCAAGAATCGGGCCAACGAGCTGGTTCATGATGTTCGCGATGCGCTGGATAACGAGTTCCAGCAGCTCGATTGGATGGCGGACGCCACCAAGAAACAGGCGCTCGAGAAAGAGCACGCCACCCTGCAGAAGATCGGCTATCCCGACCAATGGCGCGATTACAGCTCGGTCAAGATTGTGCCTGACCACTATCTCGCCAACCTGAACGCGGCCACCGAATTCGAGATGCATCGCCAGCTCAAAAAGGTGGGCAAGCCGGTAGACCGGAACGAGTGGGATATGACGCCGCCGACCATCAACGCCTATGAAGACGCGCAGATGAATACCATCAACTTCCCGGCGGGCATTCTGCAGTTGCCGTTCTTCAGCCTGCAGCAGATGGATGCGATGAACTATGGCGCCATCGGCATGGTGATCGGCCACGAGATGACTCACGGCTTCGACGACCAAGGCCGCAAGTTCGACACCAAAGGCAACCTGCGCGACTGGTGGACGCCCGAGGATGCCAAGCGCTACGAGGAAAAAGACAAGTGCATCGTCGATCAGTACACGCAGCCTATCCCGGATCTCGGCGTGAAGCAGGACGGGCATCTCACCGCCGGCGAGGACACGGCGGACAATGGCGGTATTCACCTTGCCATGCTGGCGCTTGAGGCCAGGTACAAGAAGGAAGGCAATTCACTGGACAAGCCGGAAGCCGATGGGCTGACGGCGCGCCAGCGCTTCTTCCTGGCTTACGCCTTCAGTTGGTGTCATGACACACGCCCGGAAGCAGCCCGCGCCCAGGTGGTCTCGAACCCGCATTCGCTGCCCCAATTCCGGGTGAATTATCCGCTCTCGAATTCGCCGGAATTCCGGCAAGCGTTCGGCTGTAAACCGGGACAGAAGATGGTCCACGAACCAGCGTGCCGAGTGTGGTGAGGGGACCTATTCGTACATATCATGGCACGACCTTATTGGAATGCATCATTGGAATGTCATCCTGAGCGAGCCCGAGCATAGCGAGGGCGAGTCGAAGGACCTTGTGTTTTTCCATCAAAGTTACCCCCGGCTCTGCGCCGAATTCTACTTGACGAGATAGTGCCCGGACTCGGAACCAATGCCATTGGTCAACTGCTCAAGGAGCTGATATCGAGAGTACACATCCCAAAACTTGCCGGTGAATTTCAGCGCCCAAGGCAATCCGATCCCGGCGACCAATCCGATAATTTCGGACTCGATTGCCGCCCCGCTGTTGGTGCTCAGCGGGTTAAATTTGCGCTCCAGCACGGATTTGCAGAGGACGCCACGATCCCCCGGCGGATCTTCTCCGTCCCACTTCCCGGCCGCGCACGAGAGTGCAAGCTGAGTAGCTAATCCCGCTTTCAGCTCTTCAGCCAGCTTGGGACTCTCCAGTTTCAAGTTCCAATTCTTGGCACCTTCGATTGCCGCCTTGGCTTGGGCGTTCTCCTCAACCTTTTTCACCCATTCCGTGCTCGCGGCATTCGAGGTATTCACCGCGAGTTGCTGGTGCGCCGAGATGGACGCTTCGTCTTGTTCATGGGCGGGAGTCGGGCCGGCATTGTGATACTTCGCCTGCGAGCGCACCGGCTGTCCCGGGTTCTCGTACTCCTTGTAGATCAGGCGCGAATTGTCATGATTCATCTGGGTGTGCGTATTGGAAGCGCCGGGCGTGGGAGGATAAAGGCCAGTACTCACTCGAATCGGCCACTTGTCGGGATTGCCGGTTTTTTCGCGGAACTCAAACCATGTCGGTGCCCGAGACTGGCCGGACGGGAGCCGCACCATTTTCACCGAAGTCTTGTCGAAGTTATTGTGAATCCAGTCCGAGTGACTGTAGAAATCCTGCACCGCATGCAGGGAGGCGCCCAGCGTAATCAGAACCAAAACCTTGCGCGTGCGTTCGTCCAGGTCCGTCCGGGTACCGAAGTTGGCGAGCAGCTTCTGCGTGTTTTGCAATAGGAGCGCGAACAGAGAATCAAACTGCGAGTTGCGGCTCAGCTCGCCATTTAAATTGTCGAAGTGAAGAAAAATTGCGGAGCGTCGGACCTGGGGATTGTTCGCCCCGTAGTCCGTGACCGTCTTCAAATTCTTGCCCTGCAGATGCTCGTAGGCAAAATCCGAGACCGGGCCAAAGAAATCCGGAGCAAAGGCGCCGAGTTGCATGATCTTCCCGGCGTCTTCACTAAAGCCAAACGCATTGCCGACCGCTTGAACTCCCTGCACATGCCAATAGGTGTCGAACCCTGCCGCCGGCGAGGCCAGCAGTGCGAGCAGGCTGAGTACAGACAGGAGCTTTCTAAGCATCTTGCCTCTCTTGGCGGCCAATTGGCGTGTCGACTTTGCGAAAAGCGCCCCACCCCATGCCGACCAGATCACCTTGAGCAGATGCCCTGAAGCCAGGACTGGATGGAATTTGAATGCAAACCCGGAGCACGGGGTGGCATCTCTCTTCATTGCTGCCCGCGATTGCCGGGGAGAGAGCATGGGTGCGATAGAGCAGAATCTCAGCCTTGTCCTGGCGCTTGCCCTCACTCTGGCACTGCATGCCTGTGCAGGAACCGCCACGCGCTCTTCTGGCGGTCCCTCAGGCGCGCCGTCCCCCGGAACCGCAGCCGCCGGCAGCTCTACTGACGTTACTGCCTATCACAATGACCTCGCCCGAACTGGCCAGAACCTGAACGAGACCGTCCTTACCCTCGCTAACGTCAACGCCTCCAGCTTCGGAAAGATCAGGTTTCTAGCCGTCGATGGCAAAGTAGATGGACAGCCGCTCCATCTTTCCTCCCTTACGATAGCCGGCCAACAGCGCAATGTTCTTTACGTTGTCACGGAACATGACAGCATCTTCGCCTTCGATGCCGATAGCGGTGCCGAACTTTGGAAGGTCTCGATTCTCGGATCAGGAGAGGCTCCGAGTGACGATCACGGCTGCACCCAGATCACCCCTGAAATCGGCATCACCTCCACCCCAGTCATCGATCGCCAACTGGGACCAAACGGTGTCATTTTTGTAGTTGGCATGTCCAAGGATTCCGCGGGCAAATACCATCAGCGCCTGCACGCCCTAGACGTAACCACCGGCGGCGAATTGTTCGGCGGGCCTAAGGAAGTTCAAGCCAGCTACCCGGGAACAGGCGCGAACAGCTCCGGCGGGCAGGTCATCTTTGATCCGGGTCAATATGCGGAGCGGGTGGGGATGACGCTGCTGAACGGAGTGGTCTACACTGCCTGGACCTCACACTGCGACATCCCGCCCTACACGGGGTGGGTTATTGGTTACAATGCTTCCAGCCTGAATCAGACGAGCGTGCTCAATCTTACTCCCAACGGCAGCGAGGGTTCCGTCTGGATGAGCGGTACGGCGATGGCGGCCGACTCGGCGGGCAATATCTTTTTTCTGGATGCCAACGGCACCTTCGACACCACGCTTGACGCCAACGGCTTCCCGAGCCGGGGTGATTTCGGCAACGCGTTCATCAAACTGTCAACCGCGAATGGGAAGCTTTCGGTCGCCGACTACTTCGCAGCATTCAACACGGTACAGGAATCGAACGCGGATGAAGATCTCGGCTCAGGCGGGGCGTTGGTTCTACCCGACGTGACGGATGCCTCGGGACAAGTACACCATCTGGCGCTCGGGGCCGGCAAGGACATGCATATTTATGTCGTGAACCGGGATTCGATGGGAAAGTTCAACCCTTCTGGCAACGGCATTTACCAGGACATCGCCGGTGCACTCGGTGGGCCGGTATTCTCCATGCCTGCCTACTTCAACAAGACGGTGTACTACGGCGCGGTGGGAGACCACATCAAGGCATTTCCCATCACCAATGCGAAGCTGGCGACAACCCCGTCCGCCTTGACAGGGAATAGCTTCCCGTATCCGGGCGCGACGCCCAGCGTCTCGGCAAACGGTTCTTCGAACGGAATTGTGTGGGCAGTGGAAAACGGAGGCACGGCCGTGCTGCATGCCTATAATGCCGCAAGCCTCTCACAGGAACTCTACAACAGCAGCCAGGCGGGACCACGCGACGTCCTTGGTTTTGGCAACAAGTTCATAACCCCGACGATCGTGAACGGAAAGGTTTTTGTCGGGACCACAAACGGCGTCGCCGTTTTCGGACTGCTGCACTGAGCTTTGAACGGCACGGCTGAAGCGCTTTACAGGTCGCCGCGCCCTATCGCGCCTATCGTTCCACGAGCGACTCCAAGGACTGGAAGAACTCAGGGAAGGAAATGCGTGCGGCATCGGCGCCGCGGATCACGCTTTCGCCCTCGGCGCGCAATGCGGCCACCGCGAATGCCATGGCAATGCGATGGTCGCCGCAGGAGTCGATCTCGGCACCGTGCAGGTGTTGCGCGCCGGGCACGCGCAGCCCGTCCTCGCGCTCTTCTACTTCAGCGCCCATGGCGCGGAGGTTTTGCGCCACGGCAGCGATGCGGTCCGACTCCTTCACCCGCAACTCGCGGGCATCGCGGATCTCGATTCCGTCCTTCGTGTAGGGCGCGATTGCCGCCAATACGGGCAGCTCGTCGATCAGCGCCGCCGAGTGCGCACCGGAGATGGTCAGGCCGTGCAACGCGCCGCCCTGCACCTGAATGGCTCCGGTCAATTCGAGGTGATGCTCCTTCACGTCCAGCACGCTGATGCGCAGCCCTAGCGCGGTGAGCACATCGAGCAGCGCGGCCCGGGTCGGGTTCATCAGCAGGTTGTCGATCACCAGCTTCGACTCGGGGAAGAGCGCGGCGGCGCACAGAAAAAAGGCCGCGCTGGAGATATCGCCCGGAACCACGGCCTCGATTGCGTGCAATTTCTGGCCGCCTGCGATGCTCGCTCGCTTGCCGTCGCGGCGCACGGTCGCGCCAAAGGCCTGGAGCGCCAGCTCTCCGTGATCGCGCGTGCGTAGCGGTTCTTCAACCGTGGTCTCGCCCTCGGCCAGCAGCCCGGCGAACATCACGCACGACTTCACCTGCGCGCTGGCGACCGGCATCGCATATTCGATCGCGCGCAGCTTGCCGCCACCAATCGTCATGGGAAGGTGATCGTCGGTGGCAGTCAGCTCCGCGCCCATTTTGCGCAGCGGATCCATGATCCGTCGCATGGGGCGGCGTGACAGCGATTCGTCGCCCACCAGTTCGCTGGTGAACGGCTGTCCCGCGAGAATGCCGGACAACATGCGGGTCGTAGAGCCGGAATTTCCGCAGTCCAGAGGTGCTGAGGGAGGATGAAGCGAAGTACCAATGCCTTCAATGAGCAGCGCCCCGCCGTCGCGCGAGACCGGACATCCCAGGGCCTGCATGCAGGCGACGGTGCTGGCGCAATCGGCACCCGTCGAAAAGTTTTCCAGCCGGGTGCGTCCTTCGGCCAGTCCCGCGAGCATGGCGTAGCGGTGGGAGATCGATTTGTCGCCTGGCAGACGCAGGCTGCCGCTCAGGTTGCGGGCTGGTTGGATGACGGCGTTTTGATCAGTCATGAGTTCAGGCATCAGCAATCAGGTAACAGGTAATAATATTCGGTATCAGGTTAACAGACTGTGTTTCAAGCTCAGGGTGGTGCAAATGCCTGGAACCTGTTACCTGGTACCGGTTACCGATCCAGCAGGTCCGGCGAAACCTCGCGCAGGCGGAGCGATAACTCAAACATCGGAGTGTCCGGTCCGCGGCCCCAGCGGTTCACCTCCCAGTGCGCCCGCAGGAATTTGATCTGCCCCCCGCCCTGTATCCATAGTTCGGAGGTGTCGAATGCCCAGTGCGCCCGCCGTAATTTGATCTCGTTGCGCCCTCGCAGATCGAGCAGCATCGGGTAGTCACCGGGGTAGAACAACTGCGGGAACACCGCCAGCGGCTTCATGCCCCAGGTGCTCTCGTCGGGCGCTCCGAAGACGGAGACGTCGATAGATTCCTGTTCCACCACGGACGTGATCTGCAGGCTCAGTAGCATCACGGGACTGGACGCGCCACTCACATTCACGACAACGCCGTCGCCTTTGGCGGTCACCTTGGTGCGTTCGACCAGATAGGTGTCGAGCATAGGCACCAATTCTATCGCGCGCCTCCTAAATAACGGTGGCAATAACGGCGGCATCCTAAGCCAGAGCGCGCCGCAGGCAACGGGTCCGGAAGATTTCCCCCTTTGTTATAATTAGCCGACCTCCGATTAAACGGGTCTTTGCGGAAGTGGTGGAATTGGCAGACACACCATCTTGAGGGGGTGGCGCCGAAAGGCATGGGGGTTCAAGTCCCCCCTTCCGCACCATGTTTGTAACAGCGGAGAAAAGAAAGGTTAGGGCAGCGGTTTAGCCCGGCAAGCGACCTCGCCAGCGCGTCCGTATGGTGAGTGCCGCTTAGCGGAGACCACGCCCACGCGGTCCTGAGCTGCAATGATCATCCTTGTCACTATTGTTCACGTCATCGTCTGTCTGTTCATAATTATCGTGGTGCTGCTGCAGCACGGCAAGAGCGCCGATATCGCCGCCGCCTTCGGCGGCATGGGCAGCCAGACAGCCTTTGGCCCGCGCGGCACCGCATCCCTGCTCAGCAAGATCACCACCTGGTCGGCCGTGATTTTCATGCTGACCTCGATCACCCTGTCGATCTTCGCCGTGCGCCGCGGCTTTACCGGAAGCTCGGTCCTGCAAGGTTTGACACCGACCGATACGAAGAGCGCTCCGGCCCCGTCGCAGCACGCTCCGACCGCGCCGAATAAGTAATCGAGCTTTCAGCTTTCAGTCGCCTTTCATGTCCAAGCACCCTCGGCCCGGCCGAGGGTTTTTTGTCGGAGCTCTCTCACGAAGACAGAAGGGGCTCGGTTTTTGCCGACGATTTGGTCGACGACACGTGCCCTGAGACTTAGCGACCCACATCTGCTAAAACCGGGTAGATGTGGAGCACCCTCGTAACGCAATGAGTCGCGGTTTGTTTACGGGAGCGATTTCAGGTAATTGACGATTTGCCAGCGTTGCTGCTCCGGCAAGCGTGTCCAGGAGACTGAGATTCCTGGCCGGCTGCAAGCCGAGCTTGCCGCGCGCGGCATCCGCATGACCCAGCAACGGCGCGCCATTTTGCGCGTGATCGAAACCGCCAAGAAGCACCTGGACGCCAGTCACATCTTGCGCAAGGCCCAGCGGTTGGATGCTTCCGTGGACCGGAGCACCGTCTACCGCACGCTGGGCTTGTTGAAGCGGCATGGCATGATCGATGAGCTCGATCTGCTGCACATGGAGGGGGATGGCCACTATTACGAACGCAAGCTCGGCCGCGACCACCTGCATATGGCCTGTCTGCGTTGTGGAAAGGTCACTGAGTTTGAGAGCGAGATCTTCGAGTCTCTGAAGGAACAACTGCAGCGCGACTGCCGTTTTAGCATTGTGGTGGCGCGGCTGGAAATCGGCGGCTACTGCGTCAACTGCCGTCGCTAATCGAGAGCTGAAAGCCGTTACTGAGAGCTACAATATCCTCATGCTGCACAAGATTCTTGCCGTGGGACCGCTGCAGTGCAATTGCTCTATCCTGGGCGACGAGAACACGCACGAGGCGATGGTCATCGACCCTGGCGATGAGATCGATTCCATCCTGCGAATTGTCAAAGACGCCCGGATGCAGGTGACGCAGATCGTCATCACCCATGCGCACATCGACCACGTCGGCGGCGCCATGAAATTGAAGCAGCGCACTGGCGCGCCCATCCTGCTCAACCAGAACGACCACCTGCTGCTGGCCATGCTCGACGTGCAAGCCTCGTGGCTGGGCATGCCGTCTCCCGGCAAAGTTGAAGTGGACCAGAACATCGGCGATGCCGACCAAGTCAAGGCGGGTGCGATCAGCGCAACCGTACTGCACACGCCCGGGCATACCGAAGGCAGCATCTGCCTCTATGTTCCCGCGGAGAAACTGCTGATCGCGGGCGACACGCTGTTTGCCGGATCGATCGGCCGCACCGACCTGCCCGGGGGCTCGCAGGATAAAATCATGCGCTCCCTGCACGAGCGTATCTTGGCGTTGCCCGATGAGACGGTTGTCGTGCCCGGCCATGGACGGATAACCCGCATCGGCCTGGAGCGAGAGACCAACCCGTTCCTGGCCGGCTAAATTCGGGCACGCCACAGAAGCCCTTCCTCCTCTATACCTCTATACAAATCTTTACCTGACCCAATCGCAACTCTCCGGAACCTGTGCGGTTTGATTGATTGACTGACGAATTATCAAGGTTAGTCGGGAGGAACATCATGGGTAAGCTAATGAGAGGAGCGGTCCTGCTCCTTGGGTTCGGGCTGACGGCCTCGGTTTTCACCTTTGCGCAAGACGGGTGGCGTGATGTGAACCGCGATCGCCGCGACACTTATCACGACCGCGCTGACCTGCGCCATGACTATGCCAATCTAAATCGGGACCAGTGGAACCACAATTGGCGGGCGGCACAACATGACCGCGCCGATATCTACCGTGACCGTGCCGACATGCGCCACGACTATCGGGATAATCGCCATGATCGCTATGGCTATGACCGCGACCGCGACGGCCGGTGGCACGACCGCGATGATCGCTAGGGTTAGCGGGGGAAGAAGCCTACCGCGGAGTTCACGGATCAAGACGGATTACCACGGATCTTTAATCATCTTCCGCGGAATCCGTCTTCATCCGGCGAATCCGCGGTACGTTTCTTGTTATCGCCCCGGCAAGCGCATCTCTGATTACCCGGTCGGTCCCCGTGGCAGTTGTGGCACAACTGGCAGGCTGGCTATTCGCAGTCTTGCATGATTATGTAAAGAGAAACGCCGCAGAAAAGAGTGCAAGAAATTCCAATTTGGGAAATCCCAATCTGGGAAGACCTGCCGAAGTCAGACTGCAGGTTTGGCTTGTTAATGGCGCTTCTCTGGTTACAATCGTTACAGTTTTAGCAAAGTGGTGCATATATGCGATCGCCGGGTGCGGGAGCAGCGTGATCGGCGCGTTCTTGGGGTACGGATGGTACTCAGGGGGCGGAGCTGTGAGTAGTGCCGGCCAATGGTTAAGCACTCAGGGTAGTGTGGCCCTAGGACCTGAAATGTCCGCTTGGTAAGGGAACGGTCCGATGGCTATGTCCTTGCCGTTTCCGACTACGAAACAGAAAACAGAGATCGCTGGAATATGTCCGATGAGCTGAGCCACCGCGCGGCATGGCTGCCGGAAGCGGAATTTCTCCGTACGCTCTGCGGCGAACGGAAGCGAACGGAACGATCCGGCCGACCGTTTCTGCTGATGCTGTTTGATGGTGGCGGGCTGTTCGAGAAGGATGAAGTTGCGGCCGAGGTCGCCGCAGCGTTGGCGGAATCCACGCGGGATACTGATGTCATTGGCTGGTACAAAGACCATGCGATCCTGGCGGCTCTGTGCACCGAGATCACCGACGTCTCCACGGCCGAGCAAGTGTTATTCGTCAAGATGGCGGGTGCGATCGCCGATCGATTGCCCTCCAGACTCGCCGAGAAGATCTGGATTTCCGTGCACTGGTACCCGGAAGGGGCGGACAGCCAGAATGAAACCACCGATTTTGTGCTGTACCCCGATCTGGAGCAGCGCGCTATAGCGAAAATGCCCGGCCGGGTGCTGAAGCGCGCCATGGATATCGCCGGTAGCGCGCTGGCCCTGTTTTGTTTCGCACCGATCCTCATGTTAATTGCGCTGGCCCTCAAGCTAACCTCACAGGGGCCGGTGCTCTTTAAGCAGTGCCGGGTAGGGCAGTATGGCCGAGAGTTTGAGTTCCTGAAATTCCGGACGATGTATGTCAATAATGATCACAACTTGCACAAGGATTACGTGACCAAGTTCATCGCTGGGAATGGCGAAGACGTCGCCGGCCACGATGGGCAGCGCGTTTACAAGATGCGGAACGATCCGCATGGGCCGCATCTTGCGTCGCACCAGCCTGGATGAGCTGCCTCAGTTCTTTAACGTCCTGAGGGGAGACATGTCTTTGGTTGGACCGCGCCCCCCGATTCCTTACGAGGCAGAACTCTATAAGAGCTGGCACCGTCGCCGGATCCTGGAAGCCAAGCCGGGTATTACCGGGCTGTGGCAGGTAACCGGGCGCAGCCGGCTTACCTTCGACGAGATGGTTCGCCTTGATTTGGAGTACTGCCAGCAGGCTTGCTTGGGGTTGGATTTGTGGATCCTTTTGCGTACGCCGACCGCCGTACTTTCAGGCGATGGCGCCTGGTAGTCTCGCATGGCCGTGATCCAGCGATCCGGCTTGCCGGACAACAGCGGCGTTACGGATCATGAAGAAGTTCAATCTGTCCTCTGCTCCTCCTCCCCCAGAAGCAATGGCCCAGCCTTCCTGTTGGGGATTCCGTCTCCAAATCAGTTTTGCGCACGAACTGAGCATTGGGCGGAGAGAATTCGCAGCGCAGCACGGGGATACAGAGTCCTTCCAGGACTCCATGTCCCCGCAGGCGATTTTGCGGTTTCTTGCAGGGACCGGAGACGTGCCCTGCCGGACACGGAACCCGATGATGGGTCCCTCTTGCTCCTAATCTCCTAGGTCCGGTGCCCTCCGTGGTGGCTCTTTAGGCAGCCGCGTGCTTCTGCTTGGCCATATATTGCTCATACCCCTGGAGGCTGAAGTACATGGCACGATCGAAGAACTGCTCCATTAACAGCAGCAACTCCAACTCTCCCAACAACTCCAAAGCCCGGTCGGCCACCGCCTCGGAGCGCAGGAAGTCCCACAGGTTCTCCTTGGTGATCACCATCGCCCACATGAAATCGCTGGCCGTCACGCCTTGCTCGGCGCGGCGGGCGCCCAGGGCGGAGTAGAACTTATCAATCTCCACATCCGTCCGCTCGAGCAGCCACTCGCCCAGGTCGCGGTAGACTTGGTAGGTGCGTTCGCGCAGCTCCCCTTCCGGAACATTGTGGAAGGACTTGGTTTTATGGGAGCTCTTGACCCGCTCGGCCAGGGTCTGGGCAAGTTCCTCGGCGTGATTCTCGATCAGGCGAACAAACTTGAGTGCCAGCATATAATCGCCTCCACGTTTCCACATTTGTGTTGAAACTTCGCCTACGTTGGGACTTCAGGCAGCATCGGTCGACCATTCGGATCTTGACGACTTTACCCCTTTATCTAGATGATCCACGGGCCGAGGTGAGTTGCCAAGAAACGTTCTCCGTTCTCCGTTTCCTGTTCCGCAGGCTCCCACATTGAGCAGGAAGGGGGCACGGGAAACGGGAAACGGAGAACGGAGAACGTTTACGAGCTGCTATACTCGCTCCCGTTCCGGCCCATGACTGAAGCCTCCACTCCCCTGATGCGACAGTATGCCGCGATCAAGAAAGAGCACCCCTCGGCGCTGCTGTTCTTTCGCCTGGGCGACTTTTACGAACTCTTTTTTGAGGACGCCATCACTGCTGCGCGCGAGCTGCAGATCACGCTGACCTCGCGCAACAAGGAAAAGGGCATCGCCGTGCCCATGTGCGGCGTGCCCTACCACGCCGCCGAGGGCTACATCTCCAAGCTCATCCGCAAGGGCTTCAAGGTCGCCATCTGCGAGCAGATGGAAGACCCCAGGCTGGCGAAAACGCTGGTGCGCCGGGAGGTGACTCGCGTGGTCACCCCGGGCACTGCCGCCGACGCCTCGCTCAGTTCGGAGGAAAACAACTTCCTTGCTGCCATGGCGAGCGTGGGCGAGGGCGTCGGCTTTGCCGCGCTCGATCTTTCCACCGGCGAATTCCGCGCCACCGAGTTCCGCGGCGAAGGCGCCGGCCAGCGAGTCCTGGACGAACTCGAGCAACTGCACCCGCGGGAAGTTCTGTTCGCATCTTCCCTGCCCTTGTTCGTTTCGGCGGCTGCTTCTTCGCAGATGCCACGCTGGGCCGAGACCCCGCTGGACGACTGGATCTTCGCCCCGGACTACGCCCTGCCGCAGCTAGAAAACCACTTTGGCGTGCTCTCGTTGGAAGGCTTCGGCCTGGCCGGCAAGACGGCGGCGGCGTGCGCCGCCGGGGCCATCCTGCACTATGTCCGCACCACCCAGCGCGGCACGCTCGATCACGTGGACCGCATCGGCTTCTACCAGCACCAGAACTGCCTGGTGCTGGACGCGGTCACGGTGCGCAACCTTGAGCTGATCGAACCGGCGCAGGCCGGCGGCGACGGCCTCACCCTGTTCCGCGCGCTGGATGAGACCATCACCCCGATGGGCAAACGCCTGTTGCGCTCCTGGATGCTGCGGCCTTCGATCGATCCGGCGGAAATCATTGCCCGGCTGGACGCGGTCGAGTCGCTGGTCGGCGACATGATCGCCCGCGAAGGATTGCGCCGTTCGCTGGACGGCATCCTCGACATCGAGCGCCTGCTGAGCAAAGTCACCCTGGAGACTGCGCACGCTCGTGACCTGCTGGCGCTGGCGGCATCGCTGGCGAAGCTCCCCGGCGTGCGCGAGAGCGTGGCACGCTTCCACGCGGAGCGGCTCTCGACCTTGCACGCCGGCATTGACAGCCTCGAAGACCTGCACCAGCGCATCGAGAGCACCATCACCCCGGAGCCGCCCCTGAGCTTTGCCGATGGCGGCGTGATCCGCACCGGCGTGGATGCCGAACTCGACGAGTTGCGCGACCTCAGCCGCAACAGCAAGCGATATCTGGCACAGGTGGAAGAGCGCGAGCGCAAGCGCACCGGCATCGGCTCACTCAAGCTGAAGTTCAACAATGTTTTCGGGTACTACATCGAGATCAGCAAGGCCAACCTGCATCTGGCGCCGGGCGATTATGAGCGCAAGCAGACGCTGGTCGGCGCCGAGCGCTTCACCACCCCCGAGCTGAAGGAATACGAGGCCAAGATCCTCGACGCGCAGGAGAAGATCGTCGAAATCGAGCGGCGCATCTTCGCCGAGCTGCGCGCCGCCGTGGCCGCCGAGGCGCGGCGCATCCGGCAGACCGCGCTGGCGCTGGCGGAGGTCGATGTGCTCGCCAACCTGGCGCATCTTGCCGCCAATCGCGGCTACTGCCGTCCGCAGTTCGATGGCAACGACGATAAAGAAGCCTCGGGCGACATCGAGCTGGTCGAAGGCCGCCACCCGGTGGTCGAGCGCAGCGAGCTGACCGGCTCGAACGAGCGCTTCGTCCCCAACGACCTGTTCCTCAATGCCAGCACCCACAACATCCTGCTGCTCACCGGCCCGAACATGGGCGGCAAGAGTACCTATCTAAGGCAGGCCGCGCTGCTGGCCATCCTCGCCCAGATGGGCTCGTTCGTGCCTGCGCGCTCCATGCGGCTGGGCGTGGTGGACCGCATCTTCACCCGCATCGGCGCCAGCGACAACCTGGCGCGCGGCCGCTCGACCTTCATGGTCGAGATGACCGAGACCGCCGCCATCCTCAACACCGCCACGCCGCGCTCGCTCGTCCTGCTGGACGAAGTGGGGCGGGGCACTTCGACCTATGACGGCCTCGCCATCGCCTGGGCGGCGGTGGAGTACCTCCACGCCCGGGTGCGCGCCAAGACGCTGTTCGCCACGCACTACCACGAACTTACGGAGCTGGCCGAGCGCCTCACCGGGGTGCAGAACTATCACGTGTCGGTGAAGGAGAACGCGGGCGGCATCGTCTTCCTGCGCAAAGTGGAGGCCGGCGCGGCCGACCGCAGCTACGGCATCGAGGTGGCCAAGCTCGCGGGCCTGCCCATGGACGTGGTCGAGCGCGCCCGCGAAGTCCTGGCCGAACACGAGAGCGCGGAACATCGCTTCACCGAACAGGCAGCCAAAGATGAAATTGAGCCTTCAAGCGTGCAGTTGACGATGTTCACGCCGCTAAGCCAGCAGGTTGTGGATAAGCTGCGGGCGCTCGACCTGAACCGGCTGACTCCGCTGGAGGCGCTGAATATTCTGAACCAGCTTAAGAAGGAAATTGAGTGAGGCGCGAGACATCGGATGGTGCTCAATTCTGGGTTGCCCCACCCTTGTCGCTCGCGGGGTTCGAGCGACAGGGTGGGCTGACATCTGCTACCCCGTCGCGGCGTGACTGCAGGACTGAAGCGCTTTCACCAGGCTCGTTGCCTTCAAAGCAATCAGCGCCCACCCTATCGCTCCAAAACCGGGAGCGATAAGGGTAGGGCAACCTCGGGGATGCTATGTCTGAAAGGTTGGGCCAGCCCCCGCACTTCAGTTAGAAACCACAGATGATCGCTATGCTCTCAGGAGGGGGCTGACAAATCGCGCGGTATCGGTCGTCTTTAACGAAATGCAGTACGTAATCTCATTTGCTGAGGCTTGCGGATCTAGCGTCTTGCTTGGAACCTTTATGACCATGAGTTCTTCAACGACCGACGTTCCTCGCAAGGGCCGGGATCGGATGGCTTTCAGGGTGGATGCAAGCTGACGATTGTTCGGATCGATCGTAAGAGGGCAGTGGGCAATGATTTCCGCTACGACCGGTACGATTGTAGCCCATTTTACCTCGTCGATCGCCGGTGGCCCGCCGAAATACGCAAAGAGATCATTAAGCTGCTCCCTGACGGTATTTAGCGAAAGGGCGGCGGTCAGGTCCGCCACGAGAGTTGTATTGTCCTTTTTTCCCAGATGGTCGGCGATGATGTTGTGGGCATCGGCCAGGATCGAGGCGCCGGCGGGTGAACGATCGATATCTGGATGCATGGTCCAGTCACAATAGAATTTCAGCAAGGAAAAATGTTTTCGATCACCTTTGGGTGCTCTGCCGACAAGCTTGCGCGCTAGTGTGAAAAGATGCTGGACGTTCGCTTCGTTCACCGGCCCAGCAATCAGCCCAGCTATCTTGTTCAGAATTTCGTCGTTCATGATTATCTTTCCGGCGTCATTCGCCACTATTCTGTTCCATGAGAATTGACAGGCAGCCAAAGACGCACTTCTGTGCGCGGAATACATCCATTATAGTAAGCGTTGAACCATCACCGTCCGAGTCGAGATTGAGATGGTGTCCACATTTTTAGATTGTGGACACAATCCGCAAGAGTTGGTGGATGGGGGGCTGGCCCACCCTTTCGCATCACCACCTAGCCCGGATAATTCGCGAAGTTGAAGACGCGAGAAGCCTCTTCTGCTACAAACATGTTGCTGAGACAGTGTTTGTGGTAACAGGAAAGGCTTCTGCGTGTTCGACGATAGCACGACACAGTGTTTGTTGTTCGCTGAGAGTTTTGCCAAGCCCGCCGCGTTGCAGTTCGATCAACGGCAAGGCAGTTCCGATGGCGGAGCCATCCTGCTGAAGGCGGCTGACCGCCGCTACGGATTGATCCGGAGTTTGGCCGAATGTCTGCGCGATAAGCGGCAAGCCGGCAAGGTCGATCATTCTTTGCGCGAGTTGTTGGCACAGCGCGTGTTCTCGATTGCCTGCGGCTATCCGGATGCCAACGACTCGGCCCGCCTGTCTGCCGACCCCATTCACAAGATGTTGCTCGACCGCGATCCGGTGGCGGGCCGCGATCTGGCTTCGCAGCCAACCCTGTCGCGCTTTGAAAACGCCATTCGCCCAAGGGAACTCTACCGTTTGGGTGAAGCACTGGCCGATAGCGTGATCGGGCGCCATGCCCAGCGGTTGCGCGGACGCGCCCGCCGCGTCACCATCGACCTGGATCCAACCGACGACCCCACCCACGGCGCCCAGCAGCTATCGTTCTTCAACGGACACTATGACAGCTGGTGCTACCTGCCGGTGATGGGATTTGTGAGCTTCAACGACGAAGCCGAACAGTACCTATGCGCGGCGGTGCTGCGTCCCGGCAACGTGACCGCCGTGGTAGGAGCGATGGGAATTTTGCGTCGCCTGCTGAATATGATCCACTATTGCTTTCCGGGTGCGCGGATCCGCGTGCGCCTCGACGGCGGTTTCGCGCATCCCGATCTGCTCGACTTCCTGGATGCAGAGCCCAACCTTGAGTACGTCATTGCGATGGCCAAAAACGCGGTGTTGAAGCGCAAGGCCAAACCAGCCATGCGGCAGGCCCGCCGGCTCTCGCGGCAGAGCGGAAAGACCGAACACATTTACGGCGAAGCCAACTATGCGGCCCAAACGTGGCCGCAACAACGTCGCATCATCATCAAGGCCGAGGTGGTGCGTGCCGAGGGTAAGAAGCCGAAAGATAATCCGCGCTTTGTCATCACCAACATGAAGCAGAGTCCGCAATGGCTCTATGAAAAGGTGTACTGCCAGCGTGGCGAAATAGAGAATCGAATAAAAGAACTGCACGATCTCCAGATCGACCGCACCAGTTGCAGCGACTTCTGGGCGAACCAGCTCCGCGTGCTGCTCACCGCTGCCGCCTACGTCCTGATGCAGGAACTACGGCTGCAAGCCGCGCACACCAGCTGTGCGCGAGCTCAGGTCTGGACCCTCCGGGAACGGTTGCTGAAACTGGGTGCCCGGGTGCTGGTTTCGGTTCGCCGCGTGGTCGTACACCTGCCCGCGTCGTTCCCGTTCCTGCCCACCTTCCGGCAAGTGGCGCTGGCACTGGGCGCCTCGCCCGGATAACGCGGCCTCGCAACGCCCCGAAACATAAGTTTCAAATGTTGCGCAAAATGGCGTACGAGGGAAAGCTTTGCTCGAAAAGCCACGCCATACCCATTTCGCACACACCCAAGCTCGTCGTCCCCGGTGATCCAACGAACATCACGCAGCAACGCGCATCTTCGCCGCAAAATCGCGGCGCCGACTACCGCTCGCGGCACCTTCACGAATAGTGCAGGCTAGGGTTGCCCCACCCTTATCGCTCCCGCTTTTGGAGCGATAGGGTGGGCAGCGAAGCTGATCTACCCGCCTGACCAAAGACGTCCACCTGCATGTGCGCCGTCCTCTGCGACTCTGCCCGGTGAAAACCGGTTAACACGACAGAAATCTGCTGCACCACCATTGGCAGATGTGCGCCCACCCTGTCGCTCGAAACCCGCGAGCGACAAGGGTGGGGCAACCTCTTACATGGTTCTGCCGTGGAACGGGCTTGAATGGCCCACCCGCCCTACCATCGGGACACTGCCCAGAAATGACTCTGAGACGAGGAAAGTAACCTTCCCTCGGTATGCCCATTCCGATAACATCTTTCGTGCTGGCCCCAGGCGGCGGGCATGGAGGTCGCAGGAATGATTCAGCAAAGTTTTACTTGTGACATCTGCGGCATCGACAAGAAGGAGGCTAATCACTGGTTTATGGCCTTCGAAGAGAAAGGCACACTGAAATTCGGCGCCTGGGGTGCGCTAAACCGCAAACGCCACGTGAAGCACCTCTGCGGACAGAGATGCGTGCATCGATTTCTTGATGATTTTTTGGCTGGACATTCCACAAACGAAGGTCCGCCCGACGCATCTGCAGAAGTTGGCGAGAATGCCCCCAGCGGCCAAACTGACGATCGAGAGATGGAATTGCCTGTGGAGTGACGCCCAAGACCCTAAAAGCGTGGTTGGCACTTCCTAGAGCGTGTTTCATAAACAGCGCCTCAGCGTAATCCAGAAACAGGCAAGGTAGAAGAAGGCGCGGTAGGTGGAGAGCAGATGCTCATGACGAACCAGCAATCGGCGGAACTGGCCAAGCCATGCATTGGTTCGCTCCACGATCCAGCGACGCAGATACCGCCGCAGTTTACGGCCATCTTCGTAGCGCCGTTCCTTGTTGTTCTTGCGGTAGGGCGCAATCAGCTCGATGCCTCGCTTCTTCAGTCGCTCACGCAGCGGGTCGGAGTCATAACCACGGTCAGCGATTATGCGCTCGGGCTTTTGCCGCGGCCGTCCTTTCGGGCGCGGGACGCGGACTTCGGCGAGCGTGGCTTCCGCAAGCGTAACTTCTGCCGGAGAGGCACTTTCCAGCCGAACTCCCAGCGGAAGACCTTGACCGTCGACCAGTACCATCCACTTCGTTCCCTTGCCCCGCTTGGTTTTACCGACGGCAGCGCCCCTTTTTTTGCCGGCGCGAAGCTGCCGTCCAGGAAGGTCTCGTCCCACTGGAGCAGCCCTTCCTCATCCAGCGCACCGAGCAAGGCGCGCCACGCATTCAGCCAGACGCCTTCATCTTCCCATTGCTTCAACCGCCGCCAGCAGGTCGCGGGTGAGGGGAACTCGTCCGGCAGAAACCGCCATGCCGCTCCGGTTTGCAGAATCCACAGAATGCCTTCAAAACAGGCCCGGTTCGGTGCCCACGGTCGCCCCCGGTTGTCCCGCCGGCGCTTCGGTTCGGGAAGCAAAGGTTCAATCAGTTGCCACTGCTCGTCCGTCAACAGCTTCTGCCGCTTCTTCATGACAGAAGCTCATCAGTTCACCCGCCTCGTACGTAAGTACCTAAGCTGAGGCCGAACCTATTTATGAAACACGCTCTAGGAAAACTCTGGCGGGCGGAACTCAAGCCCGGGGTTGGCTTGAGTGGGGCGACCCGCTGCTATCGACGTTGCGGAATGCGGTCGAGGCCATGGGCGGTAAGCTGTCTCTGGCCGCCGAATTCCCGAATACCCCAATCGCACGCCGGTCGTGCTGTCGGGCATCGCAGAAGCCGATCCGAAGCCGAAGTTAGCAGAAACGACATACTGCTTGGATCTGAGAGTAATCCCTGCCTTGCATTTCGCCCGCCGAGAAACCGCAAATTCAATCCACGAGTCAGCGATCATAGCGAGAGTTACCCATGGCAGGGGCGCAACATGGGAAGTTCCATAACGGAACAAACCGTCCGGTTTTCCTGAGTGAATCCGACTTTGGCATTGCAAGCGTGAGCATGAATCGTACAATGTACGCGATTTCCAGTCTCAACTGCTTTTCCCATTCCATGGCAGGGCGCCCGCTTTCTTGGGCAGGAATACTTTAGTCGTGGTCTGCCAATGGGCCAGGAGGTGACATGGGTGCCATACTTAAGCTGAACAGCGCGGGACCAGACGTAATCGCTTTACAGCAGGCTCTCAATCATGCCGGTTTTAGCCCCGGCACCATGGATGGTGTGTTTGGTAGTGCAACCGAGGCAGCCGTCCTTGGGTTTCAGCGCAGTGAGGGGCTGGCCGCTGACGGCATTGTCGGTCCAAGTACGGCAACAGCGCTGGGTCTAGCTTCGATCCCGTCTGTTCCTTCCGCAATCCCTACTGTGACCATACAGATCGTATCTAGGATGTTTCCACAGACCCCGATTGGGAACATCAAGTCAAATCTGCCTTTTGTCTTGGATGCGCTGGTCTCGGCGAGCATGCCCGATAAAACCATGGTGTTGATGGCCATCTCGACGATTCGGGCGGAAACGGAGTTATTTGAACCAATCAGCGAGGGGCCATCGCGTTTCAACACTTCGCCGTCCGGCCAGCCCTTCGATCTCTATGATCATCGCAAAGATTTGGGGAATATGGGACGGCCCGACGGAGCTAACTTCCGCGGTCGCGGCTTCGTGCAACTCACCGGGAGGGCGAACTACGCCCGGTACGGGACGGAGATCGGCACGGACCTAATAGCCAATCCCGAACTTGCAAACGAACCTTCCATTGCCGCCGAGTTGCTCGCAAGGTTTCTAAGAGATCGTGAAAACAGTATCCGCGAAGCACTGAGTAGCAACGATCTTGCAACCGCCCGTCGGTTGGTGAACGGCGGCAGCAACGGCTTAGATCGCTTTCAGAACGCTTTTCAGATTGGGTTACAACTTATTCCAGATGAGTCCGAAGACAAATTTATGGCAGCTAGCGCCTAGGAGCGTGTCCGAGTAACGGTTGAAGTCCGCTCCTGGTGCGGCTCCTGAGTTGTCGAACCGGTCGGTGGGACTTCAAAGAGAGCGGCTGTAACGAACCTTTACTTACGACGAAGCCGCACAAACTTCCACACCGCTCCTCCTCCCAGTCCAGAAGCCAACAGAATCAAAGTGCCAGGCTCGGGTACCGGCGGGTGCGGCGGCGGGCAGTTGTCTCCCTCGCACGCTGGCGGCGGGCAGTTTTTTCCCACGCACGCTGGCGGCGGGCAGTTGTCTCCCACGCAGTCTGGCGGCGGGCAGTTTGTTTCCCACGCATGGTGGCGGCGGGCAGTTTTGTTTTCCACGCACGGTGGCGGTGGGCAGTTGTTCCCCACGCACGCTGGCGGTGGCGGCGGCAGGCAGCCGGCTCCTACGCACCCAGGCGGCGGCCACGGCGGCTCGCAGCCGGCCCCTTCGCAGCCTGGCGGTGGCACCGGCGGCTCGCCGGGATCGTGCATCGCAGCTGTAAGCTGTGACGGCGACGGGCTTTCAAGGATCAAGGCCGGAGGTTCCTCTCCCGGTGGAAGCACTTCGCTGGCAAGGGGAGGGGGCAGTTTCCGTATGCGATTGCCGCAACGAGCCCGGATCAGATTCTTGCCGTCGGTGAGCACATGTTCGCCCTTGGGAATATGTATCTGGTGCCGGGTCCAGGCAACTACGGCCCCTTTGCGATACGAGACGTAGGCCAGCATCGCGTCTTCGGTGCGGCTTGGCCGAAGAGATTTCGGCTGGATGTCCTTGTAGTGCTCACGAACCACCGGATCGAGAGCCATGTTCTCGGACACCTCGGTTGAACTGTAAACGCCGCCCGGAACCACCGAAAACGGATACACCTGTCTTCCAGCTTGCTCTTGCTCGGCCGCGGCTAGTTGCTGGGCCGAGGATGGCGAAGACGCTTTCGTCCCTCCGTGAGCCCGCCGCCACACGCGATGCGATAGGAGAGCTCCGCCAACCACAACAATGAAAAGCACTGCTCCGAGTAAACACACCTTCAATTTCATGTTTCTCACCAAAGTAAAGTGCCTGGCACTGGTGTGCGGATTCCAGTTGTTGTCACCAAAAAACATTGCCGTTTAAAACAGTCTCCGAAGGGAGAAAAGGTCATTTCTGGCGTTAGCCGCCCCAGACAACCCGTTCCCAGAACGGATTGAACTTACAGTACCACAGGGAGATCGAGCTACTTCAATTCACGAAAGCTCTTTCTCGGTTACTAAAGTTACGCTTACGTCGGGTGTGGCTCAAGATCGAGCGAACCTTGGCGGGCGTTATTCCTGACATTTCAGAGGAATCTCGTGTTCACGGAAGAATCAAAAATCTATCTTCGCGCGGGAGGCAGCGCCGATTGGCCTGGATGCGCTCCATCCGGAGCCCGCTCGGAGTCTTGCGAAGGCGTGGGCAGTGCATTCTCCGGAGTCGGGGTAGCTTGGGGTTGGTCTGCCACTGGCGCGGGTGGCGGCGGCTCAGGGGGCAGCACGGTTACAGAGTGAGCGGGGCTCAAAGTATGCAAAATCTGTATCAGCTTCGTCCGCCAACTGAATCCCCAAAGCGCGCCGAACGTAATCAGCAAAATTACAGAGGTAATCACAGGCACGGCGTAATTTCGGCGCGCCTGCGTCACAGTCTCGAAGGCAAAAGGAAGGTCGGTAGAGGGAACATCTTTCACCGTCCGCTCAGTCGTTCCCACCGCTTCGGCGACCCTGGGAACCACCGGACCAGCCGATTCGGACATTGCAGGAAGCGGTGGCGTGAGGCCAGTTTGTGATGCATTCTCCGATGCGGGGGGAGCGCTGGGCGGGGCAATTACCGCGTTGGGTGAAGCCTTGCTCATCAGCGGCCCAGAAGAATGTTTACTCAAATTCCTGCCGGCAAGCTGCTCCGCAATCACATCCGCAATGCGAATCAGCCCGGCCATATGCTCTCCGCGAAAAGTTCTTGGGGAGCGGCAAAAGACCGCAATCATGCCCTGAGGAGTTGCGCCTGCAGCAATCGGTACCGCCAATACGGACGACAGAACGGCGTTTGCTTCCTGAACACGCCCCAGGGTTACCTCGCCGCTCGAAAAGCAGTGTCCGCATACGCCGGAGTCCGGATCGAGCGAGACGCCAACGTCGGGTGCGTACCCGCAGCTCGCACGGCAGACCACGCCCCTCGGACCGCTCAGTGCCAGCGCGGCTCCATCCGCACCCGCCACGAATCGCGCGTGGCGGACCAACTGGTCCAACGCCGATTCTAACTGCACGTAAGTATCATCGACGAACGGTTCCGGCGGGCTGTTGGACGGACTTTGGCACTCCGATAAATCGGCTGATGCCACTTCGCACTCGTCTGCCGCTTTGGATTTGGCCAAGGCCTGCGCTAGTGTTTTCGATAGCATCTTTTGTTTCTTGTAAGCTTTCTTTGTAAGGCCCGGTTCGCCTGTGTGCGGAAGCGGAATTATGGAAAATGGGTTCGAATGTCGCGCGATGAAGCGCTTGGCTCCGCGCCGGGATCCGAGCCCTCCGGTGCAGCTCCAAGGATCGCGCTCTTGCAGGCTTGGTCTCCAAGAATTGGCATCGCTGCCGTCAGAAGATCGATTTCCTCCTGCAGCTGTTTCTTCTCAGCTTCGAGCCGCTGCAGTCGGACGGTTTTCTTGGTCAGGGCCCTGCTCAGGTCGAACACTGCCGCACCTCAATTCATGACCCCAGAGTATAGTCAGAGCGCACCAAACGCGCCAATATTTTATGGAGAGGGGAACCCAAAACGGGGTGTAGTCTGTGCCTGGCAAGCTCGCGACGAACAGTAAGCGACCGTGTTGATAGATGGAAGCGGTCGAGGATGTGCAGCCCTGGGAGCAGTTCTGGCAGATCAAATCCAGCTAAGGCCTTTGTGGCCTTTGGCGTATTGGATTTCATCCACCCCAATGTCGCGGATCGACTCCAGGGTACGATGCTTCGGTTCGCAAACTGGATACAATGCCCGTCAGCTCCGAAGTGCGGCACGGGCTGGCGCCTGTGCTCCGGACGGGCTCGATCCGATAGTTCGGGTTCTACACGTCAACAGACAAGCACAAGTTGCGGGACCGCACACGCGAACGGAGAAAGGGATGAAACGCGGTGACTAAGTACCTGATGGTGGGGATTGGAGGCTTCCTGGGGGCGGTCGCCCGTTTCTGGCTTGGCGCTTACATCGGCAACAAGATGGGAACGCGATTTCCCTACGGGACTTTCGTGATTAACATCTCGGGTTCGTTTCTCATCGGCCTTATTCTCACCCTGCTGACGGAATACTCGCACTGGAGTCCAAACTGGCGTTACCTGATTCCGGTCGGCTTTATCGGGGCGTATACGACGTTCTCCACCTTTGAGTATGAGACTTTGCGGAGCTTGCAAGATGGCCAAGCGGACATGGCTTTCCTGAACGTTGGCCTGAGCGTCGCCGTCGGATTCCTTGCCGTCTGGTTCGGCGTGGTGGTTGGGAGAGCGGTCGCATAGAAAGTATTTAGGAACAGGAAGACACAACATAACGAGGGCGTCATCCTGAGCCACGAGCGCCAGTTTTGGCGCGAGGAAGCGAAGGATCTCGCGTGTACTGCCGCGGTTCTTTTTATGCACGCAAGATCCTTCTCCCCCTTCGTCAAAAAGCAGGACTCCGCTCGTTCAGGATGACACCCTCACAAAGTTACGCAACTGTGAATCTGCTATAGGAGGCTGCTTGCTTACGACCGGACCAGCCAAGAAGGTCAGCATCTACGTCCGTGAGGACCAGCACTATCACGGCAATTCGAGCTATGCCGCCATCCTGGAGTTTCTGTTCTACCGCGGGATTGCCGGAGCGACGGTGACTCGCGGGATTGCCGGATTCGGCGCCGATCACCACCTGCACAGCACCCGCCTGGTTGACCTTACGCAGAACCTGCCAGTGAAGGTCGAGTTCGTCGAAACGCCGGAGAAGGTGGAGAATATCCTGCCCAAGTTGCACGAGATGGTGGGAACCGGATTGATCGAAGTTCAGGACACCATGATTGTCAAGCCGGCCGGCGTCGAAAAGCAGCCCGCGGCGGAACCGTTGCCGGCCCTAAAACTCGAGGGCAAGGCCAAGCTGATGCGAATCTACATCGGGGAGGGCGACCGCTGGGGCGACAAACCGTTGCATATGGCCATCGTGGAAGCCCTGCGTGCCAACGACATGGCCGGGGTCACCGTGGACGCCGGAATCCTCGGATACGGCGCCAGCCGCCAGATGCACCACGACAGAACCTTGACCCTTTCGCATATCGCCGGACATGGCCACGACCGCCCGATCATGCTCACCGTGATCGAATCGGAAGAAAAGCTGAAAAGCTTCTTGCCGATTCTCGAGAAGATGGTTCAACAGGGCCTCGTCGTGATGTCCGACGTAAATGTGGTCACGTACCGCCACGATTTTCACGCCGAGGAGCGGCGGAAGGCGGCCCGCTAATGAAACTTGTGGGCCATGCCAAGATGCTGCGCATCCACCTTGGCGAAGACGATAAATGGCAGGGCAAGCCGCTCTATGTTGCCATCGTCGAGAAATGCCAAGAACTGGACATCGCCGGCGCCACCGTGTTTCGCGGCCTTGAAGGTTACGGAACAAGCGCCCACATCCGCAAGTCGCATCTGGTTTCTTCCGATCAACCGATCACGATTCGGGTGGTTGATACCGAGGAGAATCTGCAGCGGTTGCTTCCCGCATTGGACCAGATGGTGGATGAGGGGATGATCGCGATCTCCGATGTTGAAGTGATCCGCTATCTCCTCGGCGGGGATACCGCTTAAGGTACCCCGCTCCGGTTCGCTTTGCTCACCTCTAGGCGTTGAACGAAACGCTATTGGAACTGGACGAAGCCTGGGTGGAGAGCGTTTGGCCGAAAAGCTGGAAGTCCTGCTGCAAACTGCTGTAGGCCTGCTGCGCAGCGGACAGATTGCCGGATTGCAGAGACTGGCCCAGTTGGGCCATCACCTGGCTGATCTCGCTCCCTCCACCGCCACCGTGATGATGATGGTGGTGCATTTGTCCGCTTTGGCTTTGGAAATCCTGCTGAATCTTCGTGTAGTCCTGTTGTGCAGCGGAGAGCTTGCCGGACTGAAGATCCTGCGAAAGCTGGGTGAAGTCCTGGCTAAGAGGATTGCTGTCCTGCGAAGACGAAGTCGAATTGGGCTGAGGCTTCATCTGCTGCAGAGTCGCAAAATCCGACTGCGCGGCCGAGAGATTCCCCGACTGCAGATCCTGGCCGAGTTGCTGGAACTCCTGCTGAACCTGCTGCTTCTTACTATGGAAAAGGTTCTGGATAGCGGAGCTGAACAGAGAGCTGCCTAGAATGCCTGCCACGGACATCGCGATCTCCTATTGAATAGGCTGGTTACCACCCTCGACGAGCTTTGACGGCGGTTCCATCTAAACAAGGAGCAAGTGTGAGACCAAAGCCGTTGTGCGGTTGGTTGGCACATCTGTTTGAATTCGCGCGGCTTAGCTGGCTGACTCCCGGGCGCTCTCGGTGCCGCACAAGAACTCGGCAAAGGGTGCCCATGCAAACCGGGCAAGGCTTGCCCAGTTTCTAAGAGCTTGTCCCTTGTCCATAGATGGCCAACGGCCTTCCCCCGGTGCCTGCGTGTGCATCCCAGATGAGCTCGTGCTCAGCGGTTTTGATCTCCACTGGGGTGACCGCGGTCACAGCCAAAAGCCGCCTAGGCGATTAATCTTAGTTTCAAGGGACGGAGTCTCCCTCCGCCAGGAGGTGTCCCATGGCTTCAACTGCAGCTGCCAGAGCAGTGGTTTCCCCACAACTGAGGAAAATTCTGTTTGCCACGGATTTTTCGCCTTGCTCCGCGGCGGCGCTGGATTGCGCTTGCGCGATTGCGCGCTGCTATGGCTCGACCGTACACGCCGTGCATGTGGTTGCCTCGGATCAAAAGGCTGCCGCGGCACTCGAGAGGGAGAGGGAACATGCGGCAAGCAACATGACCCGATTCCTTCACGCGCATTTCTCTAAGGAAGTTCCACATCACACAGGAATTCACCAAGGCCCGATCGCGGACACGCTCTCCGAGTTTATCCGGCAAGAAGACATTGACCTGATCGCGTTCGGGACGCACGGGCACCGCGAAGGGAAAGAACTGGAACTAGGTTCGATTGCCGAGCAGATGTTTTATCGGGCACCTTGTCCGATGCTCACCTGCGGCGGGGCACCGCGGGCGGCGGGGAAGGAAAGGAAGCTGCAGCGGATTCTTTACGCAACCGATCTTTCGCGCAGCTCGTTCGGAGCCCTTCCCTACGCCCTGTCCCTTGCTTTGCGCAACAACTCCCATCTCATGTTGCTGTATGTGGATACCGAAGAGGTCACGTGCGACTATTTGAACGAGGCTGCCTTCGAGCAGTGGCTCTTGGACCTGCTGCCGCATGGCACAGACCGGTTCTGCAGCATTGAGCCCATTATTGAACTCGGGCAGCCGGGAGAACGGATTGTCGAGGAAGCCGCAGAGCACGAGGCGGACCTGATTGTCCTGGGCGGGAGCAGCCGGGCCGGCATCCATGCGGTTACTGCTGGTCGTCCGTGGCCCACCGCTTCCACCGTAGTTGCCCGGGCTCATTGTCCGGTGTTGACCGTGCGCAGCTAGGGCGCAGATCGGTAGGCGGATTGTAGAACGGGCCCAATCAACTCGCTGGCTGAGGCTGATCGAGCAGCCGAGGAGGCGTGTCATGAAAGTCATCTTCAAGCCCAGGATCGCACCGGCGTTTGCGCCGCACTTTGCGCCGAAGCTCTGGTTCGGTCCGAACAAAGTTACCCGTGCCCCGATCATCGGAAAGGAGAAGATCATGGACGTACTGAAACCGATCAAGCAAGGCGTGAAGCAGGGAACCTACATGCTGGGCGCCGTGGGCCTGGGCGCCGGATTGATGTACGTGTTGGATCCGGATCGCGGCCGCCGCCGGCGTGCCATGGCACGGGATGAAGCGGTAAAGGTTCTGCACGAAACCGGGGACGCTTTGGACAAGGGCGTACGCGACCTGAAGAATCGCGTCTCCGGCAGCGTGATCGAATTTGCCTCGATCTTCTTGCCGGAGCGGGTCGACGATTCCGTGCTGGAGGGGCGTATTCGCTCGGCGCTGGGCCGCTGTGTGGCGCATCCACACGCGGTCGAGGCGCAGGTTTCCGGCGGACACGTCAAGCTGACCGGCCATATCCTGGAGCAAGATGTGCCGCGGTTGATAGCTATGCTGCGCCGATTGAAAGGCGTCAAGAGTGTTACCAACGAACTAGCCGCGCACTCCGAACCCGGCGCCATTCCCGATCTGCAGGGCAAGCCGCGAATGGCGCGCGATGCCGAATTGATCGAGCCCACGTGGACTCCGGCAATGCGGCTGATCGCGGCGACGGCAGGTTCGTTCCTGATTCTTGATGGCGCCCTGCGGCGTGGACTGGCCGGGCTGGTTTACGGCACGCTGGGAGTGGGCTTGGTGACGCGCGCGCTGCAGCGTCCTGGTGACCACAGCTTCAGTGCTACGGACGCACTGGAGCGCGGTGTCGATCTGCAAAAGACCACCACCATCGATGCGCCGCTGTCGAGCGTCTTTCATATGCTGGCCAACCCGGAGAACTTCCCCCGTTTCATGTCGCACGTCGAGGAGGTCAAGAAGCTCGAAGACCGGGTCTATCGCTGGAAGGTGGTCGGCCCGGCCGGTGCAGCGGTACATTGGGACGCTGAGATCGTAACCCTGATTGACAACGAACTGCTGGTGTGGAAGACGCGTCCCGGCTCGATGGTGGAGCACGCCGGAATTGTGCGCGTCGATCCCACGCCGTACGGCAGCACGCGCGTTCATATGCGAATGTCCTACCGGCCTCCGTTAGGCAAGTTCGGCATGACTTTGGCCGAGTTGTTCAGCTTGTATCCGAAGCACATGCTGGATGATGACATGGTCCGGTTTAAGTCGCTGCTCGAACAGGGCAAGACGAGCGCGCACCATGAGAAGGTCAGACTGGAAGCGATGCAGGCATAGACGAGTACTCAGTTACTGGGAAGCTATTTCAGAAATGGTTTGGTGTCAGGGCACGGCTTCAGCCGTGCCGCAATCTGGCCGGCAGGAACTTGGGCTTTAGCCCCCTGGGGAGCGTGCTCTCAGGCGCAGGGGCTAAAGCCCTTGATTTTTTCCTCTTTCGGCACGACTAAAGTCGTGCCCTGATACGCCATGGATAAGTTGTGAGATGACTTCTGAGTACTTCTGATCTCCTAGTCATTTGCCGGTGGGGGTGAGCCACCGCCGGGACCCGGATCGCCTTTCGGACCGGGTCCACCGCCCGGTCCACCGTTGCCGGGGGGCGGGCCGGGGATGCTCATGCGCGCCGGCCGTGCCGGCTTCATTGATTGCAATTCCTTCCACTGCTCGGCACTCAGCACGCGGCGGATGGCGAACAGCATGTGGGCGTTAGCTTTCTCGAGTTCCGCGCGCTGGGAGGTTACCTTGTCGATCTGCGCCATGACAGCGTTCTCGTCCGGGTTGTCGCTCTGAATCAACGGCTCCAATCCGAGTTCAGCCTTCTCCAGGTTGGCCCTGAGGTCGACGAGTCGCAGGCGGTGCTCCTGGAAAATCTTCTCAATGCGCTGTACTTGATCGTCGGTGAGGCCTAGCTTCTTCACCACATCGGCGTTTTTCCACCACCTTCCCATCGGCCCTGGGCCGAAATGCATGACATTTTCCCTGGGGCCCATCATGTGGTCCGGGGGCGGACCCATTTGCGCCACGGTAAAGGAAGACATGAGTAGCAAGACTGCCAAAATACGCGTTCTCATCGAGTTTCTCCTTGGGAGTTAGCCATTGCCTGCTGAGCATATTGGTTGCGCTCGCTCACGATGACCAGCGCCGGTTCCAAAGCGGATGGCACTTCCTGTTGTAAGTCGGATTGCAAGTTCATCAAGAAAACATCATCGGGATCTTGCCGGACGGATGCGGTCCGCGCCGGTGGATGTATCGCCGTTCCCGCCGGTTGCTGCAGCGCTGCCAATGTTTCCCCCGCGGGATTGCCCGGGTGCGGCGGCTTGCTGGGAGACAGCAGGAATGAAGCGGCGAACACGAGAATCGCGGCTGCTCCGGCCAAGGTCCATCGCCACAAGTGAGACGAGGATTGCGGAACAACCTGGCCCAACATCACCCTGCGTTCGCTGGCCGCGGCCTCCCGGCGCATGGCATCGGCAAACGAGGCGAGCGAGACGCGCAGTTGGTTGGCTTCCGCGGCGCACTCGGCGCATTGTTGCAGATGCTCGCAGCTCCAGGCATCGCCTTTGTCGGCAAGCCACTCGGTAAGCTGTTCGTCGCTCAAATGGCGGTTCATTGGTTGCCTTCCTGTTTCATGCGCCGCAGCGCGCTCACCGCCCGAAATAGGTGTGTCTTCACCGTTCCCGGTTCCAGCCCCATCACTTGGGCGATTTCCTCCAGGCTCAGTTCCTCCACGAATCGGAGCCGGAATACGATCTGCTGCTGTTTCGTAAGCGAGGCGACCAGCCGCATCACCGCTTCCAGTTCCTGGCGGGCGGATAAGGCACGCTCCGGCGAGGGTGCGGGATCACGCGCGTAGGCGGCGACGCTATCCAGTTCGGTCCGAGTGCGGCCGAACAGCCCGCGCCAGAAGCCGCTCCGCCGGTTGCGTTGGTAATCGCGGGCGAGATTCAGGGCGATCCGGATCAGCCATGTGCTGACGTTCGCCTCGCCGCGAAAGCCGGCGCGGCTTCGGTAGGCGCGCAGGAAACACTCCTGGGTGAGCGTTTGGGCGGCGTCGGCATCGCGCAGTTCACACCACAACACGCGGTAGATGCGCGACTGGTGGGCGCGCATCAGGTTATCGAAGTCCTGCGCCGCGATTCCGTTCTCGCGCGTGATCCCCATCAGCGGTGTGGCCAGGCTCTGTTCCATCGCTACTTACAATGGACGGGCGTTTGCGCTGGAAGTTTACACGGTCGAAAGATAAGCACTGCGCAAGGTAAAAAAATGTAAAGCTTCCGGGGCCCTCGCATAGCGTGCGCTAGACTCAATCTTGGCTGTGTCAAATCCGCTACTTACGAATATATTTGGCAGTCGAGATAATTCGTGAAATTCATTGTTTATGAGAGCTGACAACAAGACAGTGGTCGGTGGTCAGTGGGCAGTGGCCAGCGCCCCGGCGCGGGTCGAGAGTTTGTGCACTGCGCATCGAACACCGGCCACCGGCCACCGGCCATTGGCCACTGACCACTGGCTACTGATAACTGCACTCGTTCTTGCAGGACTGTTTATTATTACCGGGTGCTCGGGGCAGGCGAGGCAGGCCGATTCACAGCGAGGCCCACAAGCGGTGCCGGTAGCCGTCGCTGCCGCCGAGAAACGAGACATGCCGGTCTATCTGGACGGCCTCGGTAGCGTGCTGGCGTTCAACACCGTTACAGTCAAGACCCGCATCGACGGCCAGCTGGTGCAGGTTGCCTTCAAGGAAGGCCAGGAGGTCAAGAAGGGCGACCTGCTGGCGGTGATCGACCCGCGTCCTTACGAGGTAGCGCTGGAGCAGGCGAAATCGAATCTTTTTAAAGACCAGGCTGCCCTGCAGGACGCCAAGGTCAATTACGAGCGCTTCGAGGGCCTGTACCAGGCGGGGGTTATTTCCAAGCAGCAATTCGATACCCAGGGTTCGCTCTATCACCAGGGTGAGGGCGCGGTAGGCGCCGACCAGGCGGCCATCGACAATGCTCAGCTCAATCTCACCTATACCCGCATCTATGCTCCAGTAGGTGGCCGGGTCGGATTGCGGCTGGTGGACGTCGGCAACATGGTTCATGCCGCCGATGCCAACGGATTGTTGATCATCACCCAGCTCCAGCCCATCGCGGTGTTGTTCACGCTGCCGGAAGATGAGGTGCCGGCGGTGGCGCACGCCATGAGCCGAGAGCAGCTCACGGTGGAAGCTTACAATCGCGACGACCGCACCAAGCTTGATACCGGCACGTTGCAGACGATCGACAACCAGATCGATCCCACGACCGGCACCGCGCGCTTCAAAGCCGTTTTCCAGAATTACGATCATGCGCTGTGGCCGAACCAGTTCGTCAACACTCGTTTGCTGCTCGAAATCCAGAAGAATCGCACCGTGATCCCGGCGGCGGCGGTGCAGCGCGGACCGCAAGGCGCCTTTGTCTATGTGGGGAAGCCGGACAAGACAGTCGAAGCGCGTTCCATCAACGTAGGGTTCACCGAGGCAAACCTGGCTACCATCGACAGCGGCCTGCAGCCGGGCGAGATGGTGGTTACGGACGGGCAGGATAAACTCCAGCCCGGCAGCCACATCGAGATCCGGGCCGGCACACCGGGAGCACCAGGAGGCACAGGACAAGCCGGGAAATGAATATCTCTCGCCTCTTCATCCTGCGGCCGGTCGCGACGTCGCTGCTGATGGTCGGCGTCCTGCTGGTGGGGATCGTTGCCTACCGGCAACTCCCGGTTTCCGCCCTGCCGCAGGTGGACTATCCCACCATCGAGGTCAACACGTTCTATCCGGGCGCCGGTCCGGAGGTGATGGCTTCTTCGGTGACCGCGCCCATGGAGCGCCAGTTCGGCCAGGTGCCCGGGCTGAACCAGATGACCTCCACCAGTTCATTCGGCAGCTCGACGATTACCCTGCAATTCAACCTCGATCAGAACATCGATGTAGCCGAGCAGGAGGTGCAAGCCGCAATCAATGCGGCCACCACCTACCTTCCGCGCGACCTTCCCAACCCGCCGATTTATAGCAAGGTCAATCCGGCGGACACCCCGATCCTCACGCTGGCCGTGACCTCGCAGACGCTGCCCCTGACCAAGGTGGAGGACCTCGCCGATACCACGCTGGCGCAGAAGATCTCGCAATTGTCGGGCGTAGGGCTGGTTTCGATCAGCGGCGGGCAGAAGCCAGCGGTGCGCATCCAGGCAAACCCGAAAGCGCTAGCCTCCTACGGGTTGAGTCTCGAGGACGTGCGCACGGTGCTCGGCCAAGCCAATGTGGACCAGGCGAAAGGCGTGCTCGACGGCCCGCGTCAGGCGTTCACCATCGGCGCCAACGACCAGCTCATGTCCAGCGCTCAGTACGAGCCGGTGATCCTTGCCTATCGCAATGGGGCGCCGGTGCGGCTGAGCGATGTGGCCACGATCGTTGACGGCGCTGAAAACGTGAAGCAGGCTGCTTGGACGAACCTGACTCCGGCGGTCATCCTCAACATTCAGCGCCAACCGGGCGCGAACATTATCAGTGTCGCCGACCGGATCAAGGCGGTCCTGCCGCAACTGCAGTCCGCGTTGCCGTCGTCGGTGAAGGTTGCGATCCTGACCGACCGCACCAACACCATCCGCGCCTCGGTGAAGGACGTTCAATTCGAACTGATGCTGACCATCGGCCTGGTGGTGATGGTTATCTTCCTGTTCCTGCGGAGTGTGTCGGCGACGGTCATCCCGAGCGTGGCCGTGCCGCTGTCGATTGTCGGCACGTTTGGGGTGATGTACCTCGCCGGGTTTAGCCTCGACAATCTCTCGCTGATGGCGTTGACCATCTCCACCGGTTTTGTGGTGGACGACGCGATCGTGATGATCGAGAACATCGAGCGCTTCATCGAGGCGGGCGACACGCCTTTGGAAGCGGCGCTGAAGGGCTCGGGCCAGATCGGCTTCACCATTGTGTCGTTGACCGTCTCGCTGATCGCCGTGCTCATCCCGCTACTGTTTATGGGAGACATCGTCGGCCGCCTCTTCCGCGAGTTCGCCATCACGTTGGCGGTCACCATCCTGGTCTCGGCGATCGTCTCCCTGACCCTGACCCCGATGATGTGCGCCAAGCTGCTCAAGTCCAAGCGCGAGGCCAAGCACGGGCGCTTTTATCAGGCGTCCCAGCGCTGGAACGACAGCATCATCGCCTTCTACGGGCGCACCCTGCGCTGGGTGCTGAAGCACCAGACGGCCACGCTGATCATCACGGTATCCACTCTGGTGTTCACGCTTGTTTTATACGTGGTGGTGCCAAAGGGCTTCTTCCCGGTGCAGGACACCGGCATGATCCTGGGCATCTCGGAGGCGCCGGAGAGCGTCTCGTTCGATGCCATGGCGGAGCGGCAGCAGGCCCTGGCGCGCGTCATCCTGCAGGACCCGGACGTGGTGAGCCTATCGTCGTTCATCGGCGTGGATGGAACCAACACCACGCCCAACAGCGGCCGTATTCAGATCAACCTGAAGCCGCGCGAGGAGCGCAGCGCCAGCGCCTCGGAGATCATCCGCCGGCTGGCGCCCAAGGTGGGGCAGGTCTCCGGCATTACGCTTTACATGCAGCCGGTGCAGGACCTGACGGTCGAGAATCGTGTCACGCGCACCCAATTCCAGTATTCGCTGGAAGACACCGATGCCAACGAGTTGAACCAGTGGGCGCCGCGGCTGGTACAAAAGCTGCGAAATATCCCGCAGTTGCGCGACGTGGCCAGCGATCAGTTGAGCAATGGACTGCGCGCCGATCTGGTGATTGACCGCGACACTGCCGGGCGGCTCGGCATTCTGCCGCAGGCAATCGACGATACCCTGTACGACGCCTTTGGCCAGCGCCAGGTCTCGACCATGTTCACGCAGTTGAACCAGTACCACGTGGTGCTGGAGGTGGCGCCCGATTTCCAGCGCAATCCCGATTCGCTGAAAAACATCTACGTGCGTTCCGCCACCGGACAGCAGGTTCCGCTCGCTTCCTTCAGCCATTTCGAGCAGCAGGTGATCCCCCTGGCAATCAATCACCAGGGCCAATTTCCGGTGGTAACCCTCTCCTTCAACCTGGCGCCGGGCGTATCGCTGGGCGAGGCCACGAGTGTCATCGAGCAGGCCGAGCAGCAACTGCAGTTTCCCGCTAGCATTCACTCCAGCTTCCAGGGCACGGCGGCTGCCTTCCGCAATTCGCTGACCTCGGAGCCGTGGCTGATTCTCGCCGCGCTGGTGACCGTTTACATCGTGCTGGGCGTGCTCTATGAGAGCTACATCCATCCGGTGACGATTCTCTCGACCTTGCCTTCGGCGGGCGTGGGGGCGATGCTCGCCTTGCTGTTCACCAGAAACGACTTCACCGTTATCGCCCTGATCGGCATCATCCTGCTGATCGGCATCGTGAAGAAGAACGCGATCATGATGATCGACTTTGCCCTGGAAGCCGAGCGCAAGGACGACAAGCCGCCCGAGGAGGCGATTTATCAGGCGTGCCTGCTGCGCTTCCGTCCCATCATGATGACGACCATGGCCGCCCTGCTCGCCGGCCTGCCGCTGGCGTTGGGTCGCGGCACCGGCTCGGAGCTGCGCCACCCGCTGGGCATCACCATCGTCGGTGGCCTGCTTATTAAGCCAGTTGCTCACGCTGTACACCACGCCGGTGGTCTATCTCGCGTTTGACCGCTTGGGGAAGCGCTTTGCGCGCTTCCGCATCGGCAACCCGATTGAGGAGCGCCCTGCCGGCGACTACTCGGGAGCGGACTAGATGAACATCTCCGCCCCTTTCATCCGCCGGCCCGTCGGAACCTCGCTCTTGACGCTGGCGTTGCTGCTGGCAGGCGCGCTGGCGTTTTTCCTACTGCCGGTGGGTCCGCTGCCGCAAGTCGAGTATCCGGTCATCAGTGTTTCCGCCGGACTGCCCGGCGCCAGTCCCGAGACGATGGCATCGGCGGTCGCTACGCCGCTGGAGCGGCAGTTTGGCCGCATCGCCGGCATAGATCAGATGACGTCGACCAGCCAGTTTGCGTCGACCAACATCGTGCTGCAGTTCGACCTCAACCGCAACATCGACGCCGCCGCGCGGGACGTGCAGGCCGCCATCAATGCCGCGCGCGGACAACTGCCCGCCGACCTGCCGAACAATCCCACGTATCGCAAGGTGAATCCGGCAGAGGCGCCCAGCATGATTCTGGCGCTCACCTCGGACACCATTCCCCTGCCCAACATTTACGACGCAGCCGACTCCATCTTGGCGCAGAAGCTCTCGCAGGTGGAAGGCGTGGGACAGGTGGTCGTGGGAGGCGGCGCCCGCCCCGCGGTGCGAGCGGAACTGAATCCGACGTTGCTGAATAAACTCGGCATCGGACTCGATCAGGTGCGCGTGGCTTTGCAGTCGGCGAACGCAAACCGCCCCAAGGGCCAGGTGGCCGACGCGATCAACGTCTGGGCCATCAATGACAACGATCAGATCTTCAAGGCCAAGGATTACCGGCCGCTGATCATCGCCGAAAACAGCCGCGGCAGCGTACGCCTGGGCGATGTGGGCGACGTGCAAGACTCGGTCGAGGATACGCGCAACGCAGGCTTCTTCGGCACCAAGCCGGCGGTGCTGGTGATCATCTATCGCCAGCCTGGGGCCAATATCATCGACACCGTGGATCGCGTGTACGCGCTGCTGCCGCAGTTGCGCGCTTCCATCTCACCGGCGATTGATGTCGGGGTGGTGATCGACCGCAGCACGACCATCCGCGCCTCGGTGGCCGACATTGAGTATGCGCTGCTGGCCTCCATTGTGCTGGTCGTGCTGGTGGTGTTCGTCTTTTTGCGCAACCTCCGGTCCACCTTCATTCCAAGCGTTGCCGTACCGCTGTCGCTGATCGGTACCTTCGGCGTCATGTACCTGCTGGGTTACAGCATCGACAACCTCTCGCTGATGGCGCTGGCGATCTCGACCGGCTTCGTGGTGGACGATGCCATTGTGGTGATCGAGAACGTTACCCGGTATCTCGAACATGGCATGACCCCCGTGCAGGCAGCCTTCAAAGGCGCGCGGGAGATCGGCTTCACCGTGCTCTCGATGAGCACCTCGCTGGTGGCGGTGTTCATCCCTATTTTGCTGATGGGAGGGATCGTCGGCCGCCTGTTCCGCGAGTTTGCCGTGACCCTGAGCGTGGCGATTGGGGTCTCGCTGCTGGTTTCTTTGACTACGACTCCGATGATGTGCGCCAAGTTCCTGCAGCCCATTGATCACGAAAAGCATGGCCGGCTGTACCGGGTTAGCGAGCGCATGTTCAACGGTATCCTGAACGGATATAGCGTGGGGCTGCGCTGGGTGCTGCGTCATCAGCGCTTCACCATGCTGGTGACCGTCGCCACCGCCTGCTTGAGTATTTATCTCTACGTGATCGTGCCCAAGGGCTTTTTCCCGCAGCAGGACACGGGACGCATCATGGGCAGTATTCAGGCGGCCCAGGACATTTCCTTCGCTGCCATGCGCGACAAGCTCACGCAGTACGTAGACATCGTGAAGCGCGACCCCGCGGTTCAGGCCGTGGTCGGGTTCACGGGCGGCAATGGGGTGAGCAATACCGGGCGCATGTTCATCATGCTCAAACCGCTGCAGGAGCGGAAACTGACCGCCGACCAGTTGATTGGCCGCTTGCGCCGCAAGTTGGCCATCGTGCCCGGAGCCACGTTGTTCATGCAGTCCGCGCAGGATCTGCAAATCGGCGGACGCCAGAGTGCGGCGCAGTATCAGTACACCTTGCAAGGCGAGGATCTGCAGGAGCTGAACACGTGGGCGCCCCGCGTACTGGCGAAGCTGCGCACCCTGCCCCAGTTGCGCGACCTCAACAGCGACCAGCAGATCCAGGGACTGGAAGCGAACGTCGAGATCGATCGCGATACCGCGGCCCGGCTTGGCGTTCAAGCGGCGGACATCGACAACGCGCTGTACGATGCCTTCGGCCAGCGGCAGGTCTCCACCATGTACCGCCAATTGAACCAATACCACGTGGTCATGGAGGTCGATCCGCGCTTTCGGTCGAGTCCGGATGCGCTGCAGGCGATCTACGTCCGCAACAACCAGGGGCAGCAGATCCCGCTCTCCACGTTTGCTCATTTCGCGTCCGGGAACATGTCGCTGCAGGTCAATCATCAGGGGCAGTTTCCGGCGGTCACTCTATCCTTCAATGTCGCGCCGGGCGTGTCATTGGGAGAAGCCACCCGCCTGATCGAAGCTGCCGAGCGCGAGATCGGCGTGCCGAGCAGCATTCACGCCAGTTTTCAAGGGACCGCCGCAGCATTCCAGAGTTCGCTCTCCAGTGAGCCATGGCTCATCCTGGCCGCGCTGGTCACCGTGTACATCGTTTTGGGCGTGCTCTACGAAAGCTACGTGCACCCAATCACCATTCTGTCGACGCTGCCCTCCGCCGGCGTGGGCGCAATCCTGGCCTTGTTGCTCACGCGCACGGACTTGACGATCATCGCGCTGATCGGGATCATCCTGCTGATCGGCATCGTGAAGAAGAACGCGATTTTGATGATCGACTTTGCCCTGGATGCGGAGCGGCGCGAGGGCAAATCGCCGGAAGAGGCGATCTATCAGGCTTGCCTGCTGCGCTTCCGCCCCATCATGATGACCACCATGGCGGCGCTGCTGGGCGGCCTGCCGCTGGCCCTTGGCACCGGCGTCGGCTCCGAACTGCGCCACCCGCTGGGCATCACCATCGTTGGCGGCTTGATCGTCAGCCAGATGCTGACCCTGTTTACTACGCCGGTCGTTTACTTGTATCTGGATCGCTTGCGGCTCAGGTTGAGCCGCCGGAGAAGAATCGAGCCGGAAGAGGCCCCGCCGATTTCGCCCACCTACACGCCGGCGGATTGAGCGGGAGTGTCAGGCGGAAAAGGGTATCAGGTAGCAGGTACCCGGGCAGGTAATAAAAGCAACAACCCACCTCGCAATGGGACGCGAGAGCATCTCCTGAGGAGCGAGCGTGTCGTCCCTACGGAACTCGGGTTTATTTCCACTTCTCCCCAACGCTGAAGCGTTGGGCTAAGGGATATCGCCACTATGTGGCTCGGATACCGGCGTTTCCCGGCAGTTTGCTCCACCCCAAGTCTTGAACAGCGAGCCCTCACCGAGGACCGACGGCTGACGGCTTTTGGTGCGGTAAAGTGTTTCCATGGCGTTGCTGGAAGTTCGCCACCTCACCAAGGTGTATCCCGTCGGCGAATCGCGCTTCGGGGGCGGAGGCCACGGCGAGGTGCGCGCGGTGGATGACGTATCTTTCGACATCGCCGAAGGTGAGACGCTCGGGCTTGTGGGCGAGTCCGGCTCCGGCAAAAGCACCCTCGGACGCATGCTGCTGCGACTCATTGAGCCGACCGCGGGATCGGTCACGTTCGAGGGCCTGGATGTGCTGTCAACCCGTGGGCGTCATCTGCGGCGGTTGCGCCGCGACATGCAGATTATCTTCCAGGACCCGTTCGGCTCCCTGGATCCGCGCATGCGGGTGCTGGACATTGTGACCGAACCCATGGTGATTCACGAGCGTCTGACGGCCGAAGCTCGCCGCCAGCGGGCCGCCGAGCTGATGCGCGAAGTGGGGCTGGACGAATCTGCCCTGGCGCGGTATCCGCACGAGTTCAGCGGCGGACAGCGGCAGCGCATCGGCATTGCCCGCGCGCTGGCCCTGCGGCCACGCTTCCTGGTGTGCGACGAACCCGTGTCCGCACTGGACGTCAGCGTCGGCGCGCAAATCGTGAACCTGCTCGCAACCCTGCAACACGAGCGGCGGCTCACCTACCTCTTCATATCGCACTCCATGCCGGTGGTGCGCTATCTCTCGACACGAATCGCGGTCCTCTATCAGGGAAAGATCGTGGAGACCGGCGACACCGAGCAAATCACCGGCTCGCCCTCCCATCCCTACACTCGCGCCTTGCTGCAGGCCACGCCGGTATTAGCCGAGTGACTCCTCTCGCTCCCGAGAAAGCTTTTCACGCGGTCGAACAGGGAACCGTTGACAAGGCGTTGCAAGTCAGTGAACACTAAATGGCAGACGGGTGTCTGAAGAAGCAACAAAAGTCGACAATTTATTGGGTTCCGAAAAATAGGAAAAATGGGAGCTGAAATGGCCGAGTGTGAAAAGCTTAAGAAATGTCAGTTTGTTAATGGTCAGATGGCCACCGACGTAGCCGCTGCCGAACTGACGAAGAAGACTTATTGCCTGGGGGACAACACGAAGTGCGCGCGTTATCAACTGGTTACCACGGGAGTTCCCGTGCCGGTCGATCTGCCGCCCAACAACTACGAGCGAGCGCAGCTACTGCGCGAGCACGCGGGGGACTAAGAAGCCATCATAAATTTGGCCCGGCTGAAACGCAGCCGGGCCATTTCATTTTCAGGCATTACATCAGCAACTCCGGGGCTGTTTGCACGATGGGATGCTGCATCTCCTGCAAGTCATTCTTCACCATGTTCAGACCCACCACGCAACGCTCGAAATCCTCCGCCAGCCGGGCAAACAGGGGCGCAACCTTGGCGTACTCGAACTGGTCGAACTTGGAGACGATGTAATAGCTCTCCTTGCCGGCCTTCAAAAAGTCCACGAAATTCTCCAGCCGCTGCCGCCGCTGCCGGAAGTGATTGATCGATTCGGGAAACATGCCCGTGAAGAACAGCGTGTAATCCCCGATGTGCTTGCGTACCTGCCGCTCGCGGTCGAATGAGGCGGCAGGGCCATAGACGGGATCCGACTCAAGCAGCATCTCGCCTACGTCGTTGAGCGGCCGCCCCTGCGCGTTGCGGATCTTGTAGAGAGACTCACTCTCGTAGAAATCGCTGAGTACTCCCGCCACGTAGTGGCAGACGGCCGAGTCGCGCAAGCCCAGGTCATCGCTGTAGTGGCGATAGACAAGCTCAAGAAACAGTTGTTGCAGCGGATGCGATTCAGGAATCATATCCCTTTACCTCCGATCGCGGTCCATCGATCGAACCCAATACGCAGCACATCGGCACTTTCCCGCAAAACATTCGACGCGTTTCACTTTGCAAGAGCAATTTGCCGCTGATTACGCTGATCAACGCTGATTATCTTGGTTAGTAACTGGTTTTTCATCAGCGTGCATCAGCGTAATCAGCGGCTCTTTGGTTTGACCCGCACTCACCGTGAGTTGTAGCGCACCTTGCCGGCCGGAACAAGCCGGATATTTCGCTGCCGGAAATCGATCCGTTGAATAGTTAGACCGCCCTGGGAGCGGTTTTGGTGGTATCGGGCGGGTGTCAGCACTCGCCACATGCGGCTGCTGAAGCGGTCACCTTTTTCATTTCAGTTCGTCAATAAACAAGATTCGCCGCTGATTACGCTGATCAACGCTGATTATCCCGTGACTGGTTCTTATCAGCGTTGATCAGCGCAATCAGCGTCTCTTTCTTGATCTGGACTCGACTCGGGTCTTGACACGGTGGCACGACATGCATAGATTCGACACTCCGTAGTTGACGAGGCGAACCCAAGCCATGACCCTGCTCTCGATCTGCGATTCCAAGCCTGCCGCGATTCCGGTTGAAGGCACCGTGGCCGACGCTATCCGCATGATGCTGGATCAACACGTGGGCGCGGTGGCCGTGCTGGATTCCGAAAAGCGCGTGGCCGGCATCTTTACCGAGCGCGATGTGCTCAGCCGCTTTGCGCTCAGCGGGCGCGACCCGGAGAAGACCGCCGTGCTCGATATGATGACCACGCCGGTCGAACTGGCCACCGAGAAAACCACCGAAGGCGAAGCGCTGGCCACCATGATCGATCGCCACTACCGCCATCTTCCGGTGGTGGACGACGACGGCCGCCTGCTCGGCATGCTCTCCATACGCCACGTCTTGGAGGAGCGGGTGGATGAGCTGGTGCACGAGCTGGAGAGCGCGCGCTCCGACCCGCCAGTTGGAATAAAGGGCCGCAGAGACTCACCGCGGATTAGCGCGGATCGAAACGGGCCAATTCAATTCTGATTTCTGATTTCGCCAGGAGCGCTACCCCATAGCAACTCAGAAATCAAGACCTCTGCGTCCTCTCCGGGTTTTCTCTGTGTCTCCGTGTCTCTGTGGCGGGTTTTATCAGATCACGATGCTTTCGTGGTACTCGCCAAAGACGCGGCGCATGGCGTCGCTGATCTCGCCGACGGTGGCATAGTTTTCGACCGCGTGGACGATGTGCGGCATTAAATTGTCACCGTTCCGTGCGGCATCTTCCACGCCCTGAACGGCTGCCGCCCATGCGTCCTGGGGGCGCCTTGCCCGCAGAGCTCGGACGCTCTCCACCTGCTTCCCCTCGAGTGAGGGATCGATGGACTGCAGCGGGACCTCTCTTTCCTGCTCGATCTGAAAGCGGTTGACGCCGACCACCGTGTGCTCCAGGCTGTCTACCTTCTGCTGGTACTCGTAAGCGGCATTCTGGATCTCCTGCTGCACGAACCCGCGTTCAATGGCCTTCAGCATGCCTCCCATGGCATCGATCTTATCGATGTACCCGGTGGCGTGCTTTTCGATCTGATCGGTCAGCCATTCGATGTAATACGAACCGCACAGCGGGTCGATGGTGTTGGCCACCCCCGATTCGTAGGCAATGACCTGCTGGGTTCGCAGGGCGATGCGCGCCGCCTGCTCGGTGGGCAGCGCCATGGCTTCGTCGAAGGAATTCGTGTGCAGCGACTGGGTGCCGCCCAGCACCGCCGCCAGCGCCTGGAGCGCGGTGCGCACAATGTTGTTCTCGGGTTGCTGCGCGGTCAGCGTGGAACCTCCCGTCTGGGCATGGAAGCGCAGCATCATCGATTTCGGGTTCCGGGCGCCGAAGCGTTGCTCCATGATGCGCGCCCACAAGCGGCGGGCGGCGCGGAACTTCGCCACTTCCTCCAGGAAGTTGTTGTGGCAGCAAAAGAAGAACGAAAGCCGCGGGCCGAAGCTGTCCACGTCCAAACCGACCTTCTGCGCCGCCTGCACGTAGGTGATCGCGTCCGCCAGGGTGAATGCCACCTCTTGCACCGCGGTGCAGCCCGCCTCCCGCATGTGATAGCCGGAGATGGAGATGGTGTTCCACTCGGGTACGTGCTCGTTACAGTAGGCGAACATGTCGGTGATGATGCGCATGGCCTGCGCCGGTGGATAGATGTAAGTTCCGCGCGCGATGTATTCCTTCAGGATGTCGTTCTGCACCGTGCCGGAGAGCTGGCGCGGATCGACTCCACTACGCTTGGCCACCACGATATAGAGCGCCAGCAGGATGGAGGCCGTGGCGTTGATGGTCATCGAGGTCGAGATCTTCTCCACCGGGATGCCGTCGAACAGCCGCTGCATATCTTCAAGCGAGTCGATGGCCACGCCGACCTTACCCACCTCGCCCAGTGCCATCGGGGAGTCGGAATCCATGCCGATTTGCGTCGGCAGGTCGAAGGCGACGCTCAATCCGGTGGTGCCGTGGGCGAGCAGGTACTTGTAGCGGCGGTTGGACTCCTCGGCATCGCCCATGCCGGCATACTGGCGCATGGTCCAGAGGCGGCCACGGTACATGGTGCTTTGCACGCCGCGGGTAAACGGGAACTCGCCCGGGAAGCCGGCCTGCTCGTCGTAGTTCCAGCCGTCCAGGTCTGACGGCGCGTAATAGGGATGCACTTCGATCTTCGATGAAGTCTCGTAGCTGGACTGAGAGGAGATCGTACTGATATTAGACGTCTTATCCGCCAAGGGCATCCTCCGGAGAGCCCAAGCAGCCCGAACGGCTGGTTGGGGATGGAGAAACCAGACGGGGAATTGTACGCGCTTTCCATCCGCTCGGGTGCAAGGGCGAAAAGGTTTTAGCGCAGAGCTGCCTCGCAGCTTAGCTGGCGGTTGGTCGGCGAAGGGTGAAGACGAAAGCTACGCCAGCCGCCAGCAAGCTGACGGGGATTGCCACCCGCGTCAGCGCGGACTGCAGCACGGTCGAGTTGGCGGGGTTCCAGCCGCGCAGAACCAGGCTGGCCATGATCCCCAGGCACAGGATTACGTAGAAGGTCATGCCGCAGGCAATCAGGGCGAAGAAGCTGGCGAACATCACGCGCCGCAAGGGGGAGTTGTACACGGTTGCGCTCATCGTAACCCGGCCTGCCTCTACGAGAATGATGCCGCTCGGCACAGGAACGATGCGCAAGCAGGTCCTGGGCAGCGGTTGAGCTTGTTTCAGCCGGGCTAACGCAAGGTGCCCAGCCGATCCATCGGCCAGTAAGCGAACACGGCTTTGCCGTAGATGTAGCTCTGGTCCACCGGGCCAAAGTCGCGGCTGTCATTCGACAAATTCCGGTGATCGCCGAGCACAAAGAATGAGTGCTGGGGGACCATCACCCCGGGATAGCTGCGGTCGTCGCTGTACTCGCCGGGCACGTAAGGTTCGTGAATCGGCTCGCCGTTGACATACACGAGGCCGTCGTCGATCTGCACGCGGTCGCCGGGAAGCCCGATCACCCGCTTGATGTAGCTTTTCGCCGGATCGCGCGGATAGTGGAAGACCACCACATCGCCGCGCGTGATGGACTCGAAGCGGTAGACGAACTTATTGATGAAGATCCGCTCCTGATCGCCCAGGCCAGGCGCCATGCTGGTGCCTTCCACCTTCACCGGCTGGTAGAGGAAAACGATGATGAAACCGGCAATGGCAAGGGAGATCACCAGATCCCGGAGCCAGGACTGGAGGACTTCGCCAGCACGTCGTTGCGGCTGGGGGATCTCCGGCTCATGGAAACGCTCCGCCATTTCACTTACATTCTAAACTATCGCCCTGCTGCTCCAGTGAAACGGTCGGACCCGGTTTTTCGGTTCCTCGTCCCTGGTTCCCTTTCTTGGGCCACGCGAAGCGTGATTCTGTGCCGAACGCCGGGTGCCCGCCGGGCTATAGTTTGACGGACTGGAGTTTCTTCCGTTATAACGTGCACACATCATGGTGGGCTCGCAGTAGGGCGAGCTACCCGGAGGGTTGGGCTCGGAAGTCTGAGCTGGGTCCACAGGGTGCAACTCAGGGCAGAGAAGTCGGAACTCGGTAGAAGAACCCGGGAAAGCATATCGAATCGAATCTGCAATACGAACGAGGAACGGGATGAAAGGGCCATCGCAACCGAAATCGGCTGAAGATCCGCGCTTCTCCCAGGCCGTGCAGCACTACCAGGACGGCTTGCGCTTGTTGCAGGAGCGGAAGTTCGACCGGGCGCGGGCACTGTTCCAAAAGGTGGTTGCCAGCGGGGTGCGGCAGCTAACCGATCGGGCTAATGTCCACCTGAATACCTGCAACCAGCACCTGGAGCGGGCGAGCACCTCGTTTCGCACGCCCGAGGAGCACTACGACTACACCATCTCGCTGATGAATCTGGGCGAGTACATCGCCGCCCGCGAACACCTCGATCAAATCCTCAAGCAGTCGCCACGGGCGGATTACGCGTCATATGGTATGGCAGTGCTGGACTGCCTGACCGGCCAACTGGAAGACTCGCTTCGCCGCCTGCAGGAGGCGATCCGGCTCAATCCCCGCAACCGCTTCCAGGCGCGAAACGACTCGGATTTCAAGAACTTAGCCGACGATCCGCGGTTTACCGAGCTGCTCTATCCCGAAACTGGACCCGACGAGGGTTTCTAGTGTAGTGCGTCACAATGAAGGGCATCAAGGCCGTGCGGGTGTGAAAGAGCGCGGCTGAACCGGCTGCGGAAAGACTCACCATCGGTAAAGAGTGTCATTCCGAGCGGAGCGAGGAATCTGCTTTTTGCCCGCCTTGAAAAGAAAGCAGATTCCTCGCACGCGCCAAACCCGGGCGCGGCTCGGAAGGACAAATCGTGGTTGCTTTTGAGTTTTTCCGCAGCTTGGGAAGCCGCGCCCATTCACACATTACCGGTCAGCCGGGCGCGGTAGGCTATAGTTTCATATGCTCCTGAACGGCGCGGTGCGGTGCGGAGCCCGGAATCCATGACCAAGCACGCTATCCCCGAGAGGGCGCAGCCCGCCGCCGCCCCTTCCACACACCTTGATCGTTGTCTCAGGGTGGTGGCCATCGGCGGCGGCACTGGTCTTTCTACTCTGCTGAAGGGCCTGAAGCCGTACGTGGCGGGCGACGGCCAAAGTGGAAGCTGCATCGCCGATCTGTCCGCGGTGGTCACCGTGACCGATGACGGCGGCTCCAGCGGACTGCTGCGCAAGGAGTTTAATATCCTGCCGCCGGGCGACATCCGCAACTGCATTGTTGCCCTGTCGGAAGACGAGGCTCTGCTCGGCCGCCTCTTCCAGTTCCGTTTCCCGGCCACCTCGGGATTGCAGGGCCACAACTTCGGCAACTTGTTCCTGACAGCGTTGAATGCCATGACCGGCGACTTCGCCGAGGCAGTTAAGCTGGCTTCGGAGGTATTGGCGACCCGGGGCACCATCTACCCGTCCACCACCGCCAATGTGCAACTGGAAGCGCTGATGGATGACCAGTCGATTGTGAAGGGTGAGACCAAGATCAACGCCAGCACCAAGCGGATCGTCGAGCTGCGGCTGGTCCCGGCCGATCCGCGCCCCCTGCCCCAGACTCTGCAAGCCATTGCCCAAGCCGACCTGATCACGGTGGGGCCGGGCTCGCTGTTCACTAGCTTGGTTTGCAATCTGCTGGTGGGCGGCATTCCGGAAGCGATTGCCGCCTCCCCGGCGCTCAAAGTCTTCGTGTGTAATCTGATGACCGAGGCCAACGAGAGTCTGGGCTTGACTGCGGCGGGACATATCCGCGCCTTGTATGATCATGCGGGACAAGCGCTGTTCGATGTCGCGCTGGTCAACAACCGTCCTCTGCGGGAAGACATGAAGGCCAAGTACGCGCAAGAAGGCGCCGACCAGATCGAGATCGACCGCGCGGCGATTGAGGCGCTAGGCGTTCGGCTGGTGCTGGGCGATTACCTCGACGACGCCACGGGCGTGGCGCGGCACGCCACCGACCGCGTGGTGCATGATCTGTTGCGCTTAGTGGCAGGCGTTCACCCCGAGTGGTCGGGAGAAAAACAAGAAAAAGCAAAGGCAGCGGCGAATGACAAGTCCGAATGTTAGCGCTGGCCGGTTTGCCATCGCCATTATGGCGGCGGGCAAGGGCACCCGGCTGAAATCCAAACATCCCAAGGTAATTCACCGGATCGGCGGCAAGCCGTTGCTGGAGCACGTCATCGATGCCGCCCGCCAGGTGGTGTCTGGCGAGGACATTTACGCCATCGTCGGCCATGAAGCCGAGCGAGTGCGCAAGGAGGTCGCGCATACCGGCGTACGCTTCGTGGTGCAAGAGCCGCAACTGGGCACCGGGCACGCTATCTTGACGACCAAGGCCGCGCTCGAAGCGTACGACTCCTTCCTGGTGCTCTCCGGTGACGTGCCGCTTGTACGGCCAGACACGATCCGGCGGGTTCGCGATTTCCACCGCGAACAGAAGGCGGCGATGACCATTCTTACCGCCGAACCGGCCGATCCCACCGGCTACGGTCGCGTCATGCGCAAAGTGCCGAACTGTCCGGAAGTGCAGTCCATTGTCGAGCAGAAGGCGCTCAAGCCGGGCCAGTCGTCTCACAAAGAAATCAACTCGGGCATTTATGCATTCCAGGTGAAGCCGCTGTACGCGCATATGAACAAGCTCACCACCGACAATGCGCACCGCGAACTGTACCTGACCGACATGGCGGCGATCCTCACCCAGGCAGGAGAGAAAGTCGTGTGCATCAAGGCTGACGACGCTAACGAGGTGCTCGGCACCAACACCCGGCAGGAACTCGCGCAGCTCGACTCCCTGGTACGCGCGCGCAAGTGCGACGAGTTGATGAGCAACGGCGTGACGATCTTCAAGCCGGAAACCTGCGTAATTGACGCCGAGGTTGAAATCGGCGCGGATACCGTGATCGAGCCCTTCGTGCAGATCCTGGGCAAGAGCCGCATCGGAGGCGACTGCCTGGTCCGCTCGTACTCGGTCATCGGCGATTGCGAACTGGCGGACAACGTGACCGTGCGCAATGGCTGCATCCTGGAGAACTCGCGCATCGCGGCGGGGGCGATCCTGGGCCCGTACTCGCACCTGCGGCCGGAGAGCGACATCGGCGAGGGCGCCCACGTCGGCAACTTCGTGGAAGTAAAGAAGACGCGCCTCGGTCGCGGCTCCAAAGCCAACCACCTGGCCTACCTGGGCGACTCCGTGATCGGCGAGGGCGTGAACGTGGGCGCCGGAACCATCACCTGTAACTATGACGGGGTCACGAAACACCGGACGGTGCTCGAAGATGGCGTATTCATCGGCAGCAACAGCACCCTGGTAGCACCGGTCACCATCGCCCGCGGAGCTTATGTAGGCGCGGCAAGCTGCATCACGCAAAACGTGCCCGAGGACGCGCTCGCGCTGGGCCGCGCACCTCAGGTCGTCAAAGAAGAGTGGGTCAAGCGGCGGCGGGAAAAGATGGCTGCGGCGAAATCGAAGTAGGAACAACGCGCAGCGCCAGCGTCTAGTCCGCGGTGCCATGTCAACCTACACTGCAGCGTCGCGAGCGAAACCCGCCGGCGAGACGCCGTTGCTACAGCCAATAGCCGAGAGTGCCTCTAAGAAAGCACTCCGCGCTTCCCGTATAATCAATACCCTAAACGAAATGGTGCGCGACGGCTTCTATTACGGAGCAGGCATGCTGGTTGTGGCTGGGGTGATCGCCTGGCTGACTTCCCCGGCCTGGGCGGCGCCGCCGGTGCTGCTGGCCGCATTTTTCCTATGGTTTTTCCGTGATCCCGAGCGGGCCATCCCGGAGGTGGCGGGTGGCATTGTCTCGCCGGCGGATGGCAAGGTGACCTTCGTCGGAAGAATAGAAGAGAACGGCGCTTCTCGCACCCGGATCAGCATCTTCCTGAGCGTCTTTAATGTCCACGTAAACCGCTCGCCGATTACCGGCGTCATCGAACGCGTCGAGTACCGCAAGGGCAAGTTCGGCAACGCCATGGGCGCGCTCAGCTCGGAAGCCAACGAACAGAACATCGTCACGGTACGCGGTGAAGGGGGGCAGATGGTCACCTTCAAACAGATTGCCGGGTTGCTGGCGCGCAGGATCGTCTTCAGTAAACGAGTCGGGGACGCGGTGGGCCGTGGCGAGCGCATCGGCCTGATCAAGTTTGGCTCGCGGGTGGACGTCATGTTCGAGGCCGACGCCGCGCTTCACGTGAAAGTGGGCGACGCCGTGCACGGTGGATCAAGCCTTTTGGCGCAATCCAACCCCGCATTGCGAACGTTTGTGAGAACGGGCTCTCAGTCCACTTTGGGAGAGGGTTGATGGAGCGGCATTCGCCACAACTTTCCGCCGTGCAGCGCGGCCGGCTGCGCAAGGGCATCTACATTCTGCCCTCGCTGTTCACCAGCCTGAACATCGCGGCAGGCTACTATGCCATTTCGCAAGCCATCATGGGCACGGTGGCGGATTACTGGCATTTCGATCATGCGGCGATTGCCATCGGGATGGCCGTGCTGTTCGATGGACTCGACGGCCGGATCGCGCGCATGACCCACACCACCAGCGATTTCGGCCGCGAGTTGGACTCCTTGGCGGACGTGATCACCTTTGGTGTCGCTCCCGCCGTGCTGGCGTGGATGTGGGGATTCCGCCTGCTGCCCATCATTCTGATGCCGGGCTTCCGCACCCGCTTGGTGCAGCTTGGCGCCATCGCGACTTTTCTTTTCCTGGTGGCGGGAGCGTGCCGCCTCGCCCGTTTCAACATTCAGGTCAATCCGCAACCCTCGAACCCAGGCCGGCCGGGGAAGAAGTATTTCGTGGGCATGCCCATTCCTGCCGGTGCCGGGATTCTGGCCGCCGCGGTCCATTTTTCCGACGGCCGGCCGGCCGGCACCTGGTGGGAGGCAATCATCTGGCTATGCTTGGTGCTGGCGGTCGGCTTTTTGATGGTCAGCACCTGGCGGTTTTACAGTTTCAAGGACATCCAGTTGCGCGACCGCAAACCAGCTCGGCTGGTGGTGCTGGTCGCCATGCTGGTGGCGGCAATCTGCTTCTTCTCCCAATACGTGCTGTTTTTCCTGGCACTGGCCTATATGCTTTCCGGAGTGCTGGCGCGCCTCATGTACCTGGTGCGCCGGCGCGGTACGCCGCCGACTCCGCCTTATAAGGAAGCCATGCAATGAGTACTGGCGGCAATTTCCGCGTGGCAATTGTCGGCGCGTCGACGCTCAAGGGACGCGAGCTGGCCGACATGATCAAGGACCGCAGCTTTCCCGCGCGCGACGTCCGCCTGCTGGACGACGACGAATCGCTCGGCCAATTGGAGGCGGTCGGGGACGAGGTCAGCTTCGTGCAGAGCGTTCGCCCGGAGCAGTTCGAAGGGGTCGATATCGCGTTCTTCGCCTCCGAAGCAGGCTTTACCCTGCGGCACTGGGAAACCGCTCGCCAGGCCGGGTGCAGTATCGTGGACCTGTCGTATGCGCTGGAGCAGGCGCCGGGAGCGCGAGTGCGCGCCCCCTGGATCGAGTCCGAACTGGAGCAAACGATCACTCCCGACCTGACCTCGGCTCCGGTCGTGACCGCCCATCCGGTGGCTCAGGTACTGGCACTATTGCTGCTGCGCGCGCAGAAAGCAGCGGCCATCCGCACCGCAACCGCCGTGGTCATGGAACCGGCTTCCGAACACGGCCGGCGCGGCATGGACGAACTGCACGAGCAGACCATGAACCTACTCGCCTTCCGCGAACTGCCCAAACAGGTGTTCGATGCCCAGGTAGCGTTCAACATGCTGGCCGCGTATGGTGCCAAATCGTCATCCAGCCTGGAGCGGATCCAGTCGCGCATCGTTTCTCATTTCCGGCAGATCGTTGCCGGCAGCGCCCAGGTACCTTCACTGATGCTGGTCCAGGCTCCGAGCTTTCACGGCCATGCCTTTTCCGTTTACATTGAGCTGGAACGGCAGGTTGCGATCGGAGATTTGGTGGCACAGCTGAGTGGGGAACATATCACCGTGGCCGGCGCAACCGACGAACCGCCGGACAACGTGAATGCCGCGGGCCAGGATGGGGTCCTGCTCACCGTGCGTGGCGACCCGGCGCGGGACAATGGCTTTTGGCTATGGCTGACCGCAGACAATCTTCGCATCACGGCAATGACCGCCTTGGACTGCGCCGAGCGACTGGCCGTTGCGCGCCCCCTGGGAACCGTACAATGAAGTGTCTTTTACCGCAGAGGGCGCTGAGGAAACGCAGAGGACACGGAGGAAGAATCAGACACCAGAAATCCGCCTTGATTTCTGATTTTTGTTGTCCTCTGCGCCCCTGCGCCACCGTTGCGTCCTCTGCGGTTAAAGGGGTTCTTAACAATGGAATGGGACTCAAATCATGCAGCTATCGATAGCCACTGAGGACCGAAACAGCAGTCAAAGCCGATTGTTCCGTGCTCTGCTCGTGTCCGCGGCCATGCTGATGGTGGCCACCGGCTGCGGATATCACACCTCGGGCAAAGCGGTGCGCTTGCCGGCCACGCTGCACACCATCGCCGTGCCTACATTCGCGAATCGGACCGAGGGCTACCGCTTCGAGCAGATCCTCACCGAGGCCGTGGTGCGCGAGTTCAACACGCGCACGAACTATCGAGTCATCTCACAGCCGAACGGCGCCGACGCCACCCTGAACGGGACGGTGGTATATACGGGCATCTCGCCGCTGACCTACGACTCGACGACCGGGCGCATCTCGACCTCAGCGGTGGTCATAACAGCTTCGGTCCGGCTGGTGGATGCCAACGGCAAGGTTTTATTCGATCAGCCCAATTACACCTTCCGCGAGGAGTACGAGGTGTCGCGCGAGGTCTCCAGCTTTTTCCAGGAAGAGTCGCCGGCGGTGGACCGCGTGGCCGAGGACTTTGCCCGCCAGCTTGTCAGCAACGTGCTGGAGGCGTTCTAGTGCGCAGCTTCGCGCCGACCAACCGCTTCGTCAACGAGGTGGAAGGCCGCAAGCTTCGCGCCTGCTACGTGTTGGTGGGCGACGAGGCGTTCTTCCGCAAGCGCTGCCGGGACGCCGTGCTGCAAACCCTGGTTCCCGGCGACCTGCGCGAGCTCAGCCTGTACGAGTTCGATCTCGGCCAGACTCCGCTTAGCGAAGTACTGGACCAGGCGCAAACCCCCTCGCTGATGGCGCCATTTCAGGTGTTTTTCGTGCGCGGGGTGAAGGCACTCTACGGCCGCGGCTCGCATGAAGAGGAATTCGCGGCCATCCGTGCCTATGCCGAAAACCCCAATCCTGACGCCCTGATCCTGTTCATCGCCGACCACATCAACATCCCCGCCGACGTCCGCCGCATGGACATGACGGACCGCGACCGTTATGAGCGCATCCGCGAGACCTTGGGCCAGTTCTGCGGCATCGTGGAACTGGCGCGGGTAGAAGAGGGCGACGCGGTGAAGTGGGTGATCGAGAGCGCCGTCGCGCAAGCGGTGAAGGTCGAGACCGATGCTGCGCGCGAACTGGTGGACGCCCTCGGCGGCGACATGATGCTGATCGCCAACGAACTGGAGAAGCTGATTCTCTATGTCGGCGAGAAGAAGCGCATCGCGCTGGGCGACGTCGAGACCATGGTGCTGGCGGCCAAGCAGCGCTCGCTTTATGAGCTGACCGATGCCATCTCCGCACGCGACCGCACCCAGGCGCTTTCCGTGTTGCAAGCGATTCTTTCCAGCGGCGAGGGCGAAGAGGCGGCGATCGGCCACCTGTATATGCTCGCCAAGACCTTCCGCCAGATGCTGGTGATCAGCGAGAAAAACGTCCGCGACACGCGCGCGCTATGGCAGGTGTTGTGGCAGGGATTCCGCGTGCCGCCCTTCGCCGCCGAGGACATCATCCGGCAGGCCCGCCGCTACAAGTCTCGCCGGGATCTGACCCGCGCCTTGCGCCTGATCGCCCGCGCCGATCTGGCGTTGCGCTCCAACGCGCCCAGCAAAAAGATTGTCCTGGAAAAGCTGGTGCTGGATCTCGCTACCGAATCGCCGACGCCAGTGCCCGGCTGGGAGCAGCAATCGTTGCTGGTGTAGAAGCGCAGGCGCTCACCTATTCAAATTCCGATTGATGATTTCTGATTTCTGATTTGAACGGCCTACCGCGGATTACACGGATCGGGAACGGATTTGCGCTGATCTAAACAAAATAATCCCTGTTAATCCGTGCATGATCCGCGAGATCCGCGGTAAGCGCCTTCTGCTCACTGAAATGTCAGCTCTTCAATCTTCGGTTGATGATTTCTGATTTTTAATTTGAACGGCCTACCGCGGATTAGACGGATCGGGAACGGATTTGCGCTGATCTAAAACAAAAGAATCCGTGTTAATCCGTGCATGATCCGCGAGATCCGCGGTAAGCCTTTTGCGGAAGCCAGAAACGCCTTCTGGTCGGCCGACCACTGGCCATGGGCCACTGAGCACTGACCACTGGCCACTAACCACTGCTACGGGTTCAGCGGAGTCGGCGCGGTCTGGTTCTGCACCGGGGGCGTGGATTGCTCGTCTTCGGGAACGGGCTGGTTGTTCCGTTGCTTCAGGACAATCGGTCCGCCCTGCTGGCGTTTGGATTCCAGATCGGCTTGCATGCGCTGATCCACGCTGGCGTCGCTCTCATTGGCCACAAAGCCGATCTTGCGTCCCTCGTCGGCGTGTCGCGTGGCGAGGGCAACGCGAGAATCCTTGTGTTTAGCGTCGCGGGCCCGTTCATAGTAGAACTCGGCGGTTTCCTTGTCCCCGTCCATCTCGGCGAGATACCCCATATTGTTGAGCGTGAAGGCGTCTTCCGGGTCGAGCTTGTAGGCCTGCTCAAAGAAGTTGCGCGCCGCCTTGCGATCGTTGCGGTTCAGCGCCGACACGGCCTGAGTGTTGAGCCGCGCCACCCGGGCCTGAGTCGAGGATTCCTCCCGCATCAGCTTATCCAGCTTGCGCGCGTTGTCGGCGGCGACCTCGCTGATGTGCCGGCCACGCCAGTTGGGATTGACGGCGACCATGATTGTCTCGTCCGAATGCAGATCGGCTGAAGCGTGATAGGAGGCCAACGCCGATTCGTAGTCGCCCTGTTTTTCCTTGGCGAAGCCCATGTTGTTCAGGCTGAACGGATTCTTGGGATCGATCTGCAGCGCCTTGTGCAGGAGTTCGTCCGCCTCCGGGGCGCGATCCTTGCGGAGCAGGCCGATGGCCTCCACGTTGAGCCGGTTGACCTGCAAGCCAGTCTCTTCGGTGTTTCCCGCGACGGCGGCCACGGTTTTGCCCTTCAGATCCTTATCCGTAGACATATCGATCATGGCATCGGAGGTATGGTCGGCGGAGAGATCGTAATAGCGCTGGGCGCGGTCGATGTCGCCCTCTAACTCGGACATGTAGCCCAGGTTGTTGAGCGTGAAGGGATCGTTGGGATCGATCAGGTAGGCCTTATAGAACAACTGCTTGGCTTTCTTGTAGTCGTGCTTCTCCAGGGCCTTGACGCCGTCGCGGTTGTACTGCTGCACGGGCGTGGGCTTGTTGCGCTTGGGAAGAGGGATGCGCAGATCCTTGTCTTTTGCGAACGCAGCGGTCGCCATGGTCAGCGCGAGAAGCGCAATCCAAAGCTGACGAGGAATGGATTTCAATACAACGCGAAGTTGGGGAACAGGAACCAAATTCATGAAACCTCCGGCTCCGAAACCCCAACGAGGCGAGGCGCTGGGGTTGGGAGCAGCCCTGCACTTCTATTGAGGTGAGTCAGGCCTCGCGCGTTGCCCAACCCCAGTGGGCAGTAGGCAGTGCTCAGTATGCGGTGGAATCGGTTCTGACCACTGGCCACCGGCCACTAGGAGAGAACTCGGAGCACACGGCGGGCATCCAAAGAACCGGACTGGAGCTCGGCATGAAATTTTGGTTTTTTCCAGTATTTGTTCCCCTGACACTGGGATTGGTGCTCGCGGGAGCGGCGGCCCAGCAATCGCAGCTTTCCAACCAGCAGCAATCCATCGCCGAACAGGAACCAAGTGCGGAGCAACAGGCTGCCGCAGACGAGCCCGTAACCACCGGGATCCTGCCGGCCGCGCCGCGCGGGCAAGCCGTCAAGAACGAGCCCGATCCGCTGCTGGAGGTTCCTCCTATGCCCCAGGGCAAGGTTTCGCTGGTGGGCGGAACCGTGGACAAGATCGACCGCGTCCGCGAGCGCCTAGTGGTACACGCGTTTCGCGGTCCCAAGATAAGGGTTGCCTTCGATGAGCGAACCCATATCTACCGCGACGGGGTGGAAACCACCATGCTCGGCATCCACAAGGGTGACCGGATTTACGTGGACACCATGCTCGACAAGGACGGCGTGTTTGCCAGGAACATCCGAGTCGAAACCGAAGGTTCGGTGGTCGATGCGCGCGGGCAGGTGATTTCCTACGACCCGCGAAGTGGATCCATGACCCTGCGCGACGAGCTTTCCGCGCAGGCTGTCAGTTTCGGCGTGAACGCGAACACCCGCGTCATTCGCAGTCCGGGAGGCTCAGTTGGAATGGCTGACCAGGCCGGATCGAATTCCGATCTGCAGCCCGGAGCCCTGGTTACCGTGCAGTTTGTCACCGGCAAGGGTGAGCATGGCCAGGCGAGGGAGATCAAGGTACTGGCCTCTCCCGGCATGGCATTCACCTTCGCCGGCAAGGTCACCCACTTGGATCTGAGCCACGGCCTGTTAGCGGTGCACAACGATACCGACAGCCGCACCTATGACATCGTTTTCCCGCGGCAGATGGCCGCAGCCGATCTCGGAATAGGATCCGACGTGCGGGTCGACGCAGTTTTCAATGGGAAGGGCTATACGGCGCGTACGATTCAGATGCTGGGGCGCCGGGTAACAGGTAACAGGTAACAGGTAACAGGTTTGCGCATTCGCTGCCTGGTACCTGATACCTGGTACCTGATACCCCGAACTACGGTCTTTTCAGCAGAATTCCCGCCAGGAATGCGGCGATCCCCGCCAGCAGCCACTCCACCCGCCACATTTGCACCGCCTGCCAGTCAAGAACCGAATTCGCCGTGTAGATAAAGCCGGTGGTGATAGCGGCGAGCACGCAAGTAATGCCCACGATAAAGGCAACCAACGATCCGATGGTCAAACCTAGGACATCGGTGATGACCTTAATGTCCAGCCAGTGTGCCAGTCCCGCAGCGCCGCCGACCGGTTCGCTGCCGCGCTCGGCGCCGCAGACGTAACAGAAGCGGGCACCCATCACGTACTCGGTGCCGCAGCGGTCGCACAGTTCGGCTTGGCTGCGCACGGCAGTCATCGGTTGCGGCTCGGGAGGACGCCAGTATTCCTGCTGTTCAACATTATGGGCGACTTCCGACATGACCATGGCCTCCCGCCCTCAAACGGAGCAACTGGGATGCCAATGAGATTTCTAGGTCATAACATCAAGGAGGGAAAGGAGTTGTGCCTCGCGGTACCAGTCGGCCGGGTGGCCGCGAGGCAACAATTACCGGTAAGAACTGCTGGTCAGCTTCGTTTCGGCATCCGCACCACCTTGGCATTGGGGGTGGCACGCTGCCAAAAACCCAGCAGAATCAGCTCGGCGCTGGTAAAGCTCAGGTTCCCTGGACGGGCGGAGCCGTCATTGAAGATGTGCTCATCCAGTAGTAAATGGAGTCGCGTTACGGAAATGCCAAGGTAGTCGGCCGCCTCGGCTTCCGTGTAATATTCCCGTTTCGTATTGGTATTATGCATGGAGGATTCCCCTCCCATGGGGCGCAAATCCTTTGTACCCCTTCTACTCTGGATGCCATATCAGGTAAACTGCTGGAAGCCCACGTCATGAAACCCTATCGAAGTAACCATTGGGCTCTGTTCCATCCTCGGGAAAAGGCCATAACCCTGCTGTTTCTCGCTTTCTCCCTGGTTACCTCGGCTGCCGGGGCGGGCAGGCCTGTCGCCCCAATCGAGGCCATTGCCGCCAAACTCACCCTCGATTCCGCCACCCGCGCCGGTTCCGAGTACTTCTACAACATGGAGTACGACAAGGCGATCAGCTCCTACGAGAAGGTCGCCCAAGCCCATCCCAACGATCCTTTTGCGGTCAACCACTTACTGACTGCCGTGCTCTTCAAGGAGCTGTACCGGATCGGGGCGCTGGACAGCGAGCTATATGCCAAGAACAACTTCCTCGACAGCAAGCACTTACCGGTAGACCCGAACACGTCCAAGCGAATCAAGGAGCTGATGGACCGCGCCTTGGCTCTCACGCAAGCGCGCCAGGCAGCCGACCCAAATGACGCAGACGCGCTCTACGCCCGCGGGGTAACTTACGGAAGCAAAGCTCTTTACATGGGCTTGGTGGATAAGGCTTGGTTCCCGGCGCTACGCGCGGCGCTGGCGGCGCGGCGCGACCACGAGCGCGTACTGGAGCTGAATCCCGGCTACACCGATGCGGAGTTTCTGGTCGGCGTCCACAACTATGTGATCGGCAGCGTTAGCTGGGGGGTTAAGGTGGCTGCGGCGGTGGTGGGCATCAGCGGCAGCAAGAAAAAGGGAATCCAGCAGCTCTACGACGCCGCCAATCATGGCACCGAGACCACGGCGGACGCCAAGATCGCCCTCTCGATGTTCCTGCGCCGCGAGCAGCGTTACCCGGAAGCCATCAGCCTGATTGGCAGCCTGGTGCAGGAATATCCCAGGAACTTTCTGATAGCCCTGGAACATGCAAACCTGCTGAACGCGGCGGGTAAGGGCCCGGAGGCGATTGCCGCCTACCACCATCTGCTCAGCGTGGGCCACACCGGCGCCTATTACGAGCCGCGGTTGGGGCAGGCGGCCTACGGATTGGCTGAGGCTCTGCGCGGCCAGCACGACTTTCAGGGCGCGGCCGAAGCCTACGAGCAGGTGCAGACTTATAAATCCGTGGATCCGGAGTTGCGCGACCGCGCCAATTTAGCCGCAGGCGAGATGTATGACCTGCTCGAACAACGCGACTCCGCCGTCGAGCGCTACAAGGCGGTGATCGCGGCAGACGGTGACTCCTGGCGCGCCGAAATTGCCCGCAAGCGGCTCAAGACGGCTTATAAGTTACCCAAGGGATAGTTTTTCCACCGCGGATTTACACGGAAAAAACACGGATGAACGCGGATTCATTTTAGAAGAACCTTATCCGCGTAAATCCCTCCCAATCCGTGCCATCCGCGGTAAGGTTTTGCGGTTTCCACTTCGAATCAAGCCGCTAACAGATTCCTGCGAATCCACTCTTCTATCCGGTCGAGGCCTTGGTTGATGTTCTCGACCGAGTTGGCGATCGAGAAGCGCAGGTAGCCTTCGCCAAAGACGCCAAAGGCGGTGCCGGAGAGCACGGCCACGCCCGCCTGCTCGAGCAGCGCGTCGGCCAGCGGCTTCGATCTCCAGCCGGTCGCCGTGATGTTCGGGAAGGCATAGAAGGCGCCGTGCGGCGAGCGGCAGGAAAATCCCTGGATGCGGTTGATCCGAGCCATGAACACGTCGCGGCGGCGCTGAAATTCATCTCGCATGCGGCTGACGGACGATTGCTCGCCGCTAATCGCTTCCAGGCCCGCTTTCTGCGTGAAACTGGCGGTGCACGAGGTGCAGTTGGTCACCAGGCGCGCGATGTGGGTGGCAAGGTCGGCGCGCATCACCCCATAACCCATGCGCCAACCGGTCATGGCATAGCTTTTGGAGAAGCCGTCCAGCAGGATGGTGCGCTCCTTGAAACCGTCTTCCGACAGGATGGAATAGTGCTCTCCCTCGAAGATGAGGCGGCTGTAGATTTCGTCCGAGAGCACCATGAGGTCGCGATCGCCGATGACGGCGGCGATGTCGCGAATATCGTTTCTGGTCAGCACCGCGCCGATCGGATTCTGCGGCGAATTGAGGATGATGAGCTTGGTGCGTTCACTGATCAGGTCGGCGAGTTCGTTGACATCGAGCCGAAAGTCGCGTTCTTCCCGCAGCGGAATGGGCACGGCGCGCGCGCCGACGAAGTTGATCATCGACTCGTAAATCGGGAAGCCGGGGTTGGGGTAGATCACCTCGTCGCCGGGCTCGACCAAGGCAAGCATGCTGAAGAAGATGATCGGCTTGCCTCCGGGAACGACGACCACCTCCTCGGGCGAGACCGCGACTCCGCGGGAACGGGCGACCTCGCTGGCAATGGCTTGGCGCAAGTCGGGCAGCCCGGCGGAAGGGGTGTAATGAGTCCAGCCGTGGCGCAGGGCCTCCACGCCCGCCTCCACGATGTGGGACGGCGTGTCGAAGTCGGGCTCGCCGATCTCCAGGTGGACGATGTCCCGGCCTCTGGCCTCCAGGGAGCGGGCGCGAGCCAGCACCTCAAAGGCGGTCTCCGTGCCTAAATGCGACATCCGCTCGGCTAGGTGCAGTTCGCCTTTGACCTTCGTAACCATGGCAGGAGTCCGTGGAACTCGGCTTCCTAATCCTTGCGATGCGAATCCCTGCAGCGGGGATACAGAGAAAATGGGTGTCTAAGGCACCAAGGAGAGAGCCGTACGGTCCAAATTCCCGGTTGGTGATTGGCACCCCGCTGTCTGCATAAGGACAGCATTCGATGATTTTGATCGTATGCACCGCAGCCTTTATAATACTGAAAACAGTGTTCAGCGGTCGTATTGCGGTTCGGGCAGGCGATTAGCTTCGCTCACTGTTTGCCCGCGGTTGCTGTCCCGCCGCGATTTCGGCGCGCGTCCGCATTTTCGTCAGTGTGTACGTGATGTACTGGTTCGGGAAGGCGTGAGTGAACTACTCGGAAACCTGGAAACTGGCATTTGACGCGCTGCGGGCGAACAAGATGAAAGCTCTGCTAACCATGCTGGGCGTCATTATCGGTAGTGGCGCGATCGTGCTGGTGGTGACGATAGGCCTTACCGGGCGGGGCTACATACTCTCCCAAATCGAAGGCGTAGGTTCGAACCTCGTCTATGCCTACCTAGTCAGCCCCGGAATCGGAAATCCGCGACCGCTCGGCGACGAGATTTCCCTCGCCGACGTGCAAGCTGTGCAGATGCTGCCCGAAGTGGTGGTTGCCGCCGGAACCCACGATGTTACCGCCACGGTCGTCATCGATGGCGCCGAGTACCCTGTCAGCCTAGTTGGAGTCACCGAGGGCTTCCAGCGCATTCGCAATCTAGTCATACTCAGCGGCCGGTATTTCGATGACATTGACATACAGTCCCACGCCCATGCCTGCCTGATCACACAGCATCTTGCCAATCGGCACCCCAACGAGGACCTGATTGGAAAAGACATGCACCTGGGTGAACTTCAGTGCACGATCATCGGCGTCTTCCGCGAGCGGGTCGAAACCTTTGGCCAATCTGAGATCGTACCCGACTCGGTGATCGTACCTTTTCCCCTGATGAAGTACTTCACCAGCCAGGAGTTCGTAAAGGTTCTCTATGCGCAGGCCGCCACTGCCGACGAGGTCCCCGGGGTGACTCGCATGGTGAGGGAACTGTTGCAGAATCGCCATAGATCTCAGGCGAAGTACGAAGCGGAAAACCTTACCTCCATTCTGGATACCGCCCGTAAGATTTCAACCGCACTCTCGATCGTGCTGCTGGCCATAGCCCTCATCGCGCTGGTGATCAGCGGTATCGGCATTATGAACATCATGCTGGTAACGGTCACCCAGCGTACGCGTGAAATCGGGATTCGCATGGCCATCGGAGCGCGCCGTTCGGAGATCCTGTGGCAATTCTTGCTTGAGGCATTCTTGATCGCCGGAACCGGAGCCCTGATTGGGGTCGGCTTGGCGGTTACTGGAGCTACCCTGGTGGAACTCTTGTTACCCGAGGGTATGCGGCTGCCGATTTCATGGCTCTCCGTAGTGATTTCTTTGACAGTGTCCAGCCTCATCGGCATCCTGTTTGGGTATCTACCAGCAAGCCGTGCCGCCAAGCTTGAGCCGACCGAGGCGCTTCACTATGAGTAGTTCGTCCACAGTTGAAGCGCCCGAACGAGGATCTTCCAGCGCGCGAACTTTCGGTTTGGCTGCGGACACGGGTTCGATTTGGCGCACTCTGTCCTGGACGTTGCTGTGCGCCATCGCGGTGCGCATGCTGGTGGTTGTTCTCCTTTACAGGACCCAGGTCAATCCCAACCGCGATTTTTTCCACTTCGGGTGGGAAACCGGCCGGGTAGCCCGGTCGCTCGCCCTAGGACATGGCTTCAGCTCCCCGCTGCACGGTGAAACCGGCCCCACCATCTGCCTGGCACCGCTCTATGCCTATATTCTGGCCGCAATTTTCAAAGTTTTTGGCATTTATTCCTATGCTTCAGCGTTCGTCGCCCTGACGTTCAACTCCGTTTGTTCCAGTTTGACGTGCATTCCAGTTTTCTTTGTCGCTCGCCAGACATTTTCCGAGAAGATCGCTCGTTATGCCGCCTGGGGTTGGGCATTTTATCCCTATGCCATCGACTTCTCCGCTGAGCGTGTCTGGGGGGACACTCTGAATGCGCTGCTGGTGTGTTGGGTCTTTTTGCTGGCCCTGCAATTGAGCGAACGCGCCTCGTGGAAGCGCTGGCTGCTGTTTGGTTTCGTGTCCGGAGTGGCAGCTTTGGCGTCAACCGCGATCCTTGCGATTGTCACTGCTTTAGGTATGTGGATCGCCGTACGGCAGACTCGCCGGGGACAATCATGGTTTCGCGGCGCGTTACTAGCGGGTTTGACGTGTACAGCGACTGTCAGCCCCTGGCTGATACGTAATTACGTGGTGTGCCGACAGGTAACGATCCGCAACAATTTCTGGGTGGAAGTCCGCATGGGCAACACGGGTGACACCTCGGACGTGCTGCCCGATTGGGCACATCCCTCTACGAATCCAACCGAGATGCAACAATACCGCCAGCTCGGAGAAATGGCCTACAACGCGGCGAAGAAGCGGCAGGCTCTGGAGTTCATTCGACGCTACCCAGGGTACTTCGGGTGGTTGTGTTTACGCCGGGCGATCTACTTCTGGACAGGGTTCTGGACGCTGGCGCCCGCTTACCGGGCCATGGAACCCATGGAACTGCCCAACATGTTTCTGTCCACCGTTATGCTGGTGCTGCTGGTGGCGGGGTTATCGCGAGCATACCGGGAGGGCAATTCTCTGGCCCCCGCCTACACTATGCTCATAGCCATTTTCCCGCTCGTCTACTACGTAACCCACCCCACGATGGATTACCGACACCCGATCGACCCCGAAATCGTGATCCTGGCCACGTACGCGCTTGCCGGTCGCAATCAGCCTAGCAAAACGACCATCCTGAGTGGCACATAGCCTGCGGCCCATAATCAGAATGAAAACGCGCGAAGGGGCCAGGTCCGGTCTCCTCGATGGGGTCCTCTGATTTCCTACACCGTGGCTTCGGCGGCGGCTGTCTCGGCGTTGAACACCGAGGCGATGGCATGCACGATGGAGGCAACGCGCACCGCGGCCAGGATGGTTTCCTCGGACATACCCTTCTCCCGCAAGGTCTGCTCGTGCGAATCGACGCAGGCCCCGCAGCCGTTGATCGCCGAGACCGCTGTGCACCACAGCTCGAAATCCTGCTGATCCACCCCGTGCGAACGGAGGACATTCATGCGCAGGCGCGCCGGCAGGCTGCGGTACTTCTCGTTCTTAGTCAGGTGCAGGAAGCGGTAGAAGACGTTGTTCATGCCCATGATGGCGGCCGCCGCCTTGGCCGCTTCAAATTCCTGGGGACTGAGGTGGGTCGCCGCTTCCTGAAAAGTGTGAGCCATCAACTTATGGGTGCGGCAGGCGATGGCGCTGGCAACCAGCGTTCCCCACAATTGGCGCGGGCTCAGTTCAGTCTGCTGGCGCACCAGCGTGGAGAAGTTCAGCTTCAGGTCCTTGGCGTAGTCGGGGAGGCTTGCAATCAGAGCGTCGAGCGACACAGTGGATTCTCAACTGTCGTTGGTGGTTTGTGCAGTCGTTGGTCGTTGGCCGTTGGCCGTTGGTCATTAGCTCGTGATCGACGACCAGTCCAGCTCCGCAGGTCGTGGCTGGTTTGCACACGATATCGAAACTGGTTGCTAACGACTAACGACCAATGACCAATGACCAATGACCAATACTACGCCGTGACCAGCGTGGGTTCGCCCTTCTGCCAGTTGCAGGGGCAGAGTTCCTCGGTCTGCAGGGCATCCAGCACTCGCAGCACTTCCTGCGGACTGCGACCGACGCTCAGGTCGGTAACATAAACGAAGCGAATGCCGCCTTCCGGATCGACAATATAGGTAGCGCGCTGGGCAACGCCCGCCTTCGGGTCCAGAATGCCAAGCTGCTCGCAGAGGTCACGCTTAATATCCGACAGCATGGGATAGGGTAGGTCCTTCAGGTCGGCGTGATGCGTGCGCCAGGCATGATGCACGAACTCGCTGTCGATGCTGAGCCCCAGAAGCTGCGCGTCCCGCGCCTCGAATTCCGCGTTCAACTTGCCAAACGCGGCGATCTCGGTGGGGCAAACGAAGGTGAAGTCCTTAGGCCAGAAGAAAAATACTTTCCACTTGCCCGCATAGTCTTCATTGTTGATGTTGGTGAACGCGGTCTTGGGGTCAGTGCTTACGGTAGCTGTCAGACTGAAAGACGGGAATTTCTCTCCTACACCCAGCATGCTCGTGCTTATCTCCTGAAATTGGATTTCGGAGGCCATCCCCGGCGCCTCAAACTGATGCGCTCCCATTTCGGATAGCCCACTGAACTCTGCTGGAATAGATTCGAGAGTAGCCGGCAGGATTCACGGATTGGACACGATCACAATGAGCCGTGATATGAATCACACCAGAGTAGCTCGCGCCCTGTTCAACGGCTTGATCTCCTCTGACCGGCTACGGCTGGAACGAGTGCTGCTGGAATTGAGATAGCATGGGCCTGTGGAATTAACATCGGTGGAATTAACAGAAAAGCAGAGGGCGCTGGAGACTCGCCTGGCTTCGCTGGGCCGCGTCCTGGTGGCCTACTCGGGCGGCGTGGACTCCGCCTATCTGGCGTGGGCGGCGCACCGAGTGCTCGGCAATCGCATGCTCGCGGTGCTCGCCGATTCCCCCAGCTTGGCGCGCTATCAACTTCAAGACGCCCTCGTTTTCGCGCACGAGAATGGGATCCCGGTCGAGGTCGTGGCCACAGGAGAACTCGAACGCGAGGATTACTCGAGCAACGACTCGCGCCGCTGCTTCTTCTGCAAAGACGAACTGTTTGCCGTCATGGAGCGCCTGTGCGCCGAGCGCGGCTTCGACACGCTTGCCTATGGCGTGAACTCTGACGATCAGGGCGACTACCGTCCCGGTCAGCAGGCGGCCGCCCGCCACAAGGTTGCCGCTCCTCTGCTCGACGCCGGCCTCGGCAAACAGGACATTCGCGAGCTGGCGCGTCAGGCCGGGCTGCGCATCTGGGACAAACCGGCCTCAGCCTGCCTCGCCTCGCGCATCGAGTACGGGCGCGTCGTCACCCGCGAGGCACTCAGCGCCGTGGAGCAGGGAGAAGATGCCCTGCGCACGCTCGGTTTTCGACAATTCCGCGTGCGTCATCACGGGCCAATCGTCCGCATCGAGATCGCCCGCGACGAACTTCCGCGCGCCTTGTCCGCTGCTATGGCAGCGGAATTCACCCGCATCTTCAAGGCCCTGGGATTCACCTACGTCACCCTCGACCTGGAAGGCTTTCGTTCCGGATCTATGAACGCACTGCTGCCGGAACAGCTTGTGAACCCGGAGAAGAAGAGCCGCTGATTTCGCTGATCAACGCAGATCCGTGGTGCGCTTCTTGGAAGTGTTCTAGAATCAGGGAAGCAATAGAGTCGGGGCGTAGCGCAGCCTGGTAGCGCACCTGCCTTGGGCGCAGGGGGTCGCTGGTTCGAATCCAGTCGCCCCGACCAGCTTTCTCCTTATAAGCGATTCCGATGCGATTCATGACCGGACGGGCCGCACGGTCGCCCGGTAACTCGGTTCCAGTTCGCACCAGCTCTGAGGATCGAGTCGCCCTCTCGCATGGTATTCTGTAGGTGATATCTGCGATCCGTCCTGTAGAGCAGTTCCTCGCAGTTCCCTCACAAAAATCATGATTTCAGTCAGTAACGTCACCATGCGCTACGGCGCAAAAATATTGTTTGAAGAGGTATCCACCGCGTTCACGCCTGGGAAACACTACGGTCTCACGGGTCCAAACGGCTGTGGAAAGTCTACATTCATGAAGCTGCTGACCGGTGAACTGGAGCCGACCAGTGGCAATGTGGTGCGCCCGCGCACCTTTGGCGTATTGGGCCAGGACCAGTTCGCGTTTGATGCCTATCGCGTGATCGATACGGTCATCATGGGCAACCAGCGCCTGTGGGCGGCCATGGAAGAGCGCGACGCACTCTGGGCCAAGCCGGACTACACCAATGAAGATGGGATGAGGCTGGGAGAGTTGGAAGGCATTGTCGGCGAAGAGGACGGCTATTCCGCGGAGACCGATGCCACACTCCTGCTGCAAGGGTTGGACATTCCCGACGACGTTCACGAACGCAGCATGGGCGAGTTGCAGGGCGGACAAAAGGTCCGTGTGCTGCTGGCGCAGGCTCTCTTCGGGCATCCGCAAGCGCTGCTGCTGGACGAACCGACGAACCATCTCGACCTGGACTCGATCCACTGGCTGCAAGGCTTTTTGAATGACTATGAAGGCGTGCTGATCGTAATCTCGCACGATCGCCATTTTCTGAACAGTGTTTGTACCCACATTGCCGACATTGATTACGAAACCATCATCACCTACACCGGCACCTACGACGAGATGGTGCTGGCCAAAACTCAGATTCGCTCCCAGATCGAGGGGCAAAATGCGCAGCGCGAGAAGAAGATTGCCCAGCTGAACGATTTCATCGCGCGGTTCGCCGCCGGCACCCGCTCAAGCCAGGTGCAGTCACGGCGCAAAGAGGTGGAGCGGCTGCGGGTGACCGACCTCGCGAAATCGAACATTGCGCGCCCGTACTTGAAGTTCGAACAGAAGCGCCCTTCCGGAAAATACGTTCTCGAACTGGAGGCGGTATCGAAGTCCTACGGTGAGAATGAAGTCATCCGGCGTTTCGCCGCCAGCGTCACGCGCGGCGAGAAGGTGGCATTGATGGGCCGCAACGGCGCCGGCAAAACGACTCTGCTGAATGCCCTGCTGGCAAATTCGCCGACGGTGACGGAAGACGAACTCCGCAAATCGAGCGGCTACGACGGGTCATTCCTCAGCGATGGCAGCGTCATTTGGGGACACGAAGCCGCCGTGGGATACTTCGCCCAGGACCACAAGGCCCTAATCGCCAAAGGGATGCCCGCATTCGAGTGGCTTCATCAGTGGGACCCCTCGGCTTCACACGAAGAGATCCGCGGTTTGCTTGGCCAGATGTTGTTCGCCCGGGACGACGGCAACAAACGTACCGACGTGCTGTCCGGCGGCGAATCGGCGCGGCTGCTGTTTTGCAAACTCATGCTGCAAAAGCCGAACGTCCTGGTTCTGGATGAGCCCACCAACCACCTGGACCTGGAGGCGATCAACGCGCTGAACATTGCCCTCCAGCGATACCAGGGAACCGTGCTTCTCGTCACCCACGACCACGACTTGGTTGATGAAGTAGCCACCAGGATCTGGCACTTCGAGGGAGACGAAACCATCACCGACTTCAAGGGCGCCTATGAGGAATATCAAGCCGTTTGTGTCTAGCGTCTGGAACCATCCATCAACCCGCACTACTTTGCGGTATGTGCTGAGTAGTGGTTTGCGGAGTCTGGGTGACGGGATTCGAGAAAGACAGAAGTTTTCTATAATTCACACGAAATTCAGACCTGCGCCTGCTTGGCGAATCTGGCGCGCGGAGGTGGATTCCCTATTTTTCCCTGGCCCGAAATGGACTGGGATAGATGGCTGAAGAAGCCGCTGCTCACTTCGCCTTTCGTAGTTGGCAACTCACCTCTGGATCGAGAGGAGTAGCACATGGCGCCGACCATCTCGAAAGAACTGCTCGAAAAGCTGCGCTGTCCTGTCTGCCTGAAGCCGCTGCTGGAGCGCGAGGACCCGCCTTCGCTAGAGTGTACGCAGTGCCGTCGCCTCTATCCCATTCGCGACGGCTTGCCGATCTTGCTGGTGGATGAGGCCACCATGCCGCACGAATAACTCGGGTCAGCTCCAACCCTTGGTTGTCATTCCGACGCGCGCGGAGGAATCTGCAGTTTTCTTCAACCCTCCGAGCCGTGAAATGAACTGCAGATTCCTCGCTCCACTCGCAATGACGAAGCTCTAAGTCAGGCCTGAACCTTGCTTCTCCCGCGCGATCTGGGCGACGATGGCATTCGTCGCCCGGATGTAATCCGACGGAGGAATGAGGAGCTGCGTGCCACGCACGCCCGCCGAGACGGAAATCACATCCCAAATTTCAGCGGTTTCGTCCAGAAAAACCGGGTAGTTCTTCTTGGCGCCCAGCGCGGTGACCCCGCCGCGGATGTATCCGCTCAGCGGCTGCACCTGCTTCAGCGGCACCAGCGCGATACGCCGGTCACCGGCCGCCGAAGCCAGCGCCTTCGGGTCCAGTTCATAGTTCCCGGGGATCACGGCGAAACACGGGCCGGTGCGCTCGCCGCGCGCCAGCAGCGTTTTGAACACTTGTTCGAGTGGAAGCTGGATCTTCGCGGCAACCGATTCCGCAGCCAGATCCTCAGGATCGACCTGGTACTCGCGCAACTGATAGGCGATGCCCAAGCCATCGAGGATGCGTGCAGCGTTCGTCTTCACGGGCACCAGTCTCAAGTTCCGCGGGAAGCTTAAGCGGGTTCCCCGCGCACCAGCAGCTTGATTTGCGCATGGCCGGCGGTGGCCAACTTCTTCGGCTCAAAGGCGTCCAGGTTCTCCGGTCGGATCGACACCAGCCGATTATTTCCCCGGAAAAACGTGATCGGCAGCATCGAGTAAAGCTGGGCGCTTGCTACCTCAATACTGGTGGCCTCCAGTTCGACCGCAAGCCAGGTTTCTCCGCGGAAATTCCATCGCGCTGTAGCCGTGAATACCATAAGTGCTAGTCCGGAGCGTCAGCGGGTCCGAGCGTGCGGGGATCGAGTCCGGCCGATGCTCACGAAAAGAATACGCGAGAAGGTGTTTTCGGGAAAGTGAAAGGCCGCCCTTTTTATCAAACCGAAACCGGTCGTTAGTCGTTTACTCGGTGGCCCGTGAAGGGCAACAACTTCCGATAACCTCGCTCACGATAAACGATCAATGATCAGCAACGAGCAACGACCGCCGCCTGCTCCGCTTATTGTGCAGAACCCATCAGGCTGCGGCCTGTCGCGAATTCTCCCCTGGGAACTTTGGTGGTTTGCTCGCGCTACCGCGGTTTCTGGGCCGCAACTACTCTGCTAGACTAGCGCCGTAAATGTTCAACCATGGCGAGGTGCCCATGCCAACCATACTCGCGTGCGTCAACCTGAAGGGCGGAGTCGGAAAAACGGCGATCGCGGTGAATTTCGCCGCGTATTGCGGGCGCGAAGGAATGCGCACCTTGCTGGTGGACTGCGACCCGCAGACCAACGCGACTTTCTCCTGCATTCCGGGCGAGGAGTGGGCGGAGCACGCCAAGCAGTGCGGCACCATCGCCAACCTGCTCGGCGTGAAGAGCATTGCCGGGGAGACGAATCATAGGGATGCGCTCACCGTCATCCGGAAGAACGTTTTTCCCAACGTGGATTTGGTCCCTTCGCATATCAGCCTGTTTTCCGTGGATCTGGATTTGGGCGGCGCTTCGGGGCGTGAACTGCGCCTGCGCAAGGCCCTCAAGCCGGTGCTCGCACACTACGACATGGTGGTGTGCGACTGCCCCCCCAACCTGACCATCCCCACCCAGAACGCGATTGCCATGAGCACGCATTACGTGGTGCCGGTCCCACCCGATTACCTGTCGATGCTGGGCGTGGCGCTGCTGACCACACGAATCGACGACATCTGCGAGAGCATCGACCACCGGATCACGCCTGCCGGGATCGTCATTTCCCGCGTGGGCCGTAGAGCCGCCCACCGCGAGAATGTGCTCGCCGGGTTGCGGGCGCGCTTTATGAACTTGGTGCTGGATACGGAGCTGCGCGAGCGGGTCGCCGTGACCGAGTCCTCCTCGCGGCAAAAGCCGGTCTACGACATGGGCGATGAGCAGGCATCCCAGGAGTTCGTGGCCATGTCCCAAGAGCTTCTGAAACGCCTGCGGGCGAACGCCTGAAATTCGGTTCCCGTTCCCCGTTCCTCCGTTCCACGCTCCCGGTTTTTCAGTATCGATCTTCGAAACCTGCTTTCGAGACAACCAGCAAAGTGGAACGGAAAACGGAGAACGAGGAATTGAAGCAGCCCTGATACGGCGGTACAATTTGCACCCCTGGCAAGCGCCGGAGCGGCGCATGCCGGGAACCCCAATTCGCGGAAGGTGCCTTATGCCGGTCTATGAGTATTTCTGCGAAGCTTGCCAGAAGCAATTCGAAACCACGTTGACCATGCACGAGCACGATAAGGGCAAGATCGTTTGCCCGAAGTGCGGCAGCGACAAGGTGACGCAAATGGCCGCTCCTTTCAATGCCGTGACCTCGCGGAAGAGCGCGGCCTAGAGCGAAAGAAATGAGCGGGATGCGTGTAAACTGGCCGGGAGACCGTTTTTCTCCCGCGGAGGGATGTGTGAGTGGTTGAAACAGGCGGTCTTGAAAACCGCTGAACCTGCAAGGGTTCCGGGGGTTCGAATCCCTCTCCCTCCGCCATGTTAAGTCGTTTATTGTGAATAACTTACTAAAGTAGTGTGTGTAATACGTGTGTACGCCGGGTCAAAAAGGGTTTCCAGCTTGGTTTCCACTGTACAAATAGTGTCATTCTTTGCGCCGCCATGGGGAACGAGTAGTATCCGCGTCATCTGAAAGCCTCGATTTTTGCCAAGCCCCATGCTGTTCCAGCCAAAACAGAGTACTTTGCCATTTGGTTTGAGAATGCGGGCAATTTCGTTTTTGCAGTTCGACCAGAAGGACATGCGGGTATCGTCAGCGACGGTGTCTTTCCCAATTTGTTGATAGCACTCCTTCACCTGATGGGGTGAATAAGGCGGATCGAATAGAACTCCGTCGTAATGGTTGTTGGGCTGCTGCTTGAGGAAAGAGAGAGCGTCAAGATGGCACACCGCTTTGTTTTTTGGATTGAGATCGTTGGTGATTTGCGCGGGACTATTCTGGCCTGCGAAGGGGTCGCACCAAAGACCGCCGTTCATCTCCTCATGTAATAGTTGTTTGATGGGCTTGATGGTGAATGTCCACCGATTCGGCATCGCCCATACGCGCTCAATCTTCACTCCAATTGTTTCGCATGATTTTCGACCTTAGTAGAGAGGGCGGGATTACGCAGAAAGCGCTTGTTGCTCTTAATCTAATTCAAGCACACTGGCGCGGCATTGCAAGAGCGGGTTATCCCCAAGATTGCTGTGGCAAAATATCCGCGCTATAACTTGCATTTTTCGCCGGATTTGGATCAGTATTTGAGAGTCGCGGAATTTTTGAAGAAGGAGTTTTGGTCATGATCGAAACGGACCTCAACAAAAGACAGGAGGCGGTTCTTGAAGTGGAAACAAAACGGGACAAGATCGTGACGGATGTCTTGGCCGAGCGCAACGTTACGGTGATCAGCGGCAGGAAGACGCTGCCACTCGCAGGATGGGACGCACAATACATTGTTGAGTACGAAGGGCGTCGTGTCGTTGTCGTTGATCGAGCGTTGGTTCCTTTGGAAGAACTGGCGTCCAATATTCGCGGACAACTAGATCGTTAGACGACATAATCCCGCGTGTGTATTACGTGTGTGGATTCCCCAAAAGCTGCAATTCGTGAGCTTCGTGCGCCCTTAGTTTTCAATAACTTGTTTGTTTTCAACACGGGCTTAAAGAGCGAATCCCTCTCCCTCCGCCATGAAACCCCTCGTATTTACAATGACTTAGGGGCGCAGGTCGCGCCGTGTACATAACTGTGTACATTTCCTCATAGCGAGTGTCGTCCTTCGCTATGAGGCCCTCCGGGATGCTCACCCTCTACCGCCGCCACCAGCGCTCCTGCCCGCATCGTGCTTACGATCCAGAGTTGCACCACTTGGCTAGATTATGGATGCGCCTTGTGGCGCAGGCTTTCCCTGCGTACGCCTAAAAGCAAAAGGGGGGCGAGTTTTCAGCCAGGTAATGTAACGGTCTGAGGACTTGATGTAGAGCAAATTGGTCGCTGAGTCCGACTCAGCTGGCAGCGGCTTGCAAGGCGTATTGCTTTTCCAATAAGGATTCCAGGCTTGCGGCCTCCATCGCCCGGAAGTAGTAGTGACCCTGCACATAGTTGCAACGGATACTCTTGAGCAGCGCGATCTGGTCGGCGGTTTCCGCCCCTTCGGCGACCACCTCCATGCGGAGGTTGTGGGCCAAGTTAACCATTGTCTTAACGATGTTTTGATTGCGTTCGTCGGTGCTCATTGTGCCGACAAAGCAGCGGTCGATCTTGAGCGTATCCAGGGGATAGCTGTGCAAGTAGTTCAGGGACGAGTAGCCGGTGCCGAAGTCGTCAAGGCTAAAGCGTACGCCAAGCCGCTGCAGTTCGCTCAGGATGAAGGCCGTGCGCTTTGGTTCTTCCATGGCTACGGTCTCGGTCAACTCCAGCCGCAGGCTTCGTCCATCCAGCCCGGTTTGGCGCAGAGTCTCGGCCACTAGGTTCACCAGATCCAGGTGCAGGAACTGCTTGGCCGAGAGGTTCACGCTCATGGAAAGGAGCGGTTCGCAGCCGGGGTCCCCAGCACGCGCCGTTCTTGCGCGTGCCGGGGCGGCAAAGCGTTGCTGCCAGCTGCGCATCTGAACGCAGGCTTCTTGCAGCACCCAGGCGCCGATGGGGACGATCAGTTCCGTCTCCTCGGCTACGGGAATGAATTCCGCCGGCGAGACCAAGCCGCGTTTCGGCGAGCGCCAGCGCAGGAGAGCCTCTGTGCATGGTTTCATCAAAGATGGCACGTACACCCCGCCCTGCGGCCTTGGCCCGATACATGGCGGTGTCCGCGTCGCGCAACATGGCTTCCGGCGTGCGATAGCGAATGGCGCTGGTGGTAATTCCGATGCTGGCCGTCATGGTCAGCTCTCGCTCGCACAAATGAAAGGGGCGGGACAGCCGGTCGCCGATGCGATCCGCCACGCGCAGGGCATCGTTGACATCCCGGATGCCCTCCAGAAGGATGGCGAATTCGTCTCCGCCAAAACGGGCCACCAGATCTTCGCCGGTGGCTAGGCGACAGACGGAGTCGGTGCCCCGCAGACTCGCCTGCAGACGTTCCGCCACCTTCACCAGCAATTCGTCTCCCGCGTGATGCCCTAGACTATCATTGATAACATTGAAGCGATCCAAATCCAGGTAGAGCAAGGCGCAGGGATAGCCCGTGCGCTCGGCCAGCTCCAAGGCCTGCGTCAGCCGGTTGTTGAACAGGTTACGGTTGGGCAGTTGGGTGAGCGGGTCCAGCAAGGCCACCCTCTCGGCCGTTTCTCGTGCCGAGTCCAGTTGCTTAACCGTGGCGCGCAGTTCCAGTCCCCGCTGGTCCGCCAGCGCGTTTCTTTTCTCCAGCAGCGACGCCATTTCGTCGAACGATCTTGCCAATTGGCCTATTTCGTCGGCGGTGTGCGGCACCCCGGTGCGAGCATCCAACTGCCCCGCGCCGAAGTGCCGCGTTGCCGTGACCAACAGCTTGAGAGGCCTCACCAGCACCAGATCCCCGAAGCTCCAGGCCAGGAACATGGCAAGGCCCGTGCTCATCCCTAGCAGCGATAGGCTGCCCAGCAGGTGCAAGTCTGCCTGCCGCAGAATGCGCTGTTTGGGGATGCCGACGAGTATGTACAGATAGGGCGGCAAGCCTTCCCGGAGGCGCATCTGCTTGAAGGCGTAAATTCGATCCAGACCATCGGGGGACTTCCATTCGCAAAATCCCCGCTCCTCGCTGTCTGAAATGAGCGTGAAATGCTGGCTGGACAGGGCTTGGCCCAAGGGCGCTCTTGGGTCCTCCGGCCAGCGGAATATCCGCACTCCTTTCCAATCCGTCAGAAGAACGTAGTAGCCTTCCGGCAGCTTTATGTTCGCGACAAAGGGGCGATAGGCGTCCAGGCGGAAGCCGGCGGCGAGCACCGCAAGCACGTGCCGGTTGGGGTCGAGCACCGGATAGGCGTAGTTGATCGATACCTGCTTGCTGATGGGGCCCTGGATGAATTCGCCCGCCGCGAAATCGAGGTCGCGCAGCGCTTCTTTCGTGAACTTAAGGTAAGCCTGGTTCGTGCCGGGCTCGAACGGCAACGAGGAAGCAAAGACGTTGCCCTCCGGAGTCATTACCGCCAGGACAGAATAGAACGGATACTGTTCGTTCAACTTCTTGAGAACCCGACTACAACCCTTTTGCTCCAGACGCCGAACCTCAGGAATGTCCGCCAGCGTGGAGAACATCGCCTTGGTGGTGGTGACGATTTGTTCCTGTTGAGCGGCCAGGCTTTCGGTTAACACCGCGGCATTGTTCTGAGCTTCCCGCACCGCATGGTTGCGCTGCTTGATTCCCAGACCGGCGACGATTCCGAATGCAGGCAGAAAGATGATGAGCAGAAGTAGCAGCAGCTTCTTGCGAATCGGGGCGTTCTTGATTCGGCTCAGGAGTTCTTTTGTAAAATCCCGGATTTCCGGGGTGGCATGGCTCACGCCTCAACCTCGCAGGCGCCCGGGGTCGAAAGCGCCCAGTGGAGTTTAATCGGACGTGGGCGATTGGCAGCGGTTCTTGCCCGCTAAATCTTGATCTCAAGTTCAGATGGGGAAGCTTCCCGGCAAGGGAATCGGCAGGCTCAATCTGGGTCGAAACGGCTTTTTTGCCACGAACAAAAAACAACGGATCAAAACGAATTCAGACGGATCAGAGATGTTTCTTGAATGCCTCTGATCCGCATTAATCCGTCTCAATCCGTTGTTGGTTCTTCTAACGGATGCTTACCCGCGTCCGGCTTCCGCCTTGCCTTTGCCTTGCAGCAGTTGGCGCAGCACGTACTGCAGGATGCCGCCGTGCTTGTAATACTGGGCTTCCTGCGGGGTGTCGATGCGCAGCTTGGCATCGAACGCGACCACGCTGCCATCGGCCTTGCGGGCCTTCACCGGCACCGTTTGGCCGGGACGGAAGTTCTCGACTGCCTGGCTTAGACCGCCGATTTCGAACACCTCTTCGCCGGTCAGGCCGAGCGATTCGGTGCTCTGTCCCGCGGGATACATCAGCGGGAGGATGCCCATGCCGACCAGGTTCGAGCGGTGAATGCGCTCGAAGCTTTCGGCGATGACGGCACGCACGCCCAGCAAGCAGGTGCCTTTGGCCGCCCAGTCGCGCGACGAACCGCAGCCGTAGTCCTTGCCCGCGAGCACTACCAACGGCACCTTCTCCGCCTTGTACTTCTCGCTGGCTTCGAAGACGGTGGTCTGCTCGCCGTCGGGCAGATGGCGGGTGAAGCCACCTTCCACGCCGGCTACCATTTTGTTGCGCAGCCGGACGTTGGCGAAGGTGCCTCGCACCATGACTTCATCGTGACCGCGACGCGAGCCGTAGCTGTTGAAGTCAGCGGGCGCGACCCCGCGCGCGATCAGGAACTTGCCGGCCGGGGCGTCTTTCTTGATGGCGCCGGCAGGCGAGATGTGGTCGGTAGTGATGCTATCGCCCAGGCTGAGCAGCACCCGCGCGCTCTTGATATCCTGCACCGGCGCCGGCTGCTTGGGCATGTTCTGGAAGTAAGGCGGGTTCTTGACGTAGGTCGACTTGACGTCCCACGCAAATGTGTTTCCCTTGGTCACGTCGAGGTTCTGCCAAGCCGGGTCGCCCTTGAACACGTCGGAATAGGTGTCGCGAAACATCTTGGCATCGATGGTGGCGACCGCGTCTTTGACTTCCTGCTGCGTGGGCCACAGATCTTTCAGATAGACCGGCTTGCCCGCGGCATCGGTAGTGAGCGGGTCGGTGTACGGGTTGATGTCGATGCGGCCGGCGATGGCGAAGGCCACCACCAGCGGCGGCGACATCAGGTAATTCGCGCGAACTTCGGCATGGATACGGCCTTCAAAGTTGCGATTGCCGCTCAGCACCGAAGCCACCACCAAGTCACCCGCGTTGATTCCATCAGAGACTTCCTGCGGCAGCGGCCCCGAGTTGCCGATACAGGTGGTGCACCCGTAGCCGACCACGTTGAACTTCAGCTTCTCGAGATAGGGCAGCAGGCCGGACTTCTTGAAGTACTCGGTGACCACCTTCGAGCCCGGGGCCAGAGACGACTTCACCCATGGAGAAGTGGTCACGCCGCGTTCCACGGCCTTCTTCGCCACCAGTCCGGCAGCTAGCATGACCGAGGGGTTCGAGGTATTGGTGCAGCTCGTGATAGCTGCGATCACCACACTGCCATGCTTCAGCGAGGCGCCGAGGCCCTTGGCAGGTGCAGGCTTCTCCGCGCCCGCAGCCTTGGGCTTGATCAGCGAGGGAAGCGCCTTTTCGAACGCGGTTTTGGAGTCGGAGAGGGCCACGCGGTCCTGCGGGCGCTTCGGACCGGCGATGCTGGGCTCGACGCTGCCGAGATCCAACTGCAGGTTGACCGAGTAGGTCGCTTCCGGCGTGTCCTTGGTGTAGAACATTCCCTGCTCTTTGCAGTAGGCCTCGACCAGGGCGATCTGTTCTTCCGAACGGCCGCTGAGGCGCAGGAAGTTCAGGCTCTCCTGATCAACCGGGAAGATGCCGCAGGTGGCGCCGTACTCCGGACCCATGTTGGCGATGGTGGCGCGATCGGCTAGCGCCAGTTGGGCCAGGCCCGGGCCATAGTATTCGACGAACTTGCCCACTACGCCTTCCTTGCGCAGCATCTCGACGATGGTCAGCACCAGGTCAGTGGCGGTTGCGCCCTCGCGCAGTGTGCCGGTGAGCTTCACGCCTACCACTTGCGGGATCAGCATGGAGACCGGCTGGCCCAGCATGGCGGCCTCGGCTTCGATGCCGCCCACGCCCCATCCGAGCACGCCCAGGCCGTTGATCATCACGGTGTGCGAATCGGTTCCGACCAGCGTATCGGGATAGGCAACGGACGTGCCGTTCTGTTGGTTCACGAACACCACGCGCGCCAGGTACTCCAGATTGACCTGGTGGCAGATGCCGGTGTCCGGCGGCACGATTGCCATGTTCTTGAACGCCTGCTGTCCCCAGCGCAGGAAGGCATAGCGTTCGCGGTTGCGCTGGAATTCCAGCTCGGCGTTAAACTGCATCGCCGTCGACGTGCCAAACTGATCGATGGACAACGAGTGGTCGATGACCAACTCCGCCGGCTGCAACGGGTTGATCAGGTTAGGATCGCCGCCCAGGGCCTTCATGGCGTCGCGCATGGCGGCCAGATCGACCACCGCCGGGACGCCGGTGAAGTCCTGCATCAGCACGCGGCTAGGGGTGAAGGCGATCTCATGGCTCGGGGTCGCCTTGGCATCCCAACCGGCAAGGTTGCGAACGTCTTCCGGCTTGACCGACTGCCCATCTTCGGTGCGCAGCAGGTTTTCCAGAAGAATGCGTAAGGAATAAGGAAGGTGGGTCGTCCGTATGCCCTGCTTATCCAGCGCGTCGATACGGTAAATGGTGTACTCGCGGCTGCCGACGCGCAGCACGGAGCGGCTGCCGAAGGTATTGGTACTCATCTCAGCTCCCGCACAAATTGGATTATTTACAGAAAAAGTCTACGCGCCTGCACATCTGCAAGCGCAACAGCGCGCTTCCGAAACGCACGCGTTTGCGGGATCTCGGACGCTCAGGGCACCTGCCCACAGACACGCCTCGCCCCACACGTGGACCAATGGAACAGTGTAAACTCTTCCCCCGATTTACGCAGGCGGAAAGCGCACAGCGGGCCGTGATGCCGGATCGGGCGTTGCGCGCGCCAGCCGGCTCTGCTTTCAGGTGCTAAAATCAACGGTTTCGCTGAGGAAGAGGCGAGCCATGTCCGACACCATGCTTGCCGTGGTCAAGTCCGAAGCCAAGCCCGGCACCGTGATCCGCGAGGTCAGAATCCCCGGATTCGGCCGCCAGGACGTTCTGGTCAAGGTGAAGGTCGCCAGCGTTTGCGGCACCGACTTGCACATCTACAACTGGGATCCTTGGGCGCAGGACCGCATCCATCCTCCGCTGATCCCCGGCCACGAGTTCTGCGGTGACGTAGCCGCGGTGGGCGGCGAGGTCACCAGCGTCAAGCCCGGCGACTTTGTCTCTGCCGAAATGCATGTGCCCTGCGGAAAGTGCCTGCAGTGCCGCACCGGTGAATCTCACATCTGCCAGCACGTAAAGATCCTCGGCGTGGACGCCGACGGCGCCTTCGCCGAGTACGTCACCATCCCCGAGAAGAACATATGGAAGATTGACCCGGCGATTCCGCCCGAGTACGCCTCACTGTTCGACCCGCTGGGGAACGCGGTGCACGCCGTGCTCTCGGGCGACGGCGTCGCCGCCAAGACGGTTGCCATCACCGGCTGCGGACCCATTGGCCTGTTCTCGATTGCGGTGGCGAAAGCGTGCGGCGCGACTCAGGTCTTCGCCATCGAGATCAACGAGTATCGGCGCGATATCGCCAAGAAGATGAATGCGGATTTCGTGCTCGACCCGGACACGGACGACGTGCGCACCATCGTCAAAGAGCACACCCGTGGCACGGGCGTGGATGTGCTGATCGAAATGGCCGGCGTTCAGGACGCGATCCATCTCGGCTTCGATATCCTGCGCCTCGGCGGACGAGCGTCGTTGCTGGGAATTCCGTCGAAACCGGTGGAATTGAATCTGGCCGAACAGGTGATCTTTAAAGGAGCGACGGTTCTGGGCATCAACGGACGCCGCATGTTCCAGACCTGGTACCAGATGCAGGCGCTGCTCCAGGCCGGCAAACTCGACCTGCACCCCGTCATCACCGACCGCATGAACCTGAGCGACTTCGCCCGCGGCATGGACCGCCTCCGCACCGGCCAGGCCAGCAAGATCCTGCTGTACCCGAACGGCAGCCGATAGAATTCCAAGCCACGAATCTGGCACATCGCCTTGAGTTGACGTCAATGCGAAGAGCAAATCGCGGGCACGCTCCGCTCCTCACAGCACTTGAAAATGGTCCGGATAATCACCTGCGGCTGCTCAATACAACGGCGGATAACGGAGATGTTTGATTCACACTTGTTCCCGCGCCTCGCCCAGGGTGACCGGCACGTTCATCTTCTGCTTGCCGCGGTAAATGGTGACCTCGACCTTATCGCCGGCGCGGTGATTGTTCATGAGGCGCGCGATATCGCTCAGGTCCTGCACCTCCTCGCCATCCAGGGCCACAATGAGGTCCCCGCCTACAAGAATCGGCGTGTTCCCCAAGTAGGCCCGCTCGTGGCCGGCGCGCAGTCCGGCGCGCGCGGCGGCGCCATTGGCCTGCTCTTCCACGATGAGCACTCCGAAGTCGGCGGCCAAACCCAGCTCGGCGGCCAGCTCCGGTCCGATGGGCAGGCCGCGAATTCCCAGGCTCGGGCGCCGAACCCGGCCCAACGTGACCAAGTCATTCAGCACCGCCTTGGCGGTATTAATCGGGATGGCGAAGCCCACGCCGGCACTCTGCTCAGCCCCTCCGGTCAGGATCATCGAATTGATGCCGATCACCTCGGCGCGGGAATTGAGCAGCGGCCCGCCGCTGTTGCCCGGGTTGATGGCGGCATCCGTCTGGATGGCATCGTCGATCCGGGCTCCATTGGGATTCTGAATGGCACGAACCGAACTGACGATGCCGCGGGTCATGGTTCCGTTCAGCCCGAAGGGATTGCCGATGGCGAAGACTTTTTGTCCCACGGCCAGGTTGCGGGAGTCTCCAAGTATGGCGGGGGTGAGATTCAGAGCATCGATCTTGACCACGGCGAGATCATGCGTCGGATCAGTGCCGATCACCTCCGCTTTGTACTTCTTGCGGTTATAGAGCGTGACCTCCACCAGACGCGCATCTTGCACCACGTGATAATTGGTCAGGATGTGGCCGGCGTGATCGATCACGAAGCCGGTGCCCTGCCCTTGCTGCGGCATCAGGCCGTAAAAGAAGTTGAACGACACCGCCGTCGAGGTAATGTTGACCACCGAAGGCAATGCCTTCTTATAGACCGCGACATTGACCTGCTCTTCCGGATCGAGTTGCTGGCCGGTTTCCGCCGCCTCGGTGATCTCGACTTTCTCCGGGCGAAGCGGATTGCCGAAGTGGAATCCGCCTGGCGCATGCGTGGTCGCCAGGTAAAAACCGGCCGCCAACAATAAGGCCAAGACGATAGGACGAATCAGCCTCATGCTCCGCTGGCGGCCCCGGGCGCACTGAGGCCATACTCCTGTTGAATTGCGCGCTGCGCCTCCTCGCACAGGTCCACGAATTGAACGCCCACCCCGACCCCGGCCAAACAGTACTTCACTTCGGCACGGGCACGCACGGTGTAATTGGACTGAGGCAGCACGAAGCTGATCTTCAGCACCGAACCCTCGGCGAAGCGCTCCGGGGTGGGGACGAACATGCCGCCTGTCCCGATGTCAAAATCGTGAATGGCGATCACGTCCTGAAAGCCCTCAAGCTTGATGGCAAGCTCCCGGACTAGTTGAACCCGCGGATGCAGGCGCTGACCCTTGTCGTTGGGGCGCATTGGTTTTGGCAGCTCCCTATATTCTTAATTCCTAATAAGCTGGGCTTGCCCCGGCAACCCCGGCTTTTAGCACACGTACTCCGCAATACGGACAAAACAGGAAATCGGTGGCCAAGGGCCTATCGCACTCCTGGCAGGCGACGGACGCGGTCGTCGAGATGAAGGGCACGACACGCTGAATTTCATCCAGCGAGGTCACCCCGGCAAGGACCTTGTCCAGCGCGTCTTCCTGCAGCAATTTCATGCCTGCCGCTCGGGCCAATTCGCGCAATTCCTCATCCCGCAGACCGGAGCGGATCGCGGTGCGGATGCTGTCGTCCAGCAGGAAGATCTCATAGATCCCGACACGGCCCTTGTAACCCGAATTCTCGCACGCGGCACACCCGCGCGCCTCCACCATCTCCTTGACCGGCTGACTGACGCCCAGCTGCATCAAGCGGCTGCGATACTCGGTGCTCGCCGGGATCGCCTGTTTGCAAGCGACACACAGCTTGCGGACCAGCCGCTGCGAGATCACCGCGCTCAACGACGATCCAATCAGGAATCCCGCGGTGCCGAGGTCCAGCAGGCGGGTAATTGCCGACACGCTGTCGTTGGTGTGCAGGGTGGAGAGCACCATGTGCCCGGTCTGGGCTGCGGTCATGGCAATTTCGGCGGTCTCGCCGTCGCGAATCTCGCCCACCATGATCACGTTCGGATCCTGGCGCAGCAGCGAACGCAGACAACCGGCAAAAGTACGCCCGGCTTTCGGGTTCACCTGCACCTGGTTGATATCGTCCATCACGTACTCCACCGGGTCTTCGATGGTCACAATATTGACCTCGGGAGAACGCAATAGGCTCAGCGCGGAATAGAGCGTCGTGCTCTTGCCGGAGCCAGTCGGCCCGGTGACCAATACCATCCCTTGAGGCCGCTGGAGGACATCAGTCAGCCGGTAGGAGGTTTCTTCGGAAATGCCTAATTCGCTGAAGGGAACGTTGGCGGAGGCGGGATCCAGCAGCCGGATGACCACCTTCTCCCCATATTGAGTCGGCAGGGTGGAGACCCGCAGGTCGAAGTGGTGCCCCTTGGTCCGGATCAGGAAGCGGCCGTCCTGCGAGACCCGGCGCTCGGCGATATCCATGTCGCTCAGGATCTTGATGCGCGAGATTAACTGTGCCCGCACCCCGTCCGGAACCCGCATCATCTCGCGCAGTACCCCATCGATCCGGAGGCGGACCACACAATCGTGCGGCAATTGTTCAATGTGGATATCGCTGGCCTTCTTGTCGGCTGCGCTCAGCAGAATCGAGGAGAGGATGTGCACCGCAGGCGTGCTGCGGCCCCGCATGGCCGCCTGGAATTCGCTCATCGCCTCCTGGTTGCGAACGTTGGTGCTGGCGCTGAACAACTCCAGCTCCGAGACATCCATCTTCAAAACCACTTCCAAAGCCGCAGATGGATCGGGGGGTGCCGCCGGTCGCTGCGATGGTTTGGACATCTGGATCGCATCGGCAACGGAAGCCACAGGTTGGGCAGCGGGCACGTCCGCGTAATGCTGATGGATAGCGTCCAGGATCTCCTGGCGAAAGCCAAGCCGGGGCGAAATTTCCGCGCCTGATTGGAATTGCAGCTCATCCAGCGCCATCAGGTTCTGCGGCTCCGCCATGACTACCACCAGCCGACGCCCCTCAACCCTTAGCGGCAAGACGCAATGTTTGACCGCCAGGGCGTGCGGCACCAGGATCAGCGCAGTCTGCTCCGGACGGCTTGCCGAGCAATCGATGAAGGCAACGCGGGTCACCTCTTCGATGGCCGAGATCAGCGCAGCACGCGGTACCATGCCGCTCTCCAGCAGCAACTCGCCCAGGTGCATGGACTTTTCGCGCTGCTCCACGATGGCGCGATCCAGGTCCTCCGCGCTGATCTGAGATCGCGAACGCAGCACTTCTCCGAGTTTTCGCCTTGCTGCCATAACAATTCCAGGATGGCTAATTGCATCCTAAGCCACGGTCAGAAACGCCGTGTTACAAAATCCTTGCCTCAATTCTGCCATTCCCGAAACGGAATGGGAATATTACCTTGGTCACTTCGTCACTTGGATGACACCTTGCGCGCTTGAACTGCCCGATGCTTCAATTCCCGGAAAACGGCATCCACCTGCTGCTCGGCCTCGGCCAGCGAACCGGTATTGCGAATCACGAAGTCGGCGGCCGCCACTTTCTGCTCATCCGGCCACTGGGCCGCGGAACGCCGTTCGACCTCCGCCCGCGCCGCTTGCAGCTCCCAACCCGTTCTTCGCGCTAACCGCTCCGCCTTCTGCTCCGGATCGCAAGCCACCACCACGAGGCAATCAAATCGGTGTTGCACACCTGCCTCGAAGATTAGCGCCGCCTCGATGAGCGCGACTCCTTCCGGGTCAGCAGCACGCACCTCCTCGGCCCATTGGTCCTGGCGTTCGATCACCGCCGGATGCACAATGCAGTTCAGCTCCTGAATCCGGCTGTGGCCGGCGGCATCCGGGGCGAACGCGGCCGCGGCGAGCTTCGCCCGGTCGATTGTGCCATCGGAGGCAAGGATCTTGGGCCCAAAATGGCGGACCACCTCGTCATAAACCGGCTGCCCCGGACGCATTAGCTCATGGGCAATCTGATCGGCGTAAACGACATGGGCGCCGCGCGCGGCGAACATCTGCGCGATGACCGTCTTACCGCAGGCAATGCCGCCGGTCAAGCCCACTTTGACCACTAAGCTCGCTCCGCTAATGAGACGAGTTGGACCCCGCGCCGTATCTTAGCCGCCTTGACCGTGTTGGCCATTAGCATGGCGATGGTCAGCGGACCGACGCCGCCCGGCACCGGGGTAAACGCACCCGCGATCTCAGCTACCTCCGGGTGGACATCGCCCACCAGGGTCGAACCATTCCTGGCGAACTGCTCTTCACGTTTTGCGTTGCCCTTGAAGAAGCGCTCGAACTCGGCGCGGCTGCTGATGCGATTAATGCCCACGTCAATCACCGTGGCCCCGGGCTTGACGAAGTCGCGCGTCACCATGGCGGCCTTGCCGATTGCCGCCACCAGAATATCGGCCCGGCGGCAAACTCCCGGTAGATCGCGTGTGCGGGAGTGGCAGATGGTCACCGTGGCATTGGCGTTCGTCAACAGCATGGCCACGGGTTTGCCCACGATATCGCTGCGGCCCACCACTACGGCCTCCGCCCCCTCGACCGCGATGTTGCTCCGGCGCAGGATTTGCATCACCCCTTCGGGCGTACAGGGCACCAAGCCCGGGCGCTGGGTGGAGAGGAAGCCGACGTTCATGGGATGGAAGCCGTCCACGTCCTTGGCCGGATCGACCGCCATGAGCACCCTCTTGGTGTCCACATGCTTGGGCAACGGCAATTGCACGAGGATGCCGTCGATGTCATTCCGCTCATTGAGGTCACGCACCAGCGCCAGCATCTCCTCGGTGGTCACCGTTTCCGGCGGCGTGATCTTTTCGCTGTGCAGGCCGAGCATCTCGCAAGTCTTGACCTTGTTGCGAACATAGATCTCCGAGGCCGGATCGTGCCCAACCAGCACGGCGGCCAAACCCGGGCGCACGCCCTGGGCGCTCAGATGACGCACCTCCTCAGCCACTTCGGCCTTGATCTGGGCGGCAATCTGGTTGCCGTCCAGGATAATTGCAGGCATTCCAACTCCTTGAATTGAATCGATGTGCTGAAGTGAAAAGAATATCTTACTTGAGTGGTCAGTGATCAGTGATCAGTGATCAGTGGCCAGTAGCCCGTGCCGTGAACTGACCGAACACTGACCACTGACCACTGGTCACTGGTCAATAAATTCGCCATGAACTTCGATGAGATCCGCAACTACTGCCTCTCCCTGCCGTACGCGACCGAGGATGTTCAGTGGGAGACCGAGCTTCTGTTCCGCGTGGCCGGCAAGATGTTTGCCATCGTGCCACTGGAGCCGGGCGACATCATGGGCCGGGTCGCATTCAAGTGCACGCCCGAACGATGTGCCGAACTGCTCGAGATCGAGGGCGTAGAGCGCGCCCCGTACCTGGGCCGATATCACTGGGTCCGGATCGAGCGTTTCGACCTTTTCCGGGATGCGGAGCTGCGCGAGCTGTTGCGCACCTCGTACGAGCTGGTGTGGGCCAAGCTGTCGAAGAAGGCGAGAGAGCAGTTAAGCCAAACCGCGCGAGAGCGCAGTCGGAAGAAGCGGAAGATCAAAACCTTTTCCTGAGGACTACAGAATACTGTGATAGCCAAGATGTTTGTCATTCCGACGCGAAGCCTAGCGTGGCGCCGGCGTGCTGCGCAGAAAACTCGCCGGCTCAAGCGCGGCTGGGTTCTCTTTCATCCATTCTTTCATCCACTATTTGACTCCGCTTCGCCCCCGCGATAGCCTCAAGAGCTTGTCTCGGCGGACGTGCTCATCTCGCCCGATACAATAAGCGAAGGGTTGGGCGCCAAGAGATTCCCGCAACTGCGCAGGACCTGCGCGAGAGGGAGCCACGGACGCCACAACGGAAAGGCGCTGGGATACCGATGCGCAAGGCAATGTCCTCTTATGTATTCATTCAGCAACGTCTGCACCCCGGACATTTGGATACGCTGCGGCGCGGCGGCGCCGAGGCGGTTGAGATCTTTGCCGCGCGCAACCACTTCGACTACGGCGACCGCCAGCAGGTGCGCGAGATCGCCAATTGGTTCCGGCAAAGTGGCGTGCCCCTGAATTCGCTGCATGCTCCGATGTTCAGCGACTACGAGTGGGGCCGCACCGGCACCCCGCCGGTCAATATCGCCGACCGCGAAAAGCGCCGCCGGGTGGAGTCCATGGACGAGATCAAGCGCGCCCTGGAAGTCGCCGAGCAGCTCCCGTTTCGCTTCCTGATCCAGCACGTTGGCACCCCGGGCGAAGCCTTCGAGCCGCAAAAGTTCGAGAGCACGCTGAGCAGCCTGGAACACTTGCACGCCTTCGCCAAGCCGTTGGGCGTGCGCATCCTGCTGGAGAACATCCCCAACGAACTGGCCACCCCCGAACGGGTTGTGGAATACCTCCGCGTGCTGCACCTGGAAGACCTGGGAGCCTGTTTGGATTTCGGCCACGCTCACATCATGGGCGGAGTGGCGCAATCCTTTGAGACCATGAAGGACCATATCCGCTCCACGCACGTGCACGATAACCAGGGCGAGCGCGATTCTCACCTATGGCCCGGCGAAGGCACCATCGATTGGCAGCAAGCCATGGCACTGCTGCGCACCGCGCGCCATGCACCACCCCTGCTGATGGAGATCAATGGCGAGGGCCGGGAAGACATCGACGAGGAGATGAAGAAGGCCTACGCCAAACTGGAGGAAGCCGAGATGGCCGCGGCCAAGGCGTAGAAGTCGCGAAGGTCTGTCATGCTGAGCGGAGCATCGCCCGCTGGCGGGCGATGCGGAGTCGAAGCACCTTGTGTTTTCTTGAACCATGAAAGAGCACCGCTATTGCGTGTACATGGTGATGAGCAGTTCGCGCCGCGCCCTTTACATCGGGATGACCAACAATCTCGAGCGCAGAATCGCCGAACACAAGACCGGAGCGATTGAGGGTTTCACGGCGGACTACAATGCGGACCGATTGGTTTACTGGGAAAGCCTCGACGATGTACGTAATGCGATTGATCGCGAAAAACAACTGAAAGGATGGACGCGCGCCAAGAAGGAAGCTCTGATCCGTAAGCTCAATCCGGCTTTCAGAGACATGAGTGCGGATTGGGGCACGCCTGTTGAGCGTCCATCCTGGGCCATGCGTTGGGAGGAGCCGAAAGAACCGCAAGGTCCTTCGACTCGCGATCGCGCCCAGGCGCGACCGCTCGCTCAGGATGACAAAGTAAGGACTGATGACAAGTTAGTGGCTGATGACAAGAGTTCAGGATGACAAACTCTAGGCTTGTCAAAATATACTTACCGATCCTGGGAATAGTCTTGTGTTGGGTTGTTTTCCAAATGGCTAATACGGCTCGATACTTTGGAGCTTTTATCAATCGGTTCCATCCTTGTATTCAGGATCCACTGACTTCATTTCCATGTTATGGTGTTTATGATTTAGTAATGATGGGATTGGCTGTTATCGTTGGTTTAGCCCTAGTGTAGTGCGTCATAACTAACAACCTTTATCAATCCGCGCGCGTCTTATGATTGAGGACACGGTTGCGGATGCGCATAGCCCCTACTATTACGTTGAGTCCGGAGCAACGGACGGTGTTGGAATATCAAGCCCGGAGTCGATCCCTCCCGGTGCGGGTGGCGGAGCGTGCACGCATCGTGTTGTTCGCGGCTTCCGGCCAGCAGAACCAGGAAATTGCGGCGGCTATGGCCATCACGCCGAAAAAGGTTTCCCGATGGCGCAAGCGCTTCCTCACGCTGGGCCTGGCCGGATTAGCGAAAGACGCGCCTCGGGCCGGCCGCAAACCCAAGATCAGCGCCCGCCTGACAAAACGTGTGGTGACGATGACCACGCGCCAACAGCCGACCAACGCCACCCACTGGAGCACGCGCACTATGGCAGCGGCCATAGGCATCAGCGAAGCCAGTGTGCGGCGCATCTGGCGGGCCCACGGGTTGAAACCTCATCTCGTGGAAACCTTCAAGCTCAGTAACGATCCCCAGTTTGCGGAGAAACTGGAAGACATCGTCGGTCTGTACCTCAACCCGCCTGAGCACGCGCTGGTGCTGTGCGCGGACGAGAAGAGCCAGATTCAAGCTCTGGATCGTACTCAGCCTGGATTGCCGCTGAAACGTGGGCGCGGCGCCACCATGACGCATGACTACAAACGCAACGGCACCGCCACCTTGTTTGCCGCGCTGAATGCGGCCAACGGCGAAGTCTTTGGCCTGTGCCAAGAGCGGCATCGCCATCAGGAATGGCTCAAGTTTCTCCGTCTGATCGACCAGACCATTCCGGCGGAGCGACAACTCCACTTGATCTGCGATAACTACGCCACCCATAAGCACCCCAAAGTGCAGCGCTGGCTGGCGCGGCATCCGCGCTTCCATCTGCACTTCACTCCCACGAGCGCGTCGTGGCTGAACATGGTGGAACGTTTCTTTCGCGACCTGACCCAAAATCGCCTGCGTCGTGGTGTCTTCCACGATCTGGAAGAGCTCATCATGGCCATCGGCACCTACATCGACCGTCACAACGAGAGCCCCAAACCGTTCATCTGGACCGCGCGAGCCACCGATATCCTGGAAAAAGTGAAGCGCGCTCGCCACACCCTGAATAAACGTCAATCTGTATGACGCACTACACTAGTAGGGATTATAGTTTCCAGATTACTTCAGTTTGTCAGGGGAAAAGTCTAATAATCTCATGGCGGGAGAACTGTCCGTGAGCACTAGCAATCAACCCGCGCCCCAAGCTCCGGTGACCAGCATTCGTGAGGTCGGCAAGTACGCCGGCCAGGCGGTCACCATTCGCGGATGGCTTTACAACCTGCGCGAAAGCGGCAAGCTGCTCTTTCCGCAGATTCGCGACGGCAGCGGCGTCATTCAAGGCGTGGTCCTGAAAAAGCAGGTCGCGCCCGAGCTGTTTGATGCCCTCAAGAATCTCACCCAGGAATCGAGCGTTATCGTAACCGGCACGGTTCGCGCCGACAGCCGCGCGCCCGGCGGTTATGAAATCGATGTGACCGACGCGCAAGTGGTGCAGCGCGTCCCGGAAGACGACCCGTACCCGATCAGCCTGAAAGAACACGGCATCGATTTTTTGATGGACAATCGCCACCTGTGGGTACGCACGCCGCGGCAGGCGGCGATCCTGCGCATCCGCTCGGAGATCGAGAAGGCGATGCACGACTTCTTCGATGAGCGCGATTTCATCCGCACCGATCCGCCCATCCTGACCCCGGCCGCGTGCGAGGGCACCAGCAACCTTTTTGAGGTCGATTACTTCGATGAATCCGCCTACCTCACGCAGTCGGGCCAGCTCTACATTGAATCCACGGCCATGGCGCTTGGGAAGGTGTACTCGTTCGGCCCTACCTTCCGCGCGGAGAAGTCGAAGACGCGCCGCCATCTGACCGAGTTCTGGATGGTGGAGCCCGAGGTCGCCTACGCCACGCTCGACGACATCATGGAGTTGGCCGCGCAGTTCATCAGCTTTATCGTGCAGCGCGTGCTGGAGCGGCGGCGTCCCGAGTTGGAGACGCTCGGCCGCGACCTGAGCAAGTTGGAGGCGATCCAGGCCCCGTTCCCGCGCTTGAGCTACGACGAAGCGGCAAGCATGCTCGACGAAGCCTTTGCCAAGGGGCTGATCGAAAACAAATTCGAGTACGGCGACGACTTCGGCTCGCCGGACGAAACTTACATCTCTTCCCAGTTCGATCGCCCGGTGATGGTGCATCGTTATCCGGCGGCGGTGAAGGCGTTCTACATGGAGCCCGACCCGCAGAATCCGAAATACGCCTTGTGCGTGGACGTGCTTGCGCCCGAAGGGTACGGAGAGGTGATCGGCGGCTCCCAGCGCATCGGCGACTACAACCTGCTGCTGAAGCGAATCCGCGAGCAAGCACTGCCCGAGGAGGCGTTCAAGTGGTATCTCGATCTGCGCCGCTATGGCGGCGTGCCGCACGCCGGTTTCGGTATGGGCGTCGAACGCGCGGTGGCGTGGATCTGCGGCCTGGAGCACGTGCGCGAAACCATCCCATTCGCCCGCACCCTGCATCGACTGTACCCGTAGCCTATGGCGGTAAACCTTTACAATCCCCGCGAGACCTCGCCGGTCGTTTATGGCGAGCGGCGCAAAATCCGGGTCATTGGTGTTCCGCTCGATCTCGGCCAGTCCCGGCGCGGCGTGGACATGGGTCCTTCCGCCGTGCGCGTCGCCGGCCTGGAGGCTCGCCTGGAAGCGCTTGGCCATGAGGTCGAGGACGGCGGCAACGTGGCGGTGTACCAGGCCGAGCAGCATCAGGAGGGCGATCCCCACGCCAAGTACCTGAATGAGATCACCCGCACCTGCCACGAGCTGGCTCAAGGCTGTATCCAGGCGCTGGAAAATGGCGAAACCCCAATCAGCATCGGCGGCGATCATTCCATCGCGGCAGGAAGCGTCGCCGGGGTCGCCGAGTTTTATCGCCGGCACAATCAGCGCATCGGCCTGATCTGGCTGGATGCGCACCCCGACATCAACACCCCCGCCACCTCGCCCAGCGGCAATGTGCACGGCATGCCCATGGCGGTGATCATGGGCTTATGGCCCTCGGAGCTGCGGGACCTGTTTGGCTGGGCTCCCAAGGTCTGCCCCGAGAACTGCGTCCTCGTCGGGGTGCGGGATATCGACAAGACGGAAAAAGAAAACGTGCGGCACGCGGGGATTGAGGTTTACACCATGCGCGACATCGATGAGCGTGGCATGCGCGCGGTCATGGAAGACGCGTTGCGCATTGCCGGCCGCGGCACCGTCGGCTATCACGTTTCCCTCGATATGGATTGGATCGACCCCGAAGACGCCCCGGGCGTGGGCACTCCGGTGCGCGGCGGCGCCACCTACCGCGAGGCCCACCTGGCGATGGAGATCATCGCCGACCACGGGCGCATGACCAGCCTCGACATCGTCGAAGTGAACCCCGTCATCGACGAGCACAACCGCACCGCCGACCTCGCCGTGCAACTGGCCTGCTCCGCTTTTGGGAAGAAAATTCTGTAAGCCGCTCCATTGTCATGCTGAGCGAGCCGGATCGCGCTTTTTGCGATCCGGCGAGTCGAAGCACCTTGTGTTTTGCGCTTGGAACCGCAAGGTCCCCTTCGGCTTCGCTCAGGGCAGGCTTCGACTCGCCCGGCAAACCCGGGGTCCCCGGCAAGCGCTTCGCTTGCTGGGGTGGAAACCCCGCCGGACTCGCTCAGGATGACGGCCGCAGATTATTCCCCGGGGCGTGAAATCCGATCAATGTAGCCAGCAAGCAACGACCAACGACCAACGACCGCGGGAACAATGCTAAAATTAGCTATTCTCGTCCATTTCACCGTAAGGACCGGTCCTTGGCAAATCATCAGGAACGCGGCACTGTGACGTACGCCGATGCCGGCGTCTCGATCGATCAGGCGGAGCGCGCCAAGCAGCGCATCAAGTACCTGGCCCATAAGACGTTCAACAAGAACGTGGTCAGCGAAATTGGCGGCTTTGGCGGGATGTTCGCCATCGATCCGAAGAAGTACCGGGATCCGATCCTTGTCTCCAGCGTTGATGGGGTCGGCACCAAGCTGAAAGTCGCCTTCGAAGTGAACCTGCACCACACCGTGGGCGCGGACCTGGTGAACCATTGCGTGAACGATATCGCCGTGCAGGGCGCGGCACCGCTCTTCTTCATGGACTATTTCGCCACCGGAAAACTGGATCCTGAGGTCGCGGAAAAGGTGGTGACCGGGATCGCCGACGCCTGCAAGCACAACGGTTGCGCCCTGATCGGCGGCGAGACCGCCGAGATGCCCGGCTTCTACCCGCAAGGCGAGTACGACCTGGCCGGCTTCATCGTGGGCATCGTCGAGCGCGACAAGGTAATCACGGGCAAGACCGTGGAAGTGGGCGATGTGCTCGTGGGACTGCCTTCCAATGGCCTCCACACCAACGGCTATTCCCTGGCCCGCAAACTGCTGTTCGAGATTGCCAAGTATTCGCCCGAGACCTACGTCAACGAGTTGAAGAACAAAGTCGGCTCGGAGTTGATGCGCACCCACAAGAGCTATTGGCCGATCATCAAGAAACTGGTCGATTCGGATTCGGTGGCTGCCTTGGCGCATATCACCGGTGGCGGGATCACCGATAATTTGCCGCGCGTGCTGCCCCGCGGCATCGGCGCCGTAGTGGAAATCGGGACATGGCCTGTCCTGCCGATCTTCGAGCACCTGCAACAACTCGGTAACGTGCCCCAGGACGAGATGATGCGCACCTTCAACATGGGCATCGGCATGGTGCTGGTGGTGTCGGCCAAGAAGTTCAAGAAGGTCCAGGGAATCGTCGAGCGCGCCGGCGAGAAGATGTACGCCATCGGACGAGTGGTCAAGGGCGACAAAAGAGTTTCTTATTCCTGAAGACTTAATTTCTGATTTTTCGATTTCTGATTTCCGATTTTTCAAATCCAACACGGAGACGCGGAGACACTGAGAAACAGCAGGTCCTTCACTTCGCTCAGGATGACAATTCATTTCAGGATGACAATTCATTTCTTCTCCGTGTCTCCGTGACTCCGTGGTGGGTTTTGGGTATCTCGGCGCTCGGCAAAATCAGAAATCAAAAATTGAAAAATGGCGATCAAGAACATTGGCATTCTGCTTTCCGGCCGCGGCTCGAACTTCGTCGCCTTGGCGGACTCCATCGAGGCGGGCCGCATTCCCAACGCGCGCCTTGCCATTGTCATTTCCAATCAGCCTGAGGCCCCGGGCATCGAAATCGCTCGCCAACGCGGCTTCAACACTCGCGTGATCCCGTCCAAGGGCAGGAAGCGTGAAGAGCACGATGCCGAGGTGGTTGCCGCGCTGAAAGAAGCGCAGGTTGACCTGATCTGCCTGGCCGGCTACATGAGACTCTTGTCCGCCGGTTTCATTCGCGCATTCCCGAATCGAATCCTCAACATCCATCCGTCCCTGCTGCCAGCATTTCCCGGCCTCGATGCGCAAAAACAAGCCTTCGACTATGGAGTGAAGGTTAGCGGCTGCACCGTGCACTTCGTGGATGAGGACCTCGACCACGGCACCATCATCGTGCAGAAGGTCGTGCCGGTACTCGACACGGACGATGACCACACGCTGGCCGCGCACATCCTCGAACAGGAGCACATTGCATACAGCGAAGCGGTGCGGATCATCGTGGAGGGTAACTACGAGTTGGTGGGACGACGAGTGGTGCTGCGCCCGATGCAATCCTCGGCTAGAAAGTCGTCATTCTGAGGAAACGCGGTGAGCGAAGAATCTATGGATTGCCATGCATTGTCATTCCGAGCGGAGCGAGGAATCGCTATCGTTGCCCGGCAGTAAAGGGATTCCTCGCTGCTCTCGGAATGACAATGCCCCACTGAGCACTGGCCACCGGCCCCTGCTTAGAAAATCCCCAGCTTCTTCTTCCGCTTCAAACCATTGTTCTTGGCGTTCGTCTGGCTCTGGGGTCTTGCGCTGGCAACTATGAGGGGCTTGGTCTGGTTCGGACTGGCTCCCGCATCGAGATAGCCCGCTTGGATGTCGATGTACGCCTCCTCACGCAGCTTGGTGAGATAGGTGCGCAAGGCCGGCTCCAGCTCCTGCTCATAGAGGATTTGCTGAATCTGCGGTTCAGCCTCCTTCAGGGGAATTACTCCGGCAGCACGGTGCTCCGTCACCTTCAGGATTAGAAATCCCTGTTTGGTACGGGTGATCTCGGTGGCGTCACCCGCCTTCATGGCAAAGACCTTACTTTCCAGTTCTGGGGCCAGGCTGGCCCGCTTGAAATAGCCCAGGTCGCCGCCGGTGGCGGCCGTCGGGCCATCGGAGTTCTGCGTGGCCAATCCGGCGAAATCGCCGCCGGCCTTGATCTTCGCCAGCACTTCCTCGGCCCTGGCCTGCGCCGCGGCAACCGCGTCGGCACCCGGGGCGCCGCTCTGGTCCGCGCTCGACTTCTCTTTCTCTGTGGAGATCAGAATCTCGCTCAGCCGAACCTGCTCCGAGCGGTCGAATTCCTGCTGGTGCGAGTCGTAGTAGGCTTTGACCTTCTCCGGGGTGCTCTGGATCTTCGAGCCAACCTGCTGGCTGATTACCTGCTGGGTCAGGATCTGTTTGCGCAGGTTGTTCTTGAATTCCTCATAGGAGACACCCTGCCCTTGCGCCGCCTTTTCCAGGTCTTCCATGCTGGAGAGCTTGAGCTCTTTGCGCACCGCGTCCAGCTTCTTGACCAGTTCGGTGTCGGCGCTGATGCCCAGTTCGCTCGCCTTCTGCACCAGTAATTGCTGGTCGATCATGTCACGCACGATGTTCTTGCGCGCCTCGATGGCGCGCTTGTCCGTGGTTGGGACATTGTTCTCGCGCAGTTCGTTCTCCACCTGCTCGCGGCTGCGCTGCACCTCCGAGCGGGTAATGATGGCGCTATTCACACGCACCACGATCTCTTCGACGATGGTGTCGCTGGCGAAGGCGGCCCATGCCGCCAGCCCAAGCAGGGCGGTGATCAGTACAACTTTTTTCATATCGCGTCCAGACGCATGTAGCTGGAATGGCAGTTGGAGTCCTCCATAGATTTTACATGGCTGGCCAGGGGAGCGCGAACTCAACGGAGCGGACACTCTGAATTGCGCATCCTGAGTGGCAAGCGCCTGGCTGTGGCGTCGCCTTCCGAAAGAGCGCCAGCGAATTGAATCCAACGCGAAGGCACGAAGACGCGAAGGAATCTTAAAGCTGATTTCTGCTTCGCGCCTTAGCGCCTTCGCGTTGGATTCGCACGCGAACCCTGGGCTCTCCCAACGAAGCGAGTTTTCAACAAAAGACTGCGATTTCCACAGATTCATCACAGTCTCTGTCCCCTTTGCGTTTGCACCGCCGAATCAGGACAGCGGATCATGGGGATAGATGGCTAACCCCGGCGACTTCGCATACACGGTCAAGCAGCAGGCGGACATCGTTCGCCTCGTCGGCGACTACGTCCGCCTGAAGAAAGCCGGGGCGCAGAACTTCTCCGGGCTCTGCCCCTTCCATAGCGAGAAGACGGCGTCCTTCAACGTGCATGCCACCCGGCAGTTCTTCCACTGCTTTGGCTGCGGCGCCTCGGGCGACGTTTTCAGCTTTGTGCAGAAGATCGAGAACCTCACCTTTCCGGAAGCGGTGCGCCTGGTGGCGCAAAAGTGCGGCATCCCACTGCCCAAGGTGCAGTACAGCAGCCCGGAAGAGGCGCGCGAAGCCAAGCTCCGCGGCGCCCTGCTCGATGCCCAGGAAATCGCCTGCAAGTTCTTCGAGGAGCAGCTACGCAAGCCCGAAGCCGCCCACGCGCGCGAATACCTGGCGGGACGCGGCTTGGGCCAGGAGACCATCGCGCAATTCCGCATCGGCTTTGCCCCCGATTCCGGCTTCCTGCTGCGCGACCGGCTAAAGAATCAGTTCGACGAGGAAGCATTGAAGGCCAGCGGATTACTCTCCTGGAAGCCGGAGGACGCCAACCCCACGCTCTATTCGCGCTTCCGCAATCGTGTTGTCTTTCCGATCTGTAATGAGTCCGGGCGGATCATCGCCTTCACCGGCCGCACCCTGGCGACGGACGAAAAGTCCGGCCCGAAATATCTGAATTCGCCGGAGACGCCCATCTACACCAAGGGCCGCGTGCTCTTCAATCTCGACAAGGCCAAAGAGGCGATCCGGCAGTTGAACTATGCCATCCTGGTCGAAGGCCAAATGGATTGCATCAGCGTCTTCGCCGCCGGGTTTCGCAACGTGGTCGCCACCTCCGGCACGGCGTTCACCGAGTTGCAGGCACGCCTGCTGGGCCGTTTCAGCAAGAAAATCGTGGTGAATTTCGACCCCGACACCGCCGGAGCCGCGGCCGCCGAGCGCTCCCTGGCCTTGCTGGTCGAGGAAGATTTCGACATCAAGGTGCTCACCCTGGAGCAGGGGTTCGATCCTGACCTCTACATCCGGCGCAAGGGGCGCGACGCCTACGCGCTGGCGATGAAGGGCGGCTTGCGCTATTTCGACTACCTGATCGAGCGCGCCCGCGCCCAGTTCCCGGTGCGCACCGCCGACGGCAAGGTGAAGGCGCTCAACTTTCTTTTGCCGCACATTCAGCGGGTGCCCAGCCGCATCGCGCGCGACGAACTGGCCAATGAGATCTCACAGAAGCTGGGCATCGAGTCCGGCGTGCTGCGCCAGGAATTGCGGCACGTAGCCGCTGCCCGGACTGCCCCCGCGATCCAAGCATCCGCCGAAGGCGTGATCACCCCGGCCGAGCGCATTGTCGTGCGTGCCTTGTCGTGGAACGAGCAACCGGAGGTCGTCGCCTGGATGCGGACCGCGATAGCTCCCGATTCGCTGCACAGCGGACTCGTGACCGAAGGCCTGATCTCCGCTCTGCTGGCGGCCGATGGCGCCGATCCCATGTCGCTCCCGCTCAGCGACGAGGACCGCCGCCGCTATGCCGACATCGTTCTTCACGAGCACGACGAGCTGACCTCGGAGTCGCTGGAGGGCGCGGCAGCAGCCCTGCGCCGCCGTCAACTGGAACGTCGCAAACGCGAGGTAGGCGCCCAGATCGCCGAAGCTGAGCGTCGTCAGGATTCCGCCAGCATGCTCCAACTACTCCGGGAACAAATGGAAATCCAACGCGCACTGACCGGCCATCTTGCCAGCGGGCGGATGCAGTCCTGAGTGGCCATGGGCCTACGGCCACCCACGTGAAAGATCATCAGGCAAAGGAACTCTCGTGGATTTGTCATTCCGAGCGCTCGGTTTTGGCGCGAGGAATCTGCAGTTCCGCCCAAGTCAGCGAGAAATGCAGATTCCTCGCTTCGCTCGGAATGACAAATCCGCGGGCGTCCTTTCACACATCCGCCTCAATAGGTGCGCACGAAGAAGTAAGCGGTCATGCCCGCGCCGGTGAGGATGGCAAACCAGCGGACGATGCCTGGGTTGACGCGCTGCGCGTACCACGCGCCCATATACCCGCCGAGCGCGGCTCCGAACGTCATCACCAACGCCTGCGGCCAGTGAATGGCGCGGGCGACGATGAATGTGATCACGGCCACGCCGTTGGCTATGGTGGCGTTCAGGGTCTTCAAGCCGTTCATGGCATGGATATTGCGGATGCCCATCAGTGCCATGGTGGCCAGCATCAGGATGCCGGCGCCGGCGCCGAAGAAGCCGATGTAAATCGCCACCACGACCTGCACCAGCATGCCAAGGATCACGATCCGCCGAGGAGGAACCTCCGAAGCGTGATCCGGGCTTGAGACAGCGCGACGAATCCACGCGCTTGCCTGGTTACTAAAAGCCAGTAGCGTGGTGGCCAGCAGCATCAGCCAGGGGATCATCTTGACGAACAATTCTTGCGGAGTATGCAGCAGCACCCAGGCGCCGGTCACGCCGCCGAGCAGAGAACATACGCCAAGAGGCAGCATCAGCGCTCGCAACTTGACCAGTTCAGAGCGATAGGCGGCGGTGCTGGCGACCGTGCCCGGCCACAGCGCCAGGGTGTTGGTGGCGTTGGCGTGGATGGGCTGAATGCCGGTCATCAACAGCGTGGGGAAGGTAATGAAGCTGCCCCCGCCGGCAACCGAGTTCAGGGTGCCGCCGAGGATCGCCGCGCCAAAGAGGATGAGCGCCTGGTGGATGGGCATCAGGAGTTCAGAGTAGCAAATCGGAGGGTGAAATCGCGGGGTCAGCGGTTGAACATCAGAAGAATCCACATTGCCAAGGGGACAGATGTGGGGTGACGCTCCGTACATCATCTCCAGACTGAGAACTTTCCGTCGCATTGCGTGGCAACTTGTCGAATGTACTTCAGCCATGGCATCAGGCAGACTTCGGCTACGACAGGAGATCCTCGACCAATGGTAGGTCCATAGTGGAACAGGATAACCGTGCGTCGGAACTGGTAGGTGCCCGGCACGTAACTGGGGAACCAATGCCGGTCCTCTGCGAAGGTAAACCCCGCTGCTGGTGCTTGGCCCATCTTTGTGCAAGTAATCCACCCTTTGAAGATAAGACCGCGGTGATTTCGCTCGTTCTCCAGATACTTCACCATCTCATCTGTTGGCACGTCTGATGTTCGGGCACAGTTCACAGGCAGAGGGACCGCCACTTCTCCTTCCGAGCGCACCAGCAACGCTGCGCAGGTGGGATCCGGCAACGAAGGGAACAAAATGAGCACACCTACGGCTAAGACACCCGCAACGAAAAACCAAGACAGAAAACGCAAGGGCGTCACCCTACCTGTCAGTCGTATTGGGTTACCTCGTCTGTCCACGGTGGGCAGCCTCCAGTCCGTGAAACAAAATCTACAGGTTTTTCGTTACAAACGGAGAAAGTTGCCGATCAGCTTCTTGCCGTCGTCGGTGAGCACGCTTTCGGGATGGAACTGAACGCCTTCCACCTGATAGCGGCGATGGCGCAGCCCCATGATGGTGCGCGAGCCGTCCGGCTCCGTGGTCACGGCGGAGACTTCCAGCTCGGAAGGAAGTCCCTGCTCGGAGACCACCAGCGAGTGATAGCGGGTGGCGGTCATGGGAGACGGCACGTCGCGAAAGATGGTTTTGCCGTCGTGCTCCACCGGGCTGGTTTTGCCGTGCATGAGTCGGGAGGCGCGCACCACGCGTCCGCCGAAAGCCGCGCCGATGGCCTGATGGCCAAGACAGACGCCGAGCAGCGGCACACGGCCGGCGAAATAGCGGATCAATTCGATGCTGATGCCAGCTTCCTGCGGCGTGCACGGGCCCGGCGAGACCAGGATGTGGTCGGGATGCAGCTTGTCGACCTCTTCCACGTTGATCTGATCGTTGCGGCGGACGGTCACATCCGCGCCCAACTCGCCCAGATACTGGACGAGGTTGTAGGTGAAGGAATCGTAATTATCGAGAACGAATACCACTACTGTTCTCCTCTTGCAATCTTCGTCGCGCGCACCAGCGCCTGCGCCTTGTTCAGGCACTCTTCGTACTCTTTCTCCGGGTTGGAATCGGCTACGATGCCGGCGCCGGCTTGCACGTAGGCGTGCTTTTTCTTTAGGAACATGGTGCGGATGGCGATGCAGGAATCAAGATTGCCCGCGAAATCGGCATAAAAAACCGAGCCGCCGTAGAGGCCGCGGCGCAGCGGTTCCAACTCTTCGATGATCTCCATGGCGCGAACCTTGGGCGCGCCGGTCAGCGTGCCTGCCGGAAAACAGGCGGCGAAGGCGGCGAGCGCGTCAAGATCGGGACGCAAGCAGCCTTCGACGGCGGAAACGATGTGCATCACGTGGGAATAGCGCTCGACGTACATCAGATCGCGCACCTTGACCGAGCCATACTGGCTGACGCGGCCCAGGTCGTTGCGGCCGAGATCGACCAGCATAACGTGCTCGGCACACTCTTTGGCGTCGGCGCGCAGTTCCTTCTCGAGCCGCTGATCGGCGGCTTCGTCCGCGCCGCGAGGGCGGGTGCCCGCGATGGGCCGGTATTCGAGCTGCTGTCCGGTAACCCGCACCAGCATCTCGGGCGATGAGCCGAGCACGTGGGTGTCGCCCATGCGCAGAAAATACATGTAGGGCGACGGGTTCACCGCGCGCAGCGAACGATAGATGTCGAAGGGCTCAACTCCCGGCTCGAAATCCAAGCGTTGGGAGAGCACGACCTGGAAGACGTCGCCGGCGGTGATGTATTCCTTGGCGCGATTGACGGCGTTCATGTAGGCGCGCTTGCTGGTCGAGCTGTGCACCTTCAGTTTGCCAGCAACGCCGGCGTGATTTCGCCGGGCCATGCTGCGGGCGGCCTCGCGCAAGCCCTTGGCAAGCTGCTTTTCGATGGCGTCGATGTCCGCCAGGGCGCGGTCGTAGGCCTTGCGCGGCGACTCGCGCGCCACGTCAGCGGCGGCGATGATGTGAATCTGGTGGCGCACATGATCGAAGGCCAGCAGGCGGTCGAAGAACATCAGGGCGCAATCGGGGGTGGCGAGTTCGTCCTTGGCGCGGTTGGGCAGCTTCTCCAGCCGGCGCACCACGTCGTACGAGAAGAAGCCGACTGCGCCCGCGGTAAAGGGCGGCAGCCCGGGAATGCTGGCGGGACGGTGTTCGCGCAGCAGTTCGCGCACTGCGGCGAACAACGACCCCTGGTGACGGGTCGTTTTGCCATTGCGCTCGATGGTGATCTGGTCCCCGACGGCGCTCAGTGTCATGTACGGGCGAACGCCGAGAAAGGTGTAGCGCCCAACCTTCTCCCCGCCCTCCACCGACTCCAACAGGAACGCACTGCGTTCCTTGGCAGCAATGCTGAGGAACGCCGACACGGGCGTGAGCAGGTCGGCGGGCACGGCCCGCGATACGGGCACAAGGGTGGCATTCGCGGCGAGGCGGCGAAACTCTGAATAATCCGGAATCAGCATGACGATTGACGCCGGTTGCCACGGGCCTTTATGCCTGCCAAGCGGTTAGCGCTCGCTGGCGACCCTGGCAGCTCTGGCGGAAGTTTGATTATACGAGTAAGGAGGGCAGGGCGGCGATAAGTCCGCATGGCACCCCACGCTTGCCAGCTTCGCCCGGGCGCGAGTAGACTGCCCCATCTGATCCAAACAACATGCGCTTTTAGAGCCACAGATATTACGGATCTAACGGATGCACGGATCGGGCAAAGGTCAGGATCCGCGTACATCCGTTCGATCCGTGTAATCCGTGGTCAGGATAAGGGGTCTCATATCCGAGCCAGAGCATCTGAAATTCAAGAGGAGCGCTGAAAAACGGGCGGAGTCGCTATGGCAATCGATCCGGCATCTCTGGAAAAGGAAGTCAACCCCTGGGAGGCGCAAGCCGCCCGCTTTGATCTGGCGGCGCGCAAGCTGAACCTCGACGAGGGCCTGTGGAGGTTCCTGCGCTATCCCAACCGGGAGATCATCGTGCACATCCCGGTGCAGATGGACAACGGGAAGCTGGAAGTGTTCACCGGCTTCCGGGTGCAGCACTCGATCGCCCGCGGCCCGGCCAAGGGCGGCATCCGCTATGCGCCCGACGTCACCCTGGACGAGGTACGCGCCCTGGCGAGCTGGATGACCTGGAAGTGCGCCGTGGTGAACATTCCCTTTGGCGGCGGCAAGGGCGGCATCATCTGCGATCCGAAACACATGTCCAAGGGTGAGCTGGAACGTATGACCCGGCGCTACACCGCCGAACTGTTCGAGTTCATCGGGCCGGAAAAAGACGTGCCCGCGCCGGACATGGGCACCGACGAGCAGACCATGGCCTGGATCATGGACACCTATTCCATGCATTGCCGCCAAACCGTGACCGCGGTGGTTACGGGCAAGCCGGTGGCGCTGGGCGGCTCCGCGGGGCGGAAGGCGGCGACGGGCCGCGGCGTGATGATCATCACGGACGAGGCCATGAGGAAGCTGGGCAGGAGGCGCGAGGAGACGCGGGTGATCGTGCAGGGCTTCGGCAATGTCGGCTCCTACGCAGCCAAGCTGCTGCATGAGGAGGGCTACAAGATCATCGGCATTGCTGAGCTAGGGGGCGGCCTGTACAACCCCAGAGGCATCGATATCGGCGCGCTGTTCGACTACAAGGAGATTAACCGAACCGTTCAGGAATTCCCCGGTGCCGCAACGTTCGACTCCGCCGAACTGTTGATCCACGACTGCGATGTGCTCATTCCGGCCGCGACGGAGAACCAGATCACCAGCAAGAACGCCGCGGACATTAAGGCAAAGGTGATCATCGAGGGCGCCAACGGTCCGACCACGGCCGCCGCCGATGAGATCCTCGGAGAAAAGAAGGTGTTCGTCATGCCCGACATCCTGGCCAACGCAGGCGGGGTGACCACCTCATATTTCGAATGGGTTCAGGACCGGCAGGGCTACTTCTGGAAAGAGTCGGTGGTCAACGAGCAATTGGACTACATCATGCGAAACGCCTTTGGCGAGGTGGTCCGCTACGCCGAGACCCACGACGTTAACAACCGCATCGCCGCGTATATGGTGGCGATCGACCGCGTCGCCGCCGCCATTAAGATCCGCGGGATCTACGCCTAAGTTACGACCTACCCACATCTGCCGGGGTGCCCCAGGTTCGCGCCGTGCTGTTCGGCGCTAACCTGGGATTGTTTTTTGCACCCCGAATGCACAGAGCAACCCACGTTAAGCGCTTCGCGCTGAACGTGGGGCACCCATCATTAAGGTTCCCGGGATTTTACGAGCAAACAAGAACATCGAGGTAGTTTTGCCATGTTTTGTGGTAGGTGGTATGGTATTATTTATGGTCTATACCATGTAATATGGAACTTAAAATAGACAAATCGGGGCGGATCGTCGTTCCCAAGCCTCTCCGGGAGCGACTAGGGTTCAAGCCAGACACGGAACTGGAAGCGATTGAGCAGCCGGATGGCGTGCTCCTCAAGCGGGTCCAAGAACGGCCTCCAATGATTAAGGTCGATGGTCTTTGGGTCCATCAGGGTGTCGCAGAGCCGGGTGCCGATTGGAGACGTATTCTTGACGACGTGCGCGAAGAGCGGATGGACTCCCTCTTGAAAGCGTAGCCGGGATGGATATTTTTTTCGATACGACCGTTCTCGTCGCCGCCTCCGAGCAAAGCCATCCCCATTACCCACAAGCCAGACCTGCGCTGCTGCGCGTCGCCGCTGGTCAGGACCGGGGGTTCATGTGCGCACACTCCATCGCCGAAGTGTATGCCGCACTTACGCGCCTGCCGGTACAGCCGCGCATACACCCGCTCGAGGCGGTGCGCATCATCAGTGACAACGTCCTGCCGCATTTTGAGGTCGTACCCCTCGATAAGACGGACTATCTGAAAGCCTTGAACGCGATGGGAAGCGGCGGATGGATCGGGGCAAAGATTTACGACGTGTTGCTGCTGCGCTGTGCGGCAAGATGCGCGGTGGAACGAATCTACACATTGAATCTCGCGGAATTCAAGCAGTTGGCTCCAGCCGGTCTGCAAGAAAAAGTATGTGCGCCATAAGCAACGAGATCTTGCGGCTCGTGCCGCCCGGAACAGTCCACCCGCGTGAGCTGCGTACGGCTTAGGAATCAACAAAGTCTTTCCCTTCCCTTAGTGCATCCAATGGGCACGAGCACCTCAGTAAGTGCAGTCGCACTTGTTGGGGACCCCCGCGAGTACCCGACAAGCGCCGCGCACTTGTTGGGACTTCGCGGGGGATTGTTGCCGGCCCTCCGGCCCCAGGAGCCCGCATGGCGCCTTCGACGACTTTGACTTGGAGCGCCGACCTCACAGCCAAGCTGGCCACGCGCTATGTGGCCGTCCGCGAGATGACGGAACGGCTGGCGGCGCCGCTGAGCGCCGAAGACTGCATGCTGCAGTCCATGCCGGACGCCAGTCCCACCAAGTGGCATCTGGCGCATACCAGTTGGTTTTTCGAGACCTTCATCCTCGCGCCGCACGCGGCCGACTACCGGCCACTCGATCCGCAGTACACGTTCCTCTACAACTCGTATTACAAACAATTGGGAGCGCATCCTTTGCGTTGCGCGCGCGGGCTGGTGTCGCGCCCCACGCTGCAGCAGGTTTACGCGTACCGCCGCCATGTCGATGAACACATGTCGCGATTGCTGCAGGCGGGCTGGATCGCGCCGGAAATTGCGGCCTTGGTGGAATTGGGGCTGAACCACGAGCAACAGCACCAGGAGCTGATCGTCACCGATATCAAACACGCGCTGTGGTCCCAGCCCCTGCGGCCCGCCTACATCGAACGCCGCCCCCAGGACTATCCCTACCCGGTGCAGTTTGAATTCTTCAACGTGCTCGGCGGTCTGGAATGGATTGGCCATGCCGGCGACGGCTTCGCCTTCGACAACGAGACCCCGCGGCATCAGGTCTATCTGCGCGAATTCCGCATCGGCTCGCGACTGGTGACCAATGGCGAGTATCTGGAGTTCATGCGCGACGGCGGCTACAGCAAGCCGCAGTTGTGGCTCTCCGATGGCTGGGACGCAGTGATCGCAAATGAGTGGCGCGCGCCGCTCTATTGGGAACCGCAGCGCACCGCAAAACGCGAGGATTCGGCGCGTTTTGGGGACCCCGACGACGAATGGCGGATTTTCACCCTGGCCGGATGGCGGGAGATCGATCCGCATGAGCCGGTGTGCCACATCAGCTATTACGAGGCTGATGCGTACGCCCGCTGGGCCGGGGCGCGGCTGCCAACCGAGCCCGAGTGGGAAGTCGAAGCCAATCGCGTGGCCATGAACGGTAATTTCCTCGAAGGGGAGCGCTTTCATCCCCAGCCGGCGCCGCCGGCATCCCTGGTGCCGGTGGGCAAGCCAGCCCAGATGTTCGGTGACCTGTGGGAGTGGACTTCCAGCGCCTATCTTGGCTATCCGGGTTACCGTCCCAGCGGAGGCGCGTTGGGCGAATACAACGGCAAATTCATGTCCGGCCAAATGGTGTTGCGGGGCGGTTCCTGCGCCACCCCGCGCTCGCATATTCGCGCGACCTATCGCAACTTCTTCCCGCCACACGCGCGCTGGCAGTTTACGGGAATACGGCTAGCCAATGATTGCGCGTGACACCTTTTCCTTGAGTCAACGAGCGGACCGGGCTGGCTTGGGTGAGCTGCCGGCGATCGCGGAGGATGTCTATCGCGGCCTGACGCGCCAGCCGAAATCGCTCCCGCCCAAGCTGTTCTACGACGAAGCCGGCTCGCGTCTGTTCGACGAGATCACCACGCTCCCGGAGTATTACCTGACGCGAACCGAGCGCGGCCTGCTCCAGCAGTATGCCGCCGAGATTCTGGATTTCTTCATAGAGAACCCGGCACCAATCGCCTTGCGCAATGATGATGCCCGAAAACCTGCCACAGAGACACAGAGACACAGAGAAAAAGTGAATTGTCATCCTGAGCGAAGCGAAGGACCTGTTTCTTCTCCCTGTATCCGTGCCGGAGCCTGCTCGGAGCGAAATCGAAGGGTGGGGGATTTTTCCGAGCCGCAACGAGTGAGCATCGTGGAGCTGGGCGCGGGCAGCTCCGAAAAAACCACGCTGCTGTTACAGGCTCTGCTGGAACTGCAAGGACGGGCGGCTTACTATCCGGTGGACGTCTGCCGCGAGGTGATGCTGCGCTCGAGAAGGCGGCTTCGCGTGGAGTTGCCTTGGCTGTGGGTGGAACCGATCGTTGCCGATTACACGCTGGGACTGCCGGCGCTGTCGCGGATCCGGGAAAGAAAACTGGTGCTCTCGATCGGCTCGAGCCTCGGCAACTTCGAGCCGATGGAGGCTTCCTCCGTGCTGCGCGCCATCCGACGTTCGCTCGCCCCCGGAGACGCCCTGCTACTCGGCGCCGACCTGGTGAAGGACGCGTCGGTGCTCCTCCCGGCCTACGATGACGCCGCCGGGGTCACGGCGCGGTTCAATCAGAACATTTTGGCGCGCATCAATCGCGAACTCGGCGGACACTTCGACCTCGACAGCTTCCACCACGTGACGCAGTGGAACCCGCAGGAGTCGCGGATCGAGATGTACCTGGAAAGTTTGCGCACGCAGCAGGTGCCGATCGACCTGCTGCGGACGTGCGTGCGGTTCGAGGCTGGGGAGCGCATCCACACCGAAAACAGCTACAAGTTCACGCCCGGCATGATCGCCTCGATTCTGCATAACGGCGGCTTCACCCTGGAACGAGCGTGGACGGATGAGAAGCGTTGGTTCGGCCTGCACTTGGCGAGAGTGGAGTAAGCAATCCGGTTGGGAGCGTCTCGTCTCGGAGCGGCAGAGTGCTGGGCAGGGCCGGAGGAAGCCATTGCTGCTGCGGGCTGCTCGCTCGCGCTATAATTTGACGTCTTCGTATGGAAGCTTCGCTTTACGCCGTGGTCGCCTACGTGCGGCACCCTGTGGGGGATTTTGTCGAGCAACTCGGACGGGAGCTTTATCCCTCGCATCCTGAGTTGCCGGCGCATGTGACTATTCTCCCCCCGCGCACGCTGCAGGGCAGCGAACAAGCCGCAGGCGAGATCATCACCCAAATCTGCCGCAACGTGGAACCTTTCGAAATCGTGCTGGGCGACGTGGAGACGTTCAGCCCCACCACCCCGACAATCTTCATCCGGGTGGCCCATGCGGCTTACCGCATCCGCGAACTGCACGACCGGCTCAATGTCGGCGCGTTGCATTGCGACGAGCCTTGGCCCTACATGCCGCACCTCACGATCGTCAAGATGACGGGCGACGAGCAGGCCCGCCAGGCCGCGCTCGAAGCTCGTAACCGCTGGGCCAGTTACCCCGGTTCCCGCCGCCTGCCGATCGAGCAGTTGACCTTCGTCCGGCAAAAAGATACCGCCTATTACTGGCAGGATCTGCTGCCCGTGCCGCTGGGACAGAGTGAAAATATTGTGGGCAGGTGACCAAAGTCCAGCAGCCGATTAGAAGCCCGCATTGCCCTTTGTGCATGTTGTCTTGCCAGCTCCCCCGGATTGTAATGATTTGGGCACGTATTCCTTCGGGGGGAACAGCGCATGCAGATCACGGTGTACGGTGCGGGGTACCTGGGAACGTTGTTTTCGGCCTGTTTGGCGGATTTCGGCCTGCCGGTGAGCTGCTGCGATCAGGACACCACCACGCTAACCGCGTTGGCCGAAGGCAATGTCCCCTACTACGAGCGGAACCTGAACGACATCATTCACCGCGGAGTGCGCGCCGGGCGGCTAGTCTATTCGACCGACCTGGCATCGTGCGTTCCCAGAGCGAAAGTCGTCTTCCTCGCTCAAGATTCGCCGGCTTACCTGGAACAAACCGCAATCAAGCTGGCTTCGCTGACCAACGATGAGGCGCTGCTCGTCGTGGTGACCCCGGTTTCGGTCGGCACCACGGCGCAGATCCAGCGGCGCATCCAGGAGCTCGGGCACAAGGTGACGGTGGTCTGCCAGCCGATGTTTTTCACCGACGGCTGCGCGGTCGAGGACTTCAATTGGCCCGACCGCATCCTGATCGGCGCCTCCAGCAACAGTGCGGTTCTCACCCTGAAGCAGGTTTACCGGCCGCTGGTCATGCGCGGTGTGCCGGTGATCGTCACCAGTTTCGAGACGGCCGAACTGGCGCGCGAAGCCACCACCGCGTTTGTCGCCACCAAAATTTCATTCATCAACGAGCTGGCACGGCTGTGCGAACGGGTTGGCGCCGATGCGGTCGATCTAGCTCTGGCGCTGGGGCTGGACAAGAAGATTGCTCCGCGCTGCTTGCAGGCGGGCGCGGGCTTTGGCGGCGCCTTTGTCGAGGCGGACATGGAGGCGCTGTCGCAACTGGCCGGCAACAACGGCGTGTCGCTGAAAGTGCTAGCCGCGGCCCGCGAGGTGAACTGCGGCCTCTCGGAAAACCTGGCCGACAAGATCTGCCGCGCCCTGGACTCGGTCAGCGGCAAGGCGCTGGGACTCCTGGGCCTGGCTTTTAAGCCCAACACCAACTCCGTGGCGGGCTCGTCCTCGGTTCAGCTGGCGCGCAAGCTACGGGCGCGAGGGGCATCGATCCGCGCCTATGATCCCGTGGCGCTGAGCGAGGCGAAGGAGGAGCTGTCCTCGCTCGTGCACTACTGCAACAACGCCTACGAAGCGGCGGACGGCGGGGATGCCCTGGTGGTCGCCACCGGCTGGCCCGAGTTCCGCGCCCTGGATTTCGACAAGATTAAACGGCTCCTGAAGCGCCCCATCATTGTGGATACCAAAAATCTGCTCGATGGGTATCGCTTGCGCAGCATGGGCTATCAGTACATCGGGATCGGCCGAGGGTAGCCGCTCGACCATACCTGCAGTAACTTGCCCGCAGCCGCCAGCCTCCCGGCTGCGGGTTTTTTCTTTCTGGCGATCCTGGCAGAAGCTCGCAAACGACGCAAATTTGGGTTGAACCTTGGCGCCCAGCCTGCCGATAAATAGGCGGGTACAGGTTCCGGGCACAGCTCCCACAACGGCGGGGGCAGTTCCCCAGGAACATTGTGAATTCACTTCTCGAAGACGTTCAACCAACAAGCATCATTTAACGGAAAAGGGCCACGTGCCTTGGTTTGGGCCATGAAGCTGGCTGTTCGGGTGCTCGATGGATTCACTCACTTCCATGGGAGTTTTCGCTTGGGGATCCACTCGCTGGATCCCATTTCTTTCTCCGCGCACCGGGCCGAAGGTCAAGCATCGGATTGAATTCAACGCTCACAACTGCCGATAGATACCTCGGTGGTGGAGCACGTTCCGGTAGCTTCCCTGGGCCCCGGATACGCACAGCATTCCCGAGGAATGAGTGACCTGTGTTTTTAATTATTGGAATCGTCGTCGTATTCGGTGCTATCGCCTCGGGCTATCTAATGGAACACGGTAATATCCGTGTCCTGCTGCAGCCCGCGGAGCTGATCATTATCGGCGGCGCCGGAGTGGGCACGCTCTTGGTCGCCAATCCCCTTCACATCCTCAAGAAGATTGCCAACTACGTGCTGGGCGCCTTCAAACCCTCGCAGTTCAGCCGGGACAAATACCTGGACGCCCTGCTGATGATGTACGAGTTGCTGAACAAGGCGCGCAAGGAAGGAGTAGTAGCGGTGGAGAAGGACATTGAGGGCCCCAACGAGAGCCCAATCTTTTCCGCCCATCCGCAATTTCTGAAGGATCACCATCTGTGTGCGTTCGTGTGCGACACGATGCGCATGGCCATGGCTGGCGGAGTCGAACCGTTTGACCTGGACCAGATGATGGAACTCGATATGGAGGTACACCATCACGAGCAGGCCGCCCCGGTGGCCGCGCTGCAAACGGTGGCGGATTCCCTTCCCGGTCTGGGGATCGTAGCGGCAGTTCTAGGAGTTGTGATCACGATGAGCGCGCTGGGTGGGCCGCCAGAGGAGATCGGCAAGAAAGTGGCGGCCGCACTGGTTGGCACCTTTCTCGGCATTCTCCTGTGTTATGGCCTCGTAGGTCCGCTTTCGACGAACATCGGGCACACGGTGGAAGAGGAGCGGGCCTTTTATCACGCGATGCGAGTGGTTCTGGTGGCCTTCATGAAAGGCACCCCCCCGATTGTGGCCGTGGAGATGGCGCGCCGGGCGGTTCCGACCCGAGTCCGGCCCAGCTTCGAGGAACTGGAGTCCACCTGCCGAGGCACCAAGGCCGCGGCGGCGGCAGAGGCGTAGCATCATGCCCGAGAAGAAACCCGCCATCATCGTCATCAAGCGCAGCAACGGCCATGCGGGCCATCATGGTGGCGCATGGAAGGTTGCCTACGCCGACTTTGTTACCGCCATGATGGCGCTGTTCATTGTGCTCTGGCTGATGAACACCAGCAAGCAAATGCAGGAGGCCGTGGGAGGCTACTTTAAGGATCCGACCGGCACCTCCAAAATGGTGGGGACGAATCTCCGGGGTTCGGGAGAGAACTTCGCGATCACGAAAGAGAACCTCGTCAAGCTGAAAGAGGAATTGCAAAAAGCCGTTCGCAAAATGAGCAACTTCGATAAGCTGAAGGACCAGATCACGATGACCGTAACTTCGGAAGGGTTGCGGATCGAGTTGCTGGAGAGCGCCAAGGGAACTTTTTTTGACCTGGGAAGCCCAGTCCCCAATGGCGATGGCAGCGCAATGTTGAAGCTACTGGCGGAAGAACTAGGCAAGATTCCCAACAAGCTATCCATCGAAGGACACACGGACTCCCGACCGTTCACAGGCAGGCAAGGCTACAGCAACTGGGAGCTCTCCGTGGATCGCGCCAATGCTACCCGAGTGCTCATGCAAGCCAATGGGGTGCGCTCCGACCAAGTGAGCCAGGTTCGAGGATTTGCTGACCAGCGGCTAAAGATTCCGAGCGATCCGGAAAACCCGGCCAATCGCCGCATATCGATGGTCGTTCAATACCTGAACGACGACCAGAGGGAGGGAGTAGCTGAGAAAGATGAAAACCATGACCCACAAAGCATGACGGCAGGCGCACCCGGGTCACCGCCGCAAAATCCGACTCCGGGAGAGGCTGGGGCAAACTCCGCCTCGAAGTCAGGTGGGAGTGACTGAGCACGATCACGATCAGAAACGGGTGGATGTATGCAATTAGGGACCCGATTTATTACCCGGCAGGCGGTTCTCGATGCCACAGGGAACTGCATTGGCTACGAACTGTTACAGGGCTTTGAGAGCAGCGAGCCCAGGGGCCTTGGTTCCGCCGACGCTGGGGCCAATGCAATCCGGACCTTCGACGCCTCCAAAAGCGACATCGAGGCGTTACGTGGCATCACGAAGGCGTTCGTACGCTGCACCCCTGAGCTGCTGACCAGTGACTTGCGTCAAATTCTTCCTCCCGAGTCCACCGTGCTGGAACTCCCGGTCTGCGTGCAGCCCGATTCCGGGGCGATTCAGATTTGCAAAGAACTTCGGAAGGCCGGCTACTGGCTGGCCTTAGATGACCTCGCCATCCGTCAGGACTTTGGACCGTTTCTGGAACATACCAACATTCTGAAGATCGATTTTCGCAATACGCCACTGTCGGTTCGATCCGATGTCGGCCGAAAGTTCCGGGGAGTCAAGCTCTTGCTGGCCCACCATGTGGACACCAAGCCAGAGTACGAAGAAGCATGTCGTCACGGCTACGGGCTGTTTCAAGGATTCTTCTTCTGTCAGCCGCCGCAGGCAGTCTCCAACCGGAAGCTGAGCCCCTCCCAAGTGACCAGCATGCGCCTACTGCGCGCAACCGCCAACGAGGAGCTGGAGTTCTCAGAAATCGAACGCATCATCAAAGAGGACCCGGCGCTGTGTTTCCGGCTACTGCAGTTTCTTAACTCCGCCGAGTTCTGCTTGCAATCCGGCGTGCGCTCGATACGGCACGCCTTAGCCTTACTGGGAGAACGCGGTATCCGGCGCTGGGTCATGCTCACGGGAACGGTGGCAGCCAACCGTGACAAACCCAAGGAGTTGTTACGATTCGCGCTTCTGCGCGCGAAGCTGGCGGAGGCCCTGGCCCCCCACGCAAAATGCACAGAGTACGAGGGCTTTCTGGTTGGCCTGTTCTCGCTGATGCCCGCGATTCTGGAGCTAGACGTGGCGTCCCTCTTGCAAAACATCGATGTACCTGTCACGGTACGCGGAGCCCTGACCGGGAAGGAGGGAAGGCTCACCAGCCTGCTACAGGTCCTCTCGTGTTATGAGCAGGGCCAATGGCTTGAGTGTGCGACTCATGCTCGTGGACTTGGATTGGACGAAGGGGAGCTGGGTGACGCCTACGTGAAAGCCGTGCAATGGTCCATGTCGTTGCCGATTTGAACCCGTTGCCATTCGGGAAGGCGAGCGGAATTCTCGTCCGAAGCTGTGTCCTGAGATCTAACCGCTAGACACATTATGGGGCCGTAATTTGTCCCCCTCAGGTGTTTACGGTATTACCTAAGTGTATGAATACTGGAAGTTTTTCCCCAACTTGTGACGCACATCACATCGGAATAGCTGGAATCTGTTACTTTCTAATCTAGCAGCATCAATCCCGACCGCAGCGGATGCTCGAACAGATCCTAAGTGGCGACCGTCGAATGGCTTATGCATCCCGAGTGCAGGCAGGCTAGTTCCGGCAATCGCTCCCAAATCCTTGTCGTGGAAGACGATCTTCCGCTGGCAACGCTGATTCGCAGCCGCTTGGAGGAGGAGAGCTACGGGGTGGAGGTCGCCAATGACGGCGAGGCTGCCTCGAACGCGCTGAGCGGGTCCAGGTATGATCTTTTGATTTTGGACCTGAATCTTCCCAAGGTGGATGGATTCACCCTCCTGCGGCAATTGCGGCCCCGCCATCCCAAGCTCCCTGTGCTTGTTCTAACCGCCATGAGCAGCCTGGAAGACAAGGTCCTTTCCCTGAACTCTGGCGCCGACGATTGCATGAACAAGCCATTTTTTCTGCTCGAGTTGTCGGCCCGGGTTCGCGCCCTACTACGGCGACATACCGAGCCCGTCGAGGATGTGTCGCAGGTTGGGGACCTAATGGTGGATCGATCGGGATATCGCGTGGAACGAGCCGGAAAACCCATTGCACTCAGCTCGCGCGAGTTTACACTGCTCGAATACCTGGTGCGCAACGCGCGCCGCACGGTCACGCGCGCGGAATTGATGGAGAACGTCTGGAAGCAGCCCTTTGATGCTTCCACCAACCTCGTGGACGTCTATGTGAAATACGTTCGCGACAAAGTGGATGCCGGCTTCGACTTCAAGCTGATTCGCACAGTGCGGGGTATTGGCTATGTCCTTAGCGATGAGTAGCGGTCGCCTTGAGGACGAGATTTCAACGAAGAAGAAGGAATTCGAATTAGCCGAAGCGGTGGCGGCGGGGCTGCATTCGCTGGCCCAGCCTTTGGCTGCCCTGCAGATGGGGCTGGAGCTGTGCCTGATGGGGGCCGGCGATCTGGAGCGTTTGCGCAAGGGAGTGGAGGATGCCCTGGTGCAGATCGAGCGCACCTCCGATGCACTCTTGTTGGTCCGTGAGACCATCCTTCCCTTCCGCCGGTCGCAGCCATTGGAGTCGCGATCCTTGCAGGAGGCGCTGGTGCATGCCTGCAGCCTGCAAAGTGAAGCCTTGGAGCGGGAAGGAATTGAGGTGCGCTTCCACCCGCAAGTCAGCCCGGCAGAGATTACCGCACCTCTGGGCGTAATCCCCAGGTTGGCTTTTGCGCTGGTCAGCTATCTCCGCTGCGCCGCTTGCGGGGTGGCCAATTTGGCGATCGTCGAGCAGAATGGGCGGATTCAGTTGGATGCCGAGTATACGAGTAAGTCGTTACCCCGGGATGTCGGCGCCGGTCAATGTCTGCAGTTGATTCGCGCCTACGTTTCCGCGCTGAATGGAGAAATTGAGGTGTCCGAACGAGGAGGCCTCATTCAACTGGAGTTGTGGAAAAACTCCGAATCGGCAGGTTCCCAGTGTTGAACGGCGAAACATTTTCACAGATCCGCCCGGCAGCAGATGAAGCCTGCGCGACTTCCGCCGCAACGGGGCTGACGGTCCTGGTGGTTAGCGGAAACGAGGATCTCAGGCACGCCCTAGGCGCACGCCTTCGTTGCTCCCGCTGGAGCGTGGAAGAGGCTCACAGCGGCGCCGATGCTTTGGAGAAACTCGGCCTGGTGGATTGCCAGGTGCTGCTGCTGGATCCTAATCTTCCCGACTTGATGGTGAGCGACTTCCGCTCCCTGATCGACTCCCTGTACCCTCACCTGCAAATTGTCACGGTCAATCCGAGCACCGGCCAGCCGGTGGCTCCGCCTTCGGCCCAGCTTGGCAAGGAAGTTGCCTCGGCCATCGACAAGCACGGTCCCTTGCGTACGGCCCACTTAAGAGTCGATTTACCCCAGGACGACGGTCAGGAACTGGGACTTCCCGGGCTCATCGGCAACTCCGAAGAGATGCACCATGTGTATTCGATGACCCGAATGGTGGCCGGGCGCGACACTACGGTGCTGATTACGGGAGAGAGCGGCACGGGCAAGGACTTGGTCGCACAGGCCATCCATCGCTTGAGCCCAAGGTACTCCGCGCCCTTCGTGGTCATCAACTGTGCCGCCATCCCGGAGCCCTTGCTGGAAGCGGAACTCTTCGGCTACGCCAAGGGAGCGTTCACCGGAGCGGTGCAATCCCAGGTCGGACGCATCCACGCCGCTCACAAAGGCACCCTATTTCTGGATGAAATCGGGGATATGCCGCTGTCCTTGCAGTCGAAGATCCTGCGCTTCCTGGAGCAGGGAGAGGTGCAGCGGTTGGGCAGCACGGAGAGTTTCCGGGTCAACGTACGAGTCGTGGCTGCTACCAATGCGGACTTGCGCGAACTCATCAAGCAGAAGCTGTTTCGTGAGGACCTCTATTACCGGCTGGCCGTTTTCCCGATCCGGCTGCCGCGATTGCAAGATCGGAGGCCGGATATTCCGGCCCTCGTCAAAGCGTTCCTTGAGAGATTTGCCTCGCGCTCGGTGGTCATCAGCAGCCAAGCCATGGAGTTGCTACATCAGCATCCGTGGCCAGGCAATGTGCGGGAATTGCGAAACCTGATCGAGCGAGCCAGTATTCTGGCGGGCGATGCCTCGGTGATCACGCCCGAGCATATCGTTATATAGGCACCGGTCCTACCGCAAACACACATCCAAGACACTGTCATCCTGAGCGAGCCCGCGCGTAGCGAGGGCGAGTCGAAGGACCTTGTGGTTCTTTGAATGACCACAAGGTGCTTCGACTCGCCGGATCGCGACCGCGATCCGGCTCCCTCAGCATGACAACCGGGTACCGGGACACCGCACTAACCACGCCACCCTCGTCATCGGTTACCTTAGTACCCATCCCCAACCACCCAAAGCATTTCAATTTTTCCCGATCGGGATTTGGTACTCATGTTGCACTTCGACTAGGCAGATGTTGCCTAGTTCTCATTCCCGTCCAATGAGCGTCCCCCAGGTGGGGGAACTAGCCGCTGGCTTCGCTCAGTTCATCGAGGCTGCCAACCGGCTCGAAGTCTCTCATTCTGAACTGCAACAGGAGGTCTACCGGCTGCGCCGGGAGCTGGAAGAGCGGAATCGGGAGCTGGAGCGCAGCTTAGAAATTGCTGAGACCACCAGGCGCTCGCTTTATAGCATTGTCCATGCCTTGCCGTGCGGGGTCGTCCTCACCAAGGCTGGTTCCCGGGGAATAACCTTGGCGAATCCGGAAGCCAAACGCCTTCTAAACCTGCAAGGATACGCATCCGACCTGCTTCCGCAAGAAATCATTGATCTGTGCGGCCGCATGGAGGCTGCCGAGGGCGGTGAAGAAGAGATTCGGATCAAAGTTGGCGGCCAAGCCCGATGGTTAACCGTGCGTAGCGTGCGCGTGAGCTTCTTTCAGAATCCGGGCCAGGACTACCAACTCCTGATTCTGCGTGACATTACGGCGCGCAAGGCGTTTGAGATGGAACGTGACCGGGCGCGCAACTCGATCGCACTGGGTGAGATGTCTTCGATTCTGGCCCATGAGATTAGAAATCCATTGGCTCATATGGAGCTGTTCGCGACTCTGCTGGCAGACGAAGGCGCGCTGAGCGAGGAAGCCCAGGGTTGGGTCCGCCACATCGCCTCGGGTGTGCGCACGCTGGGGGCGATCGTGAACAACGTTTTACGGCTCTATACCACCGGCGCCCTGGACCGATTGGCTTTCGATCTGGAAGGCCTACTTCGGGATTGCGTGCAGCTGCTGCAGCCTGCGGCGCGCGAACGCGTGATTGAACTTTGTCTGCAGCTTGATGGCAGTCCCTTGAAGGTCCGCGGCGACTCCCAAGGATTACGCCAGGTGGTCATGAACCTTGCCAACAATGCGCTGAAGCATACGCCGGAAGGCGGCACGGTCATGGTTACCGCATCGAACGATGGCTCTAATGTTCGGGTCGAGGTCAGCGACGCAGGTTCGGGCATCGCCCCGGAGCACCTGCCCCACATCTTCGAGGTCGGATTCAGCGCGAGTGGAAAATCGTCGGGGCTAGGCCTCGCGGTATGCAAGCGCATCGTGGAAGCCCATGCAGGAAAGCTGGGAGTTGGATATACCGGTCAACGCGGTACGGCCATGTACTTGGAGATTCCGGCCCTATGAGTATTGTTAATTCCAAGTCTGTTCTGGTGGTGGATGACGAGCCCGGCATGCGCGCCGCGCTGGCAGCGAACTTTCAGCGTGACGGGTGGGCGGTCGAGACTGCCTCCGGGGTTACCGATGCCATGCGCCGTCTCGCCGGCAAAACCTACTCGGTACTGGTTACCGATGTGCAGATGCCGGATGGAAACGGTTTGCAGCTGATGACCCACGTGCGCGGCTGCTCGCCGAAGACGGTGGTCGTCGTGCTCACCGCATACGGAACCGTACCCGATGCCGTCAACGCGATTCAGAGCGGCGCGTGCAACTATCTGACGAAGCCGGTTTCCTTCGAACAACTCCGGGAAATTATCCATCGAGCCCGGAAGGAAGAAAGTACTTCTTCTACCAACAAGCGCACGGCTGAGGTGCAAATCCTGGGGAACTCCCCGAGCCTGCAACGGTGCCTGGAAAGAGCCCGGCACGCCGCCCGCGCCAATGCGGATGTGTTGATCGAGGCAGAGAGCGGGAGCGGAAAGGAATTACTGGCCCGGTATATTCACGAGGCCAGCGACCGGCGGGACAAGCCCTTTGTCGCCGTGAACTGCGCCGCGGTTCCGGAACATCTCCTGGAGAGCGAACTCTTCGGCCATGCCAAAGGCGCCTTCACCGGCGCGATCCAGAACCACACGGGAAAGTTTGGCTTGGCGGAAGGCGGGACCTTGCTGCTGGACGAAATTGGCGAGATGCCTCTCAGTCTGCAGCCCAAGCTGCTCCGCGCCCTGCAGGAGCGCCAGTTCGAGCCGCTCGGAGACACGAGGACTTACACCGCGGACATCCGAATCATTGCGACCACCAATGTCTCGCTCCTCGAAATGGTTGGCCAAGGGGAGTTTCGCGCCGACCTTTACTATCGGCTGAATGTTATTCCTCTCGGAGTACCGCCGCTGCGCCACCGCCGCGAGGATATTCCGCTGTTGATCCGGCACTTCTCCGAGCAGTTCTGTGCACAGGCCGGCAAGCCGGTTCCCGAGTTCAGCACGGAGTTCATCAACGGCATGGTTGGGCATGACTGGCCGGGCAACGTGCGGGAACTGGCGAACTTCATCCGCCGGGTCGTCACGCTGGATGACTCTCCGGTCATCGATGTGGGCTGGCTCACGCGGGAGGGTCTGCAGTCGCTGTCTTCCACGGCGGCTTTGCCGGTAAATGCCGGCCCCGGGGTTTCGATGCGCGAGATTGAACGCAACCTTCTGCAAAAGACGCTCGAAGCGACGCAGGGCAACCGCACCCACGCCGCCAAGATGCTGGGCATGAGTCTGCGCACGGTGCGCAACCGTATCCGTGAGTACGGACTTCCGCCAAGGAGTTATGCGCTGCGATGAGTTCCCCGTCGATGTTGCAACTGTTAGAGGGCTACCTGAACGTAGCCACCACCCGGCACTCGCTGGTTGTCAACAACATGGCGAATGTCGATACGCCGGGCTATCACACTCAGGACGTTGACTTCAAAGCCGAGCTACAGCGGTCGCTCGGCGGAGAGAATGCCCCCCAGATGCCCATGGTGCGAACGGTTTCCGGTTTGCTGGAGCGCCCGGACGGGAACAATGTGGATCTCGACCGAGAAGGTTTGGCGCTGGCCGAGAGCCAATTGCAGTTCCGCATGGGGGTTCAATTGATCCGCACCGAGTTCCATCGCCTGCTGACGGCGATCAACGAAGGGAAATAGTCATGGGCATGTTTGACCTGCTTGAGATCAGTGGCTCCGCGTTATCTGCCGAAAGACAACGCGCGGAAGTGGTCACGGCCAATATGGCCAATGCGGAAACCACCCGCACCCCCGATGGCGGACCGTATCGCCGCAAGGAGGTGGTGTTTTCCAGCACGCCACAGAGTTCATTTCGCCTGATGTTTGCCCGGGCCGGCGGTAATCTGCCGATGCTGCCCGCGCCCACCGTGCGGGTCTCGCAGGTGGTGGAGGATTCCACCCCATCGCTCATGCGCTACGAGCCGGGCAATCCCGATGCCAACGCCCAAGGCTACGTCGCTTATCCCAACATCAATCCGGTTCAGGAAATGGCTGATCTCATGGATGCCGTGCGCGCCTACCAGTTGAATGCCTCGGCGGTGAATGCGTCGAAGCAAATGGTGTCCGGAGCGCTCGACATTCTCAAGTAGAGGCGGGTATGAATTCTATTTCCGGTAACTCGTTTTCGCCGATCTACACGCCTTCGCCGGCGCAGGGAACCTCGCCCACGGCTCCCACGGCACCGTCCAAGACGGAAGGCGGTGGCTTTCAATCCGTGCTGCAGAATGCCGTCGATCAGGTCGAGCTGATGCACACGGATGCCCAGCAACAGGTGAGCCAAATGGCGCAGGGCAACCGCCAGGACGTTCACAACGTGATGATCGCGGTGGAGAAAGCGGACGTCGCGTTTCAACTCATGATGCAGGTGCGCAACAAGATCGTAAGCGCATATCAGGAAGTCTCAAGAATGCAATTCTGAAGGATTCGCTAGAACGGCTGACAGCACACCATGGCGTCACAAATACAGGTATTCGATCAGCTTAAGCAGTACTCGTCCGGCATGACGAACAAACAGCGTATCATGCTCGCCGTCGGCGCCGTGCTGACTCTGGCCGCCCTGCTGGGCTTTGTGAAGCTGATTGCCAAGCCGGATTTCAAGCCACTGTTCACCGACCTGGATCCGCAGGATGCACAACGGTTGGCAGGGCAACTGGCGGCAAAAAGTATTCCCTACGAAATCACTCCCGACGGCAAAACGGTGAACGTGGCTGTGGACGAGGTCGATACCGCCCGGCTGCAGGTGGCCTCCGATGGCTTGCCGCACAGCGGGCGTATGGGTTTTGAACTGTTCGACAAGTCCAGCTGGGGGCAGACCGACTTCGATGAGAAGGTCAACTACCAGCGCGCCTTGGAAGGTGAACTGGAGCGCACCATTCAAACCCTTCGAGATGTGCAGGGAGCCAGGGTTCATCTGGTGATGCCGGAGGATTCGCTGTTTACCTCCCGCGACCGGCCCGCGAAGTGTTCGGTGATTCTGAAACTCAGGCGGGGACAGCTCTCGGACCAGGACTACCAGACTATTTCCAGGCTGGTCTCCGGTGCCGTCGACAAGCTGACTCCGGAGAACGTGACGGTAGTCGATGCCGACACGAACCGCCCCCTCGGCTCAAAGCCGCACGGAACCTTGGGGGACGCCGATATGGAGCAGGCCCTGGTCGCCAAGGTGATGACGACGCTAGAACCGGTAGTGGGCAGCGATCGCCTCCGCGCCTCGGTGGATGTCGAATACGATCCGAGCACAAGCGAGGAGAGCCGGGATAACTATGACCCGAGCAGCGTCATCGCAGTTGCTTCGCAGAGTTCGGAGGAACAAATTGGGGGGGCGATGCCCCTGGGCGGCGTCCCGGGAACTTCCAGCAATATTCCCAGCGCCACATCCAGTACGAATACCAAAACCTCTACCGCGCAGGCGCAACCCGCCGGCGGCGCGCAATCCTCGAAAACCCAGAACCAGAGCTTCGCGGTCAACCATGTGAGCGTGCACACCCTGCAGCCGGCAGGCAGGATACGGCGAATCACGGCTGCCCTGGCGGTGGATGACGCGACCGAATCGACGCGCCCCGGACAAGCACCGAAGTTTCGCAAGCGAACCGACGAGGAGATGAAGAGAATCGAAGCGCTGGCGAAGGCGGCGCTTGGGATCGACGATGACCGAGGCGATGTCTTGGTCGTGCAGAACGTATCCTTTGAACAACCCCTGCCACTCGACACTCGACCGGCCAATGCTGCCGAACGGATTCGCACCACCCTGAAGGACTGGTCGACGCCCGTCCGTTACGCTTCTTTGCTCGTGCTCTTCCTGCTAGTGTACCTGCTGGTGCTTCGACCCTTTCAAAAAGAAGCGATCACGGCGGTTCGCGCGATGGCTGCCCGCAAGCGAGAAATCGCCGCCGCCGCGCCGAAAGCGGCCGTAAAAGCCGCCAATTCCCCTGCGGCACTTGAAAATACCGAGGGCATGGCGCGCCAAGAGCTGATCGAGAAGGTTCGGCGCGATCCACAGGCAACCGGCCGCCTGATTCAGGCGTGGCTCAACGAGGATGGGAAATGACCAAGACAGCAACGGATTCTGAGATCAGCGGACTTCATCGAGCAGCAGTGTTGCTAGTCATGATCGGGGAAGAGACGGCGGCACAGGTATACCACCATCTTCCGGAACAAGCCATACAAACCATCACCGAGGAAATTTCCACGCTCAATGTGGTTGAGCCGAGGACTGCGAAGCAGGTACTGGAAGAGTATGTCCTACTCTCCAGGACCCAGGAATACATCGGGTCGGGAGGCTATGACTATGCTTCCCGCCTGCTGGTCAGCGCCTATGGCGAGGATCGTGCGCAGAATTTAATGAAGCAGTTTTCCAGAAATCAGGAGTTGAGCGCCAGCAAGCTCGATTCCTTGCAAAAAGCCGATCCCCAGCAACTGGCTAAGTTCTTGCAAGGCGAACACCCTCAAACTATCGCGCTGATCCTTGGACATATGGAGACCAAGCAAGCGGCGGGGTTGCTGATGCGACTGCCGGAACAGACGCGTGGCGAAGCCGTGATGCGCCTGGCGCAACTTCGCCAATTTTCTCCCGAGATGGCGGAAAAGGTCTCGACGGTGTTGAACAAGAAACTGCAATCGCTCGGCGAGCAAAGCCGCAGGACCTATGCCGGGTTCAAGAGTGTTGCCGACCTGATGAACCGGCTGGATACCGACTTATCTCGTTCCATTCTCGAGAACATCGAACACAGCGACCCGAAACTGGCCATCAACATTCGCAATTTGATGTTCACCTTCGAAGATTTCCTCGCGGTGACCGAAGTAGCCATGCGGGATGTTGTTGCGAACGTGGACAAGCGCACCTTGGCGCTTGCGCTCAAGGGGGCCACCGAGGATCTGCGCGCCCACATCTTCCACGCCATGTCCTCGCGTGCGGTCGATATGCTTAAGGAGGATATGGAAGCTTTGGGTCCGGTCCGCTCGCGCGACGTCACCAAAGCGCAGCAAGAGATCGTGGACAGTGCCCGCCAGTTGGAAAGCGAAGGTAAAATCGTGTTGAAAGCGGATACCGATGATGAGTACCTCCTTTAATTCGCCAGGACAGAACGATGTGCGGCCGTTCAGCTATCCGGAACTTTCGAGACAGAACTCCGTCCCTGGCTTCGAGTCTCCAGACTTTCAGGAGCTGCAAGAACAGCCAGGGGGCGTCGAACCGGGAATAACCGAGCAGGACTTGGCCATTGCTTTGGAACGTGGAAGACAGGAGGGGCGGAACGAGGCGCAGCAGGCCGCCCAGGAGCGCATCGCGGCCATCGCGGCCAGCGAACATGCCCGGATCAACGAAGCCATGGAGAGCTTTGATCAGGCTGCTTCTGAGTATTACGGCAAAGTAGAGGTGGAGCTCGTCCATCTGGCGCTCGGGATTGCCAAGAAGATCCTGCATCGCGAAGCACAAGTGGACCGCATGTTGGTCGCCGCACTCGTCAAGGTTGCTATCTCTAACTTGAAGACCGGGAGCAAGATCACCGTCAGGGTACGGCCAGAAGACGTGCCCGCATGGAAGAGTTACTTCGAACGGGATGGAGATAGCCGATTCGAACTCGAGGTAGTGGGCGATGGCCAACTCGCGGCGGGGGATTGCGTAGTTCAGAGCGAACTCGGCACCGCAGACTTGGGAATCGATGCCCAGCTCAAGGAGGTCGAGCGCGGCCTATTTGATCTATTTGCGCAGCGCCCGAGGTAATGCCGAATAGCTTTCTAGAATCGGCTGAGCATTTTCTGCAGAATTGCACGACGGTGCGGTGGCGCGGACGTGTGCAGCAGGTAGTCGGCAACCTCATCGAGTCGGAGGGGCCCTACTGCTCCGTCGGGGAAGCGTGCGCCGTGATTACCTCCGATGGCGCGAGGTGGCCGGGAGAAATTGTCGGATTTCGCGGCTCTACAGTTCTGACCATGCTGCTGGAGAAGCCCCAGGGAATCCGCTTCGGCGATCAGATTGTTACCCGGGGAACACGGCCGGCGTTACGAGTCGGACCGGAGCTACTCGGACGAGTCATTGATGCCAATGGCACGCCCCTGGATGGGGCTGGCGACTTTCGGGCCGACATGACCATGGCCCTGGATGATACCGCGCCCATGGCGCTGGAGCGAGTTCCCATCCGTGAGCCACTGGGTTGCGGGATTCGGGCCGTGGACGCCTTTTTCACCTGCGGCCGTGGTCAGCGCGTCGGCATCTTCGGAGGTAGTGGCGTGGGCAAAAGCACGCTGATCGGAATGATGACCCGCGGAACCGCCGCCGACTTAGTCGTATTGGCCCTGGTGGGAGAGCGCGGCCGCGAGGTGGGTGAGTTTCTGGAACTGCTTGGGGAGGACGGACGCAGCCGCTCCGTGGTAGTTGTCTCCACCTCGGATCAGTCACCGCTGCTTCGCATTCGCGCCGCGCTGTCTGCCACCACCGTAGCTGAGTACTTCAGTCGCCTCGGTCACAATGTTTTACTCGTGGTGGATTCGCTAACTCGATTCGCCATGGCGCAACGGGAAATTGGACTGGCCGCCGGAGAGCCTCCCACTTCCAAGGGCTACACCCCTTCCGTGCTGAACCGGTTGGCACGACTGGTGGAGCGCGCCGGGAGATTTTCCAAGGGCAGCATTACCGGATTCTATACCGTACTCATGGAAGGCGATGACCAACTGGATCCGGTGGTGGATACGGTACGTTCTTTACTCGACGGCCACATCCTCTTGGATAGGAATCTTGCGGCTCGCAGCCACTATCCGCCGATCTCCATTCTCGATAGTCTGAGCCGACTCATGCCGAGCATAGTTTCGGAGGATCACCTGCAAAAGGCGAAAGCACTCCGGTTATTGGCGGCGGCTTATGCCCGGTCCGAGGATCTCATTCGAATCGGCGCCTACCACCGCGGTAGCGACCCAACCCTCGATAAAGCTATTGACTGTCTGCCGGCCTTGAATCAGTTCCTGCAACAGGATCCACAACATCGCGCCGACCTGCAAGAAAGTATCGACGGATTACTGAAGCTTCCCTCCTAGCCATGCCCTTCAAATTCTCGCTGGCGACGCTGTTGAAGTACCGGGAAGAGATTGAGCGGCAGGAAGAACGCCTGCTCGAACAACGGCGCCATCAACTGGTGCAACTCCAGGCCAGGCTGGATGCGGCCGTCGCCAACCGGGACAAGGTTGACGAGGAAATATGCCAGCAACTAGAGAAGGGCCTCCTCGGTCACGACCTTCACTGTGCCAATACCTTACAGCAGCAGCTCTTGCTCTTTGAGGAACAGCTTCGGGCACAATTGGCTGCGGCTCGCGGACAATACGAGGAACAGATGCGGAAATTTCAACACGTTCGCATGCAGCGGGAGAAGCTTTCCGAACTTAGGAGCCAGCACAGCGAAGTGTATGAACGGCAACAAGAGCGCATGGAACAACAACAAATCGATGAGCTGTTCCTTGCCCGCAAGAAATGGAAAGAGTAGGCACGGTTTGCCGACACCACTAGGCAAACCCTGCCTATCAGGCATGGGAACGAACTTAATATCTGCTCACTATCGGCAAGTCCTCCGCTAAACAATAGAGTACAAAGCAATAAAATATTTTCTTGGCGTAGTCAGGAATTCTTGCCGCGTGGTATTTGGGTTGCACTTGTGGGATGCGATGAACGTGCAGCTCGATCCCGCACAGCAGGCCGCAACCCCCGGGCCCGTGGTCCACCCCGAATCAGGGGGTTCCTTCGGATCCGTGCTTTCGAAGGTCTTGAAATCAGACACGGGTGAGAAGTCTGATAGCGGCAAGGTTGCGCAGCCCACAAATACGACAAGCGAACAGAATGGAGCGGCGCAAGCCGTTGCCTCCAAGCTGCAGACTGAATCATCCTCGCAATCGACGAAATCTTCCGGAACCAAATCCAAGACCGATTCCCGCGAAAAATCGGACGCAACGCCGGCGCCGAGCACGGAAAGCAATGCGAGTGCTCTGATCGTAAACCCGCTTACCATCTCTCCCATTCTGCTTAACAACGACGCACCGAAGCCAGCCGATGGTTCGGCCACTGGCGACAAACCCGATTCCACCGCCGCGAGTGCGATCGGCCTTCCGCAGGCCCCCGCCGCTGCGCCAGCGACAAATGCGAATCCGGGTACAGACTCCAAATCTTCGGTCGATACCACCGGCAGCGCGGCGGGTAATGTCGGGCAGGCTTTCGCGCGTGCGTTAGGACCAGAAGGAGATCCCGCACAACCAGCTTCAGGGCCGGGAGCAGTGCCGGTGCAACCAGCTTCAGGGCCGGGAGGAGATCCCGCACAACCAGCTTCAGGGCCGGGAGCAGTGCCGGTGCAACCAGCCTCAGCCGGCTCGGATGGTAACTCGAAAGCCAGTGCAGGAGAGATTAAGGGAGATACAACCTCCGGGGTTAACGCTCAGAATCAAAAGAGCGCCGCTGTGTCGCAACATCTCTGTAGCGTTCCGCCGTTGCCTGCCCTGCAACAGACACAGGTTCAGCCGCTGCCGGAAGCTGCTCCGTCAGCAGGAACCGGAGCGGCAGCTTTGCCTTCCAATCTCTCTACTCTACCCATCCAATCTGCGCTGGCGGTAGCTCAGGGAGGATCAGCCGGTGAAAGCTCCCTTCGTAAGACCAGCTTTTCGGCTCTCAGCAAAGAAATGTCCGCAGGGCCGATCACGACGGCGCAAAGCGTGACGCAGCCAGGAGCGCAGAAGTCAGTAACAGCACAGCCCAACTCCTTTGCGCCAAGTGACAAAGTCGATGGGCGAAAGAACAACGTCGACAACAAGACGAACACGTCCGGTCAGCATCAGGACGGCGGGCAGCAATCGAACGCCGACCATGCGTCCGCGGGAATGGCAACCGCGCAAGATGCTCCGAAGGTCGTGGATCACGGGGCGGCCCAGATCTCGTTGGCGGTTTCCCCTCAAGACCCCTCAAGCCAAGCGAACCCTTTGCCGGCCAAAGGTGGGTCAGTAGCTCAGTCCCAAACACCGGACACCTTGAGCGCCTCGGCCACGGCTGACGCGCAGCCTTCTCCGCTCACTCGCGCCACCGATATGGTTCAGACCGCAAGGCTCGTGCACGGGGTAAGCGAAAGCGAGCTGCGGATTGGAGTTCAGGTCGGCGAATTTGGCCGCGTAGACATTCACACCATTGTCACGCAGACGCAGGTGGCGGCACGAATTTACGTCGAACACCATGACCTGGCAAATGCCCTGGCTACGAACCTGGCCCCGTTGCACGAGAAGTTTGCGGCGGACCACCGAGTCAACGCCAGTGTCGAGCTTTTGCAGACTGGGACCCAAGGTTTCGAGAGTAACGAACGCCAGCAACAGCAGGCGCGAGCACCGGGAAAGAACACCGTCCTTCCCGCCTCTGACGATGCAGTCGAGGCGAGTGTGACAAACTCGGATCTGATGAGTGTCACATCCGATGCCAGATTGAACATGCACGCTTAAAGGATTGCGCGGGACATACCCGAGGAGACATTATGAGCACTTCACCCGTATCATTAACAACTCCGACGACCCCATCGACAACGCCATCGTCGACTTCGTCCAGCTCGAGCCCCGGCCTGGACAAGACCTTCATGACTCTGTTAATGGCGGAGCTGAAGTCTCAGGATCCGACCGCCCCGATGGACACCACCGCCATGGTCGGCCAGATGGTCAGCCTGAATTCCTTGAACGAACTCATCAGTATTCACCAGTTGCTGCAAAGCGGGTCGAGCGGAACGGCCGACACCAGCAGCACCCAGACTTCCAAAGGATAACGGAGCGAAATAACATGCCACTCTTTTCGATTCCCCTCTCCGGTCTCGACGCTTTCCAGGAAGCGCTGGGCGTCATTGCCAACAACCTGTCCAACATGAGCACGACTGGATACAAGGATCAGAGCATCAACTTTCACGATCTGTTTTACCAGGCGATCGGAACCAATGGCGCCGGCAGTGCCATTGAAGTTGGCGCCGGAACGACCATCGCGTCAACCGACTCAAACTTCAATAATGGCAATTTGAATACGACAGGCAAAGCGACGGATGTCGCGATCAGCAATGAGGGTTTTTTCGTCACCCAACTCAATGGACAGACCGAGTATACGCGAGCGGGAAATTTCGCTCTCGACAATAACGGGTATCTAAAAACCCAGGATGGCCAATTCGTCATGGGCTATCCCGCGACAAACGGGGTGGTCGGGAACGGCGTATTGTCATCCCTGCAAATCGGCCAGGGCACGGTTGCACCCGCCACGGCGACCACAAGCTTACAACTCAATGCGAACCTGAGCGCCAACGCGCAAGCGGCTCCAGCGTGGCAAGCGAGCACCGCCTATGCCCTGGGCGATCAGGTCTTTGACGGCACCAACTGGCAGAAATGCACCACGGCGGGAACGACCGGCGCGGCGAAACCCGCATGGAACGCGGCTGTTAGCGGTACCACCGCCGACGGTGCGGGGACGTTGGTGTGGACGAACCTGGGTCCGACTGCCGGAAACAATACAAACGACTCCTATTCAACCCCGGTAGCCGTTTATGATTCCCAGGGAAATTCTCATACCGTTACCTTTGCGTTTACCAAAAGCGGCACGAACACATGGAGTTACTCGGCTACCATTCCAGCCGCGGACGTGACGGGAGCGGCCAATCCAGTCAGTCTTGGATCGGGCACGTTCACGTTTGATGCGAATGGCAATTTATTGACCGTGCAGCCTACCGCTGCGGGCGCGCCGACCACAGTTAGCGCTACGAATAACACCCTCCCGGGAGGGCTATTATTGCCGCCCGGCATGACATTGGCGGACGGCGCAACCGGCCTCAGCATGAGTTGGAGCCTGCTCGACTCCGCCAATAACCAGTTATTCACCCAGAACGCCAACGCCAGCGGGACCTCGGCGACCAGCCAGAACGGGTTTGCCAGCGGCAGTCTCAAGAGTTTCGCGGTCCAAAGCGACGGTACGGTTGAAGGCTCGTTCACCAACGGTCAGACCATAGCCCTGGGCCAGATCGCCCTGGCGCGGTTTGGCGACAATCAGGGTTTGCTGCGAGTTGGCGATAACAATTACCAAAGCACATACGCTTCCGGCGGCGCCGTGACCGGCAAGCCTGGAACGGGGGGGTTGGGCACGCTCACCGGCGGGGCGCTGGAACTCTCCAACGTGGACATGGCGACCGAGTTCTCGAAGATGATCTCCGCGCAACGCGGGTTCGAGGCCAACGCCAAGGTCATCACCTCCTTTGATGAGGTCACGCAAGACACCATTAACCTGAAGCGGTAGCAGCTTGCGGGGACCGATCCGCTGCTTAGTCCAGAATTAAGGGCGCCATCAGCCATTAACTTCGGTTATGGCTGGCGGCGCCCGCCTCATCGTCCTTCTAATCGTCACCTCACACGGTCGCGACGGTCTTCGTCGCCAGCGCCGCCCTGGTTTCGTGTTTTCAAATACTTACCGGATAGAGTCCAAATCCTGATCCCGCTTGGCGGGCGGCATGGCGATTGCACTAATCGTCGTGTGCTCTCCGGACGAGCCCCACGAAATCCACAGCCGAGGCAGGTCCGCGAAGCCTGAAATGAAATGACCGAAGCTAGTCAAATCGCCGAACTGGTGCAACCACCACCGCAATTGCCGGAGGGTTCCAGTCTTCTGCCCGACCCGGTGGAGATGTTTCCCTGGCTCAAATGCACGGTTTTCGTGGAGCTACCCGTCACGCGCACCACGGTTCGGGAGCTACTGGCGCTGGCGCCTGGCAGCATCCTGGAGACCTCGTGTAAGGCGACCAGCGATCTTCCCGTTAGAGTCAACGGAGTGCTGATCGGCTGGGCGGAATTCGATGTTGTGAGCAATCATCTCGCAGTGCGGATCACAGAACTGGCATGAGTGAAAAAAGCGGCAAATCGAAAAAACGCGCAGTGCTGCCCGTAGTCGATCTGGCGATGTGCGACGGCGCGGCCGCCATGGCCTTACCGCTTCCCCGCGGGATTGGGGAGAACGGCTATTTCGATCGCCTGATCGGGATGATGATGCAGGCGTGGGATTGGCTGCGCCAGCGCTCGCGCGCGCAACAGCAGGCCAAACGGCTCTCCGTCTGCGATATGACCCAGCTCGGCGACAAACGCTTCGTCGCCATTATTCAGGCGGATGGCCAGCGCTTTCTGATCGGCGGAACTTCCGGCGCCGTCTCGCTGCTCGCCACGCTTCCCGAGGATCGAAAGTCTTTCAAGGCAATTCTCAAACGAAAGACCGCAAGAAAGCCTCGCGCCGCTTCCAACTCGAAAAGCAAGGCCGAGGTGTCCGGAGAATGAGTAAGCCGGCCATATGGATGGGCTTGGGCTTGCTCGCGTTCGGAGCGAGGCTGCAGGCGCAGGTAGCTCCGCTGGTGCCACCCCTGCCTGCACCGGGGACCATCACCATTACCGGCCTGGGCACTGGGTCTTCCAGTCCTTGGTCGATTGTTGTCCTGCTGACCCTCCTGACGCTGCTGCCGTCCCTGTTGTTATGCATGACGCCGTTTGCGCGTCTGCTGATCGTCTTCCACTTTCTCAGGCAAGCCCTGGGACTGCAGACGACACCCTCGAATCAGACGCTGATTGGACTAGCTCTGGTTCTGACCTTTTTCCTAATGCAGCCGGTCGGCCAGACTATATTCACCAACTCCATTCAGCCGCTGCAGCGGAACCAGATCGACGCTTCCGCCGCTTTACTCCGTGCCGAGCCCACCGTGCATGACTTCATGATGCGCTATGTCCGCGAGAAGGACCTGGCCTTGTTTATCGACTTGGCCAAGGAACCGCGTCCTAAAAATCCCGCAGACGTATCGATGAGAGTGCTGGTTCCGTCCTACATCATTTCGGAACTGAAATCGGGTTTTCAGATCGGCGCCGTGCTCTTTTTGCCGTTTCTGGTAATCGACATGGTGGTCGCCTCCATTACCACTTCGATCGGCATGTTTCAACTTCCACCAGTGGTGGTTTCCACGCCCTTGAAGCTGCTCTTGTTCGTGATGGTCGACGGCTGGAACCTGCTCATTGGTTCACTGATTAGGAGTTTCTGAGGTCATGGAGACGGCACAGATTGTCGAGTTGACGCGCTCGGTCCTGATGGAGGTCGGGCTCTTGGCAGCTCCTATTCTTGGCGCCGCCATTCTTGTAAGCCTGCTGATCAACATTGTTCAAGTGCTGACCTCCCTGCAGGAGACAACCATTTCCACCGTACCCCGGCTTTTTGCCAGTGCGGCGGCTCTGTTTTTTCTGCTGCCATGGATGCTTCGCCATTTGAACCAGTACACGATTCACATGTTTTCCGATCTGGGTCGGTTTGCGCACTGAGGGAGAGAATGGATATCCCGCTGCAATCGTTGCTGAAGGGCATGATGTTTTTGGGACTCCGTGTCTCCGGACTGATGTTGTTCGCGCCCTTTTTTAGCAATGCAACGATTCCACCGCGGATCAAGGTCATTCTGACGATCGCGATCACCGCCATCCTCTACCCGACTATGTCCAACAGGTTGCTCTCGACCCAATGGGAGCCGCTCGTGGTTGCCAGCGAGATGGTGATTGGAATTGCGATGGGGATCACCACGAATCTGGTATTCGAGGCGGCTCAGTTCGCGGGGCAAATTCTCAGTGTGCAGATGGGCTATTCGTTAGTGAACATCATGGATCCGACCACGCAGGTAGAGACCACGGTGATGTCCATGTTTCACAACCTGGTGGTCATGCTGATCTTCCTGCACTTCGATGTTCACCATTGGATTCTGCGCGCCGTGGCGCACAGTTTCGACTACCTCCCGGTGGGCGCCCCGATGGCAACCGGCGGGTTGACCATGGCGCTGCTGCATAGTTTCACGGTCGTTCTTCAGCTCGGAATTCAAATAGCGGCTCCGGTGTTGGCCGCGACGATCGCGGCGGACGTCGCACTCGGGATGCTGGGCAAGGCATCGCCGCAACTGCCTCTGATGATGATGGGGCCGTCGATCAAGAGCCTTTTGGGATTGGGCGTGTTATCCGCGGCCATTTGTTATTGGCCCCCAATGTTCGAGAAGTTTTTCGGCGAGTCGATCGCCTATACCGATCGAATTTTGCAACTGGCGCATTGAGATGAGTGACAAGTCCAGCAAGACAGAAAAGCCGACACCGCGCAAGCGGCAAAAAGCTCGTGAGCAAGGTCAAGTCGCTCGTTCGCGCGACTTGACCAATGTTCTGGGGGGAGCGGCGGCTATCTGTGTGCTGGTTTGGGGAGCGCCGGAGGCGATGCACCATTGGGCCGGCTATTACGGGCGGATGCTTAGCCTGGCGGTGGAGGAGCAATCGATCACGACTACCAGTCCATTCTTTTATTGGACATCAATCGAGATCTTTCGCTGGGCTGCGCCAGCCTTGTTGGCCGGGCTTGCCGTCAGCATCGCAGCCGGATTTGCCCAGGGCGGATTGGTCTTCGCGCCGGCATCCTTGAATTTTAAGATCGAGCGGCTCAATCCCGCGACCAAGCTGGGACAGATGTTCTCGTTGACCGGACTGAGCGGAATCCTGAAATCGCTGCTTCCCTTCGGGGCGATCCTTTATGTGTGTGTAACCCTCTGCACCGAGCGTTGGAAGACGATCGTGCAAGCTTCCATGCTGGATTTTCGCTCCTTCGCGCAGTTGGTGACCGCCCTGACGGGTGAGTTGCTCTGGAAATCCGGCCTGGTGCTGGGCGTCTGGGCGGGGGTCGATTACTTTCTGTCCTGGCGGAAAGTGGAAGGCGACCTGCGCATGAGCCGCGAGGAAATGAAGGAGGAATTCAAAGATACGGACGGCAATCCGCAGATCAAAGCCCGCATCCGCAGGATTCAACGCCAGGTTCGGCGCGGCCAGATGGTGAAGAATGTGGAGTCAGCCACTGTGGTGGTTACCAATCCTACGCACTTTGCCGTCGCCTTGAAATATGAGATGGACATGGATGCCCCCACGGTCGTGGCCAAGGGACAGAATATGGTGGCCCAGGAAATCAAGGAGATCGCCCGCTGGAACGGGATTCCGATGATCGAGAACCGCCCTCTGGCGCAGGCTCTCTACCGTTCCGCGGAAGTAGGATTTGCGATTCCGGCCAAGCTGTACGTCGCCGTCGCCGAGATCCTGGCGCTGGTCTACCGGGCCCGCATGCAAGCTCAACAGGCAGCGGCAGCTCGTAACCGAGCCCAAGGGCCGAATCCAAGAGGAGCAAACTAGTGGCAGAGAAACAGGGTTTCATCGAGACGTTGCGCGCGGCGGGCGCGGATTGGATCATCCCGACGCTGGCGGTGGGCCTGATCTTTGTCATGCTGGTGCCCTTGCCTGGGTTTGCGCTCGATCTGCTGCTGTCCATTAGCATCACCGCTTCGGTGCTGGTCCTGTTGACGGCCGTGCAGTTGTTGCGGCCGGTGCAATTCTCCGTGTTTCCCAGCTTGATACTCTTGCTCACGCTGTTTCGCTTGTCGCTGGACGTTGCGGCCAGTCGCAGAATTCTGCTGCACGGTGCCGAGGGGCCTAGCGCGGCCGGCAGCGTCATTCAAGCCTTCGGCCAATTTGTCGTCGGTGGGAACTACGTGGTGGGGTTTGTGTTGTTTCTGGCCCTGATCGCCATCCAGTTCCTGGTGGTGAGCCACGGCGCAGTGCGCACCGCGGAAGTGACCGCGCGCTTCACCCTGGACGCCATGCCCGGCAAACAAATGGCGATTGATGCGGACATGAACGCCGGGCTCATCAACGAAACCCAGGCCAAAGCCCGCCGGGAAGCCATCACCAAGGAAGCTGAATTTTATGGGGCCATGGATGGCGCGGCCCGATTCAGCCAGCGCGATTCGATGGCCACCATTCTGATCACGGCGATCAACATCATCGCCGGATTTCTGATCGGCGTCTTCCAGCAGGGCGTGCCTTTCGCCGAAGCTCTCAAGACGTACACCATCCTGACGGTCGGACATGGTCTGGTGACCATGATCCCCTCGCTCCTGGTTTCCGTCGCCGGCGCCATGGTCCTTACACGCGCGGCTTCGGAAGGGACGATGGACAAGGACCTTTCGAAGCAACTCTTCAGCAACCCCAAGCCCCTCTGGATCACCGCTGGCATTCTGCTGATCCTGGCTATGATCCCGGGATTGCCGAAGCTTTCCTTCCTCATGATTGCCGGCGGGTTGGTGTTCATCTCCAGGCAGATCAAGCAGTCGAAGGCCAAAGAAGAGGGGGCCGCTGCCGCTGCAAAATCCTCAGCTCCAGGCCAAGCGGCTGCGGGCGCGGACGTCCTCGAATCCGTGATCAAATTGGACGACCTGATGCTGGAAGTCGGTCTCGGCCTCGTCCCCATGGTCGATGTCAAACAGGGCGGCCAGCTATTAGGCAAGATTCGTTCGTTGCGCAAAACGCTGGCGCAGCAACTGGGATTCTTGGTACCCTCCATCCATATCACCGACAACGTTTCTTTAAGAGAGCAAGAGTACGTCGTCTACCTGCGGGGAGTGGAGATTGCGCGCTGGGAGATGCGGCGCGACTCCTTACTGGCGATCTGTTCCGAGCCCACGGCGCCGCCGCTGCCGGGGGTAGAGACGAAAGATCCGGCATTCAATGTGGGCGCGAAATGGATCAGCGCCGACATGCAGGCGCAGGCCATTTCCGCCGGCTACACCGTGGTGGACCGCACCTCGGTTCTGGCCACGCACCTCTCCGAGATCATCAAGCAGAATGCCCATGAACTGTTGACCCGGCAGGAGACCAAGCGCCTGATCGACCGGATCGGCGATTCTCACCCGAAACTGGTGGAGGAACTGATCCCGAAACTCCTGACCCTGGGCGAGGTGCAGAAAGTATTACAGCAGCTTCTGCGGGAACAGGTGTCCATCCGCGATCTGGGAACCATATTGGAGGTCCTGGTAGACGCCGCGGCGGTCAACAAGAACCCGGTCATGCTGGTGGAAGCGGTACGGCAGGGATTGTCCCGCGCTATCGTCCGTACGCTGCTGGACGAGAAGGGCGGACTGAAGGTAGTGACGTTGAATACCGCTCTGGAAGAAGAATGCAATCGGGCAGCGACCCAGCAGGTTCCGGCGATCACCTCCGGCAATCTGCAGATTTCCGTCGCGCGCCGGGTGTTGGATAGCCTACGCACGAGCTTCGGCGAACAAGTGGTCGCGGCCCCGCCGGTTCTGCTGTGCCCCTCGCCGGGACGCTTTTACCTGCGGCGGCTGTTGGAGCCATTTCTGCCTAAGATCGTTGTGATCAGTCCGATGGAAATTCCGCCGATCGTGCCGGTGCAGGCCGTCGGCACGGTGCGATGACCACCCCAGCACGCGGGGCGTGCTGGGGACCCCGTAGTAGCGAAACGAGAGCATCATGAGTACACGACCAGAAGCCGCTTATCAGAATACGCAGTTCGAGCCGAGCGATCGTGACCGGCTCATCCTGGAGCAATTGCCGCAGGTGCACTACATCGCGGCGCGAATCCGCGAGCGCCTGCCGAATCATGTCCCCTTCGAGGATTTGGTGAATGCCGGGGTCCTGGGCTTGATCGAGGCGATGCAGAAGTACGACGCTGCTCGCGCCGTCCAGTTCAAGACGTACGCCAAGTTTCGAATCCGCGGCGCCATCCTCGATAGTCTGCGCGAGCTGGACTGGGGATCACGCTCGCTGCGCCGCAAAGGGAGAGCAGCCGAAGAAGCGTCGGTAAAGCTGGAGATGCGCCTGGGCCGGCAACCCGCCGAGCAGGAGATCGCCGACGAGATGCACATCGAGCTCAAAGATTTGCATGAGCTGCTCATGCAGCTGGACGGCCTTGCCCTGGTATCGCAGGAGGTGAGCGCACCTTACGACAAAGCCGAAACCAGGGATGTGATCGAGAACGCGCCCAGCACCGACAAAGATCCGTTTGAACAGCTTCTAAACACGGAGAGCAATGAACGGCTGGCGCAAGCGATTGCCAAGCTGGACGAGCGAGAGCAACGCGTGCTGTCCCTCTATTACCGCGAAGAACTTACGATGAAAGAGATCGCGGCAGTGCTGGGCATCGCGGAGTCGCGGGTCTCCCAATTGCACTCGGTCGCGCTGCTTCGATTGCGCACCTCCTTGCAGCGGGTTTTTCCTGAACGCAAGCCTGTTCCCAAGGCAAAGACCACACGGGGAGTTATGGCATGAGCAAGGTACTCAGTCAGGAAGAGATCGACCTGATCCTCGGGCAGGCGCGTGACCCGGGTAAGGCTGCCAAACCGACGAAACAGGTCGAGCCGTGGAACCCGCGGGGCTCGGGAGAGCTGCACAACGAGCACACGCGGGCGATTACCACCCTGCATGAAGGGTGTGCCCGCAACATGGGCCATTCCTTAGGAGCCTATCTCCGGGTCCCGTTTGAGGTTTCGCTCCTCTCGGTCGAACAGTTGTTGTTTGAGGAGTTTTTTCACTCGATCCAGGAGACCACCTATCTGCAGGCACTGCACCTGCAACCGCAGGATGCCATCGCGGTCCTGCAGATCGATAACTCCATTGTTTTCCCAATCATTGATGTGCTGCTCGGCGGCATCGGGACCAAAAGCGAGATTGCCCGCGAGGTCAGCGAAATTGAGGAGCAGATCATGGATGGGGTGACCCGCTTGATCGTCCGCGAGCTGGCTTCGGGATGGGCTCCGCTGGGGTTCGATATCACTCCGGGACAACGTTTTTCCGCTGTCCAGATCCAACGTTATCTGCCGCCCCAGGAAAAAGCTCTCGGTTTGAGCTTTGAAATCACGCTCAATGACAACAAAGGAATGATGAATCTGGTATTCCCCACTTCCTTGAGCAGCGCCATGCGGCGCAAGCTGTCGGAACCGTTGGAGTATCGCAAGCCAAAGGCCTGTGCCCTCTCCAGCGCCAGGATGCGCGACCATGTCTGGGCCTGTAGATTCGACGTGAGCCTCAGCATGCCCAACATCCGGTTGCGGGTCAAGGACCTGATCGCCGCCCAGCCGGGATCCGTTCTCGACCTGCGCGTTCCGGAGTCCAGCCCCGCTTCGCTCGTGTTGGACGGCCGTCAGGTGTTCGATGCGCGCGCGGTCCGGATCGGAACGCAGCGTGCCGCGCAACTCCATTCCGACCCCCGGCAACTGCCGCCCGCGAGAAAGGTTCAGTAATGCCCGAGACCAGTATTGACCATCAGTTCCGAGATCTCCTCTGTTCCGCGCTGGCGGCCGTGTTCGAGCAAACCGCAGGCGTGCTTCTGGCACTGGAACCTATGGAGGGCGGTGACGAAGCCTCCCAGGAGCCCTCGCTCCTCTATCGGATGGAATTCGCCGGTACGGTTTGCGGCATCGCGCGCTTCGAGTTCGGACACAAGGCGGCCGCCTACTTAGCCAACGGTCTCCTGGGCGGGGACGAGGAACCCGCAGAGTTCGAGCCCGATCACGAGGACGCCGTGGTCGAGATTCTGAACCAGGCGGCCGGGCTCCTTTCCACCCAGTTCCGGGATCGCTATGGCGAGGCCACTGTGCGCGTCGATCGTGATTCCAAGTCCCGTCCGGCCAGCATGATCCGAATCGGATTCAAGGTGGCGCAGGGGGGCCAACGCACGTTCAGCCTGAAGCTCTCCGAGGAACTCCTGGCCTCATTCGGCCAAGCGGAAACCAAAGAAACCAAGCCAGAGAGCCAGCCAAACGAAGCCGCTGCTACGGCGACTCAGGGCTCTGCTGCGGCGACCCACGAATCGGCACTGCGGACCGAGGAACCCTCCCCGGCGCACGACAACGTCAGTCTGATCGCGGACGTGGAGCTTGAACTGACATTGCGCTTTGGCCAGCGCAAGCTGCCCCTGAGCGAGGTCATCGACCTGACCACCGGTGCCGTGGTGGAGCTTGACCGCAAGGTCGATGAACCGGTCGAGTTGCTCCTCGGCGAACGCGTAATCGCCAAGGGCGACGTGGTGCTGGTGAACGGCAGTTATGGACTGCGGGTGACCGAGCTGATTCCGGCCGATCAGCGGCTCGCTGCGCATTAAGAACTAACACTGGGACACAGAGAAGCCATGAACGTGTTGAAGCTTAGCCTTCCGAACTTTTCTCGCTGGCAGGAAAAAATTCTACCCACCTGTGCGTCCCCGGCCTGCTCGCCGCGAACCAGGCTCTTTTCCGCCTCGCGCCGCACCGGGGGCTTTCGCATTGGCGACCAGTGGTATTGCAGCCCGGAGTGTTTTGAGCAGGCTACGTATACGCGCCTGGTAAGCCGCTGCTCCGGAAAAGCACCGGAGCGCTCCACCCGCCGGCCTCGCCTGCCGCTGGGGCTGATGATGTTATCCATGGGGCACATTACGGAGGAGCAACTGCCCGCTGCGCTCGAATATCAACGGGCTCACGGCGGACGCCTCGGCGAGGTGCTGCAAGCGCTGGGCTTTGCCGGCTCCGGCGAGGTGACCGCGGGGGTGGCGGCGCAATGGGGATACCCGGTCTTATCGTTGAAGGATCAAGTACTTGCGTGCTCGCGAAAGTTGCCCGCGCGGCTGATGGAGTTTTACTCCGTGTTACCCATCCACTATTCGGAACGTAGCAAGAAGCTGGTGCTTGGATTTGTCGAACAGGTGGATAACCACCTGCTCAACTGCGTGGAAACCGTGTTGGAATGCCGGGCTGTTCCCTGCTTCATAACCCCCGAGGACTTTGAGCAACACTACCGGAAACTGCGGCAACAGCAGGGCCATGAAGAAGTGGTTTTTGAGCGCGCCGCTTCTCCTGTGGAGAATGCGCGGATTATGAGAAACTACGCCGTCCAACTGGGGGCCGAAGCCGCCAAATTCGACGTTTGCTGCCATTTTGTCTGGAGTCAGTTTGTCCGCTCCGGGCTGTGTTTTGATCTGGTTAGCCGCCTTGGATAAAAACTGATCTTTCTCCTTGAAGACTTTTGGCCTGCTTGCCGATAGAGGTACGGCGAGCATGTCCATGGCGACTACAGAACTCTGCAATCCGCTGCCGATCCCGTTTCCACAAGGTTTAGTTCTCCGGCATTTTGAGAAGCGGCCGTTTGCTACTAGGCGCTTTGTCATGCCGGCTCTGCCCGGAACCGTGGTTCAGTTGGACCTCCTGCTGAATTCCCGAACCTGGGATCTCGATGAGGTGACCAATCTGGTCCGCTCGGATCTGGGTTTGACCATCGAGGTTCTCCGGCGATGCCGCTTCCAGGCCGAAGAGCCGGATGCCCCGTGGCGAATCTCGGACTGCGTGGTGCAGCTCGGAAGCTCTCTGCGGGATATTGCCGTGCCGCTGGTCTTTTCCCCGCAGGCGCCCAGCACGGCGGTTCAGCGAACGGAAACTTGCTGGCGGATGTCGCGAATCATTGCCTCAGCCGCCGAAGCGGTTTCGCGCTCGATGTCGGATCTGGATGTCGATCCCGAGGAGGCTTATCTTGCCGGTCTCACCCATGCTTTGGGCGAGCTTCCGGAGGTGCTGGACTCTGTCGGGTATTACGACCGGGAATTGCTTCCGGAGAGCGCCGCGGAACTGGCCAGACTTTGGAACTTGCCGGATTGCTGTACCGCAATGGAAACCGGTCGACTGAGCGCCGGAGCAAGCGGGAGCCAAGCCATGGTGCGGGTTCTGGGGTTCGCGAAAGACCTAGTCATTTCCGGTGCTGTGGGCTCCGGCTCGACTATCTGGCGCCAAACTCGGGAAACGACCATCACGACGCTGTTCCGCCGTTGGTTCCCCGAACTCGAAACGGTGCCTGCCTCAAGTTTGAGCCGCTGTTTTGGCCCAATTCTGTCGCAGGGATTCAAAGCCCACACTCCGCAGAGCGCGATTTTCTAGCGCCCGGCCGAATAGTTCCGGATTAGAGACCCTGTCCCGCGCAGCCGCTGCCTGCGTGGCGCAGGACCGGGCTCACCGTACTCTCATTCCAATTTCAGGCCCCCCAACGCCTTTTCAATAACTTACAGTTCCACCCGCTTGCCCACCCTGTGGCCACCCAGTTGCACATTCCTGGCTGGAGTCGTCTATGGATAGCGGATTTTACGCAGCGTGCACCGCCCTGATGGCGCGAACCGAGGCACTGGATTCGCTCGCCAACAATCTGGCCAACAGCAACACCAGCGGCTATAAGGAGCAACGCAATCTGTTCCGGAGCGTGTTGGCCAATGTTTCCACCTCGAGCGCCTCGCCCTTGAATGTGGCCATGAATGATTACGGCGTGCTGGGCGGGACGCAGTTGAATATGTCCGAGGGCAGCATGGAGCACACGGCCAACGACCTGGACTTTGCTCTTCAGGGGTCCGGTTTCTTTGTCGTGCAAACCCCCACGGGCCGCGTTTACACCCGCAGTGGCAACTTCATGGTGGCCAAGAGCGGACAGCTCATCACGCAGCAGGGCGACCCGGTCATGGGCGATAACGGGGTCATTAATGTTTCCGGCGGCAAAGTCAACCTCGGACCTGATGGCACCCTGTCCGTGAATGGCGCGATTGCGGGAAAGGTGAAGATCGTGGACTTCAAGCCGGGCACGGAGATTTCGAGTCTCGGGAAGAGCTACTACTCGGCGCCCGCGGGGGCTGAAGTCGCCGCAACCAAGACCCAGGTGCAGCAAGGGTTTCTTGAAGCCTCCAACGTGAATCCGATGGCGGAAGCCGTTGAACTCATCAACGTGCAGCGCGAAGCCGAGATGATGCAGCGCGCGATCAACTTCAATTCAGACCTCAACAAGACGGCGACGGAAGACTTGCCGCGCTTGTAGGCAACCGGGGGAGAGCAATGTTTCGTTCACTGTACACGGCCGCCAGTGGCATGACTGCCCAGCAACTGAATCTCGATAACATCGCCAACAACTTGGCCAACTCCAGCACGTCCGGATTTCGCAAGCGCCGGCTGCAGTTTTCGGACTTGATCTATCAGAACATGGTGAGTCCAGGGGCCGCCGCCACCCAGCAAACAACTGTCGCCGCCGGCTTACAGATCGGACTGGGCACGCGCCCGGGAGCTTCGGAGATGGTCCAGACCCAGGGCGAATACAACAACACCGGAAATCCCTTGGATCTGACCGTGGAAGGCGCGGGATTTTTCCAGATCAAGCTGCCCAGCGGGGAGATCGGGTACACGCGCTCCGGTTCCTTTCACCAGGACCAGCAGGGCAACGTGGTCACGGCCGACGGCAATCCGCTGGATCCGGCCATCAACATCCCCTCCAATGCCGGTACCATTAACATCGGTTCGGATGGCACGGTTAGCGTTACCCAACCGGGACAGACCGCGGCACAGCAGGTGGGCAACATCCAGCTCGCGACGTTTGCCAATCCCGGCGGTTTGAACAGCGTCGGCAACAATATCTTCATGGCGACCACGGCCTCCGGCGATCCGATCATAGGCACCCCAGGCGGCACGGAAGGCTTGGGCACTATTCAGCAAGGAGTTCTCGAGCAGTCCAACGTCAACGTGGTGGAAGAGTTCATTCAGATGATCCTGGCGCAGCGCTCCTACGAGTCGAACTCGAGGGTGGTGCAGACTGCCGATCAGATGCTGCAAAACCTGAACAACCTGGGCAGGTAGGCGGGCAAATATGCGGACTGCTCTGCTTGGCGTTGCCGTAGCACTCGGGAGTTGTGCTGTCCAGTTATGCGGAGAACCTGTGCGCGCGACACCGACCCATCCCGCGCAGGTCGCCGCACAGGATGTGGTTCAGGGGATGGCGGAGGCGGGAATCACGATTGGACCCGGTCAAGTCAGCTTCCCGACGGCCATCCCTGCCACGGTCGAGCACGCCAGGCTTGAACTCCTCGGATTGGAGCCGCTCGGCACTACCACCCGGGCAAAAATGCGTTGCCTCGATCGCAGCGCGTGCATTCCTTTCTATGTTGCGGTAATGGGCATCGCGGACGTTCGAATGGGGAGACGAGACTTGCCGAGCGATTCAGAGAAAAATGATGCCGCGAAGCGCGCTCCCGAACGGAAGCCTTCCGCGCCATTGTTAATGAAGCGAGACTCCGAAGCCGAGCCGCTATTAATGAAACCAGGCTCGGAGGCCACGCTGCACATTGCGGCGAACCATATGCAAATCACCGTGCCGGTGATTTGCCTGCAGAATGGACATAAGGGGGAGCGAATCCGCGTTGCTTCCGTCGATCACACCAAGACCTTTGTCGGTGAAGTGGTTAGCGCGGGCTACCTGCGGGCCGAACTCCAAGAGTAAACGCTATGGGGAAACGTACAATTCGAGCTGCATGTCTGGCGATGACAGTGTGTCTTAGCGGCATGCCGGTCTTCGCCAAGTCCAAGGACAATTCCCCGGAGTTGCGGGCGGCCTACATTGCCCGGGTGCAGCAGGCCTCCGTTCCGCAGACTACAGTGAGAACGGACGGCAGTTTGTGGAGCCCAGGTTCGCCGCTGGCCGATGTCGCGGTGGATTTCAAGGCGTCGCGCCTGAATGATACCGTCATTATTCAGGTGGTCGAGCAGACTACCGCGCTAACCACGGGCAATGCCCAGCAAAATCGCGCGTTTTCCACCAGTTCGGCGATTACCGGATTGGCGGGCGGCTTGAACGTCGGGTCAGTGAACCCCATCCTGAATGCCAATTCCTCGCAGCAATTGAAGGGCGCCGGGCAGGTAGACGCCAAGTCTAGCCTGCAAACCAGCCTGACCGGCCAAGTCGTTTCTATTCTGCCCAACGGAAATCTGGTGGTCGAGGCGCAGCGGGTCACCTCCATCAACGGACAGCGGGATACGATGGTCGTGCGTGGCGTGGTGCGGCCTGGCGACATCGGCCCCAACAATCTGATCCTTTCAACCCAACTGATGGATTTGGAAGTGGAACTCAAGGGTAAGGGCCTGGTTTCGGACTCAACTCGCGGGCCGAATCCAGTCATGCGGCTGATCATGCGGTTGATCAATTTTTAAGGAGTTGGCGTGCTGCTAAGCTTTCAGGATCGGAGATGGTCAATGGGATGGCGCTGGGCCGCATCGCTGGCGACCGTTGCCTTGCTGTTCTCTCCGGCGGCGGCCGACCAAAATGTCCACAAAGTGGCCGTGCGGGACATTGCCACCATCTCTGGGGTTCGGGATAATCCGCTCATCGGCTACGGCATCGTTGTTGGGCTTCATGGCACCGGCGATACCCGGCAGACCGTGTTCACGACCCAGGCACTCGCCGCCGCCATGCAGAAATTCGGGGTGCAGGTGTCGGCACAATCCGCCCACGTCGCTAACGTGGCGGCGGTCTTTGTCACTGCTTCCCTTCCCTCGTTTGCGCGACCCGGCCTTGCCGTGGACGTGACGGTCTCCTCTGTCGGGGATGCCAAGAGCCTCGAAGGAGGCGTTCTCTTGCTGACGGCGCTCAAGGGCGCCGACGGACAGGTGTACGCGGAAGCGCAGGGGCCACTTACCCTGGGAGGCTATTCCGCAGGCGGCAGCGGTAACACCAAGACAGTGAATCACTCCACGGTGGGCAGGGTGCCCCAGGGAGCGACTATCGAGCGGGACACCGCGGTCGATCTGAATTCGCAGGCGTCGCTCTCGCTCATGCTGCGCGAGCCGGATTCCAAAGCCGCCTGTGACATCGCCGATGCTATTAATAAGGAGTTGAAGAAGCAGGTTGCGACTCCCATCGACGGACGGCGGATTGACGTGGACGTGAAGACGGCGGCCCTGCCCACGGTGACCGCTTTGATCGCCCGCATCCAGGGCGTGGAAGTGGAGATCCACCCCGCCGCCAAGGTAGTCATCAACGAGCGCACCGGCACCATTGTGATGGGTGGCGATGTGACCTTGAGCCCGGTGGCGGTGCTCCAGGGCAATCTTTCCATCGAGGTCTCGACCACTTTCAACGTGTCGCAACCCGCCCCGTTCTCCAAGACAGGCGAAACCGTCGTGACCCCGGAGACGAACGTCACGGCGCAGGAGACCCAAGCCAAGACGATCCGCCTGATGCAGGGGGCCAGCGTGGAAGAGTTGATCAACGGGCTGCACGCCATCGGCGCCACGCCCCGCGACATCGTCGCCATTCTGCAAGCGATCAAGGCCGCCGGCGGGCTCCAGGCGGAATTGGAGATTCTCTAATGAATGACATTAGCCTAGTTGCAGCCGACGCTTTTAATCGCCTGTCGCAGGCCCAGACGCCCAACGAAAACCAGCTCAAGGGCCTGAAGGGCAGCTCGGACCAGCAGAAAATCGAGAAATCGTCCCGGGAATTCGAGTCCATTTTATTGGCGCAGTGGCTCCAAACCGCGGAAAAGTCGTTTGCGACCGTCCCGGGGAGCGATGACCCTAACTCGATGCCGGGCAAGGATCAGTTCCAAGGCTTTGCCATGCAAGCAGTTGCGACGGCCATGACCAAGGGAGGGGGGATCGGGATCGCGGATCAGATCGCCTCGTACCTAACCAAATCCTCAGCCAAACCTGCGGAAGCCGGGCACGAGGAGAGTGGCAAGCAAGTTGCAATGGAGAATAAGGAACAACCAGGCACGAAAAATTAAGAAATAATTTGAAAATGCGCTGAAGAATTCTGAAGGGGTGCCGATATGTTCCCTTGCAGTTAGGAGAACCAATAAGTCATGAGAATTGATATGAACCGCATATCGCCAAACCGACTCGAAGTTGAGCAGAGTGTCAAGAGCCAGGGAACTAAGACCTCGTCGGCCCCGGTCGGGACTGAAGACCGGGCGACCTTGTCCTCGGATGCCGTCGCGGTGAATTCCTTGCAGCAGCAGGCTCTGGCACAGCCGGCGGTGCGCGCAGACAAGGTGGCAGCACTGAAACAACAGATTCAATCAGGCAATTACAAGTTGGAGCCTGACCAGATTGCCCAGGCCATGCGCGAGAACGGAATCTGAGGCGACGTAGCGCCCCCATGCCGCTGGCGGCTGAGTCCGGCCGCGGCGGTCTTCCGTAAACGCATCGGCCACGGGAGTGACCCATGCACAATCTTAAGAATTTGAACCCTGAACAGCTCGGCTCCCGCTACCTAGAGGCGATTCGGCGGCTTACCCTTGAGTTGGCCTCGGCAATCGCCGCGGTGGCTCGCAACGACGTCGCCCGCCTGGAGGACCATGTTCGCAGCCAACTTGCGCTGTGTTCGCTAATTGAAGATCTGGAACACTACTTCCGGAACTCCCCGCCCGGAACTGCACTCTCCAAAGCTGCCGCATTCCGGCAGGATCTCCATCCCGCAATCCGGGATCTACAGCACGCCAAGCGTGCCTATGCGATGGTGATAGCAAAGTCCAGCCGTTCCCAGAAGATGTTCCTGGCTCTCTACGCCGCCCGCAACGAGTCACAGCCTGACCCCACCGAGCCCTGCCAGCCGCAGGGTACTCTCTCCTGCGAGATCTAGCCATGTCAAGCCTCAATGCCTCCATGTCGATGGCCTTGCAGTCGCTGCTTGCCGAGCAGGCTGCGCTGGACGTGACCACCAACAATATCTCGAACAGCAACACCCCGGGATATACGCGCGAGGTAGTCAATCTCTCGGAAGCTAAGCCGATTCCGGAAGCTTCCATCAACTATGGCGCCGGCGTAACTGTAGATGGAATCCAGAGTGTCCGCGACCAACTGCTGCAGCTGCGCATTAACGACCAGACTCAGCAGACCAGCAACTCCCAAACGCAGACGAATGCGCTGCAACAACTGGAATCCTACTTCTCGAACGCGGATCAGGGCATTGGCGCGGACATGAACTCCTTCTTCAATAGTCTCAGCCAATTGAGCACGAACCCATCCAGCACCACGCTGCGCCAGAGCGTGTTGAGCACCGCCGGAAACCTGGTGAACTCGTTCAACGCCGCCGCTACCAACCTCAACCAGCAGCGCCAGTCGCTGGATCAAACGGTCCCGGACAACGTACTAGCCGTCAACCATTTGACCCAGCAAATCGCGAACCTCGCCTCACAAATCTCCGCCGCAAAGCAGTCCGGGCAGGATGCGGGAGGCCTGGAGGATCAACGAGCACAGCTCGTAATTCGACTCTCCCAACTGGTCGACGTGCAGACGATCCCCACGGAAGGCGCGGATACGCTCACGCTCTCCGATGGCACGGCGCTGGTGGTAGGAAGTCAGGCGGTACCCCTGAGTACTTCCACGGGAACGGATGGCATGCAGCACGTGTACTCTCAGGGAAAAGATGTCACGGCATCCTTGCAGGGCGGGTCGATCGGCGGAACTTTACAGGTACGGGACACCATCCTGCCGTCAATACTTGGGCAGGTAAACACCTTGGCTATTCAGTTTGCCACTGCAATCAATACAGCCAATGCCACCGGCACAGATCTGAATGGCGCCCAAGGAGCCGCGGTTTTCAATATAACCAATCCTGCCGATGCGGCCGGCTCCATCCAGTTGGCTCTGACCGATCCTTCGCAAATTGCCGCGAGTTCGGACGGAACCTCGGGCAGCGGTGGCAATTTGACTAATCTCCTGGCGGTGAAGACTACCGCCCTGCCTTCCGGCGCGACACCGTTAGATACCTATTCCAATATTATCTTCTCCGTAGGCAATGCTAGCGCGAACGCCCAGTCGACGAACACCGCCGATAATGCGGTCCTCAGTCAACTGCAGCAACAGCTATCGTCCGTATCCGGAGTCTCTCTCGACGAAGAAACTACCAATATGATTCGCTTCCAGCGGGCATATCAAGCTTCGGCCAGAGTCATCTCCACCGTTGACCAAATGTTCCAGTCACTGATAGGGATTCAGTAAGCCATGAGAGTTGCCCAAAACTACTACGCGGAAGTAATCGACGCCCTTAATAACACTCAGGCGCGCGAACAGACTGCCTTAACGCAGCTATCTACGGGCAAGCGGGTCAACATGCCTTCCGACGACCCGGCCGCGTCCGCCCTGCTGATCGGCAATCATGTGCAGCAGGCGGATGTGGATCAATACGAACAGAACATCAACAGCCTGCAAACGCTGATGCAATCCGCCGATTCCTCGCTCAGCTCGGTGGTCACCAGCCTGAACCAAGCCATAACCTATGGCGTTCAGGGAGCCAACGGCACATTGTCGGCAACGCAAGCAGCTACTCTGGCCACCAGCGTGAGCGACATACGAGACCAGATCATCAGCCTCGCGAACACCTCCGTGCAGGGCGTTTATCTATTCGGCGGGTCCGTGACCGGTACTGCTCCGTTCAAGCTCGATACAAGCTCCAATACGGTGACTTACCAAGGCAACAACGACACTAATTCGGTCCCGATCGGAAACGGAGACCAGATACAGTCCAACGTTCCCGGCGACCAGATTTTCACAAATGCTACCAACGGCAATGTGATGCAGTCATTGACCGACCTGGTCAATGCACTACAGACGGACTCAACTACCGGCATCAGCACGGCAGTCAATGAGCTTAACACGGCGGCGAGCAATGTCTCGAACCAGCGCGCCTTTTATGGTAACGCCATGAACCGGCTCACGGCTCAGACTACGTCTCTGCAGAGCACGACAGTGGAACTCAAGAGTCAGGAGACTTCCCTGGTCGGCGTAGATATGGCCGTCGCGGCAACGAATTTAAGTCAGGCCCAGACCGCCCTCCAAGCCACATTAGAGGCCGCCGCCAAGACCATGCCCATGTCCCTGCTCAATTACTTGCCCAACGCTTAGTCTGAGTATCAGGCCTGGAAGCGAATACTGCGCCTAGAGTGAAATTCATCGTGAAGCGATGAATCGCTATGCCTATCAGAAATAATAACGATTCTACACTTCGCTCGGAATGACAAAGGAAATCGGCGTGGTTTCTCAGAATTCCTCGACGTCACAACTACCGTGAAATGGCTCTAATCCTGCTGCGCACGTTACCGAAGAACTATCACAGAAAATAATTAGTTTTTCTCGTTAATGCTCCATCGCGAGTTGCCGATAGTATTGGGCGTCAAGTCGCCATCCACTCACCGAGAATGGAGCCGAGTGCAGGCGGAACCTTGACATTAAAAAGGAGATTCCAATGGCACTGAGCATTCTGAACAACATTTCCTCTCTGATGGCGCAGAACCAGTTGAGCATTACCGGGGCAGGCCTGCAGAAGACTTTGCAGCAGCTTTCTTCCGGTTCGAAGATCAACACCGGCGCCGACGACGCGGCCGGCTTGGCCATTGCGGACGGGATGGCGGCCAATATCGCTGCCCTGACGCAGTCCGCACAGAACGCAACCGCGAGCACGGGCGAGCTGCAGACCGCTGATGGCGCGCTCTCCCAGGTCACCTCGCTGCTGCAACGCGCAGTTACGCTGGCCACCGAGGCCTCCAACGGCACGGTGGACACCGCCCAGGGGACGGCGCTGGACAACGAGTTTCAGGCGATCGTCACTGAAATTGGCAACATCGGCGCCAACACCACCTTTAACGGCACGGCTATCTTCGGCACCACCCTGACCACGGTCCTGACGGATTCCACCCAAACCAGCACCATCACGTCCGCCATTGCTGCGCTGACCAGTGCGAGCGTTGGCGGCCAAAGCCTGGCCGCCGATGTCCTGACGAGCAACGCTGCTGCCCAAACGGCGCTGACCCACATCAATACCGCGATCGCCGGCATCGCGGCGGATCGCGGCACTCTTGGTGCCAACATGAACCAGTTGACCGCCGCCAGCAACGTCATGAGCAACCAGGTGCAGAACCTCACCAGCGCGATGGATGGCATCACCGCCGCCAATATTGGCCAGGAAGTGGCCAACATGACCAAGTTCAACGTCCTGAACCAGACCGGCATCGCCGCCCTGCAACAGGCGAACCAGTCGCAGCAGTCGGTCCTGAAGCTCCTCCAGTAAAACCTCTTTCTAACATGGCGGGATCTGAGATCCCGCCATCTCTTTCTACCGGCTGCCCTAGCCTGGATTATTCATGAGTACTGAGGATTATAGGGGTGGAGCAAGGGCTTCAGCCTTGCGTCCAGGGCGCATTCGCAATGGGCGGCTTTAGCCGCTGAGCGAGCACGCGGGCGTTTCTCACTCCGGAATTGAAGAATCTCGTGCGAATTGCCGAAATATAGGGGGACACGTTGGTGTCCAATAGAGAGGTTCTGCAATGAGTTCCGTATCTCCGCTATCGTCGCTGTTGTCGGGCTCCTCGTCCTCTTCTTCCAACAGCCTCAATCTGAGTCAGCTGTTGCAGGCAGTGACCGGTTCCGCTAGCGAGGGGCTGGATGTGCCCTCGTTGGTGGAGGCGGGGGTTTATGCCGCGCAAGCCCCGGAACGGTCATGGCAGGATCAGGAAACGGCGTTGCAGAAGCAGTACAGCGCCTTGACGACAATCAACACCGCCGTGGGCAACCTGTCGAAAGACCTCGACTCATTGAACAGCATGACCGGCTCATTAGCCGCTCTTTCGGTGAACTCCTCTCAGACGAGCATCGTAACCGGCTCAGCGGCCGCGGGCGCTGTACCGGGAAGCCACGTGGTGACCGTCACCAATCTGGCGACCACCGCGTCCTGGTATTCCGGCTCGGTGGCCAGCAGCAGCACCGGACTTTCGGCAGCAAGCTTTTCTCTTCAAGTGGGCAGCGGCACAGCGACCCCGATCACGGTAACCGCGGGTGAGACCTTAACGCAACTTGCCAGCAGCATCAACGGCATGAATCTCGGGGTAACCGCGAGCGTGGTGAACGACGCCAGCGGTTCTCGCTTGGCGATTGTCAGCAACAGTTCCGGCAGCGCCAGCGATATCACGATCACCAACGACACAACCGATACCGGTGCATTGCAGTTCACGCAGGCGGCGCAAGGCAAGAATGCGGCGCTGACCGTCGATGGCATCCCCATTTCGAGTGCAACCAACACGGTGACCGGGGCGGTGACCGGATTGACCCTCAACTTGGTCGGGGCGGCTCCGGCCACCCAGACGACTCCCGCCACCCCGGTGAATGTTTCCGTTGCCCCGGATACCAGCCAGATATCGAGCGCGATCAATCAGTTCGTTACCGACTACAACACCATCATTAACAACATAAGCGCGCAATTTAAGTATGACGCGACCAGCAGCACCGCCGGGCCACTGGCGGGGGACAGCACGTTGAGGGGCCTACAGAGTGATTTGCTGGGGTCAGCAAGTTATGTCTCGGGTAGCGGCAGCAGTTCTATGATGTTGTCATCCATGGGCATCACGATGAACGACGATGGAACTTTGACTGTAGATAGCGCGGCTCTCACCAATCAGATTCAAAGCAACCCTTCGGGCGTACAGACGTTCTTCCAGGGTACCGCGCTAAATGGCTTTGCCAACACCCTCAATACACAACTTCAAAACTTTACCGCCCCGACTACTGGCGCCTTCACGGTTAGCCTTAGCAACATGAAAACCGAGTATACCGACCTGCAAAACCAGGTCAGTGATTTTGAAGCGAACTACATTGCCAACCTGCGGACAACTTTGACTGCGCAATACAACACGGCAGCCGCAGCCTTGGCGAATCTAAAGACCACAACCCAGCAAATTAATGCAACGTTGGGCAATAACTCAGGGAGCAACGGATGAGCACGAATCGGGAACTCACGGCGTATCGGCAGGCGACAGTACAAAACGCTTCGCCGGTGGAACTTGTCATTATCCTCTGCGATCTTCTGGTCCGCGATCTGCGACAGGTAATCGCTGCCATCCGCGCCGCCGGAGAGATCGAGGAGCGCGTGAAGCACTCCAATCATGCCTTTCTCGTACTGGCGCAGTTGGAAAGCCAATTGGACATGGAGAACGGCGGGGACACCGCAGTCCGGCTCGCGCGCATTTACTCCCACATTCGCGCCAAATTGCTGGAAGTGCAGCTCACTCTAGATGCCGCCGTCCTGGAAAGCCAGATCGAGTTCCTGCTCGAATTACGTAATGGCTGGCAACAGGCGATGCCGGCCAAGCAGTCCACGCCTGCCCCTGCGGAAGAGGAGCTCACGCGCGCCGCGATCGTGCCGAACGCCAACAGATATGCGAACCTCGGCACGGAAATGAACAGCTCAAGCTGGTCGGCCTGAGCGGGCCGCGGCAAGTGACTACTTCCGCAATCCTGTCTGGCGGTATTGGTGCACCGCCAGGCTCCTGGCCGGTGAGGTGAGATCAGAAAGAATAACAAGGCAAGCGTCCCCTTCGCGGAGAGATCAGTGATCCCGGCATTTCGGAAAATCAGAGGGGCAGGGGCTAAAGTGATATGCCTTCCCTGCGCGGTCGTCCCTTTTGCTAAAGATCCCGTCGCGAACTGCCGATAGCAAGAGGGCCGAGACCAGGCTCGGCTTGCATTACCGGGGGTCCCACTGTGATTGCCCTAACACGCCTCAACGGCCGCTATCTGGCAGTAAATCCGGATCTCATCCAGTTTCTCGAGCAAGCGCCCGACACGGTGATGACCTTGACGAGCGGGGAAAAGCTCGTGGTTCTCGAATCGCCCGAGGAGGTAACGACTCGAATCGTTCAATATCGTCATAGGATCATGCGGGGCGATGTGACCGGTACATGCCCTGTTGAAGTCAACCACAACTCGCCTCTTACTGTGGCAGAGCACGTGAACGATGAAATGGGATAAGAGCACGCTCGGCGGATTGGGACTCGCCGTCGGGGGAATTCTTGCCGGACTTTTCTTCGAAGGGGGAAAGATTGCGCAAGTACTCCAACCCACGGCGGCCATGATCGTGTTTGGCGGCACCCTGGGTGCGGTCATGGTGCAATTTCCGCTTCCGGTGGTGCTCGAGGCGGCGCGCCGCCTGCGAAGCATCTTTACGGAAGATCCAGCGGATTCGCGCAAGTTGATTCGGGAGCTGGTGACGTACGCGCTCAAGGCCCGCCGCACGGGCCTGATCTCTCTCGATTCCGAGTTGGAGAAGGTGCGCGATCCGTTCATGAAGAAAGTATTGATGCTGGCGATTGACGGCACCAACCCGAGCGAGCTTCGCAGCATGATGGAAGTGGAACTCGATAACCAGGCCGAAGCGGCCGAAAGGATCCCGCGGGTTTACGAGGCGGCCGGCGGCTTTGCCCCCACCGTCGGCATCATCGGTGCGGTCCTGGGTCTGATTCAGGTGATGCAACACCTGGAGAATATCAACGAGGTGGGCAAGGGAATCGCGGTGGCCTTTGTTGCCACCATCTACGGAGTCGGTTCCGCCAACCTGTTCTTCCTGCCCGCGGCCGGCAAGCTGAAACTGCGTATCCGCGAGGAAGCGCTCCGGAGTGAACTCGTCCTGGAGGGCGTGATCTCCATTCTGGAAGGGATGAATCCTCGATTGATCGAGACCAAGCTGGCCGGCTTTTTGCAGCAGAAGCAGCGCGAGGATCCCGCTCTGGTCACCAAGCAGCCCAAGCAACATGCCGGCGAAGCTTCGATCCCGGTCAAGGAAGCCGCAGGCGTGTGAGTAGAAGAAGAACAAGACGGGTTGAGGAACATGCAAGTCACGAGCGCTGGCTGGTGTCCTACGCGGATTTCATAACCTTGCTCTTCGCTTTCTTTGTGGTCTTGTATGCCTCGGCGCAGGTCGACATGCACAAGATTGCGCAAGTCGCCGCCTCGATTAAAGTTGCCTTTAACCAGGGCGTCTTCACCGGCGCGCCCAGCCCGGTCCCCACTGAGGCGGTTTTCTCCGCTACAGGCGCTGCCGCGGCGCGCCAGCTTGCGGCCACTGCATCGAGCGAAGCACCCCCTCCCAGCGCAGCCGGGGTGGATACGGAAGACCTGCAGAAGCGTCTGGAAGACGCGCTGGGCGATGAAGTGAGAAACAAGCGGGTCAAAGTGCGAGTTACGCCGGAAGGACTCGTGATCAGCCTGCGCGAAATTGGTTTCTTTAACAGCGGCGACGCGGAACTGTTGCCGGAGAGCAAACCCACGCTCGCACGGATCGCCCAGATTCTGAACCAGCAGGGATTCGATATCCGGGTCGAAGGCCACACGGATAATGTGCCCATCCATACCGCGCGCTTCCCATCGAATTGGGAGTTGTCGAGCGCCCGTGCCACCGCCATCGTCACCATGTTGGTCGACAATTACGGCTTCGATCCCCACACCATCTATTCGGCAGCTTGCGCGGAGTATCGCCCGGTGGCATCGAATGATACGGAGGAAGGGCGGAAATCAAACCGGCGCATTGATCTGGTGGTAGTCGGGTCCAGGCCTCCGGTTCCCCCTAGCCCGGATAATTCGCGAAGTTGAAGACGCGAGAAGCCTCTTCTGCTACAAACATGTTGCTGAGACAGTGTTTGTGGTAACAGGAAAGGCTTCTGCGTGTTCGACGATAGCACGACACAGTGTTTGTTGTTCGCTGAGAGTTTTGCCAAGCCCGCCGCGTTGCAGTTCGATCAACGGCAAGGCAGTTCCGATGGCGGAGCCATCCTGCTGAAGGCGGCTGACCGCCGCTACGGATTGATCCGGAGTTTGGCCGAATGTCTGCGCGATAAGCGGCAAGCCGGCAAGGTCGATCATTCTTTGCGCGAGTTGTTGGCACAGCGCGTGTTCTCGATTGCCTGCGGCTATCCGGATGCCAACGACTCGGCCCGCCTGTCTGCCGACCCCATTCACAAGATGTTGCTCGACCGCGATCCGGTGGCGGGCCGCGATCTGGCTTCGCAGCCAACCCTGTCGCGCTTTGAAAACGCCATTCGCCCAAGGGAACTCTACCGTTTGGGTGAAGCACTGGCCGATAGCGTGATCGGGCGCCATGCCCAGCGGTTGCGCGGACGCGCCCGCCGCGTCACCATCGACCTGGATCCAACCGACGACCCCACCCACGGCGCCCAGCAGCTATCGTTCTTCAACGGACACTATGACAGCTGGTGCTACCTGCCGGTGATGGGATTTGTGAGCTTCAACGACGAAGCCGAACAGTACCTATGCGCGGCGGTGCTGCGTCCCGGCAACGTGACCGCCGTGGTAGGAGCGATGGGAATTTTGCGTCGCCTGCTGAATATGATCCACTATTGCTTTCCGGGTGCGCGGATCCGCGTGCGCCTCGACGGCGGTTTCGCGCATCCCGATCTGCTCGACTTCCTGGATGCAGAGCCCAACCTTGAGTACGTCATTGCGATGGCCAAAAACGCGGTGTTGAAGCGCAAGGCCAAACCAGCCATGCGGCAGGCCCGCCGGCTCTCGCGGCAGAGCGGAAAGACCGAACACATTTACGGCGAAGCCAACTATGCGGCCCAAACGTGGCCGCAACAACGTCGCATCATCATCAAGGCCGAGGTGGTGCGTGCCGAGGGTAAGAAGCCGAAAGATAATCCGCGCTTTGTCATCACCAACATGAAGCAGAGTCCGCAATGGCTCTATGAAAAGGTGTACTGCCAGCGTGGCGAAATAGAGAATCGAATAAAAGAACTGCACGATCTCCAGATCGACCGCACCAGTTGCAGCGACTTCTGGGCGAACCAGCTCCGCGTGCTGCTCACCGCTGCCGCCTACGTCCTGATGCAGGAACTACGGCTGCAAGCCGCGCACACCAGCTGTGCGCGAGCTCAGGTCTGGACCCTCCGGGAACGGTTGCTGAAACTGGGTGCCCGGGTGCTGGTTTCGGTTCGCCGCGTGGTCGTACACCTGCCCGCGTCGTTCCCGTTCCTGCCCACCTTCCGGCAAGTGGCGCTGGCACTGGGCGCCTCGCCCGGATAACGCGGCCTCGCAACGCCCCGAAACATAAGTTTCAAATGTTGCGCAAAATGGCGTACGAGGGAAAGCTTTGCTCGAAAAGCCACGCCATACCCATTTCGCACACACCCAAGCTCGTCGTCCCCGGTGATCCAACGAACATCACGCAGCAACGCGCATCTTCGCCGCAAAATCGCGGCGCCGACTACCGCTCGCGGCACCTTCACGAATAGTGCAGGCTAGCCCAGCCCAGTCCAATTCACCGGCCAAGTAAACTCCGGTTGCGGGTTTGCCATCGCCCTTCGTGCTCGCTGCTTTCATCGTTTATTCCCTGCTCTGTGTCAGGGACGATGTGCCCGGTGAGTACCTCCGTGCAAGCGGCCCTTGCCGCTTTACCCCATGGGCCCACGCTCCGGTCCGGGTTAAGAAATGTGCGGGGGGGCGGAGTAATCCGCATCCCTACCGCGACCCGATTGTGGATCTCATCAATTTTGGCTGGGCCATCCGCACTTATCATCGATGCGCTACGCGTAGTGTGAGCACGCTCTAATTTTAAGTTGAACCAAATAGTACCCCCCCCAAAAAATACAATTAAAGTTTCCTGTCTTTGTGACGATATAAGCCTTGCGAGGAATGGAATATGCATCCCTCCGGCCCATCCAAAGACGCATATATATGAGGAGGGACGTCAAGTGTCTTCTATTATCTCAAGTTTGAGCCCCAGCCAAGTTGCTTCGCTGACTACGACGCAGATTCGATCGCTGAGTACTACGGATATACAGGCGCTAGATACAGCGCAGGTAAGCGCCATGACTACGGCGCAGGTTGCGGCCCTCACGACTGCCGATGTCGTTACACTCAGCACGGCGGCGATCTCAATTCTTAGTTCTGCTCAACTGGGCGGCCTTTCAACTGCGGAAATAGCTGCACTAAAGACAGCGCAACTCCTCTCCCTGACAACCAGCCAAATCACCAATCTGTCTACCGCTCAGGTAGCTGCACTGAATTACTTGCAGGTAGCGGGACTTTCGACAGCAGACCTCGCGGCAATGAGCACTGGCCAGATCGCCAATTTGTCAACCGCAGACATTGCAACGCTCAATACGGCGCAGGTGGGGGCGCTGACGACGGCCCAGGTCAGCAACCTGACGACGGCCCAGGTGGGGGCGCTGACAACGGCAGAGGTGGGCGCGTTGACGACCGCCCAAGTCAGCAACCTGACAACCGCGCAAGTAGCGGCGATTAAGACATCCCAGGTAGCGGCACTTTCGACAGCAGACCTCGTGGCAATGAGTACTGGCCAGATCGCCAGTCTGACGACCGGGGACATTGCAGCGCTCAATACGGCGCAGGTGGGAGCGCTGACGACCGCCCAAGTCAGCAACCTGACGACGGCCCAGGTGGGTGCGCTGACGACGGCCCAGGTGGGTGCGCTGACGACGGCCCAGGTCATCAGCCTGACAACCGCGCAAGTAGCGGCGATTAAGACATCCCAGGTAGCGGCACTTTCGACAGCAAACCTCGTGGCAATGAGCACTGGCCAGATCGCCAGTCTGACGACCGGGGACATTGCAGCGCTCAATACGGCGCAGGTGGGGGCATTGACGACCAACCAGGTCAGTAGCCTGACAACCGCGCAAGTAGCGGCGATTAAGACATCCCAGGTAGCGGCACTTTCGACAGCAAACCTCGTGGCAATGAGCACTGGCCAGATCGCCAATCTGTCGACCGGGGACATTGCAGCGCTCAATACGGCGCAGGTGGTTGCGCTGACGACCGCCCAGGTCAGCAACCTGAAGACGGCCCAGGTGGGGGCGCTGACGACAGCAGAGGTGGGCGCGCTGACGACCGCCCAGGTCAGCAGTCTGACTACCGCGCAAGTAGCGGCGATTAAGACATCCCAGGTAGCGGGACTTTCGACAGCAAACCTCGCGGCAATGAGCACTGGCCAGATCGCCAGTCTGACGACCGGGGACGTTGCAGCGCTCAATACGGCGCAGGTGGGGGCGCTGACGACCGCCCAGGTCAGCAACCTGACGACGGCCCAGGTGGGGGCGCTGACGACGGCAGAGGTGGGCGCGTTGACGACCGCCCAGGTCAGCAGCCTGACAACCGCGCAAGTAGCGACGATTAAGACATCCCAGGTAGCGGGACTTTCGACAGCAAACCTCGTGGCAATGAGCACTGGCCAGATCGCCAATTTGTCGACCGCAGACATTGCAGCGCTCAATACGGCGCAGGTGGTTGCGCTGACGACCGCCCAAGTCAGCAACCTGACGACGGCCCAGGTGGGTGCGCTGACGACCGCCCAGGTGGGGGCGTTGACGACCGCCCAGGTCAGCAACCTGACAACCGCGCAAGTAGCGGCGATTAAGACATCCCAGGTAGCGGCACTTTCGACAGCAAACCTCGTGGCAATGAGCACTGGCCAGATCGCCAGTCTGACGACCGGGGACATTGCAGCGCTCAATACGGCGCAGGTGGTTGCGTTGACGACCGCCCAGATCAGCAACCTGAAGACTGCTCAGGCGGCAGCGTTTACATACTTGCAGGTAGCGGCGCTGACGACGGCAGAAGAGGGTGCGCTGACAACGGCCCAGATCGCTAGTTTGTCGACCGGGGACATTGCAGCGCTCAATACGGCCCAGGTGGGTGCGCTGACGACGGCCCAGGTCAGTAACCTGACGACGGCCCAGGTGGGGGCGCTGACAACGGCAGAGGTGGGCGCGTTGACGACCGCCCAAGTCAGCAACCTGACAACCGCGCAAGTAGCGGCGATTAAGACATCCCAGGTAGCAGCACTTTCGACAGCCAACCTCGTGGCAATGAGCACTGGCCAGATCGCCAATTTGTCGACCGGGGACATTGCAGCGCTCAATACGGCGCAGTTGGGGGCGCTGACGACCGCCCAAGTCAGCAACCTGACGACGGCCCAGGTGGGGGCGCTGACGACCGCCCAGGTGGGGGCGTTGACGACCGCCCAGGTCAGCAACCTGACAACCGCGCAAGTAGCGGCGATTAAGACATCCCAGGTAGCGGCACTTTCGACAGCCAACCTCGTGGCAATGAGCACTGGCCAGATCGCCAGTCTGACGACCGGGGACATTGCAGCGCTCAATACGGCCCAGGTCAGCAACCTGACGACGGCCCAGGTCAGCAACCTGACGACGGCGCAGGTGGGTGCGCTGACGACGGCAGAGGTGGGTGCGCTGACGACGGCCCAGGTCATCAGCCTGACAACCGCGCAAGTAGCGGCGATTAAGACATCCCAGGTAGCGGCACTTTCGACAGCCAACCTCGCGGCAATGAGCACTGGCCAGATCGCCAGTCTGACGACCGGGGACATTGCAGCGCTCAATACGGCGCAGGTGGGGGCATTGACGACCACCCAGGTCAGTAGCCTGACAACCGCGCAAGTAGCGGCGATTAAGACATCCCAGGTAGCGGGACTTTCGACAGCAAACCTCGTGGCAATGAGCACTGGCCAGATCGCCAATTTGTCGACCGCAGACATTGCAGCGCTCAATACGGCGCAGGTGGTTGCGCTGACGACCGCCCAAGTCAGCAACCTGACGACGGCCCAGGTGGGTGCGCTGACGACCGCCCAGGTGGGGGCGTTGACGACCGCCCAGGTCAGCAACCTGACAACCGCGCAAGTAGCGGCGATTAAGACATCCCAGGTAGCGGCACTTTCGACAGCAAACCTCGTGGCAATGAGCACTGGCCAGATCGCCAGTCTGACGACCGGGGACATTGCAGCGCTCAATACGGCGCAGGTGGTTGCGTTGACGACCGCCCAGATCAGCAACCTGAAGACTGCTCAGGCGGCAGCGTTTACATACTTGCAGGTAGCGGCGCTGACGACGGCAGAAGAGGGTGCGCTGACAACGGCCCAGATCGCTAGTTTGTCGACCGGGGACATTGCAGCGCTCAATACGGCCCAGGTGGGTGCGCTGACGACGGCCCAGGTCAGTAACCTGACGACGGCCCAGGTGGGGGCGCTGACAACGGCAGAGGTGGGCGCGTTGACGACCGCCCAAGTCAGCAACCTGACAACCGCGCAAGTAGCGGCGATTAAGACATCCCAGGTAGCAGCACTTTCGACAGCCAACCTCGTGGCAATGAGCACTGGCCAGATCGCCAATTTGTCGACCGGGGACATTGCAGCGCTCAATACGGCGCAGTTGGGGGCGCTGACGACCGCCCAAGTCAGCAACCTGACGACGGCCCAGGTGGGGGCGCTGACGACCGCCCAGGTGGGGGCGTTGACGACCGCCCAGGTCAGCAACCTGACAACCGCGCAAGTAGCGGCGATTAAGACATCCCAGGTAGCGGCACTTTCGACAGCCAACCTCGTGGCAATGAGCACTGGCCAGATCGCCAGTCTGACGACCGGGGACATTGCAGCGCTCAATACGGCCCAGGTCAGCAACCTGACGACGGCCCAGGTCAGCAACCTGACGACGGCGCAGGTGGGTGCGCTGACGACGGCAGAGGTGGGTGCGCTGACGACGGCCCAGGTCATCAGCCTGACAACCGCGCAAGTAGCGGCGATTAAGACATCCCAGGTAGCGGCACTTTCGACAGCCAACCTCGCGGCAATGAGCACTGGCCAGATCGCCAGTCTGACGACCGGGGACATTGCAGCGCTCAATACGGCGCAGGTGGGGGCATTGACGACCACCCAGGTCAGTAGCCTGACAACCGCGCAAGTAGCGGCGATTAAGACATCCCAGGTAGCGGGACTTTCGACAGCAAACCTCGCGGCAATGAGCACTGGCCAGATCGCCAATTTGTCGACCGGGGACATTGCAGCGCTCAATACGGCCCAGGTCAGCAACCTGACGACCGCCCAGGTCAGCAACCTGACGACCGCCCAGGTGGGTGCGCTGACGACAGCAGACGTGGGTGCGTTGACGACCGCCCAGATCAGCAACCTGAAGGTTGCTCAGGCGGCAGCGTTTACATACTTGCAGGTAGCGGCGCTAACGACGGCAGAAGAGGGTGCGCTGACGACCGCCCAGATCGCTAGTTTGTCGACCGGAGCCATTGCAGCGCTCAAAACGGCGCAGGTGGTCGCGTTGACGACGGCACAGGTCAGCAACCTGACGACCGCCCAGGTGCGCGCGCTGACGACGGCAGAAGTGGTCGCGTTGACGACGGCCCAGGTCAACAACCTGACGACCGCCCAGGTGGGTGCGCTGACGACGACACAGGTGGGTGCGCTGACGACGGCACAGATTGCGGCGTTAACGACCACTCAGATACAATACCTCAATCTGTAAATCGATCTAAAATGAAGATCGGCATGGCGTCGAGAGGCAGCGGAGACTTACCGCCTCTCTCTCGCGCCGTGCCTGCACATACTAGAGGATGTATCGCGCAGTGTAGGATTGCTTCCCGGTTTTTGACCGTATGTGCAAGTTGGCTTTGCGATTCATTTGACCCGTGGAACGGCGCATGCGATTAGTACACTTTCAAGTAACCATTATGCAAATTCCGTACTGCTGAAACACTAATGGTATGGCCGTCCTGCTCGCCCGAAATCGTACGAATTCGTCTATTGAATTATGGCGCTTATGGAATCGGAGATTGCGCAACAAATCAAATTGGCCTGGCAGGGAAAACTTAACGTTACAGATCTGGTTAGTGTTGCAGATCGGTTGCAAGCGGCCGGTGAACTAGAACTGGTTGCTGTCCTTTATCAGACCTGGCTTGCGCGTAATAATACACCAGCGAATCATTTGGTGTATTTCAATTATGGCGTGACGCTGTCGACGCTAGAAAATATAGATGCCGCGAAAGACGCTTACCTTCAGGCGATCGGTCTCTCACCATCATTCGTACAACCACACTCCAACCTAGGCAACGTCTATGAGCGGCTCGGTCAATTCAAATCGGCTATTGCCGAATGGTCGTGGGTAGCCGACAATACATCGGTCGAGAAGCCCGACGAACGCACATTGCATCTCTTTGCCCTCAACAATCTCGGGCGCGTGCTTGAAAACGAACACTGTTATGCCGAGGCGCTCGAGCACCTGACTGAAAGTCTCCGCCTAGAGCCAAATCAACCAGATGTTTTGCATCACTGGATATTTCTGCGCGCCAAACAGTGTATATGGCCCGTCTGCGCACAGATCGAAGGCGTCGATACAGACTTGATGCAGCGATCGACATCAGCGCTCGCTATGATTTCGTTGTCTGACGATCCCGCAATGCAGTTGAGCGCGGCCAACAATTTCGTGACGAACAAAATCAACTGTAATGTGCCGGCGCTCTCAGGTCCGAACTCATACGGTCACGAAAAGATTCGAGTTGCATATTTGTCGTCGGATTTCTGCCTCCATCCGGTCGCCATGCTTACCGCCGAATTATTCGAACTGCATGACCGGCAAAAATTCGAAATTTATGGTTTTTGCTGGTCGAGGGAAGACCGCTCCGCGCTACGTCAACGCATCATCCAGTCGATGGACTATTTTTTTAAGATAGGAGAACTTACCGACGAAGCCGCCGCAAAGCTGATTCGCGAACATGAAATCGACATTCTGGTGGACCTGCACGGCCAGACGCTTGGCGCACGGCCGGGCTTGCTGGCGCACCGGCCGGCGCCGATCCAAATCACCTACCTCGGATTGCCGGCTACGACCGGGTTGCCGTTTATCGATTATGCGATCGTCGATCGCTTTCTCGTGCCGGAGGAGTTCGCGCACTACTACACTGAAAAACCGCTGTACATGCCTGATGTTTATCAGGTCAGCGACCGCAAGCGGTCCAGCGCGCCTGCTCCGACTCGCGAAGCCTGTGGCCTGCCGCGTGAAGGGTTCGTGTTCTGTTCGTTCAACAACAACTACAAGTTCACGCTCGAGATGTTCACTGTTTGGATGAACATTCTGCGTCGAGCGCCGGGAAGCGTGTTATGGCTTCTTGCCGACAACCAGTGGGCCGAGGCAAATCTGCGCAAGGCGGCGGCGGCTCGCGCTATAGACGGCCAGCGGCTGATCTTCGCCTCACGCGTTGCACCGGAAGCATACCTTGCACGTTACGAAGTGGCGGACCTCTTCCTTGACTCGTTTCCATTCAATGCTGGCACGACGGCGAACGATGCACTGTGGATGGGTCTGCCTGTGCTTACGTGTGCAGGCCGAACATTCGCGTCGCGAATGGCCGGCGCGCTCTTGACCGCGGCCGGGTTGCCGGAACTGATCACCTATGACCTTACCGCGTACGAAGAAAAGGCCGTCGAACTCGCTAACACGCCGCAGGAATGCCAGCGTCTGCGCCGGCATTTGCAGCAAAACCGTGAAAGCAGCGTGTTGTTCGACACATCACGTTTCACCCGTCATCTCGAAGCGCAATTTAGGCGACTGGTTGACAATCTGGCCGTGCCTGAGCTAGGGAGGCTAGCAATAATAAGTTGAACGCGACATAGGTGAACAACTGCCGCTCAATGCCTGCCTCTGCCTGACCTTCTCCGATTGGCATACAAAATAACTCCCCCGCCGCTGGATGCGGACTATCCTATTTGCTGGTGACCGGCCTGAATCCACACGCGTTTCTGGCGGTACGCTCGTGGGCAAGGAACTGGTCCGCTGCACGCAGCGCTTTCTCGATAGTGACATCCATGTCGAGATAACAGTATGTACCCAGTCGGCCGATGAAGGTGACGTCCGCTTCCAGCCTAGCGCGCTCCTCATACTGTGCCAGCAACCGCGTCTCCGCGGCGAGACGAATCGGATAATAGGGGGTGTCGGCCTTACTGCAGGCGGCACTGTACTCGCGAAAGGCGATTGTCTCGGGGAAGCTGTCGGCCTCCCATGGCGCGAAATGCTTGTACTCTACAATTCGGGTGAAGGGAACGCGCTCATCCGGGTAGTTGATCACCGCCGTGCCCTGATAGTCGTCATGACTGCGAATTTCCTCGAAGTGAAGCGTTCGGTAGCCCAGACGGCCGGCGTCATGGTGGAAATAGCGGTCCAGCGGGCCGGAGTAGAAGAGATGAACAAAGCGCTCGTCGACGTCCTCGTGGCGGCAGCCGGTGCGCAGCTCGATCAGCGGATGCGCCAGCATGGCGGACACCATGGCGGTGTAACCTTCGCGCGGGATCGCCTGCCAGCGATGGGTGTAGTAATTGTCCTCGTAGTTGAACCGCAGGGGGAGCCGCTTCAGGATGGCGGCTGGCAGTTCGGCGGGCTCCATGCCCCATTGTTTGCGGGTGTAGCCGCGAAAGAATGCCTCGTAGAGGGCCTCGCCGATGGTGGCCAGCGCCTGTTCCTCAAAATTGCGCGGCTCGGCGATGTCGCGGCGGGCTTGGCTCTCAATGAAGGCGCGGGCCTCGGCCGGCGAGAAGGTGGTGCCGAAGAACTGGTTGATGGTCAGAAGGTTGATCGGCAGGCTGTAGATACGACCCAGCACCTGCGCTTTCACGCGGTTCACATAGGGTTCCATCGTCGCGAAACGGTTCACAAATGTCCACACCCGCTCTATGCTGGTGTGGAAAATGTGTGGCCCGTAAGTGTGTACCATGATGCCGGTCTGGGCATCGCGTGCGGTGTGGCTATTGCCGCCCGGATGCGGTCGTTCCTCAATGACGAGCGAGGGAAGGCCGGCCTCAGCCAACGACCGCGCGATTACCGCGCCCGACAAACCCGCACCGACGATGCCGACGCGCATGGTCCCTCCCCTACCTGTACGGCGCGAAGACACGGGCAGTCTCAGCCTGGAAATTGTGCTGTTCAAGTGCGATCTTGTCGCGCATTGCCTGAAAATCAGGCTGAAACTGCTCGGGCTCTGCCAGCATCCGCTGGGCGAGGGTGATGACGTGATCGAGGTTGAATGGGGAGGGGCGGTAGAGCTCGGGTAACGGATAATCGGCGTGGTGCGCACCGGCACCCGCTCCGCTGATAATAACGTTGCAGCCCAGTTGCACCGCCTCTCGGGCCATACGGTCGCAACCGGGAAAAGTGCCCAAGTCGATGAACAGCCGCGCCATGGCGAAATTTGCGTAGATTTCTTCGCGGGACATATTGATCAGGCGCACCACCTCCAGCCCCGGCACCGCCTCGCGCAGGCGCTGCTCGAGATAGTCGAGGTTCAGGATGACCTTGTGGTTCGCATTGAGCGCGACGCGCAATGGCCGGGTCGCCTGCGGTGCGATGGTGATCGCCGGGGTGACAGTGTAGTCGGTGAGCAATAGCGGCGACAGGCCCAACGCCGCCGCCACGGTCATGGCGTAATGCGACTGGGTTGCATGAGCAACAAAGGGAGCGCGCAGGAAGTTGAAGTTAACCCCGCTGAGTGCCGCCGCCGAATTATCGAAGCTGAGCCACCACAGCACCACCTTGTGGCGCTGGAACATGGGGATCAAGTGGGCCATCACCTCGGGCAGCACAAAGACCAGTTGGTCGCCGGGATCATAAAGCGAATAGATGGCGGTGCGGTAATGCTGGTATTCGCTGACGGGGCAACTGCGAGGCGCCAGCGGCGTGGGCTGGTTGACGGCCCCAAGACGGGCGATCAGTTCAATGTCGGCTTGGTCGACATACCAGATATACGCATCATGACCGCACCCGATCAGCGCGTCGGTCAACTGGTGTATAGCCTCCGGGCCGCCGGTCCGAGTGCCATAGGGACAAATGGTGACGATCTTCATGTTCAGTGTCTGATCCGAAATTAAGTTGATATCGGCATGTTAGCATGATGGCTGCGCAGGTCGTTGATTCTGGAGTTTTGCACGAACTAGTAAGCCGTCCCGGCGATTTCGTCGCCATGATTCGGATGTGCCTCCGGGGCAACATTAACGTGCGCCAGCCGGTGGGGACTTTCATTCCTTGGGTGGGGCCGCAGGCCCACGGATACTCCATCGAAAATCATACAAAGTATGTCGCGAAGTCGCCGGGACCTCGCACCACCTCTACCAACGGCAGGCAGATGGGACACCCCCGATCTTCATCTCGATCGGTTGGGCCGCAAGTCCATGTGGCAGCGGATGAGAGTCTTGTAGTGCTTACGTTATCCCTCGGACCGTTTACAGACGAATAGGGTAGGTTAGAAGAATGCTGTCTGCCGCAGCATGGCCACTGTCATTTCGAATGTATGTCCCGCGCAGCAAAAGCTGACGGTGATCCGGCCAAGATTGGAGCGACCCTTGGGAGTGAGCGACTCGGAAATCACCGAAGGGGCACTGATCTGAAGCGAGCTGATGTCAACGCCAAGGGCCTCCTTGACTGTGCCCATGACCACATTGGCAATTTCGATCGTCGCATCGAAAACGGCCGCGGATACCGACTCGAGGTGCGTATCCAGCAATTGTGATACGAGGTCGCCGGCCAAGTCCAAGGGGCAAGATACAGCGGCAATGGCCACCAGGCCACCGGACAAATGAAAGGTGGTGACAATTCGTTGCCGCGCTTTTTGCCCTGAGACGGCGGGACCGTTCCGGCACGGTTCCGCTCCCACCGTCGCATTGTAGACCTCGAGAGCATGGGCCATAGGTGGAACCATCTCGGTCGCGATCATCGGCGAATTCCTTAGGCTTGCGCCAACAGAGGTTCGATCTTGGCCTGAATGTCGTCCGCGGTAAACGGCTTCTTCACGTAGCCGGCAGCGCCGCGATTGGCCGCGTCCACCACCGTGTCCACGCGGCCTTCGGTGGTGATCAGCAGAACCGGCAGACTCTTCCACTTCTCCTGCGCCTTCATGGCGGACAGTAGTTCCAGCCCATTCATATTGGGCATATTGATGTCCGTCATGACCAGGTGAACGGGGTGTTGCTCGAGGATGCTCAGAGCCTCCTGGCCATCTGCCGCTTCATACAGGTTCCCGACCGCGATCTTCGTATGGCTGATGCATCGAGTGAGGATCTTCCGAATGGTTGAGGAATCATCCACGATTAGTATGTTGTAGGACATCGTTGCTCCTTTATCTCATGGCGGCCCGCTGCGGGCGCGATGCTGGACTGTGTAGGACCTAAGAGTGCCTGGGCAATTTGGTCGAGAGGCAGCACGTGTTGTGCGGCATTGAGCAGAATGGCTTCTTTCGGCATGCCGAACACGACGCAGGAAGCCTCATCCTGAGCGATGGTGACGCCTCGGGCGTCCCGGATTTTCTTCAGACCGCGGGCTCCGTCCGAACCCATGCCGGTGAGCAACGCGGCCGTTGCCATTTCGCCGGCACTGTCGGCAACCGAATTAAAGAGGACGTCCACGGAAGGGCGCTGAAAACAGACCTTGGGTCCGTTCTGCACGGATACGGTGTAACCGTCGGCGCGGCGGACCACGAGCATGTGGCGATCCCCTGGGGCAACCAGCGCCAGCCCCGGCTCAATGCGGTCACCATCCTTGCCTTCCCGCACCCGCATGGCGCAAATTCGATCCAGCCGTTGCGCGAACGCCTCGGAAAACACCGCGGGAATGTGTTGCGTAATAACCGTTCCGGGAGAATTCGCCGGCATCTTTTCCAGCACTTCGCGAATGGCTTCGGTTCCCCCCGTGGAGGCGCCGATCGCGATCAACGTCCGCGGATGATAAAGCGAGTGATTGGCCACTCTTGCCACGCTGCTGGTTGGACTAGCCGGTGCCTCTTGCCGCGGACGAGCGGCCGCCGCCGCTTTCACCTTACCGGCTAACACGGTCGTCAGGTCTCCCACCGAATACGGTCCGCCCGGTTTGGCCAGCACGTCGACCGCCCCCAGTCGCATGGCATCCAAGGCGACGCTGCAGGATTTCTGGGTGAGCGAACTGATGACGATGACCGGCATCGGATGATGACGCATGAGCTTCTGGAGAAACGTGAGACCGTTCATGCGCGGCATTTCTATGTCCAAGGTGAGCACGTCCGGCTTCAGCTCCATGATTTTGTCCCGGGCGATATACGGATCCGGGGCGGTGCCCACCACTTCGATTCCTTCCGCCGAGGCAAGACTTTCCCGCAAAATCTTGCGAACAATGGCGGAATCATCGACGATCAAAACCCGTACTTTTCTATCCTGAGGCCCCATAACTCTCTCACCTGATCGAAAACGACACCCACACCTGACCCTCGTCCAGCTCCAATTGCTGTCCGCAAGAAGTCGCGCCCTCTTCCTCGAAGGTCATTTCCGAGGGGACTGAGCTCGCCAAGTAAAACTCCCCATCGGGATAGAGATCCGTCAAAAGAGATCCGCAAACCATGTTGGCCAGTTCTTGCAACACCAGGCCAAGGTCTTGATCGACATGCCCGGCGGGCTCCTCGTCCGGAGCACAGTCGCATGGCTCGCCCTCAAACGCGGCGGCCAGGGAGTGAGCCATTTCCGGTGAGGCCCACAGTTCCATGCGTCCGTTCCAAGTTCCGGTAAACTGAACCGCGGCCCCGAGGGGCGTGGAGTGCAAGTCCAGGGGCGAAGGTGTCGTCCCCAGGACACAACTGAAACACATGGTTTCAAAAACGTTGGTTGCGGCGTCGACCAGCTGGGTACAGATTTGCGCTTCATTCATACAGTTGCCCCCAACACGCGCTCCACTTCGGCGCGAAGTTTTTCCGGTGGAAACGGCTTTTTCAGATACCCTGCGACTCCGAGATCTCGCATGCGCTGCATACGGCCTTGGGTTCCGTCGGTGGACACAATAATGACGGGCAGGCCGCGAAGATGCTCGGACTTTTTCATTTCCCGCACCAGCTCCTCCCCGTTCATGACCGGCATATTAATATCGGCAAAAACCAGATCTACCCATTGCTGGTCTAAGACCTGGAGCGCTTCTTTTCCGTCGCCGGCATTGAAGCGCGTTCCGATGCTGATGCCCGCCAGCTTCAGCACGCGGCCGACGACTTCACGCATCACCGGGGAGTCATCCACAATCAGCACATTAAGCGCCATTCCCGTTCTCCCTCAGCTAGAGTACCTTCCGAACTGGTTGCTTTAACCCAGATCTGCCCGTTTCCCACGTGAAGACGAACCGTCCGGGACACGCTGCCTCCACATTCTTCTCCGCGGATCAGTAAGCCGGTCTTCCAAAGTAGTTTCTTGATGGCGATAAGATTACGTTTACCGATATTGAAGAACTTATCGCCATTGATCATCTGCGCGCCCCCGGCCAGCCAGATGACGGAGGTGCCGCGGTTGGCGCCCATCTTCTGCGCGCGAGCCAGCAGCTCGCGTATGCCGGTGTCGGCATACATCCAAGGGCGCTGGTTAGCCTTCGCCGCGTCGATCTGGGAATCGGGAAGCATAAAGTGCAGCAGCCCGCTAACCCGAGACTGCGGATCGTGAAACAACACCGCAATACACGACCCCAGCGCGTACGTGGTCAAGGTGTCCTCGGGATTTCTGGAGAGTTGGCCATCCCCAACCCCCACCACCAATGTGCCCATGCTAGTTCGGCCCCCCCACCACCACCAGCGCCCTATCCTAGTTCCCTTTCCGATACACCGCGGGACGTACGTAGTGCAACCCGTGCCGCAAGCCATTCAGTGTTTCCGCGTGTCCGATGAACAAGTGGCCGTTTGGCCCCAGTCGATCAATGATCTGCTGGACTACATGCTGCTGCGTGGCCTTGTTGAAGTAGATCAGCACGTTGCGCAGAAAAATCGCATCAAAGGCTCCTTGCACGCGCAACGGTTGGATTAAGTTCTGCTCGGTAAAGCTGATCATGTTTCGGATCTCGGGCCGTACTTTGAACCAGCCAGCATGAGCTCCGGCTCCGACCAGAAAGTAGCGTCTGCGCCGCTCACTCGGCAGGGACGCCAGTTGATCGTCGCGGTACACGCCGAGGCTGGCCTTTTCCAGGACTTTATTGGAAATGTCCGTGGCCACGATCTCGGCGGTCCTGTCATTGCGTCCGCTATCAAGGCAACAAAATGCGATCGTGTACGGCTCCTCGCCGCTGGAACAAGCCGCGCTCCAGATGCGAATCGGTCGCGGGTTCTTGGTTTGTAAGATCGCCGAGTTCAATAACTCAAAGTGATCCGGTTCCCGAAAAAAACTGGTGTAGTTGGTGGTTAAGGCATCCACCATCTCGGCCACTGCGGATCCCGAGCGATCGGAGACGACATAGTTGTAATACTCTTTAAAACTGTACAGTTGCCGCTCCCGCATCACCTTCGCCAGCCGGGCCGTGATCATTTCTTCTTTGCCCGCGCGAACGTCAAGGCCAAAGGTGCTGAGTGCGAGCTCCTGGATCCGCTTTACATCAACAGAATTCAGTACTGGCGTATTGCCAGACTGTAAGAGGCCCTCTAGCATGCCCGAGCTCCCAAGTAAGGCAGGTCTAGGATCAACCCAACCCGCCCGTCGCCAAGTATCGTGCCGCCAGAAACGCCGGGCACGTCTTTCAGTGCCTGGCCGAGACTTTTAACCACCACTTCCTGCTTGCCGATCAACTCATCGACCAGGATGCAGAACTGTTTTCCATCCGTTTCGGCCACCACCAGGACCGCCGTCCAGGGGTCCTGGGTCGCGCCATCAATCGAGAATTCCCGGTGCAGACGCAAAATCGGCAGCAGGTGGCCATGAACAATGGCAAGTTCGCCTTTGCCGTTGACCGGCTTGACCGACGATTCCGCGGGCCGCAAGGTTTCCCGGACTCCGGTCACCGGGATCACATAGCGTAGCCCACCCACCGAGACAACCAGTCCATCGATGATGGCGCGGGTCAGGGGCAGTTTGATGGTGAACTGCGTGCCTTCTCCCGGCTTCGTTTCGACTTCAATGCGACCCCGCAGCCGTTCCACGTGCTGGCGTACGACATCCATGCCCACGCCGCGTCCCGACACCGTAGTGATCTGGTCGGCGGTAGAGAATCCCGGAGTGAAGATCAGGTCGACGATTTGAGCGTCTTCAAGCTGCTCGTCACCTACAAGCCCATTGCTCCGAGCTTTCGCCAGGATCTTGTCCCGGTCCAGCCCGCGTCCGTCGTCGGATACTTTTATCACCACCTGACTTCCCAGGTGGTACGCATGCAGTCGCACGGTCGCCACCGGGTTCTTCCCGGAAGCGATTCGCGCCTCGCGACTCTCAATCCCATGGTCGACCGAGTTGCGGACCATGTGCATCAGCGGGTCGGCGAGTTCCTCCGCAATCGACTTATCCAGTTCCGTTTCTTCGCCGATCAGCTCGACCTCTACCTGCTTGCCGAACTTGCGCGACAGGTCGCGGATGATGCGCGCGGTTCTGCGGAACAATTGGCCGATGCCAACCATACGCATTCCCAGGGAGACGCGCTGTACCTCGCGCGTGACCTGAGTAAGCTGATTCATGGTCCGCAACAGCGTGCAATCCGCCTGGTTCTGCAGAGACAGTTCCGTGGTGATCCGCGACTGCGCGATTACCATTTCGCCGACCATGTCCATCAGGTAGTCGAGCTTTTGGGTATCGACGCGTACCGAGTACTTCTTCTCGGCGTCGCTTCCAGCGCCTGAAGTAGGCTTATCTCCGGCGCTTGCCGTCGAGGAAGCAGCCTTCGCTTCGGACGCCACCTCCTCGCTTATCTCGGGCGTGAGCCGTTGAACCTTGGCCGTTTCGGGCAGCGGGGCCGGCTCAGACTCGACTACCTCAGCTTGAGTCTCCGCTGGTTCGGGTGGCGCAGCAGGCTCTGACTCGACCGCGACAGCTACACTCTCCCCTTCTTCGGGTAGCGGCGTGGCGTCAGGCTCGCCCATAAACGATGCATCCTCGGGCTCAGCCGCCGGTGTCTCCTCTTCCGGTTCCGGCACAGCCTTCGCGGCCTGATCCTTGGGATGGGCACGCTCCTGAATGACTCGCTCGATCGTCTCAGCCACGGGGACTTCAATCGGTGGCACCGACTCGATGTTGCCGGTTTCCAGCGCGCTGAGAGAGCGGTTCAGAAAATCCACCGCTTTCAGGATGATGTCGATGATCTCCGAATCGACATCCAATTCGTCGTTGCGCGCGTAGTCCAGCAGGGTCTCGACCTTGTGGGCAAAGGCATAGATCCGGTGCAGCTCCAGGAATGCGGCTAGCCCCTTGATCGAGTGGAATCCCCGAAACAGCGCGTTGATGATCTCTGAGTTCTTAGCGTCCTTCTCCAGGGCGAGAGCGTACTCCTCGGCCGCTTGGAGATGTTCCCTGGACTCGACGATAAAGTCGCCGACCAGCTCCGGATCGATAATGCTCTCTGAGGTTGGATCGCTTCCCTCCGAGGGAGTCCCACTGGAGTGCGCGAGCGTCTCCTGCATTTTGGTCACGCCATCGCGAAGCGCCGCGACGTCGGTAGCCAGAGCCGGGTTCATGTAGATGTCGGCCAGTCCGTTGGCGAGCAGACTCAGATCCGAGAAACCCGCATCGTTCGCCACCAGCGAAAGCTTATTCAGTTGCTCGATTAGGGTATTGCCAGCTTCGGGCTGGCCGTTGGCGGACATGGAAGCAATCGCCAGATCGTCCAGCAGTTGCTGCAACTGCTCCAGGTGGTTGCCGTTATGTGAAATCGTGGTTGCCATGTCGGTCCGGAGTGCTTGGTGTAGCTGTTAACAGCTCAGATCTGTTCCCGTTCGTTGCTCACGAACGCGAAGTTAGGAGGCCATGCCCGTTACCGACTGAAGCGCCTGAAACTCGTCGGAGCCTAAGGCACGATCGATATCGAGCAAAAGCGTGACCTGATTGCGCGCCTTGGCAATTCCCAGCAGATAGGAAGTGTCCACATCGCCGCCAAAGTCCGGGGTCTTCTCGATATCGGTCTCGGCAATATTCAGAACTTCCGCTACCCCGTCCACCATCAGTCCCATCGGAACGGGCTCACTGGCGCCGGAGACGTGGACCACGATGATGCAGGTGTGCTCGGTGATCTCCTGTTCCGCCAAATCGAAGCGCTGGCGGAGATCGATGACCGGCACGATCTTGCCTCGTAAGTTGATGACTCCCTTGACGAAGGGCGGGCTGTGCGGGACGTAGGTGATGTCCTGGATCCCGATGATCTCGCGCACCTTCAACACACGAATGCCAAAGTGCTCATTGCCTAACGTAAAGGTGAGGTACTTGCCGGCAGCGAGCTGCATCGGGGCGGCGGGGCTGTTGCGTTGCGCTTCTTGAGTCTGCATGGAGTCTGTGCTCCCAATAATCCTGGGTCGCAAGTACATCGGCACCTGAAGGCAGTTCCATAAGCCCAAACACCGAAAAAGGACTCGATATTCTTGGGTCTGAAACCGGATTCTTCGGTCTGGAGACGGGGGGAAAGGCCCCGCTAGGAAGCCGTCCCAGTGATGAAGTAGGCACTCCTGGCTGTCATCAGGAGTGCCCCTTGGGCTTGCAGCCCATTGATCGAGATGAGAATCGGAGGGAACCCCACATCTGCCTGCCGTTGGCAGATGTGGGATGACTTTCGACGGAGTACCGATGGGCCTGCGGCGCACCCCAGGCAATGAAATTCCCTTGCCGCAGGGAATTCTTCAGGCGATTTTCTTAATGAATGCTGCCGGCTAACGGGAGCGCACCTCGTGCTCGACAATGGTCACGAGAAGATTTCCATGCGCCGTGGTGAACACCATGCGAGAAATCTCGGTCCCTTGCGGAACGCTGCTCAGTTCGAAGTCGGTGCCCATCACGACCGTTGGCAGGGACAGCGCGCAATTCGGCTGAAGCAGTTCCTTGATGCCGCCCCCGGTCATGTTGGCCAGTTCTCCCGCTGCGTCACGAATCTCATCGCGGGAAACTTCAGCGGACTCCATACCCAGCAGAGAAGCGGTAGCGTAATTGGCGAGCGCGTAGTCCATGTCCAGACGAACCACGCCTCGCCAAACGCCCAGGATCTGAACGCTCGAACTTACCAGTGTGTTCGGGCGATGGGGAGCCTGATCCGCCGGCGCCGGGGTAAGGGAAATGCCGGCCATAGAGGACCAGATTTGTTCACTGATGGCAAACACTTCATCGACAGGGATATTCATAGTGTGCAAGGTTCCTGGCATAATGGGCCCTTTCCTGGGAACCCCATAAAGCGCTGTTGTTGCGCGTTTCTGGGGGAGAGCTTAAACGTTTGCCGAACGCGGCGTGAGAAAACGGGTCTCCGGCATTGCGGCTGCATCCTCTTCGGCGGTTTCGACCCGGCCGCCGTTCGTCAAATGCGTGACTGTTTGGACCAGTTGCCTGAGTTGCTCCGAGTAAGCCGTGAGTTCCTCGCCAGCGGCGGCATTTTCCTGCGCACTGGCCGCATTCGACTGGGTCAGTTGTTCCATTTGTCCCACCGCGGTCGCAATCTGCTTCAAGCCTTTCGCCTGTTCGTGACTGCTGGTGTTGACCTGCTGGATGCGATCGAGCACCTGGCTCGCCTTTTCCGTCGTCGCTTTGATGGCCTCTTCCACTTCCGCCAGCTTTTCGCTCCCCTCAGCCGTTCTGGAGACGGATTCCGCAATCAGCGACTCGGTCTCTTGAGCCGCTTGCGCGCAACGTCGAGCGAGATTGCGGACCTCATCGGCAACCACCCCGAAACCCATGCCCGCGTGTCCGGCCCGAGCCGCTTCGACGGCCGCGTTCAGCGCCAGGATGTTGGTCTGAAAGGCAATCTCGTTAATCGACTTGATGATCTGCGAGATGCTGCTGCTTGAGGAGGTGATCTGGCTCATGGTCCCGATCATTTCCTCAACCTTCATGCTGGCGGAAACGACCAGCTCGACGGAATCCGACACCAAGTTCGTGGCTCCGTCCGACATCTCCGTGTTCTTGGTGGTACTCGCGTCGATCTCCTGAGTCGCGGTGTTGGTCTGCTCCAGCATCGAGGACTGTTCGGAGGCCGACTGGGCCAGGCGCTGCGAGGACGCCGAAACCTGCGAGGCCGCCCCGAACACCTGGTCCGAGGCTTGGCTCAAGTCTGCCGTGACTTGCCGGAGATCCTGGTTGATGCTTCTGACCACCAGCACGGCGATCAGCGCGCCGGCTCCCACCCCACCGGTCAGGAAGAAGAACGCAAGCATCAAGCCAATGTGAAGAAAACGTTCGCTATCACTCCGGGTTGCCCCGGAGAGCTCCTGTTCGCGGCTGCGCAGGTTGCCCAGATCGTCAAACAGGCGATTGCCGGTTGACGACCATTCATCCAGGAGCGCCGTCATCTCCGCGGCTGGCCGCTGTTCGTCCGCGGCCTTTTTGTACACGCCGAGATGTGTCTTGTAGGAATCGAATTCAGACTGAAGACCATTCACGTCGCTGGCGAGGTCCCGAATCGCGGTATCGGTAGCAACCTGGCTCTGAAGATCGTCCATCGCCGACTGCGCGGCCGCGATCCGCTGCTCGCCTTTTTCAAAGGAATCGGGCTTGCGAATGGTCGCGAAGTAGATAAAGTTGATCCGCGCCTGCAGCATTTCCCGCTCGAATGTAGTGAGGGCGGTGGTGACGGGCACAAACGACTTATCCATGGCCGAAACCGCTTTTGAGGCCTGCCAGACACAGGCAACGAAGGCTGCCGTCACCGAGAAGGCGGAAAGCAACACGATGCTAAAGGAAATGCTCAAACGCCGGGAAATCGACCAGTTGCGCACAGTCTTGCTCCTTCTAAATCCGTTGGGACTTTCCTATCGGCAGTAATGCCTTTGGTCTTCAATACTTGAGTACTCACTGGGTTGGGGTAGCTCAAAAAAAGCCGGGTCACTTGGCCGTGACCCGGCTCGCCCGCTGGTTTCAGGCGAAAGTGACTGGTTTAATCGCCAGCCATAGGTTCGTCGAGCCAGTCTCCTGCGGAGTCATTGTGCTTCGCGGCGGCCGGTTTCCTAGAGGAGGCCAGCGGGGCGTGTGCCGGGCGCGTTGACCTGGCCCTCGGGGCGTGCCGCCTCATCTCACTGCCATCCACCAGGACCTTTAACTCTGATACCAGGGAACGTAAAGTTTCCGCCTGGGCGGTAAGTTCCTCGCCCGCCGACGCGCCTTCTTCGGCGTTGGCCGCGGTTTTGCTTGTGACTTGCTCCATCTGTTGCACAGCCTTCGAGATCTCCTGGAGGCCCTTGGCTTGCTCCTGGCTGCCCACGTTCACTTCATCCACCAGGGTACGGATCTGCGCCGCCTGCTGCGTCAGGGTGTTGATGGTCGTCCCCAGTTCCTCCAGCTTCTCACTTCCCTGCCCGGACTTGGACACTGCGGTTTCGATCAAGCTCTGCGTATTCTTGGCTTCTTGCGCGCAGCGCTGGGCCAAGTTTCGAACCTCGTCCGCGACGACCGCGAATCCCATGCCGGCTTCACCGGCCCGGGCTGCTTCCACGGCTGCGTTCAGGGCCAGAATGTTGGTCTGGAAGGCGATCTCGTCGATCACTCTCACGATCTTGGCCACCTGATCGGAGGCGCCGGCGATTTCACCCATCGAGGTCACCATCTCGCCCAGCTTTTGATTCACCTCGCCGAAGTGCGTATCCGCCTCCTGCACCAGTTGAGCGGCGGAGTTGGTATTCTCCGTGTTCTTCAGCGTCATGGAACTGATCTCTTCGGTGCAGGAAGAGGTCTCTTCCAGGGAAGCCGCCTGTTCGGAGGCCCCTTGCGCCAGCGATTGCGAGGAGGAGGAGATCTGCGTGGCAGCGGAGGCAAACTGTTCCGCCCCGTCGGAGAGACTCTGGACGAGCCCCTGCAGTTGTTGGCTGATGCGGTGAATCATGAGCCCGATCACGACGCCCAATCCGACCGCCAGGGCGATGAGAAACAGGGAGATCCAGCCAGCCACTGAGCCCAGCTCACCAGCATGTTTCTTGTCAGTCTCCATGTTCGTCGATTCGATGTCCCGCAACCGCTTGCTGAGCTTGGAGATGTCTTGATAAACAGGGCGCGATCTATTCTCCGCGATCTGCCCGGCGCCATCAAAGTTTTTGGACTTGATCAAGCTATCGATGGTGCCGAATTGGCTCTCCCACTCCGACAAATCGGAATCGATCTGAGTTATGGCACTCTTCGTTTCGGAGCTCGTTGCTAACGACTGTAGCTCCCGGATGGTCTTGCGAGCGATTTCCAGGCTTTGCTGATACTGGGTTCGATTCTGGTCCGCCAATTCAGTCTTTGCCGCCAAGGCCCAGTGAAAGAGCGCGTGTTGCTGGGAGCGCATCGCCATGGTGGCGGTCGAGAGGTCGTCGGCCAGCACGACTCTCCGTGCTGTGATGTTCACGGTATTCTCGAAGCTGGCCTGGGTTTCGTTGAACAAAACCTTGGCTACTATGCTGGACAGCAGCAGCACGGCAAACAACGCGGCAAAGATGAGATACAGCTTTTTGCCAATCCCCATCGCCTTCATGGACGCTCCTAATTAACTTGCAGGTTTTGCTGCTTCGCCGAAACCAAAGCCGAGCGCGTTTGCCACAACACACTTGACCTCTGGACTACATTTCCTACGGCCATCGTTCGGATGTTCAGTTCTCGACAAGCATGAGGGTCTGTCTATCGGCAAGCAGTAGCGAAAAGATCAACCCGGCAGCAGAAATTTGAGGGCGAAGTGACGCTAACGCCTGAGGTGCATCTGCCCGGACCGGGAATTAGCCGCTGATTGCCGCTGATGGACGCTGATTAAGAACGGGAGCAAGCCCCTTCCGAAGCGTTCCTCAGCGGTCGGGTGGCCCACTCAAGCCTCTTTTGCTTGAGTGGGGCATTTCTCGGGCGTTAGCCAAGCTTACCCACTCACCAGGGATTGCGAGGAGAGCCGGTTGCCGGCGTTTGCCATCTCGGATTGGGCTCTCTAGAATGGTTGTTTACCTCGACGGAAGACGATTGCCGATGATTCATTTCCCAGTCCCTGAAGCCCTTACCTTCGACGATGTGTTGCTGTTGCCGGCCCGCTCCGACGTGATTCCCGCTGAAGTCAACACCCAGACGCGGCTCACGCGCAACATCGTGCTGAATGTCCCCATCTTGAGTTCCGCCATGGACACGGTCACCGAGTCGCGCATGGCGATCGCCCTGGCGCAGCAGGGCGGTTTGGGCGTGATCCACCGCAATCTGACCATCGAGCAGCAGGCCGGCGAAGTGGACAAGGTGAAGCGCTCGGAAAGCGGCATGATCGTGGACCCGATCACCATGTCGCCGGACGCAAAAATCTCCGACGCGTTGGACGCGATGCGCCGCTACCGCATTTCCGGCGTGCCCATCACCAAGGACAAGAAGCTGGTCGGCATTCTCACCAACCGCGACCTGCGCTTTGAAAGCCGCACCGAACGCCCTATCCGCGATGTCATGACCAAGGACAAGCTCATCACCGTCCCGGTGGGCACCACCCTGGAAGAGGCGGAGAAGATCCTGCACGAACATCGCGTGGAGAAGCTGCTGGTGGTGGACGACAGCTACGAACTCAAGGGCCTGATCACGGTTAAGGACATCCAGAAAAAGTTGAAATACCCCAGCGCCGCCAAAGATGAGCAAGGCCGGCTGCGCGTGGGTGCCGCCGTAGGCGCGACGGGTGACTTTCTGGAGCGCGCTCAGGAGCTTGTCCGCGCCAAGGTGGATGTGCTGGTGATCGACAGCGCGCATGGCCATCAGGCACGCGTGCTGGAAGCGGCCCAGCGGGTCAAGGCCGCGCTCCCGGAAGTGGATCTCATGGTGGGCAACGTGGGCACCTTCGACGGCGCATGCGAACTGGTGCGTTGCGGCGTAGATGCGGTGAAGGTTGGCATTGGGCCAGGTTCCATCTGCACCACCCGGATGGTAACGGGGGTGGGCGTGCCCCAAATTACAGCCATTGCCGAAGCGGTGCGCGCCACCAAGGATTCAGGGGTGCCGATCATCGCCGATGGCGGGGTAAAGTACTCGGGCGACGTCACCAAGGCCCTGGCTGCGGGGGCCAATGCGGTCATGATCGGTTCCCTGTTCGCGGGCACCGATGAGAGCCCTGGCGAAACCATCCTGTATCAGGGCCGATCCTTCAAGTCCTATCGCGGCATGGGTTCATTGGGAGCCATGGCGGCCGGTTCCAGCGACCGTTATTTCCAAAGCCTGTCCGATGTGGAAGGCAGCCGCAGTCTGATGGACGACAGCGGTCGCAGCAACCGCCTGGCCAAACTGGTGCCGGAGGGTATCGAGGCGCGCGTGCCCTATCGCGGCACGCTGGCCATGGCGGTCACACAAATGGTGGGCGGGCTGCGCTCAGGCATGGGTTACTGCGGTTGCGCCACCATCCCCGAATTGCAGCAGAAGGCCAAGTTCGTGCGCATCAGCGGCGCCGGCTTGAAGGAAAGCCATGTGCACGACGTAATCATCACCCGGGAAGCGCCGAATTATCATTTGGAGTAGAACACTGCCGACCCCGACAGGTGCTTTGATCGTTCCCCGTTCTCCGTTTTCCGTCCCCCGCATTTCTCGGAGCGGGAAACGGGGAACGGGAAACGGAGAACGGTCCTAATGCGAAGGGTTCTCTACAACTGGCTGCCAGTCGTGCTGTGGCTGATGTTCATCATGTTCAATTCCACGGACATGATGTCGGCCGAGCACACCGGTAGCATCCTAGAGGCGATCCTCACCCCATTGTTCGGAAAAGTTTCTCCGCAGCGGTTTGACTTGATCCATTTTGTAATACGCAAAAGTGGACACCTGTTCGAGTACGCCATGCTGAGTCTGCTGGTCTTCCGTGGCCTGCGGCTTACCTTCGTCGGGCCGGGCCGCAGATGGGCGGGAATTGCCATTGCCTTTACCGCCCTGGTGGCCTGGGCGGATGAGTTTCACCAGTCTTTTGTTCCCTCGCGTGGCGGCGGAGACATCAAGGACGTTGTGCTGGACACCGCTGGCGCCATTCTAATGATGATGTTGGTTCTCTTTTCCCGCAGGTTTCTGCAGCGCCCCCCCGCCGCCTAACCAAAGCAAAACCAGAGTGAGTGCATACTGTCTTTGAAAGGGCAGGTGCGCCCTGCCTGGCGCGCCAACAACAAAAAGCCCTCGCTGAGCGGGGGCTGATATTTTCGCAACCGTTGTGCGGGGGCGGGGACCCGCCTTATTACTGGGATGGGGCAAAGCCCCATCCCACACGACACTCTTAATCTATTCCGCGCTGGGCTCGGGACCGCCCGCTTCACCCTGTTGCTGTTGCTGCTGCTGGGCTTCTTCCAGAGCCTTGCGGGTCTCTTCGGCGCGTTTGGCACGCGCTTCGGTGCGCTTCTTGCGCTTCTCTTCCTGCACCTGCTCGCTGCCGAGCAGCTCGATGTAGGCGATTTCGCCGCCATCGCCCTTGCGGAATCCGCCCTTGGTGATCCGCAGATAGCCGCCGTTGCGCTCGCCCATGCGCGGAGAAATGGTGTCGAACAGCTTGTCCACGGCTGCGCGCGTCATCAGATAGGAGGCTGCCCGGCGGCGGGCCGCCACGTCCCCGCACTTGCCCAGGGTGATCATTTTTTCCACCTGCGGACGCATGGCCTTAGCCTTGGGCAGGGTAGTCTCGACGCGCTCCTCGAGAATGAGCGAGGTCACCAGGTTGCGCAGCAAGGCGCGCCGGTGTTCCGTGTTCCGTCCCAGTTTGAATCCTGCTACACGATGACGCATTTCTTCAGTCCTTAATGGTTGGCTCCTGCAAGAGGCCTCGCCAACTCGTAAATTCGATGAAAACCCACCACGGAGCCACTGAGACACGGAGAAACAATTTTCTTCGTCCTCTGTGTCTCCGTGCCTCCGTGGTAGGTTTCAAAAATCGCTTCAGCCCGCCAGCGCTCCGCTGCCGTCCAGGCCGGACGTTACTCTTCGTCGTCGTCCGCGCTGCTGTAAGCCGGGATGCCGCCAGCCAAGCCCGGAGGTGGCGGGGCACCGGGCACGGCGTTGCCGTGCTCGTCGATCTTCATGCCCAAGCCAAGCCCCATGCTGGACAGGATTTCCTTAATCTCGTTCAGCGACTTGCGGCCAAAGTTCTTGGTCTTCAGCATTTCAGCTTCGCTCTTCTGCACCAGTTCGCCGATGGTCTGGATGTTGGCGTTCTTCAGGCAGTTGTAACTGCGGACGCTAAGTTCCAGTTCCTCGACCGAGCGGTTCAGGTTCTCATTGCGGATCTCCGGCTTACGATCGTCGCCGGCGACGCCCACCACGGCCTCCATCTCCTCTTCGAAGTTGATGAAGATGTTCATGTGGTCCTTGAGCAGCTTGGCGGCCAAGGCGAGGGCATCGGCGGGGGTGACCGAGCCGTTGGTCCACAGTTCCAGGGTGAGCTTGTCGTAGTCGGTGATCTGGCCCAGACGGGCGGCTTCCACCGTGTAGTTGCACTTGCGCACCGGCGCGTGCACCGAATCAATGGGAATGAAGCCGATGCCCAGGTCTTCGTCGAAGTTCTTGTCGGCGCTGATGTACCCCCGGCCACGCTTCAGGCGCATCTCCATATCGAGCTTGCCGCCTTCGCTGACGGTCGCGATGTAGACGTTCTTGTCGAGCACTTCCACATCGGCATCCGCTTCCACCATGCCGCTGGTGACCACGCCGGGCTGGTCGGCGCGCAGATAGATGGCCTTCGGCCCCTCGCCGCTCAGCTTGAACGGGATCTGCTTCAGGTTGAGGATGATGTCGGTGGCGTCCTCGACCACGCCAGAAAGCGACTGGAACTCGTGCAGCACGCCCTCGATCTTGACCGCGGTGATGGCCGCGCCCTCGATCGAAGATAGCAGCACGCGTCGTAGCGCGTTGCCGATGGTCGTGCCATAGCCGCGCTCAAAGGGTTGCGCCCAGAAGCGGCCATACTTATCTGTCAGGGTTTCGTTATCCAGCGCAAGACGCTTGGGTTTTTGAAAGCCTTTCCACAACATTACATTTCTCCTTCCGTCCCTGTGGCTCAAGGCGGCATCCTCACTGGCCCAAGTGAGGCCTCGCGCCGCCAAGGCAGATCGGGACCGGGAAGCGGGCCGAAAAAGAAGTTATCAGGAATCAGGTCCCAGGTGTCAGGCCTTTGCTGGTACCTGATACCTGTTACCTGTGACCCTTTATTTCGAGTACAGTTCGACGATCAGTTGCTCGTTGACCGGCAGGTTGATCTCTTCGCGCTTGGGCAGCGAGAGCACACGCCCACGCATCGCGTCACGATCCACTTCCAGCCAAGTCGGCGCCGGATTGTGGCTGGTGAATTCCAGCGCACTGGCCACGATCGGCAGCTTCTTGCTGTTCTCGCGAACCGTGATCTCGTCGCCTTGGCGCACTTCGAACGACGGGATGTTCACGCGATGGCCGTTGACATTGAGGTGGCCGTGGCGGACCAACTGGCGCGCTTGACGGCGGGACGCGCCGAAACCGAGGCGGTAGACGACGTTGTCCAGGCGGCGCTCCAACTGCTGCAGGAGCAACTCGCCGGTAACACCCGTTTTGCGGGCGGCGCTCTCAAAGTAGTTGCGGAACTGGCCTTCCAGCACGAAGTACATGCGCTTGGTCTTCTGCTTCTCGCGCAGTTGCAGACCATAGCCGACAATCTTGGCGCGGCGGTCTTTGCCGTGCTGGCCGGGGGGGAAGTTGCGCTTCTCTATCGCACACTTGTCGGTGAAGCACTTTGCCCCCTTGAGGAACAACTTCATGCCCTCGCGGCGACAAAGGCGGCAAACAGCATCCTTATAACGAGCCATAATTCTCCTTGGTTCTCGATCGGTTTACGGGTATGGCGGCCTGTCAATCCCGATCAAAATTCAGTGGCTAGTGCCCAGTGGTCAGTTCTCAGTCGTTGCCCTGCACTGGCCACTGACCACAGTTGTTAGACTCTGCGCCGTTTCGGCGGGCGGCAGCCGTTGTGTGGAACCGGCGTGACGTCCTTGATCGAGCGGACCTCAATCCCGGCGGACGCCAGAGCGCGAATGGCCGACTCCCGGCCCGAGCCCGGCCCGGCGACGCGCACTTCGACGGAACGCAGTCCGTGGTCGCGCGCCATGTTGGCGGCGTTACTAGCGGCCTGCTGCGCGGCGAAGGGCGTGCCTTTGCGCGACCCGCGGAAGCCCAGCGAGCCCGAGCTCTTCCAGGAAATCACCCGCCCTTCCTGATCCGTGATCGTCACCAGGGTATTGTTGAACGAGGCCTGGATGTGCACGATCCCGTAGGGCACATTCTTGCGCTCTTTGCGCTTGAACGCCTTTTTCTTGCCTGCCTTGCCGGCACCGCCGGCTTTGCCGGCACCGCCTGCCTGACCTGTTGCTTTCGCCATGCTTTATCCCTTTGCCGTCTTCTTCTTCTGGGCCACGGTGCCGCGACGCGGACCCTTGCGGGTGCGTGCGTTGGTGTGCGTGCGCTGGCCACGGACCGGAAGGTTGCGGCGGTGCCGGTAGCCACGATAGGAACCGATTTCGATCAGCCGCTTGATGTGCATCGAGATGTCCTTGCGGAGATCGCCCTCGACGCCGCCCTCGGCTTCGATCGCCTGGCGGATGCGGTTCACCTCGTCCTCGTTCAGGTCCTGCACCTTCTTCTCGCCGTCCACGTTAGCCGTCGCCAGAAGCTTGGCGGCGCGCGGTTGGCCGATGCCGTAGATGTAAGTCAGCGCGATACGCGTGTGCTTGTTGCGCGGCAGATCGACGCCTGCAATACGTGCCATTGGTAATCCTTATTCGCCACTCATTTGCCGGTGATACGCGCTGATCAACACAGATACAGAACTTCGAAACGATCAGCGTTCCTCAGCGGAAATCAGCGGCCCCTTCTGTTTTTCCGGCGCCGGCAATTAGCCCTGACGCTGCTTGTGTTTCGGATTTTCGCAGATCACCCGCACCACGCCACCGCGGTGGATGACCTTGCACTTGTCACAAATCTTCTTTACTGAAGCCCGTACTTTCATCGCTTGGTTCTCAATTCAGTGACTAGTGACTAGTGATTAGTAACTAGTGAAATCATTGCCTATTCTTATCTACTCGTTCCTGGTTACGAACTGTTAGTCACTAGTCACGAATCACTAGTCACTATTTGTACCGGTACACGATTCGTCCGCGGGTCAGGTCGTAGGGGGAAAGCTCGACTGCCACCCGGTCGCCCGGAAGAATACGGATGAAGTTCTTGCGCATCTTGCCGGAGACATGGGCCAGCACCTGGTGACCGTTCTCCAGCTTGACCTTGAACATGGCATTGGGCAGCGGTTCTTCCACTACTGCCATTACTTCAATCGCGTCTTCCTTGCTCATGCACTCCTTTGGCTGTAGCACCGGCTTCTCGCCGGCGCGCCCTTTTGACTTGCGCCGTGGTGCTGCCAACCGAACCTGGCGGCAAGACGCCGGCCTACCCCGAACGCCTATTTCGTCAAAATGTCCGGACCGTGCGCCGTGACCGCAACGCAGTGCTCAAAATGAGCGCTATTGCTGCCATCCTCGGTTACCGCCGTCCACTTGTCCTCAAGCAGCCTGGTCGCCGGACCACCGGCGTTCACCATCGGCTCGATCGCGATTACCATCCCGGTGCGCAACTTCGGCCCGTGGCCGCGCTGCCCGTAATTGGGCACCTGCGGGTCTTCATGCAACCGGGTACCGATGCCGTGCCCCACAAACTCGCGAACCACGCTGAAGCCGTTGGCTTCCACGTACTCCTGGACCGCCGCGCCCACGTCGCCGATCGTGTTGCCGACCTGCGCCGCTTCAATTCCCTTGTACAGCGAGGCCTCGGTCACCTCGATCAGCTTCCTGACCTCGGGCGCGATCGACTCGCCCACCGGAACCGTGATCGCCGCGTCGCCGTAATAGCCGTCCAGCACCACGCCGCAGTCGATGGAGACTAGATCCCCAAGTTTCAGCGCCCGCTTCTCCGACGGGATGCCGTGCACGATCTCCTGGTTAATGGAGGTGCAGAGCACGCACGGGTAATCGAAATAACCCTTGAAGGCGGGCTTGGCGCCCGCCTCCCGGATCATCCTCTCGGCCGCCCGCTCCAGGTCCATGGTGGTAAGCCCCGGCGCCACCAAGGCCCTGAGTTCATCTAGAACCTGGCGCACGATATGCCCGCTGCGGCGCAGCCTTTCGATCTCCGACGGGCTCTTGCAAACGATCGCCATCTAACGTTGTTCAAGGACCTTCAGTGCATCGGCGGTGACCGTCTGCGGGTCCCGTTCGCCGTCGAGCACCACCAGCCCGCCCTTGGCCTTGTAGTACTCGGTCAACGGCTTGGTCTGTTTCTCGTACGCCTTCAGGCGCTCCGCGATCGCGTCCTCACTGTCGTCCTTGCGCGTCACAAGCTTGGCACCGTCAGCATCGCAGGTGTCAGCTACGCGGGGGGGCTGGAAATAGACGTTGTAAATCCGGCCACAGGTGGGACACGTACGGCGGCCTGTAAGCCGCTGCATCAGTGGAGTATAGCCCACCGCGATCTCGATCACAACCGGCGCCAGGCTGGCGCACGCCTGCTTGGCAAAGAGCTGGCCGCCCAAGAACCCGTCCAGCCATCCGGCTTGCGCCACGGTGCGCGGGAAACCGTCGAGGATGAAGCCGCGGGCACAATCGGTCTCCTGCAGCCTGGCAGCGACCATGTCGCACACCAGCTGATCGGGCACCAGATCGCCCCGCTCCATGATGGCCTTGGCCTGCTTGCCGAGTTCGGTGCCCTTGCTCACGTTTGCCCGCAGGATGTCACCGGTGGAGATCTGCGGAATTTTGTACTGTTCCACGATCTTCTTGGCCTGCGTACCCTTGCCGGCTCCGGGCGCTCCCAAAAGGATTACCGGACCGACCATCTTCTGCGCCGCCGTCGCATTTGCTTCCATGATTGCCGTCCTCCGTTTTTTTGTTTTCCGCTGCCCACTTCGAACGGGGAACGGAAACGTCTTATTAAGTCCTTACGACCAAGTCCGGCGGCCGCGGATGCGTCCGCTGCGCGGGGTGAAACCTTCATAGTGGCGCATGATCAACTGCGCCTCCACCTGATTGACGGTATCCATGGCCACGCCTACCACGATCAGCAGCGAGGTGCCGCCAAAATAGAAGTTCACGCCCAAGCCGTTCGTAACCCAGGCCGGCAGGTTCTCGAAGAACCGGCCGATAATTCCCGGAAGATGGTTCAAATGAATACCGGTGATCATCCACTCCGGGATAAAGCTGATGATGATCAGGTAGAGCGCGCCCACCAGGGTGATGCGCGTCAGGATCTCGTTGATATGGTTCGCCGTGTTCTTGCCCGGCCGGATGCCGGGGATAAACCCGCCGTACTTGCGCATGTTGTCCGCAACCTCGTTGGGGTTGAAGACGATCGACACATAGAAGTAGGCAAAGAAAATAATCCCCACGGCGTAGAGCAAGGTGTACATGGGCTCGCCCCAAGCCAACGCCTTCAACATAGGTCCGAAGAAGCGGTTGTCCTTGAGGACAAAACCCATGGTCTGCGGCAGGGTCAACACGGAACTGGCGAAGATGACCGGCATCACGCCGCCGGAGTTGACCCGCAGCGGCAGATGGGTGCTCTGGCCTCCCATGATTTTGCGGCCGACCACGCGCTTGGCGTATTGCACCGGGATGCGCCGTTCGCTACGCTCCACGAACACGATGAACATCACCACCCCGACCATCAGGGCCGTCATCATCGCCAGTGCGGGAACGGTAAACGCGCCCCAGGCGCCGGTGCGGGCCTTATCGACCAAGTCCACCACGCCGCGCGGCAGGCCGACCACGATACCGGCAAAGATCAGCAGCGACATGCCATTACCCACGCCGCGCTCGGTGATCTGTTCGCCCAGCCACATGATGAAGGCCGAGCCGGTGGTCAAGGTCAGCATGGTCATGAGCACGAAGGGCACGCCCGGATGGAGCACGAAATCTCCGCTGCGCTGCAGCGAAAGAGCAATGCCGAGCGACTGCACGGAGCTGAGGATCACGGTCAGATAGCGCGTCCACTGCGTGATCTTCTTGCGCCCCAGTTCGCCTTCCTTCTGCAGCTTAGCCAGCGGCTCATACACCACGGTGAGCAACTGCAGGATGATGGAGGCGGTGATGTAGGGCATGATGCCCAGGGCGAAGATGGTCAGGCGGCGAAGCTGTCCGCCGCTGAACAGGTCCACGAAACCCAGAAAGGTGCCGCGGTTCTGGTCAAAGAACTGCGCCAACCGGTCGGCATTGATGCCCGGAGTCGGGATGTGACCGCCCAAGCGGTACACCGCCAGCATCGCCAGCGTGAACAGAATGCGCCTGCGCAGGTCCGGAATTCGAAAAACGTTGGCCAGCTTTTCCAGCATAAAGAGACTTGAGTACCTCGGTTCCCCAGGCCCACGAGCGCCAAGCACCTAGCCGGCGTCTCGCCGGCGGACATCGCTCAAGATCACTCTAACAACGGCGAAGATCCTTCGCTCGGCTTTGCCTCGCTCAGGATGACGGCTGCGGGCTCCCGCTTCGCTCACGCCCGCCGGGGTCCCCAATACGCGCTTTGCGCGTGTTGGGGTTGAAAGCGCCGTCACTTCGCCGGTTTCTTATCCTTGTGCCGCACCACCGGCTTGGGGCTGTTCTGGATCACTTCTACTTTACCCCCAGCGGCGGAAATTTTCTCCTGCGCAGATTTAGAAAACTTGTGCGCGCGCACGGTCAGTGCAGCCTTCACTTCGCCCACGCCGAGGATCTTGACCAGCGAGCTCTTCTTGGGCACCATGCCGGCCTTGTGCAGCACCTCCGGGGTGACCTCGCTCTGACCCAGTTCAGCCAGGCTGCTCAGGTTTACCACCGAGTACTCGACGCGGAAGATGTTTACGAAACCGCGCTTGGGCATACGGCGGTGCAGCGGCATCTGGCCGCCTTCAAAGCCGCGCATAAAGCTCACACCGCTACGCGATCCCTGGCCCTTGTGGCCCCGGGTCGAGGTCTTGCCCATGCCCGAACCCATACCGCGCCCGACGCGCTTGCGGTTGGGGTTCGCATTCTTGGGACGACGAATGTTCGACAGATTCATTTCCGTTCCCCGTTTTCCGTTTTCCGTTACCCGTCTTGGTTCCCCGCCGTCCACAAGGGAAAACGGAGAACGGGAAACGGAGAACGCTATCCTTCTACGATCTTAACCAGGTGCGGAATCTTGTTTACCATGCCGCGGATCGAGGGCGTATCCTCGCGCTCGATCACCTGATTCAGGCGTGTAAAGCCCAAGCCTTTCACCACGACCTTGTGCTTCACCGGCGAGCAAATCGCCGAGCGCACCCACTGGATGCGGATCTTCTTGTCGGTGGTCGGCATTACAGCTCCTCCACGTTCTTGCCGCGCGTGGCCGCCACTTCGTTGCGGTCGCGCAGTTGGCGCAGAGCTTCGAAGGTGGCCTTGATCACGTTATGCGGGTTGGTGCTGCCGATGGACTTGGTCAGCACGTTCATGACCCCCGCCGAAGTCATCACCGCGCGCACCGCGCCGCCCGCGATCACCCCGGTGCCTTCCGGGGCCGGCTTCAGCAGCACCATGCCGCTGCCAAAACGGCCGAGCACGGTGTGCGGAATGCTCGTCTGGGTCAGCCGCACCTGGAGCAGGTTCTTCTTGGCCGCCTCGATCCCCTTGCGAATGGCCTGCGGAACTTCCTTAGCCTTGCCGGAACCGTAGCCCACGACCGCCGCCGTGGGGTCGCCCACCACCACCAGGGCCGCGAACGAGAGGTTCTTGCCGCCCTTGACTACCTTGGTGACCCGGTTGATCGAGACCACCTGGTCCTTCAACTGGTATTGTCCGGCGTCGAGTTTTTTCTTCGTAGTGATTGCCATTGTGCTCTCGTTTGCTGTTAGAACTTCAGTCCTGCTTCGCGCGCGGCATCGGCCAGCGCCTTGATCCGGCCGTGATACAAGTAGCCGCCGCGGTCGAACACCACTTGGCTGATGCCCTTGGCCTTGGCGCGCTCGGCCACCAACTTGCCCACGTCCTTCGCCGCTGCCAGGTTGCCGCCGGTCTTCATCTTGGTGTCGCCCTTTTCGTTGCTGCTGGCGGCCACCACGGTGGCGCCCTTGCTATCGTCGATCACCTGCACGTAGATGTTGGTAAGTGAGCGATACACCGCCAAGCGCGGACGCTCGGCCGTGCCCCGTAGCTTGCGACGAATGCGGACGTGCACCCGCTGGCGCATTTCGTCCTTGGAATTCTGCCTATACATAAGTTCGCTTTCCTTATCCCGGGTTTCTGAACCGGGGAGCATCTTCAATTTCTGATTTGCGATTTCTGATTTACGACATCTTCACAATCAGAAATCAGAAATCGTGAAATCTGAAATTGACAGTGCCAATCTCGAGCTGCCAAGAAATTCTTTACTTGGCTCCGGTCTTGCCCACCTTCTTCTTCAGCTTTTCGCCGGCGTAGCGCACGCCCTTGTTCTTGTACGGGTCAGGCGGACGCAGGGCCCGCATCTCCGCGGCGACCTGGCCGACCTTCTGCCGGTCAATCCCGCTCAGGCTCAGGCGGGTCAGCTTGGGATCGACGGCAACCTCAATCCCGCTCGGCAACGGATACTCGATCGGGTGCGAATAGCCCAGACTGAAGACCACCGTGCCTTTGCCCTTCAGTTCCGCACGGTAGCCGATGCCAACGATTTCCAACTCGCGGGTCCAGCCCTTGGTCACACCCTCGACCGCGTTGTTGAGCAGCGCGCGCGTCAGTCCATGCAGCGCGGCCTTGCTGTCGTCGCTACGTGTGGCCACCATCTGGCTGTCCTGCTGCTCGACCTGGATTCCGGCCGGAATGGGTGCGGTCACCGTGCCCTTAGGACCCTTCACGGTGGCCAAATTCGCCTCAATCGTGATGGTCACGCCCTTGGGAACTGCAATTGGTTTTTTTCCGATTCTCGACATTGTTTTAGCTCTCAGCCATCAGCTCTCAGCCATCTCAGACCTTAGCTTTCGAACCGTGACCTGGATTCTCTATGTTCATTGTTCATTCCGCCGCTTCTCCCATCCTTTGCCATCCAGCCGCTCCGCCCAGACAAGGGCTGACGGCTGATAGCTGATGGCTGACGGCTTCTTAGCACACTTCACAGAGGATCTCGCCGCCCACGCCTTCTCTGCGCGCCTGGCGGCCGGTCATGACCCCCCGCGGGGTGGTCAGGATGTTGATCCCCAAACCGCCGAGCACGCGCGGAATCTCGGTGCGGCCGACGTAGACACGGCAGCCGGGGCGCGAGACCCGGGTGATCTTCGAGACGGCCGCCTGACCGCCCGCGCCGTACTTCAGATAGACGCGAAGCACAGGCTTGCCGCCCTCTTCCGTCATCTTGTAGTTGGAGATGTAGCCCTCTTCCTTGAGAATGCGGGCGATCTCCAGCTTCAGCTTGGAAGCTGGAGCATCCACCTTCTGGTGACGGGCGCCAATCGCGTTGCGAATGCGCGCCAGGAAATCTGCGACCGGATCGGTCAAACTCATTGTTTTTCGCTTCTCCCTAACGTTGCCCGTTCGCTCCCCCGAGTCCCCCAACCAGCCCGACGGCTTGTTGGTTCCACTAAGGGAGAACCAGCGGCAACGGAGTACTTCCACCGTTCTCCGTTTTCCGTTCTCCGTCTTCCGTTGGTATGCACCACGCGGGGAACGGAGAACGGAAAACGGAGAACGAACTCTTCCAGCTACCAGGACGACTTAGCAACCCCGGGGATCTCCCCGCGCAACGCCAACCCGCGGAAACAAAGCCGGCAGATGCCGAACTTGCGCAGATAGGCTCGCGGCCGGCCGCACAACTTGCAACGGTTGTGCTGCTGCGTGGAGAACTTGGGCTTCTTCCTCGCCTTCGCTACCTTTGATGTTTTCGCCATTCTTTATCCCGGCTGTCAGCTCTTAGCTTTCAGCTCATGAACTTTCTTCAAACTCGTCTTCAACCACCCGGACTGCTCGAATCTGACCATTGGCCACTGACCACTGGCCACTTCCGTTACGGCCGGAACGGCATGCCCAGGTGCTTCAGCAGGGCACGCGCATGGTCGTCCGACTGCGCGCTGGTGACCATGGTGATGTTCATGCCCTTGGTCTTCTCGACTTTGGAATAGTCGATCTCGGGAAACACCAGTTGGTCGCGCATACCGAGGGTGTAATTGCCGCGGCCGTCGAACGACTTGGTGGAGACTCCGCGGAAGTCGCGCACCCGAGGCAGCGCCACATTCACCAGCCGGTCGAGAAACTCGTACATGCGGTCACCGCGCAGGGTCACCATGGCGCCGATCGGCATCTTCTCGCGCACCTTGAAGGCGGCAATGGACTTCTTGGCGCGGGTGACCACCGGCTTCTGTCCGGTAATCTGGCCTAACTCGACGACCGCCGGATCCAGCAGCTTGGCGTTCTGCGTGGCTTCGCCCACGCCCATGTTGACCACGATCTTGTGCAGCCGCGGCACGGCCATCGGGTTGGCCAGCTCCAGTTCCTTCATCAGCGCCGGTTTGACTTCGTTCAAATAGCGCTGGTGAAGCCGCGCGCCGCCTTTGATGTTGGTATGCGGACGGCCTTCGGCCTTCTCCGGCGCGGCGGCCTTGGCTTCCTTCCCCTCGCCCTTGCCGCCCTTCGGCTTGGCTTGGCCCTTGCCGGCTTGCGGCTTGGCCTCGCCTTTGGGCTTTTTCTGTTGTTTCTCGTCTGCCATTTTGCTCTTCGCTGCCTTCTCTCACGGTTTCGGAGTGGTTACCGGTTCGTGAGATTTCAGTGGTCGGTGGTCAGTGGCCGGTGGTCAGCAACTGACCACTGGCCACTGACTCCTGGCCACTATTTCTCTAAGGTCGTGCCGCACTTCTTGCACACCCGGACTTTGCGCTCGCCCTGGGTCTCGTGACCGACGCGCACCGGGCCGCAGGTGCCGCAGACCAGCATCACGTTCGACAGGGAGATCGAGCTCTCCTGCTCGGCGATGCCGCCCTTGACGTTGCGCTGCGGATTGGGTCGCACGTGCTTCTTCACCATGCTGACGTGCTCGACCAGAACCCTGCCTGTGTTCGGCATGACGCGCAGCACGCGTCCCTGCTTGCCCTTGTCGCGGCCGGCGATCACCTTGACGGTGTCGTTGCGGCGGATAGTCACTCGCTTGTGTTCAGTTGTCTCAATCCTTGCCATCTTTAATCTCTTCGCTTGTCATCCTGAGCGAGCGCGCGCAGTTCGCGCGAGTCGAAGGATCTAAACTACGCGCCGATTCGCGCCGCTGCGCGAAAGGCGCGCGTACCCTATAAAACTTCCGGAGCCAGCGAAACAATCTTCAAAAATTTCTTTTCGCGCAGCTCACGCGCCACCGGGCCAAATACGCGGGTGCCCACCGGTTCGCCGGTATCGGTGATCAGCACGGCCGCGTTCTGGTCGAAGCGGATGTAGGTTCCGTCCTTGCGCCGGTGCTCCTTGCGGGTGCGCACGATCACCGCCTTGACCACCGTGCCCTTTTTCACCTGCCCGTCGGGCGAGGCTTCCTTCACCGCTGCCGTGATCACGTCACCCAGGCTGGCCACCAGGCCGGTCGAGCCGCCCAGCGGCAGGATCATCTGCAGCTTGCGCGCGCCGCTGTTATCGGCCACTTCCAGCATGGATCGCATCATTACTGCCATGGTTCTCGTCTCCCTTCCTCAGCTCGCCCGCCGAGGGCTTCCGGGTTCCCCACCGCGCAAAAACCTGGAGCGGTTAGGCTTCGGGCTGGACTTCCGGCGTGACCGCCTCCGGTCCCACCAGCGCCGCACGCCGCACAATCTCTTTCAGCCGCCAGCGCTTGAGCGCGGACATCGGACGGGTCTCCTCGATGCGCACCACAGTCGCCCACCTGCGCCGTGTTCTGCTCGTCGTGCGCGTAGAACTTCTTGGTGCGCGCAACGACCCGGCGATACATGGGGTGGGCCCTCTGCCGCGACACCGCGACCACGATGGTCTTCTGCATCTTGGTCGATACCACGTAGCCGACCTGTTCCTTGCGGCTGTTGGCCGCTTTCTGCGTCGTTTCCGCCATTACTTCTTCTCCGTCCCGGCGGCCGCGATATGGCGCTGCCGCTTGATGGTCTTCACCCGCGCGATGTCCCTGCGCAGACCACGGATCTTCTTCAGGCTCTCCGTCTGTCCCATGTTGAGCTGGAACTTCAGGCGGAAGAGCTGGTCATTGAGCTCGCGCTCCTGATGCTGGAGCTCGGCGTCGGTCAAGTTGCGTATCTTTTCGGGTGTCATTTCAGCACTCAGTACTCAGTTGTCAGTCTCTAGCTCCGACCAGTTCCATCCCTGATGGCTTAGAGCTGACGGCTAATTAGTGGACCACGCCCATGCGCTGCACGAACTTGGTGTCGAGCGGCAGCTTGTGCGAGGCCAGACGCATGGCTTCCTGCGCGTCGACCACGGAAACGCCTTCCATCTCGAACAGGATCTTGCCCGGGCGCACCACCGCCACCCAGTGATCCGGAGCGCCCTTGCCCTTGCCCATACGGGTTTCAGCCGGCTTCTTGGTCACCGGTTTGTCCGGGAACAGGCGCAGCCAGATTTTGCCGCCGCGCTTGACGAAGCGCGTCATGGCCACGCGGGCCGCTTCGATCTGGCGGTCGGTGATGTAGCCGCACTCCAGCACCTTCAGACCGTAATCGCCAAACGACAGCTCGCTGCCCCGCCAGGCCTTGCCCGCCATGCGGCCGCGCTGCTGCTTGCGGTACTTAACCTTCTTCGGCATCAACATAAGTAGCTCTCAGCTATCAGCCATCAGCCGTCAGCTTCGACCGTGGCCGATCCGATAATCCTCGTCCAGTTCACCGCGTCCCTCGCCGCGCCTGCTGATCGGCTGATGGCTGAGGGCTGACGGCTAGAATGCAGTGGGCGTCTGCGGCTCGCGCTTCTTCGTCGGCAAGATTTCGCCGTGGTACACCCAGGTCTTCACGCCGATCACGCCGTAGGTCGTCTTGGCTTCGGTGAAGCCGTAGTCGATGTCGGCGCGCAAGGTGTGCAGCGGCAGGCGGCCCTGCAGATACCACTCGGAACGGGCGATTTCATTGCCGTTCAGGCGGCCGCTGACCCGCACCTTGATGCCCTTGCAGCCGAAGCGCAGGGCGCTGTCGACCGACTTGCGCATGGCGCGACGGAAGCCCACGCGTTTTTCCAGTTGCAGCGCGATCGACTCCGACACCAGTTGCGCGTCAAGCTCGGGCTTGTGCACTTCCTGAATGTCGATGTAGACATCGCGCCCGGTGCGCTTCTGCACCTCCTGCTTCAGCTTGTCGATCTCGGCCGCCCTTGCGGCCGATGATGATGCCCGGGCGGGCGGTGCGGATGATGATGCGCAGCTTGTTGCCCGGACGCTCAATCTCGATCGAGCTGACGCCCGCCGACTTGAGCTTGTCTTTCAGCTCGGTCTTCAGCTTGACGTCTTCCAGCAGGAACTTGTCATAGTCGCGATCCATGTACCAGCGCGACTTCCACGGCTTGGTGTAGCCGAGGCGGAATCCGTACGGATGGACTTTCTGTCCCATCGTTCCTCTCTCATGTTGCCGGCAGCTTCCTGGCTGCCAGCCAACCGCTAAAAAGCCCTACTTCTTGCCCGCGAACTTCTTCTCGGGCGATTTCTTGGTTGCCTTCTTGACCGCGCCAGCCTTGGGGGCCGCAGCCGCCTTCTTGGCCGCCGGAGGACGGCGCACGGCGCCGTCGGCGCGCACCTTCTCGGCCAGCGCAATCTCGAGGTGCGAAAGCCGCCGCTGGAAGCGGAAGGCGCGTCCTTGAGGCGCGGGACGGATGCGCTTCATGCGCGGTCCATCGTTGGCCACGGCGCGCTTGACGTAGAGGTTGTCCACGTCTACGTCCAGGCCCTTCTCCGTGCTCAGATAATTCACGTTCTCCACGGCCGAGCGCAGCAGCTTGTGGATGCGCTCCGCGATGCGCTTCTTGGTGAACGCCAGCGTGTTCATGGCGTCTTCCACGCGCCGGCCCTTGATCAGGTCCAGCACCAGCCGCGCCTTCTGCGGGCTGACCCGCACCCAGCGCGCCTCTGCCCGGAATTCCTGTGTTGTCTCTGCCATTGCTCGTTTCCTTCTCGCCAGATCCTTCGCCCGGTTTCACCCGGCTGCTCGCCGGCGAACCCCGCCCAACGACATCAGCGCGCCGGCCTTGCCGCAGTTTCCGTCGCCGCCTTCACCGAGTGGCCCTTGAAGGCGCGGGTAAAGCTGAACTCGCCCAGCTTGTGGCCCACCATGTTCTCGGTGATGTAGACCGGGATGAACTTCTTGCCGTTGTGCACCGCGATGGTGTGCCCCACCATTTCCGGCACGATGGTCGAGCGCCGCGACCAGGTGCGCAGCACCTTCTTGTCGTTACGCTCGTTCATGGCCGTGATCTTGATCGTCAAGTATTGGTCCACGAAGGGACCCTTTTTCGTTGAGCGCATAAGTCAGTTCTCGGTTCTCAGCTTTCAGCTCTCAGTTCTCTGTTCCCAAGCAGATCCTTCGCTCGGCTTCGCTTCGCTCAGGATCACGTCTTGCGGGCTCTCGCTTGCACCCCAGCCCGCGAAGCGCGTGCCGGGGACCCCGCTCCGCTCACGCCCGCAAGACGGCATCATCTCTTCTTGTTCCGGCGCGACACGATCATGTCGTCGGTGCGCTTGTTGTTGCGGGTCTTGTAGCCGCGCGTCGGCTGGCCCCATGGGGTCACCGGATTGCGGCCGCCCGAAGTCTTGCCTTCACCGCCGCCGTGCGGATGGTCCACCGGGTTCATGACCACGCCGCGGTTATGCGGACGCTTGCCCAGCCAGCGAGAGCGACCCGCCTTGCCGAGCGAAACGTTCTCAAAATCGAGGTTGCCGACCTGGCCGACGGTAGCGCGGCAGTCCATCAGCACCTTGCGGGTCTCGCCCGAAGGCAGCTTCAGCAGCGCGTAGTCGCCTTCCTTGGCCACCAGTTGCGCCTGCGCGCCGGCGGAACGGGCCATCTGCGCGCCCTTGCCGGGGCGGAGTTCGACGGCGTGCACGATCGTGCCCGGGGGAATATTGCGCAGCGGCAGGCAGTTGCCCACCAGGATGTCGGCATCGGCGCCGCTGACCACCTTCGTCCCCACCTGCAGCCCGTTGGGGTGCAGGATATAGCGCTTCTCGCCGTCGGCGTAGCTTAGCAACGCGATGCGCGCCGAGCGGTTCGGGTCGTACTCGATCGAAGCCACGGTCGCCGGAATGCCGGCCTTGTCGCGCTTGAAATCGATAATGCGGTACTTCTGCTTGTGCCCGCCGCCGCGCCACCAGCTGGTGATGTCGCCCTGATTGCGGCGCCCGCCGCTGGACTTCTTCGACTCCGTCAGCGGCTTATGCGGCCGGTCGGTCGTCAGCTCGTCGTTCTTGAGCGTAGTCTTAAACCGCAGCGTCGGCGTTAACGGTCTATAAGTCTTGATCGCCATATTCTTAGCCTTCAGCCGTCAGCCATCAGCCTTCAGCGTCTTTTCGGCCTTCCATCTGTTCCGCAGGCCTTAGTCTTTTTCACCAACTTCGTGCGAACTTCAAATCCCTGCCTCAACTTCCAAGCCACTGCCGCCTTTCCTGACGGCTGATGGCTGACGGCTAGAGATTCTGTGCGTACTCCGGCATCTTTTCGCCGGACTTCAGGCGCACATAAGCCTTCTTCCAGTCGGGGCGGTTACCGGTGAACTTGCCGCGGCGGCGCTCCTTGCCAAAGAAATTAGCCGTGCGCACCGCGTCAACCTTCACCTTGAAAATTATCTGTACCGCTTCCTTGATCTCGGTCTTAGTCGCCTCCGGCGCCACCTGGAAGACCAGCGTCTGCTGGAGTTCCTTGACCCCGAGGCCCTTCTCGGTGATGACCGGCTTGCGCAGAATCTGGTATGCCGATTTCATTACGCCACCTCCGCCGCGCGACGCTTCGATACCGTCGCCTTCAGCGACGCTTGCAGCCGCTCCAGCGCCGGGCGCGAGAACACCGCGGTCTCATAGCGCAGCAGGTGATAAGGATGGACTTCCTGGCCGTACAGCATTTCCACCCCGTGCAGGTTACGCGAGCACAGCTCCAGCTTATCGTTGCCCGCAGCGGCGAAGCTCTCGACGATCACCGCCGTGCCCTTGACCTTCAGGCTATCCAGCGCCTTGCGCATGGCCTTGGTCTTGGCTTCGGCGAGCTCGAAGTTTTCCACCACCACCAGCTTGCCATCGGCCAGCTTGGAGGCCAGGGCCGAGCGCAGCGCGCCCTGCACCTTCTTGCGCGGAAACGCGTACTCATAGGACCGGGGTTGGGGTCCGTGGACCGTGCCGCCATGCCGCCACAGCGGACTGCGGATCGAACCGATGCGAGCGCGGCCCGTGCCCTTTTGCCGCCACAGCTTCTTGCCCGAACCGCTAACCAGCTTGCGGTTCTTGGTGGCGTGAGTGCCCTGCCGCTGGGCCGCGCGGTACTGCTTCACCGCCTCCCAGAGCAGATCCTCATTGACGGCGCCGAAAACCTCGTCGGCCAGCTCCAACGTGCCGACCTTCTCGCCGCTCAAATTCAAAACGTCAATCGTTGCCATAGTAGCTCTCAGCTCTTCTGACTATTTCTTCTTTGCCGCGCGCTTGGATGCCTTCAGCGGATCAATCATGCCCGTGCCGGTGAAGCCACGGCGCTCACGCGGAGCACTCAGCGCCTTGCGGATCACTACGTAACTGCCTTCCGGTCCGGGCACCGCGCCCTCCACCACCAGCAGATTCTCTTCTTTATCCACGCCCAACACCCGCAGGTTGCGCACCGTCACCTGGGCATGGCCCATGTGGCCGGCCATGCGCATTCCCGGAAATACACGCGACGGATACGCCGAGGAACCGATCGAACCGGCGATGGTGAACATCGAACCATGCGCGCTGGGACCACCGCGAAACTTGTGGCGCTTGACCACGCCGGCGAAACCGCGCCCCTTGCTGGTGCCGATCACATCCACGAACCTTTCGCCTTCGAATATGTCCACCAGGACGCGATCGCCAACCTTGACCGCGTCGCCATCGCCCTCAGCCGGAGCACCCTCCGCGGTGAGCACCGCCATCTCGCGTACAAACTTCACCGGCGGCAGATTGTTCTTGCTCAGGTGACCGCGCAATGGCTTATTCAGGCGGCTCTCTTTGACGAACTCCACCAGGCCAATCTGGGCGGCATCGTAGCCGTCGCGGGTGGCCGTTTTGCGCTGAGTCACGACGCAGGGGCCGGCCTTCAGCACAGTGCACGGGTGCACCTCGCCCTTGGCGTCGAACAACTGCGTCATGCCGACCTTTTTGCCAAGAATTCCGTTAACAGGCATTTGCTTGTCCTCAACTCCGCTTCCAATCCGGCGTTATTTCGAGCCGGGGGCCTGAAGCCGCGGAAGCTTTGTTCCGGTCGTTGGTCGTTTGTCGTTGGTCGTTAGCGAACCAATCGCAAACGACTAACGACCATCGACAAACGACTACTTGTGTTCCTTCCCGAAGGCCTTGATCTCCACGTCCACGCCGGCGGGCAGGTCGAGCTTCATCAGCGCGTCCACTGTCTGCTGCGTCGGCTCAAGAATGTCGAGCAGGCGCTTGTGGGTACGGATCTCAAACTGCTCGCGCGACTTCTTGTCCACGTGGGGCGAACGCAGCACACAAAACTTATTGGTCACCGTGGGCAGCGGGATCGGACCCGCCACCTGGGCGCCGGTGCGGCGCGCCGTATCCACAATCTCGCCTGTGGACTGGTCCAGGACCCGGTAGTCATAAGCCTTCAGTCGGATTCGAATTCTGTCTTTGCCAATCACTGTCATTTTTCTCTAAAGAACTTGCGGCTAACCGCATGCCGCCATTTTGTGAAGCAGGACGGCGCCCAAAATGCCGCCCTACAGAAGTCGTAGCTATTTCAGGATTTCCGAAATCGTGCCTGCGCCCACGGTGCGGCCGCCTTCGCGGATGGCGAAGCGCAAGCCCTTCTCCAGGGCCACCGGGGTGATCAGCTCGACCACCAGTTGCACGTTGTCGCCCGGCATCACCATCTCCGTGCCCTCGGGCAGCTCCGCCACTCCGGTCACGTCCGTGGTGCGAAAGTAAAACTGCGGCCGATAGCCCTTGAAGAACGGCGTGTGCCGCCCGCCTTCTTCCTTCGACAGCACGTAGATTTCGCCCTGGAACTTGGTGTGCGGCGTCATCGAGCCCGGCTTGGCCAACACCATGCCGCGCTCCACGTCTTCCTTGGCGATGCCGCGCAGCAGCAGGCCGGCGTTGTCCCCCGCCATGCCCTCGTCCAGCTGCTTCTTGAACATCTCCACGCCCGTGACCACCGTCTTGCGCGTCTCGCGGAAGCCCACAATCTCGGCGTCCTCGCCCACCTTCACCTTGCCCCGCTCGATGCGTCCGGTCACCACCGTGCCCCGTCCCTGAATCGAAAAAATGTCTTCGATCGGCATCAGGAAGGGCTTCTCGATCGCACGCGCCGGCAGCGGCACGTACTTGTCGACCGCTTCCATCAGCTCGTCGACCTTGGCCTCCCAGGCCGCCTCGCCGTTCAACGCGCCCAGCGCGCTGCCCCGCACCACCGGCAGATCGTCCCCCGGGAAACCGTAGCCCTTCAACAGCTCGCGTACTTCCAGCTCCACCAGATCCAGCAGCTCGGGATCGTCCACCGCGTCGCACTTGTTCAGAAACACCACCACGTAGGGCACGCCCACCTGGCGCGCCAGCAGCACGTGCTCCCGGGTCTGCGGCATCGGCCCGTCGGTGGCCGCCACCACCAGAATGGCGCCATCCATCTGCGCCGCCCCGGTGATCATGTTCTTGATGTAGTCGGCGTGCCCTGGGCAGTCCACGTGCGCGTAGTGCCGGTTCGCCGTCTCATACTCCACGTGCGCGGTGGCGATGGTGATGCCCCGCTCGCGCTCTTCCGGCGCGTTGTCGATCGAGTCGAAGCTGCGGAACTTGATGTTCGGATTGTGCTTCGACAAAACTTTGGTGATGGCCGCCGTCAAGGTCGTCTTGCCGTGGTCGATGTGCCCAATCGTGCCCACGTTCACGTGCGGCTTACTGCGATCAAATTTCTCTTTCGCCATCTCTCACTCCGTTTTCGGTTGCGAAGCTCTGCCTTGACGGCCTTCGCGACCCGTTCTTTAAATCAGTCCTTCGTTCGGTTCACGTTCACCGCAGCAAGCGTCATCTTCCTACCGGCTTGCCCTGGACCTTAGCAATAATCTCCTCGCTCACCGAGCGCGGCGCTTCTTCGTAGCGCGCAAAGTGCATCGAGTAGGTGGCCCGGCCCTGGGTCAGCGAGCGCATTTGCGTCGCGTAGCCAAACATTTCACTCAGCGGCACGAAGGCCTTGATCACCTGCGAACCGGCGCGGTGCTCCATGCCTTCGATCCGGCCCCGGCGGCTGTTCAGGTCGCCGATAATTGGGCTCATATACTCTTCGGGGACGACCACTTCGATCGACATCACCGGCTCCAGCAGCACCGGGCTGGCCTTGCGGGCGGCTTCCTTGAAGGCCATCGAGCCGGCGATCTTGAACGCCATTTCGCTGGAATCGACCTCGTGGTAGCTGCCGTCGTACAGGATGGCCTTGATATCGACCAGTTCGTACCCGGCTAGGATGCCGCCTTCCATGGCTTCCTTCATGCCCGCGTCGATTGGCTTGATGTATTCCCTTGGCACCGTACCGCCCACGATGTCGTTGACGAACTCGTAGCCCTTGCCCGGGTTCGGCTCCAGTCGGATCTTGACGTGGCCGTACTGGCCGCGACCGCCGGTCTGCCGGATAAACTTGCCTTCTGCTTGCGAATTCTTGCGGATGGTCTCGCGATACGCCACCTGCGGCTTGCCCACGTTGGCCTGCACGCTGAACTCGCGCATCATGCGGTCGATGATGATCTCCAAGTGGAGCTCGCCCATGCCCTCGATGATGGTCTGTCCGCTGTCGACGTCGGTGGAAACGCGGAAGGTCGGATCTTCCTGGGCCAGCTTGCCCAGCGCGATGCCCATCTTTTCCTGGTCGCTCTTGGTCTTGGGCTCAACCGCCACCGAGATCACCGGCGCCGGGAACTCGATCGACTCCAGCAGGACGGGCTTGTCTTTGTCACAGATAGTGTCGCCCGTGATGACGTTCTTTAGCCCGACGCAGGCGCAGATGTCGCCAGCATAAACTTCGCCGATCTCCTCACGCTTGTTGGCGTGCATCAGTAACAGGCGGCCGATGCGCTCGTTGCGCTGCTTGCCCGAGTTGTACACCGTGTCGCCGGCCTTCAGCGTGCCCGAATACACCCGTATAAAGGCGAGCTGGCCGACGAACGGGTCGGTCATGATCTTGAATACCAGCGCCGAAAAAGGAGCGCCGTCTTCCGCCGCGCGGGTAAGTTCCGCGCCCGTGTCCGGATCGGTTCCTTTAACCGGCAGAATGTCAGCCGGGGACGGCAGAAAATCGACCACCGCGTCCAGCAGCGGCTGCACGCCCTTGTTCTTGAAGGCCGTGCCGCACATCACCGGGAACAACTTCAATCCGATGACGCTCTGGCGCAGCGACTTGCGCAGTTCCTCGGAGGTGATGGTCTCGCCCTCCAGGTACTTATGCATCAGCGCGTCGTCGTTCTCGACGATCTGTTCGACCATCTGGGCGCGGAAGGCTTCCGCCTTCTTCTTTAAGCCCTCGGGAATTTCGGTCGTGGTGAATTGCGCGCCGAGGGTTTCATCCAGCCAGAGGTAACCCTTCATCTCAAACAGGTCGATGACGCCTTTGAACTTGTCTTCCTGGCCGATGGGCAACTGGATGGCGACGGGGCGGGCGTTGAGGCGCTTGCGGATGGTGTCGATGGCGTGCTCGAAATCGGCGCCCATCTTATCCATCTTATTGATGAAGCAAATGCGCGGGACCGCGTACTTATCGGCTTGGCGCCAGACCGTCTCTGATTGCGGCTCGACCCCATGCACGGCGTCGAAGACAGCCACAGCCCCATCCAGCACGCGCAGCGAGCGCTCCACCTCGGCGGTGAAATCGACGTGCCCCGGGGTATCAATGATGTTGATCCGCTCATCGCGCCAGGTGCAGGTGGTAGCGGCGCTGGTGATGGTGATCCCGCGCTCCTGCTCCTGCTCCATCCAGTCCATGGTCGCGGTGCCTTCGTGGACCTCGCCGATGCGGTGGGTTCGTCCCGTGTAGAACAGGACGCGCTCCGTCGTCGTGGTCTTGCCGGCGTCGATATGCGCCATGATGCCGATGTTGCGGCAACGCTCTAATGGTACCTGTCGTGGCACTGCTTACTCGCTTCCTTGCCCAAACTGCTAGCCCGAACTTCTAGTCGTTGGCCGTTGTCTCGCAAACGACCGACGACGAACGACTCACAACTGGCCTACCACCGATAGTGCGCGAAAGCCTTGTTGGCCTCGGCCATGCGGTGCACGTCTTCCTTCTTCTTGATCGCCGAGCCGCGATTATTGGCAGCATCGAGCAGCTCGTTAGTGAGCTTGTCGATCATGCCCTTCTCGCCCCGCGAGCGGGTGTAGGTAACCAGCCAGCGGATGGCCAGCGAGGTGCGTCGATCGGGATTGACCTCGATCGGCACCTGATAGTTAGCGCCGCCCACGCGACGGGTCTTGACCTCGAGCATCGGCTTGACGTTCTCGACCGCCTTCTTGAACAGCTTCAGCCCTTCGTCGCCGCCCTTCTGCTCCAGGTTCTTCACCGCGGAATAGAAGATGGTCTGGGCGGTGCTCTTCTTGCCACCCCACATCATGGAGTTGACAAACTTGGTCACCAGGGTCGAGCCATAGATCGGGTCGGCCACGACTTCGCGCTTCGGGATGTGTCCTTTACGAGGCATATTTCGCTCTTCGCTCTTCGCTCTTAAATGTTGGCTCTCGCCGCTAGGCCTTGGGCCGCTTGGCGCCGTATTTCGAACGGCTCTGCTTGCGGTTGGCCACGCCCACCGCGTCCAGGGTGCCACGCACCACGTGATAACGCACGCCGGGCAAGTCCTTCACACGGCCGCCGCGGATGAGCACAATCGAGTGCTCCTGCAGGTTGTGGCCGACGCCCGGAATGTAGGTGGTCACTTCGATTCCGTTGGTCAGGCGGACCCGGGCCACTTTGCGCAGCGCCGAGTTCGGCTTCTTCGGCGTCTGGGTGTACACGCGGGTGCACACGCCACGCTTCTGCGGACAAGACTGGAGCGCCGGGCTGGCCGTCTTATAACGCGGCGCCGTACGCCCCTTGCGAACCAGTTGATTGAAAGTAGGCACTCTTTGCTGCTCCTTAAGTATTCGGGTCCCCGCACACGCCCCAGTTGCGCGTTCTAGGGTGACATTCCGCGCAGCACGGCACATGGCCGGCGCGCTCGCTTGAACCCACTTTCGGGGCGCCCAAAGAGCGCGGTTGCTCCTTGGGGCATTCGTTCTCAACGACGAGAACCCCGGTCGGGCTGGCCGGCTGCCGCCGCGCCATACATCCCCGCCGGGCGCATCAGCGCTCAGGGGGAAATTTCATGCCTTGTTGACGATCCCCAACGACGGTGGCGCGTGGCTGTACGACCGCAGGCACTCCGTTTCGTCAGGTGCGGCCTGCATACCCTTCCTCAGCAGGAAGGCAGCGCAGACCGCGTTATTAGCGAGGGCAACTTCTTACAGCTCAGCTGCTATAAACCCTACAGCAAACCCAAGCTCGCTCGCACAACCGTTCAAATATAACAACCGCTAGGGAGTACGTCAACCAGGTGTTTGATCGGGGTACTGCCCTTCACTTTATATATTCCCAATTTGGGCTTTTGTCATTCCGCGCGGAGCGAGGAATCTGCAGTTCGGCTTGCAGCGGGGACAATATTGATGAAAACTGCAGATTCCTCCGCTTCGCGTCACTCGCGTCGGAATGACAACATTACTCCTGAAGCGACATCCCCCGCTTCAGGAAATACCGCTCACCCGGTCCGATGCGCTGATCCAGTTGCCCTATCTTTCGCCAGCCTCTACACTGAACCCTTTCACATCTATAAGCATTTCGTGCCGCGGCCCGTTGAAGAAGAATTATGGACGGCTGCGGGGAGGATACATGCGGCGCTCTCCCTTTGCCCCAGCGATTACCGGGCTGCTCTTCTTTCTGATCATTCTCTGGACCGCTTGCGGCAAAGGTACCAAATCCATACCGCAGCCGGTAACGGTGACGCCCACGGTATCACTCGAGCAGGGCGGCTTAATCCAGCTTTCCCCCACCGTGCTGGACCAGAATAGCGTGGCGGTCGCGGGTTTCGTGTTTACGTTCAAGAGCACTAGCCCGACTATCGCCGATGTTTCGACCAGCGGCGGACTGGTCTGTGGCGGAAGTTTTACTCCCAACGATTCGGCGCCCACAGCTTGCGTTCCGGGCACTGTCGGCAACACCACGATCACCGTCAGTGCGACGAACGGCAAACAGTCGGTACCTTCAGCGACGGTGCAGGTCTTTGTTCATGCGCACGTGACTGCCGTCGCCTTGACCGGCGGCCCAGCGAGCTGCGTCTCGCAAGTCAATCCGACGACGAACGCCGCATTCCAGGCAATTGCCTGCACTGCTTCGCCTTGTGTGAGCGGCAACTCAAACGACGTGACCAGCACAATCGGCGCTTTCACCTGGAGCGTCTCGCCGAGCGCCATCGGCACCGTGAGCAGCACCACCAGTTCGGCCACTGTGACCGCCGCCACGCCTGGCCAGGGCAGCGTGTTTGCCGCGGTTACCAACGGAACGAACGCGCAGGCTGTGAGCCCGTCTGCGACCTTCACCACCTGCCCGGTGGCTACAATCAGCCTGAGTTCGAACACCGGGTTGAGCAGCCTGAGCGCGACCAATACGGCTACGCTCACTCCAATTGTCACCGACAGCAATGGCCACTCAGTGAGCACGATCCCACCGCTTACCTACAACTCGCCGGCACCCGTGAACGTGTCCGTATCGAATGGAACTGTGACCGCGAACTCGGCGGGCAATGCCCTCGTAACCGCCTCCTGCACCCCGCCGAGCTGCAACAACGGCCTGTACCCGGTCTTCAGCAATGGACTGCCGGCAACCGTCACCGGCACCACTGCTTCCACGATGGTTTACGCCACAGGGACAGGCACCAAGTCGCTGGTGCCCATCAGCACTGGCACGTCCCCGCCCTCGGCAGGCACAGCAATTACGCTTGGCGATTTCCCGAACACGTTCATCATGAACAAGGCCGGGACTAAGGGCTACCTGGGCAGCGAATCGGGGCTGATGGTCCTCGATACCAGTTCGAATACGGTGACCGGGCCGACTATTCAGATCGTCGGGCTTACGGGGTTCGTGGGAACAGTGCTTGCGGTTTCGCCGGACGGGAACTGGGTGGTGATGGCGGTCCATGCTGAGCAAGCGCCCGGAAACTGCACGATTGCTTCACCTTGCACGAATACGGATTTTCTATTCATCAACACGTCAAGCAACGCGGTCAACCGTTTCAGCTTTGTGACCCCGAACAAGAATGCGGTCAGCGCGGACTTTTCTCCCGACAGCAGCCGCGCCATCGTGCTGAACGGCGACGGCAATCTCTACGCGGTGGACACGACCGCGAAACCCGTGCCCTCGTTGACGACCACTCCGGACGCGACCGATAACCCCACCGTCGTGAGCTTCCTCAGCCAGGGCTCATTCGGCATCGTGGCGGGAGGGTCAAACACCAACCTCTCGCCTTTTGCCACCTGCAGTTTGACCTCGACGGCGGCTGCGACAAATGTGAAACCGATGTTACATGTGCCGACGCTGATGCAGCCGATGCCGACTAACGCTCTGAACAATCCCGGTGTGATTGCGGTCTCCGGTTCCTTTATGGGCTTGTTCACGGCAACGACCAACGGCTCAACGGGATTCACCGCTCCCAACTGCACTGCGGGTACGCCGGCGCTAAGCGATTTGCTCCCTGCCGACGTGACCTTCGGCCCGGCCGACATTAACCCGACGCAGATCATCGTGACGCCGGACGGCTCAAAAACGTTCATAACCGGCAGTTCGGTTACGAACCCGAGCACAATCTTCGGCTGGAATTTGGCGAATCCTGGACAGATCGCAATCTCGCTCGGCGCGACCGCCAAAGCCGGTGCCGTCCTTCCGGACAGCAACACGCTCTACGTGGGCTGCAGCGATAGCAAGCTGCACGTAATTGCTAGTCTAAAGGGAGCACCGAGCGATTCAGATCAGATCTCGCTCGGCTTCATCCCGGACCTGGTGGTGGTGCAGCCGAAGTAGTTCTCAGCCGTCGCTAGTGCGTCGCTAACAGAGCGAATAAGTCAAAGGTGTCACGAACCGGATGCAGCGGCAACAACTCGGAATTGCCGTGCTCTCCAGCCTAGTCGCCGGTCACTAGTCACGAGTCACTGGTTTATCATCGAGAGATGGCCCACGCCTTTCAAACGGACGACCTCGCACTCAAGCCGATTGCCGGCAAGGTGCTCGCCGGACAGCGCCTGGACGCCGCCGACGCGCTCGCGTTGTGGCGGTCGCACGACGTGCTGGCTATCGGATGGCTGGCCAACTACGTCCGCGAGAAGATGCACGGCAACGTGGCCTACTTCAACGTCAACCGGCACATCAATCCGACCAACGTGTGCGTGGCCGCCTGCCGGCTGTGCGCCTTCGGCCGTAAGAAAGACGCGCCGGGCGCTTACACCATGGCCCTGGAGCAGGCATTCGAGACTGCCGCTTCCGGCTATTCGGAGGCGGTGACCGAATTCCATATCGTCGGCGGACTGCATCCCGATCTGCCGCTGGAGTACTTTCTCGACCTATGCCGCGGGCTGAAGCAGCGCTATCCCAAGGTTCACGTGAAGGCCTTCACCATGGTCGAGGTAGCGTTCTTCGCCAAACGCTCCAAGTTGACCATCGAGGAGACCCTGCTGAAGCTGAAGGATGCGGGAGTCGATTCGCTGCCCGGGGGAGGCGCGGAGATCTTTGCTGAGCGGGTGCGCTCGATCATCTGCGACCACAAGATTGACGGCTCGCAGTGGCTCGACACGGCGCGGCTGGCACACCGGCTGGGCTTTAAATCGAATGCGACCATGCTGTACGGGCACATCGAGAACGACGAAGACCGGGTCGATCACCTGCTTAAGCTACGCGAGGTGCAGGACGAGACCGGTGGCTTCCAGACCTACATCCCGCTGGCATTCCATCCCGCGAACACGCCGCTGGAGCACCTGCCCACCACGAGCGGGATGCTGGACATCAAGAACATCGCGGTCAGCCGCCTGGTGCTGGACAACTTCCCGCACATCAAGGCGTATTGGCAGATGCTGACGCCGAAGATCGCGCAGATCGCGCTGCGCTTTGGCGCCGACGACATCGACGGCACGGTGACGGAAGAGAAGATCTACCACGATGCCGGCGCCACCACCCCCCAAGGTATGCGCCGCCAGGACCTGGTCAGGATCATTCGCGAGGCCGGCCGCGATCCGGTCGAGCGCGACACCATGTATCGCCCGGTCAGCCGCACGGAGACATCGTTTACCGTGGCGGTGTAGCGCCTTGTAGCGCCGGCGTCTCGCCGGCGGGTCCTGGTTTTGCGGTCACGTCGAAATTGGCGTGACAATTGGCCGCGGGATCGTGCTCCACGACTTGCATCGCCTCGCCCGTGCCTACCTCAAAGTGCAACGGCGCGCGCACCTTATCGGGTAATCCGGCGACGCGGGCCTTGCCGTCGCTGTTAGTGCCGACCTGCAGGTCGGTCTTGCGCTTGCCCATGAAGCCGTAGCGGATGAGCACGTGGACGGGCACGTTGTACTGCGGCTTGCCGGCTGCGTCGGTGACGTGAAACTCGGCGTAACAACTGCCCAGTTGGCCATCGACCACCGAAAGCGGGGACTGCTGTGGGGCCCCCAACGAGTGCGCAGCGCTTGTTGGGGACAGAGCCATAGCCAAGCCGGCCAGCAGCACTGCCGTCAGAATCGAACGAAGCAATTCAGCGCCTCCTGTCTTCCGTTCTCCGTTCTTCAAGACCAACAGAAACGGGAACAGCGGACGTGACCAGTGTGACGATGCCGGGAGCCGTTGTCTGTGACGTGGATTCAGACGGCGGGGAACGGGATATGCGGGAAGTAGAGCCGAAATGCCGATGAGCCGCTGATTGCGCTGGTGAACGCTGATCAAACATTGGGCGCCAGGCTTGAAAACAGATCAGCGTTGATCAGCGCCCATCAGCGGCACACGTCCTACCCGCCAGTTTGATCGCGGCGCTTTAGGGTTGGACGGTCATCGCCATTGCTCTTGCTGTTGTCGCCGCTTTGCGTGCTGGCGCCGGACCCGGCATCGGTGGCTTTACCTTTTTCAGCGCGGCGCAGCGTGGGCCGGTTTCCGTCATCCTGTTTGTTGTTGATACGGCGCTTGTTGATATCGGCGGAGAGCCGGGCCTTCACGTCCTGGAATTCCGAGGTGTCCAGAATGTACTGATCGCGCGCGGGGAGCAGATGCTCAATCTCGTTCTGCGACTTCTCGATCCGGTCCGGGGTTTGCGGATGGGACGCGAACACCTTGGCGATGGTGCCGGGCTTCTTCTTTTCCTGTGCCTGGATCTTTTCAAAAAATGCCACGAACGCCTGCGGATCATAGCCGGCCTTGTACATGTATTCCAGCCCGAGATAGTCGGCTTCCGCCTCAAAACCTCTTGAAAACTTCATGAAACCAGCGGGGACGGCAAGCGAGAAGACCGACTCCGCCGCGTATCCCAGGCCGCCGCCCACAAAGATCAGCGGGATGGAAGCCAGGTTCGCCAGTTGGCCGCGGGTCTGCTCGCGCGCGGCATGGCAGGCAGCCACGTGCGAGATCTCGTGCGCCATCACCCCCGCCAGTTCGGCTTCGTTGTCGGCGTTCAGGATCAGCCCGGAATTGACGTAGAAGAACCCGCCCGGCAAGGCGAAGGCATTGATGTCGTCGGAATCAATGACCTTGATGGTAAACGGCACCCGCGCATCGGAGTTGCGCACCAAGTTCTGCCCCAGGCGATTGACGTATTCGTTGACTACAGGATCCTGGATCAGTTTGGCCTGGCTCTCCACCTGCTGGGCGAAGGTCTTGCCCATGGCCACCTGCTTGTCGAGCGAGTACCAGTTGCCCACACCCTTGCTGCAGCCTATGTTGCGGTTGCCGATGGCGTCCAGGTCGTTGAGCCCGCCGTCGTGGTGCTCTGTAACCTTGGTATCGACTATTTTGGGATCGTCGGGGGAGGATGTTACCTGGGCAAACAGACCAGAGCAGTTGAGGACGAGCAGGGTGCCTAGCACCAGGATTCGACACGTCATGACAAAGGGCCTACGAATCCCCTCTACAACTAGATGCGAACTCGTGGACGCGGGTCACAATCCCAAGTAGTTTTCCTGCGATTTCGGGCCGGGCTGCCCAATTCGCCCTTACCCAGGCAAATGTCGGCGCGAGTGGTTCGCCAACTCCACCACACGACACCCCCGCAAGGTAGCGCTGGCGCCTCCCCGCCGGTCACGACTCGACCTGTTCACGGTACTGCCGAGCCCGGCGAGAGACGAAGGGCTACTAACGCACAGCCATTTTCGGAATTTTCTTGGTGCCAAGAATGGCACTGGCAGACCTCGTGAGGACCTCATTTCTCCTGATATCCTGTCTTTGACGAGATCGGGGGAAATCAGCGGGTGCTCCGTTGAGCATTGCTCAACAAGCCCTTTAGAATCAAACTGCGGCGCCGGATGTGAAGTTCCTTCAACTGGGGCCGCGGGAGGACGACCGGATGACGCCCGGAGCAGTCAAATCTTGAAGAGCGGCTCCCGCTAGACACAACGGGCAGGAGATCCGCTCTTCGCTCGTCCCGCTTTGCGCATGGGATTTCTCCCTTGCGCGCGCTTTAACGATTTTTTCATCGTGGATTCATCGTCCAGAAATCTATCCGCGGCAGAATACCAGGGAGATCAACGATGAGTGTTACCAATCAAGCCGTCACGGAGACGCCCTACGACGGCATTGTTCGCCGCTGTGAGCGGGCTTTTGGATTGGCCTCGGAGGCCGTCGCCGCCCTTGCGGACGCTTTGGCGGGAAGCGCCGAACCCAGTTTTCGCGCCGTGCAGCAGGCCGAGGCCGAGTTGGACAGGATCGATGCGGAAGTAGATTCCAGCGTGACCGCTGCCATTGCCGAGGTAACTCCGGCCCAGGCGCGCGAACTGCTTAGCTGCCTCAAGATCGTGCTCGACCTGGAACGGATCGGCGATCTGCTGGCCTCGGTAGGAGGCTGCGCCCGCGCTCTCGGTTCCAGGTTGCCGATGGGCGATATCGGCGAACTGGTGCAGGTCGTGTCGGTGCTTGAAAAAATGCTGGGTGACGTCCGCGCCTCGTTCACGCAGCGTGACGTCAAGCTCGCGATCATAGCCCTGCGCGCCGACGCCGAGATCGACCGCCTGCGAAACCTGTTGATGATTCGCCACCTGGAAGAGGCGCAAGTCCGAATTACCCAGGACAGCGTGCAGGTGTTGTTCATGGTGCAGGGGCTGGAGCGCGCTGGCGACCACGTGAAGAACATCGCCGAAGAAATCTGCTATTCGATTACCGGCCGCCCCATGCGCCATGTGTTACGCGCGACCGACCGCTGCGACGAACAGAACTATGTGGAATGGCTGCGCGGACAGTATGCGCCCGCGCCAAACGGGGACCGCAAGCAAGAACGCGAGGTAGTCAGCGTTCCGGTTCCCAAACCATGAGGTTGATGCCGCCGGCTCAGCGAACCTGCTGACCGGGGGCATGCTCGACCCGCGGACCCAGCCGGGTTCCCAGCGAGCGCTGATGTTGCGCTTGCTGGGGTGGCGGAGAAGCTGGCCGAGCCCTAAATTCATGAGTAGGTAACAGGTACCGGCTTGCAGGTAAGAATCCAACGCGAAGGCGCAAAGACGCGAAGAGTGCGTGGCTGGCTTAGTTTTTGATCCGATTCAGAATGGAGGGCCGTTACGCCTTTTTCTTCTGCTCTAGGTACCTTAGCGTCTTCGCGCCTTCGCGTTGAAAGAATTCCTCCCCATCCTCTGCGGTGAAACCATTACAGCGGGATATTCCCGTGCTTCTTGGGTGGATTTTTGTCGCGCTTGGTCTGCAGCATCTCCAGCGCGTCGATCAGGCGGCGGCGGGTCTCATGCGGCGAGATCACCGCATCCACGAATCCACGGTCGGCCGCCACATACGGATTGGCGAAACGCTCGCGGAATTCCTCGATCTTTTGCGCGCGCAGATTCTCGCGTTCTTTCGTGTCCTTCACTTTGCTGAGCTCGCCCTTGTAGACGATGTCCACCGCGCCCTCCGGGCCCATGACGGCGATTTCGGCGGTCGGCCAGGCGTAGTTGATGTCGGCGCGGATGTGCTTGGAAGCCATCACGCAGTAGGCCCCGCCATAGGCTTTGCGGGTGATCACGGTGATCTTGGGCACGGTGGCTTCGGCAAAGGCATACAGCAGCTTGGCGCCGTGGCGGATAACGCCGCCGTACTCCTGGTTGGTGCCGGGCAGAAAGCCGGGCACATCTTCGAAGGTGATCAGCGGGAGATTGAAGGCGTCGCAGAAGCGCACGAAACGCGCCCCCTTGACTGACGAATTAATGTCCAGCACGCCCGCCAGAAAGGCCGGCTGGTTGGCCACAATGGCCACGGATCGGCCATTCAGCCGCGCAAAGCCGACCACGATGTTTTTGGCGTAGTGCTCCTGAACCTCGTAGAAGTAGCCGTCATCGACCACCGCATGGACCACGTCCTTGATGTCATAAGGCAGGTTGGACTCGCTTGGCACGATGGTGTCGAGCTTCTCGTCGGAGCGGTCGATGGGATCGGAACATTCGCGGCGCGGCGGATCCTCCAGGTTGTTCGAGGGCAGGAAGCCGAGCAGCTCGCGGATCTCTGAGAGGCACTCCGCGTCGTCAGCCGCCATGAAGTGGGCCACTCCGCTGGTCTCGTTGTGGGTATGAGCGCCGCCGAGCTCGTCCTTGGTGACCTCTTCGTGGGTCACGGTCCTGATGACGTCCGGCCCGGTGATGAACATGTACGAGGTCTTGTCGACCATCAGGATGAAATCGGTGATCGCGGGAGAATAGACCGCGCCCCCGGCGCAGGGGCCCATGATGGCGGAAATCTGCGGGATCACACCGCTGGCCAGGGTGTTGCGCAGGAAGATGTCGGCGTAGCCGGCCAGCGACATCACCCCTTCCTGGATGCGCGCCCCGCCCGAGTCGTTCAGCCCGATGACGGGCGCGCCCACGCGCATGGCCATGTCCATGATCTTGACGATCTTGGCCGCATTGGCCTCCGACAGCGAACCGCCAAAGACGGTGAAATCCTGCGCGAACAGGAACACCAAACGGCCTTCGATCCGCCCGTAGCCGGTGATGAAGCCATCCCCGAAGAACTTCTGCTGGTCCATGCCGAAGTCGTGGCAGCGGTGGGTGACCAGCTTGTCGGTTTCGACAAAGGTGCCTTCGTCGAGCAGAAACTCGATCCGCTCGCGCGCCGACATCTTGCCTTCTTTGTGCTGCTTGGCGCGGCGCTCGGCTCCGCCTCCGGCTTCCGCCAGAGAGTCACGCTCTTTTAGGATGGCGAGCTTTTGTTCGAGGTTCATGGGGCGAGATGATAGCTACTCACCCTGGAATGCGCAACGTGCGTAGCGCCGGCGCTCGCCGGCAGGTTCTCAGAGGTACCACGGCGATGCAGAAGGGCCCGCCGGCGAGACGCCGGCGTTACCTCAATCCGAAGCGGTCGGTCCCGGCTCCCACTTGTACTTCTTGCCCGCCCAGTACACGTAAGACTGCTCGCTGGGTTCCTCGGCCTTGATCACGATAAGGGTCTTCTTCTTGATCGAGGCACGGGTAATCGAGAGCTTTTGGAAGGGCACGTTGATCAACACGAACTTGGCTTTTGGCGCCTTCCAATCGTGGACGACCAGCAACATGCGCGGAACCGTTGTATCCGCCGCGAACTTTGAGGTGACTGACGGGTCGCCAAAGCCGAAGAAGCTGTCATACGGATCGGCCACCTTGTAGTGGAATTGCCCCTGATCGATCATGGGATCCTTGCTGGTGGCAACGATGACAACGTCTTCTTCTTTGCCGGCGCCTTCAAGATCGCCTTTGAGCACAGGAAAGCCTTGGACTAGGGAAAAGCTCGGGCCAAACTCGCGGGCAACGAGCTGCTGGATGGCGTTCGATTCGGGGGCGGAGTGCCCGTTGGCAGCAGTATCCGGTGCCTGGGCACAGGCGGCCGCCGCCAAGCTGAGGACCAAGGCGAGGAAAACAAGGCGCATGAGCCGAGAATACCGGGAGAGGCGGGAATTTGTAATGGGCAATTTGTGATTTCGTAAGTTGAAGGAACCTACCGCGGATTCCACAATTCCTGTCCTATGTACGTCATCCCGAGCGAACGCGACCGAGCGATGCGAGGGAGAGCGCGTCGAGCGTCTTGTGTTTCACTATGAACGCAAGGTCCTTCGACTCGCCCTCGCTGCGCTCGGCCTCGCTCAGGATGACATTCCAGTGGGACCTTTCTTTATCCCCTAGGCAACAACTTCGATACTCGAATCCAGATCAGTCTTGATGGCGCTTTTTCCGCGCGAATCTGCGGTAAGCAGTTTTGGAAAAAGCCTCGCGTCCAGCAAATTACCAAATTACAAATCACCCAATTACCCAATTTATTGCACCGGTTCGTTGTCCTCGCGCGCCCACATCTGCTCGAAGACCTGCTGGAAGGCGCGCACCTGCGCGGGATCGGTGGTCAGGCGGGCGTTGTTGTCCTGGCGCTTCAGGCCGGTCGGCGACCAGTTGGCGCTGCCGTCGCGCAGCAGGGCGCCGTCCACCAGGTAGGCCTTGACGTGCATCAGTTCGTGGCTGTGCTTGACCCGTATGTGGAGGTTGGGTTTGCCGGTCAGCATGGCGCTGGTCGAGTCGTAGCGGTGCTGTTCGCTATAGCGCTGCTCCTGCTCGAACTGCTCGTGGTCGCGATAAATGCGCACTTGCACGCCGCGCGCCGCGGCACGGGCAATCGCCTCGGCCAGATATTCATCGGTGAACGCAAACATGGCAATATCGAGCGAACGCCGGGCGTGATCGATCTGCGCCAGATCTATCTGCTCCAGGTTCTCCGCGGGTGAGAAATGATTCTCTTCGATGATCTGTCCCGCGCTGGCGCGTTCGAGCACGGCCGCCGGGCGGCTGGCGCGTTGTGCGTACCAGAGGCCCAGGGCAACCAGGAGCAGAAGCAGCAGATAGGTGGGCGAGCGGCGCATGAGAATTTTGCGATCCTGAGGCCTAATTTACGCGATTACAAATTACAAATTGCAAACTACCTAATTCCTAAGGCTCTGCACGGTCCGGACTCCCGACCCGGACACCAGAAACCGTAACTGCGGCGAGGCCGGGATAATGCCGCATTCAGCGGCGTAGCGGAAGAACAGATCCAGGCCGGCGAGATTGTCGCTTCCGAGACTGTAGTCGATGTGGTGCGTCAGGTAAGAGGTAATTTCCTCTTGCCTGAGGCCCAGATGGGGCGCCCAGTTCTGGGCGATCCCGGCAAGATGAGCCGGTTCGAGCCCGTGATCGCGCGAGCGCTGGAAGACTTCAGCCACATCGAGTTCAGCGCGCCGTTCGTTCATTGCGGCCAGGCGCATCGCCCAGACGGCAAAGACGAATGGCTTGCCGGTGAAACGCTTCCACTCCTCTGCCAGATCAAAGGTGAAGTAGCGCGAGCGATCGACTTGCAGGGCGGGGTCGCCGATGATCAGCCCGGCATCGCAATGCTCGAGCATGCCGCGCAGATCGGCCTCCATGGGTACGAAGCTGCGTCCCGCGCCCCAGTGCTTAGCGAACAACACCCGAAGCAAGGCAACCGAGGTGCGCGAGGCGGTATCGAGGGCGACGCTCTGAATCTGCGCCAGCGGCACCTTGCTGACCAGCAGGATCGAGCGGACATCCTGTTGGGAGGAGATGGAGACGCCGGGCACGATCACCAAGTTGGGAATCAGCGCGTAGGCGACCACCGGGATGATGCCGATGTCGGCTTCCCCGGCCGCCAATTGATCGGCGCAGCGGGACGGAATGGTGTACGTGACCTCGAAGTCCTCGGCAAGGCCGGGGTCCACCCGATGTCTAGGGCTGGCGCCGTCGGCGGGCGGACGGCCGTGCTCGAAGTCCCACATCAGGGGAGCGGTGTTCAAAAATGAGATGGCAGATACCCGAAGACGGCGCATGGCAGACGCCGCATTCTAACAGAGCCGCGGGCATGGGTCAGTGGCGGGTGGCCTGACCCGCCGACACTCATTCCGGCTCACGCTCTCGAAAGGCGTCCCCCATCTGCCCAAGACGGGCAGATGTGTGGGCACCCTCGATTTTCATCGGTTTGGGTGGACCGCAAGCTCATGGATACTCGTACTGGAAACCAGCCAAGCCCTGCTATAATTTGCGATTGCCTAAACATATTTTCCTCGCCGAGGTCTCTCATGTCCGGCCATAGCAAATGGGCCACCATTAAGCACAAGAAGGGCGCGCTCGACGCCAAGCGCGGCAAGATTTTCACCCACTTGATCAAGGAAATCACCATCGCCGCCAAGAGCGGAGGCGATGCCGACATGAATCCGCGCCTGCGCACCGCCATCGTGGCAGCCAAAGCGGAGAACATGCCGGCCGACAACATCAAGCGCGCGATCCAGCGCGGCACCGGAGAGCTGCCGGGCGTGAACTATGAAGAATTCAGCCTGGAAGGCTATGGTCCGGGCGGCGTGGCCGTGCTGGTCGAGATCTCCAGCGACAACCGCAACCGCACGGTGAGCGAAGTCCGCCACGCCTTGGGCAAACATGGCGGGAACATGGGCGAGGCCGGCTCGGTGTCCTGGATGTTCCACAAGAAAGGCTCGATCATTGTCCCCAAATCCGCCGCCCAGGAAGACTACCTGATGAACATCATCCTGGAAGCCGGCGGCGAAGACCTGCGCGACGATGGCGACAATTGGGAGATCCTGACCGACCCATCTGCCTTCGAGCCCGTCAAGGAAGCGATCATCAAGGCGAACATCAAGCCGGAAGCGGCTGAAATTGCCTTGGTCCCGCAGAACTACATCAAACTGGAAGGCCAGCAAGCCAACACCATGATCCGCCTGCTCGAAGCCCTCGAAGATAACGAGGACATAAACCACGTCTGGTCGAACTTCGATGTGGATATCGACAAGATGCAGGAAGTCGCGGACTAAGTCGTCCGCCGATCTGAGCTTCAAAGAGAACCCCGGCTCCAGGCCGGGGTTTTTTGCTTGGCACGGCGAAACGAAGAAGCCGCTGATGAACGCCGATCGACGCTGATCAAAGAAGATGACAACGGATCTAAACGGATTTAGACGGATTGGGAAATCTCAAGAGATCCGTATCGATCCGTTTTAATCCGTTGTTATCTTGCAGATGTCTTATGGTATGTTGTTCCTTCCCATGAAACACATCATAGTTTTGCTCACTGCTCTTTTGCTCAGTTCGCTTGCCTTTGCGCAAGCTGCCCCATCCCATGCGGGCGCTTCGGAATGGGACGTTTGGACGGGCGGCGGCACCGGACTTGGCCGCAGCACCGGCGTCGGCTTTTACAATCTTGGTGTGCGCTGGGGCAAGGTTTTGACCGCCCAGCATGGACCGGGCTTGCTCCGCGGCAACCTCGAATATGCCGCCGATGTCATGCCGGTCTTTCTCGTGTTCGATCGGGGTACCACGTACGGGGCGTCGATCGCTCCGGTGAACCTGAAGTGGAACTTCACCCGCGGGGGCAAGTTCGTTCCATTTGGGGAAGTGGAAGGCGGGATCCTCTTCCACACCAGGGACGTGCCTCCAGGCGACACCTCGACGGTCAATTTCCAGACCGGTGTAGGCGGTGGCGTGCAGATCTTCCGGCGGCCCACGCGATCCATCACCCTGTCGACGCACTTCCTGCATATTTCGAATGCCAGCCTGGGCAATCGCAACCCCTCGTACAACATCACCATGCAATTCCGGGTCGGCTATCAGTGGTGGGGAGGGGCAGGACAGTAAACAGATCTGGCGCCGCTGATGTTTGCCCGACAGGACTCGCCGGTGCTACGGAAATAGCATCTCCTGGCGGATCGTCACATCCATTGCTAGGTGTCCCCTTGTAGAATCAGCGACGTGCATGATGGCCAGGCAACCTTGTCTTTGCGCTCCCAGTGTGTGAGCTTCCACCAAGTTCCGCACAGTTCCGCCCTATTCAACGACTTCTTATACGATTTCGAACGCGTGGCCCGCTTCTTCCGTCGCTCCCCTGCGCCGCGGCAGTGGTTTGCGGATCAGGCCCGCTCGCTCGATTACGCCGCATCGCGCCGGGCGCAGATCGCCGACATTCTGGAACGTCAGAACCGTTCCTGGGGGGCCTCGCAGCGCACGCTGGGCAACATCGCGCGCTTCCGCGACGGCGCTTGTGTTGCGGTGACTGGCCAGCAGGTCGGTCTATTCGGTGGTCCTCTGTTCGCGATCCTGAAGGCCATCTCCGCCGTGCGCCTGGCCGATGAGTCCAGCCAGGCAGGCGTACCCTGCGCGCCCGTCTTCTGGCTTGCTACCGAAGACCACGATCTGGCAGAGGTCAACCACGCCACGTTCCGCAATGGCGAGGAACTGCGAACGTTGACCACAAGCTCTCAAGGCGCGCCCGATGCTCCCCTCAGCTCGGTCGTTTTGGGGGATGACGTTCCGGCTCTCGTCCGGCAGGCGTCAGAACTGCTCGGCGGCGAGATGGCTGCCGTCCTGGCCGATGCCTACCGGCCCGGAGAGACGTTCGGGTCTGCTTTTGCGCGGCTCTACGCACGTCTGTTCGCCGAATATGGGGTCATCCTGCTGGATCCATCCGATCCGGAGATCCACCAGATCGTCGAGCCTGTATACCGCAGGGCAATTGAAAACGCTGCCGGGCTGGCGGAGGCGCTACTCGGTCGCGGCAGGGAGCTCACCGCTGTCGGGTACCATGAACAGGTAAAGGTCACACCCTCGTCCACATTGCTTTTTGCCTTGCACGAGGGCGCGAGGGTTGCCATCCACCGCGCGAATGGGGGGTACTCCGTTGGAGGCGAGCGGCTCACCCAGGAGCAACTGCTGGCGCGGCTGAAAAACCGACCGGACGAGTTCAGCGCCAATGTCTTGCTTCGGCCCGTGGTGCAGGATTATCTGCTGCCGACGCTCGCCTATTTTGGCGGCCCTGCCGAGGTGGCCTACTTCGCGCAAGCGGCTGTTGTGTATGAGGATATCCTGGGCCGAGTCACGCCGGTGCTGCCCCGATTGAGCTTGACCCTGGTGGACGCGGCATCCGAGCGCCTGCTCGACCGCTATCATTTGCAGCTCGCGGACCTGTTCCATGGCATGGACCGCCTGCGCGACCTGATCGCCGAACGCGTGCTGCCTGCCGAGCTACAAGCCGCGCTCGACAGGGCGCGGGATTCGGTCGAGATCTCTATGCAAGCGGTTAGCGAGCAGCTTGTGCGGCTCGATTCCACGCTGGTGGACGCCAGCTCGCGCGCGGCCGCGAAGATGCGCCACCAGATCGACCACCTGCGGACCCGCGCCGCCAAGGCCGAAGAGCGCCGCAGCCAGATCATCACCCGCCACGCCGCCCTGCTGAGCGCTACGCTCTTCCCCCACAAGAGCTTGCAGGAACGCGTGTTGACCGGGATCGAGTTCCTGGCCCGCGAACCCGGCCTGCTGCCCATGCTTTACGAGGCGGCAACCGGCACGCCACGCGAGCATTGCTTGCTGTTCACGGCGCCACGGTAGCGCCGGCGTCTCGCCGGCAGTCCCTGCCAACTGCGCCATAGTGACGGAACTCGCCGGCGAGACGCCAGCGTTACAACCAGCGGCTGCGATCATTCTGGGCCGCGACCTCCAGCCAATGGCTGATAGCTGCTATCTGGCACCTGTTGCCTGCTACCTGATACCTGGTACCCACTTGGAGTATCATCCACTTGTTATGGCGAAGGCGAAGAACACGTCAGCCCTGTTTGAGCTCGCCTGTCCCTGTTGCAAGGCGAGCATCAAGGTCGATCCGGAATCGCGCGCGGTGGTGGCTTTCACACCCCCGGCTACGCCCAAGACGTTTAACGACTTCGAAGAAGCGGCCCGCGCCATGAAAGAGCAGGACTCGCGCAAGGAATCCCTCTTCCGCCAGTCGGTTGAGGCGCAAAAGCACCAGGCCGACCTGCTGGAAAAGAAGTTCCAGGAGGCGGTGCGGCGCGCCAAGGAGACGCCGGATACCCCGCGGATCCGCGATCTTGACCTGGACTAGTCGGTAGCCGATAGTCGCTGGTTGTTGGCTGGCGCCGCCAAGCTTCATGCGATCGACGACGCTGTATTCTCAATGTGTTGCGCGCAGACCTGCAGGCTGCTGCGCAACTGCCAGCCTGCAACTCATCTCTAAGACGTGTAGATCGGCGTGCTTCCAGTAAGGGCTGATGGCACCCGAGGGAAGTTCATGGATTCCAGCGGTCCCACGCCGTTCCACTATTCCGTTCCCCTTCTGCTTGGGCATCGTGGGGCTCGGCGCTACGCGGCGGAGAACACCATTCCAGCCTTTGAACTCGCGCTCGAACACGGCTGCGACGGCTTCGAATGCGACGTGCGCGCCACGGCGGACGGACAGGCGGTGATCTGCCACGATCCCCTGCTGGCGGGCTGCACGATTGGGCAAACTTGCCACCACGGCCTGCTGCAAAGAGCGCCGAATCTCACGTCATTGGCCGAGGTACTAGAACGCTTCGCCGGGCGGTGCTACCTCTACCTCGAGATCAAGGTCGCCGGCCTGGAAGGTTGTGTGCTTAGGCTGCTGGAAGAGCATCCGCCGCAACGCGGATTCGTGGTGGCCTCGTTTCTGCCAGAGGTGATTGAAGCGTTCGCATCCCATGCCCGCGGTGCCGACGCGCCCCTGGGTCTCATCTGCGATGAGCGTCGCGAACTGGTCCGCTGGCGGGATCTGCCGGTGCAGGTTGTCATGCCGAAGCACACGCTCATCACCCCCGGTCTGGTACAGAAACTCCACGCGAACGGAAAGCAGGTATTCGCCTGGACGGTCAATCACGAGCGCGAGATGCACGCCGCCGCCTCCGCAGGGGTGGACGGCCTGGTGTCGGACGATACCGCGCTGCTGCCGCGTCTGTTGCGGAAGTAAGTCGTTCTCCGTTTTCCGTTCTTTGTATTCCGTTCTTTGTTTTTCGTGGGAGATTCGTTGGAGAAAAACGAAGGCGAAAAACGGAGGAGCGAGAACGGAGAACGGTTTGGCGCGTGGTAAGAAGTACCTACCCCCTCGCAATTCTGCACACCTGCCATCTTAATCCCAACCTACTAAGCGCTAAGTAAAAGCTCGTAGGCTTGGCCTTGTAGTTCCTGCCATTTCAATATCCTGCAAATTCAACCCGCGGTGGGGAGCCGGTTGGCAAAAGACTTGCGTTCTCCATAAATAGAAGACGCGGCCACTGGGGCTCATTTCCAACCGGCGCTTCGCGATGGTTGGGATCACCCCTGGGCCGATGATGAGTTGAGGCGAATCCGTCGCCATATGAGTGATACCATGCAGATCATCAGAAAGGCGCCTGCCGTCTTATGTGTGGATGATGACCCTTCCCTCCTGAAGCTGTCGAAAATGGCGCTGGAACTGGCGGGATACCGGGTTCTGACCGCTGAAAATGGCGTCGATGCCCTGCGGAAATTTACTGGGAAATCCCTGGATGCCGTGGTGCTCGACTACGAGATGCCGGGGATGAATGGGGCGGAGGTGGCGAGCGCGATGAAACGCCTCAATCCCAAGGTGCCCAAGATTTTGTTTTCCGGACTGCTGAGTGCCCCCGCCGAGGCCGCGCCGGTAATCGAGGGCTTCTGTTCTAAGACGAGGGGCATTCGCGGACTGATCTCGCTCATGATAACCATAGTGCCGCCGAACGATGCAGCCACCTCGGTTCCCATCGCGAGTTTGGGAGTGGCAACCATCTGATGTCATTTCAGACGAAGCGCCCGCGGTGGCTTGGAGCTGTTCCGAAGAAACTGCCGCTGCTTTGCTCTGATTAAACCTGCCACCGAGACACAGAGGACACAGAGGACACAGAGGACACTGTAAATCTCTTACTTCCTCTGTGTCTCTGTGCCTCTATGGCAGGTTTTTCTGATGTCGGAGTTGCGGAACGAGATCAGGGCACGGCCGCATAAACGACCGAACTGGCTGCCGCTTGCGCCAGTATGGGCGCGCGCTGCAGCAATGACTTGGAAGTGCTGGGCGGGACGTACACGATGTCCTCGGCCTGCAGGGGAACATCCGGCGTCTTGCCCTGGAGCATGCGCTTGAGGTTCACCTTGGTTTCCTCGAAGCCGGATGTGGTTTTACGAATGATGTGGGTGTTGCTTGCGGCAGCGGTTCGATTGGGGCCGGCGGCGAGTGACACAGCTTGGAGCAAGCTGATCTCGCCGCTGGTCTGCATAACAAAGCCGCCAGGGCGCCCCACATCGCCGATTACGTAAACAATGCCCGCCTTGGGGACCACGATGGTATCGCCGGGCTGCAGCTCCGGGTTGCTGGCCAGCAGGTCGCTGGGTTCATTGGAGAGGCTAGCCGTGATGATCTCTGGACTCGAGCGACGCTTGATGGTGGCGTAGTGCGCCGTGTAAGGCGTCGTTCCACCGGCCATGGAGATGATGTCCAGCAGATTGTGCGCCCCGACAATCGGGTAAACCCCGGGTTTCTTTACCTCCCCAGTCAGCGTTACTCCCTGGGTGCCGTACTCGCGGATCATGATCGAGACGTGCGGATCGACGAGAAATCCCCCTTGCCGTAATCGAGCCTCCAACAGGATTCGAGCCTCTCCGGGGGTCAAACCGGCAAGATGGATGGCGCCGAGGAGTGCGACGGCAGCATCCCCGTTATCCGACACGCGGATTTGCTCCGCCAGTTCCGGCACATCGAAGACGGAAAAGTCGAGCAGGTCGCCGGGACCAATTCGGATTCTGGCAGGGTCTTGCGCCCACATGCTCCCGCCGAAACAGGCTACGGAAAAAGCGAGCGTGGCCAGAAAAAAGATGCGGCGGCGAGCCGCCACCCGGCTAGTTCGATTCATGGTAGTAATTCTGCCCATATTTCGAAGAGTAATAGCCATAGGCGTACATTTTTATGTAACCAATTGATTTCACATGGGGTTTTAGAAGCAGCAGATTAGTTGGCATACTTTTGGCATACTCAAGCATCAATATGGGCTATGGAAAACGAATCTCAACCGGGGCCTGAGAAATCAGACCCTTTTTCTGTGTCTGACGTTCACCGCACGGTGAAGGTGATCGTTCGTCACTCCGCTGACTGTCCGAACAGCCTGAAGTGCAGGAAGTGCGGAGGTGGTGATTACCGGGCGTCGGAATGCCGCCACTGCTCCTGTCCAAAGTCACTGCTGGTGTATGAAGGGGATACCGGCAAGAATCGCCGGATATCAGCGAAGACGCGGAACTGGTCGGAAGCGGAACGTAGAGCTGAGGAATGGCGCAAGAGTTTCGATCCCGACCAGCGGGAGTTGAAATCGCTCCGCGCCGCGAAGGAACGCGAGTCCGTCCGAATCGAAGAAGCCATCGCGCTATACCTCGACGATCTCAGAACCCGGCATGGCGACAACAGTACCTTGTGGAATGCGCGGTCACTGCTAGGACACATCAATCCTGAAACCAAAACCGTGACCCGCGCCGGTCACTTTACACGTTGGTTGGACCGCTATAACCAGAATCAGCCTCTCAATAAGCGGCTGACGCACATTGCCGATTTGACCCCGGCTCACTTGACCATGTGGCGGTCATTGTGGCGGTTCGGCGACAAAACCGCCGCGCAACGCTGGGGAAGCGTCAAAGGTTTTCTGAATTTCTGTGAAGCCCATGACTGGCTTACCCGCAACCCGGCAGGCAAGCTAAAACCGTTAAAGATGCGAAAGGGTAACCGGACGGCTGTATTTTCGGATGAACAGTGCACCGCTATCCTTGATGCCGTGGCGTTGTACGACCCGCCGAACGTCCCGGCAGCAACGCGCCGGTCATGGCAACAACGGCTGACTACTTTCATTGAGCTGCTTCGCTGGAGCGGCATGGACTTAGTGGATGCTGTGCAGTATCGCCCCGATCTGGTGGCTGATGAAGTGTTGCGCTACAAGCGAAAAAAGACCGGCGAATTGGCTACTGTACCGCTACCTGCACATTTGATTATATTACTGCGGGATGTTCCACTAGAGCGCGATAGCATCGGCCTGGAGATGCCTTTTCGTACCGGCGCAAGGCTTCAGTCTGATATTCACACATGGCGGCATCGGCTGGAAGTATTGTTCTCGTTGGCTGAGATCGTGGAGGTAACTACTGACGTAGGCATTCGCCTGCCTCATCCGAAAATGTTCCGCGACACGATGGCGGTTTGGGCTTTGCGTCACGGCGCGAAGTTGCTCACCGTTTCAAAGATGTTGGGTCACAGCAAGACAGCCACCACGGAAAAGAACTATCTGCCGTGGGTCAAGGAGTTGGAAGAATCCACAATTGCCGATGCCCGTAAGGCGCTGGCCCATGTCATACCGGCAACCAAGGGCAGAAAAGTAGTCAGCATTTATGGCGGGTGAAAAACAGACGGAGGTTTTCAAATGACACCACTAAAGCCGGGGATATATCTGTATCGTGTCTATTTCCGTTATGACGAGAAACCGAACGAGTTAACAAGCGAAGATGTACCGGCAAAGGATAGGAATGACGCTATACGTGTATTCGAGGATAAACACACTGGTGTAGAAGTGAGGGGCGTCAAACCCATGATGACTGACGAAGAACCATGGGGAGAAACCGACGATTAGCCCTGTTTTTGGGTTTGAATTTGCACATCTAACCGCGACCACGGATACTGTGCCTGAACGCCGGGGCAAAGTCCTGAACATCGCAGGCTCCACCAGAATTGGTTGAATCTTTTGGTTCTGCTCTGCATCAAATCAAAGGAATACCATCCCGACTTTAGACGAAGTGGCGAACGTCATCGGAAACCATGAGTGTGGTCTTTCCGAGAGCATTCCGAAGTCGGCTCATTAACTTGGACTTATAGCAGATAGCCCCCAATCAGGCTTCCGACCAGGAACTACCCTAAAACCTGCCCCCTGGTTCGCTAAAGACATTCTTCTACCGGGAGTGTCTTGAAACGAGCTTTGCGTGTCCGCACTCGAACGACATTACAGCGTATCTGAAGTTGCCGAGCTATGGGGCCTTTCCGAAGAAACCATCCGCAACATCTTCCGTGACCGACTTGATGTCCTAAAGATCGGCTCTTCCTTCAAGCGCAAGAAGCGCGGGTACATCGTGCTGCGTATCCCTGAAAGCGTCCTCCAGAAAGTTCATGAAGAGATGCGCCAGCGCCGGAATGGTGCTGCATGAAGGACAACCAGCGCAAAACCGCCCCTTGTATGAACTGCGGAGAGGAACGGGAGATCGCCGCCCACGGCCTGTGCTTTACCTGCTACCGGCGCGAAGAGAGGGCCGGGGACAACCCATGGGCCGCCGCCGATAAGCACAACCGGGGAGCACTAAAGACCCAGCGAAAACTTCGCAAAGTCGTGACCACCATTCTTAATGCAGTGGATGAGGGCGCGGAACTGCTCATGGATCAGGACGTAGCAGGTATCCGGTCTATTCTCCGTCCCTACTTTATGAGGATGGCTGAGGGCCTGCCTGAAGGGAAAAGCCGTGACGATGTGAACAGTGAACATGGTTCAGATGTTCACGTTCACACGAATGATGAGGGTCTGTCTGTGAACAGTGAACACGAACTTGAAGTTCACCGTTCACTTCAAAAGCTTGACCCTGTGAACAGTGAACAGATTTCTGGTGTTCACAGTTCACACCAGTACCGTTGGCTTCAGCCATACCCGGACTTGTACCAGAAGGTTATCGCTGGAGAGATGACTACCGCAGAAGCGAGACGGATCATCAATCACCCACAGCCACAGGCAGTGAACAGTGAACATGATTCTGGTAGTCCTGTTCACACGGATGACGATTTCTTCGGGGAGATGGCCCGAGATTCACTTTGAATTTCACGAAGCGACCAGCAAAGAAGTACGTCGCCAAGTTGCGGCATTGCTGGTGATACATCACTATTTGCACCGCCGAGGGCCGATGTCGTGGGCGTTTGTGATTCGAGCGAAGGGTAAGATTGTGGGTGCTCTTACCATTGGCCGACCAGCGAATCCGTATGTTGCGCGACACGTTTTGAATATGTGGGATTGGGAGCAGGACGTTTACGAGCTGACCCGGTTATGGGTCGCAGATTATCTACCTAGAAATACGGAGAGCGAGTTTATCGGCTGGTGCCTGCGAGAAATGAAGATGAAGAATCCCTGGTTGGTTCTCGTTAGTTATGCCGACCCCGCGCATGGTCATATCGGGATAGTCTACAAGGCAACCGGCTGGATCTATACCGGCATCAGCAAGCCACGATGCAAGGCTGGTGACCGGGTAGCACGGCGGAATGGTGGCCGGAGGTTCTGGAATACTGGCACCAACAAACACCGCTACGTGTGGCTCGCTAATCGCAATGACCGGCAGTTCCTTCGATGGGATGTTAGACCGTATCCCAAGAGAGAAGCAATGCATAACCGAGAGCATGTAGAAGTGGGGGGCGCATAGTGGCTGCCGACATGTACCCCCGATGCATCTGCCCGAAGTGCGGGAAGACCGTATATTACAAAGTGCAACGCACATTGCTTATTGAGTTCACACGCAACAAATGGCGCTCCGACGCTCTGCTGGAGCCTCATCAGCCTTGCGGCATGGGTGTGCTGATCGACCGCACACAGTACCCGCAAGCGTTCTCCGCGATCACCTGTGTCGATTGCGGCAAAGCAATATCAGGGAAACGACGCTGGCGGTGCGACGGTTGCCGCCGCGCTCGCAACCAGCGAACGGATGCGAAGTTCATCTTCGTCTGCAGCGGTTGTGGTGAACAATTCGCCTGGAACAAGCCGCCGTTAACGGGCGGTCGTTGCGGGGAATGCGGAAGTGCTGCTCCTGCAATTCTCGGCGAAGCGATTGAGAACAACCCAACCGCAAGTTACCGTCAACTACACACGCTTACTGAACTCGGCATTGGTGCCATCGCCAAGGTTGCCGCGAAGTGTGACTGGGTTAAAAAGAATGGCCGCTGGCAACGTATCCCTGAGCCTAAACCCAAAGTGGAGCCAAAAGTATTGGTATCCGTGAAACTGCCCAGTGGGGCAACCTACACCCGCATCGGTTAAAATTAAATGTGCGGAACCTGCATAAAGCTAGGTGCGTTCACGTCTTCTACTATAGTGTAAGGGGAAGATGGAACCTTTCACCCACAATTCTAAGAAGGAGGTATAATGCCGAAACTACACGACGACGAGGTATACAGCCAGTGCAATTTCAGTATCCCTATGAGCACCATCGAGCAATTGGATGCGAAGCTGCCCGCTGGCTTGAATCGCAGCTTGCTATTGCGACTGCTGGTTGCCGATTGGCTCGCTGGCAAGATCAAGCTTAGCATCTAACCACCCCCCGAAACACCCCCGAAAGCATTCCCTGGTTGTACATTCCCACCAGCATCATTTTAAGGATTCCCAATGAACACGAACAAAGGTGGCCGCAAGGTCGCGCCGAAGAAATCAGCCAAGAAGCCCGCGAAGAAAGCGCCTGCTAAGCGCACCAGCAAGAGTGCCGCCTGGGTGTCCTAACTCCCTGGTCGAAATCTTTCCTTCAACCAATTTCTATGAAAGGTACATAATATGGCAACTGATGAACAACGAAAAGCACGATTAAAACAAATCGCTGCTGACAACTCCGCCTGGGTAGACGAGCGATTCAGCGGATTGGATCAGCGCGGTATGCCCATCGACTTCACCAAAGCTGGAAGCGATTCAAGCGACCCATGGCTAGAAGGTGCGAATCTCTGCCCAGAGTTTGACCCCGCAAATCCGATTTTGCAAGCATCGAAGGCGGCGAGAGAAGCTCGGAAGCAACATAAACATCCGACGTTAGAGTTCACTAAAACTCTGATTGACAACCTGGACGCGGAAGGTCGCAAGGAACTAGCCGCGACGAGTCCCGAAATGTTGGACGACGTGGAGGCGGAACAGGTTCGTGACATCTTGAACCTGTGGACCCACAGCACGAGCGATTACCATCCGTGCGGGAGTAACCACGATGAAATCCGTAAATTGCTGGCGCTCAGCGCGGACCTACCGCCGAAGAGCACATACCTGGACTTATACCGCGAAGGCGTTCTGACTGCCGAGAATCTCGATCTAGTCTGGGAACAGGTCAAAGCCAATGGTGATGCGACCTTCAAGCGCGGCCAACTTCACCAGTTAAGCCAGCGGCAGCTTCAGGAAATCTCATTCCTTTGCAGTGATCCACGCATCGAAAACAACCTGAAGGAAGCCGTCATTAGGTTTACGTTTTATGTGCTGGGACTGCAGAAGAATGATTGGGAAGGACTGCTCGAAATTGCTGGCGATTCGGAAGACTTCGACCGTAACGATGCCGCTTCGATCATGGCATCTCCTGCTTTACGGCCAGTGATGGAGCTGGCGGCGGGGCATGTGTTCTCTCTCATCGAACCAACGTTTCCAGGCTGGACTCCAGAACTGGCGCAGTGGTTCCGTGGCTACGTCGGCAATCGCTTTCCGACCGTTGAGTTATTGCTCCGAGGTTGGAAACACTTACAGACGCTCCAAGCAAAGCAAGAGAGTTACGATGTGCTGCACGATAACTATGAGGCATCGCAACCAACGCCAGAGCGGTTGGACGATCTAGATGACCAGAGTATCGAAACCCTGTTGAATGCCACCAAGCGTGAGTATTCGCGCCAGAGGCGTTAATGAGCCTGTTAAACGATATCGCAGAAAGAGTAGCCAACGACGGCCTAACTTTCTCACAACTTGACGCCATCAGGCGGAAGGAAGCGGAGCGCCAGCAGCAGGAAAAAGACAAGGTCGAGGCGCTGGCGTTATTGGCGAAAGGGAAGCAATACCTTGCGCGGCAGGAAGCGGAGCAAGCAAAATCAGAAGTAGTCGCGCAGTCTCCCCAACCAGTAGTGAACGAATGTGACTCCTGGTTGGCAGAGTTGAACAACGACATCTTCAAACAAGAGGATTCGTATGAGTGACGATCAGTTCAAAAAGTCGCCTCTAGACGATCTTTCCGACATCGAGATAGAGCAGCTCCTAAAATCCACGCTGGCCCTGTTTGCGAAAAGGCGGCTTGAAGAAAAACAATCTCACTAAAGGTAAAACATATCTATGTCTAACAGAAGCTCAAACCCCCAGCAGGGGAAGAAAATAGAACTCACACGCTCCCAGCAAAATTGTTATGAAGCCTTGCCTGAGGAATTCGTCATCGGCGGGACTTCCGACTTCGGTCAGCATCTCCCAGCGGATGAAATGACATCGGAAGCCAACAGTGCGAACGCGAGCAAGCGAACTGGCAAGGGCGCTCCCAGAGCGACCAGACCCGATGATGCCGCTAAGCCACACAGCACTAATCTCACTGGTGGGGCTGCTCAAATGAAGAGGCTTGTGCGGGCTGCCGATCCGCCGCAGACGCCTACTTCACGGTTGGCCAAGCGTGATCGCGGCAAGAGTCCCCGCCAATGAATGTCCCCTTGCCAGCCAACCAGCAGCAAGGGGTGTGCCGTGTCGTTTCCTTGTTGAGAGGCATGGCACAGGGGGCCAAAAGTATAGCGGTCGCGTTCAATCCTTCTGGACCGCTGCAAAAGGCTCCCCTAATCTAAGGTAACTGCCCTGCCAGATGTAAGTCATAAATTGCCATGCCAGTCAGTAGTTCGACCACGAATCCGTACTCTCGGCAAGGCATCAAATCGAGTAACCTTTCCGAATAATTAGGCTCCCGTATATATGGGGTGATCGGTTTAGCCGATCTGGCGCAAGCGTTTGGATGAGTTAAGCAATTAAGGGACGAGGTGGGTCAAAATGACCAACACTGCTAATGCAACAGATACGCGGACGGTCGTGCTGAAGGCACCAAGCGGCACGGAAATTATCCAAATCAACAGCAGCCAAAACAGATATGGCGAGCAAATGATTGCCATTACCTTGAAACGACCAACGCGGAATTAAGCCAAGATTTACTCAGGTTAGCTACCTTGAGTAGCCGTGTGAATCGGCTTGGGATGGGGGGTGTTCTCCAGTCCATCTCCCATCCCGAAAACTTCCCCCGACCTGGAGCGATTGGAGAGCCATGCAAGAAACGCTACATGCGGTTAAATCTACCGCAGTTGAACCAGCCAGCAGCTTATGGGATGAGCTGCCTTCGTTTGCGACACTTGAGCACAAGGAATATACCTGGATTGTACCTGACCTGATTCCCGCCGAAGGCATCACCATGATTACTGGAGACTTCGGCAGCTTCAAATCATACCTGAGCTATTTTCTGGCCGATGCTATCGCCACAGGAACCGAGTTCATCAACCGCCCTTGCCAGCAGCATCCTGTACTGATATTAGACCGTGAAAATTCCCACGCCACGGTATCGAAGCGCAACGAGCTGGTGGGTAATCTCAGACAGGCGAAGAACATAAAAATCGCGGGACTCTTCACCGATCCCCCAGCACCAGATGTCGATAATAAGCGCTTGCTGGATTTGTGCCGTGAGCACAAGCCTGTAGTGATTATCGACTCGCTGACGGATTTTCTTTTGCCAGGGCAAAAGGAAAATGACCCCGATAACATGACCTTGCTGCTTCGATTGATTCGGGAATTGATAAGCGCAGGGGCCGTTGCCGTAATCGTCCTGCATCACAAACCGAAGAATGGATCAGCCTACCGTGGCACGACTGCCATTCCCGCAGGCGTCACCGCTGCCTTTGAGGCTGACTTCAGCGATAACCGCATTCTGACATTGACTGGCTTTAAGCAGCGGGACGGCGAAAAACTAGAAATCCGCCTGAAGATACACTTCGAATACATTACCGATCCATTCGGGCAGAGGCAGCAGCTCCCTGTCACCTACGAGGTGTTGGAATCTGGACAATCCGCAGACGCGGTGGAGCAGGAGCTTCAAGATAGGATCGTCGCCTACGTTCGAGACAACCCCAAATGCAGTATCGAGGAAGTGACGAAGACCATCAAGAAGCGAAAAGCTGACGTTAGTGCTGCGGTTAAGACTTTAATTCAGAACGGCAGGTTGCGGCGAGATGGAGTAAAGGCGGGGCTGGAAGCCCCCAACGTTGTCGTAGAGGTGTTTGGTAACTTTTAATCGTTCCCAATTCCCAATCGTTCCCAGCTTCAGGAACGATCACAGTCCATCCCACGGATCGTTCCCCGTTTCCCACTCTTATAGTGGGAACGGGAACGGTGGACCGATGGCAGCACTGGGGCTGGTTGGAATCCCGACCAGGAGCCATGAGCTGGTCTGGCAACTGGACACGCAAAGCCACCCCCACGGCAAAGGGTAATCCCATCACCTCCCCCACGCTTCAGGGACGCGCCAGATCGAAGCCTAGCAGTCCGTGGTGTAAGTCTGGATGCGTAAGCAGAAAGTACTGAAGTATCCACCGGCTTTGTTCGTAGAATGGGCGCATGGCGATGGGGACGCGCAAGCAGCGGGAGAAGCAAGAAGACATCTGGATTGCGCAGGCTGAGCTAGCCTCGGCTCCGGGGCATCCGTTCTATCAGCGCTTGAACGAGTTGCTGGAGGCGAACCAGTTTGATGAGTTTGTCGAAGGCCGGTGCGCGAAGTTCTATGCGGCCAAGTACGGGCGACCGTCGCTGACGCCGGGCATCTACTTCCGCTCGCTGCTGATCGGGTACTTCGAGGGCATTGTGGCCGAGCGCGGCGACGCCGACGCGGGAAGACTTGGCGCGGCTGGACCGCAAGCGCAAGAAGCGCATGTCCAACCAGGAATGGAAGAGTCCCTCGGATCAGGACGCGCGGATTGCGAAGATGAAGGATGGGCGCACCCATCTGGCGCACAAGGCCGAACACGCGGTCGATCTGGACACGGGCGCGGTGGTGGCGGTCACGCTGCAAGGTGCTGACCAGGGAGACACGACGACGTTGGACGAGACTCTGAGCGAGGCCGGAATGGCGGTGGCGGAGTTAGTCGGACGCGAGGCGGAGCAGCGACCGGACGACCAGCCGAAGGTGAATATCAACGGGATCGAAGAGCTAGTGGCCGACAAAGGCTACCACAGCGGCGCGCTGGTCCAGCGGGTGAAGAGTTACGAGGTGCGCAGCTACATTCCAGAGAAGAAGCAGCCGGGGCGGCGGCACTGGCAGGGCAAGCGAGAAGAGCAACAGGCGGTGTACGAGAATCGGCGGCGGGTGCGAGGCGAGTACGGTAAGGGCTTACTGAGGCGGCGTGGTGAGTTGGTGGAACGTAGCTTCGCGCATTGCTACGAGACCGGCGGTATGCGGCGCACGTATCTGCGGGGACACGAGAACATCCTGAAGCGGCAACTGATCCACGTGGGAGCCTTCAACCTGAGCCTGATCCTGCGCAAACTGCTGGGGGCGGGCACGCCGCGGGAGTGGAAAAACCGTGGTGGCCTGCTTCTTTTGCTGTATTTGCTACTTACCCGCCGGGAAAATCGGAATCGGCTGTACCAGAGACGAATTTCAAGCTGCCGTGCGAAAGACGTCCCTACGCGGCTGAGCCGATCACGCCGCTGGCCGTGCCGGAAATCAGCTACTTACACCACGGACTGCTAGCGCAAGGGCGGGGCATCCTGGGGCGATGGCAAGACTTCACCCGCTCCCCTGCTCTCCCGAGACTCACAGGCAGTTCGACCAAGGTCGTCCGATAATTGGACACGCTCCGTGGTTTGGCTTTGGGCTGGTTGGAACGGCAGCAAACCCGAAATTTCATTTCCTTGTTGCAGCATAATTCACCGCCGCAAGGCGAGAAAGGGAAACAATGACTTGTTCTTACTATCCGTCGATTCTTGAAGTTATGGCGGAACGTGACAAAACTTATTACGAAGCTGTTGATTACCTCATGGCAAAGCATCAATCTTCGTGCGTAACGGGCTGTAAATTTGACGGACCTTCCGAGAAACCGTTTCTTTGGCGAGTCGGGCTTTTAGCTGGTCTACGGTTGCACTCTGTTGCAACTCGTATACAGCGGTTGTTATTCGTTCGAGATCGGCAACGATGTCGCTGAGGATTTCCTTCAGTTCATTCATGGATGTTACCTCCCCCAGAACGATTATAACGGTTCCTTTGAATTGCCACCTGCTGTCGGGGTCCACGTCGGTCAGCTAAGTCAACTGAACGATGTACAATCGGACGGGGTAGGCAGCAAGAACGCCAGCGTATGCATGGGGATTGAAGCAAAGCTCTCGTGTGCGTTAGCACACTGACATGAAACCTGTGAAGTGGGTAGGAAATGAAAAGAAGCATTGTGATACCAGCGTTGGTTGGAATCGCGCTCTTCACTATCGGTTTCTTAGTGGGCCGTCAGTTCCCGTCTCACCATTATGTTCAGCAAGGCAGTGTCATATTGGATACTGGAACTGGCGTGGTGGAAACGCTTAAAGAACAAGAAGATAGGAAAGATCAATGCGCTAAGTTCAGATTGTGGTTGACATACGTACCGCCTGCGCCGACGACTGGCCCTGTAACGCTGGATTATTACTTCAGCCATCCTGAGTTTGGCGATCCAGAATTTAGCAAACCCGAGGCAGAGCGAAAAAAGGATGCACGTTGGGGAATGAAGGAACTGCGCTGCGATCAATTCAACTGATAGGGAACGGAACGAGGTTACGGTGGCGCTTGATAAAGTCTCTGGCTGGAAAGCTGGTAGTTAGGGAATAGGTAAAAGGACGGCCACGAATGATGTGCGGATATAGGGGGGCTGACGGGCCGACAAAGGGCGGCATCAGGCAAGCAATGCGTGACGGATGGTGACGGGCGCTGAACTGGGTCCGAAGTGAGTGTAAACCCCTGGAAGACGGGAACTTACAAGCAAAGAAACCTAAATCGACATCTGGCTGGAATGATCGGGATTACTTGGACGAAGAGATCTCTTCGCGAAATTGAAAATCAATTGATAATGTTTTGCAGCACTCCGAATTCTTTTGCGGCACTCTCGGAATAGTTCCCTGAATTTCACCAGCGGGCATCACAATAATCGTCGTGATGGACCCGCTACTGTCGCTGATGGTTCCGATTATCTGCGGGGGGTTCTTGCTCAAAAACGTCATATTTGACCGATGGCAACCCGACGAGGCGCTCATGGGGATTTCGGCTGTCGTGTCTTTCCTCACTTGGGCGGTCCTGCACGCTTTAGGGTTGCTGTGACCCAGAAGCCAACAAGGGGGCTGGTGAACGCTCCCAGCAGCAGGCTCCTGAGCGCAGGACGGGGGCATTTCAGAATAGCTTCATCATCGCGACTGCCGTGGCCTTGCTGGCGTCACGGTCGCTGACGCTGATATAACGCATGGTGGAATTGATGCTCCGATGTCCCAGCGCCTGCTTAATGATCGCTAAATTGACGTTCGCCGCTACCAGTCCCGTAGCCAGCGAATGCTTCAACGTGTGCGGATGTGCCTTTTCTGGTGGCAATCCCGCTTCTGTGGCAATCGAAGCGAACAGCCTGAAGACCTGGACACGGCTGAGCCGACCGCCCTTGGCACTGGTGAACAGATAATCAGAGCCGTCATTCTGTCGTTGGCTGAGCCATTGGCGCAACGCCTTAAGTTCGGATAGCAACGGTTCCCCTCTATGGTCTGCAAGCGCCTGGACGGTCTGCAAGCTGCCCTTGAGCCGTTCGATGCGGATGCTACCATCTCGTAGGTTCACGTCATCTAATCGCAAGGCGGTAATCTCGGAGGCCCGCAAGCCATGCCGAAAGCCCAACAGGAACATTGCCCATTCTCGAACGCCGTGGGCCTTTGCAGTCCGAAGCACACGCAATATCTCGGACGACTCCAGGCTCACCATCGGTTGCCGCTGCCTCTGCTTCGTCGCCATAAATCCTCCGACTGGTGGAAAACGTAACATTACGTGTAATTTCAGAGTCGCTGGGTGCATTCTAAGTCCTGTAGTTTCGATGCTGGTTGTTCGCCTGATGTAACACAATGGTTAGTTTGTTTCCTGCATTGAAGGCACCTGTACACCACGATCCAATGGCCGCCGCTCAGAACCTCATACTGCTTTCGTGCGTGGCCGCCGTTGCAGTGGGAGCATGGGATCAGCACCGCCCATGAATCGGCGCTAATTGTAGGCATGGCTACCTCCAGAGTCTCCAGGGATGGGAATGACTGGTTCCCGAGAGCCAGCCATCCCGTAATCGCGGTTAAACGAGCCGCCGCACTTGCCGCAGTAGGCGTTCAGGTCATCTGTGGACGCTCGCACGATCTGGCCGCACGAGCAGACCCACTTCCGCAATCGTGAGCCTGACCCCTGACCTCTGGACTTGCCGCCACGAGTGCCGATCCCGAGTGGGCATGGTCGGAACGTCTTGGCTACTGGCAACGCGCCCATGTAATTTCCGAATGTGGGCCGTCCATCGGTCGGATAGGTGAGGCTCATGATGGCAGTCTGCACATCAGCGGAGAAATGGGGCAGATCGTAGGCTTGCCCAGCGGCTTCAGCGACCGTCAGCCCCAGCTCGCGGCAGGCTTCTTTCCAGGCTTTACCATGCCCAGCCGACGCACCAGCAACAACGTGTCCTAGCTCATGAAGTACGGTGCCGCACAACTGCAACGGCGACTCTTCACCAATGGTGGAGATGGTCACGAGGTCATGGGTCGTGCCGTTCTGCCAAGTGCCGAAGTGACATACGCCTCTGACGCCATCGACGGACCCATAGCCGATCTTCGTGAACCGTACTCTATCTTTGATTGGCTCCGTGGTTAAACGAGAAATTGCCACATCACGGACGGCAGCGATGAACTCTTCGTGTGTCATTGCCATCGGTGGCAGGAGTCCGATTACTTTGCTCGTCGGCAGGTACTTTTGAGTGTTCATGGTTTGTGCTCCAGTAACTGAACCATTGTTCTGATACCTTGCACGTCGCTTGCCAGAATCTTTTGAAGCATACGGATGTTGCCACGGTTCGCGCACGTAACTACAAATCCATAAGTACATACAATTCGCAAGTGTGGAAGTTGAATTCCAACAGTTACTACTCTTGAATCGCTGGAAACGCTAGATTGCGCTCGAATGGCGGCAGGTTAACCAGTCGCTCGGTCGGCAAGTCACGAGCGGCAATCGCAACTCAGCGACCCCGACCAGCGGGGGAATATCGTGAGCTTTAGAGTCCTGGTCCGATACGTGATGGTGCGGCTGGGTGATGGTAGCTTGCTCTGGGGTGATTGTCTGGGGCTGTCTTGTTGCGTGGTTGCGGTGATGTGCTGCGCGGCTGATGGGTTATTTGTTTCGCGGCTGGGAGTAGTAACATTAAATTGCCGTTGGCTTGGCATGGCACCCGCACCTCTTCGCTCCAGGTGGTTCCTCTTCTTCTTCTAGGCGACCCACCACCCCTTTCTAATCCGAATCCCTGATTCCCCCGATGCGGCGGCTGGTATACAGATAGACCATCACTTTTCCAAAAATAGAAAATAAATTTGAAATAACCAATCAGAACTTCAGGGTCGGAAATCTTTTACTGAATAGAATCCGTCTGGCGACGTTAAAGCCAAAGGGGGAATTTGTCTGTATCGAAACGAAAGCTGCTTAATCTGCCGAAATGCCCGCCCGAACTCCTAGCCCTAGATGCCAATGCCGCTGTCCTGTGGCCTAAACTCTTCAAACGCTCTGGCGCTACGGTTGATCCCGATAGCGAAAGCAATGGAGTCATCCGTGACAAGCGCGGAGCAATCCTTCTGGGAAACGTGTTTAGCAAGCAAGCTGACTCCCTAACTTCACGGTTGGAATTTCAGCGCGAACGGGAATCTAGAAATAGCGGTAAACCTGATGAACTAGCCCGCGCCCGCATCTGGTTTCACGTTGCCGAAGCCTCGGCTCCAGGTGATTACCTCCCAGACTTGACCGCTAACAATCTTTACATCCTGAATCCGTGGATCGTGACTTCCTCCCTGAAGTTCAAGAATCCCGCGTTTGAAAGGATGAAAACTAAAGCCGAAACCGTGCAGCTCTGTGCGAATGACAGGTGCCACAAGGGGCCGTCTGGTGGGCGGGCGATTCTGACCGTAAAGGGCAAATATTGTTCCAATGCCTGCCGTAAGTCGATGGGGCTTCGATTACCACCTCAGCGCACCAAACGGCGGAAGTCGAAAACGGCAGTTTTTGCGATCTGACCCCCGCTAAAAACCTTCAATTGGCGTGGGGTTGGAGGGTGCTTATTTCGACATGTGCCCACGCCTACTCATATGTCCGAAAAAGCACCTTTTTGCCCGATTAGCCGAAAGGATTTTCATGAGTGTCCCAATGTCCGAACTGCGCAAGTTTCTACAGAACAACCATGTGAACCATGTGAACCAATTCTCCCTGTGCGCCAGCCTGAACCGCGCCCTTCGTGCCGTACCCGAGCCTGCCAGGGACAGGATGCTGATCCAGCTATTGGAAAACTACCAGCCCGATCTTCCTATGGTCGAAAAGTCGAAGCCGCTTCCTCATCACGAGGGAACGATGCTCCCCTACATCCCGCCACGAGAGCTGGTGTCGGAACCTGAAGAGGAAGATGCCGCCGATCAAGCCGATGGGTTCCATTCCGAGTCCGACCATGAACAGCACCAGAGCGATGAATGGGATGAACTTACAGCGGTGGGAGATTGAGAAATGAAACATGTGCTCAGTAAAATATCGACGTTAAAACAGACCGCCGTCTGTGACAGGTGTGGCCCTGTAACAATCCATGCCGTACTTCATAAGAATTGCGCGGTGACGTGGCACCACGAACACCTGTGCGAAGCGCAGCAACCCGATCCCGACCAGAAAGAAGAGGTAGCTGATGTCCAGCCTGCCTAAAATCTCTTCGCTGATGTCGCGGGCGCGGTTGGCTCTCGAAGCTGAACTACGACTGGTCGAACCGCTTGTGACCGCCAACCCTGATGACCTGAAACTAATCAAGCGTCGTAACTGCCTGCTCCTGAAAATCGTCGGACTTCGCAGGGCGGCAGAGAAACAACGGTCGAAGGAAGCCAGCAATGAGAAATCAGCTCCGCGATGCTTCAAATGTGAAAAACCGCTAAAGCGCTGTAGCTGTCCTTTGTGCCCAGAATGCAACAAGCGGAGGAATAACAGCAACGACGGTTGCAATTGTAATTCGCTACTACGCTAAAGGAGAAACTACGAGACACAGACTAAGCGCAAATAACCCACGGTAGCAAACCTGATCCTGACGGCGGCACTTGGTGCAGGCACCAGAGCGGGGAGGAAGCGGGGATTTCTCGCCACGTGGCGGAAAAGTCCCGCCACGATATCAAAACGGGGAAACCAACTGGTCGGCCACATGATCATGGCTCCGCTGCTTGCGTTGCCGAGTTCCTTACCAACGACCGAGTGTATAGCCAAGAAATCAAAACGGTATGAACAACAAACGGTATGAACAACAAACGGTATGAACAACAAAATAGAACAACTCAAAACCAAAATAGCCAAGTTAACGAGTGAACAGAGTCAGTACCTCAACTCAATGCTCTTGATGCAGCGACCGATGGGCTGGGTAATTGAGTACGACCCATACTACTTACAACTGTCCAAAGCCATTTCGCACGCTACCAAGGAACTTGCCGTCCTGCAACAGCGGGCGCAGCTTGAGAGCTTGAGTATTGACGAATTGATCCAGAAGATCACTGTGCTGAGCGACCGTATCTTGGATGCAGACCTATTCACCGCACGCCATTTAGAGAGCACCGAAGCACGGCGAATCCGAGCGGCATTACAACCAGAACTTAGAGTCTTGCACGCAAGATTATCGGAGTTGGACCCTGATAAGGCTCAAGAGCTTGTTGGAGAACATGCATCCGTGCTCTTCCAGCCCTCTGGAGTTCCCACTATGGCTGATGTCGAGCGCAGTGCAGACCCGCAAAGCCCTGATTTCCAGCGACCCGATAACCGTAATCCACGCCTCGACCTGGACGTGCATAGTCCAGAGTTCTTTAACGATTACTGTTGGCATCGCAGAATGAACAGTCGCCAGCGGGAAGACTCATCCTCCGCTGGTTGTAACGGTACGAATTTCGGAAATGACGGAATCTAGGAGTAGCGTGAACGACATCGAGACAATCATTCAACTATTGCAGAAAATTGAGGTGACAGCTAATAACTTTGGCTGTCTTGGTGGGCCTGTTGACCCTATTAGCCAGCTCATGCGCCAGAATCTCCAAGGCATGATGCTTGAAATCGGCAATGCCGTTTTCGAATTGTGGGTTGCCACTCCAGAACATCAGCGCAAGCAATTACTGGAATCCCTGATCGTTAATCAGCAACGCAAGCTGGACGAACTAATCGCTCAACTGGACGCGATTGACCGCAAGCTCCAGGCTGTATCAGCTCAAGCGGCGGGTGTGGTGAAAACCTGTGCCGAGCTACAAGCTGAAATCAAAAAGGTTTAACTAATTTTCAAAATACAAGGAGTTTGATGATTACAATGTTTACCGCCAGCCGCACGGTTGGCAATGCAACCCACACATGCTTTGGCGACACGCAAGCAGCCGCAGAAGAGTCCTTGAAGGACGCCATGCAACGTGACATGTTAATTGAAGCCGCCGAACCGAGGAAGGTACGGATACGAGCTGTGACTGATTATCGTCCCACCAGCTATGAATCTGGTCGGAGTGTCGCGGTCGAACCCACGTGTAAATACTGTCACGGAGCGCATGAGATTTCCTCTTGCCCCGCTCTGAAACGCAAGAATGAAATGAAATGCTTCCGCTGTGGCGGCCCGCATCTTGCACGGAACTGCGACCAAGCCGCCTAAAATCAATTCAAGTCACAGCAGCTTGTTGTAGGCATCAGCCTCCCACAAACGCCTAACTTCCGCTTGAAAACGTTCCCCTTCTGGCGCATCTGGATCACCATTTTCGCGAAGCAACTTGGCGTGAATCAGTTCATGCAGAATCAAGAGTGAACATAATTTGTGGAACGTCGCTACGGACTGGTTTATCTGGATTACCCGACGATCTGGGAGAAAACACGCTGCATTCCCACCGAGCGCAACGATCTCTATACCCGCAAGCGGCGGCAGGTTTGAGAAATACTTTTCAAGCGTCCTGAGCTGTGAATTGAGTATCGTCTCGTTTACCTCATTCAGAATATCGTCAAACATAAAGGAGATGTTAATTGTTTTGTCTTGAACACGCTGAACGAATAACACAATCGCGAGCCGCGTTGGGATTGATGAAGGCCAAACTGCGGCTTGAATTTGTCGGGATTGATCCCTTGGATGATCGGCTCTGCCCATGCTTGTGCCAACAATCACGTTGTCCGATATGCGTGTTTGCTGCCGAACTCCACACCAAAAGAGATTCGGATGGGAGATTCTTGATGAGCATCGTTGGAAATCAGGATGAGCCTCATCTGATCCTTGATGCTCCCCGCCATTATTCGGAGATGCCCCCGGTAAATCGGTCAGGGGAGCCAAACAACCTTATAGCGCTATAACAGCAGCAACATTCTTTGGCATAAATTTGGCATACTGGGGCTTGATTTCGTTGGAAGTTTGGAAAGTATAGAATCATGGAATGAATAACTTACAGATTCCACATACCCGCGAGAAGTGATAGCCATAGTAGTAGTAATGATCGGGAGAGTTCAGATCAACGCAGTTCACGAGCACACCGAGAAGGTTGGCATGGGCGCGCGCGAGCACCTCGCGCGCCCGTAACAAGGCTTGCTGGGTCGTCTGTCCGGACCTTGCCACCAGAAGCACGGCGTCCGCATGGGCTGACAGAATTACCGCGTCGGTGACCGACAGAACCGCTGGCGAATCGATCACGATGTAATCGAAGTGCCGGCGCGATTCGGCGATCAAGAGCCGCATGCCCGGGGAGGCCAACAGTTCCGCGGGGTGGTCAGGGAGGGTGCCGCATGGAAGAATGGAGAGACTGGGCACACAGGGATACTGAATCAGATCCGGCTTGAGTGCCTCATCGCTCGCCAGCAGTTGGGCTAGATCCGTACTACTCCCAAGCTCTAAACGCCGATGCAAAGTCGGCCGGCGAAGGTCAGCATCGATGAGCAGTACCTTGGCCCGCAACTGAGCCAGGGTGATCGCTACGTTCAGGCTGGTGGTGCTCTTCCCTTCCTGCGGCAAGGCACTGGTGACCAGCAGTACCTTGGGAGGCTGGTATCCATTCGACATCAACAACGAAGTACGCAAACCGCGAAAGGCTTCCGCCAGCAGAGGCGACTCGAGAACATTGCACTGTTTCTCTCCGGAAAAAGCGCGACTCGGCAAGATGGTGGGGATCCCGCTTAAAAAGCGTCTCGAGCCTGCGACCGCCAGTTCAGGGATGATGGCGACCGGAGTCAGCGCGGAGATCGTGCCGATCTGTTCCGGAGTGCGAATGGTATCGTCGAACCCTTCACGAAGGAAGGCGAGTGCGATTCCGCCGAGCAGTCCGAGGCCGAAGCCGAGCCCCAGGTTCAAGGGATAGTTCGGCAGCGCCGGCTTCGCCGTGGTGCGCGCCGGATCGATTACCACCACATTGCTGGATCGCAATCCGGCGAGAATGCCGCCCTCTTTCAGCTTCTTGAGCAAGTCGTCGTAGAGCTGCCGGCTGGATTCGACCTCACGCTTTAAGATGGTGTACTGAATCGCACTATCGTTCAGTTGGTTGGCTTTGCTCTTCTGGTCGTCGAAGGAGGCGCGAAGCATGGTTTCGGCACTTCTGGCGGCCACGTAATCATTCTCGGCGCGGGCCGCGAGCTTGTCGGTCTCCGCGTGAATGGCCGCGTCCATCTCCTTCAACTGGCTGCGCATTTGCACCAGCTTGGGATAGTTTGGACCATACTTGCTGCCGGCCTGGGCGTACTGCATCCTGAGCTCGGTTTCCTGAGAGCGCAAGCTTTGGACCAGGGCGAGAGAATTAGGGTTCATCCCACCGGGGCCACCAATCAAGTTGCTCGTGGCCAGGCTCGAGATCAGTTCCGCACTTCCGCTCTTGGCAATCTGGGATACAGCCTGTTTCAGAATTCGGTTGGCTTCCGCCGCCGTGAGTTGCTTATTCAACTCCTCCAGTTTGGCCATGACGACATTATGGGTCTCGTCCGTGCCCAGAATTCCCGCTTGCTTTTGGAGTTGGTTCAGGCGCTGTTGCGATTGTTCGACCTGGGACTTCAACTCGTCGAGTTGTTTGGCAAGCCACTCGGAAGCCTGTGCCGTGGCACTGTACCGGATTTTGAAGTACTGTTCCAGGTAGTCGCTTACCAGTGTGTTGACTACATCGGCCGCCACCTGCGGGTCGGGACTGAGGAAGCGCACTTCGATCATGCGGGTCCCGGGCACAGGCTTTACCGTCAGGTTCCTTTCGAATACCTTCTGAATCTGGGCTCGGCGCAGGGGCGCCTGATCCAGCGGAAGACGGTACTCAGCATTGACCTGAGCCACGTCGAACCAGCCGGCTTTCACGCGGAATTCCTTGCGCGCTTCCAGGCCCAATTGTTCGGCGGCCTGCAAGGCAAGCGACTGGCTCTGTAACACGTCCGCCTGAGTCCGCTGATTGAGGTTGTAGTCAAAACTGTCGGCAGCGCCACTCCCCGGTCCCTCTAGTTCGTCCAGGCCGAGCCGGTCTGAGTTTTCCTTATTCACCTCGATCAAGGAGGCGGCCTCGTACTTGGGCGTCATCAGCAGCGGCACCGCGATGGCCAGGGAAACCATTGCGAGCAGGGTGAACAGCACGGCACGCCTGCGAATCAACAGGACTCGCCAGAGCTGCTGCAATGAAAAGTCAGCGCCCGAGCCGCGAGGCAGCGCGGAAGCATCTGCGGGCGGCTCGGGTTTGCTTGCTAGCAGAGGTGCCGAAGCCATGGTAACTCCCTATTGGAGTAGCAGGTCCTGGGTATCAGGTATTAGGTGTCAGCTCTCAGGGAATAGCTGAAGCGTGCTAAGTACGTCTTTGTGCCTTCGCCTTACCCTTCACCTGTAACCTGATGCCTTTTACCTGATACCCTGATCGAAAGTATTCCTAGATAGCGAAACATGAGAAAGAACCGCAGGGTGCGCCGGAAGCGCTCGCGGGGTTTTTGGATGAGACGCCAGAGCCACTCAAAGCCCGCATGCTGCACCATCCGCGGGGCACGCTTTTCGCGTCCCGCGACATAATCGAGACTTCCCCCCACCGCCATCGCCCAGCGCACACCGAGGCTTTGCAGGAAGTCGTGGTGATCGGCGATCCAGAATTCCTGTTTAGGTGCTCCGAAAGCCACAAAGAGGATGTCCGGCTTGAAGGCGGCGACCCGCGTGCCTATCTCGCGGTCGATTGCAGTGGGAAAGGGATATTTCGCGAACGGAGGGGATATGCCGTCGATCTCAACCCGGTATCGGTTGCGCAATACTTCGCAGGCTCTTTGGTTGACTTTCGGCCTTGCGCCGAGCAGGAAGACGCGCGCACCCGAGCGGCCCGCCCAGGCGCACAAATCGTGAAGAAAGTCGGATCCGGAAATCTTCTCGATACTTGCTTTCGGCTTGGTGAAGCGCGCAAGCAGGTAAGGAAGTTGGCCATCAAAGGTTGAATAGCTGTCGCAAAGCAGCTTGGCAAACCGGGGATCTCGATTGGCTAAGACGATCAACTCGGCGTTGACTGTGGTGATCACCTTGAGGTGATCCGTAGTCTCCAGAAGCAGGGCACGCGTCAATCCACGGAACTCTATGCCGGCAAACTCGACGACGTGTGCAGCCGGGAGTTCTTTCAGGTGGATCAACCCCGGAAGGCGCGTTACGAGACCAGTGTGCATTCTGAAAGACCAGATATCAGCGGAGTCGGGGCATAGTTGCGAGCCGCTAGCGACTAAGGCGCCGGTTACGACGCCAGAGAAGGTGACGTCACATCCTTCTTGCCCGGGCTGAGACGCTTCTGCATCGTGCTATCGCATGCTATGGGCCAAAGTTCCTCGCTAAGCTCGCGGAATATCTTGGGATCGGAGCCTAGATGTGGAAGCTGGTGATCGGTAGTTTCGTAGAGTACTCTTTGCAGAAAATGGTTCGGAGAGGTGCACAAAGCGGAAACGCTGCTTGCGGCGGCCGCCATATACCGCCCCCGAGCAAGGTTGATGTTCAGAGCGCGAAGGTGGCATTTGAATCGAAGTTGCCGGTCATCGGCCAGGGTTGCCAATATCCCTCGTACAAAATCGAACGGCAAGGGACTCTTCCGCCACAAGTGGGAGAGCAATCGGTACTGGATGTAGCCGGTATTGTTCGCCTGCTCTCTCAGGTTGCGCGCGGATTCGCTGGCCAGATTCTGACGGAAGCCGATGGTTGCCTCCGGGATAAGACGAATTTCGTAACCCAGAGCCATGCGCCACCACAAGTCGATGTCTTCTACGTAAAGATTGAAGCGGTAGCCACCGACGCGGATCGCCTTGCTCACATTCAGCGTAACCGTGGGATGGCAGATGCACAGCAGATAGCCCTCCCGGGTGATCTCTGCCATTTCCTTAGGTGTGCCGCAGGTGGAGCGGAACCGGCCGAGACATCGATCATGTGGATAATAGTCGGCCAGGGAATGAAACATGCCAGCGTCGGGGTAGCGTCGAATGAAATCCACGGTGCGCGCCAAGCGGTGAGGGTACGCAACATCATCGGCGTCGTGCCGCGCCAGCCAGGGCGTGCGAACCTCGGCCAACATGCGGTTGAGAGTGGAGCTCAGACCTCGATGCTCCTGTGGCAGGACACGCAAGCGCGAGTCGCGAACCGAGCCGAGGTAAGCGAGGCTGTCGTCGGTCGAGCCATCGTCAATGGCAAGAATCTCGAAATCCCTATAGCTTTGGGCAAGGAGGCTGTCCAGCGCCTCGGGCAGATAGGGCATGCCATTGTAGACGGGCAGACCGATCGTAATCAGCTTGGACATGATAGTTGGACCGGCAATCCAGACCGGTGCCGCACGAGGCGGCGCAGCCAGCGCGGCGCCAGCCACAGGCCGAGAAACAGTATCAGGTGAAATAAGGTAGGGTCCGCGTGCAACGCCTCCGCGAGCAACGGCATGCACGCCCGCCATGCATGCTGGCGAGCAGCCTGAGGAGCGACTTGGGTGACGATGAATCCCGAATAGGCCCGCCCGGTGATCTGAGGGCGGAGTTCCCGAATCCAGTCGTAGGAGAGGTGCCAGTCGGGACTGGTGCTGACGCTGTCTCCATCGGCCAGGTTCCAGATCGCCAGCGGTTGCGGGACGAACTCCAGGTGCACATCAGGACGAGAGGTCACGCGTAGAACCCATTCGTAGTCCTGATGCCTCCGCAGGCCGGATCGGAAGGGTACTTCCAGCAATAGCCATCGGGGTGCGACCAGGGTTGTAGTCTGGAGTAACCCCTCCCCGTAGGCCCAGGAAGAGCGCGACAACAGGTACTCGCAGAGCGGCGGGCGGGGCAGCTTGCGCGGCCAGACCAGCTGCTTGCCCGCCGTCCGCACCAGCATCTGGCTGGCAACCACCACTGGAGCGGGTCCTGCTACGTAGCGCATTTGGGTTGCGATCTTGTGCGGCAGCCATTCGTCGTCATCATCGAGGAACGCGATCCATTCTCCGTGTGCGGCCTCGACGCCGGCATTGCGCGCATCCGAACCGCCGAGGCGAGAGGGGAGTTTGATAACTCGCATCCGGCTGTCATGAACTGAATTCAGCGCGGTCTCCGTTGCCGCATCCGGGCCGTCGATAATCACAACCACTTCCATGTGGGGATAAGTCTGTGCCAACGCGCTCCCTACGGCGCGTAAGACGAGTTCCGGGCGGTTGTGCGTAGGAATTACCGCGGTGACCACTGGCATGGTGTCGCTGCTCTGGAGTGGTGTAGAAGTGATGCTAGTCACCAGAACTATTGGTGTACTCGTTGTAACTGATGCCCAGGCATGCCAGGATCATGCCCAGTCCGTTCGAGGCGCGCTGGAGCGCTCGAACAGCCCTATGCCGAGGGCCTGCAATCGTAAACGGTACCGCGGCTAGGCCCTTGACTATGCGGGCTGCACCATGGATAGCCGCGCTGAGGACCAGGCGCGGAGAACTCTTAATCAACCGCTGCATGCGGACATTGCTGTTCCCGATACGCAAGGCACGCCGCAGCAGCCATCGCAAGCCTGCGCGTGCCGGGGAAATCGTTTCGCGTACGATCGCCTCGTCCGCCCATACTATTTTTCTTCCCTGGTGCTGCAAGCAAATAAAGAAGTGGGTATCTTCCCCGCCGGATGCCGCCAGTGCCGGATGGAACGGCTCATCCATGCCGTCAAAGACCTTGCGTCGAAGCAGCACGTTCCCCGTCCGAGCCTCCAATGCGTCCAGCCTTTCTCCTGTGCGATGCCGGGGGCGCTCGAAATACCCGCCATCGCGGACCCAATCGGGAACGACGCCGGTGAAGACCGGAAGTACCGGTCCGCAGACTACGTCGGCATCATGGCGCAGCAAGACGGATATCAATTCATCCAGCCAATGTTCTTCCGGAAGTTCGTCATCATCGATGAATGCGATGAGCTGAGCATCGGCGCTACCGGCGATGGCCGCATTGCGAGCATGGGAAATACCACGGTGAGGCTCATGGCAATAGGCGATTAGGAACGGTAGACGCGCCCTATGCCGTTCGCACACCACCTTGGCCGAGCCATCCGGATTGTTGTCGGCTACCACGACTTTTAGGCGGAGAGCCAGGCTATGCGCAAATTTCAGGCTGCCGATGCCGCTAAGAAGTTGGTCCAGTCCTTGCGGACGAGAGAAGGTGGTGATGCAGATAGCTACAGTGGTGGGTTGCATCGCGTCGGTGATTTGGCGGCACGGCACGAGGGTTCCGAATGAGACTAAGGCGTGCTCTCGTTGAATCGAGAGCCTTGGTCGGCCAATGCCGTCACGTACAACACCCAGAAAATGCTATTGGCCCGCAGAATGTTACTTTCTCCCAGGTTGTAAACCAGCATGAACGCGAGATAGAGCAAGGGCCATGCGGCCGATGAATCGAAACGGTACTCCCGCACCGCCGTGCGCAAGCGGGCAGCCCAGCCAACGGCGAACACTCCAAGACCGGAAAAACCCAGGTCCAAGCAAAGATCGAGATAGCCGTTGTGCGCGTGCGGCGCGAGAAAACTCACTTGGCTCATAATAAGACTCGATGGGCCGTTAAGACCCATCCAAAACGAGTTGAAACCATATCCCAACCAAGGCTTCTGCAGGATGGCCAACCATGCAGACTGCCAGAGCTGGGTACGCCCGGTCAGGGTGACGTCACGGCCAATCATGAGCAAGGCCGCATCCGCGTTCTCCAAGGCGAACGCGGCGCACGCGGTACCGGCCAGCACGATAGCGATGAAGATCGGCACCGCTGTCGTTGGATTTACCCTCAGCAAAGAATTCATCAATACAACCACCAGAAACAGAAGAAGGGCGATGAGCGCACCTCGGGAGCCCGACATCAGCAGCACGGCCAAGCAGGACGAGACCCCCGCCCCGCGCAGGAGGCGTGCGAAGCCTCCCTCCCCGGAGCAAAGCAGGAACGCAATCCCGCCCAGTACCATGAAGCGGCCCAAGCTATTTTTCTGGGGGAAGACGCCGCACCAATCTCCGCTGAAAGGGTCGATTCCATAGCTGGGATAGAGAACGGCGGCAGCGGCGCTCAATGCTGCCAGCAGCCCGGCGACGATGCACAGTAGCCGCAGTTGTTGGTCGCGGCGATAGGCCGCCGCGAAATAGGCGCCGAACATCGTGGTTCCCAGCACCACCACCCCTTTGCGCAACGTCAGCAGCGGATATTCCGACCATACGGCAGAACATAGGGCCATCCCTGCGAGCAGCAATGCCCACCTGCTATTCCGCAGCCCCCGCACAAACGAGCCCCAGTGCCGCAGGGTGAAGAATGCCGCGATGGCGTACACAGCCGTTTGCAGCAGCAGCATGCGCGTGTCCCCCTGAGTTGGATCGGGGAGGACCTCATGCGGAGAAAATGCTGCGCTGAAGTAAATCAGGGCGGAGACAACGTAAATCTGTTCGACAAGTCGAAGCACGAAAGTCAGTCCGCAATAGCCAAAACACTGTCCGGAGATTCACATACCCGCACAGCGCGTGACCGCGCACGAAGCAGCACAACCGAGGTCCACAAACTGAGCGCCAACAAGCTATCGGAAGCCAAACTGCTCCACGCCGCGCCGCGCCAGGAATAAGCCCGGATCATCCACAGATTGAGTGAGACGTTGAACAGGGCAATCGAGATCTGAATCAGGCTGCGCAGGCCTTGGTAGCCTGCGCCGGTCAGCGAATCGGCTGCGAAGTAGTGTAGCGTCTTGAGCACAGGCAGCAAGGCAAGCCAGCGCAGAGCCGCAGCGGTGCCAGCGTATTCCGAACCAAGGACATGCGGGACAACGGGGGCAGCCATCAGCATTGCCGCAGCGACCAGCACCGCGTAGGCTGCCGGCCGGGAAAGCAGGCGGCGCGCATACCGGATGGTTTCGCCGATCCCTTGTTGCCCGCTGCGGAAGAAGCCGGGATAGGCAGCGTAGAGAAGCGAACGCACCGGGATGAACGCCACGTCGATCAGCCGGTACGCCGCGGTGTAGATGCCGGCAGCCTCCAGGGTCGCCATCCGGGCCAGCATGGTTTTGTCGATGTCGTTATAGATGGTCTGCGCCGAGAGGCCGGTTGAGAAATAGAAGCCCTCGCGCAGTTCGCCCTGCAGGCCGCGAAGCTGGGTGAAATCAGGCCAGCCAAGTTTCACAACCATGCACGTGATCGCGACGATCGCGCACAGCAGGGATGTCAGCAGATATGCTCCTGACCAGGCGATTAGAGTGGGACGCCGCAGGAGGACAATCACGCCGATGCCTAACAGCCGGCTCAGGCTGGCGAAAAGGTTAAGGTTGGCCGTCCATCCCAGTCGTTCGACGGCCTGAAAAGCCCAGCCGGCTAGGTTGACGGGCTGATATACAACCAGATCGGAGACGATCACCAAGAGAACCACCGCCAGCGGAATACTTCCCGGCAATGCCAGCCGGCAGGCTGGAATCAGTGCCAAGGAAAACGCTACTCCGGAGCCCATCGTCAGCAGTAAGGAGTTTCCCAACCATTGTGGCAACTGGCGAGGATCGCGGGCCACGTTCTTGATCATGAGTTGGCCCGTGCCATTTCCCACAAACGGTGCGCCGATCGCTGCTATCGCCGTAACTGCCACGAAGCTGCCGTACTGCCTGGGACCCAGGTTGCGTGCCATCAGAATAAAGTAGAGCCCCTGGATCAGCAGCTTCCCGCTCTGTCCCAGGAGCATCCACCCGGCGTTGCGCCGCAAGGATGGCAATGGAGTCGGCATTCAGAAGGTCTCCGGGCTAGGCAAGGCTTCGCCAACGCCACTTAGCACTCAGATTTCCACAGGACGGAGAGGCTGCGGGGGCGGAAAAAACCGGCCTTGCAGCCCGAAGTAATCTGCCGTTCCTGTAGAGACCCGAGCCCGACCGTAGCCGTTGCGGCGCAGTTAAGTGCCGCGACGTACAAGTGTGAGCTAATCTGCGGGCCGCGTAGTTTGCTGGAGTACCCGCTCGAGCATCCCGCGCGGCCGCTGCATCACTTGAGTGCCACGCATTGTGCCAGTACTAAGCAGGGATGAGGTGGGAATTAAGATTTTGTTCTGCTTTTGGAACTCCCGAAATGGCACTTCAATAGAAATAATAAGGGATCTTTAAAAGTATTCCGCATCGCGGAAGCGGACGCCTTGGGCATCTTTGGCGGAGAGGATCGGATTGCTCTGGATCGGCCACATGATGTTCAAGTCGGGGTCATTCCAGAGAATGGTGCGTTCGGCAGCGGGATCCCAGTAGTCGGTCACCTTGTACAAGAATTCGGCCGGCCCCTTGGTGACCAGAAAACCATGAGCGAAGCCCGGCGGAATCCACAGCAGGTTCTTGTTTTCCGCCGAGAGCAGCGCACTTACCCACTTGCCGAAGGTAGGCGAATGTTTGCGCAAGTCCACGGCGACGTCGAAGACTTCGCCCGCCGTCACCCGCACCAGCTTGCCCTGCACATGCCCGACCTGGTAATGCAAACCCCGCAAGACATGGGTTGCCGAAACGGAGTGGTTATCTTGCACAAAGTGGTCGGGAATTCCCCAGCCAGTCAGTCCGCGCTGGTTGTAGCTTTCAAAAAAAAAGCCCCGCTCATCTTCAAAGATGCGGGGAGCAATCAGGAGAACCTCAGGAATTTCCAGCGGGATCGCCTTCATGACCGCGCAACCGGGGTGGTGGCTTCTTCCAGCACTTGAGCGAGATAATGCCCATAAGCACTCTTCGCATACTGACCGGCAAGAACCTCGAACTGCGCGGCGTCGATGTAGCCTTGGCGGAAGGCGATCTCCTCCGGGGAAGCCACGATCTGACCCTGGCGATGCTGGATGGTCTGGATGAAGAGACTGGCATCGAGCAGCGATTCGTGAGTGCCGGTATCGAGCCAAGCGTAGCCGCGGCCCATGATTTCCACGTGCAGGTCGCCGCGCTCCAGGTAGCGGCGGTTGACGTCGGTAATCTCCAGTTCGCCGCGTGCCGAGGGCCGTATCCTGTGGGCGATCTCGACCACGTCGTTCGCATAAAAATAGAGGCCCGTCACGGCATACTTGGACTTCGGGTGTTTCGGCTTCTCCTCGATGCTCAGCGCCCGCCCGTCAGCCCCGAATTCCACCACGCCATAGCGCTCGGGATCGGTTACCCGGTAGGCAAACACGGTAGCTCCGGTCGGACGCAGCGCCGCCCGCTTGAGCAACTCCGCCATGCTGTGTCCGTAGAAGAGATTGTCGCCCAGCACCAGTGCGCAGCGGCGGTCGCCGATAAAGCTTTCGCCAATCAGGAACGATTGCGCCAGGCCGTCGGGCGAGGGCTGCACGGCATACGACAGCTCCAGCCCCCACTGGTTTCCATTCCCGAGCAGCGAGGCGAAGCGCGGCGTATCTTCCGGCGTGGAGATGATCAGAATCTCGCGAATCCCCGCCAACATCAGCGTTGTGAGCGGATAGTAGATCATCGGCTTGTCGTAGACCGGCAGCAACTGTTTGGAGATCGCCTGCGTTACAGGATAGAGTCGCGTACCGGCTCCGCCCGCAAGAATGATTCCCCGAACATGGCGGCCGATATCGAGCGCAGCTGAGTTTGGCGACATTCGTTTGTTATCCTTGTTTTCCTGCTTCGGCGTACTGCCGGTTACACCAGTCCTGGTATTCGCCGGTCAGCACGCTTTCCACCCACGTCATGTTGCCCAGATACCAGCCAATAGTCTTGCGCAGCCCCGAGGAGAAACTCTCCTTGGGCGACCATCCCAACTCGGTGCGCAGCTTGGTGATGTCCATCGCGTAGCGCCGATCATGGCCGGGGCGATCCTTAACGTAGGTAATCAAGGATTCATAGCTAGTTGCCGAAGGTCGAAACTCGTTCAGCAACTCACAAACGATCTTGACCACGTCGATATTGGACATCTCCTGTTCCCCGCCGATGTTGTAGGTCTCGCCCACCCGGCCCCGCGCGAGCACCGTGGCGATAGCATCGCAATGATCCTCGACATACAACCAGTCGCGCACGTTTTGGCCATCGCCGTAGACGGGCAAGGGGCGGCCGCGCAACGCGTTGAGGATCATCAGGGGAATCAGCTTCTCCGGAAACTGCCGCGGCCCGTAATTATTGGAGCAGTTGGTGGTCAGGGCGGGCAAGCCGTAGGTGTGGAAGTAGGCGCGGACCAGATGGTCCGAGGCCGCCTTGGAAGCGGAATACGGGCTGTTAGGAGCGTAGGCAGTGCGCTCGATGAACGCAGGGTCCTGGGGCGTCAGCGATCCATACACCTCGTCGGTTGAAACATGGAGAAAGCGAAAGCTGTCGCGCTCCGGCTCGTCCAAGCCACTCCAATAATCTCGCGCCTCCTCCAGCAGGCAGAAGGTGCCCTGGATGTTGGTGCGGATAAACTCGGCGGGGCCGAGAATTGAGCGGTCCACGTGGCTTTCCGCGGCAAAATGCACGATCGCGCGCGGTCGATGGCGGTTGAGGAGTTCGCGCATCGCGGCGCCGTCGTTGATGTCGGCGCGCACGAAAACGTGGCGCGGGTTACCGGAGGTGCTCGTCAGGTTCCGCAGATTCCCGGCATAGGTAAGCTTGTCGACATTGACCACCGCTGCATCATTCGACGCCAGCCAATGCAAGACGAAATTGGATCCAATGAAGCCGGCCCCGCCCGTAACGAGGATCGTATTCGATGGTTGATCTCTGTTCATGGGCAAACATTAGCACCGGCATCGCACGCATATCTTTTTGAAACCATTGCTGATGGCCCCGATTATGACCCAGTCCAAGCGGAATTGGCAACTTTTCTTCAACGGGTTGGAGGGGACGGAGCGGCTAATAGCAAGAATAGCGAAGGCAAGGGATCGTTCCTTTTGTTCATCCCGCCGCTTTGTGCGCGTACGAGCTGCCCTGGTAGAGAATGGGAACAAGCTCGTTTTGCAGGCCGCGGTCACTCGAGGGAACCTCGGGCTCGTAAGTGTACTCTGGGATGATCTCTCGTACTTTGGCCCTAATGGATGGCTCCGATCTGGTTTCCGCCAGAACATACAGATCGTTCAGATGCTGTACCAGCTTCGGCCAGCCGATCAACTTGCTGCGGGTCCGCTTCACCTTCTCGTTGGCTGTCGGCAATTGTTTTTCGCTGTGATAAAACAACTCTTCGTAGAGTTTTTCCCCGGGCCTCAGTCCGGTGAACACAATCTCTATCTCTTCTTCGGATTTCCCCGAGAGCCGGACCAGGGTTTTCGCGAGGTCCACGATACGAAGGGGTTCGCCCATGTCGAGAACCAGCACATCGCCGTGCTGTCCCATGGTATACGCCTGCAAGACCAGCGACGCCGCCTCCGGGATAGTCATAAAGTATCGGGTAATCTCCGGATGGGTAATGGTGATGCGCTTGGTGCTGCGAATCTGTTCCTGGAAGATGGGAACCACGCTGCCCTGTGATCCCAGAACGTTTCCAAAGCGAACCGAGGTACAGCGCATGGCGGAGGCAGGGCGGGCCGCAACAATCAACTCTCCCAGCCGCTTGGTGCAGCCCATGAAACTGGTTGGGTGTACCGCTTTGTCGGAAGAAATCAGCAGAAAGTCTTCGCAGCCTGCCTTGTCTGCAGCCTCCAGCAGCGAACGGAGGGCAAATACGTTATTCTTTAATGCCTCTCTGAGATTAATCTCCATCATGGGTACATGCTTGTAAGCCGCGGCGTGGAAGATGATCTGTACCCCGTGCTCGACCAGCAATTGTTGTACGTTGTGAGTATCGCAGATATCGGCCACGTAGTATCGTGCCGGGGACTTAGGCCAGTGCTTGCCCAGCTCCAATTGCAGATAGAATAGCGGCGTTTCGGCCTGGTCCAGACAGATCAGTTGTGCGGGACCATAGCCCAGAATCTGGCGGCAGAGTTCGGATCCAATCGAGCCTGCGGCCCCGGTGACCATCACCACCTTGCCCGCAAGATCGCGTCTTACGCTTTCCAAGTCCATTCGCACCGGATCGCGGCCCAGCAGATCTTCGAGCTTGACCTTGCGCAACTGATCGACTGTGACCTTACCTTCGACCAAGTCCCCCAGCCCGGGTATGGTTCTGAAGTCCCGGCGGCTGTCCTGACAAATCTCCACGATTCGGCGCATTCGCGCGCCGGTTACGGACGGCAGCGCGATCAGAATCTCATCCACTGGAAAGCGATTGGCGAGCTCCGGCACCTGCGCGACGGTGCCCAGCACGGGTACCCGGTGAATGCTGGCGCCCTGCTTGGCAGGATCGTCATCCACGCAACCGATGGGAATATAACCATGCCGCGGCAGTTCGCGAATCAACTGTTCGGCGGCTGATCCGGCCCCGACTACAAGGACGCGCCCAGGCGGGTGGTCATCCCTTTTTCGGTGTTTGACCTCAAGGCTATTCATCACCGAGCGGGAGAAGAGGCGAACTCCCGCCAGCATCCCTGTGGCGAGCAGGGCCTCGCTGACATAGATACTGGCAGGAAAGTCCCTGACACCCAAAACCCAGCGTTCTGCCAGCACAAAGCCCAGCGACCCAATTCCCACCGCCTTGATGATGTCTTCCACATCGCTGACCCCGGTATAGCGCCAATAACCATGCAGGAGGCGAAATCGCGCGAGCCCCGCCATGCGCATCAACAGAAGAATAGGCAGGGCGGCGGCCAGCAGAACCTCCCGGCTTGGCATGGTGAACTCGAAGCGGAGAAGCCAAGCCAGGGTCACCGAACAGAAAACCAGAAGAACCTGAAGGAGGATGGTCTTTGATGGATGGTTGGTGAGCATCTTAGATTACGCAAGGTAGACTAAGAACCGCGGCATGTGGACTAAGGTATTGCGATCCACGGAATTCAGGGCGAACGCAAGGTGCACCCAAGCAGCTTGCTCAGGATCCCGCTGTATGCTTGTGAGTATTCCAGGTCAGGAACGGGCAACTGCAGGATAAGTAAGTGCACGTGACACAGGCATGGTCGCCATGTCCATCACCCTGCCGACTGCCGTGCCCGTTGCACGTATCTGTTCTTCGGTAAGTGTGGGGTGCACCAGAAACATGAGACTGCTCTCTCCCAATGTGCGGGCTACCGGCAGACGCTTCTCCGGCCGCCATTCAGGTGGAAATGCCTGTTCCAGGTATATCTCGCTGCAGCTCCCGGTGAAACATGGGACACCTTCGGCGTTGATGGCGGCGACGATTCGGTCGCGGCTCCAACCGGCACGCAGCGCCTCGGGGAGCACGAATGCGTAGTACTTATAGTAGGAGTGCCCAAGATGCCGCGGAGGAATGGCAACTCGCAATCCAGGCAGAGAGGATAAGGCGTTGGTCAGCATCTGCGCGTGTTGTCGCCGCTTCGCAACCCACCAGGGAAGCTTGCGTAACGCCACGCGCCCGATCGCGGATTGCACTTCCGTGAGGCGCCCATTGGTTCCGAATGACTCGTGCAACCAGCGAAACCCAATCGCGTGCTTGCGGTGATAGACCGCGTCGTAGCTTTTGCCGTGATCTTTATAGCTCCAGACGCGCGCCCAGATCTCGGAATCGTTGGTGGTCAGCATTCCGCCTTCGCCGGCAGTGGTCATAATCTTGTCCTGGCAAAAAGAAAACGCGGCAACGTGGCCTATCGATCCGACCGGGCGTCCTTGATAGGTTGCGCCATGCGCTTGCGCGCAATCCTCGACTACCTTCAGATTATGTTGCTCTGCCAGTTGCAGGATCTCGTCCATTTCACACGGCCAGCCCGCGAGGTGGACGGCAACAACAGCTTTGCTTCGAGGGGTGAGGACGGCCCGAATCGTCTCCGCGGTGATGTTCTGGCTATCCGGATCCACGTCGGCAAGGACCGGGCGCGCGCCCACCGCCACCGCACAACTCGCCGAGGCTATGAAAGTTCGGCTGGTCGTGATCACCTCGTCCCCTGGACCGATCCCGACAGCTCTCAAAGCTGCTTCCAGCGCGACCGTACCATTGGCCAAGGCTACGGCATGCCTGGCGCCGGTAAACGCCGCAAATTCTCGCTCGAATTCGCGCCCCTCGCTGCCCGTCCAATAATTGAGCCTGCCCGATCGCAGGACGCGGGCTGCAGCCTCAATCTCGTCCGGTGCACAGTAGGGCCATGGCGAGAAGGAAGGGACTGCCGTCAGTGTCCGATCTTGACCTTCGCCGGAGATAGGATAGGCAGAAGCTGGCCCGGTAGTTTTCATCCTGCTCACTTAAATTGCTCTACTAACGACGCACTACCCTAGCCAGCATTATTCATGAACGTGGAACTGTCATCCTGAGCGAGCGACCGCGTTTTGTTTTGGCCCGCTTCTTTTGCGGGCCGCGCGGGCGCGAGTCGAAGGACCTTGCGTTTTCTTCGATTTCGCGGCCAGGACAGCCTGTGAAAAGCAGCTCCTTCGGCTCAGACCGCGCATGCGTCAGGCCAACAGCAGGCCTGACGCTTTCAGGCGCGGTCCTCGCTCAGGATGACAATTTCAGACGATTTTCCTCATGAATAATGCAGGCTAGGTTAGGCGGCATGCCACGGTGTCGGAGCGCAAGGCGGAGGCTGCTTCCTTTACTTTCACCAGCGGTCTGGCAGGAGCCCCGACAACCGTAAGCCCTGGAACAACATCTTTGGTAACGACCGCGCCGGCGCCGACACTCGCGCCCGCCCCGATCCTCCGGTACTGAAGAACCTGGGCGCCCGTGCCGATCAACACCGACTCTTCAATCACCACCCCGCCGGAGATGTTCGCGCCAGGATTGACAACACTCCCCGCGCCAATCGTGCTTTCGTGGCCGATAGTGCATGCGAAATTGCACAACGCAAACGGGGCGAAGGTAAGGTTAACCGTGCCCACGACGCCGGCACAGAGCTGCACTCCTTCCCCGAACCGGGCAGTGGCCGCGTCGTAAATGGCGCTGGGGTGGACCAGCACCGGCCATTCTGCCCCAGGGAGAATGGACCGGACCTCATGGGCAACCTTTAGACGCGCCGCAGGGTAACCAATGCCAATTGTGACCACATCGATTCTGGCCGAGTTGCGCAGGAGCCAGTCGTAGTCGCCCCGCAGTGCATCGCGGCTGTCGTGCGCTCCGGGGCGCGAGAGATCGCTGATGACGTAACCGAGCATGTCGTAGCACTCGGCCACGCGGTTGAGCTCTCGGATCAGCCAGGCGACCTCCCGGGCCAAGCCTCCTGCCCCAAGGATGACAATGTTTTTGCGTGTCATGAGCTACGCCGCGGGGTGGTTGCTTTTCCCACTCCGGTAAATTCGGGCATGGTGGCGTGACCCGGTTGCGAAATGCCTGCCCCGCTTAGTAGACGCCATAAGGTTAAGACGAGAATACGCAGGTCCAGTCCGAGGCTCCAATGGTCCACGTACCAGAGGTCCAGGGCGAACTTCTCTTCCCAACTCAGGGCGTTGCGGCCGTGGATTTGCGCCCAGCCGGTCATGCCGGGAAGAACGTCATGGCGCCGGGCCTGCTCGGGGGTATAGCGCGCCAGGTAATCCATTAGCAGAGGCCGCGGGCCGACCAGGCTTAGCTCGCCCCGCAGTACGTTCCACAGTTGCGGCAGTTCGTCCAGACTGGATCTTCGCAGCCAACGTCCCAATCGGGTCAAGCGGACGGCATCGGGCCGCGGACGCCCAGCGGAATCGTTGTCCTCGCGCATGGTGCGAAACTTCAACAGCGAGAAGGGCCGATGGTGCCGTCCAGGTCTGGTCTGACGAAACAAAATGGGACTGCCCATTAAGATACGGATCAGGATCGCCACCACCACCATGACCGGGGCCAACCACACGAGCATGCCCGTAGCGCCAATGATGTCCAGGGCGCGCTTGCAAAGGAGCACCGAATTCCGATTCCACGATCTGGCCCCAGGATGCGGGCAAGCATCCAGGGTGGCGCGGTACTCATCGATGAGTGCATTCCATACGCTTTCGCGTTGAAAGCCAGCGCGGACCCACTGGCGCCCTCGCTCTCCCATGCGCGCTCGCCGCCCCGGATCCAGCAAAAGCTGCTTCAGCGCCGCGGCCAGTGCGGCCGCATCGCCCGCCTCGACCAGCAGACCGGTTTCCCCGTCCACAATAGAATCGATGGCGCCCGTCGCGCGGGTGGTGACCACGACTTTGCCGGCCGCTTGGGCTTCCAATACCACGTTGGGAAAGCCCTCGCGATACGTCGGCAGCACAACCACGTCCATGAGTTGATAGTGGATTCGAGGATCGTTTACCATGCCGCAACCCACGATCTGCGCATCGGATTCCATGAGCTTACGGGTAGCCGGATCGACGGGATCGCCAGTTTCGAAATCACCCACCAGCAGCAGGTAAACGGCGGGCAGTTCTCTTCGCAAAGCTTCATAGGCGTTGACCAGCACGGAAATGCCCTTATCCCGCGTAAACCGTCCCACAAAGCCAATGATGGGAGCCCCTTCAGGAATGCCCAGAGAAGCGCGCATCTCCGCTATCTTCTTTTGCGAAACCGATTCCGGGTCGAAGTATTCCGCATCCACTCCATTGCAGCTGCCGCGGCCCAACACGACTACTTTCGCCGCAGGCGCCAAGCGGTTCGCAAGCAGCGTCTGCCGCACACTCTCACTCACAGCCAACACCCGGTGCGCCGTCCAGCATGCCAAGTACTCACACCCCAGCAACAAGCTGCGCCGGAGCCCGCGCGCCGTCTCAAAGCGCAGGCCGTGGGCGGTGTAGATACGACAGGGGACCCCGGCAGCAAGCGCCGCGATGCCGCCCAACAGGCCAGCCTTGGGCGTGCCAACATTCGTAATTGCCGGCTGGAGTTTTCGCAACATCCGCCAAAGCCGAACTAGTGTAGTGCGTCATAACTAACAACCTTTATCAATCCGCGCGCGTCTTATGATTGAGGACACGGTTGCGGATGCGCATAGCCCCTACTATTACGTTGAGTCCGGAGCAACGGACGGTGTTGGAATATCAAGCCCGGAGTCGATCCCTCCCGGTGCGGGTGGCGGAGCGTGCACGCATCGTGTTGTTCGCGGCTTCCGGCCAGCAGAACCAGGAAATTGCGGCGGCTATGGCCATCACGCCGAAAAAGGTTTCCCGATGGCGCAAGCGCTTCCTCACGCTGGGCCTGGCCGGATTAGCGAAAGACGCGCCTCGGGCCGGCCGCAAACCCAAGATCAGCGCCCGCCTGACAAAACGTGTGGTGACGATGACCACGCGCCAACAGCCGACCAACGCCACCCACTGGAGCACGCGCACTATGGCAGCGGCCATAGGCATCAGCGAAGCCAGTGTGCGGCGCATCTGGCGGGCCCACGGGTTGAAACCTCATCTCGTGGAAACCTTCAAGCTCAGTAACGATCCCCAGTTTGCGGAGAAACTGGAAGACATCGTCGGTCTGTACCTCAACCCGCCTGAGCACGCGCTGGTGCTGTGCGCGGACGAGAAGAGCCAGATTCAAGCTCTGGATCGTACTCAGCCTGGATTGCCGCTGAAACGTGGGCGCGGCGCCACCATGACGCATGACTACAAACGCAACGGCACCGCCACCTTGTTTGCCGCGCTGAATGCGGCCAACGGCGAAGTCTTTGGCCTGTGCCAAGAGCGGCATCGCCATCAGGAATGGCTCAAGTTTCTCCGTCTGATCGACCAGACCATTCCGGCGGAGCGACAACTCCACTTGATCTGCGATAACTACGCCACCCATAAGCACCCCAAAGTGCAGCGCTGGCTGGCGCGGCATCCGCGCTTCCATCTGCACTTCACTCCCACGAGCGCGTCGTGGCTGAACATGGTGGAACGTTTCTTTCGCGACCTGACCCAAAATCGCCTGCGTCGTGGTGTCTTCCACGATCTGGAAGAGCTCATCATGGCCATCGGCACCTACATCGACCGTCACAACGAGAGCCCCAAACCGTTCATCTGGACCGCGCGAGCCACCGATATCCTGGAAAAAGTGAAGCGCGCTCGCCACACCCTGAATAAACGTCAATCTGTATGACGCACTACACTAGCGACATCACGTCCTTGAACGGCGCGATCTCACGAACCATCGGCACCGAGATCGTCTCGTAGAGGTCCGCAGGCGCATCGAGCGCACTGGCCAGGCGCCGGGCCGGGTCACGCTTGTCAGACTCCGCCTTCCCTGCGATCAGCACAGGATGAAAGCCACGGCCAGACAGGTAGCGGAGCTGTCCCGCCAGCAGTCTGTGGCTCATCATCGAGGTCACAATGTAGACAACAACCGGTCTTTTCTGAGTCGAATGCATGATTGCCAGGTCATCAGGAACAAACCACGGGGGATGACTTTCACCAGGAACACTTTTTCAACGCTGAGGAAGGTTGCGGTACGCGACTGTGGGAATGGCCGTGGACGACGCCCTGCCGCCGGCAGACGTTATATCCTGGAGCAGACGTTGCCACTGTTCAAATCCGTAAGCTAGCGAGTATTGCCGCTCGACCTTGGCCCGGCCGCGGCGGCCCATTTGCTCGCGCAGATGTTGGTCTTGAATGAGTAGGGCCAAGCTTGCCAGCCATTGGGCCGGTTGGCTGGCGTGAAAGCCGTCCCAGCCATCGGCGATGATGTGGCGGTTTTCTCCTACCGGGGATCCAACCACGGGCAGACCGGCCGCCATATACTGAATCAACTTCAAGCCGCATTTGCCGCGCGCGAATTCATCATCCTGAAGAGGCATGATTCCGATATCGCACTCGCCAATTAGGGATGCCTCGGCCGGCTCCGACCAATCCCGAAATTCGGCGCCCAAGCACGGGCCCCGCTCGAGGCGTTGGACGCCGATGAAGCGAAAGCGCAGCTTGGGAAAACGCTGCCGCAACTCGTATAGGACCGGCACCACAGCCGGCAAAAAAAGCGCTGCCGTGATCGGGGTACCGATCCAGCAGATGCGGATCAAGGCTCCCGAGTCATAATCCCGCTTGGGCGTATACCGTCCCACGTCCACCACGGTTGGGATCAGGCGCACATCGCTGGCAAACTGCCGGGCATATTGGGCCAGATGGTGATTGCCCACGACTACAGCTCGCGAGGCGGCCATCAGCTTGGGGATCTTCCTGCGTAGAGGCAGGATGGGAGCGTATTTGCAATACGCGGCGTCATCGTAGTCGACTACATACCGCCCGCCCAGTTCCGCGGCGAACCGCTCGAACAGCGCGGGGCAATAAGGCAACAGTTCCTGGTCCACGAGTACCGCATCATAGTTTCTCCATTGGCAGCCATCTCGCAGCCGACGCAGATAGGCAAGGGCCAGCGAATACCAGCACCGGCCACCGCCCGCATAGAGGCGCTCCAGGTGGGAATCGTCCAGCAGGGGTTGGATGTCCACCTGGTGGCCTGCTTCTTCGAGCATGGGAAGGTACTGCCAGAATCGATACCGACTGGCCGCCCCCTTTCGCCCGTAGCGCGGCAAGATCAGTAGACGCATTGGCGTTGCCCCCTGCTCCAGCTACGAGCTCTACTTGGCAACCCAGTGCCCGGTTTCGCACACATAGAGCGTCGAGCGCCGTCCCCCGTCGGATCTCAAGTACAAACTGCCGGATTGACACCCCCCCCGGCGCGCCCTGCCCGCTCAGAAGCAGCGACAGACTATGCGCGACACCGAGGTTGGTCGACGCATTCGCTGGTACTCCAATCAGCCCGAGACTGCGGTTCCAAAAGACGGATTTTGTGGTGCCGTTATCCACCACCGAGCTTCCGGTATCGGTGCCAAAAAAGTAGCTTCCCAGTGAGTTCCCCGGGGCAAGCACCACGTTTCCGCCGCTGTTGCCTTCATTGAGGTCGCCACCTACAAAGACCTCGTCGCCCGCTCCGGCTACCAGGTGGACCCCGGCTCCTTTGTTGCTTTCCGCCAACACGCCGACAAAAGAGTTATTGATTCCCTTGCCGATGCGGAAGCCGTCGCCGGTATTGCCTTGGGCAACACAATTCACCATGGTGCCGGCATTTGCGTCGCTCCATCCCGGTCCCGTCACGTCCTGTTTGTGGACATAGAATCCGTGTCCAAGATTGTTGGCCGACCGCACACGGTCCAAGTAAAAAGAGTTGGCCTGGGTGCCGTCTCGAATCACATCCTCTCCAAGACGGATTCCGTTGCCGCCCTGGTTGACTACCGCCACGTCTCTGAGCACGATGGAATTAGCCAGGATCTGTATCCCGTCGCCGCCATTGCCCGGCGCGCCATCGACCTCGATTCCTTCCACAATGGATCCTTGCGCGGCCGACGTGAATGCCAGCGCGTCTCCTTGCAGACTTGCGGACTTCAGGATGCGGCAGCTTCCTGCAATCGATCCAGTCAGCCCCGTGGCCCCTTCACAAATGAGCTTGAGCTTCTGCATGGGCGCGATCGTGGAGGAGATCAGATACGTGCCACTCGGAAAGACAAGGGTGCCGCCGCTCGGCGGAAGAGCAGCCAGGGAGGCATTGATCGAGGCCGTATCGTCAGTGGTGCCGTCCCCCTTGGCGCCATAGACTTTAATGTTGATCCGACTTTCGGTGACGACGGAGGCAGGGCCGGACGTTTGTGCCGGCACCAGAGTCGCCAGCAATAGCAGGAGTGTAGCGACACTCCCCGTACTCACTCTAGGTTTAGGTTTCATAGCTATATCTCCGAAGTGGAAATTGCGTGCTGGACGGCTCCAGTCGCGAACGCTCGCCCACTATCCCTGGTGTTCCTGGTTCGGCATCTCTGGCTGAACCTTGCCGCGCCGACCGCCTACAAGCGGAGGCTTGGCCCGCGCGCTCCATTCTCTTACCCAAGCGTAAGCAGCACGCGTCAAGCTCGACCAGAGCATTGCATAACCGTAGAACAGGTCCAGAGTGTCTCTTTGGGAGAAGTGCGCCAGCGCCAAAAGCAGCCGCGGAAATGGCTCAAGGAACAATGTCGCGGCAAGCACAAGGGTAGCGGCTGCAGGATTGTAATGTTTGTAGGCGTATCGAATTCGACTTTCCAGAGAGTACGACAGGCGGCGGACCTTGATACTTTCCGAGCTTCCTCCACCTTTGTGGTAGGCTCGCGCACCACTCAGGAATACGATCCTCCAACCGGCGGCCTTGGCGCGTGCGGAGAAATCCAGGTCTTCCAGGTAGAGAAAGAATCGTTCATCCAACCCACCCAGCGCAGCGAACACCGCACGCCGCAGCAGATAGAAGGCGCCGATCACGTGATCGACCTCCCGGGTTTGCCCGTGGTCCCATTCGGCCATAACGTAATCCCGCAGGAACGGGGACCGGTGCAAGCCGAGACTATGGCGCAGCAGAGCGGCAGCAGTCGGAAGGCGGGCACAGGTGCGCTGCACTTCTCCGTCCTGCCCCACCAGTTGTAGGCCGACCACGGCAACTCCTGTATGTTCAGGCTTCTCCAGGAACGCGATCGGCACTGCGAGAGAATCCTTCCGCAGCAGCATATCCGGGTTCAACAGCAGGAGAAGGTCGGCGGTGGACTGGCGCGCGGCTTGATTCACCGCCGCCGCAAAGCCCCGATTCGTGTCATTGCGGACGGTCGCGAGCGGCAGGCCATAACCGGGAAGGTCATCCGCCGAACCATCGGTCGAGGCATTGTCCACGACGACCACCCGGCCGAACTGAAAGCCCTCGCGAACCGTACGCGCCAGCGATGCCAAGCAGCATCGAAGCTGCTGCCCCGAATTCCAGTTGACGATGACAACATCAAGCGTGCGAATCACGGAGCGGCTCCCCTGGTTGCGGCAGGTGGGCGTTGTTGCCTAAGCACAAGACCAACAGCGTGAGCAGCACGACGAAGTTGTTGCGCGAGAAGATATCCATATTCAAGGACACCAGCAGCGCGACCACCATCAGCAACTTTAGGACGCGGCTGTAATGTGGGAATTGCTGGCCTGCATTGGCGTTGACTAAGCGCCATAATTGGCGAAGAAATACGGCAAAGATCACCACTCCAAAAATGCCGAGGGGTAGCACAAATGACATCACGGAAATATCTGTGACGGGCGTCTGGTTCCCCCATACCACCGAGTACGGCCGCCCGAATCCCTGGCCCCAAGGAAAGTGGTTCGTAATGCTGGCCCAGTATTGCCGGTAGAGAGTCATGCGACCGAGTAAGAAATCGACTTGATAGATCCGCTCCGGGCCTGCACCGCGGCCTAAGTAGCGCAGGAACACCAGATCGCGCAGCCGGCTGCTGGCCATCATCAGGGAGGCGGTACATCCGGCCAACAGCACGGCGAATGCGAAGAACTGTTTCACGCGACGCAGTACCTCATGCCAATCCCTTGCGATCAATATCGTCCCGATTAAGAACGTCACAATTCCCGCCATAATGGTTCGATCCAGGGTATTGAAAGTTGCGGAGAGCGATAGCACCAGGGCCAACCCCGCCAGCCAGCGAGGGATGCGCGAATCGGGGTCGCAAACCGAGAAGTACAGTAAGACAAACAGAGTTAAAGGCACGTTGGTCCAATACATGCGGCCGGCCTCGAACCCATGCGTCGTCTGCAGAGAGCTGGCGAAAACGTTCTCCAGGTACGCTGGAATCAGGTAGTGCAGCACCAGGGCGGAGCTGGAGCTTAGGATCGCGGCCCCCGCCGTATAGCGGAAGAATGTGCGTACATCGGCCGTGGTGCCCGTCGCCAGCAGTAACACGGCAATCGTGAATGGCCAATACCAGCGAAGTTGGCGGAATACCTCAAGGAGGCTCACCCCCACGATCGCCACCGAGCCGGCGGCGTAGGCGGCAATCACGAGCCAAAAAAGTATCGCCGGGCAGCGCAAACGGTCCACCAGCCCGGAGGCGTCACGCTCCTCCGCCAATAAGGCCCCGGTTGGCAGTACGTTCGGAATGTCGCAATGGCGGGTGCTGACGATCGGCATGCCGCTGGCCGCCATTTCGAGGATGGTGAACGGAGCTCCCCCTTCCGTATCTCCGTCGGAAGCCGTTACGCTGGGAGAGAGAAAGACGTGGTGGTCGTAGGCTTCCTTCATGAGTCGCTCGTGGGAGCAGAACCCGAGCATCCGGGTACAACTTTCGAGACCGTGCTCTTTGAGTGCATGCAGGATTCGCGCTTTCTCGTGCTGACTGCGTGGGTCCGCAGTCGCATCGCCGATCAGCGTGACCTGCAGGGAAACCTCGCGCTGGATGGCGCCGAGCGCGGCCAGAGCGTAAGGAATGCCCTTCTTCTCACGAAAGCTGGCGGCAATCAGCACCCGAAGCGGCGTGCCCGGCTGCCAGCTCCGGGGACGGTAGGGAATTTCGTCCACCCGCACGCCAAGATGATGGACCCTCACCTTCGCTCGCGGGCAGCCTAGCTCGATCAGGCAGCAGGCCATGTGGGGGCCTTCGCAGAGCACGCGATCCAGCCGGCCGAACAGCTCGCGGTAACGCGCACGCCAGCGCGGATCCACGGTCGGCAACTGATTTACGTCCAAGCCGTAGAAGGTCGCAACGTGACGGGAGCCGAGCTTGTGGACTGCCTTGTGGTTGGCCCAGGCCGCGTTGCCGAAATGCGAATGGACGATGTCGGGCGCTATCTTGCGCGCTTCGGTAGCCAGAAATCCCAAGTGAGTTCGCACGCGCAAGCGCCGCATTGCCTGGTCCCAATAGCGTCGCAGCGCGGATGCCTCTGCCAGACAGTAGAGATTGGGAACGGCAAACTGCTCCAGGTTCGTGGCCGACTCACAGACCACATGGCATTGCACCCACGCGGGGAGGTGGACCAGTTGATCGTATAACCAGGTCTCAGTCTGCGGTAACCAGACCGAAGTATAGTGCAGCACGGTTATAGGCTCGGCAGCCACAGTCATGATTTGCCTGCGACCAGCGCCAGCACCTGGCGAAACTGTTCACGATTGACCAGCCAGCTTGCGCCAATGTAAGCCAAGACCCCGGTTGCCACCAGCGCCTGCAAGGCGGCCACATTCGACGCCCCAGCCAGCACCACGCGCATGACCACCACCGCCAACAACATGAACAAGCTGGCCAGGAGCGGCCGCAGCAGAACGGCGGCAAACTCGGGCAGCCGCAGGCCGATGAAGCGAAACGGAATCGCGAATCCCGGCACCGCCAAGGCCAGGCTCGTAATGGCATAGGCCGTGGCAACGCCCAGCACGCCCCAACGCACTCCCACCAGAAAACCCAGAACGTCGAGCAGGCTGGAACCCATGCCCCAACACATCAACGCCGCGGTGCGCCCTTTGGCCTGGTAGATGGCGCCCACCGTAGCCACCACCGACTGGGCCAACCCAACCGGAGCCAGGATCTTAACGAGCGGAATCACCAAAGCCCATCTGGCCCCGAAGAACGAGAGTACGAAGCGCTCGGCGACCAACCAGAGCCCGGCCATCAAGGGAAAGGTAAGCAGCGCAATCATGCCGGCGGTGCGCAGGTAGGCCGCGCGGAAGCGGGCATCGTCGTCCTGCAGCCGGGAGTAGACCGGAAACATGACTCGACTGACCACCGTGGTGATGGTCTGCAGCGGATACAACATGATGCGATACGCGAGGGTGTAAGTGCCCAGCGAAGCCGCACCCAGACAACGGCCGATGAGCAGGTAGTCCGCATTGCGGGCGAAGTAGTTGACCGTGCCAAACCCGGTGAGGTGCAGGCTGTAGTTGCTGATGCGGCGGAGCTCGGCCCAGCGGAACCGCAGCCGCGGGCGCCAGTCGGACAGCTTCCAGAGCAGGATGCTGACCGCACAAGTGGATGTCAGCGATTGCGCCACCAGGGACCACAAGCCGGCCCCGCTCACGGCGGAACCGATGCCTGCCACCGTGCCGCACACCACGCCGGCAAATTCCACTTTGGCGAGAACGGCAAACAACAGTTTGCGTTCGAACAGGGCTTGTTGCTGGATACTGCACCCGGAAATCATGAAATTCAGGGCCAACACCTGCAAAACAGCGGTCACGCGCGGCTCGCGATAGTACATCGCGGCCCAGGGAGCAGCGGCTATGATCGCGAGGGTGCCCGCCGCGGCGAAGGCGAGGTTGGCCCAGAAGACCGTGGAGAGTAACTCGTCCGTGGTCTCCCGGCTCTGAATGATGGCAGCCGAGGTGCCGAGGTCCTTGAACAAGCTCACCAACCCGACCACGACTATCGCCATACCGACCAAACCGAAGTCGGCCGGCATCAGCACTCGAGCCAACCACAAGGTCGTCAGCAGTTGCGCCATCTGCTGCCCGCCCTGAGAGGCAAAATTCCACTTCACGCCCGATACCACGGATTGCGAGAGACCCCTCCCTGGTGCTCTTATGCTCACGGCTTCCTCGCGATCACGGTATAGCCTACCGTCTCTTCCGGATGCGGTGCCATACGATCCAAAACTGGCGCTAGGGTCTGATTGATCCACCAGAGAGGCACCAAGAAGAAGCGCAGCCCGCGCCGGTAGCGAGCCGTGTGGTAGTTGAGTTTCAGCAGCCACATTTGCCAGAAACCGGTGTACTCCGTGATCTCAACCTGCTCGAATCCGGCTTTCTGCAACAGGTGCATCAGGCCGTATCGGGTATAGCGATAGTAGTCATAGGGCGGTTCGTGCACCTGCCACTGAAAGGGCACGGTAAGGAACAGAAGGCCGCCGCGATTCAGGATGCGCCTACACTCGGCAAGAAAGGTGCTTGGCTCAGGAAGGTGTTCCATGACTTGAAAGGAGACTACCGAGTCGGCGAATCCGTCCGGGAAAGGAAACGGGCCACGGATATCACACTTCACATCGACGCGACTCTGATCGTGGAGGCTGTTGTCCCAGTCCACCCCGATGTACTCACTGGCAAACCTAAGGATCTCGTCCTTATAAGGCGCGGTGCCACATCCAAGATCAACCACCCGGCCGGTCATTCGGTATAGATGGTTCGCGACCACCTCGTTGTTGGTCTTGTAAGCAAGCCAGTTATGGCTGGTATACCTTACGGCATGCATACCGGAAGACATCCTCAAAACAGCGTGGGAAGATTAATACACTCGCGTACAGCGCGCGCGGCGTTGGGACAGCCTGGGATTTCGCGGGCAACAGGATGGACTTGGCTGACAAACCAGACCCCCAGGTCTACGTTGAGTTCATGTGCAGCCCATCTCCTGTCCGTTTTCTTTACCGGTTCGACCATCACGGGATAGCGCAGGAAGACGGGAAGGGAGTCTGGCAAGACTTTCGGTGGGGTATAACTGTTGTCCGCGCACCAGAGTTCCCAGCGGCATGCTGCCTGCCTGCGCTTCTGGTTGAATCCGTCTACCTTGCGAAGTTGATTGATACCCACGGCGGCGAGGGGAGCGGGCATGCGAGCCCCATAATGTGCGGGTTGAATCCCTTGTTCTTCTTCCGGCATCGTGGACAACAAACGCTCTCGGGCGTCCGGTCTACTATCATCGCCGTTACGCCACCACCGTTGGGGATGCTTGTTCGCATGATAGTTGAGGAGCAACGTATTCAGCAGACGCTCCGTTCGGCGGGCTTCTGGATAGGGGGCCCGGTTCTGAAAGTCGGCCAGTCTATCCGCCAGCTTTGCGTCGTTCGTCACCGCGACGCCGCCCTGAGTAGTATTGAAAACCTTGGACTGTTCGCTTGAATAGAAACCGATGTCACCGCGGTTTCCCACTTTGACGCCCTGATAGATAGCTCCCGTGGCTTGAGCGCAGTCTTCGATGACCCACAGGCCGCGATGCCTGGCCAGTCCAAGGATCGCTTCGTAGTCACGGCTTACCAGTCCGTACAGGTGATGGATCAGCACGGCCCGGGTGCGCGGGGTCAAACGCGCCACCACGCTGGCAGCCGCGGGCCCCCATGTGTCCAGTTCAATATCGCAGAATACTGTCCTGATCCCCGCATATTGAAAGGCATTCGGCACCACCACGCAGGTGTATCCCGGAAGTACGACTTCATCGCCGTGTTTCAGGCCCAGGGCATAGATCGCGGCGGAAAGGGCCACTCGCCCGCTAAGGAATGAAAATGCCGCCCGTGATCCGTTCCAAGTGGCGAACGCGGATTCGAAGTCGGCAACGACATCTCCTCTTTCCCAATGCTCCCGGTCACCCAGCCAGCGGCGAACGAGTTCGACGTCGTCTGCCCCCAGCGTCATCGAACCTAGCGGCGTAAGCGGCGCACCCGTGGCTAGCTTGCGAAACTGGTGCGCCTGATGACGCGCCGCCTGGAGACATCGGCGCGCAAACGTCATCGTGCCACGATTTCGGTGACCGCCTGGATGACGTCTTCTACGTCCTCGTCGGTCAACTTAGCGGAAAGTGGGAGACTGACCGTCTGCCGCCCGACGCGCATCGCCGCCGGGCAGTCTTGTGGCTTCCATCCCAAAGCGCGCTGATAGTAGGGATGTTCCGGCAGGCTCAAATAATGGACGCCAACGCCAATGCTGCGTGCCGTCATGGCATGGAGGAAAGCGTCGCGGCTGATGCCGGTGCGCGCCTCATCGATCAGGATGGGGTAGAGGTGAAAGGCGTGGCGGGTCTCCGGGTCGGGTTCGGCGGGCAGGCCGATGGGTAGATCGGCGAAAGCCCTGGTGTACCGCTGCCAGATTTCGCGCCGCCGCCGCCAGTTGGCATGAATGCGCTTGAGCTGGTGAATGCCAATCGCCGCCTGCAAATCCATCATGTTGTATTTGAAGCCGCGCTCCACCACTTGGTAATGCTTGTAGCCGTCGTCGCCGAAGCGCTTCCAGGCATCCTGGCTCATGCCATGCAGACCCAGGACCTTGATGCGGGCGGCATCTTCCTGGCGCCGGGCCAGGACCATGCCGCCCTCTCCGGTCACCACGTTCTTGGTTACATAAAAGCTGAAACAGCCGAAATCGCCGAAGGTCCCGCTGGCGCGGCCCCGGTACTCGGTTTCGATGGCGTGCGCGCAATCCTCGATCAGCTTGAGCTGGTGGCGCTTGGCGATGGCGCAAAACGCATCCATATCGCAGGACCGGCCGGCGAAGTGCACCGGCAACAAGGCGCGGGTGCGCGGGGTGATCTTGCGCACGACCTGCTCCGGATCGAGATTGAGGGTGCGCGGATCAATATCGGCCAGCACCGGAATGCCGCCGGCGTGCAGAATGGCATTGGCCGTGGCGCAGAAGGTCATGGGCGTGGTAATCACCTCGTCGCCGGGTCGGATCCCGGCGGCCAGCATGCTGAGGTGCAAGGCCGCCGTGCAGGAGGAGAGCGCGACCGCGTGGGGTGCCCGCTTCAAGGCGGCGAAATCGCGCTCGAACTGCGCTACCCGGGGACCTGTCCCCAGCCAGCCCGAGCGCAGCACAGCTACCACCTCGTCGATTTCCGCTTGCTCGATTCGGGGTGAGCCGAAGACGAGAAAGCTTGCTCTCTTGTCCGCGGAGATCATAGGGTGTGGCGCAAAAAAATGCGGCGCTCGGTTCGTCCCCGAAGGGGCGGCAGGACGGAAAAGGCTGTGTGAGAACTAGCCATTTCCAAATTAGTGGTACACGTCGTTCAGTGCAGCCTCAGAAAAAGCCACGGAGTGGCGAGAGAAGGTAGCCCGCGGCGCAAGCCGCGGGTTGAAGTGGGATGAGCTTCCGCCCCGGAGGGGCGGAAGATGAACCCTGGGACAGAGGCAAAAATTAGGCCCGAGTCCCGTAGGGACGGCACCCTCGCGCATCATCCAGCAACATGGTTTTGAGCGCATGCACTTGTTCGGCGCGAAGGGGATCGCGCCGGAGCTGCTCCCAACCCTCGATCAGCAAGCTCGCAAACACCGAGCCCGAGCCTGCCAGCAACGCAACCAAGATCACGATCCAGGCGCGGTGCGGCTTGGATTTACGCTGCGGTGGCACAGCGGTGTCCAGCACTTGCACTACCACCGGGTTTCGCGTCTCATCGGCCCTGGCAGCTTCATATTGCGTGGCTAGGACTTTGAACAATTGCTCGTAGTACTTCACATCCCGGGATCGGCGCAGATACTCCAGTCCGACCTTGGGCATTTCTCCAGTAGGCACCAGGACATCGCCGTTGCCCGTTCCGGCGCCGTGTTCCTGGCGGGCCAATTGTGCGCGCAAGGCGGTCAGCTCTTCTTTGGCCCGAATCAGCTCCGGATTCTGCGCGGTGGCAAACGTGCCCATACTCTGGATTTCGATCTCTTTGGCGGCGACTTGTGCCTTAAGCGCGACCGTGGCCTCCACGATCGACCGGGCTTGCGCGTCGCCCTCGATCATGCCGGTCTTTTCCTGGGTACTCTTCAGCGCGGCTTCAGCCGAGCTGAGTTGGTCTTTCACGGTGTCCAGCTCGCGCTCGTAGTACGCACGGCGTTGCGCCGCCTCGGTCAAAGCCAGTTGTCCAGTGAGCCGTTGGAACTCTTCCACGTAAGCGTTAGCCAGAGCGGCGGCCCGCCTCGGGTCGCGGTCGGTGACCTGGATGGTGATGCCCCCATCCTTGCCGGAGGCGATCTCGCTCACCTGGCCCAGCGCCCTGCGGGTATCCTCCGGCAGTTCGGTGTGGTACACGCCTTGCAGATCAAATCGCTCGCTCAACCGGTCCGCGACGGTGCGGCTCTCGAGCACCGCGACATACATCCCGTTCGGGTCGCTTAAGCCGAGTGCGCTGGCCGAAAGATTTTTGGCCATTCCCAAGCCGCTCACGCCAGATAGCGATCCCGTCCACAAATCAGCCAGAGAATTCCGCGACTGGGGCGCCAGCAGCCTGGCCTCCGCGCTGTACTGGTTGGGCAGCCAGAAAGCAAAGAGCATCGCCGCGACGGTGCAGATCAGCGTGGTTGCCGCGACCAGGCGCCGGTGTTTGGCGACGATCAGCACCATCCCGAGCAGGTCGGTTTCGTCGCTGGGAGCGGGCCGTGCCGATGCTTGCGGCTCGCTAAGGTCGTCAACAGAGACGAGAGGCATGTTTATCTCACAGAATCGAGATCCGTTCCGGGTGGCGTGGATCATTTCAGGACGTTGATGGCGGCCGCGCCCAGGGCCATTTGGGACAGAATCTGGGTCCAATCCTTCAGCCCCCGCATAGCGCTGCCGTGCGCCAGTTGCGCTGGGACGACTACCGTGTCCCCGGGCAACGTGCGGGTTGCGACCAGACTCCCTCCGCGCCACCGGCTGAAGGCTGGCTGGCTCAAAACCGAACCATCGGCCCGGACGAGGAACAGGTGTTTCAGGTCGGCATCCCGGTTGCCGTTGCCGGCAATCTTCAGATAATCGGCAACCCGCATCTCGCCCCGGAAGAGGAAGGAGTTCTGGTTGTAGACCGAGCCGACCACGCTTACCGTCGCCGGCTTGTGGGGGACGTAGACGCGATCGCCATCCTCGAGCGGGATGGCCGGGAAGGCTTCGGCCCCGCTCGCGGCGGGCGTGATTTCCAGTCCGATGCGGCCGCTCGCTTTGAACTGGCGGAACTTTTCCACCAGCGCATGTTCGGAAGCGCGTGCCGCCTCCAGCGCCTCTGGCTGCTCGGTTTTGGCCCGTGCGGCAGTGATGGTGCAGCGCTCGACTTCCATCTCCAGTTCATGCGTCATCTGGTCGAGGCTCTTCTGCTGCTCAAGGCGCGCCGCTTCCCGGGTGAACTGGGTGCCAAACAGATAAGCGCCGCTGCTCAAGCCGCCGACCCGAGCCACCAGCGCCCGCAGACTCTCTCCCGGTTGCACCTTGTACACGCCTGGCGCGCGGAATTCGCCTTCCAGCCGCACAAACTTGCTCTGCCGTTCCTGGGCAACGGTCATGTCCTTCTGCGAAAAGATGGTCACGATATCGCCTGGCAGCAGCAGCAGGTTTTCCTCGGGACCGTCCTCCTGAATCGCGTTTTCCAGGTTGAAGGGAATCAGGTTCGCGGCCAGCGTCTCCGGGTCGGTGCGCTGGATGACGGCATAGTCCCAGTTGATCTCCGGCGCATTGCGCCGCACCTCGTTGCGCACCTCGCCGGACTGGATTTCATTGCCGGACTGGATTCCGTCGCCGAACCGGATTTTGTCCCCGGACTGGAGTCCATCCATCGACCGAATTCGATTGGTGGCGATGTTTGTATTTCGCATTGAATTCGCAGGATGGAGCGTGGTGGCGTCGCTTCGTTCTTCTCCATCTCCGTCGAGCACGGCGCTGGTGGAAATCTCGTTTTGCCGGCGCCAGTATTTGCGGGTCAGCAGGAACTCGCGATTGGGGATCAGGTCATGCAGGTGCATGCCTTCGCGCCAGGGATAGCGGCCCGGTTCGGCGACATTGCCCCGCAAGATCACCGCATTCTCGAACTTGGGGGAGATCGCCTGAATGCGCACCAGATCGCCGTCCCGCAGCTCCCGTCTCAGACCTTGTGGATCCAGAGGAAATTCTTCCACCTTGCGGGTGACATGGCTTTCAATGCGCTCGAGGATGGCCTTCTGGCCGTCCGCGGTGGTGGCCAGACCGCCCGACATTTCGAGCACCTCGCCCAGATTCGTCCGCTCGCGCAACTCATAAATGGCGGGCACATTCACACTGCCGGCCACGGCCACCGATGGGCCCACCGGCGGGATGTAGATGACGTCGCCGGGCAACAGGTGCAGGTCCTTGGATTTATTCCCGCGCAGCGGCAGGTCGTAAAGGTCCAGTTCGGTGACCACGCGGTCCTGGCGTCGCAGCTGGATGTGGCGCAGGGAGCCGCTGACGGCGGGGCCTCCCGAGGCGAACAGGGTATTGACCAGGGTGCTGAGGGAGCTGACCGTATAGGTCCCCGGACGGCGCGCCTGGCCAACCACAAAGACCTGGATCGAGCGCAACTGGCCCAGATTTACACTCAGGTCGAAGTTGCGGAACATCCTGCCAATCGCGGTGCGGAAGTACTCTTCTAACTGCTGATACCTCAACCCGGCTACCGACAAGTTTCCGACTTTGGGCAAGTAGACATTGCCGGTGCGGTCGACGATCACCTTGGCGTCGAGATCGATCTGTCCCCAGGCCCGGACCAATACCTCGTCCCCGGGGCCGACCACATAGTCGGCGGTAACCGGGACGCGGTCGATCGGGGCAAAGGTGGTGGGGACGCGGTCAAACAGGTTGGATCCATAAACCGGCAGCAGGCGTCCGATGGCCGTGGCGACGAACTCCTGGAATTCGGTCGGCGGTTGCGGCTCGGGCGTCGGCGCCGGCGCCGCCTCTGGATCCTTGCGGGGATCGATCGCCGACGTGGTCACTCGCATGCCAGACCGCGACCGTTCCGGAGTTTCTAGCCGCAGGTTTCGCCCCATCGGGGGCAGCGCTCTCTTCCTGCGTGCCGTCGCAATCGAATCCTTGGCAGCGCGTACCGGCAAGAACCGGGGTTTCGAGCGTACTCTGAGCAACGGCCGGATTCTGGGCCGCGAGCAACCACACGAGCAGCAGAACGGTGAAGCATCGGATCGTTGGTATTGGGGATGGCATGGGTGATGGCATGGTTACCTTCGGAAGAACGCGGGGCGCGTCTTCACCGGTTGATACGGAGGTCTTGTCGGACTATTGCTCTATTGCCCGTCGGCGCTGCGCGCTGCCCGGCCCAGCCAGCGCCAATCCCGGGGCCGGAACGAAATCTGAATTTGCGTGGTCACGTCGGTCTGCGGGCTGGGAGAAAGGACCGGCGCCCTCCAGCGCTCGACTTGAACGAGCGCATCCAAGGCCAAGCCATTGCGCCAGGCGTAACGCAGCCTGGCGTAGGCGTCCTGCTGCGTTTCTCCCTGAGGCACAAAGAAGGGGGACACCTTCACGGTGCGATAGCCAAGCTGAAGCGTGCTCTGGGGATGGAACCAGTAGGTGAGCCATGCCTGGCCACCCGTTCCCTCGCGGCCTAACCAGGAACTCAACAGGTAACCCTTGTTCGTGTAGCCGTCCTTGTAAATGCTCTCGAAGTAGTAGTAGCGGCCTCCCTCGGCGCGTTGGGTCGCCGGATCGGTTGTACCGCCCTCCAGGTGCAAATCGAGTTTGGCAAGGCGGGGAAACCGGGCCAGATAGAGGCCCGAAGTTATAGCCGCATGGCGAGGCGCGTCCACCGGGGATATGTCATCGTGGACAACAGAGTCTGCATACAGGGTCAGCCAGTTTCTTGCCCCCGGCAAACGATAGCGGAAATCGAAGCCTCCATGGCGGGCTCCCGGGCCGGTGCGTTGCGACATTCCCGCGTAGGTGCCGCTGCTGGTGCTGGTCAGGCTGGCCAACCAGGTGCCGAAGGTGAGCGGCTCGACTCCCTCGCCGGCAAAGACCGCGTCGCGCGACCACCCCAGCTCCAGGTTTTCGGTGGGTTGAAAGCTAATCTTCTGCCCATATAAAGAAGGGGCGGGGCGGGAACTGATGGCCCGCAAGCCGGCGAAAGAAATTGTCGTAGCGAACCGGGCCGAGGATTTTCGACAGCAGCGGAATCGAGAGTGGCAGGGTGCGGTTGATCCGCAGCGAATAAAAAGGCTCGGCGTTATTGCTGAGCATCATGCCACTGCCCGAAGCAGGGCCCCACCAGTAGCTTTGTTTTCCCACCGAGATCTCGTGCCCCAGCAGGTTCATCGAGGCGTATGTGTCCAGCAGGCGGAAGCTGTCGCGCCCCGGCAGAAGGTGATAAGCCTGTACCGGGGTGCTGTCCTGGTTGGCGATGACCTGTGCCACGTTGGCGCCATAACCGGGAACGCTGGGACCGTGCTGGTACTCGCCGCGTACAAAGAACGAGAATCTTCCCTGCTCCGCCCGCGCCTCAAAGCCTGAGACCTGCTGCCAGCCATGCCCATAGGGACGGCCAAAGTCATTGGCGAGGGTTTGTCCGAAGTGGAAGCCGTCCACGAGCGGGGTGCCGGAGGTGAACTGGGTTCGGGTATAGAGCCGGTCAATGGCGATGGCTCGGTTCGGCTGGCCGGAGTCGAGTTCCGCTTCGCGCTTCAACTCCATTTTCAGCGACGAAACCAGAGCCGCAGCCGGAGCACCGGGATCCTCATCGTCTTCTTCTTTGTCGGCAATCATGCCGTAGACCGCCATGCGGGTCCAGGGGCGCAGACCCAGGAACTCTGTTTTTACGACCCCCAAAGCAGCCAGCCGTTCCACCGCGGGGTAGATCCAGCTATCCAGCTCGATGTAGGTTGAACTCATGCGGGTAGGCGGCAAAGGAAGCGGTTCGCTGCCGAAGGTTCCGCCGAACCTTCCATAGAGATCGTCTGCGAACTCGTGGCGCCGGCGGTAGACGCTGCGCCCGATCAGATATCCCATGGTCGCGCCGATGAATACGTCGGAGGGAAAATGATCTCCCTCGCTCACCCGGGCCATGCTGATGGCGCTGGCCGTGCTGTAGGAGAGCAGCTTCGTCATCCAACCGGGGTATTCGTTCGCGATCACCGTGGCCACGGCGAAAGCCGTAGCGGCGTGGACCGAGGGGAAAGACGCGCCACTCGCCTGGAAGAAGCGGCCGCTGCCAAGGTCTTGCGTGGGGCGCTCCCGGCGAAAGCCGCACTTCAGCATTTCATCCATCGCCAGGGCATCGACTCCGGCCTCGGCGGCGAGCAGGCCCGTCTCGTGCTGCTGGCCATCTCCGTAGCGCAGGCCACGAAAATACAGGGAGCCTGCGGTCAGTCCAAGCAGGCCGACTCCGGCGTTGGAGAAGGCGCCAAAGCCTGGATGGCCGCCGCGCCTGAACTCGTGGGCTGTGGTGCGGTCGGTCATCATCAGGCCGGTCCCGATGCCCGCCAACGGCACCAGCCACTGCGCATCGCGCAGACACAGATGCAGGGGGCTCGTCCATTGGTATTGCTGGTCCGTCATGATTCCGCGGAAGAAATTCTTCATCTCGTGGGGCACCGTAGGTTGCAGACGGCTGTCCTGCGCCGCTATCGGTGGGGCGAGAAAAGCGATGATTGCCGCGATGACTACGCCCCGGCGGCGACCGCCCAATCGAGATGGGCAGCCGTGATTTCCGCCGTTTGCACCGGCCTCACCGTTGTCGAAGAACCCCAATTTCTATCGCTCTCTTTTCTATTGCTCTCTGCCTAGGATTCTTCCGCTCGGTGCCAATCCGTTGCCCCGCGCGACGAAGCCTCTCCTGCCGGGTTCAGCTCTTGAACCGCCAAGGTCGGACCAGGAATACCCGGGACACCGCCTGGCAGCAGCGCGGTGAGCCAGAAGTCGCTGTAGGCCCGGACCGCTTCTTCCGCATTGGCATACGGGCGATGGGAGTCGGCAAATAGCCGATCCAGACCGTGGTGGGCCACAACGGTAGCGGCGAAAGCTATGGTCATAATCGACGGATCCACGCGGCGCAGCGAGCCGTTCGCCATGCACCCCCGCAGATATTCGCGGATCTCCAGCAAGATGGGCAGCAGATGCTGGCGAAACAAACGCTCGGTACCGGGACGCAGCTCCGAGAAGCCGACCTGTAAGAGCTGAATCAGCTCGGAGTGGCAGACCGCCGCGTCCACCAGCAATTCCACGATCAGCGGCACCACCAGCTCAGGTTGCCCCGCTTGCGCCAGCCCTTGCTGCAGCTCTTTCCTTACCTGCACCCGCTCCAGCCGCGATTCTAAGGCCGCCCAAAACAGCTCTTGTTTGTGGGCAAAGTAACGAAAAATCGAGACTTCATTGACCTCGGCCAGCCGGGCCAGCTGGCGCGTGCTGGTGCACCGGAATCCCTGCAGGGAAAACAGTTGGACCGCCGTTTCCACTATGCGCTCTTCGGTGCCCGCTTTGCTCTGGTTCATGGTGAAGACGAATGCTCTCGATCGAGAGCTTCCCGGGAAAAGGAATAGAGCGCAACCATCGATGCCCAGCCTGACTAAGATCCTGGGGCGGCCCGGCACGTATAGGGCTGGCGGGAGGGAACGGCCAGCTGCCAGCTGCCGCCAACCACCGGTTCGACATCCATGGCATCGACTTCCACCGCCACGCTTTGCTGGATCTCGACAATCGTCAGAACCACGCGAAGATCCTTCTTCTTGCGCAGCAGAATCCCCTCCATGCCGGCCAACGGCCCCGCCTTGATGCGGGCTCGCTCCCCGACCACCAGGTAGGGGTGAGGTTCGAACTTGCGCAGATGGAGACCGGAGCGCAACGATTCAATCTCGAACACCGGCAGCGGCATGGGCCGGCGGCCACATCCGACAATCGACAACACGCCCGGAACTTCCAATACCGTTCCCCGCTGCGGGGCCGCGATGCGCACAAAAATATAGTTGGGAAACAAGGGCAACTCCAGGGTCACGCGGCGGCGGTTGCTCCAGTGATGGACCGCGACATACAGGGGCAGGAAGTTTTCGATCCGCCGTTGCAGCAGGTACTGCGCAACCCGCTTTTCGTGATGCGAGCTGGTGAACACCGCAAACCAAGCCTGGGCCGCCAGTCCCAGGGAGACTGTCTCCTCGAAGCTTGGCGCCGTACCTGATGTCTGCAGCCCGCTCCTCGGACGCAATCCCCGCAACCGACCTCGAATGTCAATCATGGTCTTCCTCAAGAAACCTCATCGAACCCGCTCCCAGACAAGGCTTCGCCCCTGCCACTGTAGCGGCCCCCTTTTCCACAAGCCTTCTGTTTCCCTGCCCGGCTGGAGCCCACTCGAAAGTAAGCACGTGCTGTTCCCAATCAACTTAAGGAAAGTTAATGTGCCTTGCCGCCGGAGGTGGGGCGAAGAATTCCGTAGGGCGGCGGGGCGAAAGCGCATGGCGTTTCTCGGACCGGCGCCTGTCCCGGGCCTTAACCCGCGCACAACTTTATCTGCCCTCCTGTGATGCGTATCACAGAATCTAGTGATATATTGAAAAGTCGTACTCAGGAGTGGATCACGTGAGCGCGCCTTACGGGCTGGACGTCATTGACGATTGCACGATTTGCAAATTGCGCGACCAGCGCTTTTTCTGCGACCTCCCCAAAGTTAGCCTGGAGGCGTTCAATGCCATCAAGTTTTCCGCCTCGTATCCCGGCGGGGCCATGCTGTTTACCGAAGGCCAGACGCCGCGCGGCGTCTTCATCCTCTGCAAGGGCCGGGTGAAACTTTGCATTACCGCCTCGGATGGCAAGGCGCTCATCCTGAAGATTGCCGAACCCGGCGAGGTGCTCGGCCTGCACGCTACCGTCTCCGGCATCCCGTATGAGATGACCGCGGAAACACTTCATCCCTGCCAGGTCAACTTCATCCGCCGCGAAGACTTCATGAAGTTCCTGCGCGAGCATGGCGATGCCTGTCTGCAGGCCGCCAAGCATCTGAGCGCCAGTTGTCAGACCGCCTTTGAGCAGATTCGGGCCCTGGGCCTGTCGCATTCGGCCCGCGAGAAGCTGGCCCGCGTGCTGCTGGAATGGGCCTCGAACGGCGGCGAGCAAACCAAAGAGGGGACCCGGGTGAAGGTCGCCATGACCCACGAGGAGATCGCGCAGATGATCGGCACCTCGCGAGAAACCGTGACACGAATCCTGGCGGAGTTCCGCACCAAGCAACTCGCCTACATCAAGGGATCGAATCTGGTGATCCGCAACCGCGCCGCCCTTGCCGCGATGCTGGGCAGCGGCTAACCACACCAAAGAGCCGCTGATTAACGCTGATCTCTTGGGAAATTTAAGATTAGTCTAGCGCTTATCAGCGGCAGGATTTGTCATTCCGACGCTGAGCGGAGCGAAGTGGAGGAATCTGCATTTTGGCTGACTTAGGCGACACTGCAGATTCCTCGCGCCAAACCCCGGCGCTCGGAATGACAAGCGTTCCTGATCAACGTTGATCAGCGCAAATCAGCGGCAGCTTTGCTTTTCTGAGGATCAATGGGCGTGATCGTGTGGGCCAGACGGTCGCACGGGCACAATGACGCAGCCACTCGCGATGTCGCACACCTTGTCCGGGTGCTCGAATTGTATCGTGCTGTGATGGATGTGGAACTTGTTACGCAGGCAAAGCTGGATCTGCTGCAGTATGCTCTCGCTCTCCGAAGGCGGGATGTCGGCGATGGCGATATGGCAGGAGAGCGCGTGGCTGTGCGAGCCCAGGCTCCAGACGTGGAGGTCGTGCACGGCATTCACTCCCGGAATGTCTCCCATTTCTTCGAGGATCCTCTGTTGCTCCATCCCCCGCGGTACGCCCTCCAGCAGGATGTTGAGCGTGTCGCGAATGATGCCGAACGATGACCAGAGGATCAGCGCGGCGATGCCGAACGAGAGCGCGGGGTCGATCCACCAGCGCCCGGTCACCAGGATGGCCCAGCCGCCGGCGATCACGGCGGCGGTGGAAAGCGTATCGCCCAGCATGTGCAGGAAGACGCTGCGCACGTTCAGGTCGGAGCCGCCCCGGCGAAACAGCATCAGCGAGATGATGCCGTTCATGACCACGCCTGCAGCGGCCACCCCGATCATGGTGCCGGGGTGCACCGGTTGTGGCGCGTGCAACCTGCGGGCAGCTTCGTAGAAGATGTAAAAGGCAATGATGACCAACGTGGCTGAGTTGACGAACGCCACAATTACGCCCGCGCGCTGATAGCCGAAGGTCTTGGTCGAACTCGGGGCGCGCGCCTCCAGGAAGACCGCGAACAGCGAAAGCAGCAGGGCAAGGAAATCGCTGACGTTGTGCCCGGCCTCAGAGAGCAGCGCCAGCGAGTGGGCGCGAATACCGGAGACGAGCAGCAGCGCGATGTACGCCAGGGTCACGACCAGCGAGAAGCGCAGCACCTGCGAGGTGCCTTCTACCTCGTGCTGGTGCTGATCCTGGTGGCCATGACCGGCATGCGCGTGCATGCAACCAGTCTAAATTCGCCGGCCACTCCATTCAACGAGGGGATTGGGTGCTCCAAGAGGGTGCCCCACATCTGCCCGGTTTTGGCAGATGTGGGTTAGTAGTCCTGCTCTAACCCGCCTTGCCCACCCGCGCGACCCGAACCGAGAGCGGCCAGGTTATGGTGCGGGGCGATTCAGGATCACCCCACAGCGGCAGCAACTCCTCTCCCAGGTTGACGACGGGATCGAATCCCCGAGCAACAATGAATCGTGCCGTGGAAGACCAACTGCGCAGGTAGCCCAGGAGCTCCGGCAGAGCCCATTCCGCTTGCATGTGGAAAGCGGGCGGGGAAAGCTCGTCGAAGGGGAACGGCAGGGTGCGATAGCCGGTTTCCACGTACTTGCGCTCGGGTGGCCAATACGGACCAACCACGTCGTGATAGAAGCTTTGCACGCAGGTGTTCACCGCGTCGCCGTTCAAGGCGATTGGACCGTAGGTCCAGGCGGCGAGCACTCCGCCGCGCCGGGCCACGCGGCGCACCTCGGCGTAGAAGCGCTCCAGGTCGAACCAGTGCAACCCCTGGGCCACGGTGATGAGATCGACAGAGGCTTCCGGCAATCCGGAGCTCTCGGCGGGGGCCACGCGAAACTCTATGCTTGGATGAGTAGGAGCGGCCTCAATCTGTGCCCGGCTGGCGTCGGTGGCGACGACATGCTCGAAGTAACGCGCCAAGTCGAGCGAAGCCTGTCCACTGCCGCAGGCGCAATCCCAGGCCAACCGATGTCCGGGAGCGATCTCCCCCAGCCACGCATACAAGGCCTCTGGATATGTGGGGCGGAAGCCCGCATACGCAGCGGCAACCCCGGCAAAGTGATCGGCGAAATTCTTGTCCATAGTTGTATCCGACGGTGCCCCACATCTGCGAAAAGCGCAGATGTGGGCACCAGGCAACCTGATACGCCCCTAGTCTGTGAACTGTCCCGGCGATTTCGTTGTCATGCTGAGCGAGACGGATCGCGCGCTCGCGATCCGCCGAGTCGAAGCACCTTAGTGTTTTATACAGAAAACCGCAAGGTCCCCTTCGACTTCGCTCAGGGCAGGCTTTCGACTCGCCCGACCGGCTCGCTCAGGATGACACCCTTGTAGTGCTTACGTTATCAGCGGGACAGCTTACTAGTGGGCCCCAACCCTCAAAAGAACACTTCCGGCGAGACGCGAAAGCGCTCGCTCAGCCGCCGAATCTGCTCTTTGTTGAGTTCGCGCTTGCCGCTGATGACCTCGGAAACAATGCCGGGGTGCCGACGACCTCCCCGAGACTCGTTGACAACACTCAGGTTGAAAAGGTGCGCAAGCAAATCGCCACCGCCGTCATTGGAGCGTGAGGGCTGAAGATTTTCCGGGGGAATGCCGATAACAATGGAATGCAAGACATCATTGATACTGCCCAGAGGCATTGGGTGCTGGCTGAACTGCGCCATCGCCTCTTCGGGCTCAATTGTGGTGTGGTCAAAGAGATGCTGATTGCGCCGCAAGTCACCACAATTCCGAATGTGCCGGACTACGTGCGCGGCGTATTCAAATTTGCGCGGCAAGATTATCCCCCTTGTGGATGTTCGCAAACGCCTGGCTATGCCCTCTGCCCAGGATGAAGTCGAAGAATTCTGTGCGTTGATGGAACAACGTGCCCAGGACCATGAGCGTTGGTTGGAAAAGTTGACCGACTCCGTCATGTCAAACCAGAAGATAGACGTAGTCACTGACCCCCATCAGTGTGCCTTCGGGAAATGGTACGACAACTTCAAAACTGACAACGTCGTTGTTTCTGGTTTTCTCAGAAAGTTCGACGCCCCCCATCAGGCAATCCACGCACTCGCTAGCCAGGCACAGAAAATTGCCCAGGGCGATGTCGAGCAAGCAAAGCAACTAGTCGAGAACGCCCGGAGCGGTCTGCTAGCCACGCTGTTGCGGCTGTTCGAGGAGTTTCAACAAGTCGTCCGAGAGAGTCACCGAGAGATCGCAGTGGTTCTTAGTGGTGTTGATTACGCTCTCTGCGTCGATGCTATCGCAGCCGTCGAGCAACTCGCAGATGCGAGCTTTGAACCGCTCGCTCAAAAGGGAGTGGTTCAGTCGGACACAGTTGTGCGAACAACTGCTCGGCGCAAGAAGGGCAACGAAGTAGTAATGATTCTCGACACAAATGGTTTCTTACCGGCTACCGATTCGCCCTAGAGACGAACCCGGTGTCGAACTCGGGGTCCTCCACGCCGATCCTAAACTCCCCCAAAATCAACGGGTCCGTCATGTACAGGTGCCCGAGCTTCTGCTGCTTCCTCTTGCTGTACCCCACCCCCGACGGCGACGCCTTGTCAATCAGCGAGTAGATGTAAGCGCCCACGCCGCTGGCCGTATCGGAAAGGACTGAGTACCGCGAACTGAGCCCTGCCTTTCTGCTATTCTGGCCCTGTCCCCCTGCGAGAAATGGAAGTAGTTCACATCACGCCCCAGTCAGCCGAGACGCACCTCCCTCCGCCGCTGGAAGCACCGCCTCCGCGCTGGTTTGGCCGCATCGTCGTGGGCCTGATGGTCCTGGCGGCAGCGCTGATCGGAGCATCGGCGGGCCTGTTGTTCGTTTATTCCACCGACCTGCCTGAAGTCACGCAACTGGAGCAATACCGGCCCTCGACGGTCACCGATTTGTACGACACGCAAGGGCGAGTCATCGGGTCTTTTGCCCTGCAGCGGCGGGTCATCGTCGGTTACAACGACTTCCCGAAGGTGCTGCGCGACGCCATCCTCGCCATCGAGGACAAGGACTTCGAGAAGCACTGGGGCATCAACTTCTGGCGAGTGGTCGGCGCCGCCTACCGCGACCTGGTCAGCGGGCAGCGGGCGCAGGGCGCGTCCACGATAACCATGCAGCTGGCGCGCAACCTGTTTCTTACGCCCGACCGCACCTTCCACCGCAAGGTGCAGGAGATCATCCTCTCGATCCAGATCGAGCGGCGCTTCACCAAGCAGCAGATCTTCACCATGTACGCCAACCAGATCTTTCTCGGCCATGGCGTGTACGGCTTCGAAGCGGGCGCGGAATTCTACTTCAATAAAAAGGCCAAGAACCTGACGCTGGAGGAAGCCGCCGTTCTGGCCGGGCTGCCCAAGGCGCCCAACTACTATTCGCCGATCAACAGCCCCGAGCGCTCGCTGCGCCGCCGCAACCTGGTACTGAACGCCATGATGGAGGACGGACGCATCACCGCCGAGCAGGCGAACCACGCCAAAGAGCAGCCCACCCGGCTCAACGTGCAGGGCGATCCCAACTCGCTGGCGCCCTATTACGTGGAGGAGGTCCGCCGCTATCTGGAGAAGAAGTACGGCAGCGACGAGGTTCACCAGGGCGGGCTGAAGGTTTATGTCTCGCTGGACATGGATATGCAGGAGGCGGCGAATCGCGCCGTGCTCGATGGACTGGCCGCTTATGAGCGCCGCCATGGCTGGAAGGGAAGCCTGCCCAACGTGCTCGCCGCCGGCGATTCGCTGGAAAGTTACCAGCATCCCGACTGGACCAAGGTCATCCAGCCCGGCAGCTATGTTCATGCGCTGGTGACGTCGGTTTCGAGCGGTGCGGGGGAAATCAAATTCGGTCGCTATAGCGCTTCTCTTCTCCCCGCCGACATGCAATGGGTGCTTGGCCCGAAAACCGAGCACCGCAAGGTGGGCGATATGTTGGCCCCGGGCGACCTGGTTTATGTGAAGATCGTCAGCCTTGGCGCGGACGGCAGCTCGCGGGTCTCGCTGGAGCAGGACTCCGGAGCGCAAGGGGCGCTGATCGCCATCGACAATGCCACCGGCGACATCAAGGCCATGGTCGGCGGGCGCGACTTCGAGGATTCCAAGTTCAACCGTGCCACCCAGGCGCTGCGGCAGGTGGGGTCTTCTTTCAAGCCCTACGTTTACACCACGGCCATCGACCAGGGCTCCACGCCGGACGATGTGATCCTCGACGCGCCGGTGACCTTCCAGACCGCATCGGGTCCTTACAGCCCGCACAATTACGACGGCAAGTTCGAGGGCAACATCACCCTGCGCCGTGCGCTGGCGCAATCGCGCAACATTCCAGCATTGAAACTCACGGCCCGCTACGGGGTGAGGAGCGTCATCGAATACACTCGCCGCTTCGGCATCACCACCGACCTGCCGCCGGTGTTGCCGCTGGCGCTGGGCGCCGGCGACATGCTGCTCATCGAGCACACGGCCGCCTTTACCACCTTCCCAAACGACGGTGTACGGGTCGTCCCACGATACATTCGCAAAGTGACCGACTACGACGGCCGCGCGCTGGAGGAGAACTATCCCGAAGTTCGCGACGTCATCAGCCCGCGCACCGCGCGCATCATGACCTCCATGCTGAGTGAAGTGGTCCAGCACGGCACCGCGATCCGGGCCAGCAAGCTGAAGCATCCGCTTGCCGGCAAAACCGGCACCACCAACGAGTTCGGCGACGCCTGGTTCATCGGCTTCTCGCCCTCGGTCACCTGCGGCGTGTGGATGGGTTTTGACGACAAGTCCCGCACCTTGGGCGAAAAAGAGACGGGCGCGCAGGCCGCGCTGCCCATCTGGATCGACTTCATGACGCCCGTCATTGCCGCGCACCCGGATGAACAGTTTCAGGCAGCTCCCGAGATGCCGAAGCTAGCGAGCCAGCCGAAGGTGGATCGTCCCGACTTCGCCGCCGGCGACGCCGAAAGCCACTGAGCCGGTCGCTAGTCGTTTGTCGTTTGTCGTTGGCTGGGTGCCGGGTGCCCCACATCTGCCTGCTTTTAGCAGATGTGGGTGGATTTGCCAGATGTGGACCGCCGTTGACACCCGTAACGCGTGGCTCTTAGAATCAGTTCAGCCGGGCGTCCTGAGGCGCGTCATCAGCTCAGCCCGGCCTTTTTCCTGCCTTGCGGTTTCACACTGTGGCGGTGTAGCTCAGGTGGCTAGAGCGAGGGTCTCATAATCCCTAGGTCGCTGGTTCGAGTCCAGCCGCCGCCACCACTCAAAAGACGGTGCCGCTCATGTTGCGGAAGCGCTTAATTCCTGCGTCTGGGGCTCCTGAATGATCAGGGGAGTATTGCAAACCGCGCAACGAGTTTGTCCATACCGATGAACTTTGTAGTTCGAATGACACTTGCAACATTGCACGTCAACGCCAAACGATCGGCGCGTCCATCCGCGTATGATCAGTCCGGCAAGTCCGATCCCAGCGCAGACCATGGCTCCTGCTCCGGGATTATCTTCATTGAGCAAGGCCCCTGCTCCTGCTGTTAATGCGAGGGTTGGGAGCACGTGCGAGTCATCGAATGAATCGATGATGTCCCGTAAGTATTTTCGCCATTCTTCTGACATCTCAAACACCGCATGATGATTGAATGATGGAACGATAACGCCGATGCTCCTAAGCGAGTCTGCAGGCTCAAATACCCATATCGGCTTGTTCCGTGCGACACCGCACTCCCAATTTATCCAATCTCTCGTGTGCTTTAAGGATTCAACATTCTTGCTCAATAGCACGAATATGGCGTGTGAAGTGTCAATGTCGTTCTTGATCTTTTCTGCATTCACGCCGGTTGGCAGCTCGGCTTCAAGTTCTTCCAGATGGGGCTTCACTTTCGTTCCGGCGAATGCCTCCAAGAAGAAGTGAATGATTTCCTTGTCGGTCTTGCTGTGCGAAACAAATATTTGTGCCATGCCGCGCTCTGGCCTCTCCGCCTCTCACAAAAGTAGCACTCCATCCCGGCATAGTCGATGGCTGCCTTAACTGCATCCGTCATTTCCCGGCTGCTTAAGAAAAGTCGGCATTGCGGCCCGAGTCTCTGGACCCAATATCACTGGCCATTCTCTTCAACGTCCTGGGGAAAGCTCTTGAATTCCACCTGCCGCGAGCGGGCGCTCGGCTGATCGTCGGGGCCGGTACTCGTTTCCGTCAATGTTCCGCGCAGCACCCAGTAGGCTTCATCGCCCGGTCGCTTCCCCGGGCCGCGGATCACGGTGCCGCGAAAAGAGTAGGTCACGCCGTGAACGGCTTCGGTGGTGAACTCGAGCGCGTCACCTTTCAGCGAGGCGCTCTTGAAGAACTGGTCGAGGAACGCGCCCTTATCGCTGGGCAGCGTTCCGTAACGCGAGATGAAACCAGTGATCCTGCCGTCGGATTCCTGGGTGACCTGAACGAACTCGCCATCCTGCAGAAAGGTGTACATGCCGGAGATATCGCGGACGACTTCCACCTCAGGACGCGAATCTTCGCCGCGTTTTGTGGAGCCCCTCTGGGCCGGCGTTAGCGTGGAGGCGAGTAGCAGGAAAAGGACTAGCAATCTCATGACTACTCAGGATAAACGAAGCCGGCAACAGAGAGTCGCGATCTCAGTGGCGGTGTGCCGTTAAACCGCTCTGGCCACTGCTGAGAGCCGCCAGCTGAAAGCTAGAGCTGTTAGCGACTTCGGCTCTCGTTTATAGTTAAAGCATTCATGCCCTCTAGCATCCCGCGACTGCGCTGGTTGTTTGCCACGGCGGCGATCCTGCTGCTGGGGGTGGTCGCCGGATTCTACTTTTATGGAAGGTACCGGGTCTCGCACCTGGCCGGGAAATCGACCATCAAGGCGCTTGGCGTCGAGATCCAGCAGAGCACCGAAGGCTTTTCGCTTTCCAAGTCGGAGAACGGGCGCAATCTGTACACGATCCGGGCCAAGAATGCCACCCAGTTCAAGCAAGGCGGCCGCGCCGAGCTGCACGATGTCAACATCGTTGTCTATGGGCGCCAGGGTGACCGCTTCGACCATATCTACGGTGCCAGTTTCGAGTACGACCCGCAGTCCGGCGACATCATCTCGCAAGGCGTGGTGCATATCGACCTGGAATCGGCGCAGCAGGCCGGCCCGCAGCCGGAAGACAGCCCGCCGCAGCAGGCGAAGGACCCGGTTCACATCGAGACGGCCAATCTGGTGTTCAACCAGAAGACCGGCCAGGCCGAAACCAATGGCCGCGTTGACTTCCGAAATCAGCAGACCTCCGGCTCCGCCATGGGCGCGAGTTACGACTCCAAGGAAAACATGTTGACGCTGACCTCGGAGGTGCACGTCCACAGCGAGGGCACGCACCCACTCGATTTGGCTGCCCGCCATGGCGTAATCACCAAGAATCCGCGCCAGATCGTTCTCGACGACGCCCTCCTCGACCGCGAGAACGGCACCATGCAGGCCAACCAAGCGACAATCTTTTTGCGCAGCGACAACAGCGTAGACCACATCATCGGCGTGGGCGAGGTCCAGATGACCTCCATCAACAAAGGCGAGCGTTTTGTGGTGCGGGCTCCGCAAGGCCAAGTCAACGCCGAGGGCAAGCACAACGAGATCACCAACGCCCTGCTCTCCGGCGGCGTGACCATGGAGCAAACCGGCGCACACCCGATGAACGGCCAAGCGGGCCGTGTTCTCCTGGACTTTGCCGATGCCAAGCTGCGCAAGGTGCATGCCACCGATGGCGCCAAGCTGCTGCAACCGCCGGCATCGCCAACCAGCGCTCCCGTGCGAGCGCCGGGAGCGGCCGGCACGAATGCGAATGCGCAGACGGTGGAGCTCGACGCCGAGACCATCGACCTCCGCTTGAGCGGTGAACAGGTGCTGGAGACCGCGGACACTAGCGGCCCCGCCCAGGTTGTCATTCTGAGCGCCGGAAACTCTTCTTCTTCGCGCCAGACCGCACCTTCGCGCACCGTGGTCACGGCAGGCAAATTCGACGCAACTTTCGCCAATAACCGTATGCAAACGGTGCACGGCGCTCCGAATGCGCGCATCGTTTCCAGCACGCCGGGCCAGGCGGACCGGGTCAGCACCAGCCGCCAGATCACCGCTGATTTCGATAACGCGGGCGCGATCAGCAAGCTGGTGCAGCAGGGAGACTTTGTGTATCACGAGCCGCTGCCCAATCATGGCGAGCGTGCCGCCTGGGCGGAAAAGGCCACCTACGATCCTGCCGATCAGCTTCTGACGCTGGTGGGCTCGCCGCGCATGGTCGAAGGCAGCATGACCACAACCGCGCGCGCGATCCGCATGTGGCGCGGCTCGGGCGACGCCCAAGCCGATAGCGACGTCAAGACGACCTACAGCGACTTGAAAGCGCAGCCCAATGGAGCCCTGCTCGCCGGCAGCGATCCCATCCACGTAACCGCGCGCTCCATGACCGCGCGTCGCGATACCGGAATGGCGCGCTACACCGGCGATGCCCGTCTCTGGCAGGGTCCCAATATCGTGCAGGCCCCGGTGATTGACTTCAACCGCGATCAGCGAAGCATGGCGGCGCAGGGGTCCCCGCAGGTTCCGGTCAGGAACATTCTCGTGCAGCAGCCTGCGAAAGGTCAGCCCAGCCCGGTCACGGTGACCTCCCTGAGGTTGACCTATATGGATCTCCAGCGCCTGGCACATTACGAAGGCGGGGTTCTGGTCAAGAGCGCGGATGGCACCATGACCTCCGAACAAGCAGACGTTTACCTGAAGCCAAGCGCGCCGGGCGCCCCAGCCACCGCTTCGCTTCCGACCGACGGCTCCAGCCAGTTGGACCACATGGTGGCGGAAGGCCAAGTGGTTGTGACCCAGCCAGCCCGCCGGGCCAATGGACAAAAACTGGTCTACACCGCGGACGACGGGAAGTACGTCCTGACCGGCGGACCGCCCTTGGTCTGGGACGCCGCGAAAGGCACCACCACCGGCGATTCGTTGACCTTCTGGAACCGCGATGATAGAGTCCTCGTGGAGGGCGGCCAGAACGCCCCGGCAGTCACTAAAACACGAGTTTCCAAATAGATGCAGACCCTGGCGACGGATGAATTAGCGAAATCCTACCGTGGTCGCCGGGTCGTCAACGGCGTCAGCCTCCACCTCAATCAGGGCGAAGTGGTGGGCCTGCTTGGGCCCAACGGGGCCGGCAAAACTACCACCTTTTACATGATTGTCGGGCTGGCCCCTCCCGACAGCGGCCGCATCCTGCTGGACGGGGTCGAAATCACCAGCGAGCCCATGTACCTGCGGGCGCGCAGTTTCGGGATCAGCTACCTGCCGCAGGAACCTTCCGTTTTCCGCAAGCTCACGGTGGAAGAAAATATTCTCGCGGTGTTGGAAGCGCAGGCCATGTCCTGGCACGAGCGCCGCGAGCGTATGGAAAAACTGGTGCAGCAGCTTGGCCTGGGGCAGATTCGCCATAACCGGGGCTACGCCATCTCCGGCGGCGAGCGGCGCCGGGTCGAGATTGCCCGCTGCCTTTGCATCTCGCCTTCTTTCATCCTGCTGGACGAGCCTTTCTCGGGGATTGACCCGATTGCAGTCCTCGACCTACAGAAGATTATCTTCAATCTGAAGGCGAGCGGGATCGGGGTGCTGATCACCGACCACAACGTCCGCGAGACGCTCTCGGTGACCGACCGCGCTTACATCATTAACGAGGGGCGGATCTTCCGGGCAGGGACTCCCGAACAGTTGGGCAGCGATCCAGAGGTAAAACGCGTCTATCTAGGCGAAAGCTTTACGCTGGTATAAAACCTTTTACCGCAGAGGACGCGGAGAAAACCTCCTTGCCGCGGAGGGCGCAGAGAACGCTGAGGAAAAGACAAGAAAGGAATCAGAAGTTGAGAACCCGGAAACCAGGAATTGCAAAATTGAAACTTTTTCCCTCTGCGTTCTTCCTCTGCGGTCCTCTGTGTCCTCTGCGGTGAAAATTTTGTCAAGTCTGAAGCGAGAAAATTGTGCACGGGCGTTATCGACCGCTTACGAAAAACAATTCTGGAGCCGCCAAACTGGGTCGCGTGCTGGTGTAACATAGGCCCATTAGGAGAGAGAGACGGGCCATTCATCCATGGTGTCGCTACAGCCCAAACTGAACCTCAAGGTCACGCAGAAGCAGATCTTGACTCCCGGCTTGGTGCAGATGGTGAGCGTGCTGGCGCTCAACAAGCTTGAGCTGCGGGACATGATCACCGCCGAAATGGTGGAGAATCCGGTTCTGGAGGAACTGGAGGACTCGGTGCCGCTGTTGGACGAGAGCGCCCGGCGCGAGGAAGAGCGGAACGAGGCTCCCGACGCCGAGGTCGGCCGCGGCGAAAAGACCGACTCCTTCGAGGAAATCGACTTCGGCTCCTTCTTCCGCGAGTATCTCGATCCCGGCTTCAAGAGTCCGGAGATGGAGGTGGTGGAGCGCCCCTCCTTTGAGAACTTCCTGTCGCGACCCAGCACCCTGACCGATCATCTGATGTGGCAACTCGGCGCCATGAGCGTCAAGGCCGATGTAGCCGAGGCCGCCGAACTCATCATCGGGAACCTGAGCGAAGAGGGTTATCTGACCGCCAGCGACGAGGAGTTGCTGGCTGCCGCCTATCCGCGAGCCGTGAGCAGCGTTGGCAATGGCAATGGCGTTGGCAACGGCGCTGGCGCCGCCGAGCCAATCTCACCGGGTGTTCTGCCCGAAGCCGCGATAGCGGTAGCTGCGAACGCGTCGCCCTGTGGGGCAACGGAACGCGAACTCCCGGCCGGCGTACAGCCCGGTCCTTCGCTGGTGACTACGCCGCCGGTGCATCCGCCGCTGTTCGACGAGCGCGCCTTGCAACAGGCGCTGGAATTGGTGCAGCAAATGGACCCGCCCGGCGTTGGCGCTCGCACTTTGCGCGAATGTCTGCTGGCGCAGCTTAAGTATCACCTGGCGATTCACGAGCGCCAGAAAGCCCGCACCGGCGAAAACGGCGCCACCGACGAGATCCTGGCCGATGCCTACAGGATCGTGGACCAACATCTGCGGCAGGTCGAGAACAAGCAGTTCAAGGAGATCGCCAAGGCGCTCGGCCGGCCGGTGGAGGCCGTGCAGCAGGCGCTGGACTACATCCGCACCCTCGATCCCAAGCCCGGCCTGCGCTATAACAAGGGCGAAGCCCGGCTGATTGAGCCGGACGTGGCTTTCGTCAAACAGGGAGACGAGTACCTCGCGCTCCTCAACGACGACGATGTCCCGCAACTGCGGCTCAGCCCGACCTATCGCCACCTGCTGAACCGCGAGACCGCCGAGAAGGACGTCCGCAATTACGTAAAAGAAAAGTACAAATCCGCCATCCAACTCATCAAGAACATCGAGCAGCGCAAGCAGACGATTTTGAAGGTCTGCTACGCCATTATCGGTCGCCAGCGTGAATTTCTCGACAAAGGGATCGATCAACTGAAGCCGATGATGATCAAGGAAGTGGCGGAAGAGATCGGCGTGCATCCCTCCACCGTGAGCCGCGCGGTGGCCAACAAGTACGCCCACACGGCGCAAGGCGTCTTCGAGCTCCGCTATTTCTTCAGCGAGAGCGTCAATGGCCCGGAAGGGGGCGGCACTTCGCTGCTCATCCTCAAGCGCCGGGTCAAGAAGCTCATCGAGGAGGAAGATCCCACCCGGCCGTTGACGGACGAGCAGATCACCCGCATCCTCCAATCGCAGGGCATCCAGGTCACTCGTCGGACGGTAGCAAAATATCGGGAGGACATGCGAATCCCGAGTACGCATCAAAGAAGAGTGAAGAAGTAGCTGTAGTACGCGGTTCCTGAAGTCCAGTGGACCGGGACTACCGACGAGGGCCAATCGCCTATCGGGCCGCTCTTCCGGCAAACTGGCTAGAGGGACAGGCCGCACGGGCCATTTTTCTTTGGGCCTCCTAAGGAGCTAGGGTTCCAGGGAGCGCGAAGCGTTTCTTGGAGCCGTCGAAGCTCTCGCTGGATGCGCTCAACCCGTGTTGGCCAGGTGGTGAACCCATCCCGCGGTCCGCACCGGCGACGGGCGGGACGGCGGGTTTTTTAGGAGGGGCGTTCGATGAACGTAGAATACACCGGCCGGCAATATGAAATCACTCCCGCAATCCGCAAACAGGTCGAGCATGGCCTGACGAAACTCACCAAGATCCTGGGCGATAACTTCGAAAGCAAAGTGGTGCTGGCCAATGAAAAGCACCGCAGCATCGCCGACATCACGGTGACCAGCGGCAACCGCAATCCCATCGTCGGCCTCGTTGAGGCGACCGATATGCTTTCGGCGGTCAGCGGGGCCTTGGAGCGGATCGAGCGCCAGGCGCTCAAAAGCAAAGGGCGTTCGCGAAATCTAAAACGCCAGCCGAAGGACAAATGGGCTCCGGCAGAGGTTACGCCTGCCGGATTGCAGGTGGCCGTGGGTGCCACCGCGTCCACCGCGGTGCCGGTTGCGGTACACAGCTTCCCGGCGGTGGCGCGCATCACCGAGGCGCACGTGGTCAAGACCAACCAGCCGGTCGCGCTGCGGCCCATGACGCTGGAGGAAGCGGTCAAAGAGGCTGAATTCCGCGATCATGAGGTTTTCGTCTTCCGCGATCCGGAGGGCCGGGTGAAGATTCTGCACCGCAAAAAGGACGGCAAGGTGGAGCTGATCGAAGCGCCGTAAAGCCGTGGCCAGTGGTCGGTAGTCACAGAGAGTAGGGTGAACGGGGCACGCTCAGCGTGCCCCGTTTGTCATTTCCCATGTTATAAGCGGCATCAGGATCATCATTCCAGCCCGGATGCACCACAGGGAGAGCACTTTTTTGTAGCATTGCCGGAAGTGACTGGATTACACTACCCGCCAACTTGTCGGACATGAGCAGCCCCCTTTTGTCGAGATTCCGAAATCTCGTGCGGCTAGATCCGCGTGCAATCAGCCAGCTGCTGATCCTCAGCGTTCTTCTGCTGGCCTGTAATACCAAGATCATCGGGGAAATCTCTCCTTCCCGCCAGCAGCGGCTGGTCATCCGATCCCTGAAACTTATTGCCGAGTACGATAGCCAGCACCGGATGCGCCGCCCCCGGCGCACGGTTCGATGGCGTGATTCGTGGGGCGGTACAGTCAGTCATATAGGCGCCGGCGGAAGTGCTTGCGGAGCCGGCGTTGCGGGAACTCCGCCGTGCACGGCGGAGTCGGCGTTGATCCCGCGGGGCTTCGGCCTTGCGGGGGGCGCCGCGCCGGATGAAATCTCAACCGGCGGGAAAGCTGGGTACATATAAAGCTGTACATATGAGGACTCTATGGCATTAATCCTAATATCCCGAGGCTCTTTTTCCGGGGGACAACTCATCAGCCAATGCCTCTCGAAGATGGCGGGTATCACCTGCCTGACGCGCGAGGACCTGCTGGCTTCCGTCAATCGCCACGGCGAGCTGGCCCACAAGGTGGCTGCAGCCGTCCCGAATGCGGCGCAGAATTACCGCGAATTCAGCGCCCTGCGGCGTCCCTACAAAATCCTGATGCAACAGGCTCTGCTGGATTACGCGCGCCAGGGCCCGATCGCCTATTTCGGCTATGCGGGTCACCTGCTACTGCCCGATATCCCCCATATCCTGCGGGTGCGGATCATCGCTTCGCTGGCCGTGCGGATGAAGATGATGATGGAGCGAGAGAAGATCAGCGAAGCGGAGGCGCGGGCCAAAATCCGTGAGCAGGACGAGGAACGCAACCGCTGGACCCGCTTCATGTATGGCAAGAGTTTGCGCGATCTGGAACAGTTCGACATGTGTCTCAACGTGAGCCGCCTGACCTTTTCCACTGCCTGCCATACCTTGTGGCAGCTGGCGCAGCAGGCGGATTTCGAGACCACGCCGGATTCGCTGACCGCCATCGAGAACCATTGCCTCTCCATCAACGTCTTGGCTGCCCTGGTGACCGATCCCCGAACTAATGAAATGGAAATTGGGGCCACGGCACAGGATGGATGCGTCTCCCTCGAAGGCCCCTACTTAGAGGAAGCTGAGGCGGCGGTAGTTCAGGAAATCGCCCGGGCGGTGCCCGGGGTCAAACAAATTAACTATACCGAGGGCTATGCCCCCCCCGCGGAATTTGCGGAGGTGACGGCAGGAGGCGAGTCATGAGCAACGGCGATACAAGCGCGCTCAATCCGCAGGCGCTGGATGATATCAAGGCGACCCTGCTGAAAAGTGCGGGGTACGAAGAACAACAAGTGGAGTTGATCCGCGAGCAGAACGAGCTGGCCAAGCACCGCACGGCGACCACCTCGAACTTGTTGCGCTTCTCTTCGGAAACCGCCAAATACACGGAAGACCAGACCGCCATGGCGCGCGAACGTACGTCGTTGACCCGCGCCCAGACCAAGCTGTCGACGCGCTCGACCGAGTTGTCCGTCCTGCGCACGGACTTTGCCCGGGAACGCACGGCCATGGCCGAGCAGCGGACGAATGTCGCCCTCTTTCGTACGGAGCTGGCGCGCGAACGCACCCGCCTGGGACTGCTGCGCACCGACTTGGCAAGGAAACGCACCTCCTTGGCTGAGGGGCGCACAGGTCTGGCGCGGCAACGCACCGAGTTGGCTGAAGGTCGCACTGGCTTGGCACGGCAGCGTACCGAGCTAGCCGAAGGTCGTACCGGCTTGGCACGGCAGCGTACCGAGCTAGCCGAAGGTCGTACCGGCTTGGCACGGCAGCGTACCGAGCTAGCCGAAGGTCGTACCGGCTTGGCACGGCAGCGTACTGAGTTGGCGAATCAGCGTACCGGGCTTTCGGTTACCCGTACCGACTTGGCCCGGGAGCGCAACACCCTGGCCGAAACGCGTACCACACTCTCAAACAAGCGCACCGACCTGGCTACCAATCGCACCCTGCGTGCCCGCACGCGTACGCGCATGTCCCTGCAACGTACGCATCTGGCACGGGGAAGAACCTATTTGGCGATCATCCGCACAGGGCTGGCTTTCTTTGCTATGGGCCTTACCCTGTTCCGGTATTTCGGGGTTTCCCGGTGGAGTATCTTCGATGGCTTACTGATGATTTTTAGCGCAATGATGCTTGTTTATGGCAGCAAGGGATACTACCACTCGCACCGGATGGACCAGACGTATGGCCAGTTGCTGGCCACCGATGCCGGTTTCACTGATTTGGGCTGAATATACAGCTTGTAGTGAACCAGAAGCAGCGAGGGCGCCGGAGACGGCGCCCTCCCCTGCTATTGAGGCGCGGGAAGATCGCGAGTCGGGCACACCTGCGTCACAATTTCCCAAACCGAATTAGCAAATCATAGAAAATAAAGAAGAAATTCGCAGCCGGACCTGTAAGCCGAATTCTGTCCGCCGGATTGCTCCGGTTGGACGGCCATTCCTCTTGGCCCCGCATTACTGCGGGGCTCCAGCGACCTACCCGGAACTTCCACCCCGTTCCTTTCCAAGCAGCGCGGTGCGCCGGGTTGAGAAGGAATGGGGGCCCGTCTGGGCTGGCGCGCCGAGCCGGCACGCGCCGGGATCACTCCCGAACTTGTCCCCTATTTGGTCTTGCTCCGTGTGGGGTTTACCCTGCCCCGTCCATTACTGGGCGGGCGGTGCGCTCTTACCGCACCTTTTCACCCTTACCGCATTGCTGCGGCGGTATGTTTTCTGTGGCACTTGCCGTGAACTGAGCTTAAACCCAGCCCCCCGGACGTTATCCGGCACACTGCTCTGCGGAGTTCGGACTTTCCTCCAGCCAGGGGCACAGCACGGAATAAACCGCCGTTTGCCGCCAGCCAGCGACCGTCCGGTCCGGCCACGAACATCCCCATTATAGCGTTCCGCCCCTTGCAAGAGATAACAACGGATTGAGACGGATCTAAACGGATTTCTTGAGAGAAATCTCTGATCCGTCTGAATCCGTTTCAATCCGTTGTTAAGAGTCTGTCGTTAAGAAACGAGCGGAAATGAGAAAGGCGCCACGCGGTGATCGAACGACATCGCGTGGCGCCTTAGGAAAACGATTGCGGAGGCCGAATGAGCTTCGCTACGACTTGGCTTCGGTCGTCGGCTTGGTCTCTGGGTTCTCGGTATTCGTGTTCTCGGAGAGGCCGCTCTTGAAACCGCGAATGCCGTCGCCCAGCGCCTTGCCCAGTTCGGGGATCCGCTTAGGGCCGAACAGGAACACGGCAATGATCAGGATGACCATCAGGTGCATCGGCTGGAAAAGACCTTCAAACATTCAGAAACCTCCAACCCCCGCTTAGATGCGCAACCATGCCGTTCAGACGCTGAGGCGGTCTGCACTGCGAGAGTTATCGATTATGTTAACCCTTATGGACCGCAGGCGCAAGACCCGTCAAGCCGCCCCTGCCGCAGCTTCAACTGCGATTGGCTGTCGCCTTCCAATAGGGACGTGGCGGGGTGGGACCACCCACGGGTGCGACCAAAGCGGGCTTGTTTTCCTCGTCCGCCTCCTTCTCGCGCGGCCAATAGCTTAATGGCACCGGGGGTTGGCAAGCGCAGGGAGCGTCGGGCGTGTTCTTTGAATTGCACTTCGGACAGATCATTCCTGCACCTCCTCGCGACTGCTCTACACGATGCTCCGGAAGAGCGGGATAGGGAAGCGAAAATTTCTAATGGGGGCGATAAGAAAAACCACGATGGGCGATCCCGCAAACCTAGGGTCCGGCGATCTGCTCAGCTATGCGTACATGGCAAGAGAGTAAACAATTGTGCGCTTCACCGTCTGGTCTCACCCTGAGATTGCTTGTCGCAATAGATCATTTCGGATTCGATAGCGGAGAAGCGCTGCATCACGTCGTGCATGCGAAGCGCCATGTTCTGAATGGTCGCAATCTGCTCGCGCACGTCAGGCGAAAGCGTCCCCGGTTCCAGCAGCAGTAGTTCGGCGTTCCCCAGGACGGAGGTGAGCGCGTTGTTCACTCCGTGCCGCATCTCGAGCATGTAGCGGCCCAGCGTTGCCTGACGCAGAACCTGGCTGGCAACCTGTTCGGCGTGGCGGGCGCGTGCGGTCGCTTCCACCCGCCGCAGCACCTCGCCGGCAAAGACGAGCAAACTTTCAGTCCACTCTTCCTGCATCCGCAGAAGGATGGCGCGAGGCTCGGCATGTTTGACTGCCTGCAGGACAGCAGGATTCGGATGGGCGAAGATAACCGGGCCCGCCTCGAGGGCGGCGACCGTGCGGATTTCTTGGGTCCCTTCAGGCGCGACATCAGCGCCGGATCCTGATGGGCTCGCCACGAACGGTCCCACAATAGCCAGATCGTAGGGGCCGGGACCGGAGCCGTTCCAGACCACCCCATTCAGCACGGTGAGCTCCGGCACATTGCGCTCCGCCCGCCAGCGACTGAGCAGCGCACAGCAAAACTTCGGGTCTTCGCTAATGATGAGCACACCGGCCATCGTTAATCTCTGGCTTCCAACTGCCTCGAAGACTGCTGATTACGGATTTTCCTCCAGGCCATTCTTCAAACACGCAAAGCAACCATTCGCGTTCATCCGTGTCCTCATACGTAAAATCCGCGGTGAGTCATGTATCGAATCCGCGGTAAGCCTTGCGGCCTATCGCCCGACGATCCAATTGTGCAAGTCGCGATTGAAACGCGCGGCGTAGGCGACCGCCTCGCCTGCGTAGTGCGCGGCAACGATGGTCGCCTCCACATCGAACGAGCGGTCGGAGTTATGGACGCGGACCGTTTCGCCGAATTCGACGGGAAGGCGGCAACTGAAGAAGACCTCGCGCGGCGTACCAAACTCCAGCACGGTTTGTTCCTCCGCTCCTTGGCCAGCCTGGACCTGAACCGGCAGGCGCACGGGGGTGACATCCTCAAAGAACCTTGCCAGCCGCCCCGCCAAACCCTCGATGTGTTCAGCTGCAGCCGAGCCGCCCCAACCACCGGTCGCCCGCCCAGATGAGACATTGGCGCTTGCCGGGAACCCCTGCGCGCTGCGCGCGCGTTGCGGATCGGCGTAGGTCAGAAATGCGTTATTGTCCGGCACACCCACCTCAATCCAAGACTGCGCTCTGAGCGCTCCCATGCTGCAGCCAGAGCAGTGAATCATTACGCAGCGAAGAACTTGCTGTTGCCTTCAAGAGCAGTCCTTCGCTGCGCTCAGCGGCTAGGCGACAGGCTCAAACGAGCGCCAATCGCCTCGCCTTCCAATCAGGAGACAACTTCACGGGCACGAGCAGAACGTGTCTTGGCTTGTGCAAGTGGCACGCCAAACCGCGAAAGATCGTAAGTCTCTATTTTTCAGAGCTGCAGTTGCAGCTTGCAGGGCGCGGGGCGGTATCTCGTCTCAGTGTGAAACAAGCCAGAGAGGCTGTTTGATACGCGGCAGGGACAGAAGGTTAGGGAGCAGTGGCGGCAATCTCGTCCAGTAGCGTCGCCGCCTTGGTTACGTTGTCCACCCCGAAGACTACAAGCGGCAGGGTTGATCCCGGCTCGACACCCCAGTAGGAATGGTCAATGTTGATCCGGTTCTCGCCCAGGCGCGTGGCGGCGCGTCCCAGCTCACCCGGACGATGCGCCAGCCTGACTACGGCCACCTCCACCTCCTCGAAGTTCATGCGCAGCTTGCCCAGCACCGCCTTGGCACTGCCGGGATCGTCCACAAGGAAGCGGAGCAAACTCTCGCCCTCCTCCACAAAGGACTGAAACGCCAGGATATTGACCCCGGCGGCGGCCAAGGCAAGGCAGCACTTACCCAGTGCGCCTGGTTTGTCTTCGATCACCACCGTAAACTCTTTCGCCTTCGCCATCGCTTTTTGACCTCCTGGGCACCCCTAGCATCGGATCGGACGAGCGCAACCATTATAGCTACCGTCGTTGGTCGTTAGCACCGACTTGGTCGGTAGTAGTTGGTCGTTAGGCGGCGTAAATATATAACATTTACAACCTAGTTGCTTGGATGAATGGTGTAGTTCCACTCACCATGGAATTTGTCTGGCTTGAGGTTGACATGGGCAAACTCTTCATCCGTGATCTTTCGCCCCACGGGATACTTGCGGTGATCTAGGCGGCAGGTCACTTTCAAACCCTTGGCCGTCGTCGTTCCGGCGATCAGCCGTACCACCGTCTCATAATCGCGTAGCGGCTCGCCGCGCCAGTTGGACGAAATGAAGGAAAACAACCGATGCTCCACCTTATTCCATTTGCTCGTGCCCGGCGGAAAATGGCAGACCATCAGTATCAGCCCGGTCTGGTCGGCCAGACGCTGTAACTCCCATTTCCACAGTCGCAGCCGCCAGCCGTTGCTACCCCCGCCATCGGCGGTGATCAGCAGTCGCCGTGCCCCCAGATACAGGTTCCGGCCGTCGGCGCGCCACCAGCCCCGAATCGAAGCCACCGCGAAGGCCCCCGTGTCGTGGTCCGTGCCCACGTTGACGAAGCCCGCGTTGCGCCCCAGGTCGTAGATTCCGTAGGGATAGGCGCGGGGTACATCGGGACCGGGAAAATCATGTCCGTTGACCTTATCCGCCGTTCCGGTTTGGCGCCACTGGCGGCCCTGGTTTTGGTAGTTACCGATCAGTTCTTTCTTCTTCGTGTCCACGGAAATGACGGGCTCGCCTGCCCGCAAAGCGCGTTTGACGGCGCTATTGATATGACGGAACTGCGCGTCACGATCGGGATGGTCATCCCCTTCCTCCGTCTTGCGATTGCCCTGCAGGCTGTAGCCACTCTCTCGCAGGAGTTGGGTCACTTTGGTGTGGCTGACCGGGTGGTGCCGGGCTGTTAGTTCCGCCGCCAGCGTGCGGGCGCTCTTGCAGGTCCAGCGCAAGGGCGACTGCGGGTCGCCGCGTGCCGTGGGTTCGACCATGCTGTCCAAGGCGGGCGCCATGCCGGGATCGCTGGACGTCAACGAGTGTCGTCCGCCGCCCTCGTGGCGAATCCGGCCCGGGGCCAGCGGCGCGGCTTTCAATTCCTCGATACCCTTGGTCAACGTGACCCGCGATAGGCCGCAGGCGCGGCTGACTCGCGAGATGCCGCCATAGCCCAGTTCCAAAGCTTCGCTGGCAGCCACCAAACGCCGAGCGTGTTCGTCCAGATGCGGCCACATGCCAGCAAAGTACCGGCCGAGCTGGGCATCCGAGTCCATGCCCACCGTAATAACAGATCAGGATAGTAGATGTAAACGTTATTTATTTACGGTGCCTTAGCACGCAATGTCGAACGGTGAGGCTCATGACTACACTATGGGCACAATCGTTCATGGCTGTTCGCGCGCGACTTTGACTTTCGAGGCCAACGGCTCGTTCACTGGCTTCGCGGCTTCGCGTTAAGAAAATCCAACGGGAAGCCGCGAAGGGACGAGAACGGCTAACCACCAACGACCAACGACCGGATCTACGCCTGTCGTCTCTGCAGCTCACTTTGCAACATGCGCAGCAGCTCTTCTCTGTGGCCACTATCGAGTTCTCGCTGCAGCTCTTTGAGGGCCAGCGATACCACATCGTAATGGTGCAGGGTGGCGTATTCGGGATTGGCGGTAAGCTCCTTCCAGAGCTGGTGCAACAATTCGTTATCTTCGGGGCGGAGTCGGGGCGCGTGGGGGCCAAGCGGATACTCTTTGGAGGTGCCGTCCGGGTAACACACTTCGAAGGTGATCCGCGGGCGCGGCTCGGGCAGGCGCTCCCAGGCGTCTCCCAGAAATTTCGCCTGCTCATCGGCCGTGAGCTTGTTCGACAAGCCGGCGACAATCCGGGACGACTGCAGCTCCTGCGCGGTCGCGATGATGCTGTCAAAGACGTTATTAGTCGGCACTACCAGCAGCGAAACATGTTTGCCTGCCTTTTCGGCAAGGGCCACGACTCGTGTGAACAGGTCCCGTTCATAGTCGTCGAAGACGTCTTCAGCCGCCATGACGACGTTGCCGCCAAACTCGTGTTGGCGATGCGAGAGCCGCGAGGTCATCACCACCACGTCCTGCTTGTGCGTGTCGATCCGATCCAGAATAGATCGCAGATAGTACAGATTGCGGGGATCGCGCACCGCGACCAGTACGTTGCCCGGTCGCGCGCCGATGGCTGTGTCGGAAACGGTCTCCTCTTCCAGCACATGGAAGTGCTCCTGCATGTCTTTACCTGCATGCACCAACTTCCGCTTGTTGACCTTCTCCGAGGCGGTAAAGATGGCGAAGAAAATCGCGGTGAAAATCAGGCCGCTCACCGTGGCTACCGACTTGGTGAACAGGTTGACGATGGCCGCCGTCAGCAACACCAGGGTGACGCAAGCCATGCCGACCGGAATTTCCTTGCCGCCAATCTTGATATTGATCGGCATCTTCCAGTCGCGCTCGCCTTTGTACTTGAAGCGCAGCACCAGCATGGCGAGGCCTTTGAAGACAAAGCTCCAGATCACGCCAAAGGCATAGGCTTCACCCAGCATATAGACATCGCCGTGGCTGGCAATAATGGTAAAGAGCTGCAGCCCGACGATCAGATTCAGCATGCGCGAGGTGGTGCCGAAGCGCTTGTGCGGCTTGCGGAACCAGTCGTGGAGCACGCCGTCTTCGGCCACGCGGTTGAGCACGCCGTTGGAGCCCACAATCGCGGTGTTGATCGCGCCCGCCAGCATCAGGAAACCGACCACCACCACAAAGCCGCGGAAAACCAGCTTCAGAAACAGCGGGCCCGAGAAATACATCACCATGGCGCCCAGCAGGTTGTCCTTCACGTCCGGCTGCATGCGCACGTTGTCGGGGACGAGCATCACCACCAGCAGCGAGGAGACGCCGGTGAAGATAAAGCTGTAGAGGGCCATGACCAGCGCCGTGCGCTTCAGGTTCTTCAGCTTGGGATGGGCAATCTCGCGATAGACCTGCGCCAGCGATTCCTCTCCGCTCATGGCCAGCAGGGAGTGCCCGAAGGCCATCATGATGCCGAAGATGCCGAAGAGGTGGGGCAGGTCGGGAACGTTTTTCAGGAAGCCCAGCGATTCTGCCGTGAAGTGCAGATTCTGGGGCACGGGCAAAGGCGGCAGCGAATAGTGGCCGCGCAACACGGTGATGAACGACCAGCCCAGTAATAGCACCACCATCACGGTGGTGACCTTCATAATGTCGAGGGCCTTGTCGCTGGATTCCTCGATGCCCTTGATGTTCTCCCACCAGAAATAGACGGTGATCGCCACCGCGACTACCACTGAGGCGCCATTAATGGGCAATTGCGGAGTGCCGTGGCACAGGGCGCGCACAGCGGCGGGAACCCAGCCGTGCAGATCGGCGGAGCGCAGGACTTCGTTTACCAGGCCGGCAATGTACTGCCCTGCGGATACGCCGGAGATCGGCCCCGTCAGGATGTAGTCGAACATCAGGGCGGAGACGGCAACCTTAGCCAACGGCCCGCCCAGAGCCTCCTTGACCACTTTGTAAACGCCGCCGCGCACGAACATCGAGCAGCTCTCGACGTAAATGGCGCGCACCGCAAAGGAGAACAGCATCACCCCCAGGACGAACCAAGGGGCGGCCTTGCCGAAAGCCTGCTCGGCGATCGAACCGGCATAAAAGGCCGACGAACCTAGATCATTGAGAACGATTGCCGCCGCCCGCACCCACGAGATGAAGGTGAGCATGACAGTGGTGGCGACAAAAACCGGGATCGCGGTGCGCTTGAGATTCTGTGTTGTAGAAGCCATCAGTTCCCTGACTCAATTCCCTGGCACCCGTCACTTCACAGCGGCCCGCAGTCTGGCGGACCGCCTGATCCTGGACTGATGCTCCCTCTCCGACGGAAGCCTCAGTATCCTATGGAAAACATAAAATTTTCCTAAAATATTCATAAAACCAACACACAACCTTCACTCAACATGAAGAGTCCGTGCAGATTCAAGATATTGCAAGGATTGGGGAATACTGGAAAAACTGGGGCGGAAACGCTGGAGTGGGGATGGCGGCGCGGCCGCTGGTCCGGCTCAAAAGCGCGCCGTGCAGGCATGGAGAAAAGGCGAACTTTACTCGGAGCGAACGGGGACGGGTTCGTCCCTTTCCAAAATCACTTCCACATCTTCAACCAGGCTCACGGCTAACACAGCCAGCGAACCGAGCGCGCCAATCACAAAAAGGATTTCCAGTAGCTTGATGAATACTGCGGCAATTGGGTTCATGGAATCAGATCAGCCCGACAATGAAATCTTTGCAGCCCGACTATAACATCAATCGCGATTTGCCAAAAGACTATGCCGCCTGCCGCCGGGCAAGGCGATCACGTTATTCACCTGCTATACAGAAATCCAAACAGGCCAGCCGCAACGATCAGCCATGCCGAATTGATCCGGAACCTCAGCAACAGGATCGCACTCAGAAATGCAATTACGACCGCGGGAATATCGATCAGCGCGGCTCGTCCAAGCTGCCAGGCAACCACGCCCATCAGCGCCAGCGAGCCAACCACGACCCCATCGAGCATGGCGCCTGCCACTCTGGATCTGCGAATCCAGGGAAGCACTCTTCCGCTCAGGGCCACGAAGGCGAAGCCGGGAGCGAAGATGCCCACGGTGGCCACCACGGCGCCGGGAATGCCGGCCAGGAGATAGCCGATGAATGTAGCGGTGGTAAAGACCGGGCCGGGTGTGATCTGGCCGACGGCAACCGAATCCAGCAGTTGGCGCTCGGTCAACCAGTGCAACCCGTCCACCAGATCCGCGCGAAGAAACGCCAGCAGGACGTAGCCGCTGCCAAACAACACGGCGCCAATCTTGGCAAAGACCAGGAACAAGCGCCACAACTTACAGGAGACCGAAACTGCCACCACGGCCCCTAGCGCGTGAACCGGACTCACTGGGGCAAGCACGATCGCTCGCAGCTCGCGCGGGCTCTTCAGCCGGAACAGGATCGGTGTTCCCGCCAAAAGCGCCGCGATCACGAGAATGACCACGATGTGAAGGTGAAGCGCGTACAGCACCCCAGAAACCAGGCCCACCACGGCAAGCCATTTCGACTTGAGCGCAGCTCGCGCCAGCTTCCAAATCGCCTGGACCACCACGGCGATCACCACCGGCTTGAGCGCGTACATGACTCCACTCACCTGCGGCAGCGAGCCATAACGAACATAAGCCATGGCGATCAGGGTCACGAGAATGGCGGCCGGCAGAATAAGACCGCAGCCGGCAATCAGCAGGCCGGGCCAGCCGCACTTCTCCAAACCGATAAAGATGGCCACCTCGGTTGCGCTCGGGCCGGGCAGCAGGTTAGCCGCCGCCAAGCGGTCCAGAAACTGTTGCCGGCTCAGCCATCGACGGCGGGTGACACATTCGTCCTCGATCATTCCAATGATCGCTGCCGGCCCTCCGAACGCCAGCGTGCCCAGCTTGAGGAAGACGAAAGCCAGCTCGCGAATCGAGACTTGGGAGGTGCTGCTTTCCTCCGACGGTTCCGTGACTGGTGTGGTGTGGTCTTCTGGAGCCAATTGTTTTGGACCTCGCCCCTGTCTTGTGAGCAGCCAACCATGAACCCAAACCGCGGTTCCAAGGCGGCCTGATTCTATGGGCAGGATGATTGCAGGCGCAAGGCTGGGATGTACAGGAATGTGTGACAATTCCAGCGCGAAATTCGTGCTGCCGAATCTACAGAAATGGATCGAAAGGCAACGGGTCCTTCGGCCAGTCACCTTGGTAATCAGCAATTCAACAAGAAATCAGCAACTCTCGATTGGAGTCGGTGTTCAATGCCAGTATGAAGACTTTGAAGCGCACTCTGCTTACCTTCGCTCTCGGCGGCCTGCTGGCAGGCGCCGCGGTAGCTCAGACGAACAACGCCAGCACAACCACGGGCGGGGGTCCTGGAGTCTACGATCCCAATCATCCCCGCGTTAACCAGATCAACCGGCGCGAGCAGCGGCAGCAGAACCGCATCGCCAACGGCATCAAGAATGACAAATTGACGCCCCAGCAAGCCTCCAATCTGGAGAAGCGGGAAGCGCGGCTGCAGAATCGCGAACAGCGCGACATGGCGCGTGACAACGGGCACCTGACCAAGAAGGATCAGCGGCAGCTCAATCGCCAGGAAAACCACATCAGCCGCAGGATCTATAAGGACAAACACAGCTAATCGTCATCTTGGCATGCAGCCTGACGGCAACCGGGAGCGCGCTTCAGGGGAGCGCGGTCAGAGTAGTGCACTGTCCCCGTGTTAGCACAAGCACTACCAGGCTGTCATGCTGAGCGAGACGGATCGCGTGCGATCCGGCGAGTCGAAGCACCTTGCGTTTTATGAACGCAACCCAAGATCCTTCGCCTTGCCCGACAGGGCCGGCGGGCTCGCTCGGATGACAGCCTTATTAGTTTGCTGCGCAGGTGCGGCGCTCTTGTCAGTGGCTGGATGCCGTGGTGCTGTTTGCCGACGCTGTCTTTACCGCCGGGTGAGCGGAATCCAGATCCAGATTCAACTCAAGCACGTTCACGCGTGGCTCGCCCAGGAATCCGAAGGTGCGGCCCTGGGTATGCTTGGCGACCAACAGCTTGACCTCGTCCTCGCTCATCCCGCGTTCGCGCGCGATTCGCGGAACCTGGAATTCGGCAGCGGCGGGAGAGATGTCCGGATCCAGGCCGGAGCCGGAGGTTGTCACCAGATCCACGGGCACCGGCTTGCCGGGATTTTCGGCCTGCAGCGTGGCAACATCGCCCTTTACGCGGTCGATCAGCTTCTGATTCGTCGGACCAAGGTTTGAGCCGCCGGAGTTCCCCGCGTCGTAGCCATTGCCTGCGGCTGACGGGCGGGAGTGGAAGTATTTCGCCAAGGTAAACGGCTGCCCGATGATGCGCGAGCCCACTACCACCCCGTTGCGCTCGATCAACTGCCCGTTCGCTTTGTTCGGGAAGAGCACTTTCGCAATTCCGGTCACCACTAGCGGGTAGATGATCCCCAGCAGGACGGTGGTGACGATGGTCATCAATACAGCAATCAGCAGATTCTTCTTCATGGCAGCCTCTACTAGTCTGAACGGCTACGCGAGCCCAATGTGAGTAATGATCATGTCGATTAGCTTGATTCCGAGAAATGGGATGACGATGCCGCCCGCGCCGTAGATGAGCAAATTATCCCGCAGCAGCAAGGCGGCGCCCAGCGGTCGGTACTTGACCCCGCGCAGCGCCAGCGGAATCAGGGCAATGATGATCAGGGCGTTGAAGATCACGGCCGACAGCACGGCCGAGGCGGGCGTCTTCAGATGCATGATGTTCAGCGCATTCAGCACCGGGAAGGTGCCGGCAAACATGGCCGGGATGATGGCGAAGTACTTGGCCACATCGTTGGCGATGGAGAACGTGGTCAGCGAGCCGCGCGTCATCAGCAGTTGTTTGCCGATTTCGACGATCTCAATCAGCTTGGTGGGATTGGAATCCAGGTCCACCATGTTGCCGGCCTCTTTTGCCGCTTGCGTACCCGTGTTCATAGCCACGCCCACGTCGGCTTGGGCCAGCGCGGGGGCGTCGTTGGTGCCGTCGCCGGTCATGGCTACTAGCTTGCCTTGGGACTGCTCCTTGCGGATGAGGTCCATCTTGTCCTTGGGGGTCGCCTGCGCCAGGAAGTCGTCCACGCCGGCTTCCCGCGCGATGGCCGCAGCCGTGAGCGGATTATCGCCGGTGATCATCACCGTCTTGATGCCCATGGCGCGCATTTGCGCGAAGCGCTCCTTAATGCCACCCTTGACGATATCCTTCAGTTCGATCACGCCCAGTGCACCCCGGCTTTTCTCCGCCACCACCAGCGGGGTGCCGCCGGAGCGGGCGATCTGTTCCACCTTGGCCCTAACTTCATCCGGCACTACCTTGCCGTTCTCTTCGACGTACTTTGCGATGGCGTCGGCCGCGCCCTTGCGGATCTCGAAGCCATTCAAATTGACGCCGGACATGCGAGTTTGCGCGCTAAAGGGCACGAACACCGCTTCGTGCGCGGCCAGTTCGCGTCCGCGCAATCCGTATCTTTCCTTGGCGAGCACGACGATCGAACGGCCCTCGGGAGTTTCATCGGGCAAAGACGAAAGCTGCGCGGCATTGGCCATTTCTTCCGGAGTCACGCCGGGGGCGGGAGTGAACTCGGTGGCTTGCCGGTTGCCCAGGGTGATGGTTCCGGTCTTGTCCAGCAGCAGCGTGTTGACGTCGCCGGCGGCTTCGACCGCGCGGCCCGACATGGCCAGCACGTTGTGCTGAATCAGGCGGTCCATACCGGCGATGCCAATCGAAGACAGCAAGCCGCCGATGGTGGTTGGGATCAAACACACCAGCAGTGATACCAAGACAAACACCGTCTGCGGCGAGCCCGCGTAAATCGCGAAGGGCTGCAAGCTGACAACGGCCAGTAAGAAGATGATCGTCAAACCGGACAGCAGAATATTCAGCGCGATCTCGTTCGGGGTCTTCTGCCGCGAGGCGCCTTCGACCAGGGCGATCATGCGGTCGAGGAAGGTCTCGCCGGGATTGGAAGTGATGCGCACCTTGATCTGGTCTGACAGGACGCGAGTGCCCCCGGTAACCGCCGAGCGGTCGCCGCCGGACTCGCGTATCACGGGCGCCGATTCGCCGGTGATGGCCGATTCGTCCACCGACGCTACGCCTTCCGTGATCTCTCCATCGCCGGGGATGAACTCGCCGGCGATTACGACCACTACATCTCCGGCGCGCAGTTTGGACCCCGGGATGTTTTCGGTGCTGCCATCGGGCAACAGGCGATTGGCCATGGTTTCCGCGCGCGCCTTGCGCAAAGCATCGGCTTGGGCTTTACCCCGGCCTTCGGCCATGGCTTCGGCAAAATTGGCAAACAACACCGTGAACCACAGCCACAGGGTGACCTGCAGGTTGAAGCCAAACGCCACGTTGCGCCCGGGCTTAAACAGCAGGAGTGTGGTGGCCACGCTGCCCACTTCCACCACGAACATGACGGGATTGCCCATCATCTTGCGCGGATTCAGCTTCATAAACGAATCCAGAATCGCGCGCCGGACGATCTTCCATTCCCAAATAGCTTTCTGCTTTGCCATATTTACCTTATCTGCTGCTCGCTAACCTGCTGCTCACCCACCAGCGCCGTAGCGCCACCACGGACCATACCGCTTCGACCAATCCGAAGGGCCAAGCCCCTTGCAGGAACCCGTAAACGGAACCCATCACGCAGGCTGCGGCAAACGCCAGGATGAACCAGCGGCTGCGATCCTCGAAGGCATAAGTAACCAGCATGGCCGTAACTGCAAACAATCCAAAGAGCGTTAATCGATCCATTCCTACCCCGGGTTAGGCGAAGGTCTTGCCCGCCGCCATCAGCAGGTGCTCAAGAATCGGCCCCAAGCTCAAGGCGGGGAAGAAGGTCAGAGCGCCCACAATGAGGATCACGCCCACCAGCAAGAAAGTGAACAGCGGTCCAGTCACCGGGAATGTCCCCAGCGAGGGCGGAACTGCCTTCTTGCGCGCCAGGCTGCCGGCAATCGCCAGCGCGGGAATGACCATCATGAAGCGGCCGATCAGCGTGTCGAATCCGATTGCGCTGTTGTACCAGAGCGTGTTGGCATTCAGCCCGGCAAACGCGGAACCGTTATTGCCGGCTCCTTCCGTGAAGGCATACAGGATCTCGGAAAACCCGTGTGGCCCCGGATTGGCGATGCTGCTGGTGCCAAACGGCTTGAGCACGGAGATCGAAGTCAAGGTCAGGATGACCAGCGGGAAGATCAGCGCCACCAGCATGGCCATCTTGACTTCATAGGCCTCGATCTTCTTGCCCAGGTATTCCGGGGTTCGTCCCACCATCAGGCCGGCGATAAAGACCGACAAGATGATGAAAATGACAATCCCATACAGACCCGAGCCCACGCCGCCGAACACCACTTCGCTGAGCATCATGTTCGCCAGCGGAACCATGCCGCCGAGCGGGGTGAATGAATCGTGCATACCGTTGACCGCGCCGCAACTGGTGTCGGTGGTCACCGTCGCCCACAAGGCGGTATTGGCGACGCCGAAGCGAACCTCTTTGCCTTCCATGTTGCCGCCGGATTGCAGTGCAGTCACGTGCTGGTCCGCGCCCGCGCTGGCCAGCAGCGGATTCCCCCGCGCTTCCGACCAATAGGAAGTGGTGACTCCCGCTAGGAAGAGAATGGCCATGGCTGCCCACACGGCCCAGCCATGGCGCTGCGATCCGGTCATCCGTCCGAGCGTGTAGGTAAGCCCCGCGCCGAGAGCAAAAATGCTCACCATTTCTATGAAATTGCTGAGCGGAGTGGGGTTCTCATACGGGTGGGAGCTGTTGGCGTTGAAGAAGCCGCCGCCGTTGGTGCCGAATTCCTTGATGATCTCCTGCGATGCGGTCGGACCTTGGGCGATGGTCTGGTCGGTAACCGTATCCACGATCTGTTTGCCATCCGGACCCAGTACCGGCTTGCTGTTCGCGTCCACCCTGGGCACCTGCATCGGTTCGACCAGTTTGGCCGTGTCGTAGGGCTTCAGGTTCTGCGGCACGCCTTGCCATACCAGGAACAGCGCGCCCAGGATGCAGACCGGCAGCAGGACCCACAAGCTGCAGCGCACCAGGTCCACCCAGAAATTGCCGATGGTCTCTTTCTCGCGCCGGGCGATCCCGCGAATGACCGCAATCGCCATGGCAATTCCCGCCGCCGCCGACACGAAGTTGTGGTACGCCAGCCCGGCCATTTGCGTCAGGTAGCTCATGGTGGTTTCCGGCACGTAGGCTTGCCAGTTCGTGTTGGTGGTGAACGAAGCCGCGGTGTTGAAAGCCAGGTCGGGCGGCACCTTGGCGAGTTTCTGCGGGTTGAACGGCAGCACTCCCTGCAGCCGCTGGAGCGCGTACAGCAGCAACATCGAGACGACGCTGAACAGCAGCATCGCGCCCGCGTATTCGTACCAGCGCATCTCGTGATTCTCATCTACCGCGGTGAGGCGGTAGATCAATCGCTCGATGGGACGCAGCACCGGGTCCAGGAAGGTCCGCTCGCGGTTGAAGACCCGCGCCATGAAGACGCCAAGCGGCTTGGTGACCGCCAGCACCACCGCCAGGAACAACAGAATCTGGAGCCAACCATTGGCTGTCATGCAATCTCCTTCCGCTTCGACGGCGCTTGCGGCGCGGCTTCCTTGGAGCGTATATCCAAGGAATTGTCATCCTGAGCGAGGACCGCGCATCGATGCGTCAGGCCCGCTTCTGGCCTGACACATGCGCGGTCCGAGTCGAAGGAGCTGCTTTTCGTGCGCTCCGCCCGAATGATCCAGATCAGCACCACGCCGCCCAGCAGCGCCAGTTGTATCCATCCATGAGCAACCATCAGAACTTCTCCGGCCGGAGCATGGCGTAGGTGAGGTAAACCAGCAGCAGAACGCTGACCCCCAGCATGATTGCAGACTCGAGATTCATCGCGTCATCCCTCTCACTTCACACGATCGCAAAAATACACATAGCCGAGCGCGACCACGAAAAACGCGATCGTCGCGGCAATGAAGATGGGACCTTGCATAAGCCGTCTCCTGTAGCACATGTATTGGACAACACGGCTCGTAAAGTTGGGCTAAAAGGTTAGTAAAAAGTTCGTAAACTGGCCGCAATCAGCCAAAAGGTCCTGCCGCCTTGTGATCGCTACTCGGCCGTGCCTCCAGCACTTTCCCCGGCGAGGGCACGTCTACCCAGGACTTCGTCCTGGGCTATTTTCGGCTGCGCCTCCGGCGCAAAACTAAGCGAACACGATTTCATCCCTTGGCTGACCGTAGCGCGATCGGTTTCTTGGCGCCGCTGCGCCTTCGCATTGAAACTTTACTTCGCTCGCGGGTGGGTTTTGTCATAGACCGTCAGCACCTGGTTCACGGAAAGCTGCGTGTATCGCTGGGTGGTCGAGAGGCGCTCGTGGCCGAGCAGTTCCTGGATGGCGCGCAGGTCCGCGCCTTCTTCCAGCATGTGGGTGCCGAAGGCGTGACGCAGGGTGTGTGGATGGACCTCGGGCGAAAGTCCCTTGGCCACCGCGATGCGCTTCACGATCCGGCCCACGCTGCGGGTTGTGATCCGCCCGCCGCGCAGGTTGATGAGCAGCGCCCGCGTGGACCTCTTCTTCTCGCCCAGCAATTGCTGGCGCGCGGGCAAATAGGCCGCCAGCGCCGATTTCACCGACTCGCCAAAGGGCACATAGCGCTCTTTCTTGCCTTTGCCGCGGACCAGCAACAACTCTGCCGAGCCGTGCAGATCCTCCAGGTTGAGTCCGACCAGCTCCGAATTGCGGATGCCGCAGCCGTAGAGCAGTTCGAAGATGAGTTGCTCGCGCTCGGCGAATCCGGCGCACTCGGGCATGCCGCTGTCGAGCGCGGTGTTCATCTCTTCCAGCGTCGGGACGCGCGGCAGTTTTTTCGGCAACTTGGGAGTGGCGACCAGCGCGGCGGGATTTTTCTCCACCAGCCCTTCCCGTGCAAGCCAGCGATAAAGCGAGCGCACGGCAGCCAACGAACGCGCCACCGATGTCTTGCTCAATCCCTGCTCGTACAAGCGCGAGAGAAAGCCGCGAATGGAAACGTGGTCGATGTCGTCCCAGCCGGCCGCGCCGATGTGTGCGGCAAAGCGGGCGAGGTCGCCCTCGTAGGCTTTAATCGTATGCGGCGAGGCATTGCGCGCGTTCAGCGCATGAAGAAACTGTGCCACTGCTTTGCCCACAGGGGTATTGGCCACTGAGGAACGCTGATCAACGCTGATTGGTCGGGGCTTTTCGTCCTATCTGTCACGTCATCCTGCCTGTCATCACGTCACCATTCGTCCGATTTTGCTCGCCCTCTCCCCGATTTAGATCAGCGTTCCTCAGCGCCAATCAGCGGCCAACATCCTGTTTTGCGCCAGGGGCACGCTGGCGCGCCCGCGGATGATGGTCCTTGTACACGCTGCGCAAGTGGTCCAGCGCCACATGCGTGTACACCTGGGTGGTCGAGATGTCGGCGTGGCCGAGGATGGTCTGCACGGTGCGAAGATCGGCGCCGTTCTCGACCATGTGGGTGGCGCAACTGTGGCGCAGCATGTGCGGGCTGGCATGGCGTCCGGCGGCGCGCGACGCCTCGGAAACAATCTTCCAGATCCAGGCGCGAGTCAGCTTGCGTCCGCTGCGGCCCACGAACACCTGCGCGGCGGTCCTCCCCTTGCACAGCACGGGACGCGATTCGCGCAGATAAGGCAGCAACGCGTCCTGCGCCGCGCGCCCCAGCGGAACGATGCGCTCCTTGTCGCCTTTGCCGCGCACGAGGACGTAGCCCAAATCCAGCTTCACGTCCTCCACGCGAAGGTTGACGATCTCCGAGACGCGCAGGGCACCCGCGTAGAAGACCTCCAGCAGCACCCGGTTGCGCGCGGCCAGTGCGGCAGATTCCTGTGTCTTGGTGGGTGCCCCACCCTTTCGCCCGCCTTTGGCGAAGAGTGGGGACTGGCTCGCAACCGGAGCAGCTAGCATTCGCTCCACTTCGTCGCGCGCCAGCGACTTGGGCAGCACCTTCCACTGGCGTGGGCTCTCGATGTTGAGCGTGGGATCGCCCTCGATGCGGCGATCCAGCAGCAGGTACCTATAAAGCTGGCGCAGCGCCGAAAGCTTGCGAGCAACGGAGCGGCCATCCTGCCCGTGCGCAAACAGATGATCGAGGAAGCCGCGCACATCCTCGCGCCGCGCAGTGACGAAGCTGCGCTTGCGCCGCGCGAGAAACTCGTCGAATTGACCGAGGTCGCACGTATACGCGGCTACAGTGAGCCGCGCCAAGCCTTTTTCGACTCCCAGATAGTCGCGGAAATCGGCGAGCACGCGCTCGTTGGACAGGCCCATGGCGACAGTATCGCGTTATCGGACCTGATGGGGAATATCACCCGGGGTTCCGGCATCTTAAATAGGAGTCTGTTATTGAAAGGCGATGCGCAATGGATTTGCAGCAGATCATTCAGAGTCTTAGCGAGGCCGTGGCCACCAAGGCCACGGTCAAGAACGTGTACGGCGATCCGGTCACGGCCGAGGGCAAGACCGTCATTCCGGTAGCACGCATTCAGTTTGGCTTCGGCGCGGGCGGTGGAAGTGGCGACAAGGGTGAGGGCCAGAAGGGCGAGGGAGGAGGCGCAGGCGGAGGGGTAAAGTGCACCCCGGCCGGCATCCTGGAGATCAGCGCCGGCGAGACCCGCTGGATTCCGATCCACGACTACAAGAGGCTGGCAGCAGTGTTAGCGGCCGGGTTCACCGCAGCCTGGCTCCTGGCGAAGTGCTGCAGACGGCACTGCGGCCATCACGCGCATTGCGGTCACGGCTGCCATTGTGGGCATGGCGGACACTGCGGGCATGGCAGCCACGGTGGGCACACGCACTGCGAGCATGGCAAGCGCGGTTGAGAAGGCACGAAAAGCAGGTCCTTCGCTACGCTCAGGATGACAATTCTTTTCTTTCCGGGAACGGAAAACGTCAGAAGAATGGTTTCATTCGCTCGTAGGTGGTTTCGAGCGCTTCCGGCAACACGCGGGTCTCGCCCACGGAGGTCATGAAGCTGGCGTCTCCGATCCAGCGCGGAAGCACGTGCATGTGGATGTGCCCGACGACTCCCGCACCGGCGGCCCTGCCCATGTTCATGCCCAGGTTGATGCCGTCCGGATGGTAGAGCTGGCGCTGGATGCCCTCGATTTTCTGCGTGAGCATCATCATTTCGCTCGCGGCCTCCGGCGCCAAGTTCTGCAATTGATCCAGGTGAGCGTACGGCGCGACCATCACGTGCCCGGAGGTGTAGGGGTACGCATTCAACATCACGAAGCAGTGCTCGCCGCGATGAACGATCCACACCTGGCGGTCGCTCGCGCTCTTCAACACCTCGCAGAACAGGCACCAGGGGATCTTATCGGCAGTGGTTACATACGTGTAGCGCCACGGCGACCAGAGATGATCCATATCTCCCGACAGGGTATCACGCACGTCCACAAGAGGGTTCAACGAACGTCGTTGTCTTTCTTTGCAAACTGTTGAAATCGCGGTGAAAGTTTACCAAAGTTTCATGGCACCGCGTTTGACACTGCTGTGCGGCATTGCTATAGTCAGAAGGTTCCGGTGAACAACCTTCCCGGAAGCCGACCGCTGGAGATCAACTCATACTGATCGACCTACTTCCCAGCAGTCTGCAAGCGCTCATAATCCCCGTGACACCGCCGAAGGTGCATGGGCTGGAAATAAATGGCATTGCTCGACGAAACGACTGACCTCCACGACTCCCCTGAATCGCAGCCGGCTTCCACACCCGCTGCAACACCCGCCGCCGCCGCGTCGGGCGAAACGCTCAACCCCACTCCTGACCCGGTGCCCGCCAGCACCGAGACCGAACCCGAGACCGAACCCAGCTCCCCTATGTCAAAAACCGCCACCGCTGAACCCGAAATGATGGACGATTTTGCCGCCGCTCTCGAGAGCTTCACCACCGAGGCGGAAGCCGCCGCCGCCAATGAAGACAACGTCATTCGCGGCATCGTGGTCAAGATCACACCGACGCATGTCGTGGTCGATTTCGGGGCTAAGTCGGAAGGTATGCTTCCCATCGCGGAAGTGACCGATCACGAGGGCAATACCAAGGTGCAAGCGGGCGACACCATCGATGTGATGGTGGACAAGGGCGAAACCGAGGAAGGCTACGTCAAGCTGTCGCATCAGCGGGCGCGCCGTCTGCGGGCCTGGGACGAGATCGAGAAGGCGTACAACGACAAGGTGCCGATTAAGGCGCAGGTGATTGAGCGCATCAAGGGCGGGGTCACCATCGATATTCTGGGCGCGCGCGCATTTTTGCCGGGTTCGCAAGTGGACCTGCGGCCGGTGCGCAACCTGGAGGCGCTAAAGGGCCAGGAAATCGAAGTCCGCATCATCAAGCTGAACAAGAAGCGGGGCAACATCGTGGCCTCGCGCAAGCAGCTGCTTGAGGAATCGGTCTCCGAGAAGCGCAACAAGACCTTGGAACAACTCCATGAAAGCGCAGTGCTGACCGGCGTGGTGAAGAACCTGACCGATTACGGCGCATTTGTGGATCTGGGCGGAATCGACGGCCTGCTGCACATCACCGATATGAGCTGGGGCCGCCTGACGCACCCTCGCGATCTGGTTCAGGTGGGCGACCACATCCAGGTCAAGGTGCTCAAGTTCGACAAGGACAAGCAGCGTGTATCGCTGGGCTTCAAGCAGTTGACCCCGGACCCGTGGCTGGACGCGGCCGAGCGCTATCCGATCGGCGCGCACGTGCAGGGGCGGGTGATCAGCGTGACCGACTACGGCGCCTTCGTCGAGCTCGAACAAGGCATCGAAGGCCTGGTCCACGTGAGCGAGATGACCTGGTCGAAGCGGATGAAGCATCCGTCGAAAATGGTGAACGTGGGCGATCAGGTGGAAGCCGTGGTGCTCAATGTGAATCCGCAGGAGCGCCGTATCAGCCTTGGCCTGAAGCAATTGGAAACGAACCCTTGGGAGAGCCTGCACGAGAAATTCCCGGTCGGCTCGACCGTCGAGGGCCGCGTCCGCAACCTGACCGACTTCGGCGCATTCATCGAGATTGAAGACGGCATCGATGGTTTGGTTCACGTCAGCAACTTGAGCTGGACCAAGCGCGTGAAGCATCCTTCGGAGATACTGAAGAAGGGCGATCGCGTGAAGGCCCAGGTCCTGGCCATCGAGCCGGAGAACCGCCGCCTGTCGCTGGGGATCAAGCAGCTCGAGCCCGATATCTGGGAGACCTTCTTCCAGCAGCATCGCGTGGGCGATGTGATCCACGGCAAGGTGCTGCGCGTCGCCAGCTTCGGCGCCTTTGTGGAAATTGCCGACGGAGTGGAAGGCCTGTGTCACAACTCAGAAGCTACCGACGAGCACGGCCAGCCGGCGCCCCTGAGCCCCGACCAGGAATTCGAGTTCAAAATCATCAAGATGAATCCCACGGAGAAGAAAGTCGGGCTCAGCATTCGCGCCGTCGGCGAAGAAGCCAGCCGCACCGAAGTGGAAAGCTACAAGCACGCGGGCGACGGCTCCAGCGCGACCCTGGGCGAGCTGATGAGCTGGAAGCGCGGCGGGGACCACGAATAGCACACAGGCAAGCGTCAGTCATTAAGAAGGCCGCCAGAAATGGCGGCCTTTTCTTTTACACCTGCCACAGAGTCACAGAGGCACAGAGATAATTGGAGGTGGATCTTGCGCGCCAACTGGTCATAAGGGGATTTCACGCCAATTAAGGGTTAATTCTGTCCACTTTTATGAATCCGGGGGGCACCTCGAACGCCTCTGCATCGGTCGGCACCTGTGAGAGATCCACAATTTCAAGGGAACTGACGCGTGACGTTGGAATGAGTGACTTTTCTTGGTTGTATGCATTAGTGCGCACTGCAAACGAATGGCCCGAACGCTTGCGACTCAGTGCGTATACGACCATCTTGGGCGTAGATAATGGTCGTGCGGTCTACCGGTTCCATCGCCTGATGCAGTGGTGTTGGCTCAGACCGGGCGACGAGTTTGATGCGCACCGCTGTTTGCGCATACGTATCAGCCGGGAAGGAAACCAGTGCCGCCAAGATCGTGAAGCTGATTGGAAACGCCCAGCAATTACACACGATGTGGTTCCTCCAGCTGCGCTTACGTCGATCATCAAAGCCTGTCAGATATGTTTGCTAAGCAACAGAGTTGCCCACAGTCTCTCGACGTAAATCCGCGTGAATGTCGTAAACATCTCTAACGAAGTCGGCTTCGTCAACCCTCCTCTTTCGTAGGAGGGTTTTGTTTTTCTCTATCTACGGACACACCTCGGCGCCCGCGCAAGAGCACTTGTCAGTTGGACCATAGCTTCCATTGCTTCCAACCTTGGTTCGGCCCGTTCCGTTCATCGTTGCGGTGTACCCACCAAACATCTCTTCGGTCAGTCGACGACCATGATGATCTGTTCGGACTCCCCGTCCTGGGGAGGCGGATGGCCTATTCAGCCCAACGGTCACTGCCGAGGCAGGACCATGTTAACGCTCAGGCACCTCCGCTTGGGCTCCCCCCGCTCTGCCGTCCGCGACGGCAGAACTCTTCGTAGTCGATGTTGTCGCGCAGCATGATCCACAGCCGGATTCCCAGCTTGCGTCCAGCTGCCACTTTGGCTTTGCCGAGCCCTTTTTGCGCCAGTTTCCGTCGATAAAAGCGTTTGAGTTCCTCGTCTTTCCGCACCGCGTGACCGACAGCTTCGCACCACAAAAAGCGAAGCAGCGCGTTGCCCTGCTTGCTGAGAGCTCCACAGCGCTGCCGGCCGCCGCTGGAGTACTCGCTCGGAATCATGCCGATGTAGCTGGCCACGGCTTTGCCGTCCACGAAGCGCGTCGGGTCGCCCAGCAACACTTCGGTGGCCAAGGCGGTGATCGGTCCCACGCCGGGATGCGTCATCAGCAGTTGGGCAAGCGGTCGTTGCTCAGCACACGCAGCGACGGTCTTATCCAACTCGTCGATCTCGGCTTGCAGGTGTAGGTACAAGGCAACCAGCGCATCGCGCCGTTCCGCCGAGTAACCCGGTAGCGCCAGCGAGCCGATCGCTTGCAGCCCAGCCTTGCTCCACAGCGAACTCCCGCGGCGTAGGCCATGGCTCAACGCGATCGATTGCAACGCGTTCTGCAGACGTGTACGGATCCGCACCCACTGATGCCGATAGCGTAAAAGCGCCCGCACATCGCGTTGCTCGATGCTCGGCATCCAGATCGCCGGGAACCGGTCGGCCACCATCAGGCTCAACAGTAAGTTTGCATCCCTGCGGTCATGCTTCTGCTTGCGCGGTTCGCAAGCGCGGATCTTCGCCGGGTGTCCGACCTGGCACTCCACACCCAACTCGTCCATCAGTTCCAAAAACCACTGCATCGACCCGGTCGCCTCGATGCCAACCCGCACCGGACCTGGCAGTCCGGCGTAAAACTCTCTGACCTGAGCGCCCTCATGGTCGAGGACAAGCTCCTGTATCTCGCCCGTATCCACGTCCAGCATCGCCAAAGTCTGCTGTCGGGTATGCAAATCACAGCCTATAATGCGCATCTCGGCCTCCTTCGACCCGAGCCGCTGTCTGGTTGGAAGCCCAAACAGTGTACTCGGCCCGAATCCGAGGCCGACTTCGTTATCCCATCAGCCCTTATCACCACCAACCCAAACCGGGCTCGATTGGGTAAACAGCCCCGATGTTTTTCCCTGTGTCTCCGTGTCTCTGTGGTAGGTGTTTCCGAATTACTGCGCCGCGTCAATCCGCAGGTTGATCGTATTCTGCCTGCGGTTGTCGAAAGAACTCAGCGTCTTGGTATCGCTACGCTTGCCGTGATATTCGGCAAAGATCTCAAAATCGGTATTGGGCGACAGGCCCGGGAAGCGGTACATGCCGTTGCTATCGGCGATGTAGGTCTTCACCGCCAGCGTCTTGGCATTCTTCAGGTAGACGATGGCATCGGGCAGCGGACGATCGCCGTTGCTCATCACCTGGCCGGTGAGAAGGCGCACTTGCGGCCCCTTCTCGCGCGGCGGGTTGGCACCACCCGGACCGGTATTGAACTGGATCTGCGCCAGCGCACAGACCGCGGTTAGCAGCACAAGAAGCACGAGCCTGCCAGTCAGCTTTTTCACAGCTCCCTCCCTCCCGTGTATAGGGGAGCCTGGGGACTGCTGCCCGCCATCACGGAAGATCATTACTCTTCCTCTTCGTCTTCATCGTAATCCAGATCATCGTCCTTGACCGGTTTCAGTTCGAGCGGATTCGTGGTAATGACTTCGAAGTCGGTGCCGCACTCCGGACAGGAGACGATCTCGCCTTCATCGACTTCGTCTTCTTCCAAATCGAGATCGGTTTCGCACTCCGGGCAAAGTACCATAAGGCCTCCGGGTAAAAATCGGCTTGCGCCGTACCTGCTATATTTAAAATCTCTTGCCGGGAGCGTCAAGTAAGACTGCCGGCACGCGGAAGAAATGTGGGCCGCTAGCTCGCAATTCTAACAACGAAGGGCCAGCGACGAACGGCAAACTAGCGTGGGGGTCTGATGTGGAAGGTCCCGAGGATGGTTGCCCATCGCCGAGCCGGCCAGAACGATGTCCTTAGAGCGCGCGCCGTATTTTCCCGCAACTGGCGCTTCGCAAGGAGGGTGCCCCACATCTGCCCGGTTTTGGCAGATGTGGTTATGGCAGAATCCCACATCTGCGAAAGGCGCGCAGATGTGGGGCACCTTCCTGCAGGCGTGGAACCGGAGCTGCAATGAGCGGCATCGAATAGGGAGTTCGGCCCCCGTTCCGGTGATGGGATCCATGGCTTGAGCTGGCGGAATCGGAGTCTTTCTTATGCCAACCACGCGCAATCGTTCCTTCGGTGGCGGAGGCGGCGGATTTTCGCTGGCGTTTCCGCCCTTTCGTGGCGCGATCCGCGCTCTCGTACTCGTCAACATCGCCGTGTACTTCCTGGGGCTGTTCGGCAATATCGCCATGCCGGGATTCGAGATGGCGCTGGACCGGGTCTTTGGCTTCGTGCCGGTCCACGCACTTCACGGCTGGCTGTGGCAGTTTGTCAGCTACGGGTTCCTCCATGCGGGACTGAGCCATCTGCTGGTGAACATGCTCATGCTGTGGATGTTCGGCTCACAGCTTGAGGGTGACTGGGGCCGTCAGCGCTTTCTCCAGCTTTACTTCTTCTGCCTGGTCATGGCCGCCGTGACCACCCTCGGCGTGGGCTACCTGGGATTTTTTATCGTCCAGGCACAAGGCGCGGCGGCCTCCCCGTTCTGGATTACCGCAGCCCTGTTGGTGGGTACCTCGACGATCGGCGCCTCCGGCGCGGTCTACGGGGTGCTGGTCGCTTTCGGCATCCTCTACGCCGACCAGGAACTGTTCCTGTTTCCGCTCCCGTTCCGGATCAAAGCCAAGTACATGACGATCCTCCTGGTGCTGGTGGTGCTGGCCTCGGCACTGCAGCCAGGCTCCTCCGGCATCGCGAATTTTGCCCACTTGGGCGGGCTCTTCTTCGGCTGGGTATTCGTGAAATTCGGGCCGCGCCGTGGCCCGGGGGTCTCGCTCTCCGAGCGCTACTTCGGAATGCGTAATGCCTACTATCGCTGGAAGCGCCGCCGCGCCGCGCGCAAATTCGAGGTTTACATGCGCAAACACGACCGCAGCCAGTACTTCGACGAGTATGGCAATTATCGCGATCCCGACAAGCCCGGCAAAGGCAACGGGGAAGGCCGCGGCGGCTGGGTGCAGTGAACGGCTATCAGCCGTCAGCAGGGTGGCTTCGCCGCTCCGGCATCACTGAGCAACATGGAGAATCGGGAGTTCCTGATGGCTGACCCCTGATGGCTTCTGGACTACTGGGCAGGCTCTTCGGTTTCTGCCGCACCCGCGGCGCGCTCGCAGCACGAAGAGTAAACACAATCCGCATCCTTGTACACCTGGAGCACCCGGCAAAGTTGGCCGAGTTGTGCCCACATCCGATGCACGTCGGGATCTTCCAGGGCTTCGCCCCGCGCCGCAGCTGAAGTCCAGTGGCGAATGTGAATGTAGTGGCGAGTCTCATGATTGTCGCGGAACAGTTCGTCCCGCGAGTAGTGTTTGCGCTGCATCAGCGCGTAGAGCTTCTCGATCGTAATCCCAAACTCCTGTTCCGATCCCTCAAAGGGCTCGATAATTGCGATCGAAACAAAATCGTCAGCCATCCTCACTCCTCTGCTTCTTCCGGTCTGAGGCGAAGCGCGCCACCATCGCCTGACATCCGGGAAAGCGTTGCGCTCGTTGGGCGTCGAATCGAGCCGGGCACGGTAACCCTTGGGTTCCCCCCACATCTGCCCGGTTTGGCAGATGTGCGATAGTGAAAAGACCCACATCTGCGAAAGGCGCGCAGATGTAGGGCACCCTCCGCAGACCGCTCCGCCCGAGGCGCCCCGCGCCTGAAACCCCACAGCAACTCGGTTTCAGCACAATCTATCATGTGCCGCTCCAGGAAAGTAAAGTTTCTCCGAATTCTCCACGACTCCCGGCCGCTCCTCATCCTGAAGCGAATTGTCATCTTGAGTGCCCCATGGGCGTGCAGCCCACGGATCGAGATGAAAATCGGAGGGTGCCCACATCTGCCCGCCGTTGGCAGGTATGGGCTGATTTTCGGCCCGAGCGGAGCGGCCCCCCGGCGAAGGAACCTGCTCTTAGCCGACCTGGGCTTTAGGCAGCGGCGCGGTCTGGGCGGGGGCAGAGGCGTCCACCAGGCGCGGAAACAGGATCGCGTTCAGCTCGGCTCCGATTAAAACGATCACGGAGACAATGTACATCCACACCAGCAGCACCACGGCCGAGGTGAGCGAACCGTAAAACAGGTTGTACTTCGCCAGATGCGAGACATACCAGCCGAATCCGGCAGTCGCCGGGAACCAGACCGCACTGGCCAGGAGCGCGCCCGGAATCACACTGTGCCAGCGCAAGGTCCGCGGAACCGCGTGGTGGTAGATGAGCGAGATAACGGCCACACTGGTCAGGATGGCGATCAGCCAGCGCCCCCCAGTCCAGAGCGGCAGGATGTAAGGCTTGAATTCGTGGACGGCGTGGAACATCGCCCAATGTTCGATCTGGTTGCCGAAGGCGACCAGCACGGTGGCAAAGGCCAGCGGGATCCCGGCGGCAAACACCAAGCCGAAGGCGATCAGGCGCTCCTTCACCAATCCCCAGGTTTTAGGCAATCCGTAGGCGTTGCGAAAGCCTTGCATCCACGACATCATGACGCCGGACGAGGTCCAGAGCGTGAGCAGCGAGGTGGTCACCAGTACCCGGATCGGCCGTTCCTGGGTGGACTGGAAGAAATAGAGCGCGGTCTGCGCCGTGCCCGGCGGCATGATTCGGGACAAAACGTAGGCGATTTCCTTGGCGTAAACTTCGGCCTTCTGGAAGGCGGCCAGGATGGATGCGATCAGCATCAGGCTAGGAAACAGGGAAAGAATCGAGGAGTACGCAGCCCCCTTGGCAATACCCAGCGCGTCGTGCCAGAAGGCATGCCATAGCGCCAACCTCATTGCTCGGAAAAAGCGGAAGACCACCATAGGGAGATGTTCCCTAGCTTATGCGCAGCCGGGTATTTGCGGCAACAAAGATTCGGGGGAATGTAGCGCCGGCGCCACGCCAGCGAGTTCAGGAATTAGATAGCATTGGTTCAGCCCGAGAAGCGTTCTGAGTAGAGCACGACTACCCAACCCCAAGTAAAAGGGGCGATCCTTAGATCGCCCCTGACCCATCTGCAACCCACATCTGCCAAAACCAGGCAGATGTGGGGCACCGTCGAACCGTCGTTACTCGGCGGCCAGTTCTTCCGGTTCGTTCTCGCCCTCGTGGCGCAACAGTTCCAGAGCGCGCTCGGCTTCTTCGTAGGCCTGCGAGACTTCTTCCTGGATCTTGTTAGCCTGATCTTCCATTTCCGGGGAGAGCCGGACGTTGCGGTAGTACTCCATGCCGGTGCCCGCCGGGATGAGGCGGCCGACGATGACGTTCTCCTTGAGCCCGCGCAGGTGATCGACCGCGCCCTGGATGGAGGCTTCGGTGAGCACGCGCGTGGTCTCCTGGAACGACGCGGCGGAGATGAAGGAATCGGTGGACAGCGATGCCTTGGTGATGCCCAGCAACAGCGGACGGCCGGTGGCCGGCTTGCCGCCTTCGCGGATCACGCGGTCGTTCTCCTCGTGGAAGCGGAACTTGTCCACCTGCTGTTCGAGCAGGAAGTTGGTGTCGCCCACGTCCTCGATCTTCACCCAGCGCATCATCTGGCGCACGATCACCTCGATGTGCTTGTCGCTGATGTTCACGCCCTGGAGCCGGTAGACTTCCTGGATCTCGTTGACCAGATAAGCCTGCAGTTCCTTTTCCCCGAGTACGGCCAGAATGTCGTGCGGGTTCAGCGGACCATCCATCAGCGGCTCGCCGGCGTGCACCCGCTCGCCTTCCTGCACGTTGATGTGAATGCCCCGCGGGACTGAGTATTCGCGCTCGGTGCCGTTGTCGGCAGTCACGTAGATTTTGCGCTGGCCCTTGGCGACTTCGCCGAACTTAACCGTGCCGTCGATTTCGCTGATCACCGCGGTTTCACGCGGCCTGCGGGCCTCGAACAGCTCGACCACGCGCGGCAGACCACCGGTGATGTCCTTGGTCTTGGTGGTTTCACGCGGGATCTTGGCCAGCACGTCGCCCGGCGAAACCGTGTCGCCGTCCTGGATCATCAAGTGCGAGCGAGAAGGCATCAGGTAACGCTTGTTGCCCTTGGCTCCCTTGATGACGATGGTCGGCTGGCGCTTTTCGTCCGGTGAATCGGCCACCACCAAGCGCGACAGACCCGTGACTTCGTCCACTTCTTCGTGGAGCGTCACCCCTTCCTGCATGTCGCGGAAGGCCACGGTGCCGCCGATTTCGGTCAGGATGGCGAAGGTATACGGATCCCACTCGACCAGCACCGATCCTAGCTGGACCCGATCGCCTTCGGCAAACTTCACTTTTGCGCCGTACACCACCGAGTAGCGTTCCTTTTCACGGCCCTTCTCGTCCACCACGGCGATGAAGCCGTTGCGGTTCATGACCACCAGATCGCCGGTCTTCGAGCGGACGGTCTGCATGTTGATGAGGCGCACGATGCCATTGGTCTTGGCATCCAGTCGAGACTGCTCGCTGACTCGCGACGCCGTACCACCGATGTGGAAGGTACGCATGGTGAGCTGCGTTCCCGGCTCGCCGATGGACTGCGCCGCGATGACGCCGGTGGCCTCGCCCAACTCGACCAAGCGGCCCGAAGCCAGGTTGCGGCCGTAGCACATGACGCAGACGCCGCGCTTGGATTCGCAGGTCAGCACGGAGCGAATCTTCACCCGCTCGATGCCGGCCGACTGGATCGCGCCGGCGAGGTCTTCCGTGATCTCATTGTTCACATCGACGATCACGTTGCCTTCGTAGTCCTTGATCTTCTCGAGCGACACGCGGCCGACTACGCGATCGCGCAGCGGCTCGATGATCTCGCCCGACTCGACGATCGAGCCGACGTAGATGCCGTCCACCGTGCCGCAGTCGTACTCGCTGATGATTACGTCCTGCGCCACGTCGACCAGGCGGCGGGTCAGGTAACCGGAATCGGCGGTCTTCAAGGCGGTGTCGGCCAGGCCCTTGCGCGCGCCGTGGGTCGAGATGAAGTACTGCAGCACCGTGAGCCCTTCACGGAAGTTGGCCGTGATCGGCGTCTCGATGATCTCGCCCGAAGGCTTGGCCATCAGTCCGCGCATGCCGGACAACTGGCGGATCTGCTGTTTGGAACCGCGGGCGCCGGAGTCGGCCATGATGTAGATCGGGTTGATGAAGCCTTCTTTGTCCTGGCGCTGCATGGCGCTGAACATCTCGTCGGCCACGCGCTCGGTGATGCCCGACCAGATTTCAATCACCTTGTTGTAGCGCTCGCCGTTGGTGATGGCGCCGTCCAGGTATTGCTGCTGAACGTCGATCACCTGCTTTTCGGCGGCGCGCACCACGTCCTTCTTCGTCTTCGGGATCACCATGTCGTCAATGCCGATGGACAGTCCGGCGCGGGTGGCGTAGGTGAACCCGAGCTGCTTGACGTCGTCCAGCATCTTGACCGTGGTCTCGAGGCCGAAGCGCAGGTAGGTGTAGTTCACCAACTGCCCGACGCCCTTCTTCTTGAGCAGGCCGTTGATGTACGGCATGCCTTTGGGCAGGCGGTCGTTCAGGATGACGCGACCCACCGTGGTGTTCAAGAACTTCCGCTCGACCGTCGTGGACTCCGTGTGCATCACATCTTGATCGTCGTAGGCCGAGGTCAGGTCGATCACCTCGCCCGTATAACGCAGGCGGATGGGAGACAGCGTCTCCACCGCGCCGGCTTCCAGCGCCAGCAGAACCTCGTCGAGGTTGGCAAAGGCGCGGCCTTCCCCCTTGGCGCCCGGCTTTTCCTTGGTCAGGTAGTAGATGCCGAGAACCATGTCCTGCGTGGGCACGGTGATCGGCTGGCCCGAGGCGGGCGACAGGATATTGTGCGCGCTGAGCATCAGCACGCTGGCTTCGATCTGCGCCTCCGGCGACAGCGGGATGTGAACCGCCATCTGGTCGCCGTCGAAATCAGCGTTGAAGGCGGTGCAGACTAGCGGGTGAATTTTAATGGCCTTGCCTTCCACCAGTACCGGTTCGAAAGCCTGGATGCCCAAACGGTGCAGGGTCGGGGCGCGATTCAGCATCACTGGGTGGTCATGGATGACTTCCTCCAGGATGTCCCAGACGATCGGGTCCTGCTGCTCAACCATCTCCTTTGCCTGCTTGATGGTGGTGCAGTTGCCGGTCTGCTCCAGACGGTGATAGATGAAGGGCTTGAACAGCTCCAGCGCCATCTTTTTGGGCAGGCCACACTGGTGCAGCTTCAAGTCGGGGCCAACCACGATGACCGAGCGGCCAGAGTAATCTACGCGCTTGCCTAGCAGGTTCTGACGGAAGCGGCCTTGCTTGCCCTTGAGCGTGTCGCTCAGCGACTTCAGCGGGCGATTGTTGGCGCCGCGCAGCACACGGCCGCGGCGGCCGTTATCGAACAGCGCGTCCACCGCCTCCTGCAGCATGCGCTTCTCATTGCGCACGATGACCTCTGGCGCATGCAGGTCCATCAGCTTCTTCAAGCGGTTGTTGCGGTTGATGACGCGGCGATACAGGTCATTCAGATCGGAGGTGGCGAAGCGGCCGCCGTCCAGCGGAACCAGCGGGCGCAGCTCCGGCGGGATCACCGGCAGCACGTCCAGGATCATCCACTGCGGCTTGTTGCCGCTCTTGCGGAAGGCCTCCACCACCTTCAGGCGCTTGGCATACTTCAGGCGCTTCTGCAGCGAGGTCTCGTCGCGCATCTTCTGGCGCAGCTCGACCGAAAGCTCCTCGACGTCAACCCGCTTCAGCAACTCCTTGATGGCTTCCGCTCCCATCATGGCCTTGAAGCCGGCGGGACGGTATTGCTGGTCCAGTTCGCGGAAGCGCTGCTCTTCCTTGATGATCTCGCGCTCTTTGACCGGCGCGTCACCGGGTTCGACCACCACGTAGGCTTCGAAATAGAGCACCGACTCCAGGTCGCGCAGCGAGATGTCGAGCAGGTGGCCGATGCGGCTGGGCAGTCCCTTGAAGAACCACACGTGGGAGCAGGGCGAGGCCAGCTCGATGTGGCCCAAGCGCTCGCGGCGGACCTTGGACAAGGTCACTTCCACGCCGCACTTGTCGCAGATGACGCCGCGGTGCTTCATGCGTTTGTACTTGCCGCACAAGCACTCCCAGTCGGTCACCGGGCCAAAGATGCGGGCGCAGAACAGGCCGTCGCGTTCCGGCTTAAAGGTTCGGTAGTTGATCGTCTCCGGTTTGGTGACCTCGCCATGCGACCAGCTCCGAATCTTTTCGGGCGAGGCCAGGCTGATGCGGATGGCGTCAAAATCAGCGATCGAATTGCCGAGGTCGAATGGACTCGAACGGTACAAGGTTGCCTCCAGAATTGCGGCCCCATGCGCGGCCGCGGGCGGCTCCCGAAACGCAACGGTCAGTGGCCAGTGATCGCTGGCCAGTAACCCCAAATGCCGACCCAGCAAGTATCGGGAGCAACTCTTGCCGGTCCTAAGTAGTGGTCAGTGGCCAGTGACCACGTGACTCAAATTCGCTTCGCAGTTAGGACAGCGAGCGGTCGGGCCAGGACTGACCACTGGCCACCGCCCACTGACCACTGCGCACTAATCTGCCGCTGCCGCCACCTGCTTGCGGTCGCCGGGCAGGCCCACCTTGATCAGCTCCACGTCCAGGCAGAGCGATTGCAACTCGCGAATCAGCACGTTGAACGACTCCGGCACGCCGGGCTCGATCGCCGCCTCGCCCTTGACGATGGCCTCGTAGATCTTGGTGCGGCCATAGACATCGTCGGACTTGGCCGTCAGCAGCTCCTGCAGGATGTAGGCGGCGCCGTACGCTTCCAGCGCCCAGACTTCCATTTCGCCGAAGCGCTGGCCGCCGAACTGCGCCTTGCCACCCAGCGGTTGCTGGGTGATCAGCGAGTACGGGCCAATGGAACGTGCGTGAATCTTGTCGTCCACCAGGTGGGACAGCTTAAGCATGTAGATGTAGCCCACTGTGACCGGCTGTTCGAAAGCCAGGCCGGTCATGCCGTCGTGCAGTTCGGTCTTGCCCGCGGTGGGCAGACCCGCCTGTTCGAGCAGCCCTTTGATCTCGTCTTCGCGCGAACCGTCGAATACCGGCGAAGCAAAGAAGACGCCATCGGCAAAGCTCTCGGCGACCTTCTCCACTTCCTCGTCGTCGAGGTTAATAATCTCGTCCACGAACGGAGTGTCTTTGAACAGCATCTTGAGCTCGCGGCGGATGGCGTCGGCCCGCGTGTTGTTTTCCACCAGCTTGGCGATCTTGTCGCTCAAGCCCTTGGCAGCCCAGCCCAAGTGAGTTTCCAGAATCTGGCCCACGTTCATACGGGAGGGAACGCCTAGCGGGTTCAGAACGATTTCCACCGGCGTGCCGTCGTTCAGGTACGGCATGTCTTCGTCGGGCAGAATGCGAGCGATCACGCCCTTATTGCCGTGGCGGCCGGCCATCTTGTCGCCCACACTCAGCTTGCGCTTCATGGCGACGTAGACCTTGACCAGCTTGATCACGCCCGGCGGCAGCTCGTCGCCCTTCTGCAGCTTCTCTTCCTTCTCCTTGACGATCTTGCGCAGCACGTCGATCTGCCGCGAGGTCATCTCTTCGATTTCGTCGATCTGCTCGTTCACCCGCGGGTCCTTGTCGGCGTACTTGATGCGCTTCAGGTTGCGGGTCGAGATGCGCTCGATGGTCTCGCGGTCGAGGATGGTGCCCTTGGTAAGCAGGCGCTTATTGGTGCGCTCGTCGTGCAGGTCGGTTTGGACTTCCTTGGCGCCCAGCAGTCCTTCGAGCCGCTTCAGGCGCTCGTCGGTCAGGATTCGGATTTCGTCTTCCAGGTTCTTGTGCAGACGGCCGATCTGCTCGCCCTCGATGAACTTGGCGCGCTCATCCTTTTCCTGGCCCTTGCGCGAGAAGATCTTCACATCGACGATCGTGCCCTCGATGCCCGGCGGACAAGTCAGCGACGCGTCCCTTACGTCGCCGGCCTTTTCGCCGAAGATGGCGCGCAGCAGCTTCTCTTCCGGGGTGAGCTGGGTTTCGCCTTTGGGCGTGACCTTGCCCACCAGGATGTCGCCGGCCCGGATCGACGCGCCGATGCGGATAATGCCGCTCTCGTCCAGGTCGCGCAACGCAGTCTCGCTGACGTTCGGAATGTCCCGAGTAATTTCTTCCGGACCCAGCTTGGTGTCGCGCGCTTCGATCTCAAACTCCTCGATGTGGACGGAGGTGTAGTAGTCCTCCTTGACCAGCTTCTCGGAAACCAGGATGGCGTCCTCAAAGTTGTAACCGCGCCAGGGCATGAAGGCCACCAGCACGTTGCGTCCCAGCGCCAGCTCGCCCTTATCGGTGCAGGGGCCGTCGGCGATCACTTGGCTCTTGACCACCCGCTGCCCCTTCTTCACTATCGGCTTCTGGTTGATACAGGTGTTCTGGTTGGAGCGCTTGAACTTGGTGAGCTGATAGATATCGCTGCCCACCTCGCGCGACAACTGCATGGGGTGGTGCTCGCCTTCGACGCGCACGATGATGCGTTCGCTATCGACCGAGTCGATGATGCCACTGCGCCGGGCCAGCACGGTGGCGCCGGAATCCTGCGCGGTGACCGCCTCCATGCCGGTGCCGACGTAGGGAGCTTCGGCGCGCAACAGGGGCACGGACTGGCGTTGCATGTTGGCGCCCATCAGGGCGCGGTTGGCGTCGTCGTGCTCCAGGAAGGGCACCAGCGAGGCGGCCACCGACACCAGTTGCTTCGGGCTGACGTCCACGTAGTCCACATCATCGCGGTTCACCAGCACGAAGTTGCCCGCCTTGCGCGCGTTCACCAGCTCGCCGACGATACGGCCCTGTTCATCCAGTTCGATGTTCGCCTGCGCGATCACGTGGCGGTCTTCTACCCACGCCGACAGGTAGAAGGAGAACGGGGCGAAATCGATCGGCCGCTTCTTGCGCTCCTTGAGCTCCTGATTGGCCTTCTCGATGATGTGTTTTTCGAGGTGGTCCCCGACCCGGTAATCGCTATCGCCGGCGTTCACCACCTGCACGAAGTCGAGCACCTTGGATTCCTTGACCCGGCGGTAAGGCGATTCGATGAAGCCGTAGTCGTTAATCCGGGCATAGCAGCTCAGCGACGAGATCAGGCCGATGTTCGGACCTTCCGGCGTCTCGATCGGGCAGATCCGGCCGTAGTGCGTGGGGTGCACGTCGCGCACCTCGAATCCGGCGCGCTCCCGCGACAGGCCGCCCGGCCCCAGAGCCGACAAGCGCCGCTTGTGGGTAATTTCCGAGAGCGGGTTGGTCTGATCCATGAACTGCGAAAGCTGCGAGGAACCGAAGAACTCGCGGATGGCCGCCATCACCGGCTTGGCATTGACCAAGTCGTGCGGCATGGCGGTGGACATCTCCTGATACACGCTCATCTTTTCCTTGATGGCGCGTTCCATGCGCACCAGGCCGATGCGGAACTGGTTCTCCAGCAGTTCGCCCACGGCGCGCACGCGGCGGTTGCCCAGGTGATCGATGTCGTCCACCGAACCGATGTTCTTGCGCAGTTTGAGCGCGTAGCGGATGGTCTGGTAAAAGTCCTCGGGCTCCAGCGTGCGGCGGTCCAGCGGGGTGGCGTCCTCACGCTCAAACAGCTTGATGTTGAACTTCAAGCGGCCCACGCGCGAGAAGTCGTACTTGCGCGGGTCGAAGAACATGCCCTGAAAGAGCGCGGTGGCGGTATCCAGCGTGGGCGGGTCGCCCGGACGCAGCTTGCGGTAGATCTCGATCAGCGCTTCCTGCGGGGTCTTCACCGAATCGCGGCGCACCGTGTTGCTGATGACCGTGCCTACGTCATCGCGCTCGGGGAAGAACACGTGAAACTCGGCAACGCCGCTGTCCAGGAACTTCGACAGCTTGTCGGCTGTGATCTCGCTATTCGCTTCGAGCAAGACTTCGCCACTATTGAGGTCGACGACATCGGCCACAGCGTAGGCGCCTTCTAGGTCGGTGACATCGATTTCGATCTCGGTGATCTTGTGCTTGTGGATTTCGCGCAGCACCTGCTGATTGACCTTGCGGCCCGAGTGCGCCACTTCCTCGCCGGTCTTGGCCTTGATGGCGTGCGCCAGCTTCATGCCCAGCAGGTTGGTCGGCCGCTCGATCCCGGACTCCAGAGTCCAGAGCAGCTTCTTGTCCCGCAGCGCAATGCGGTCCGCGGTGTAGAAGGTGCGCAGGATGTCCTCATCCGAGCGCAACCCGAGAGCGCGCAGAAAGATCGAGCCGAGGAACTTGCGCTTGCGGTCGATCCGGACATAGAGGATGTTCTTCTGGTCGTACTCGAATTCGACCCACGAACCGCGGTAGGGAATGATCTTGCCAAGAAAATAGGTGCGATTGTTGGCGGTCTCAAAGAACGCGCCCGGCGAACGGTGCAACTGGCTGACGATGACGCGCTCGGTGCCGTTGATGATGAACGTGCCGTTCATGGTCATCAGCGGGACATCGCCGAAGAAAACTTCCTGCTCCTTGATGTCGCGAATGGTGCGGGCTTCGGTCTCCGGATCCTTGTCGAAGATGGTCAGGCGCATGGTGACCTTCAGGGGAGCCGAATAGGTCATGCCGCGCTCTTCGCACTCGGCCACGTCGTACTTCAGTTGCAGGCCGACCGGATCGCCACACTTATTGCAGAAGTCGGGCGTATTGGCGTTGTAGGTGCCGCATTTGTTGCAGAGCACTTCACCGGGATGAAAGGGGTCAGTGATGACTGTGGAGCCGCAATTCCGGCAGGTGGTGCGCAAGTGATGCAGGCCTTTCAGGTGGCCGCACTTGCACTCCCAGTTGCCGATGGCGTAATCCACAAACTCCAGCTGGGATACATTGCGGAAATCGCTGATCGGAAATACCGACTGAAAGACGGCCTGCAGTCCCCCGTCGTCGCGCTCGCTGGGCAGCTTGTCCATCTGCAGGAAGCGGTCATAGCTGCGCTTCTGCACCTCGATGAGGTTGGGGATCTGGATGGTCGCCGGAATTTTGGAAAAATCGAGGCGCTTACGGTTAGTATTCTTGTTCGACATTGGTGAAGACTCCTAGCAGCCCCGGCACAACCACAGGGCTGGAGCAAAACAGCATGCGCGGGCCTAGAGCGTAAAAAAGGCGAAAAAACGGCAGCAGCGCCCGCGAGGACGGTCATCCCCGCAGACGCCATGAACAGCGCTCAAGCTTGCCAGAATGTTAGTTTCCCGCGCCAGTATGGAGGCCTAATCGCGTCCCCGCAGGAACGCCCGCCAGCCGCCCTAGCCGCGCTGGTAGCGTCCAGGGCATTCGTACTTTCTTGCGCGAACTCCTGCCAGCTCGCGCTTATTCGAGGCTTACGGAAATAGTAAAACTCTAACCATCCTTTTATAGATGACGCAAGTGTCACCTTGGCTTCAACCCTCCTCCAAACCGGAAGAGGATAGGGCGTAACCGCCAGGGGAGAGCCACGCCCGTTGCGTCCGTTGCGTTCTCCGTTTCACGATTCCGGTAACAGGTGGCCAGGTATCGGGTGATCCCTTGCTGCTACCTGAGTGCTACCTGATACCCGTTACCCGGAACCGCGAAACAAAGGAAACAGCAAGTGCTACTTGATTTCAACCGTGGCGCCGGCGTCCGTGAACTTCTTCTTGATGTTCTCGGCTTCATCCTTGCTGACGCCTTCCTTGATCGCCTTGGGTGCGCCGTCCACCACGTCCTTGGCTTCCTTCAGGCCCAGGCTAGTGACCTCGCGAACCGCTTTGATGACGTTGATCTTGTTGGCGCCCACGGCGGTCAGGATCACGTTAAACTCGGTTTTCTCTTCGACCGGAGCCGCGGCCGCCGCGGCGCCCGCCACCATCACCGGGGCTGCGGCCGCTGCCGATACCCCAAGACGCTCTTCCAGTTTCTTCACCAGCTGCGCCGCATCCAGCAACGACAGCCCAACAATCTGTTCTTCCAACTGCTGCAAATCCGCCATTTCCATTTCTCCGATTATCAGTTATGTGTTTGATTCGTTATCCAGTCGCCCAGGCTTCCGATGCGCCCAGACCAGCGCGCCCGACAACTGATAACTAAAACCGTGTCGTTTCCCGTTTTCCGTTCCCCGTTTTCCGTTTCCTGTTGCGAGAGCAACGGAAAACGTGGAACGAAGAACGTGGAACGGAGAACAAAAAGCTACTGCGCCTCGGCAGCCTCGCTGCCGCCGGCAAACTTGTTCTCTTGGACCGCCTGGTTGACCACCACCGCCAGATCGCGTCCGGTGGCGTTGATGACGGTCGCCAGCCGCTGCGCCGGAGCATTGATCAGGAACAGCAACTTGGCCATGATCTCGTCCTTCGAGGGCATGGTCGCCAGCGCCTCGACCTCCTGGATCGAGATCACCCGGCCATCGATGACTCCCGCCTTGAAGGTGAATTCCGGGTTGTCTTTCGCGTACTTGGCCAGCACCTTGGCCAGCGCCACCGGGTCGCCCGCGGTGTACGCGATAGAGGTCACGCCCTCCAGATTCTTGATCGCGGCTTCGACCGGCGAGCCCTTGGCGGCGCGCTCCGCCAGCTTGTTCTTCACCACCTGATAGCGGGCGCCGGCGCTGCGCACGGTCTTGCGCAGCACGTCATCCTTGGCCACCGTCAGCTTGCTGAACGTGGCCAGGATCGCGCTGCTGGCGTCTTTCAGCTCTTCCTGGAGGCTTTCTACCTGCTGGATCTTCTTTGCCTTCGAGATTGCCATTGCTTGAACCTTTTCCCGCGCGTTGCGACGCGCAACAAATGTCGTTTGTCCTTAGTCGTTTGTCGTTGGCCGAGGGTGCCCCACATCTGCCCGGTTTTGGCAGATGTGGGTCCATTCCACTGTCCTAGGCTTTTGCCGCGTTCTCGGCCGCGACCGTATCGATCGCAATGCCCGGACCCATAGTCGAGCTGATGTAGATCGCCTTGACGTACTTGCCCTTGGCCGCCGCCGGCTTGGCGCGGATGACGCTCACGATGACCGCCCGCGCATTCTCCACCAGCTTTTCCGACTCAAACGAGATCTTGCCCACGGGCACGTGCACCAGCGCCGTCTTGTCGGTGCGGTACTCCACCTTGCCGGCCTTGAGTTCCTGCACCGCCTTGCCAACGTCCGTGGTGACCGTCCCGGTCTTCGGGTTCGGCATCAGGCCGCGGGGGCCAAGCAGCTTGCCCAGGCGGCTCAGGGCGCGCATCATGTCCGGGGTTGCGACAATGGCATCGAAATCCAGCCAGTTTTCCTTCTGGATCTTTTCCACCAGTTCCTCGCCGCCGACGAAATCGGCGCCGGCTTCTTCCGCCTCGCGAACCTTCTCGCCGCTGGCCACCACCAGCACGCGCTTGGACTTGCCCAACCCGTGCGGCAGCACCACCGTGCCGCGCACCATCTGGTCGGCATGCTTGGGATCCACCCCGAGGCGCAGCGTCACTTCCACGGTCTCGTCGAACTTGGTGAACTTGACCTTCTGCAGCAGCGGCACTGCTTCGGCGAGCAGATAGGAGCGGTCTTCGACCGCCGCGCGCGCCTTCTCGATATTCTTTCCAGGTTTATTATTTCCAGCCTTCTTTGGCATTTGGCTCCTTGTCTCCCACCGCCGACCGGCTGTACTCACCGGGGCCGTGGTCTACGACATTGGGTGATTGAATAATTTGTAATTGGGTAATTGGCCAAGAATCTCAGTCTATCCATTACCTAATTACCAGATTACCCACTTACCCAGTGATTTCGATTCCCATCGAGCGGGCCGTGCCCTTGATGCTCTTGATGGCGGTCTCCAGCGAAGCGGCATTCAGATCGGGCATCTTCTGCTTGGCGATCTCTTCCACCTGCTTTTCCGTCACCTTGCCGACCTTCTCCTTGTTCGGCGTTCCCGACCCCTTGGCGATGCCGGCGGCGCGCTTGAGCAGCACCGGGGCAGGCGGGGTCTTGGTGACGAACGTGAAGGACCGGTCGCTGTAAACGGTGATCACCACCGGAATAATCAGCCCTTCCAGCTCCTTCTGGCTGGTGCGGGCGTTGAACTGCTTGCAGAATTCCATGATGTTGACCTGCGCCTGCCCCAAGGCGGGGCCGATCGGCGGCGCCGGGGTGGCCTTGCCGGCCGGAATCTGCAACTTCACCTGACCTGTTACCTTCTTTGCCATTCTTTTCCCTTCTGGTTGCAGGCCTGGGTCTAGGATTTTCGGCCCAGGTGCCATCACTCGGCCCCTGCGACGCGACTCGATTCACTGACGTCCCCGTCCGCCGCTTACGCCACTTTCTCGACTTGCCCGAACTCCAACTCGACCGGCGTAGCCCGGCCAAAAATCGTGACCATGACCTTGAGCGTCTCGCGGTCTTCGTTGACTTCGTCCACCACCCCGGTAAAGGTGGCGAACGGGCCGTCGGTGATGCGCACCTGCTCGTTCTTCTCGAACTTGAGCTTGAGCTTGGGTTTCTCCTTGCCCTCGGCCACGCGGAAGACAATATGATTGACTTCCTCTTCCGACAGCGGCGTGGGCTGCTGGCCGGTGCCGACGAAACCCGTCACCCGCGGCGTGCCCTTGACCACGTGCCAGACGTCATCGTCCATGTCCATTTCCACCAGCACGTAGCCGGGATAAAACATGCGCTCGGTGGTGTACTTGCGGCCGCCCCGCATCTCGGTCACCGGCTCGGTCGGGATCATCACCCGCCCGATCTTGCTCTGCAGACCGAAAGCCTGGACGCGGGATTCCAGGGATTCCTTCACTTTGCGCTCGAAGCCCGAATAGCTGTGGATGATGTACCACCGCATGTTCGGGTTGACGGGTGCCTGGGCCTCCGCCGAAACAGGGCTGCCTGCCTCGGGCTCGGCTGCTTGCTTTCCGGATTCCACCTGTTCGGTGCCGGTCGGGTTGTCGCGTTCTTTTGCCATGGTTTTGCTAGCGATGAGCAAAGTAGCGCAGGACCTTATCAATGCCGTGCCCGATAAAAAAGTCGATCACGAAGAAGTAAGCCCCGAACAGGAACACGGTGATGATCACCACCGTGCTGGTAGCGCGCACTTCCTTCCAGGAAGGGCTGGTCACCTTTTTCATTTCGGTGCGCACTTCGGTGTAGAAGCTCTTGGTGCGCTGCGGCCACGACTTCAGCCGCTCCCCCATGCTTTCCATCGAGAGGCCTGCCACAGTTGCTGACTTCGCCATTTTCTGGTCCCGCTTTCTACTGCCGTCCTCTGACGGCTGTAGTTCTTCCGTTCAATCCTGGCAGGGGCGGAGGGATTCGAACCCCCAAGTCCGGTTTTGGAGACCGGCAGTTTAACCGTTGAGCTTACGCCCCTTCAATCCATTGGGTAATTTTGTAATTTGCTCAGATCGAGCAACACCCTCTACAAATTACCCAATTACCCAATTACTTGGTTTCCTTATGGCCCTGGTGCTTGCGGCAGCGAGGACAAAACTTGCTGAGCTCAAGACGCTCGGTAGTCGTCTTCTTGTTCTTCGTGGTGACGTAATTCTTTTCCTTGCACACCGTGCACTGTAATGTGATGTTCTCGCGGGGCATAGTCCCTGACTCCAAATTCTTGGCGCGATGCGCCGAACCAGATTCTTCGCGCCTGCGGCGCTCAGGATTAATAGCGGCTCCGGGCTCAGACGCCCGACCAACACCGCTACTTAATGATCTCGCTAATCGTGCCTGCGCCCACGGTGCGGCCGCCTTCGCGGATGGCGAAGCGCAGTCCCTTTTCCATGGCCACCGGGGTGATCAGCTCGATCACCAATTGTACGTTGTCGCCCGGCATTACCATCTCCGTGCCCTCGGGCAGCTCCGCCACTCCGGTCACGTCCGTGGTGCGGAAGTAAAACTGCGGCCGGTAGCCCTTGAAGAACGGTGTGTGCCGCCCGCCTTCTTCCTTCGACAGCACGTAAATCTCGCCCCTGAACTTGGTGTGCGGCGTGATCGAGCCCGGCTTGGCCAAAACCATGCCGCGCTCCACGTCTTCCTTGGCGATGCCGCGCAGCAGCAGGCCGGCGTTGTCTCCCGCCATGCCTTCGTCCAATTGCTTCTTGAACATCTCCACGCCCGTGACCACCGTCTTGCGCGTCTCGCGGAAGCCCACAATCTCGGCGTCCTCGCCCACCTTCACCTTGCCCCGCTCGATGCGCCCGGTCACCACCGTGCCCCGCCCCTGAATCGAGAAGATATCTTCAATCGGCATCAGGAACGGCTTGTCCACGTCGCGTGCCGGCAGCGGCACGCTCTTGTCCACCGCCTCCATCAGCTCGTCGATCTTGGCCTCCCAGGCCGCCTCGCCGTTCAGGGCGCCCAGCGCGCTGCCCCGCACCACCGGCAGATCGTCGCCCGGGAAGCCGTAGCCCTTCAACAGCTCGCGTACTTCCAGCTCCACCAGGTCCAGCAGCTCGGAATCGTCCACCGCATCGCACTTGTTCAGAAACACCACCACGTAGGGCACCCCCACCTGGCGTGCCAGCAGCACGTGCTCCCGGGTCTGCGGCATCGGCCCGTCGGTGGCCGCCACCACCAGAATGGCGCCATCCATCTGCGCCGCCCCGGTGATCATGTTCTTGATGTAGTCGGCGTGCCCCGGGCAGTCCACGTGCGCGTAGTGCCGGTTCGCCGTCTCATATTCCACGTGCGCGGTGGCGATGGTGATGCCGCGCTCACGCTCTTCCGGCGCGTTGTCGATCGAGTCGAAGCTGCGGAACTTGATGTTCGGATTGTGCTTCGACAAAACTTTGGTGATGGCCGCCGTCAAGGTCGTCTTGCCGTGGTCGATGTGCCCAATCGTGCCCACGTTCACGTGCGGCTTACTGCGATCAAATTTCTCTTTCGCCATAATGACCGTGCCTCAGTTGAACTGATGATGAAACCGCGGGGATCCCTCCCGATTTAGCGGGCGAGGGCGGAGTGTGACTCTACGCTTAGCCTGCGACAACCCGCACGCCGGACCTGCGGCCCGCCGTGCGCTTTCAAAATCTGGAGCCGATGACCAGAATTGAACTGGTGACCTCTCCCTTACCAAGGGAGTGCTCTACCAACTGAGCTACATCGGCCCAACCACAACCTCGAACCTGGAGCGGGAGACGGGAATCGAACCCGCGACCAACAGCTTGGAAGGCTGTGACTCTACCACTGAGTTACTCCCGCCTTCGTGCTCAACTTTAGGAGATCCTTCGGCTGCGCCTCAGGATTTCGGCTGCGGGCTCCCGCTACGCTTACGCCCGCAAAACGCCTCAAGTTACTCCCGCCTTCGTGCTCAACCTTGCGACTCCCGCCTTCATGCCCGTCTTGTGAGCTCCTTCGGCTGCGACTCAGGATTTCAGCTGCGGGCTCCCGCTACGCTCACGCCCGCAAAACGCCTCAAGATTCGCGGCGCCAGTGCACAATGCTGCGCATCGCGAAAAAGCCCAACAGGAGCCAAACCAGAGATCGTCCCCGCCCCGCATCCATGGTCTGCCACACCATCACGGCCAGCAGCGCGTACAGCGCCAAAGCGATCAGCAGTTTCCGGTTCAAGGGCACACAAAAATCCTGGTGCACAGGGGAGGATTCGAACCTCCGTAGCTCGCAAGGAGCGGCAGATTTACAGTCTGCTGCCATTAACCGCTCGGCCACCTGTGCACTACCTAGCGTCTCACCCTAGCGTTCAACCAAGGGCACGCTGTCACTCGCCGCTTCCTTTGCCGCTTCCATCCCCAAACCCGCAACTTGGGCAGGTCTCAAGGCCCCGGAGTTGTGCTGGAACTTGTTCGCGCCCGTGTCAAACCTGTGGAGCTGGCGAAGGGATTTGAACCCCCGACCCTCTGATTACAAATCAGATGCTCTACCAGCTGAGCTACGCCAGCCAAACCCTTCCCGCCAGCAGGGACAAAACATACAAACTAACACAACGGCAGCCTACTTGCAACGCAGAGCTACCCTTGGCCCGAATTCACTGTTAGATGGAGGTTCGGAGCGGCTTACTACCTCAATTTCGCCCGCCTTCCGGCGAGGCAGTTCCGGATCACCCAGAACGTGGAATGCTATGATGCCAGTTCCTCAGGTATTTTATCCGAAGCGGGCGGAAGTCGCCAACAGATTGTCAAGAACCTTTTTCACGGGACGTTTCACCGCGGAAAACGCGGAGGATCGCAGGGGAAGAGGCAGAGGAAATGGGCTTCAATTTCTGATTTTCTGTTTTCTTTCCTCCGTGCCCTTTTGCGCCCTCTGCGGTTGGAAGGTGTAGGCCGGGAAATCTGTGAGAATTTTTCGAAAACGCACCCTCTGGATCACCCTCGCGGTCATGGTGATCGCGGTCGGCATCGTTGCCGCCCTGCTGCTTCGCAAACGCGCCGCTCCCGAGCCTGCCCGGCTGCTGCCCGAAGCTGACGCGTTCTTCTACGTGAACCTGAAGCCAATCCGCCGGGCCGGCGCTCTGGACAAGGCCGCGCCCATCAGTCGTGAACCCGAGTACGAACAGTTCGTCCGCGAAACCGGCTTCGAGCCGGAACGCGATCTCGACGAGGCCGCGTTCGCCGTCCACTCGCCTCCGCCCGCCAGCGAAACCGAAGGCCCCGCGCAGCGCTTCCCCCGCTATTCGGAGATCTTTGTCGGCCGCTTCAATACGCAACGCGTGACCGATTATTTCCGGAAGAGTTCGCCCTCGGTCGAGCGCTACCGCGACACGGACATCTACAGCATCCCGCTGGAAGGGCGCACGGTCCGCTTGGCGCTGCTCGGTCCGGATACTGCCGCGGTTTCGAATACCGAAGGCCCGCAGGTCATTCACGGGATCATCGACCGCTACCACGCGGTGGCGCTGCCGTTTGGCGGACCGCCGCTGGTGCGCGACTACTACAAGCACGTGCCCTTGGCCTCGCTCGCCTGGATGATCGCGCACGTCACGCCCACCTCGCAGGGCGCCAAAACCAGCATGTTCGTGCTGCCCGGCGGCTTTGACCTGTTCTTCCCGGCGGACACCGTGGTTGTGGGCTCAGTCCGCTACATGGGCAATGTCAGCCTGAAGGCCGAGGCCTTTACCGCCAGCGAGGACATGGCCAAGCGCATCACGGACCAGGCCAACGCCTTCCTCGCCGTTTTCAAGGGTCTGGACGCAACCATGGCCACCGGAGCCGATCCGGATGTCAAAGACTTCTTCGACAGCTTCAAGGTCGAGCAGGACAAAGATCGCGCGGTGCTGACCGCCTCCATGCCCAAGGGGTTTCTAAAAAAGATTTTCAGCGAGCCGCCCACCGGAACGATGCCCGCCCCGCTGCAACCCTCGGGGCCAAGGCAGAATCCTGCGCTTAAGAAGAAGGTCCCTTCAAAGGACAAGTAACTTCTTGCCGCGGATTACACGGAAAAAGCACGCATCAACACGGATTTCGTTTTCAAAACCGGACGTATCAGATTTGTCCGGCTCGATCCGCCCTCGTGACAAGGCTTGCGTAAGGGGTGCCCACATCTGCGCGGTTTTGGCAAATGTGGGTTAAATGAAATTAAAGACCCACATCTGCCAAAACCGCGCAGATGTGGGCATCGGGCAACCTGGAACCTAATGGGCTCTTTCGGCAGTTTCTCTTGCAAGAAGCCTCTGGGCTTGCATATCGCCTCCAGCGGCTTCTTGGCTAGTCTGAGCAGAGCTCTCCAATACTTCTTTCAAAACCGCTTGGGCGGCACTGCTGAGTTGAACGGTATCTGAAATGGCGGCAGGTTGCGGCGCTGGGTGGTGCTGCGCACCCGGGCGGGCTACCGGGGCTTGGACCGGAACAGCGGGGGCGCGGGTTACCGGATTGATTGTCATTTTTGAGAAATCCTTCCGTATCTCTCTATCGGCAAGAACAAGAAAAACGTTAAGAAATTCTGCGGCGGGTGGACCCCTAACCGTTTTCGTTTGGCAACGCCTGCTCTCTCGAGGGTGCCCCACATCTGCCCGGTTTTGGCAGATGTGGGCTAGGCGAATTTTCGTAACCAGGAACTTTCTACATTCCCCGCTCTGCACTCCGGAACGCAACTTATTGAGATTTCACCCCCATGCAGGTGGCACGCCAGATGCACCTCTGGTGAGCAGTTCTGAAGGAGGTTCAGATGAGGCAATTCTCTAGGGCTGCGATCCGGATAGCTTGGGCCGTGGTCATGATGTGCGTGTTGTTCGGCGGCACGGCATTCGCTCGGGACAGAGGGCGCGACGGTGATCATCGTGGTGGCTGGAACGGGCACCGCGACCATGATCGAAACCGTGACCGCGACTGGAGACAGGATCGACGCGGGCGCAACGACTGGAACGGGCGCGACCGTCGTGAGCAGGGATCGGCACGCCACCGCCAGGATGAGGATTGGCAACGGCACGATCGCTCCCGCGAACGCGACAAGTTCCGCGAAGCTCGCCATGACCGCCGTCCTTCGGGATGGGATCACGGCCGCAAACAAGGGTGGGGCAACCGCGACGTACCGCCCGGCTTGGCCGGGAAGGAAGGTCGCCGAAGCGCCTGGACGCCGCGTTATTCTCCGCCACGGGTTCAGCGCGGCTGAGCCGAAGGCCCTTCTCGGAGATCCGCAGACAGCTTCCCGACGAACGATTCCTGTTCGTTGGGGGGGCAGAAGAAGGCACGGTGCGGGGCCGTGCCTTTTTCTGTTCTTGCCGCTAGCTATGACTAACGACGCGAGGCGAGGGCTCGAATCTCCAACTCTCAGCGTTCCAACGCAGATAATGTTGGCGAACTTGGCGGCGGGGACGGCATAGAATGTGGGCCGCTCTCGGCGAATTGTGACGGTTGTGATTTCATTGCAGCGCCGGGCTTGGCTCGTAGTACCATACGCCACGCCGCATCCTTGAATTTCTGGCGGCTCCCGGGGAAGAGGAGTAGATCGTGAACGACAGCATGAGTCTGCGCGGCGCTGATGTGTTTAATGCTATTCCTATTCCCGCTTTTCTGGTGGACGCCGATGTTCGTATTCGGGATTTGAATACGGCCGCGAGCGCGGCCTTTGGCCTCTCCAAACAAGTGGTCCATTCGCGTCGCGGTGGCGAGGTCCTCAAATGCCTCCATTCCCGCGATGTTCCCGGTGGGTGCGGGCAAGGGCCGGTTTGCAAGACCTGCGTGATTCGGAACACGGTAACCAGCAGTCTGCAAGGGATCGTAACCACCAGGCGGCGCATGAAATTTGAAGTCGAGGCCGACTCCCAGAAGAAAGAACTCGAATTGTTGATTTCCGCCAGTCCCCTGGCGCCACCCGCGGAAAAAGCCGTGTTGTTAATGGTGGAAGACATCACCGAGATGTCGAAGTTACGCGCCATCGTCCCCATCTGCTCGCAGTGCAAAAGAATTCGCAATGACGCGGAATACTGGCAGCAGGTCGAAACCTACTTCCACGAGTTTATTGGGGTCGATTTTTCCCACGGACTGTGCCCGGAATGTTGGGGAAACGTTTACGGCGACTATGTCAAAGAGAGGCCGGATTCAGAGCCGCCACAGTCCTAGGCGGCACGTCCGCGCGCTGCAAGGTGAGCCGCTGATTTGCGCTGATTAACGCTGATAAAAAGGTAGCAATCCTTTTCCGATCAGCGTTGGTCAGCGTTCATCAGCGGCTTAAATGCTGATACCTGCGCTCCGCTCAACGCCAGAATGACAATTCGTCGGGCAAATCTCACGACACCGCCACCTTCTTCATCAGCCGGCCCACACGCACGGTCAATGCGGCCGGCAGCGTGACCGGCAGGATCGGTTCGCTCTTGACCTCTCCATCCACGCGCACCGCCTTCTGCTTGATCTTGCGCAGGGCGTCGCTCACCGAGTCCGCCATGCCGCAGCGCGCCAGAAGCTTATCCAGTTTGATGGCACTGCCGTCCGCTGACTTCACAGCAACATCGGCATAGCTGACCGCGACCTCTTCCAAGTTCTCCGGCGTCTCGTCTTTCTGGAACTGCCGGGCCCAGTTCTCCGCAGCCTCTTTGGCCGCCTCAGGCGAGTGAAAATCCGCCACGATGCGCTGCGCCAGTTCCTTCTTCACTTTCATCGGATGAGCACGTCCCTCGGCTACATCCGTGCGCAAGCGTTCGATTTCCGCCATCGGCATGTCGGTCAAAAGCTCGTAGTAGCGCCACATCAGCTCGTCGGAGATCGACATGGCCTTGCCGTACATATCGAAGGGCGCCTCGGTGATCCCGATATAGTTTCCCAGCGACTTCGACATCTTCTGCACGCCGTCGAGTCCTTCGAGAATTGGCATGGTCAGCACCAGTTGCGACGGCTTGCCATAGGCGCGCTGCAGCTCGCGCCCCACCAGCAGGTTGAACTTCTGGTCGGTCCCGCCCAATTCCACGTCGGCGTCCAGCATCACCGAGTCGTACCCTTGGGCCAGCGGATACAGCAGCTCGTGGATAGCGATCGGCTTCTCTTCCTGGAAGCGCTTGTGGAAGTCCTCGCGCTCGAGCATCTGCGAGACCGTGTACTTGGCCGAAAGCCGCACGAACTCCTCGGCAGTCAGCTTGCCCAGCCATTCGCTGTTGAAGCGCACCTCAGTTTTGCTGGCGTCGAGGATCTTGAATACCTGCGCCTTGTAGGTTTCGGCATTCTGCTCGATTTGCTCGCGGGAGAGCGGCGGGCGCGTGACCGAGCGGCCCGTGGGATCGCCGATCATGGCCGTGAAGTCGCCGATCAGGAAGATGACCGTGTGGCCCATATCCTGGAAGTGCTTGAGCTTGCGGATCAGCACGGTGTGGCCCAGGTGGAGGTCGGGGGCGGTCGGATCGAAGCCGGCCTTGATGCGCAGCGGCTTGCCCGTATCGAGGGACTTCTTGAGCTTCTCGCGCAGCTCGGACTCCGGAATGATCTCGGCGGCGCCCTTCTTCAGGTACGCAAGCTGCTTTTCAACCGGTGGGAACGTGGCCATAAATCGATTGTAGCAACCAGCGCTGCCGCACCGGCAGGAGGGTGCCCCACATCTGCCTGCCGTTGGCAGATGTGGGAAGGAGAGTCTCTCAATCGCCCACGGCTGACCAACGACTTACGACCTGTTTCCCGCGTGCTATCCTCATTTTTTGGAACCGGCCGGCGAGACCGGGGTCCCCGGCAAGTCCTATTTGGCTTGCCGGGGTGGGAGACGCCGGCGCTACGGAGAATTTGGCTTCATGTTTGAGAACCTTTCCGAAAAACTGCAGCGCACCTTCAAGGACCTTCGCGGCCAGGGCAAGCTCAGCGAAGAGAACATGAACGAGGCCCTCAAAGAGCTGCGCCTGGCGCTGCTCGAGGCCGACGTCAACTTCAAGGTAGTCAAGGAACTGATCGATCGCATCCGCGAGAAGGCGATGGGGGCCGAGGTCCTGACGGCGCTCTCGCCGGGCGAGCAGGTGGTCAAGATCGTCCGCGACGAGCTGATCAACCTCCTCGGCAAGGACACCGCCAAGTTCCGCTTCGCCTCGCAGCCGCCTACGATCATCCTGATGGCCGGCCTGCAGGGCTCCGGCAAGACGACCACCTCGGGCAAGCTGGCCCACTGGCTCAAGAAGGGCGGGCACCGGCCCATGCTGGTCTCGGTGGACGTCTATCGCCCCGCCGCGCGCGAGCAGTTGAGGGTGGTCGCCCATGCGATCCCCGCGCCCATCTACGAAGGCAAAGTCGAGCAGTCGAATACCGCGACGGTCGAGCGGCTGGCCAAGGAAGCCCGCCGCGAGGCGATCAACAGCGGCTGCGACGTGCTGATCATCGACACCGCCGGCCGCCTGCACATCGACGAGCTGTTGATGGAGGAGATGCAGTCGCTCAAGCGGCTGATGAACCCGCAGGAGATCCTGTTCGTGGCCGACGCCATGACCGGCCAGGACGCGGTGAAGTCGGCGGCAGAGTTCCACAACAAGCTGCAACTCACCGGCGTGATCCTGACCAAAATGGACGGCGACGCCCGCGGCGGCGCGGCGCTCTCCATCCGCTCGGTCACCGGGCAGCCCATCAAGTTCATCGGCATGGGCGAAAAATACGACGCGCTGGAGCCCTTCCATCCCGACCGCATCGTGGGCCGCATCCTGGGCATGGGCGACATCCTCTCGCTGATCGAGAAGGCTGAAGAGAAGATCGACAAGAAGGAAGCCGAGGCCTTCGCCACCAAGGCCCTGTCGGGCGAGGGCTTCTCGCTCGAGGACTTCCGCAACCAGTTGCGTCAGGTAAAGAAGATGGGCTCGCTCTCCGGGCTGATCAAGATGCTGCCCAGCGTGGGCCCCTTCGCCAACATGCAGAAGATGGCCGACCAGGTGGACGAGAAGGAGATCGGCCGGGTGGAGGCGATCATCAACTCGATGACCGCCTACGAGCGCCGGCACCATGAGTCGATCAACGGCAGCCGGCGCAAGCGCATCGCCCGCGGCAGCGGCACCTCCGTGCAGGCAGTCAATCAACTGCTCAAGCAGTACGTCCAGATGCGCAAGATGTTCAAGGACATGGGCAAGGCCAGCTTCGGCCGCAAGATGATGGGCATGAAAGGGCTGGGGATGTAGGGCAGTACCCAGTACTCAGTACTCAGTATTAGACGCTGAGGTTTAGCCCCGGAGGGGCGGCAGATAATAGCCCAGGGCGTCAGCCCTGGGTAAAGGCGCCAACCGAGCGAGTCCCGTAGGGACGGCACCACGGTGCATGGGACGAATCCCTCCATTGACTCAAATCCGAGTCGTGTTCATCGCAAAACAACGGGTTTCGGCGGAGGACATGCAAGGGCACACGCATTAGAACTTGCATATCCTGTGCTGCTCGTGTAAGCTCCTGCCTGCTAGCACCACCGTGTGCATAGCATTCTGAAAGGCAAGCCGCATCGTCGGCATTGCAAAAGGAGCGCAGTAATGGGCAAATCTGTCCACCGCATTCGCGCATTTGAAATGCGCAAAATCTCCCACCCTGTTTTTACCTCCATTGACAAATATTGGCTGACTGTTGCCGCCAAAGATTTCCCATCAGGCATCAGCACCTCTGTGAATGCACGCGATCCCGTGGGCCTAAATCGGCGCGTCTATAAGGACGTGCGAGATAGTTTAAATGGCGAGACCGCAACGCCCGGCTCGTTCGATTTAATGAATAAGGGCATCACGATTCTGGCGAAGTCAGTCAAGATGGTCGATAAGGACAAGGGGCTGTTCGACCTCGTTATCGATAACGAAGAAGGTGGAATCGTAGATGGTGCTCATACTGCCAAAATCATTGAGGAAGCAAACGAAGACAGCACGACGCCCGACGAGCAATACGTTGAAGTCTACGTCCGGACTGGCGTGAGCAGTGAGCTGGTCAGCGACATTGCGCGTGGCCTCAACACAGGTATTCAGGTGGCTCCCCAATCCATTTACAACATCGCCGGAGTTTTTGACTGGCTAAAGGATGAAATTGCGGGACAGAAGTACGAGAGTCGGATTTCGTGGAGGGAGAGTGATGATGAAGACTATGATGTCCGCGATCTGATCTCAGTACTCGAGGTTTTTAACGTCTTCGATTTTCCCAACGAAGTGAATGTAAGTAAACACCCATTCTCTGCGTACGAAAAATGGAGCGCCCCACTGAAGAAATTTGCTGACGATTATGACACCAACAAGAAGAAGTTGGAGAGCAGCAAATACTATCGGCTGAGGCACTTGCTAAAGGACGGGTTGGCGCTTTACGACTACATTCGGCATGACTTCCGCGACATGCACAACGAAGATGGCGGTAGGACCGGCAGGATGAACCTGATCGAGGAGGCTTCGGAACGTCGTGGTGCTTTTGACTTTCCGTTTGCAAAGCTGGGTGACAGCAAGTACCGGCTTACAAAGGGAGCAACGTTTCCAATCCTTGCAGCTTTTCGTACCTATGTCGAAGTAAACCCAAAGACCGGAGAGGCCAGATGGCGCGGAGGATTTGGCAAAATCCTTGAAGTCTGGAAAGAAGCCGGTCCGAATCTCGTCGATGAAACCTACCAATTGACGCAAGATGGCGTGCGCAATCCTGACGCGATTGGCAAGAATCGTAAGCATTGGTCTAACTTGTACATGCGATTGCAGGTTCGATTGCTGCAGGAACGGTTGTCCGAAGAGCAGGAAAGAGCATCAGATCGCCGGCGTAGGTGACCTGATAATGGAGAACGGGGCCGTACTTGGCCCTGTTCCCATTTTCACGAAACCGTTTCTGTTAAGGGTGTGAGCTCTGGTTCTGGACGAGTGGTCGGCAAACCATCGCTACCCAGCACCGCTGCCATTCCTCATTGACGCCCCTGCTCCGGCTCGTCTAAAATGAAAAATTCAGTTCATAGGGATTTCCCTGCAAGGATCAAAGAGTCTATGGCTAATCATTTTTCGGCCCTGAAGCGTGCCCGGCAGACGGTAACGCGCACCGCGCGCAATCGGGCCAGCAAGTCGCGTCTGCGCACCGCCCTGCGCAGCTTCCGCGAAGCACTCGCCAAGGGCGACCGGGCCATCGCCGAACAGAGCTTCCGGGGCGTCGCCTCGGCGATCGACAAGTCCGTCCAGAAGGGCGTGATCCACGACAATACCGCCGCGCGCTACAAGTCGCGCCTCAGCGCCCGCATCAACAAGCTGGCCAAGGCGGCGTAACGCCACAAGTTTTTGTTATGAGAAGCGGCAGGTCTCGCGGCCTGCCGTTTTGATTTGTAGCGCTAGGGTCTCGCTGATGCCTCATTGCGACTCCCGAGTGCCGGCCAAAACCTGCCACAGAGACACGGAGACACAGAGAAAAACAATTTAATTTGGTCGTCGTTTGTCTCTGTGACTCCGTGTCTCTGTGGCAGGTGTATTCGGGACACTCGGAACGCCGCTCCAATTGGCGATTCTGATCCGTCTCAATCCGCAGTTACGGTTTTTCAATCACTGCCGCGAAGAAGCCGTCACACGGATGCGCGCCGGGGATGATGCGCAGGAAGCGGTCTTGGGCAAGCGATTCCGGTTCGAACCTTAGCTCTAGCTCTCCCGCGGCGCGGAGCTGGCGCAATTCGGCGGCGCAGTCGCCCAGGCGGACATCCTCTCGCCCGCGCAAGACTTCCTCAACCACCTCTTCGTTTTCTTCCCGCTCCAGCGAACAACTGGAATAGATCAGGCGTCCGCCGGGCGAGAGCTTGTCGATGGCGGCCTGCAGGATGGCAACCTGCCGCCCGTGCAGGTCAGGCAGATCCTCCGGTTTCAGCTTCCATTTGATCTCGGGATTGCGCGCCAGCGTGCCGGTGCCGGAGCACGGAACATCGGCCAGCACGCGGTCGAATGTGCCTTCGACGGGCAGGCGGGTGGCGTCGGCGGCAATCATGCGGACGTTGGGCGCGCGCACCAGACGCTGCATGAGTCGGACGCGATGCTCGTGCAGGTCTGCGGCGATGATCTCCGATTCCGGGTTGAGGTCGGCCATGGCGGCGGTTTTCCCCCCGGGCGCGGCACAGCAGTCGAGGATGCGCGCACGATGGGTGCTATTGGTGCCCCACATCTGCCCGGTTTTGGCAGATGGGGGTAGGCCAACACGACCTACAAGTAAAGCGATTAGTTGCGAACCTTCATCCTGAATCGTCACACGGCCTTCGGCGTAAGCGCGGGTGTGCGTGACGTCGCCGGACAGGACGCGGCGCGCCGAGCTTAGCAGCCCGCCGGGCGCGAGTTCGATGCCTTCGTCGCGAAGCTCGGATTCTGCAGCGGCATCGCGCAGGCGCAGCGAGGTGGCGGGCACGGCCTGATCGAAGCGGCAGATTGCGGCCGTCGCGTCGGGCCCGTATTCGCGCATCCAGCGTTCCACCAGCCAGAGCGGGTGGGCAAAGCGGCGGGCGAGCGTGGCAGGATCGAGAGTGTCTGTAGCGCGCGCCAATTCCCACGGATTGGACGGATTTGACGGATTTGCACCGATGCGTCTTTGAACCATCAATCCGTGTTGATCCGTCTTATCCGTGTAATCCGTGGCCAGAGAATCCGTGGCAATCGTTTCGCTCCATTTTGGCGCCTTGGCGATCTTGCGCAAGACCACGTTCGTCAGCGGCCCGGCGGAGGACTTCCCCGACTTTTTCACCATCTCCACGCTCTCGTTGACCGCGGCGCGCGCGGGGATGCGCTCAAGAAAAAGCAACTGGTAGGCTCCGAGGCGCAGCGCCGCCAGCACCTGCGGGTCGAGTTTGCGGAAGGGCGTAAACGAGAACTCGGCGATGCGCGCGTCCAGCAGCGAGCGCCAGCGGAGCACGCCCATCACCAGCTCCATGCACAATCCTCGGTCGGCGGCGGAGAGTGGCGCAAGGCGCTCGGAGTGAAGCAACTCCGAGGCATACGCGTCCTGCTGCTCCACCCGGAGCAAAATCTCGAAGGCCGCCAGACGCGCGGGAGAAATGGGCATAAGAAAAGCCTAACAACGGATTAAAACGGATTGAGACGAAGACAAAATCTACCACGGAGACGCGGAGGCACGGAGACGTCCAAGAGAAAGGGGCCGCTGATTTTCGCTGATAACGCTGATCAGAGGTCAAGATTCTTATCCGGATCAGCGTTGATCAGCGAAAATCAGTGGCTAGCCCTCTCCGAATTTTTCGCCCGGCTTAGGTCGGTAACCGTTGACGAAGTCGCGGGCCGACATGCGGCGCTTGCCTTCGGGCTGCAGCTCCAATACTTCAAGGATGGTGTTCCCGCTACAGCCGACGTACAAGCGATCACCCGCGACGCCGATCTCGGCGGAGTCAAGACTCGCGGGTAGCCCTGATCCACTGACGGCTGATGGCTGATGGCTGACGGCTAGTTTCCAGAAGTTCACCTGGCGTCCACGGAAACGGGTGAAGGCTCCCGGCCATGGATAGAAACCACGCAGACGGTTGTGGATCTCGGCTGCGCTGCGGCGGAAGTCGATGAGCCCATCTTCTTTTTTCAGGATGGGCGCAAGCGTGGCGCGGGAGTGATCTTGTGGCTGCGGCATCAGCGTGCCCGCCTTCAGCCGGCGCAAGGTTTCCACGAGCAACGGCGCACCCATTTCGGCGAGCCGAGGCGCCAGAGTTTCGGCGGTGTCGTCGGGCGCAATGGGCGCCTCTTGCTGGAGCAGCATGTCGCCGGTGTCGAGTCCGGCGTCGATGCGCATGGTGGTGTTGCCGGTGACGGTCTCTCCCCTGGCGATAGCCCACTGCAGCGGCGCGGCGCCGCGATATTTGGGCAACAACGAGGCGTGCAGGTTGATGTTGCCCAGCGGCGGCAGCTCGATCATCCACTGCGGAATGATGCGGCCGTAGCCCACCACCACAATCGCTTCCGGCTTGATCCGCTCCAACTCGGCGTGAAATTCCAGGTTGTTCTTGATCTTGTCGGGCTGCGTGAGCGGCAGGCCGAGTTCGAGCGCCCGCTGTTTGACGGACGACGGCGTGAGCGCCAGGCCGCGGCCGCTGGGCCGGTCGGGTTGCGTGACCACCAGGCGAACGCCAAAGCCCGCGTCCACCAGGGCCTGGAGCGTGGGCACGGCGAATGGCGGGGTGCCGCAGAAGATGAGTTCCATCGGAGCGATGATATCCGGTTGTGCGGTGGATGTGGACTCCGTGTTGCTGGCGCGGAAACCTTGCCCTTGCAAAAGTAGCTGCAAATCTGAGAACTTAGGTGCTTGATCAGGTCGCAGTCCGGACCGAAGAGGATGAGGAATCCATGACAAAGGCGGATTTGATCGACGAAGTGACACGGCTGGCGGAGCTGACGCGCAAAGATAGCGAAGTGATCGTGGAGAGCATCTTCGACAGCATCGTGAAATCGCTGCGCGTGGGCGACAAGATTGAGATCCGCGGTTTCGGCAGCTTCCGCACCCGGCAGCGCAAGCCCCGCGTGGGCCGCAATCCCAAGACAGGCGAGCGGGTCGAGGTACCGGCCAAGAAGATTCCCTTCTTCAAGCCCAGCAAGGAACTCAAGGACCTGGTGAACGGCGCCGAGCTGAGCCTGATGCCGGAGCCGCCGCACGCTGAGGGTGCGCAGTAGCCATCAGCCGTCAGTTATCAGCCATCAGCTCTCGGTCGCTCGTGCTGCGTCGGCAGCCAACACCTACCGAGGTTTTGTCATTCCGAGCGGGCATAGCCCGCGAGGAATCTGCAGGTCTGCATGACGTCCCCCGCGGCGAGTTGGCGCTAAATACTTATATTCAACGATTCAAAGCAACGAGGATCTGCAGTTTCTGAGGGCTGAGGGCTGATGGTAAACCTGACGGCTGAGAGCTGACGGCTGATGGCTCGCGATCAGATCACCCGATTTCCGGCCGGATTCCCACCACCGCCATCATCCTGCCCGTAACCCCTTTTTCCTTGCGGTGAGAGAAAAGCAGATCGGTGCGGCACGAGGTGCACAGCGGCAGGGTGGTGATGTGGCGCTCGGGCAATCCGGCGTCGAGTAATTGCCGGCGATTGGCCTTCTCCAAATCCAGCACGATACTCATCGGCAGATCGCTATGGCCCGGGGCGCGCTGCGTCAGGAACAGCAAAGGGTATTTCAAGTGGACGATGTTGGAGTGGGCCCGCTGTTCCTCGAACAGTTCGGCGGCATAGGCAAACTGCGACTGGAACTGATCGCGCACCTCTTCCCCAACCTCATAGCAACAGCCCCGGATGGAAGGCCCGAGAACAGCGCGAACGTCTCGCGGCTGGGAGCCGAAGCAGCGGCGCATCTCGCCCACCGCCTTTTCGGCGATGCGCCGCAGCGTGCCGCGCCAACCGGCGTGGACCACGCCCACGGCACGCTTCTTGGTGTCCACCAGGATCACCGGCATGCAGTCGGCGGTGCGGATGGCAAGCAGCAGCCCCGGGGTATCGGTCAGGAGACCGTCTCCGGCGGGGACGCTGTCCGGGGCTGAGACGCAATGGACGATATCCGAATGGATCTGGCGGACGGTGGCGAGCGGCCAATCCAGCGTTTTCAATGCCTTGAGGAAGGCCTGGCGGTTGCGCTCGACGGCGGCGTGCGTGTCCTCTTTGGTGTAGCCGAGATTCAGCGCGCCCACGCCATAGGCTTTCGATGCCCCTCCCGCGCGGGTGCTGAAGCCGTGTACCAGCCAGGACAACTCGTTCAGGCTGGGCGCGGTGAGGATCTCCACCTCAGAACCCGCAACTACGACGCGTTTTGGCGATCCCGGCTGGATTCGTCTCTTCTTACCTGCGGTTTTCGAGGGCACGCTTTCATTGTAGCTCTCAGTCCTCAGCCATCAGCCGTCAGCTTTCAGTTTGCAGCCACGTCTTCAACGCTTGTCATTGAACTGGGCATAGCTGCCCATGGGAAATCATGCAGTCGCCTGACCGTGAGGGCTGGGGCTCAGAGGCGAGAGCCAGCCAGCGGCGGAGAGCTGATGGCTGATGGCTGACGCTAAAAGCTGTTAGCTGATGGCTATTTCGGTTGCCGAGAATGCCCCCAGGGAAATATACTCGCACCGTATTGTGGATTCTTGTGGATTCTCAAGGCTAATCATGTACGACGACTTTCGTGCCCTCGACCGCTTTAGCGGAGAAGAAGTTCACTGCCTCTACCAGGCGCTGATCATGGCCACGGCCACGCGCCATGCCGACGCCGTGGACGTTAAGTTCATGGTGGATGACCGGCCGGTGTGGATCGCGCTGCCCGGGCCGCTATGGGCTGCGTACCTGGAGCGCTCCGGCCAGCATCTCAGCGATCCGGTGGCGGTCCAGCTTGCGGGGCGCTATCTGAAGCGGCTCATCGAGAACGGCGAGAGCGGACGCGAAATGTATTCGCTCACCTCGGAAGAAGCCTGGCAACAACTGGAGGACCTTACCGCGGAGCGGGAACAGCCTCAATTGGCGTAAAATAGTCGGATTGTGCGGTGCCCGACTACCCTGGCACGCCAGCGTGCCGCGGCCTCGTCCGCAATCTGGGCGGAACGTTCGTTGTGGACCCCAAGCGTAACTACCCCGGGGCGACTATGCCGCGGGCATTGCCTGATTGACGATTTTCCACCGCAGGAGAGTATGCATGTCCACCGTTACCCAAGCATCCGTGAGCAGCCCCACCACGCACCAGACGCTGCTCCAGTGGGTCGCAGATATCGCCAAGATAACCAAGCCCGAGGGCATCCACTGGTGCGACGGCTCGCCGGAAGAGTACCAGACCATGCTCCGGCTCATGGTGCAGTCGGGAACCGCCATCCCACTGAATCCCGAGAAACGCCCGAACAGTGTTTTTGTACGTTCCACCCCGGCCGACGTGGCCCGCCTGGAAGATCGCACCTTCATCTGCTCGCACACCCAGGAAGCCGCCGGACCGAACAACAACTGGGCCGATCCCGCCGAGATGAAGGCCAAGCTCCTGGAACTGTTTGCCGGCTCGATGATGGGACGCACGCTGTACGTCATTCCGTACAGCATGGGCCCCATCGGCTCGCCCATTGCCAAGATCGGCATCGAGCTGACGGATTCGCCCTACGTAGTGGCCAACATGCACATCATGGCGCGGGTGGGGAACGAGGTGCTGGCAGTGCTGGGTGAGGACGGCGAGTTCGTCAAGGCCCTGCACTCGGTGGGCGCGCCCCTGGCTCCCAGCGCATCGGATAGCCCTTGGCCGAACAATCCGACCGAGAAATACATCTGCCACTTTCCCGAGACGCGCGAAATCTGGTCGTACGGTTCCGGTTACGGCGGCAATGCTTTGCTGGGCAAGAAGTGCCATGCGCTGCGCATCGCCTCGGTGCAGGCGCGCGATGAAGGCTGGCTGGCCGAGCACATGCTCATCCTGAAGCTAACGAGTCCGGAGGGCCAGGTGCGCTACATGACCGGCGCCTTCCCGTCGGCCTGCGGCAAGACGAACCTCGCCATGCTGATTCCCACCATCCCGGGCTGGAAGGTGGAAACCATCGGCGACGATATTGCCTGGATGAAGTTCGGCGCGGACGGCCGGCTGTATGCGATTAATCCGGAACACGGCTTCTTCGGCGTGGCCCCCGGCACTAGCATGAAGTCGAACGCCAACGCCATGCTGGCCGCGACCAGCAATTCCATCTTCACCAATTGCGCGCTGGCGCCGGACAACGACGTCTGGTGGGAGGGCATGACGGACAGCAAGCCGCCGCACCTGATGGATTGGCTGCGCCGTCCCTGGACTCCGGGGAGCGGGCGCAAGGCGGCGCATCCGAATGCGCGCTTTACCACGCCCGCCCGGCAATGCCCGGTGATCGCGCCCGAGTGGAATGATCCCGCGGGTGTACCCATCGACGCCATCCTCTTCGGCGGGCGTCGCACCGGCGTGGTGCCGCTGGTTGTGGAAGCCTTCAACTGGCAGCACGGCACCTTCCTGGGCGCGACCGCCAGCAGCGAGACTACGGCGGCGGCGGCAGGCAAGGTCGGACAACTGCGGCGCGATCCCATGGCAATGCTGCCCTTCTGCGGTTACAACATGGGCGACTACTTTGCCCACTATCTGAAGATCGGCCAGAAGCCGGGGGCCAAACTACCCCGGATTTACTACGTCAACTGGTTCCGCCAGGATGCCAGCGGCAATTTCCTGTGGCCCGGTTATGGCGAGAACAGCCGCGTGTTGAAATGGATCTTCGAACGGGTCAACGGGACGGCGAAAGCGGAAGATACCCCGATTGGCCGCATCCCGGCGCGCAGCGAACTCGATCTCAATGGAGTGAATGTTTCCGGCGAGACGATGGAAGAGCTGCTGGCAGTGGACGTGGACGGCTGGCTGAAGGAAGTGCCTTCGATTAAAGAACACTTCGCCAAGTTCGGCTCGCATCTGCCCAAGGCCATGAACGAGGAACTGGACGCCCTGGAGCAGCGGCTGAAAGCGGCGAAGAAGTAGCCGTGCACTTCTAGCTGTCCGGCAAGTAGTTTCGTGTCAATACTCGAAGGGGCGTGGCTGAAGTTGAAGCCGCGCCCTTTCCGCGTGTGCGGTTGCTGCCGGGCAGAGCCCGCCGGTGAGAACCCCGTGCTAACCCAACCGGCAGGCACCTAGAAATCAGCCCTAGGTGCGGATTTCCGGCAGGCGCCCCTGTTTTGCTGCTCAAAGTCTGGCCTTTGCGGTATATTGTATACAGGAACCAATTGCGCCCTTCCTGAACCGCAAAGCTCGCTCTCAGCCGGTACGAACCCTGGAATCGCTGGTGTTCCCAATTTATGTGCCGATAGAAAGCCGGCGAGAAAGCACACGTCTGTCTGACCCGGGCCGAGCCATGGAGACCAAGATCTTACCCGTTGTAGCAAGGGCCATACGTTTTACGTTTCTAGCCATGCTCGGCGTGCTCGCTTTCCAGCTAGTAAAACACCGCATCTTTCCAAACATCACGATCTGGGAATCGCACCTCGTAACCATCCTGTTCTTCACCCTCGCTGCTTTCGTGGTGAGCTTGCTGATATTCCGTCGCGAGGCGCAGTCGCGCGCCGACCTGCTGCAGGAATTGGAGCGCCGCCGGAGCATTGAAGAACAACTGCGAGTTCAGACCACGGCTCTGAATGCCGCCGCCAATGCAGTCCTGATCACCGATCATCAAGGCGTGGTCGTCTGGGCGAATCCCGCTTTTAACACCCTGACCGGCTATGGTGCCGAGGAGATCCTGGGGCAAGTGCCTCACTTCCTCAAATCAGGGAAGCATGATTCCCAGTTTTACCGCGATCTTTGGCAGACGATCCTGTCGGGCGCCGTGTGGCAGGGAGAGATTACCAATCGGCGCAAGGACGGCAGCCTGTACGTCGAAGAGATGACGATCACCCCGGTCCGCTCCGAGACTGGTGAGATTAGCCATTTCATCGCCATCAAGGTCGATGTCACCGAGCGCAAGCGAGCGCAAGAGGCGTTGTCGGAATCGGAAGCAACCCTGCGTTCCCTGGTGCAGAACGCGCTCTACGGCATTTTCCGCTCGACTCCGGCCGGAACCGTCCTCAGTGCCAATCGGGCTATGTGCGAGATGCTGGGGTACTCCGAGGCGGAGTTGCTGTCCTTGAACTTGCGCACGGTGTACTGCAATCCCGAGGATCGACCCCCAATTCTGGAATCGATGCTGAAGACCGGCACCGTCCGGGATGTCGAAAGTACTTGGAAACGCAAAGACGGATCTTCTGTCTCAGTCCTCCTGAACGGCCATACCTGCAGCGATGGGCAAGGCGGAATCATATTTGAAGGATTCGTCCGAGACGTCACCGCACGCAGGAGGGCGGAGCTGGAGTTACGCCGCCTGAACCGCGCCTTGTCTACGCTGGGCAAGTGCAACGAAGCCCTGGTTCACGCGACAGACGAAGTCCAACTTTTGGACGAAGTCTGCGAGATCCTGGTGCAAGTGGGCGGCTACCGTTTGGCGTGGGTAGGCTATGCAGAGTACGACCCAGAGAAGACCGTTCGCTGGATAGCCAAGTCAGGCTTTGACGAGGGCTACATCCAAAAAACGCAAATTACATGGGCGGACAGCGAACATGGCCATGGCCCCGTGGGTACGGCAATCCGATCGGGAAAGGTCTGCATTGTCCGCGACGTCCTTCAGCATGCTGATTTCAGCCCGTGGCGCGATGAAGCGGTGCAGCGAGGGTACGCTTCCGTCATCTCTCTTCCGCTGATCTTGGAGATCATGGGCGCACTCACCATCTATGCCCCCGAGTCCGATGCCTTCGACGAACACGAGGTCGAACTGCTGAAGGAACTCGCCCACGACCTCGCGTACGGAATTGCTTCATTACGGAACGAAGCCGAGCGCCGGCGGGTGGAGAACGCGCTGCGGGACTCGGAAGAGCGCTATCGCATGTTGTTCGCGCGCAGCCCACACCCTATGTGGATCCTCGACGTGCACACCCGCGCCTTCTTAGAAGTAAACAATGCGGCGATCGCGCACTACGGGTACTCTCGGGAGCAGTTTCTGAGCATGACGGTGGACGATATGGTTCCGTCGGAGGAACTCCCGCGCCTTCAGTCGCATTTCTCCACCGCGAGGAGTGGTTACAGCTTCTATGGCGAATCCCGACACTGTAAGAAAGACGGAACCCTCATTGATGTAGAAATAGCCGCTCATCGTTTCTTCCAGGACGGAAAGTTGGTATCCCTGGCCCTGGCCAACGACGTCACCGAGCGCTTGCGGGCGGAAGAATCCTTACGAGCCTCCGAGCAACGCTATCGCACCCTCTTCGAGCATAACTTCTGCGCTGTGTTTCGCTCTCATGGCGGACCGACCGGTGGCAAGGTGCTGGATTGCAACGAGGCCATGTGCCGGATGCTGGGCTACAGACGGGAAGAGATGCTCGCTCTGGATTCGCGCACTCTGCACCGCGATCTTGCTGTGCGCGAGGCTGGATGGAAAGTGCTTTTGGAAGACGGTGAACTGATTAACTTCGAAGTCGAGTTGCAGCGGAAGGATGGCGGCTCGATCACGGTGCTGGCTAATTTGAAGCTGCTGCACGAGGCCCCTGGAGAGCCCCTCGTGCTGGAAGGGATTCTGCTCGACATCACCGAAGTACGCAAGCTGCAGGAACAATTGCTGCAATCCCAGAAGCTGGAGGCGCTGGGCAAGCTCACCGGGGGAATTGCTCACGACTTTAACAACATCCTGATGATCATCAATGCTTGCAGCGAGCTCGCCCTGGACAAAATTGATGCTCAGGATTCCCTGCGCCGTCCGGTCGAACAGATTCGCGACGCGGGGGCGCGCGGTGCATCGCTGACCCGCCAACTGCTGGCGTTCAGCCGCAAACAGGTGATGACGCCGGCGGTGTTGAATCTGAGCTCGCTGCTCTCCGATGCCGAGGAGATGTTGAAGCGGTTAATCGGGGAAGATGTCTCCCTGGAGGTCTTCGCCACCGAGAATCTGTGGATGACCAAGGCGGACCGCAGCCAGATTGAGCAAGTCGTCTTCAATCTTGCCGTCAATGCCCGCGATGCCATGCCTAAGGGGGGCAAGCTGATTCTGCAAACCGCCAATGTCCAGCTCGGGGACGAGTTCGTCCGGACCCATCCGGGATCCAGAGCCGGGCAGTATGTTGCGCTCATGGTGACCGATACCGGCAGCGGCATCAGCCGGGAATTACAATCGCGGATCTTCGAACCCTTCTTTACCACGAAAGCACCGGGCAAAGGAACGGGCCTGGGACTGTCGACCGTGTACGGCATCGTCAAGCAAAGCAACGGCTACATTACCCTGGAGAGTGAACCCGGCCAGGGAGCGAGGTTCTGCATTTATCTCCCGCGCACCTTGGAGGCCGCTGCCAGAATCAAGGAAGAGCAGGCTGAAGTCGCGGCTCCCCAGGGTTCGACCGTGTTGCTGGTCGAAGATGAAGATCCCACGCGAGAGGCGATTACCGATTATCTTCAGGCGCATGGCTTCCGGGTGATCGCCGCCTCCAGCGCCCAAGAGGCGCTACGCCGCTGTGAAGCTACGCCTGCAGCTCAAATTGACGTGCTGCTGACAGACATGGTGATGCCCGGCATGAGCGGTACCGATTTGGCAGCGAGATTCCGGGCACAACATCCGGACGCCAGGGTTGTCTTTATGTCTGGCTACACCGACGAGGTATTAGACCGCTCCGGCATGCACAGTCAGCAGGTTGCGCTCCTGACGAAACCCTTTCGCTTACCCGATCTGGTCAGCAAGCTTAGAGAGATGCTTACCGACCCAGCCGAGGCTTCCAGGAGAGAAATGGGGACTTCCACGGCGATGGACCGGCGGCCTAACTGAGTGGCCAGTGGTCGGTGGTCAGTCGTAAGTGGTCAGTCGTAAGTGGTCAGATTAGCGGGATTATTCATGAAGTCCTACAAAGCCCGCAACGCGGGCTTCGCATCACGAGAGCACATTCCAACCCTCGGTCCATGCTGCAGGCCTAAAGGCCTGCTCCACCCGGTTCATGACTAATCTCGGTTAGTGGTCAGTTTTTAACGCTAGCCCCTGGCCACTGAGCACTTACACTTTTTGCGGTGGAATTTAAAGCCACCCGCCTCTATGCTTTGAAGCGACTCCAATGAACAGGAACAAGGCTGCGGGCATATTGTGCCTATCATTGTCGCTGCTGGCTGGTTGCGCCATCCAGAAGTATCATCCGGCCCCGGTTTCGCCTGCGGAGAATGCGGCAGCCTTCCAGTCACGCAGCCTTGCGGATCCTGGATTGATCCAGTACATCGGAAAAAATCTTGGGAATAGCGGGGGCGCATTGCAACCGAGCACCTGGGATCTGAACCGGCTCACGCTGGCCGCCTTGTACTACAGCCCCGAGTTGGGTGTCGCCCGGGCGCGACTGGAAGCCGCTGCAGCCGCCATCTCGACTGCCGGTGCTCGTCCCAATCCAACCATCGGCGTTGCCCCCGGCGGCGGCAATTCACCCGAGAGCCCCTGGCTATTCGGCTTTAGTTTTGACTGGCCCATTGAAACCGCGGGTAAGCGCGGCTATCGCATTCAGCGGGAGACCAGCCTCTTCGAAGCCGCGCAGCTCGATCTCGCCAGCGTGCGTTGGCGGGTACGAAGTCAACTCCGCACCGCTTTGGTTGACCACCTGCTCACCCTCCGCGAACTCGACAATTTGAAGAGGCAACAACCCGTGCTCTCCGAGCGCGTCGGATTGCTGCAAGCCCGGCTGGCGGTCGGCGAGATTCCCCGGCCCGAAGTGGATGCCGCCCAGATCGATCTGTCGAACACTCGGCTAACTTTACACGCCGTCGAAGGACGAGTGGCCGCCTCCCGCGCGACTCTGGCTGCCGCCGTCGGAGTACCGGTCTCCGCGCTCGATGGAGTCGACTTCCAGTGGCCTGATTTCGATCAGTCGCCGAAGAAGCAAGCACTGGCGATCAACACAATCCAGCGTGAGGCGGTGTTGAATCGCCTGGACGTGCGCCGCTCGCTGGCCGAATACGCCGCCGCCGATGCCAACTTGCGGCTGGAACTTGCCAAGCAGTATCCGGATCTCACTCTCGGCCCTGGCTACAATTTTGACGAAGGCCACAACAAGTTCGCTCTCGGGGTTGGGCTCACTCTGCCGGTGTTGAACCGCAATCAGGGACCGATTGCCGAGGCGGAAGCCCGGCGCAAGGAGGCGGGCGCGCGCTTACTGGCTACGCAGGCGCAAGTCGTGGCGGAAAGCGAGCGGGCGCTGGCGCAGTACGCGGCGGCGGAAGGCGAATTCACCGAGGCCGACCAGAATCTGGCGCGACTGCAGACCACGCAAGAGCAGTTCGCGCGCACCGCGCTGCGGCTGGGCGAGTCCGACCGCCTGCAATTAAATGGCGTGCTCCTGCAAAGCACGGCGGCGGTGACCGCGAGGCTCGATGCTTTGCGTCATGTGCAAGGCGCGCTGGGGGCGCTCGAAGACGCCCTGCAACGACCGCTGGAGCCTGTGTGGGGCGGGTCTACGACCCCCATTTTGGACGGGTCGAAGACCCGTCCCACAGAGCCCAAAAAGGAGTCCAAACCATGACGCGCCCCTTCAAGCTAGCCGGGGTAGGGCTGCTGGCCGGGATGGTTGCGCTCGTCACCTGGGCGGTTACACAGCATCAGACTGCCCCCAAAAAAGACGCGCCGCCAAAGCCTGAGAGCGCGTCCGTGAGCGTGTCGATCGAGCAGGGGAAAGCTGTTCTGACCCTCGATGCTGATACCCAAGCCCGCATGAGTCTTGAAGTGGCCCCCCTCAAAGCCGCCAAATACCGGGAGCAGGTGCGCGCGACCGCGCTCGTGCTGGCGCCGCAGGATCTGGCTGATCTGCGCAGCGGCTACCTTACCGCCGAGGCGAACGCGGCCAAGGCGCGGGCCAGCCTGCAGGTCGCACAGAACGAATACAACCGCCTCAAGCTGCTCAACCAGGAGGACCAGAACGCATCGGACAAGTCAGTTCAGGCCGCCGAAGGCGCGTTACGTTCCGCGCAGGCTGACGTCGGAGTCACCGAGCAGCAGCTTCGGTTGCAGCGCGCCATGATCGCGCCGCATTGGGGTCCCACCATCGCGGAGTGGCTCGTCAGCGGCTCTCCCGCCTTCGCGCGGGTGCTGGAGCAGAAGGACTGGTTCGTGCAGGTCACCCTTCCGGCGGATTACCGCCCCACAACGCGCGACGCGTTTGGGGCGTCCCAGAATTTGGCTGCTCCCAGCCGCATCTCTCTTCAGCTTCCGGATGGCAGCGCGGTCGCGGCTACACTCGTTTCTTCGTATCCGCGCGTCGATCCGCGAATCCAGGGCGCGAATTTCCTGTACATCACGCCAGCTCATCCCGGAGTGGCGGCTGGTTTGAACCTACTGGCGGAGCTTCCGCTGGGGCAAGTTCTGCATGGCGTAGTTGTGCCGGAATCCGCCGTAGTCTGGTGGGAAGGGCAGGGTTGGGCGTATCAGCAGACGGGCGACCAAAGATTTGTCCGGCAACCAATGCCCACGGATGCTCCCGTTCGCAACGGATGGTTTGTGGGAGCCACGCTCGCACCCAATGACAAGCTGGTGCTTCGCGGCGCGCAGGCGCTGCTCTCTGCGGAGACGCGCCCGGCCTCGAGCGCGCTGGGCGACGAGTAGGAGCGCGACGGATGCTGAACGCCATCGTTAGCTGGTCGCTTCGCTTCCGCGGCATTGTGGTGGCGCTGGCCTGCGCGCTACTGGCCTACGGGTTCTATTCGCTGAAAGAGGCCAACTATGAGGTCTTCCCCGAGTTCGCTCCGCCGCAGGTAACCATCCAGACCGAGGCCCCGGGCCTGGCGCCGGAACAGGTCGAGGTCCTCGTCACCCAGCCCATCGAAAATGCGATTAACGGCGTGGGAGGCGTTGCCACCCTGCGCTCCGGCTCGATTCAGGGACTGTCGGTGATCACCGTCGGTTTCGAGCCGAGCAGCGATATATACCGTGACCGGCAGGTGGTGGCGGAGCGACTGGCGGGCATCACCTCGTTTCTGCCGGCAGGGGTGCACACCCCCGGAATGACCCCGCTGACCACCTCGAGCAGCAATGTGCTGACCGTCGGCTTGACCTCTGCAGACGCAAGGGCTGATGGGCATACGCACGGTTGCCGACTGGGTCGTGCGCCAGCGCCTGCTGGCCGTCCCCGGGGTGGCGAAGGTGGCGGTCTTTGGCGGCGAAGTGCGCCAGATCCAGGTGCAGTACGATCCGCAACGGCTGATCCAGCACGGGCTCTCCGTGGAGGAAGTCTTGGCGGCAGCGCGCCGCGCCACCGGCATTCGCGGAGCCGGTTTCGTGGACACCGCCAACCAGCGGCTGGTTTTGCAAACCGAGGGACAGTCGCTCACCCCGGATCTGATCGCGCGCACGGTCGTCCTCCAGGAGAACGGCGCCAACCTGACGCTGGGCGAGGTCGCCCAGGTGACCGACGCGCCCGAACCGCCCATCGGCGCCTCGACCGTCGACGGCAAGCCCGGCGTGATCCTGGTGATCTCGGGCCAGCTTGGGTCGAATACCTTGGATACGACCCGCCGGATTGAAGACGCACTGGCCGAGCTGCGACCCGCTCTGACCGAGCAAGGCATCTCGCTCTATCCCGCCCTGTTTCGCCCGGCGAACTTCATCTCCGTCGCCCTGCACAATGTCCGCACTTCGCTCATCATCGGCGCGTTCCTGGTCGTGGGTGTCCTGTTTCTATTTCTGTTCAATCTGCGAACCGCGGCGATCTCTTGCGTCGCGATTCCGCTGTCGCTGCTTGCCGCCCTGGTCATGACCGCTCGGCTCGGGTTCAGCATCAACACCATGACCCTGGGCGGGCTGGCAATCGCGCTCGGCGAAGTGGTGGACGACGCGGTGATCGATGTCGAAAACATCCTGCGGCGGGTGCGCGAGAACCGCGCATCAGCCAACCCGAGGCCGACGTTCAACGTGGTGCTGGACGCTTCCATCGAAGTGCGCAGCGCGGTGGTCTATGCGACCTTCGCCGTGGTGTTGGTGTTCGTCCCCGTGTTAACCATGTCCGGACTCGGGGGACGACTGTTCGCGCCGCTGGGGCTTGCCTACATCCTGGCAATCCTGACTTCACTCGTTGTGGCATTAACGGTTACGCCGGCCATGTGCCTGCTCCTGCTCGGGGGACGAGACTTGCCGGCGCATGACTCGCCGCTGGTGGCCTGGTCCAAGCGGCACTACCACTCCGTGCTGATTCACGTCGAAAGTCACTCCGGGTTGGCGATCACGGCGGTGGTGGTCCTCGTTGGCCTGGGGCTGGCCATCACTCCACTGCTGCGCAGCTCGTTTCTGCCGGAACTGCGCGAGGGACACTTCGTCATCCATTTTTCGGCGGTGCCCGGCACATCGCTGGAGGAATCGCTGCGCATCGGAAACCAAGTTACGGCGGCCATCCGCAAGCTGCCCTACGTGCGCATGGTGGATCAGCGGGCAGGCCGTGCCGAAGCTGCCGACGACATTTGGGGTACGCACTACAGCGAGATGGATGTGGATCTGGACCCCAACCAACCGCACCAGGAGCAGGCACAGGCTGAGATCTCCAAGGTGGTGGCGCAGTTTCCCGGCCTGTACTCCTCGGTGAAAACCTTCCTGGGCGAGCGAGTCGAAGAGACTATCTCCGGCTATACCGCGGCAGTGGTGGTGAATGTAGTGGGCAATGATTTGGACGTCCTGGACCAGCAGGCCCCGGTGATCGCCGACATCCTGCAGAGAATTCCGGGGGCGAGAGAAGTGCAAGTCCAGTCGCCTCCCGGAATGCCGCAGGTGGTGGTGAGCTTGCGCCCGGCCGACGTTGCCCGCTGGGGGCTCGATCCGGTGCAGGTGCTCGAGGCGGTTTCGACCGCATACCAAGGCGAGACCACCGGCCAGGTGTACCAGGGCAACCGCGTCTTCGATGTTTCCGTGGTGCTCAAGCCGGAAGACCGCCGTAGCACGGCCGCCCTCGGCCACCTGCCGCTGCGCACCCCCGCCGGATATTACGTGATGCTGAATCAGGTGGCCGACATTCATCAGACCTCCGGGCGTTACATCGTCCTGCACCAGGGCGCGCGCCGGGTTCAGGCCATCACGTGCAACGTCAGGGGCCGTGATATCAACGCGTTCGTGGCTGAGGCCCAGCGGCGGGTCGCGACCTTGAAGCTGCCGGCTGGCACCTACGTCGAGTTCTCCGGATCCGCCGAGGCGCAGGCGCAATCCCGGCGTGATCTGTTGGTGCACTCCACGTTGGCGGGTTTTGGCATTCTCCTGCTGCTTTCCGTCATTATGGCCAATACCCGCAACTTGCTGCTCGTGCTTTTCAATCTGCCGTTTGCGTTGCTGGGCGGCGTGGCTGCTGCCTTCGTTACCGGAGGCATGCTCTCCATCGGATCGCTGGTTGGTTTCGTCACCTTGTTCGGAATTACCCTCCGCAACTCGATCATGATGATCTCTCACTACGAGCATCTGGTGTCAGAGGAAGGCATGACTTGGGGGTGGGATGCGGCCGTCCGCGGCGCCATGGAACGGCTGGCGCCCATCCTGATGACCGCGTTGGTGACCGGCCTTGGCCTTCTGCCGCTGGCCATTGGCAGCGGCGCGCCCGGCCGGGAGATTGAAGGGCCGATGGCCATTGTCATCTTGGGCGGACTGTTCACCTCGACGGCGCTGAACCTGCTTATCCTGCCCACCCTGGCGTTGCGCTACGGCAAGTTTGAGGCGGCAACGGGGGTTGAAGAAGATCGGCTCTAACCCACATCTGCCAAAATCGGGCAGATGTGGGGCACCATCGGCGCTACAACCCGATTTGTCATCCAACAACTGATCGGAGAACATAGGTTTGTCATTCCGAGCGAAGCGAGGAATCCCTTTAGAGGCTAGGGATTGATAGCGATTCCTCGCTTTGTTCGGAATGACAAAACACCTCCACATGGAACCTCTGACCCATCTTCTATTCGGCGCGACCCTGTCCCGGGCTGGATTCAACCGCAAGACGGCGCTGGCGACCGTCACCATGGCCCTCGCTGCCGAAGCGCCCGACCTCGATGTCCTCGGAGACTTCGGCGGGCGCATCTTCGGCTTCGAGCATCATCGCGGCATCACCCACACCTTCATTGGCACGCCCTTCGTCGCAGCCTTGGTGGTCGGCGTACTTTACCTGTGGCATCGCTGGCGAGGCCGCCGCGCCCAGCTCTCAACCTGCGGCGCGCCCGACAGCGACGGACCCGCTATCTCCCCTGAACCGCGCTGGCGACTGCTTCTGTTGTTCGCCTGGATCGCCGCCTTGAGCCATCTGCTGCTGGACTACAGCAACAACTACGGCATCCGTCCCTTCGAACCGTTCAACTATCGCTGGTACTCGTGGGACATCGTGTTCGTTGTGGAACCGGTGCTGTGGGCCATCCTGCTGGCTGGCCTCGTGCTCCCGCGTCTGTTCGCCTGGATCAACGAAGAAGTAGGGGTGCGCGGCAAGCCTGGCGAACCGCGGGGACGCCTCGCCGCCACCCTCGCCCTCCTCGCCGTAGTTGTGTTTTGGGGGGTGCGCGACTTCGAGCACCGGCGCGCCATAGCCGCTCTGGAGGCGCTCACGTATGACAACCAACCGGCAGTGCGGGTCTCAGCTTACCCGTATTGGGTGAATCCTTTTAGGTGGTATGCCGTGGTGGAAACGCCAGCCACGTTCCACACCATGATCGTTGATTCCCTACATCCGGAAGTTGACCCGCCAGGCGAGGCGAAGACCATCTACAAGCCCGAAGAGACGCCGGTCACGCTGGCCGCGAAGCGGACCTGGCTGGGGCAGGTTTATCTTGGCTGGGCGCAGTACCCGATCACTGAAGTCGAGCAGCTCACCGCGCCCGACTCGGGCTACCTGGTTCGCTTCTACGATCTGCGTTTCCTGTACCCGGGACGCCGGCGCGCCTTGCTCGGCGCATGGGTGCAGCTCGGACCTCAGCTCAACTTGGTGGCCGCGGGGTTTGGCCCGCGGGAAAGAGAGCACGTCCGGCTGAGCAGTACTCAATACTTCATGCCGGCACCTGCGCCCCCGAGTCCGGTTTCGCGGGACCGGATTTCGCGTGGGAGGGCTCCTGCAGACTAGGCGCGGTTTCCAGTCGCGCCATGGAATCCTGGATGCATTTAAGCAGCATGGCCGGATCCTCGCCCGGCGACCAGACCGAAAAGCCGTGGTGGAAGGACACTTCGCGGCCCAGTGAGGCCTGGATGTTCCAGTCGTCGAGCTTGGCGTTCAGGCGATGCAGCGCATGGGTGGCCTCCAGCAAATCCGTGTCCGGCATGGCCACCGTGAAATGCGCGCCCCGCATCCGGAGCACCGTGTCCGAGCCGCGAAAGTTTCCCCGCATCATATCCGCCAGTTCGCCGATGGTCTCGTCGTGGGCCATCTCCCCAAAGCTCTCCGCCAAATGCTCCAGATTCACAAAATATAGGTGCAGAAAGGAGGTGGGCCGCCCGTAGCGGTTGCCGTGCGCCAGCATCTTCGGAATCAAAACATGCAGATAGCTCGAATTGAACGCCTGGCTGACCGGATCGGTGAGCTTATCCAGGGATCGATCACTTATCTCCGTGAGCACCTGAAGCCGCTCGCCCCGGATGGAGCGCTGACGGTCGAGGAGATAGATATTTAACAGGACAATCAAGGCAATCAAGCCGCCGGTCACCTGGGGCAAGTATCGACTGTCCAAGATCACCGGTTGCTGACGCCACAGGCCAGGACTGATGATCGCGATCAACCCGGCAGCCAGGACAGCAACCACGAGCAAGACAAGGGCCCACAACTGGAGGTCGCGACCGTTCAAGCGCCTCATCAACAGATCGGCATCGGCAGGCCTGCGAGTTTCCATGACAACTCCCCACAAGTGAAGAACGGCGCTCGGCAGCAGTTTTTCCGCTCCGCGCCAGGTTTAACCATCCTGATTCGATTGGGAGCAACTCGGGTTCCACCTCTGGATTAGGAAACCTGTGTAAATGAACTGACTTGGCTCGCCGCGGGTCAAAGAGACATCCACAAATCAGACAGGAATCTCAGAATTGGAAAGAAGTGATTAGTGATTAGTGGTCGGTGGTCAGTGGTCAGTGGCCAGTGGTCAGTAATCAAGAAGTGGCCGGTGGTCCGTAATCAGTTGTTGGAGTCATTGGCGGGGGCACTGACCACTGATCACCACTCACTGACCACTGGTAGGATGAAGGAGATGAGTAGTACACGCCGAACTGCGGCCAACCCCGATCCATCCAAGCCTCGGCAGTTTCGCCATCCGCCCGTCGCTATTTCGGCGCAGGGCTGGCGCTTTCATCATGTCGGCATTCCCACCGCGACTCCCCGGCCCGGGGAACACTACCTGGAGGGCTTCAAGGTTTTCGCCTCCGGCTTTGACACCAGCAGGTACGGAGTGGAGTGGCTGCGCTTTGAAGCCGACAGTCCCGTTCCAGAACTGGTCCGCTCCGTTCCCCATGTTGCCTTTGAGGTGGACGATCTGGAAGCGGCTATCGCCGGTAAGGAGATTATCTTCCCGCCATTTTCGCCCTATCCCGGGGTCCGCGCGGCCATGATCGTGGAAAATGGCGCTCCCATTGAAGTACTGGAGTTCGCCTGATCGGTGTGAGGAAACAACGGATCGACACGGATTGAAACGGATCAGACAAGAACCGATCCGTCTTAATTCGTTGTTCGTTTCTTGCTAGCGAGGAGAATCGGAAAATCAGAAATCGCGATCGAAAGTTGGCTCAGTTCTCCGGTTGCCCCTGAACTTGCCGCACACACTCCATTGCCCACCTTCTCAAACGGTCGCGCTTCTCTCCCGGCACGTCGGTAAACTCCAGTCCGGCCCGTCCGGAGCGATCCGACCAGGCAATCCTGCCGGTGCCGCTAATCTCGTCCTTGCTATCTGGCAGGACGAACATGAACCGGACCGAGCAGTCCGTTGGCAGGACCTCCATGGTTTGCAGCGCAATGCCAAATTCACTGACATTGAGGACGAAGGCAGGTTCGCCCCGCCACTCCAGGGGTATGAGCTGAGGAATCTCGAAGCGAGGGGCTCGTCGTCGATTAACGTCGAATGGCGTTAGGGTAGTGGCGGCCATGGAGCATTATTACCGATTACCAAAACATCCGAAAGTATTAGTTGAGTAACGTCACTTCAGTAACCTACCCCGCCGCCTGACTGGCGCGGCTCCGCCCCAGCAAGCGCAACACCGGCGCTTGCTGGGGACCCCTGAAGCGCTGGGCTAACGAATGTCGCCACTACGTGGCTCGCTATACCCTGCTGACGCTAAAGTCCCTTACGCGGCCGATACCTTTACTTTCCTGTTGCCGGACGTTGCCGCATCGGGCAGGCCCAGCTTGCGGAACATCGTCATCGCCGGGCACCAGTTGGTGAACGCGGACTGAGTCAAGTTCAGGCCAACAAACGCAGTAAACAGGAACCAATACGGCGAAACCCAGTAGCCGAGGCCCACTGAGAGCAGCACGAAAACCCCAGCCATCAAGCGAACTGCGCGTTCCACAGTCATGACAAACCTCCCTTTGCAAACCATAGGAGCCGCTGATTTGCGCTGATGAACGCCGATAAAGATAAGAATCTTCTAAGGAATCAGCGTTCATCAGCGTGAATCAGCAGCTAGCTAAACTTGCTCAACGCCCACGAAGCTATCTTGCGGGTTTCGGGATCGGGGTGATGTTCCGCCGCGTGCGCCACGGCCTGGACCGCCTCAGGCGAACAGGCCGCTACAGGCGCGCCCACGCGTCCCAGTGCCCAATAGGCACCGCGCTCGATGGGTCCCGTTTGCAGGAAGTCCTCCTGATAGGCCAGCGAGCAGAGCATAGGAAGAAACTCCGCTTGCAACTCGGGGCGGACGGCCAAGATCTCGCCAATCCCCTCCGGGACCCCGAAGGGCACGGCACTCGATTCGTCATTCATGGCCCAAAAGAGGTTGCGCAACAGTTCGCGAACCCGCTCTTGCTGCATTAGGCCGTCGGCGCCAACCACAATACCCAGGCTGCGGATGGCCTTCGATTTGAGCGCCTTGTCGGTTGACGAGAGCCGCCCGCGCAGGTAGCGGAGCGTTCTGCCCATTCCGCCCTTGGCTGCCTGGAGCAGGGCGCTCCGGTCTTCCTGCTCGACCGCTTGCTCGAGTTCTGCTTTCCAATCGTGCGTATTCTTGAACAACGCCATCCTGAGTCCCCGCGAATCCTACGATTCTTCGCTTCCTTTGGTCGCTCCGTCGAACATCATCCCACATCTGCCAAAGGCAGGCAGATGTGGGGCACCCTCCGATTCATCTGGATGCCGCCCCGGAAACCGCCTCAGGGTGCGGGGTTTGTTTTAGCCCGCCACGTTCGCTTAGGTAGTACAAGACGGGTACGGTCATGCGGGACAGTACTGTCGACGCCACCTCGCCCGCCATCAGTGAAATCGCAAGCCCCTGGAATATGGGATCGAACAGGATGACGCTCGCGCCCACGACCACGGCAGCGGCGGTGAGCAGCATCGGGCGGAAGCGCACCGCGCCGGCATCGACCACCGCTTCTGCGAGCGGCATGCCCTGCGTGCGCCGCAGTTCGATGAAATCCACCAGGATGATCGAGTTCCGCACGATGATGCCGGCACCAGCGATAAAGCCGATCATCGACGTGGCGGTGAAGAACGCGCCCATGCCCGCGTGCGCCGGCAGGATGCCGACCAGCGTGAGCGGAATCGGCGCCATGATGACCAGCGGCGTCTTGAACGAACTGAACCATCCCACCACCAACACATAGATGAGCACCAGCACGGCGGCGAAGGCCAAGCCGAGATCGCGGAAGACCTCGATGGTGATGTGCCACTCGCCATCCCACTTCATCGAGTAATGCTCGGTGTTCTCCGGCTGCACGGCGTTGTAGCACTTCAGTTTGTAGCCGTCGGGTAGCTTCAGCTTGTCCAGCGCCTGGTTCATCTTGAAGATAGCGTAGACCGGGCTCTCTTCCCCGCCCGCAACGTCGCCGGTCACGTACACCACCGGTTGCAGGTTCTTGCGGTAGAGGCTGGTATCGATCGTCGTTTTGTCGGTGTCCGTGAGTTCGCGCAAAGACACCAGCGCGCCGTTGGGAGTCGCCAGCTTCAAATCGGCAAGCTGGTCGATGCTGGAGCGGTCGGCGCGGTCGAGCCGGACAGTAATAGGCACGTCCTCGCGGGCCGAAGGCGAGTGCAGCAGACCGGCTTCGGCACCGCCCAGCGCAATCTGCACGGTGCGCGTGACATCCGCCGCCGAGATGCCGTGCAGCGCAGCCTTGTCGATGTCGACTTTCATGTCGTACTTCGGCTGCGGATCCTCGACGTACCAATCCACATCCACCACGCCTGCCGTCTGCTGGAAGATCTGCTTGATCTGGCGCGCGAGTTCGATCTGGCCCTGCGGATCGGGGCCGTAAACTTCCGCGACCAGCGTCTGCAGCACCGGAGGCCCAGGCGGCACCTCCGCCACCTTGATGCGCGCACCATACGCCTTGCCGATCTCATCCAGGCCAGGGCGTACGCGCCGCGCGATCTCGTGGCTCTGCGCCTTGCGTGCATCGCGGGGAAGCAGGTTCACCTGGATGTCGGCTTGGTTTGCGCCATGCCGCAGGTAGTAGTGACGCACCAAGCCATCGAAGTTGTATGGCCCGGAGGTGCCCGCGTACACCTGATAGTTCATCACCTCGGGCTGCGTCGCCAGATAGCGGCCGAGCGATTGGGTGACCGCGGTCGTCTGCTCCAACGTGGTGCCGTTGGGCATGTCCACGATCACCTGGAACTCGCTCTTATTGTCGAAGGGCAGCATCTTCACCCGCACCCACTTGAGCGGGACAAAGGCGCAGGCACCCAACAGCAACAACACAACCGTGGTAAGGAACACCGCGCGCCTCTTGCCATTGGTAAGCAACGGCATCATCAGCCGGCGGTAGAAGCGTGTGGTCCAACCCTCTGCGTCATGCGAGCCGCCGCCGTTTGTGGCGTAGTGGCTCAGCAAGCGCCGCGCCGCCCACGGCGAAACGACGAATGCCACCCCGAGCGAAAAGAGCATCGCGGCCGAGGCGCCCACGGGAATCGGCCGCATATACGGACCCATCAGCCCGCGCACAAAGGCCATGGGTAGGATGGCGGCGATCACGGCAAAGGTGGCGAGAATGGTGGGATTGCCCACCTCGTCCACGGCCTCCACGGCCACCTCTGCCAAGGAGCGCCCGCGATTCTCCGCCAACCGGAAATGGCGGACGATGTTTTCCACCACCACGATCGCGTCATCCACCAGGATGCCGATGGAGAAGATGAGCGCGAACAGGGTGACTCGGTTCAGCGTGTATCCGAAGAAATAAAAGATGGCCAGGGTGAGAGCCAGCGTCACCGGAATCGCGACCAGCACCACGCCGGACTCGCGCCATCCCAGGGCGAGCGCGATCAAGAGCGTCACCGAGAGGATGGCGAGCAGCAGGTGCTTGAGCAACTCGTTGGATTTGTCGCGCGCGGTCTCGCCGTAATTGCGCGTAACTGTGACGTTGAGGTCATTCGGGAGCAAACTGCCACGAAGTGAATCGACCTGCGACAACACGCGCTGCGCAATCACGGTGGCGTTCTTGCCCTTGCGCTTGGCAAAGGTGATGGTCACGGCGGAATAATCACTGGCCGTCGACACCGAACTCGGGGTCTGCAAGTAGCCCGAAGCACTTGTTGTGGGCGGAGCACCCTTGCCCTGGCCGAACAGCACATAGTTCTCCGGCTCGGCGGGGCCGTCTACAATCTTTTCCGCCACATCGCGCAGATAGACCGGCCGCGCATTGTGCACCCCGACTACGATCTGCTGCAGCTCGTCGGTTCGGGTGAAGAAGCGTCCCGCCTCGACTTGGAATTCGCGGTTGTTGCTGGCGAACTCGCCGGCCTGCCCCCGGGCGCTCGCCTGCTGTAACTGTCCGACCACCGTGGCCGGCATCAGGCCATAGGCCGCGAGCTTCTGGGTGTCGAGGACCACGCGCACCTGGCGCGGCTGGCCTCCGATGATCTTGGTCTCGGAAACGTCCTCGACCTGCTTCAGCCGGTATTCGAGCTCCCCGGCGATGCGGCGCAGTGTGTATGGGTCGTAGTGCGGGCCCCACAGGGTAAGAGCGAGGATCGGCACATCGTCGATGGAGCGCGGCTTGATAATAGGCGGCGAAACGCCGGGCGGAATGGTATCCAGATTGGCGTAAAGCTTGTTGTAGGTCTTGACGATCGCGTCATCTTCCGGCGTGCCGACGTAGAAGCGCACGATCACCAGGCTCATCCCGGGCTGGCTGATCGAATAGAGATATTCGACCCCGGGCACCTCATGCAGCAGTTTCTCCATGGGCACGCTGACCCGCTGCTGCACTTCGGCGGCGGAAGCGCCGGGCATCTGCACCATCACGTCGAGCATGGGAACGATGATCTGCGGCTCTTCCTCGCGCGGCGTCTGCAAGATGGCAAACGCACCCAGGATCAGCGAGGCGGCAATCACCAGCGGCGTGAGCTTCGAAGTGATGAAGGCATGCGCGATTTTTCCGGCAAGGCGCTGGTTCTTCATGCTTGCGTCATTCCTCATTCCGTCCCGCCCTCACTCGATCCGCTTGCCGCCAAACTCGCGATCGCCGGGCGATGCCACCAGCGATTCACCCGGCTGGATTCCAGACAGCACTTCCACATTGCCGCCTGCCATTTTTCCAAGAGTCACATAACGAAGATTTGCGACCTTGTCCGTACCGACCACGTACACACCCTGCAACTGTCCGCGGTTGATCACCGCGCTGCGGGGCACAACCAGGGAATCGCGCTGGCCGCGCGGGAACGAAGCGCGGCCAAATAAGCCCGAGCGCACCCCGGCGTTGGCCGGCAACTCGACTTTCACGACGAAGGTGCGGCTAGACGGGTCGGCCGCGGGAACGATCTGCACCACGCGGCCTTCGAGCGGCTCGGAGTCCGGGGTCCCCAGCGAGTGCCGGTTTTGCGCTTGCTGGGGTTGAAGCGCGTCGATGGCAACAGCGGCGCTTTCTCCGAGCTTGACCAAGCTCAGCGCGGTTTCGTCTACCGTGGCTTCCAGACGGAAGCGGCCACCGGCTTCGATGATCAGCAGCGGCATGCCGGGAGCGGCCAGCGTGCCGGGATCTACTCGCCGCTCGGTGACGACGCCGTCAAAGGGCGCGTTGATTCGCGTGTAGGACAACGTTGCCTTAGCTTGGAGCAAAGCGGCGTTGGCCTGCGCCTGCCCGGAACGCGCCATCTCGCGGCGCGCCTGCGCGGCCTGATTGCGTGCCTTTACTTCATCAAATTCCTGCGGGCTGACCGACTTGCGATCGAACAGCGCCTGGTACCGCTTTAAGGTCGCCTCGGCGAGAGTAGCGTCGGCGTCGGCAGCAGCCGCTCCCTGCTGTGCCGTAGTCACGCCGGCATTGGCGCGGTCGAGCCCGGCGCGGGGCTGCGTGTCATCAATGACAGCAAGCATTTGTCCGCGACGCACGTGATCTCCTTCGTGCACATTGACGGCGAGCACGTTGCCCATCATCTGCGCCGAGACTTGGGCGGTTTCCGCGGCGTGCACCGTGCCGACCGCCTCGATCAGGTCAGGCAAAGAAGCGGACTGCGCGGTGACCAGCGCCACGTTGGGGATAGTCTCGGGCGCAGCCGCGGTCTCTTTCTTCTCCGACGTGCAGGAGACGAGCCCGACTGCAAGCAGCGCGGCGGCGATTAACGGTTGAAACCTTTTCACCGCAGAGGACGCAGAGGCCCGCTGAGGAAGACGCAGAGGGGAGAATACTTCACTGTTTGATTTGCGATTGTCCTCTGCGCACTCTGCGGCCTCTGCGGTAGAGAGGGTCTTTTGAAGAAACGCGAAATTCATTGCGTCACCCCAGGCGAACCGGCATTCAACCGGCCGCTCGCGAGTTCGAGGTTGGCATAGCTGATGCGATAGCGATAGACCGCCTGCCAATAATCGGTGCGCGCCCGGCGCGAGGCGTCTTCGGAGCGTAGCAGGTCGGTAATGGTCGTCAGCCCGGAGTTGTAGCGGTCCTGGACAATCCGCAGCCCCTCCTCCGCCTGCTGGATGCTGGCGCGGGAGACGTCGAGCATACGGCGGGCAGCGTCGGTTTGGTAGTAAGCGCGGCGGACCTCCAGGCGGACCGCGTCGCGCGCCGCCTCCCGCATCTCTGTGGCACGCTCCAGGATCTCCTTCTGCTGCGCCATGCGAGCCGCTTTTTCGCCGCCGGAAAATAGGTCGACCGACAGCTCAAGCCCGGCGGTCCAGTTGTTGCCGCCGTTCCCGGCGAGGAAAGTTGGATTGTCCAACTCCCAGTTGGCAAAGCCGTTCAGGCGCGGACCGAATGCGGCCTTGGCCAGGCGCACGCCGCTCTTTTGCGCTTCGACCTCATCGCCGGCCCGGCGCAGATCCGGGCGCTTCTCCAGGGCAACGGCCTCCAGTTCGGACAATGCGTCCCTAGTAAAAGACACCTCGGCCAGCGCCTCGGCGGGTTCGTACATGGTTGTGGCGTTGGTGCCGATGGCGTTGGCCAACTCCGCTTGCGCCAGTTGGACGGCGTTCTGCGCGGCGATCAATTCCTGCTGGCGGGTGGCGGAGTTCACTTGCGCGGCCAGGTAGTCGGACTGCACCACCAGCCCGGTTTCGTAACGGTTCTTGGCCTCTTCGAGAATCGCGTCGCCGGTGTGCGCGGTCTGTTCCGCCAACTGCTGCTGTTTTGCGGCCAGCAGCAGTTCATAGTACGCGGAAACCACGCGAAAAATGGTTTCCTGATCGGCGCGGTCCAGTTGATGGCTGGCGGCATCGCGCATCTGCTGTGCGCGGCGAATGTCCAGGAACGAGGCAAAGGAATCGAACAACTTCCAATTACCCCCGAAACGGGTGGCGAAGTTCCCGACGGGTGTAGGCGTGTTCAGGCGATTGAGGGCAAAATCGGCTGCCGTAAAACGACCTTGTCGCAAGCGCGTGCCAAACACGTACACCGGATCATTGCCCCGGGTTGCTGCTTCCGAGAAGTTGATGCGCGGTAGAACCGCCGAGTGCGCGATCCGGATGTCGGCTGCCGCGGCTCGCTCTTCCGCTGCCGCCGCCTTCCGTAACGGATTCTGCTGCAGGGCCATTTCCACGGCCTGGGGCAGGGTAAGGGGCGTGGCCACGCACGCACCCAGCGCGGTCGCCAGCAGGACCAACATCAGCACCACGGCAGCCCGTAGCAGTTGCGGCGCCCCACATCTGCTCGCCTTTCGCATATGCGGGATAGTTCCCAACCCACATCTGCCAAAACCAGGCAGATGTGGGGCACCATCACCAAGCTTAGGGATCTCCGGGCCCGGATTCACTGCCGCCATTGCGTCCTCCCGAGTCGCTTCTATTCGAGAAACGCATTCTAGGCGTAAACGTTACAGGAAGCAGTGGGCAGTGGGCAGTGGCCAGTAAATAGGGATGCAGCGTGGTCAGAGTGATGAGCTGTCGCAATGAGTCCCACATCAGTGCAACAGAATCCGTGCGTGCGGGCGTGCGTCCCTACGGGACTCGGGTCGCATTTGTGCTCTTACCCAGGGCTTACGCCCTGGGCTATTATCGGCCGCCCCTGCCGGGGCTAAGAAAAGCGCGCTATTCTCATGCCTCGTGGTGACCCACGGATCATGAAAAACTCAGGATGACGCCCCCATGCATCCCTCGATTATGCTCCGGCCGCCTCTGTCCCACCGCCGAGCGGCAAGAAATACTGGGTTCCGCGAATCGGCTCTTCCAGCCGCCGCAGCAGCTCCTGCAAGTCCTGGTTGCGCTCCACGAAGTCGATTTCGGAGGTGTCCACGATCAGCAGGTCCGAGGCGCTGTAATGGAAGAAGAAGTGTTCGTAGGCCTGCACCACCGCTTCCAGGTAATCGTCGTGGACCGCGTTCTCCCCCGGCGCGTTCTTTTTGCGCAGACGCTTCTTGAGCACCTCCGGCGTGGCGTGCAGGTAAATCACCAGGTCCGGCACCGGCAACTGGCGACGGAACAGGTCGTAATAGCGGTTGTAAACGTCCAGCTCCGGGTCGCTCAGATTGAGGCAGGCAAAGATCTTATCTTTCTCGAAGACGTAGTCGGCCACCACCGTGCTTCGGGAGTTGGGGCCCACGTCCAGGGCGCGCAACTGCTCGTAGCGCTGGATCAGGAAGGCGAACTGCGTCTGGAAGGCCGCCCCGGATTCGCCCTCGTAAAAGGAGCGAAGGAAGGGATTGTCCTCCGGTTCGGTGACCAGTTGCGCGTGTAATTGCTCGGCGATGATGCGCGCCAGCGTGCTCTTCCCTACCCGGATTGGCCCCTCGACCGCAATATAGCGGGGCAACTCAAAGAGATTTGCCATGACCCAGACGTTTGCTCGATGGGGCGAGCATAATCCGTGCGGCGGCGGGAATCAATGCCAGAATGAGGGTAGGGGGGGAGTGCCCATCAGGTTCCTGGTATTGTCGGCTGGGCCTTGATGGAAAAAGGGATTTGTCATCCTGAGTGGAGCGGGTTTTAACCCGCGGAGCGAAGGACCTGCTGCTTTGCGCATTCTCCACGAAAAGCAGGTCCTTCGCTTCGCTCAGGATGACAATTCTTGGTGCAATGCACACACTGTTCGCTCCTGTGCACGCTCAGTTACAATCGATCTCTTGTATGCTGCGCTACTTCACAGCCGGTGAGAGCCACGGCGAGGCCCTGGTCGCCTGGATGTCGGGCCTGCCCGCCGGCCTCAAAATCGACCTCTCTTTTCTTGACCGCGACCTATGGCGGCGCCAGCAGGGCTACGGCCGCGGCGGACGCCAAAAAATCGAGCGCGACACCGCTCACCTGCTCTCCGGCGTGCGCCACGGCATCACGATCGGATCGCCAATCTCGCTGCTGGTCGCCAACCGCGACTGGAAGAACTGGCAGGAATCGCTGCCGGTCGAGCCGGGCGATCCGGAGAAACACCGCGCGGTCGCTTCGCCCCGCCCCGGCCACGCCGATCTGGCCGGCGCGCTCAAGTTCAACTTCCCCGAGGCGCGTTATATCTTGGAGCGGGCTTCGGCCCGCGAAACCGCCGCACGCGTCGCCCTGGGCGGACTGGCCAAACTGTTTCTTCAAGCGCTCGGCATCGAGGTGCTCAGCCACGTCATTGCGGTAGGCAAGGCTACGTTGAATTCGGCCTGCATTACTTGGGAACAAATCAAGGCCCTGGCCGCGAAGGACGAAATCCTGCTCAACTGCGCCGATCCGCAAGCCGAACAGCGGATGAAGGCCGAGGTGGACGAGGTCTATCGCACGGGCGACACCGTGGGCGGCATCTTCGAAGTGGTAGCCCACAATGTGCCGCCGGGACTGGGCACCATGGCCAACTGGGACGAGCGCCTGGACGCGCTGCTGGCCGCCGCGGTCATGTCGGTGCAGGCGGTCAAAGCGGTGGAAATCGGCGAAGGAGTCGCGGCCGCATACACGCCGGGCTCGGGCGTGCACGATCTTATCGGCTATGCCGGAGGCGTCTGGAACGGCTTCTCCCGCGGCAGCAACCGCGCGGGCGGAATCGAGGGCGGCATCTCCAACGGGCAGGACCTCGTGGTGCGCGGCTATTTGAAGCCGATCGCCACCTTGCGGCGTCCCTTGGAGTCGGTGAACTTTGCCACGCGCGAGCCGGTGAAGGCCGCCTATGAGCGCTCCGATGTCTGCGTGCTGCCCGCGGCGGGCGTGGTTGGCGAGGCCATGGTGGCCCTGACCCTGGCCCGCGCCGCGCTGGAAAAGTTCGGCGGCGACTCCGTGCAGGAGACGCAACGCAACTACCAGGGCTATTGTGAGCAGTTGAGGAAGTACTAGGAAGGGCGAATCGCCTTTCGCAATGAGTAGGGTGATTCTTTGAAAGGGCGCGGCTTCAGCCGCGCCACAGGCAGTAGTTGTACTTCCAACGGCTTTAGCCGCTGAGGGCAAAACATCCGGGAAAGTAAGCTGTTCCCGTCAGGGGCTAAAGCCCAGAGGTTGTGCGACTCAAAGCGGCCCGGCTAAAGCCGGGCCCTTTCAAAGCAGGTTCAAGGGCCACGACTAAAAACTAACGACTAACGACCGGCAAGAAACATGATCTATCCCATCGTGAAATTTGGCGACCCGGTTCTGGAGCGGCCCGCCGCCAAGATCGAGGTGTTCGACGGCGAGCTGAAACAACTGATTGCCGACATGTTCGAGTCCATGTACGAGGCGCACGGCGTGGGCCTGGCCGCGCCGCAGATCGGCATCTCCAAGCGCCTCTCGGTGATCGACGTCAGCTTCAAGGAAGATCCCAACGCCAAGCTGGTGCTCATCAATCCGGAGATCGTTCACATGGAGGGCAAGCACACCCAGCAGGAAGGCTGCCTCAGCCTGCCCGAGTTCCGCGAGAACGTGACCCGCGCCCAAACCTGCACCATCCGGGCGCAGGACGAGAACGGCAACTGGTACGAAAAGAGCGGCGACGACCTGCTGGCCCGCGCCTTCCAGCATGAGATCGATCACCTCAACGGCCGGCTCTACATCAGCCACATCAGCGCCCTGAAGCGCGACCTGATCAAGCGCAAGGTGAAGAAACTGGTCAAGCAGGGCGAGTGGTAGGCCTGGCAATTTGTAATTTGTGATTTGCAAAGGCTTACCGCGGATTCCACGGATCAAGCACGGATTTGCACGGATCAAAAACAAGAAAATCCGTGTTGATCCGTTCATGATCCGCGGCGATCCGCGGTAAGTCTTAAAGATTTGGGGTGCTCGGTTTGGCTTTGAACTGATTCGCCCGTTCGAACTCTTCCTGCAAGCCGCGCGTGCGCAGATTTTCCCGCAGATGCGCCAGCCGCTGCTCCAGCCGGAGCAGCGCCTCTTGAATATTGGCGGTGTTGGTTAGCGCAATGTCGCGCCACATGGAGTAAGGACTGGCGCCGATGCGCGTCATCTCCCGCAAGGCTCGCCCCCCGATCGCCTGCAACTCCGGATCCTCGCCAAATTCGTCTTCGAGCGAAGCGGCAAGGGCGGTCGCCAGCATCTGCGGCAGATGGCTCACCCAGGCGCAGATGCGGTCGTGCCGCTGGGCGTCGTTCAGCGTCAGCACGCGAGCGCCGATTCGCCGGAGCAGTTCGATGAACTCGCCCGGCCGGCCGTTTCCGAGGTCCTGTCCGACAAATGGGGTAAACAGCCAAACCGCATCACGAAACAGGCTGGCGTCGGCTTCGGCGACCCCGCTGTGCTCCTTGCCGGCCATGGGATGTCCGGCGAGGAAGCGCTCCGCCGCACTGGCTCCGAGCACCGACTTGGCCCGCGCCATGATCTCGAACTTGGTGCTCCCGACATCGGTGATCAGCGCCTCGCGCGGGAAGAGCGGCGCCATCTCGATCAGGTTGATAATCGGACCCACCGGCGTGGCCAGCAGGATCAGATCGCTGCCCCGGGCCGCGGTTACAGGGTCTTCGATGGCCTCATCGATTGCGCCCAGGCGTAACGCCTCTCGGAGCACGGCAGGGCGATCACAGCCAACGATCCGGCCACGGAATCCCGTCTGCTTGACCGCCAGCCCAAACGAGCCGCCGATCAGCCCGGTACCGATGATGGTGAGTTGATTCATAAGAAAAGGGCAACAGGTCCCAGGTAACAGGTGTCAGGTATCAGGTGAGTAGTGCTCCAGACAGTCGACGCTACCGACAAGCGACCTAGTACCTGATACCTGATACCTATTACCTGACTCACACCGTCGGCGCCTTCTCCGCGATCAGCTTGGAGATGCGCTCGACGAAATCCCCCACCGGCATGGTCTCGGTCCGCTCCGAGCCGCGGGTGCGGACGTTGACCGTGCTGGCCTCCGCTTCCTTATCGCCGACCACCAGCAGGAACGGTACTTTTTGCAAGGCGTGCTCGCGGATTTTGCTGTTCATCTTTTCGCTGCGGCCATCGACCTCGACCCGCACCGCTACCCGCTTCAGCGCCTCGGCAACAGTGTTGGCGTAGGGCACGTGGCGCTCGCTGATCGGGATCACCACCGCCTGCATCGGGCACAGCCACACCGGAAACGCGCCGGTATAGTGCTCGATGAGCACGCCGAAGAAGCGTTCCACTGAGCCATACAGCGCGCGATGCACCATCAACGGCTGATGCCGCTGCCCGTCTTCGCCCACATATTCCAGGCCAAAGCGTGCCGGCAGGTTGAAGTCGAACTGTACGGTGGAAAGCTGCCACAGCCGGCCGATGGCATCGACAAGTTTGACGTCGATCTTCGGCCCATAGAATGCCGCTTCGCCCGGGATCACTTTGAAATCAATCTCGCGCCGCTTCAGCGCATTCTCCAGCGAGCGATTGGCCAGCTCCCATTGTTCGTCGCTACCGGCGAAGTTCTTGCGGTCACTCGGGTCCCAGGTCGATAGCTCCACCTGGAATTTGTCAAAGCCATAGGTCTTGAGGACTGCAAGTGCAAAGTCGATGCAGCCCACCACCTCGTCTTCGATCTGCTGCGGAGTGCAGAAGATGTGGGCATCGTCCTGGGTAAAGCCGCGCACGCGCATCAGCCCGTGCATCACGCCCGAGCGCTCGTAGCGATACACCGTGCCCAGTTCGCCCAACCGGACCGGCAGGTCGCGATAGCTGCGCAGCGAGTCCTTGTAGATCAGGATGTGGAACGGGCAGTTCATGGGCTTCAGGCGATACTCGGCATCGTCCAGTTCCATGACGTCGAACATGTTCTGCGCGTAATAGCCTTCGTGCCCCGAGGTCTGCCACAGTTGGCGGCGCGCCACATGCGGGGTGAAGACCATCGAGTAGCCACGCTTGCGGTATTCCTCGCGCAGCCAATCCTCCATGATCGTGCGAATCAACCCGCCCTTGGGATGCCAGAAGATCAGCCCCGGTCCGGCAAGTTCCTGGATGCTGTACAGGTCCAGTTGCTTGCCCAGCAGGCGATGGTCGCGCTTCTTAGCTTCTTCCACCTGCTTCAGGTACGCATCGAGTTCTTTCCTCGAGTAGAACGAGGTGCCGTAGATGCGCTGCAGTTGCGGGTTCTTCTCGTCACCCAGCCAGTAGGCGCCAGCGATGTTGAGCAGCTTGAACGCCTTGATCTTGCCGGTCGAGGGTACGTGCGGCCCGCGGCAGAAGTCGAGAAACTTGCCCGTCTTGTAAATCGAGACCGCTTCGCCCGGCTTGGTGAACTGCTGGATGAAGTGGCACTTCATGAAGTCGCCTTCGGCCGAATACTTCTCCAGCGCCTGCTCGCGCGGCAGATGCTCCTGCGCATACGGCAGGTCCTGCTGCGCCAGCTCGGCCATCTTCTTCTCAATTCTTTCCAGGTCGTCGGGAGTGAACGCCGTCGGCCGGTAGAAGTCGTAGAAGAATCCGTTCTCGGTGGCGGGACCGTGCCCCAGCTTGGTCTCCGGAAAAAGTTCGAGGACCGCAGCCGCCATCAGATGCGCCGAGGAATGGCGGAAGACCTCCAGAGCCTCGGGGTCCTTTTCCGTCAGGATGCGCAGCTCGGAATCCTGGTCGAGCGGGCGGGTGAGGTCGATCAGCTGACCTCCATCCTGCGCGGTGCCGCTCGCACCGTTGAGAGGAGCGGCCTTGGCCACCAGCGCCGCCTGCGCCAGCCGCGGGCTGATGGACTGGGCGACGTCGAGCGGCGTGCTGCCCTTTTCAACTTCCTTCACGCTGCCATCGGGGAGTTTGACTTTGATGATTTCCGCCATGCCTGACCTGTGTTTGCAGAACCGCCGCGAAAAACGATTACCGTGCGGGAAACATTGAGTTTAGCGGAGGGGCAGGGCCGACGCAAACCGTCGAACCCTTTTCACCGCAGCGACCCAGAGGGCCACGGAGATAAAGATTTCAACGCGAAGCCGCGAAGACGCTAAGGAACCGAAGGTTAGAATCGGGTTGCCGTTCGCGATTCTAATCGGAGGTGTTGTTTGGTCTTACGCCTCGTCTCCTTCGCGCCTTAGCGGCTTCGCGTTGGATTTTTCCCTGCGTCCGCGGCAGTGAATAGGTTTTCAGCGACGCCTTACCCGCCCTCGGTGCCAGCCATCACTGCGTTACTGCTCGCCATCGACTAAACTACCCTTCGAAGGCGGCAGGCCGTATCTGCACCGCGCCTGATTGTGCATGCATCCAATGGAGAAGGCCGAGATTTTAAGGGTTGAAGGACTGAGAAAAGTTTTTCGCAGCGGCTCCTCCGACCTGTTGCTCTTTGAGAATTTGTCTTTCCGGGTGGCGCAGGGCGAGATGGTCGCTATAATCGGCCAGTCCGGAGCGGGCAAAAGCACGCTTTTGCATGTACTTGGCGCGCTTGAGTCGGCTTCCGCGGGTGACGTATACTTCGACCAACTTCAGCTGCGATCGCTTTCCGATGAGGCCGCCGCCGAATTTCGCAACCGTGAGATCGGCTACGTCTGGCAGGCTCACTACTTGCTGCCGGAATTTACCGCGGTGGAAAACGTGGCTATGCCGCTGATGGTTCGTGGGATCGGGCGGGCTTCCGCCGATGCAGAAGCTGCAATTTGGCTGCGAGCGGTCGGCTTGGAAGAGCGGGTTCATCACCGCCCCGGCGAGCTTTCCGGAGGCGAACAGCAAAGGGTCGCGCTGGCCCGGGCGCTGGTCACCCGGCCGCGAATGCTATTGGCCGACGAACCTACCGGCGACCTGGACACTCGCACGGCGGAAACGGTTTTTGAGTTGATCGCCAGGCTCCATCGCGACTATCGGCTGACCTCTGTCATCGCTACCCATAACCTTGTGTTTGCGCGGCGATGCGATCGCGTTCTGCGGCTGAACCGCGGACGTTTCGAAGAACTGGCGCCGGAATTACTCGCAGCGGATTATTTGGGACTGGACGATTGAAACTTCCCTTGCTTCCCTCGGGTTTTAACCGTATGGGGTGCGAGTCGGGGAGGTGGTACAGAGGGAGTACCGGGTTGCCGGGTTCGTGGATAATTCCACCGGGCCCCTAACAAAGCGCAGCGTATGCAGGCACGCTGCCGATATATAGGAAACGGTTTTGGTTGTGAGGGCCCCCTCGGTTACTGGCGGGTCTCAGGAGACAGCAATGTTCGAACGGTACACGGAAAAAGCGCGGCGGGTCATCTTCTTTGCCCGCTATGAGGCCAGCCAGTTCGGGTCGCCGTACATCGAGACGGAACACCTGCTGCTCGGTCTCCTGCGGGAAGACAAAGCGCTGACCAACCGTTTCCTGCGCTCGCACGCTTCGGTGGAATCGATCCGCAAGCAGATCGAAGGCCATACCACCATCCGCGAGAAGGTCTCCACCTCGGTGGACTTGCCGCTCAGCAACGAGTGCAAGCGTGTGCTTGCCTATGCGGCTGAGGAAGCCGAGCGTCTCTCCCACAAGCACATCGGTACCGAGCATCTGCTGCTGGGGCTGTTGCGCGAGGAGCGGTGCTTTGCCGCCGAGATTCTGCATGAGCGTGGATTGCGCCTCGCCACGATCCGTGAAGAACTGGCTCGCACCACCCAGGAAAAGACCACCCCACAGCGCACGCGCGAATCGTCGCTACTGGCCGAATTCTCCCGCGACCTGACCCAGGCCGCCATGGACAACCAGCTCGACCCGCTGGTGGGCCGCGACGGCGAACTGGAGCGCGTGGTCCAGATCCTGTGCCGCCGCACCAAGAACAATCCCGTGCTGATCGGCGAGCCCGGCGTGGGCAAGACCGCCATTGTTGAAGGATTGGCGCAACGCATCGCCGATGGCGAGGTCCCCTCCTTCCTGGCGGACAAGCGCATCCTGGCCCTCGATTTGTCCCTGATCGTGGCCGGCACCAAGTACCGCGGCCAGTTTGAAGAGCGGCTGAAGACCATCATGAAAGAGCTGATGGAGTCGCAGAACGCCATCATTTTCATCGACGAGCTGCACACTTTGGTGGGCGCGGGATCCGCCGAAGGATCGCTCGACGCTGCCAATATTCTGAAGCCGGCCCTGTCGCGCGGCGAGATCCAGTGCATCGGCGCCACCACCCCCGGCGAGTATCGCAAGAGCATCGAAAAGGACCGCTCACTGGAGCGCCGCTTCCAATCGGTCAAGGTCCCCGCTCCCAACGAGAGCGATGCGGTCAAGATCCTGGAGGGGGTCAAAGAGCGCTACGAAAAATTCCACGCGGTCAGCTACACGGACGATTCCATCAACTATGCCGTGTGGCACTCCAACCGCTACATTCCCGATCGCTTCCTGCCCGACAAGGCGATCGATTTGATCGACGAGGCCGGCGCCCGCGTGAAACTGCGCCAGACGTCGCTGCCGGACGAGTTGACCGAGGTCCAGAAACGGATCAAGTTCATCGTCCACCGCATGGAGAACGCCATCGCGAACCACGAGTTCGAGAAGGCCCGCTACTACTCCGACGAGGAGCGCAAGGAGCGCGAGAACCTGCGCGCCATGCGCGACAAGTATCACCTCGACGAGTCCAGCACGGGCGTGGTCACGCGCGAGGACATCGAAGATGTCGTCTCGCGCTGGACCGGTGTTCCCATCACGTCGATCAAGGAAGAGGAAACTCAGAAGCTGCTGCGCATCGAGGAAGAGCTGCACAAGCGCGTGATCTCGCAAGAGAAGGCGATCAGCGCCCTGGCGCGCGCCATCCGCCGTTCGCGCGCGGGATTGAAGTCGCCCAACCGGCCCATCGGCTCGTTCCTGTTCCTCGGCCCCACCGGCGTGGGCAAAACGGAAGTGGCCCGCACCCTGGCGCAGTTCATGTTCGGCAGCGAGAAATCGCTCATCCGCTTCGACATGTCGGAGTTCATGGAAAAGCACTCGGTCAGCAAGCTGATCGGCTCGCCTCCGGGATACGTCGGCTACGAAGAGGGCGGCCAGCTTACCGAGCGCGTGAAGCGTGCACCCTACTCGGTGGTGCTGCTGGATGAAATCGAAAAGGCGCACCCGGATGTGTTCAACATCCTGCTGCAGGTGTTTGAAGACGGCCAGTTGACCGACGGTCTCGGCAACACGGTCGATTTCAAGAACGCCATTATTGTCATGACCTCGAACATCGGCGCCCGCCACCTGATGAAGCGCACGGGGCTGGGCTTCAGCAGCGAGAAGGAGGAGCAGGTCTCCTCCAAGGTCGAGGACATGGTGCGGAACGAGGTGAAGCGCACCTTCAACCCCGAGTTCCTGAACCGGCTGGACGAGGTCATCCTGTTCCAGTCGCTGACCGAGCAGGACCTGATCCAGATCGTGGAGCTGATGATCAACCAGCTCAACCAGAACCTGGCGCAGCGCGCGATCACGGTCACCGTGACCGAGGCCGCCAAGAAATGGATTCTCGACAAGACGCTGACCGACCGCAGCTACGGGGCACGCCCCCTGCGCCGCGCCATTCAGCGCTACATCGAGGACCCGCTCAGCGAGGCGCTGATCCAGGGCGCTATCAGCAACCGCCCGGCGTTCATCGAGGTTTATCTCGAAAACAACGGCCTCTACTATCGCCCCGTGGGCGAAGAGAAGCAGGAAGGCGCGCTGCTGTACCAAAATTGAGTGGGCAGCGATAGATAACGTATTGCGAAAGAGCGCTTTCAGCTATCCGCTCTCAGCTTCCGCAATCAAAGCTGGGAGCGGGATCTGAAGGCCGAAAGCTGAGAGCTGAAAGCGCTTCTTCTTAGAAGTCCATACCATGGAAGCCCCGGGCAAACCTGCCCGGGCACAGGCAAAACAGCCGCCAGCGTAAGCTGACGGCTGTTTCGCTGTAGCGCCGGCGCCTCGCCGGCGGGCCCTGCTTGCTTCCACAACAATTCTCGGCTAAGCTTCCGCGCCGTGACGACGGTAACCATTCGAACTCGCGGCTATCTCCCGCATTGGGAGCGACCCGGATCAAATTATTTCGTCACCTTCCGGCTCGCCGACTCACTCCCACAACCTATTCGCGAGCAACTCGCCGCCCGTAAGCTTCGGCTCGAGACCGCTCGAAATAGTGATCGCAAGTTACTCGCGGTCGAGTCCGTGGCCCTCAATGCGCTCAGCACCAAACGAATTGAAGCGCTGCTGGATGCGGGCTCCGGATCATGCCTGTTGAGGGACCCGGCGAACGCCTCGATTGTTGGCGATGTGCTCGGGAGAGACAATTCAACGCATTATCTGCTGCGGGCATGGTGCGTGATGCCCAACCACGTTCATGTGGTGTTTGCGACCGATGGGCCACTGGCAAGAATCGTGCAGGCATGGAAGTCGGTCAGCTCCAAACTGATCAACCGTCGCCTGCAGCGCCGGGGAACCTTGTGGCAACGTGAGTATTATGACCGCTTGTTGCGCGACGAGGCAGAACTGACGCGCGCTGTTGAGTATGTCGAACAGAACCCATTACGGGCGGGTCTGACACAGTGGCCTTGGGTGCGTACCTACGATGTTTAGGCAGGACCCGCCGGCGAGACGCCGGCGCTACAACTTCTTCATCCCTGAGCCCGCCAATCGCGTCTATGACTTGTGGGTAGCGCGATCCTGGCAGGACCTATGAACATTGTCATTGCGGAAAAGCTCTCTTCCTCGGCTGTCAACCTCCTGAAACAGGAGCGCGGCTGGACCGTCATTACTCACGACCAGATTGAGCCGGGCAAGCTGGCACAATACGTCGCCCACGCCGATGCGCTGATCGTCCGCTCCGCTGTTCAGGCCGACGCCGCACTGCTCCAGCACGCCCGCAGGCTGCGCGTCATCGGCAGAGCCGGCGTGGGCGTGGACAACGTGGATCTCGATGCCGCGACCAAGAAGGGCATCTGCGTGATGAACACGCCCGGGACCAACGCAGTAGCCGTGGCTGAACACACTATGGGCCTGATGCTGGCCATGGCGCGCTCCATCCCGCGCGCCTGCGGCTCCCTGAAGCAAGGTCTCTGGGAGAAGAAATCGCTGCAGGGCAGCGAACTGCGTAACAAGACGCTCGGCATCGTCGGATTGGGGCGCGTCGGCATGGAGGTTGCCAAGCGCGCGCTGTCCTTCGGCATGACCGTGCTGGCGCACGACCCTTACGTCACGCCCGCCGTCGCTGAGGAAAAGGGCGTCTCGATGGTCACGTTGGACGCACTCTATGCCGCCGCCGACTACCTCACGCTTCACGTGGGTCTGACGCCGCAGACCGCCGGCATGATCAACGCCGAAACGATTGCCAAGATGAAGAAGGGCGCGCGCCTGGTGAACTGCGCCCGCGGCGAACTGATTGACGAGGCCGCCCTCGCCGCCGCGCTCGAAAACGGCCAACTGGCTGGCGCTGCTATCGACGTTTTCTCCGAAGAGCCGCCCCGCAACTCGCCGCTCCTGGCGCTTGCCAACCTGATCGCGACCCCGCACATCGCCGGCTCTACGCACGAGGCGCAGGAAGCCGTGGGCGTGCAGATCGCGCAGCAAGTGCGGGAGTATCTGAAGTCCGGCATCAGCCAGAACGCGGTCAACGTGCCCTCGGTCACCGAGGAGGAATACGCGGAGATGCTGCCCTTCATCGCACTGGCCGAAAGGCTGGGCGGTTTTATCGCGCAGATCGTGGAGGGCAACGTCGAACTGATCACGCTGCAGTACAGTGGCCGTCTGGCCGGGTGGAAGACCGCGCTCATCCGCAACGCCGCGATCATGGGCGTGCTCAACCGTTTTGATGAGCACATCAACGTGGTGAACGCCGCCACCATCGCCCAGGAGCGGGGCATCCGCATCGCCGAAACCGGTAAGGAGCGCCTGGTGGGCGTCCGCTCCTCGGATGTCCTTGGCATCGCCCTGCGCACCAACATGGCGGAAGAACTGGTGCGCGGCACCGTGCTGCACCGCAATTCTCCGCGACTGCTGGCGGTTGGTGACATCGACATCGAGGCCCGCCTGGACCGCGAGCTGCTCTACATGCACAATCTCGACGTGCCCGGCGTGGTCGGCAAGCTCGGAACCGTCCTGTCCAATGCCAATATCAACATTGCCGACCTTTCGCTTGGCCGCGCCGAAGACGACGGCACAGGCCCGCGCAAAGCCATCAGCGTGGTCCGCGTGGACAGCCCCGTGCCGGAATCGGTGCTGGCGGAACTGCGACGTATCCCGGCCATCACGCTGGCGAAAGCAATCCATCTGCCCGGGGAGACAGTCGAGCGCACCCTGGCGGCAGCGTGAAGCATACAGAACGACGAGGGCGTCATCCTGAGCGCCGAGCGCCCGGTTTTGGCGCGAGGACGCGAAGGATCTCGCGTGAACTGCCGAGTTCTCCCTGCTACGCGCAAGATCCTTCACTCCCTTCGTCCAAAAGCAGGACTCCGGTCGTTCAGGATGACGCCTCGCAAGTTCGATCTGAGACAGACTATCCGCGGACCGCGGATCAGTTCAGCGAGCCTCAACCAGGGCGGAGCTCGGCCACCTCTTCGCCGGTGTAAAACACCGCAGCGGGCGCGCCGCTGGCAATGCGGGCAGCTCTGGTGTTGACCTGCTGGATATCCTGCTTCGACCAACCCACGCTGGACAGTTCGATCTCGCCGTCTTCCGCGATCACAAAGACCGTGGGCACATTGGTCAGGCCGTAGGCGTTCGAGACCGGATACTTGCCGCGGTCATCCAGCAGAATGGGGAACGAAATGCCGTATTGGCGGACGAAAGCCGCCGTGTCCTCTTTCGAGTTCTGGCTGATGCCGATGACTGCGGCCTTGCCGCCGTATGCCTTGTGGATGCGCTCGAGGTATGGAAACGCGTACTGGCACACCGGGCAACTGACTTTGAAAAACGCCGCGATCACCGGGCCGAGCTTGAGCGCGTCGGCCAGCGAAAAGCTGGCGCCTGCCAGGGTGGGCAGGGTGAAATCCGGAGCCTTGGTGCCGGTCGTCAAAGCGGGCATGCTTCCTCCATTCAGAGAATAAAACTTACCGCGGATTTTCACGGATTGAAACGGATTTCCGCGGATGGGTTTCTAAGGAAATGAATTCGTGTGATCCGTTCTGAAACGTAAAATCCGCGGTAAGAATTTTCTCAAGGCGCTTGATTAGATGAGTTGCAAGCGACGAAGAATCTTGCGCGCCAGCCCCGTCAGTGGCAATGACGTAAGTCTTGCCACCGGGACCCAGCGACCCCCGGCAGGCGCGGCGGCCTTCTTGTCGCCATGGTGCACGGTGACCAGGTAATCGGTTGTCGTGATCGAGTGCCGCAGCGTGAGCAGCGGAGGGAGTTCGCTGGCCGCGCCGGCCGTGGGCAGCTCCCACATGCCCGCCATCTTCGGCTCCTGTTGGGAGCGCTGCACCAGCAGCACGGACTGGCCCCTGCGGCAGAACGCGTATTGCAGCCGGCTTTTCCTGCGCGCCGTCTTCGACGGAGATGCCGCCTGGCCGATTGCGACCGGCGGCGCTGCCGCTGTCCGCGAAGCGCCGTGTAGATCCCGCGAGCTACACCACCGTTTTACCGGGCACGGATCGCAGCGCGGCGACTGGGGCAGGCAGACCACCGCGCCCAGTTCCATCATGGCCTGGTTGAAATCGCCGGGACGGCGCTTGCTCAGTAGCAACTCGGCCATCGTCCAGGTCTCGGCGGAGCTCATCGTTTCCCTGAACCCACATCTGCCAAAACCGGGCAGATGTGGGGCACCCTCAACCTTGCGCCCCTCAACCTTGCCCGCCAGTAAGCGGGAGAGCACGCGCTCGACGTTGCCGTCCACGACCGCGCAGCAATTGCCGAAAGCTATGCTCGCGATGGCCGCCGCCGTGTAGCGGCCGACCCCCGGCAGTTGGCGCCAATCTTCGGCGGTTGAGGGAAACTGCCCGCCACGGTCGAGCACGATGATTCGCGCCGCCCGGTGCAGCGCACGGGCACGGCGATAGTAGCCCAGGCCGCTCCAGGCGGCGAGAACAGAGTCCAGGGGAGCGGCGGCAAGGGTGTTTACGTCAGGAAAGCGGCGCAGGAAACCATGGTAGTGCTCAAGCACCGCATGTACGCGGGTCTGCTGCAACATGATTTCGGACAGCCAGACGCGGTAAGGATCGTGGCTTTCGCGCCAGGGCAGCGGCCTCCGGTGCTGGTCGAACCACGCCAGCAGTGCCGCGCGGAATCGGCTCATCGCGGACTTCGTCAGAGTAGCCGCGCTCGCCTGCGATTCATATTGGCGCATCAGCGCCCCGAGATCGCCGCCTGAGCGGCGTGCCCCGCGGGCGTCTTGATGCGCACCGTATCCGGCTGGGTCCAGTTTGGCTTGCCGTCGGCGTCATTCAGGGCGATGCGGTTCATCGTCACGGTCATGGCGCCCTTGTCCACTTCGACCATCAGGTAATGGTAGTTCACCCTGCCGTCCCGGAATGGATCTTGCGCTGGGTGTTGAATCAGGTACGGGTGTGCGCCTCCGCCGCCGGTCACGAAGTACGTGACTCCCCCGTGTTCGTGCCGCTCATAGTTGTGCACGTGTCCGGCAAAAACGACGAAGCGCGCACGCGTGTTCTGCTGCCTCTGCTCCAGCATGTTCGCCAATGCCTGTTCCGTGGGACGGGCGGAGTGCCCGCCGCCTAAGGCACTGTTCATGGAACTCGTGTACGGCGGATGATGGAGGACAATAGCTACAAAATCGATATCGCCTCCGAGATGATCAAGCTGGCTCTTGAGCCAATCCCCTTGCGGGCCGGAAACCTCGTCGAGCGAGCTGTCCAGCACCAGCATCAGCAGGTTCGCGCAATGGACGGAGTAGTAGCGGCTCTGCTTCAGCGCGGGGAAGCGTTCGAAGTAGTTGGCCAGCCCCAGCTTTGGGTCGCTATAAAGCTCATGATTGCCGAGCGCGGGATAAACCGGGATCTTGCGCTGCCGCCAGATCGCGGTTTCCTGGTCGAAGACCTTCCAATCCTCCGCGTTGTCGCCCTTGTTAGCGATATCGCCGCCGATCGAGATGAAAGCGGGCTTCGCGTCGGCAATAGCCTGGATCAGATCGCGGCGGATCTCGGGATTCGCCGCCTCGGTGTTGCTGGGATCAGTAAAGCGCGTGTCGCCATAGGCGACGAAATGGAAGGGCGTCTTGGCTGGGCACGTCAATGCCACCGGCGCAGTCTGTGCCAGCACGGGAAGAGCTGCACAGGCGAGGAGCGCAAGAACGATCAAGTTCCTGGCCCTCTGGCGGAAACGCAAAATCGCTTTAGAGTTCATGTTGTTTTCCGGAAGCGGCTGTTGAATCCTTATTCCTCGCTCTGCCATTTACTTGCCCACCACGAGCAGCATTAAGGAATCCGGAATGACTGCCGGCTTGGCATGCTCCGAGGTCGCGGGGGCGAACTTCGCGGTCACCAAGTAAATCGTGTGGGACTCCGGATCAAGCGCCATGGTCCTGGCCCCACGCATTGTCGGAACATTGTCCACCACGGAAAATTTGTCCGCTGAGTCTTCGTGGACAACGGTCAAAGTTCCGTCGCCGTTGGAGCTGAAGGCGAGCTGCGTCCCGGGATCGAAGGCGACCGCGTCCACCCCAGCACCGATCGGCAGCGAAGCGACAAGCTTGCCGTTTTCTGCGTTCAAGATATCCATCACCCGACTGTGACAACCCGAGAACAACCGATGAGTATTCTTGTCCAGTGCGAGGCCGGTCGGCTCCTCGCAGCCCGGCAGCGGCCACTTCGCCTTGACCGACATGGCGCGCGCGTCGATCACCGCGATTGAGTTTTGGTCTTCCAGATTAACGTAGATCGTCCCCAGGCCGTCAGAGACTCCGAATTCCGGCCTGCCACCGAGGTCAAACGTCTTCACGACGCTGATCTGGTTCGGGTCGATGGCCGTGGCGCTCTGGCCGCGTCCATTGAAGGTGAAAACGTATCCGGTCGCCGGATCGAAGAGGATGGCGTCCGGCTTCTCTCCTGTTTGGACGTGGCCGAGAGGCTTGAGCGATTCGAGATCGAACACCGTGGCCGTGTCAGCTCTCCCGTTGCTGGTGACGCCGCGCTTCGGCGCGGGCACGATGGCCACGCCATGGATTCCCGGCGTGTCGGGAACTTCGCCGATCACCTTGCCGGAACCAGGATCCACCACGACGGCGCGCGTGTCGTGCGCGATGTAGAGCCGATGGGCGGCACCGTCCAGGGCCAGATAGTCCCAGCCGCCACTACCGCCGATGGGATAGGTTTTGATGACGTGATACCCGCTCGCCGTCTGAGCACGGAGGAACACGGGCAGGATCAATAAAAATGCGATGAGAAAGAAGCGCGTCGAGGATTTCATGGCTCTCTCGATCCGGTGCTGCTCCGACCGGCATATTATGAATCATGTTCTCGGCTACCGCTCACCTTCATGAATGGAAGGTGAATAGCTGATGAGAATCTCCGCGTATGCGCAAAGTGAATGGTGACCAGAGCAGAGCAGAACACTTGGCCACCTCCGCACCTACAGGGTTCTCTGTCCCTTGGCTCCGCTGTCCCGCTACTCGGCTGGAATAGGGCAATGATTGGCAGAGGTGGTTTTCCTGGTTGCTGGTAGTACACGGTGCAACTATATACTGCCTCAGCCCGGGCGAGTGGCATCCAAATAAATCATAAGCGACCAGACCACCGAGCTGTTCCATGCGACGCTGGCTGACCATAGCGACGGTTGGTGCCGCCTTAATGGCGACACCAGCAGGGGCACAGATGCGAGGCGGGCCCTCTGCTTTCGTGACCCTGCGGCCTGCAATGAGCGTTCGCGCTCCAGTAGGACTTCGTGCGCCGATGGTTCGAGGTCCAATTGTCACGCAGCGCGGCGCGGGCTTCTTCTTTCCTCCCGTGAGCGGGCCATTCTTCCCTAATAGGTTTGGCCAGCCCTTCTTCTTTCACGGTGCTTTTGGCCAGCCGTTCTTTTTCGGTAACCGTTTTCGTTTCCGCCAGCACCACCACTTGTTCTTCAGTAGTTTCGGGTGGCCGTACGGTTTTGGGGGCTACTCTTCCGGATACTATCCCTATTATCCATACTATCCACCGTTGATGGGTAGTTACGAACCTCCGGCTAACGAATATAACCAGCAGAACTACCCGGTTCAGTATCAGCTCCAGCAGGAAGTGAGTCGGTTGAGCGATGAGGTGGAGCGCCTACGCGAGGAGGACCTAGAGTCGAGAAGCGCGCCGCCCGCTCCAGTCGCGCCAGCCCAACCAGAAGCGTCCAGCAAAGCTGCACCCCCGCCGCCTACTACCCTCGTGTTTCGGGATGGAAAAATTCAAGAAGTACAGAACTACGCCATCGTGGGGAATACCCTGTGGATCTTCAACGAGCGACAAGCCCGGAAGGTGCCGCTCGCAGAACTGGACATTCCGGCCACTAAGAAGTCAAACGAAGAGCGCGACGTTCCGTTCCAGATGCCTCTCGCGCGCTAGGTAGCGTCCACCCATGCCTCTGCGTTCTCTGCGATAGACCCCTGCGTCCTCGGCGGTTAAGAGGGTTTTTTCCACCGCAGAGGGCGCAGAGGTCTACCGCAGAGAACGCAGGGGAAGACCCGGAAGACGACGAAGAGGAAGGGCGCCTTTCCTCTGCCGACTCTGCCGTGCTATTTCGCGAGCGGCAGCGTACGCTTTCTTACGGCAAGCTGCAACGGCGTGGGACGACCGGTCTTCCACCGCCGCTCGAAGTCGGTGGGTCGCAGGATCGTCCCGCACAATAAAGCGATAAAATCCACCTCTATGCCGACCTATGACGAGGCGCGCCAGATCATATTGGGCAGCGTCCAGCCACTTGGCGCCGAGCGCGTACAAATCCTGGAAGCGCTGGGCCGGGTGTTGGCGGAAGACATCATCGCCCCTTGGGAGATGCCGTTCTGCAACAACTCGGCCATGGACGGCTACGCGGTGCGTGCCGCCGAGTGCCAGCCCGGAATGGTGCTGCCGGTCACCGGCTACATCCCTGCCGGAGCGCTTGCGACTAGCCCGCTGCCCCCCGGCAGCGCAGTCCGAATCATGACCGGAGCCCCAGTCCCGGAGGGCGCTGATGCGGTCGTACCCATCGAAGACACCGAGCCGCTCGATAGCCAGGTGCGCGTCACGACCAAGGTCGCACCGCGCCAGCACATCCGCTTCACCGGGGAGGACGTGCGCTGTGGTGAGACGATTCTGCCGGCAGGTACGCTGATTCGCCCACCGGAGATCAGCCTGCTCGCGTCTTTCTCCAAGGTATTGGTTCCGGTGTATCGCAAGCCGCGCGTGGCCATCCTATCCACCGGGGATGAGCTGATCGAGGTCGGGGAGCCGATCACGGCGGGCAAGATCATCAATTCGAACGCGCTTTGCCTGGCAGCCGCGGTTGCCGAAGCCGGTGCGCTGCCGCTCATGCTGGAGATCGCACGCGACAACCTGGAAAGCCACCGCCGGCAATTGAGCGAGGGGCTCCGGAACGACGTGCTGGTCACCTCGGCGGGAGTCTCCACCGGAGACCGCGACCTGGTGCGCGACGTGCTCGCCGAACTGGGCGTCAGGCAGCTTTTCTGGAAGGTGGGTATCAAACCTGGAGGACCAACTGCTTTCGGCCTGAAAGACGACAAGCCGGTGTTCTCTCTTCCTGGAAATCCCGTGGCGACCATGATCACCTTCGAGGAGTTTGTGCGCCCCGCGCTGCTGAGAATGATGGGGCACACCCGGGTCGTCAAAGCATTCGTCCCTGCCCTATTTCAGGAACCGTTGACCAAGAAGCCAGGGAAAGTCAGTTTCTTGCGCGTGCGGCTCAAATTGGATAGTGGCCGGTATTTGGCCTACAGTTCCGGCGACCAGAACACGGGAATACTGAAAACCATGCTGCTGGCGGATGCCATCGCCGTACTTCCTGCGGAGCGCACCTCGTTTGCGCCAGGCGAGGAGGTGCAAGTGCACGTCCTCTCCGGCAATATACAGATGATGGAGGGCTAGCATCCCAATAACTGCTTATCGCGGTTGACACCGAAGGGCATGGATCCTATCGCGGTTCCGCGAGGCCGATCCCAGGCTCCGTCGGCCTTGCTTCAGGGGTTCGGCCTGTTCGGCCGCCTGTCAGGGCGGCGAGAGTTGCAGATGACGGCAGGCTGGCCGCAGCAGCCTGCTCCGCACCTGCTAGAATAGCGGCAGCGTTTCCCAATGCGCTGCGGAGAGATGGCCGAGTGGCTGAAGGCGCACGCTTGGAAAGCGTGTATAGGGGAAACTCTATCGAGGGTTCGAATCCCTCTCTCTCCGCCATAACATCTGTATTGTTTACAATCACTTACAAACATCTATTCTCTTCCGTACCTCATTTGTACTAAACTCGGCCCCATGCTCACGATCTATCGCAGGCATCGGGCCGACTGCAAGCACCGTTCCCGCCGGTACAAAGGATGCTCCTGTCCGATCTGGGCGCAGGGCGTGCTGCGGGATGAGCCCGTTCGGAAGTCGCTCGATCTCACGAATTGGGAAGCGGCCAGCCGCCTGATCAACGAATGGGAGATCAAAGGGGCTGCCGAAAAAGATGTGACGGTGAAAGAGGCGACCGAGCGTTTCATCAAGGACGCGGAGGCCCGCAACCTGAAGCCGCTCACCCTCAAGAAATACAAGGAAATCAAGCAGGTGCTTGATGAGGAGTTCGGCGAGCTTCCTATCCCAAAGGTTTCTGTTGATGACGTGCGAAAGTTCCGCGAAGGCTGGAAGTTGTCGCCGAATTCCGCCTGGAAAAGAATCGAACACTTGCGCGGATTTTTTTCCTTCTGCGTGGCCTCGGGCTGGATCGAGAAGAATCCCGCGAAGGCGATAAAGCCGCCAAAAATTGAACGCGATCCGACGCTGCCCTTCACCGATGAGGAATGGAAAAAGATTTTGTGGGCGCTCGACGCCTACGGGGAAATCCATCCGCAGAGCCCGTCAGAGATCCGGAAGAAATTGAAAGCCCTCGTGCTCCTCATGCGGTTCTCGGGTCTGCGTATTTCGGATGCGGTCGCGCTCCAGAAAAATAGAATTGACGATTCCGGGCGGCTGCTCATCCGGCAGGAGAAGACCAGGCATCCCGTAATGGTCCCGTTGCCGAAAAATGTTCTGGACGCGCTTGAGCACTGCGATGACGGCGACGGCTGCTATTTCTGGTCGGGTGTGGGGAAGCTCGATACGGCGCTTGGCAAATGGCATCTGCGGCTCAAGCGGATCTTCAAGATTGCGGGAGTGCCGGACGGCCACGGCCATCGGTTAAGGGACAGCTTCGCTGTCGATCTCTTGAGTCGCGGCGTTGATCTCCAAACCGTTTCGGTGCTCTTGGGCCACAAGTCGATCAGGACGACCGAACAGTATTACGCGCCATGGGTGAAATCGCGGCAGGAGGCGCTGGAAAAGGCAGTCAAAGCAACGTGGTGAACGGCGCGCCCCGTGTCCATGTCCGTTATTGGGGATCATGCGTTTCCTGCGTAGAATAGTCCGTAAGTAGATGCCAGCGCAGATCGATAAGGCGGCAATGAGCAAGAAACCGAAAGTTAATGCTCCGTGTCCCTGCGGCTCGGGCAAAAAATACAAGAAGTGTTGCGGAAATCCGGCTTCTCCGATCACTGTTGCCGCTAAAGTTGCGATCACGCCGATCGTGGAGAAGTTCATGATTGCGTATACGGATGAAACGGGGAATTCTGGAACCGCGCTGTTCGATGCTAACCAGCCGTACTTCTGGACCGGCACGCTGGTTTCAGAGCATGACATGCAGACTGTTGCTGCCGACCTTCATGCGGAATGTTTGTCGATCGTTGAAAAAAAGGAGTTGCACGGGAGTGAGTTAGGTCTCGGTCGAATCGAGAAAATCGCAGGCAAGCTGCGCGCCTTCTTCGCTGAAACCGGCTGCAAGTTTTTCTTCACCAGCCTCGAAAAGGCGCACCTGGCCGCGACGAAACTTGCGGATACGGTGCTGGACAGTGGCAACAACATGGCCATCGCTCCGGTACAGTACGGTATCAAGGGTCTGCGAGTGCCGCTTGCATGGGATATCGTTCAAATCATGAGCGACGAAGACAGGCAGGCATTCTGGGCTGCCTTTGAGGGTGCCGATGCCCCTGGTTTTGTAACCCTGCTCTATGTCCTGCGAACTCGCGTGCTGGAACTGAGCCAGGAAGGCGTGTTGTACGATCGGAATACTCAATTGCTAACGGATGCATTTACCTGGGGGATTCAGCACCCAGAAGACTTGCTGCAGGGTGGTATGCATCCGCTCGATTCCCCAAATGCCGTCGCGTTCACTTTGATCTTGAACCATTTCCACTCGCTTCATGAGAGTACCGGCGCGCGGGTAAAGACCTTCATCCACGATGAGCAGAATCAATTCGGTAAGTGGCTTGAGAAAAGCTACGATCTGCTCAAAGGATTCGCTTTCAAGGTCGATACGTTCTCGCCGCTCCCAGATGTAAAGAAAGTGCCTACGTTCGCGTGTGACATGGTTATGGCGGAATCGTTGGGATGCATTGGCCTCCAGCTTGTGGACGTGGTGCTGTGGCTCACGAAGCGCTTCGTGGATATGAATGGCGCATTACATGGCGAGTGTGGTGCACTGGCAAACTTTGTTATGCATAACGGATCAATCTCCGACTTCAGTCGGCGCCAGATGCTGAAAGACTTCTTGGCCATCGCCGACCAAGTGGATCGGATGGAGCTGAGTCCCGAGAAGATGAAACAGGGACGATATTGGGTGAAGCGATTCGAGAAACAGCGACTGGAGCGCATGAACAAACGGCTTACAGACTGACACGGGAAGCTTGGCTCGAAGCACGTCAGTGATCTCGCACCGTCACCGCGCTGAACGGCTTCGACATCACCCCGTCCATCATGAGCCGGATGTAGAGGTGGTAGTTGGGCAGATTGACGAGATCATCCGCCGTGAACTCGTACTGCAGTTCCTTTTCAATCACTTCGGCATCGCTCGCGCCTACGCGGAACGTAATGAGCGTGCCCACATTGCCCATGATCGCATCTCGCACCTCTTCGTCGATTTGCGTGAGGTGCTGATGGGCGAGGACCAAATTCAGCCGGTACTTGCGCATTTCGGCAAGCATCCCGGCAAAGCTCGTCGTGGTGAACGCCGGAAACTCGTCCACGTAAAGATAGAAATCCCGTCGCGCGTTCTCTTCGATATCCGCCCGGCTCAGGGCGGCCAGATTCATCTTGGTGACGAGCATCGATCCCAGAAGTGCCGCCGTGTCCTCGCCGATCTTTCCCTTGGCGAGATTCACCAGAAGGATCTTGCCGTCGTCCATGACCCGCCGCAGATCGAAAGCGCTCTTCGGCTGGCCGATGATGCGGCGGAGCAGGGGATTCACCAGAAATTCACCAACCTTGTTCTGGATCGGAGCTATGGCCTCCGTGCGGAAGTGGGACGGATATTTTTCGAACTCGCGCAGCCAGAAACTGCGGACTTCCGCGTTGCGGATGCTCGTCACCGCCCAGCGGCGGAAGTCGGCGTCCACGAGGATTCGCGGGATGTCGAGTAGCGTGCTCTCCGGCAACTCGATGACCGTGAGGAGGGCGTTACGCAGGATGTATTCCATCCGCGGTCCCCAGGACTCCGGCCAGATCTTCTTGAAGGCGCTAATCAGCCCCGATACCGCAAGCGGCCGGGTGGCCGGGTCCACCGCTTCCAGAGGATTGAAAGCGAGCGGTGCACGCGAATCGGGGACATTGAAGTAGATAATGTCGGTTTTCCATTCCTCGGGCACCGCGCGCAACACGCGCTCGACAAGATCGCCGTGCGGATCAAGCAGTGCGACGCCCTCGCCATGGGCAATGTCCTGCAAGACAAGGTTCGCGATGAGTGTGGATTTGCCGGTGCCGGTCTTGCCGATGATGTAGGTATGCGCCCGGCGGTCGGGGCGGCGGATGCCGAAGCGCTTCCTCTGGTTGCGGAAATTGGTCTCGCCGAGAATGGTGATGTGGTCGTTCTCCATTTGCATTCCAGCGTAGGGAAACAGCGTGCGTCGCAATAGGCGGGCGGAGTTGCTCCCAGCGGCAAATCTCCGGCGCGCCCCAACTTGACCACGACGCAGAGAGTGGTACTGTCATAATGGTTCTTTGGAAGAAGAGAAAGGAGGAGAACGTCATGGGTGCAACGATACGTGCCCGCGTCAAAGGGGGCGTGTTGGAACCGCTGGAAAAGTTGGATCTTCCCGAAGGGGAGGAGGTGCTCCTCACGGTCGTCGGAGCCCCGACGCCTGGCAACCGGGAGGCGTTCGAACGATCTTTCGGAAGCTGGAAGGGGACGATTGATGCCGAGAAGCTGATCCGCGACATTTATGAGGATCGCCTCATCTCAACCCGCCCGGAGCCGAAGCTATGAACGCGCGCTACCTGGTGGATACGGACTGGGCCATCGATTATCTGAACGGACAGGAGCGAACCCGAAAACGCCTCGGAGAGCTTGGAGACAGCGGGCTGGCATTTTCCATGCTTTCGCTGGCAGAAGTCTATGAGGGCATCTTGTACTCGAAGGACCCCGAAAAAAATGAAAAAGGCCTGCGAGACTTTCTGCAATACGTAACCATCGTAAGCATCAACGAAGATACCTGCCGGCTGTTTGGCAAAGAGCGGGGTCGGCTGCGCGCACAGGGAAAACGCGTTGCCGACTTCGACCTCATGATCGGCGTTACCGCCCGCCAGCACGACCTCATGCTCCTCACCAATAACCGCAGGCACTTCGAGAACATCGAGGATCTGCGAATCGAAAGCATCTCTTAACATTTCTTAGCCTCCATCCGAGGCTAATTTTTTTATCTTTTCCTGCACATCCTCCTGCGCGGCGTCGCACGCAGTCACACCCTTTTACGGACTCGGTTACGGCAACATGCTTGCCGCCTCCGGCACCTGCGCCCGTCTTTTTTCTTTTCTTTTCCTCCCCATGCTGAAGGTGAGGCTCACCCTCTGAGCCCGACGAGCACCTTCACAACAAAATAGGAGAAGAACGATGACGCAGGATCAATTCCGCACGCGCGTGGAACGTGCCGAGCGCGAGGTCTTTGTAATCACTCGGGGCGAGGACGGCTACCACGTGCGCTCCGCCCACAACCCCGCGAACGCATATCTCGTTACCGATACGGAAGGGGAATGGCTTTGCAACTGCCCCGACTTCGAATCGCACAGCGAGGACCCGGGATGGCAGTGCAAGCACGTCCTCGCAGTAAAGAACAAATATGGCGAACCGGCGAGCTACGAGGCCGGGGAGCACGCCGCCATACGTTCCGAAGGGAATGCGCCGGAGGAAACGGTGATTGCCACCCCGCCCACGCAGATGGCGATCAAGCGTTCGGTGAGTCCCGACGGCAGGATCGACTCGGTCTCAATCGAGTTTTCCCTGCCCGTCTCCGGGATCAGCGGCGACATGATCAAGACCCAAGCCCTGCGGGTGCTCCGGCTGCAAGCCGAGATCGCCTGGCAGTTCCTCAACTTGAACGGCAAGCGTCCGGCAGCGAGTGTGCCGCAGAACGGCACATTCCAGAAGAGCAACGGCAACGGCTCGACTGCCGCCGGTCGCGTGCTCGATCTTGGCGTGACGAACGGCCCTTACGGGGAGCGATACTTTTTGAACGTGGCCGTGGGGCGCGAGCGGGCGCGCCTCTTCGGTTCTGCGAAGAAAATCGCCGACGCGCTCAGGGCGCTGGGCGAGAACATCCCGCCCGAAGAACTGGGTGGCGGCATGCGCTTCAATCTGCCCTGCCGGGTCACGACCGAGCGCAGCGCCGACGGCCGGTATTTGAATGTCACGCATCTCTTGCCCGTGCGGGTGGATGGTGAAGCGAGGTGGAGCGCATGAGCGCGACCCCCGTTTCCGATCCTGAAGCAAAGGTGGATGCGGAGGCAACTCCGCATCTTTCCAATTCCCGCTTGCAGAAGTACCTTACCTGCCCGGAGCAATACCGGCTCCACTATATAGAGAAACTGCAGGCGCGGATTGCCTCGGCGAGCCTCGTCTTTGGCTCCGTCATGCACCTGGCTTTGGCCGGTCACTTCCGGCAAAGGCACGATCCGGTGGCGATGTTCGACCGGGAATGGCAGGCGCTCCGCTCGCTCGAACTGCGCTACTCCCGCAAGGAGACCTGGGATTTTCTCCACTCGACCGGCATGGCCCTCCTCGAAGAGTTCCGCCGTGAACATGCGGGGCGTGTCACACGGGTGCTTGCGGTGGAAGAGCCATTCACCCTCAACCTCTCGAACCTGCATCTGCCCTTTGTCGGCATCATCGACTTGGTGGGGGAGGTGGAGGGAAAGCTCACGCTCATCGATTGGAAGACGGCCGGGAGCGACTTCGAAGAGTTCGAGGTCGAACTCATGGACCAGCTCACGGCGTACCAGCTCGCCCATCCGGAGGTGGAGCAGGCCGCCGTGTGCGTTTTCCTGAAACAGAAGAAACCGCGGATCGTTTGGCATCTGACCCGGCGCGAGCCTTTGCATGTTGTGGAGTATCTCCATAAGGCGGAGGCCGTCATGGGGCAAATCGCCGGTGGCGTCTTCTACAAGCGCTTCGGCCGTTGGTGCCGGCAGTGCGAATTCCTGCCGCTGTGTTTGGGGGATGAAAAGAAAGCGAACGAGACTCTGGTAAGAATTGGTTAACTTTTCAAGAGCCACGCAATTTTGCTGGCTCTTTTTTCTGGTCAGCGTTCATCCGTTCCTCCCAAGAGACGAACTTGCAAAGAAATACCGACCAGCGTTCTCCACTGGGTAACAGGCAACATTTCTAATGAGACATGACATTTCTGCCGACAACGATTGCACTGCGGTTGCACATAGGCGTAAGCTGTCGGCCAACAAACGTGAAGAACTTTATTTGCGTTTGCGTCGTGCCAGCGCGAGCTGGAATAGCGATCATCGGTTTGTGGTCTAACCCGTTTTGACCTATATCCACGCGTGGCCAAAGTCCTTCTCGTGGCCTCGTTCAGGGTTCGTTGAGTTCTAATTCCACGCCTTCAGGAGCGTCGCTTTGGCCACTCCGACCTCAATCCAGAAACCCGTCGCAGATTTCGAGTCCATTTTCAAGGCGCTCACAGGTAATCCTCCGTATCCCTGGCAGTGCAAGCTATTCGAGCTGTTCCTCTCAGGCACGATTCCTCCCAACATCGATCTGCCGACCGGATCGGGCAAAACATCGATTATGTCGATCTGGCTTCTCGCGCTGGCCCGCCAAGCGCAACGGCCTCGAGACGTTTCTCTTCCTCGACGGCTGGTATGGGTTGTTGATCGTCGGGTGGTGGTCGATCAGGCCACTGAAGAAGCCGGTGAGATACGGAAACGCCTGGCTGATGTTAGTGAAGGCTCGCAGCTCCAAGAAGTGCGCGACTCCCTTCGCAAAATATCGCTGGGACGCGAGAATGCCGAGGTAATCGCCATCAGCACGCTCCGCGGCGAGAAAGAAGATAACCGCGAATGGAGCGATGACCCCTCCCGCCCGGCCATCATTGTCGGCACGGTGGACAAGATCGGCAGTAGCCTTCTTTTTTCCGGATATGGGAACGGACTCTACTTCCGTGCGCAGCACGCGGGGTTACTCGGGCAAGATGCTCTCATCGTCAACGACGAAGCGCACCTTACACCCGCATTTGCGGCTCTCCTTTCGGGCATAGAACGTGCTCAACAGAAGCCTGTCAAGTCATTCCGCACAATTCGCCTTTCTGCTACTCACACGCAGTCGACCGTCCGCTGGCCACAATCACTTGACGACGATTGCACCGACAAGCACTTCCGAGACATTTTCGAAGCCGAGAAACAGCTACAGTTGCACACTGTCCCCGCTAGCAGGCGGGAGTCAAAGATGATTGAGCTCGCAATAGAGTTTGGTCCTGCGCGCACACTAATTTTCGTTCAAAAACCTGAAAATGCCCGGAAGATCGCAGCGGAGTTGACCAAGAAGGGAGCGAGCCAAGAGCGCATTCTCACCTTGACTGGAACCATGCGCGGCTTCGAGCGCGACCAGATGGTCGAGGGCGATGTCTTCAAAGTTTTCGCGAATCGTGAGCGGCCCACTGAGTCATGTTGGATTGTCGCCACTTCAGCCGGCGAGGTCGGAGTCAACATCAGCGCCGACCGGCTCATTACCGAAGTTGCCAAGTTGGATCATCTGCTGCAACGGTTCGGGCGACTCAATCGCTTCGGAGAAACGACTGGCCGCGCCCACGTAGTGCTGACCCAGGCGGAGGAAGAGGACGAAGATAATAAGTCGATTCTTGAATTCTTGTGTGCTGACCTTCCGAAAACGGGTGCAATTAACATTTCACCGGCAGCACTCTTCGGCCGTCCGCTTCCAGAGGCTGGGTGCACTAAGCCTCCGCTCCAGGCAATGCTCCACGACTGGTTAATCGATGTTTGGAGTCAAACATCGCTTGGCGCCCATCCTGCGCGCCCGCAGGTAGATCCGTGGTTGCATGGAAAACAAGACAACTATCCCGAGACCTACTTGGCTTGGCGAAAGGACGTTTTCGATCTTGTGCGTGGCGACATCGACGCCAGTGATCGCGAAGAAATACTGGAAAAATATCGTTTACTTGCGCACGAGCAACTGCGCGAACCCACAAGAACGCTGGTGGAGAAGCTGGAACAACTCGAAATACCAGCAGATCGCGATTCCAGAATCCTATGCCGCAAGGCGGATGCAAGCGTTAAAGTGCTTGACTTGCGGGAAGACATTGTCAGGAAGTTGAAGACTGAGAAAGGGAAGCGGGAAGTCGTTGCCCAACTTGCCTATTGCCAACTTGTCTTTCCGCCAGATTGCGGCACGCTGGAAAATGGTATGTTCTCGCCTGGAAAACCATCCAGTCCCGGCGGAGGGGCGGTGCCTTACGACGTCTCTGGGTGCCAAATGATGCGCGGCCAAGTGACGCGCGCGTCCTTTCGGGCTACTCGCTTGGAAGGAGGAGCGGGTGGCTGGTCGCTAGAGCGCATGGGAGCTATGCCGGGCCAGCACTACGAGCCTGTTCCCCTGCAGAACATTGAACCTGAAACGTTGCGTACTTTCGCGGCCGAGCACGGCTGGCGCTTTTTGCTGGCCGTCGAACCGGAGCCGCAGGAGAGCGAAGAAGAGGAGGTCGGCTTCGCTCTGCTCTACTTCGGCAAAGTCCAGCGAGCGAATTCGACAGTCCGTGTCTACTTGAAAGACCATCTCCCCGCTGTCGGCAAGATGGCCAAAGAACTGGGTCAGAAAGTTGCGGTGGACGAAGAGTTGGTCCGAGCCTTGGAACGGGCGGGGGAACTCCATGACCTCGGGAAGCAAGAGCGGATATGGCAGAAGGCAGCCCGGAATACGGATCGCGAAGGAAAGCTCCTCGGGGATTGTGTTGCGAAGTCCATCTTGCCCATGCTGAGTCGCGACCTTGGTGGATTTCGCCACGAACTCGCGTCCCTGCGCCATGCCGAACAGAAGCTGCAAGGCGCGGGGCTTTCTCCTGAGATCCGCGATCTTGTCCTGCATTTGATCGCCGCACATCACGGCCATGCTCGGCCTTGTTTCCTAGAGCGAGCTTGCGACCGCGATCATTTGCGGGAAAGTGCCCGCTTGGCGCTAGAGACCGTGCAACGCTTTGGAAGATTGCAAGAGCGTTATGGTGCGTGGGGCCTTGCGTACCTGGAATCTATTCTGAAAGCGGCGGACGGGCTTGCGTCCGCCGATGTTAACGCAGAGGAGCAGCCCGCAAATGCCTGAACTTCGTGTAGCTTTCGATCCTTGTAATCCTGGGCAGTTCTACGCCTGCTGTGGCCTGATCGAATTGTTCGACCTCACTGGCGCGCGGACTTTCTCTCATTTTCAGATGAACCGGAGACAGCCGAGGAATGCAGAGCTTGTGCTGGAAAGCGAGTCGCAGCTCGATCTCGGCTTGGTGGCCCGAGCCATTTGCGAGGCAAAATATCAACCATTCCAGCGCCCGGCAGCAGAGGACAAGACCCCCGACAAGGATTCTATTGCGCCAGCGAAAGTCTTAATCTTAGGCAAGGAGATCGTGCTGGACTGGTGGCTCGACTGGTTTCATGAGAAGGCTTGCTCACTGAAGTGCTGGGCCGGACAGGTGACGACTCAGAAACTCGTCTCTATGCTGCCTAGCCGCATTCCCAGCCGCGATCTCTCGTTCGAGGAAGGCGTACTCACCACCACTCGCTTCGGCATTGATCCACGCTCCGCGTGGGTGGCGCTGAATCTCGGCTATTCGCCGAATGAGCAAGGGCAGGAATCGCGCACATACGCGGCGGTTGAGATGCTTGGAGCGTTCGGTCTTCAAGGCTTCCGTCCCGCAGGGACCCGCTCGGAGGGCTTTACTTACCACCTGTGGCTTTCGCCTCTGTCGCGGGCTGTGGCGCGAAGCATTTGCGCGGAGCCATGGAGCGGTTTCGCGTGCGCCGGTTACCGCTTCACCCTGGGAGAACGTGGCAGTTACAAGTATTTCAGTTTTGCCGAACCAGTTGCTTATTAGGAGAACCGATATGTCATTACAATTCGATGCTTGGCTTGCCGTTGACGGCCCTGTCGCCCTCACTATTACAGAAGCGCTCGAACCCGTTAATGGCGAGCACAGCGTCTTCTTTCCACCAACTTTTGCTCCGCCCCAGGAGAGCGACAACGAGAAGCCCAGCTATGTAATCGACGACAACCGGACTTGCCTCGTGGACAGTCTGGGATCGCAGGCAAACAGATTGGAACCGATATTCATGCGCTCCGATTTGTCACAACTCACGCCACGCGTAACAGTGAGAATTAACGAACAGCGGACTGTCGATCTGCTGGAAGCCGGACACCGTGCTGCTGACGCCGTGGTCCGATTCTCGGACCAATGGGAAAAGTTGCAGAGCGCATTCCTCCGATACCGCGACCAAGGGGATGCTCAGCCGCTCGCCAAAATTGCCCCCACATCACTGGTGTTCGGCGCTTGGGATTCGCGCGACACCGGAGCAAAAATCCCACGGTTGATTGAATCCACGGTGCGCGCGTATGGCGTCGAAAGTGTAACCCGCTCCGCGCAGTACTTTTCGGTCCTGGAAAAAGAAGAAGTCGAACAGATGGAACTCGACGAACTAGGGCAAAAAGCACTCTCGGCGCAGGGTCTATCGGACAGCCCGGCTGGGCGCACCGCAGGCGGTGTCATCGCCAAAGATGGAATCAAGCGGGAAGCCATGCTCAATCTGGTGGCTCTGCGGGCCTTAGGCGGTAGCGATCTTGAAGCCACCCGTAAGTTGCAGCGTTACATCCTCGGACTTGCGTTAGTGGCTTTCGTCGCTCCGGCACAGCTTTACCTGCGCCAGGGCTGTCTGTTGGTCGGCTCGGAGGGGAAGCCTGCCGCGAAGCAGATTGTTTGGCGAACCGGCAAGCGCGAGAATTTCGCTTTGACCGAGGAGCAGGTACTGACGTATGCAAACAGCGCCGCCAAAGAGTTCGGCGTTGGACCGGATGTCCAGGCCGTTTTTGACCCTAAGCTTGTGAAAGCGGCCACGGATGAAAAATCAAAGAAGAAAACCAAAGCTGCGAAGGCATGAGCCATGGATCAGTATCTTTGTATTGCCACAACTTTGCTTGCAGACCTTTACCACGGGCGCGAATGGCCGCCTTCGCCAGCCCGACTGTTCCAGGCGCTTTTAGCGGGCGCACGCACCGGCGCCTATCGTCAGCATTGGTCAACTATTGAACCGGCGTTGCGGGCCCTGGAATGCCTTCCTCCGCCGGAGGTGATGGCGACCGATTGCCGGCCCCTGCCGTCCTATCGTATCGCCGTTCCCAACAACGATTCCGATAAAGCCGCCAGGGAGTGGGCTGCAGGACGGCCGTTTGACGCCGCAGCGTTGCGCACCTTGAAGACGGTTTCTCCTCGCAAGCTGGGATCTGTTGGTGATGGAAAGCCGCAGCTCTACTACATCTGGAAGTTGAAAGATAAGAGTTTCTCGATCGACTCCTTCCGGCAGCTCGCCTCTTTTCTGCATACCTTCGGTTGGGGGATCGACATGGCTTACGCAGATTCCCTTTTTCTGGATGAGAAAGAGAAACAATCTCTCGTCGGTACTGAAGGCTATTCCCATTACGTGCCGGCGCGGCGTGGACAATTGCGCGATGTGCCTGTATCGGGATATCTACAAGATCTGATAACGGCCTATCAACGCTACTGTAATCGTCGTTCAGGCTATGGAATCGATCCGGCGACGCGCGCCATGAAGTATGGGCAAGAGCGATATCAGCGCGTTGGCAGCGTAGAGCTTCCCATCGCAAGATTCGTGTTGCGGAAGCTGGACAACAGCAAGCTCCCGTATGCCGTGCCATGGGCATTGGCAATGAAAATTGCCGCATGGATACGACATGCCGCCGCAGAGGCGCTTCGGGAAGAAGGTTATCCGGATGATCTCGTCAACAGCTATGTCCTCGGCCACGGTGAAGGACACGCAAGGCACATGTCGTTTGTTCCCGTGCCAAATATAGGCACGATTCATGCGGACGGAGCTGTGCGAAGGGTGATGGTGCTGGAGCCGGCGGACGGCGACGGCGAAATCGCGGAGCTATTGCAGTTGAAACTCTCGTCTTCGATCCTTCGGCGTCTGCTTGAAAATGGCAACGGACCAAGAAAAACTGAGCCGGTGTGTTTGTTGCTTGATAGTCAGAACGACAACATTTGGCCGTACTATACCCGTTCGAGCCACGTGTGGCATTCGGTGACTCCGGTTGTCTTGCACGGTCACAATACTCTGCACCGGAAGTTTTCTGCCGGGAAAACGGAAGAACTTCTGTACCAGGCGTTTGAAAAAGCGGGATACTCGCGAGAATCGATCGAGGATCTTCAGTTTCAGCCCGCTCCTCTGTGGCAAGGCACGGAGGGAGCGCTGACCATGCGCGTGCCGGAGCATTTGAAAAAGTGGCCACGCTACCATGTCGCCATTCGCTTTCGCGATCCGGTTACAGGCCCGGTGCTCTTGGGCATCGGAAGGCATTATGGCATCGGGCTGTTTGCTGCCCCGCCAGAACGAGGGGACGTGTGATTATGCAGCGGCTGCTCAAGATCGTTTCCTCGAAATGAAGGTGTAGGCTGCTTCACCCGCGTCCACGGCAGCATCGAGATTATGCGCACTTCCTATTTAGTCTGTTACGACATTTCCGATGACAAGCGCCTGCGCAAGGTGTTCAAACTGATGCGCGGCTTTGGGGATCACCTTCAGTTCTCCGTCTTCGAGTGTCAGCTCACGGCCTCCGATCTGGTGCGATGTCGGGAGGCTTTGCGCTCGGTGATCAACCATGCTGAGGACCAGGTTCTATTTGTGAATCTTGGACCTGCCGAGGGGCGGGGCGACCGCGTCATCACTGCCCTCGGCAAGCCGTACAGCGCAGTGGATGCGCCCTGTATCGTTGTCTGAACGTCTGAATGCGGGCTTTCTGAATTTTGGAGGCTTGAACTATGGCTAGCCTTGATGTCCTTCCGCAGCCGGAGCCGGAGCGCACGCGGCGCGAGCTGCCGGACTACCTGCCGGCGCGCATGGTCAACGAGTTTGCCTATTGTCCGCGCCTGTTCTTCTATGAATGGGTGGATGGCGTCTTTCGCGGAAGCGCGGACACGGCCGAGGGCTCCGCCCAGCACAAGCGGGTGGACCGTGAAGGCGCCGGGTTGCCCGCGTCCGAGGACCTCCCCGAGGACATGAAGACGCGTTCCGTGACGCTCTCCAGCGAGCGCCACCGGCTTATCGCAAAAATGGACCTGATTGATGTCTCCCAGGGCACGGTCACGCCGGTCGATTACAAACATGGCAAGCCGCATGACACCGGGCAAGGGCTGGAAGCCTGGCCCAGTGAACGCGTGCAACTCGCCGTGCAGGGCATCGCTCTGCGCGAGAACGGATATGCATGCCATGAAGGCGTCGTCTACTACGCCGCCACGCGCCAGCGGGTGCGGGTGGAATTCGACGAAACGCTCATGGCGGAGACCGTGGGACTCGCGGAGCAGGCGCTGGCCACGGCGCGAGCGGGCGTGATCCCGCCGCCGCTGGTGGATTCGCCTAAATGCCCGGCATGTTCCCTGGCCTCCATCTGCCTTCCCGGAGAAACCAACGCGCTGCGCCTCCCGGCAGCCGATATGGACGGCCAGCTCATGCTGTTTTCGTCCATGATCATGCCGCCCAGGAAACCGCCGCAATCCGAAGTGCGTCGGCTGGTGACGCCGCGTTCGGAGCTGCGTCCGGCTTACATCGAAACCCAGGGGTTGCGCGTGGGGAAATCCGGCGAGGTGCTGCAAGTCAAGGAAAAGGACACGCTCAAGCAGGAAATCCGCATGGGAGAAATCTCTCAACTGAACCTGATGGGCAACATTCAGATCTCCACCCAGGCGGTGCAGAGCCTGTGCGAGAACGAAGTGCCCATTTGCTACTTCTCGCAGGGCGGATGGTTCTACGGGATCACGACAGGGATGAACACCAAGAACGTCTTTCTCCGGCGCGCGCAGTTCCGGCTGGCGGAAGAGGAATGGTTCTGCCTGAACCTGGCCCGTAGGCTGGTGGCTGGCAAGATCCGCAACCAGCGCACGATGTTGCTGCGCAATCATGTGGAGCCCGAGGCGGTCGTGCTTGCCGGGATGAAAGCCATGGTGGAAAGCGCGGAGGCCGCCGGGTCGCTGGAAGAACTGCTCGGCATCGAGGGCAATGCGGCGCGCCTCTACTTCGGCGGATTCTCGGGCATGATCAAGGCTGAGAACGAAGAGGAAACCCCCGCGGTGTTCCGCATGGACTTCGCCAGCCGTAACCGGAGACCGCCGAAGGACGCGGTGAATGCACTGCTGTCATTGGCGTATAGCGTGCTGGCCAAAGACCTCACAGTGGCCTGTTATGCGGTGGGGTTCGATCCGCTTATCGGCTTCTATCACCAGCCGCGCTTCGGGCGTCCGGCGCTGGCGTTGGACCTGATGGAGCCCTTCCGCCCCCTGATCGCCGATTCCGCCGTGATCAATGCCATCAACACCCGCATGGTCACTTCGTCCGATTTCGTATCCGCGGGCGACAGTGTCGCCCTGAAACCCGCGGGACGCAAGGCTTTCTACCGCTCCTACGAGGCCCGCATGGATACTCTTGTGACGCATCCGCTCTTCGATTATCGGGTCAGTTACCAGCGCCTGCTCGAAATCCAAGCCCGCTTACTGGCGCGATGGATAGAAGGGGAGATCGAGGATTATGCCGTTTTTGTTACCCGATAAAGCCCGCGAGCGGAGGAGTGGCGCCCAATCTCCAGGCACCGCTCGCAGACAGATTACCCGCGAAGAATCAGAGACTTATGTTACGATGACCCGCACTCCCCAGGGGGCACATGTGACCAAACGAGGAACCCCTCGCTGCATGCCTCGCAGGTCCTTGAAAATACGACAGGATACGCGCTAGGCTATTTCCGCGACTGATCAGTCGCGGCCTCATTGAAGCGATTTGCTCAATTGCAGCGGGAATCAAGCTCGCGTAATTTCCGCGACTGATCAGTCGCGGCCTCATTGAAGCTGCCAAGCATCGCACTCGTGCCGCAGTTCGGCAATATTTCCGCGACTGATCAGTCGCGGCCTCATTGAAGCCGCGCTGGAGTAGCCCATACCAGTTGCGGCGGTCTAATTTCCGCGACTGATCAGTCGCGGCCTCATTGAAGCTCGGGTACATCATGACCAGCCGCGATGGGTCTACGTATTTCCGCGACTGATCAGTCGCGGCCTCATTGAAGCCAGGTGTACCATTGCGGAATGTGCCAGAGTTGGCACATTTCCGCGACTGATCAGTCGCGGCCTCATTGAAGCTGCCCGGCGCCTATCCGCGACGTGTGACCATATCGCATTTCCGCGACTGATCAGTCGCGGCCTCATTGAAGCTCGGACAACTCAAGGATCTGCTCAGCAAGGTAATCCGATTTCCGCGACTGATCAGTCGCGGCCTCATTGAAGCTCGGAGTCCGGCAAAGACAAACTCTGTTCCGTTCTTATTTCCGCGACTGATCAGTCGCGGCCTCATTGAAGCAAGACCAGCTTCGGCGCTCAAACCCCTAAGCCGAATTTCCGCGACTGATCAGTCGCGGCCTCATTGAAGCCGCGCGCTGCTGTGTGGAAAGTTCCGCGGAGCATACCATTTCCGCGACTGATCAGTCGCGGCCTCATTGAAGCACCGCCAGCGTGTCGGTGGTGTCAGGGTCGGAACATTTCCGCGACTGATCAGTCGCGGCCTCATTGAAGCCCATCCTTGGCACCCTGAATCGCAGATTTGGTAGCATTTCCGCGACTGATCAGTCGCGGCCTCATTGAAGCATCATGGGGCCGATGAGAGCCATGGCTGCATCGACTGATTTCCGCGACTGATCAGTCGCGGCCTCATTGAAGCCTAACCCTGTTGTCGGTTATTTGCGGGCCGAACGGATTTCCGCGACTGATCAGTCGCGGCCTCATTGAAGCCAGCACCCCGCTTTCTTACTGCGTCAATCCTGTCGATTTCCGCGACTGATCAGTCGCGGCCTCATTGAAGCCTCCTACTGGCGTCGAGTCTACCGTGGAGTTGGTATTTCCGCGACTGATCAGTCGCGGCCTCATTGAAGCTGGATGCGATCCGACGATGTAAATGAGCAATTCGGCCCATTTCCGCGACTGATCAGTCGCGGCCTCATTGAAGCGTGCTCAACGCATGCAGGCAGAGCAGGCGACTGGCGATTTCCGCGACTGATCAGTCGCGGCCTCATTGAAGCCGCTTGCCCGTTGCTGCCGTGGCTGAGTTCCTTCCATTTCCGCGACTGATCAGTCGCGGCCTCATTGAAGCAAGTGGAGGGTTTTGCCGATCCAGCTAACGGGTAAAGCATTTCCGCGACTGATCAGTCGCGGCCTCATTGAAGCTCGACCCCTACGGCCCACCCCGACAGATGAGCGTTATTTCCGCGACTGATCAGTCGCGGCCTCATTGAAGCCCGCCTGCGGGCTCAGACGCCCGCAAGACGGCTCAAATTTCCGCGACTGATCAGTCGCGGCCTCATTGAAGCCCTGAGTACAAGCCGCATGCCACCTTGGGATACGTGATTTCCGCGACTGATCAGTCGCGGCCTCATTGAAGCTCTGAGACGCCGTTGCCGTTGCCGCTGGGATTGGTCATTTCCGCGACTGATCAGTCGCGGCCTCATTGAAGCGCCGTGAGGGCAAGACCGCCGAGCAGGCCGCCGGCATTTCCGCGACTGATCAGTCGCGGCCTCATTGAAGCTGTTTGCCAATCGCCCGGATTAGCGAATCCTCTTGATTTCCGCGACTGATCAGTCGCGGCCTCATTGAAGCCATTCCACCATGCGTGGCTGGATCAAGGCTCCAAGCATTTCCGCGACTGATCAGTCGCGGCCTCATTGAAGCAGCTCTCTCCTTTGTGCGCTCTCGCCAGTCTTGCGAATTTCCGCGACTGATCAGTCGCGGCCTCATTGAAGCCAAAAACACATGCCGGGTCGGTTTCTTGCATCCGCGGATTTCCGCGACTGATCAGTCGCGGCCTCATTGAAGCGAGCCGCTATCGCCTGCGAGGTATGCGGAACGGGCATTTCCGCGACTGATCAGTCGCGGCCTCATTGAAGCTTTTCTCTATAACCGCGCTGCGCGGCCGCTGCGCGATTTCCGCGACTGATCAGTCGCGGCCTCATTGAAGCAACCCGGCAGACAACATCAATGGCGGCGTGAAGTAATTTCCGCGACTGATCAGTCGCGGCCTCATTGAAGCATCCCCTACTGCGAGGTCTCGGCCGCGGCGAATGGATTTCCGCGACTGATCAGTCGCGGCCTCATTGAAGCTTGCAGGATCGGCGCCGCGCTGCCATTCCGGGCGCATTTCCGCGACTGATCAGTCGCGGCCTCATTGAAGCCACGCCTGCCTCAAGGAACTCGGCCTGGATTGGGAGATTTCCGCGACTGATCAGTCGCGGCCTCATTGAAGCAAGTTTGGCAAATGGTTTTCGCCCGCGGATTTCGTATTTCCGCGACTGATCAGTCGCGGCCTCATTGAAGCTGATCCATGCCGGCAATGCGCCGTAGATGCCGAGCATTTCCGCGACTGATCAGTCGCGGCCTCATTGAAGCCGGAGTTTTACCCTTTTCCGATTTGCCGGCGTACTCATTTCCGCGACTGATCAGTCGCGGCCTCATTGAAGCTTTGGCGCGCTCTCCCTCGAGGCGATCACCATCGGCATTTCCGCGACTGATCAGTCGCGGCCTCATTGAAGCCCGCTTGGAACCTCTGCGGTATGAACGCAGGAGAATCATTTCCGCGACTGATCAGTCGCGGCCTCATTGAAGCACTTTGGCAAGCAGCCATCCAATCCGCTCACTATGCATTTCCGCGACTGATCAGTCGCGGCCTCATTGAAGCACGGTGGGCTCGCGCATGAGTTGCTCCGAGCGTTGCATTTCCGCGACTGATCAGTCGCGGCCTCATTGAAGCCGGGGGAAATACGCACGTGCGCGCGAGGCTCAGGCTATTTCCGCGACTGATCAGTCGCGGCCTCATTGAAGCCGGAACACATGCTGCCATTGTCGTGAGTATGCCAGGGATTTCCGCGACTGATCAGTCGCGGCCTCATTGAAGCCAAGCAGGCGAGCGCGGAGCTAGTGGCGCGCACCCATTTCCGCGACTGATCAGTCGCGGCCTCATTGAAGCATGCTCCGCATCAGCAGGCGCTCAAGCGCCCGGTGATTTCCGCGACTGATCAGTCGCGGCCTCATTGAAGCTGCTGCGGATAAAGGAAGCTGTGCAGCTTGCGCTGGATTTCCGCGACTGATCAGTCGCGGCCTCATTGAAGCCAGGTGTCCATCGTCTTGTCGCAGCCGGGATACACATTTCCGCGACTGATCAGTCGCGGCCTCATTGAAGCTGCCGATCCAGCTAACGGGTAAAGCTACCCCGAAAGATTTCCGCGACTGATCAGTCGCGGCCTCATTGAAGCCTGTGCGGCTATGTCGGCTATCAGCCAGCGAAAAAATTTCCGCGACTGATCAGTCGCGGCCTCATTGAAGCCTTGCCATCGAGTGCACTGGAGCCGCCGGCGATCTGATTTCCGCGACTGATCAGTCGCGGCCTCATTGAAGCGTTGGCGCCGGGATGTGGCGCTAATCTCGATGTCGGGATTTCCGCGACTGATCAGTCGCGGCCTCATTGAAGCCAGGCCTCGCTGGACATCGTGAAGGCCAATGCCAAATTTCCGCGACTGATCAGTCGCGGCCTCATTGAAGCAGCGGCAACCTTCATGGGGTCGATAGTCGATACGCCGTGGATTTCCGCGACTGATCAGTCGCGGCCTCATTGAAGCTTATCCCATCGAGATCCCGTCGACCACCGAAACCTATTTCCGCGACTGATCAGTCGCGGCCTCATTGAAGCCATCTGGTGATCGGCAGTCTTGGCTTCGGCGCTCACCAAGAGTGACCCAGTAGCGCTTGTCTGAAGTGACCCACGCTAGGAACAGGATTGGAACAGTAAGGAAGGAGCGGCATCATCATCCCACGCCGCAGGCGTGGCCCGCGCCCGGTACGGAGTCAGGCGGAGAGGATGTGCTGGAGTCGGTAGCGGAGGTGCTGAAAGTAGTCCTGACTGACCTTGAGTTCGAGCACTTCCTCGATCACGGGAAGGAAGTACGCCAGAGAACGCACCGTGGCCAGGGGCGGAGCATCGGCGGGGCGCAGCAGACGGCGTGCGGCAGCGAGCACCAGTGCGTTCTCGACCGTGATCAGAGGCACGCCGCGTTGATGCAGTTGGGCGGCCAGCAGGCGATCTGGCCGGCGCACGCAGCCCGTGGTTCCGGGAGTTCCACGATAGGCGTTCAGAAGCTTCCGCACATACTCTTCCCGGCTGAGTGGGTTGTCTTCCATAGTCCTTGCCTCAGCCTTGCGGATCGCGCAGCGACGGGCCGTTGATGCGGACGGTGTGGCAGAAGTGGCGGAGTCGGCTCAACAGCGCGTCCACCATGGCCTGATTACCCAGGAAGTTGCGCCATTCGTCGTAGTCCAAGTTCGTGGTAATGATGGTTGAGTGGCGATGGTAGCGTTCCTCCATCAACTTGAAGAAGATGTTGGACTGTTCTGGCTTTAGATTTAAATATCCGAGCTCGTCGATCAGAAGACAATCGAGCCGCGCCAGCCGGTTTAGTAGTTTTCGCGTGGAGCGGTCGGCCAGCGAGGCATACATCTCGTCGAACAAGTCTTGCGCCCGAATGAACTGACAGCGGTAGCCATTCTCCAAGGCTCTCAGCAGCAGGCCCGACGCCAGCCCTGTTTTGCCCACGCCGGTGTTGCCGATCAAGACGATATTCTCCGCCTTGGCGATAAACTCCAGTTCGGCGAAGGTCTGGATCTGTTTGCGGTTGACCCCGGGCTGACGGGTAAAGGGGAAGCTGGCCAGCGACCAGCGCTCGGGCAACTTCGCCTGCTGGATGCGCCACGCCAAAGCCGTTTCCTGGCGGTGATGCCACTGTGCCCGCAGCAGGCGGGTGAGGAACTCGGAGTAGGAAACGTCCTCCTTCTCGGCCGCCGGCAACTGTTCGCCGTAAATCTCCAGGATGCGCTTCAGGTGAAGGTTCTTCAGCAGTTGTTCCAGTTCGTCACTCAGCCTCAGGTTTCCCTTATTCATGATTTTCTCCGGGATCGTCGTCCAGTAGAAAGTAGTCGCGGGCCACGCGGCGCAGGATCATACGTTCCACCCGGTCCAGGTCGTAGAGTCCATAGCGAGCGGCTTCGCGCACGGCGGCCAGCAGCGGTTCCCGGGGATACTCGCGCACCAGGCGCAACAGTTGGCGCAGGGCAAACACCACCAGTTTGTGGCTGCGTTGCTTCAGCGTCGCGACATAGTCGGCGATCTCGGGCGTGGCCTTGAGGATGAGTTGTTCCTCGGGATGAGGATCGGGGCGCTGGCTGCCCTGGCCGCGCGGGGGACGGTGCTCAGCCAGCAGAATCCGCTGATGCTCGACCTCGGCGATGCGCTGGTGCGTGACCAAGTGACGGGCATCGAGCTGGATCTCGATCTTGTCCTTGGTTTCGCGTACTTCCACCCGGCGGCCGATCCAGGCCAGCGGCACCGAGTAACGGTTGCTGTGCAGGGCGACGTAGCCTTCCACGTCCACCATGCGTTCGTGCAGGCGATAGACCTCGGGAACCCAGACCGGCAGCGGGCGCAGATGCTGCCGCTCCAGCACGAACAACTCGCGGGGCACGGCGCGCAGATGTTTCTTGTAGGTGGCGTTCACCCGGTCACACCACTGTCGCGCCTGCTGATTCAGATCCTGCCAGGTGGCAAAGGTACGGCCCGCCAGGAAGTTGTGCTCGATGAAGTGAAACGGTCGTTCCACGCGTCCGGAACGATTGGCGTCGCCGCGCTCATGGGCTTGAAAGCGGAAGCCGAAGCGCTCGGCAAAGGCGGCCATCTCGGCCACCGGCACCATCTCGCGTCCGGTGCCGCGCAGCACCACGACGTGAGTGTTGTCGATCATCACCCGTTCGCGGGGCGCGCCGCCAAAGTAGCGCAGCGCTTCGGTCAGAAACACCTTGCAGTCGAAACGCTGAAAGGTGGGATATATCTGGAAGAACAGCAGGTGCGAGTAGGCCAGCACCGCCGAGGCGGTCTGTACACGGCGCCGCTGGCCGCCCAGATGCACCTCGTGGGGCGAGGTATCGTGTTGCATCTCCTCGCCCGGCTGGAAGTCGTAGCGCCCCGCCGCCACCACGGGCGGTTGGCCGATCCCATGCCGGTGGCAGAAGCCGGTCAGCGTCGAGTAGGACAGGCTCACGCCGCTGGCCGCCAACTCCTCCCGCACCCGCACCAAGTTCCCCTCGCAGGTCTGCATCAGCTCCAGCACCTGCTGGCGGTAGGGTTCGGCTTTCTCCGGACGTAAGATCGCCGGCACCGCCGCCGAGTTCGCGCGTAGGACTTTGCGCACCGTCAGCCGGCTGACGTTCAGTACCCGCGCGATCTCGCGCTTGCTCACTTGCTGGGCGTTCAGTTCCAGAATCGTGGTTCGTTGCTGTTGGCTCAACATGCTCTTGCTCCGGTCCTTGCTGGGGTGGGATCTTTGCGGCCAGACGGTTGAGTTCGTGGAGAACGCGCTCGATCTTGCGCTGCGCTTCCACGCATTGCAGGTGATCCAACTCGACGGTGGCGCCAGCCAGCCGACGATTCGCCCGGCGGGTGATCGCCGCAACCATCTCCAGATCGCGCAACAGGGCGGTGACTCCGTCGGCTGGCGGATCGGGTTCGCGTTGCCGCTGCGCCTTCAAAAACAACTGCGGTTGTTCCAGGATGCGTTGGCGGATGGCAGGCGTAGCGTCCCGCCACGCGGCATAGAGCTGTCCGGCTTCGCGGCTGGTGAAGCGGTGCATGGCGAACGCCTCCGCCATGCGCTGGCAGTCCTCGGGACGGGAGCGCGCCACCGGCACCAGGAACTTCATGGCGAGGTGGGCGGCGATGGCGCCGCTGCGCACTTGCTGTTGCACGCTGCCGGGAAGCAGTTCGACCAGCGCCAGCCGGCGCGATACCCAACTCAGGCTACGATCGAAACGGCGCGCCAACTCCTCCATGCCATAGCCGAAACGCCGCTCCAGTTCCGCCAGCAGCCAGCCTTGTTCCAGCGCCGTCGCCCGCTCCGTCATGCGCAGCGAACGGTCTAGCACCAGCGCCTCAGCCTCACTCAGTTCCCAGACCACGGCTTCCACCGTGTCCCGGCCCAACTGCTCCAGGGCGGCCAGGCGCTGGTGGCCGTCGATCACCAAATAGCGATCCGGTTGCTCGGCCACTGGCACGACGATAATCGGCGTCTGCTGACCGCTGGCCGCCAGCGAAGCCAGCAATCGCCGCTGCCCCTCCGGCCGCCGCACCCGCAAGTGCTCCCCGCGCCGCTCCAGTTGGTGAAACTCCAGTCGCATCGTCGGCTTCCGCGGCTTCCCCGCTGTTGTTCGTATAGGGGCTGGCCGGGCCGGACACCATAGGGTTGTTCTTTTCAAGACCCTGGGGCACCCGGGAGCGCAGAAGCAAGCGGTTGAAAAATCAGCAGTTGCGCGGAAGCCAGGTTGTTCTTTTCAAGACTCGCCACCCCCGGCCCGACCAGCCAAACCTGGGCCAGAGAACGCTTTAGGTCCAAAGCTAGGTTGTTCTTTTCAAGAAACGCCAGTCGCGGTTTCTGGTCCCGTACCTGCTGCCGCTGGCGGTTGCGGGTGACCGACGCCGGATGCTTCGCGCGATACTCCCGCAGGTAGTTGGGGTGAGCTTCGCGCCACTTCTTCTGGCTGTCCCGCGCGACTTGTCGATACACCGCGTCGCTCGCCAGCTTCCGCCGGTGATAATCCCGGCGCCGACGCCGCTGGCACTCCGCTTGGCGACAAACCACTTGTTGGGTGCGATAGACCGACGGCGTGAACCACTGCTGGCAGTAAGGACAACGGCAGGACGTGCTCAACCCCGGCTCCTCAGGTGGTTCAGAATCAACCTTGAGGAGAACCCACGGAAGAAACCCAGGCAAGGTTCACCCGACCGGCACCAATCCTGTCGGTCACATGCGGTTCAGCTCAACTACGAAGGTGGGTGGGTCATTTTTGGCAAGTACTGGCGGGTCACTTCTGGCAAGCGCTGAAGGTCTTGGCCTTGGCATCGAAATTTCCGCGACTGATCAGTCGCGGCCTCATTGAAGCCCGGCCGCTGTGCCGCCAATGCTCATCCCCGCGACATTTCCGCGACTGATCAGTCGCGGCCTCATTGAAGCTGTACCGCCGCACGTTAATGACCCTGCCGCGCCCATATTTCCGCGACTGATCAGTCGCGGCCTCATTGAAGCATGCATGGCAGGTATAAGACCCGGATGACAAGGGCATTTCCGCGACTGATCAGTCGCGGCCTCATTGAAGCGCGAATTGTGGGGATCAGCACATCCCAGGATCGCTATTTCCGCGACTGATCAGTCGCGGCCTCATTGAAGCCACCCTGCCATCGCTTTCGTCAAATACGCTTGGAGTATTTCCGCGACTGATCAGTCGCGGCCTCATTGAAGCGCGTGCCACTCAGGTAGAGCGAACCGCCCACCTTCAGATTTCCGCGACTGATCAGTCGCGGCCTCATTGAAGCGCTTGTTCCCGGGCGGGCGCGGCGGTTACGGCAGCATTTCCGCGACTGATCAGTCGCGGCCTCATTGAAGCATTCGACGTGGAATCAACAACATGGGAGTTAAGTATATTTCCGCGACTGATCAGTCGCGGCCTCATTGAAGCCCCGCATCTGGTGACGCCACAGATCGGCGGCGTCACATTTCCGCGACTGATCAGTCGCGGCCTCATTGAAGCTAGAGATCGGGGTGAGTGTCGCCGCTCCGAATCTCGATTTCCGCGACTGATCAGTCGCGGCCTCATTGAAGCCGTTGGGTTTTCGCGCGCGCTGCCTTTGCCTGCCCATTTCCGCGACTGATCAGTCGCGGCCTCATTGAAGCCAAGCTTTCGCTGATGGCTGTGGTGCTGGCGCTGACATTTCCGCGACTGATCAGTCGCGGCCTCATTGAAGCTTCGGCTACTTCGCCGCCGAGGATCCCTGCCCCATCATTTCCGCGACTGATCAGTCGCGGCCTCATTGAAGCTGGATTGCCTCGGTGCTGCGCGACGGCGAGAGCTTATTTCCGCGACTGATCAGTCGCGGCCTCATTGAAGCGCGTAGGCGTTAACCAAGACTTCCCCCGCTGATAGGATTTCCGCGACTGATCAGTCGCGGCCTCATTGAAGCGACGCGCTAAACGAGTATTGCTCCGGCGTACTTCTAATTTCCGCGACTGATCAGTCGCGGCCTCATTGAAGCCGATCTTCTGGGGGTTACGCGACTGGGTCACGCAACATTTCCGCGACTGATCAGTCGCGGCCTCATTGAAGCCCGCTCCTGCTGTTTATGGGCAATCAAAGCTGTATGATTTCCGCGACTGATCAGTCGCGGCCTCATTGAAGCCCCCTGTGGCTGTTGCTTCTGCTGTTGCCTCTGCATTTCCGCGACTGATCAGTCGCGGCCTCATTGAAGCGATGGTGTCACAGGATCAGGCGGCGCAAATACCGATATTTCCGCGACTGATCAGTCGCGGCCTCATTGAAGCTCGATCGTCTGCCCTTTTCTTGAAGGCCGCAGTGACATTTCCGCGACTGATCAGTCGCGGCCTCATTGAAGCACGTTAAGCGGCGCCGATCCCAATCCCGATAACGAATTTCCGCGACTGATCAGTCGCGGCCTCATTGAAGCCAATGGCTCGGCAAGCGGTTCACGCTGCCCGAGCGCATTTCCGCGACTGATCAGTCGCGGCCTCATTGAAGCCGGGGCGTGCCACAGCATGGGGCGTAGCTCTTGCTATTTCCGCGACTGATCAGTCGCGGCCTCATTGAAGCGGTACTGCTGAAAACCAGCGGCGGCACCGCCTTGGCATTTCCGCGACTGATCAGTCGCGGCCTCATTGAAGCCAGGCGCGGCGCCTCGACCAGGTGCGCGATCGCGCCATTTCCGCGACTGATCAGTCGCGGCCTCATTGAAGCACGCGGTGGCGCTGCGCGGCTCTCCCGATTGGTGCGATTTCCGCGACTGATCAGTCGCGGCCTCATTGAAGCAGGATGTCAGTGTCCCCACGTAGCAGCCGCAGCCGGATTTCCGCGACTGATCAGTCGCGGCCTCATTGAAGCCTCACTTCCCTACTCCCACCGCGCGGACCCTTGGCGGCATTTCCGCGACTGATCAGTCGCGGCCTCATTGAAGCGCCCGTGGTAAACGACCTTGGAAGCGCGCTCGGCGGATTTCCGCGACTGATCAGTCGCGGCCTCATTGAAGCTAGCGGAATCGCGACCGCCGCGTCAAGAAAAGTTGATTTCCGCGACTGATCAGTCGCGGCCTCATTGAAGCTGCAGATCAATCGGGCAAAAAGGATTCCCCTCCTGCATTTCCGCGACTGATCAGTCGCGGCCTCATTGAAGCGCGGCTGCCCGGTCCCCGCACTGCCGGGAACCGTGATTTCCGCGACTGATCAGTCGCGGCCTCATTGAAGCCACTCTCGACTTGAACAAGATTCCGGGCGGCGAGGCCATTTCCGCGACTGATCAGTCGCGGCCTCATTGAAGCTCTGCCGCCTCAAGCGGCTGCTCCATCAGTCACGGTATTTCCGCGACTGATCAGTCGCGGCCTCATTGAAGCCCGTGCCGCCGCTCACTGTAGCTACCCCGGTAGTGGCATTTCCGCGACTGATCAGTCGCGGCCTCATTGAAGCGTGAGAATCGTCGAGACGACACCTCCGGCAATCAAATTTCCGCGACTGATCAGTCGCGGCCTCATTGAAGCGTGGCCGCGCTATACATCAGTTGACGATCCCTTCCATTTCCGCGACTGATCAGTCGCGGCCTCATTGAAGCGTTAACAAAGTCATAGCGATAGAGCCCGACGCGCAGCATTTCCGCGACTGATCAGTCGCGGCCCTTCGGCACTAACCAAGAATGACCCACGAGCTCTTGTCAGAAGTGACCCACGCCAGGAACGGGATTTAGAACAAACAAGAAAGTAGAGGCATCATCATCCCACGCCGAAGGCGTGGCCGCGCGGGCGTGGCCGCGCGGTCAGGCGGAGTGGAAGCGCTGGAGGCTGCGACGAAGGTGTTGAAAGTAATCGTCGCTGATCTTGAGTTCGAGTACTTCCTCGATCACCGGAAGGAAGTACGCCAAGGAGCGCACCGTAGCCAGCGGCGGAGCGCTGGTAGGACGCAGCAGGCGGCGTGCTGTAGCCAGCACCAGAGCGTTTTCGACTGTCGTCAGGGGCACACCGCGCTGATGTAGTTCGGCGGCCAGCAGGCGGTCTGGACGGCGCACGCTGCCCGTGGTTCCCGGAGTTTGACGATACGTTTCCAGAACCTTCTGCACATACTGTTGCTGGCTGGTTGGTGGTTTGTCCACGCCCGGCTCCTCAGCCTTGCGGCTCACGCAGCGACGGGCCCTCGATGTGGACGGTGTGGCAGTAGTGACGGAGCCGGCTCAGCAGGGCCTCGACCATGGCTTGATTGCCCAGGAAGTTGCGCCATTCGTCATAGATCAAGTTCGTCGTAATCAACGTGGAGTGGCGGTGATAACGCTCTTCCATCAGCTTGAAGAAGATGTTGGACTGCTCCGGCTTCAGATTTAAGTAACCTAGTGTAGTGCGTCATAACTAACAACCTTTATCAATCCGCGCGCGTCTTATGATTGAGGACACGGTTGCGGATGCGCATAGCCCCTACTATTACGTTGAGTCCGGAGCAACGGACGGTGTTGGAATATCAAGCCCGGAGTCGATCCCTCCCGGTGCGGGTGGCGGAGCGTGCACGCATCGTGTTGTTCGCGGCTTCCGGCCAGCAGAACCAGGAAATTGCGGCGGCTATGGCCATCACGCCGAAAAAGGTTTCCCGATGGCGCAAGCGCTTCCTCACGCTGGGCCTGGCCGGATTAGCGAAAGACGCGCCTCGGGCCGGCCGCAAACCCAAGATCAGCGCCCGCCTGACAAAACGTGTGGTGACGATGACCACGCGCCAACAGCCGACCAACGCCACCCACTGGAGCACGCGCACTATGGCAGCGGCCATAGGCATCAGCGAAGCCAGTGTGCGGCGCATCTGGCGGGCCCACGGGTTGAAACCTCATCTCGTGGAAACCTTCAAGCTCAGTAACGATCCCCAGTTTGCGGAGAAACTGGAAGACATCGTCGGTCTGTACCTCAACCCGCCTGAGCACGCGCTGGTGCTGTGCGCGGACGAGAAGAGCCAGATTCAAGCTCTGGATCGTACTCAGCCTGGATTGCCGCTGAAACGTGGGCGCGGCGCCACCATGACGCATGACTACAAACGCAACGGCACCGCCACCTTGTTTGCCGCGCTGAATGCGGCCAACGGCGAAGTCTTTGGCCTGTGCCAAGAGCGGCATCGCCATCAGGAATGGCTCAAGTTTCTCCGTCTGATCGACCAGACCATTCCGGCGGAGCGACAACTCCACTTGATCTGCGATAACTACGCCACCCATAAGCACCCCAAAGTGCAGCGCTGGCTGGCGCGGCATCCGCGCTTCCATCTGCACTTCACTCCCACGAGCGCGTCGTGGCTGAACATGGTGGAACGTTTCTTTCGCGACCTGACCCAAAATCGCCTGCGTCGTGGTGTCTTCCACGATCTGGAAGAGCTCATCATGGCCATCGGCACCTACATCGACCGTCACAACGAGAGCCCCAAACCGTTCATCTGGACCGCGCGAGCCACCGATATCCTGGAAAAAGTGAAGCGCGCTCGCCACACCCTGAATAAACGTCAATCTGTATGACGCACTACACTAGCTCGTCAATCAAAAGGACATCCAAGCGGGCCAAGCGGTTCAGCAGCTTGCGCGTGGAACGGTCGGCGAGGGAGGCATACATTTCGTCGAACAGGTCCTGGGCGCGGATGAACTGACAACGGTAACCGTTCTCGATGGCCTTCAGCAGCAAGCCAGAAGCTAGTCCTGTTTTGCCCACAGCTGTGGGGCCGATAAAGACGAGATTCTCCGCCTTGCTGATGAACTCTAGTTCGGCGAAGGTATGGATCTGTTTGCGGTTGACTCCGGGTTGGCGGGCGAAGGGGAAGCTGGCCAGCGACCACGACTCGGGCAACTTCGCCTGACGGATGCGCCACGCCAGAGCAGTCTCCTGCCGGTGGTGCCACTGGGCCCGCAACAGACGAGTTAGAAACTCCGAGTAGGAGATGTCTTCCTTCTCCGCGGCCGTGAACTGCTCGTCGTACGTCTCCAGGATGCGTTTCAGATGGAGGTTCTTCAGCAGTTGTTCCAGTTCTTCACTCATCTTCATGGTTGCCTCCGGTACCGTCGTCATTCAGCAAAAAGTAGTCGCGGGCCACGTGGCGCAGGATCATCCGTTCCACGCGATCCAGGTCGTAGAGTCGGTAGCGCGCGGCTTCGCGCACGGCGGCCCGCAGCGGTTCGCGGGGATACTCGCGTACCAGGCGCAGCAGTTGGCGCAGGACAAGTACCACCAGCTTGCGGCTGTGTTGCTTGAGAGCCGCGACATAGTCGGCGAGTTCCGGCGCGGCCTTGAGGATGAGCGCCTCTTCCGGGTGCGGATCGGGGCGCTTGCTGCCCTGACCGCGGGGCGGACGATGCTGCGCCAACGTAATGCGTTGATGTTCAGCTTCGGCCAGGCGCTCGTGGGTGACCAAGTTACGAACATCGAGTTGGATCTCTACTCTGTCCTTGGTCTCGCGTACCTCGACCCGGCGGCCAATCCAGGCAACCGGTACCGAGTAGCGATTGCTATGCAGCGTCACGTAACCTTCCACGTCCACCATGCGTTCGTGCAAGCGATAGACCTCGGGAACCCAGACTGGCAGCGGGCGCAGCTGCGTTTGCTCCAGCACGAACAACTCCCGCGGCACACCGCGCAGATGTTTCTTGTAGGTCGCATTCACCCGGTCGCACCACTGCCGCGCCTGCTGATTCAAGTCCGGCCAACTGGCGAAGGTGCGGCCCGCCAGGAAGTTTCGCTCGATAAACCAGAAGGGCCGTTCTACGCGGGCGGAACGGTTGGCATCGCCCCGCTCATGAGCCACGAAACGAAAGCCGAAGCGTTCGGCAAAGGCGGCCATCTCCGGCACCGGCACCATTTTGCGCCCGGTGCCGCGCAGCACCACCACATGGGTGTTGTCGATCATCACCCGTTCGCGGGGCGCCCCGCCGAAGTAGCGTAGCGCTTCGGTGAGAAACACCTTGCAGTCGAAACGCTGGAAGGTGGGATACATCTGGAAGAACAAGATATGCGAGTAGGCCAGCACTGCCGAGGCGGTCTGGACCTTGCGTTTCTTGCCGCCCAGCACTACCTCGTGTGGCGAGGTGTCGTGTTGTACCTCTTCGCCCGGCTGGAACGTGTAGCGTCCTGCCGCCACCGCCGGCGGTTGGCCGATCCCATGCCGGTGGCAGAAGGCGGTCAGCGTCGAATACGACAGGTTCACGCCGCTGGCCGCCAGATCCTCCCGCACCCGTACCAGGTTCCCCTTGCAGGTATGCATCAGCTCCAGGATCTGCTGGCGGTGGGGTTCGGATTTCTCCGGACGGGTTATCATCGGCACCGCCGTCGAGTTCAAACACAGGACTTTGCGCACCGTCAGCCGGCTGACCTTCATCACCCGCGCAATCTCGCGCTTGCTCACTCCCTGGGTATGCAGTTCCAGAATCGTGGTCCGTTGACTTTGACTCAACATGCGCTTGCTCCTTCGGGATTTTCGCGGCCAGACGGCTGAGTTCGTGCAGGGCCCGATCGATCTTGCCCTGCGCTTCTACGCACTGCGGGCGATCCATCTCGACGGTGGCGCCGGCCAAGCGCCGGTTGGCCCGGCGGGCGATCGCCACCACCATCTCCAGATCACGCAATAGTTCGGCGATTCCGTCGGCCGGCGGACCCGGCTCGCGCTGCCGTTGTGCTTTCAAAAACAATCGCGGTTGTTCGAGAAGCCGCTGGCGGATGGCCGGCGAGGCATTGCGCCAAGCGGCATACAACTGCCCGGCTTCGCGGCTGGTGAACCGGTGCGCGGCAAACGCTTCGGCCATGCGCGGGCAGTCCTCGGGCCGGGACCGCGCCACCGGCACCAGAAACTTCATCGCGATGTGGGCCGACAGTGCGCCGTTCCGTACTTGCTGTTGCACGCTTTCCGGAAGTAGTTCCACCAGAGCGAGTCGGCGCGATACCCAACTCAGGCTGCGATCAAAGCGGCGCGCCAACTCATCGAATCCATAGCCGAAGCGTTGCTCCAACTCCGCCAGCAGCCAGCCTTCTTCCAGCGCCGTTGCCCGTTCCGCCATACGCAGCGAACGATCCAACACCAGCGCCTCGTCCTCGCTCAATGCCCAGACCACAGCCTCCACCGTGTCCCGGCCCAGTTGCTCCAGGGCCGCGATGCGTTGGTAGCCGTCGATGACCAGGTAGCGATCCGCTTGGTTCGCCACCGGCACGACTACGACCGGCGTCTGCTGCCCGGTGGCGGCCAGCGAAGCCAACAAGCGCCGCTGCCGCTCCGGTCGCCGCACCCGCAACTGCTCCCCGCGCCGCTCCAGTTGGTGAAATTCCAATCGCATCGCTCTTCAGTCCGACGGCAAGCGCTAGTCTGCACGAAGTTGCCTCTCGGATTACTCGCCTGGCGGGGGAAGTGTGTCCGTATCCGTCCTGTAATCAATCGCATAGGCTAAGAACTCGGATTGCGCGGCGCGTAGTAGAAGTCCTCCCATAACCCCAAGGAAATCAGCGCCTTTGACCCCAAACTCGGATTGCGCGATGTCCCAGGGAAGTCGATTGAAAGGGGAGGGCAAACGCAGGGGTTCCGGCGCGCGGGCCTGCGCACTCCGGGTCAGAATCCGATGGGCGGCAAAGTAGTCCGGATGTCGTCCCCGCCATACCGCCTGCATCTTGCGACGACGAACATCCTGGCACTCCACGCGCCCACACGTGCGTTGCCGCGCTCCCACCCGTGGATCAGGCCGGAACCAGCTACGGCAGATGCAACAAGGTCGCTTATGAGCATCAGGCATGGTGACTCATCATCACCACGTCACTAACCCGGGCTTAGTTTGATTCTTGATTACCGAAGAGGTGGGTATCTTGGCCGGCTCAAATAGTCGCGCCCGCACCTACGACGCAAGCCGTCCACAATGTGCTTCTGAAATCCCGTCGTCTCGCCATAGCTTATAGCTAATAAGCATCCCCCTTCGCGGGGACGGCTAACGAACAACTCAGTCCAGCTAAGTGCATCATTTCACAGAGATTGTTTACCTCTTATATCCTCGGGCGACGATTTCGTGTTCGCTCTTTCCGGACAAGACTTTTCTTCTTGACACACCGGCCAGTGTGGACCGAGAAGTGTCTTGCTTTACAGCGCAATCTAAGGCCGCTTTGCTCTCTGGCGTATCAGTCACCAGCGACTCAGTCAGCTGATGCCCAGAATAACCGCCGTATTGGGGATTCTTGTTGTCGCGGGGCGGTCGCGGCCAATCCGTCGTACCGGGCTCCTGCTGGCTAACTCGATCGTTTTCCCGGAATGGAACCGGGGAGGAACATCGGTATTGGGGAGCAACGGAAAAGAAAAACTCGCTTACGGGACTTTCAGACACTGCCCCGTCAGTATCAAACTGTTCACATTGGCCGAAACTTACGCTGGCTGGGTAGCTTTAAGTTAACTACCAGCATCCTGTGGCGGTTTGCCTATTCATATTTTACTTGCCAAGAACGACAAGTTCGCTATACTTTGATCGCTTTTCCGCACAATTTGTAGTCATCGCGCGATGAGCAGACGCACCGCAATGCGCCCTGCAAGAGGCGTAGTGTGTCTTGGGCTCGGTCAGAATTGATGCGCGTCCACGGGCGTTGTTGCATTTGGGTGATAAAAGAGATTCCAGTTCAGAGGCGTACTCTCTTTGAATACGCTGCCAAGTAATCGGTACCCACGCAGTTAAGAAACATTAGGATACAGAGGAGCGGATTGTAATGCGAGCAATCTCCCGTGTTCTGGTTCTCATGCTCGGTTTCATGGCTTTCACCGGAATGATGTTTGGGAAGTCTTCTTCCTCCGTGACTGTCGCCTCGTCGTTGAACCCGTCCACCTATGGAGCTTCTGTGAAGTTCACTGCCACGGTAACGCCGTCGGCCGCGACGGGGACAGTAACGTTCAAGGACGGAAGCACAACGTTGGGAACCGGTACTCTCAGCAGCGGGAAAACCACGTTCAGCACCTCGGCACTTGCAGTTGGATCGCATTCGATCACGGCCGCCTATGGCGGGGACTCTAATTACAACAGCAGCACCTCATCAGCTCTAATCCAAACGGTCAACAAAGCCAACACGACGGTCACGCTGGCTTCGTCTGCAAACCCATCGGCGTATGGCTCCTCAGTGAAATTCACGGCGACACTCTCACCGTCGGCCGCGACGGGGACGGTGACGTTCAAGGATGGAAGCACGACCCTGGGAACCGGCACTCTCAGCAGCGGGAAGGCGACGTTCAGCACTTCGACTCTGGTGGTGGGATCACATTCGATCACGGCGTCCTACGGCGGCAGCACAAATTACAACAGCAGTACCTCGTCAGCACTTACGCAGACGGTCAACAAGGCGAACACGACAGTCACATTGGCTTCATCCGCAAACCCGTCAACATACGGTTCATCCGTAACGTTCACTGCCACAGTAACGCCGTCGGTCGCGACGGGAGCAGTGACGTTCAAAGACGGAAGCACGGCGCTGGGAACGGGCACGATCAGCAGCGGGAAAGCGACATTCAGCATCTCGACGCTTGCGGCGGGATCACATTCGATCACGGCCTCCTACGGTGGTGACGCAAATGACAACGGTAGCACATCCTCAGCGCTGACCCAGACGGTACAGAAAGCGAATACGACAATTACGCTGACGTCGTCTGCAAACCCATCGGCGTATGGCTCCTCGGTGACATTTACGGCGACACTCTCGCCGTCGGCCGCGACCGGGACGGTGACGTTCAAGGATGGAAGCACGACGCTGGGCACAGGCACTCTCAACAGCGGGCAGGCGACATTCAGCATCTCGACTCTCGCAGTGGGATCACACGCGATCAAGGCTTCCTATGGTGGCGACACGAACTACAACACCAGCACGTCGGCAACGCTGACGCAAACCGTCGAACAGGCATCTGCAGTGGCACTGATATCTTCTGCGAACCCGTCGGCATATGGTTCATCGCTAACGTTCACGGCAACGGTCTCGCCGTCAGCGGCAACGGGAACGGTGACGTTCTACGACGGCGGCACAGCGTTGGGAACAGGCACTCTCAGCAGCGGGATTGCGACTTATGCCACATCGATCCTCGCACCGGGTGCACATTTCATCACGGCCGTCTATGGCGGCAGCAGCATCTATGCGGGTAGTACATCTCCCGTACTGACGCAGAATGTGCAAACGGTCACAGCAATTTCTGTCACCCCGCAGAACGCTTCGCTGGCTGTCGGCGCTACACAACAATTCACAGCTACTGGGACCTTTTCCGATGGCAGCCAAGGCAACATAACTTCCAGCGCAACATGGACCTCATCCGATGTTACCGTCGCCAAAATATCACCTGCAGGAATTGCGACTGGCGTCGCGGAAGGGACGGCGACGATTACAGCGGCTGTGGGCACGATCAATGGTTCAGCATCGCTCACTGGCACGCCGTCGAGGTTTAGATTCACGGGCAGTCTGATCACGAACCGGGGATACAACACAGCAACCGTTCTCCAGAACGGCAAAGTGCTGATCGTTGGGGGCTGGATCGGCGGCCTCTACGAGATTGGGGCATGCGAACTGTACGATCCTGTCACTGGGATATTCACCTCCACGGGCAGCCTCCATATCCCCCGCGCCTGGCACACAGCGACGCTTCTCCAAAACGGGCGGGTCCTGATCGCAGGCGGTTCTGCGACCGACTCGCAGGGCCTCGGCTATGATCCAATACAGGCTGAGCTTTACGACCCAGCTACAGGATCGTTTTCCTATGCGGGCGCCCTCAACCAAGGGCGAGTTGCCCACAGCGCAACGCTTCTCCAGAGCGGACAAGTATTGCTTACAGGAGGGTGGACTTCTTCTGGAACGACAGCTACCGCCGAACTGTATGACCCCACAACGAGCAGTTTTAGCTATACAACCGGTAGTCTTAGCGCGGCGTTAGAGGATCAATCTGCAACGCTGCTCAACGATGGCACGGTCCTGATTGTGGGGGGCGACACCAGCGGCGATTCCTCGACTGCTGTCGCTGATGCTGAGATCTACAATCCCGCAACCCAAACTTTTACGCCAACGGGCAGCCTCCAGGCGGCGCGATCGAATCACACAGCAACGCTGCTAGCCAACGGGAAAGTTCTCATTTCCACGGGGAGGAACAACCAAGGGTATTTGTCGGCAGCAGAATTATACGATCCGATCGCCAAAGCGTTCACTGTGACAGGGCCCCTTACCTATCCAAGGGCTTACGCCACCGCCACCCTGTTGAACAGCGGACAGACCCTGATTGTAGGCGGCGTGGGCTCCACCGGCAGTTCCCTGGGTCCAGCAGAACTGTACGACCCGACCAGCGCGACATTCTCTCTCGCGGGCAATCTTAATATTCCTCGCGCAGTACAAACAGCGTCGCTGCTCAACGATGGAACCGTTTTGATTGCGGGAGGCTCTGTCGCCCAAGCGGAGATTTACCAGTCGGCTGGTTCGCCGATTCAACCGCCCGATTCATTGCAGATCACTCCAGCGTCAGCCAATGTGCCGGTTGGGGGAACGCAGCACTTCACGGCCATAGATAACTTCGGGTATCCGCGCTCTGACGTGACCTGGACAGTGAGCGACCCTAGCCTGGCAACCGTCACGACGGATGAAAACGACGCAGCAGTTCTTACCGGCCTTGCGGCTGGGCAGGTCACGCTCACGGCAACCGCCGAAACGGCTAGCGCGCAAGAACAGGTCACCATCCTGGCCGCGGGTTCATATCCGCCGGGCACGGTTGGTTGGTCCAACCCTCCGGTGCCGGGCTTTTCTCCGCTGCAGCTTGTTCAGGCGGTGCCGACCGCCTCGGGGCCGGATCTCTATTCCACCCAATTAAGCAGTGATGGCACACAAACAGTGGTGCAAGCTCTTACCGCCGATGGCCGCCAACTGTGGCAAACCCGGTTACCCGCGCCGCTTAACAACAATAGCGTCCCCGATGGTTTGGGTGGATTGATAGTGACCGAATATGACAACTGCACTTCGGGACAGCCCTTGACGGTCGTCGATTTGGACCCCGTCTACGGCCAGATCATGTGGTCAGTTCAGGCGGCAGGTATTCAGCAGGGCAATCATATCGTCTATTGTTACACCGGCGGAGCAACTATGGCGCCGCAGATCGCGGTTCGCGGGGATGGAGCAGTGATCATCTCTGAGCCTACAAATAATGGATTTCCACCTTTGACGGTAGGTGGGGTTACATACGATATTCCTCGCTCGATAAACACACTTAACGGCAATACGATATACGTACAGTGCTGTATGGGACCGCCAATGGTGAATACTGACGGAGCGGCCTATGTGGAATACGAAGTGCGCGACGTTGTCAACAATGTCATTACTTCCGATACGCTTTACTTGTTCCAGATCAATCCAGACAATTCCACAGGCACTACGGTGCTTAGCACTACCACTCAGAACCAAGCGCTGTTGCCCGGCCCGATAGTTCCGGACGGCCAAGGCGGAGTTTTGGCGACTTGGACGATTTCTCCCTCCGAACCCCCGGTGACGCAGTATCCCTATCAGGCCGTGGACGTGGTTGCTGGAGTGGTTGGCAATCCCTACGGCTTGCCGTTCAGCCCGGCAACGGTTACGTTTGGGCAATCTCCGACAATTGTGCTCGGAGAGACCGGTGTCGCCTTTGCGAGTGGACCGACGACGGCCGCCGATGGCGTGACCCAGGTGAGCCAGGTCGCTTCGTTCAATATCACCTCCGGAGCACCCAACTGGACCTATCAGGGAACGGCAGGGAACACCCTGACAATTATGGCGGTCCTCTCAGATGGCGGCCTTGCCATCAACGATTCTCAAAATGGTATCATTGACCTTAATGCCGGTGGAAATCCGTTTCTGGTGTCCGGGTCTCTTGGATCTGTTCCACAGTATTCATGGAGCGGAAACTGGTATGTTCAGGGCTCTCAGGCAGCTTCAGAACTCGTGTTACCACTAGATGTGGATCCTGCTGATTTCTGGGCGACTCCGAATGGTAACCCCTCGCTAAACGGAGGACCGGACGCGCTATGTCCTTGTCTGTCGCAGGTTTTCGTGACTGGAAATGGGAATACTGTCCAGGAGTATCCCAATATGTCCGCCCACAATCTGCAACGGTCCTCAGAGACTGACGTACAGAGTCAAAACTCGGAAATCCAAACCGCAACGTCAGCACCAGCAGATTGCCCGATATGTGCCTTGACCTCACCTAGCTGCAGGACAATTGCTGGAGCACAATCCACATATCTTCTCATCGTCGGTGACCAGGGCAGGAACAATGGCCCAGGCCACGACTGGAATGTAGGATACTCCTTTGGACTAGCTGCGCAACAGCAGGCTAATAACCTGAGTCTGCAAGGGCATCGAATAATTGCCTGCCGGGCGACTACGGTTCAGGATTTCAATTCTGCGCTCACGTCAAACGGGTTGATCGACGGAGGTGTAATCTACTTCGGGCATGCTGGTCGCATTACAGACTCAACAGGTACATATCGTGCCCTATTTGTTGGCCAAGACCCTGTCACCAACGAGAACCTTTACAGTAGTAACGTTGACTTACTCTCGAATGCACTACTCGGACCAAACGCGGCAATCACACTGAATGCATGTGATACGGCTATAACCGAAGCTGGCCAAGGTCCACCCATTGCCCAAGTGATTTCAAATCAACTTGGGAGAGGCGTCTACGGCTACGCAGTTGGAATGTATTTCAGTTCGTACAATGCTGCCAGTGACCAATCACGAACTGGCGCAGGGAAAAAAGCACCTCCCGACCTGCCTGTCTATATGGTCCCCGAGGGTCCGCCTGGGAACAAGCCAAACCCACTGGCATGCACAGCCCAATCATGTGTCAAACAGTGATTTGAAAGTGATGATATGAAACGACTGCTTATCGCGTTAATTACATGTTCCGCTATTGGGGCAACTGCACACCCCCCGATGGGTTCCGGGCCTTATCCTAAGGATGTCGTGGACCAATTCGTCAAAATGGATGTGGAAGGTGAACGGCTTACGCCTGAAGGATGGCGTAAAGCTGATGCTCTCTTCGTTAAAGCGAGCGAACCACCACACTCAGAAGTTCTCATAGTGATTGCTAGACACTACGCCGTTAGCGAGGCGACAGAAAGAAAGAAAAACAATACGGCCGAATTTTACATGGGTTACGAAGAAGTCGGGCACATCGATGTTGCTTCGCTACGTTTTTCGCCGTCGAATAGCGGGATGGAGACTCGGTCGTTCGACAAGTATACCGTTGTTTCAGGCGATGTTAATCGTGAGCCCGCCAAAACCGCACATGAAGGAAATGCATCTTCGGAATGGAGAATCAACGGAACCCAGCCCACCGCGATGCACCTGACGGCAGCAACAGCCATGCGCTACGTGACTCAGATGCGCGACAGGACTAAAGACCCGGCCATTGAGAAGAACGCCGATCAGACACTAGCTAGGCTCGCACCTTTTCGCTGAGTTGAATCTGTTCCCCGTCAGCGAAAATGGGAGCGCAGCCACTAGGGTTGTGTGGAAGCTGACTTGGAATGAAAAGGAAGCAAGTTAGGCTATGAAACATGTTCTGACGTATGGAGCCATCGTTGCTGTTGGGACGGTATGCATCTTGGCCCAATCCTCCAGAAATGGTGTAAGGTCGCCTAAGGAGATAGTACAGGAGTTTTGGGAGATGGAGATGGAAGGCGGTCGGTTGTCAACGGAGGGTTGGAACAGGGCGGCGGTATTCTTCGTTCGTGCTAGTCCACCACCTCAGGACAAAGTTGTTACCGTTACTTTTGCGGGTTCTAGTGTGGACGAGACGGCGAGAACGGGCAGTAAAGCGGAGGTCTACTTGGAATGCACTGAGGCTGGGCGGATTGATTCAGTGCTCCGTTTTGAGCCCTTAGCACACTATTCGCACGCTGATAAGATGATGTGCAAGTATAGTCTTGTTCTTACGGACAGACACTGGGAAGTTGGACCCAACGGAGGGGCGGCAAAGGAAGTAACGGGGCGACCGGAGTGGAGAATCGCGGAGGAGCCAACGGATCTGCGTATCAGCGTGGCTACGGCAGTCCGTTATGTGACAGAAATGCGTGGCAAAACCAAAGATCCGGCAATCAAGAAGAACGCTGATCAGACCTTGGCCAAGCTCTTGCGTCTTCGCTAAGCCTGACGACCGACTCAACATGTAAATGAAGGTCAGCAATGAAACAATTGTTCATGTTGGCGATTGTTCTGGCCTTGACGGGCGTAAGAACCACATCAGCCCAATGCGTGGAATCCCACGGCTCCCCCAGGGAAAATGTCGAGCAGCCGCAGAAGCTTGCTCTAACCCATTGATTCCACATGGCCCAGAAGGCCTTAAGCGAGTTTACCGTTCCGTTGCTCCCCAGACCCCAATCCCTGTCGATCCAATGACGGGGAATACGGAGTGGGCACTGCACTCCATGCAGGACGATCCGGATTCGGATTCCTGGGACGGGAACAACGTCTTCGATGTCCGTACTAAGTTCGGACGACACCGGGCTGGACGGCACAAAGTACAAGACATGGTGAGTTGTCGACTATCAGCGCCCGTGGGTCACTTCTGGTGAGCAGACCCGGGTCATTTCTCGCGAGTGCTGAAGTCGCGGCCTCATTGAAGCGTTGTGTTAGGCGTGCGGGCAGGCTACGCCGTGTCAGATTTCCGCGACTGATCAGTCGCGGCCTCATTGAAGCCGTGCCCTGCAACGCGGCGCGCAGCCACGCACCTTATTTCCGCGACTGATCAGTCGCGGCCTCATTGAAGCTGGGCGGCGGTACAGGAAAACCACCCGGAATACAGATTTCCGCGACTGATCAGTCGCGGCCTCATTGAAGCCGTGCAGTCCTTGTTGGTACAGACGGTTTTGGCAGATTTCCGCGACTGATCAGTCGCGGCCTCATTGAAGCGCACCCATGCGCGCCGCAACCAGCTCGGAATACTCGATTTCCGCGACTGATCAGTCGCGGCCTCATTGAAGCCTTAGCCAATCGTTGCTCGCGATCTCGGGGGATGCGATTTCCGCGACTGATCAGTCGCGGCCTCATTGAAGCGATGCGTGCGGCCTGAACCTCGTGGGAAGCGCCAACATTTCCGCGACTGATCAGTCGCGGCCTCATTGAAGCAAAGAGATCACAGCCACAATCGACGCTGCCGAATCATTTCCGCGACTGATCAGTCGCGGCCTCATTGAAGCTTGTTGTCCTTGCATACCTTGACAGACGCTACCTGGATTTCCGCGACTGATCAGTCGCGGCCTCATTGAAGCACGCAATGGCTGGTAATGACCGAAACCGCAGCCCCATTTCCGCGACTGATCAGTCGCGGCCTCATTGAAGCAATCTGGTCTGCATCCACATCCACAAATGGGAGTTGATTTCCGCGACTGATCAGTCGCGGCCTCATTGAAGCTCTGAAACTGATTGACGCCGGGCAGTGGCTGGACTCATTTCCGCGACTGATCAGTCGCGGCCTCATTGAAGCCGTTGCTGCGCTGCTCCACGCGCACGAGCCATCGCTATTTCCGCGACTGATCAGTCGCGGCCTCATTGAAGCATGTGCTGGGGCGTAACCCGCCGGCGCCGCGCGTATATTTCCGCGACTGATCAGTCGCGGCCTCATTGAAGCAGTGCAGCGCGCCCTTCGGGTGTGCCGGGAGAATCGATTTCCGCGACTGATCAGTCGCGGTTTCATTGAAGCGGAATCCAGAGTATTGAACACTTTTTCGCACGCGCCATTTCCGCGACTGATCAGTCGCGGCCTCATTGAAGCATCGCGACCGCGCCACCGAAGTTACCGGTCGCAACATTTCCGCGACTGATCAGTCGCGGCCTCATTGAAGCTCGACCTCGCCAGCAAGGCAGCCGCAACCCTTTACATTTCCGCGACTGATCAGTCGCGGCCTCATTGAAGCTCTTTCACCATCGTGATCTGGGTGACCAGATAGTTATTTCCGCGACTGATCAGTCGCGGCCTCATTGAAGCCTCGATGATCTGTGCGGTATCACCTACGGCCGCGATATTTCCGCGACTGATCAGTCGCGGCCTCATTGAAGCGCCTTGCACATAAGACATGTCTGATTTGAACGCCGTAATTTCCGCGACTGATCAGTCGCGGCCTCATTGAAGCTGCTGTGAAGTCTCCCTGGCATGTACCAGCGCGGCCATTTCCGCGACTGATCAGTCGCGGCCTCATTGAAGCGTGACCCAATGGGTGCCATGCATCATCTGCGCCAGATTTCCGCGACTGATCAGTCGCGGCCTCATTGAAGCCGGGCCACCGCCGGTTCCACTTTTGCAACCGGGGTCTATTCTGCTGAATAATTTGGAACCGCCTCGTCTGGGTGTTCTGTCCCGGCATCGACGCCTTTCAACAGCCCAGCAAACTCCGCTATTTCTTGCATAATTTGGTTCCAACATTTGCTACCGAGGGGCACCCCAGTTGTTTTTGCGGTCGCCAAGTCGCCAAAAGCCCTGAAAATAAGCCCCAACTCGGCGGTTCGACTTTCTCCGTACACGAATCCAACGGGAAGCACCAAACGGTGGAACCGCCGCTGAAAAGAGCTGGGCAGCATATCCCATGTCTCGGGCAAGTGAATGAGAGGCTCGGTGATTTCTTCGAGATGTTCGCGGATCTCGGTGGCGTTCACCCGCACGCTCTCGGGCGCACCTTCAAGCGCGAACTGCCGTTCGGAAAGAAACGCCTTTTGCCGCCGGAATTCTTCGTCGTTGATAAGACGTTCCGCCCGCATGGTAATGAGTTCCCGCTTCTGCAGGTCCAAGCGTTCGCGCTGCTTCTTGCGGCGTGCGTGGGTTGTCTTCGAAGCCGCCAGACGCTCCTCCGCCTTTTCCGTAATCAGGCTGCCCAGCTTATCGACGAGCTCGGGTTTCGGCGCAATGCCGCCCAAGAAGGTTCGAAATTCTTCATGTACCTCCTCGGTCGCGTAGCTTGTCCGGACGCCGCACTTCGGGCGGTTGCAATGGTAATAGGCATAGCGGGCGGAGCGTCCTCGCGAAAAGCTTGCGGTCATGTACTGACGGCAGGCGGGGCAACGCACCGCGCTCCGTAGCGGGAATTCCGGCCGCTCTTTCTGATGGGGAATGCTTCGGCTTCGTCGGGAGACGATCTGCTGCACCCGCGCAAAATCCGCTTTGCTCACCATGGGGATGTGCCTGCCCTCATACTCCTCGCCTGACCATGGGTTCACGAGGACGCCGGCATAGTACCGATTCTGGAACAGCTGGCTGACGCCCTGATTGCTCAGCGGTTGGCCTGACCAGTTGTGAATGCCCCAGTTCGTCATAAGGCGCCGCATCTCGGCTTTCGTATAGGCCCCGGTCGCGAACTCCTGCCACGCCTTCTGGAGGAGGCCGAAGAGTGGCTGGTCCGGCATGTCGGGTTCCATCTTCTTTTCCCCTTTGTTCGCGCTCCGGTATCCGAGAGGGGGTCCCCAGGGGAAGATGCCCTCCTGGAGCTTGCGCTGCATACCCTGCACGGTGCGCATCGCCCGGATGTCATTATCAAACTGGGCAAAGCCCGCGAGGATCGTTTCAAGAAGCTTGCCTTCGGGATTGGCGTCGATGGGTTCGGTGACCGATACAACCCGAACCCCATATTTCAAAAGAATCGCCTTGATGTTGAAGTGGTCGCCGACGTTACGGGCGAAGCGATCAACCTTCCAGACCAGAAGAACCTCAACCTTGCCTTTATTGTCGCGACAGAAATTGAGCAGTTCAATAAGCTGCGTGCGATCCGCAAACTTGGCCGATTCGCCCTGCTCGACGAAGACCTTGAGAACGTTTATGTCGTGCGCCCGCGCGTAGTCCCGGCAGGCGGCTTGCTGTGATTCAAGGCTTGTGCCTTCAATCTGTTCTCTTGAGGACACACGGCAGTAGATAATACCGTTCATGTTTGTAGTACTTGATTGACGACTTTAGGAAAAAAACGGAGAAGTATCTGCATGCTAAGGCTTTTCTCCGGGTTCGTCAAAGGTTGGGCGGCCGTCCTTTTATCGTTTGCGGGATTTCTTTTCGAGGTAAATATCAAGAAGAAGCTCCGCCATGGCATGCATCTGGCGGCGTAGTTCGGCAAGCTGCGCGTCGCTGTATCCGTCGGCAGCCGACCCAAGAGATTCCCTGAATAGTCTCGCTTCGTCTTCAGCCATCCGTCCATCCTCACATTTGCAGAATGATTAGAAAAGTCCGGCGGAGATGCCGCGGATGGCACGCAGACGTTTTATCGAGCCGCTGTTATCCACATGCCGAGACAACGCCAATTGTTATACTTCTAACAAAGCCCACCATGGTCCAGGCGCGGGTCGAATAAACCAATAACAACAAAAGAGCGATGAAAAAGATCCTTCGGGCCGCTGGGATGGCAGTTGCATTTGTCGCCGTTCTTGCGCAGACGGCGCATCCCGTGTATGCCGCCGCGCCGGTTCCCGCCTCAACCACGCCGCAGTCCCAGGTCATCACCGTTGCCACGGTGAATATCCAGAATGCGACGATCACTGGCCAGAACGGCAACACGGTGAATTTCACGTTCGACATTACGAACCGTGTGGGCGTGCAGACACAGATCAAATACGGCGTCATGCTCGTTAAGCAGTCGGGGGCCACGCAGGAGGTTTTGGACACGAAGGTTTACGACGAAACGGTAAGCCTGGGCGAGAACGACCATAAGCACATCACGGCTTCCTACATCGCTCCGGCTTCCGCGAGTGGCACTTATATGTTCGTCGCCGAAGCAAAGAATTCCGAAGGGCTTATGTTAGGCATCGATCCCATTGGGAAGGTTACGTTCACAGCAACGAGTGGAGCGATTGAGATCGACCCCGCATCTTGCTATCTCACGGTCGAGGGCGATACTTCGAACACGAAGTATGCGCTTGTGCAGGGCGTTGATGTCCTCCCGTTCGAAACGCTCATAGCCCATTGCGACGCGATCACGAGCTCGTTCGCGACGCTGGTCACCGCAATGCCGACCTTCACTACGTATTATCGCAGCGTTTTCGGGAAGGTTGTCGCGAGTTCGATTGGCGCTACGGTCTCTTTTGCGCCAGGAAAGGCAACTTCCCAATCCCTCGCGATCGAGAAGCCTACCGATCCTCAGGCCTATGATGCTGTGCTCATCTTTACGGACGCGCAAGGCAAGCAGATTTCGAATGGCGTAACTTTTCATTACGTGGTCCACGGCGAGAGTGCCACGATCCAGAACGTCGTCTTCGACAAGGATGAGTACCAGGCGGGGAATACCGCGAACCTTTCCTTCTTCTGGAGCGGGCCTGCCGATACGTTCCCAGGATCACGGTTAGGGATGACGACCTCGTCACTTTCCGTCGCCGCCACAGTCGCGGATGGGAACGGTAACTCATGCGCCGCGCCCTATGCGGGTCCGCTTAGCCAAAACAAGGACCAGATCGCGCTCTCATTTGCGGTCACGTCCGCATGCGTCAATCCAATGGCGGACGTCACGATCAAGGACCAGGACGGAAAATTCCTTGCGCATGGCACATTTGCGGCGACGACAAAATTAGTTCCCCAAGGATCGCAACGACCGTTCTCGGCGCCGATGGGGATACTTTTCCTTGCAGCCGCGATTTTTCTTATTTTTATCGTCGCCGGCGCAGTATTCCTGGTTGTGAAGAAAAGAAGAGCGGCACAATCGGTTACGACGGCACTTTTTATATTATTTGTTGTTGGCGGAGCAGCGATACTCCGCGCGCCTGCGGCTAAGGCGGATACGTTTTTTGTACTCCCTGCTGGCACGATTGATGGTGGTGTCTATTTCGTGGTGAATATGAATAAATCTTCATATGCTCCAAATGAGACAATAGTTGTAGCAGACTATTTTTATTATCAAACGTGCGGTAATAGTAATGTATACCTTGGGTTAGAGGGCACTATAAATGGACAAACCCAAACATTGTTGTATAACACTACTGGTAATGATTATGTATCTTATGATTATTTTACCGCAACCTCTTCCCCTGGTACTTATAATGCCGCATTTCACGGAACAGTAGAAGACTGCACGTATCAGTGTGACGCACCTTGGTATATATACTGGGGAGATGAATACTATAACATTCCCTATACCGTAACCGCTCCTCCCGCAGGCACGATCAACGTCACCTCGGAGAACTCGCAGAACGGCGCCGGCGTTCCCGCAAAATGGACGGTTACCAATGGTGCCGATGGGGTGTTTGCCCAAACGCCGGTTCCCGTGCCAAACGCTCAGTATGCGAATGCTCCTGCGGATACCTACAAAATTCAAGCCAATCCATCGTCCGCCGGCTCTCTCTTCGGCCTCCGCTCCGTCGATGCATTACCCATCGCACAGAATGACGGGCATGACGCCCCCTCCCATCCTTGGGACAAGCTCCTCGCCATCGGGAAAGACTTCATCGCCCCGCTCGCGAAGGCAAGCGGCTTCTGCGGATGGATCGGCGCAGCGCCTGGATGCGCCAGCTTCCCTTCGGCAGGAAACGCCATAAACAGCTTGAACCTCGGTGCCAACCAGACCGCCAATTTCCTCATCCTCTGGAATCCTATCGCCGCACTCAGCGCAAGCGCCGTTGCCCCGCTCACCTCGAACAACCCCAATGTCACCCAGCCCGTATCTCTCACTCTTTCGAATGTCGGCGGACCAGGATCCTCCGCTTCATGGAACGCGGCTACCCCAAGCTATGCCGGGCAGGGGAGCGGATGGCTTACGGGAATCACCCCGTCATCGGGAAACAACCTTCTTCCAGACGCCCCGCAGACCATCACGGCAACCGTGAATCCCGTCGGTCTCGCGAACGGGGTGCATACGGCGACGATTAAGTTCTGTACGGCATCGGCTCCCTGTTTTTCTTCTCCGGGCACGCCTCCTTATCCAATGAGCAATCCGGTCACCGTCACGATCACCCTCACTGTCGCGAACGGCCCTCCGAAGATCTCACCCAGCCCCACGACCCCTGTCCCGGTCGGCGCCCCCGCACCTTTCGGATGCACCGGCGGTTCGGGTTCCTTCAACTGGACCTCGACCGGCAGTCCCGCTCCCGCGGCGGCGAACGGCACCGTCTCCTTCACTCCTGTCTACAACGCCACGGGTACGTATACGGTGAAATGTGCGGATGCTGCTGATCCTTCGCAATTCGCATCGACCCCGGTGACCATCACGCCAGGATGCTCCCTTACCGCGAGTCCCACGAAGGTTGTCGTCCCCCAATCGACGAAGCTTATCTGGAGCTGCGGTTCAAGCCTCACGCAAAGCTGTACCCTGAGTGGCGGCAGCCTCAACGAGTCCGCTTCCCCTTCGGGAGGTTCCGCAACGACCACCCCCGCATCCGCAACGACCTATACGCTTGCGTGCCCTTACCAGACGTGGATCGGATCGACCTATACCGTGACCGCCACAACAAACGTGAATGTGACCGGCACCGGCAGGCAGGAGACCTCGCCGTAGGGGGAGGATGGCATCAAATGCAAAGATAGAAAAAACCCTGGCCAAAATGGTCAGGGGTTTCCTGTGGAACATAAAGGAGAAAGAACAGCAGTTTACTTGTTTTGCATTGGCGTCATTACGACTGCGCCGGTGGCCTGGTTGATCCCGCCGGGATACAGGTTCGTACCATCGGGGGAAACGAGCGTATCGGCCGCCATAGAACCGAACGTGGACGTAAGCGGGGTTGGTATCGGAGCCTGCGTCGTGAAGTCGCCGGTGAGGTCTACGGAAGCGAAGGTGCTCCCTCCGTTTGTCTGGTCCGCATAGGTCACTATGGCTCGCCCATGGAGCTCGTCTTTCGAGAGTCCGATAGGGTCGCCGGTGAGCGCTACGGGTTTTCCCGCCGTCATGGCAAGTGTTCCGGGATCGATGCTTACCGGGATGAGCGTGTTGTCATATAGGAATACGACAACTGCTTTCCATGCGGCAGGCCCCGTCGCGATCAGTTTGACCATCCAGCCACCGTCGCCGGTTTGCAGGACCGTGGCCGATGGCGTGAGTCCGTTAAGCGGCAGCGTTGATTTCAGGTTCCCGTCCGTATCGAAGAGATCTAGGGTTGGATTCCCGCGATCGACGGAAAGGACGAAGTCGTTGCCTCCCAGCGTTTCGGCGTCAATCGCAACCGGCGATGTTCCGGCGGCGAATGTGGTGAGTGGTTGAGGTATCTGATCGCCCGTGGTCAGAAGAGTTCTCCCGATCAGGCCGTCGTAGGGCATGGTGGCGTAGACAACGCCGTTGTTTGCCGCGACCATGCCGATGGCTTTGGTTGAGGGCACTCCATTAGCTCCCGGGAAAGTGGTGTTAGTTGGGTCGGTCCATGTTAATCCCCATAGCCAGGATCCTACGAGCTGCTTCGTTTTTGCGTCGTAGCTGATGGATCCAAGTCCTCCCATCCTTGATTCTGTCCCATCGGCCGTCCCGTCCAACTTGAATTTCTGGATGGGCATTCCGCGCGATGGAGCGTAGAAAATCTCGGTTGCGGACATCGCCATGAGCGGTGCGCGGCTGCCGAGATAGGGGATATGCACGGTGTTTGTTTTGGCGCCGTCCGAACCTGTCACGTAATAATCCAGGTTAGAGGGCGGCACGTTTGATCCGATGCCGGCTGCTTCCGTCAGCGCGTTGCTCCCGCAGTTGTTTTGCAGGTTGCTGAGCGTCGAGGGGCTGGCGGTTCCTACTGACAACGAGTAAATCGTGTCCCCATTGCATGCTCCCGTTGCGGTAAGGTGGAGGACGACCGTATCGGCATAGTCGGCATAGAGCCGTTTTGTCGTTGTCGAAAGCGTCATCGTCCGCATCTGCACCGCGACCGTTGCTGTGCCGGACTTTGTTTTGTCCTGCACGCTTGTTGCGGTGATCGTCGCTGACGATCCTGCTGCGGTAGCGAGCGGGGTAAAGAGACCGGTTGTGGTTATCGTGCCGGCGCTTGCCGACACTGACCACGTGACTGCCTGGCTTGGACTTCCCGTACCGTTTACCGTCGCCGCAAACTGCGCAGTGTTGTTCGCCGGAACCGTTGCCGGACCCATGACCGTCACCGATGTTACGGTGGAAGCCGGGGGAGGCGGCGGTGCCGAAGTTACGGTTACTGTCGCGGCGGCAGAAGTGCTGCCGTTCGCGTTAGTCGCGACAAGGGTGTAGGTAGTCGTCGCGGTGGGCGACACGATTTTTGTGCCGCTTGCGACTGGTGTCATGCTGCCAATGCCGTTGTCGATCGACACCGTCGTCGCGTTCGTCGTCGTCCACGCAAGCGTGGATGACTGGCCGCTCGTTATTGCCGTTGGCGTTGCCGTGAAATTCACGGTTGGCGCTGATGTCGTCGGGGGTGTGGTTACCACCCCACCCGTGTTTCCACCGCCGCAGGCAACCTGCCACACGGCGAGACACACTACTACTGCGAACAGCAGAATACGCCGTTTCATAGCTTCTCCTTGAAGTTGCGGGCAGGAATTACCCGAATGAAGATTCCTAGAGTGCCTGGATTGGGTCGGGTGGTGGTAGGCGGGACGGTAATACCTGCAGCGCTATTATCTTCATGCCATAAGATAACTACTAAGTAAGGATGGCGCCCCTCGCGTCCCGAGGGAGGCGGCATCGGCAACAGCTGACTGCTGCGCGTGCCAGAGGGCGCGCGCTGGCCTGTCGTCGGGCACAGACGAAACTGGCAAGGTTCGGCCATCCGCCTCCGCATCCTTCATTCTCATCCATCAATGCATTGGAGATACTAAGAGTACGAATAGTATCCTTGAGAAGTCAAGCAAAACCGCAGATTCAAGAAGGATGAAGCGAACGGTCCAGGTGAACGTCAAAATGTCCGAAGAAGACTTCAAGCTGCTCAGGAACGCCGCGGAGAAACGCTGGCCGGACGCAATCATGACCAATTCCGGAGTCGTCCTGAGCCTGGCGCGGATGGGAGCGAAGGTCGCGATGGGCGGCGGGAAGAAGACGCGTCCTGGCGTGGCGAATCGCGGTGATTAACGTCCGTTGTCCATTGAAGAACTGGCCCTCAAGCGTGGGTGGCTGGCGTGCTCTTGATTGGCGCAGAACGGGAAATTTCCGGATCGTATGAGTGATCGGGTGCTGCCGTTCTCTCACCAGAAGAGGCAGGTGGGTTTTGCCGTGCCGGCACCGCAGGTCACCTGTGCATAACCTCCCCCCTTGAGAAATCCCCAAATTCACCGATAATGAAAGGTAAGTAACAACTAGCCAATTTTTTCCCCATCCCATGAAGCATCAACTCTCCCGCATGGCAACGTCCCTTCCTGTTCGCTGGGGCTTGGTCACCCGCGTGATCCTCGCGGTTCTTGCTGCAATCGTCATTGCCCTTGTCATCTTGTACGTCGTGGCGTTCACCATCCCGGAACAGGCACATGCGAACCTCATCCAGAAATTCGATGACCTTGAGATCCAGAACCTTGCAGCCCAGATGCTCCGCATAGAAACCAATCTCCATATTTCTTCCTCAACCCATGCGTAAAGCGTTCACCCTCATCGAGCTTCTTATCGTTATCGCGATCATCGCGGTCCTGTCCATTGTCGTGATTCTCGCTTTGAACCCCGCCGCGCTCCTCCAGCAGTCACGGGATTCAAGCCGCCTCTCCGACCTCAGTACGTTGAATAGTGCGGTGAATACATATGCCACGGATCAGGCGGGAGCTTCAAGTTTCTCTCTCGGCTCATCCTCCGTCACGTATCTCTCCATCCCTGACCCTACGGCTACCACGACCGCGGGTACCAACTGTTCCGGTCTTGGAGGTAACTTTGCGACGGGAACCACCTTTTTTCACTGTCCCGCGAGTTCCACCTACAAGAAGACTGATGGTACCGGATGGATCCCCATCAACTTCACACAGATGTCGACGGGAGCCCCTCTCGGAAACCTCCCTGTGGATCCCGCGAATTCCACCTCTTCCAACCTCTATTACTCCTACCAGACGAACGGCACCACGTACCGCATCGTCGCAATGCCTGAATCGCAGAAATACCTTGCTTTAGCGGGGACAACCCCCCCTATGTTCACGGCAGGATCGAATCCGACGCTTGATGGCGGGAACTGGGTGCCCGTCCCCGGCAACCCCACCTTCGGCACCAACAATTTCTACGTGATGAAGTATGATGCCGCCTGCGCGAGCATCAGCACGGGGGTGGCGCAGACGACGCCCACCGACGGCAATGGGTACAAAGACAATAGTGCTCTCGCGACAAACTGCACCGCGGTGAACGGCCTCGCTCCTGCCGCCCTCCCGAACGCTATCCCCATCGTCGACGTTTCCCAAACGAGTTCCGCTTCCTACTGTGCCTCAATCGGCGCCCATCTCATTACGAACAATGAATGGCAGACGATCGCCTGGAACGCGGAAAGCCAGGGTTCAAATTGGAACGGAGGAGTCGTAGGTACGAGCTATCTCTACTCAGGCCATAACGACGGTGTTCCCGCCCAGGCATCCGTCGCCTCGCCAAGTGATTCCCAAAACTGCGTCGGCACCGACGGTCCTGTCTCCTGTGGCGGTACGGGAGCGACCTCCACCCAGATCCGCACCCTCACTTTATCGAATGGATCAGTTATCTGGGATATGGCGGGCAATATCTGGCAATGGACGAATGATACGATTACGGGCACGAACCAACCGCATGGCACTGCCACTGGATGGAACTGGTACCAATTCAACGACGCGGGCATGACCTACAACGGTATGACCCAGTCGACGGTAGCTGCATCAACCCCTTCGTGGAATTCCGCACAAGGAGTCGGTGAACTCTTTTCAGAGAACCAAGCAGATGCCACTACCTTTGGCTTCCGCCGCGGCGGCGGTTGGGGCATTGGCGGCCTTGATGGGGTGGAGTCACTCGGCTTAACCTTTACGCCCGGCACGACGGGCACCAACATTAGTTTGCGCTGCGCCCGGTAGTTGTCGCATAGCTTTGTACCTTGGTTTGACACGGCCATTGCAACTGCCATACTTAAAAAATACCGCATATCATGCGGACACCGGGCCGATTTCATCACTTATCTCACAACATGCATCAACCAATCTTTCCAGATATTGGCCGTGAAGCAAAAGCCCTTGTTGCGGGAGGCGCAGCAGAAATCGCGCGTCGCATCCCGCCAAGCTGCGAAGAAACTCGCCTGGCTCAAAGAGCGGCACCAACTTTAAGGCTATGTCATCCATCCGCGCGCGCCGGGTACTGGCGCTCAACGTTCGCAGCCAGAGTTTTGCCTTTGCGGTTTTTGAAGGTCCGGAGCTGTTGCTCGATTTCGGCACGAAAAGTTTTCGTGGGGGAGTGAATGCCGTGTGCGTTCCAGCCGGAAAGAAGCTGGCGGCACTGCTTGCCGACTACCGTCCAGATGTGATTCTCGTCAAATATTCGCTTCGTGCCCGCGCGAAAAAGCCGGTCGTGCGCGCCGTGAAGAATCTGTTGGGTCGGAGTCACATCGCCGTCCGCGTTGTCGAACCTCGTTCGCTGCGTCGGTTCTTCGCGCACTCCCACGCGGCGCACAACAAGTACGCCGTCGCCGCGGTCATCGCCAGCCGTTTTCCCGAGATTGCCTGGAAGTTGCCCGAGATTGCCGGGAATCTGCCGCCTATGCGCAAGCCGGAAAATGAAGAAGACTACCGCGTACTCCTCTTCGATGCCATCGCCATCGCCCTGGCGTACTTCGAAATGCGGCAGCCCCGTTCGCAAAGCGAACCGGCGAACCCCGCCTGAGAAGCCCTTCCGGCAGTCCTAGCACGGAGCCTGCCGGAAGGGCTTGTCCCTTCGCACAGCACATTGAAAGGAAAATACCATGGGAACATCCCAGCTTCTCGCCCAGCGCGGCAGTCACAAACTGAGCCGCGAAGAATTACGAGCCATTCCTACACCACCTGCGAGCCTGACCCATCAACCGCTCGCGCACCATGCAACGGTCGAGGCATTGATTGAAACGTTGGGCTTCCGCCAGATCGCCGTCATGAAGGATGAGTACGCGGTGTCCCCGGACGGAATGCGGATGTTCGGCGTCTTGGACCTTGAAACCACCTTCGACGGCTGCCGATTTTCGATCGGCCTCCGCAACGCCAATGACAAGTCCATGCGCCTCGCCTTGACCGTGGGCTACCGCGTCCTCGTCTGCGACAACATGGCCTTCTACGGCGATTTCACGCCGGTGTTGGCCAAGCACACGAAGCACTTTAGCCTGGTCGATGCGCTGGCCGTCGGTGTTGACCGCATGCAACGCAACTTCGAACCCATGCGGCGTCAGATCGAGGATGAACATGCCAAGCTTTTGATCTACCGGGCGTTTGTGGAAGGCGAACTCGAAGCGCCCAAGCATCTGGCCCGTCGGGTGCATGATCTCTATTTCGAGCCGCCAGTGCCGGAATTCGCCCCGCGCACGATGTGGAGTCTGGAGAACGCCTTCACGTCGGCGTTCAAGGAGCTTGAGCCGATCCCGCAATTCAAGGCGGCGGCCAAGCTCGGGGCGTTCCTGATGGATGTTCAGAAGAATTGAAGGACGGAGCGAGCGAGCCAAACGGCCTGCCTGCTCATTTTCGTCCAAAGCGGCGTTGACTTTCGCGCGCCGCTTTTTTCTGCCGACTCGGTAATTGCGTTGCTGGATAGCGTGGCTTTCGCGGGCAAGTTGAAATAAAATATTTTGCCTTCCGAGGTTGCCGATGATAAGCGGAGCAGCAGCGCAAGGATCCGAAGTGACTTTTTGCGAACTCTCCGAGCGACTGGCGCGGCTCGAACAGTTACGTTCCGACCCCAAAAGTTACTGGGCTGAGGCCAAGGACGTTGCGGAGGCAATTCGTTCCGCATCCTTGCTGCCACATGACCGCCGTCGGCTATGGGGACGCTTCCATGCGCTGCGCGAGGAGATGCAGCGTGGGCGCGAGGAATGGAAGGCGCGCCAGGAAGAGAACGCGAAGACCCTCGCTGATGCGATCGCGAACCTGCACAGGGAATCGCATACAGATCTCTTGGGCGACGGGCATCCAACGGACGACTACCGCGGGCTGGCGGAGCAGGTGAGCGAGCTTTTCAAGACGCTGAAGCCGGTCGCAGTGCCTGACCGTGCTCGCTTGTGGAGCGAGTTCAATAAAATTCGCGATGCGGTACGCTGCAATCGCGAGCGCTTCGCCAACCATTCTGCGCAAAAGCGCGATCTCGTACTCACCATGATTCGCGAGGCGGGCATGGCCGCTAAATGCGCGGAAGACCGCAACGAGTTGATAGAAGCCGATCGAATGCTCGGCGAAATCCAAGAATGGATGAAGGATGGGTGGAACGCGGCGACCGGTACGGATCAATTTTTTAACTCGATTGCTGGTGACGAGGGTCGCCTGCTGTCCAAGGATCGCGCTGCGTGTTGGGCTACCTACAAAGAAGCGCGAGAATGCCTGAAGAACCGCCGTTTGGCACTGCAAGAGGCCGGCTTCGGCGAGGCAAAGGAGTTGGCCGGAAAGGTGTGGGAGGAAGTTCGCGCCAGTAACCCATTCGACGCGATAAAGGCATTTAAGGGCGCGCAACAAGCAGCGTGGAAGTTGTACATGGGAAAAGAGCACCGCGAGCGCATTCTTGGGCATTTCAACGAAATCTTTGCGGCGATTCAGGATCGCTTTGCGGAATACAACGCGGAGCGTGAACGGAAGAAACGTGAATGGGTCGAGCGGCAGGAATCCGGTAAAGCCCGGCTTGAAGGGGCTCTCCAGTCGAAGCGCGATTATCGCTCGCGCGTCGAAGGGCAAATTGACGACCTGCAAGAGAAGTTGAACGGCGCTCGCACCGAGGAATTTGCCGACCTTGTTCGTGGCTGGATCGAGGAACGATACGAAAAGATCCGAACGGTAACACAGGAAATTGAGGAGCTGGAACGGATAGTTGAGGACATCGAAGAGCGGCTCCGGGGCGCCTGAGCATGGCCTGCCCCGAGAAGGGATTCTGGCCGCCCACCCGGCGGGGCGGGTAATGCGGCCTGGGGCAGATGTCCCGTTGGGGGAAGTGAAAAGGTTTACGCTTGTGGGACGCGCATTAAGGAAATCTCAGGATCTTCTTGACAATACACCACCTTAGAGGAAAACTCAGGGTTCAGCTCAGAACCCAAAGCCCATGTAATTACTGGAGCGGCATTTGATAAGCCCGTTCAATAAAGAACTTCTCGAAGTACTTGAATTAGTTTCCGCTCCAACAGCTGCCTTGGATAATGCTGACGACAAGGAGCGCAAGGCCGGCCCGAGATTCCCCGGCGATAGATTTTTCACGGAATGGTTTAGAAATAGGGGGCAGATATATTTCTTTCTTTTCAAGAAAAATCATAGAGTCACAAATATTCAGGTAGCCGAGCTGATTTCCCTCCTCCGTTCATACAGGACTGATAGTGATAGCGAACTTATGTTTTTGTCGGTGGACGGCTTCAAGCGAATTCTCGCGCACGTGGCCGAAAGCTTTCGAGACAACTCCCGCGGCGGTCGCAGTAAGTACGAGCTGATAGCTGAAAAGTACTCGGCACTGATTGGCAACACTGCTGCGATTGATGTGATGTTTGGATCGTGCCTTGTATATCTTCCGCCGGCCGTCGGTATTGACCTAAAGGCAATTTGCTCTCGTTCCGGATATATACATTCTTGCGGAAGGAATGTCTACGTACGTAACCTATACAAAGCAAACAAGGACGAGATGTTTGAAAAGATCGACGAATATCTTGATCGCTATACCCACAAGCGGCTGTTATTTCGGCCTTTTTCGCATGAAGATTTTACAGAGTTTGACAGGATCCAAAAGGATGATCTTAAATCCGGCCTCGATGACGTGAAAATCTCGGTGCAGAAGTACTTTCTCCGGGAACATCGCCTTGCGTCAATTATCGAGGACATGAGATCGCGGTTCAAAGACAGGCTTGTCATTCCGCATCCCGGTGACTACCACCATGATGAAGCGCTAATAACAGCTGAAAGAACGAAAAGTGATTTCGATTCCACTCGAAGCTTGTTCTTGGTGATGGACCACTCCATGGGGGGCGAAGGTCGCATACGAGGCAATCGGCACTTTATTATTTGTTATGACCAGGAATACATCAATGAGAATCCGTTTCATTTGTTCGACGAAAACAAACCAGCATGGTTTGACCATACGACCTTGCCCCATACACTTGCTGGGGCAATGATTAACATCACACGCCCATATTGGCCGCAAAAGTCTGGGCCAGTCTTGATATGCGACTGCTTCGTGGGAAGTGGAACGACTCTGTTAGAGGCAGCCAAGTACGATAATACCCTTTGTTGTGGGCTTGATTATGAACCGATCAGTCCATTTCTCGTCGAAGACAACATTCGTTTCTTCTCGGAGTCAGCCAGCGAACTGGTTGCTCATCATGAGGCATTGTCAAAAGTTGCTGAGCATTTAGAAGAGGCAGATCACTCACGGGCCGCTAAGCATTCATGGGAGCAGTCGTTGGAAGGTAAAGCATTAATTTTGGCCGAACAACTCTTGAATCAATGGAAAGAACGAATGGGCCAGTCGCCGGAATCGTCGCAGGAGCTTGTGCAATTATTGCAACATGCGGGTCCGCTAGCGCGATTGCTTTTTTATACGAGACTTAAGGTCGCCAGAAGATACGAAGCAGCAATACTGACTGGTTCTGTTAGCGAGGAGGATGCGCTGCAGAAAGAACTTGTCGGACTTGGGTCCGACCTGAAGCAATTGATTGACCTTCGTGGACGGGGCGAAAGCGGCGCGGAAGACGGTCACCGGGTGACTTATCAAGGAAGTTATTCGTCGGGCCTTTCAATCAATAGGCACTATATAGGAGCGCTTTCGAAGTCCCTGCCCGGCCGAATTGCTGTTGGGGATTGCCGCGAGTGGGAGCCACAGGGACTATTCGACGTAATCGTGACCGACCCTCCTTACGGCTTCAACACAAATGAGGACAGACAACTCCTGGCGGATGTTTATTCATCTTTCCTTCGGAAGGCAATTGATCACCTTGAGGAAGGTGGCCAATTAGTTCTCGCATTACCGGATTGGTCGCATACTGGCCGACAACTTCCTGCGTTTGCATTAAAAGACTTCGTTGCTCATCAGGTATTGGTCGTTGCCGAGGAACTGAAACGCGAGGTCATTCACTCAGGTGTGCAGATTCCCAAGACGGTTGGAGTTCCACCCTATTACTGGGAGTCAGAAAAGGCACTTAGACGAGCGATTTTGCATTTTCGATTTCGGAAGTACCGCGGTTACCGCCGTCATGTGTCTGCGGTAGGAGCAGGTTGCAAAGCAATCTAAGCAGAGCTAAGCTAATAATAGTTGGAGGTTTACATGGCACGTGCCAGCGTTAAGGGTGATTCCCAGGTCGCAAATATTGTTGAACAATGGAACAAGCTCAACGATGTCGAGCGGATAAAACTAATCCCCGCATTTCTGCACAGCATTGTAGGCTGGCGCACTTGGTCTGTATCTGATACAGCGAGATTGGACTGGCTGGAAAGTCAATTTCGAAAGGCTGAAGTACCTTTTCGGAAGTGACGATTTCAACAGATGCCAACGTTGTGTCTCTCTTTTTCTTTCACGCCCAAGGGCGTGATTTTTTTGAGGTTAATCGTAAACGTCAGATCTATGCAAATTACTAGGCCCGTGCCCGCTCTATGGCCATGCCTGACATTCTTGCTGCCCGCCCCCAGGGGCGCGTAGCCCGGCGAACCTCAGGTCGCCGCAACGCCATTGACGTTGTTGCCGTCGCCCTTCTCTTCTTGCGGTTCTCTCCGGACCGTCAACCATTTCCTTCAGGAATCCGCCGAATCCCTGCGTGCGTTTCTCCGCGTCCACGTTCAGTTCCGTTGCAATCTTGGCTCGCCATCGTTTTGGGCTGATTTGGTTTTCGGACCGTGCACCCGGCGGGTGGGCGATAACTATTCTTCCGTGCGCTTCATCAAATCGAATTGTTTCTGCATCCTGGACCGAATGATCGGGTCTTTTCGCTGACGGTACTCGGCGTGGCTGATTTTGCGTTCATACTTGCAGTATCTGCATCGCAAGAAATAGAAAAAATCCCCAGTGCTCGGCTGCAGACCGCGTTTACTGCATTGCGGACATTGTTCCAGCGGCATTGTGTCGCCCCCAAATAATTTTCCGGAAAGGGGAGGCCGTTGGTTCCGCCGCCGTTCTCCCGGCGACGGGCACGGCACCGGATGCGATTTTCGCCTCCCCTTTGTTGTCCCCCTGCGAAGCAGCGGACGAGCTGTTATGAATCGCGTTCACGGTGGTTACCGGTTGTTCTCAGCGGGTACTCCCAAAAGAAGCGTTGCCGGCTCTGTGTGCGTCGGCGGCGTTGGATCTGTCCCATTTGTGCCCCACCGTGGGATACCCGTCGCTAGAAGGGGAACGGTGCGGCAATCAGTCCTCGTTCGCAATCGCTAGAAAACAAAAGGGAAAGCAGAGCCGTTTGCACTAATTTTCTACGAAACTTTTCGGTATGTTCGGAAAGCGGGACGCTATACCGAAAAAACAAATGGCCCGTTACAAAGGAAATGCGGCGCTATTATACCGGTACCCCTGCCCGAAAGGGTAGGGGTTTCAGGGCTAGTCACGCCTAGCGAGGACTGGTTCTGATTCTTCGGTTTCTCCCCGATAAGGGGAGGGGAATCCATTTCGGAGATTCCGACATGAGTTCCATCCAGCCGGAGAAGTGGTATTCGGTCTGTGAGGTTTCGGGGATTACGGGTTGGTCGGTGGATACCGTTCGGCGTTGGGTCTACCGCGGCTTACTGAAGGCGTTTGTCCAGCCGACAATGAGCAGCCGCCGGAAAAGGGTCTATCGGGCAATGCGGATACTCGGACGAGACCTGCTCGATTTCATGGGAGGTCACATGGCCTGATGCCGGAAAGGGCGACGAGAGCCGCCCTTTTCTCGTGTACCTGTGGCGTACCAAAAGTCCGCGTTTCCACAGTTTTCTGAGTTGTTGGCGTCCATAAAAACCAATAACTTGCCTGTTTTAAACACGGATTTTGAGTTCGAATCCCTCTCTCTCCGCCATACCTTTATAATCAATCACTTACAGTAAGTTTTACTACTTCTTTTATGAAAGCCGCCATTTCCGCCAAAACCCAGTCTTGATTACTGCCGATTTTCTTGCAGATGCCGAGAAGCCCATCCGGGCGAAGCCGGAAGAGGGTTTGAGCTGTGAGCGTTACTACCTTGCTGCGCCGGGTCTGATTGCGCCGGATGAACTGCCGCCCTGACGGGGCTTGCTGGAGTACAGGCGGGGCGAAGTGCGTCTCGTAGTGAAGGCCAGCAGGAAGAATCTGCGGGGCGAGGTCGGCTTCATGAAAGAGATGAACCTGCTGCTCGCCAGCCTGCGCAGGGTCGAGGTAAGGATCGAGCCCCAGACGATCAAGCGCACCACAAAGGTAACTCCGCCCGTCTCGCCGTTCTCCGAACCTGAATGTAAAGTAAGGACCAGGGAGCCAGCGCCATGGAGTCTGACAAACCGGACTTGAATGCGATTCAGTTGCGGAATGCGGTGCTCTGCGCTGATTGCGAAGTAGTCAGCGACAGCCCGCATGACGCCTGCCGCATCTGCGGGAGCCGCTCGCTGCTGAGCCTTGCCTGCATTCTGGGCGGCACCCTGCCGGCCCGAAGGGCGAAGGTGCTCATCGACGATGCGCAGCAACAACTTTTCGTCCTGCCGCCGTTGACCCTCATGCCACCGCCCGAGCACACCCATGGCCGGCGCAAGAGGCTCACCCGCATTCGAGCCAAGGTCCGGTCGTAAGGGAGAAAGCGAACGCTGCTGGAGACGTGCGAAGAAATCCTGAGCGCTCCTGCTCCGCAAATCCCAAGGGCGTGCATCTTCCACCGGCAAGCCAGCATCTACTTAGTTACAGGAAGTAACACCGGGCGCTTGCTGCAACGATCACAGCCCACAGTTACAATCGGGCTGGTCCCCTATAGTTCTTCCCAAATTGAGATTTTCCTGTTTTCCCCACACCCCCCAACTATCCCGCGCCACTGGTGTGCCCGATAAAGGGCTGGAAAGAGCAGACTCATGTTCCGTGGAGCGGATGTGGGCTCAGCAGTCTCCCTATCGATAGTTTCTAAGCCCTATCGCTCCGCCGGGCCCTGGTGGATATTCGGGTGAAGGTGAACACCATTCCGGCGTGAAGCCGATCCCCGACCTTGCGTCCTCCCCTATGGGTAGATTGGAATCTCCTGCTAACACTTCGATCCGGCATACGTCGAATAACTAGAGCTAATCCCCTCCTGTTACCAAGCGACCCACAGCGGCAATGACTGTGGGTCGTATTTTTTTCAGGACACGGATCAAGGCATCATCGTCAGATTCATGTCCAGTCCCATGGCGGCCCACTGCGCCTGATCCAGTTGCCGCATTCGTTCGCTCCCATTGCCTCTGGCGGATGTAAGTTCTAGGATTGCCTGCACTGGGGTTCTCAGGAGTCCGGCATGAGCTACATCGACCAAAATCTCAGTACGGGCGAGACCGTGCTGTACCGCACCCGGCTGCATTGGATCGCAATGCTCACGCACTTCTTGGTCGCGCTTGTCGTGGCGCTAGTTGGCATTGGGTTGCTGACAGGCGCGGTCTCTGGGATGGAGAAGAAAAACGGCAACTCGCTGCAACTGGCTGCCGTGGGATTCACCCTGCTGATGTTGGCGGCCCTGGTCGTCGCAACCGCGTTCTGGAAAAGGTCAGCCACGGAGATGGCGGTGACCAACAGGCGGGTGCTGGTGAAGGTGGGGCTGCTGACCCGGCGCTCGACGGAAATCATGCTTTCAAAGATCGAGAGCGTCAGTGTTGACCAAAGCATGCTCGGGCGCATGCTCAGCTTCGGCACCATCATGGTGCGCGGCGTCGGCGGCACGCCGGAGCCGTTTGCCAACATTGCCCATCCGCTGGAGTTCCGCCGTCAGGTGCAGGAGCAAATTGATGCGCTTGGCGAAACCCGCACCGTAGCGCCGAATCGCTGATGTTGGAATTGGCTGAAGTCTTGGTGGGGCACACGTTCAGTCCCGGGTCCCGTAGGAGCAGTGCTTGAGCATACTTGACCAGTTCTTCGGTTGGCTGATGATCGCCCTGGGCGTGGCCCACTGCGTCACGAGTTTCCGCCTCCAGCCGCTCAGCCATCTCGCAGTGTTGCTCTCCGGAACGGCGGCAGCCATGATAGCAGGCGGATTTCTGAACGTAGTCCGCGCCCGGCACAGCGACGGACTCACGCGGGCGTTCTCAGGGATAACGAACCTGCTGATCCTGATCCTCGCCGTGGGGCTTGCCTGGCCGCTTCGCCATTCCCTGTTGCACGACTGGCAGAAACTGGGGATCATCATCGTGACGATGATCGAGCTGTCGTTTGCTTTCTTCGGATGACCGGCTCGCCACGCCTTGCCGGGCTCCTTCATCGTGGTTCCAAGGTTGGGACCGCAGCCGCGCACAGCAGAGTCGCTGCTGGATAGCAACGTGTCCCGGGCCTCGAAAACTCGTGTACCTTTCCGGAGCGAGGCATCAATTCAGGAAATAGAGTAGAATTTCTTTAGGCGTTCCGAACGAAGTCCCACCGTCGCGCTACATAGCCTACCCTGCTTCTTCGCTCCAGCTACCTAATTTACTCATTGACCCGGGGGGGGGGGCAGGTCTGTCGCCGGGAAATCGGCGTGAACCGTTGAAACAACGACGGCCCAATAGCCAAATTCTCCGAGGAAAGTATGAAGGCCATTCTAAGCAAACCGAACGCCGCCAAACCCGCTTCCGTGGTGAAAGGCCCCATTCGGTGTCACAAATGCCAATTGGTGTGCCGCGATGCCGCGCACTATCTAAGCCACAAGTGCGAGTCCAAGTGACGATAACGCCTATCGTGGCTGGCAGGATCGGATACGTTCAATGAATCAGGTCGCCAATTTCTATGTTCAGTCGTTTCAAACGCAACGTTTCTATCACCGCACCCGCTATCACTGGATGATTTGTGGAGTGCGAAACGCGGACGAATTAATATCTTGGGGATATGCCTCTACGCAGGAACAGGCCGAAACAGCGGCACGGCAGGAAGTGACAGATTTGTCGTCGGGTCTCAGTAAAGGTGGGAAAGTAATTAACACATTTAAAGACTTTACCCACCGCTGTTGATTTGCAAGGACAAGAGAATCCCGCCACATTCTAAGCTAAACATCCTTCAACTGCTCCTCGTCCATCCCGAAATAGTGCCCGAACTCATGGATGACGGTTTGCCGGATTTGATCGAAGATTTCAGCTTCCGTGGAACAAATTGCTTCGATGTTCTTCTGGTAGAGAACGACGTAGTCAGGCCCACTTGACAGGTCGAACACACTCTTCTCTGTCATGGGCACGCCATGAAAGATTCCCAGAAGCAGTTTCTTCGGCTGGCGGGATGGGGCTGACGACTGGCCGGGCGGGAAGTCTTCAACCAGCACGGCGACATTGCGGATGCGGTCACGGAATTCTTCCGGAAGCGTGTCCAGCACCCCTTGCATGACCTTGGCGAACTCTTCGCGCTCCATGTTTCATCCCCTTGGTGGCGGCCTCTCCCACAACAACTCTGATGCGCAAAAGCTGACTTCAACTCCCCGCACTCGGCGCGACCACCTCGTAACCGGCAATGATTTCCCGCCATCTCTCCGGCACTAGCCTCGTCGCCTTCGCCTCGTAGTCGTAGGCAACCATGGTCGTGATGCCGTTAGCCGCACGTTCCTTGCGGGTTTCGCTCCAAATCTCGTAAGCGAAATCGGAGGACTTGCGTCCTGTCCGGGAAATGCGGCACCCGACCGCGACCTGCTCCAGGTAGTCAAGAGGGCGCTCGTAGTCGAATTCCAGCCGAGCCAGAATCATGCCATTCGCCCCGTTGACGGATTCCCCGACCACGTCGGCAAAGTAGACGGAGCGTGCGGTCTCTGCCCACACGATGTAGGAGGCATGATTCGCATGCTGCATCATGTCCACGTCGCAGAACGGGACGCGGAACCGCATCACGCATCGGAAATCAGCAAGCGCCATTTTGCTTACCCAGTCCGGAACTACGCCGCCTTCGCCGCCTTCCTCCGTGCCGCCCAGCGCTTCGTGGCAGCCTCGGAGATGCGCTTGCGAGCCGCTGCGGACATGTGACGGGCAGGAGCCGCTTTCTTTGCGCCCGCAGCCTTTTTGGCAGGTGTGGCTTCCTGCTTCCGAAGCGCCCAACGCTTCTTCGCACCTGCGGAGATACGCTTCCGGGCGGCTGCGCTCATCGTGCGGCGGCCCCGGGCTGTGACAGGGGTGGCGGACTTTGGTGGACGACCACGGCGTGCCGGGACAGCACTGGCGGCAGAACTTGTGGTTTCCAGTGATTCAAGAGCAGTGATGGCTTGATTGATACGGTCGCGTTCGGCGCGAAGGTCAGTAAGTATGCGATTGGTATCCATGTTTGCTCCCGTAAGCCGATGATGATACCGACCGCGAGAACTGTTGTGCAACGAAAAAGCTGTTACGCGACAAGGACCTTCTGCCGAAAGACTACGGCTACGATGCATGCCCCTGTCCTCCGCTAATATTAGCATCCCTTTCGGTGCCTCGAACTGCCGAATTCGGCCCCGCCAAATGTGCCCCCGCCGCCGAATGTCCCGTTTTCCTGCGGAAAATCCGGTATCCATCAGGAACTGAAGAATCGAAGGTTAATGCGCTGTAGAATCCTGAACAGGTGCGGAGTAGCGGAACCCCGGAGAAACGTTTAGATGCTGATTCAAACTCACTCAGAGCTTTTCGCGTTTTGTGAGCGACTACGCAATGCCAGAGTTGTCGCCCTCGACATGGAGTTCGTCAGCGAGGGGCGATATTATCCGGTACCCTGCACGATTCAGATGGCCGGAGGCGATGAACTCGCCCTAATCGACCTGCTATCCGTGACTGACATTACGCCCCTGCACCGAGTGCTGCTAGATCCTGACGTGACCACGGTGTGTCACGCCGGGAAAATCGATCTTCAAATCCTCTATCGTATGTTGGGGCGTCCAGTGTCAAATGTCTTTGACACTCAACTTGCTGCTTCGCTTTTGGGCTACGGCGACCAAATCTCCCTTTTGTCGCTCCTCAAGATCACTCTCGCCGTAGAAATCAAAAAAGATTACACGTTCACCGACTGGACGCGTCGTCCCCTAACGAGCGGACAGATCGAGTATGCGCTGAATGATGTCCGATATTTAATTCCAGTTTATGAAAAGTTCAGCCAGACGTTGCTTCTGAAAGGCCGCACGGACTGGGCAAGGGACGAGTTTACATCGCTGGGAAATGTTGAGAACTTACAACCACGAGATGAGCGCGAATGTTATAAGCGCGTCGAAGGAGCGAATAGACTGAATCACCCAGAATTGGCCTTATTGCAAGAATCGGCAGCATGGCGAGAGCTTAAGGCTCGTGATCTGAATATTCCTGTTCGTCGCGTCGTGGCAGACCCGGTTCTGATTCAGCTTGCGCGTAGGCCCTGCGTCACTGTGCGACAACTGGCGCAAGTTCGGGGATTGAATTCGGGGCAGATTGATAAGTTTGGGCAGGAAATCATTCGAGTGTTGAAAAAAGGTAGTGAGAATACTGCTGAGCCGATCAAAGCCGACACCCCCCTCCCATCCGAGTTTGAGGCGACAGTTGATTTTCTCTCCCTTTGCATGCGCTCTTTGGCTCAGGAGCAGTCCATCTCTACGGGGATTTTAGGCAACCGCTCTGAGCTTCGCGAAATAGTGAAGTTGGGGGATGATGCGAACGTTTCATTGCTGCGCGGATGGCGGCGTGAGGTGGTGGGATTGGCCTTATTGGGTGCGCTGGCAGGTGACGCCTCAGTGCGCGTCTCTTCCGCAACCAAACAGGTCGACGTCCATTGGGCGCCCTGTGACTCCCTAGCTTGAACCGCGTCCTACATAGCCGCGTCACGACTGCCTGTTCGTCGCTGAACTTTCGTTGATGTTTGTCGGCCACCTCTGGTCAATCTTGCTCAGGATTCGCACCGCCGCCACGATTGCGTTCGCAATGGCGAATGCTACAGGCAGGTGCAGTTACCCATGCCGGGAACAAATCCGCTCAGCCTCACGATACGGGACTCTCGGCTCCAGACTCGACCTCCAGCCGCCGATTCATGAGCATGGCGGTCACAACCACGCCGCCGACAATGGCGGCGAACAGCAGCAGCCAGCCCCAGTACTGGCCGGGATGCCGGATTACCCGAATGAAGTGGCGTCCGTAGTGGTCCGCCAGAATCGCAATCAGCGAATAGCGTGCCGCCCGGCAGAGGGTCACGACGGCAATGTAACGCCGGGTGGGATAGTGTGCCGCACCGGCTGCCGCAAAGAACACGCTGGTTGGTGACGGGAACGGAACGGCTGCCGAGGCGGCGACAGCGCCCATCCCCCATCGTTGAAAGAGCTTCAGCAGGGCGGTGAGCTTGCCGTTCCCGAACTTGCTTTGCAGGTACGCCGAACCGGCGCGGCGGGCCATCCTGAACGTCAGGTAAGCGCCAATGACCGAGCCCGCCGTGGCGACGCCCGCGCACTCGTACCACGGAGTGTGGTGGGTGGCGGCAAGAATCGCCGTCACGATGTCCGGGCCGCCGAACGTTGGGATCGGCGTGCTGTCCAGAATCGCCAGGAAGAAGAGCCCCGATGCGCTCAGGTGGCCCAGCCTGGAGGCATTGCTCACGTGACGGCTCTTGGTTGCAGCCCGAAGGAAATGGATCAGCATACGGTCAGTTCAGAAATCGTACTTGTATGAGCGATTGGGTCGGGCTCCGCTCACTGGCCACCGCTATGCGGGATGAATGCCGTTTCAGATGGGCTAGAGCTTTCATCAACGGAACTCAAGTTGGATGGAGGCGACCCTCGCCGGGAATGAAATCGTCTGTGGTGTAGTGGTGAGATTCGTGACAGTGCGGACATTCGAAGGAGCCGACGCCGGTACCAGGAATCACCGCATTTGTGCTCTTGCCGGGGACGATATCACGGGGTTTTATCGCAAATCGTTGAAGACAAGTCTTGCACTCGACCAACCAGACGAAGGACATCGCTCATTCGGCCTCGCCGAGATTGTACAACCATGGGTGTGGCTATACTGGTCTCGATGTCCCCCATCCAGAGTTCCAGACCGTAGGGTGCTGGTGCGGTACCCTGTTGATTGCTGCGGTGATGCCGCCTTTGGCCGGCTTCGGTGCGGTCTGCTTCGCCACAGGATTCTTCGCGCTCGCCTGCTGCGTGACGGCCTTCTTCATGGCTTCAGCAATTCTCTTTCTTAAGATCGAAGCTTCTAAAGCGGCAATCGCTTGATGCGGACGCTTTGGCTTTGACGGCACGCGGCCAGCAGGCTTCCCATTGGACTTCGTGTTCTTCGCCATATCCAAGCCAAAGAGCGCGGAGAGGTCTTCGCCGTCGCTGAGTACCTTGGCTGCCGCCGGACCCTTTTTCGACAGTGGAAGGTTATTGCCGGCCTTGGCGATCAGTTCCTTTTCGTTAACCTTATGAAGCCTGAAGAGCAGTTCCGGCTGTTGATCGAGCCGGGCGCCGATGCCATAAAGCACCGCGGCGACGTGCTTACACATATCGGCCCTCGAGCACGACCTCCGGACGGTTTGCCTTCCATGCCGCCGGCATTCGAACCACCACGCCTGCGCTCTCCAGTTGCAGGACGTCTTTCAACAGGCGCGTAGCTTCATGGGGCGACCAGCGCAGCGGGTGGAAGACCTCGCCCGCGTCGGAAGTAGCAGCAGCCTCGTGAAATTTCGCACGATTTCGCACGGAGCCAGTTTTCGGATGGCTCGCAAGTGATAGAATCAACAGGATAGGCGCGTAGCTCAGTTGGTTAGAGCGCTACCTTGACACGGTAGAGGTCAGGAGTTCGAGTCTCCTCGTGCCTACCATATTTCCCTGCTAAGTCATTGAATCTGCGTAGTAGGCATCCGCAGATCCTGAATTTCCTGCTCCTTAAGCCCGAACTCGTCACCATTCGTCACCAAATCGTCGGGCTTCTCGACCACTCCCGGCGACGGGCGTCGATGGGAATGGTCAGTAGGTTACGGCGGCTTTTCCTAGCCGCTTTCCTATTTGCTGGCAATGACTCTCGGTAAGTCTTGGGATATGTGTGCCACTGGTCAGTGATTATGCGACCCGCTGCTCGGCCGGTTGCCGCTGTTCCCGCCGTGCGGCTGCGGGCAAAGTGACCGTGAAGCAAGTGCCGGGAATGTCTTGTCCGGTCGAACTGGTTACCTCGATGGTGCCGCCGAACTTCTCGACAATCTTGCGCGAAATCCACAAACCGATGCCGAGCCCCTTCTCGCCTTTGGTCGTATAGAAGGGCTCGAAAATCTCCGAAAGCCTTTCGGCAGGGATGCCGGGTCCCGTGTCGGCTACCCGCATTTTCACCATTTGCCCCTCGCTATAGACTTCCAGGCGAAGCTGCCCGCCCTGGAACTCGGAGGCAACAGTCATGGCATCAATGGCATTAGAAATCAGGTTGGTGAACACCTGGCGCAATTCGCCGGGATAGACCTCCACCGCCGCATCCCGCTCGTAGACGCGGACCAGTTCGATATTCGCCGCCTTCAGCTTGCCGGCAAACGACTCGCAGTCCGCGTCCAGCAACTCGGCGACCCTGGTAACCATCGGCTTTCCCGACTCCCGATGCGGCGCCATCGTCTGCTGCACAATATCGGCCAGCCGCTGCAGCTCCCGCTGAGCCGGTTCCAACAGCGTGTTAGACCAGATCCTTGGTCGCGCGCACCTGTGCCTTGAGCACATTGCGGATCAGGGTACAGGCCTGCTTGATCTCGGGCATCGCCAGCGAGCAGATGACCTGCTTCCCGTTGCGCTGAGTGACGATCACGCCCGCGGAACGCATGATCGTGAGATGCTGGGATAGGTTCGCCTTGGAAATGCCGAGCTCCTGCTGGAGGTCACCGACGACCCATTCGCCCTTGCCAAGCAGATCCAGTAAGTGCAACCGAACCGGGTTGGCGAACGCTTTGCAAATGGTTGCCTGGCGCTCGAACACCTGCTGATCCACGCTCTTCCCGTTTCTGCTGCCAGCTTTAGCCATCGGTACCGTCCGCAGTTGCTTAATTTCTGTATCTATAGTTTGCATCTTACTCCCTCCAAAACGCCAGCGTGGATCAGGTAGGGCAGCACGATGAAAAACTCCAGCGACATGAAAAGAATGTCGAGGGCGTAGAGCAGACGGTAGGCTTGCATGTTCCGGTTGCCGCGCAGCGCGAGAGAAAAAATCAGCGCCGCCGAGCCGCTCGAGAGCGCGGAAAACAGGAACATCTGCGCTACCAGATTGGGAGTTTTTGCCACTTCTCCCCCGAGAGCTTGCCGAAACCGTGCAGCATGAAGACGCAATCGGGGCGGATCTCCTGGGTCACGCGGGCCTTGAGCGTGATCGTGCCCACGGTGCTGGAGACTTCCACGCGATCGCCGGTCGAGACACCAAGGTCCTTCGCCGCCACCGGATTCAGCCACAGGTCGTTCTCCGGGTAGAACTCGTTCAGCCAGGGAATGCCCGTGGAGCCGGCCTGGGTGAAGTACGCCTTGCGCCCAACGACCATGCGGAACTTGCCCGCCGTCGGCTGCGCCGGAGGCGTGTATTTCGGCAAAGGATCTTGGCCGTTCTGCTGCAAGCGGTTGGAGTACAGCTCGATTTTTCCGGACTCGGTCACGAAACGGTGGTCGGGCGCGAGCGTGGTTCCGTATTGCGGAAATCCGGGGGCCACGTACACGCCGTACGCCTTCATATACTCCATCGGGTTGTCCAGCGGCAGCGGCTGGGCCTTCGCCTGGTTCCACTGGTCGATGGTGTAGTCGAAGTATTGCGACAGGCCCAGGCGCTTGGCCAAGCCTTGCGCAATTTCCAGCATGGGCTTGGTGTCGTGCGCCGGTTGCACCGCCGGCTGCCGGTAAACCACCTGCGGCACCAGACCGGGCTGCACCTCGATTGGGTCCTGCCGTTCCATTAGTAGCGGCCCTTGCCTTCGTTGCCCTTGGTGGTGGCGGCGACCGTGCCTTTTTCAGTTGGAATCACATCGCCGGCTCGCCCTTCTATCTCTCGATTGGCCGCCGGCCTTCGACCATGGGCCCGCCGATGAACTTCCGTGAAGACGAACCGCGCGGCGGCACCCCCTCGGGTGCCCTGATCGACTACCAGTTCGACGGCATTACCATGGGCTACAACCTCAGCGAAAAAACCACGTTGCGCGCCTGCTGGGGCCAGGGCTTCTCGGCTGCTTTCGGTAACGGCTTGGCGACCACTGCCGATCACATCAAGGGTGTCCAGTTCTTCGGCGGCAACGTTGATGCCTATAACACGGACAAGACGCTCGTGCAGTTTACGGTGGCGCGCGCCTGGAACGTCACCGACGGCTTCCCCGGCTTGATGGCTGTGAATACCAATCTCCTCACCGGGGATAGCATCTCCGCTCCCGTCGTGATGCGCTACCAGCCTTCGGCCAACCTCGGCGCCATCAATCTGTATGGCGTCAACCTGCAGAAGACCCTGGGCCCGTTCGACATGTTTGTCAGCGGAAACATGGATAGTATGCGGCCCAACGGCCTGACTGGCCCCTTCGGCGGACTGGGTACCAATCCGTTCGATACGCCGGTCGCTCACAATGGCACCATGATCTACGCCGGCCTGCGCTACAGCGTGCCGCTGGACGACGGCAGAACCAAAATCGGTTTCGAGTTCAACCACGGCTCCAAGTACTGGTTCAACTTCGCCCAGGCGGAGGAGATATCTTCATGCCTAAGACCGCCACTCGCGGCGAAGCCTACGAAACCTACGTCACCCATCGGATCAACGACCACTTCATCTTCCGAGCCTCGTATCAACGCTTGGACTTCCGGTACTCCGGGTCCGGCTGGAACGTGGGCGCCCCGCAGCCTCTGGATCGCGGCACACCGCAGGTCCTGGGCTTCCCAACCTACACGATGGCCAACATGTTCACCGCCGGCATCACGGCCCGGTTCTAACCGTCCAACTCATTGGATCTCCTATCCCCGGCTTGGTCGAACTGACCAAGCCGGTTTTTTTGAGCCGCTGCTAGGCGGGTGGGTTGGAAGAAAATCCACCCACCTTAGGCGCTACGCGCCGAAGGTGGGCACCATGCCGGCGCTGCGTCCGTGTAACATTGAAGTAGCGTGTATGCGCCCCGAAGTCCAACAGGCAGTGGAATTGGTACAAAGCGGCAGCCCCGGCGGGCTGGATACCGCCGTGGGCCTGCTGAAACAAACCGTGTTCTCTTTCAGTATGAAGGTATGCGGTCACCGCGAGGATGCGGAGGACACGATGCAGGATGTGCTGACCAAGGCATTCCAGCATCTGCCGCGCTTCGACCATCCGCAGGCGCTTTCGGTTTGGCTGTACACGGTTGCCAAGAACCAGTGCCTGATGTCACGCCGGCAAAGCAAGTTCGCTCCCAAGGAGACGCTCTCGCTCAACGAACTGCTGCCCGATGGGCGCGAATTGGAAGAACTGCTGGAATCGGGCTCGCCCACGCCGGAAGCGGTCGTGCTCAATGACGAAAGCTCCGAGCGGGTGCTGGCTGCCGTTCACCAGGTACCGCCGCAATACCGCCTGATCCTGGTGCTGCACGACATGGAAGAACTCTCCACCGCCGAGGTGGCGCGCATCATGGGCCTGCGCGAAGGCACGGTGCGCGTCCGCTTGCACCGCGCCCGCCTGTTCGTGCGTAAGGAACTGGCTCGCGCCGGGAAGCAAGCCACGCGCTCGCACTCGGCGGCGCATCCTGCCCCACACACTCGCAGCCGCGACTGCAAGCAGATCTTTGCCGCTCTCTCCGATTATGTCGACGGCGCTCTCGATGAAGCCATGTGCGAGCGCATCCGCCGCCACATGGGCGACTGCAAGGCTTGCGAAGCTTTTCTGAACAGTCTGCGCGGCACCGTGAAGCAACTCCATGCGGCCCAGCCGGCGGTCAGTCAGAATTAGTGGTCAGTGGCCGGTGGCCGGTGGTCAGGACGGATCTGAGCCACGTAGTGGCGACATAGGTTAGCCCAGCGCTTCAGCGCTGGGGTAGGTGCGGAAATAGATCCAAGTCCCGTAGGGACGACACCAGATCCTTCAATTACTCCGCCGAAAACCGCGGCGCGGTCGACCTCTCGAAAGTCATGCACCCCACGAACGCGATTCGTCCGTGCCTCCGGCCCTTCCCGGTGCGGGGGTACGGCCTACCCAGCACTTCATCCTGGGCTATCTTCGGATGCGCCTCCGGCGCACAATTAACCTGCGCTGGCCGACGACGGGGCTTTCATCTCCTTGGGTCGGCCACAGGTCCATGGCCTAGTCTGTCGAAAATCATCCCACATCTGCCAACGGCAGGCAGATGTGGGGCACCCTCCGATTTTCATCTCGATCGGTGGGCAAGCCCATGTGGCACTCAGGACGACGCCTTCCAACAAAAACCTGTAGAATGAGTTGTCACAGGCTCCATCCGCATTGCGGAGGGGCACTGGAGGGAATGTTGAGTATCCATTCGGCCCAGGCTGCGCTCAAAGTCACGACCGCAACCATCCACGACAAGAAAATTCAGAAACAGCCCATCACCTGCCTCACGGCGTACGACTATGCCAGTGCGCGCCTGGTTGATGAAGCCGGCATCGACGTGGTTCTGGTGGGCGATTCGTTGGCCCAGGTGATCCTCGGCTACGAGACCACCCTGCCGGTCACCATGGAAGAAATGCTGCACCACACCAAGGCGGTGCGGCGCGGGGTCAAGCGGGCCCTGCTGGTGGCCGACATGCCGTTTTCCTCGTACCAGATCCACTGCAAGGAAGCCATGATCAACGCCATGCGCTTCCTGAAGGAAGCCGGCGCCGAGGCGGTGAAGATCGAGGGCGGACAGAAGCGCGCTGAGCTGGTGCACAAGCTGGTGGACGCAGAAATCCCGGTTATGGGCCACATTGGGCTGACCCCGCAATCGGTGCACAAGATGGGCGGCTACAAGGTCCAGGGGCGCTCGCTTGGGGCTGTCGAACAGCTCATGCGGGACGCGGTCGCGCTTGACCGCGCCGGGGCGTTTGCCATCGTGCTGGAGGGCATTCCTCGCGAGGTGGCGGCCATGATCACCGCCGAGGTGAGCGCGCCCACCATCGGCATTGGCGCCGGCCCGGATTGCGACGGCCAGATTCTGGTCTTCCACGACCTGCTCGGCCTCAGCTTCGGCCAGCCCGCGAAATTCGTGCGCCGCTACGCCAACCTTGGGGAGACAATCGCCCAGGCGCTCAAGGCATACAAGCAGGACGTAGAGCAGGCGCAGTACCCGTCCGATGCCGAGTCCTACCACTTGCCCAAGGAGACCGCCAGCGCGCTGGACGACATCAACGAACGCAAGACGGTGGCGATCCGAAGGTAGGCTTCAGCAGAGAGATTGTGCAGGGGAATGCCGAAAGAGCGGAAGCCGCTGATTTCGCTGATCAGCGCTGATCAGAAATGAAATAATGCCTTTCTTGATCAGCGTTCATCAGCGTTGATCAGCGGCTTACTTGCCTAATGAAGATCACCCACACGATTGAAGAAACCCGCGCCTGCTGCCGGGAGGCGCGCCGCGAGGGCAAACGGCTCGGCCTGGTGCCGACCATGGGCGCCTTGCATGAGGGCCATCTTTCGCTGGTGCGCGCGGCCCGCAGCCAATGCGGCTGGGTCGCGGTGTCGCTATTCGTCAACCCGCTGCAATTCGGTCCCAACGAAGACTTCAGCAAATACCCGCGCACCTTGGAGCGCGACCGCGAGATGCTCGCGGCGGAAGGCGTCTCGCTGCTGTTCGTCCCCACGCCCGATGAAATGTATCCCGCGGGCGCGGCGACCTTCGTCGAGGTCGCCGGACTCTCCGAGGTGCTCGAAGGCAAGACTCGTCCCGGACATTTTCGCGGCGTGGCCACCGTGGTCTGCAAGCTGTTCCACATCTTCGAGCCCGACCGGGCTTACTTCGGACAGAAAGACGCGCAGCAAGTGGCGATCCTCGGCAAGATGGTGCGCGACCTTGATTTCGGACTGGAGATCGTGGTCTGCCCCATCGTGCGCGAAACGGACGGCCTCGCGCTCAGCTCGCGCAACCGCTATCTCGACCCGGCCCAGCGCAAGGTGGCCACGGTCCTCTATCGCGCGCTTACCCGCATCGAGACGTTGGCCGACTGCGGCGAGCGCCGCGCCTCCGAGTTACTGCGCGCCGGCACGGAAGTGGTCGCGGAAGAGCCAGGCGTCAGGCTGGATTATCTTGCCATCGTGGACCGCGACACGCTTGAACCGCTCGTGGACATTTCCCGCGGCGCCCTGGTCCCTATTGCTGCCTACGTGGGCAACACCCGCCTGATCGATAACGTTGTCCTGCAGGGCTGCGGTATCGCGGCGGGACCGGAGATGTAGGAATCCCACCCTTCGCTTCGCGAAAGGGTGGGGCATCCGCCTGAGTCAAACAGATACCCAGCTCAGTGCATTTATTGCTGTTCTGCGAATTCTCGCGCAGCAGTTACAAGCATACACAGTTCAGCGGTAATGTCTTTTAGATCAGCGTGAAGCATATCCGCGCTGAATGTGAGGTATTCTTGTGTCCCCGGCATGTACCACCACTCTTTTCGGGAGTGCTCGGCGGGCTTGTCGCGATACGCAAGGCGGCTGTTTTCTTGAACGCTCCGCCTTCCACTCAAGCGATGAGCAAGCACGTTCCTCAATTCGTCGATTTTGCCGAACTCGCGGCTGCTACATAGTCCGGTTAGCCGATGGTAAAGTGGTGCCTGAGGAAATGCCTTCTTGTAAGCGTTAAGGGTGGCTTTCATCGTGATTTGCTTGGGATTTGTGTAACCGGGAAATTCATCAGGTCGAAGAGCCGCCCCTAAAAAGTAGAGAGCAAATGCAAAGCTCTCGAATACTGACAAAGCATTCATGAAGAAAATGTAGATACATCGCTCTAATCGGTAGAGGAGTTCTTCGTCCTGACCTACTCCCATCAGCCACTCTTCGCTTGCGCCTGAAACCAGCGCTTGAAATTCGTCCGCTGTCTCGGCGCAGGTTCGGTAGCGAAACCGGACTGCTTGCCACGACCACTGAAAATGCGGCGTTCTTTCCAGGGTATCAAGCATATATTCGTCACTTAAAACTTGAGGAAAGAATCTTGATGCGGCGTTTAAGAAAGCGCGGAACTCATCTCTGGGGAACGCGGTGGGCATTGCGATGTCCATAGCGCCTTGCTTTGTCCTACTGTGAGCTTCCATTCGCCATATTCTTCCGCCACTCGTTCAGTTCGTCAAGCAACTGCCCCGGAGTCTGCCTTCCGGCAGGTGGCCCTCCCTTTCGCTCGCCTTTGGCGAAGGGTGGGAAGGTGCGAATTTCTATCAGCGTTTCCCCGAGACAAACGGATCTCCGGCAACGTAGTACCGCAGCGGCGCTTCGGCTGCCTTGGTGATACCGACTCGCGCGGTGGTCACAATTTCCTCTGTCCGATAACCGTCATCCAGCAGCGCAAGATCCGATTCCGGTGCCAGCAGGTCTTTGCCGTTGTCACGCGGACGGGTAATGGCCAGAGCTTCGGTCAGCCGACCAGGGCCTGAGGTAAGGAGCTTGAGCTTACTCATCGGCCACCCACATCTGCCAAAGGCGGGCAGATGTGGGGCACCCTCACCCACTCTAGCCAACACCGGGCTAGAGTGGGGCACCCGCTTCTCTGGCAAGTCCAGCTCCAATTTCCGGTTCAGTGCCATCTCCTCGATGCCGGCCAGCGGCTTGAGGGCACGGATCAACACGCAGCCCGCATCGCCCTCCGGCAGGCAGGAGACATTCAGGCAGTAGTGATTGCCGTAAATGAAGTAAACGTAGGCAAATCCCGGAGGTCCGAAGAGCACGGCATTGCGCGGCGTGCGCCCGGCGGCGGCGTGCGCGGCGGGATCGCCCACTCCCAGGTAGGCTTCGTCTTCCACAATGCGCCCCGCCAGCAGCTTGCATCCGTCTCGTCGCAGCAGTACTTTTCCGAGCAGCTCGCGGGCTACCAAGCGCGGATCGCGCAGGAAGAACTCGCGCGCCAGCGGCTTCAGGCGGTCCGCATGGAAATGTTCTTTCCGGTAATCTTCGGCAGCAGCAGAGCTTGGTTTCGGCATCCTAGATTCCGACAATACACCCGCCACGGAGGCACGAGACCCGGAGATAAGACTATTTGCCGCTGATTGACGCTGATCAACGCTGATTTCTTAGGAATCCAGAAGCATCTGCGTTCATCGGCGGAATCAGCGGCTTCGTCTTTCCTCGGATTCCTCTGTGTCGGAGCCTGCCCTGAGCGAAGTCGAGGGGTGTGTTTGTGGTAGATTTCCATCCGCGTTACTCGAAGGAAGGTAAGGAGAGTTATGACAAAACGAGCGATTCAAATGGTGTCTGCACTTTTCGTGCTTGCGGTGGTGGCCGCCGCGCAAGCCATCCCGGCCGGGACGGCTATTCCTGTGCGCATCGGCAGCGAATTGAGTTCCGGAACCGCCAAGCCGGGCGAGACCTTCAAGGGTACGGTTGCCCGCGACGTAGTCGTCAAAGGCCAGACCATCGCCAAGGCCGGCGCCACCGTGACCGGCAAAGTGGTCCGGGCCGAACCCAGCGGACGTTTGCACAAACCCGGCGTGCTTTCGCTGAGCTTGACCGAGGTGAACGGACATCCGGTACGCACGGTTGCGGTTACGAGCCAGGGAAAGAGCCATACCAAGGGCAACGCTGAAAAGATCGGCGGCGGAGCGGTTGCCGGGGCCTTGATCGGCGGTCTGGCCGGCGGGGGCAAGGGCGCCGCGCTCGGAACCCTGGCTGGCGGAGCGGCGGGAACCGGCGTGGCCGCTTACACCGGCAAGGAGGAAGCCGTGGTCCCGGCGGAGAGCGCACTTACGTTTACCGTCAGTAGCACCGGAAAGTCGGCGGCGGCCCGCAGGCACAAGTAAGCGGGCGTTCTCCGTTTTCCGTTCTCCGTTTCCCGTTAACGAGCGGCGAACGGAAGACGCGGAACGGAGAACGGATTTCACAGCAGCTTAGCCGCTTCCTTGGCGTAGTAGGTAAGAATGATGCTGGCACCGGCGCGAGCGATCGAGGTCAGCGACTCCAGCATCACGCGATCGCGGTCGATCCAGCCATTGCGGGCGGCGGCTTCGATCATGGCGTATTCGCCGGAGACCTGGTAGGCGGCGATCGGCACCTCGAAGCGCTCGCGCGCGGCGCGGATCACGTCCAGATAGGGCAGGGCGGGCTTGACCATGAGCATGTCCGCGCCTTCGTCCAGGTCGGCTTCCATCTCCAGCATCGCCTCGCGGAAGTTGGCCGGATCCATCTGATAGGAGCGGCGGTCGCCGAAGGCCGGAGCGGAGTCGGCTGCATCGCGGAAGGGGCCGTAGAATCCTGAAGCATACTTCGCCGCGTACGACAGGACCGGCGTATTGATAAAACCGGCGTCGTCCAGGGCGTCGCGGATGGCGGCCACCCGGCCGTCCATCATGTCCGAGGGAGCGATGATGTCGATCCCGGCGCGCGCTTGCGCAACCGCGGTCTTGGCCAGGATCTCGAGCGAGGGGTCGTTCACGATCTCGTAATCCGATGCGGCAGCCGCGGCTGCGCCTGCCCCAGCACTCACCGCTTCCGGTTTGCTCACCGGCTTCACGATGCCGCAGTGGCCGTGCGACATGTACTCGCACAGGCAGACGTCTCCGACGATCAGCAGGCCGGGCACTTCGCGCTTGATGGCGCGCGCCGCCCGCTGCACGATGCCATCGTCAGCCCATGCGCCGCTGGCAACCTCGTCCTTCTTCTCGGGCAGGCCAAACAGAATGATGGCCGGGATACCCAGCGCCTTCGCCTCGCGGGCCTCTTTCACCGCTTCGTCCACCGAAAGGTTGTACACCCCGGGCATGGAGCGCACTTCCTTGCGCACACCCTCACCCGGGCAGACGAATAAAGGATAGATAAACCCTTCCGGCGTCAGACGGGTCTCGCGGACGAACGTACGCAACGGTTCGCTGCGCCGCAGGCGGCGAAGGCGAGTGACAGGGAAGCTCATGGCGGGATTTTACCACCCCATCCAGCGCTCCTGGGCCCGCGCTACCTCCCGCAACTTGGCGGCTCCCGGCGCTTGAACTAGAATAGAAGAAACAGCTCGGGGTGGAGGTTTCTCATGTTCGAGGGTCTTTTCCAGCCAATGCATTTGATCGTGATTTTGATTATCTTGTTGCTCGTCTTTGGCCCCGGCAAGCTGAAAGACTTGGGAAAAGGACTAGGTGAAGGTATTCGCGGGTTTAAAGAGGCGATCAAAGACGAGCCGGACAAGGGCACGGCCAGCAACGCTTCCAGTACTCCAAGCGCTTCGAATACTCCAAGCAAGGACGACAAGAGTTCGACATCCTAAGTCCGGCAAATTGCTGCAACAACTCCCGCGTTGTCGGACGCGCTCTGAATGCAGGGCTGAAGCCCTGCTCCACCGCTATAATCCGCAGTATTCATGAATAATTCAGGTTAAGCCTCGCCTCGCATCTCTTCCTTTGCTTTTCTCTTCTACTTTTACTTTCCCCTTCACTCCAGAGCACCTGAAACTGTATTTACTCCTATAACACGAGCCGGCCGCGTAGGTGAGTTGCTGCGGACTTCCAAATTTTGAATCCAGCTCAGTACGGCGCAACGGAGCCAGAGAAGCGGATTTCCGTCCCAACGTTGTAAAGCCTTGTCCAGCAGCGTGATCCAGCAAGCTTGCGACTGGCACCAGGCGTGCCTTAGCCCCCGGCGAGGCAGGCCTTAATCCCAGCTCGTGCAACTATGCGCCTCCGAGCTGCGGTTTTTGTGGGTTTTAAAGCCCGCTTTGGCGACCCTGAAGGAGAAAGACAATGATAAGGAAGCTCAGCATCCTTAGTTTGATTCTGGCTCTAGCCACAGGCATTGCATTGGCCCAAGGTGGCGCTCGCGGGGCGATTACGGGAACGGTGACCGACACCACCGGCGCCGTGATCCCCAAGGCTAGCGTCAGCATCATCAACCAAGACACGGGAGTCACGGAACGAACCCTTACCTCCGGTCCCTCGGGTGAGTTTAGTGCCACGTTCCTGCCGATAGGCACCTATCGCGTGGTGGCCACCGCTACGGGGTTTTCCAAGACGGTAGCTCCCGACATTCCCGTCCGGGTTGCGGAAACCAGTTTTGTGGCCGTGAAAATGCCGGTGGGAGCGGTAACGGCCGAGGTTACAGTTACCGGTGCAGCGGCTGCGGTCGATGTAACCGCAGCAACCACCGGGCAAACTCTTACCGGTGACGTCATCAGCGAAATGCCGCTGGCGACGCGCAACTACCTTAGCTTGCTCGCCCTCTCCGCCGGCACTAACAGCGAGTTTGCTGACACTACGGCCCTGGGCCGTGGACAAACGACCATTATCGTCAATGGCCAGCGCCCGGTGAATAATAACTACGAACTGGAAGGGATTAATGCCAACGACGTCAGTTTGCCCCAGTTCGATAATGTGGCGCTACCGAATCCGGACGTCGTCCAAGAGTTCAAAGATCAAACTTCACTCTACGACGCTTCCCAGGGCCGCAATGGCGGCGGCAACATGCAGGTCAATCTGAAGTCAGGAACGAAGAACTACCACGGGGATGTTTTCGACTACTACCGCAACAACGTGCTGGATGCCAATAGTTGGTTTCTAAAGCACTCGCAACTTGCGGCAGGGGAGTCGAACAAGGCTCCGGTGCTGCGCCAGAATGCCTTTGGCGCCTCCATCGGCGGTCCAGTACCGAAAATTAAGGATTTCTTCTTCTTCGGTAACTACTCGGGAGCGCGAGAGGCCTCGGCGATTGCTGCGGGCACAACAGTTGACACCACCATTCCAGTCTTGCCAGCGGACCGCTCAGCTGCAAGCTTGGCGTCAGCGTTCGGATTGCCAGGCGGCGCCGCGAGCGTGAATCCGGTCGCCTTGGCCATCTTGAATTTGCCGGCATCGAAGTGCCCGGGGTTCAACGATGGGGTTCACTGTATCCCGTCACTACCAGGCACTCCGGGCGTGGTGGCGGGGACTACGAACGTAGCCCCTCTACACCTTGCTTCGGTTGGCACCTTCCACGATAACCAGTTCACCGCCACTGTCGACAAAGGCATCGGGGCCAATGACAAGTTCAACGCGCGCTGGTACTTCGACGATGCTTCCATTATTAAACCCTTCGGAGAGGCGTCTACGCTTCCCTTCACCGAAACAAACCCGCTCAGCAACCGGTTCCTCAAGTTGGGATTGACGCACGTCTTTTCGCCCACCACGGTGAACGATTTCCGGTTCGGGTATAGTCGTTACAATTTCGCCCTTGTCCCGACGCAACCGATTACGCTGGCCGATGTCGGCTCGACGCGTCCCAACTCCGCGGATTTTCCCGGCTTCTGGAAACCCATTATCAAGGGCGGTAATGGCTTCTCCCTCGGCGCGGATGTTAACGACAATCGTGGTACTCGCGACAACACCTTTGTTTGGGGCGACGACGTTTCAAAGACTCTTGGAAAACACACCCTGCGCTTTGGCGGCGAGATTAACCGCTGGCAGCTTAACCGCTTCAACCATTTTGCTAAAACTGGATCGGTGACATTTGCAACGAACTCGGCATTTCCGGGTTTCAACGGGTTTCAGGATTTCCTGCTGGGCAATGTCCAAACCACCCAGGGCGAAGCCGGCCTGGATACATTCTATTTCCGCGCCTCGGACATCGCGGCCTACGTTCAGGATGATTGGAAGGTTACTTCTCGCTTAACTCTTAACCTGGGACTGCGCTGGGAAGGCATCGGTTACGCGCATGTTAAGGGCGACTTCCTCACCAGCCTGGGCGGCATAAAGGATTGCGGCAATGACACCTGTGCGTCAGACGGAATTTCGGCCCCGCCTTTAGTGTATATCCATCCTTCGGGTGCTCCCGGAGGGTTCGGTACACCGGGCGTAACCAACTGCACGCTTTTGCATTGCTTCAGTGACAGGAACTTCGCTCCTCGGGTTGGTTTTGCTCTCGACGTTTTCGGCGACCACAAAACTGCACTACGTGGCGGCTACGGAATCTATTACCAGACCACCTCCAATCAGACGCAATTGCAGTCTGCCGGTGGACCGCCGTTCAATGTTCAATTCTCGGCAACCCCTGGATCAGTCACTGCGGCGAACCCATTTCCGCAACTTCTGCCCAACTCGGCTTTCCCGTTGGCAGTAAGTTCGGCCGGTACGCTGGGAGATCCAAGTTTCGGTATCCCGTCAGGATTCCCGCGACTGAGCGGGTTTAGTGCCAGCGGCACGCCAATTTTTGACAACTCAGCCGGCAATTCAGGTGGTATACCCAACCAACAATTCTTCTTCTTCCCGGTGCGCAGCTTCCGCCCGCCTTACACCCAGCAGTGGAACCTGACCTTCCAGCATGAGTTCGCTCCCAATTGGGTGGTTGAGCTCGGATACGTGGGCAGCAGTAGCTCGTTCCTGTTAGGCCCTGGGCGTGCCCCGAACGCCGGCAGAGCCTGCACTCTGGCATCGCCCTGCATGATTCCAAAGTCTGCGCTGTCGTCGACCTTTACTGCGCCTGCCCCCGGCACCCCGAACGTCGTTATGAATTCGGATGGCAGCCTCTCTATCACGGGAAGCACGGCTGCTAACCTGAATGCACGTGTGCCCTTGCAATTCCTCGGAACGCAGAGCCCGTTCGCCTTTTTGCAGGAAAACAACTCCCATTCGACCTTCCACTCATTCCAGGCCACTGTGATCCATCAGTTCGCTAAGGGCATGTACTTCCAAGCCGCCTACACCTGGTCAAAGTCGCTCGACAACGCCTCGGGCTCCGAAACGACCGACGAGGCGAATGGTCTGCTCCAGTTGGGTGACCTGTTGAACCTTCAAAGCAATCGCGGGCTCTCCGACTTTGACCGCACCCATCGACTGGTTCTCAGCTACAGCTACGAACTGCCCTTTGGCAGTAATCACGGCATGGGCAAGTTGCTTCATGGCTGGACGGTGATTGGTGCTACTGTCCTGCAGTCAGGCACCCCATTCTCGATAATTGACTCCACCGCCTCTACGATCTCCGATTCAACCGACTTTAACGCCACCAACCTTGCAACCATCATCCCTGGTACACCGCTCTCCGCAGCCTTGACCAGTGGCAGTCAGAGCACCAAGATCAACGGCTTTCTGAATTCGAGTGTGTTCGTCCCAGGCGGCCTTTGCGTGAGCGATCAAAACGTAGTCCAGTCATTCGGAGTTTCCGATCCCCGCTGCACCAGCGGCCTCGCTGCCCCCGGCAACGTGCACCGCAACGTGTTCCGCGGCCCGTTCCAGCAGGAGTGGGATTTCAGCCTGCACAAGACGACGAAGATCACAGAACGGACGAACTTTGAGTTCGGGGCTGATTTCTTCAATATCTTCAACCACCCCTCTTTCGCAAGCCCGCAATCCGGCCCAGGAAGCACGGCTTCCTTGTACACGGGCGGCTCTAGCGGCAATTATGGGTTGGTAGATATTTCGGGGAATACATCGATCTTGCAGACGGTGAACCGGCCCCGCATTATCCAATTCGTCGGCAAGATCTCCTTCTAGACCGAACCTCGCAGTGTTGCGGTTTTCCCCGCAGCGGTCCCGAGCGAATCGGGGCCGCTTTTTTGTGTTGAGGCAGGCGGATTTCGAGTCGTTGTATCCGACATCCGTCTCAATCCGTTGTTCCAATCTTCCAAACCGGAGTATGATTTCCGCCGCAACGGCCTCAACCCGCGCTTCGCGCCGGTCAAGGCTCCGGGGTCCCCAACGAACGCGAAGCGTTTGTTGGGGTGGAGGAGGTGCTCATGCTCGGCAAATCCGCATTCGTGATGCTGGTGGTCAGCCATATGGAGCGCAGCGTCGCCTTCTATCGCGACGTCATCGGCATGACGGTAACCCATCAATCTCCGGAATGGACGGAGCTGGAAGCCGGTGGAGTTCGCATCGGGCTGCACGCGACTACCGACAAGCTGCACGTCAAGCCGAACGAATCGTACGGCATCGGTTTTTACGTGGACGACATTCAGCGCGCCTATAGCGACCTGAAATTCAAGAAGGTGCACTTCATCCGCCCGCCTAAGCAGGAAGACTTCGGCTCGCTGGCCGTGTTTAGCGATCCTGACGGCTACCACATCCAGCTCTGCCAGACGGCGGCGCGAACCAAGGCGGCGTAGGGTTAGTGTGCCGCCGTTTTGGCGCCGGTAGAACAGAGCCTGGAGGCGGCAATCGCTTGCAGGGCATCGGCGGCATACTCGACGTCTTGCTCGGTCAAGAACGGGCCAAAGCTAAAGCGTGTGGTTCCGCCGCGCGCTACCGTGCCGAGTGCCCGATGAATCCCCGGGGCGCAGTGCAATCCGGGGCGGGTGAGAATGCCGTATTCGCTTTCCAAGCGAGCCGCCAGCTCGTGCGGCGAAAATCCTTCGATCGACACCGAGAACACCCCCACGCGTCCTTGCGCTCCGCGCGGGCCATAGTAGGTAACGTCCTCGAGTTCTCGCAGACGGCGAACGAAGGTCGCGGTGAGCAGGGCGTCGTGCGCGGCGAGTTTCTCCATCGTCTGTTCGTGGTGCCATTGGAGGGCGGCTAGCAGGGCTGCGATCCCGATGGCGTTGTGACTGCCCGCTTCAAATTTGTCGGGCATGAAGTCCGGATGGCGATCCTGTTCGCTGATCGAGCCGGTGCCGCCCTGCCGCACCGTGCGCAGTACCTTCTCGAGTCCGGGGCGTACATAGAGAAAGCCCGTGCCCAATGGGCCCAGCAGGCCCTTGTGTCCCGGAGCGGCCAGCAAGTCGACGTGGTCAGCCTGCACGTCGATGGGAACGTGCCCTGCCGATTGCGCCGCGTCTACCAGCAAGGGGACACCATGCTCTTGGGCGACGACACCGATTTCGCGCAGCGATTGCAGCGTTCCCGTCACATTGCTGGCATGGGTGACGGCGATCAGCCGCGTGTTGGGGCGGATGGCGCGCGCGATGTCGGAGGGATCGACAAAACCGGTCGCCGGATCAATGGGAACGCGCGTCTGCTCGATCAAGCCTTGCTCGACCAGCTCGTTCACCGGACGCAGGATCGAGTTGTGATCGATTTCGGTGCAGATAAAATGAGCGCGCCGGCTGGGATCGACCATTCCTTTGAGGGCGAGATTGAGCGCGTCGGAGCAGTTTAGTGTGAAGATAAAATGCTCAGCTTTTTCGCCGTTGAAGAAGTGGCGAAGCTGCTCGCGGCACTCGGTAATCAGCGCGCCCGACTCGATCGCCTCGCGATAAGCGCCACGCCCGGCGCTGGCTCCTACTTTGGTGGCGTAGTGCACCAGCGCATCCACCACCACCTGCGGCTTGGGGAAACTGGTGGCGGCATTGTCCATATACAAGCGGTGTGAGCCATGCTGGTCCATTGTGCACCTATTGGGCCCAACAACCGCTTGGCGCTTGTTGGCGCCCCGCCCGTGTGCCAGCTTTGAACAGCGAGCTGCACCTGCGGGATGAGAGTGTATAAACTTATTATTTTACACACCCGCCCGACTGGCCCGACTGGCAGAGTTGTAGCGCCGGCGAGACGCCGGCGGGTTCCGTTTGCATCACCACAGCGCAGAGAGCCCGCCGGCGAGACGCCGGCGCTACAAAAAATGCGGAGCGCGAGTCCTCGCGCTCCGCGTGGTTTCATGGAGGGAACAGTTCAGTCGGCCGATTGGCTCTCCACAACCGGTTCTTCCTGGATCTGCCACTCGCCTTCCGGCAGATAGCCGTGCTTCGCATAGGAGTGACCGGTGATCAGCCCGAGCACGAATCCGCCCAGCACCAGCGCGCCGATGGCGAAGATGGTGTCGCCGATCATGCGCAGCCAGCGCAGCGTGTTCATGGTGGGAGTTTGCATGAACTCCGCCGAGCGTGCATACCAAGTCCCGTAGGTAACCGAGGCCCAAGCCTGGAGCAGGCCCACGGGCAGCATGCTGATGAGCACCATGGCGAGCAGGCCGATGTTGAGACACCAGAAGGCGATCGCGATCGGCTTCTCGTTCCAGGCGCGCCCGGGACGCAGCGCCCGCAGGCAGAACAGCATCAGGCCGAGCCCGAGCATGCCGTAGACCCCGAACAGCGCGGTGTGTCCGTGAACCGGCGTGGTGTTCAGGCCCTGCATGTAGTAGAGCGCGATCGGCGGGTTGATGAAGAACCCGAACAGCCCGGCGCCCACGAAGTTCCAGAAGGCCACTGCCACGAAGAAGTAGATGGGCCACTTGTAGGCGGTCACCCATTGGGCACGTTCGTTGCCGTGAACATGGCGGATGTTCTCCCAAGCCTCGAATCCCACCAGCACCAGCGGCACCACCTCCATCGCGCTGAACACGGCACCCAGGGCCAGCACGATATTAGGCGCGCCAGTGAAATAGAGGTGGTGGAAGGTCCCGATGATGCCGCCCGAAAGGAAGATCACCGTCGAAAACAGCACCGCGCCGGTGGCCGTCTTCAGCGACAGCAGCTTGAGGCGCGTGAACAGGAACGCAATCACCACCGTGGCGAACACTTCAAAGAAGCCTTCCACCCAGAGGTGAACCACCCACCAGCGCCAGTACTCGGCGGTGACCAGATTGCTGCGATGGCCGTACATCAGCCCGGCACCATAGAAGAGTGGGATCGCGATGGACGAGATGAGGAACAGCAGCAGCAAGGGGCGGCTCTCGTCGCGTTTGCGCAATGCCGGAGCCAATCCGCGATACATCAGCCACAGCCAGAAGCACAGCCCACCGAACAACAGGATCGCCCAGAAGCGGCCCAGGTCGACGTATTCATAGCCCTGCGTGCCGAACCACCAGGAGAGGTTCAGGTTGCCGATCTTGTGCTGGATGCTGGCCCACTCGCCGGCCAGCGAGCCGACCACCACCGCAATCAGCGCCACGAACAGCACGTTGACCCCGAGACGCTGCCCCTTGGGTTCCTGATTGCTGACCGCCGGAGCAATAAAGAGACCGGTCGCCAGCCACGAGGTGGCAATCCAGAAGATCCCAATCTGCAGGTGCCAGGTGCGGGTGACCGCATAAGGCAGCCACTTCTGCAGGGGGATGCCGTAGAAGCCTGAGCCTTCCACGCCGTAATGTGCGGTGATGGCGCCCATCAGCACCTGCACCACCCAGAGCGCGGCGACCACAAAGAAGTACTTCACCGTGGCGCGTTGCGAAGGCGTAGGCTTCAGGCCCAGCAAGGGATCGGTCTTCGGCATCGCGTTCGGCTGTTCGTCCGGCTGGCTGTTGCGCGAGGCGAACCACCACACCATGCCGCCAATCCCGGCCAGCAGCAGCACAAAGCTGATCACGCTCCACACCATGGCGCCGCCGGTCGGACGGTTGCCGATCAGCTCTTCATGCGGCCAGTTCTGGGTATAGGTGACATCAGAGCCGGGACGATTGGTGCTGGCCGCCCATGCCGTCCACCAGAAGAACGCGGTCATCTGATTGGCACGCGCCGCATCTTCGATGGCATTGGGCTGGATCGCATAGGCGTTGCGGCCGTTGTGGAAGACGTCGAAGTAGTAAGCCGAAAGTTCGCCAAAGGCGTCGGCGGCAAGGGGATCCAAGAGAATGCGCCCCGTGGCCGGATCATAGGTGTTGCGTCGCAGGGTCGTCTGCAGGCGTTCCCGCAACCCGGCTTGGCGCTCGCCATCGAGCACGCTGTAACTTGCGGCACCCTCCCGCTGCGCCCAATGGTCCAGAATGTAGGTCAGTTCACGATGCAGGTAATCGGCCGTCCAGTCCGGCGCCACATAGGCTCCGTGCCCCCACACGGTGCCCACTTCCTGGCCGCCGATGGATTGCCAGACGTTCTGTCCGGTCCGAATCGTCTCGCCGTCAAACAGCACCCGGCCGTCGCTGGAGACCACCTGGCTGGGAATCGGCGGGGCGTTGTTGATCACCTTGTACCCCACCCCGCCGAGCACGGCGAAGGAGATGGTCAGCACCAGGCCTAATGCGATCCACAGTTTCTTGAATTCCATTTGCTAGCACCTCGTCGGAGTCAACTCCATAAGCAGCAGTAGCCAGTGGCCGGTTGTCAGCGCCTAGAGGCAATGACCACTGACCACTGCCCAAGCGGCGGGCGAACTTGCCGAGCCCTGCGAGGCTCCAGCACGATCGCCGGATTTCCTATATATATCGTATTACGATATACATAAGCGCAACAGCACCCTCGAAGGTAACGGGTGGGAGCTACCCGCCCAATGACTTCAGTCACACCTCCATGAATGGCTGAGAGCCGTCCGCACCCCCCCCAGGATTACCAGGGTGCGCAGGCGCCGGTTGACCATGAAAGTAAATGCGGAAAGAGGAAACACGCCCATTCGCCTCGATGTCCCTCGATTTCCAGGGAAACAGCGTGGCTGATCATATCACAGGTGCCTGTGATATATGTCACAACGCGATAAAAAAAGCATCCCCCGTCCGTGAGCGGCTCCCCTCCAAGCGGATAGTTTTTCCTTGGGGTGCAAATCCGTCAACCTGACCGGGTAGGATACTGAAGTGATATTACTCAACTAATACTTTCAGATGGCAGGTCACACACTCCCCGCGCAAGAGTGCCACCCCTCCGGGACTCTGTTTTGCTCGCGCGCGCGGCTCAGGCTTTCGCCGTAATCCCGCGAATCTATTCGGAATGGCAACTCTGGTTGTTGCATAATGATGGGAGAGTACTTTGCGGCCCTCAACCAATGTGACGCCAATGGCACCCTTCGCTTTGCGAAAGGAGGGGTACCCACGCCCACCTTTTGCCCTTAGCTTGGCGAACGCGGGGGACATCATTGGCGGTGGGCGCGGGACACGGAAACCGAGCGTTCGCGCAAAGCGCGCACACGACGATAGCTGTTGCAGGGAACGGGTTGCAAAGGGGAGAGCAGAGTGAGACATATCGAAGTATTGGACACCACGCTGCGGGATGGCGAGCAAACGCCCGGCGTCAATTACACGGCCGATGAAAAGCTCGCGATTGCCGAAGCCTTGCTGCGATCCGGGGTGGATGCCGTCGAGATTGGCTCGGCCAAAATCTCCGAGGGCGAAGCGGAGGCGTTACGCAAGATCACCGATTGGGCGCGCACCCAAGACGCTTTGGAGAAGATCGAGGTTCTGGGCTTCGTGGACGGGATCAAGTCCGTTGATTGGATCGCGGACAATGGCGGCCGGGTGCTGAACCTGCTGGCCAAGGGCTCCGAGCACCACTGCACGGTCCAGCTCAAGAAGACCTGCTTGGAGCACCTCAGCGATATCCAGCGCACAGTTGAGTATGCGACGCAGAAGGGTCTGACCGTCAATGTCTTCCTCGAAGACTGGTCGCAGGGCATGCGGGATTCCAAAGACTATGTCCTCGCCATCACCGCTGGGCTGGCCAAGCTGCCAGTCAAGCGCGTGATGCTGTGCGACACCCTCGGTGTGCTGACCCCGGACCAAACCGAAGCCTATGTGCGCGCGATGCGCGAGAGCTTCGACCTGACGTACGACTTCCATGGCCACAACGACTACGGTCTGGCGGTAATCAATTCCATTGCCGCGCTGCGCGCTGGCGTGGGTCGCGTGCACGTGGCCATGAACGGCCTCGGCGAGCGCGCGGGCAATACTAGCCTGGCTACCCTGGTGATCGCGGCCCGCGATCTGTACGAGATGGGTAGCAATATCAAGGAACGTAACCTTGCGATGCTCAGCGATCTGGTTGCGTCCATCAGCGGTATCGAGCCGTCTGCCAACGCGCCGATCACCGGCCAGATCAGCGCCATCCAGGGCTGCGGAGTGCACGCCGACGGCGACAAGAAGGGCAAGCTCTATCAGAATCCGCTGGACCCCACCCGCTTTGGCCGCAAGCGCAGCTATGACTTGGGCAAGACCGCGGGATTGGCCTCGATCGAACACAATTGCAAGGAACTCGGCATCTCGATCAGCGCGGAGCAGCAGCGCGCCCTGCTCGCCAAGGTGAAAGAACTGGGCGATCAGAAGGTCACCGTCACCCAGGCGGACATCATCCTGCTTCTCAATGAAATCTTCAGCGCCAAGGAAAATGGCGTGAAGCTGGTCGATTACCAGTTCACCTTGAAGAAGGCGGCGCCGCCTACCGTGTGGCTTGAGTTGTGCTCGCACGAGCAGAAACTCATCGCCAAGGCTGAGGGCGATGGCCAGTTCGACGCCTTCATCAACGCGCTGCGCAGCCTATATAAGGACATGCCGGAGCTGGTGGATTATCGCATCGGGATCTCCCGCCACGGCACCAGCGGAGCGCTGACCGAAGCGACCATCACCTGGCGAAGCAGCGACGGTAGGCTTTTCACCACGCGCGCCGTCAACCCGGATCAACTGGTGGCGGCCATGAACGCCACTCTGCGCATGCTGAATTACGTGGAGCTCCGGCGCCAGCTCAGCGCTGCGGGTGGAACGGGCGATTAGAAGACGTAGCGCCGGCGTCTCGCCGGCGGGTTCCGTTCGCAGCACCTCGGCGCAGAGAGGGCCCGCCGGTGAGACGCCGGCGCTACAATCCTTCGGAAGAAATTCATCACTGATAGCTGATAGCTACAAAGGAATCATGACCATCAAACTTACTGTTCTGCCCGGGGATGGCATCGGCCCGGAAGTCACGCGCGAAGCGGTACGGGTTCTGCGCGCCGTCAGTGAAGGACGTTTTGACCTGCGGTTTGAGGAGATGCCCATCGGCGGCATCGCCGTCAAACAATTCGGCACACCGCTGCCGGAAGCCACTTTGGAAAAATGTCTGGCCTCGGATGCGGTGCTGCTGGGCGCCGTGGGCGGCCCGGAATTCGATTCCCTGCCCCGCCCGCAAAAGCCAGAGACTGGCCTGCTCGCCCTGCGCAAGGCGCTCGGCGGATTCGCCAATCTGCGCCCCGCGGTCGCTTACGACGTGCTGGCCGACTGCTCGCCGCTTCGCCCGGAGATCCTCAAGGGCGCCGACATCCTCTTTGTGCGCGAGTTACTGGGCGGCGTTTATTTCGGCGAGCCGCGCGGATTTGCGGAAGAGACTCCTCGCCGCGCCTACAACACCATGACCTACTCGGTGCCGGAGATCGAGCGCGTGGCCCACGTTGCCTTCAAGGCGGCCCAAAGCCGGCGCAAGAAGGTCACCTCGGTCGATAAGGCCAACGTGCTGGAAGCTTCGCAGTTGTGGCGCCAGGTGGTAACCGAGGTCGCCAAACAGTATCCGGAGATCACGCTGGAGCACCAATTGGTCGATTCCTGCGCCATGCGCCTGGTGACCGCGCCGGCCAGCTTTGACGTGGTGCTAACGGAGAATCTTTTTGGCGACATTCTCTCCGACGAAGCCGCGGCGCTGACCGGTTCGCTGGGGATGCTGCCTTCGGCCGCCGTGGGCGGGAAGATCGATCTATACGAGCCGATTCACGGCTCCGCGCCCGACATCGCGGGCAAAGGAATCGCCAATCCTCTGGGGACCATCGCCACCGCGGCCATGCTGTTGCGGTTCACCCTCAAGCGCGAAGAGGACGCGAGCGCCATCGAAAAAGCCATCGCGCAGGTGCTGGCCGCCGGATACCGCACTGCCGACCTCAAGCGCGGCGCCCACGAACGCCTGGTGAAAACCGAGGAGATGGGCGATCTCGTGCTTCAGGCAATGGGCAAGGCGACAACGCGCTCCACACACGTATAACCCTTAAGGTCATTTACCGCAGAGGACGCTGAGGAAAAATCCAACGCAAAGGCGCTAAGGCGCGAAGAAGACGATAAGGTCACAAGCATTTCTGATCGGAAACGTTTGCACCTGAGCACGAGTTTGATTTTTCTATCCTTACCCTTCGCGTCTTCGCGCCTTCGCGTTGAAAGCATTCTTTCCTCTGCGATTCCTCAGCGTCCTCTGCGGTAAACTCTTACCCGCCATCCTGATAGTTTACTTTCCAGGTTCCTCGTTCCCCCCGCACCAGAGCGGTAACCCCCACCCCTTGTGGTTCTCCCACAAAACCGCACGATTCCTAGAGATCCCCCGTATAACGCTGTTCTTAAATGTTTCCCAAAATGGGAAACGCCGAGAGCCCTCATCACAAAATTTCGTTGACAAGCAACCTGGAGGCGCTACCATGGTTCAAAGTGGAACAAAGTGGTTTATAGTGGATGAACAAGTGGGCTCCGGGCAAAGGAAAGTCGAGAGCAAGCACGGCGCTTTTGGGAAGCCCGAATTGGATGGCTTTCGATCACTTGACCTCTTCATGGTGCATTAAAGACCGGAACGTAGAGCTAGGCAAGTATGTTTCGCGGTAACCATCCAACCCGAGCCGACGACAAGGGCCGACTGAAGGTCCCGGCGGACCACAAGCGCCTGATCGACGCAAAGTACTCGGGTGGGCAGTTCTACATCACCAGCCGGGATGGCCAAACTGCGGAGATTTACCCGATGGCGGAGTGGGAAAAGATCGAGGAGAAACTGGCGACCCAGCCCACCAGCGATCCCCGGGTGAAGCGTTTTCTCGATGTGACGAACTACTGGGGCCAGGTAGTGGATATGGATAGCCAGGGCCGGGTGCTGTTGCCGGCGTTGTTGCGCGAAAAGGCGAACCTCAAGGGCGAAGTGGCGGTGGTGGGCCGGCTTCGTTACTTGGTGGTCCGCAATCTGGAAGAGTACAGCAAACAGGTGGAAGAGAACCCGATCACAAATGAAGACGCAGCCGCTCTCAGCGAGTTGGGTATCTAGTGACGGACGACAACCTGGGTGGAAACAACCACGCCCCTCAGGGGGGCGGGCATGGCGAGAAGGATTTGGGCCATGTTCCAGTTCTTTTAGAAGCAGCGATCGATTTTCTGAACGTGCGGCGCGGTGGCACTTATCTGGACGCCACGGTTGGCCTGGCCGGACACAGCTTCGCTATCGCAAAGCTCCTCGGCCAAGCGGGTCATTTGATTGGCTTCGATAAGGACCCGCGGGCGCTGGAGCGGGCACGGCAGCGGCTGGATGAGCCGCCGGCAGAGCTGAGGCAGGATTGGCCGCGGATCACACTGCGGCATGCCTCGTTTGCCGAGGTGGCGGAGCATACCGAAGCGGGCTCGCTGGACGGCCTACTCGCCGATCTGGGCGTCAGCTCGTTGCAGCTCGCCGACCCCACCCGCGGATTCAGTTTTCAGGCGGAAGGACCGCTCGACATGAGGATGAACCCCGATGCCGAGCTGACCGCCGATCAAGTGGTAAATCGCTTTGACGAGCGCACGCTCGCCGATGTGATTTACGAATTCGGTGAGGAAAGGAGGTCGCGGAGAATCGCCAGAGCCATTGTTCGGGCGCGGCCGATTCACACCACGAGGCAACTCGCGGAGGTGATCTCGGCCGCGGCCCGGCCAATGAAATCCGAGCGCATCCATCCCGCGACACGCACCTTTCAGGCTCTCCGAATCTTGGTCAATCGCGAATTGGAGGACATCAAGGCGCTGCTGGAGGCGGCGCCCCGCGTGCTCCGCCCACAGGGGAGGCTGGTGGTGATCAGCTTCCATTCGCTGGAAGACCGGCTGGTGAAGGACGCCCTGCGCGCGGGTTCGCGCGAAGTGTGGCGGGTCCTGACCAAGAAGCCGGTGACGGCCAGCGAACAGGAGATCGCAGGCAACCCGCGGTCGCGCAGCGCCAAGCTGCGGGCTGCGGAAAAGCTGTGAATTTTGTGAATAACTTCAAGCTGGACAAAATTCTGTACGTGTAACTTTTTGCAGGGCTCGCCCGGCGCTTGGCGCTGGAGGCGGCCAGGGAAATACAGGAGACAAAGCGATGTATACCGGAAAAGTGATCGAGGACCTGATTGCGACCGTGCGGCGCGCGGAAGAGAGCGCTCGCCGCGATGAAGAATTAGTGCGTGTGCCCCAGTTCCAGTCGCTGCCGACTCACCTGTCCGATCTCCGTTACGGGGAGACTACGACAGCGTGGGTGGCGTGATGGCAACCGTAGCGCTTCTTCCCCAGCAAGACTGCCGCCGGCCGGCAGAACCCGCCGGCCAGATGCCGGCGCCACCGTCGAACGGCAACGGGCGGGCATGGCGCGGCACGCCGGAGGTCTATATCTCCAAGGCGATCGATAACTCGCGCCTGGTCCGCCAGACGGATCCGGCACGCCGGCGCGAGATGGCGGCCTTCGTCGCCGCCCTGGCGCTGCTGTTCGCGCTCGTCATGGTGTATGCCTTGCAACACTTCAAGGCGATCGAGTATGGCTATCGCATCGAAGCGCTGCGCTCGCAACGCGAAGCTCTGATCGAGGCCAACCGCCAGCTCAAGTTGGACGAGGCCTCGCTCCGCGATCCCGACCGCATCAACCAGCTTGCCCAGCAGATGGGGCTGCAGTCGCCGCAGGCGGGGCAGGTGATGCGCATGGAAGCGGGCGACACGGGCGACAACTCTGCGCCGGTGATGGCGCGCATGGCACCGGTATCGGTGATTTCGGCAACACGATAGGGCGTCTAGAGCAATTTTGAATTACTGTGGCTGGGTGGAGCAGGCCTTCAGGCCTGCAAGAAGAAGCTGGATTCTTTCTGCGCTTTAGCGCCTGCGGTGAATGATTCACACTACCTCAGCGGCTAAAGCCGGACTATATGTGAGGCGTAAATACAGGCCTAAAGGCCTGCTCCACCCATTTCATGAATACACCGGGCCTAGCAGTTAGACCTTCTCGCCAACGACCAGTCACCAACGACTAACGACGGGGACCATGGTGGCGGAGCTTCTCAAATCACCGAAAAATCGACTCTACTGCCTCGCCGCCATCCTTGTACTATGGACCACCGCGGTGGGCGCCCGCTTGATCAAGCTCCAGGTGCTGGATTACGGCGTGTGGCAGCAGCGCGCCCAACATCAGCAGCAGCGAACCGTCGAAGTCCCGCCCCCGCGTGGCATCATCTATGACCGCAATGGCCACGAGCTGGCCATGTCGGTGAAGGTCGATTCCTGGTTCGCGGTCCCCAGCGAAATCCCCGACCATGCGACCACCGCCTCGCTGCTCGCTCCCATCGTGGGCGTACCCCCGGCGGAGTTGTTGGCCCGCATGACGGCCTCCCGCAGCTTCTGCTGGGTGGCGCGCAAGGTGGACAACGAGACCAGCGCCCGCATCCGTAATTTGAACCTACACGGAATTTATCCTTTAAAGGAGCCCAAACGCTTCTATCCGAAGCGTCAACTGGCGGCGCAGGTGCTGGGTTATGTGGGCCTGGATGACGATGGTCTGGGCGGCATCGAGCACTATTTCGACGAAGATTTGCGCGGCATCTCCGGCCGCATGATGATCAGCGTGGACGCGCATCGCGCCCGCTTCGGCAGGGTGGAGCGCCAGCCGGATCCGGGGCAGAACGTCGTCCTCACGGTGGACGAAAAGATCCAGTGGATCGCCGAGCGCGAAGTCGAGCTTGCGATGCAGGAGACTCACGCCGAAGCCGCCACCATCATCGTGCAGAATCCGCACACCGGCGAAATCCTGGCCTTGGCCAACCGTCCGACCTTCGATCCCAACCTGTTTAACAGCGTGTCGCCCGCACAGCTCAAGAACCGCGCGGTGAGCGACGTCTACGAGCCGGGTTCGATGTTCAAGACGGTGACGGTCTCGGCCGCGCTGGACGAGAAGGTAACAACTCCGGAAGAAAAGTGGGACGCCTCGCAAGGTTTCATCGTGGTCGGCGGGGCGCGCATGCGCGATGCGCACCACATGGGCGTGCTGACTACGGCGGAGGTGCTGGCCCACTCCAGCAACGTGGGCGCGATCAAGATCGGCATGCGCCTTGGCCCGGACAGGCTTTACAAGTACATCCGCGCCTATGGCTTCGGGCAGGCCACGGGAATCGAGTTGCCGGGCGAATCGCGGGGACTGGTCAAGCCGGTGAAGAACTGGTCCAACACCTCGATCGGGGCCATGTCCATCGGCCAGGAGGTCGGCATCACGCCGGTGCAGGCTATTTCTGCGGTGTCCGCAATCGCGAACGATGGGATGTGGAATGCGCCGCGCATCGTCGCCGGCGTGACTCCGCCGAACAAGGGACCGCAGAACATCGTCTTTCATCCCGCGGATTCCAAGCGCGTCATCTCCACCCTTACCGCCGCGCAGATGAAACAACTGATGGAAGGCGTGGTGCTGTTCGGCACCGGACGCAAGGCGCTCCTCGATGGCTACACCTCGGCCGGTAAAACCGGCACCGCCCAGAAGGCGAACCCGAACGGCGGTGGATACAGCGGCAAGTACGTGGCCTCATTTGTCGGCTTTGCGCCGGTGAATACGCCTGCCATTACGGTCGCGGTGATTATCGATTCCGCGCAGGGTCTGCATCAGGGCGGGCAGATCTGCGCGCCGGTGTGGGCGCGGGTGGCGCAGCAGGTGCTCGAATACCTGGACGTGCGGCACGATGTCGAACCCAAGGCCTCGCAGCGCGCGGTACTTCGTGCCCAGGTAAAAGATAGCGACTTGGACGAAGAAACTCCCGACCACATCGGGGCGGCGCTGCCGCTGAACGAAGCGGCGACCACTGCTCCGATGACTGCTAATGTTCCCATGCGCCCCGCGCCTCCGAATGCCGGGTCCCAACTATTGAATGCCGCCGCCGTGAAGCTCATGCCCGCGGCATCAGTACCTTTGCCGAATGCTGCCGCACAAACTGCACCTACCGCAGTATCGGGCGGACCGGTCGTGCTCCAGGTCGGAGGAGCGATTGTACCCAGCTTCCTGGGAAAATCTCTGCGCGGCGCAATTGAGACGGCCCAGTCAGAGGGAGTGGAGATCGAAGCCGTGGGCAACGGCGTGGCGCGCCAGCAGGAGCCAGCTCCGGGTTCCCGCCTGATGCCGGGGGCCAAGGTCGTGGTTAGGTTTGGAAGGTAAGGGGCTGAACCGAACCGCAGGTGATAAGAAGCTTTAATTTCCGAGTTGTCGACAACACACCCGGAACCCAGAAACGTCGAGCGCTAAATCCAGACGACGATTCCAAGACCCTCGGGCGTTTGTCGGTGCGGATTTGTCCGGACTCAGTGATGCGGCGACGATAGCGGGGTTTGAGCAGCAGATTAAAGAGGGAAAATTCCAAAAGGGCAGCGGGCTTATGCGCCTGCGCCTTGCCATCCGGTGCGGAAACCAAGGTTTCTGTTGAGCGCAAACGGGCCGATACATTGCACGCCGACACCGGCGCATACATCAGGAACTTTGCGATTTTGTCGCTGTGCCGATGGTCTGGAAACTTCTGTTGTGACTACGCAGCGTTCCGCCGGATTTACGAGCGCATAAGCGATTAAGAAAGGGTCCCGCCCAATTTTCTCGATTTCGTCGTCAGTGAGATCAGCGGCGTAGCCAGTTGTGACTACATGCTGCACTAGATCGGCGTCAACGGTTTCTTCCAGTAAGAGAGCGCCCTTGTTTTCATCGTTTGAGATCCAAACTTTCAGCGGATCATCGTCGTGGCCTTCTTCTATTTCCTCCATCACTTCCTGGGGGATTTTTACTTGGCCGTTCGCACCCTGGCGCTGTAGCCAAGTCCAAAATTCAGGCACCTGATCGAGTGCGTAATAAGAATTGCTTGCGGTAATGAGAACGTTGGCGTCGAGCAGATAGAGCATCAGCGTCCTCCCTCTGTCAGGGTGCCATGAATGAGCGGTTCGACGTTTCGGGGCTTGACGCCCAAGACTTGGGCGGCTTTTGTGGGCGTGATGATCCCTTCGTCTAGCGAATGCCGCATGACGTCGAGCAGGGCATTTCCAAGCCGGTGTCGTTTAACGACGTAATAACTAGGGCCTCCGGTGCCCGCAGGCGATTCCTCCTGTTCTACCCTTCGGCGAGCTTCGAGCCATTCTTCTCTTAAACGGTCTGCAATCTGCCGCCATGCGGTTTGCGTGATCACCTCTGCCCGCAGAAGCTTATATGCGACCATAGCGCGGCTGATTTTGCGGGCGTGGGCAAAGGGCAAAATAGCGTTGATAAGCTCATCGACTGTCGCTCGTCTGAGGTCGGCAAGCGCCCTGATTTCGGCGGTCGGAAGAAGAACCTCCCCGGCAACATCGTTGCAGTATCCTTCAATGCGTGCTTCGGTGTTTGTCCCGCTGATGCCGGTCGTGCCCAGCCACAAATGCGTCAATTCATGAAGGACGGTGAAGGACCATGCGGCCTGAGCGTCTTGATCGTTAATGACGATGAATGGCGCAAGTGGATCGGCTATCGCGAAGCCGCGGAACGTATCGACAGAAATGTTCGTGTGGTGACTGCCGAGATTGCCAAGCAGCAGCACATATACGCCGGTTGCCTCTATTTTTTCGCGCAGGTAGCTGAATGCCCGGTTTAGGTGCGGCTGCCTGCGAAATTCCCCCAAGGAGAATTGCAGGCGGTCTGTTATCCGGTGGGCTAGATCCTCCGCCGGATCGCTCATGGTCGCTGCGCCGATAAAATCAACGGCCTGCGCGGCGGTTTCTTCCATGAGGCCGCGAACAGCGGTTTGTCGGCCCCGAATGTCGCGGATCAAAGCGTCCAGTAAAGGGCTGTATTCGGGCGGTGTTCCCCCTGGCACGGTACGAAAATCTTGGCCTCGGTCTCCTGTCCGGGGCGGCTGCGAGAGATAGAAAACCAAGAGCGCACGCCTGTAAGCCTTCGCCATCCGAAGCAGGACGCTGCGCGAAGGCTGTTCATCCCCGGCTTCGAGAGCTATCAAACGCTGATCCGCCGAACGTTGGCGGGTGTCTTGAAACGCAAGGGCGTGTGCGGCCTGGTCGAGAGTCAAACCCGCTGTATTCCTTGCCCAAGACAGAATTTCAGGATTGACTGCCATAACGAGCCCCTCAGTTTCGCTCAATACTAAACAGATGTGGAAGGGAAGGAAAGTGCTACTGGAAATACCCTTTTGTGAGGAAAAACCTCGGATTTCTGGCCCCTAACAACGCGGCGAGGCCGTCGTTTGGAAAGAGAAATCAAAGCGTCGTTAGCAGAACTGAACTCGCTCGGCAACGATTCATACCGATAAGTCGGCTTGTGGCAAGGTTCTCCCGACGGCTCTGCGCTGTTCAGATCGGATCACGGGCAGTCCTTTCCCACCTATAAGGAAGCATTGCCGACTACCCCAACCAGAGAAGACGGGATCATTGGAAATCGAGTAGGAGTGGGGCGGCTGTCCAGAATGAGAAACGCCCCACATCTGCCGGGCAGATGTGGGGCACCGTCGCTAACGTGGTGCGGTTGCAAAGAACCGCCGTGACGCAATTAACTAACGCGGGCCGATAGCGTTTTGCGCGAAACCAACTCGTTGACCTTGGCCAGAAACTCTGCACGGTCCGGGGGCTTCTCGAAGTAGCCGTCCGGGGGAGGAACCTGGCGGCGGGTCTCGATGAAGTGTTTGAATTCATGCGAGACGCCGGTCAGCATCACCACCGGAATCGCAGAGGTCTGCGAATTCTCTTTCAAGTTCCGGTACATGCGCACCCCGGTCTCTTCCGGCATGTTGATGTCCAGAACGATCAGATCCGGATGTTCTGCCTTGGTTAGTGCAAAGCCCTCTTTTCCATCCTGGGCCTTGATGACAGAATAGCCGTTATCTTCCAATAGGGTCGCGACGAAGGTGACGACATCGGCCTCATCGTCGACCACGAGGATCTTCATTCCGTTCTTCTCATTCATGGTGATCACCGTAATCCTTTGTGCTTGAGGGCATCCAAGGCCCGTTGTAAAGACTTACTGTCGGCGCCGGACAGGGCGCTGACCAGTTCATTGCGAAGTTGATCGGGATCGTTGTCCGCGGCTTCCCCGGCCTCCAGGCCGAGCAAGCGGCGCACCGCCGAGACGTAGGAATCGGGATGCACCGGCTTCTCCAGATAGACGCCGGGGCCCGACATGGTCATTTCCTCGAAATCGGTCTTCCCCACATCGTCGCGCGCATGGCCGGTGACGATGAGTATGGGGATTCTGGCCAGGTGCTTGTCCTTCTGCAGGTCACGGTGCACCTTGATGCCGGAATGGTGCGGCATCACCAAATCCAGGGAGATCAGGTCGGGCGGATTGCGCCGGGCCAACTCCAAGGCCTGGAGACCATCGCAGGCGGTCTCCACTACGAAGCCGGCATCTTCGAGCGCAGTCTTCAGATACTCGCGAACGTCCGCTTCGTCGTCTACCACCAGAATTCGTTTTGGCATGATGTTCATGATGTAGTCCGATCCGAGTTTGAGTGTTCCGCGGCCTTGCGGGCGATAGCCTCCAGCCGCTCGCGCGGCAAGCGTATGCGGAATGTCGATCCTTGTCCAGGCGTTGACTCCATGTCGAGCCGGCCGCCGTGCTCCTGCACGATCTTACGCGTGGTGAGCAGCCCGAGGCCGGTGCCCTTGGTTCCCTTGGTAGTAAAAAAAGTAGTAAAGACCTTGCCCTGAACTTCCCAATCCATGCCGTCGCCGTTGTCGACCACCTCGAAGACCAGAGTATTTCCATCTTCCCGGGTGCGCAGTACGACTTTGCCGCCTTTTTCCGGGCGCATCCCGGCAGCATCAATGCCGTTCGAGAGCAGATTGGTAATGCAAGTCTCCATCCCTTGGGGGTCCAGCGATGCCGGCTTTACCTCCGGCCCCGCTTCCAGGGACAACTCCACTCCCTGAAGACGTGCAGCCTCAACGTACAGGTTGACGATATCCCGCGCCAAGGAGTTGGGGTCGGTGGGGCGAAGTTCCGGTATTCGTCCTTTGGCGAAAGCAAGAAAATCCTTCACCAAAGTCGTCGTCTTTTCAAAGTTACGCTGCAGGATCTCCCAGCCGGTGGTGATCCGGGTGGCATCGCTGCGGGAGAAGCCGCTATCCATCATGTACATTCCGCCTTCGAGTCCCATCAGAAGGTTCTTGATGGTGTGGGCCAGACCGGCCACGGTTTGTCCCACCGCCGCCAGTCGCTCGGCGTCCAGCTTCTCCTGCTCCAGGTGCTTGAGCTCCCGCAGGTCGCGCAGAAAGGCGGCGCGGCCCAGTTTGCGGCGCCCGCTCTTGAGTTCAAAGGCAGTCAGCGAAATGGGGATCTCCTGCTGGTGGGCTGAATGGAGGGCCACCTCCGGCACCACCAGAGCATCCTCTTCGCCGACTGCCGGCCCGAAGAACGGCTCCGGCAGCATCTGTCGAAAACGTGCTGCCGTGGGCAACTGCCCGGCCGTCCATTCCAACAGCTCGCGCGCGGCGGCATTCATAATGGCGGGATCGCCATCGGGATCGACAGCAACGATTCCCGACGGAGAATTGCGGATCAGGGCCTCGTAGAAATCATGAGTCCTACGCACCTCGCGTTCCAGTTCGTGAAGTTGCGTAATGTCCGTAATCATCTGGATGACATGCACCACCCCGTCCTGGCCTCGGGAAAGGGGTGAGCTGGAAACCATGTAATGAGCCACGGACCCGTCTTTATGGACACCGGTCTCGCTGGCCACGTGGGCGCCCGCATCCGCGAAGGCCAACGCCGCCGAGCACTTGTTGCAGGCGGCCTTGCGCCGCTTGCAGACCTCGTAGCAGGACTTCCCTTGCGGGTCCCCGAACAACTTGCGGAACTTCTCATTGGCCCGGATCACCCGAAAGCTGCGGTCGATCACGAAGGCGGGGCACGGCACGCGTTCGAAGAGCAGGTCGTATTCCCGCTGCCAGGTGCGGGTTTCGGTCAGGTCGGTGGTCATCTCCAGGACGTATTCGACCTGCCCGCTTTCGTCTTTCACCGGCGCCAGATGCACCACGTAGTGGCAAGTCCGGCCGTGCCGGTCCACGCCCGTTTCATCGGATACCCGCACCCGCCCGTCCTGGAAAGTCGGTAAGGCTTGGCACCCTTCGCAGGGCTGGGGCGACCGCTTATAGACTTCATGACAGCGGCGGTTCCGCCAATCCCCGAAGTACTCTTCAAAGCTTTGGTTGGCCGCCACGATGTTGAAGTCGCGGTCAATGGCAGCCACGTTGAAGGGCACCAGGTCAAACAGGCTTCGGCCCAGGAGCTGGTCGAGATCGACTTTGGATTGCACTACCATCCCTACTTCCCTGGCTCCTTGATATCGCTATCTCTGACGATATCGCTCGGCGGGAGCACGAGATTGTCTCCCAGCCCAGCCCGGCGCAGCACCAATTCCTTGGAATCGATGATGTCGCGCCGGTCTTTGTGGCACTCGCCGCAGCGGGCGATTTCCGGTTTGTTGTTGGCTTTCGCTTGCTTGATATGGCAGTCGAGGCACAGCCGATGCATAGCCTCGGTGTAGGAAACTGCCTGGTAGTTCTTTTCCTCGATCTTCTTTAGCTCGATGGTGGCGCCCTGGGGCACCAGGTTCTTATGGCACTTGTCGCACTTGGCGGCAGTGGAGGCGGTACGCACCTGCCCCTTCGCGTGGCATTGATAGCAGGCCACTCCCGCCCCGGTAGCCGACGCGTGCCAGTCATGCCGGAAGGCATCGACCGAGCGGTACATGTCGGTATGGCAGCGGGAGCAGGCCGAGTTCTCGTCCCTGGGGAAGTTCATGTGATGACACTTCACACAGGATTGCTTCTCGCCGTTACGCTTGACTTCCTCCGCGTGCTTGAACTCGACGCCGAAGCCATCCAGATTGCCGTCGATCCACAGGATGTCGCCGCCTCTGGCCTGATGAACCGGGGTGGGTACAACACCGCGATTCTCGGTGGGTTGCGGCTTCACGAAGGCAAATCCTAAGGCGGCGGTAAGGATGAAGGCGAGCGAATAGGTGGTGCGCGCCGCGACGCCCGGAACTCCCAACCAGGTTGTTCCCACCGGGTCGAACTCGGGCAGCTTCTTCGGATCGGCCTCGGGGTCGGCCGGGCGCTCTTCCCACACCTTGAAGCGCTCGATCATGAAGAGAAACACCAGAGTCGCCCCGGAAACCACACCCACGCTGATGGCGATTTCCGTCCAGGAGGGCACGTAGAAGGAACCGTCGGGCCGCGGATGGGAGACGCCACCGACATCGAGGCGGTTGAGAACCACGCCGAATACGGCGATCGCCGCCACCGTCCATTGTGCCGCGCGGTTGTAGCGGACCCGCGGTATGGAATACAGGACGATGGGAACGACGGCCATAACCAGCACTTCGAAGCCGAACAGCGCCGTCCGCCAATCCGCAACCGCCAGGGCTCCCAATTTGCCGCGTATGGCCAGATCGCCGAAGCGCACCGCCAGGTAAATCAAAAAGACCCACCGGCTAGCCGATCCGAGCGAAGCCAAGGTCTCGGTCTCAGGCTTGCGGTGGTAGAGATAGGCGGTGGTGTGGCTCTCGAAGATCACCATCGACAGCCCCAGGCCGATGGCGGAAATCAGGAACAGGATGGGCAGGATCGGCGAGTACCAGAGCGGATGCAGCCGGTAGGGCATGATCAGGAACAGGGACCCAAGCGACGACTGGTGCAGGCTCGAAAGCCCAATGCCCGCCAAGACCAGGGGTAAGCGAAACTTGATCAGGACAGCGCGGATCTTGGCCAGCCGCGGAAATTCTTCCGCCGGAACCGGGAAGAACTCCAGGCTCAAGACGGTCAGGTACAGCATGACGCACCAGCCGACTTCAAACAGCGGCGAGTGCGGGTTCCAATAGACGATCATGTGCCAGATGTTCCAGGGCAGGCCGAGATCGAAGCTCAAGCCGACGGCCACCGCGAGGTAGCCCAGGAAGGCGGTCAGCACCGCCGGGCGCACGATCTCGTGGAAGCGCTCCAGTTTGAAGATATAAACGGTCGCGGTAATGATGAACCCGCCGGCCGCCAACGCGACTCCGCCCATTACGTCAAATCCAACCCAGACTCCCCAGGGGTTGGCATCGGAGAGATTGGTGCTGCTCCCCATCCCGAGCGAGAACCGCATGACCGCGACCGACGCCGCCAAACCGATCAGCATCCAGAGCGTCGTTTTCAGTGTGCGAACCCTATTCATCCGAGTTTTCCTTCTCGAGTTTTATGCGCCGGTCGATGACCCAGCTGATTCCTGCCATTGCCGTCAGCACGCCGGTAAACACGAAGGGAACCGCCTCCATCGCCGGCTTAGTGGTAGCGGGCAAGGGTTTGTCTCCCAGGTTGCGCCCTGCGGTTAGCAACGAAAGATCAATGTTGGAGATATAGAGAACGGAGGTGCCGCCGACCTCGTGTTCGCCCCAGATATGGTTCCAATACAGCTCCGGCTTTTCGGCAATCCGGCGGCGGGCTTCGCCGATCAACTCGTCGCGATCGCCGAAGATGGTCGCCTTCTGCGGACATGCTTCCGTGCACGCCGGCTGCTTTCCCTGGCTGATGCGGTCGTAGCAGAGAATGCACTTGCGCACGTAAGGAACCGCGGCTTGCCAGTCGTAGCGGGGAATGCCGAAGGCGCAGGCCATCATGCAGTAGCGGCAGCCCATGCACTTGCTCGCGTCATACGCCACGGCCCCGATGCTGGTCTTGTGCAGGGCGCCGACGGGACAGGCGGAAGCACAGGCTGGTTCCAGACAGTGCCGGCACTGCTTGCGTACGAACGCGTTCTGCGGCCCGGGGACGATCGAGGTCCAATTTTTCGCCGAGAGACCGTCGTCGAGATCCCAGCGGCGGGGCACGTCCAGGGATAGCTGGTTCTGCAGCTTACAGGCAGCTACGCACTGGTGGCAGTTATTGCACTTCGTAGTATCGGTAAGAATTGCGGCCTTCATTTAGCAAGGACCTCTTGTTCGGTATAGACCTGTTGCTTTGCAGGGACAGTTTGCCGCGCGGGGACTGCTTGCTGTGCAAGGATTGCTTGCTGTGCAGGGATGACCACGGGCGGTGCGGCCCTCTCCGCCGGGGGATTCAGGCGAGCATTGACTACCCAGTTAGGCTGATCGGCATAGCCTAGGGTCGCGGCCACTCTATCTCCGGCACCGAAGGGGAACTTCCAGGCCACAGCCGTGACCACTTGCGACAGCGGCGCCAGCACGCAGTGCGCGATCTTGGTAAAGGGAATCAAGGCCATGATCAAATCGGCCGAGTAAATATGCAGGAACATCAGGGGGGCATAGAGCTTCGGCCCAACGGCCAAGTTTGAGCAGATGTAGCCGGTGATAAAGGGCACCACCAGCATCAGGGGCCAGACTAAGTCCTGCAGCCGGCTCAGCTTTCGCGATCCGGCCGGGATCACGCGCCCGAGAAACAGCCCGACTCCGCAGAGAATGGCCAGTAACGTCAGATAGTTCGACAGGCGTTGAGGAAGGGCATGCCAAGCGAACCCAACGGCGCCTTTCCACAGCAACAGGTGCGCCGCCAGAAACAACGGCGCCAGCAGCAGTCCCACGTGAAACAAGAGCGAAACCGTGCTATAGACCGGACGCTGCTGCCAGAGCCGCCCCCCGGGAAATAACCAGGCGCGGGTCTGTCGTCTTACTTCACGCCAGTTAATGATCTTGTCCGATGAGCGTTGGTACGCCTCCACCACGCCGACGATGGTCAGCGCGACGGCCCTTACCAATCCGAGCAGCATCAGGCAAAACGCGATGCGAAACAGCGGCCCGCGGCCTAACTCAATCCAGGCTTCCACGTACGCCCCCTTCACTCATCATTCGAAAATGATTGCTTTGTACAGCAGGTCGTGCAGGCCGACGATCTCGCAATCGACGTGCTGGTCTTCCATCAATTCCTTCAGTTGCTTCTTGCAGTTGGCGCAAGGCGCGACACAATACTTCGCCCCGGTGGCCCGGATCTGCTCCGCCTTGGCCTTGCCGCCGACCACTGTCCGGTATGGCCGGAGTTCGTCCATCGATACCGTTCCCGAACCGCCGCCGCAGCAGATGTTGTCGCGCCGGTTGGGAGTCATCTCCACGTAATCGCTGCAAAAAGCCTTGAGCAGTTCGCGAGGCTGCTCCACCACCCACCCCGGCCGGGCGAGATTGCACGGGTCGTGATAAGTAACCCGCTCGGTAAAAGAATTCGGCTTAAGCTTGAGGCGGCCTTCCTTCCAGGCTTTGTGGGTGTACTCCATGATGTTGATGACCGGAATCGCTCCCCGTCCGCCGCAGTAGGTGGGATAGAAGAACTTGGCGACGCGCGAGGCATGGCCACATTCGCCCATCAGCAGTTTCTTGACCTTGAGACGGTCGGCTTCGGCCTTGATCTTGAGCAGCACGTGCTCCAGGATCTGGTCGTTATAGAAGAGGCCGTAGTTGATGCCGTCGAAATCCTTGGTGCCAATGGTCCAGCTATCGCCGGTGGCCCGCATAACTGCGCCGTTCCCCATCAGGGTTTCGGCCTCCATGATGTAGTCGGAAACCGCGGGCAGGAACATGTACTCGGCGCCCTCCTGATCGACCGGGAACGGCACATCCACGCCAATGCCTTCCTTTAGTTCGTCGGTCAGAAACTCCAGCGTGTCCAACAGCGCCGGAACCGGCACGGCTGAGGTATTGCCGCTCTTGCCGACCAACTGCTCGCGAACGCTGACCACCAGGGCGCGGGGCGCGATGCCGATTTCCGACAGGATGTAGCGCGCCAGATGCGTGATCAGCGCGTGGTCCACCCCCATGGGGCACTGGAAATAGCAGCGGCGACAGGCGGTGCAGTTGTAGTAGGAGTCCGCCATCTGCTGGACCTTTTCGTCGGTCAGGCCCGGATCGCCCAGCAGACGCCCCCGCAGGACGCCGGACACGGTGAAATGCCGCCTGTACACCGAGAGCAGCAACTCCGATCGCCGGCACGGAAGATCCTGCTCGTCGCCGGTGGCCTGGTAGACCTGGCATTGCAGGGTGCAGCGAGAGCACTTCGCCGAAACCCGGATGTAGTGGTCGAGCGCCACCCGGTAGTTGGTGTGTTTCAGAATGGCGGCGAAGGCTTCGAGAAACCGGCGCGGCCGATCCTTGACGTCAAAATCCTCAACGTGGTACCGAACCGCTAAGCGCTGCTTCTGGACCACCTCGGGCTTCTTGGGTGAGCTAAATGCCTTGCTGCGTTCCTCCACACTCAACGGCTGCATGGGCTTCTTCCTTATGTATCTATATATAAGTGCTATCTAGATGTACTGAGCACTTAGAACTAGGTGCATAGTACAGCTACAAGGAAATTGTGTCAATCTTTTTATACAGCGTCTAATCCCTTACAAATGTGATAGTTAGCGCAATGCTTCGGAGTTGAAATCGAGCAGCGGAGGGCGGGGCTGTGGCCCTATTCCCAGAGTGGTATGTACTGTCATATCACCAGGAATGACGGGCGTTGGATGATAAGTAAACCGAAGAGCTCCAGAGGGAACAAGCTCGCACCTTTCATGCAGTGGAACCCTAAAAGTATATTGCACTTAGGGCATCGTGGCGGTGACCAAAGTGGTAACCTGCGAAGTGATCGTAGCGAGAACAGAACTGCGCTATCCTTTTTTCTGCTCGCCAAGGCTCGCATTTCCCGGTTCATCCCGGATCTCCATGGACTCGAGGAGGCCACGATGCCGCATGTCAAATGTGCTCGGCACCCGGACACGTATCCTTGCAGTTGCGCCCTGGGTCAGTTGTATCGCTTCATTGAACCCGTTTTGCTGCTGATGATTCGCGAGCGGGGGCAGAGCCACGGGTATGACTTATCGAATGAGCTGGGAAAGTATGCCTTTACCGATGCGGAGATTGAGCGGGCCGCCCTCTACCGCACCCTCAACATCCTGGAACGAAACGGCTATGTGACCAGCACGTGGGATGTCCACGGCACCGGACCGGCGCGCAAGGTCTATTCGTTGACCCCAGATGGGGAGGAGCACCTGCAACATTGGGCGCAGGTATTAAAGAAGGTAAGCAAGTCGATGTCCCGCTTTGTACGGCGGACGGAATCCCTCAGCACGAACGGGGCAGGCCCGCGCCCGAACCCCGCAAAGCGTTCCCAGTCGGCGCCGGCCACGCCGGAGTAACCATCTGTTGTCATTCTGAAGCGACCGATGGGCCCCTGTCTCGGCCCACCCGAATGGACGAACATCACGAGCCCGCGAGGCGGGCGGCTGGAAGTTAGCCCCGGGCGTGAGCCCGGGGTAGGCGGGACAACGTCGAGGTGAACATCATGTCCCCACCGACTTTCACTCGCAGCATAGCGCGGTGTTTGTGGAGTGTATATGCTAGTTACATCTGTATTTAGTTAGCAACAACACTGTGTATCCCGCTACGCTGGCGGCCCTCCGCGGAACTGGATAATTTTACGGCGGTCGCGTTTGCTTGGCCGGCCTGCCGGTGCGGGCGTGAAATTCCTCAGTGCCTTACGCTCCTCGGCCAGCTTCAGCCGCAATTCGCGGCTTGACTCCGTTTCCCGATAGAGCGTCTGGGCGACCGATGCCGGGCCGCGCACCTCGCTCAGCTGCAACACCTCCACCTGAAAGTCGCCACCCTCAGTCCTGATCTGTAACAGATCACCGACCCGGACCTCGCGGGCGGCTTTGGCCGGCTGGCTGTTGGATTGAATCCTGCCGAGTTCACAGCCGCGGGCGGCCATGGCACGAGTTTTAAAGAATCGGGCAGCCCAAAGCCACTTGTCCATGCGCGCGCTGGTCATGCTCTATCTTCCCACGACAGCGCGGTTGCTGGTGTCCGGGATGGACCGCAGAAGAGGCGGGGAACACGCAGGAACATATTCCAACGCGAAGGCGCGAAGACGTACCGCCGAAAAGGCGTACCAATCCGCGATTCTGGCGAGAGGCAATTGAGCCGTATCCCCTTCGCGCCTCAGCGACTTCGCGTTGGGTGTTCCTTCATCTTCCGCTGCGATCTCGGCGTCCTCTGCGGTGAAGAGTTTCTCAGGCGGCGCCCTACCCGCGAGTTTTTCGCACGCAAGGTTGCCCCCCACAAATGCCTTGTCACTTTAGGCAGAAGGACCCTGGGTGCCGGTTGCGCGGCTTTCACTCCCGGCGATGTTGCGCAACGCGCTCATGCCCCGCTGGACGCGCTCCCGCCCCTGTTCCACCGTCTCGCGCGCCGAGGTCGCCAAGTCTGTCGCGCGCTCTGCAATATTGCTGCGGGTATCCTCGCCGCTCAGGGGCGCGAACAGGATTCCCAAACCGACACCGAGTCCGAGTCCGAATAAGAAGGATTTCATCGAGCATCTCCAAGACAAAATGTGTACGTACACGGCAGGCAACGTTGGCTCAAGAGAGTAGCTGCTGCTGCCAACGAATCCCCATGAGTGGATGCGAACTGCAGGCCAAAGTTGGCCGGCACGCTTGAATTCTTTGATCTCGGAGGCTGAGCGCAAGGGGAGCTTGGCTGTTAGCTATCGGGCAATGGCTCCGGCAGAAGAAGCCAAAAGCCAAAACGGTTTTCTCCCCGGGATCTATTTGGGGCCTTGTAAGTGTCCGCTGGCGACGCGGCCAGCCATGCCTTGCGGGTCGTCTTTAACAATTTCTGCGTAGATCTTGGCCGCTTCAGCGGGCTGGGATGTCTGGTACAGGTCGGCCAGTTGCAGTTGTGCCGCGAACTTGGGCACGCTGCCGGTAGGTTTGGCGATCAACTGTTTGTATAGGTCCATCGCCTGCGGCAACCGGTTGGTGTTGCGATAAACCGAGGCGAGCGCCATCTTGGCCAACGCCGAAACATCCGCGGACGAAGAGTCGATGGCCGCCTTCAGGTCGCTTTCGGCTCCGGTATAATCGCCCAGTTCCGCGCTGGTTACACCTGCAAAGTAGCGGGCTAGATGCCCGGAATTGGTATGCGCGTACTGGCCGGCGACTCGGGCGAACTCGGTATGTGCCGCCCGCGAGCGCTCCGCCGCCGAGGTGAAGGTCGGGCCGGATCCCTCCGCCGGGGTTCCTGCAGGCACCACCGGTGCCTGGAAGACGCGCAAGGCGGCTCCCAAAGCTTCGCTGGCCTGGGCGTCCCGGTGCTGGACGTAGGCCCATCCGCCAATCGCGACCGCGAGGGCCACGACCAGGATCACGGCACCGCCGATCAGCTTGTTGCGGTGTTCGACGGCCCACGAGTAGGTTTCGGCTACGTTCTCGGCAAACTTGTCTTGCTTGAGTTGATGACGGGTTTGAGCGCGCACGATGGTCCTTCAGGAAGCTGATCTTCAGGGAAAAGCAGAGTTTATCAGCCGCGAATCCGGGGGTCAAACGCCGACAAGCGCTTTCAGCTCTCAGCTGTCAGCTCTCGGCTTGCAATTTTGATGATGTGAGCTGAAAGCTGAGAGCCGAGAGCGCCTTCCTAAAAGCCAAGGGTGGGTCTGTCGCATCACGCTAGGCGATAGAAGCTCAAGGAAGCGTCGCCCTGATCGAGCCGACGGTAGCGGCGTAGTGCGCCGAACGAATCGCCGGGATCGAACTTGCGCTCATGTTCGGCGATGACCACCGTCGCCGGCTTCAGGATTCGCGATTGTCCCAGGAAGCCGAGAATGCGCTCGTAGGAGCCCCGCATCCGGTAAGGTGGGTCGAGGAAGCAGTGATCAGCGGCCAACGCCTCGCCGTCGAGCAAGCGTAGCGCCTGCACCACGTCGCGCTCGGAAACTTCGTAGCCTTCCGTGATCCCCAAGGACCGCAGGTTCTCCCGGATGAGCGATGCCGCCTTTTTCGCCTGCTCCACGAAGTACACGGCGCGCGCGCCTCGGCTGAGCGCCTCGATGCCGACCGCGCCGGTCCCGGCAAACAGGTCGAGAAACACCGTCCCGGCCAGCGCCTCCGGGTTGCCCGCCGTCAGCACGTTGAATAAGGTTTCGCGCAAGCGGTCGCTGGTCGGTCGGATATCCATCCCCGGCATCGACTTCAGCGGACGCGATCGATATTGGCCGGCGATGACTCTCATGAAAAGCGCTTTCGGCTATCAGCTTTCAGTTCCAGCGATTCGAATGGCTCTCTGGTATCCGGCACTGGGCGCCAGGAATCTTAGATAAATCACGGCACACGGCCCTGGGAACGGTCAGCCGAAAGCTGAAAGCGCCATCTCCCAAACCGCGAGTTAGCGTCTAAACTATACATTCGCATGATTCGTAACTGGTCACTTCCGGTTGGTCGCTTATTTGGGGTGGAAGTACGCATTCACCTCACCTTCGTTCTCCTGCTGCTGTTCGTCTGGATTACGGAAGCGGCAGTGCCGCATGGCACCAGCATCGACCGCGCCTTCGCGCTGGTCGGCATCATCTTCGGGTCGGTGATGCTCCACGAACTCGGCCACGCGCTGGCAGCGATGCACAGCAACATCCCCGCGCGGGCGGTGATCCTGTTGCCCATCGGCGGCGTCACCCTGATGGACGAGACCGTGATGCAGAAACCGGACTCCTGGCGCGACATTCGCATCTCGTTGGCCGGATCGCTGGTCAACCTGCTGGTCGGCATCGTCAGCGGCGCCATTCTGATCTCGGTGAGCCCGGAGATCGGTCTCTGGCAGCGCCCCCTGCTGTACTCGGGCGCGCTGCTGCGCAGCTTTGTCTGGGCCAACCTGTTCCTCGGACTGCTCAATCTACTGCCAGCTTACCCCCTGGACGGCGGCCAAATTCTGCGTGCCTATTTCGGCCGCCACATTGACTTGGTACGCGCTACGCATCGTGCCGTGGCCGTGGGTCAAGGCTTCTCCATGCTGTTCGTCTTCGTCGGGATCTGGAACACCTGGCTGATGCTGGTAGGTTTGTTCCTCTTCCTGGCGGCGCAGATGGAGGAGCGCTCAGCCGTATTCCACTCCGTGCTCGCCTCGGTGGAGGTTGGCGACATCATGCTCACCGACTTCGCCACCCTCTCCCCCGGCGATACCCTCGAAGCTGCGCTGGAAAAAGCGGCCCACTCGCTGCAGGACGACTTCCCCGTTATCCTCGGCAGCGACATGGTGGGCGTCATCTCGCGCCAGGGCATCCTGGCCGCGATGCAGACCGAGGGCAACGGCTACGTGCAGGCGGCCATGCACCGGGTCTCGGAAACCGGCCACATCCGTGACACGCTCGCCTCCGCATTCCATAAGATCACCGGCCAGGGGTTGACGCTGCTGCCCGTAGTCGATGCCGGACGCCTGGTCGGCATCGTCACCCTGCAGAACGTGATGCACAGCATGGGCGTGCTCGCCGAAACCCGCCGCCTGCGCCGGCGCCTGGGGTAGTTACAGGTGCAATCCCGAACTCGTCCGTTGATATGGACGCTGATTCGGCTGATTAGCCGGCGGTTTCGGGTTCCTTTTTGGGAATCAGTGCTGATCCGCGTGATCAGCAGTTCTTTGCCAGCCACCGGCTGCCGAATTCCGGCATAAGCGTCGCGCCGCGATACAACATTATTCCACGCCAGCGAATCTAATAAGGGGATTGTCCATGGCGGAACTTGCCGTCATCGTCGTGCTGATCGCTCTGGTCGTACTCGGCTCGCTCTTGCCGCCGAACCACGACGTCAAATTCCCGCGCTAAAGCTGCTACCTGCTACGTACCCGATCCGCTCCCAGAGCGGTTTTTCTCGCCTTTTGCACACTGCCCCATCAGCCTGCAGCGGCGCCATCCCCAATTCTGGATTCGCTAGAAACCGGCCCTGGTGGCTGGTTTAAGAGAATTTGAACAGAACGTGAACGGCGCATGAAAACCTGACTGCATCATTTCTGCGGCACCCGCCTGTGAACGGGCTGCACTCAGCTGAAAACAAAGGCGTTATAGTCTCAATTTCAGGGTTGACTCTGAACCCGGCAGGAGTAAAACCAGAATCGTTCTTTGACATTTGATGTTTCCCGATTGGCGTCGAGTCCGGGGCTCAAGTCCGGCTCGGCGTAAGCCTTCCGCCGCTTCGAACGGGGGGAGGCAAGCTGCGATCCGATTCGAACGGCTCGTGGCACTCCAGCGGTCGGCCGACCTTGGAGCCGGGGCAACCCAACAGCGCGCGCTATTGGGCAGTCCACAAGGCGCCGAGGGCCCGACGAGGGTCAATTGCGAGGCGCTGGTCGAGTGAGCAGGGAATGTCGAAGGCAAAACAGAATCCCGAGGACGTTGTGTCGGTTTTCCCGGTTGGTCGGTGAGCCCGGAGCCTGAGCCCGGATCGCCTGTCGCGAGCCGCAAGGCAGTGACAGTGCTGGTCAGGTGAGGGTCTAACGCAAGCTACTGGCCGAGGAAGCAGTCGCAACTAGGTCGCAAGACCACCTCGGGATTCCTTTTTTCAGCCATCAGCCATCAGCCCTCAGCTCTCAGCTCTCAGCTCTCCAGCCGCGAAGCGATTCTGCTCCCCCCAGAGTGCGGCCTCACAGAGAACCCAATAAGCGAAGATCGACACCGCCATTGGCGACGGTTCCGCAGGTTTCAGAACGACCGAAGACGCGACGCAAAGGTCTGCGCTTGAGAACTGATGGCTGACGGCTGAGCGCTGACGGCTGATGGCTCTTAGAAGTAGCTCGGGGTAGAGGGCAGTTTCGCCACCGCTTCCCGGTAATCCTGACCTTCGAACTCGATCTTCTCGCACATTTCGTACAAGCGCGAGCGCATTCGATCCGTTATCCGGTCGCCGAGGGTGGGTTTTCCCATGGCGCGCCGCGCCGCCATCGGACTGCGCAGGTCCTCAGCTCCGGTCATGTCCCGTTCCGGAAGATCTGGATAGTTCGTGGTGATGATGGTGGTGCGATTCTCGTTATACCTGGCGTTGAGAACGATGCTGACGGTATCCCACACCCACTCGGAAGGCTTGATCGCGCCCAGTTCGTCCAACAACACGACTTCCGTGCTCGCCACCGGTCGCAGCAACTCCATTTCCGTCACCGCGACCGCGGGGTTGTAGGAATTCTGTATGGACTTGAGCAGTTCGCGGTAGTCCACGAACAAACACGGCACACCCTTGCGCCGGACCAGTTCCTTCAGGATGCTGACCGCAAGGTGAGTCTTGCCGGTGCCGACGTTTCCGATGAAGAGCAGGCCTTGGTTCAGATGATCCGGCTCGTAGCTCTCGACGAACCGCTGCGCCACCCCCTTGGCTTTCACCAGCGATACATTCCGGGCGATGAACTCGTTCATCTCGCAGTGTTCATACCGGCGCGGGATGCGGGCAGCTTTGAGGAGCTGTTGCCCGCGCGCGGCCAGTAGGCATTCACAACGCGTTACCCGGCGCGGATCGGCGGCCAGCTTCATCCAGCCGGTGTCGTTGCAGAAGGGACAAGTTGGCTTCTCGGGGACAGGGGTGGAGGACATGGGGTCACCACCTTTGTACCTCAAGTCAGGCTGAGGAAGGTGGAGGAAAACAGGGAATCAACTCTAGCGATGACCACTAACGACTTATTTCAAAAACCAGATCCGTTCAATCCATTCTCAATCCGTGAAATCCGCGGTCGGCTTTGGACTTTCGTGGATCACTGATGGCCCGATATGTACTAAGGCAATCTTTCCCGCAACCAGGGACTCTCCCGGTGAATCTGATGGCTGTTGGGCCTTCTGTGTCTGCGGCTCAAGCGCCCGCAAGTCGAGGGCTCAACACGCCGGGGCCGCGAGACAGGACGGCGCCTCAAGACCTACCGTGGCCGAAGCTGGTCAGGGTGGCGGTGCCCAAACTCAGCGTGGGCAAGAAACAGGGACCAGCAGTGGCGCGCGGCGACGCGCGTAAGGAGTCGTAGGGACCATGGCAAAGCAGGGACAATCCAACTTCCCGGGCCTGGAGAAGGGCTGGGAAAGCGATAAGCGGTGGCACGGCATCGAACGCCCGTACACCCCAAAGGACGTGGAGCGATTACGCGGTAGCGTGCACGTCGAGCATACCCTGGCGCGGTTGGGCGCCGAGCGCTTCTGGGAGCTGGTCAAGACCGAGCCGTTTGTGCCCGCGCTGGGCGCCATGACTGGCAATCAGGCAGTCGAGCAGGTCAAGGCCGGCCTGAAGGCCATCTACATCAGCGGTTGGCAGTGCGCCGCCGACGCCAATAATGCCGGCCACATGTACCCCGACCAGAGCCTCTATCCCGCCGATAGCGTTCCCAACCTTTGCCGGCGCATCAACAACGCCCTGATGCGCGCCGACCAGATCCATCAGTCGGAAGGCAAGAACTCGATATACTGGTTTGCCCCCCTGGTTGCCGACGCGGAAGCCGGTTTTGGCGGCGTGCTTAACGCCTTCGAACTGACCAAGGCCCTGATCGAAGCCGGCGCCGCTGCCGTCCATTTGGAGGATCAGCTCTCGTCCGCCAAGAAGTGCGGCCACATGGGCGGCAAAGTTCTGGTACCCACGCAAGAAGCGATCCAGAAGCTGGTCGCGGCGCGCCTGGCGGCGGACGTATGCGGCGTGCCCACTGTGATTGTCGCGCGCACCGATGCCATGAGCGCATACCTGCTCACCAGCGACATGGATGCACGCGACCGGGATTTCATCATCAGCGGCGCGCGCACCTACGAGGGGTTCCATCACATCCGTGGTGGAATCGATTCGGCCATCGCCCGCGCCATCTCCTACGCGCCCTATGCCGACATGCTGTGGTGTGAGACCTCCGAGCCGGACTTGGACGAGGCCGAGAAGTTTGCTACAGCGGTGCACGCCAAGTACCCGGGCAAGCTGCTGGCGTACAACTGCTCGCCCTCCTTCAATTGGCGCAAGAAGCTGGATGACGCCGACATCGCGCGCTTCATCCCCACGCTGAGCGAGATGGGCTATAAGTTCCAGTTCATCACCCTGGCCGGCTTCCACTCGTTGAATCTCGCCATGTACGAGCTGGCGCGTGGCTTCAAGGACACCGGCATGACCGCCTACTCCCGCCTGCAGGAGAAGGAATTCAGCCGCGAGCGCGAATACGGCTACGAGGCGGTGAAGCATCAGCATTTCGTTGGCACGGGATATTTTGACGAGATCCAGCAACTCGTCACCAACGGCACGGCCTCGACCACCGCTCTCACCGGATCCACGGAAGAAGAGCAGTTCGATGCCGCCTCGACCCTGCAGGTCGAGCATCTCCTGGAGCGCGTTCTGCCCGAGCACCCGGGCGCGGCCGCAAGCAAGCCAAAGTTGATAAGAGACAAAAAGGGCGAGGCCGCGTAAATCAACAACGGATTCAAGCAAGTTAACAACGGATTGAAACGGATTTAGACGGATCAGAGAGCCTTTTCTCAGATCCCTTTCGATCCGTCTTAATCCGTTGTTGGCTTTTCACGTTTCCCGTCCGCGCGCATCCAACCAATTGAGCCACTTCGCAAAGGAGAGTTCATGAAGCATTCAGTAGTCGCCCTTATGCTCGTACTCACGCTTTCGGCGAGTCTCGCGTTCGCCCGAGCTGGTCAGGTTGGCACCGCAGGGCACGATGTGAAGGCCGCTGGCGAGGACACCGGCAAAGCCGCGAAAGATACTGGAAAGGCGACGGTTGGCGCCACGAAGAAAGGCGTCCACGGCACCAAAAAGGTCGTCAAGAAAGCGACTCACAAGGGCGCGCACAAGACCAAGAAAGCTGCTGGCAGCGTCGAGAATAAAACCGGCAGCAAGTAGATCACTTCTTGGAAAGGGTGCGGCTTCAGCCGCACCCTTTCCAAAACAAGGCCAGCCGCCGCATCTGTTGGTACCTTCAGGGGTATAACTGCCCATCTGTGTGACGCACTACATTGAGTACTGAGTACTGAAAACTTGCTTTCCGCGAAACTTTTCCGCGTCTGGCGCGTCTTATCCAGCAAGGAAAGCGGCCCCATGCTTATCAGGAAGCCTCCGGATATCCCCTCCTCCGAGATCACGGACAAGAACCTCTACTTAGATCGTCGCAAGTTCCTCGCCGGGGCCGCGGCTGTGGGCGCGGCGGCGCTCGGCGGTGCGCAACTGCTCGGCAATCACGATTCCCCTGCGGTTGTTCATGCGGCGACTTCGCTGAACGTTTCCAAGAAGACGGACTACGCCTCCGGCGAGAAGCCAACCCCGAAGAACGACATCACCAGCTACAACAATTTCTACGAGTACGGCACGGATAAATACTCTCCCGCGAAGGAGGCGCAGAAGCTCAGGACGCGGCCCTGGACAGTGAAGGTGGAGGGCTTGGTCAAGAGCCCGAAGACCTACGACATCGATTCCATCATGAAGATCTCTCCGCTGGAGGAGCGCATCTACCGGCACCGTTGTGTCGAGGGCTGGTCGATGGTGATTCCCTGGGTTGGCTTTCCGCTGGGCGACTTCCTCAAGCAGGTCGAGCCAACTTCGAAAGCCAAGTACGTGGAGTTCACCACGCTCTACGACCCCAGCCAGATGCCCGGACAGCGCAGCAGCGTGCTCGACTGGCCCTATGCGGAAGGTCTGCGGCTGGACGAGGCTCTGCATCCGCTGGCGATCCTGGCGCTCGGCCTATACGGCGATGTGCTGCCGAACCAGGACGGTGCGCCGCTGCGATTGGTGGTGCCCTGGAAATACGGATTCAAGAGCATCAAATCGATCGTGAAGATTCGCCTGACCGACGCGCAACCGGCGACAGCGTGGAACAAGGCCGCGTCCAACGAGTACGGCTTCTACTCCAATGTGAACCCCAATGTGGATCATCCTCGTTGGAGCCAAGCCCACGAACGCCGCATCGGCGAGTTCTTCAAGCGCAAGACTTTGATGTTCAACGGCTACGACCAGGTGGCATCGCTCTATAGCGGCATGGATCTGAAGAAGTATTTGTAGGGTTTGTCATCCTTCGCTTCGCTCAGACTGACAACTCGCAGAATGACAATTTGCGGTTCAGAATTATGAAGAATCAGCGGATATGGAAAGTATTGGTGTTCCTCGCTTGCCTAGCGCCGCTCGGCTGGCTCGTCTGGAAAGGGTTCAACGCCGAGTTGGGAGCGAATCCCATCGAGGTGATTACGTGGTCCACCGGCAAGTGGACGCTCGGCTTCCTGCTGATCACGCTTTCCATAACGCCGCTGCGCAAGCTCACCGGACGCCCGTGGCTGATCAAGTTCCGCCGCATGCTGGGGCTGTTTGCATTCTTCTACGGATGCCTGCACCTCACCACTTTCGTGTGGCTGGACAAGTTCTTCGACGTGCACGAAATGCTGCACGACATTGCAAAACGCAAGTTCATCACCATTGGCTTCGCCGCATTCTGCGCCATGGTGCCGCTGGCGGTGACCTCGACTTCCGGCTGGATCCGCCGGCTGGGCGGCAAGCGCTGGCAGGCGCTGCACCGGCTCATTTATTTCAGCGCGCTGGCCGGGGTGGTTCACTTCTCCTGGGCGGTAAAAAGGGATTTGACCCAGCCGATCGAGTTCGGCATTGTGCTGGCAGGACTGCTGCTCTATCGCGCGCCGCTCTGGCTGAAGCGGAAACCCACGCCGAGCCCGATGCGCTCCCCTATCCCGGAATCGCCGTCGGCATGAGTGTCGGGAAACCTACCACGGAGACACGGAGAAGAACTTAATCGGGTGATGGGTCATCGGGTCAACTCGGACCTGTGGACTACCTGATTACCAACCCGATCCGGAAGAGCACCCCTGAGACACGGCCAGAAGAATCCTGGGTTCTGCGCTGGGCTCTCAGTGCTTTTGTCCTTCTTTAATTGGTTTTCTCCGTGTCTCTGTGTCTCCGTGGTAGGTTTTCGCACAATTCAGAAACGCATGGATGAATCCGAATCCCTGCCGCCTTGGAGTGGCCGCTTCACCCATTCGATCAGCTCACGCCAGTAGCGTCTTTCGGCTTGCAGGAAGGCGCGCATATGGCTCGGCCAAATCAGCTTTCCGGCCACGGCCGCAATCAGCACCAATGCGCCAAACAGAAAGCCGACGCACCGGAGCGCCACGCTGAGCAACGTTTTGGACGTGATTTGCACGGCTGTCTATCGTCGCTGATAACGGGCAGCGCTGCAACTGCCCTGTTCTGCTCCATGCGGGCTGGCGCGCATCTAACCTCGACGCATGGTAACCCGTGTCACTTCGGGGGCTGCGCTCGCGGCCAGCGACCTCTCTGACTGCCTCGAGCGGTTGAGAGGGCGTGGCCGGCAGCAGCGGCCGCTTGCAACCTACCGCCTGCAACTTTATAACGGTTTCGGTTTCGCGGACGCCGAGCGGCTGGTGCCGTATCTGCGCGCGCTGGGCGTATCCCATTGTTACCTGTCGCCAATTCTGCGTGCACTGGGCGGCAGCATGCATGGCTACGACATCGTTGACCACAGCCAGTTCAACCCGGAAATCGGCACCGAAGAACAGTTCTTCAGCTTGGTTGATGCCCTGAAGCGGCACGGGATGGGTGTGATTCTCGACACCGTACCTAACCACATGGGCGTCGGTCATGGCGACAACCCCTGGTGGCAGGACGTGCTCGAAAATGGCCGCGCCTCCGAGCACGCGGACTTCTTCGACATCGATTGGGAACCGGAAAAACCCGAGTTGCTCGGCAAGGTTCTGATCCCCATTCTGGGCGACCAGTATGGCAAGGAACTCGAACAGGGTCACATTCGCCTCAGCTATGAACCGGGCCGTTTTTTCATCACGTATTACGACCGGCGGCTGCCTATCGATGCGCAGACGTTTCCCCTCGCCTTCGAAGTCCTCGGGGACCTGCGGGTAGTGGGCCAGGCGCTTGCGGTGCTCGACGACGAGCGGGGCGCGTTGGAGAACATCCTATGGGACCTGCGCCAACTCCCGCCGCACCATACGACGGACGCGGACCTGGCGCGCAAACGCCAGCGTGCTCTGCCGGAATTGAAGGTCCTGCTTGCCGAACTCAGCGAACGATCTGCCGGCGTGCGCGCCCTGATCGAGCGGGCGGTGGCCGCGTGCAACGGCGAGCCCGGCAACCCTCGCACCTTCGACGCTCTGCACCGGCTGCTCGAGGCCCAGGCGTACCGGCTCGCTCATTGGCGAGTGTCGGCGCACGAGATCAACTATCGCCGCTTCTTTGACATCAACGATCTGGTCGGATTGCGCGTTGAGAATCCGCGCGTGTTCACGGAGACGCACCGCCTGCTTCGCAGGCTGCTGGCTGACGGAGGCGTGGAAGGTCTGCGCATCGACCATCCCGACGGCCTGCTCAACCCGGTGCAGTACTTCACGCGCGTGCAGATGTTGTATGCGGCCAGCCAGTGCTGCGGCGGCGAGCCGCAGGGCACCCTCGCCGACAATGGCATCGAGCTCGAGGTGCAGGAGGCCTTCGGCCATGGCGAGTCGAACGACACGAACGCTGCCCTATACCTGATTGTCGAGAAGATCCTGGAGCATGGCGAAGAGCTGCCGGCCGATTGGCCGGTGGACGGCACCTCGGGCTACGACTTCGCCAACCTGGTAAACGGCATCTTGATCGACGGCCGCAACGAGCGCGCCTTCACCAACCTTTACCGGCGCTTCCTCGGCTGGCATACCGACGTCGATACCCTCGCCTACGAAGCGAAGAAGCTGATCATGCGCTCTGCCTTGTCGAGCGAAGTCACGGTGCTCAGCCATAGGCTCGATGAGGTCAGCAGCATGGACCGCTGCGCGCGCGATTTTACGCGCAACCTGCTCAGCGAAGCGATCCGCGAAACCATCGCCTGCTTCCCGGTGTACCGCACCTATATTGACGAGCGGGGCCACGTGAGCGAGCGCGACCGGAACTACATCAACCAGGCGATCCGGCGCGCCAAGCGGCGCAATCCCAGCACGGCGGCCTCGCTCTACGATTTCCTGGGCGACATCCTGCTGCTCAAACCGGCCACGGAGGAGGAATCCTCGCCCGAGATGCACCGCGCGCGGCTCGCCTTCGCGCTGAAGTTCCAGCAACTGACCGGTCCGGTGATGGCCAAAGCCCTGGAGGACACGGTCTGCTACGTCTACAACCGGTTCGTGTCGGTCAACGAAGTAGGCGGCTCGCCCGCCGACTTCGGCCGCTCCGTGGAAGAGTTTCATGAAGGCAATCTTGAGCGCGCAGCACGATGGCCCTACTCGATGCTCGGCACATCCACTCATGACACCAAGCGCAGCGAGGACGTGCGGGCACGGCTCGATGTGCTCTCCGAGATGCCGAAACAGTGGGGAGCACGAGTGGCGCGCTGGCGGCGCAATACCCGCTGGAAAAAGCGCGTCATCACCGATGGCCGCACGGTTCCCGACGCCAACGAGGAATATCTGCTCTATCAGACGCTGGTCGGCACGTGGCCCTTTCACCTGAACACGCACGACCACCCCAGCACGCGGGGCGTGCTGGGGACCCCGGAAGAGCGCGACGCGTTCACGCGGCGCATTCAGCAATATATGAAAAAGGCCGTTCATGAAGCGAAGGTCAACCTGAGCTGGATCAACCCGGATCCGGAGTACACTCAGGCGCTTGAGGCTTTCATCCAGCGAATCCTCACCCCCGGCATCCGTTCGCGACCGAACGTCTTCCTGCGCGAGATGGAGAACTTCGCGGAAACCATTGCCTATTTCGGGGTGATGAATTCGCTAGCCATGGTGCTGCTGAAGCTCACCGCGCCCGGGGTGCCGGACATCTACCAGGGCCAGGAAGTTTGGGATTTCAGCTTAGTCGATCCCGATAATCGCCGGCCTGTGGATTTTCAGGCCCGCGAAAAGTTATTGGCGAAACTGCTTGAAGCGACGAACCCGCCAGATCCTTCGACTCCGGCCGCGACCGCGCCAACTGCGGGCGCGGAAGAAACAGTCGCGGCCTCCGCTCAGGATGACAACCTTTATGAGAGAGGTAGTGACGACGCGAACGGCGCATCGTTGGCAAGTCTGTGCAGTGAGATGCTGCCCAACTATCACGACGGACGGCTGAAGCTCTGGACCACGATGCGGGCACTCGATTTTCGCCGGGAGCATCCCGCCTTATTCCAACTCGGAACCTATACTCCGGTGCAATGCGCGGTGGAACACGAACCGCACGCGGTGGCGTTCTTGCGTGAGCATGAGGGGGAGAGTGCGCTAACGGCGGTTCCGCGGTTTGCCTGGACGCTGATGGCGGGGCAGCGCCGTCCGCCGCTCGCGGAGGCGTGGGGCGGCGCAGCTCTGCAGTTGCCTCGCGCCGGCATGGAGTTTGTCAACGTGCTGACTGGCGAACTGTTGCACGCCGAGGGTGATCGCCTGCTATGCCGCGAAGTCTTCGCCCGCTTCCCCGTGGCCCTGTTGTGGTCCCGCTAGGGGGGGAATGCGGTCGGTGGCCTCGGCAAGCACGGCGAGCTTTTCCGCCAACTCGGAGGTGAGCGCGCCGGAACCGAAGCGCCAACCCCAGTTGCCGTTGGGCAAGCTGGGGGTGTTCATGCGGGCGCTGGAGTTCAGATTCAGCACGTCCTGCAGGGGAAAAATCACCTGGCGCGCCACGGAGCCGGAGAGGGCGCGGATCATCGCCCAAGCGATCCCATCATCCGAGGATCCCAAGTATGCCGAGGCATAGCGCCGCTCATCCTCATTGGCGCTCTGCCACCACCCCACCGTGGTGTCGTTGTCGTGCGTGCCGGTGTAGGCGACGCAGTCCTCCGAGAATCGGTGCGGCAGGTAGATGTGCGCCCCGGGATTCGAGAACCCGAACTGCATGACGCGCATGCCGGGAATCTTCAGCCGCTCGCGCAACGCGTGCACCTCTTCGGTGATCATGCCGAGGTCTTCGGCAATGAAGGGCAGGTCGCCAAGCGCTTCTCGTAGCGCACGGAACAGGTCATCGGCGGGACCCTTGACCCAGTGCCCGTGGACCGCCGTCTCCTCGTGCGCGGGAATCTCCCAGTAGCTCTCGAAGCCGCGGAAATGGTCGAGGCGCACGATGTCGCAGGCTTGCGTGGTCCAGCGCATGCGCTGGATCCACCAGTCGTAGCCGCGCTGCGCGAGCACGTCCCAGCGATAGAGAGGATTTCCCCAGCGCTGGCCCGTGGCGCTGAAACAGTCGGGCGGAACCCCGGCTACCACCTCAGGCTGCAGGTTCTCAGCTAAGCGGAAAACTTCAGGATGAGTCCAGACGTCGGCGCTGTCGTAGTTCACGAAGATCGCAACGTCGCCGATGACGCGGATGCCGTACTTTCGACAGTGCCCACGCAGCGCCCGCCACTGCTCGAAGAAGAAGAACTGGATGACGCGGGCAACGGCCAGCGGGTCGCTCATCTGTTCGCGTGCCTCCGCCAGCGACTGCGGATCGCGCCGGCTGAACTCCGCCGGCCACTCGCTCCACATGCGGTTCTCGAAGCGGTCGCGCAGGGCAACGAACAGCACGAAATCTTCCAGCCACCACGCATTCTCCCGGCAGAAACGATCGAAGCGCTCGCGCGCACCGTCGCCGGCGTTGCCCAGGAAGTTCGCCGCGGCTTCGCGGATCAGCGGGATCTTGATCTCGTCCACCGAGCAGAAATCGATATCGCCACACTCGCCCGGCAGATTGGACAGACGGCCGGAGTCGATCCACCCGCGTTCGGCCAGCCGTTCCAGGCTGATCAGCAGCGGGTTTCCGGAGAAGGCCGAGATCGACGAATACGGCGAATGACCATACGCGCCCGGTCCGAAGGGCAGTACCTGCCAAAGCCGCTGCCGGGCGGCGGCCAGAAACTCGACAAAGCGATGGGCCGACGGGCCGAAATCGCCGATCCCGCCGCGCGAGGGCAGCGAGGTCGGGTGGAGCAGAATTCCTGAGCAGCGTTCGGAAAGCATGGGTGTTTTTTGTTCGTCGCTCGTCTTTTCATGGGGCTGTCATCCTGAGCGAGCCCGGCCGGTTTTGCCGGGCGAGTCGAAGGACCTTGCGGTTCCGTGCGCAAAACGCAAGGTGCTTCGACTCGCCGGATCGCAAGAAAACGCGCGATCCGTCTCGCTCAGCATGACAACGCAATCGCCGGGGCAGCTTACCAACGACTGCTAACAAAAAGCCCGGTCCCGCCGGGCGGAACCGGGCTGGTCGCTTGGGTTGAATTAACTGGCGGCCTCTTTCGGCACCAGCCGTTCGAGCTCCTGTTTGTTGATCTTGATTTTGCCTTCCTTGGTCAGGCGCTGGCGCAGGCTATCGGCAAACACCTGGAAGAACTGGCCGCGGTCGCGTTCTTCCACCGTCTGCCTCAGCGTGTCCTTGCTCTTGTCGAAATCCGCCGCCGAAGGCTCCTCGCGCTCAACCACCCGGATGACCACGCCGTTGGCGCCGGTGGCCATCGGGCCGCTGATCTCGCCCTGCTTCATGCTAAAGAGCGCCGCGGTCTGCTCGGGTTGCAGCGCACCCACATCGGGCAGGGGCATGTCCTGAGTCACGGGAACGCTGGTTTTCAGCGTGGCGCCAACTTCTTTGGCGGCCTTGGCCAAATCGTTCTCGGCATGGGCGCGGTCGGCCAGTTCGCGGGTCTTCTGCTGGACCAATTCCTGGACCTTGCCGTTCTTGAGATCATTCTCCACTCTGCCCTTGACCTGCTCAAAGGTGGGCGTAGCGGGGGGCGTGATTTCGGTTACCTGGAATACCGCATATCCCTGGGGCACGCGCGCCGCGTCCGCGGGATCGTTGACGTGGGGGACAACAAACACCGCATTGGTGAACTCGGGGGCATTACCCAAGTCCGACACCGGCTCGCCACGCGTGAGCGACTGGGTCTGCACGGTGAGGTTGTGCTTGGCGGCGGCGCTGGCCAAGCTGCTGGTGCGAGCCTCCGCCTTGATGGTATTGGCAAGCTGCTCGGCCAGCGGTGCTGCCTTTGTCGTTGCAATCATGGGGGTGATCTCGGCCTTCACCTCATCCAGGGTCTTGACGTGCGCCGTGTGCTTGTCGAGTACCTGAATAATGTGGAAGCCGAAGGTGCTCTGCACCAGGCCGCTGGTCTCACTCTTATTCAGGGAGAAGGCCGCCCGTTCGAATTCCGGCACGGTACGCCCGCGTTGGATCCAGCCCAGGTTGCCGCCATTGCGCGCGCTGCCCGGATCATCCGAATCTTTTTTCGCCAGCGCCGCGAAGTCGCCCCCGGCCTTGAGTTGCTTCAGCACGTCTTGCGCCTTGGTGCGAGCCGCATCGAACGCCTTCTGATCCACCTGGCTACCCGGAGCCGCTTCTGGAGTCTTGATCAGAATGTGGCGGACCTCGACCTCGTCGGGTACCTTGAACTGGTCGATATGCGCGTCGTAGTAGCGCTTCAGATCGTCCGGCGTGACTTGCACCTGGGCCTTCAGCTTATCCGTGTCCACGACCACGAACTGCGTCTTGCGCTTCTCGGGCAAGGAGTTGTTGTAGCTGTCCTTGTGCGCTTGGTAATAGGACTGCAGTTCGCTATCGGCGGGATGAAGCGACGCTAACAAAGCCGCGCGGTCGATCATCGCGTACTCGAACTTCACCTTGGCGTTGCGGTGCAGGAATTCCTGGCGAAGCTCATCATCGGTGACCACCACGCTGCTTGCTACCGCGCTTTCCAGCTTGTGGAGGATGAGTTCCTCGCGGAACAGGCGCTCGAACTCGGGCACGGTCAAGCTGAAGTTGTTCTCCACCACATTCTGGTACTCCACCGCCGGGAGCAGACTGCCGTTGTGGAACAGCATGGCGCCCAAGGGACTCTGTTGAAGATCCTCCAGCATCTCGCGATCGGAAATCCGGATGCCGAGGCGCTCGGCTTCCGCCAGCAGCGCCTTCTCCGTGATGAGCTGCTGCACCGTCTGTTGCATGACATAGGGCATCAGCGAGTTCGGCAGTTTTTGCTGGCGCGCCATGCGGTTGGCGGTGCGCTCTACTTCGACCGTGGTCACGTCTTGGCCGGCCACGCTGGCAACCACGCCCTGGCCGGGTCCGCCGAAGCCAAGCGAGCTACCGAGGAAGCCGCCAGGAATCAAGGTGATGACCATTGCGGCGCAGATCACTAAGAGAAGCCCGCCAAGGACATACTTCTTCGTCTTGCTGGGGGTTTGCAGGAATCGAATCATGGTTTAAGACGCTCCACGGACCCTAAAGGGAAAGGCCATTATAAAGGACCTTGCGTTTTCTTCCACTTCGCAGGTCAAGACAGCTTGTGAAAAGCACGTTTCCCAGTTACGAGGACTTAGACACCCAGATTTTTTCGGCCGCCGGCAGGCCCAGACGGATGAGTCGTTTCTCCACCCCAAGGGAAACCGTGCCGTCGTAGTTCTTCGACTGCAGAACAATACGGCTGTCCGGGCGAAGCCCTTCCGCGTCCAGAAACTCCAAGAGCTTGCGATCTCTCTCGAAGACACTCACGAGGCGATAGGCGCCGGGGTCCACCTCGCTGAGGAGCCGAAGCCCCATCTTCCGGCGGTCGGCAGAGTTCATCAAGGACAGCGAATTGCCGTGCGGGCACACGTCCTTATCGCCCAGCTTCTCCGCCAGCTTGCGTTCGAAGGCGGCGGAAACCGCGTGCTCCAGACGTTCGGCCTCGTCGTGGACCTCATACCACGCCATGCCGAAGATCTCGGCAAGCATACGTTCCACCAGATGATGGCGAACCATCGTACGTTCCGCGATGGCCCGGCCCGCGGCGGTCAAGTGAATGCGCCCATCTTCTCTAACCAGGACCAGTCGATCCCTGTAGAGCCGCTTCAGTGCGGTGGTAACGGCCGGGCGCGTCACCTTCAGCCAATGCGCCAGCGTGGCCGAGATGACGGTCTCGCCCTCCGCCTCGGCCTCCGCAATGGCCTTGAGATAGTCTTCTTTGGAGATAGTGAGCATAGGAGTGGTCAGTGGTCAGTGGCCAGTGGCCAGTGGTAGTGATCCGGGACTCACGGAACTGACCACTGATCACTGACCACTAATCGAGCCAGTCTAACACTGGAACATCCCCGTGTTCCGTGGTTGGCGCTACCTCCGCCGTGGTCCCGCATCCAATATTGGAAGACTTTTCGGCTCGCCCAGAGAGCTGTTGGGCGAGCAAGACGGGAACGCGTGGCGCTTGTTGAGATCGAAGCCGCCGAATGGAGTGCCTGATGCCCGACGCACCGGATATTAGCAAGTGTGCCAATGCGGAATGCGATCGCCGCTTCCATCGGATGGGGGAAGGGAAACTGGCTGTCTTTCCGGTGTCCGACCCCAAAGCTTGGGGCTTGCCCGGCCATCTGCGTCAGAAGGCCGTCTGGTTGTGCGACCGGTGCGCCGACCAGATGTATGTTCGCCTTGACCGCAAGCATCACCAGATCCTTGTAGTGCGCCGGCACGCGGCATAGATGTGTAGTTCAGCCCCGTTCCTGGGGATCGAGTCATCAGGCGATCAGATGATCGGGTCATCGGCAGATGCCCGAAGGGCGGCAGGGATTTAGCCCCGGGAGATAGCCCGGGGTGAGGTGGAGCAAGGAAGCGAGCCCCTTCAGGGGCGACTGGCCCGTCAGATCCTCAACACTCCGGCTCCCTCGATCTTGCTCTGCTTCAGTGCGATCAGGGCATCGTTGGCCGCTTCCAGAGGAAATACGGTGGTCTCGGTTTGCACCGGCACCTCGGCGGCAAGCTCCAGAAACTCGCGGGCATCCTGGCGGGTGGAATTGGCGACGCTCCGCAGCATGCGCTCGTCATAGAGCAGACGATAGTCGAGCTCTGGGATCGGGCTCATGTGAATGCCCGCCAGCACGACTGATCCGGCCTTGCGCACGGCCCGCAGCGCATCGAGCACCAGCGCGCCCGCGGGTGCGAAGATGATGGCCGCATCGAGTTTGGCCGGAGGAGCGTCCTTGGCGTCCCCGACCCATGCCGCCCCTAGCCTTCGCGCCAGTTCCCGATGGGCCTCCGCGCGCGTGAAGACATAGACCTCATGGCCGAGGTGTCGCGCCAACTGCAGAACGATGTGCGCAGAGGCCCCGAATCCATATAGCCCCAGCCTGGCTTGTTTGGGCACGGCGGCCAGGCGGTAGGAGCGATATCCGATGATCCCCGCGCACAGCAGCGGCGCGGCGTGCTCGTCCGAGAAGCCGACGGGCAGCTTAGAGGCGTACTCCGCGCCGACCACGGTGGACTCGGCGTATCCGCCGTTCACGTCATAGCCGGTGAATTGCGCGCGCTGGCAAAGGTTCTCCAGACCACGTATGCAGTACGCGCAGGTGCCGTCGGTCGAGTGCAGCCATGGGATGCCGACACGGTCGCCGGTTTTCAACCCTTTCACGCCGGCGCCGGTTTCCTCCACCAAGCCAACAATCTGGTGCCCGGGAATGAGCGGGAGTTTGTGCGGCGGCAAATCGCCTTCGACGGTATGCAGATCGGTATGACAAAGCCCGCAGTAGGAAACCCGCACTCGCACCTGGCCGGGACCGGGCACTGGCACGGCCACGTCCCGCAGAAAGAGCGGCCGTTCAGTTACAGACTTTTGCTGGTCCAGCACCATCGCACGCATGGCGGTTTCACCGTTGAGGATGGCACGGTTCTGGGGAATGCCGCGCCAATGTGTGGGACGGGTCATAGACCCGCCCCACACAATTACGTCACCGCCACGTAACTGCTGAGCACCTTCATGTAGTTGGCGCGCTCGTAGGCCGAACGATGCGAGACCTTCTGATAGCTCATCGAGCCCTGCATCTGCTGGATGGATTCGTACTCGTGCAGCTCACACCACTCGTGCACCCCGGCCAGCAGCGGCTTCAGGTACTCGATGCCGTTCTGCAGCAAGGCCGATGTGGTCATGGCAACGCGGGCGCCGGCCATCATGCACTTGATCACGTCCTCGGGGGTGTGCACGCCGCCGGTGATCGCCATGTCGGCTTTGACCACGCCGAACATCATCGCCACCCAGTGCAGCCGCAGCCGCAACTCATTGGAGCGGCTCAGTTGCAGGGTGGGTACGACTTCCAGGTTCTCCAGGTCGAAATCCGGCTGGTAGAAGCGGTTGAAAAGCACCAGGGCGCCTGCGCCCGCCATCTCCATGTGTTTTGCCAGATTGCCCAGGTTGGTGAAGAACGAATGCAGTTTGACCGCCAGCGGAATGCGCACGGTTGAGGCGACGTTCGCCACCAACTCGGTGTACATGCTCTCCACCTGGGCCCCGGTCATGTCCAGATTGGTAGGCAAGAAGTAGAGGTTGAGTTCAAGGGCGTCCGCGCCGGCCTCTTCAATCAGCTTGGCGAAGCGTACCCAACCGCCGGTGGATACGCCATTCAAGCTCGCCAACACCGGGATGCCGACCGCCTGTTTCGCCTTGTGGATATGCTCTAGATACTCGTCGGGGCTGATGTTGTACTGCGTCAGATCCGGGAAAATGCTGTTAGCCTCGGCGGACACCTCCGTGGCGTGGTCCAGGCTCTTGTCCAGCTCGTCGCCCTCCAGCGTGATCTGCTCCTCGAACAGCGAGTGCAACACCACCGCCGCTGCGCCGGCATCTTCCATCCGGCGCAGATTGGCGATCTCTTTCATTTGTGGCGATGAGGACGCCACGACCGGGTTCTTGAGTTTCAGACCAAGATAGTTGGTCGAAAGATCAATCATTCCCCGTTGCTCCCTTTCCTGCGGCCTTCTCCGCTGCCGGAGCAGCTTTGGGCGACGACATCGCCGCCATATGCTGGTACAGGGCCCACCGCTCATTCACGTCGCCTTGCGCTTGCTTCAGCAACGCGGCAGCCGCCTCCGGATTGCTGTGCTTGAGCATCGTGTAGCGGGTTTCGTTATAGATGTACTGTTCGAGCGGCACCGCGGGCGCCTTCGAATCCAGTTGGAACGGATTCTTGCCCTGCGCCACCAGCTCCGGATTATAGCGGAACAGGGGCCAGTAACCGGATTGCACCGCCAGCTTCTGCTGGTCGAGTCCGTGCATCAGGTCGTAGCCGTGCGCAATGCAGTGGCTGTAGGCAACGATCATCGACGGCCCGTCATAGGCTTCGGCTTCGTTGAATGCCTTCAGCGTTTGCATGTCGCTGGAGCCAAATGCCACCCGGGCCACGTAGCAGTTGCCGTAGTTGACCGCCATCATGGCGAGGTCTTTCTTCGGACGCGGCTTGCCGCCTGCGGCAAACTTGGCCACCGCGCCCCGCGGCGTGGCTTTCGACATCTGGCCGCCGGTGTTGGAGTACACCTCGGTGTCAAGCACCAGGATGTTCACGTTGCGGCCGCTGGCCAGCACGTGATCCAACCCGCCGTAACCGATGTCATAGGCCCAGCCGTCGCCGCCGACGATCCACACGCTCTTCTTGACCAACACGTCGGCCAGGCTTAGCAGGTCCTTCGCCTTCGCGTTGCCCTTCAGGCCCTGGAGCTTCTGCTTCAGTACCGCGACCCGCACGCGCTGCGCGCCGATGCCGGCCTCGTTCGACTGGTCCGCATTCAACAGCTCCTGCACCAGTTGATCGCCCAGGACAGACGCGAATTGTGACAGCAATTCGCGTGCGTACTCCGTCTGCTTATCCAACGCGACGCGAATGCCCATGCCGAATTCGGCGTTGTCTTCAAACAGCGAGTTCGACCACGCAATGCCGCGGCCGTCGTTGTTCATGGCGTACGGCGTGGTGGGCAGGTTGCCGCCGTAAATCGACGAGCAACCGGTGGCGTTGGCCACCACGGCGCGATCGCCGAACAGCCGGGTCATCAGTTCGATGTATGGGGTTTCGCCGCAGCCGCTGCAGGCGCCGCTGAATTCGAACAGCGGTCGCAGCAACTGTATGTCTTTCACCTGGCCCACGTTGACCGCTTCGCGGTTGAACTCCGGCAAGTTGAGGAAGAAGTCCCAATTGCGCGCTTCCTGCTCGCGGAGCGGGGGCTGTGCCACCATGTTGATGGCCTTGTGCTTAACTTCGGTCTTGCTCTTGGCTGGGCAAGCTTCCACGCACAGAGCGCAGCCGGTGCAGTCTTCCGGCGCCACCTGCAGCGTGTACTTCATCTCCTTGAAATCTTTCCAGCGCGCGGGCACGGCTTTGAACTTCGCCGGTGCCCCGGCCAGCTTGTCGGAGTCGTACACCTTGGCGCGGATCACCGCGTGCGGGCAAACCAGCACGCACTTGCCGCACTGGATGCAGAGTTCCTCGTCCCACTCGGGGATTTCGAGGGCGATGTTGCGCTTCTCCCACTGGGCCGTGCCCACCGGGTACGTGCCGTCCACCGGCATCGCGCTGACCGGCAGCAGGTCGCCATCGCCGTGGATCATCGGGGCAAGTACCTTCTGCACGAACTCGGGAGCCTGCGGCGGAACCGGCGGGCGGAAGTCGAACTTGCTATTGACCGTGGAGGGAACCTTCACTTCGCGCAGGCCATCCAGCGTGTGATCCACGGCGGCGAAGTTCTTCTGCACCACCGATTCGCCGCGCTTGCCGTAGGTCTTCTTGATGGCGTCTTTAATGGCCTGGATCGCCTCTTCCCGCGGCAGCACGCCGCTGATGGCGAAGAAGCAGGTCTGCATGATGGTGTTGATGCGGCCGCCCATGCCGGTATCTTTTGCGACCTTGTAGGCGTCGATCACGTAGAACTTCAGCTTCTTGCTGATGATCTGCCCTTGCACCGTGCGCGGCAGATGCTCCCAGACCTCGTCCGGGCCAAAGGGCGAGTTCAGCAGGAAGGTCGCGCCCTCGGCGGCAGGCCACAGCATGTCCAACTGCTCGAGGAAGTTGAACTGGTGGCAGGCCACAAAATTGGCGCTGCTGATCAGATAGCTGGAGCGGATCGGCTTGGGACCAAAGCGCAGGTGCGAGGTGGTCAGCGAGCCGGATTTCTTCGAGTCGTAGACGAAGTAGCCCTGCGCGAAGTTCGGCGTGTCCTCGCCGATGATCTTGATCGAGTTCTTGTTCGCGCCCACCGTGCCATCGGCACCCAGTCCGTAGAACATCGCCCGCACCGTCTTGGGATCTTCGGTGGAGTAGCTCGGGTCGAAGTCGAGGCTGGTGTGAGTGACGTCGTCGATGATCCCGACCGTGAAGTGGTTCTTCGATTTCTGCTTGCCCAGTTCGTCGAACACGGCCTTGACTTGGGCAGGCGTGAAGTCCTTCGAGGACAAACCGTAGCGGCCGCCAATAACGCGCGGGAACTGCGCCAAGGGTGCCTGGCCAGCGGCAAAGGCTTCGCTCAGCGCGGTGATAACGTCTTGATAGAGGGGTTCGCCTGTGGAGCCGGGTTCCTTGGTGCGATCCAAAACGGCAATTGCCTTGGCGCTCGAGGGCAGCGCGCCCAGGAAGTGCTCCACCGAGAACGGGCGATACAGGCGGACCTTGAGCAGGCCCACGCTTCTCGCCACGCGCCACCATGTACTCCACGGTTTCCTGTGCGACTTCGGCGCCCGAGCCCATCATCACGATCACGCGCTCGGCATCGGGCGCGCCCACGTACTCGAACAGCTTGTACTGGCGGCCGGCCACCGAGGCAAACTTATCCATCGCGTTCTGCACGATGGCGGGCGTGGCCAGATAGTACGGGTTCACCGTCTCGCGCGCCTGGAAGTAAACGTCGGGGTTCTGCGCGGTGCCGCGCAGCACCGGACGATCCGGCGAGAGGGAACGGGCGCGGTGCGCCTGCACCAGCTCGTCGCTGATCATGGCGCGCAGATCTTCGACCGTGAGCTGCTCCACCTTGGCCACCTCATGCGAGGTGCGGAAGCCGTCGAAGAAGTGCACGAAGGGAATGCGCGATTCCAGCGCGGCGGCGGTCGCGATCAGCGCGATATCCATCACTTCCTGAACCGAGTTCGCCGCCAGCAGCGCCCAACCCGTCTGGCGGACCGCCATCACGTCCTGGTGATCGCCGAAGATGGATAGCGCCTGCGCCGCAATCGATCGGGCCGCGACATGCATGACCGTGGAGGTAAGCTCACCCGCGATCTTGTACATGTTGGGGATCATCAACAGCAGGCCCTGCGACGAGGTGAACGTCGTGGCCAGAGCGCCGCCCTGCAGCGCCCCGTGCAGCGCCCCGCTGGCGCCGCCTTCGGACTGCATCTCGATGACCTGCGGGACCGTGCCCCAGATGTTCGTTTTGCCCTCGGAGGACCACTGGTCCGACCATTCGCCCATATTGGAGGAAGGAGTGATCGGATAAATCGCGATCACTTCGTTGATCTTATGGGCGACGTATGCAGCGGCTTCATTGCCGTCAATCGTGACTTTCCGTCGATCACTCATAATGAAGATGTGTCCGTTTCTTATCGAATTACTTGGGGCAGAGAGCATGCGCGAGGAGCACCGTCGGCCCGTCGGCCACCCCGCCCCAATAAACTTTAGGAATGTTCCAGAATACCTGAAAATTGGGCTCAACCGGCAGAAAATCTCCGCCCAAGCCATGTTTTACGCTGAACCCCCACCCCGACAAGCGCTCGGCGCTTATCGGGGGCTCTTCGTCCGGTCCCAATTCGGCGGAGCCACCCGCCTTCCCCTGTTAGCTGAGTATGTTGCCGCGCGGATGTACCAAAAGGCTGTGATCCAGACCCGTGTCGCGTGTGATAAAGATCACAACCGGTTTCCGGCCCCTTTTGCCGCTAATTTCGCTGATCAACGCGGATCAGGAGTAAGGGCAAGGGGAGCAGGAGATTATCAGCGTGTATCAGCGGAAATCAGCGGCAAACGGGATTCACACGGATCGTCCGATCACCTGCGCCCTTTGTGCTCCGCCAGTTAGCCTGCCCGAATCCCATTGAACCGTTGGCCGCGCCTGTTTGGCCTGCAAATTACCCCAATGAAAGTTTCTCGCTGGTCACCATCCGAGTTACCTTGGTGTAATCGAACCTTATATATGTCCAGAATGTCAGTTGTGGCGCGCCGCCGCCTGAAATCCATTTCTCGCATGGGCCGGGAAGCCCGGATGATCCTCAATGGTCTGCTTTCGACCGATCATCCGGTGTTGGCTCACGTGGTCCCCATGCGCCGCTGCAACCTGAAGTGCACCTATTGCAACGAGTACGACACCGATTCCCAACCGGTCCCCATTGATGTCATGCTGGGTCGGATCGACCGGCTCGCCGAGTTGGGCACGACCGTAATTACCATCAGCGGCGGCGAACCGCTGCTGCATCCCCAGCTCGATGACATTATTGCTCGCGCCCGCCGGCACGGCATGATTACCGGCCTGATCACCAATGGCTATCTGCTTACGCCGGAGCGGGTGAATCGGCTCAACCAAGCCGGGCTCGACCACCTGCAGATCAGCATCGACAACGTCCAGCCGGACGAGGTTTCTAAGAAAAGCCTGAAGGTGCTGGACCGAAAGCTCCAGGTGCTGAGGGAGTTCGCCGAATTTCACGTGAATATCAACACCGTGGTGGGCAGCGGAGTTCGCCATCCGCAGGATGCGCTAGTGATCGCCCGCCGCGCGCTTGAGCTCAGCTTCAGCGCCACCGTCGGCATCGTGCACAACGGCCGCGGGCAATTGGTTCCGCTCGGAGAAGAAGAAAAGCGCGTCTTCCACGCGGTGCGCCACCTGGCGAAACATAGCTACGCCCACCTCAAAGGTTTTCAGGAGAACATCGCCGAGGGCAAGCCGAACGATTGGCGATGCCGCGCCGGTTCGCGTTATCTCTATATCTGCGAGGATGGCCGCGTGCATTACTGCTCCCAGCAGCGCGGCAATCCGGGACTCCCGCTGGAAAAGTACACCGTGGACCACATTCGCCGCGAATTCGTCATGGAAAAGCGTTGCGCCCCGGACTGCACGGTGTCTTGCGTCCACCAGGTTTCCTATCTGGACTACTGGCGCGCCCCGCAGGAAGCCGGGACTGTGATCCCCGCCCAGGCGACCCGCACCGCCGCCGACTTCGTTCAGATCGGCGACTGAGTAGCGATCAGCTCTCAACTCTCGCGCTTTGAGGAACGCCACCTCGGGGAGATTGTCATTCCGAGTGGCAGATGGACACATCCATACGAAAGAACATCACGAGCCCGCCTAGCGGGCGATTGAATTTAGCTCCGGGCGTGAAGCCCGGGGTAGGGTGGACATGAGCTGTGGAGCCCCTTTAGGGGCGAGTGACGTCACTTTCTTGATTGCGGTTCCGCCTTGGTAAGCCGAGCCTTCTCCCCCGGAAACCAATGGCCAAACGAGAGGCGATGCAGGCAGAGCAATCCGCCCACCGACGCGGCGATGAATGCCAGCACGACCTCGATCAGGTACAGCGCAAAACCGCCGCCGTCATCGTGCGGAACAAGCTGAAAGGCCTCGAGCACGGAGGTCGTGGAAAACACGAACAGGACCGCGGCAAAAATCATTGCTGCAAACAAGGCGGAAACCAGTAGCCTGCGGAACGTGATCACCCGCGCCTCCAGAACCCAACTCCAATCGAGGTGAATCCGCCTGGCTTGCCGCGGAACGGACACATCGGGAAGGGCTGTTGGCACAGAAGATACGCATCCGGCATATCTCTGTCAATTCCCAGGCAGCGGGGCGTGGCCGGGTTCGTTTACAATTGGCCGTCATGCGCAGGATTATCGTTGTTGCCCTAATCGCCGCCGCATCTCTGACGGGATGCCACAAGTCCTCCTCCGCCAAGTCCGGCGGAGATGCTGTCGATCAGAAACTGCATCAACTCTCCGGTAGTGGTGCCGCCGATTGCGGCCGCCTCAAATCGGCAACCCCCGACCAGATGAAAACCGCCGGCGATTGCGCCATGAGCGCGGCTCAGAAGAGGCAGGCGTTCTATGTCGCCTACGACCTGCCCGGAATGACGGTCGCCGTGGCCGGCAACTCCGCAGGTAAGCTATACACGGTTGAGGCGATGCAAGCGGGGAGTCCGCAGCCCGGCGCGGCGGCTTCCCTGCAGGCTGAGCCCTGCCCCGCCGACCTGCGCGTCGCGCAGAGTGGCCGCGTCACCTGCATGGCTCCCGGCTCGATGGGAGCGATGGGAATGCACGGCGGCGTGACCATGCCTCCCGCAGCCGGCGAAAATCCGCACGGTGGCATGATGTCCATGCCTCCGGCACCCGGCAATAATCCGCACGGGAGCATGATGAACACGCCCCCGGCCGGCCCCACGGGCCAACCCCCGAAGCAGGATTAGTGGGTGGAGCAGGGCTTCAGCCCTGCGTCTAGGGCGCCTGTAATCGCCGGCTTCAGCCGCTGAGGTACAGCTGTCGGGACTGCGCAGTACCTCACCTACTCTCACTCTGATTTTGCTCTAGAACTTGGTCTCGAGTCGCAGGAAGTAGCTGCGCGACGGGGCGATGGCGGTTCCCGAGAAGATACCCGCAAAATCCATGACGTTCACCCGGTTGGTAAGGTTCTCCACATCTCCTTGTAACCTCATGCTTACCTTGTCGGATTTGTACAACTCAACGGACGAGGAGAAATCCAGCGAATACGAGGGGCGCACCCGGCCGTGGTCCAGGTTGACCTGGTCGACGATCTGCTGGCCATATTGCTTGATCAGGTCCTGCACACAAGGGTCACCAGGACGGCAACCTATTTCAACGGGCAATCCACTGCCGTAGGTGGCCCCCATGGCCACCCAGAAGCGCGGGTTCACATGATAGTTAAAGCGGGTGCGGAGCGTGTGCCTCTGATCCTGGGTCACCCAGAAACGGCCATTGAGACTGCTGAGCGCGTTGTCGCCGAGGAATAGTCCACCCACGCCCGGCAGAGTCTGCGAGCCCACCTGATAGGAATAGCTCACGAATCCATTCACCGGTCCCCAGCGCAGCAGCTCCAGTTTGGCCTCCGTCCCGTAGATGGTCGCGTTGTGCCATGCAATGGGGAAGCCCACTCCAGTATCGAGCAACAGATCGTCGTCGGCGAAGTTGTTGAGGTAACGCCGGAAGTAATTGACGTCCAGCCTGATCTTCTTCTCGAAGGCTTTCGTTGCGCCCACTTCGAAGTAGTGTCCTCGCGACGGCCTCACCGGAAGACGCAAAACATCGTTGCTGAGTGAGCTTACCTGCGGAGAACTCGACAACAGTATGTTTTCGAAGGCCGGCGTCTGGAAGACCCGGTCGTAGGAAGCATGGAGCTGCAATCCCAGGCGAGGAAGATATCTTCCGACTCCAAGGCGCGGGCTCACCGCATTTTCGTCTACCAGGAACTGATAGTGGTCCCAACGCAGCCCGGCATTGATGCTCCAATTGCCCAAGTGCATGGCGTCCTGCACGAAAGCTGACTGCTCGCGGTCCATGCCGTGGCCTTTAAAATTGAAGGTTCCCGGCGTTCCGTTACCGAACTGGGATGGGTCTGTGATGGTGTAGTCAAATGCCTCGTGAACCGATGCGAAGTCGGCTTCCGCTCCTGCTTCCAACTCATGCCGTCCGTGATGAACGGAGATGCTCCCCTTGGCGTACTCTTCACGAAAGCCGCGATTCTGGTTGGCAATAATCGGGGTCGAAAAGGGGTTGGAAGCCAGCGTGGCAGTATCGTCCCGAACCATGGCCCGCAAGTCCGCCAGTACATTGGCGGAAATCACATGTTGAAAGGAGACGATGCCCATGGTCTCGAAATTCGCCCGATCCTGCCTCTGCGCGGCGAGCTGCTGCACCAGCTCATTCGGAACCTGGAAATGCGCCTGATTGTTGCTTAGGAAGAGTTCCAGGTGATCCTTACTGAAGTCATGCTCATACTGGACGGTGGAGTTTCGGGTGGTGCCGGTGTTGGTATAGTTCTGCAGCACCGGGGGACTCAAGTACCGATCGGTCATGGCGCCTTCTGAGCTGATGGTAAAGGTACTCTTGCCGATTCCGTACTGGAGCAGTCCGTACCCTTGCGCCATGCCAAAGCTTCCGCCGGAAGCCGTTAAGTTGCCGTGCAGGCCTTGGCGCGAGTCCCTTTGGGTGTTGATCTCGATCACTCCGCCCATTTTCCGGCCATATTCCGCAGGGATGCCGCCGGTATAGACCGCCATCGACTGCACATCGTCGGCTTCCATGGCGGGGGCGAAGCCCAGCGAACGGTTGTCGGTCAGGGGGATTCCGTTCACCACAAACTGAGTCTGGTATTCCGCGCCGCGAGGGTGGAGGACATTGTTCCCTTCAAAGAGCCAACCGGGCTGCGAATCCACCAACTCGACCAACGATTGTCCCGGAAGCGAGGTGGCGCGAGTGTCGATGCTTTCGCTGCCGATGCGGTTCACGGTTCCCGTGCTGGAAGTATCGACTAGAGTATCTTGATCCTGCACCACGACGGTCGTGTTCACCTGAGCCAAACCCAGCTTCAGCGCCAGCTCGCTGGGGACCTCCGAGTCCACCTTCAACGATTGGGTGAGAGCCGCGAAACCGTCAGCATGAACCGACAGCTTGTAGATGCCAAAGGGCAGTCGCTTGGCATCGAGTTTGCCTTCGTCGTCCGTGGTGAAGGTATTTCGGTAGTCGTTTCCTTCGCTCACCAGTTCGACCGTGCTCTTCACCGCCAACCCGTTCGGATCCGTGATGGCCAGGCGCAATTCGCCGACCCTTTCCTGTGCGATCAGGCTCACCGCCCAGAGGACGACGATCATCAGCTTTTTCATACGTGTTTGGCCCAGCAGCTCGGTTCTGAGGAGTAGCTAGATTATAACCAACTACCCTCGCCTTGTGCGCAATCTCTCGGGCTTGTCGCAGAAGCACATTCCTGCCGGGAACAATCCAGTGTGGCTAGGGAACGGGTGTGGAAACTCAAGCACAATGACAAGTTGGTGGAGGGAATCTCGGCTGGGCACGTACCGGATTCTTACTTCTTAAGAATTAAGCGTAGTCCCGCACAAGCAAGAAAGCCAAGAAGGTGGAGGAGTCAAACCCCACTTTCTTGGCCTTAGATAAATCAACAAGCGATAGTTGAGAAACCACCGGCCCGGCCCCCCCCGCTCGGGGGAGCCGCCGGGCCATAGGTCGGTTCAGTCTATTTCAGAGCGAACATCCAGATTACGCCGCCCTGAGGCACGTCCTTGGTGTACTTCTCGTGAATCATGCCGGTCCACAGCGGAATCGCGCCGCCGTAACCGGAAACGATGCCGACATACTGCTTTCCGCCCACTTCGAAGGTGGTCGGAACGCCGGTGATGCCGGAGTTAGTCGGGAAGCTCCAGATGACCTTGCCGGTCTTAGAGTCTAGAGCCATGAAGTTACGGCTGGCGGTGCCACCCACGAAGACCAGACCGCCGCCGGTAGCCAGGGCGCCGGACCAGATCGGCTCCTCAAACTTCGTCTGCCACACGCGCTTGCCGGTGCGGACGTCGACAGCCTGAACGTTGCCGCCCGCGCCAAGAGCGTTCGGGGCCGGATGCATGTGGAACTCGGCTTGCACATAGGCCTTGCCCTTTTCAAACGGCGTATGGGGCAGGTCCTTAATGTCCTCGCACCAGTCGTTGCCGGGGAGGAACATCAAGCTCGACGTCGGATCGTAGGCCAGCGGCATCCAGTTGGTTCCGCCGAGGAACGAGGGGCAAACCTCAACTTTCGCTTCCGCGGGATCTTTCGCGGGATCGAAAATCGGACGGCCCTTTGCGTTCAGCCCAGTAGCAAAAGTGATTGGGTACAACGGCTCGCCGTAGATAAAGCCCTTGCCATCGGCCATGCCTAGGTCGGCGCGATTCAGCAAGTAGCCATAGCCAGCCTTTTCCGCCTGGTACAGGCCCTTAACGGCCTTGCCCTTGACGACGGTATCGACGAGCACGGGAGGAGTGATGTTGTCATAGTCCCACTCGTCGTGGGGAACGACCTGGAACGCACCCTTGATCGCGCCTGTGTCGGCGTCAAACGCAACCGCCGAAGCGGTGTACAGGTTGTCGCCGGGGCGGACCGTGTGTTGCCAGGGTCCCGGGTTGCCGGTGCCCCAGTAGATCGTGTTCAGGGCCGGATCGATGGCGCCGACGCTCCAAGTGGTGCCGCCGCCGGTCTTCCACTCGTCGCCCTTCGGCCAGGTTTCGCTGCCGGGCTGACCCGGCTCAGGAACGGTGTAGGTGATCCAGTCGATCTTGCCAGACTCGGCATCAATGGCGATCAAGCGGCCGCGGGCGCCGAATTCACCACCGGTCATACCGGTAATGATCTTGCCCTTGTAGGCCAGAGGCGCGTTAGTGATGGTGATGCCGTCATGATAGTCGGCAACTTCCTGGTCAAACACGATCTTGCCAGTCATGGCGTCGAAAGCCACGACATGGGCGTCGATCGTGCCCATGTATACCTTATCCCCATAGAGCGCCACGCCGCGGTTGACAACATCGCAGCAAACCACGCTCAGTGCTTTTTCAGGAATATCGCGCTCGTACTTCCAGAGGAGCTTGCCGGTCTTCACATCGATGGCATACAGCTTGTTGTAGGCAGCGGTAACGTACGCGATGCCGCTGTTCTCAATGACGGAGGACTGGTGGCCGCCCCGGGTATCGGTCGAATATGCCCATACCGGTACCAGGCTCTTTACGTTCATCGTATTGATCTGTTTCAGCGAGCTGTAGTGATGGCCAAAATAGTTCTGGCCATACTGCAGCCAGTCCTGGGGCGCAGCCTTCAACAACCGCGCATCCGTGACCGGTTGATATTGGCAAAGGGCGGGAATCGTCGCCAGAAGAATGGACGCTAACACCACCCCGAGCACAGCATACCTCTTACCCATACTGCCTCCTTCATGAAGTAACCGCATAATCATTGTTGTTGGTTTTTAGGTTTCCTTAGCGCCCACCCATCCGCTAAAGTCGTCTGCCACGATAAACTTGTTCGCTTCCAGTTTCAGAGGCAGGACGGGAAGCGCGCGTGGACCCGGTCCCGCTACGCACTCGCCCTTGCTCGTAACATCGAACGCCGCATCGTGGCACGGGCATACCATGATCTTCTTGTCCGCGACCCAATTCGTGAGCACGCAGCCAAGATGGGTGCACAGCGCCGAGAAGGCAACTACTCCCTCCGCGGAACTGCTCTTCACTGACGGTGAAACTTTATCCGGCGTAGTCCGGTACAGGAGAATCTTGGAATTCTCCGCTTCCCGGATACTTCCTTTGGGATCCATGGGAAGCACCAGCAGGGGCTCGCCATCGACCTTGAGATTCTCAAGCGCCACTGGCTTTCCCTTGTCCGCGCCATCCGCGACCACCAGCACGTCGCCCTCTTGGGGCAGGCCCGTCTGATGTGCGGCAAACGCCTTCAGGCTTCCTCCAACCGACACGAGTGCGGCCACGCCGACGCAGCCACATGAATACTGAAACAACTTGCGCCGGCTGATGCCGCAATCCTGCTTGCCGTCCTCGTTCCCAGTCTGATGATTGCTAACGGTATTCTTCGACGACATGTCCCTTGCTCTACTCCCCTATTGGTATCTCGACCGGCAGCATCGCGGCTGGTCTTAAATCTCCGCGGTGGTTGGATCGATAACTTTCACGACTTCTTCAATCTCGTTGGCAGGAAAGCCCCCGCGCGTGGCATGTTCACGGATCATCTGCTCATTGGGCGCGATATAAACGCAGTAGATCTTATCCTTGGTAACGTAGCTCTGGACCCACTGGATCCGCGGGCCCAATTCGTTCAACACACCACAGGACTTCTGTGAGATTGCTTGTAACTGATCGGCAGACAGCTTACCAGCCCCCGGAACGTCACGCTCGATGACATATTTCGGCATTGCCGGTCCCTCTTGTAGTTTTGCTTTGCCTTACCGTTGGCCGGGAATTATACACACAACTAAGCTAGTGTCCAGCGCTAAATTCGAATTCAGGGCCCAAAATTCCAGTGCTGCTGCCGAGAAGCTTGGATGTACTTACGTATTGTCATCCTGAGCGAAGCGAAGAGCCTGTCCTGAGCTGAGCGAAGGAACCTGCGGTTCAATCTATAAACGCAAGGTACTTCGACTTGCCGGATCGCCAGCGCGATCCGCCGCGCTCGGTATGATAGTTAGTAGCGCCGGCGTCTCGCCGGCGGGTTCTGCCCGCACCACCATAGTGCATGTGTGAAGAGAGCCCGCCGGCGAAACCGGGGTCCCCGGCAAGCGCCGCTTTTGCGCTTGCTGGGGTGGGAGACGCCGGCGCTACAAAAAGATCAAGAGAATGCCGTGCCCGTTAGGACACGGCAACTCTCGATGGTTAACGTTCTAGAACCACACGATGGTGCCGATAGCAAGCTGCTCCGAGCTGGTCTTCCCGCAGGTCACATTTGTTGATCCGGCACCGCAATAGCTATTCCATCTCGCGCTGCGATTGAAGCCGTACTCACCCACCAGGTTGACCCAGGGGGTAAGAGCGTAGCGAGTTTGGAAGAGATAGGAGGCATTGTCCGCCGTCAGGCCCGGGCCATTTCCGCAGAGCCCGGTAGTATCGAATGCGCACTGCGCAGCCGAAGCCTTATCAGCAGGAGTCAGGCCAAGGTGGCTAAGGCCATAGCTGCCGCCGACAAGCCACTTCTTAAAGAAGGTGTAAGTCGCCTGGTAGTAGTAGCCACTCGAGTCGCGGGTGTGGCCCAGAGGGTCAGTACCCTGGACGAGGACACCGAGCGTGCCGAGACCCCAACCCTTGTAGCCGTAGCCTACAAACTGGAAGTGACCAATATCAGCTTTGAAACCACCGTCGAAGCCGGTTGCGCGAACGCTGTCGCCAGCCCTGGCAGCGGTAGGAATGATGCTACCGGCAACGCCACCGACCGTCCCGATTGTGTAGCCCAAGGTGGTCCCCGGAACCGTTCCGCAGTTTCCGGCCGCTGTGGTGCTGCAGCTAAGCTCCAAGCTCTGTGTAAGGAAGCTGCTCCAGAGGTACAGCTTAACCGGACCCATCTTCGGCGCGGTGTAGTTCAGGTTGCCCTGGAACGCTGGCTGGCCATGGCCAGTTAGCGCTTCATCGCCGCCGCCAAGGACTGATATCCCTCGCGTAGCGTCATTGTAGGGCTGGAAGATGCCGAATTGCACCTGCGCGCCATGGAACTTCGGTGAGTAGTAGGTGATCTGCGGCATGAAGTCGGTGTAGACATAACCAACACCGATACGGCCCAAGGTGACGCTGCCCGGAAGGGCATTGGCGGATGCCATTGAAGGAGCCGAAGTTGGTGCCGGCGCCCATCAGAGTGAAGTCGTTGAAGATGGCGTCGCGGCCGAACAAGCCGGTGTCGCGGCCGATCTTCACCGTGCCGTACTTCGCTTTGCCGATGGTTACGAACTGTTGCCGGAAGTCGATGCCAGGGGTGCTCAGGGCTTGCGGCGCGCCAGCACCAAAGTTGTTGGGGCTACCAGTGAGGTGTGCTGCGACAGGCGACGAGGAGTTGTTCTGGACTTCCGGCCACATGCCGAAGGTCACGCCAACATCCCAGCCGGCTTCGTGGGTGGACATATTGAAGGTAAGGCAGCCCGGCAGCAGGCCGTCGCGAATCGACGAACTGGGGACTGCATTCGTGCTCGCCAAGCCAAGAGCGCCTGCGTAACGCCCGGAGCGGTCCGGACGATCATGATCATAGAAGGCGTTGAATTCACCGGACACGGTGAAATCATACTTGCCGGCGTGGATGCCGACTTGACCGGGGATGAAGGTGACCAGCGGCTGGGCCGGACCGGCACCGGCTTCTTGTGAAGACAGGCTGGCGTTGGTCAACTGGGCATCCGGGGCGGTTTCAATGCGCTGCTTCAAGGTAGCGCTTTGTTCCGGGGTGACAACGCCCATGTTCTGCAGGCCCTCTAACAGGGCATCGGCGCGCGCGGCGTTGGTGGTGCCGGCCGCGGCCATCTTCTGCTTCAAAGCATCGTGCTGCGCGGAAGTGACAACGCCCATGGTTTGAAGGCCATCGAGCAGCGCAGTCACGGTATCAGCACTCGTGGCGGCTGCGGCGGCGGTATCGGTAGTTCGCGTTGCGGTGGGGGCGGGCCCGGCATACGCCAGGGTAGCGAAGGTTACAGCAATCCCGACCAGTAGTACAAACCAGCGGTTAGTTGCCATCCAACACACTCCAAGTTTCCAAGATTTTTTTGGTGCATACTGCAGTTTTGTCTGATCTGTCGCGCAGGGTCGTCACTGCTGGATGTGACATATACCACGCAACGCCGGTACGGCAGATCCAATTCTGCTGCTAATCCAAACTATGCTAAGGGCGAAATGTGCTGTTTCCAGAACTGGTCTCAAGGCCGTTCTTGGTGAGGCACACGCCCCCAACTTTTTGTTGGTGCCTTTTATGGATGTGAAAACAATCCTTCCCCGTGTGCTGCTTTGAATGCATGTAGCTGGCCAAAACCTGTAGCCCCTTCGCCCTAACCCCCAAAACACTGATAGCTCCAATGAAAAGAACAAACGCGGACAACCCTGGAAGCTCTACCATCCGCTCGTGGCGCGCTGGTTTAGCGTTCTTGAAGGCCGTACTGTCGCAGTTCGCAACGGGTCTGCGACACTTACGCGACATCACAGCCTGATATGACCCTCATCACTGCTTCCTGGTGACCCCTAAGAGTAGAAGGTGTGATAGCGAACCTTCGTTCTTCGTTTCCCGTTCTCCGTTCTCCGTTGTTCACGGGGACGACGAACGGAAAACGGAGAACGCGGAACGGGGTACGGATCACGTGTTTCTGGAAGGGGTAGCTGCTTCAAGAGCTTCGGTGATTGAGCGGTCGTGGCGGCGCTGCGCGGAGCATGGTCTCGCGGAGAGCGATCCCGCGCTGCAAGATCCCCTCGGTCCGTCTGAGCTTAGCCAGCGACAGGAGGAGAACGAGCTGCTGTTGCACCTGGCCTCCAGGGAGCTCGAGCTGTTGCGGGAATCGCTCTCGGCCGAGGGCATCGTCGCTTTGGCCAGCCCGGATGGGGTAATCCTGGATGCCCGCGGCGACCACGACTTCATGGGACGGGTGAGCAGTGTCTCGCTGCTGCCCGGCGCGGTTTGGAGCGAAGCCCGGGAAGGCACTAACGGCATCGGCACCGCCGCCGTGGAGCAGACCTTAGTTCAGGTGCGCGGCGATGAACACTTCCTCGAAGAGAACCGCTTTCTGATCTGTACCGCCATGCCGGTAATGAGCCCCACCGGGAAACTGGCCGGCATCGTGGATCTGACCGGAGATGCGCGCCGCCCGCCGAGTCATTGCGGCCTGCTGGTGCGGCTGGCGGTGGCCAACATTGAGCATTCCTGGACACGCCAAGTCGAGGGGCGCGATCTGCTGGTCGCCTTCCATCCTCATCCGGCTTCCCTGGGCACGCCGTACGAAGGGCTTTTGGCCTTTCGCGACGGGGTATTGATCGGCGCCGGCCAGCTTTCGCTTCATCTTCTGGGACTGGGAGCCGACGTAATCGGCCACGCGCGGTGGGACGATATCTTCAATGCCCCGCCGACCTCCAGCGAGTTGCGCTTACAAACCGATGGCGTCCGGTTCTATGCCCGGGTGGAACGGCCCGCGGTTGAGCACGCGCGCAAGACGCGATCGCACCGGCGCAATAACGTCACCGTAATCGAGGATGCGCTATGGGATGCCGAGACGCTCGAGCTTCTGGCCCGGGCCGAACGCGCCATGCGCACCAATATTCCCATTCTCTTGCACGGAGAAACCGGCACCGGGAAGGAAGTTCTGGTCCGGGCCCTGCAGTCCCGGGCGATGCCACCCGGCGCGCCCCTGGTCACGGTCAACTGTGCCGCCATCCCGGAAAACCTGTTGGAAGCGGAACTGTTTGGCTACCAGGAGGGCGCTTTCACCGGAGCCCGGCGCGGTGGCAGCCCCGGCTACATCCGCCAAGCCGATGGTGGCACCCTATTCCTGGACGAAATCGGCGACATGCCCACCCCACCGCAAAGCCGGCTGTTGCGAGTTCTGCAGGACGGCGAGGTCACACCCTTAGGCGGCGGCAAGTCGGTGAAGGTGGATTTCCGGCTGGTCGCGGCCACCCATTGCGACCTGCGGGCCTTGGTCGCGGAAGGCAAGTTCCGCGCCGATCTTTATTATCGCCTCCGCCACATGGTGCTCACGCTCGCCCCCCTGCGGGAACGCTCGAATCTGCCCGACATCCTGGACGCGCTGCTGAGAAAATGGGGCGCCCTGGAACGCGGGATCAGCTTGTCCCCGGAGGCCCGTCTGGCGCTGCTGCGCCATACCTGGCCAGGCAATCTGCGGGAGTTATCCAACCTGTTGCGCACCCTGATCTCGCTGGCCGAGGACAACACGGTTTTCACCTTGGATGTCCTTCCCCCCGAGATCGCCCAGAAGGCATTACCGGAGGAGCAACCGAGTCTGGCGGCCCTGACCGATGCCGTGATCGCCCGCGTAATCAAACAAAACGGTGGCAACATGAGCGCCGCGGCCAGACAACTGGGTATCCATCGCAGCACCCTGTATCGCCGGATGGGCGCCGACGCGTAGCCCCCAAGGGGCGGTCGATCATAGCCCAGGGGACTAGCCCTGGGGGAGAGCACCCCTCGCGGCCCGACTCCCGTAGGGACGGCACTCCCCCACCACCATCCACCAAAGCATTTATCTTCATCCACTTACAACTGGAAGAAGAAGATGTGTTGCGAAATGCAACACTGAATTGGGTGGCAACCCTTTCAGCCCGCTAAAAACTCGCTTCTATGGCTCATTTGACGCCTTACCGTATTCGAAGAGCAGCGGGTCCGCCCACGACACCCTTCGACTGCGCTCAGGGCAGGCTCTGGCCACAAACTAAGCGGCAGCGGCGAGCACCAAAAAGTTCGGCTAAAGATTCTGCGAAGAATACCGATAGAGAGGAGATCTGTCAGGAGAATGTGGCTTTGATTTCCATCAAGAAATATCTTGATCTCGACCCCGACGAACTCAAAAAGCACCTGGTTCCGAACCCGGAGGACTTGCTTTTCGCGGCCCTGTTGGAGTCGTATTGCGCTGCGCTCACCGCTATGGGCGACAGCGGCACGCAGGCCTATCCCATCCTTGGCCAAGAGCTGCAAATACGCCTCACCGCGGTGGTCGGATTCCTTTCCAACAAACTTACCCCCGGGGTCGTCAAAGAGGCGGCCAAGCGAGTCGAAGAGCACCTGCAGCAATGGGGGAAATCGTCCAGCGACTACTTCAAGCAGAAGGCCGGCGAAGTCAAAGAGCTACTGCTCTTATTGGCTCAAACCGCCGAATCGGCCAGCCAAACGAACCAGCGTTACACGCAGCAGTTCAAGGGATTCACCGTGCATTTGCAGGCCATCGCGGATCTGGACGATTTGACGCGAGTTCGGGCCGCGATCATGCAAAGCGCGGCGGAAATCGAAGCCTGCGTGGATCAGATGACGCAGGACGGCGGTGATCTGGTAACCCAACTGCAGGCGCAGCTCTCGACCTACGAGACCCAGCTACAAAAGGTCGAAAAGCAAGCCACGCGCGACAGTTTGACGGGCTTGAGCAACCGCTACACTCTCGAGAGCGACCTCGAACATCGCATCGCCAAGCAGCAACGGTTCTCGGTGATCATGTTGGACCTCAACGGACTTAAGCAAGTGAATGACACTTACGGACATCTGATTGGCGACGAGCTGCTCAAGCGGTTTGCCTCGGAATTGCGCTCGGCTTCGCGGGTCACGGACGTGGTCGGCCGCTGGGGCGGGGATGAGTTCGTGGTGATTATGAATTGTAGCCCTTCCGAGGTGCAAACCTACCTCACGCGTTTGCAACGATGGGTCTTCGGTACTTACAAGTTGCAGGCGGAGAACACCACCTGTGAGGTGAAGGTGAGCGCCGCGGCGGGAATGGCTGAGTGGAAACCGGGCGACACTCTGCAGCAGCTACTCGCACTAGCCGACGCGGAAATGTACAAGGATAAGGCTGCAAGCCATGCGGGTCGCAGCCAGAAAGACCGTAACTCGTCGATCTCCAAGGCGGAAGCGCTCGCCTAAGCCCTCTAGGCGACCACGGAGATGCTTTGAAGACGGGCTGGTGCCCCGCAGCTGCCTGGTTTTGGCAGATGTGGGGGGCCTCGATGCCGTATCGCCGGCCTAGCTCGCCTGTTTTCTTTTTATCTTTTCTTTTTAACCCACTGTTAACTCCCGCTGTCTCTTTGCGCGCCAGAGTTGAGAACCCAAGTTGCCGCTCCTCGCATCATAAGTAGCTGCCCGTTTGCGCGCTGAGTTTCGCGCCTTCCGCGCGGTGGCGCAAGATCCTTCGAGTCCGCTCGCCGGGGTTGGAACAAAGAGCTATAAGGAGATGCCGAAGCCGATGATCCGTGAGGATATTCTCAACACCTTCCCAGACCTGTTCGGGACCCAGAAAGTCAATGGCCGGGAAATCAACGTCGAAGAGACGATTGCCACCCTCACCCGAGAACTGGTGCCCGAAATCGCTGAGGCATTAACCGCCCGCCGGGCGCTGCTGCAGTCCGCCGCGCCGGTCCGGGAGAAGTACGCCTGGCCCGACTGGGACGAGAAGTTTGAGGATCCGGTTACGGCTGAGTCGCGGAGTTTTTGGCAGATCGTCCGCGGCATGATCGATAACTTCCTGGGTCTGGACAGCCGTTGGCGCTGGCGGCTCAACGACGAGGTGCCCATCCCCGAGGACGCGCACCCGTTGAAGAATCCCGGGCTCGAACTCACCGGGCCATGGCAGCCGCTGGACATGGCCTTCAATGCCCTGAACAGCCCCGCGCCGATGAACATGCCGGATTTTGAAGATGCCTCGCCGCCGCACTTCCGCCCCGACGGCACGCCCGCCAATCAGCCGGTGGGGACCTTTGCCGCCTTGCAGAACGCGAAGGAAATCTTCCAGGGCCACTGGAACGGCCGTCCTTATGAGGTGGCAAAGAAAGACCGCAAGCGCCAGTACCGGATCAATACCGCGCCCGCGCAGTGGCCGACCCGCCTGGTTCGGCCTCCCAGCATCCATGTGCGCTATGACCATGTCCTGGTCGATGGCCAGCCGGCGCCCGGTCTGATCGCAGTAGTGGTGCTATGGGTGGTGAATAATTACGACGCGCTGCGGCGTGCCGGCACCGGTGTGTATTTTTACATCCCGAAGCTGCAAACCCCTGGCGAGGCGCTGATTGTGGAGAAGCTCCTGGCGCGGCTGGAAGACCTGATCGGCGTCGTGCCCGGCACCTTCAAGATCAAGATTCTCTACGAAGAAGGAAATGCGGGCCGATTCCTGCCCGCCATCGCCTGGGTTCTGCGGCGCCGGCTGCTGGGAATGAACGTCGGCCGCTGGGACTACCTGGGCAGCTTGATCGAGATGTGGAAGAACGACCCGCAGGGCGTCTTCCCCGATCCTCAGACCATCGGCATGGCGTCGCCGAACATGATTGCCTATCAGCGCTACAACGCCCTGATGATGCTCATGGCCGGGATGAAAAATGGCGAACTCAGCCAGGGCGCCCCAATTGGTGGCATGGCGGCGGTCATGTTCTATCAGGAGGGCGATCCTTATGGCCGTTCTCGCTATAACCCGCTCGCCTTGCGCGCCATCGTGATCGACAAGCTGCGCGAGCGGCTGCTCGGCCTGATGTTCGTGCCCGACCAGCCTCTGCCTGCTGGTCAACCGCCGACCCTGGAAGACATCCTGGCCAAGCGCGTGCCCGGCCGGCTCTACGACGCCTATCGCCAAAGCTGGGTGGCGAGTCCGGAACCGGCCTACGTGGCCGCCGGCAATGGACCGCTGCGTGCCCCTCTGGAGCAGTTGCAGACGATTCTCAACGCCCCGCAAGAAACTGTGGAGGTGAAGGGCAAACCGGTGCCGACGGTGGCCAGCGGCTTGGTCCATTCGGAGCGGTTGCTATTGCAATCGCGCGGCCTTCTGAATCCGCAGGGCAAAATCACGCCTTCGGTCATCTCCCGGGAAAACCTGGCCACCCCGGAAAAACTCTTCACGCCAGAACTGTGGAACTCCATTTATGGAGTGCCCCAGGGCGACGTCACCATGGAGCACATCCAGCACGCCTTTTACATGGCGGCGAACTATGGCTTCCAGATCCTGAATGGCAACTTCGCCGCAGCGATTGACGACTACGAGCTCAAGCTGCGCCTCATGAACGATCTCGCCACTTACCGGATCGACGTTTCCTGGCTGTGGACGCTGGTTCAGCACCAGGCGGTGATCACCAAGGACGGCCGCTTCAAGCGCCCCACGCTCACCGAGGACGGAGTTGAACTGGCCGCCAATGCCGAGCCGGTCAAGGCCGGGACCCGCTTCACCCGGGAGGTGTTCGAGAAGGTGTGGAATTATCACAACGAATGGACCGCGGCCTTCTTCGCCGAATTGGATCGCCGCGGCGACCCAGGCCGCTTTGATCGCTCCAAGGCGCCGGTGATCATGGAGCTGCTGAAACGGCAGTTGTTCTCGCCTCGCTATATCCAGCACAGCGCCCGCGTGCTCTTCGTGGTTGGACAGGCAAATCGGCAGGAGCGGGGGCAAATTCTGGAGGCAATCTTCGATCTTTCCCGCGAGGAGATCGTCAAGCGCGTGGAAACCGGCAAGCTAACCAAGGCCGCGCTGGCCGCGCACGACTATGTCCATGACATCTTTCCCGGGGTTGAAAGAGACCGCCGGGCGCTTCAATCACAGGAGAAGCCGGTGGCTAGGGTGTGAGCCGGAAAAAACCTTTTAACCGCAGAGGCCACGGAGGAAAGATTTCAATTTCTGATTTCGAGGGTGTAAATAGAACTGTGTAAAGGGCCATGGGACGAGGAGAATGAGAACCCCATGGCAATCGACAAGAAGTTGATCGACCAACTGCTGACGGACTACAAGAAACCCGAGGATATCATCGGGGAAACCGGTCTGCTGAAAGAGTTGACCAAAGCCATTCTGGAACGGGCGCTGGAAGCAGAGATCACCGAGCATCTGGGCTACGAGAAGCACGACCCGGCGGGCCACCACCGGGGCAACAGCCGCAACGGCAAGAACCGAAAAACCCTGAAGGGAGACTTTGGCGAGTTGGAACTGGAGACGCCGCGCGACCGCCAGGCCAGCTTCGAGCCCAAGCTGGTGGGCAAGCGCCAGACGCGCTGGACCGGCTTCGACGACAAGATCATCTCCCTGTATGCCCGGGGGATGACCACGCGCGAGATCCAGGGGCATCTGGAGGAGATGTACAAGGTGGACGTGTCGCCCACGCTGATCTCCAACGTCACCGAGGCGGTGCTGGAAGAAGTAAAGCAGTGGCAGGGCCGACCGCTGGAAGAGTTGTATCCGATCGTGTACTTGGACGCGCTGATGGTGAAGGTGCGCGACGAGGGCCACATCCAGAACAAGGCGATCTATGTGGTGCTGGGCGTGAACCTGGAAGGGCAGAAGGAAGTGCTGGGGCTGTGGGTGGCGCAGACGGAAGGAGCCAAGTTCTGGCTGCAGGTGCTGACGGAACTGCAGAATCGCGGCGTCAAGGATATCTTCATCGCCTGCGTGGATGGGCTGAAGGGCTTTCCGGAAGCCATCGAGGCGGTGTATCCGCGCACGGAGGTGCAGCTCTGTATCGTGCATCTGGTGCGGGCTTCGCTCAATTACGTGCCCTGGAAACTGCGCAAGCCGGTAGCCGCCGATCTGCAATCGATCTATCGCGCGGCCACGACGGTCGAGGCCGAACAGGCTCTGCAGGAACTGGAAAGCAAGTGGAAAGCCTACCCCAGCGTGAGTCAGGTATGGCGGCGGAACTGGGCGCGGATCACGCCCTTTTTCAACTATCCGCCCGAGATCCGGCGGGCGATTTACACCACCAACAGCGTGGAATCGTTGAACCGGTCGCTGCGCAAGATCATCAAAATCCGCGGCGGTTTTCCTCACCAAGACGCGGCGCTCAAGTTGCTGTTCTTGGCCCTTCGCCAGGCGGCGAAGAAGTGGACCATGCCGATTGCCCACTGGCGCGAAGCCCTGAACCACTTCACCATTCTGTGGCCCGATCGGATGCCGGCCTTCGAGAGAGTTACGCAATGACCAGGCAGAACGCTTCTACGGAGATGGGCAGGGGAAGGGATACCCTTCCCCTGCACCCCATCCCAAAAACGGCTCTATAGCAGAATTTGTGGGTAGAAGGGCCGTGGAAAAAGCCGCTGCGTGGAAAAGTCCAACGGCGGGACTTTCCCACTTCGCTTGGAAATCCCGCAAAAGCGGCGGGATTCCCACTTTTCCCACCGCCCCGGCGGCGGCTATTAACTTTTCGATTTCTCCCGGCAAGAAGAATAGCTGAGCTCTAGCGGACTCGCTTAGTCTTCGTTTGCGAAAACAAGACAGCGGCCGGGAGATCAGCTATTCAACTCCAGCTTAAAACCATCCTGAATTGCATACAACATTTTGTGGGCTTCGTCTACGAAGAGGTACAGATGCATTGCCGCCAGGGGCGGCCGGAGTCGATTGAGATCCGGATCGCAGCGCACGGCGGTATCCGCGGGCGCTGCTCGCAGTGCCAGCAACCGGCGCCGGGCTATGACCGACTGCCGGAGCGGCGCTGGCAGTTTGTACCGTTGTGGGGAATCCCGACTTGGTTTCGCTACGCGCCGCGGCGAGTCGAGTGCGCCGAGCACGGCGTGGTGGTCGAGCACATTCCGTGGAGTAACGGCAAACGCCCGGTCACCTGCGCCATGATGGGCTTCCTGGCCCGCTGGGCGCGGCGGCTGAGCTGGCGAGAGACGGCGCAAGTCTTCCAAACCAGTTGGGAAGCGGTGTATCGCTCGGTCGAATGGTTTGTTGAGTGGGGCTTGGCCCATCGGCAACTGCAAGCCGTAGAGTCGCTCGGCGTGGACGAGATTCACTGGGGCCATGGTCTGCGGGCTGACAACTTTCTGACCGTGATCTACCAGATCGACGCCCACTGCCGACGCCTGTTGTGGGTGGGGAAACGGCGCTCGCAGAGGACCCTGCGGCGCGGGCTGAAGGTGCTGGGGCCGGAGCTGGTGCAAGGGTTGCGGTTCGTCTGCAGCGATATGTGGAAGCCCTACCTGAACGTGCTGGCCGCCGAAGCTGGGCAAGCGCTGCATGTGCTGGACCGATTCCATATCACGATGCACTTGAACCAGGCCGTGGATCAGGTCCGCCGGGCCGAAAGCTCGCGGCTGCGCGAGACCAGCACCGAGAAGGCGCAACGGCTGAAGCATATGCGTTGGCCGCTGCTACGCCGAGGCAGCCGAGTGCGCGGACGGGCCCGGCAGAAGCTCAATGCCCTGCTGGCCAGCAAGCTGGCGACGACCCGCGCCTGGGAGTTGAAGGAAGTCTTTGGCCACTTCTGGAAGTACAAATCGGTGATCTGGGCGGGAGCCTTTCTCGACTACTGGTGTCATCGGGCGATGCGCAGCCGGCTGGAACCGATGAAGAAAGTCGCCCGGATGTTGCGCTCCCATGAGGAACTGATCCTGAACTGGTTCCGTGCCAAAGGCGAGATCTCTACCGGCGCCGTCGAGGGCCTCAACAACAAGATACGAGTGGTAACCAGACGATCCTACGGATTTCGCACCTACGATGCCATGGAAACAGCGCTCTATCACACGCTCGGGCGACTTCCGGAGCCAGAGTCAGCCCACAGATTCTGCTGAAGAGGCCCAAAAACAAACCTTGGCCATTTACACGGAACTCTGGACACACCCCTGATTTCTGATTTCTGATTTCTTCGGGGATTCTTTCAATGCCTTCCCCGGTTGGCCCACTCAAGCCTCTTTTGCTTGAGTGGGGCATTTCTCGAGCCCAGGCTAGCCTTCCTTGATCTGAGACCTCTTATACAACCTCACGACGGCTGCTTCTAAATCGCCTGGCCCAATGAAGAGGTCCTCCCGTTTAGCCCGTTCTGTCACCAAGGTAGTCAGTTCATGTCTTTTCGCTTCATCCATGTGCTTGTAGGTGTCTTCGATCTCCATTCGTTGACGTTCTGCTACGGCTCTTGCTTCGGCTTCTGCTTTGACTCTTGCGGCGGCTTCCTCCTCGCAGCGTCGGCATCGACCGAAAACTCCGTGGGGGTAGCACCGTTTCGATTTGAACAGGTCGCATAGGAACCAATAGCCGATAAACAAGGCAAGTAGCCAGCCCAGCCAGCTCATAAATAGGAGTTCCCTCCCCGGCTGCTCACCACCATCGGATGGAGATGGATTAACGCGGATAAATCTTCAAAAGAATCCGCGTCGATCCGTTTGAATCCGCAAAATCCGCGGTGAGCAGTTGAGAAATTGAAGTTCCTCGGCGGTGAAACTATCCTTCGACGCCGGCGGCATCGGCGCTGTCCTGCTTGCGTCCATCCGCTCTGCGCTCCTCGACGAGCACCATCTTGCCCCCGGGTTGAAGCTGATAGCGCCGGTCGCGCCAAACGATCTGTGCGCTGCAGTAGCTGGCGCACCAGAAAACAAAGCCCATCAAGTCGCGCAGGGGGTAGAGCCAGCAATCGCGCAGCGAGCGCCAATCCCGGACCGCGCCCCAGCCGACCGCAGCCGAGAGGATGATCCGGTTCAGCAGCGCCCAGGCGAGCAAGGCCAGTCCCAACAACGGTCGATTCGCCAGCCAGCCCCCGAGCAGGGCCAGCAACCCAAAAGGCACGGCAAAGGTGAGGACCGTGCCGAGGTGTCCCCATTGCCGCGAAAAACGCGTGCTCCGCATCCATCGCAGCTGCTGAAGCAGGGACGCTTTCACGGTTGCATGATGTCCTACGTGGTCGATGACCAGATCCGAGAGCACCACCGTGTGTCCGGAGTGGTGAACCATGTTGCCGAGCACAAAGTCATCCGAGCAGTAGTCGCTCAGTGCTTCAAAACCGCCGATCTCTTCCAGCACCTGGCGGCGGAGCGCCATGGTCGGCCCCAGGGCGAAGGTCATCCCTTCCAGCATATTGGCCACCAGCACGCCGGCGGTCATTTCCACCGAATGGCCCAGGGCTTCCAGACGCGAACAGATGCCCCCGGCAGGAACCCCTCGGTAGATGCAGGTGACCAACCCCACCTTGGGGTCGAGCAAGGGACGGACAACCTCTTTAATATATTCAGGCTGAACCCGCACATCGCTGTCGCTGATGACCAGGTATTCAAAACTGGACGCCGACAGCATCTTCTTCATCGACGAGACCTTGGCATTCGGGCAGTCGGGGTCGCCGGAGAGCACAATCTTGACCGGCACGTGCGGGTAGCGGGCGCTGACCTGACGAACTACCTCCAACGCCGGGTCGTTGGTATAGCGGGCGCCAAAGACGATCTCGAAACTGGGATACGACTGCTGAAAAAAGCTCTCGAGGTTGCTCTCCAGGAAGGGTTCCCAGCCGCAGAGGGGCTTGAGCAAGGTGACGGGCGGGTACAGCTCTGCAAAGCGCTCGTTGGCCTCCCCCGACTTGGATAGCAACCGCTGCTTGCGTGAGGAACGGAACCGCACCAGGGAAATAAGCGCCAGGATCAGAAAAGCCGTCGCCGACAGCAAGCCAACTCCAGCTATCAACAAAAGCACTTGACCTAACACACTAATCTCTCCCGTGAGTTCCCCTGCCGCCGTTCTCGCAGCTTCCAAAAATCGGGAATCGCCTAGTCCAACCTTGACGAGTGATGTCTCTGATAGTACGCCAAACCGGCCAGTGCTTATGTAAAGCTATGTTAAATATGACGATGGGATCGGGCGGACATCCTCAGCCCACAACCTCGCTGGGTAGTCGTTTGCGGCGGCGGTCGGTCTACACTGGAGCGGATGCGAGCATTTCTGACAGCGGGGGCGGCCATTGCCGTTGCCGCATGGGCCTATTTGATATTTGCCCGCGGCCGCTTCTGGCAGGTGCGCCACGTTACCCATCCGCGCGTTGGACCGCACTCCGACAACGGGCCGCAACCGCGGAGGCGGGTCGTGGCCATTGTGCCGGCTCGCAACGAAGCTGACGTCGTGGGGCCATGCGTCACCTCGTTGCTTGGGCAATGCGATGTCGATCTGCAAGTCGTGCTGGTCGATGACAGCAGTACCGACGGCACCGCCGAGATCGCCCGGCGCGCGGCGGCAGGGAACCAAGCGCATCGACTCACAGTGATCACGGGCCGTCCGCTGCCTCCGGGATGGTCGGGAAAGCTCTGGGCCGTCGCTCAGGGTGTACAGCAAGCCCGTGCCATGCTGAACGATCCGCGGGTGCCCCACCCCTTCGACAGGCTCAGGGCAGGCTCTAGGCCGGTTTTGGCTAAGGTGGGTGAGAGCAGACTGGACGACGCCGGGCACCCCGCGCCATTCGAGAATCCGCCGGACTTCCTCCTGCTCACCGATGCCGATGTCCGGCACGCGCCGGAGAGCGTCTCCCAACTCGCCGCCATTGCTGAGGCGGAGCGCGCCGATGTCGTGTCTTTCATGGTGCGGCTGAGGTGCCGGAGCCTGCCGGAAAGGCTTCTCACTCCGGCATTCGTGTTCTTTTTCTTCATGCTCTATCCGCCGCGATGGATCGCCGACCCTCGTCGCCAAGTGGCGGGGGCCGCGGGGGGCAGCATCCTGGTGCGCCCGGAGGCGCTGCAACGGGCTGGCGGGATCGAGGCGATCCGCGGCGAGATCATCGACGACTGCGCCCTGGCGCGCGCGGTCAAGCACTCCGGCGGCCGAGTTTGGCTGGGGCTTACCGACTCGGCCGAGCAACTCCGCGGATACCGCAGCTTCGGCGAAATCGGACGCATGATCGCGCGCACCGCCTTTAACCAGCTACACCACTCAACCGCGCTGCTGATCGCCTCCCTAGCCGGACTGGTTTTGACGTATGTCCTGCCGATCGCCGCGTTGTTCAGTGGTAACCTTACGGCGGCTGTCCTCGGCGGAATGGCATGGTTGGCGATGTCGCTTGCCTATGCCCCGATGGTCCGCTTCTACCGCCTCAACCTGCTGTGGACGCTCACCTTGCCCGCGGCAGCAGGCTTCTACATGGGCGCAACCATTCTCTCGGCCGTCGATTATTGGACCGGGCGCGGCGGGCAATGGAAGGGGCGAGCGCAAGACATTTGAATGGCGGCCGGTTGTCGTGGGTCGCTAGTCGTTAGCATGGGAAGTCGAGACGCCGGCTAACGACCACCGACAGACGACCGCCGACCGGAATCGAGCTACCGCACTGTGATCTCCCCCGATGCCTCGCCGCAGGAAACCTTGTAACGCCCAGGCTGGGTAAAGGTGTGCCGGTAATTTTGTCCGGGCTTCAAGATGCCGGAAATGGAGTCGCCGCGCAGACCACAGGCACTATGGGTGTTGTTGGTAAGCGTGAACGCTTCCCCACGGCGCAGGCTGACCCGCGCCGGCTGAAAGCCGCTGTCGCTGAGACTTACGCGGGCAGCGCTCATTTGGGCGGAGGTCGCGGCCGGGCCGCGGCCCTCGGGCGTTTGGCCAGCAACCGACATCCGCCCGGAATTCGCGTTAGGGTTGATGTTTTCCATCGCACTGTTTGCCTGCGCACCGGCCATCGAACCTGACGTGCCGCCCTGAACTCCGAGTCCCTGCCCTGCCGTGACCTCGGCGCGGGCCGCGGCGGCGGCATTGACGTTGGCCTCCGCCTCGCTCTGGCCGGCTTCGTCAAAGTTAGGAGGAGCGGCCTGTTTCGCGCCAGGGGTTGGCGGATTGACTTGGCCGGTTTCGGGGACCGTCTTGGAAATGCCTTGTTGCTTCAGGCCCTCCTCCGTCTGGACGCCGGGTGTGGTCGAACCGGTGCCTGACGGCGCAGCCTGGCTCCATGCCAAAGACCCGGCGAGTAACAGAGAAAGGATAGTTACAGTTCTACGCATACCGGCCTCCGACCCCAAACCGCGTCAAGCATGGCTTGGAGGCTGTACATCTCGGAAGCTTGCTTTGTGCCCGCTGTTGTCCGCCGAGACATCGGCAACCCAGGAGTGAGCATCTCACTATATGGTGAATCGGATGCCTCCGGTGCGCTTTGTGTTCGTCCCGAATTGGCGAATCAAGGCGAAAACGGAGGCACAATGGGGAACGGGAGGTTGCGATGCCCGGCCACCTTCGATTGCTCGCTGTGCAGCACACCCCAGGCGTTCGCGTCGTGGGAGACGGCGCCGAAGCCGGCTGCCCGGGAACCTCTTCGCTTCCGGTTGCTTCCCGATCTCACCGTCCACTCCAAACAATAGCCACTTACCTGTTAGGCAAGCGCAATCGGCGCTTTCTTACCCCAAACCGCGCAATGACGGCGATTTGGCTCCCATGCCAACACCGGCGCTTCGTGCGCACTGAAAGTCCGAAAGGAGGAGCGCGATGTTGATTGAACTGAGCCACGAACAAATGGAACTCCTGCGCGAAATCCTGGAGCACAAGCGCCAGGAAATTGCGTCTGAGATCAATCACACCGACCACTTCGATTACAAGGTGAGACTGCGCCAGCAAGAGCACATGCTGGAGGAGCTCCTGCAACAGATCATGCCCCAGGCCGCGTAAGCGTGAGGCGCAAGAAGCGGGGCGAGAGCTGCCTCTCGCCCTGCTCCGCTCTCCCTGCAACTATCCCTCGCTGTTACCTCGGGTACGCCGCGAGCCGACCGATTCAGATGGAAATCGGAGGGTGTCGACGGTGCGACGGTGTCCCACATCTGCCTGCGGTTGGCAAATGTGGGATCATGTTCGACCGAGTATCCGTGGCCTGCGGCTTCTCATCGGCGCTCATCTGCGCTAAGCTGCGGCTAGATGATTGCTCATCTGCGCGGCACTTTGCTCGAGAAGCACCCGAACCAGGCCATCCTGGAAGCGTGCGGCGTTGGCTACGACGTCGCCATTACCGTCCCAACCTTCTCCGCGTTGCCCGAACTGGGCCGTGAGGTGGCGCTGCACATCCACACCCACGTGCGCGAAGACGCCATCGCGCTGTTCGGGTTCCTGCGCGCACAGGAGAAACAGTTGTTCGAGAAGCTGATCGGGGTCAGCGGCATCGGCCCGAAGGTGGCCATCGGAATCCTGAGCGGCATCCCCTCCGCCGACGAAGTCGTGGCCGCCATTCGCGGCAATGACGTGGCACGCCTGACCAGGATCAACGGCATCGGCCGCAAGACCGCCGAGCGCATGGTGCTCGAACTGCGCGACCGCTTGCAGGACTTCGACGCTCCCACCGCGGCGGCGCCGCCCACCTCGCCCGTGGAAGAGGACGTCATCTCCGCGCTGCTGAATCTCGGCTACCCGCGCCCAGCCGCCGAACGCGCGCTCGCCGGCCTTCGCGCCAACGCCGAACGCTCCTTCGATGCGCTCTTCCGCGAAGCTCTCAACGCCCTGGCACGATGACCCGATGATCTTAGCGTCTGCGCGTTGGACTCCCCTCTACGTACTTCACGGACACCCTTGCCGTTCGGTGGATGCGCCCTGCCGGGCGCACCAAAAGGAAAGCCCGGCGTGGGGCCGGGCTCGTGAGGACTAACTGGGGAACCCTCTAGGTTCCTTCACTCCAGCTTGCCAGGTATTTTTCCTGCTCCGGCGTGAGCTGGTCGATCTTGATCCCCATGGATTCCAGCTTCAGCTTGGCGACGCGCTGGTCGAGTTCGGCGGGAACCTCGTAAACCTTCTTCTCCAGTTGCTTGTAGCTCTTCACCAGATACTCGACCGACAGCGCTTGGTCGGCGAAGCTCATGTCCATCACCGACGGTGGATGGCCTTCGGCGGCGGCCAGGTTGATCAGGCGGCCTTCGCCGAGCAGGTTAATCTTGCGGCCATTGCGTAGCGAGTATTCCTCGACGAAGTTGCGCGTGGTGCGCTTGGAGGAAGACAACTTCTCCAGAGCCGGGATGTCGATTTCGACATTGAAGTGGCCGGAGTTGGAAACGATGGCGCCGTCCTTCATCACCTCGAAGTGCTCCTTGCGGATCACATTCTTGTTGCCGGTGACGGTGCAGAAGACATCGCCGAGCTTCGCCGCCTCTTCCATGGGCATGATGCGGAAGCCCTCCATGGCCGCTTCCAGCGCGCGGGTGGGGTTGATCTCGGTGACGAGGACCTCGGCGCCCTGACCGCGCGCGCGGCTGGCAAGCCCGCGCCCGCACCATCCGTAGCCGGCGACCACGAACTTGGAACCGGCCAGCAGGAAGTTGGTGGCGCGGATGATGCCGTCGATGGTGCTCTGGCCGGTGCCGTAGCGGTTGTCGAACAGGTGCTTGGTGTCGGCGTCGTTGACCGCCACGATCGGACAGCTGAGCAGGCCTTGCTTGGCCATGGCGCGCAGGCGAATGACTCCGGTGGTGGTCTCTTCGGTGCCGGCGATGATGTTAGCCAGCACGTCCTTGCGCTTGGTGAGGGCGGTGGTGACCAAGTCGGCGCCGTCATCCATGGTGATCTGCGGCTTGTGATCCAGCGCCGCCATGATGTGGCTGTAGTAGGTGTCGTTGTCCTCGCCCTTGATGGCGAACACCGGGATGTTGTAATCGCGCACCAGCACGGCGGCGATGTCGTCCTGGGTCGAGAGCGGGTTGGAGGCGCACAACACCGCGTCGGCGCCGCCGTCGCGCAGGGTGATTATCAGGTTCGCGGTTTCGGCGGTCACGTGCAGGCAGGCGGCGATGCGGATGCCCTTCAGCGGCTGGCTCTGGGTGAATTCCTTGCGGATAATCTGCAGGACCCTCATCGACTGGTTGGCCCAGTCCAGGCGCTTGCGGCCCAAATCGGCCAAGGCCAGGTCCTTAACGTCGTGTGCGATTTGCGGAGCGATGGTTGACATGAGTTCTCTCGTCGGAGTTAAAGACACCGGGTAGTAAATATCCCCCGGCAGAGCCGGGGGCTTTTAGGATGTGAGCCGCTCAAAGCGGCTGAGCGGGGTCGCTAACGCGGCCCCGACATTCTTGGCCACCTGAAGGTGGCCCCTTCAGCGCCACATGTTCAACTGATCCAGGCGCTTGTCCTCTTCCTCCTGCGTGCGGATGTACTCTCGGATCGATGTCTCGTCCCGCCCGACCGTCGACACAAAGTATCCCCGCGCCCAGAAACTCTGCCCTACAAAATTCTGTTTCCGCCCTCCGTACACTCGCGCCAGATGAATCGCACTCTTCCCTTTCATAAACCCAACCACCTGCGCCACCGCGTACTTCGGCGGGATCGATATCAACATGTGCACGTGGTCCGCCAGCAGATGCCCTTCCTCAATCCGGCTTTCCTTCTGCTCCGCCAGTTTGCGGAACACCTCTCCCAAATACTTCCGCAACTCCCCATACAACGCTTTCCGCCGGCCCTTTGGGATAAACACCACATGGTATTTGCACTCCCATTTCGAGTGGCTTAAGCTTTCATACTCGTCCATCCAGTTTCTCCTTTGCGTGTGCTTCGCGGCTCACGCCAGGAGTTTCTTGGATGGACTCCCGTATCTGTCAAACTTCGCGTGCCTCCCCGGCAGAGCCGGGGGAACTCCCATTTCATTAGGTAACAGGTACCAGGCGTGAGATTCAGTGGCAAGTCCCTGTCGTGGGCTGCCCATCAATTGTGAGCTGCCGAACAGTTGCTTGTTACCTGCTACCTGTTACCTGACGCCCTTCTATTTTTTTGCCCCGGCCACCTCGGCTTTGGCCAAGCCGGCCTGCGCGCGCAGGGTGGCAGCCTTGTCCGTGGCTTCCCAGGTGAAATCCTTGTCCTCGCGGCCGAAGTGGCCGTAGGCGGCGGTCTTACGGTAGATCGGCCGGCGCAGGTTCAGCGAGTCGATGATCCCGCGCGGCGTGAGCTGGAAGTTGGCGCGTATCAGGTCCTGCAGAATCGAATTCGGGACCTTGCCCGTGCCGAAGGTTTCCACCAGGACGCTGACCGGCTCGGCAACGCCGATGGCGTAAGCAAGCTGAACCTCGCAGCGGTCGGCTAAACCGGCGGCGACGATGTTCTTGGCGATGTAGCGCGCCATGTAGGCAGCGGAGCGGTCTACCTTGGTCGGGTCCTTGCCCGAGAAGGCGCCGCCACCGTGGCGGCCCATGCCGCCGTAGGTATCGACGATAATCTTGCGTCCGGTCAGGCCGGTGTCGCCCATCGGCCCACCGATAACGAAGCGGCCGGTGGGATTGATGTGGTATTTAGTGTCCTCATCCAGCAGGTTGGCGGGGATGGTGGCCTGAATGACGTGCTTGAGAATGTCGGCCCGGAGTTCTTCGTTGCCGATGGTTTCGGCGTGCTGCGTCGAGATGACCACGGCGTCGATCCGGCGCGGCTTGCAGTGCTCGTCATATTCGACTGTGACCTGCGACTTGCCATCGGGACGTAGGTAGGACAGCTCCCCGCTCTTGCGCACCGCGCTCAGCTTCTGGGTCAGCTTATGGGCCAGCGAGATCGCCGTGGGCATCAACTCGGCCGTCTCGTTGCTCGCATAGCCAAACATCATGCCCTGGTCGCCGGCGCCGCCGGTGTCCACGCCCATGGCGATATCACCCGACTGTTTGTTAATGCTGGAGATAACCGCGCAGGTATTGGCATCGAAACCGTACAGGGCGTTGTCGTAGCCGATGGCCGCCACCACACCGCGGACGACCGACTGAAAGTCCACGTACGCCTTGGTGGTGATCTCGCCCGCGATCACGACCAGCCCGGTCGCCGTCAACGTCTCGCAGGCGACCCGGCTGTAGGGGTCTTCCCTGAGGCAGGCGTCCAGGATGGCGTCGGAAACCTGATCGGCGATCTTGTCGGGGTGGCCCTCGGTCACTGATTCAGAGGTAAAAAGAAAGCGATTCTCGGAAGACAAAGGGAAGCTCCTCCTCACTTACCGCATGGGTCCCCCAAACGCGTTTAAACCACGCTGGTTCCGGATCACGGTTGGAGACACACTTCGACACCCTGCGCGTTGTGATACTTAAGACGTTATCAGACAATGATTAGCCGGACAACGACCCAGCTCCGAACGGCGCAGGAACTCCCCTGAATGGGACCAGGAAGGCGCGGATGGCTACAACGTCCAATTTGTAATTTGTGATTTGTAACTTGAAGGCAATTGGGAAACACCGTGTGGATGGCCAAATTACAAATCGGAAGTATGTACTTTACGCAAGGACGATTCTGCGCCGATTTCTCTCGCTCCCAAAAATCCCCGTAAGGGGCCGCACGATGATACCTTGCCAAACATCTGCAGAAAGCGCAACTAATTGTGTATCGCGGCGGTCTTAATCGCTAGGTAATGTAGTAATTCACCGCTCTCCCGAAATCTCCACCTCTCCCCCTTGTGCCTATTCATATTCACGTGTTAATCTACTCTTGATTGGAGGTGACCATGAGCGACATCATTCGCGAACTTGAAGAGCGAGTATCGGAGGCCGATCTCCTTATTGAGCAAGGGACGCGAGAAATGGCGTCTGGTCTGGTTAAGAAACAATTGGGCGAGAAGCAGAAGGTTGCATATCAATCTGCTCTTGACCTTGAATTGGCCAGGAGCGGTCAATTGCCCATCGTGGAAGTCGGTTCCGTTAAGACCGAACCTGCAGCCGTCAATGAGGATACCGAAGCGCCCGCCCTTACTCTAACGAACGACGAAGAAGAAGCAGAAGATGGCAGCAAGGCGGGAATCGTTCGTGAGCTGTTCAGGCAGCGTGGCTCTTCTGGTATTAGGCCGCGTGATGTGCGAAAGCACTTCGCGTCCTTAAGCATGGCCGTGAATAGAAACTACTGCTATTCGATTCTCCAACGGCTGAAGCGGCGTACCGAGATTGAGGCAAGGGGCTCCAGGTACTACCCCACGCCGATGTTAGGGCTGAGCAAGGCTGATCGTGAGGAGGCACACGAAAACGGGCCGCTTTCGCAGCCCGTAGTCAATTAAGTTTTCCGGCCCGGTCGTTTGGTTTGTTCTGAACCGGGCCTTTACCGGGAGGTGGCAAGGTGATCAAGACCTTGTTCACCACTGTAGTAGCCACAGCGGGGTCAACCGCTGCCCTAACCCTGACGGCTTGCGTTCACATTGTGAACGGTGAGCCGTCAGGCTCCATATTGTAAGTATCCGCTTACAAAATGCAAGCTGTTTCTTTGGTGCGGGCGTGGCGGAATCGGCAGACGCAGTAGATTTGGAATCTACCGGGGGCCTCTTGTCAAGGAATCACCCCCATGCGAGTTCGACCCTCGTCGCCCGCACCACATACTATCCAAACAATACTCCGAAAATATATCCAGTTCAAGCCATTTTTTTACTTGACACAACTTGCGTAAAGTATAATAATACCCACATGACAAAGGCGGAGTGCAATCATCAGCTTTCGGAGTCGGCAGTTATTGAGCAAATTCCACTCGCCTGCTCGGATGAACTTGCCGCTGTTGAGTTCTTAGAACAGCAACGCTGGGGGGACTCGCCCGCTTGTGTTCATTGCGGCAGCGTAGGAGTCTACAAGATGACTGATGCCAAAACCGGGCAGCGAAATAAGCGCTATCTGTGGCGCTGCCGCGATTGCAAACAACAGTACACGGTGCGCATCGGCACGGTTTACGAAGAATCTCGCTTGGAGCTACGCCACTGGTGCTACGCATTTTTTAGAGCCTGTACATCGAAAAAGGGTGTCTCTGCTTTGGAGTTGAAACGCAACTGTCAAATCAGCTACAAATCGGCACTCTTCCTAATGAATCGGATTCGCTTTGCTATGGCCACAGATGAGAGCGCTCCGCCACTGACCGGGACGGTCGAATGCGATGAAACCTATGTCGGGCCGCGCAAAACGCGCTATCCCGGCATGAGCAAGCGTGGCCGTGGTACCAGCAAAACCCCGGTGTTTTGCGCTGTGGAACGAGAGGGCCAGATTCGGCGTCGCGTCGTTACTGATGTAACCGCCAAAACACTCAAAGGGGCGATCCGCGAAGAAGTTGACAGGAGTGCGCGCATTGTTACGGATGAGTTTCAGGCATACGTGGGCATCGGCAAAGAATACGCTGGCGGTCACGATACCGTGTGCCACGCCACAAAGGAATATGCTCGTGGCGACGTGCACACGAACACGGCAGAGAGCAGCCATGCTCTCGTAAAACGGGGGATCGTGGGCATCTATCACAACGTCAGTCGCGAATACCTGCATCGGTATCTGTGGCAGTTCGATTTCCTTTGGAACAATCGCAAGCGCAACGACGGCGAGCGCACGGTTCTTGCAATCAAAGCAGCAGAGGGCAAGCGCTTAATGTACAAACAGCCACTTGCGAACTAGGGGTACACTCGGAGGTAATGACCACGGCAAAAAAGAAAGCGACACGACCGAAGAAGGCCGCTCCAGGCCCAAAACCAGACGCCCTAAAACTGGAGGGTGATTGGCGGGATGCGATCAAGAAATCGCTGGACAAGAAGAAGCCCGCATCCGGTTGGCCGAAATAGGAGCGACCGCAGCCATGTGGACTAGGACCGAAACGTGCGAGTGCGGAAGGGTGTGGGAACTCAAGCGCATCAAGATCATTATGCGAGACAAGGATTCACTCAACTGCATCTGCGGGCGTGAATTGATTCACTGGAATGGCGGACATATGTGGACTGGAACACTCGTCTCAGATATTCGCGACGCGCATACGAAAAAAGCGAAATAGCCAAATCCAGCAAGTGTGCGCTAACCGTGTCGTTATTCGGGATTGCGTAAAGTACACACTTCCGTTACAAATTACCAAATTACAAATGATTAGGGTCCAATTGGCTGGATGCCGTCGGCGGTCACCATGACCGTGCGCGGCTGATGATCGGCGCCCAGGGCGGGCAGCTCCTTGCTGTTCAGCGAAAGTTCGAATCCAGCGGCATTGCCGACGGTCAGCTTGATCTTCTGACGGGCCGTGACCGTCAGGTCGGGATCGCCCGGGTGAAGCATTTGCCGAATCGGAGGATCGCTGTCCGCCACGATAGAAATCCACGACAGTTCCCTGGCCCGGATTCGCAAGGTGAATTCCGCCGCTTCCGCCGGATGGCCGGGAACCATGGAAGCTTGGGCGGCGGAGGGGACCGGGGTGCTAGGCGGCGATACCGGCGTAAGCTGCGGTTGCGCAGGACCTTCCTGCGCGGTCCCAACCGTTGCTTCTCGCTTGTCGGGGGTGCCGTTTGTGCTCGTTGGGTTGGGAATTACCGCCTGCTCGGTCGGGTCGCTTCCGCCGGCTTGGCGGTGCACAACCCGCGCCTTCAGTCGACTCAACCCGACAACAATATCTTCGTGGATATGTCCGCGGTGGCGGACGTAGAGGCGGACCCCGCCAGCACAGAGGGCAAATAGGGCGGCGAACACCAGAATGGGCATCCACCGCAGTTGGGCAACCGGAGAACTCCCGTCAGTCTCAGTTCGCGAGACTACTTCCTTTTTACGTTCCGAGGCCCGCCCCTTAGGGGCTCCGCTTGCATGCCCGGAGGGTCGCGATGGCTCGAGGCTGCCTACCAGGCACGCCTCTTCGCCGGCGGCCTCCAGGTAGTCGGAAACCGCCTCTTCCGGATTGATGCCCAGAAACTTGGCGTAGGCGCGGACGAAGCCCCGGTTGAAGACGCCCCCGGGTAGCTTGGCGAAGTCTTCTTCTTCCAATGCTTGCAGCGAACGGGTTCCGATCTTAGTGGCGCCGGAAATCTCGTCCAACGAGATGCCACGCAGCTCGCGCTCGCGTTTCAGACGATCGCCAAACGGTCCCACCTACGGCCCCCTGCGCCGGTACGTTGCGCTGAATTGGAAAGGAATGACACAGGGATCATAGGAAGGCCCCGAAGCCATGTCAACAAAAAGACCCCGGTGGCCAGTGGGCCGTGGGGTTAGTAACTGACCACTGAGCGCTGGCCACTGCCCACTTTTTAGCGCATTTGCATGTTCCACAGCCCGGGGCTCCCGGGGGACATGGCTGTTCGGGTGCCTGAGATCTTGAGGTGCAGCTTATAATGGCTCAACTGTAAGGATGCGGCTGGGTTTGTCATCTTAGGAAATCAGCCGGAGTCGGGCTGCGATCAGGCCAGTTCAAGATGAACCGCGAGGCGCAAGAGACCGAACGCAAGCGATATCTGCAGGAGCTCCACATCTTCCACGATGTGGCGAAGGCGATTACGTCCTCGCTGAACCTGGACTCGATCCTGCAGACCATCATGGACAAGATGGCGGAATACTTTCGCCCGGACACGTGGTCCCTGCTGATGGTGGACGAGACTTCCGACGAACTGTACTTTGCGATTGCGGTAGGAAGCGTCTCGGAGAGCCTGCGCTCGGTCCGCCTCAAGGTGGGCGAAGGCGTTGCCGGTTGGGTGGCGCGTCATGGCGAACCGCTGATTGTGCCCGACGCGGAGCATGACCCGCGCTTCTCCAAGCGCATCGACGAGATCACCCAATGGAAGACCCGCTCGATCCTCTGTTTGCCGCTGAAATCCAAGCAACGCGTACTGGGCGTGATTCAACTGATCAACGTTCCCATGGAGGCCTTCGGCGACGAGCAAATCTTCTTCTTACAATCGCTGTGCGACTATGCCGCCATCGCTATCGATAATGCCCGCTCGGTGGCGCGCATCGAGGAACTCAGCATCACCGACGACTGCACCGGCCTCTACAATGCCCGGCATCTGTACAGTTGCATCGATTCCGAGGTCTCGCGCTCCCAGCGCTTCGGTTACGAATTCACCGTGCTGTTTGTCGACCTGGATCACTTCAAGGTGGTCAACGATACCCATGGGCACCTGTACGGCAGCCATCTGCTGCAGGAGGTCGGGCGGAAGCTCAAGGCGAACCTGCGCTTTATCGATTTGGCCTTTCGCTACGGCGGGGACGAGTTTGTCGTGTTGCTTCCCCAAACCCCCCGAGACCAAGGGATTCTCGTAGCCCAGCGGTTATTGGATATGTTCCGCGACGCTACGTTCCTCTCCCATCACCAGCTCGATCTGAATGTGCGAGCCAGCATCGGCGTAGCCACCTTCCCCCACGATGGCTCCGATGGCCGCGAGATCATCCGGCAGTCGGACGAGGCGATGTACATGGTGAAGAACACTACCCGCGACGCTATCGGAATCGCCGGCCAAGGCGTCATCGACCCGCCGTAACGTTACCAGAGTTCTTTGCGCTTTTACATTCCTGTAATAATCGCCTGTCATGCTGTACATCGTAGTGTGTGTCGTACATACCCCAGGGAGTTTTTGTCCAATAATGAGAGCAGTCCGGTTCCCGCTTTTACTGGCCTTATTTACCTCGTTCACCTCGCTCATGCTCGCCGCCGATTCAACTGCCATCCGCGTGCGAGGAGACGATACCTTGATCCTGGCCGCCCAGCGCTGTTCGTCGTTGTTCAAGGTGGAAAATCCCCAAGCCAACGCCAATTTCCAGGTCGCCGGTGGCGGCGCCACGAAGGGATTTGCGGCGCTGGAAGACGGCAATGCCGACGTGGTCCAGGCCAAGTCAGCTCACAGCGGCGCCACCATGGATCGCAGTGAGCGCAGAATCGTGCGCATCCCAGTCGCCACGGAAAGCATTGTGGTTTACGTCCACGACTCCAATCCGATTAAGCAGTTATCGCTGGCCGAGTTGAGGGGCATCTATACCGGCCAGATCCGGAATTGGAAGCAGTTGGGCGGAAGCGACCATCTCATTACGCGTTACTCCGGTGAGAGCACCAGCGGGATCAACGATTTCTTTCAGCAGGTGGTCCTAGGCGGCGTGGAGGCCGAAGGTTTTTGGGGCAAGGCTTCGACCAAAGAGTTCATCGATGCGGTGGCGCAGGACAAGAATGCCATTGGATATAGCACTCTCTATCCCTTGGCGAAAGGCGTGCACACGGTGGCAATCCGGAGAGCCAACGGATCGCTCGCGGTGGCGCCCACCTGGGAGAACATCTGCAAACACGATTATCCGATAAACCGGACCGTTTACTGGTATGTGGCGGAGCATCCGAGCGGAGCGCTCCGAGACTTTCTGGCGTGGATTTACATGCCCCACGGACAGATGGTATTTGAGAGTGTGGGCTTCTTTCCCCTGCCGCTAGGCGAACGCAATGCCGGACTGGCGCTACTCAAGGGCAAGGTTGCCAACGGATCTCGTTGAGGGCGGAGACTTAACGGCTAGTTCGGCTGCGGGCGTCCCCCGTATGGCCGGTTGATTTCTCGGGAATCGGGCGAGTGGATCGCTCCAACATGCCCTTCCCCACCAGACCCGTGTTTTCTGTGACTTAGGCTACATCGGCCGCAGCATTTGAGGTTGTAAATCGTTCGGCCGGGGCCTCGATCAAATTCTAATTTCCTTAACGCCCATCCGAAATCTCGATTAGCTGACGGTGAGAATTGGTTTGGACGGCGGTTAGAAGAGAGTGCAATTCCTCAACTGGGCCAAATAGCCTAGAACCGTGAAACCAGCCATGGGCCGGCTTTTCCAGGCGTTCAGCGCGGAAAGGCAGGAGCGGAGCCAATTTGGCTCGCAACCTGCAACCTGTGCTGCCATGAACTTGGAGCGGAAGCAGCGCAATGTCGGGGCAGCCCATCCTGGCTGGCTGCCCGAGCAAATTCTCGACCAGCTTGGCCATGCCGTTCTGGTGACGAACCAAAAAGATGAAATCGTCTATGTCAGCAAGATGGCCGAGCAGATCACCGGCTACACGCCCGAGGAAGCGTTGCATCATCGCGGTTGTCGCGAGCTGTTTGAGCATTTCGACGCGGATGGGAACTTGCTATGTAAGAAGGACTGTCCCATGTCCGCCTGCGGGCTGACGGGCCGGTCCCACGAGTCGGCCGTGTACATGCGACACAAGTCGGGCCAGCTGATTCCCGTAGTAACCAGGATTTCGCCCTACCGCTCCCCGGATGGCGACATCACCGGCACCATCCAGACGTTTACCCAGCATGCCCGACTGGCAGAAGCCGAACGCCGCATCGCCGAACTGGAGGAGCTCGCAATGATTGACCCGCTGACCCGCCAGCTGAACCGGCGCGGCTTTGAACAAGCCTTGGAGCAGGCCATCGAAGACTTCCGGCGGTACAAGCGGCTGTTCTCCATCTTGTTTGTGGACCTCGACCACTTCAAGCTGGTCAATGACAACTTCGGCCATGGCGTGGGAGACGAACTTCTCGTGGCCGTGGCACGAACCCTGAAGGACAGCCTGCGTCGGAGCGACTCCATTGGCCGCTGGGGCGGGGAAGAATTCGTGCTCCTGTTGCAGGGTAGCGGCTTCGGCGTCGCATGCGTTGCCGAGCGTTGCCGCAAGCTGGTCGCGGCCACGTCCGTTGCGGCAGATATCCGGGTGACGGCTTCCATTGGCGTCACGGCGGTTCGTGCGGGCGACTCCGCGGAAGGAATTATCGCGCGCGCCGACCGGCTGTTGTATGAGAGCAAGGCCAAGGGACGAAACCGCATTACCAGCGATTCCTTGCCCGCGGCAGTTAAGGCCTGCCGCCCCGCGAAAGCAGAAGCCCATGGGTTTCTGCGCAAAAAAGAGCTCCCGGCTCACCTGGCGGCTGTGCCCGATAGGGTCTTTGTCCCTCGGCAAGCTCGTTCGCGATGATCCACGCTCAATCTGTAAGGCTAACACTCGGCCGTACTTGATCTGGAGAGTTGCGGGGCTGGGAGGGTCACCGCACACCTTGGCGGTTGAGGAACTCGCCGTATTGTTTGTCGGTGCCGAGAATGTGCCCCTTCAGCCAATCCTGCAGGAAAATCAGCAGTGACATCGGAATCAGCGAAGAGTTTCCCTCGTCGTAGGACTTCTTGAACAGGAGCACGCGGCGGGTCAAAATCTCGTGCTCCAGCTTGTGCGCGGCCAGACCGGGGAAATTGTATTTCGCCATCAGCCGCTCTTCTTCCCCGAAGTGATACTTCGTATAGGCGATCAACTGTTTCAAGAGCTGGTCGGCAACGCTGAGTCCCTGTCCAAGATCGACCGCCTCACACAGGTCGTTGAGCAGAGCGATCAAATGCCTGTGCTGCGCGTCTAGTGCGGCGACTTGAACGCTGTAGCTGGATTGCCACAGGAAGGTTTCGCTCATACGGGACCATGGGAGAACGAATGAATTTTGGCACAGCTGACCCAGTAAGACAATGCCAGGAAAACCTGGTGGTTGGTCAATTTCCGGATTGGCGACGATCCGCTCACAATTCGGCGGTGACTTCCGGGAACGCGGTTTCGGGACAGCAAGAAGAAGCAGCCGCCCCGTGATTCTGTTGTCCACCGCCAGGCGCCCATGGCCTCAGTGGAGAGTCCCGGCACGGGCCCTACGTTCCGTGCCCGGCCCGATGTCGGGAGAGTTCTCCGGTCAGGTTTGCCGCCACCGAGAGCGTGCAGTCGATTCCATCCGCAGTCCTCGTGCCGGTTGCTGTTGTTGTGCGTACGCCGTCAGGCGACCTGTGGTCAATGTCTTGAGAAGCACACTACTCAAGAACGTTCGATTACCAATTCACTTGCCGCATCCGACTAAGGATGATCGCGCTGTAGCTATTCATGCGCTCGGGCCGTCGCTTCAGGGGATTCGGCAGAATCGCGGCAAGCTGTGCCGATTGTTGCCGGCCGACATTCCGGGCCGAGGTTCTGTCGTAGTAATGACACGCCGACTCTGCGCCATAAATATCAGGGCCCCATTCGGCCAGGTTGAGGTAAAGCTCCAGAATGCGCTGCTTGCCGAGGACGAATTCGGCCACCGGTACCAGCGTGGCCTCCGCGCCCTTGCGAAGGAAAGATCGGCCCGTTCCGAAGAACAGGTTTTTTACGAGTTGCTGCGTGAGAGTAGAACCTCCGCGAATGCGACCGCCTTCCATATCTTGTTCGGCAGCGAGTTGGATCGCATCCCAATCGAAGCCATGGTGCTGGTAGAAGCGTGCGTCCTCCGCGGCGATGACAGCGTGCTGGAGATCGGGCGAGATCTGGCTGAGCGGAACAAATTTGTAGCGTTCTTGATACGGCGTGTGGTGAATCCAGGCCTGTAAGCGGCGCTGGATGTGCACTGCGGTGGTCGGTGGGTCGATCCACCGGGCGGCCACAAGGAGCAGTGCGGCAAGCGACCAAAGAAGCAACGCGCCAATGATAAGCCAACGAACAAAGGATTGGAGAAGACCCGTCCAAAGCGAGGCCTTGGTTTGTGTGTATGGCCTTGGAGTCACATTTCAGAATAGCAGCCTGGGCCACTGCGACTGACATGCACCCGGCAGATTACCCCCCTGAGGATTACCGCCGTTTACCCTTCGGCTGCGCTCGACCGTCCCGCTTCTTGCCGCGATCGATCCCGACTCGCTTGGCTGCAAACGTCTTCTTGCCTCGCCATGGACCAACCTTTTTCGGCAGCGCCTGCCTCCTGAACTTGCCGGGATCTTCCAACACCTCGGGCGCGGGTAACTGTTCACGGCGAATGCGGACAAGAACGGCAGCAAGTTGTTCCGCGCTCCGCTCCCCGAGCAGGATTCTTCCTGCTGCCAAGTCTTCTTCCGCCGGAGCGTCTGCCAGGGCAACGATTTCCCGCACCAGGTTTTCCTCGTCACGCGCGCGAATCGCATCCGCCGAAGGCGCGGGCGTCCAGATGGCTTTGATCTTTGCCGACGCCAATAACCGCTCGGCCACTCCCCGAGCTTGCGCGGGCACGATCATCACCGACAATCCCTTGCGGCCGGCGCGGCCTGTGCGACCGCTGCGATGCACGAGCGCCTGCCGATTCTCCGGCAGGCCGGCGTGGATCACCAATCCGAGATCGGGCATATCCAATCCGCGTGCGGCCACATCGGTCGCCACGCACACGCGAGCCCGCCCATCGCGCAAGGCTTGCAGCGCGCTGGTGCGTTCGTGCTGCTTCAGTTCTCCTGAAAGCGCGACTGCGGAGAACCCGCGCTCCTGTAGATTGGCGTGCAGATGTCGCACCGCTTCGCGAGTTGAACAGAACACCAGGGCGCCCGGCGCATCGAAATAGCGCAGGGCATTGACCACGGCGTGTTCGGTATCCCGCGGAGCGATCTGAAACGCGCGATATTCAATATCGGCGTGCGGCTGGTTCTCCGCCGATAACCCCAGGCGCAGAGCATCGCGCTGATATTGCTTGGCCAGCCCTAATATCTCCTTGGGCAGCGTTGCCGAAAACATCATGGTGCGCCGCTCCGCGGGCGTAGCGTTCAGCAGGAGCTCAAGTTCTTCCCGAAAGCCGAAATCAAGCATTTCATCCGCTTCATCTAGAACCACCGCGCGGACGTCGGACAGTTTCAAATGCCCCTGATTCAGGTGATCCGCCAAGCGGCCCGGCGTGCCAACCACGACGTGGGTCCCCGCCCCCAGGGCGCGTTGCTCGCGACGAATGTCCATGCCACCCACACAAGCGATCACGCGCCCGCCGGCTTCGCCCAACAACCACGCAAGCTCACGCTGCACCTGTAGCGCCAGTTCGCGAGTTGGCGCCACCACCAACGCCAGCGGCTTCCGCGGACGCTCAAATCCTTGCGACTCGCCAAGCAGCGTTTCTCCTAATGCAAGGCCATAGGCCGCGGTCTTCCCCGAACCCGTCTGCGCTGACACCAGCAGGTCGCGCCCTGCTGCTTCAGGCCGAAGGACGGCTTTTTGAACGGGGGTAGGTTCGGTGTAGTTTCGTGCGGCAAGCGCACGAAGCAAGCTGGCATGAAGTTCAGGAAAACCCATATATCTAAGTATAAGGTGACGGGGATGTTCTGGTTCGCCTTTGCTGTCATCACTTTAGTGTGTGTCTACGTCATTGGCGACGTCACTGCAGGCTGCTCGCAGAGTATTGGGACAATCATGAGCCATCAAATCTTCATAGACACACGAGTACCGAAAGACGCTCGTCTCACCGGCGAAGCTGTCCCGAAGCCCGGTTCTGGGAAGTCACTACGAGCGCTTATCATTAAATTGGCTGAGCTAAGCAACGAACTGCGCGCCCTTAGAGCCTATTTGCGGACGCGCAAGGACAACCTGACGTGGCTCTTTCTTTCGAGCCAGGGGACGCAGATGGTGCGCCAAAACTTCAACTATCTGGTAGCGGAGATGGGCAAGAGGGCAGGGCTCGGTCACGTACATCCCACATGCATTCGCCACAGTTGCGACCAGTTCAGGAGGGCCATCTGTCCTGCATGCCGCGGAATGCAGATCCCTCAACAAGCAATGCTTTCATGAGGATAATGACGTGGTTTCTTTCTGTTTCCATCACTTGACTTAGCAGTTCCTGCTTTCCTAAAACATCCTCCACTGCCTTGTAGAATCCGAGTGTTGCTTTTTCAAAATTAAGGGCTGTCTGTAAGGCATCAGTGCGGTCCTGAATTTTATCTATGTTCTGAAATGGACCGTGGTGGTGGGAGAAGAATTCAGAAATGGACATCGCTCTCAGATAGTCGCGCTTTTCCGGCGTTTCGCTTACCCCGATTACTGAAGGAGCCTTCTTCAGAAGCTCCAAAAACGCCTGCTTGTGGGCTTGCTCGTCCTTAGCCAGATGGGAGAAAAGATCTGAGATGTCCTTTATATGGCCGAAATTTTCTGCCAGCCTTGAATATATTTTTGCGCCAAGTTCTTCCGTAGCTACCGCAAACTCCATGCACCCTTTAAGCGTCATATCTTCTATCATGAAAATTCCTTTCTGCCCATTGTCGGCTCGATCACCGGCTTCCTGGCCCCAAAGGCTGAGAAAGGGATCGCTGCGGCCATCCAGATCAAAATATTGTCCTGTTCGGGCGGCCCGCAACGCGGGCATATAGGCCGCTTTTGCGAGAGGACAAGCACCTAGTCTTTTTTCCTTAAACAAAACCCTGAATCAAAAATAACATCAGGATGCTAGTCGTACCATCATGTCGCGGTCAAGGAGGTCCGCGAATGATTTCACGTAATGCCTCAGCGTAAATACACGCACCCTAAGCCGAAAGCGGTCCTTCGACTTCCTGATTTGGACCAAGCAAAATCCGCCGTTATGAACAGCCTGACCTCTGCTGATGCACAGCAAAATCGGCGGTGCTCAACAGCTTGAGTTCAGTTGACGCACAGCGGGGTTACCGGCACGCAATCAACGAGTTCGAGAGGCCAATTCCGGGGTTCCGGGCGAACGACGGGCAATCCGGAAACTGACTCACTACCGAAAACCTTACTGACTTGGGGAGGAAGGGGTAGTCTCGATCAGCTCTTCCACCGTGACAAATTGAAACCCGTCACTCTTATAGCGGCGGATGAGCCGGTCGGTGGCTGCGACCGTGGCGGCACGGTCGGCGCCCTGGCGAAGGTGGTCGCCGTCGTGCAGCAGGATGAGATCGCCGCCGCGAATCTGTCGTGTCGCGATCTGTTCGAGTTTCTCTGGAGGGTAAGGCCTCCAGTCATAGGCCATCGCCGACCACATCACCGGGACATATCCCATCGCGCGCGCGATGCGCAGCACCTTAGGCCGCCGGCCGCCAAAGGGCGGGCGAAAGAGCTTGGAGTGCGGCCCGACGGCATCGGTCAGGGCCCGTTCACAAGCCTCAAGCTGCAGCCTTACTTGGGCTTCGGAGGCGACGGCTAAGTTGGGATGGGTATGCGTGTGATTGCCGATCGCGTGCCCGGCGCGGGCCACGGCTTGGGCAATTTGCGGGCGCTCGGCCACCCGATGGCCCAGCATGAAGAAGGTCGCATGGACCTCATGTTTTGCCAGCACCGCGAGCAAGTCCAGGGTGTGCGGATCATTGGGGCCGTCGTCATAGGTGAGCGCAAGCTGGCGCGGATTAGGAGAGCGGGTCACGGTGCGCCCGTACAGTTGCGAGGTGGGCCACATGGCGTGAAAGCCGGCGAGGGATGCGGTCCCGGCGGCGGCCACGGTCGTGATCAGCGAGGTGAACATTTCTGGGAAGTAGGGTAACAGGTACCAGGTAACAGGCGCCATCCTGCGAGCCTGGTACCTGCTACCTGATGGCTGCCGCTGGGATCTCACAGCGCCTTGTGACATAATTTCTCCATGAAGCACGTTGTCCATGCTGCCTGTCCCCACGATTGTCCCGACGCCTGCGGGGTGCTGATCACGGTCGAAGACGGCCGCGCGGTGAAGATCGAAGGCGATCCGGCGCATCCGGTGACGCGTGGCTTTCTGTGCGCCAAGGTGGCCAAATATCTGGACCGGGTCTACTCGCCGGATCGGGTGCTGTATCCGCTTCGCCGGGTAAAGCCAAAGGGTCCGTCGTCAGCACGGGGGTGCCCCACCCTTTCGCGAAGCGAAGGGTGGGAGACCGCCTTCCAGCGCATCACGTGGGACGCGGCGCTGGACGAGATCGCCTCGCGCTTCCAGCAGATCGTGGCAGAACACGGCGCGGAAGCTATCCTGCCTTACTCCTACGGCGGCACGTTGGGCGCGCTCAACAATGCCAGCATGGATCGCCGATTCTTTCACCGGCTGGGCGCCTCGCAACTGGACCGCACCATCTGCTCAGAGGCCGGCGGGCTCGGGCTGAAGTCGGTGCTGGGGGCCAAACTCGGAACCGAGCCGGAGCAGTTTGCGCACTCGCGACTGATCCTTGTCTGGGCGAGCAATATCCACGGCAACAACATTCACCTGTGGCCGTTCATCGAGCAGGCGCGACGCGATGGCGCCAAGCTGGTGGTGATCGACCCCTACCGCACGCGCACGGCTTCGCTGGCGGACTGGCATCTGGCCATTCATCCCGGTACAGATGTTGCGCTGGCGCTGGGCCTGATGCACGTCATCATCGGCGAGGGCTTGTATGACGCCGATTATGTCGAGCGCTACACGCTCGGATTCCAGGAGTTGCGGAAGAAAGTCCGGGAGTACCCACCCGAGCGGGTCGCCACGTGGACTGGCATTGCCGCGGAGGACATCATCCGCCTGGCCCGCGAGTACGCGACCACGCAACCGGCGGCGATCCGCCTGAACTATGGCGTCCAGCGCGGCGAGAATGGCGGCATGGCGGTGCGCGCCATTGCCATGCTGCCGTGCATCACCGGATCCTGGAAGCACCTGGGCGGCGGGCTGCAGCTCTCGACTAGCGGGGCCTTTCCCCTGCGCCGGAAGGCGCTGGAGCGGCCGGATCTGATGGCGCGGACTGGTGTTCACCCACCCTTCGCCAAAAGCGGGCGAGAGGGTGGGGCAACCGCAACTCCGCGCATGATCAATATGGTCGAACTGGGGCGCGTGCTGAATGCACCGCTCGATCCACCTATCAAGGCTTTGTTCGTGTACAATTCCAACCCGGCGGTGGTGGTGCCGGACCGCAACAGCGTGCTGCGCGGCCTGCTGCGGGCCGACCTGTTCACCGTGGTGCACGAACAGTTCCTGACCGACACCTGCGATTACGCCGACCTTGTCTTGCCGGCCACCACTTTCTTCGAGCACAAAGACCTGCAGCCGTCCTACGGTCATTACTGGCTGCAGGTATCGCAGCAGGCGATCGAGCCGCTGGGCGAGTGCCGATCCAACGTCGAGTTGTTCCGCGCGCTAGCCGAACGCATGGGATTCGACGATCCCTGCTTCGGCGAGTCAGTGGATGGGATGATTGATGCCGCCCTGGACTCCAACCATCCTTGGCTCGAAGGAATCACCCGCGAGCGGCTGGAGCGCGAAGGCCAGGTAAGGCTTAATTTACGATTTTCGATTTCTGATTTCCGATTTAACAAAGCTTCGGTGCAAGAGCCGGCTCCTGCACCTGTGAATGGAGATATTGAAGCTGAGCGGGAACGAGGCAATCAGAAATCAGAAATCGGAAATCAGAAATCGGAAATTGAACCGTTTCTTCCTTTTGCCACTGGCTTTGCCACCCCGAGCGGCAAAGCCGAGTTATACAGTGAGGCGCAGGCGGCGCAGGGTTTCGATCCGGTGGCCGCGTTTGTACCTCCCACCGAGTCGCGCCACACCGAGCTGGCGCGGCGCTATCCGCTGGAGTTGCTGCCGCGCAAAGCCGTCAACTGGCTGAACACGACTTTTTGCAATCTGCCAACCCACCAGGCGCTCGAAGGCCACGGTGACGACGTGCTCGACATCACGGCTGCCGATGCGCGTGCGCGGGGCATCGCCGATGGCGACACGGTGCGCGTGTTCAACGATCGTGGCGAAGTCCGCTTGCAGGCGCGGGTGGACGCGCGGGTGTCGCAGGGAGTGGTGGCGGCGCGACTGGGATGGGCCAAGCTCAACCCGGGGGGCGGCAACCTCAACGTGCTGACCTCGCAGCGGCTGACCGACATGGGCGGCGGCCCCACCTTCTACTCCACACTGGTCGAAGTCGAGAAAGCGTGAACATTTCGCATTGCAAGGCTTACCGCGGATTTCACGGATCAGGGACGGATTTGCACGGATCAGGAAATCCAAAGAAAAATCCGTATTGATCCGTGCGCAATCCGCGTTGATTCGCGGTAAGTAGTTGGACCAGGCTTTGGCAGCCGGGAAACGGAACGAAGAACGTCGATTGTTTCTCCGGCTCTCCGGCTCCTGTATAATCACCCATCAACTCTCATCTTGTTGAGGTCACGGATATTATTCGCACGCGGATGGCAGGAGCTGCCCTTCTAAGGGCCGAAGGCCGGCGCAGATCTCCTGCTTGCCGCAGCGGGATGGCGTCTTTTCTCTTGTTGCTGATGGCACTGCTCGGCAGCGTTGCGGTTTTTGCCCAGGAGACGCCGAACGTCATTCACGCCATCATCCCGCGCGGCAATCGGCGGATTCCGGCAGAGACGATCAAGTCCCGCGTATTCACGCACGCGGGGGATCCCTACGATCCGGCGGCCTTGGAACGGGACTTCAACTCGCTGTGGAACACCGGCTACTTTGAAGACCTGCGTATCGAGCGCAGCCCGACCCCGCAGGGCTGGGACGTCATTGTCTACGTTAAGGAAAAGCCGACCATTCGCGAGATCGACTATGTGGGCTTGACCTCGGTCTCGCGCAGCGATGTGCTCGACCGCTTCAAGGAGCGCAAGGTCAGCGTTTCCCAGGAATCGCAGTACGATCCGACCAAGGTGAAGCGCGCCGAGGTGGTGCTGAAAGAATTGCTGGCGGAACACGGCCGGCAGTTCGCCACGGTGAAGACCGAAGTACACCCCATTCCGCCGGCGGCCGTGGGCCTCACCTTTGTGGTGAACGAGGGGCCGAAGGTCAAGGTGGGGAAGATCGCATTCGAGGGCAACCAGCACGTCAAGAGCCGGACCTTGCGCAGCGCCATGAAGAACCTGAAGCCTATCGGGGTGCCGCACTCGATCTTCCTGGAAAACCTGTGGTCCAAGACCTACGACGCCGGCAAGCTGAACGAAGACGCCGAGCGGGTGCGCGACGCCTATCAGCAGCGCGGCTACTTCAAGGCGCTGGTCGGCGATCCGAAGACCAAGATGCGCGCCACCAGCAGCATCTTTGACGTGCGCTTCTCCAAGACGGGAGTCACGCAAGCCCGGGGCGGCAAAGCCGTGGACGTCACCATGCCGGTCGAGGAGGGCGAGCGCTATTATCTCGCCGGGATTAACTTCTCCGGGAACAAGGCGATTTCGGACACAACGTACCTGCGCCGCATCTTCCCGATGAAGGACGGCGACCTATTCGACACCTCGCAGGTGCGCAAGGGCCTGGAGGCACTGCGCAAGGCCTACGGCGGGCTTGGGTACATCAACTTCACCCCGGTGCCCGACACCAAGCTGGATGACGAGCACCACAAGATCACCTTGAACATCGACTTGGACGAAGGCAAGCAGTTCTTCGTGCGCCGCATCGAGTTCCAGGGCAACAGCACCACCCGCGACAAGGTGATCCGGCGCGAGCTGGCGGTGGAGGAAGGTCAGGTGTTCAACAGCCGCATGTGGGAGCTCAGCCTGCTGCGCCTGAACCAGCTCCAGTACTTTGAGCCGCTGAAAACCGAAGGCCAGGCCGCCCCGGGCGAGCGCTCCGACGAGATCAAAACCAACAACCAGGACGCAACCGTCGATATCACGCTCAAAGTGAAAGAGAAGGGCAAGAACTCCGTTGGCCTGACCGGTGGCGTGAGCGGCTTGGCGGGGTCGTTTATCGGCGTCAACTATACGACCAACAACTTCCTGGGCATGGGCGAGACCCTGTCGGTCGGCTTCAATATCGGGGCCCTGCAACGCGATTTGGAGGTAGGCTTTACCGAGCCCTACGCCTTTGATCGTCCGCTGCAGTTGGGGTTCACCTTCTATGACCGCAAGTACGACTTTAACCAGGCGCAGCTATCGAATATTCTCGGCACGCAGTCGTCGCAGACCTTCTCGCAGTCCGTGCTGCAGTCGTTGCAGAACTTCAGCCAGTCGAGCAAAGGCATCACGCTCTCGGCCAGCTACCCGTTGCATCGCTCCTTCAAGCGCATCGGCATCGCTTATACGCTGGACGACTCCACGCTGACCACCTTCACCGACGCCTCGCGGGACTTCTTCGAGTTCCTCAACTTCCGCAGCATCTCCGGACTCGGCGCGCTGAACGGCATCATCACCAGCAAGGTCACGCCCTCGTTCAGCATCAACAAGATCGACAATCCGGCGCGCCCTCACAACGGCTATGAATTCATCGCCTCGGCCGACATCGCGGGACTGGGCGGCAGTATCAGGGAAATCCGCCCCACGGTCCAGTACCGGCGTTTCGTCCCGATGAAAGGCCTGAAGCCGACGAGTTCGGCGGAGGGGCGCAATACCCTGGGCTTCCGCCTCTTAGGCTCCTATCTTAGGGGTTATGGGGGAAGGGTAGCCACGCCCTTCGACCGCTTCTACACCGGCGGCGATAATGACCTCCGTGGCTTCGATATTCGGGCTGTTACACCGTATGCCTTGATCACCAGCGGCGTGGATTTCCCGTTGACCAGCCCCACACCCGGTAGTACTCCCCTGAACAACTCGTCGAATCAGCTCTCCGGCAATGCCACGGTGCACATTCCCGTCCAGCAAATCGTCTTTACCGGCGGAGATACGGAGATGGTTGCTAACCTGGAATATCGCATTCCGATTGTCGGCCCGGTGACGCTGGCTCCATTCATGGACTTTGGACTGAATTTTGATGCCGGCAATTCGCAGTTGCAGTTGAATTCGGCCCAAGTCTCAAGTTTGAACACCACACCTTACGGGTGCCCGATTTACAGCAGTGGTACCGGTTGTTCCGGTGCCGCAAAAATCAGCACTCCGTTCGCGGGCCACTTGAGTACCATGCGCGGCACAAACTTTGTGCCGCGCATGTCTACCGGTCTGGAGCTGCAGGTGATCATGCCAGTGATCAACGCGCCTTTCCGGATTTACTACGCGTTAAACGCAATGCGGCTGAACACCACGGCGCCCCCTGCAGCACCGTTTACGCGCAGCATGTTTCCAGCCAACACCAGTTTAGGCGATTACAATTACCATCAGGCACTCGCTCTATATGCGCCCACGTATCAGCTGAAGGAACCGGCCTCGACCTTCCGATTTACCGTCAGCACGACGTTCTAGAAGCCGTTAGCCCTCAGCCATCAGCCCCCTCAGGAAAGGCGGGGCGCAGCGAGGTTTGTCGCCAAGAGCTGCGACTGCAAACCTGATTACTGACGGCTGATGGCTAGCTGGCGTCAGGTCCGGCGCTCTTCCGAGCAACGGTGAGCTTGCTTGTTTCCTTCCCCTGCTACTCGTATATATAATCGACTTAATCTGCAGCCCTTTGATTTGGGTTTGTGAGAGCGCAAACCTGTCCGGCAGACGTGGGCGCACGGCGACCCTGAACAAACGGATTCCGCGTGTGAGCGGGAGCCAGCGGGGTTTCGAGCATGCCTGCACGCTGGGGGTGGGGGCTCGTGGGTTGACAGGCGAGGGCGTACGCGCGTGGTCGCCCTGTTATTGGGCATCTCACAGGATCTCTCAAGGAGTTCAAGCAAACCGATGACTCGTAAGTACGCTGCATTCATTCTGCTTACCATGCTGGTAACCGTTGCTGCGTTGGCCCAGACCGCCACCCCGGCAGCCGCTGCCACCCCAGCCGCCGCTGCCGAAGCTCCTGCTGCCCCCGCAGCTCCTGCGGCCTCGACGGCGACTTCGGCTACATCCGCCGCCTCTGGCGCCAAGCTTGGCATCATCAACATCCAACAGGCGATCCTGGCCACCAACGAAGGCCAGCGCGATTTCCAGGAGTTGCAGAAGAAGTTCGAGCCCAAGCAGTCGGAACTGCAGTCCAGCAACAAGGAAATCGAAGACCTGAAGAAGCAGCTCAATACTCAGGGCGACAAGCTGAACGAAGAAGCCCGAGCCAACTTGCTCAAGAACATTGAGACCAAGCAGAAAACCATGCAGCGCGCGCTGGAAGATGCGCAGGCCGATTTCCAGTCGCAGCAGAACGACATTGCCAACCGCATCGGCGGCAAGATGCTGTCCGTGCTCGACAAATATGCCAAGGACAACAACTTCACCATGATCATGGATGTCTCCAGCCCGCAGAGCCCGGTGCTGTGGGCCGGCGCCTCCAGCGATGTGACCAAGGCCATCGTGGACGCCTACAATGCGCAGTCGAACATTGCCGCTCCTTTGCCGTCCGCTCCCGCCCCGACGAAGGCTCCAGTTGCAAAAACTCCGACAACCAGCAAGCCGGCGGCAAAACCAGCCACCACCAAACCGGCTGCCACGGCAAAGCCGTAATTTCGATCCTGGCCTACAGGAAAGCCGCCCGCTGGGCGGCTTTTTTGCGCTTGGCTGGCGAGAAAGGTGCATCGGATCGGGAGCCGGAGCCCCCACCCTACGCTTGCGGGCGGCCCTCTTTCAGTACCGCGGGTTGGATCGGGGTATTGGGCGTGAGTTTTTGTAGCGCCGGCATTCGCCTGACAGAGGAAGTATACAAAGTATATTCGAGGTAAAGGTTTATGGCTACCAGCATGGTACATATCCGCGTGGACTCCAAGATCAAGGCGAAGGCCGCCAAGGCACTGGCTGCGATGGGCCTGACTGTTTCCGATGCGGTTCGTCTTCTGCTGACTCGTGTCGCCGCCGAGAAGGCTTTGCCGTTTGAGGTGCGCGTTCCCAAGCGCGAGACGATTGCGGCAATTGAGGCGGGAGAACGTGGCGAGGTGTCCAGAGCGGCCAGCGTCGCCGCCATGATGGCCGAGCTGAATGCGAAAGATTGAATGGACCTCGGCTTTTCGACGCGACTACAAACGCACCCAGGCAACGCCACGACATCAAGCTCGAAGAAAACGTAATCGAGCCAGGCTCAGAACAAAGCACATAACGCCCGACCAGATCGCCGGCGAGACCCTTCGGCTTCGCTCAGGGCAGGCTCTGGCGCTACATCGCCAAGCCTGGCGCCGTTTACAATGTCCGGCATGCCAGAGAGCAGCGCCAAACCCAACCGGGCCGTCTTCTTTCAGAAGGCGCCCATCTTTGCCGAACTCACCGACGCCGAACTGAGCTTCCTGGTGCGGCGGGCGGTCTCCCGCAAGTTCGACGACGGCGAGATCATCTTTTCCGAGGGCGACCCCTGCCCCGGCATGTACGTGGTCGAGTCGGGCTTCGTGAAGATCTTCAAGACCTCGCCCAACGGGCGCGAGCAGGTGCTTGCCATCGACGGCCCCGGACACTCCATCGCCGAGTTGCCGGTGTTCGACGGCGGCAGCTTCCCGGCCTCGGCGCAGGCGATCAAGGAAACCTCGCTGCTATTCGTCAGCAAACAAGACTTCCATGGGCTGTGCCTCCAGCATCCGGGGGTCGCGCTCAAGGTGCTGCGCGTGGTGGGAAAGCGGCTGCGTTCGCTGGTGGGGATCATTGAAGAGCTTTCCTTTACCACCGTGCGGCACCGGCTGGCGGCGGCGCTGCTGCGCATGGCGCGCGAAGGCAGGAAAACCGCGGAGGGGGTTGAGATCACGCTGCCGGCGAACAATCAGGAACTGGCCTCGCAGATCGGCACTGTGCGCGAGCTGGTGTCGCGCAATCTGAGCCGGCTGCAGACCGCCAAGATCATCAAGATCGACGGCCGCACGGTGACCATAGCCAACCTGCGCGCCCTGGAAGCGGAAGTGGAGAGCGGGGAGTAGTCCGAAAATCCAACGCGAAGGCGCTAAGGCGCGAAGGGGAAGGCGGCAATAAAGCAGGAGCTTTTCTCAACAGGATCACCTATCAATAAGCTTTCCATTTTGCTCCTCCTTCGCGTCTTCGCGCCTTCGCGTTTAAAGCATTTTCTTCGTCGCCCCACTGAACACCGAGAGCTGAGCGCTAACTACTGGATCTGAATCACGTCCTCGGCCCCGGCCGTGGCTTCTTCGGCGCGCTGGATAACGTGGCGCGCGAGATCGAAGAACTGCAGGTTTTTCTCGGTTTCCCCGATGAGCGTGACCGCCTGGCCGGTGTCGCCGCCGCGTCGAATGTCGGGATCAAGATCGATGCTGCCGAGGAAGGGCACATTGAATTGATGCGCGGTGCGCTCACCTCCGCCCTTGGAGAAGATGTCGATCTCTTCGTGGCAGTGCGGGCAGTGGAAGCTGCTCATGTTCTCCACGAGGCCGAGCACATCGACCTTGACCTGGCGGAACATCTCGATGGCTTTGCGGGCGTCCTGGAGAGACACGTCTGAGGGCGTGGTAACCACGATGGCGCCTGTCAGGGGCACGGCCTGAATGATCGAGATGGCGACATCGCCCGTGCCCGGTGGCAGATCAATAATCAGGTAATCGAGTTCCCCCCACAGGACTTGCCGGAGAAACTGCTGCATCAGCGAGTGCAGCATCGGCCCGCGCCAGATCAGCGGCTTGTCTCCCGGGTTGAGATAGCCCACCGACAGCGTCTTCATGCCATGGACTTCGGGCGGCTCGATCATGTTCTGGTCGAGCACGCGCGGATTGGTGCTGCAGCCTAGCATCAGCGGCACATTCGGGCCGTAAGCGTCGGCGTCGAGCAGGCCTACTTTGTGGCCTAGCTTGGTAAGGGCGATGGCGAGGTTGACCGCGATGGTAGTCTTGCCGACCCCACCCTTGCCGGACCCAACTGCGACGATGTGAGCGATGCCGGGAATGGCTTGCGGTGCCGGCGGTTGCCCATGCGGAGGCTGGCTGTGAGAACCCACGGAAACTCCTTATTGATCGCGCCCTCAAGAGCGCAAACCTGGATTATACGCTGAGGGAAAGTAGCGGGAGGCTGCCAGCCGGTGCGGCCATTGAGGAGGAACCCCGCACTGAAAAATGCACCAGTTCAGAGTAACGACAATTCTTAGGAAAACCGCTGTACGGTACCCGCAGGCAGGCCGATAGTATGGTGGAAACCAGGCGGACTCAGCCGCCTCAGTGTCAAGCAATGCAGCGAGGAAAAGCGATGAACAGGTTTGTGACCGTTGCAATCATACTGTTATTGACGTCCGGTTCTGGTGTGTATGCCCAAACGGCCGCGCCCACCCCCGATTCGCATCCGGCGCAGGCGCAGGGGAAGGCTAAAGTCGTGTTCTATTACGGCAGGCCAGTCCCGATGCATAATTGCCTGGAGCAGGTGGGCATCCAGATCGACGGGGTCACTGCGCACCAGATATTCCAGTGGCATGTATGGCAAACCGAGGTCACCCCAGGAGTCCATGTCTTCAGCGACGACAGCCACAAGGACAAGGGCGAGACCGCAACCCTCTCCGCAGGGCAAACCGTCTACTACGAGCTCAGGTGGCACAGGGCGTTCGGCTTGGTCGCTACCTGTAACAGTATTTGGATCAAGTTCTATGAAATGCAAGGGAATGACGTCCAGAAGGTGAACGCAATGCTCGGGAGAGTAGGCGTGGACGAAACCACGGCGGCCCCGGCCGCGCCAGAGCTTGCCAAAGCCACCAGCGTCAAACTGTCCATCGTGTCCACTCCTGACGCGGCCGATATCGAGATTGATGGAAATTTCATGGGGAATACGCCGTCGATGATTGAACTCTCACCCGGCGACCACACGGTTGCCGTCAGCAAGAAGGATTTCAAGCCTTGGCAGCGAAAGATAAAGCTGGCCGCCGGTGACATTAAATTGAATGCGGAGTTGGAGGCCGACGGCGCCAGCCATTGAGGATTGCGGCCTATTGTGAAAGCACGAGGTTTGTCATTCCGAGCGAAGCGAGGAATCTGCTTTTCGGTTGAACTTGCGAAACAGCAGCAGATTCCTCGCGCCAAAACCCGGCGCTCGGAATGACAATCTTGGGTAGAACAGCGCCGCTCTACAGAAAATCCAAAAACGAATCCACGACTTCCGCGCCCGCGTTGTTGGCGTTCTTGGTGGCCGCGCGCTCCACGTTGTGCATCAGGCCTTCGAGGTAGCTGCGGGAATCCGAGATGCTGACGACGCCGATGGTGGCGCGCTGCCACAGGTCGGTAGCGTCGAGCTCGGCGACCGAAACATTGAACGCGGCGCGCAGGCGGTCCTTCACGCTACGGACAACCTGCCGCTTGTCCTTCAGCGAGTGCGCCGCTTCGATGCGCAGTTCGATGGTGAGTAGGGCAATCATTCAGTGGAAGCGATTACACGTGATAAGGGGATTTAGCGACAATGATCGTCTTTCAGCGATGATCTAGACAGGCTTTCACCGCAGCATGAATCCTTTCAGTCCCACCATAGATTCCTCCCCACCCATGAGAACTGCCGTCTGCAAAGAAAGCAACTGACAAAGTTTCGCTATCACGATATTCAACTTTCACCCAGTAATTAATGAAGTCCATTCCCTGCTTTCCATACGAGATCCGCTGGATGTTCTCGATGACAACAGTCTTTTTCACGCCCCTAAATTCGAGCGAGTGGTCATGTACTTTAAGTATTCCAATTTCGCGCCATTTGTTCGCGTGAGGCCGGTACCACACCGTATGAAACTCTTGAGGCGCTGTTCTATCCAGCTTCGTATGGCTGGCTTGGCCCATCGACGCGTCGGAGTAAACAGACCGTTTGATGGTCTTCATTGCAACGAGCACAACCGAAACGCCCATACCAACGCACACCGCCAAAAGTACAAACATCAAGCTACGGGGCGAGATAACCCTATGAGCAGATGCGAGCGCAAGCACAAATACTACGCCCATGAAACAGATGTATATCAATAACGTTCTCTTCAAAATAGCCTTTAGCAAGCTGGGCATCCTTTATCGACAAATGTGTCTCGTGAATATCCACTCGGGCAATTTGTCATCGTCAGTGCCGATGACATTCAACTGCTACAATTTCCCGTCGCGTAGCACATTATCCCGAAAACTGTCGTGATTTCCAGATGATTGTTGTGAACAGGGCTTATCGCAAGTTTCGCCCGATCATCTCTAATAAGAAAGGCCAGTGATCATTGCTGACCACTGGCCACTAATCACTAACCACTGCTTTACGCGCCCATGGTGGCCGCGACGTGCTCGGTGAGAAAGGCTTCAATCACGTCCCCGACCTTGATGTCGCCGTAGTTCTGGATGCCGATGCCGCATTCCATGCCGTTGCGGACCTCGCTTGCATCGTCCTTGAAGCGGCGCAGCGAGGCAATCTTGCCCTTGAAGACCACCACGTTGTCGCGCAGCAGACGAACCTCGGAGTCGCGCTTGAGGAGGCCGTCCTGCACGGAGCAGCCGGCGATCATGCCCACCTTGGGGATGCGGAAGGTCTCGCGGACCTCGGCGCGGCCCAGGTAGGTTTCCTTGATCACCGGTTCCAGCAGGCCGGTCATGGCGGCGAGGATCTCGGACTGCAACTCGTAGATGATCGAGTGCAGGCGGACGTCGACCTTCTCCTGGTCGGCCAGTTCCTGCGCTTTGCGCTCCGGCCGCACGTTGAAGCCGATGATGATGGCGTTCGAGGCCGAAGCCAGCAGCACGTCGGTTTCGGTGATAGCGCCCACGCCAGTGTGGATGACCTTGATCTTGACCTTCTCGTTCGACATCTTGGTCAGCAGATCGTTGAGCACCTCCACCGAGCCCTGGACGTCGCCCTTCAGGATGACGTTCAGTTCCTTCTGGCCGGCGGTCTTCATGTCCTCGGCGAGCTTCTCGAGCGACACGCGCGAGGACTTAGCCAGCGTGGCTTCCCGCGTCTTCATCTCGCGGTAGTCGGCGATGTTGCGCGCCTTGTCGCGGTCGGTGACCGCGACCAACTGGTCGCCTGCCTGGGGCAGTCCTTCCAGCCCGAGGATTTCCACCGGGGTAGCCGGCTTGGCTTCCTCAAGCGGGCCGCCGCGGTCATCGAACATGGCGCGCACGCGGCCAAAGACGTTGCCCACAACAAAGTAGTCTCCGGTGCGCAGCGTGCCCTGCTGGATGAGCACCGTGGCCACGGGGCCGCGGCCGCGATCGAGCTTGGCTTCCAAGACCACGCCACTGGCGGAGCGGTCCGGATTGGCCTTGAGCTCCTGCAGGTCGGCGACCAGGCAGATCATTTCCATCATCAGATTCAGGTTCGTCTTCTGCTTGGCGGAAACGTCCACGAACACCGTGGTGCCGCCCCACGCCTCTGGCATCAGGCCACGATCGGCGAGCTGCTTCTTGACGCGGTCCGGGAGGGCATCGGGCTTATCGATCTTGTTGACCGCCACGATAATTGGCACATTGGCGGCGTGGGCGTGGTCGATGGCTTCGAGGGTTTGCGGCATCACGCCGTCATCGGCCGCAACCACCAGAACGACGATGTCCGTCACCTTGGCGCCGCGGGCGCGCATGCGGGTAAAGGCTTCGTGGCCGGGCGTATCGAGGAAGACGATCTCGCGGCCGTACGCCGGCGAGTTCTGGTCGCTGATGCGCACCTTGTAGGCGCCGATGTGCTGGGTAATTCCGCCCGCTTCGCCTTCGGCCACATTGGCGTGGCGGATGGAGTCCAGCAGCGTGGTCTTGCCGTGGTCGACGTGGCCCATGATGGTGACCACCGGCGGACGAGTCACGGCGCCGGTCCCGGTTTCGCCTTCCGCTTCGGTAGCGGCAGCCTCTTTCGCGGCCTGCTCTTCGAAGGTGACAACGCTGGTGCCAGCGCCAAACTGCCGCGCGATGTCGGTGGCCAGTTCCGCGTCGAGCGTCTGATTGATGGTGGCGAAGACGCCGCGAGCCAACAGGCGGGCGATCACGTCTTTGGCGCGCACCCCCACCATCTCAGCGAGGTCCTTCACGCTGACCCCTTCCGAAATGGTGATCTGGCGGGTGATGGGCAACGGTTCGTTGTTCATCGAAAGCCGCGGCGGGGGAACAAAGCCCTTCATCGGGCCTTCCTTCACGCCACGCGGCACATAGCGCTGACCTGGACGTCGCGCGGGCCCGCCTGGACGCTGCCCGGGACGGCCCATAGGCGCTCCCGGAGGAGGCGCTCCTGGACCAACTCCCATGGGGCGCGGCGGACCGCCGGTCCCCGCACGCGTGGGATGCATCGGCCGGCGCTCGCCCGGACGCAGAGGACGCGCCCCAGGCGCTCCCGGGGCGCCCGGGGAACGGCGCTGGAAAATTGGCTGCCCAGGAACGGGACGACCCGGCTGTGGGCGTCCAATCGCACTGGGTGCGACGGGAGGCCGCACTGGCTGGGGCGGAGCGGTATACACCGGGCGTGGACCCGTCTGCGGCATAATGACTCGCCGCGGCGGCGCGCCTGCCGGAGGCGTCGAAGGCTTCTGACCGGCGGGCGGGTGAGCGTGCGCCGGCTTGGCGGCGTGATGAGTTGCTGGGCTCACCGGTGGCTTCGAAACAGGCGCCACGGGCGGCGCAGCAGGAGTAATCACTGACGTTTTTACCTCGGGTACCGCAGGAACAGGAGTTTCCACCGGAGTCGGGGGCGCGGACGCCGCGGCTTCGACCCTGGGTTCTTCCAAATGCGCCTCGCGTTTTGCAGCGGGCAGAACCATCGCTTCCGGCTGGACTGCAGCGGGTGCCTGGGGCGCTTGGGCCGCCTGCGCGGGGACCTCGGGTTGCGGCGCCGGCGGCTCGCCCGCGGGTGCCAAAGGCTTTGCCGTTCCCGCAGTATGCGACACGGGGCTTGCTGCCGGCTCTTCCGGCTTTATGGGTGGAACCACGATCGGCGGCGCTTGGCGCGGCTGCGGGACGATCAAGCGCGGCGGCGCGGCTGGCTGCGGCGGAGCAGCCGTCTCCGGTTTGGCTGCCGGCGGAGTGGCAACCGGCTTGGCCGGCGGCGCAGCCACGGCGCGCGGCGGCGCGGCACTCGGCGGCGGAACTGGCGGACGTGGCGGGGTGGCGGGTTGCTGCTGCCGCTCGGTAAGGGCCTTCAGGACGTCGCCGGGCTTGGAGATGTGCGACAGGTCAATCTTGGTGCGGATCTCATCGCCTTCGCGGGCCTGGCGTCTGGCAGCAGCTGATTCGCCGTCCCGGTTCGCTAGGACAAACTGCCGTACCCGTTCGGCCTCGTCGACCTCGATTGAGCTGGAATGGGTCTTCTTCTCGGTTACACCAACTTTAGGGAGAACCTCGAGGATGGCCCTGCTCTTGACCTCCAGTTCCCTCGCCAAGTCGTTGATTCTAATCTTTTGCTGCATCCGCCTCTTTTCGTTCCTCCGAATTTCCGCTAGACGTTCATTATCAACCTCACGGGTTCGGTGTGAAAACCGTTCTGAATTTCAAGTTTCGAGTTTCCAGGTTTTTCGAGAAAAGCTTTTCGAGAAAAACCGAAACCCATTCGCCGCTGATTTGCGCTGATCGACGCTGATTCAAGAAATCCGAGATCAGCATTCATCAGCGCAAATCAGCGGCTTCTTTACCCACTCTATGCGCTGCCCTTCTTTTCCGGATCGATCTGCTCTTCCTCCGGGTGCTGGCCGTGGGCCTCGACCTCTGCTTCATCCGCGTTGGGGGCGTCTTCGACGTTGTGCAAGAGAATGCCCTCCTGCGTCTGCCCGGTCTCCAACAGCTCCCGCTCTTCAGCAGCCAATTGCCCGGCGACTTCGTCCGACACAGCATTCCCGCTGGCGTCGCTTACGACCTCCGGTTCGCCGACCGGCATGTCTTCCGGGATCTGGTCGGTCGCGCTGGCCTCCGTGGCCAACTGCTCGGCAGGGGTTTCCCCTGAATCCAAGCTGGAGAAGTAATTATTGACCGCAATGCTGATTTTTTCCACTGTGTTCGGATCGATCCCCGGAATCGCCTCCAGCTGCTCCGGGGTCATATCGGCGAGCGCCTCGACCGTAGTGATGCCCGCTTCGGTCAGGCGGCCCAGCACATCCTCCCCGAGATCCGGAATCTGCTCCAGGGGAGTAGAGGTGGTGCCCATCAGGCCCGACATTTGCTGCTCCACTTCCTGGCGCTTCTCTTCCTCGCTCTTGATGTCGATCTTCCAGCCCAGAAGCTTCGCCGCCAGACGCACGTTCTGGCCCTTCTTGCCAATCGCCAGCGAAAGCTGCGTGTCGTCCACGATTACTTCCAGGTGCTTATCGGCGGGGTCAACCACCGTGACACGCGAAACCTTGGCCGGTTGCAAAGCCTTCTCCGCAAAGGTGACGGGATCTTCGTGATACTCGATGATGTCGATCTTTTCGCCGCGCAGCTCGCGGATAATCGACTGCACGCGCATGCCCTTCATGCCCACGCAGGCGCCCACCGCATCCACGTCCTTGTCCCGCGACTGGACAGCGATCTTGGTGCGCTCGCCGGCTTCGCGGGCGATGGCGCGAATCGTCACGGTGCCGTCGTAGATCTCCGGCACCTCGGTCTGAAATAGATGCTGCACCAGCTCGGGGGCGGCACGGGAGACGATCACCTGTGGCCCCTTGGACGCCTTGTCCACGCGCTGAATGACCACCCGCACCCGTTCCCCAACCGCGAACGACTCCAGCCGGGACTGCTCCTTGCGCGGGCAGCGCGCTTCCGCCTTGCCTACCTCGAAAACCGCGTCCGGACCTTCCACGCGCTTGACCGTGGCATTGACAATCTCGCCAACCCGGCCGATGTACTCGTTGTAGACCGTGTCGCGTTCCGCCTCGCGGACCTTTTGGAAGATGACCTGTTTGGCCAGCTGCGCGGCGATACGTCCGAGCACGTCGGTCGCTTTCGGGATGCGCAGTTCGCCCCCGGCTTCCGCCGTGGGATCAAATTTGCGGGCGTCCTCCACCGTGATCTGCAGGTTGGGATCTTCTACCTGCGCCGGGGCTTCGACAATTTGCTTGACGGCAAAGGCGCGGATCTGCCCGGTCTCCTTGTCCAGCTGGGCGCGCAAGTCTTCCTGCGACTTGTAGTACTTGCGGGTGGCGACAACAATGGCGTCCTCGACCGCGCTGACGACGATTTGCGGGTCGATGCCCTTCTCGCGGCTGATGGCGTCAATCGTGTTGTACAGCTCGCTTGCCATGTTCTTACTTTCTCTCTTTCGTTTTCCGTTTTCCGTTCTCACTCGCGAAGCGGAGAAACGAAAAACGGAGAACGGAAAACGAAATTACTTGAACTCCGGAACCAAGTTGGCTCTCTCGACGTTGTCGAGCGCAATTTCCAGCTTCTCGGGCGGCTGGTTCTTTTTCCCCGCCAATTCCAGCATCAGGCGGCCCTCGCTCAGACCTTGCAGGCGGCCCTCGAAATGGCGGCTGCCGCTCACCGGTTCCCGCGTAGTCAGCTTGACTGTGTTCCCGCTGAAGCGTTCGTAATCCGCCGGCCGGATGAGCTTGCGATCCAACCCCGGGGAAGAAACCTCCAGGGTGTAAGACCCGCACCGCACCGCATCCTCGACATCCAAAATGGTGCCCACTTCGCGGCTGACGTTCGCGCAATCCTGATGCGTGACGCCTTCCGGTTTATCGATAAAAATGCGCAGCAGACGCGCCTTACCCCCGCCCCGGAACTCCAAGTCCCAGAGCTGAACCCCATGCGCCTGTGCCACGCGCTCGACAATCGGGCGAACTTTGTCCAGTTGCATTCGTCTGCCCCAAAACGCGCACAGCGCGTTTCGGGGACCCCGTGCAAATAAAAAGTGGGCTCGCGCCCACCGGTTTACTTCGCCGATATGACACAACCACTCAGCAGATCAGTATATGCGCATTTTCGGCACCCGGCAAGGCGAGGGTTCAACCCCTAACTCGCTCAGTTGATTGGATGATCGCGATCCGCACCGGGATGCAGCCAAGCCGCGGAAAAGCTAGTAGCGCCGGCGTCTCGCCGGCGGGTCCATTGCGAGCGGGCCGGAGCTTCGCTTCGCGTAACCGCCTTTTGCAGTCGTGCGTGTCGGGGTGTTCAATTACCAAATTAGAGATTACCCAATTACCAAATTCTCCCCATCATCTAAACTGTTCGCTTGCGCGCATTATTCAAACTGTTCCTCCTGCTGGTGACGGCTGCGGGCTTGTGGCTGGCTTATGGGCTCGCGTTGCCCGCCTCCCCCGCCCAGGAATTCGTGTTGCTGTACCCCGGCTGGTCCACCCGTCACATCGCGCTCGAACTGCAGAATCGCGGGGTGATCCGCGACTGGCGTGCCTTCCTGCTCTACCACTACCTGGCCCACCCGCGCTCACTCAAGGCCGGCGAATACCGCTTCGAGCAGGCCGCCAATGCCGTGGCGGTGCACGAGCGCTTGGCGCGCGGCGACATCTACGTGCACACAGTCGTCGTCCCGGAAGGCTTCAACATCTTCGACGTGGCAGACGCGGTGCAGGCCGCCGGCTTGGGCTCGCGCGAGGACTTCCTCAAGATCGCCGAGTCACCCCGCATGGTGTCCGATGTCGATCCCCAGGCTCGCTCGCTGGAAGGTTATCTGTTCCCGGACACCTATGGATTCACCCGCACCCAGAGCATGACGGACATGGTTGAGACCATGGTGAAGCGCTTCCGGCAATCGGCGCGCCCGCTCGGTCTGCTTGAGCACGGAGTGGACCTGCACCGGATCGTAACCCTGGCCAGTATCGTCGAGAAAGAGACAGCCGCCCCCGAGGAGCGGCCTACCGTGGCCGGGGTATACGTGAACCGGCTCGATCACAACATGGCGCTGGACGCGGACCCGAGCGTGATTTATGCGGCCCTGCTGGCGCAGCGGTACGACGGCATCATCCATCAGTCGGACCTGCAACTCGATTCCCCGTTCAACACCTACAAGTACCCCGGGCTGCCTCCGGGCCCCATCGCTAATCCCGGCCGCGCCTCACTGGAGGCGGCGCTGCATCCGGCGGCCAACGATTTCTTGTATTTTGTCGCCGACGCCAGCGGCAACGGACACCATCGCTTCTCACGTACCCTGGAAGAGCAGTCGCGCAACGTGGCCGCCTACCGCCGCGCTCAGCATTGAGCGATCCAGAACGGGAGATGCGCAATCTGCGTGCAAGCGGGGACGACAATCTTCGGGGTACGCGAGCTGCAGTTTAGCTGCTGATTCCCGCTGATTGACGCTGATCTGAAGAACCAGGAAACGGGCCGCACATCGTTCTATGCGGTGTTTTCTGACAGATCAGAGTTGATCAGCGCAAATCAACAGCTGATTCTCTTGTTCTTAGAGCGATCCAGAAGGGGCGACGTTAACAACAGAAGAACGAGCAACGGAAAACGCCGAATGGAAAGCCGGATTCCTGTAATCTAATTTTCTACATGAATCGGCTCGCAAGTTTCGTCGCCGCCGTGCTGCTGGCGTTCCTGCCGCTGACGGGATGCCTTTTCCGCACCCGTAAGGTCGAGATTCGCCCCAGCACCGCGCCACTGTTGAGTGCGACTCAGCAGGATCTGATTGAACGCGCCAACCAGCAGGCGGCCCAGATCCAAACCCTCAACGCCACGGTGGATATCGCCCCGGCGGTCGGCGGCGAAAAAAAGGGCAAGGTCACCGAGTACCGGGAGATCAGCGGCTACATCCTGCTGCGCAAGCCGGCGATGCTGCGCATGATCGGGCTGTTTCCCATCGTGCGCACCCGGGCGTTTGACATGGTCAGCAACGGGAAGACGTTTGAGCTGTGGATCCCGGCCAAGAACAAGTTCTACCTGGGCCGCAACGACCTGGTTCCGCCCGGCAAAACAGGCCTGGAAACCCTGCGGCCCGATGTCATGTATGACGCGCTGCTGGTGGGGGGGATCGACGAAAACGACGAAATCGCCGTTCTCGAACCAGGGGTTCAAACCCTTGTCGATGCCAACAGTCACAAGCCGGTGCACCAGGCCGACTACCGCCTGGACGTAATCGAGAAGGGGCCTCTGGGCTGGCGGCTGGGACGCAAGATCTTTTTCAGCCGCATCGACCTGCGAGTTGAGCGCCAGCTCATCTACGACCAGAAGGGCAACATTGCCACGGACGCCCATTACAGCCAGTACAAGAACTACAACGGCGTCAGTCTACCTTCGGTGATCGAGATCATTCGGCCACAGGAGGAGTACGACATCAAACTGACGGTCGTCAAACTGACGCTAAACCAGCCGCTCACCAACGAGCAGTTCGCCCTGGCACAACCGCCCAGCGCCCAAGTGATCCACCTGGACCAGCCGGGTGCGGTTGCTCAGGACGGCACTCAGGCTCCGCCTACGCCGAAAGAATAGATCATCGCTACCAACGAAGTCCTCCGGTGACGACACCTCGCTAGAATCTCAGAAACCGGCACCAGGGAACTATGCCTTACACCTTGGCCTTTTCCGGCCTCAGGAACAAGACTTCTTCCACGCGCTGGGCCTTGGCGATCCGCTCCAGGCGGTTCGCGTACGAAGCGCCAACGAATGCCTTAAACAGCGGGTGTGGCTCCAGCGGCTTGGACTTGAATTCCGGATGAAACTGGCATCCGAGGAAGTACGGATGCCCGGGAATCTCCACGATCTCGACGTAGGTGTTGTCGGGTGTGGTGCCGGTGATGCGCAGGCCGGCGGCGGTCAGAAGCTCTTCGTATTCCCGGTTGAATTCGTAGCGGTGGCGATGGCGCTCGCTGATTTCGGTCTGTCCGTAGGCCTTCGCGGCCAGCGATCCGGGTTCCAGCTTGCAGGCCCACGCGCCCAGGCGCATGGTTCCGCCTAGCTCCTCCACGCCACGCAACTCGCGCAGCTTGTAGATTACGCGATGCGCCGTGGCCGGATCGAACTCGCTGGAATTGGCGTCCTCCAGTCCGGCCACATCGCGCGCGAACTCGATGCAAGCGGTCTGCATGCCCAGGCAGATGCCGAAATACGGGACCTGCTTCTCGCGCGCGTAACGAATGGCGTTGAGCATGCCTTGGATGCCACGCTTGCCGAAGCCGCCCGGGACCAGAATCCCGTCGAAACCCTCAAGTTGGGTTTCGTAGCTGCGATCCTTGGTTTCCAGCCCTTCGGCTTCGATCCACGTCAGCTTGGCCCGCAGGTTGTGCGCCAACGCCCCGTGCACCAACGCTTCCTTCAGCGATTTGTACGAGTCCTCGTACTCCACATACTTGCCGACCAGCGCGATCGAAACCTCGGCCTGCGGGTTGTACATGCGGTGCACGATGTCCCGCCAGGGCTCCAGGTCGGCCTCGCCGGCGTTCAGGTGAAGAAGCTTCAGCACCAACCGGTCCACGCCTTCCTTGGAGAACACCAACGGCACCTCGTAGATCGATGCCACGTCCTTGGCGGTGATCACCGCCTCTTCTTCGAGGTTGCAGAACAGCGCGATCTTGGCCTTCAGCTCTTTCGACAGAAAGCGGTCGGTGCGGCACAGCAGAATATCCGGCTGAATGCCGATGCTGAGCAGTTCTTTCACCGAGTGCTGGGTGGGCTTGGTCTTGAGCTCGCCGGCCGCGGCGATGTACGGCACCAGGGTGACGTGCACGAACAGCGTGTTCTCGCGTCCCAACTCCTGACGCATCTGGCGGATGGCCTCCATGAAGGGCAGCGACTCGATGTCGCCGACCGTTCCCCCGATCTCCACGAGGCAGACATCCACCTCGCCGGAGACCTTCTTCATGGCCGCCTTGATCTCGTTGGTGACGTGCGGGATCACCTGCACGGTCTTGCCCAGGTAATCGCCCCGCCGCTCCTTGGCGATGATCTGTTCGTAGATCCGCCCGGTCGTCCAGTTGTTGTCGCGGGTGAGCTTGGCGTGGGTAAAGCGCTCGTAGTGGCCCAGGTCGAGATCGGTCTCCGCGCCATCGTCGGTGACAAACACCTCGCCATGCTGGAAGGGCGACATGGTTCCGGGATCGACATTCAGATACGGATCGAGCTTCTGCAGGGACACCTTGAGCCCGCGGCTCTCCAGCAGGCAGCCCAGCGAGGCCGCCGCCAGTCCCTTGCCCAACGAAGACACAACTCCGCCGGTAACAAAAATGTACTTAGCCATCGATGCCTCGCGCTCCATTGGAATGTAGGGGGACGACCTGTGTGGAGGGGTTCATTTCCTATTATGCCTGAACCCGGGCGAGGTTGGGAACGGGCTTGTGTGGGGCGGGTCTGTGACCCGCCAAGATCTGGGACGGGTCGAAGACCCGTCCCACACGTAACAATCCCACAAACCCTGGCAAGCTCACCTTTCCGGCATCTCCGCATCTATTAGGAGTAGCATCTCCTTTGCCATGCGCAGCTCACGCCCACTGCTTCTCGTATTTCTGATCCTGCTCGGAGCCCTGTGCGCCTTGCAAGCCCAGATGGTCGACAAGCCCACCCGGCTCATCCTGAAGGACGGCTCCTACCAGCCGGCGATGAAATACGAGATCACGAGCGACCGTGTCCGCTATCTCAGTGCCGAGCGCTACGACTGGGAGGAAATCCCGAAGGACCTGATCGACTGGCCTGCCACCGAAAAGTACGCCAAAGCAAGGGAGGGCGGGATTTCTGCCGAGGGCCGCGCCGCTGATGCCGAGGAGCAAGCCGAGCGCCAGGCTGAATTGGACAAGACTCCTCTGGTTTCGCCCGGCATCCGCCTGCCCGCCAGCGGCGGCGTCTGCCTGCTGGATGTCTACCACGACCAGCCCGAACTTGCGGAGATGGCGCAGAACAGCGGCGAGATCAACAAGAACATGGGCCGGAACATCCTGCGCGCCACCGTCAACCCGTTTGCCGGCAGCAAGCAATCCATCGAGCTGAAGGGGCAGCACGCGCGCATCCAGTCGCATGTGCCCAATCCGTTTCTCTACGTCAATGTGGAGGGCGACGATCAGGCTCCTCCCAATGGACCCCCGCTGGCAGCCCCGAAGGACCGCTTCCGCATCGTGCGCGCCGAGGGGAAGAAGGATTCGCGGGTGGTGGGCAATATCAAAATCGCGGTTTACGGCAAGGTCAGCCAGCAACAGAACTTGATTCCCACCACCGCCGAAACCATGACCGGCGGCTGGATCAAGCTGGTTCCCTTGCAACCGCTCGCGCCCGGCGAATATGCCCTGGTGGAAATGCTCGGCCCCAAAGAGATGAACCTGTACGTGTGGGATTTTGGCGTTAACCCAAACTCGCCAGAGAACCCGGGCTCATGGAAGCCCGCAGCTGTTAGTCACTAATGTCAAGCTTCGATGGCGCCGGTGTAGATCGCCATGCCGACCACGGCGTCGATGCCCAGGGCGTCGAGTTCATCGATCTCTTCGCGGCTGCGGATGCCGCCGGCGACGATCAACTGGCGCGAACTGACTTGGCGCAGCTCGCGAGCGACAGGAATAGGGAATCCCGTCATCGTGCCTTCGGTGTCGATATGTGTATAGAGGAAGGCCGAGCAATAGGCTTCGAGCGTACGCATCATGTCGGCGGGCGTGAGCGCGGTGCCTTCGGTCCAGCCTTGAATCGAAACCTTCCCGCCGCGCGAATCCACGCCGAAGATTAGTTTGTCCGCGCCGAGATCGTCGGCCATCTGCCGGGCGAGCTCGACGTTGGCTTGTCCGTCGCGCACCAGCGAAGAGCCGAGAATGATGCGGCGCGCCCCGGCATCGAGCATCTGCCGCGCGGCTTCGAGGTCGCGAATCCCGCCCCCGACCTGGCATGGCAAGCGTGAGGCGAACTGCGCCACCAGCTCGCGATTCGAGCCCTTCCTCATGGCGGCGTCGAGATCGATCAACTGCACCACCGGATAGCGGCTGAAACGCTGGACCCAAGCGTCGAAATCATCGAACTCCAGCGCCTTGCGCGCGCCCTGCACCAACTGCACGATTTTGCCGCCCATCAGGTCGATCGAAGGAATCAGCATGGCCACCTCATTGGGATTCCGCTGGCGCGCAGCGACTGCTTCAGTTCTCCGATATCGTTCAGGCCAAAGTGAAAGATGGAGGCGGCCAGCGCGGCGTCGGCGCGCCCCTGCTGGAAGACCTCGACGAAGTGCTGCACGCCGCCGGCGCCGCCCGATGCGATCACCGGAATCGAGACCGCCTTGGCCACCGCAGCGGTCACCTCGCAGTCGAAGCCGATGCCGGTGCCGTCGCGATCCATCGAGGTGAGCAGGATCTCGCCGGCGCCCCGCGATTCCGCCTCGATCGCCCATTCCAGCACTCGCCGTTCGGTCGGTATGCGTCCGCCGGCGACGTAAACGCGGAACTTCTCGTCCTCACTCGCGGCATTGGGATCGCGCTTGGCGTCGATGGCAACGATGACCGCCTGCGATCCGAAGCGTTCGGCAATGCAAGTGATGATCGAGGGATCTTTCACCGCGGCGGAGTTGATGCTGATCTTGTCGCAACCGGCTTCGAAGACCGCGCTGGCGTCGGCCAGGACGCGAATGCCGCCGCCCACGGTGAACGGCACAAACAGTTCGCGAGCCGTGCGCCGCACGGTGTCGAGCATGGTCTTGCGGCCCTCGTGGGTGGCGGTGATATCGAGCAGCACGATCTCGTCGGCGCCGCTCTCCGCGTGCTTGTGCGCCAACTCCGCCGGATCGCCGGCATCGCGCAGGTTCACGAAATTCACGCCCTTCACGACGCGGCCGGCTTTGCAGTCCAGGCAGGCGATGATTCGCTTGGTCAGCATTTCATCGCTCCAAAGTTTTGCAGCATCTTGAGTCCCGCACTTGCCGACTTTTCCGGGTGAAATTGCACGCCAAATACATTGTCCCGCTCCACCACCGAGGAGAACGCGCCTTCGTAGTCGGTGGAAGCGACGGTCTCCGTCGACCATCGGCGCGCGGTAGGAATGCGTGAAATAGACGAACGCTCCGCTCTCAATCCCTTCGAGCAGGCGCGAGGGCTTCAGGATGTCGAGCGAGTTCCAGCCGACGTGCGGCACCTTCACCCCCACGGGAAACTTTCCGCAAGCCCCGGCAAACAAGCCTAAACCCGGGGTTGTCGGGGCTTCCTCGCTCGACTGGAACGCCCACTGCATGCCGACGCAGATGCCCAGGAATGGCGTGCCGCGCTGTACCGCATCGTGGATCGCATCGCGCAGGCCGGTGCGCGCCAGCAAATCACAACTGGAGAAGTGTCCGACTCCGGGCAACACCAGTTTTTCGGCCTTGGCCACCTGGTCGGGATCGGCGGTGATTTCGGATTCAAAGCCGAGAAAATCGAACGCCTTTTTCACCGACCGAAGATTCCCGGCCTGATAGTTGATGATATGGATCACAGCAGTCCCTTTGTGCTGGGCAACATCTTGGCCAGCCGGCGGTCGCGCGAGCAGGCGACACGCAATGCGCGCGCGAATGCCTTGAACAGCGCCTCGATCTTATGGTGGCTGGAGCGGCCGTACAGCACCTTCAAATGCACATTAGCACGAGCGCCGCGGGCGAAGCCCTCAAAGAAGTCATACACCAATTCGGTTTGCAGATCGCCGACCAGCCGGTTGCGAACCGTGGTCTCGACCACCGCCGCGGCGCGCCCGCCGAAATCGACCGCGGCCAGGCCGAGCGTCTCATCCATGGGCATCAGGAAATATCCCGCGCGCAGGATTCCCTTCTTATCGCCCAGAGCGCGCTCGAAGGCTTCGCCCAGAGCAATGCCCACGTCTTCCACCGTATGGTGCTGGTCCACCCGCAGATCGCCGTTGCAGTGAAGCTCGAGGTCGAATCCGCCATGCCGAGCAAACAACTCGAGCATGTGGTCGAAGAAGCCGATGCCGGTCGCGACCTTATATTGCCCACGGCCATCGACCTTGAGCCGCAGCTTGATATCGGTTTCGTTGGTCTTCCGGTCGAGTTTCGCCGCCCTCATCGCGCGACTCCTGCATCCGGCACCTGCCAGCGGCGTCCCACCGCCCCCGGGGCTGGCTTCCAGCCGATTTCGTCCAACACCGCCCGCAGCGCGGCGATCAGCGTTTCCGTCTGCTCATCCGTGCCCACGGTGATGCGCACGCAGCCGGCGCAGCCGGGATCGCTGTTGCGGTCGCGCACCAGGATGCCGCGCGCCTTCATCGCGGCGACAAACGCCTGCCGCTTGTCGCCAAGCTTCATCAGCACGAAATTCGCCCGGCTGCGGCCAGTACTCGATGCCAAACTCATTCAGTTCGGCCTGCAATCGGGCGCGCCCGCGCCGGACCTGCGTGACGTAGTTTGCGATGTACTCCCGATCGGCCAGCGCCTCCGGCAGCGCCGCAAGCGCAATGGCGTTGACGTTGTATGGCGAGCTGACGCGCCGCACCATCCGCATCTGCTCGCGGTCGCCGGCGAGGATGCCGCAACGCAGGCCCGCCAGTCCATACGCTTTCGAGAATGTCCGCGCAACGAACAGGTTGGGGACCTCCCGCACGCGCGGCATGATGGTCTTGCCGTAGAAATCGAAGTAGGCCTCGTCCACCAGCACCGCGGCTTGCGGCGCGGCGGCGGCGATGCGCAACAGCGTCGCTTCCTCGACCACCGCGCCCGTAGGATTGTTCGGAGTGGCAATGGCAATCAGCCGGGTTCGCGGCTCGATCTTCGAGATCAGCTCCTCGGTGGGAAACGCGAAGTCCTTCCCCGCCTGGACGGTCACGACCTTGGCATCCGCAGCCAGGGCGTAAATCTCGTACATGGAAAACGTCGGCACCGCGATGAGCGCCTGGTCTCCGGGCTCGATGTAGGCTTCGCAAAGCAGGTGGATTCCTTCATCGACGCCATTGGTCAGCAGAATCTCAGCCGCATCCAGTCCCATGTAACCGGCGACCACGGCTTCGACCGAATCGCGCTCGGGGTATCGGTTCAGCGTCTCGTAGTCGAGCGAGCGCAGCTTCTCCAGCACGCGCGGCGAGCACCCGGCGGTGTTCTCGTTGAAGTCGAGACGCATGCCGCGCCGCCCGCCGAGCGGCGGATGATACTCCTTCAAGTTGCAGTACGCCCGCGCGAGCCTTAAGCATTGGCACCCCTCGTTTTAACAACGGATTTAGACGGATTTAAACGGATAATAGAGGAACTCTTCCGATCCGTCTGAATCCGTTTTGATCCGTTGTTGGTTCTCTTCTCGCAACGCACTCGCACTGAATTGGCATGCGCCTTCAGGCCTTCCTTGTCGGCGAGAGTCGTGACCACAGGCGCAATCCTCTTCAAACCGGCTTCCGTGCATTCCTGCAGGCTGATGATCTTCACAAAGTCCATGGTGCTCAATCCGCCGCGATAGCGCGCCACCGCGCCCGTCGGCAGCACATGATTGGGGCCGCTGGCGTAATCGCCCATGGCCTGCGGCGACCAGTCGCCCACGAACACCGCGCCCGCATGGCGGACGGCTTTCACCGCCTGCTTCGGCACGGTGGTATGTTCGGAGGCAATCCGATTTGCATATTCTAACGATTGCGCGGGATCGTCGGCGAGGATGATGTAGCCGTTCGCCTTGAGCGATGTCTGCGCGATTGGATTGTCCTGACTCAAGCGGTCCGCCTCGCACTGCACCGCCAACGCCAGTGCCATCGAACTGGTTACCAGCACAGCGCTGGCGTCCGGATCGTGCTCCGCCTGCGCCACCAGATCCGATGCCAGGAACGTGGGCTCGCCCTCTTCGCTGACCAGCACGACCTCCGTCGGCCCGGCGAGGAAATCAATCGAGCAATCCCAGGCGACCATCTGCTTCGCCGCTGTGACGTAGAGATTGCCGGGGCCGACGATCTTGTCCACGCGCTCAACCGACTCTGTGCCGTAGGCCAGCGCGGCCACAGCCTGGGCTCCGCCAATGCGATACACCGTCTTGACCCCAAGCAGCGCCGCCGCCGCCAGCGTCTCCGGGGCGGGACGCGGGGATGCCACCGCGATTCGCGGCACTCCCGCAACCTGCGCGGGAATCACAGTCATCAGCAGCGTGGAAGGCAGAGGATATCTTCCGCCCGGGACATAGCAGCCCACCGACTCCAGCGGACGCACCAGTTGCCCCACGCGCAGGCCGGGCTGCATCTTTCGAGTCCACTCTTTCGGCTTTTGCCATTCGCAGAAACGCCGGATATTGCGCTCGGCCTGCTTCAGTGCCTTGCGAAACTCCGGCGTCACCTGCTTCCATGCCGCATCAATATCGTCCTGCGATACGGTCAGCGGCTGCCCTTTGCCGACGCTGTCGAACTTCTCCGCATACCGCCGCAGCGCGCGGTCGCCGCCGCGCCTCACGTCGCCCACAATCTTCTTGACCGCCGGAGCCACGCGGGCACAGCTGACCGCGCCTCGCTGCTCGAGTTCGCGCACGATCTGTTCGGCCTTGCGGCCGCGAACCACCCGCATCACATCACCACCTTGTTCAGCGGATACTCCACGATGCCCTGGCCGCCGGCCGCTTTCAGCCGGGGGATGATGTCGCGCGCGGCGCGCTCTTCAATGATCGTGTTCACCGCAACCCATTCGTCATCGCTCAACGACGAGATGGTTGGCCGCTGCAACGCCGGCATCACCGCCAGCACCGCGGCCAGCTCAGCCTTGCGCACGTTCAGCATCAGGCCCACTCGCCCGTGAGCTTCCATGGCGCCTTGCAGCATCAGCGCGATGTTCTCGATCTTCTGCCGCTTCCACACATCTTTCCAGGCATGCTTGTTGGCGATGAGCTGGGTATTGGATTCCATCACCGTCTCGATGATGCGCAAGCGGTTCGCCCGCAGTGAGCTGCCGGTTTCGGTGATCTCCACGATGGCATCCGCCAGCACCGGGGGCTTGACCTCGGTCGCGCCCCAGGAAAAATCCACCCGCACCGGAATGCCCTTCTTCTGGAAATAGCCCTTGGTCACCTCCACCAGTTCGGTCGCGATGGTCTTGTCGGCCAGATCTTCGGCGCGCTGGAAGGGCGATTCCTCGGGGACGGCAAGCACCCATCGCACTTTGCCGCGGCTCTGCTTGGCGTACACCAGATCGGCAACGGTGATCACTTCGAACCCGCTCTCCTTCACCCAGTCGCAGCCGGTCAGGCCGGCATCGAGGCCGCCGTGCTCGACGTAGCGCGCCATCTCCTGGGCGCGGATCAACATGCACTCCAGTTCGGGATCGTCGGTAGCCGGGAAATACGAACGGCCATTTTCGTAGATGTTAAAACCGGCCGCGGCAAACAACTTGATGGTCGCCTGCTGCAGACTGCCTTTGGGGATGCCGAGTCGCAGTTTCATTGCACCACCGCCTTGGCCACATCCATCTGCTTGGTGAAGCAGGAGCGCGTGCCCTCGTGGCAAACCACGCCTTCTCCTTCTACCCGCACCTTGAACAGCAAGGTATCGACATCGCAATCGGTGGTGGCGGAGAGCACTACCAGGCGGTTGCCGCTGGTTTCGCCCTTGGTCCACAGCTTCTTCCGCGTTCGGCTGTAGAAGGTGACGTAGCCGGTGGCCAGCGTCTTGTTCAGCGCCTCGGGGTTCATGAAGCCGAGCATGAGCACCTCGCCATCGGTCGCGTCCTGCACGATTGCCGGCACCAGCCCGTCCATCTTTTTGAAATCAATTTCGAACATCGTTCCTCACCAAATAGAAAAGGCCCGCTGAGTCGTAGGTCAGCAGGCCCGAAATCTTGAACTTCTTAGGTTCTTAGACGTCCGCTGACACGTATGCGCCGTTGTGATGATGATGATGGCGATGTGCCAGGAGAGTCATTGTAGTAATCCTAAACGGTTTCCGTTCCGGTGTAAACCAGAAATTCCTGTTATGACCATGCACTATGCGCGATAGCTCACGCATGCCGCGCCACTGCTTCCGGTAGTCACTACTTCGAGGCTGTCATCCTGAGCGAGCCCGGCCGGGGTTGCCGGGCGAGTCGAAGGACCTTGCGGTTCGGCCTGCGAAAACGCAAGGTGCTTCGACTCGCCGGATCGCGAAAAGCGCGCGATCCGTCTCGCTCAGCATGACAGAAAGATGAAGGTTGGCGAGACCCCGGCCTTACAACTCTTCCAGCAGCGCTTCCCGCAGCTCGTCCTGTTGCTCAGCGTTAAGTTTCGCGCCGCCGGAGGTAAGGTAAAACACGTCCACCGCCTTCAGACCTTCGGTGTCGATCAGCGCCAGCTCGATGTTATGTCCGATCTCGCTGATGACCGAGGCGACGGTGTAGAGCAGTCCGGAGCGGTCCTGGGCGATCAGCTCCATTAGCGTGCTGTGCGACGACGCCTCCTGATCGAAGGTAAGATGAGTGTTGACCTTCAGCTTCGCCGGCCGCTCGGCCTCGCCCCGTAATCGGCCCTGCATCAGCTTTTCCAGGCTGGTCTCTCCGGCGACCACGTCGCGCAGGCTGCGCTGGAAGCGGGAGGTTTCGCCCACATTCAGCTCAAGCGTGCGGAAGGTATCGGTAAAGGCGAACCGGTCCACAATAATCCCCGCCCGATTGGCGAAGGCGTCCGCCTTTACGATGTTCATGCCCCAGGCGGCCAGCACCCCCGCGATGGTGGCAAACAATCCGGGGCGGTCGTTCGCGACCACCGTGATTTCATGCAGTTGGCGCGAGCGCGTGAGCCGCACCTGCACGGGATCATCCGCAACCCGCGCCGCCATGGCGTAATGCTGCGCGATCTCCGCCGCGCTGCGTGAGCGCAGATAGCGCCGCGGCAAGCCTTCCAAGAATTCGTTGAGCTGCTGCTGAGTGGCGCCGTTCGCCAGTGCGAGCACCCGCTCCACCTGCTCGCTCGCCGCCCGGTCCGCATGCCAGCGTTGTTCATCCACCGAGCGGTCCAGTGCGTTGGAGGCCGCGACGTAGAGCTGCCACAAATGATCGGCCCGCCATGCCGGAAGGGCCTCGGGACTGACCGCCTTGTAATCGGCGTAGGTCAGCAGGGTCAGCACCTTCAATCGTTCCGGGGTGCCGAGGGTCTCGGCGAAGGCTCTCACGGTATGCAGGTCGAAGATGTCCCGGCGGCGCAAGACGGTGGACATGTCCATGTGCGAGGCAATCAAAAACCGCATCAGTTCCAGATCATCGCCATCAATCCGTAACCGTGCCGCGGCCGCATCCAGCGCGACGAGACTACCTTCAGTGTGACTCTCTCCCGGCCGGCCTTTCCCGATATCGTGGAACAACAGCGCAAAGATCAGCAGCGGCAGGCGGTCAATCTCGCTCAGCAGGCCCGCGTAACGCCGCTCGATTTCGCCCTCTGCCTTCCGGAGTCCATGCACCAGTCCGATGGCGGTGAAGGTGTGCTCATCCACGGTGTAGCGATGGAAGAAATCGCGAATGACGAGCGAATCGATGGCGGCAAACTCCGGCAGGATCTTAATCAGCGCGCCCGTCGAATGCATGCCGCGCAGAGCATTGGCGGCGTGCGGCAGCACCAGCAGCTCGCGTAATAGGGGCCACACGTCAGCGGGTTGCCAGCTCTCGGCAGCAACCGCCTCTTGCACCCGCCTCTCCGCCTCCGCGCTCAGTTTCAAACCATGCCGGGCCACAAATTCGAAGAGCGAGAACACCAGCGCGGGATGAGCCAGCTCCGCGGGACGGCGCACGAAGACCCGCTCATCGACCACCGAGAAATCCGTATTCGACAGCCGCGAACGCCAGTTTTCAAAGGAGCGGTACAGCGACGACTTGGCCGGCGGGATCTCATCCATCAGTTGCGAGGTCCAGCGATGGATGGTGCGCGCGTGCCGGAAGTAGCTGCGGCTCCATGCCGTCGCCGCCAATCGCGCCCCGCCATTGCCGATGCCAGCGGCGGCCGCCTCCGGCTGCGCCTCGTAGTGCAGCACGTTTTGGTCCCGGTCGTCGCGGAAGTGCAGGAAGCAACGCGTGTCGCACAGGAAAGCGAATGCCTGGGCCGCCTCGTCCGGAGTTCCCGGCTCGGTGGGCCACTGCTTGTGCCGCCGCAAATGCTGGATCAGCGTCAGCCAGCAGGCGACGTTGTAGTCCCGCAACCCGCCGGGCCCCTCTTTCAGATTTGGCTCCAGGTGAAACACCGTGCGGCCGAACTTCTCATGCCGCTCCTGGGTGAGATTCGCCAGATTGCGAATCACCTGATCGCCCTCGCGCGCGACTAGCTGGGGAATGACGTGGTCCCGCAGCTGCCCATACAGGGCCGCGTCGCCCGTCAGCATGCGGCAGTCCAGCAGGGAGATCGTAAACTCCAGGTTGCCCTCGATGACCCGTTCACATTCCCGCAGGGTGCGCGTGGTGGGCGAAACCCGCACCCGCAGGTCCCACAATTGCTGGCAGAGCTGCGCGATGCCCGGCTTAAGGGCAGCCTCGGCGCGCTCGTCGGCACAGAGGAAAAGCAGGTCGATATCGGAGCACGGGAACAGGACGGCGCGGCCATATCCGCCAATGGCCACCACCGCGACCCGGGTCGCGGCCGGTTCCAGCAACTCGCGGCACAAGCTAAGCACGACGTCGTCGATCAAGGCGGCGCGGGCGTGCACAGCTGCTAGGCCATTGGCGCTGGCGGTGAAATTTGCATGGATGTTCCCTGACTTCGTGGCGTAGAAGTCGCGCAATTCGGAGGGCGAAATAGGCGATGCACTCACGGCAATCAAATTGGTGCGGGGGCAGCCCGGGTGCTGGTCGTTGAGGGTGATGGGGTTTCAGCCCGGACTGCGGCCCGCGTATTGTAGATCATCCGCAACCATGCATCTGAAGCGGAGTGTTTTTCCCCTCGAACGATCCCGGTCCTCACCGGAACCGCCACCAGCGACTCTTTGAGAGTACCCGTTCTCGCTTCCTCCCGTCCAATGCATAGAATTCAACACGCAGATCGGATTTGTTTTCACAAAAGGGATTTATCGCGCCAATAAACAAGTTTTGTATCGTCTGGCGATGTATCATTCTTGACTCCCGGATCAGGAGAAGTCGTAATTGACTGTCATCCTGAACGGAGCGCAGCGTAGTCGAAGGACCTTGCGGTCCTTTTCCGGATCGAACCACAAGATCCCTCGGGAATGACAATGATATCCGGCTGCGCCGCCGATGGCGCTCCGGGCGTGATTTGCGTTACTCTGCGGAGGTTCTGTACAACTGCCATGCCGGCCACGATCACGCTGTTCATACCGTGCTTCGTTGATCAACTCCAGCCACAGATCGGCGTGGATATGGTCCGCGTGCTGCGCCGCCTGGGTTATCGGCTGGCATTTCCGGAAGAACAAACCTGTTGCGGTCAGCCTGCCTTCAACACCGGTTTCTGGAACGAAGCCCGGCCGGTTGCCGAAAGGTTTGTGCGCGTGTTTTCGCGGGCTGAGACGGTATTGTGCCCATCCGGCTCATGCACGGCCATGGTGCGCAACTTCTATCCGGAGTTGCTGAAAGACTCCGCGCTGCGCGCCGAGGCCACTGCTCTCGCCGCCCGCACCTTTGAGTTTTCCGAGTTCCTGGTTAAGGTTGCGGGGGTTGCGGACGTCGGGGCTACATTTCCGCATCGCGTCACCTATCACGATTCTTGCCATCTTTTGCGCGAATTGCACATACAGGACGAGCCTCGCCAACTGCTCAGGAATGTGCGCGGTCTCGAACTGGTCGAGATGTCGCGCTCCGACGAGTGTTGCGGATTCGGCGGCGCCTTCTCGGTGAAGATGCCGATGATCTCCGCCGCCATGGGCGACGTGAAGGCCGGCAACATTGAAGCCAGCGGAGCGGAGTTTGTGGTCTCCTGCGATCCAAGCTGCCTGCTGCACATCGAGGGCGTCCTTCGCCGGCGCAAAGCCAAGGCCCGCGCCATCCATATTGCCAGTGTGCTCGCCTGTCAGGAGCCGCAACCGGGGCCGGAGCGCTGGTCGCAGGCGGAGCAGGAGTCGGCCCGATGAGCACCGCTGCTGCCGAGTTCCTTCGCCGTGCCGCGCAAAAGGCTTCCGACCTGGAGCATCGGCAGAAGATTCGCCGCGCCATCGACACCTATGACACGGCTGTCGCGAGCGGAAAGCAGCGCTTTGCCAATTGGGAAGCCGCGCGCCGGCGCTGCCAGGAGATCAAGCGGGAGGCGATCGAGCATCTCGATCAATACCTGCTTCAGTTTGAGGAGGGCGTCCGGGCGCGCGGTGGTCACGTCTTCTGGGCCGCAGATAGCGAGGAAGCTCGCCAGTACGTGGTTTCGCTCGCCCAGTCCCGCGGGGTCAAGCGCGTCGTCAAGTCAAAGTCGATGGTCACGGAAGAGATCCACCTCAACCCGGCGCTGGAGCAGCGGGGCATTGAAGTGTTCGAGACCGACCTCGGCGAATACATCGTGCAGTTGCGGCGCGAGCCGCCGTATCACATCGTCACGCCGGCCATGCATCTGTCGCGCTACGACATTGCGGGCCTGTTCCACGACAAGTTCGGCAGCCAGGTTCCCGGCGACGACGCTGCGGGCCTGGTGGCCGTGGCGCGCCTCGAGTTGCGCCGCGCCTTTTTCTCCGCCGAAATGGGCATCAGCGGCGCCAACTTCCTGGTCGCGGACGCAGGTATGGTTGCCATCAGCACGAACGAAGGCAACGCGCGCCTCTGCACCTCGCTACCGCGCATTCACGTGGTGATGGCGGGCATCGAGAAGGTGATCCCCCGGCTGCGCGACTTGGCTGTGCTGTGGCCGACGCTCGCCACGGCCGGCACCGGCCAGGCGATCACCACCTACAGCACACTCATCGGCGGCCCGCGAACCGCGGATGAGATTGACGGCCCTGAAGAGTTCCACGTGGTCTTGCTCGACAACGGCCGCAGCGAACTGCTGGCCGACCCCGAGCAGCGCGAGGTGCTGCACTGCATCCGCTGCGGCGCGTGCCTGAATGCCTGCCCCGTGTTCCGCAACATCGGCGGACATGCTTATGGCACCACCTATCAGGGGCCGATCGGCAGCGTGCTTACACCGCACCTGCGGGGGCCGGAATTCCAGCACTTGTCGTATGCGTCGTCCCTGTGCGGAGCATGCAACGAAGCTTGCCCGGTGAAGATCGATCTTTCGCATCATCTTCTGCACAACCGGCGCAATGCCGTGAATGCAGGGACACGGCCTTGGCTCGAACGTATGGGTTTGCGATTGTGGCGCTGGGCCATGATGTCCGCGTGCCGCTTCCGCATCGCCGGCGCCCTGGCGCGCTTTGTTCTTCGAATCTTCAACGCGCTGGGATTTACCGGGACCGCCTTCGATCCCGCCCGGCCGTGGACGCAGCACCACGCGGCGCTGCCCGCCCCGGCAAAGTCGTTCCGGCAGATCTGGAAGGAAACCAATGGCCGCTGCTGACAACCCGAGCCGCGAACGCATTCTGGCGCGCATCCAGACAGCGCTCCGGGAGCGGGCTCCGCAACCTCTCGCACCCGTGGATGGCCCACCCTTTCGCGAAGCGAAGGGTGGGAATGTCCTCGGCCAAATCTTCCCACCCATCGACGATCCTTTTCAGCGCTTCGCCACGGAGTGCGACGCCAATCAGACTGAGCTCATCCTGACGCAAGACCGCAACGCCAGCGCGCTCGTCATGCAGGAAATACTGGGCACCTTGCCAGAAGGCGAGGTTTTCGTGCAGAATGCGCCCTGCTTGCGCGAGATTATGAGCCACGCGGTGCGCCCGCTCCGGTGGTCATCGGAAGGGCCTGCGCGGGAATCGTCGCAGGCTTGCGTCACTCTGGCCGAAGCGCTCATCGCCCAAACCGGGTCGATCATGGTCTCCTCGGCCGCGGGAGGACGCGGCGCGTCCATCGTGCCGCCCTGCCATATCGTCTTCGCCACCCGCGACCAACTCGTTCCCGACATCGAGACCGCTTTAGCCGAAGCAGAACGCCGCAGCCTGACCCGCAACTCGTTCCTGGGCCTGATCACCGGCTCCAGCCGCACCGCCGACATCGAGAAGATTCTCGTGCTCGGCGCCCACGGCCCAAGGCGGCTGGTGGTAATCGTGGAAGGATAAGAGAATTTCTAATTGGTAATTTGTAAATTGTAATTTCAGTTCCGTGTGCTGGTTCTCTGAATTCCGCGCACCAGGTTCGGAAATTACCAATTACAAATTGCCAATTACAAATGTGCGCTACGGCAGAAACAACGCCTTGAGCAGCATATTCACCAGCGCCAATACGATTGCCCCGATGAAGGCCGCGCCAAAGGATCGTACTCGGAATCCCGGCACGAAGGCCGAGGCCAGCTCCAACATCATGGCGTTGATGATGAACCAGAAGATTCCGAAGGTGAGGATGGTCAGGGGAAGGGTGATGATCTTGAGCAGCAGCCCGAGGGAGGCGTTGGCCAGTCCGATGATGACGGCGGCCCACAGCGCGGCGCCGAAGCCGCTCACGGAAAAGCCGGGCACCAGCCGAGCCACGATCAGCAGCGCCAGCGCGCTCAACAGCCAGTTCAGCAGAAGTCGGAGCACCGCAGAATGATACACTGTTTGCCGTTGTTCACGCCCGCAGGTCGTATCGAGGCCGAGAGGATGGCGGCCCAACGATTCCGGCCATGGCGCTGTGCGAATCAGCTATGGGTACTGCAAAACACGAGGTCGAGCTCTTACTGAAGAAACTGCCCGAAAACTGCTCGATCGAGGACATCCAGTATCACCTGTATGTCTTGGAGAAGGTGCGTCGCGGGCTGGAACAAGCGGAACGGGAGGGCACGATTTCGCAAGCAGAGGCCGAATCGCGGCTCGGTCGATGGCTTACCGAGTAAGCTGGTCGCCCATCGCGCTGACCGACATGAAAGCCATAGCCACGTACACTGAGGCCGATTCTCCCGCTTACGCCCGCGCCGTCGTGAAACGTATCCAAACGGCAACCCGTTCGCTCGCGGATTTCCCCCGCGCAGGCCGTGTCGTACCCGAATTCGGCGATGAGACTATCCGCGAAGTGTTCGCGTACAGTTACAGAATCATTTATCAGATCCGAGCAAACGAAGTCATTGTCGCCGCCGTCGTGCACGGGCACCGTATGCTTTAGCCGCATAGCTATCAGCCTTACTGAAACTGGAAAAAGGCCACCAACATTTCCGTTGATGGCCTTTAGTCATGCAGAGGGAATGCCCGGGCATCGGCTCTAACAGTGCACCACGTTCTCCGCGACAATCCCCTTCGTAGCGTTGCGCGTATCCACTACCAGCTTTGACTCTTTCACGATGCGAGGGTAGTCGTAATCCGAGTGATCGGTCACGATGAGCACGCAGTCGTACTGCTCAAGGTTGTCGAGCGGGGTGCAGGGCATGTTCAAGGCGTACTTGCGCCCTTGGCCGACGCGGGCGAAGTAGGGGTCGTTGTAACTGACCACGGCGCCTTGCTTCTGCAGCAACTCGATGATCGTCAGCGAGGGCGATTCGCGCAGATCGTCAATATCCTTCTTGTAGGCAACACCCAGCACCAGCACCTTGGAGCCATTCAGCGATTTCTTGCGCTGATTAAGAGCCGATACTACCGCGGCCACCACGTGGTATGGCATGGCGGTATTGACTTGCCCGGCCAGCTCGATAAAACGAGTGTGGAAGTCGAACTCCTTGGCCTTCCACGAAAGATAAAACGGATCCACCGGAATGCAGTGCCCGCCCAGCCCGGGACCGGGATAGAACGACTGGAATCCGAAGGGCTTGGTCTTAGCCGCTTCGATCACTTCCCAGATGTCGATGTTCATGCGCAGGCAGAGCATCTTCAGCTCATTCACCAGGGCGATGTTGACGCAGCGATAGATGTTCTCCAGCAGCTTGGTCATCTCCGCGACGGCCGGCGAAGAGACGGGAACGGTATGGGTGAAGATCGAACCGTACAGGGCGCAGGCCAGTTCGGATGCGATGGGGTCCAGGCCGCCGACTACCTTGGGGATGTCGCGGCGCTCGATGTCGGTGCGGCCGGGATCTTCGCGCTCAGGCGAAAAGGCCACGTGGAACACGGCGGGCGAACTCGCGCCGGAACGTGCCGCCTTCAGCCCGAGAGGATTCTTTTCCAGGATCGGTACCAGCACCTCTTCCGTGGTGCCCGGATAGGTGGTGCTCTCCAGCACGATCAACTGGCCCGGCTGCACGTAAGGCGCGATCGCCTCGGCGGTGATGGTGATAAAGCTCAGGTCGGGCTCATGATGATCGTCGAGCGGGGTCGGGACACAGATGATCACCGCGTCCATTTCGGTGATCTTGGAATAATCCGCAGTCGCGCTGAAGCCGTGTTTCTGCGCGGCTTGCACGGCCGTGGCGGACAGCTTCACCATGTAAGAACCGCCGGCGTTCAGCGTCTCGACCTTCTTTGGGTCGATGTCGAAGCCGGTAACGGTGAACTCATTCTCGCTATACAGCAGCGCCAGAGGCAAGCCGACGTAGCCCATGCCGATGATGCCGACCCGGGCTTGCCGGGCCGCGATTCTTGCTTTCAAGGTATTCGATCCTGCGGCAACGGCCTTAGTGGACATTCCTCGCTCCCGAGTAGAATTCAAGGATTGTAGTGGTCAAGGACATTGTACCGGATGCGGGCTGCTGCGCCGGCACATCCGTACAGGTTGCAGGTCAACTGCAAGCTTGCACTCCACTGCTACACTGAATCGAATGGCACCAGATCGCAAGCGCGGGTCCACTCTGCCTTTCCCGCCCTCCAACGCTGGCGCTGAGATTGGCTCGGAATGTGGCCCCCCGGGGGATAAGCGCTCGCCGGGGGAATCGGCCACCCGCGACGCCATTCTGCCAACGCCGCACCAGTCCATTGTCGTGACCCCGACGCTGATCGGCATCTCCGTTGCGGTATACATCGCCATGGTTTTGCGCCATGTCTCACCCACGCACCCGAGCTCGGAGCAGTTGCTGGCGTGGGGGGCCAATTTCGGCCCTTTGGTTTTAGGTGGGCAGTGGTGGCGGCTATTCACCTCGGTTTTTCTGCACATCGGCCTCACCCATCTGGCGCTGAACATGTGGTGCTTGTGGAACTTGGGCGTTCTGGCCGAGCGACTTTGGGGCCGTGGGTCCTTGCTCGCGGTCTATCTCGCAAGCGGGCTGGCGGGAGCGATCGCCGGCGTAGCGTGGCATCCGTTTGTGGCCAGCGCCGGCGCCTCGGGCGCGATTTTTGGCGTCGCCGGCGCGCTCATCCTGTTCCTTCAATTCTCCGAGCTGCCGATTTCGCGCAAGGCAAGCAAGGCCACTCTGGCCAGCTTGCTGCTGTTTGCCGGCTACAACCTGGCCTTTGGCTGGCTTGAGCCGAGCATGGACAACGCGGCCCACGTGGGCGGTTTCGTGGCCGGCCTCCTGCTTGGTTTCTTGCTGGCCCAGCGACGCCGAAAGCTGCCTGTGTTCACCATGGCCGCAGTGGTGCTTGTGTTTGCCTGGGTTCTTACCGGTCACAACCTGGGCTATGTGGTGCACGCCGAACGCGGCCGCGCGGCCTTGGCGGCGGGCAAAACCGATACGGCCATTGCCGAGCTGACCACCACGGTTCAAAAGAATCCAAAATTTGGCGAAGGATATCGGCTCCTGGGGCAGGCGTATCTCCTCAAGTCGCAGCTCGTGGACGCGGAGACCTGCCTGCGCCGGGCGATTGCTTTGGATCCCTACGACGCCCGGGGCCGTTATGAACTCGGGCTACTGATGGCCAAACAGGGACGAACCCGGGAGGCGCTGGACATCTTTCGCGAACTGGCGCGGCTCCAGCCGGGGAATCCCAGTGCGCTCACCGGACTTGGGGAGGTTGCCATGATGGCGGGAGATTACGAGCAAGCGCTCATCGCCTTCCGCCGCGCCTCCGAATTGGCCCCCAACGATCCGCAACTGTACCTCAAGACCGCCATCGCCGCCAACGGCTTGAAGCGGTACGATGTCGCCATCGAGGCCCTATCGAAGTCCCTGCAACTCCAACCCAGGAATTACGCCGCGGAGATTATGCTGGCCCAGCTCTACCAAGCCAAGGGCATGGACCGCGAAGCGCAAGCCGCCTACGCGCGCGCCGCGAAGCTGAATTCAGGGAACTAGCTTGATCTGGTCACAGAAGAAGGCAAGATTGAACTATCCAGCCGAAGGGAAGATCGAGCAACAAGTATGCTAAGCCGTTTTCCTCTGCGAGTCTCGCAAGATGAGCTCGCTGATTTTTGTCGGCGCCATGATTTTCGGAAGGACAGTGGATCTTGTCGAAAGATCCGCCATTGAAAAGAGCCGCAATTACCTCCGGCGAAAAGCGATCCTGAATTCAGCCGAGATCCTAACTAAACATTTCATTGGACGGCTTCAGAAACTCTGGCTAGCATTGTGTGGCTTTTGCCGTTCCATTCAGAATAAATTTTGTTGTGGAGACGGGGTGCAATATGCCGAAATATAGCGCAGTCGCTCACATGGCGAGGCTCATCGGTCGTAGCGCACTACTCGTAGCGTGCTTCGCGGGGGCGCTCGCATGCCTGCCGAACGTCGCGGAATCCGAGATGATCCAGCAGACCTTCAGAACGGCTGATGTGAGCGGGAGCGTCGTGTTCGACAACACACAATTGGAAGTTCGCTTACTATGGTTCGGGGGGTATGGAGTATTACGGTATTCCCAACAGCTACGTCGATTTCACGTATGCCGGCAACACGTACCAATACACGCTGAACGCCATCCTCTTCCATCCGGTTATGCCCGACGGGCACCTCGGATATCGAGACGTTCTACAGTTCAGCTTCGATTGGCCGGCCAATGCTTCAACGAATCAAATCGATTTTTTCCACACGCCAGCAGGGAATCTAGGTGACTACACGCTACCAGGCTTGAGCATCGGTCAGTATGCTGAAGGCGGCCAGTTCTTTTTTTCAGATTCCTTGAGCGGTCAGAACGTCTCCTTGTTTGAACCATTCCTTGTTCCCGAGCCATCCACCGCGTGCCTCTTTGGTGCCGCGCTGTTTGCGCTCGGCCTAGGGAAATCCGTATTGTCTATGTTGAATCCGCTCGGCTCCCGCAAACAAGCCTGAGACGGTCTCAAACGTGGGGCGAAGTGCACTTTACTCAGCACTCATATTCGCGCTGAGTAAAAAGCTGGCTCGCACCTGCTTGAGACAAACCAACCTCGCTCCGACTGCTTCTCCGATCCGACGATCCGAACTATTTCTTGCTGTTGATGGCTTTTTTCAGGTCCAGGCCGGCGGCGAAGCGGACGCTACGCCGGGCGGGAATCTTGATCAGCGCGCCGGTTTGCGGATTGCGTCCGTTGCGGGCCTTGCGTTGCGAGAGGGCGAAGGTGCCGAATCCGACCAGGGTCACGCGCTCGGCTTTCTTCAGCGAAGCGGTGATCCCGCTCACCATGGTTTCAATGCAGATGGCCGCTTGAGTCTTGCTGATGCCGGCGGCGTCGGCGATGCGGTCGATAAGATCAGCCTTGTTCATTATGGCTCCGGGTCAGCCCTTAAACTTACGCCGGGCAGGAATTTGGCAAGCGCAGCTATTTAGCTACTCACCTGGGCGGAAGTCAAGAGAGGAATGACCTAGTCGGCGGCAATTGGCACGTCCGTGGCCCGTTCTGGGACAGATACCTTCATGCGCAAGGCCTCGCCCAACGCGAGGAACCGGCTGAGCCACTCGCGGGCCTGCTCCGAGCCGGAGCGCAACCTCTCCGGCAGCACCGTCTGCATGGCACGGTAATAAGCATTCTGCGCGCGCCAGAGGTCCACCTCGAAGGGCATTAAGGCGGCCAGCCGCGCAAGTGTCGCCAGGCGTTCGACGGTTTCTAGGTCACCGGGCGAAGCCTCTAAAGCCAGGGCGGCGTCCTGCAAACGGTGCTTGAGGGCGTAATTCAGGCCGGGGGCGTCCAGGGTGACGCGATCCCGCGTGGCGGCATCCAGCAGCGCGCGCACCCGGGCAGGGTCCACCACGTCCTCGGCAAACGCGCGCCGCAATTCGCTGTTGAGTACGAACTCAGCCGTGAGCTGCAGCACCGGTGGAACGTTGATGTTCATGGCCGCCAGGAAGCGCAGAATCGGCGCATGATGTTCGTAGAGCTGATGGAAGCTGCTGTCGGCTTCCTTGGTGATCGAGGCCAGAATCCCGTTCACGATGCGGCGTTGCTCATCCCGGAAGAGCGAGGCCAGCGAATAGCTGGTGCCGCCGAAGAGCTTATCCAGTAGGCGCAGGGTGTTGGGCAGATCGGCGAACACGAAGGGCTGGCTGACCTCGCGCACGGTGGCGGCATAGTGCTCCGGGCCCTGAAACTCGCGGACGGCCGCGCTGAGATTGTGATCGCCCAGGTGCAGCACGCCAAAGGAGGCGTGCAGCGCCTCCAGCGTGATCTGCGAGCTGACTATGGCATTGCCCAAGGCCAGCCGCGCGCGCCCGGACTCTTGCCGGGTGTAATCCTTCACGTCCACCGAATAACAATAGATGGCATGCTGACCGCCTCCGCCGTCGAAGAGCGAGCTGACGGCGTAGTGCGCCGCCACACTCAGTAGATTGACCATCGCCGGCTTCACCGAGCGCTGGTATATCTCGGCACCGTTGCCCATCTCGGGCAGGTTGCTGCGCGCCTCGGCCAGCCGCTCCAGGAAGGACGCTTCCAAATCCAGTCCCAAAGCCTCCTGCGCAAGCTGAATCACGCGCCCGGCGTACTGAATGACTTGGACCGTTTCAATCCCGGAGAGCTCGTCGAAGAACCAGCCGCAACTGGTGTACATGAGCAGGGCATGGCGCTGCATCTCCAGCAGCTTGAGGGCGGTGACCTGCTCCGCTTGCGACAGGGGTCGCCTTGCCGACTCATCGAGGGAGCGCTGCACATTCGCCGGATCGCGATCGAGGACAACTGGAGATGTATTGGTTGCGCGCCTGCCAGGGGTCCGGAAACAATTCGGCGAGCTTGGTGGCGAAGGGCTCAGCGATGGCGTCGCGCAGCCAATCGAGGGTGTTTCGCAAGGGCTCGCGCCAGTGCTGATTCCATGCCGCATTGCCGCCGGAGTTGCAGCCGCAGTCACTGCGCCAGCGCTCAACGCCGTGCGCGCAGCTCCAGGAAGTGCGTTCCAGGATGCTCACCTCGGCGCTGGGCGGATACTTCTGGAGATACTCCCCGTAATTAGTAATCTTGGCCAGTTGCTTGGACTCGATGTAGTGGAGCGCGTAGGCCAGCGCCATATCGCCATGCGGATGATGATGGCCGTAGGTCTCGCCGTCCGTGGCGATGTGCATCAATTGCGGCCATCGGCGCGTGTCATTAAAGCCGCCCAGAAGACGCTGCGCGAATTGCTCGCCATTGCTCAGCAGCTTTTCGAAGGCCACGGCGCGGGAGATGGGGCCGTCATAGAAAAACAGCGCGATTCTCCTGCCGGATGGCAGCTTGCACGCATAAGCCCGCGTGGGATCGATCGTACGCGTTCGGGCAAGTCCATTCTTTCGCCGCGCATTTGACTGTGATGTAGTTGGTTCATGACTGAACCGCAAGAGCAGAAAGTGAGACGTCGGCGGAGCCGGGAAGAGGCGGCGCGGCTGGTATCGGAGTATGAACAGAGCGGACTGGCGCGGCAGGCATTTTGCCGTCGGCATGGTCTTTCGTTAGCGACGCTGGACAACTACCGCAAGCGCATGCGTACCGCTGACGCGGCGGTTCCAGATGATGCGGCATCCTCACACAGCATTACATTCGTTCCGCTGGAACTGGTGGAGCAACCCGCGGTGGCACGGCCGGAGGCGCGCCAGGGAGCGACTCTATTTGTCGAGCTGACCGGCGGCCGCCGCATCGGCGTGGTCAGCGGCTTCGATACGCTGACGTTGATGCGTCTGATGGCAGTTCTGGAACAGGAGTAAGGCGGTGTTGGGATTGGGTGCGGCAACGCGCGTCTATGTCGCCACCGCTGCTACGGATATGCGTCTCGGCTTCGATGGTCTGTATGGTCTTGTTGTGGGCCAGTTGCAGGAGAATCCAGAAAGCGGCCATCTGTTCTTGTTTTCCAATAAACGAAGGGATCGCATGAAGATCCTTTTCTTCGATGGCAACAGCCTCTGGGTTTGCGCGCGGCGCATGGAGCAAGGCCGGCTGCACTGGCCCGTGTCCGAAAACGGGCGTGTGCAGTTAAGCCGCGAGG
>CAWINY010000008.1:0-16388 GCA_963837635.1 uncultured Acidobacteriota bacterium
TTACGCGAAGCCGTCGGGCTGACTGACCGCGCCAATGTGGGCCTGTTCGTCGATAAAGAGGCGGCCCGCGGTCAGCGCTTTACGGTCAGTTTCCAGCAGAGCGAGTTTCTTGACTTTGTCTTCGAGCACGCTCAATGCGGTTCCGGGGGCCAGACATTCGGTCTCTTCCAGCAGCGCGCCCAGCATCACGATGTTGGTGGCCATGGTCGAGCCGAGTTTGTCGGCGATCTCCGAAGCCGGCATGGCGACCACCTGCACCTCGGGCGCGGTAAAGTCGGCAGGAACGCTGGCACCGTTGTAGAGAATGATTCCGCCGCTCTTTACCTCGTGGGCAAACTTCCGCAGCGAGAACTCGTTCATGGCCACGAGCACATCGGGGTGCGAGATCAGGGGCGACCCGATCCGCTCTTTCGACAAGCAGACATGGCAGTGCGCGCTGCCCGAACGCATCTCCGGACCATACGACGGCAGCCAGCTCACTTCGAGTCCTTCGCGCATGCCCATTTCGATGAGGAGTTGCCCCAACAGCAGCACGCCCTGTCCGCCGAAACCTGCGATCTTGATCTTGACATCCTTGAAATGATGGGCGTGTTTCGGTTGGGAAAGATCAGGCGCTTCCGCTTTCGCCGTGATCCCAAGCACGTCGGCCACGGGGCGCTGCGGCGGCGCGTTCTCACTACCTACGGGAATTACCGTCCGGCGGTCGCGGAAAACATTCAGCGGGAAAATTGGCATCATCTTGTCGAGAACCCAGCGCCGCGCTTCCACCGGGTCTTTGCCCCAGATGGTCGGGCACGGCGACAAGATTTCGACAAACGAGAAGCCCGCGCCATCCCGCTGCATCTCGAGCGCCTTACGGATCGCCCGCCGCGCTTTCATAATGTTCTTGTTGTCGGAAAGCGCCACCCGTTCGATGTAGGCCGGCGCTTCGAGCGTGGCGAGAAGTTCCGCCATGTGGATAGGGAAGCCTTCGTTCGAGGGCCGCCGTCCCCAGGGGGAAGTGGTGCTCTTCTGCCCGACCAGGGTGGTGGGCGCCATCTGTCCACCGGTCATGCCGTAGATTCCGTTGTTCACGAAAAAGACCGTGATCTTCTCTCCCCGGTTGGCGGCATGCACAATCTCGGCGGTGCCAATGGCCGCCAGATCGCCGTCTCCCTGATAGGAAATAACGATTTTGTCGGGACGGGATCGTTTGATTCCCGTGGCCGCAGCGGGCGCGCGGCCGTGCGGCGCCTGCACATTGCCGACGTCAAAATAGTAGTAGGCAAATACCGAGCAACCCACCGGACTCACGAAGATCGTCTTGTCCTGCAGACCCAGTTCCTGCAACGCCTCGGCAATCAGCTTGTGGGCCACTCCGTGTCCGCAGCCGGGACAGTAGTGGGTCTGGTGCTTCAGCTCCGATTTGCGCTCGTACAGGTCATAGAACAGCGGCGACTTGGAATGAACGGTTTCGTAGGCGTCGTTTTCGGGGCTGGCCTGCAGCTTGGGTTCGGCCTTTACTTCAACTTTTACTTCAAACTTCGCTTCAGGATCTTCTACGCGGGTTCCGCGCTCGTTTGCCATTTTCGTTGTCCTTTACGAACCTGATCCTCACTCCCTCGTCGATACTCAGCGCCCAAAAAAGCGTGCGAACTCGGTCGTCCCTCCGGGACTTGAATCTTTCTTTCCACTCTTCCCAGCGCTGAAGCCCTCCACCCCATCACGCCAAAAGCGGGCGTGCTGGGGGCCCCGGCGCTGGGCTAAGTTCGGTCGCCCCTCCGGGCTCTTGAAGCCGTTCCCTGCCCATTACTTCAGACCGCCACGGGCATGCGGGTCATCACTTGTTGCCTCAACTCGGCGACCGAGGGCACGTTGCCACCTACCCGGCCGTAGAACTCCACCGGCACCTTGCCGTTCAGCGCCAGGCGAACATCTTCCACCATTTGCCCGTTGCTCAATTCGACGACCAGCACCTTTTGCACTCTGGCCGCCGCTTCCTGCAGCGCCTTCGCAGGATAGGGCCACAGAGTGATGGGGCGGAACAGGCCTGCTTTCACGCCTTCCTTGCGCAGAGCTTCGACCGTGGAAAGCAACACTCGGGACACGATCCCGTACCCGACGAGGAGCACCTCGGCGTCCTCGGTGTGGCAGAGTTCCGAGCGCTGCTCAGTTTCTCGCGCACGGATGTACTTGGCTTCCATGCGGCGCTGGTGTTCTTCGAGTTCATCGGTTTCGAGATAGATGGAGCTGAGCAGGTTGGCCCGCGTCTCTGGGGTTCCCTTTACCGCCCACGGTTTCTCGGGCAGTTCCATCTCCCGATCTTTGTCTGGAACTTCGAGATCGAGCGGTTCCATCATCTGCCCGACGAAACCGTCGGTCAGCACGACTGCCGGATTGCGGTATTTGTCCGCGAGATCGAAGGCCAGCATGGTCAGGTCGGCCATTTCCTGCACCGAGGCGGGAGCGAGCACGAGATTGCGGTAGTTGCCGTGGCCACCGCCTTTCACCATGGCGAAATAATCGCTTTGTTCCGGCGCGATGTTGCCGAGGCCGGGTCCGCCGCGCATGACATCGACGATCACGCACGGCAGTTCGGAGCCGGCCAGATAGGACATGCCTTCCTGCATCAGGCTGATGCCGGGCCCGGAGGATCCACTCATGACGCGGACCCCAGCCGCCGCTGCCCCATACACCATGTTGATGGCGGCGACTTCGCTCTCCGCTTGCAGAAAAGTTCCGCCGACCTGGGGGAAGTAGAGCGCGGCGGACTCGGCGATTTCGCTGGCCGGGGTGATCGGATATCCGTAGTACGCGCGACACCCGGCGAGGATCGCTGCCTTCACCACCGCCACGTTGCCTTTACAAAGCTGCCGCAAGTTCGCCTCCTTGCGCCGGCGCCAGCGCCTTGGCCTTCGCCTTGATGCGGTACACGGTAATCGCGCCCGGCTCCGGGCAGCAATAGAAGCAGATGCCGCAACCGGTGCAGTCCCGCCCGGTGTAGCGCACTGGATGAGCCCCGTAAACGTTCAACTCGGTGGTCAGTTCCAGGCACTTCGGGGGACAGGACTCCACGCAGAGCCCGCATCCCTTGCATTCTTCGACTTCGATTGTGACTTTACCGCGCGCTTGGCCTGCCATTCTTCACCTCGTTGACGTTCACCTTTGTGGCCGTCTACCTTGTCGCCACTGTCTCCCGGGCTAAAGGCCGTGTAGTGGCTGAATTTGGAAACCAGCATCAGCCGCCACCAAAGGCCGTTGCAGCCACCTGGATTTCTCGCAGTATTCGTAAAGCTCTTCCCGGAACTTGGGGTGGGCAATGTCAATCAGCGCCTGCGCCCGTTCGCGGATGGTCTTGCCGTGCAGATACGCTACCCCGAATTCAGTGACCACGTAACGAATCAGCCCGCGCGAAGTCACCACTCCCGCGCCCGGGCTCAGCATGGGCACAATCCGCGAAATCCCGCCATTCTTCGCCGTCGAGGAGATGGCAATGATCGGTTTCCCGCCCTTCGAACGCGAGGCTCCGCGAATGAAGTCCACCTGTCCGCCAATGCCGCTATAGAACTGGTTTCCAATCGAATCGGAACAGACCTGACCGGTGAGATCAACCTGCAACGCCGAGTTGATCGCCACCATGTTGTCGTTGCGGGCAATCAATCCGGGATCGTTCGTGTAGGACGTGGGGTGGAATTCGAAAATCGGATTGTTGTCCAGAAAATTAAACAAATGTTTCGAGCCCAGAGCAAATCCCAGGATAATCTTCCGCGGCTTGAAGTTTTTGCGCGCACCCGTGAGCACGCCCGCTTCGATCAAAGGAATCACGCCATCGGAAACCAGTTCGCTGTGCACCGCGAGATCCTTGCGATCCATGAGCATCGGCAGCACGGCATCCGGAATTCCGCCGATGCCCGTCTGCAGCACCGCTCCGTCGTCAATCAAACCCGCGACGTTGCTGGCGATAGCCCGGTGCATGTCGGTGATTTGCGGCTGCTTCATGGCGCACAGTGGACGAGAGGAATCTACGAGGGCATCAAGATCCGTCACATGGATGAAGCTGTCTCCGTAAGTGCGCGGCATTTGATCGTTGATCTGCGCCACCACGTGTTTGGCACATTTGGCCGCTGTGAGCGACGTATCCACGCCCACCCCGAAGCTGCAGAACCCGTGCGAGTCTGGAGGAGAGAGTTCCAGCAAGGCCACATCCAGCGGCATGGCCCCGCTCTCGAACAGGTCTTCAATCTCACTCAGGTAGATGGGCGTGTAGTCGGCCCGTCCTTCGTTGATGGCTTCGCGTACATTGGCGCCAATGAATACCGCGTTATGCCGGAAGTGACCCGCCATCTCCGGCGCGACATAAGGGGCCGCTCCCATGGTCAACATGTGAACCACTTGCACGTCCTGCACAAAGGGACCGCGGCGCATTAGCGCCTCTACCAGAGTCTCAGGTTCGGCGCATCCGGGCTGAATGTAAACCCGCATTCCCGATTGCACACACTGTAGGGCCTCATCCGCCGTTTGCAACTTGCTCTTGTAATCAAGTTCCCACGACATCGACATGCTTTTGCCCTCGGGTCTGTGTTGCACAGACCAATCCAAGTCCGTACCGGACGTACTCCCAGGGCGCAACCGGTCGCCCTGCTGCCCGCACACACGCCACCACTTTCGATTGGAAACCTTCTCCACCGCTAGGGCGGTGACCTTGCGCAACCGGCATAGTGAGGTGCGTCACATCAGCTCCTATAGCTTAAGCGCCTACAAATCAAGCTCTTACCAAGTGCCCGGCGTGGTCAAATATTCATGGATCGATTTCGCGGCGCGCCGTCCAGCACCCATGGCCAAAATCACTGTCGCGCTTCCGGTGACGATGTCACCGCCGGCGAAAACCCCTTTTCGCGAGGTGCGCTGGGTCGTCGGGTCGGCGTCGATGTAATTCCGCTTGTTCGTGTTCAAACCCGGAGTCGTGCTCTGGACAATCGGATTGGCACTCGTCCCGATTGCGATGACCGCCACGGCAAGAGGGATTTCGTATTCGGAGCCTTCAATCGGAACCGGACGCCGTCTCCCAGAAGCATCCGGTTCGCCCAGGGCCATCTTCTGGCAGCGGGCACCGGCCAACCACCCCTTGCCGTCGTCGAGGAACTCGAGCGGGGCGGCAAGCACCTGGAATTCGATCCCTTCCTGCTGGGCGTGCTTCACTTCCTCGATGCGCGCTGGCATCTCGGCCTCGCTGCGCCGATAGAGAATGAAGGCATGCCCCGCTCCCAGCCTTAACGCCGACCGGATCGCATCCAGCGCTGTGTTCCCGCCACCGATCACGGCCACATTCTTGCCGCGGAAATCCAGCATGGGCTCGTCGTACTTGGGAAACTCGTAGGCATGCATCAGGTTGATGCGCGTCAAGAATTCGTTCGCCGAATAGACGCCATTAAGATGTTCGCCGGGAATGCCCATGAACTGCGGCAGCCCCGCGCCGGTGCCGATAAACACCGCGTCGTAGCCTTCCTCGTCCATCAGTTCGTCGATGGTGACCGTGCGTCCCACGACTACGTCGGTCTCAAACTCCACGCCCATGGCGCGCATGTAATCGACCTGCTGACGGATGATCGCCTTCGGCAGGCGGAATTCTGGAATGCCATACACGAGCACGCCGCCGATCTCGTGCAACGCCTCGAAAACGTGCACCTCGTGGCCCTTCTGCACCAGGTCCCCCGCCGCCGTCAGGCCGGAGGGGCCGCTGCCCACGATGGCAACCTTCTTTCCCGTCGGCGGCGCCTTGGGCAGGTTGCTGATATCGAGGTGGCGCTGTTCATAGTCGGCAACGAATCGCTCCAGAGTATCCAATGCCCAGCGGCTCAACCTTCTTGCCCATCAAACAGCCGCCTTCGCAGTGGTCTTCCTGGGGACACACGCGCCCGGTGATCGCGGGCAGCACGTTATCTTCGCGGATCTTGGCTGCCGCGCCCAGGAAGTCGCCGGCCACGATCAACTGCACGAACTCTTTCACCTTGACGCCCACCGGACAATCAATCATGCATACGGGCTTGGCACATTCCAGGCAGCGCGCTGCTTCCCGCCGCGCCAGTTCCTCGGAATAGCCCAGGTTCACCTCGGTGAAGTTGGTGGCGCGCTCGAGCGGAGGCTGTTCCAGCATGTGCTGCCGGGGTACCTTCATCCGCTCTTTCAGGGGTAGAGGATTCAACGAGGGTTTAGGGGGCTGTTTGGTGGGGTCGGTGTCACCGGACGTCTCCTTGCACCGCGCAGGCGCCGGCCTGTCCGGCGTGAACCGTGTCGAGTTGCGACTTGGTTTGACGCTGGTATTCTTCCATCGATTGCTGCTCCGCCGCGCGGTACATCGAATTGCGCTGCACCAGCACAGCGAAATCCACACGGTGGGCATCGAACTCGGGACCGTCCACGCAGGCGAACTCGCTCTTTCCGTCGATCAGCACGCGGCAGCCGCCACACATGCCGGTGCCGTCGATCATGATCGGATTCAGGCTGACGATGGTGCGGATGCGCTCTTTCCGCGTCATCTCCGCCACCGCCCTCATCATGGGGATGGGACCGATGGCCAGCACCAGGTCGATGCGCGTGCCGTTCTCGATCAACTGCCGTAGCTTGTCGGTGACGAAGCCCTTGTCGGCATAGCTTCCGTCATCGGTCGTAATCATCAGCGCATCGCTGACCTCGCGCAGTTCGCGCTCAAGAATGACCAGCTCCTTGTTGCGCGCGCCGACGATGGAGATCACGCGATTGCCGGCACGCTTCAGCGCCGCCGCCGTCGGATAGGCCATCGCCGTGCCCACGCCGCCGCCCATCACCACCACGGTGCCGAACTTCTCGATCTCCGACGGTTTTCCCAGCGGCCCAACCACATCCAGAATGCTGTCGCCGGTATTCAGCGAATTGAGCAGGTGGGTGGTTTTGCCGGCCGACTGCACCACAATGCGAATCGTGCCGCGCTCGGGATCGGAGTGTTCGATGGTGATCGGAATGCGTTCGCCCTGCTCGTACAGCCTCAGGATTACGAATTGCCCTGGTTTTTGCTTGCGTGCAATGCGTGGCGCCTCGATGACGAACCGCTTGATGCCGGGCGCAAGGAACTCCGCGTGCTGGATCTTGAACATGTCTCCCCAAGGCTTGCGTTACAGACCATTGTCCGGAATGCGCAGCCAAGCGGCTGTGACATGCGTCACTCGTGAGGGCGAGTGAGATCACAGGTTGGGCGCCTAACCCAAACTTTCTTATGGCGTGTCATACCTGCAGCACGTGCTGCAGGCCCTTGACGGCCCGCATGTATTGGGCGCGTTCGAAGGCTCCTGGATCGGGGCAGCGGAGCTGGCTCATGCTGCCTTGCATCTGTTGCACAGACTCATATTCGTGAACCTGCATCCACTCCTGCATGCCTTGTTCGACATGACGAAGATGGCCGATTCCGTTGCTTATCAGAGCCGAGCACATCATGGTTACATCGGCGCCAACCATGAGCAGCTTGATGACGTCTTCGGCGCTATGCACACCGCTGGTGGCCGCCATGCTGGCCCGGATGCGGCCATGAAGAATGCCGATCCAGGTCAGAGGCAGCCGTAACGCCTGCGGGGTGCTGAGCAGCACGTTGGGTATAATCTCCAATTCTTCCAGGTCGATGTCAGGCTGGTAGAAGCGGTTGAACAGCACCAGACCGTCGGCGCCCAACTGGTCGAACTGCTTGGCCACATGGGCCAAGTTGCTAAAAAATGGACTCAGCTTGACGGCCACCGGGATGTGCACCGCACCCTTTACTTCCCGAAGAATGTCGGTATAGATCTTCTCCGTCTCGGCGCCGGGGAGGTCCATGTTGGTCGGAATGAAGTAGAGATTGCACTCGATGGCGTCGGCTCCGGCTTGCTCGATCTGGCGGGCAAACTTGGTCCAACCGCCCAGAGTCGCGCCGTTTAGGCTGGCGATGATCGGAATGTCCACGGCGGCTTTGGCTTTGCGAATGTGATCGAGATAGCCTTCGGGTCCGGTGTGGAATTCGCTGGAATGGGGAAAGTACGTGAGCGATTCGGCAAAGCTCTCGGTGCCGGCGTTGAGGTGGAGTTCAAGATCGAGAGCCTCCTGATGCAGTTGCTCCTCGAACAGGGAATAGAGCACGACGGCGGAGGCGCCGGCATCTTCGAGGCTGCGGATGCCGCTGATTTCCTGCGAGAGCGGGGAGGCGGAGACGACCAGCGGCGTGCGCAGCTGCATGCCAAGATATTTCGTGGTTAGGTCCATGATGTTCCTCTTTGTTTGCTGTGTCGCTATTTAGAGCTCCTATTTTTCGGTCTCTCCTGGCGCGGCTGGAACCGCGGCCGGCTCGGGTTTGCGCTGCGCCATGTATTCGTACAGGCGATAACGCGTGTCGGCATCTTCCTGCGCCTGCTGCCACAGCCGTTTGGCGTCTTCGGGTTTGCTCTTGAGCAGCATCTTGAAGCGCGTCTGCTGCAGTAGATAGTCCTTGACTTTGCGGCTGGGGGTGCGGCAATCGAGGGTTAACGGATTCTGACCGGCCAGAGTGCGCTCCGGGTTATAGCGATAGAGCAGCCACTGGCCCGAATCGACCGCGACTTTCTGGTCGGACATTGCCGTGGTCATGTCGATGCCATGCGCGATGCAGTGCGAATAGGCAATGATGATGCTGGGACCGTCGTAAGCTTCCGCTTCGAGGAAGGCCTTGAGCGTGTGTTCGTCTTTCGCGCCCATGGCAACGCTGGCCACGTAGACGTTGCCGTAACTCATGGCCATCAGGCCGAGGTCTTTCTTCGGACCCGGTTTGCCTCCGGCCGCGAACTTCGCCACGGCCGCCCGCGGCGTGGCTTTCGAGGCTTGGCCGCCGGTGTTGGAATAGACCTCGGTGTCGAGCACCAGCAGGTTCACGTTGCGTCCGCTGGCCAGCACGTGGTCGAGGCCGCCGTAGCCGATGTCGTAAGCCCAGCCGTCGCCGCCGACGATCCAAACGCTCTTCTTGACCAGCATGTCGGCGAGTGACAATAGTTGCTTTGCTTCCGGAGAGTTCAGACCCTTCAGCTTTTCCTTCAACAGTTCGACGCGCTGCCGCTGCTCGAAAATGTCGGCCTCATCTTTCTGGGGTTGCCCGAGCAGAGCGGTGGCGAGTTCTTCTCCGATCTGGCTCCTGACAGGCGGCGCACCAGTTCGCGGGCGAATTCGGTCTGCTTGTCAATGGAGAGCCGGAATCCCAGGCCGAACTCGGCATTGTCTTCAAACAGGGAATTCGACCAGGCCGGCCCGCGGCCTTCGATATTCTTGGCCCAGGGCGTAGTCGGCAGGTTCCCGCCGTAGATCGAAGAGCAGCCGGTGGCGTTGGCCACCACGGAACGATCTCCGAAGAGCTGGGAAAGCAGCTTCAGATAGGGCGTCTCGCCGCATCCGGAACAAGCTCCTGAAAATTCAAACAAAGGCTCCTGCACCTGTTGCTGGCGGATATTCGAGATTTTGATTTTTCGGCGATCGAGTTCCGGAATCTTGAGGAAGAATTCCCAGTTCTCGCGCTCGGGCGCACGCAGCGGCGGCTGCGCCACCATGTTGATCGCTTTCAGGCGCGTCTCGCTCTTGTTCTTGGCGGGACAGATATCGACGCAAATGCCGCATCCTGTACAGTCTTCGGGTGCAACCTGAATGCTGTACTTTAAGCCCTGCCATTCCTTGTCGCGCACTTCGGTTGACTTGAAGGTTGCGGGCGCGCCTTCGAGTTTCTTGGAGTCGTAGACCTTGATGCGGAGCACGGCGTGCGGGCAGACCATCGCGCACTTGCCGCACTGTATGCAGAGCTTCGTATCCCACACGGGAATCTCGAGCGCGATGTTGCGCTTTTCCCATTTCGCGGTGCCGGTGGGAAAGGTTCCATCGACGGGGAAAGCGCTCACGGGGATATCGTCGCCGTGGCCGGCGTAAATTACGCTGAGCACATCGCGCTCAAACTTGGGCGCCTGCGGCAGAGAACGCAGGGGGCATTTCGATTTGGCTCGTCACCTTCTCCGGAATGGTGACTTCGAACATGTGGGCCAGCGTTTCGTCCACGGCGCGCAGGTTTTGCTGCACGATCTCGTCACCCTTCTTGCCGTAGGTGTCGCGGATGGACTGGCGAATGGCTTCAATGGCCTCATCGCGGGGCAGAACCTTGGAGATGGCGAAGAAGCAGGTCTGCAGAATGGTGTTCATGCGCGAGCCCATGCCGGTTTCGCGCGCCACCTGATAGGCGTCAATGATGAAGAAACGGGCCTTCTTGGCGATCAGTTGGGTCTGGACTTCGCGCGGCAACTGGTCCCAAACCTCGTCCTTGTTGAATGGACTGTTGAGCAGGAAAACGCCGCCCGGAACCAGGGTGCTGAGCATGTCGTAGCGCTCGAGGAAAATCCATTGATGGCAGGCCACGAAGTTGGCTTTCGAAATCAGGTAGCTGGAGCGGATCGGCTGCGGCCCGAAACGCAGGTGCGAGACGGTCATCGCGCCCGATTTCTTCGAGTCGTAGACGAAGTATCCTTGCCCGTAGTTGTCGGTGTTTTCGCCGATGATCTTGATCGAGTTCTTGTTTGCGCCCACCGTGCCATCCGCGCCCAGGCCGTAGAACATGGCTCGCACGACGCTGTCGGGCTCGACGGAAAAATCGGCATCGTAATCGAGGCTGGTATGGCCCACGTCGTCATGAATGCCGACGGTGAAGTGGTCTTTCATCTTCGCCTTCGGCGCCGCCAGGTTGTCGTAGACGGCCTTGACCATCGAGGCCGTGAACTCTTTGGAGGAGAGGCCGTAACGTCCGCCGATGGTTTCCGGCGCGACCTTCAGCGTTCCGTAGCCCAGCTTGATTCCTTCTTGAAGCGCGCTGACCACGTCAAGATAGAGGGGTTCTCTGCCGGCTCCGGCTTCCTTGGTACGATCGAGGACGGCAATCTTGCGCACGGTTGCGGGCAGCGCCTCGAGGAACCGCTTGACGGAGAAGGGGCGGTACAGGCGGACTTTCAGCAAGCCAACTTTTTCGCCGTTGCGGTTCAGATAGTCCACCGTCTCGTGGGCGGCGTCGGCGCCCGAACCCATCATGACGATCACGCGCTCGGCATCGGGTGCGCCTGCGTAGTCGAACAGGTGATAGGAACGGCCCACGACCTGGGAAAACTTGTCCATGACCGCCTGCACCTTATCCGGGCAGGCGTCGTAGTAAGGATTGCCGGCTTCCCGCGCCTGAAAGAAGACGTCGGGGTTTTGCGCGCTGCCGCGCAGCACAGGATGGTCCGGAGAAAGCGCGCGCTGGCGGTGCTCGAAGACACGGTCCATGTTGATGAGGGCGTGCATGTCGTCTTCGGTGAGCATCTCGATCTTGTTGACTTCATGCGAGGTGCGGAAGCCGTCGAAGAAATGCACGAAGGGGATGCGGGTTTCGAGCGTGGCCGCATGCGCGATAAGCGCCAGGTCCATCGCCTCCTGCACGGAGTTCGACGCGAGCAGCGCGAATCCGGTGGTTCGGCAGAGCATCACATCGGAGTGGTCGCCGAAAATCGAAAGAGCATGAGTTGCCACCGTGCGCGCGCTGACGTGAAATACCGTAGCCGTGAGTTCGCCGGCGATCTTGTTCATGTTCGGGATCATCAGCAGCAGGCCTTGGGACGCGGTGAAGGTCGTGGCCAGGGCTCCGGTCTGGAGCGCGCCGTGAACCGCTCCCGAGGCGCCGCCTTCGCTTTGCATTTCGATCACGTGGGGGATGGTGCCCCAGATGTTGGGCACGTCTTCCGACGCCCATTGATCCGCCCATTCGCCCATGTTGGACGACGGCGTGATGGGATAAATGGCGATGACCTCGTTGAGGCGGTAAGCGACATTGGCGACGGCTTCGTTGCCGTCCATGGTCTTAAACTTACGTTTCATGACATCCCCTTCTGAATTTCTCGGTGATTCCGCCGGACTGCTCTGGAATGGTCATCTATAAGAATGCCGGAACGGAGTGATCTTGTCGGGAACACGGCTCACGGAGACCTGTGATCCAGGTCACCAACGGAAAAACCGCTTTTGGCTGTTAGCCTTCGGCCTTTGGCTAAAAGCCAAGAGCCAAGAGCTTCGCTTTTTGCGACGCTGGGCACAATCGCGTAAACGTTCAGAGTTCCAAGGTGGCGCGGAGCGAAGTTAGATCTTCATCCGCGCGAATACGAAAGCCAAGGCGCCTGAAGACGGCCTGCATTGCTATGTTGTCAGGCAACATTTCCGCAGACACCAGGCTTAACTTTTCATCACGGGCAATCTGGACGACCCGGCGGAGTAATTCATATCCCAACCCCAGCTTTTGATACTTATCTGAAACGAGCGCCGCGACTTCCGCTTCATTCCTGCCGTGAAGCTTGTTCATACGCCCAACGCCCAAGATCCGGCGCTCCCCCGTGCCGGGATCGGTATGTTCGGCGACCAGCGCCATTTCGCGGTCGTAATCACCGAAACAGATACGCAACAGCCGTTCATGCGCCACTCGCCGGCTCAGGCTGATGGAGCAGAAGTAGCGCAAATAGACGCTGCGATCGGAAAGCGTCTCGTGAAACTTAGCGATCAGCGGTTCGTCTTCGGGGCGGATCGGGCGGATCGTGACCTGATTCCCATCATTCATGGTCCAGGACGAGACGTACTGCAAGGGGTAGGGACGGATGGCGGGCTTGGGCAACTGGTCGAGGGTCACGGCGGGCCCATGCAACACGACTCGGGCATCGAGGGCCAGCAGGCGCTCCGGTGAAGCGAGCAGGGGATTGATGTCAATTTCCGCAATCCAGCGCTGCTCGAGCACGAGTTGACTGAAGCGGATTAACAGGTTCTCGAGCGCCACCAGGTTGACTGGCTTGCGTCCGCGGACTCCCTTCAGGGCGGTGAAGATTCGGGTCTGCTCCATCATTCTTTGTGCCAGGGTCGTGTTCAGTGGCGGAAGCGCCAGAGCGCGGTCGCGATACACTTCGACCAGCTGGCCGCCGGAGCCGAACAGGATGACGGGCCCAAATTGCGGGTCCACGCTGCTGCCGAGGATTAATTCGTAGCCATCGGGCTTCACCATCGGCTGCACGCTTACGCCGGAGAACTGGCCAGGGCCGGCTTTCTCTGCAACCGAAGACTCGATGGCGCGATAGGCAGAGCGGACCGCCGCTTCATCTTGCAAGTTCAGTTGGACTCCGCCAACATCCGTTTTGTGGGTGATGGTTTCGGAAAGGACTTTCAAAACAACCGGAAAGCCAAGCTCGCGAGGCCAGCGCGGCGGCTTCGTCTTCGCTGGCGGCCGCGCGCGTCTCAACCGTGGGGATGCCGTACAGCGACAACAACTGCTTCGATTCCAACTCGGTGAGCAGAACGCGGCCCTGCGTCTGTACATTCTGAATGATTTGCTCGACCTGATCGCGAGCTGCGCTCCCGAGCTCAGATTGGTCAGTGAGTGTAGGTGTCTCGTACAGTCCACGCAGGTTGCAGGTGTATCGCCACATGTGCGTGAAAGCTCGCGCGGCGGTGTCCGGATACGGAAACGTTGGAATGCCCGCCGCATTCAGGACGGCTTCCCCGGCCGCAACGCTGTTCCCTCCCATCCAGCTGGCGAGCACCGGCTTGCCATGGCCTTTGGCATAAGGCTTCAAGCTTTCTGCAACCTGCAAGGGATCGGCCATGGCTTGCGGGACAAGGATGACCAGGAGTCCATCGCTGTTCGGGTCCTGCGAAGCGATTTCGAGGGCGCGAGCAAAGCGCTCGGAATCGGTATCGGCGAGAACATCAATGGGATTGTTATGACTCCAATGGGCGGGGAGGAACTCATTGAGTTGCCGCAGACTCTCTGGGGAAAGCTCGGCCAGTTCTCCACCGTTGGCCACCAGGGAGTCGGTGGCCAACACGCCAGGACCGCCGGCGTTGGTCAGGATGGTCAGCCGCGGACCCTTGGGACGGGGTTGCTTGCTGAGCACTTCCGCCATATAGAACAGGTCGGCGATATTGTGGACCCGCAAAACTCCGGAACGGTGGAAGGCCGCATCCAGCACTTCGTCGCTGCCGGTGAGCGCGCCGGTGTGCGATGACGCAGCGCGCGAGGCCGCTTCCGAGCGGCCGGCTTTGATCACGATGATCGGCTTGGTGAGGGCGACTTCGCGAGCGGCGGACAAGAACGTCCGGGCGTTTCCCACGGACTCCATGTAGATCAGAATGCTCTTGGTGTTCGGGTCGTCGCCAAAGTGGTCGAGCAAATCACCCCAACCCACATCCAGCATCGAACCGGTAGAGACGATGGCACTGAATCCAACTTGTTCGCGGGCGCTCCAGTCGAGGATCGCGACCTGCAGCGCGCCACTCTGACTCAGGAACGCGACATTACCCGTCTTGGGCGGATCTTTTACGAAAGTGGCATTCAAGCCGACCGCCGGGTTCATAATGCCCAGGCAGTTGGGGCCAATCAGGCGCATGGAACCGCGCCGTAAGTGCTGTTGAATCTGTCGTTCGAGGGCAGCGCCTTCCGGGCCACGCTCCCGGAATCCGGCGGAAATCACGATTGCGGAGCTGACGCCGGCATCCACGCATTCTCCAACCAACTGCGGGACCGTCACTGCCGGAGTGGTAATTACAGCCATGTCCACCGGCCGGGGGACGTCGCGGATGCTGCTGTAGGTCTTGAGCCCGAGCACTTCCGGATGCTTCGCATTGACGGCATACACTTTTCTTTGCGAGCTGCCGCGCAGCAGGTTCTCTAAAACGGTGCGGCCCACAGTGCCGGGACGGCTGGTCGCACCGATGACGGCCACCGAAGTGGGAGCGAACATTGTGTCGAGGCCGTAGCTCTCGGGGAGCGTCCGTTTCCCTACAGCATTCGTCTGTTTCTCTACAGCATTCGGCGCTCGTCGGGTGAGATCAGCCTCGGTGGAACTTATCAACGTCATGCGGCAGCTCTGGCCAGCGCGACAACCGTTATGCTCTCCGGTTTCATTGATAGCCCTCTTTGCCGGAAACTGCCAAAGGTTGGCCAACTTCCGCTCGTTGTTCACCTACTTGCACACGGGGTTCGAAGGTCTGCTCGACCGAGAGCGCGCGAGATACGAGGCACTTCTCCTTGGCCTTTTGCAAGAGCTTGATGGCCCGTTCCCGTTCCTCTTCTCGCGGAATCATGAGATATGCACGAATGAGCACTTCGCCAAAAGCATAGCCGGTGTCAGCCTTGCGGATGGCGCTTTCCACTTCCACCTGCAGGTCGGTGTAGGCAAGCTTCGAATTATCCGCGAGTGCCCGAAAGGTGGTCGTATAGCAACTGGCGACCGCGCACAGCAGCAAGTCCTCAGGGGTCCACCTGCCTTCCAACCCGCCAAAAGCAGGCGGGGAGGTGAAATGGATCGCATTGGGCGCGGAACTGGACCTGGCAATGCCGGTTCGGCCAGAGGCCCACCAGGCAATGACCCGAAACCGAAGTGCTTCTTCAGTAGTCATGGTGCTATTATCCTCCTCGATCCGGCGTCGCACCGGCAGGGGTTGCGGTGCTTGTGGAAACCCGTCCTCGGTACAGCCGCCCCAAGCCTCCCGTGGTGTATAGAGTCTCCTCGCAGAAGGCTTTGCCGGCCATGTTTGCAGTCACGGTTTTTTGTGATCCTGATCACAGACTGATCGGTGATACAATTTTCGCGGAGAGCGGTGGCGAATGCGTGCGCCCTACGGGCTGAACATCCTCGACAACTGCATAGCCTGCCCGATGCGGGAAGAATATTTGTTTTGCCATCTGCCGGAAGCCGCGGTGCAGCGGCTGAATGAAATCAAATCCACCGCGGTTTATCCAAAATCCGCGATGCTGTTTATCGAGGGACAGCAGCCGCGCGGAGTATTCGTACTCTGCGCGGGGAAAGCGAAGCTTTCGACGTCGTCGGCGGAGGGCAGAACCGTCATCACTAAAATCTCCGAGCCGGGAGATGTTCTTGGGCTCAGCGCCGCGATTTCCAATCGACCTTACGAAGTGACCGCCGAGATGATCGAGCCCGGACAGGCAAATTTCATAACCCGGGATGCCTTGCTGCACTTCTTGCGCGAACATGGAGTCGTGGCTCTGCGAGTGGCGGAGGAGTTAAGCCGCAATTACTACACAGCGTATGAAGCGATCCGCACGCTGGGACTTACCAACTCCCCGTCGGAGAGATTCGCAAAATTACTGCTGGGATGGTCCAATGCAGCGGGCAACGGGGATCCTCTGCAGGTGAAGCTGACGCTGACGCATGAGGAAATCGCAGAAATCATTGGCACGACGCGGGAAACCGTCAGCCGCCTGCTCTCGCAGTTTAAGAGGAAACAACTTGTGCAATTCAAGGGCGCAAATCTGATTATCCGCAACAAAGCCGCCCTGGAAGATATGGTCAACTCCTAACCGCCGGCATCCCGGTTCGTGCTTACGC